>NZ_CP195100.1:4800000-7031387 GCF_051175315.1 Tundrisphaera macrotermitis
TCCCGTTCGTCGCGGGCCTGCCCGGCCTGCCGGCCCGGTGGCCCCTGGCCGTCGCGCTCGGGGCGGCGATGCTGGGGAGGGCCTGGCGGCCGATGCTCGCCATCGCGCCGGCGTTGCTCGTCGTCGCGATCCTCGGCGATCAGAACCGCTTCCAGCCCTGGGCGTATCAGTTCGCCCTTTATGCCCTGGTCATGGGCCTGGCTTCGAAGGCCCGGGCGCTGGCGCTGTCCCGCCTCCTGGTGGCGTCGCTCTACTTCTATTCCGGCCTGTCCAAGCTGGATGCCTCGTTCGTGGCCGAGACCGGGTCGACGTTCCTGGACGCGGGGCTGGTGCCGCTGGGGATCGACCCCGGGCGCTGGCCGACGCCCCTGCGGGTGCTCGCGATCCTGGCGATGCCGGCGTGGGAGATGGCCGTGGCCATTGGCCTGATGCGCGCCGGCACCCGCCGCCTGGCCCTGGCCGGTGCGATCGGACAGCACCTGGCCCTGCTCGGCCTCCTCGGCCCCTGGGCGCTCGGGCACAGCCTCAACGTGCTGATCTGGAACGCGGCGATGATCGCCGAGGATGTCGTGCTGTTCGCCCGGCCCCCGGCGCCCGCGGCCGCGTGGTGGCGCTCGCCCCGCGACCTCCTGGCGACGCCGGTGGTCGGGGCGGCGATCCTCCTGCCCCTGGGCGAGCCGTTCGGATGGTCTGATGCCTGGCCATCCCACGCGCTCTACGCCAGCCACTGCGAGCGGATCGAGATCCTGATCCACGAGGAGGATGCCGACCGGTATCCGGCCCCGGTCCGGACGCGGCTCGGGCCGGCCGACGTCGGCGGGTGGAGGCGGCTCGACCTGACGGGGTGGAGCCGGGACCTGCGCGGGACGCCGGTCTATCCCCAGAACCGGGTCGGGCTGGGGATCGCCGGGCGGTTGGCCGAGACGCCGGGCGGGATCCGCCCGATCCGGGTGATCGAGTGGGGCCGCGCCGGTCGGTTCGACGGCCATCGCGACCGCGTCGAGAGCGTCGGCCTGCGGGCGATCCGGAAGCGGGCCGAGCGCCACGGATTCGGCGCGCAGGCCGCTCCGGGCTGAACCCGACGTCCCCCTCCGGCCCGGGTCGCGCGGAGGGCCGCCGCGCCCTGCGCGGGGGTTTTGCCAACTTCTCGCGTCGAATTGACAACGCGTCATTCGCGACCCACCTTTTCAATAGGACCCGCCGATGATGAGTCGAGGCATCCTCGACCGGGCCCCCTGTCCGACCCACACCAGGAAGAAATCCCCGACATCCCGTGCGGCAACGATCCCGATCCAAGAATGGAGTGGCATTGCGATGGCACGTTTCATGAAGAGCCTGCTGGCCGAGGAAGACGGCGCGACGATGGTCGAGTATGCGTTGATGGTCGCCCTGATCGCCGCGGCCGCCATCACCGTGGTCGGCGCCCTGTCCACCGCCCTGAATGGCAAGTTCACCAGCGTCACCACCTCGCTCGGCGGTTGACCACCCATCGGCCCCATGACGGGCGGAAGGCCCGGCCTTCCCCTAGCCCGACAATCAACATATCCGCCCCCCGTCCCATCCGGTTTCGTCCCCACCAATTCACCGATCGAGAGGCATTGCGATGGCACGTTTCATGAAGAGCCTGCTGGCCGAGGAAGACGGCGCGACGATGGTCGAGTATGCGTTGATGGTCGCCCTGATCGCCGCGGCCGCCATCACCGTGGTCGGCGCCCTGTCCACCGCCCTGAACAACAAGTTCACCTCCACCACGACCGCCCTGGGCGGCTGAGCGGAAGGGGGGCCGGATCCCCCGAATCCCCCGCGGATCGGGCCGGCCGCCCGCCCGGCCGGCCCACGAACGAGGAACCGTCCGCATGATCCGGCCCGAATCCCTGCCGCTGTTCGCCGTGGCCGCGGCCACGATCGTCGCCGCGGCGACCGACCTGCGGCGGTTCAAGGTCTACAACGTGCTCACCCTGCCGATGCTGGCCGCCGGGCTGGTCGCCTCGGGCTGGTCCGGCGGCCTCGGCGGGCTGGGGTCCAGCCTGCTGGGGGCGATGGTCGGCCTGTCCGTCCTGGCGGCGTTCTTCGCGATGGGCGGGGTGGGGGCCGGCGACGTGAAGCTGTTCGCCGCGATGGGGGCCTGGCTGGGGGCCTGGCCCACGCTGCAGGTGTTCGCGGCCTCGGCCCTCGCGGCCGGGGCCTACGCGCTGGCTTTGACGGCGATCGGGCAGGGGGCGGGCGCGGCCTCGGTGGAACTGGCCGACCTCGGCCGCCGGATGATCTCGCCGGGCCGGTGGTCGCGGCCGACCGCGCGGGTCGCGGACGAGGCCCTCCGCCCCGACCGCCGGAGGAGGCTGGTGCCGTTCGCGGCGGCGACCTGCCTGGGCTTCTTCGCCATGATCGCCGTCTGGCACCACGACGGGTCGAGGGTCGCGACCCCGTCGGGCCCCGCGCCGACCTCGGCCCTGGTCGCCTGGGGGGACGCGCGATGAGGGGCCGGACGATCCTGGTCGCGATCCTGGCCCTGGCCTGCGGGCTCGCCGCCTTCGTGGGCATCAGCATGATGGGCACGGGCACGCCGGCCGCGGTGGCGACCCGCCCGGTGATCTTCGCGATCGCGGAGATCCGCCGGGGAGCCCCGATCGAGAAGGAGATGATCGAGATCCGGCGGATCCCCGAGGCCGTCCTGCCGCCCGCGGCGCTCGGCAAGCCGGAGGATGTGCTCGGCCGGATCGCCGCGATGAAGATGATCCCGGGCGATGCCGTGACCGACGGCAAGCTCGAACCCAAGGGGGCGCGGGCCCGCATCGTGCCCCGGGGGAAGCTCGCCTTCACCGTGGCTCGGGCGGACATGCCGCCGCTGGAGGTGGACGACCATGTGGACGTCTATTTCGCCGCCAACGGGCAGGCGCCGGCCATCCCCCCGCTCCAGGACATCCTGGTCTGGGACGTGCCGGCGGCCGACAAGAAGCCCGGCGCCAACGCCCAGGGGCCCGTCACCCTGCTGGTCGACCCCCGCCAGGCCAACGACCTGAACCAGGGGATGAACCAGGGGGGCCTGCGGCTGGTCCGCCGCAATCCCGACGCGCCGATCGAGCCGGCGCAGACCCCGACGGCGCCGGTCGCCGCCGCGCCGGCGGAGGATGCCCCGGTGGAGTGCGGCATGGGCATGCGGCAGTACGCCCTGGAGAACACGCCGCCGACGGTGACGATCGGCGGGCTCCTCCGGGCGGGCGACTTCGTGGACGTCATCCTGACCCGGAAGGGGAAGGGGGACGCCAGGTCCGTCTCCCGGACCTTGCAGGACATCCGCGTCAGCTGGGCGAAGTCGGGCGCCGGCGCGAACCCCGCCCAGACCCCTTCGGTCATCCTGTGCGTCACGCCCGACGAGGCGGCGACGCTCGACCGGGCCGCCTCCGACGGGACGGTCCACCTCGCCCGCCGCGATCCCCAGGACCGGGCCCGGGTGCCCCTCCAGGTCGAGGAGGCCGCCGCCAACCTGAGGGCCTACATCAGCCCCCGGATGAGGGCCTTCACCTTCGACGCCATCAACCCCTCGGTCACGCTCGGGGGCCGGGTCCGCCCGCAGGATCGCGTCGACGTCATCACGATCACCAAGCCGGCGAAGGCCGATGCAATGGTCGCCCGGACCGTGCCCAACGTCGAGGTCCTGTCCATCACCTCCTCCGGCGACGACTACGGCGAGGAGAAGCAGTCGGTGACCCTGCTGGTCACGCCCGAGGAGGTGGAGGTGCTGGCCCTGGCGCAGATGACCGGGACGCTGTACCTGTCGCTCCGCAAGCCGGGGGACGACGAAATCCCCCCGGAGCCGGCCCAGGACCGCGAGGTCTCCTTCACGACGAAGACCCTGCGCGGGACGTCGATCGGCGCCGATCGCCTCACCTATCGCGTGCCCGCCGACGCCCGCAAGAAGGCGCCGGTCGCGGCGCCAGTCCCCGCCGCTCCCCCGCTCCCCCGGCCCGACCGGTCGGCGGGCCTCATGCCCTCCGCCCCGGGGCCCTGACGCCAACCCCCACATACCGATCGCGAAGGAATGCCCCCGATGCCCGCCTTCATCGTGGCCGACAGCGAATCGACCGGCTCGCGGATCCGCGACGTCCTGGGTTTCAAGGGGCTGGAATGCCCGTCATCGCACGTGATGTCGTCGGCCGACGCCGCCATCCGGCTCGGTCGGGAGACGGGGGTGGACCTGATCGTCCTGGCCCTGCCCGCCGATCGCCAGCGCGGGCTGGCGCTCCTGCCCACCCTGGCGCGGATCGCCCCGGGCAACGTCCTGGCCGTGGGGCCGGCCGACGACGCCCGGGTCGTGCTCCAGGCCCTGCGCTCGGGCGCGGCCGACTTCGTGGACTCGGCCGACCTGGAGGTCGAGCTGGAGGCCGCCCTGGGCCGGCTGTCCCAATCCAAGGCCCCGGTCGCCCCCGGCCGGCTGATCGCCGTGCTCGGCCCGTGCGGGGGGTGCGGGGCGAGCACCCTGGCGGTCAACCTGGCCGTCTGCCTGGCGAAGTCCCACAACGACGTCGGCCTGATCGACATGAAGCTCGAATCGGGCGACTTGGCCTCGCTGATGGACCTGCGGGCGAACTTCACGCTGGCCGACCTGTGCCACAACGCGGCCCGGCTCGACCGCGTCATGTTCGAGAAGTCGATGGTCAAGCACGACTCGGGCGTCCACCTGCTCGTCTCCCCCCATCGCCCCGCGGACGTCCAGCACGTCAAGCCCGACTGCGTCGGCATGGCGCTGACGCTGGCCCGGACCGCCTATCCGCGGGTCGTGGTGGACGTGGACCATACCTTCCGCGAGGAGCAGGCGGTCGTCCTCCGCCAGGCCGACATCGTCCTGGTCGTGCTCCGGCTCGACTTCGCGGCGCTGCGCAACGCGCGCAAGACGCTCGAATACCTGGACGGGATCGAGGTGGCCCGCGACAAGGTCCGGCTGGTGGTTAATCGCCTGGGGCAGCCGCAGGAGGTCCCCCTGGCCAAGGCCGAGGAGGCCCTGGGGCGGAAGATCGCCCACCAGGTCCCCGACGAGCCCAAGACGATCAACCGTGCGGGCAACCTCGGCATCCCGGCGGTGATCCACGCACCCTCGGCCAAGGTCTCCCGGAGCCTGTCCGCACTGGCCGCCGCGATCGAGGCCCCGGCCCGGAAAACGTGATCTATCCTGGCATCGGGGGGAGCCCCGATCCGCCGCGGGGCCGCCTCCCCGCGCGATCGGGCCGGACCGCATCCGTATTGCCGTAGGAGGAAGCGACCGCCATGATCCGCACCGCGAATGGATCCGCAACGTCGGCACCGGCCACGGCCGAGGACCGGATGCTCCGGATCAAGAAGGAGCTGCATCAGAAGCTGATCTCCGAGATGGACCTGTCGGCGATCGGCTCGATGGACGACGAGGAGCTGAAGTCGGAGGTGCGCCGGGGGGCCGAGCAGCTCTGCCGCCAGAGCCAGGATCTGCTCAGCTTCGCCGAGCGCGAGCGTCTGATCGGCGAGGTGCTCGACGAGACCTTCGGCATCGGGCCGCTGGAGGCCCTGATGCGCGACCCGGCCGTGTCGGACATCCTGGTCAACGGGCCCAAGTGCGTTTACGTCGAGAAGAGGGGGCGGCTGAGCCGCTCCGACGTGGTCTTCCACGACGAGAAGCACCTGATCGAGATCGTCCGAAGGATCGTCGGCCGGGTCGGCCGGCGGATCGACGAGACGTCCCCCCTGTGCGACGCCCGCCTGCCGGACGGCTCGCGCGTCAACGCGGTGATCCCGCCGCTGGCCCTGGACGGGACCCTGCTTTCGATCCGGCGTTCCAGCAAGTCGCCGCTCCAGTTCAAGGACCTGGTCGAGAAGAAGGCCATCACCCAGGAGATGGTCGACTTCCTCTCGGCGGCGACCCGCGCGCGGGCCAACATGATCGTCTCCGGCGGCACCGGCTCGGGCAAGACGACGCTGATGAACGCGCTGTCGGCGTTCATCCCCGACGACGAGCGGGTGGCGACCATCGAGGACGCCGCCGAGCTGCGGCTCCAGCAGTCGCACGTGGTCCGCATGGAGACCCGGCCCCCGAACATCGAGGGCAACGGCGCCATCTCGACCCGCGACCTCGTCAAGAACGCGCTGCGGATGCGGCCCGACCGGATCATCGTCGGCGAGTGCCGCGGCGGGGAGACCCTGGACATGCTCCAGGCGATGAACACCGGCCACGACGGCAGCATGACCACGATCCACGCCAACGACACCCGCGACGCCGTGGGCCGCATCGAGATGATGGTGGGCATGGCCGGCTTCGACCTGCCGATCTGGATCATCCGCCGCCAGATCGCCTCGGCCGTGCAGATCATCGTCCAGGCGGCCCGGCTCTCCGGCGGCGTCCGCAAGATCATCAAGATCTCGGAGATCGTCGGCATGGAGGGGGACGTGGTCAGCATGCAGGACCTGTTCGTCTTCAAGCAGACCGGCATCGACGAGGATCGCGCCGCCCAGGGCTACTTCTTCTGCACCGGGATCCGGCCCAAGTGCATGGACCTGTTCGAGGCGGCCGGCATCAAGCTGCCGCCGGACACCTTCGAGCGGCGGATCCTGAGCGGCCAGGCCAAGGGGGAGTCGCCCCGATGAGCCCCGCGATGGTCTCGACGCTGGCGGCCATGACGGCGATGGTCGGGGTGTTCGCGGCCTACCAGATCGCCGCGGACCTGTTCCTCCGCGACCGGTCGCGGCTCAACGACCGGGTCGACGAGGAGTTCCTCCAGAAGAGCAAGGCCCTGGTCAAGAAGTCCAACCTGTTCAAGAACCTGGGGGCCGTGGCCGCCGAGGCGATGGACGGCGTGGAGGCCAAGCCCGGCCTGCGCCAGCGGCTGGAGGCGATGGTCGAGCAGTCGGGGCTGGACGTCACGGCCGGGCGGCTCGCCGCCATCGCCGGGGGGATGTCCGGCGGCCTGATGCTCATGGCGTTCATCGTCCGCTGGAGCCCGATCGACGCGGCGGTCGCCGCGGCCCTGGGGTTCGTCGCGCCGTTCTGGTACGTCCGCAAGAAGCGCGACGCCCGGATCGAGAAGCTCCGGTCGCAGCTGCCCGAGGCGTTCGACCTCATGGCCCGCGTGGTCCGATCCGGGCAGACCCTGGGCCAGTCCCTGCTGTCGGTCGCCGAGGAGTTCCCGCAGCCGATCTCGGCCGAGTTCTCGCTCTGCCACGAGCAGCAGAACCTGGGCCTGGCCGCCGAGGTCGCCTTCCGCGACCTGGCCCGGCGCTCCGGGGTGATCGAGCTGCGGATCTTCGTCCTGGCCGTCCTGGTCCAGCAGCAGACCGGCGGCAACCTCGCCGAGATCCTGATCAAGCTGGCCGACGTGGTCCGCGAGCGCTACCAGATCCGGGGCACGATCAGCACCCTGACCGCCGAGGGCCGGATGCAGGGCTGGATCCTCGCGGCGATGCCCCCGCTGATGCTGTTGCTCCTGCTCGTCCTCAACCCGAACTATGCCATGACGCTGTTCGACCACCCGGGCGTGCTGCTGGGCACCTTCGGGTTCGAGGCGATCGGGGCTTTGTGGATCCGCAAGATCGTGAACTTCGATTTCTGAGGGACCAACCCATGCCCGCGTCGATGGCCCCGGCCCTGCTGATCTGCGCCGCGGTCGGGCTGTTCGCCCTGGTCCTCGGCCTCCTGCTCGGCGGCGGGAACGCGCGGCTGGATGCGCGGCTGGACGCCCTGGCCGGCAAGCGGAGGGTCGGCGACCGGCCCGAGAGCGTCGCGTCGATGGCCCGCACGGCCTTGCCCCGGATGGGCAAGGTCATCGTCCCGGAGGACGAGGCCGAGCGGACCCGGCTCCGCGCCCGGTTGGTCTACGCCGGGATGTACGATCGCCAGGCGTTGCACATCTTCCTGGGCGTGAAGCTCATCCTGCTGCTGCTGGCCACGTTCGTCGGCCTGGGGCTCACCCTGACGCGGGTCCTGCCCACCACCAAGGCGCTGCCGGTCTCGATGGCGCTGTTCCTGACCGGGATGCTCGGCCCGAGCATGTGGCTCGACCGCCGCAAGGCCGCCCGCCAGCAGGAACTCCGCCGCGGACTGCCCGACGCCCTGGACGTCCTGACCATCTGCCTGGAGGGGGGGCTGAGCCTCCAGGCATCGCTGAAGCGCGTGTCCGATGAACTCCGGGCGGCGCACCCGGTCCTGGGGGACGAGCTGAAGATCGTGGACCGGGAGGTCCAGCTCGGCCGGTCGCCCGGCGAGGCCCTGGGCAACTTCGCCCGCCGCACCGACCTGGAGGAGGCGGTCAGCCTGGCGTCGGTCATCGGCCAGTCGGAGAAGTTCGGGGCCAGCCTGGTGAAGAGCCTGCGGAGCTTCTCCGAGACGCTGCGCCAGAAGCGGAAGCAGAAGGCCGAGGAGAAGGCCCAGAAGGCGGCCACCAAGATCCTCTTCCCGACCCTCCTGTTCATCTTCCCGGCCATCTTCGTGATCCTGCTGGCCCCGGCGGCGTTCCAGGTCGCCAAGGCGTTCGACGAGTCGGAGTCGGTGGCCCCGTGATCGGCCCGATCACTCGACCAGGGCCGGCTTGGAGACGGTGCCGCCCAGGCTCACCGGCGTGTTGATGGTCAGGAGCATGCCGTTGGAGATGGTCAGGGACCGGACGATGAACTGGGAGCCGAGCTGGGCGCCGATCGCCCCGCCGGCGATCGTCATCGGGGAACTCGGGGCGTAGATCGTCCCGATCATCGCGGTGACCGCGCCGTTGGCGATGTTGTTCAACGCCGAGGCGTTGGCCCGATCCTGGAAGTAGAGGATGCCCGGGATGCCCCCGCCGGCCGTCGTCGTCGGCGCCGTCAGCGCGACGGTCGCCCCCCCCTGGAAGTTCAGGGATCCGCCGCCGGAGTCGGTATAGATCGTCACCCCGGTGCCGATCACCTTCACGCCGTTGGCCACCGTGAAGCTGCCCCCCTTCATGTAGTACAGGCCGGGGTTCATGGTCACGATCAGGCCATTGCCCAGGGTCAGCCCGCCGTTGTAGACGCCGGGATTGACCGTGGCGATCAGGCCCAGCAAGGGGTTGGGGGCACTCCGGCTGACGAGCCCGGCCGTGGTCGGCGCGGGCATCGACGCGTAGGGGTCGCTCGTCCCGGGGTGGCCGATCAGCGGGCCGATGTTGAGGAAGGTGGACAGGCTGGCCCAGCCCGGGATGTTGAAGTTGCCCGCGACCTTGGTCAGCGCCGTCCCCGTGTCGATGAACGCCCCGTTGGAGATGTTGATGGCGCCGCCCAGGGGGTTGGTTGCGACGTTGTAGAGCGAATCCGAGTTGACGATGATGTCCGAGTTGGTGACGAGCTTCGCCCCGCCGGTCAGCGTCAGGGCCCCGGCCAGGTGGATGTCGGTCACGATGAGCGACGGATTCGATGAGGATTTGACCTGGGCCACGGCCCGGGCCCGGACCGGGATCTTCCCCGTCCCGAACACCGAGCCGAAATAGCGGGGCTGATAGATCGTGATGATCGCCTCGGCGCAGCCCGCCTTGCCGGCGAATTTCGCCGATCCGGCCGAGGGGGGCACGTTGATCGTCACCGACGCGGTCGTCCCGTCATTGGGGAACCCGTTGGCGGCGGCGATCGCCAGGCCCGCCGCCGACGCCTTGCCCAGCGGGTCGAGCCCGGTGTCCAGCGTATAGCGCGAATAGAGCGAGCAGGCGGCGGCCCTCGCGCCGGCATCGGCGACGGCCTGGGCCTGCCGCTTTCGGCCCATCAGCAGCCCGCCGTCCAGGACGAGGGCCATCACGAAGATCATCGGCACCAGGCAGATGGTGAACAGGATCAGGACCGTGCCGTGCCGCATCCGGCGCACATGGTGAATCATTCGCCGTTCCCATGAAGATTGCCCGGGCCGTCCGGGATCCGGGATGCCCCGCGACGGGGCCGTCGACGTTCGGATACCGCCCGGCCGATACACCTGCCGCGCCGGCCCCCGCGGGGCCCCCTCGTCAACGTGGCGTCGTGGAGTCGCGACGAATCTTCATGGAAGCGGCCTCGGGACGGACGGATCCATGATTGGGACAAGGGAGAGAAATCGAGGCATTATAACTAATCAATAGTGCGCCGATTCGGAAATGTCACGCAGCGGCAACATGTGAGAGATATGGCTCTCGGCGATGCGGCCGGGCATGCCCGGATTTTGGGAGGCAGGGGGCGGAGTGCGCGCGGGGATGCCGGCCCGCCGGCCGGCGATCGGATGGGGCCGCGTCGGCGTGGTGTGGCGTGGGGATGGGCCGGGGCATGCATCCCGGCGAACGAACGAAGGCCGGCCGACCCCGCCGGGGGGATCGCGCCGGCCTTCGCCGTGGCCTCGTGGGGTGGGCGGGCGTTACTCGGCGATGATCGGCCGGGAGACGCCGCTGCCGGCGTTCGCGGGGGTGTTGATGTTGATGTTGACGTTGTTGGAGAGGTTCAGCGACTTGACGATGTACTGCGAGCCGTAGGAGGCGCCGTAGGCCCCGCCGGCGATCGTCATGGCGGCGTTGGGCGCGTAGATCGTCCCGGTCATCTTCACGTTGGAGCCGTTCGCGATGTTGTTCAGCGGCGTGGAGTTGGCGCGGTCCTGGAACAGGACGATCCCGGGGATGCCCCCGGAGGCCGTGGTGGTCGGGGCCGACATGGTCACGGTGGTGCCGCCCTGGAGGTTGATCGAGGACCCGGCGGCGTCCAGGAAGATCGTCACGCCCGTGCCGGTCAGCGTCACGCCGTTGGCCACCGTGAAGCTGCCCCCCTTCATGTAATACAGGCCGGGGTTCATGGTGATGGTCATGCCGCCCCCCAGGGTGAGCCCGCCGTTGTAGATGCCCGGGTTGATGGTGGCGCTGCCGTAGGGCGGGTTGGGCGCGGATCGTGCGATGAGGCCGGCGGTGGTGGGGGTGGCGACGGAGGCGTAGGGATCGCTCATGGCCGCCTGGTTCCTCTCCGGTTCCTTGCTGAAGAAGGTGCCCCACGTGGCCCAGTTCGGGATGTTGTAGTTGCCGACGATCTTCAGGCCGCCTCCGGGCGACATGTATGCCCCGTTGGAGGCGTTGACCGCCCCGCCGTTGGGGCTGAACGTGGGGTGGTACACCGAGCCGGAGTTGACCTGGACCCCCGCGGTGGTGGTCAGCCTCGCCCCGCCGGTCAGCGTCAGGGCGCCGGGCATGGTGGGGTCGGTCAGCAGGATCGACGCGGTCGGCGTCGCCTTCACCTGGGCGACCGCGCGGGCCTTGATGGCGACCTTGCTCGCGCCGAAGATCCGGCTGAAATAGCGGGGCTGGTAGGAGGTGATGATCGCCTCGGCGCAGCCCGACTTGCCGGCGAAGCTCGCCGAGGCCGAGGACGGCGGCACGTTGATCGTCACCACCGAATCCGTCCCGTCGTTGGCGAAGCCGTTGGCCGCGGCCAGCGCCAGGCCGGCGGCGAGGGCATTGCCCTGCGGGTCCAGCCCCGAATCCGAGGAATATCGCGAATACAGGGAGCAGGCGGCGGCCCGGGCGGCGGCATCGGCCCCCGCCTGGGACTGCCGCTTCTTCGCCAGCAAGAGGCCGCCGTCCAGGGCCAGCCCCATCACGCAGATCATCGGCACCAGGCAGATCGTGACGAGGACCAGGGCCGACCCTCGGCGCGGGCGGGCCTCCGTTCTCGGGCGCATCGCGGGCTCCTCATCTTCAGGGGGCTATCGGCTGCCGGGATGTGCTGGTGAATGTCACCGGGGACAGGGCGGTCGGGAAGGCCTCGGGCGTCCATCGGTAGGTGAGCGTGACGCTGATGTACTCGACCGAGTTGATCGTCGGCCGGGCGACCGTCGCCGTCAGCCGGTTCCGGGGGATCATGATCGGCGTGATGCCGCCGGCCAGGACCTGGGCGGGGGTCGGGGTGCCGGACTGGACCGAGGCCCAGCGGGCCGCCTGCCGGGCCTGGAAGGCGACCTCCTGGTAGCGGAACACCCCGAGACCCGCGACCATCATGCCCAGGACCAGCAGGATCGTGACCGAGTAGACGGCCCCCGCCTCGGCCATGATGATCCCCCGCCGTCGCCTCGCCCTGCCCAGTTGCCGCATCGGGGTATGCCTCGCCGGACGCCGGTCCGATCTCATGGGGGGGTGACCATCATGACGACCTTGCGGGACAGGTTCGTCTCGCGCGGGACGCCCGGGTAGTTGAACAGCGTCGTGAACCGGTAGTTCACCGTGACCTGCACCGTCGTGTAGCCGGCGCCGCTGGTCGTCGGCCCGGAGGTGGCGACCGTCGGGGCCGGGTTGGTCAGGTTGACCGCATCGGCGAGCGCCGCCTGCTGGATGCTGGAGGCGGGGGCGGTCGGATGATTGGCGAAATAGAGCGCGCCGTCTCGCGCGCAGTCGGTGATCGTGGACAGCGCGTAGAAGAGGCGCGAATAGTCGATCGTGATCACCATGATCAGGCAGAGGACCGGCAGCATCAGGGCCAGCTCCGTCATGGCCGCGCCCCGCCGCCTCGATCGTCCCCGCCCGCTGGACATGGCGTCCGCCCCGATCCCCTGCATGGCATGAGCCTCCCTTCGGGAAGCCTAGCTCACGGTTCCCGGATCGGGTGGATCAGGGCAGGGGGGGGAGGTCCGCCGAGGCCCGGCGGATGGCGTCGTCGACGCGGGGCCGGGCGGCGACCGCCCCGGCGCGGGGGGCGGTCCGGGCGGCGACGACCGCGTGATGGCCGTCCCGGGCGGCGATCGAGGTGGGCTTCTCGGCCATCGCTCCGGCGTAGGCCCGCTCGGCCTCGGAGAGCTGGCCCTCGGAGGCGAGGATCAGGCCGAGGTTGGCCCGGGCGTCGGACGGGTCGAGCCCGGCGCGGGCGAACTCGGCCAGGGCGGCCTCGTCGTCGCCCCGATGCGCCAGGACCATCCCCAGGTTGTTGTGGGCCCGCGCGTGGTTCCTGTCCAGGTCGATCGCCTCGCGCAGCCCCTTCTCGGCCTCGGCCCAGCGGCGCTGGATGGCGAAGTGGTAGCCCAGGTCGCAGCGCCATTCCGGGTTCTTGGGCTCCAGCCGCGCCGCCTCGGCGAAATGCTTGGCCCCGCCCGGGAAGTCCCCCTTGAGATCGAGCAGGACCGCCAGGCGGGCATGGGCATCGGCCCGCCTGGGGTCGTTCTCCAGGGCCCGGCGATAGGCGTCCTCGGCCCCGGCCGCCTGGCCCTGCTCCTCCAGGGAGCGGCCCAGCGCGACCTGGACGTCGGCGGCCTGGCGATGGGAGACCTTGGCCTTGTCGCTCGGCGTGCCCAGGAGCTGGGCCGAGGCGTGCTCCGCCGGCTTCTTGGCGGCCTGATGGCACCCGGCCGAAACCAGGGCCAGCGGCGCGAGGAGGGACAGGGCGCGGAGGGCAGATTCACGCATGGGTCGTCCCCTGGTGGCTCATTGCGAGTTGGTCACGCCGCTCGGGCTGTTCACGCCGTTGCTGTTGATCGGGATCGGCGGTCCATATTGCTCGGTCCGGTTCAAGGCGTTGTCGTTGATGATGTGGGCCTCGATCCCCGCCAGGCCGTGCGCGATCGGCTGGCCCACGAGCACCCGATCCGAAGGGACGGGCATGGGCCCGGAGGCCAGCGCGGCCAGCACGGTCAGGCGCCTCCGCTCCGCCAGGCCGGGGTGGTCCGGGTCGCGTTCGATCAGGAGCGGGTAGGGGCTGCTGGCGAGCTGGACCGAGGCCCGGGCCAGCTGGTCGATGCCCCGGTCGTTCAGCTCGCTGGACCCGTCGACGAAGTCGTAGCGGAGCAGGATCAGCCGGGCCGCCGCGCCGTTGGCGACCATCGCCCTGCCGTGATCGTAGAGGGACGCCCCGAGCGGGCGGGGGCAGTATTCCTCGGGATAGCCCCAGAACTTCCCCTGCGTCCTCCGCCAGCGCCACGACCGGGCCTTGGCGTCGACGTGCTTGGGCGGGTGCCTGTAGAGGGCGGGCGGGTCGATCGGCGGCGGGGCCCAGGTCGGGGCCGGGCCGCCCGGCGGGACCTGGACGGGCGGGGAGGTGGTGATCATCCGGGGCGCGGCCTCGACGGCCAGCACCGGGCCGGCGCCCGGGGGCAGGGGGGGCAGCGGGTCGGGCAGCCCCTGGCCGGCCGCCAGGCCCGGGGGCAGCAGCAGGCCCAGCGCCAGGCCGACGCCGCGCCGGCCTCGAATCGAGATCAGGTCCATCTCCGCCTCCGACGGGGTTTATTTGGAGAAGCCCGAGGGCCCCAGGAGATATTTCCGCTCGACCAGCGAGTGGCGGATCAAGTGCAGGGGGTCGTCATAGCTGGTGGTCGAGCGCCCATCGATCCCGGTCCGCCCCTCGATCCGGTTCAGGAAGTAGAATTCGAGGTCGTTGGGCTGCGTCACCTCGTCGCCCGGGGTGGGCGGCACCTGGCCCGGGGCCATCGGCTCGATCAGGTAGGGGGTGACCAGCACGATCAGCTCCTTCTCCAGCCGGTTGCTCGTCGTGTTGCTGAAGAATCCGCCGATGTACGGCAGGTCGCCCAGCCCGGGGAGCTTCTGGGTCGCGCCGTCCAGGGACAGCTGCATCAGCCCGGCGATGGCCAGCGTCTCCCCCTGCTTCAGCTCGACGGTCGTGTGCGAGCTGCGCTTGGTCAGGCCGGGGACCGGCGAGCCGCCCGGGACCAGGGTCGTCGCGACGGAGAAGTCGACGGCGCTGACCTCGGGGTCCACGGTCAGGCGGATCGTGTTGCCGTCCAGGACGATGGGCAGGAACGAGAGCCGGACGCCGAATTCCTTGAACTGGGTGCTGGATGCCCCCCCGCCCCCGGGCGCCCCGGCCCCGATCCCCGAGAACGACGGGACCGGGAACTCGCCGCCGGCCAGGAAGTTGGCCTGATGGCCGTTCAACGCCACCAGGTTCGGCTCGGCCAGGATCTTGAGGAGGCTGTTCCTCCGCAGCGCGGTCAGCACGGCGTTGAACTGGCCCCGGGAGAAGGTGCCGTAGACCGTCCCCTCCGTGCCGATGTTCAGCGATCGGATGTCCCCGTTGAACGTCGAGGCCCCGACGCGACCTGCCGCGAACCCGGTCCCGGTGGCGGGGTTGATGATCTGCGTGCCGAACAGCGTGCCGAACTCGGGGATAGCCGCCAGCAGGTCGGCCCCGATCTCGCGGAACCCGGATCGGTTCAGCTCGGCGACCCGCACCTTCAGCAGCACCTGCTGGGACGACGGCACGCGGATGAGGTTGATGACCTGGATCGTGTTGTTCACGTACTTGCCCAGGGTGATCTCCCCCGCCCGGGTCTGGGACGTCGCGTCGCCCCCGGTCGGCAGGCTGCCCCCCAGGCCCGGGGCGCCCTGGAAGGTCCCCCCGCCGATGCCCGGGAACGGCGACCCGGGCAGCCCGGGGTCGGCCGGCGCGGCCGGTATGGCGTTGTTGCCGGCCTGGAAGTTGTTGACCTGGCCCTGGACGCGGATCGTCTGCACGGACAGGGCGTAAGTCTCGATCGTGTTGATGATCCGGCCCACCTGCGCGGCGTCCCGCGCCTCCCCCTCCACCACGATCTTCTCGCGGAGCTGGGCGAGCTTCAGCGACGCGTCCGGGAACAGGGCCCGCAACTGCTCGCGGAGGACGTCGAGGTCGGCCACCACGCGGACCTCGAACTCGAACGTCTTGCCCTCGCGGTTGGTCACCATCAGGTCGGTCGTCCCGAGCTTCTTGCCGACCACCCGGATCTGCCTCGGGGTGATCTGGAAGAAGTCGGCGACGTTGGGGTCGCCCACCGCCAGGAATTGCGGGGGCTGGTCGGCGGGCCCCGCCGCGTCGGCGGCCACCGGCTGGTCGAGCGTCAGGAACCGGCCCTGCCCGAGCTTGACCTCGAACACGCCGGTCGTCCCGACCAGCTTCTCGACGAATTGCGCGGCCGGCGGGGCGGCCGGGTCGGGCTCCAGCAGCGGACGGGCCGGCCCGGCGGGGATCCCCCCGATCGGCCCGGTACCCCCGTCCTGCCCCCAGGCCGGTGCGGCGACCAGGACGACCAGCGCCAACCACGCCCCAAATGTCGTGGCGGCGTCGCTCCGCCCGCGATTCGGATCGTGTCGTCGCCCCATGGTCTAGCCCCACCTGCCCGGAAAATCGGAGAAATCGTCGCAATCCGACCTTGCCTCTATCGGCCGGCCCGGCCCGATTCTTCACCCGGCCCTCCGATTGCCCCGGCGCCGGGCCCGGACTGGTCCCTTGACAGGATCGGGGCGCCCCCCGAAGATTTCGGACTATCCGATCTCAACTCGGCCCGGGGAGTCGATCCGGCATCTCGCCGGCCCGCATCGCCATCCCCCCGCGACGCTGTCCCGGGAGCCGGCCCATGGCCATGACCGCATCACATCGCACCGCCACGTTCGTCCCCGTCCCGTGCCGATGCGGGAGGCTCCTGAGGGCGAAGTCCGAGCTGATCGGGTCCGAGATCCAGTGCTGGGACTGCCATCAGATGGTGGTCGTCCCCTGCCCGCGCCAGCCCGGGCAGTCCGGCCGCGCCTTCTCCGAGGGGCTGAGGTCCGCCTTCCGGCCGGATTCCCTGGCGCGCATCCTGCTGGCCTCGGCGGCGATCGCCCTGGCGATGACGATCCCCCGGATCGGGCTCCTCGCGGGCGGCGTGGCCCTGGCCGTCGCCGGCGTGGCCCTGGTGGGGCGCACCCTGGAACGGTCCAGCCGGGGCGAGGTGCCCCCGGAGCCGGTCGGCGGCCGGGCGGCGGCCGTCGCCCTCGCGGCCCAGGCGGCGACCGCCGCCGCGATGGCGGCCGGCACGGTCGTTTCGCTGTGGGGGATGGGCGTCCTGCTCCATCGCGGCCAACGCTGGGATTGGGCCAACTACGCCGTGTTCGCGGCCACCTGGACCATCGGGCCGATCGCCTCGCTGATGGCCTTCGGCCGCGCCCGGCGGGGCTGGCTCGGCGTCCGCAACGGCCTGATGGTCGCCATCCGCCACCCCATGATGACCTTCCTCTCGCTGGCGATCGTCCCGATGGCCCTGGTCGCCTCGGAATTCCTGGTGGCGATCGGGACGATGCTGGGTGGGGCCTTCGCCTTCTTCACGCTCGACCTGCTGCCCTGCCTGGCCGGGTCGCAGATCATCAACGGGCTCCCGCATTACAACGGCGTCGATTTCCGCAGCCTGACGATCGACTCCTACCTCCGCCTCTACTGGGAGAGCCTGGGTCGGGGCTATACGTTCTCCGGGGCGCTGCCGGCGTCGCTGTCGCTGCCGACGACCAATGGCCTGAGCAGCCAGGGCCTCTACGTGCAGTCGTCCACCTACCTGGCGATCCGGGCCCTGCTGACCTTCCTGGTCGTCTCCGTCATGATGACGGCGGCCACCCTGCAGGCCGCCTGGCTGGGCGCCCTGGACGCGGTCGACTATCGCCGCGTCGTCTGAGCGTCGAATCCCCCGAAGGGACCTCCGAATGATGCGAATCCGCGTGCGGCGTCCGGGCCGACTGGCGTATGCGATGTTGCTCGTCGGCGCGGCCATGGCCCGGGCCGGGGAGATGCCGGCCGTCGAGGGGCCCATGCCGCTCTGGCCCGACGGACCCCCCGGCGTGGCCAAGGATGACAAGCGGACCTTGCCGACCCTGACCCTGTATCGCCCCGACCCCGACAAGGCCACCGGGGCGGCGATCGTCATCTGCCCGGGGGGCGGCTACGGCGGCCTCGCCGACCACGAAGGCAAGCCGATCGCCGAGTGGGCCCGGGGCCTGGGCCTCACCGCGGTCGTGCTCAAGTACCGGCTCGGCCCGGCGTTCCGCCACCCGGCGATGCTCGAAGACGCCGCCCGCGCCATCCGCACGGTCCGGTCGCACGCCGAGGACTGGAAGATCGACCCCAAACGCGTGGCCGTGCTCGGCTTCTCGGCGGGCGGCCACCTGGCCTCGACGATCGCCACCCACTTCGACGCCGGCCGCCCCGACTCCCCCGACCCGGTCGAGCGGCTCAGCTCCCGGCCCGACCGCGCCATCCTGGTCTACCCGGTCATCGCCATGGCGACCCCCTACGGCCACGCCGGGTCGAAGAAGAATCTCCTGGGCGACAACCCGCCCGCCGACCTGGTCGCCTCCCTGTCCAACGAACTCCAGGTGACCAGGGACACGCCGCCGACCTTCATGGCCCACACCGACCAGGACACCGCCGTCCCGCCCGAGAATGCCCTCCTGTTCGCCCTCGCCCTGCGCAAAGCCAGGGTCCCGCTCGAACTCCATATCTTCGAGCAGGGCCGACACGGCCTCGGCCTCGGCCCCAAGGAGATGCCTTTCTCCGAGTGGCCCGGCCTCTGCGCCCGCTGGCTCGACGCCCAGGGGTTCCTCAAGCCGGCGAAGTGAGCGATCTCGCGGCGATCGATCCCAAATCAGGTCCTTTTGAGGTCTTCGACGGCCATGGGTGTGCAAGAAATCGAAGCGGCCATCGCCCGACTGCCGGCCCAGGAGTTCGCCGAGTTGATGTCATGGCTCGACGAATATGCCGCGCAACGGTGGGACAAACAGATTGAGGATGACCTGGATTCGGGCCGCCTCGATAATCTGCTGGACGAGGTGGACCGTGAGCACGATGCCGGTTTAAGTCGGCCTCTATGAACCATTTCACGCTGCCCCGCTTCTGGCAATACCACCGGTTGTTGCCGGACGAGGTCAGAGCGCTGGCGGACAAGAACTTCGAGTTGCTCAAGGCCGATCCGCATCACCCGTCGTTGCACCTCAAGAAGGTCGGCAGGACGCGGCAACTCTGGTCGGTCCGCGTCGGGTCTCACCACCGCGCCCTGGGCGTCGACAAACCACAAGGGATCGTCTGGTTCTGGATCGGGCCGCATTCCGAGTACGACACGCTGATCGGGTGATGCTCGCAGGCGTGATGATGCCCGGAGGATCACTCATCGGCCCGTGGCCCCTTGGAGTCGGTATTGACCATGCCGGGCAAACGCACAGTCGAGGAAATGGTCGCACGCATGATGTCGCTGGATAAACGCGGCGTCTTCTGTCGCGGGGAGCTAGCCTACGAGATCGCGGCCCTGGCGCCCTGGCCCGGCTTCCTCGAATGTCTGGCCGGTCTCCCGGCCGATCTGGTCGAAGAGGTGCGGGAGATCGCGTCGAAGCCCCACGCCCACCCGGAGGACGTGATCAACGGGACGGCCTTGTATGGTCCCATGACCGAGGAAGAATTCGAGGAGATGCAGCGCAGGAACCAGCTTCATGCCTACTGGTTGATGAGGATCCTGCACGGACTCTTCTACCCCGAGCGACCCATGCCGGTGTTCGAACCGATCACGCGAGTCGGCATCGTGAGCGAGTCGGCAGTCGTCGATGGATCCGTCGTCCTGTTCGGCGTCTTGAATTCTTTCATCATCCGGAAGCATCCCGTCCGGTGCGTCCCGCCCTCGGGCGAAGTGATCATCACCTCGGCCCTCCCCAGGACCTATGCGAAAGAGTTGGATCGGTATGGCGTGTTCCTCGACGCGACCGTCCGATCGCCGGCCGAGGTCCCGCCCGGGACCGAAGTCTGGGTCGACCGGACGGCCGCGAGCGACATCCCACCCTTGACGGCGTCGGAACTCATGGGCTCGAACTGACCGGGTGCAGGCCGATTCGGCCGCACCGAGAGCATCCCCGCAACTTGGCGATCCTGGTGGGACGACGGGCGGGGGGCCGCGTTCGGCAAAGCAATCGCGGCCGTTCTCGCGTCGAAATACACCGACGACGGGCCGAAGTTCACCCCGCGAAGCGTTCGCGGGCGAGCAGGGCGGCGCCGAGGATGCCGGCGTCGTCGCCGAGGGCGGCCAGCTCGATGCGGATCGTCTGATCCGGGTCGACCAGGATCTGCTCGCGGGCGGACTCGCGGACCAAGTCCAGGAACGGCTGGCCCAGCGCCTCGGTGACGCCGCCGCCCAGGACGACGATCTCGGGGCCGATCAGGTTGACCAGGCCGCCCAGGGCCAGGCCGAGATAGAAGGCGGCCCGGTGGATCTCCTTGGTCGCGACGTGGTCGCCGGCGGCGAGGGCGTCGGCCAGGTCGCCGCTCTTGAGCTTGCTGGTCTTCTTGTCGACCTTGCCGGCCAGGCAGGACTCGACCCCCTTCTTGATCTCCTTGCTGATCCGCCGGGCCATCGCGTTGCGGCTGGCCAGGGCCTCCAGGCAGCCGTGGCGGCCGCATCCGCAGAGGGGGCCCTTGGCCTTGACCACGATGTGGCCGATCTCGCCGGCGTTGCCGGTCGCCCCTTCGACGACCCGGCCGTCCATGATCAGGCAGCCGCCGATCCCGGTGCCGACGAACGCGGCGAGCATGCTCTTGTGCTCGCGGCCGGCCCCCAGGCGGTATTCGCCATACCCGCCCACCCGGACGTCGTTCTGGAGCAGCACCGGCTTGCCGATCGCCTTCGACAGGTCGGGCGCCAGGGGCCAGTTGCTCACGTTCATGTTGGCGCTGAAGGCGATCACCCCGGTCTTGGGGTCGAGCGGGCCGGGCGAGCCGATCCCGATCCCGGCCAACTCGTCGCGCGACACGCCAGCCTCGGCCAGCGCCTGATCCAGGCACTCGACGATCGCGGCGAGGATCGCATCGTTGCCGTCCCCGGCGGGCGTCGACCGCTTGGCGCGGCCGAAGAGCCGATTGTTCGCGCCCACGACCCCGGCCAGGACCTTGGTCCCGCCCAGGTCGATGCCGACCACCGGAGGCCCGCCGCCCAGTTGCGTCATGAATCTCCAACCTCTCCGGGATCGTTCTCGGCCGGGATGATGCGACGGACGCCCGCGCGGGGTCCCGGCGAATTCTAATCGGCCCGGCGACCGCTTGTCATCGCCCCGAATCGCCGATTTCGGGACTTCGGCGATCGGGTCGGGACGATTGGGTCGGGCGGGTTCGCCGCGACGATCAGGGCTCCCTCGGCGGGCGGTCACGGGGCCGTGCCGACTCGCGGGCCTCGCGCAGCAGGGTCGCGAGTTCCCGCTTCAGGTCGCCGACCAGCCGCATCCGGCCGATCCGGTCCGCGTCGCCCACCTCGGCCAGCCCGTCCAGCTCCTCGGCCCACCGGCCCAGGCGATCGAGGTCGCGGACCCCGGCGCGCTCCAGCCACCTCGCCAGCGGCTCGACCGCGATCGCGTCGTCGTCCAGCCCCAGGATCACCCGCGCCGCGAACCGATGGCGGTCCGGGTCCGGCACGGCGGCCAGGGCCTCGTTCAGGCCCCGGTCCTGGGTCCAGCCCCGGACGATCTGGCCGCGAGTCGCGGCGTCGTAGCCCGATCGGGCGAACCCGGAGAGCGTCTCCAGGCACTTCCACCGCATCGAACCGAACGCCGACAGCCCGTCCCCGACCCATGCTTTCAGAGCCGGCAACGCCTCTCCGGGCAAAGGGGCGAGCGGGGCCGTCCGGGCGAAGCCGTCGCGGATGTCGTCGCGGGCCTCGGGGTAATCGGCATGGGACCACCAGGGCAGGGGGGGCAATGATCGGAGGTCCGCCACCCGCGCCGCGACCACGCGGGCCAGCCTCGGGCCGTCGCAGGCGTTGAGCATCAGTTCGAAGAACCGCTCGGGACGCGGTTGCACCAGGGCCCGGTCCCAGGCGGCGACCACCCCCGGCGCGGCGTCGGCCGCACCGGCGCGGCGGAGTTCGCCCCGGGCGTCGGCCGCCAGCGCCCGCCAGGCCCGGTCGTCGCGGAGCATCCGCTGGCGCACCGGCCACCGCCCGTCGATCGGGAGGCGGGCCGACGAGGCGGCGACCATCTCGGCCACCACGCCGTCGGGCTCCCACCCCCAACCGTCCCCGGCGTCGGGCGGCCGGAGCCGGGCGACGATCGCGCCCGCCCGTCCCAGCCAGTCGTCGGGCCGGGCCCGGAGCGGGTCGAGGGGGCGCGACAGCGCATCGCCGATCGGCCCGAGCCCCGGGGCCCCGGCGTCGAACCCACCCGGCCAGGCCTCCCGGACGGCGTCCAGGATCGGCCCCAGTCCCGCCCCCGCCGCGTCGCGGAGCCGGCCTTGCAGGGCCAGGAGCAGCGCCCCCCGCTCCTCGGGCGGGACCCCCGGCAGCCGCAGGCCGAGCAGGCCGGCCGGGTCGCCCGAACGGAGCAGCCGGCCGAAGTCCAGGGCGTCGTCGACCCGCCTCGCCTGCTCGTCGGACACCTCGCCGCGTCCCCGGGCCTCCGCGATCCAGTCCGGGACTCCCCGCTTGCGGAACTCGGGGGTGATCAGCCGGCGGATCAGGTCGAGGCCCGACGGCATCCGCGCCAGGTAGGTTTCGGCCCAGGCCGGATCGGCGGGCCGGGGGGACATCGGCAGGAGCATCTCCTCGACGCCCCAGCGGAACGCGTCATCGGGCAGTCCGGGGTCGCTCGCCAGCGCCAGCCAGGCCCGCGCCAGCGCGGGGCGATCCGCCTCGGGGGTGCGGTCGCGGAGGGCTCGCCAGTCCCCGGCCCGGTCGGCGTCCGAGAGGAACGGGCGGAGGGCCGGGCCAATCCACCCCGGGGCGTCGGCCCCCCGGCCCAGGGCCCAGGCCATCCCGGCCCGGCCCTGGCCCGGGGCGTCGGGGTCGAAGGCCGGGGCCACGGCCCGGGCCAGGAGGGCCACGGCCTCCGGACGATCGGCGACGGCGCCCGCCGCGGCGTCGAGCACCGCCGCCAGCACGCCGGACCGGCCCCGCGCCGCCTCGACCAGCGATCGCAGCGGGGACGGGTCGCCGCCGTCGCGCACTCGGGCCGCCGCCGCGCCCGCTTCGAGGGGGATCAGCATCCCCCGGTCGCACGACGGGTCGGATCGGAGCCGCCGCAGCACCGCCCCGGCGGCGTCGGGCGCCAGGCCCCCGATCAGGGCGCGGGCGAAGGCCGGGCGGGCCTCCCGGGGCGCGGCGCGGAGCGTGTCCGCGATCGCCCCATCCCGCTCCCCGGCCTCGATCCCCCCGAACCAGCCGGCGAACGCCTCGCCCCAGCCCCGCGCCTCGGCGGCATCGGCCCAGGCCTCCCGGAGCCCGAGGTGGGCCAGCAGCGCAGCGCGGGCCTCGGGCCGATCTTTCTCGTCGACCGCCGACCACCACGACGGGCCCCGGCCCCGGATCCATTCGCCCCCCGCCCCGGCCCGCGCCGACCACTCGGCGAACGACCGGAGCCGCGCCCACCCCTCGGCCGATTCGGGGACGCCCCGGTCGCGGCACGCCTCGGGGAAGCCGATCAGGTGGTCGAGCCAGTCGTCGGACCAGGCGTCGTCGGGCCGATCCGCCCGGCGGGCGAGGTCGTCGGCGGTCGACCAGTCCGCCTCGGCGACCGGGCCGGGATGGATGAACCAGCCGGCCAGGGTCCGGGCCCAACGGGGCGGGTCGATCGGGGGTTCGCAGGTCCCGGCGTCGAGGTCGGCGACGATCCCCAGCGACGCCAGAGCCGGGCGGTTCGGGCGGGCGATCGGGCTGGTCCCCTGGATCCGGAAGCCGGGCAGTTCCTCGGGGCGGTCGTGGAACGTCGAGAACGTCAGCGCCCCGCGCATCGCCTCCGGGAACGCGAACGTGAGCAGGGCGACCATCGGCCCCAGCCGGCCCGGGTCGGCCACCAGGAACAGGGTCCTCCCCTCGCGGGCCGCGATCGCCACCCCGGCCAGCAGCCGGGCCAGCCTTTCCGGGCCTTCCCCCCCGGCCAGCCTCGCCACGGACCCGAACTCGGGGCGGATCGACAACGCCCCCTCCGCCAGGTCGAACTCGGAGGGCGGCTGGCCCCGGCTCGGCTCGGGGTCGCTCCGCCGCCACGCCGGGGCGTCCCACAACCCCGCCGGCCAAGACCGGATCGCGGCGAGATCCGAGGCGGCCAATCGGACCCCATGCGCGAACAGCCCGCCCGGGCGGCCCCACAACCCCCGCTCGGTCTCGTATTCGTGGGCGCGCGGCGTCAGCCAGGCGACCTCGACCACGTCGCCATCGCGGCGATACCGCAGCGCGGGCGGGGCCAGCGACCGCCCCCCGCCCGGGAACGCCTTCATCCCCAGGTGGCGGAAGTCGCCCGACACCGGGTAGCCGGGCGTCATCCGCTTGATCTGGAACCCGTTGCTCGCCCCCAGGCCGTAGCCGACCGGGCACTGGGTGTAATAGATCTGCTCCATCGCCGCTCGTCCTCGCCGGGCCCGGCCGCCCATGATATGCCAACGCCGCGGCGCAAGCCAATTCGATCGCGCCTCGGAGGATCGCCGAGGAAGATTCGCAATGATCAGTAATACTCATGATTTTGATGGCCGATGGCCCGCCCCGCACGGCCCCGCACCCAGCATCGGCAGTCACGCCAAAGGATTGGGCACCGCCGAAAGTTCGCATCGGGCGATGCAGGGCGAGGCGTGTCCCGGCCGGATCCGCCAGGGCACGGCCTCCGGGGTCGCATCCCTCACTTGAACCGAGGTTTACGGGGTCCTGGGCGTATCAAGGATTCACCATGAGAGTCCGCGCGGCCGAATTGCGGGATTTCTCTTGAAGATTTGGCTCCCTGATTGCTTAAACTGTCTTTGGCATCCTGTTCTCATATGGGCCAAGCGCCGCGGACATTTTCAACGAAGATACATTAGGATCCGAACCGAGGTGCTCGAATGCGATCGGTTGAATCGACGCCCCTGGAATCAGGTGGCACCATCCCGGCCCCACGGCCCGCCGTCCCGCCTCGGGGATTCACGCTGATCGAGCTTCTGGTGGTGATCGCGATCATCGCCGTTTTGATCGCCCTGCTCCTGCCCGCCGTTCAGGCGGCGCGCGAGGCCGCCCGCCGCAGCCAGTGCGTGAACAACCTGAAGCAGATCGGCCTAGCGATGCACAACTACGAGTCGGCGATCGGGCGGTTGCCGATCGGCGCGGTGACCGCTAACAGCAACCAGACGGGGACGCCATCCTGCCCGACCGACGGGTCGAACTGGTTGACCCGCAAGAAGCACACGATGTGGGCCCTGCTCCTCCCCTATGTCGAGCAGACGGCGGCCTTCAACGCGATCAACTTCAACTTCGCGGCCAAGGACATGCAGGGATCGGACAATGCCGGCGCCATCAACTACACGGGCCTGAATACCCGCGTGGCCGTCTATGTCTGCCCGTCGGACCTGCGGGCAACCCCCATCACCGGGACGAACCCCTACTCCCAGGGTTCCTACGCCGGGATGTTCGGGACCATCGACATCATCCGCTACACCAGCTGCCCCAATGAGGTCGAGCCCGACGGCATGTTCGGCCGCAACCGGAATTATGGCCTATCCGACATCCGCGACGGGTCGAGCAACACGATCCTGGCCGGCGAGTATTCGAATTTCCTCCGGCCCCTGCTGAGCTACGGCAACTACTGGAGCATCTTCGACTGGATCGGCCCGTCCGCCTTCCCCGGCGTGACGACCATCCAGGGGGGACTCGCCTCCTCCGTGCCCCGCATCAACGCGAACGTCGTCACACCCGACGTACCCACGACCGGCTCGGCGGAATGGCGCAACGTGCCCGCCGCCCTGGAGATGGGGCAGTGGGGCTTCCGCAGCCTCCACCCGGGCGGGGCGAACTTCCTGTTCGGCGACGGTTCGGTCCGGTTCCTCAAGAATTCGACCAACGCGGTCGTCTACCGCGCCCTCAGCACCCGCGGCGGCGGCGAGGTCGTCAGCTCCGACGCGTTCTGATGGATATCCGGCCCCGCCCGCCCGACGGCCGCCGTCGCCCCGGGCGGATGTCGGGGCCGCCTCCCACGATCCACCCAGCGACCGCAGAGGGATCCGATGAGAGTGCCGAAGCCCGTGGGCCTGCTTGCCATCTGCCTCGCGACGTGCGCCGGTTGTCAGCAGGATCCGCTGCCCACCGCCCCGCCCCCCGTCGTGGATCGATTCTCCGGGAAGAAGCCGGAGAGCCCCGAAGTGCCCCTGTCGCCGAGCGACCAGAATCGGAAGTACAAGGGGGAAGCCGGCCCGTCGGCCTCCGAGGATTGACCGGGAAACCGTGCCGGCGGATCCCCGCCAATCGCCCGGGGCCCCTTTGATCTGCCGGCCCGGCCGGTGCGGGTCGCCGGGGCCGGGCTCGGCCACGGTTGCCGGCCGGGGACCGCGCCGCCTTTCCGGAGGAGGGGGCGATGTCGCGGCGGGCCGGCGGGAACCGGGGGCCGGCTCGCCCCGGAGGGGTTCGGCCCCGCTCCGGTCGGGCAGTCCGGGTCGCGGATGGTGAACGGGCGTCGTATAATGGGGGTCGCTCCGACCTGAACGACCCGGGACCGCCCGCCCATGAGCATGGCCGACGTCGCCGCCGACCTGGAACGCCCGTTGCGCGATCGCTTCGGACTGGAGCGATTCCGGCCCGGCCAGCGCGAGGTGATCGAGAACGTCCTGGGCGGCCGCGACGTCCTGTGCGTGATGCCGACCGGCGGCGGCAAGAGCCTCTGCTATCAGCTCCCGGCCGTCCTCCTGCGCGGGCCGACGCTGGTGGTCAGCCCCCTGATCGCGCTGATGAAGGACCAGGTCGACGCCCTCCAGGCCCGGGGCCTGCGGGCGACGCTGCTCAACAGCACGCTCGACCCGGCCGAGCAGAAGGCGCGGCTGGCCGAGATCGAGGCCGGGCTCCATGACCTCGTCTACGTCGCCCCGGAGCGGTTCCGCAGCCCCCGGTTCGTCGAGACCATGGCCCGTGTCAAGCCGGCCCTTCTGGCGGTCGACGAGGCGCACTGCATCAGCGAGTGGGGCCACGACTTCCGGCCCGATTATGCCCGGATCGGCTACGCCCGCCGCCAGATCGGGTCGCCCCCGTGCATCGCCCTGACCGCCACCGCCACGGATCTGGTCCGCCGCGACATCGCCGACCAGCTCGACCTCCGCGACCCGGCGCAGTTCGTCACCGGGTTCGACCGGCCCAACCTGACCTACGCCGTGGTCAAGGCGACCAAGGACGCCGACAAGCTCGCCGTCCTGGCCAGCACCCTCCAGAGGATGCCCGGCCCGGCCGTCGTCTACGCCTCCAGCCGCGCCCGGTGCGAGACCGTGGGGCAGTACCTGGAGCGCGAGCTGCGGCGGCCGACCGTGGTCTACCACGCCGGGCTGAGCCGGGAAGAACGCGCCTCCGCCCAGGACCGGTTCATGTCCGGCGAGGTCGAGACGGTGGTGGCCACCAACGCCTTCGGCATGGGCGTGGACAAGGCGGACATCCGCTCGGTGGTCCACTTCAACCTGCCGGGGACGCTGGAGGCGTATTACCAGGAGGCCGGCCGCGCCGGTCGCGACGGCAACCGGGCCCGGTGCGTCCTGCTGTATGCCCCGCAGGACCGCTTCCTCCAGGAGATGTTCATCGAGAACGAGTACCCGCCGCCGGACGCGGTGTACCGGGTCTACGATTTCCTCCGGGGGCTGGACGCCGACCCGATCGAGCTGACCCACGCCGAGATCAAGGAGTCGTCGCGGGTCGACCTCAACGAGTCGGCCATCGGCACGGCCCTGAAGATCCTCGAAGGGGCGGGGGCGGTGGAGCGGTTCCGGCCCCGCGAGAACATGGCCATCGTCCGGATCAACGCCGAGCCCGACGAGCCCAGCCTGATCGGCCGGGTCAGCCCGTCGGCCACGGTGCAGTTGCTGGCCCTGCGGGGGATCGAGGGGATCGTCAACCGCCGGTTCGGCGAGGCGGTCTACTTCAACCCCGACGAGTTCGCCGGCAAGCTCGGCATCGAGCGCTCGGCCCTGACCCGCGCCATCAAGAACCTGGCGGCCGACCTGCCCATCGATTACGTCCCGCCGTTCCGGGGCAACGCCGTCCGGGTCAACGACCGCAACAAGCGGTCGCGCGACCTCGTAATCGACTTCAAGGCGCTGGACCAGCGCAAGAAGCGCGAATACGACAAGCTCGAACGGATGCTCCGGTACGCCCAGACCAACGCGTGCCGGCGGGCCTACATCCTGGGGTACTTCGGCGACGCCGAGGCGTCGACCTGCGGGAGCTGCGACAACTGCGGGACCTCGGGCGACGACGACCATCCCGACGTCCCGACCTCGCGGCAAATCGATACCGAATCCGGCCGGGAGATCATCCTCAAGGCCCTCTCGGGCGTGGCCCGGGCCCGGGGCCGGTTCGGCAAGATCATGGTGGCCCAGATGCTCACCGGGTCGTCGTCCGAGAAGATGACCAGGGCGGGACTCGCCTCGCTGACCACGTTCGGGATCCTGGGGGCCTTCCGCCAGCCGGAGGTCGTCGCCCTGCTCGACGCCCTCGCCGGCTCCGGCCTGGTCCAGTTCGAGGAGTTCGAGCGTTTCCGCGCCACCATCAGCCTGACCCCGGAAGGCCGCGACTACCTCAAGGGCCCTGACCGCCCGCCGGTCTCCCTGACGCTGCCCGACGACCTTTTCGCGAAGGTCCAGGGCGGGGGGATGGGCCGCACGGCATCGTCCCGCCCTTCCTCGTCATCCGGGTCGAAGCCCGGCGAGCCCGACATCGAAGCCGCCCCGTCGGAGTATGCCTCCGACCCCCTGTGGACGGTGCTCCGCGAGATGCGGAACCGGTGGGCCGCCGAGGTCAAGCAGCCCCGCTACACGATCTTCTCGGACATGACCCTGGAGGCGATGGTCCGGGCCCGCCCCCGCACGCCCCACGAGCTGGCCGCCATCAAGGGGATGGGCCCCTACAAGCTCGAACGCTATGGGGCCGCCCTGATCGCGGCGATCACCGGCGAGGCCGAGTCCGCCACGCCCCCGCCGGCCTCGCCCCAAACGAAGCCAACGCCGGCCCCCGCCCCGATCCCGATCGACGACCTCCCCTCCATCGGACCCGACGATCTCGAATCGGAGGAGCGGGGCGAAACGAAGCCAACGCCGGCCCCGGCGGCTCGCGCCGAAACGAAGCCGAAGCCGGCCCGCAAAGCGACCACCCCCGGCCGTCCCCAGGTCTCGACCGAGGAATGGACCTGGCGGCTGCTCGACCGCGGGTTCGCCCCGGACGAGGTGGCGGCGATCCGTGGCCTGGACTTCTCGGACGTCGTCCGCCACGCCACCAGGGTCGCCCGCCTGGGCAAGCCCGTCGCCATCACCGCCTTCCTCACCCCCGAGGTGATCGCCCACTGGGACGAGGCCGTGCGCGGCGGGGCCGCGCGCGGCCCCGAGCCGTCGCCGGGCCTCTGGGCGTTGTACATGGCCTGCCGGGGGGAGGCGGGCTGAGCCCCGCCGCGCCGGATCCCGCCCGAGGAGCATCTCGGCTATACGGGAAATCACGTGTTGCTTAGGATGCCGCCCCACGGCCCCGATCCTTGAGCAAGGAGCGTGGCGATCCATCGACGACGATGAGGGGGCTCGGCACGATGACGGCGCGGACACGCGGGGTGGTCAGGCAGGCGCATCGGGCTTGGATCAGCCGACGGCTCCGGCGCGGCGACGAGGCCCGCACCGCCGGGATCTCCGCCGGCACGATCGCGCTCGGGGTCGCGGTCGGACTGCAATCGATGCTCGCGGCCATGCTGCTCGTCGCCCGCACCCTGGAGCCGGCGGCGTTCGCGGAACTGACCGCGCGGGGCCGAGACCTCTTCCGGCCCGAGTACGACCTGCCCCTCTACGCGGCCGGCTGCCTCGCCGGCCTCGCGCTCGCCTTCGGCCTGGCACGCTTCAGGAGGGACGCCGGGAACGCCCGGCCGGCCCTGCTGGCGGTCCTCGCGACGGCCGCCTTCCTCGCAAGCCTCTCCCGGGTCCCGCCCACCCCCGACCCGATGTCGCCCTGGCGGGCCGCCTCGCTGGTCGCCCCGGGCGCCCTGGCCGTGGCCGCCTTCCTGGCGGGCGGGCGGAGGGGGCCGGCGGCCCGCGGACTGTTCCACGGCCGGGCGAGGCGGTGGAGGGACCAGGGGGTCGAGCCATCCGGCGATGGCGGGCCGGCCCCCCTCGCTCCGTGGCGGAGGGTCGTCGCCGACGCCTCGGCGGTGGGGCTGATCATCCTGCTGGTGGCGGTCCCCTCGTCCTCGCGGCTCGCCGGCCGGATCGCCGCCCTGGAGAGCATCCCGTTCCACCATTGGGACTTCTTCGTCATGGGGCCGACCCTGCGCTATCTCCACGGGGGGGCGCTCGGCACCGAGGTCTACTCGCAGTACGGGGTCGCCTGGCCGGTCCTCTTCGCCGGCCTCTCGCCGTGGCTGCCCGTCACCTACGGGAACGTCCTGGCGGTCACGCTGTCCTGCGGGATCCTGTACTTCGTCGGGGTCTTCCTCGGGTTGCGGCTGTTCCTGAAGAACACCGCATGGGCGGCGGCCGGGGCCGTCCTGGCGATCTACGTGCAGATGCACATCGGGGTCTTCCCCCGGATGACGATCTGGCTGACCCCGTCGTCGTCCGTGCTCCGGGCGCCGATGGACGTCTGGTTCTTCCTCGCCCTCGGGCTGCACCTCGATTCGGGCCGGAGGCGCTGGATCGCCCTGGCGGGGATGCTCGTCGGCCTGTCGATCCTGTTCGAGACCGACACGGGCCTCTATCTCGCGGCGACCCTCGGCCTCGCGCTGGCCTGCCTGCCGGGTTGCCCTTCCGCCTTTCCGGAGATCGGGTCGCGGGTCGGGGCGGTGCGTGCGTTCTTCGGGCGGTGCGTGCTCGCCGGGGGCGCAATGGCGGCCACCTTGCTCGCGGGGCTGGCCATCGCCAGCCGGGGGACGCTGCTCCGACGCGAGTTCTGGATGGGCTGGCTGGAGCCGTTGCGGCTTTACGGCGGCGGGGTGTCGGCCCTGCCGATCCGGGCCATCGATGGCCTGACCGGGCCGATCGTGTTCCTGGCGATGGCCGGCACCTACCTGACGCTGGTCGGCCTGATGCTTGCCGCGCTGCCCGGCCGGCGGGCCTCGCGCGGGCTGGTGCTGGGGGGCTGCGTGTCGGCCTACGGGCTCTGCCAGTTGCTCCAGTACGTCAACCGCAGCCACCCATTCAACCTTTATCATGCGGGCGTGCCGTTCTGCGTGATCGCGGTTGGCCTGGTCGCCCTGGCCGTCGGGCGATGGTCCGGGCGGGCCTCGATTGCGGCGTGGTCCCCCCGCCTGGCCCTGGGGCTGGCGCTCCTGGTGCTGGTGACGGGATCCGGATTCCGGGCGTATCCCCACCCCTGGGATCGCCTGGTCGATAAGCCTCAAGCCCGGGGCCTGACGCTGATGGCGGACGTCAAGGGACTGCCCGACGCCCGTCGCGGCGAGGTCGATGAGTTCCGCGCGGTGGTCCGCCGGATGAAGCGGATGCGGGCGCAGGGGACCACCGTGGCCGTGCTCGACCCGGCCGATACCCGGTTCTACCTCGCGTCGGGCTGCCCGCCCTGGGACCGCTACACGTCCCTGGTGACCCAGGTCCTCCGCAAGGATCAGCTGGCCGAGGCCGAGGAGCGGCTGTCCGCCGCGGGCGTCGATGTCTGGATCGCCCGCGAGCCCAGGCCGAAGCCGGCCAACTGGAACGACGCCCACCTCGCCTTGCTCGCCCGGATCGGGCGCGACTATGTCCTGGAGGAGAAGGTCGGCCGTTACGGCATCTGGCGGGCTCGCCGGCCTCCCTCCACCCGCACCGCCGACGCCGCCGGCAGGACCGCGTCCCTCACGCGGTAGCCCCCACGCGGCGGGGAGTGACCGGGCGGATTCGGCGTAACTCCCGCGGGCGATGCGGCCTGCCATCCGCCCGGGGCCGATCTTCGCGAGCGGCCCCGGCACGGAAGATGGCGTCGCCTCACTCCCCGGCATCCACCCCCAACCGGGCGGCGATCCGCCTGGCCGTCTCGGTCCGCGCCGCCTTGAGCGTGCGGGTCTCGGCCCGGACCGCCTCCAAAACCTCCGGCGGGGCGGTCTTCGGGGTGCCGCTCTGGAACGGCGGCTCCGGGGCGTATTCGATGCCGAGCTGGATGGCCTGGGCCGCCCGATCGCCCCGGAGCAGCGCGGCCAGCCGCAACGCCCCGTCGATGCCGGCGGTCACTCCCGCGGCGCTCAGGATCTTGCCGTCCAGCACGACCCTTTCTTCGACCGGGATCGCCCCGAAGTACCGGAGAAGGTCGAACGACCCCCAGTGCGTCGTCGCCCGGACCCCCTTGAGCAGCCCGGCCGCCCCGCAGACCAGCGCCCCGGTGCAGACCGAGTAGACGTAGCGGGCCTTCGCCGCGCGGTCCCGGAGGATGGCCAGCACGGCCTCATCCTCCATCAACGCCTGCTGCCCCGGCCCTCCGGGCACCACCAGCACGTCGAGCGGCGGGGCCTCGGCCAGCGTCACCTCCGGGGTCAGGATCAGCCCCTTGATGTCCCGGATCGGGGCCTTCTCCTTCGCCATGACGTGGACAGCGGCGTCCGGCACCCGCGACAACACCTCGAACGGCCCGGTGAAGTCGATCTGGTCCATGCGGGGGAAGATGAGGATGCCGATGCTCAGCCGGCTGTCGGCGTCCGGCGGCGCGGCCTCCGGCGAGGGGTCGGCCCCCTCGGCCGCGATCCCCCGGACGGCGGTCAGGCCGATGGCCCCGCCCGCCAGGCCATTTTGGAGGAAGGTTCTACGCGTTGCCATTCCGTCTTCTCCCTGGGAAAATTCACCGAACTTCAGCGAGTCCGCTCCGATAGGTCGAGGGCTTCGAATCATTGACTCCGATGCGGTCCGTTGGTTCGGGGATCAGCTGCGACCCATGCCCGTGCCACCTCTATCCGAAGCCTCAGCCCTTCGCATCCCCGCGGCGAGAAAGGTCGAGGCTGATGGAGCAAAAAATGAGTGATCTTGGTTGTGATAAACGCCTTCGGAGACTCCCCGAACTCCCGGACAATCTCGTTCCCCATCCTCGCTTTGGCGTGGCATATCGCCCCGATGTGGTGGTCCCGGCTGATCTCACCCGGCAGAATTTCACGGCCTATCCAATTCCCCATTACGTGGATGTCCTCCGGCAGTGCCGGAACTGCGGACGTCCATTCATCTTCTTCGCCCTCGAACAGAAGCATTGGTTCGAAGACCTCCACTTCCACATCCACTCTAGCCAATGCGTCCGCTGCACGGAGTGCCGCAGGCGTCAACACCACCTGAGCGAGCGCCTTCGGCGTTACTCCCGGCTTGTCGTCCGGGACGACCTGAGCGATTCGGAGTTGGAATCACTGGTCGGCGAGGCGGCTTATTTATTCGGGACGGGTCATCATGTGGGAGAGAATCGTCTCAGACGGATCAAGAATCTCGCCCTGGCCCGAATCCCGGACTCCTTGGCCACGAAACAGATCCTCGCCACGATCGAGGGAATCATCGAAATCGATGGTCAGCGACTGACACCTGTCGAGGCGATGATGCTCCGTGGCATCCTCGGCCTGATCGACGCCGGTGCTTCGGTCGTCAAGGAGGCCGAGGCGAAGGCCACGATCATCCCTGCCGATGACCTCGATCGGGAGCTGATCCCCTCCTACGCCGATTCGTTCAAGACGCTTCTTCGCCGGGGTTTCCTGACCTGGGGTCAGGATCGATACGGTACCTGGGGGGCACGCCCCTCGCCGGCGGCGATCGAGGGGCTTCGTGGGGGCTCGCAGGACTCCTGAGCTTCGGTCCGTCTCACGTGTCGGATCGATTGGAGAGATGCCGGATCGTAAGCCGGGCCCAGTTGAGGGCCTGCTTGGTGGCGCGGCGGCGGATGATCTCGCGGGGCTGTTCGGGGCCGACCTCGATCTTGCGGGTCTGGACCTTCTCGGAGGTGGCGATGCCGAGGTAGACCAGGCCGACCGACTCGGGGGGGACGCCCTCGCCGGGGCTGGCGTAGCCGGTGACGGAGACGCCGATGTCCGAGCCGAACCGCTCGCGGACCTGCTCGGCCATCGCGGCGGCGACCTCGGCGGAGACGGCGCCGTGCTCGATGAGGAGGGACGTCGGCACGCCCAAAACCTGGGCCTTGGCCTGGTTGGAATAGGAGACGATGCTGCCCGGGTAGTAGCGGCTGACGCCGGGGACCGAGGTGAGCTTCTCCGCGATCATCCCGCCGGTGCAGGACTCGGCGGTGGCGATGGTGAGGTCGGCCCGCTTGAGTTCGCGGACCAGCCCGTCGACCACGTCGTCGGCCCCCTCGCCCACGATCAGGTCGCCGAAGCGGCGGTAGATCTCGGCGACGGTCGGCTCCATCAGGGCGACGGCCTCGGCCTCGGTCGCCCCCTCGGCGATCACCCGGAAGGCGATCGTGGCGTCCGACGCGGTGATGCCCACCTCGGGCACGCGGCCCCGGGCGGTGAGGTCCAGGGCGTCGGCCTCGATCTCCGACTCCCCCTTGCCGAACATGTTGATCTTGCGATGGACGATCGTCCGGGAGATCCGCCCGGTGCGGCGGAGCAGGGGGACGACCTGATCGAAGAACATCTGCTTCAATTCGCGAGGGACGCCGGGCAGGCAGGCGACCAGGGTGCCATCGATCTCCATCGCCATGCCGGGCGCGGTGCCGATGGCGTTGGGCAGGGGGGTCGCCCCGGCGGGGAGCAGGGCCTGGATCCGGTTCCGCTCGGCCATCACCCGGTTGCGGCGGGCGAACATGGTCCGGATCGCCTCCAGGGAGGCGGCGTCCTCGACCAGCGTCACCCCGGCCGCGGAGGCCAGGGCCTCGCGGGTGAGGTCGTCCTGGGTCGGCCCCAGTCCGCCGCCGGTGATGACCAGGTCGGCCCGGGCGATCGCGGCCAGGAACACGCCGACGTTTTCCGCGAGGTCGTCCCCCAGCGCGGTGATGTAATGGACCGATATCCCCAGCTCGCCCAACCGCTGGCAGAGCCACTGGCTGTTGGTGTCGAGCGACTGCCCGCTGACCAACTCGCTGCCGATCGCGATGATCTCCGCCTTCATCGTCCGCCCTCGTCCTGCCCGGTCGATTTCGCCCTGAACCTCATCCTAACCGGTCGCTCTGGAGGAGGGACACGGCGACCGTCGGCGATCGGGGCGTTTCTCGCGGCCGTCGGGTATGTTGTAATAGTCCGACGCGCGTCCCGCCCGGTTCGCGCCCGGTCCCGCCATGGGGGTTCGACTCCCCCGGTCCCCTGACCCGCTCGGGAGGCTTCGCATGGTTGGTAGCTGCGTGCTGGAACGTCCGACCCTGGTGCTCAACCGGCACTGGATGCCGGTGAACGTGGCGACCGTCGCCCGGTCGCTGACGATGCTGTGGAACGAGGCCGCCTACGCGATCGACCCCGAGGACTTCCGGCCCTACTCCTGGGCCGACTGGTCGCGGCTCGCCCCGCGCGACGGCGACCCGTTCATCCGCACGGCCGGGTTCCGGATGCGGGTGCCCGAGGTGCTGACCCTGACCCGCCACGACCGGCCGCGTTCCGACGCCGTCACCTTCTGCCGCCGCAACCTGTTCAAGCGCGACCACACGACCTGCCAGTACTGCGGCGCCCAGCCGGGGACCTCGGAGCTGACCATCGACCACGTCATCCCCCGGTCCCGGGGCGGGGCCACCACCTGGGAGAACTGCGTCCTGGCCTGCGTCCCCTGCAACTCGCGCAAGGCCAACCGCACCCCGGAGCAGGCCCACATGAAGCTCCGGAAGGCCCCGGTCCGCCCCCAGTGGAGGCCGTTCTACGACGCCTCCCCGATCCGCATCGAGAGCTGGTCCCGGTTCCTCAGCGAAGCCTACTGGAATGTCCCGATCGACTGATGGGCGCCCGGCCGGCGGGGCCGCCCCCGAGCGGGACGCCCGCCGACCGAACCCGAAGGGTCTCCCATGCATTATCTGATCACCGGCGGCGCGGGGTTCATCGGCAGCCACCTGGCCGACCGCCTGCTGGCCGACGGCCATCGCGTCCTGGTGCTCGACGACCTGAGCACCGGCCGGTACGAGAACGTGGCCCATCTGGAGGGGAGGCCCGGCTTCGAGCTGCGGGTGGCCAGCGTGATCGACCCGGCCATCGTCGAGCGGTGCGTGGTCGAGAGCGAGGCGGTGTTCCACCTGGCCAGCGCCGTGGGGGTGCGGCTGGTGGTGGACCAGCCGGTCAAGACGATCGAGACGATCGTGGGCGGCACCGACACCGTGCTCCGGTCGTGCGCCCGCTATCGCCGCCCGGTGCTGCTGACCTCCACCAGCGAGGTCTACGGCAAGAGCGAGAAGATCCCGTTCGCCGAGGGCGACGACTGCGTGATCGGGCCGACCAACACCCGCCGCTGGGCCTACGCCTGCGCCAAGGCCCTGGACGAGTTCCTGGCCATGGCCCACTGGAACGAGACCCGGCTGCCGGTGGTGATCGCCCGCCTGTTCAACACCGTCGGCCCCCGCCAGACCGGCCAGTACGGGATGGTGATCCCCCGGTTCCTCGCGCAAGGGCTGGCCGGGGAGCCCTTGACCGTGTACGGCGACGGCCGGCAGACCCGCTGCTTCGCCCACGTCGCCGACGTGGTCGGGGCCTTAATCGCCCTGATGGGCCGGCCCGAGGCCCGGGGCAACGTCTACAACATCGGCAATGATGAGGAGGTGACGATCCTCCAGCTCGCCGAGCGGGTCCGGGCCCTCACCGGCGACCGCAGCCCGATCCGGATGGTCCCCTACGGAGAGGCCTATGCCGCCGGCTTCGAGGACATGGTCCGCCGCGTCCCCGACCTGGGCAAGATCCGCCGCCTGATCGACTACCGGCCGACGCGGAAGCTCGACCAGATCCTCGCCGACGTCCTGGACGATTTCCGGGGCCCGCCCCGCTGAACTCCTTCCGCCGTGACCCCGCGGGAGCCTCCGCCCGATGCCCGACGACCTCCGATCGATCTGGGAAGAGGATGAGTGGGACGACCCCGCCCCCGCGGTGAGCGCCGAGCGGGTCCGGGAGTGGGAGCAGGAGTTCGGCGTCCGACTGCCGGCGACCCTCGCCCGGATGCTGATGATCCGGAACGGGGGCGTGGTCCGGGGCACCGATGGGCTGCTCGGCATCGAGCCGCTGGAACGCTTCGAGCCGCTCTCCCTGCCCGAATGGGACCACCTCTTCCGCGACGACAACGACCGGGACGCCGACACCGGGGAGCCGATCTACCGCATCGGCGATCCGGGGCAGGTCTTGCGGATCGGGAATCTCGATGCGAGCCACCTGCTGCTCGACTACAACGCGGGGGAGGAGCCGAGGATCCTCTGGATCGCCGAGGACGATATCGACCTCGACGAGGAGCCCGAGACCTTCGACGAGCTGATCCGGCGGGTCATCGACCCGGGCGATTGACCCCGCAGGGCTCGCCGCCCGGGGCCTCGCTCGGTTATCCTGGATTCCGACAAACCTGGAGATGGCCCTGGAGACGGACATGGAAACGAACGTGGCGACGGATGCCGATGTCTTCGAGCAGATCCGCGAGCAGTTCCGCGCCGACCCCTCGCGGATGACCATGATGGCGGCGCGGAAGTTCGGCGTCCCCGAGCGGGATGTGGTCGAGGCGCTGGTCGGCATCCTGCCGATCGTCCGGCTCGACGCCGGTCGGTTCCGCGAGCTGGTCGAGTCGTTCCCCGCCCTGGGGACGATGCGGGTCTTCGTCCGGAGCCGGGCGGCGGTGATCGAGTCGGTCGGGGAGTTCGGCGGGTTCAGCGACCAGGGGCCGTTCTTCAACGTCCAGACCGACACCCTGGACATGCACATCCTCCACGAGGAGATCGGGTCGATCTACTCGGTCCGCAAGATCGGCCACGACTCGACCTGGGCGACCCACTCGTTCCAGTTCTTCGACCGGGCCGGCGACGCCGCCTTCAAGGCCTTCCTCTGGGAAGACTTCCCCGACGTCCCCGCCGCGCGGATCGCCGGGTTCGACGAACTCACCGCCCGCTTCGCCGCCCCCTGACCCATGAGCATCGGCGGGGTCATCCTCTGCGGCGGCCGGGCCCGGCGGATGGGGAACGACAAGGCCAGCCTCCGGTTCGGCCCCGAGATGTTGCTCCAGAGGGTCGTCCGCCTGGTCGCCGCGTCGGCCGGGCCGATCGTGGTGGTCGCCGCCGCCGCCCAGGATCTGCCCCCGCTGCCTCGCGGTGTCCGGGTCGTCCGCGACCCCGTCCCCGACCTCGGCCCTTTGCCGGGCCTGGCGGCGGGATGCCGGGCCCTGCCGCCCGAAACCTCCCTGGCCTATGCCACCGGCACCGACGCCCCGTTCCTCCATCCGGGCTGGATCGAGCATCTGGCCGCCCTGATCGGCGACCGCGACGCGGCGGTCGTCCATGCCGGCGGCTTCCCGCACCCCCTGGCCGCCCTGTATCGGGTCGCGGCCGTGTTGCCGGCCATGGATGGGTTGATGAGGGAAGGCCGGTCGCGGCTCCGGGACATAATCGACGTCCTCGACACCCTGAAGCTGCCCGCCGAGGCGATGCGAGAGGTCGACCCGGACCTCGCCACGCTCCGCAACCTCAACACTCCCGAGGACTACCGCGAGGCGGAGGCCGAGGCGGGATTCGGCCCGGCCGGCCGTACTGACGGTCCCATCCCCTGATGCGGGGCCGGCGGCCGGACCCTGCTGCTGGCCTCCCGATGCGGCGAGGCGGCCCGCCCTGGGCTCCCGGACCTATCGGGGCGGGTCAGCGACGGCCCGCCTTCGCCGGCTCGCGGAAGGTCGCGACGAAATCGCCGCCGGGCCGGCCGTCGCCATCGCCGTCGAGGAGATGGCCGGCCGCGTCGGCGATCCCGCCCGGGGGCATGCCGTTGAGCGTGAGCCGGAACCGACCGCGGAGGATGAGCCGGGCCGGGGGCCGGAGCGTGACCGTGGCCGTGGCTTGGTCGTAATCCGCCGACCGGATCCGGATCCGGAGATCGTCGCGGGTGCCGAACCGGCCGTCGCGGCCGGGGCCGACCAGGCGATAGTTGGCCAGGTCGGAGGCGCGGGCCGGGTCCAGCGGCTCGCCGAAGGCGAGGGTCAGGGAGGCGTTCCGCCGGCCGAAGTTCGATCGCCGGAAGCCCACGACAGCCGGGCCGATCCGGTCGGGTCGGGGGCCCACGCCGGGGTCGGTCCGGTTGGTCAGCCGGAACGGGATGCCGGCCGCCCCGGAGGTGCCGGCGAAGACGGCGTAGGACCCGGCGATCCCGTTGGCCACGGCCTGGACCGCCGCCCGGCCGTCCGCGTCGATCGTCTCGGTGCCCACGGTCCCGGCAATCGAGGCGCCGGCACTCGGGGCGGCGAAGTTGACCCGGCCGCCGGCCACCGGCTCGCCGAACGGGCTGGTGACGGTCACGGCGAGCGGCCGGGCGAACGTGGAACCGACCGTGGCGGACTGGTCGTCCCCCTCCTGGATGGCGATGACGAAGCCGCGCGACTCGAAGGCGCCGATGTCCGGGGCGGAGCCCTGCGGGCGGGCGACCCCCCGCTGGTCCGTGCCCGGATCGGCCGAGGCGGCCCCGGCGTCGATGGCCGGGCTGCCCGGGACCGGGGCGTGGGTCCAGGTCGGGCCGCCGAAGTCGCCCAGGGGGGAGAGGATGGGGTCGGTGTTCACCAGGTCGGTCGGGTCGAGGGGGACTTCGGGGGCGTCGGTGAACAGGTTGTGGCCCAGCGAGGTCACCCGGCCGTTCATGTTGAACACGTTGCGGCCGAAGCTGGGGACGGACTCGAAGTAGTTGGCCAGGATGGTCGAGCCGATGGCTATCCGGCCGGTCTCGGCGTTGTAGATCCCGTCGCCCGGCCCATTCGTCAGTCGCCCGCCGGCAAAGTTGCCCACGAGGGTGGAGCTGGTGACCGTCAGCAGGCCCCCGTTGTCGATCGCGCCTCCCCGGCCCGTCGAGCCATATCCACTCGTGACGTTGGACGAGTTGCGGCTGAACGTGGAAGTGGTGATCGTCGCCGTGCCCGCGTTGGCGATCCCGCCGCCGTTGCTGGACCCGCCGAAACTCTCGTTGTTGCTGAGGGTGGAGCGGATGACCGTCAGCGTGCCCAGGTTTTCGATCCCACCGCCCGCGCCGGGGCGGAAGAAGAACTGGCCCCCGCCGTTGGCCGAGTTGCGGTCGATCGTGGTGTCGGCGATCGTCATCGTGCCCGAGTTGGCGATCCCGCCGCCCGAGGCCGCCCCGGAGGGCGTCGGCTTCAAATCCTCGCCATTGCTCCCGTTGGCCCGATTGCCTTCGATCCGGGCATTCTCGATCGTCATCGTGCCCGCGTTGTTGATCCCACCGCCCCGGCCATCGCCCGCCCTGATCCCGCCGCCGGGATCGGGGGCCGCCCGTCCCTGGGCCTGATTCCCGGAGACGGTGGCGTCGGCGAGCCGGAGGGTGCCCGCGTTGTCGATGCCGCCGCCGGTCTCGGCCTGGCCGCCGGAGATGGTCAGGCCGGTGATCTCCACCCGGGCGAACGCCGTCACGGTGAAGATGCGGAAGGGGGAGGGCCCCGCCCCGATGCCGCGGGTCACGGTCAAATTCCGCGAGCCCGGGCCGGCCATGGCGATGTCGGTGGACAGGTCCGGCAGGGCGGAGGCCAGGCCGATCTCCCCGACGACCGACGGGGCGAACGCGATCGTGTCCCCGCCCGGGTCGAGGTTGGCCCGCTCGATGGCGTCGCGCAGGGTGCCGGGTCCGGCGTCGCCGGTGCTGGTCACCAGCAAGGTCGCCGGCACGGCCCGCCCTTCCAGGGGCTCCGGACGCGGCGCCAGGCCGAACGCCCGGCGGATCCCCCGGCGATTCCCGTTCGCGTCGCGTCGCATGCCACCCCCGGAGCGCACGGGCCCGTTCGCGTCGGGGCCACGGCGTCCCCACGACCTCCTGAAGTTTACAGGATGGATCGCGGGGTGGCATGGAGACGATGAAATTCTTCGATCCCGGGCATGGGACCGGCGATGCCTCGGGCGGTCGGTCGGCCGGATCAGGCCGGGTTGGATCCGGCGTCGGCCTTGGCGCAGGCCAGGTCATCCAGGCTGGCGACGCCGGGGGGGAGTTCGGCCTCCTCGACGATCATGTTGGGGATGTCGTCGTTGATGGCGAACTTGAGCCCGCAGCGGGTGCAGATCAGCGCGTCCCCCTCGCGGCGGAGCGGGGCGTGGCCCATCGGGCAGACCAGAAGCGACAGGAAATGATCGCTCACCATCGGCGTCTCGGCCCCTCGTCGTTCGGTCGTCCCGGCCCGCCCATCCCGGTCGGGGCGGCGCGGGCGGGGGGATCTGTGGCCCCGGGAAAGCCCCATTATGGGGGGATTTGCGTCCCGTTGAAAGCCGAATTCGCCGCCCCCGCCCGGATCAGCGGGCCGTGCCGTCCTCGACGATCCGCCAGGGCAGTTCTTCGTAGGTCTCCGGGTCGAGCCGCCAGGTCCGGACCTCGGGGGTCGGGCCCAGCAGGGAGACGATGATCCGGGGGACCGGGCCGTAGTGGTTCTCGCGCAGGTCGGTCTTGCTGGGCACGGCGGCCCAGCGCGGGTGCGAGTGGTAGATGGCCAGGATCTCCGCCCCCCGGGCGCGGAGCGACTGCACCGCCTCGATCAGGTCCTTGGGGTCGGCGTCGTACCGGGTCTCGCTGGCCGACGCGTTCCGCATCGGGTGGAACGACGAGACCAGGGAGTCGACCCCGCCCAGCAGCCCGCAGCATTCCAGGGGGGCCTCGCGGACGCAGTGGCCCACCATCGCGTCGTGGATTTCGCGGGGGATCGCGAGGGTCGGGGGCATGGCGGACTCATCCGGGGGCATCGGGCGTGCGGGACGTTCGCCCCGGGCGTGGCCGGGCCGACGGTCGGCCGATCGGGCGCGGACCTGCCCCCATCCTAACCGGATTGTCAAAGAACGTCCGCCGCACCCGGCCCGTTCGGGGCCCGGGCCTCGGGGTTCAGGCCGGTCCCCGGGCACCTCCCCAGGCCATCGCCATGCCTGGAGCGGCGACGGCGGGCATCGGGGCCCCGGTCGTTGGGTTCGTTTCGAAAGGACGCGGCGCCGACGGCTTCGGCTTCGAGACGGGCTCCTCGCGCAGGAGGGTCGGGGAGGGGGACGCGGCCCGGGGACGCGGCTCCCGGGTCGGGGCGGGGGCCGGTGCCCCATCGGCGGCGGCCTGCTTCTCGACCTCGTGGAACTCGCGGAGCGCCCGGAACAGCCCGCGCTCGGCGGCGGCCTCGTACCGGCGGGCGAGCTGCCCCTCTTTCGACGCGTCGAACAGGGCCCGCTCGGACGCCTCGGCGCGGTCGTTGGCTTCGTTTTCGTCGTCCACGATCGCGCGGAGTTCGCCGAGGGCCTGGACCTCGGCGTCGATCAGCAGGGCCAGTTCCGCCCGCGCCCACGCCTTGCGATCCTTCCGATCCAGGCCGGCGCCCTGATCGTCGGTCAGCCCCGAGAAGTCGCCCCCCGCCGCGCGGGCCAGCGGGCCGAACGGGGTGGGCGGGTGCATCCCGACGAAGCGCCCGAGCAGGTGTTCGACCCGGTCGACGTGCGCCTCGGTCCAGCGCACCCGGCGGGGCAGGGAGAGGTCGCCGCGGATCCGGAGCCAGGCGGAGATCACCCAGTCGACCCCCTCGGGCAACTCCAGGAGGCGCGGGATGGCGCGGGTCGGGTCGGCGTCCAGGGTCGCGGCGATGGCGTCGACCTCGGCGCGGCGGGCGTCGTCGCGGGCCTTGCCGGCGTCGCGGACCCGCCGGGCGGTGGCCGCCTCATCGTGCCGCTCGCACCGTTCGAGGCGCCGGGACAGGACGGCAACCCGGCGGAGCAGCATCCGCCCCATCGCGCCCGAGGGCTTCAGCTCGGCCTCGAACTCCGCCGACAGGGCGTCGACCTCCTCGGCCTCGCCGGGGGGGAGGACGACGCCGGCCCCGGTCATCCCATGCTTGAGAGAGTTCCTGGACGAGGCCGCCTTCCCGGCCGGCGACCGGGGGCCGGTGCTCCGGCTCGCGTTGCGCACGTTCGCTGCCAGGCGGGCGGGGCTGCAGGGCATGGCTCGGGCTCCTCGGTGATCGTCGATGGTGGCGGACGACGCCGGAAGCCGGGGCCGTCGCCCGACATAATCTGAATTTCGAGGGGCCTTCATCACACTTTCTGGCCGGGTGCGGCGATTTTCCCCGGAAAGTCGCCGATTTGTCCCGGATGATCCCCCGCCGCCTTCCGGGCCGGGTGCCTTGAGTCGGCCCGGGCGGGGTGCTAGGCTGGCCCTGCCCGACACCCGTCGAGGACCGGCCATGCCCCCCCGCCGCTTCACCATCGCCGATGGGATGATCCTGGTTCCGGCCGCGGCGCTGGGGGCGCTAATGCTTCGCGCCTACCTCCCCGGCCATTATCGCCAACTCGCGATCGTCCCGACCCTGATCCCCGACCCGTGGGGGGCCTGGCGGGTGCATGCCTGGGTGCGCGGGCCGGGCTCCTGCTTCGTCGTGCCCGTGATGGCGGCGTTGATCGTCCTGCGGCTCCGGCCGCCCCGGCCGGGGCGGATCCGGTCCCAGCCCGGCTTCGTCGCCTGCCTGGCGGTGATGCTCGCGGTGCTGGTGGGGGTCGCCCGGGTCGCCACGATCTTCCATCGCCCGAGTTTTCATTCTGAGTCGGGATTCGAGCAGATCTGGGGGAGCGTCACCGCCCGGGCGAGCTGGGCCGTGATGGGAGCCTGGCTCGCCCTCCATCTTTCCGGGGATTGGGACGCCGAGCCTTCGTGGGTCGATCGTGCCGGCCGGTTGCTGGGCGTGTTCTGGATCGCCCCGATGCTGATGCTCCTCGGGGCCCAGTGGCTCGATCGGCTGGTGGAGTTGTGCTCATGACCCCCCGCCGCCGGGCCGAGTTCGCGATCCTGCTGACGTCGTTCGCGCTGGGCGTGGTCCTGGTGCGGTGGGCCGATGAGCAGTTGGGGCCGTTCACGATGCCGGGCGAGGGCTTCCGGTTCCCCGGGCGGCCGGCCTGGTACCTGGCGATGCTCGGGGGCTATCGCCGCCTCCAGAATGCGTGGATCTGGGCCTGCGTGGCCGCCACGATCGGGATGGCGGGGCTGGTGCTTTTGGATGAGCGGTGGCGCCGCCCCTGGCCGGCCGGGTCGATCCTGGTCGCCGTCGCCTTCCTGGTCGGGGGTTCCATGGCCGCGAGTTATGTCATGATCGCGCCGCCGATCTCCCGGCGGGCCGGGCTCTGCTCGGGGCTTCACGGCACGCTGGAAATCGTGGTGCCGGGGGCGGTCCTGGGGGCCTATGTCGGCACCCTGGGGCGGCCGATCGACTGGCGAGGCCGCCTGGTGGGCGGGATGTGGCTCGCGGAACTCGGGATGATGATCGCCTCCGGCCTGATTTTCGGCTGATCGGTCAGGCCGGGTCGGGGGCGGACCGCCGCCGGTCCAGGAGCAGGACGAGCGGGATCAGCGCCGCGGCGGCGACGCCGCACATCAGGAGGGTGTCGAAGTCGGCGAGCGACTGCGCCTGCCGCTGCCGGAGGTCGTCCAGCGACTTCAGGGCGAGCGTCCGGGCGGCGACCGGGTCGCCCGCCGCCGGCCCGGGGAGGAGCCGGGCGGCCGTGCGCCGGAGCAGGTCGACCACGGCCGGGTCCAGGACGCCGAGGTGGGCCTCGGTCAGCCGGCTCAGGCGCGATTGGAGGCCCCGCTCGCCGGCCACGGCGACCAGGCAGACCCCGAAACTCCCGCCCAGGTTGCGGAAGAAGTTGTAGACCGACGCGGCGTCGGCCCGCCGCCCGGGGTCGATCCCGCGGAGGGCGGCGGCGTTCACCGCGCTCAGGGTCAGGGTCATCCCGACGACGATCACCGCCCGGGGCCAGAGCACCTGGTCCGGCGCGATCAGGAGGTTGGCGGAGGAGAGCCACAGGGCGCCCCCGGCGATCGTCGCGAGCCCGGCGGCGGGCATCAGCCGGCCGCCCACCCCCCCGGCCGAGGCCGCCAGCGCCGGGACCAGCACGAGCAGGGCGAGGGCGGCCGGCGCGGCCAGCTCCGCGACGTTCCCCGCGGCGTAGCCCATCAGCCCGACGACCATCCGGGAGATCACGCTCAGCGACCCGATGTAGATGCCCGTGGTCGCGGCCCCCAGGGCGACGCAGGCGAGGAAGTGCCGGTCGCGCAGGAGGTCGAGCCGGAGGAGCGGGTCGGGGGCCCGCAGGGACCGGGCCGCGAACACCCCGAGCGCCGCCGCGGCGCCGGCCGACAGGGCGAGCACCGCCGGGGAGTCGGACCAGTCCCAGGCCTGCCCCTGGACCAGGACGACCTCCAGGCAGGCCAGCCCGGCGACCAGCAGGGCCGCGGCGATCCCGTCGAACCGGCCGGGGGCCGGGCGCCCGGGGGCGTCGTCCGGCAGCCAGCGGGAGCACACCGCCAGGGCGAGCACGCCGACCGGGACGCCGGCCAGGAACATCACGCGCCAGGAGGAGGCGTCGGTCAGCCACCCGCCGATCGCCGGGCCGAACGCCGGGCCGATCAGCAGGGCGATGCTGAAGGCGGCCGCGGGGTTCGGCCGCCCCGGCCTCGCCAGGTCCGCCAGGCTCGCCTGGGCCAGCGGCACGAGGATGCCGCCGAGCAGCCCCTGGAGCAGCCGCGCGGCGATCAGCGAGCCCAGGGAGTTGGCCATCCCGCACAGGGCCGTGGCCAGGATGAACCCGGCGATGCACCCGAGGCACGCCCCCCGTCGGCCGACCCGGTCGGCCAGGCGGGAGGCCAGGGGGGCCGCGACGACGCTGGCCGCCAGGTACGCGTTGACCACCCAGATCGCATCGCGCCGGGCCGCGCCGACCCCGCCGGCCACGTGGCGGGTGGAGGCGACCGGCAGGCTCACGGAGACCACCGCCAGGAGCGTCATCCCGGCCAGGGCGAGCACGGCCGCCATCCCCCTCCGGTCCGGCCCGCCCCCGGCCGGAGGGGTCATCGATCCCGGCCCGACTGGAGCCGGGCCCCGGCGTCGGGCCCGGTGGGGGTCTCCCGCACCCGGACCGCCGGCACCACGGACAGCCCGGCGGCGAGCGGGGCCTCCGGCGAGTTCGGTTCGGCGAGGTCCACCCGGACGGTCAGCCGCTGGACCACCTTGACGAAGTTCCCGGTGGCGTTCTCGGCGGGCAGGACCGCCAGGGCCGCGCCGGTCCCGGGCGCGAACCCGCTCACCCGGCCCCGGAACACCCGGCCCGGGTAGGCGTCGACCCGGAGGTCCACGGGGTGGCCGATCCGGATGGCGTCCAGCTGGGTCTCCTTGAAGTGGCAGTCCACCCAAACCTCGACGAGCGACCGGACGGCCATCGTCTGCTGGCCGGCCACGACGTGGTTGCCGGGGTTGACCGCCCGGCCGGCGACCACCCCGTCGATCTCGGCCCGGACCTCGCAGTAGCCCAGGTCCAGCTCGGCCAGGGCCAGCTCGCGGCGGGCCCGGGCGAGCCCGGCGCGGGCCTGCCGGACGGCCGGGGCGTCGGGCACGATCCGGGCGAAGATCCGGTCGACGTCCCCGGCCGCGTCCTGCTTGCGGAACTCGGCCAGGAACTGGGACGGCGTGGCCTCGCCGCCGGCCAGGGGGAGGCCGACCTTGGCGATGGTCTGGATCAGGTCGGCCAGCGCCTGGCGGACCCCGGAGAAGGTCTGGTCGAGGTCGGCCGGGACCTCGGCCGGGTCGCCGGAGGGCGGGTCGGGCGGGAGCCCGAGCGAGGCGCGGGCGACGCGCACCTCCTCGGCCGCCTGGCGGACCTGGGCCTCGGCCACCCTGGACGCGCTGGTGGCCTGGTCGAACTCCTCGCGGGAGGCCGCGTTCCTCCGGAGCAGCTCCTCGGTGCGGGCGAGCCCGATCCGGGCGAGGTCGCGCGATGCCTCCTTGCTCCGGAGGGCGGCCACGTCGGAGCGGAGGGAGGCCACCTGGTTGTTCACTCCCTCGATGGCCATCTGGAGCTTCCAGCGCTGGGCCCGGGCCAGGGCGAGGTCCCCCCGGACTCGGCTCTCGGCCGCCGCCAGGTCGGCCTCGGCCGTCTCCACGCCGGCCCGCTTCAGCTCGACCTGCTCCCGGTACGGCTCGCGGTCCAGCTCGATCAGGAGGTCACCCTTCCGGACCCGGGCGTTGTTGTCCACCAGCACCCGCGTGACCTGCCCGGCCACCCGGGGGGCGACGAGGGTGACGTGGCCATCCACGTAGGCATCGTCGGTCCTGACGGTGGAGAACCACTCGACGGCCCGGGGCCAGGCCCACCATGCCGCCGCGGCGCAGGCCAGGAGGCCGGCGGCCAGTCCGGCGGCGCGACCCCATTCCCGCCCGCTGGGGGGCGGGGCCGGGGACGCCGGCGACGCGAGCCCCGCCGATGCCGGCGCGTCCGGGGTGGTCGTTTCCTGGGCCGGCTGTGGTCGGGAGTCGTGGCTCAACCCTTCGGACTCGCGGGGGACCTGGAGCGTCGGGATGCCCGGGCGCCCCATCGTACCCCGCGCCGGGCCTCCGTCCCAGGAGGGCCGGCGTGAATTCGCCGGTTGGCCTCGCGCCGCGCCGCGTCATGCCGCCCCGAACTGGCCGAACGGTGCCGGATCCAGGCCGTCGGGGCGGCCGGGGGAGGGGGGGCCGACGGCGGGGAGAAGGGCCGACGGGTCGGGCGGAGGTGGGCCCGCTTCCGGGCCGGGGCGGTGCTGGGTGGTCCGGTCTCGCCCCATCCTCTTGGAGTGGTACAGCGCCTCGTCGGCCCGATCCACGAGGGACCAGGGATCATCCCCGGCGACGCCCGAGGTCGCCACGCCGAGGCTGACCGTGACCGGGCGATAGGGCCAGGGCTGGGACTTCACCGCCCGGCGGATCCGCTCGGCCACCTCCATCGCGCCGCCCGCCCCGGTCCCCGGCAGCAGGATCACGAACTCCTCGCCGCCGTAGCGCGCCGCCAGGTCGCCGTGGCGCAACTCCCCGACGATGGTCGAGGCGACGGCCCGGAGGACCCGGTCGCCGGCGGGGTGTCCGAAGGCGTCGTTGTATTGCTTGAACTGGTCGACGTCGGCCAGGAGGACCGACAGGGGCTCCCCCCGCGCCGAGGAGTTGGCATGGACCGCGGGGAGGGCGTTGTCGAAGTGGTGCCGGTTCTTCAGCCCGGTCAGGCCGTCGGTCGCGGCGACCTCGGCCAGGCGGTCGTTGGCGAGGGACAGCTCGCGGCGCTGTTCCTCCAGCTCCCGGTTCAGCCCGGTGGCGATGCGGAGCTGCTCGGCGACCAGCCGCTGGCTCCGGCGCAGCTCCTCCTCGACCATCAGGCGGGCGGCGAGGTCCATGCGATGTTCGATCTCGGTCATGACCGAGGCGGCCAGGGCGTCGAGGATCTCCAGGTCGACTTCCGACCACTGCCGGGGGGTGAAGTCGATCACGCAGAACGAGCCGAGCACGTTCCCGTCGGAGGTCGCCAGGGGCACCCCGGCGTAGGCGAGGACGCCCAATTCGGAGATCGCGAGGTTGCCGCTGACCCGGGGGTCGACCCGGGTGTCGGGGATCACCAGGGGGGCCGACGATCGGACGACCTCCCGGCAGATCGAGTGCGACAGGGGGGTCTGGCGGGCGGACGACCAGGGCTCCGGCAGCCCGCAGCTGCTCTTGAAGAACTGGCGGCGGTCGTCGACCAGCGACACCAGGGCCACCGGGGCCCGGAGGACCTTGCTGGCCAGGTGCACCAGCCGCTCGAACGCGTGCTCGACCTGGCTATCCAGCAGGCCCGTGCCCCGGAGGGCCGCCAGGCGGGCGGGGTCCAGCACCGGGTCGGGGAGGAGGGCCGGGGGCCGGGATTCCGGCCCGTCCGGCGGGGTCGGGGCGGCGGCCGGCGGCTCCTCCTCCGGCATGTCGTCCGCGATCAGGGCCAGGAAGACCGGGACGATGGCCGGGTCCAGGTGCGTCCCGGCCAGGGAGCGGAGGTGCTCCCGGGTGCGGGCGACGCTCCAGGCGGCGCGATACGGGCGGTCGTGGGTCAGGGCGTCCCAGATGTCCACAACAGCGAACACCCGGGCCGCCAGCGGGATCTCCTCCCCGGCCATCCCTCGCGGATAGCCCGTGCCGTCCCACCTCTCGTGGTGGTAGCGGGGGATGTCCAGCGCGGGTCGGAGGAACTTGATGGGCGCGAGCATCATGGCGGCGAGGTCGGGATGCCAGCGCATGACCTCCCATTCGTCCTCGGACAGGCCCCCCTGCTTCAGGAGGATGGAGTCGGGGATCCCCATCTTGCCGATGTCGTGGAGCAGCGCCCCGCGGCGCACGTGGACCAGCTCGGATTCCGGCATGCCGATGGCCATGGCCAGGCGGAGGGTCAGGTCGGTGACGCGTCGGCTGTGCCCCTCGGTCTCGTGGTCGCGCAGGTCCAGCGCCCGGGCCCAGCCGGCGATCGTCTCATCGTAGGCCTCCTGCAACTCGGCGTGGAGGGCGGCGGCCCGGGCCTCGGCCCGCTTTCGGGGCGTGACGTCCTCGATCTGGGCGACGAAGTGGGCCGGCCGGCCGGCCAGGTCGCGCGCCGCCGAGACGCTGATCCGGGCCCAGACGATCTCGCCCCCCTTGCGGAGCAGGCGCTTCTCCCTCTGGAACGAGCCGATCTCGCCGGTTAGGGTCCTCCCCATCAGCGAGATGTCGGCCTCGCGGTCGTCGGGGTGGGTGATCGACTGGAAGGTCAGGTCCAGGAGCTCCTCCTCGGTGTAGCCGAGGATCTCGCAGAGGGCCGAGTTGACCCGCGCCCAGCGGCCCCCGGGGTCGGCCAGGGCCATGCCGATGGCGGAGGCCTCGAAGGCCCCCCGGAACAGCTCCTCGCCCAGGCGAAGTGCCTCTTCCATCCTCTTGCGTTCCGTGATGTCGGTGGAGATCCCGCAGAGCGCGTAGGGGATCCCGTCGGGGCCGATCAACGGGACCTTGACCGAGATGTAGGTGTGGATCCCGTCGGGATGCGGGGCGACCTCCTCGAGTTCGACGGGGCGGCCTCCCCGCAGGATCCTGATGTCGTTGTCCCGGAAGGCGTCGGCGACCTCGGCGGGGAAGATGTCGTGATCGGTCAGCCCCACGATCGACTCCTTCGTCACCCCGAAGAGCTCGGCCCACCGCCGATTGATGAGCCGGTAGCGGCCCTGCGGATCCTTGAGATAGACGATCGCCTTGGAGCTGTCGACGATCGTCCTGAGGATGTCCTCGCTCCGGCGGCGGGCCTCGTCGGCCGCCTCCGGCGATCCCCCCAGGGCGTACGGCGCCTGGATCGCGTACGAGGCTACGGCGCCGGGCAGGGCGTCCCCGGGAACGGCCCGGGCGATGCCGGCCTCGGCGGGTCGAATCGAGGCGGTCTGGGTCGGTATGACCATCGGCGTGTCCGCATCCGAGTAGCTCGTCGTAGGTCAATGTCCGACGGCCCATGATGGATCCCGAGGGGTGGCACGTCGGCCCGGCCCAAGGTCGATCGTGCAGAATCCGCGGCCTCCCCGGCACTCGGCCAGGATCGATCCGCGGCGGTCGGGTTGGACACGGCACCCGGCACCCGGCGGCTCATCTTCGAGCACCACCCCTCACCCATCGTGAGTGTCTCGCACACACGAGCCTAGGTCACGTTTCCGCCGGTGGGGGACGCCCCGCGGATTCCGCCCCGCCGGCCGCCGCGGGTCCCCGATCCTCGGCCGGCCTTCCCGGCGCGCAAGGCCGCCCCGGAGGCTCGCTCCGGGGCGGCGTGGGCGGCCGGTCGAACGGCGTCCGGGGCGATCAGGCGGCCTTCGGCGCCCGCCGCCGGGCATAGCCCAAGAGGCCGAGGACGCCCACCCCCACCATCGCGATCGAGGCGGGCTCGGGGACGGCCTGGGAGAACGGCTGCCCGGTGAAGTTCGGGAGGTGGACTTCCGTCGTCTGCGTGAAGTTCTTCACGAACAGCGAGCCCTCCTGGGTGTTGAAGCTGGTCAGCGTCGCCTTCGGCGCCAGGACGGCCCCGTAGAAGTTCTGCGAGGCGGTGATGTTGGTGGCCGACGCGAAGTTGAAGATGATGTTGGAGCGATTCTCCTTGAACCCGTCCAGGAAGTTGCCCTGGTTGAAGTTCACGGTCGTGCCCAGGACGTTGATCACGAAGGTCGTGGCGTTGTTGGCGATGAGCTTGTAGCTCTGCGAGAGCTGGCTGCTGAACAGCGAGGCGTCGACGCTGAAGACGGCCACGTTGTTGGCGCCGGCCACGGCGTTGAAGATCACCGGCCCGGGCTGGTTGTTCGGGGCCAGCGTCACCGTGCTGTTGGTGCTCAGGCCGGCATAGTAGGACGAATAGTTGGCGATCTCGGCCGCGGCCTGGCTGACCAGCCCCGATGCGGTCGCGGCGTTGATCCCGATCGAACCGCCGCCGGAGATCCCGAACACGTTGTTGGGGTTGGCGCTCAGCAGGGCGTTGCCGCCCTGGACCTTCAGGTCGTTCGGGTTCAGGTTGCCCGTGATCGTCCCGCCGACGACGAGCCCATAGCCCGGGGAGTTGGCCGGGAGCTTGAAGGCGAAGTTCGACGCGTTGGCCACGTTGACGTTGTTGACGATGGCCCGGCCTTCCACCTCGGACCCCGTGGTCAGGGTGCCGGTGACGACGAGGTTGTAGTCGTGGAGGAAGTCGGCGGAGGCGTGGGACTGGAGCGAGGCGGCGATGATGGCCGATGCGAGGACCCGGGAGAAAATCCGCTTCATCGAGTCTGAAACCCCTGAGGATGGCCCATCCTTGGCGGAGGCCGAGGATCTGACGGCGATCCTCCGGCGATCGGGATGCGATGGGACGCGTGCGGGGATCGCCGCGCGGCGACCCGGGCCGTGGCCGGCCCTCGACGCTCAGGTTTTCTACGTTGGCCGCGTGGATGGAGGGACGGATGATGTCGTTTTTCAACGGCCGGGATGGCTTTAATCAACCGGCCCACGCTCCGACTGGAGTGTGGTGCTTCTTATGGCATCGAATGCCATAATCGCCCAGGGGCCGCGGCCGCCGACCTGTCATCCTGTCCAGGAAATCGCGTTGACGGGCCGGGCCGGGTGTGATTGAGTGGCGGCCTCGGCCCAGGACGGGCCGGTCGAGAATCGCCGATCGAGCCAGGGACCCGGCCGGATGCCCATCGAAACCCGCATCGATCTCCACGTCCCGTTCGCCCAGAAGGACGACGCCAAGGCCCTGGGGGCCCGGTGGGACGGGGCCCGGCGGACCTGGTACGCCCCGCCCGGGACCGACCTCGAAGACTTCCGCCGCTGGATGCCCCCCGGTTTCGCCGCGGCCGAATCCGCCAAGGCCGAGGCCGAGGTGCCGGAGGAGGCCGAGGCGGGCGAGAAGGGGGTCGGGCTGTCGGAGCTGCTGGCCGGGGTCAAGCGGGTCATCGACCGGGGGATGCCGGCGGCGGCCTGGGTCCGGGCCGAGATCTCCGAGCTGAGGAGCAAGAACGGCCACGTCTACCTGACCCTCACCGAGCGCGACGAGCGCGGCGACGCCCTGGCCAACGCCAAGGGGATCCTCTGGAAGACCCGCGCGGCGGGCGTGGCCGAGAAGTTCGAGCGGGCGACCGGCGAGGGTCTGAAGCCGGACATCAAGATCCTCTGCCTGGCCCGGGTCCGGTTCGAGCCCCTGTTCGGGCTCGACCTGATCATCGAGGACGTCGACCCCTCCTACACCCTGGGCGACCTGGCGGCCAAGCTGGCGCGGATCCGCCGCCGGCTGGCCGACGAGCGGCTGATCGGCCTGAACCGGGCGCTGGCCCCGCCCGTCGAGTACGTCCGGGTGGCGGTCATCAGTCCGGAGACATCGGCCGGATTGGGCGACTTCCGCCGCGAGACCGACCGGCTCCAGGCGGCTGGGCTGTGCCTGTTCGCCTATCATGGCGCGACGTTTCAGGGCCCCGGCGCCCCGTCGTCGATCCGCACGGCGATCAACGAGGCATTGGCCGGGCATCGCCGCAACCCCTATGACGCCCTCGTCGTGATCCGGGGCGGGGGATCGGCCACCGACCTCGCCTGGCTCAACGACCTGGAGCTGGCCCGCCTGGTCTGCCAGGCGCCGATCCCGGTGCTGACCGGCATCGGCCACGAGCGCGACGGGACGATTCTGGACGAGGTCGCGCACCGCCGGTTCGACACCCCGTCCAAGGTCGCCCTGCACATCTCGCATTCGATCCGCGACAACGCCTTCGCCGCATTGGCGGCGGCCGGGCGGATCGAAACCGAGGTGGCCCGGATCCTGGCCCACGAGCGCGGGGCGATCGACGCCCAGGCGGGCCGGGTCGAGGCGGGGGCCGTGCAGATGGCCCGCCGGGCCGGGGACGAATCGCGGGCCCTCCGCGACGCGGCCCGGGCGTCGGCGCGATCGCTGGTGCGCGAGGCCGCGACCACGCTCGACCTCGGCCGATCCCGCCTGATCGAGCAGGCCGGCGACGCCCGCGACCGGGCCGAGGGGCTCGCCCTCCGCGCCTTCGAGTCGATCGCCCACCGCTCGCAGATCCGGGTCGAGGCCCTCCGGTCGGCGATCGCCCGGGTGGCCGACGCCGTGGCGATCCGGGCCCGCAATGCCTCCGAGGCCGCCCGCCGGGATGTCGACCACCAGCACGGGCGGCTCGAATGCGACGCGAAGCGGGCCGTCGAGCATGCGGCCGAGGCGTTGGAACGCGATCGGGATGCGATCGCCGAGGAGTCGCGATCCCGCGCCGAGGAGGCGCGGGAGGCGGTGGCGAACCTGGCGCGGATCGTGGTCGGGCTCGGTCCCCGGGCGACGCTCCTGCGGGGGTTCGCCCTGGCCCGCGACGGCTCCGATCGGCCGATCACCGGGCGCGACCAGGCGCGGACGCATCGCGCCTTCACGATCCAGTTCCGGGACGGGGCCATGCCCGTGACCAACCCGGACTTTCAGGAAAGGGATGCCGGATGAGCGACGAACTGGACGGGGCCAGCTTCAACAAGAACTACAAAATCCTCCGCGAGACCGCCGACTGGCTGTCCGGCCAGAAGGAGCCGGACATCGACCGGCTGGTCCCCCGGGTCGAGACGGCCATGAAGGCGTACCAGATCTGCAAGGACCGGCTGGACAAGGTCCAGGCCACCCTGGGACAGTACTTCGACCTGGCCGGCGAGGACGGCGGCGAGCCCGGCCGCCGGCCCCGGATCGCGCCGACCGCCGACGAGACCGAGGTCAACTGACGCCCGAGATCGGAACCTCTGCCATGCGATTCGCCCGCATCGTCTATCGAGTGGCCGCCATCACCGGCCTGATCGGGCTGATCCCGATGTATTTCCTGGAAGGGCGGGTCGGCCGCGACCAACCGCCCGCGATCACCCATCCCGAATATTATTACGGGTTCCTCGGGCTGGCGGTCGTCTGGCAGGTGGCCTTCCTGGCCATCGCCCGCGACCCGGCCCGGTATCGCCCTTTGATGCTGGTGAGCGTGCTGGAGAAGGCGTCGTTCTCCCTCCCGTCGCTGATCCTGTACGTCCAGGGCCGCATGGCGGGGGCGATGCTCATCCCCGTGTCGTTCGACATGGCCCTGGGCATCCTGTTCGCGATCGCCTATTTGAAGACGGCTCCTCGAATCTGAGGGTGATCGGTCAGGTCTCCCCACGGCCACCCGGCCGCAACCTCAAGCGATCCAATGGTTCGATTGGCAAATCTCACCCATCGGCGAGACGCTCCATCTATTTCGGCTCGGGCGGGTCGGGCTCGATGGGCAGCCAAGGGTAGCGGGCGGCCCGCTCGTACTTGGTAGCCAGGTCGATGTGATGAAGTTCCTTGTCTGATAAGTACAAGTCCGGGAACGCTCCCGTATTCGGATGGATTTTCGCATAGGCGAGCCTATGGAGGGTGGCCCGACGTCGGAACTCCGAGGAACGCCTGAGCAGGGACGCAGCCAGGGCGAACACCACGCTAGCCATCGCCACGGCGACCATCATCCGCCGCACAGTGAACCGCACGTGAGGCAACTTCATGCCGGGTCCTCAAGTGGCGAGGGGACGAGCGTGGCGATACTTCGCCGCTGGCGCACGGAGGGATTCATCGAGGTGCGAACCGAGGAGAGGGTTGCGCCGTGGTCGCCTGGTCGAGATCGCCGATCCAGGTGGGCGGTGATGACCGACTCCCCGGCCTCGCCCAGATTCGCCGCGATGCGATCGCCCCCGCCCACCCGGCCGCCAGGGCGAACAGGCAATGGCCGACCACGCGGAATGACTCGTGGTCGGCTGCCCCGGGTAGGAGGCTTCCCCACAATGGCGAGGAGGGGTTCGGGACAGTCTTGATGACCGTCCTCGTCCGCAGCCCTGGCGGTTCTGGGTTCAGGAAGGAATTCCCCCGATTCGCCCTCGCCGGCACGTAGTAGCTGACGGTGGATTTCACCGTTCGCGTCGGGGCCGCTTGCTGATGGGCGTAGAGCAGGAGTCGGGAAGTCGGCAGCCGGGCCAGGCCGGCCTCGGTGAGCACCAGGAAAGCGAGCGCGAAGTAGCCGCCGCCGAATGCGACGAAGCCCAATCTCCCGGCCCGCGGGGCATCCTTCCCGAAAAGGCCGCCGATGATGGCGAGGGCGAGAAGCAGCGTCGTGGCCGTGAGAAGCACATCGGCCAAGGGCTTGATCATCAGGAGCCTGCCTAGCCCGAGGTCGCCGGCCCTGCGGGTGGCGAGGCAGGCCATCGCCACGGCGAGGATGAGGCCCATCAGCGACCGGGTCGAGAAGCGTCGCATCGTGCACCCTTCACTGGAAAGGATTCCGGCGGGATTGGGCCAATGGATGTCAGACCCTTTGGAATGCCTCGTCGCAACTTCCGCCGTTCCAACCGGCCGACTGGCAAGTCTCGTTCATAAACCATCCGTGCCAACCTTCACCAGAGAAGGTCGTGCGAGCCTGGCTTTCCAGTGTGCCCGTTCACGGCGGGGATCATTAGCAGTCCGATGAGTGTGAAGATGGCAAAAACGACGACCAGTTCGCCCGTTGTTAATCGCTTGGCGAATGAAGCCGTGAGAGAGGTCAAGGAGGCGGCTGTAACGATCACGATCCCTAGCCGAAGATTTCCGGGCAACTGGAAGTGTGGGGTGAGCCATCCGAAGCGAGTGGCGATAATCATCGTTGCTACAAGCAGTAACCCTAAAGTTAAGCGAAGTCCGATGTGTACGGACGATAACCATGAGTGCTGATGCATGGCTTTTCCTCGGCGGCTCTTGAACCGCCTGTGTAGTTCGCCGATTGTCAACTCCCGTCGCGACTTCATTCGTTCTACATTCGATGTGACGTAAGTCTTGAACCGGTGGGCAAAACTCTAATGAATTCAGGAGGATATTCACCTGTAAGAGGAGTCGTAGGCTGGGTCGAGACCCAGCTTCAAGGCGTTTGCTGGGTCTCGACCCAGCCTACGACTGCTTGCTTTCGGCGTGTTATCAGCTTGGAAACGACCCCGCCGATCAGGGCCAGGACGAGTTGCGGGAAGGAGAAGATCAGGGCCAGGACGAAGATGCGGGCCGGCAAGTAGGGGAGATAGACTTCCCCATTTATCATGAGTCCTTTCGCCCCGGGGAGATGCCTGGAACTGTAGTCGGCCAGATGTTCGCCGGTCCATCTGAAGGCGTAAGATTGAGCCGAGGGGAAGGCGAGCATCCAGCCCACTTGGGCCAAAAGCCCAATCAGGCCGCCGTACAGGAATCCGACCGAAAACGGGCCTAGCCCGCCGGGAGTCGTCGCGCGGCGGTAGCCGAGGACTGACAAGAAGTTGATCATAACCCATGCGGTATTAATCGATGACTTGGCGAATTCCGTGCCGATCTGACTCGACAAGAACTTGTAGGCGCCCAGATTGACGGCGACCAACATGATCCAGAGCATCGCAACGGTGAGCGAGACTCGCGGCATTCGCATGGGATCTACCTCGGGATCGATTGTCGCATCTCACCGCTACTTCACCCGTTTCCCATTCGATTCGACGTAAGTCTTGAACCAGCGGATGATATCTTGAGGTTTTCGGGGGATATACGCCCGTGACACTTCCGACGAGTGTCGGAAGTGTCGATCTTCGTCGAGCCGAAGATCCTCGTCAACACGGGAGAGAAACGCTCGCATGTGAAAGGAATCCGAGGTCGCTTCCGCCCAGGGCCGGATGCCGGGGCGATGCTCGTCCCCGCGTCGTTCGACATGGCCCTGGGCGTCCTGTTCGCCCTCGCTTATGTGAGGACGGCCCCCGGGTCGGGCGACGCCGTCAACTCGTCCGGCCCTTCCCCGAACAGCAGGTAGAGGACGGGCAGGGCGAGCATGGTGAGGAAGGTGTCGCACGCCATGCCGAAGAAGACGACCGTGGCCAGGGGACGCTGGACCTCGGCGCCGATGCCGGTGGAGAGCATCATCGGCAGGAACCCGAGGGCGGCGACCGTGCCGGTCATCAGCACCGGACGGAGACGCGCCAGGCGGGCCGACTCGATGGCCTCGCGTTTCTCCATGCCGTGCGCGATGCGGTCGCGGATCGCCGAGACCAGGATCAGCCCTTCGAGCATCGACGCCCCGGCCAGGGCGACGAAGCCGACGCCGGCCGAGATCGTGAAGGGCAGGCCCATCACCCAGAGGCCGAACACACCGCCTACCCGCGCGAACAGGACGCCGCTGAAGATCATCAGGGCGTCCCGGATCGAGTGGAATGTGAGGTAGAGCAGGCTCAGGATCAATGCCAGGGCGAGGGGGACGACGATGAGGAGCCGGCGCTCGGCCCTTTGCATGTTCTCGAACTGGCCGCCCCAGCCGATCGTGTAGCCGGGTTCGAGCTTCACCCCCGAGGCGACACGTTCCTGGGCCTCCTCGACGAACGAGCCGATGTCGCGGCCCCGGATGTTGGCCTGGACCACGATCCGCCGCCGGCCCCACTCGCGCTGGATGGTGGAAGGGCCCTCGGCCTCGGCCAGCCGGGCGAGCTTGGTGAGGGGCAGGCGCTGGCCGGTCGCGGTCGGGATCAGGATCCGTTCCAGGGCCCGGGGGTCGTCGCGGTAGGACTCGGGGAGCCGGACCACCAGGGGGAACCGCCGGCCGGGCTCCTGGATCTCCCCGACGTTGATGCCGCCGGCCTCGGTGATGGTGTCGAGGACGTGGCGGGCCGGCACGCCGTAGCGCGACAGGGCCTCGCGGTCGACCTCGATCCGGAGCACGGGCAATCCGGTGATCTGCTCGGTCGAGACGTCGACCGCACCCCGGATCCCCTTGACGACCCGCTCGATCTCGGCGGCCTTGGCCTTCAGGATCTCCAGGTCTTCGCCGAACAGCTTGATGCCGAGGTCGGCACGGATGCCGGCGACCATCTCGTTGATGCGGAGTTCGATCGGCTGGCTGTAGACGGCCCGCATGCCGGGCAGGGTCTCGGTGATCTCGGCCATCGCGGCGACGAGCCCGTCCTGGGTCTTCGCCCTTTTCCAGGCCTCGCGGGGCTTGAGGGTGATGTACACGTCGGAGACCTCGAAGCCCATCGGGTCGGTGGCCACCTCGGCGGTGCCGGTCCGGGTCCAGATCTGGTCGATCTCGTCGGGGAACTCCCCCTTGAGGATGGCCTCGATCCGGGTGCCGTAGGCGATCGACTCCTCCAGGCTCACGCTGGCCAGCCGGATGGTGTTGATCACGATGGCCCCCTCGTTCAGCCGGGGCACGAACTCCGAGCCGAGCGTGGTCCCCAGGATCGTCGTCGCGACCGTGATCACGCCGACGAATCCGAGCGTCGCCTTCGGGAACCGGAGCCCGAGGTGCAGGAGCGGCTGGAACAGCCGGTGGGCCAGCCGATCGACCAGGGTCTCCTTCTCGGACGGCCTCCGGCCGAGCCCCAGCGACGCGAGCGCGGGCATGAGGGTCAGCGACAGGACCATCGAGCCGGCCAGGGCGAAGATGACCGTCAACGCCATCGGACGGAACAGCTTCCCCTCGACCCCCTGGAGGGTGAGGATCGGCAGGTACACGATCATGATGATCAGCTCGCCGAACATCGTCGGCTTGCGGACCTCGACGGCCGCATCCCGGATGATGTCGACCTTGCTCCGCCCCGTCCGGTCGTGGGCGAGGTGGCGGACGCAGTTCTCGACCATCACCACCGAGCTGTCGACGACCAGCCCGAAGTCGATCGCCCCCAGGCTCATCAGGCTCCCGGCGATGCCGACCCGCTCCATCATCGTGACGGCGAACAGCATCGACAGAGGGATGGCCGAGGCCACGATCAGCCCCGCCCGGAAGTTGCCCAGGAAGGCGAACAGGACCGCGATGACCAGCACGGCCCCCTCGAACAGGTTCCGCCGGACGGTGTGGAGCACCTGGTCGACGAGGTGGGTCCGCTCATAGGCCACGGTCACGTCCACGCCGGCCGGGAGGGATGCCTTCACCTCCTGCATCGCCCGGTCCAGGGCCATCGTCACGTCGCGCGAGTTCTCGCCCATCCGCATGAAGGCGAGGCCGAGGACGACCTCCCCCCGGCCGTTGGCGGTCACGCCGCCCCGTCGGATCATGTGGCCGACGCCGACCTCGGCCACGTCCTTGATCCGGATCGGCACGCCGTCGCGGGCGGTGACGACGATCTTGCCGATCTCGTCCAGGGTCCGGGCCCGGCCGACCCCCTGGATCAGGCTCGACTCGCCGGCGCGGACGACGTAGCCGCCGCCGACGTTCTTGTTGTTCTCGCGGAGCGCGAGGGTCACCTCGTCCAGGGTCAGCCGGTACTTGGCCAGCTTGGTCGGCTCGGCGCGGACCTCGAACTGCTTGGCCAGGCCGCCCCAGGAGTTGACCTCGGCCACGCCCGGCACGCGCCGGAGGCGGGGCCGGACCACCCAGTCTTCCAGAGACCGGAGTTCGGCGAGGTCGTAGACCCGGCTGGACAGGAAGTAGTGGTAGACCTCGCCCAGCCCGGTGGCGACCGGCCCCATGGTCGGGCGACCGGCCCCTTCCGGCAGTTGGGCCTCGCCGAGGCGTTCGTTGATCTGCTGGCGGGCGAAGTAGATGTCGGTGCCGTCCTCGAACAGGGCGACGACCTGGGAGAGCCCGAACTTCGAGATCGAGCGGACCTCTTCGAGCCCCTTCAGGCCGCCGAGGGCCTGCTCGATCGGGAAGGTGATCTGCCGCTCGACCTCCTCGGGGGCGAGTTCGGGGGCGACCGTGTTGATCTGGACCTGCACCGGGGTCGTGTCCGGGAAGGCGTCGAGCGGCAGCCGCAGGGCGGCCCGGACGCCCAGGGCGACCAGGATCCCGGCGAGCAGGAAGACGACGAACCGATTGCGCAGGCTGGACTGGATGAGGGCGTTGAGCATCGCGGGCCGGGCTCCTTTATTCGCAGCAACCCGCCCCGATGGCGCCCTTCATGATCTCCGTCTTGAGGAGGAACGCCCCCTGGCTGACGACTTTTTGCCCGGCCTTCAGGCCCCAGGTGACTTCGAGCATGTCGGCCCGGTCGATGGGGCTGGTGGTCACCCGCTGGGGGCGATAGACCCCGTTGCCCTCGGGGAGGAAGACGACGTCCACCCCGTCCTTGCGCTGGACGGCCTCCTTCGGGACGACCAGGGCGGTGTGCTCGGAGCCGACCTGGATGGTGGCCTCGCCGAACTGGTTGGCCCGGAGCTTCCCGTTGGGGTTGGCGACCTCGGCCCGGATCCGGCTGGTCCGGGTCTGCTCGTTGACCTCGGCGCCGATCCAGGTCACCTGGCCGGTGGTGGCGAACCCATCGTCGGGGTTCCCGCCCGATATGGCGAAGCTCACCGCCTGGCCCGGCTTCACCTTCTGGATGTCGGCCTCGTAGACGTCGACCCAGACCCACATGCGCGAGGTGTCGGCGACCGCGAAAAGCTGGGTCGTCGATTGGACGGCCTCCCCCCGGACGGCGTGGCGGGCGACCACGGTCCCGTCGATCGGCGCGACGATGTTCAGGAGGTTCTTGATGTCCTTGGTCTTCTGGATCTCCAGGAGTTCGGCGTCGCCGAAGCCGAGGTTGCGGAGCTTCTGCTCGGCGTCCATCATGCCGGCCTGGGCCTGGTTCAGGGCCGTCATGACCTCCAGTTCCGCCTTGCCCGCCACGGCGCCGCTCTGGAACAGCGACTGCATCCGGTCGGCGGTCGCCCGGGCCAGCTTCAGCGAGGCCTCGGCGGTCAGGTACTGGGCCTTGGCCCCGCTCACCTCGGACGAGTCGACCACGGCGAGCAGCTCCCCCTGCTTGACGGGCTTCCCCAGGTCGGCCCTGACCTCGCGGATGTAGCCCGAGACGCGGGGCGTGATGTCGGCGAAGTGGTTGGCGTCGTAGGCGGTTTCCGCGTTGGCGATCAGCTGGTGGGCGTGGATGTCCTCGGCGACGGCCGCGACCTGGATGCCGATCTTGTCGGCGAGCAGCCCGGAGGCGAGCCGGACGGTCGCCAGCGGCTTGCGGCAGGCCTTCTCCGTCCCGACCTTGAAGATCGGGAGCGTCTTGCCCTCCGACGCGGCCTGGAGGCACTCCCGGCACAGGGCCTCGGGCTTGCCGTGGGCCGAGCACCAGCCGTCGTCCGGCTCGGCCAGCGCGGCGGAGGGTCCGGTGCCGCATTCCGGGCAAAAATGCTTCGGCAGGCCGTGCCCCTTGGGGCACATCTCGATGTTGTTCTTCTTCTCCACCTCCGGGTGGCAGAGCGTGCAGATGTCCTCGGGGAGGTCGCCGTGCTCCTTGCAGAGCAGCAGCTTCTCCTTGAGTTCCTCGTGGCAGAGGGTGCAGAACTTCTCGGGGACGCCGTGCTCCTTGCAGTAGAGGCCGGTGTCATCGGGCGTGGCCTCGGGGGCGGACCCCAGGCGGGCCCACGCGGGCATCAGGTCGGGGCGGACCTTGGAGAGGCCCAGCCCCCCGGCCGCGACGGCCAGGAGGATCACGGACGAGACGATCAGCGTGCGCTTCATCGGATTGTTCCCGCTGCGTGCCAGTGGACCACGGACCATCCGCCCTCTCGCCCGGGAAAGTCCCCGAGGAGTCGTGGCGATGGCGGAATCACGCGGTTGTCGGGCCGGCCGGGGAGGGGGCCGGGAGGCGACGGGGCGCGGGCGCGCAGGGGCGTCCGGCCTCGGTGCCTCGTTGCGGACGGGCCCGACTCAGCAGCGGAAATTCTGGAGGAATGCCCTCACGGCCGATGGGCTCCCCCAGGCGGCCAGGCCGGCGGGGGTGCCGTCCCGGGTGAGGTGGGACGGCGCGTGGGACGGGCCGTGGGCCATCAGCCCCGCGAGCACCCCCAGGGGCAGCGGCAGGCCGATGGCGTCGATGCCCGGGACCCGGACGTCGCCGTTCGGGACGGCCCCCCGGCAGACGCAGCTATCCGCGTCCTCGGGGCAATGGGCCGGGGCCGGCGCCCCGGGCTGGCCCGTGCCGTGATGCTCGTGCGCACCCCCCACCGCCTCGGCCGCCCCGCACAGGAAGGGGCAGGCCAGGATCAGGCCGGTCAGGAAGAGGGTGAAGGCGGTTCGCACGTTCGGAGCCCGGGGAAGGGAGAGGGATGCCCCAACTCCTAGAGTAGGGCAGACGCCGCGCACGTCAAGCGAGGTTTCGGCGTCCGCGGGGGATCGCCGCGCCTCTTCTCATCTCATCGGGCGGCCGGGATGGGATCTGAAGCCCGAATGCCGCCGAGCGGCCGGCATCATTCCTGCCGATGGATCGACCCGATCGCTTCGATTTCGACCCCATACCCCCCGGAGGGATGACCGACGATGTCCCGCCCCGATCCCGACCTCGCGGGCACCCCGACCCGCGCCGAGGTCGATGCCATGGCCGGCCCGGTCCTGCTGGAATTCGGCGCGACCTGGTGCGGCCACTGCCGACAGCTGGCCCCCCAACTGGCGAAGGCCCTGGAGGCCCACCCCGACGTCCGCCACATCAAGGTAGAAGACGGGCCCGGCCGGCCGCTCGGCCGGTCGTTCCGCGTGACCCTGTGGCCGACCCTGGTCTTCCTCCGCGACGGAATGGTCGTCCGCCAGGTCGCCCGGCCGTCGCGGCCCGAGGTCGTCGCCGGGCTGGGCGAGATCGACGGATCGGCGGATTCGTAAGGTTCGGTCATCTATCCGCCGGGGCGACGCGTTGGTTATGATCCTTGGAGACTATTCGTCACGCCGGCGCGGGTGAGGCCCCGCCCGGATCATCTCCGACGACCGATCCGTCGCCGAGCCCCGGGCGAGGCCGCCGCCGCCCGCGCCCGACCGACGATCGGCAGACATCCTGGGGAAGATCGATGCTCCGTGGACTGACCCTCATCGCCGGCTCCGCGATCGCCTTCGGGCTCGCCGGCGCGGCCCCCGCGCCGGCCGCCGATCGCGAACTGCGCCCGCCCGCCGTGCCCCTGATCGCCTGCGACCCGTACTTCAGCGTCTGGTCGAACGCCAACCGGCTGACCGACGCCCCGACCCGGCACTGGACCGGGAAGAGGCAGGCGCTCTCCAGCTCCATCCGGGTCGACGGCAAGCCGTATCGCCTGATGGGGAACGAGCCGAAGGCGGTCCCGCCCCTGGAACAGACCTCGGTGAAGGTCCTGCCGACCCGGACGATCTACACGTTCGAAGGGGCCGGCGTCGGCGTCACCCTCACGTTCATGACCGCCGCGCTGCCCGACGACCTGGACGTCCTGTCCCGGCCCCTGACCTACGTGACCTGGGATGTGGCCTCCCGCGACGGCAAGGGCCACGCGGCCAGGGTCTACTTCGGGGCCAGCTCCGAGCTGGCGGTCGACACCCCCGACCAGAAGGTGATCTGGAGCCGCGAGACGGTAGGAGACCTGACCGTGCTCAAGGTCGGGACCGAGGACCAGCCCGTGCTCCGCCGCAAGGGGGACGACCTCCGGATCGACTGGGGCCATGCCTACGTCGCCGCGAAGGGCGAGGGGAGCATCTCCTCGATCGGGATGGAGCAGCAACTCGCCGATGCATTGGTCTCGGGTCCGGGCATGCAGAAGCGCCCCAGGCAGACCCAATCGCAAGCGGTCCGGGAGGGCGTGCCGACCCTGGCGTTCGCGTTCGACCTCGGCACCGTCGCGGCCGATCGTCCGGCGAATCGCCACCTGATCGTGGCCTACGACGACGAATACTCGATCAGCTTCTTCGGCAAGAAGCTCCGCCCCTACTGGCGGCGCAACGGCGCCGATGCCGCCCAACTCCTGAAGCAGGGCGAGGCCGAATACGAATCGCTGCTCAAGCGCTGCGTCGCGTTCGATGACGAGCTGATGGCCGACCTCGCGAAGGCGGGCGGGGCCAGGTACGCCGCGATCGCCGGGCTGGCCTATCGCCAGTCATTGGCCGCCCACAAGCTCGTCGCGGACGCCAACGGCCAGCCCCTGCTGTTCTCCAAGGAGAATTTCAGCAACGGCTGCATCGCCACGGTGGACATCACCTACCCGACCGACCCGATCTTCCTCCTGCTCAGCCCGACATTGGCCAAGGCGTCGCTGGCGACCGTCCTGGGCTATGCTGCCTCGGACCGCTGGAAGTTCCCGTTCGCCCCGCACGACATCGGCACCTATCCGCTGGCCAACGGCCAGGTCTACGGCGGCGGCGAGCGGAGCGAGGACGACCAGATGCCCGTCGAGGAGACCGGCAACGTCCTGATCCTGCTGGCGGCCATCGCCAAGGTGGAGGGGAACGCCGACTTCGCCGCCTCCTACTGGCCGACGCTGAGCAACTGGGCCAAGTACCTGGAGGCCAAGGGGTTCGACCCCGAGAACCAGCTCTGCACCGACGACTTCGCCGGCCACCTGGCGCACAACGTCAACCTCTCCGCCAAGGCGATCATGGGCATCGCTTCCTTCGGCTACCTGTGCGACCTCAAGGGGGAGAAAGAGGAGGGGGCCCGCTACCGCGCCGTGGCCGCCGCTCTGGCCAAACGCTGGGTCCAGGAGGCGACCGAGGGCGACCACACCCGCCTGGCGTTCGACCGCCCCGGCTCTTGGAGCCAGAAGTACAACCTGGTCTGGGACCGCCTGCTCGGCTTCAACCTGTTCCCGGCCGAGGTGTTCCGGTCGGAGATCGCGTTCTATCTCCGGAATCAGAACGCCTACGGCCTGCCGCTCGACAGCCGCAAGACCTACACCAAGCTCGACTGGATCGTCTGGACCGCCACCATGGCCGACGACCCGGCCGACTTCGAGGCCCTGATCGCGCCGGTGTATCGGTTCCTGGACGAGACGCCGACCCGCGTGCCGATGTGCGACTGGTACGACACCCAGGACGCGAAGCAGTCCGGCTTCCAGGCGCGGTCGGTGGTCGGCGGCGTGTTCATCAAGATGCTCGCCGACCCGTCGACCTGGAAGAAGTGGGCGTCCCGCGACAAGGCCAGGGCCTCCGACTGGGCCCCGTTGCCCAGGCCGCCCGCCCTCACGGCGGTCGTCCCCACCGCCCGGGACCAGGCCGCGTCCTGGCGGATGACGACCCGCAAGCCGGCCGAGGGCTGGGCCGATCCCGGCTTCGACGACTCGGGTTGGGCCAAGGCCGAAGGGGGCTTCGGCACCCGGTCGACCCCGGGCACGGCGGGCGCCCTGCGGACCGAGTGGAACACGCCGGACATCTGGATCCGCCGCGAGTTCACGATGCCCGAGGGCTCGTTCGCCGACCTCCAACTCTCCTGCTTCCACGACGAGGACGCCGAGATCACCATCAACGGCGTCCCCGCCGCCCGGCTCTCGGGCTTCACCACCGATTATGACCTCGTGCCGATCAACCCCAAGGCCCGCGCCACGCTCAAGCCGGGCCAGAACGTGATCGCCGTCCACTGCCACCAGACGACCGGCGGCCAGTACATCGACGTCGGCGTCGTGGACGTGAAGGAGGGCGGCGGGAAGTAAGGTTGAGGATCCCCGGCGATCGCCCGGCATATCCCTCGACGCCCCTCGCGGATCGTCCGGCGATTCGCGAGGGGCGATCGCCGCTTGCCGTTCCCGCGGGCGATGGGCCATGATAGAGTCGGGAGGATCGTCGGAACCGGACCATGCCCGAGACTCGCCGTCCGGGAAGTCTGGATCGGGAGGGGGGGCCGGCTCGATCTTGATCGAGTCGGGCCGATGGCCGGCGCGTGCGACCTCCCGCCCGATTTCGATCCAATCCCCCGGCCCGACGAACGAAGACCCGGTTGACGCGCCCGGCCGGGGCGCCGGCCCGGTGATTGCCCCGACCCCGATGCGATGGCCCGCCCGCCCGGCGGGGAGTCGCCGATCCCGAGGATCCTGCCATGCGTCAGCGAACGAATCGCCGCCCCCGGTTGCTGATGGCGTGGCCCACCCTGGCCCTGGCGGCGGTCGCCCTGGCGGCGTCGGCCCGGCCGGCGTCGGCGGGCAAGATGGCGTGGCTCGACGAGGTGGTCCAGGAGGTCATCGTCGAGGCCCGCGCCGGCGGCAAGGCGATGGCCAACGGGGAATCCTCGGCCATCCGCGCCGGGGGCAAGCTGTTCGTCCGCGAGGCCGACGAGGGGCTGGAGGCGATCGCCCGCCGCTCCGAAGGGATCGCCCGCGCCGGCGGCAAGGTCGAGGCGCCCAGCGAGGCCCTGCTCAACGCCCGGTTCCGCCGCCTGATCCGCCCGGATGCCGACGCCGCCCGCGCCTTCGGCAACCTCGCCCCCGCCGAGAAGAAAGTGGTGGTCGAGATGGGCGAGGCCGCGCAGAGCCTGGCCCGGCGCTATCCCGGCCAGGCCGAGGCGATGGTCCGCGAGCTGGGCACGGAAGGCCTGTCGGCCGTCCGGGTCTACGGCGACGACATCGCCGAGGTGGTCGTCAAGGAAGGCCCCGAATCCCTGGGCGTGCTCCGCAAGACGGGCCGGGGGGGCTGGGAGTTCTTCACCGGGACGGTCCTGCCCCACAAGAAGAAGCTGGCCGCCGCCGGCGTCCTGGCCCTGTTCCTGGCCGACCCCGACAAGTTCGTCGACACCGCCGGCCGCGTCACCGAATACGCGGTCAACGAGTTCGCCAGGGCCGGGCTCAACCTGGCCGGCGCCGTCGGCGCCGGGGCCGCCCGCGGCCTGGAGGGCTCGATCGGCACGACCCTGGCCGCCTACGGCCTCAACCATGCGGTGCTCCGCTACCTCGGCATGGGCCTGGCGGGCCTGCTGGTCATCGGCTCGGCCATGGTCCTGCTCGGCCTGCCGGTCCGCTGGATGCTCCGCCCGATCACCGGCCCGCTGCGGCTGCTGCGGGGCCGTCGCGCCGTCCCGACCCGCTGAGCGGGTGGCCGCCACTTCGAGGAGACCGACGACCGCCGGAGGAGGATCGCATGGCGACGCGGATGCGGGGGGGGAGGCCGGAGACCACGATCGTGGCGGACATCGTCGCGATCAAGGAGGAGTCGATCCCGCTGGTCGTCAAGGTCAAGGCCATGAAGGACGCCGCCAAGATCGGCGTCCCCTGGCTGGCCGAGGAGATCGGCCAGCTGGTCGCCAACGGCTACATCGTCGACTTCGGGATGTTCGTGGACCTCGACGAGATCCGGATCATCCGGGTGGGCGAAGGCGGCGCGGTCGAAACCGTTTGCATCTTGCCGATGGCCGAGATCCTCGGGACCTACGACTCGAGTGTCGTCGATCGCCGCATCCACCAGGATTATCTCCAGAGGCTCGTCGCAAGGTGGTTGGAGCATTTCGCGAAAAGCTATTTTCCCGGCACCCCGCCAGGCGTCGACCGGATCCGCTCGCTCGGACTTGCCGACCTGCTTGAGGGCGCCGAGGTCGAGGAACGATCCGAGTTCATCGTTCGTTGATTGTGTATATCGAGACGAACTTCCTGGTCGGCTATGCCTCGGGGCGCGACCCGGGAGCGGTGGATCTCCTGGCAGCCGCATCGAAGGGCATCCGCCTCGCCGTCCCCGGGGTCTGCTTCATGGAAGCACTCTCCCTGATCGAAGCAGAGCGGAAGCGGACTCATCGCCTCGGCGATGACCTCGGCAACGAGCGGCGATCGGCAGAGCTTGATCTCGTCTCGTCGGACTCGCCCGGTTTGGCCCTCCGCCTCGCACAAGCCCAATCAGGCGTTAGCAAGCGTTTCGAGGTCTTCTCGGATCGACTGGATGAGGTGTTTCTGATCCTTTCCGACGTGGCGGAAATCATTTCTGTTTCTTCAACAGTCCTCCGGTCCCACACCGATCGGAAGGCGATTGCGGAGCCGACCGACAACTTGATCCTGGCCTGCATCCTGGATCACGCCGCCGATCATCACGGTACTCGCAAGGCGTTCTTCTCGGAGAACCGGAAAGACTTCTCCCAGAACACATTCGTGGCCGGGTTGCTCAAAGACGCAGGGATCAAATATTTCGGCCAGGCCGCGAAGTTGTTGGAGTGGGCCGGATCGGGGTCGGGGGCGTAGAATCGGGCGAGGTCCCGGCGGGAGAGGCCGGGGGGCGGGACGAGGGTCGAGGTCCAGGAGGAGTCGAGTTCAGGCCATGTCGAATCGTCGCAAGACCCATCTCGACGCCCTGGAAGCCCGGCTGACCGGGCCCAAGCGGATCGCCCTGTTCGGCCACCGCAACGTCGGCAAGACGACGCTGCTGGCGATGTTCTACCGCCAGGCCAGCACCGGGCAGGTGCCGGGCGTGCGCCTGGCGGCCGTGGACCCCGCCAGCGCCGAGTACCTGGCCGAGAAGATCGCCCAGATCGAATCCGGCGAGCCGCCGGCCGGCACCCTGGCCGAGACCGAGCTGAAGCTCCGGCTCTACCACGGCCCGGCGCGGTTCGACCTGATCTTCAAGGACTACCAGGGGGAGCACGTCACGCTCGGCTCGCAGGAGCCGATCCGCGAGTTCTTCGCCGACTGCGATGCCGTCCTGCTCTGCCTCGACCCCGACGGCTCGACCCAGCCGGCCGAGCGGAGGAGGCGGCAGCAGGAGGTCGAAGAGCTGCTGGAGCGGTACATCGAGAAGTCCGACGACGGCACCGTCGGCCGCCCGGTCGCGCTCCTGCTCACCAAGTTCGACCGGATCCTGGCCCGGGGCGAGGCCGGGCAGGGGCTGGACCAGGTGGAGCGGCTGGTCGAGGCCCGGTACGGGATGACCCGCCACCTGCTGGCCCGGCACGTCCCGGACGGCGCCATGTTCGCCGTGAGTTCCTACGGCCGGGGCTCGGTCGACGGGCGGCCCCCGGCGGAACTGCACCCGCTCGGCCTGGAAGGGCCGCTGTGCTGGCTCGCCGAGCGGTTGGAGGCGGTCGACCGCGACCAGCTCGAATGGCTCTGGGACCTCGCGCCCGACGACCTGCCGCGGCTGGCCCGGTGCGTGGCCGCGTACGAGAAGCGCTACCCCCGCTCCGACCGCTCGGCCGACTTCCGCCGCCGCCTGGCCGAGGGCCGGCGCCGCCGGAGGCGGAAGCTCGTGGTCCGGGGCACGCTGGCCGCCGGGGCGATCGTCGCCGGGCTGGCGGGGTACGACGCCTGGGGCTATCGCAACGCCCTGGCCTTCGAACGCGACACCCCCCCGCAGGCCGTGGCCCGGCACTGGGAACAACTGGCGACCTGGCACCCGACCCTGCCCCTGTTCTGGCCCAAGTCGGCCGTCGATGCCCGGTTCAAGGCCGCCGAGTGGAAGGTGAAGGCGACGCAGGCCCGGATCCTCGCCGGGACCGCCCCGCCCGACGCCGGAGAGAAGCTCGCCCCGCTCAAGGACCAGGTCCCGGAGCTGGTCGACCGGATCCGCGAGGTCGAGGCGGCCCAGGAACGCGAGCGGCAGGAGAAACGCTGGCAGGCGGTCAAGTCCGAGGCCGCCGGGGCCGCCGACGAGCCCGACGCTCCGCTGATGGCGATCAAGGGGTTCCTCCGCGAATTCCCCGACACCCAGCACCGGGCCGAGGCCGAGGCGCTGCTGAACTCGCTCAAGGGGAAGGTGGAGACCCGCCAGTCGGGCCGCGAGCGGCAGATCATCGACGACATGATCCGATCGGCCTCGCTCCCCAACGCCAGCTTCCCCGACCTGATCGACCAGGCCCGCCAGTTCATGGCGGAGCACCCCGACAGCCGCTATCAGCCCGAGGTGGCCCGCCTGCTCGAAGGCTACGTCAAGACGCTGGACGACCGCGACATCGAGAAGGCCCGCGAATTCTCGCGCCGGAACCCCAACGAGTTCGCCCGGCGGATCGAGCGGTACGACGAGTACCTGCGGGCCCACCGCAACGGGGGCCGCTACATCAGCGAGGCGACCGAGGCCAAGGACCGCGTCCTCCGGGCCTGGGACGTGGCCGACTATCGCCGGGGCTATGACCACTTCATCGCCCACCCCAACGACGTGGCCGAGGTGGCGCGGATCCTCCGCGAGTACCTCCGCCACCACCCGGACGGGCAGCACGCCGCCGACGCCAATCGCTACCTGGCGTGGTGGGACAAGGTGTCCGTGCCCAACGACTATCGCGTGACCCTCCGGCGCGGCGAGTTCGACCCCAAGCTCGGCACCGCCTTCGGCGGCGCGCCGGACCTGGGGGTGACGCTCGAAGTGGCCGGGATCTCGTACGGCCCCTCGCCGGTGATCCGCAACAACTTCAAGCCGATCTGGGACTACACCTTCTCGCGGCCGATCCGCTGGAAGCTGGGCGACCCGGTCGTCGTGCGGGTGATGGCCCACGGCTTCTGGTCGGACTCGCCGGCGGTGATCCTGAGCAGCAAGAAGGGGGATCCGCTGGCCATGAAGATGCTGTCCGGCACCATCCGCCCGACCAAGGGGGGGACGACCACCCTGGTGTTCGAATCCGACTTCCCCCTCCCCTCGCTCCCCAAGCCGGGGCCCTGATCCATCATGCCCGGCAAGCCGATCCTGGTGGAGCAGGTGGTCTACGGCAGCTTCGCGTTCTGGGACCGTGGCTATGCGGTCCTGGCCCGATCCCCGGGCGTGCGCGACGAGTGGCTGTCCGACCTGCTGGCCGCGTGCCGACGCTACGGGGAAGCCCCCCGGGGCGCGGCCCCGTCCCCGGCGCTGTTCTCGCTTTCGCTGCCCTCCGGCCCCCGCGCCGTGGTCGGGGTGTTCCCGCAAGGGTGCGACGATCGCGGGCGGCCGGGTGCCCTGGCGTTCCACGGCCTCCTGATCGCCGATCGCGACTATCGCCGGCTCGGGGCCGACCCGTTCGCGTTCGCCGGGGCGCTGCGGGGCGAATGGACGGCCGAGGCCGTGGCATTGCCCGGGTTGACCTGGCCGGAGCCGGCGCCGGGCCCGCCCCCGGAGCCCCGGGCGGCCGAGGATCCCCGCGCCGCGAAGGTCGCCGCCGCGCTGGGCCGGGGCCGTCGCGTGGCCCTGGAGTCCGACGCCCCGATCGACGCGCTGGCCCGCGATGCCTGGCGGCTCCTGCCGGAATCGGCCCGGCGCCGGGCCTCGGTGGCGACCTGGGCCTTCGGCAACGACAACCATTTCGACCTCCTCGCCGCGCCCCGGCTGGCCGGGGTCGCCCTCGACGGGTCTTACCTCCTGCCCGGGCTGATCGACGACCCCGACCCTCTCCCCGAGCCCGCCGACCCGGCCCGGCCCGTGGCCCGTCGGCCGTGGCTGGCCCCGGCGTCGGTCGCGGCGGGGCTCATCCTGATGGCGGCGATCGTCTTCTGGCCCCGGGGCCGCGACGAGGCCGAGCTGGTCGAATCGAGGCCGGTCGTCGGGGCGACCCCATCCCCGCCCGATCCCGCCGAACTCGCGCGATTCGAGGACGGGTTGCGGCGGCTCGCCGAGCGGTTCGCCGTCCCCGATCCCGGCGATCCGGCCGGTCTGATGGCCCGCTTCGCCGAGCAGGTCCGCTACCGGGGGCCGACCTTGACCGATCAGGAGGTCGCGCGGCTGGCCGCCGAGTCCGACCCCGACCGCGATCGGGCCCTGGCCTGGCACGACCAGATCGGCCGGCTTCGCGACGACCGGCCGTGGCCCGAGGACTTCGCCCGGCTCGACCCGGGCCGGCAGATCGTCGCCTTCGCCGGATCGTATCATCTGGACGGGAAGGATCAGCCCATCGCCGGGATCCCGGACGCCCTCGACGAGGCCCTGTCCCGGCCCGGCCCGGTCGTACCGACCCCGCTGGCCTCGCGTTATCCGGCCCTGAGCGATTACACGCGGTTCCTCGCCCGCCTCCCCCGGAGAAAAGAGGGAAGTCGCCCGTAGCCATGCGGGGATCGGCCGGGGACAATGTGAGCCATGCCCAGACCCTCGCCGGCATGACCGTCGGTCGTTCCGACCGGGTGCCGGCCCTCGCCACGACGGCCCGCACCGTGCCCGAAACCACCGATCGCCAGGACCGCCAGTGGAGCCGCCAGGCGGCCAAGTATGACGACCTGTTCCTCGACCCGTTCCGCCCCGGCGTCGAGAACCCTTTGATCGACGCCATCCGGGCGATCCCCGACCCCGGCTCCAGGCAGGTGGCCGACCTCGGGTGCGGCACCGGCCCCTTGATCCCGCTGCTGCTGGAACGCTTCGCCGGGGTGGTGGCGCTCGACTTCGCCCCCAAGATGGTCGACGTCGCCCGCAAGCGGCTGGTCGCCGAGGGCGTGGAGGGGGCCGACCGCGTCCGGTTTATGGTCCGGCCGATGTATGAACTGGACGAGCTGCGCGGCCAACTGGACGTGGCGATCGCGGTCAACTCGATCGTCATGCCCGACGTCCGGGACATCGACCGCACGATGGCGGCGATCCGGGCCGCCTTGAAGCCGGGCGGGACCTTTTTGGGGATCCTGCCGTCGATGGACGCGATCCATTACCATACGATGCTGCTCAACGACGAGGCCCTGGACCGGGGGCTGAGCCCCGAGGAGGCCGAGCGTCACGCCGCCTTCCAGGGGGAGCATCACTTTTACGAGTTCGCCTTCGGCCGGTTCCAGTTCCGGGGCCTCCACCAGAAGTTCTGGCAGCCGTTCGAGGCCCACCACCGCCTGAGCAAGGCGGGATTCGTCGACGTCGCGCTGGAGAAGGTCCTCTATCCCTGGGATGACACGATCACCGGCGGGCCGGCCTTCGCCGACCATCCCCGGAGCTGGGACTGGTTCTTCCGCGCCCGGGCCCCGGAATAAGACCGCCTCGCCTCCCCGATCATCCTGACCCCGACCGGAACCGCCCCATGTCCCCCGACCCGCACGCACCACGGACGCAGGAACAATCGATCAAGGCCCGGAAGCACCAGCTCTTCGAAGATGACGACGTCGTCTCCTCCGGCCCCTCGCTGCCGTTCCCCGAACTGCTCAAGGTCACGCCGGCCGAGCCCCTCTCGCCGGCGATCAAGGCCCTGCTTTGGGTCGTCGGCTCGCTGGTGGTGCTGATGCTGCTGGCCGCGCTCCTCACCTCCGGCGGCCGAAAGAAGCCCAAGAAGGCCGGCGCCTCGGTCGCGCCGGCCGTTCGCGCCTTGGGATGAACCGGTTCCTCGTGGTTTGGGCGACTCTCCAGTGAATGAGATCGACCCCAAGATACGGGCCGATGCCGCGCGGCGATATCTCGGCCTGCGACGCAGGTACTGGCGGTTCTTCCGCGTCGCCATCTCGTTGCTTGCGGTTGATCTGGTCCTCTCCGCCGTCGGTCCGCGATTGGGGCTGGATGTCGGCGACTGGCTGGTCGATCCTTTCGCCATCGGGTTCGTCTTGTGCGCCTTCGGCAGTCTCATCACGTTGCCGGCGCTGAGAAATTTCCGTTGCCCGCGATGTGGCGAGCGGTTCACTCGCTTCTATGCTCACACTCGGCCCATCCCGGCCTGCGAGCACTGCGACCTCAACCTGCTGTGATGCGCGATGCTCCTGGATGAAAAATTCGATCCGTCGGCTGAGTTTCCCGCCGGTCGGATCTCCTCCACGGCGATGCCGGCCGGTCTCCACGATCCGAGCGAACGAGAAGGGTGGAAGTCCGTTGGGCGAGATCGACGACGAAGCCAGGGCCGATGCTTCGCGGCGTTTCATGAGCCTGCGAAGGAGGTCTTGTCGATTCTTCCTCGGCATGCCCGTGTTTTGGTTGATGGGGGTGATCACTTCCGCCGTTTGTGAGCGATTTTGGCCGGCCGGCAAGGCCATCATGGCCGTCCCGCTCCTCGGGTTTCTGACGTGCTGGGTCGGCGCCGCCCTCGCGTGGTCCGGGCTCACGGAGTTCCGTTGCCCGCGATGCGGCAAGCGGTTCATCATGTCCTGGTCCAATACCTTGCCCACCGCGGCCTGCAAGCATTGCGGCCTGTACCTGGGGAGGCCGCGGCGGGGCTGGACGAGGGGATGACGAACCATCACCTCAATGGCCGGCGTCGAGGATCTCCTCCAGGACGCGGCCGTCGGACTGGTCGAGGGTCGTGCCGAGCAGGCGGGCGACGGTGGGGGCGACGTCGACGTTGTCGACCGTCGGCAGGGTGGCACCGGCCTTGATCCCCGCGCCCGAGGCGACGAACACGGCGTTCATCTCGGCGACGGTGGACAGGTAGCCGTGCGACCCGGTGGGCGGGTCGTTGGCGACGACCTCATCTTCGCCCTTGAAATCGCCCGCCACGGAGTAGCCGGCCTTGGGCACCAGGATCAGGTCGCACATGGCGCCCGGGGGGCCTGGCTTGGGCATGTGGAGCCGGGGGAAGTCCTCGGGGCCGAGGATCGATTCCACCCCCTCGGCCTCGGCGAACAGCTTCTTGACCGCCTCCCGATCCTGGTCGGCCGTGTCCGGGTCGTTGAGGTAGACCATGCCGATCCCGCCCTCGGGGATGACCTGGACCCGGGCCGAGGTGATGGCATTCCCGTCGGTGGCGAGGAAGCCCCGGCGTCGGAGCGCGACGTTGGGCCGGAGGGCCTTCTTGACGGTGCTGAAGCCGTGGTCGGCCAGGATGATCACGGTGGTCCGGTCGCGGACCCCGGCCTGATCCAGGGCGCGGAGGACCCGGCCGACGTTGGCGTCGGTCAGGGCGGCGGCGGTGTAGCCCGGGGTTGTCCTGGGGCCATACTTGTGGTGGGTCCCGTCCAGGTTGAGCAGGTGGAACGCCATCAGCCGGGGCATCCGGTTCAGGATCACCCGGCAGGCGGCCTCGGTCCACACGTCGTCGCGGTTCACGGGGCCTCCCCGTTCGAACCGGGCCAGGTGGCCGGACTGGGCCAGCTCCTCCTTGAGCCGGGGGGTGGTGTACCGGAGCTGGTCGGGGACGTCGGGGAAGTTGTCGTCGATCGACGATGAGCCCCGGGTGCAGGGCCAGTTGATCGCGGCCGAGGTCATCCCCTTCGCCTTGATCACGTCGAACAACAAGGGCACGCCGACCAACTCGGCCTGGGTCTTGGCCGGGACGACCCGGGCCGGCATCGCCTTGCCCTGGCGCTCCAGGACGCCGTTGAACAAGACCCCGTGGCGCTCCGGGTGGACGCCGGTCATCAGGGTCGTGTGGTTGGGCCAGGTGACCGAAGGGTTGGAGACGATCATCCCCGCCTCGGACCAGGCCCCCTTGGCCCGCAACGCGCGGATCTCGGGCAAGGACGCCTGCGGGTCGTCGAGCAGGTAGGCGGGCAGGCCGTCGATCGTGATCACCACCACATTCCGATCGGGGGCGTCGGCCGCCCGGACTGTGCCCGCGATCAGCAACAGAGCCAACATCCATCTCGTCATGACCGGACCTCACTTCTCGGCGTCGAATTCATTCGGGAGACGCCGAGCATCTGACCACGGCCCCGCCCCGCCCGCAAGCGCCGGGCGGGGCGGGGCCGGGATCTTCATCGAACCTTACCGGGCCGCGCCGGCGGGCTCGATCACGCCCATCTTGCCGGACTGGAAGTCGGCGATGGCCTGGCGGATCTCCGCCTGGGTGTTCATCACGAACGGCCCGTAGGCGGCGATCGGCTCGTCGATCGGCTCGCCGGCCAGGACCAGGATCTTGCTCCCTTCGCGGGCCTCCAGGGTGAAAATCTCCTCATCGCGGGGGAAGACAATCAGGTCGGACTCGCCGGCCACCTGCCCGTCGCCGACCGCGACCTGCCCCTTGAGCACGACGACCAGCTTGGTCCAGCCGGCCGGGCGGCGGAACTCGACGCGGGCCCCGGGGTTCAGCTCGGCGTCCCACAGGTCCAGGGGCGTGAACGTCCGGGCCGGCCCCCGGGCCTCGCCGAGGCTGCCGGCGATCACCCGGAGCGTGCCGGCCCCGTCGGGCAGGGCGACGCGGGGGATCTGGCCGTCGACGATCGCCTGGTAGGCCGGGGACGCCCCCTTGTCGCGGGCCGGGAGGTTGACCCAGAGCTGCACCATCTCGAAGACGCCGCCCTTGGAGGTGATCTCCCGGCCGTGCTTCTCCTCGTGGAGCAGGCCCGACCCGGCGGTCATCCACTGGACGTCGCCGGGTCCGATCCGCCCGCCCCCGCCGGCCGAGTCCCGGTGCTCCACGTCGCCCGAGTAGGCGATGGTCACCGTCTCGAACCCCTTGTGGGGGTGGGAGTCGACGCCTCGGGGCTTGTCGGTCGGGCCGAACTCGGCCGGGCCGGCGTAGTCGAGCATCAGGAACGGCGAGGTCGTCCGGGAATCGGCCGGGTTGCCGTGCGAGAACAGGCTGCGGACCGGGAAACCGTCGCCGACCCAGTGGCCGGCGGGGGCGCGTCGGATGGCGATCGTGGTCGACATGATGGGCTCGATGACCTCGCGGATAAGTCGTGATTCGGATGCGTCACGACCCCATGATAGGCCCGTCGAACCCATGGACAAGTCGGCACCAGACCCCTCCCAGGGCACCGATCGGATACCGACCCGGGTTTGGTCCGGGCCCAAATCGAGAGCCCGCCCCGCCGCCTCCCGGGTGGGTCCGGGGGGGCGGCGGGGCGGGCTCGGGGATGGGATCGACTGCGGGGATGAGGGCGAGGCCCGCTCGTCCGGGCCGGTCGGATCGGGCCGGATCAGGTGCCGAATTCGGGGCGGCGGGCGGAGAGCTGGGCCTGGAGGCGCTGGATGATCGACGAGTGCATCTGCGAGACCCGCGACTCGCTCAGGTCGAGCGTGGCGCCGATCTCCTTCATCGTCAATTCCTCGTAGTAGTAGAGGATGATGATGAGGCGCTCGTTGCGGTTCAGGCCCTTGGTGACCATCCGCATGAGGTCCTTGCGCTGGAGGCGGAGCGTGGGGTCTTCCCCCTTCTTGTCCTCCAGCACGTCGATCTCGCGGACGTCCTTGTAGCTGTCGGTCTCGTACCACTTCTTGTTCAGGGAGACGAGGCCGACGGCGTTGGCGTCGTTGGCCATCTTCTCGAATTCGGCGGGGGGCAGGCCGAGGCGTTCGGCCAGCTCGGTCTCCGTGGGGGGGCGGCCGTGCAGGGCTTCCAGCGCCTTGCGGGCCTCCTCCAGCTTGGAGTGCTTGGACCGGACCAGGCGCGGGACCCAGTCCATCGTGCGGAGTTCGTCGAGCATCGCCCCGCGGATGCGGGGGACGCAGTAGGTCTCGAACTTCACGCCGCGCGACAGGTCGAAGGCGTCGATCGCGTCCATCAGGCCGAAGACGCCGGCGGAGATCAGGTCGTCGAGGTCGACGCCCTCCGGCAGCCGCTGCCAGATCCTCTCGCCGTTGTATTTGACCAGCGGCAGATAGCGTTCCACCAATCGATTGCGCAGGGGCGTGGTGGGGTGTTCCTTGAACTCGCGCCAGAGTTCGGTCACATCCACGTCCAGCTTGGTTGTCATCCCTGACCTCCATGTCGGCGTCGTGAGAGGGGGCACATCCTGTGCTCGCGGCGGTCGACCGGCGTTCCGGCCGACCGTCCCGCATCCGCCGTCCGGCCCGGCCCGACCCCGAAGGGGCTGGCACCGGCTCGCGTCCGACGTCCTCTCGCGGTCCAAGGAACCCGTATCAGAATCAGTATCGGCCAGTCGGCAGGATCGTCTTGAGCCTTGCCGACACGATAATCGGAATGACCGGACACGCCGGCCGGATTTTTCATCGAGCGACCCGACCCAGGGCCCGGCGGGCCGCCAGCGCGGCAAAGAACCCGGGGCGGCGGGGGCGGGGCGAGGCCGGGCCCGGGCGGCAATCCACCACGGCGCGGGCCAGCCTCCGCACGTCGCGCGAGGCGACCGATGTGGGCGAGGCGATCGAGAACGGCGTCCGGGCCCGCACGGCGAGCGGCACGTTCGCATCCGCCCGGACGTAGCCCAGGCCGTCGACCACGGCGCCGAAGAACTGGCGGCTGGAGGCGGTGAGCCGGGCCAGCACGTCGGCCGCCTCGGCCGAGTTCCGCGCCTGGTTCACCACGGCTCGGAGGATGGTCGGGGCGTCGAGCCGGCCGTACCGGCGGATCGCCGCGTGGGCGTCGGCGGTGGAGGTCGGCTCGGGGGTGGTGACCAGGATCACCTCGTCGGCGGCCGCGGCCAGGGTGCTGATCGAGGCCCCCAGGCCGGTCCCGGCGTCGATGATCAGGTAGTCCGCCCCCTTCTCCAGGTCGGCCAGCTCGTCGATCAGGCGGCGGGGGGCATCCCCCAGGGCCTCGATCAAGGTCCGTGCGCCGTGGGCCCCGGGGACGATCCGGATGCCGCCCGGGCCGGAGACGATCGCGTCGTCCAGCGGCCGCCCCCCTTCCAGGACGTCGCCCAGGTCGCACGCCGGCGCCAGGCCACATAGCAGGTCGATGTTGGCCAGGCCGAGGTCGGCGTCGATCAGGACCACCCGCTCGCCGCGCTCGCCCAGGGCGATCGCCAGGTTGAGCGCGAGGTTGGACGTGCCGACTCCCCCCTTGCCGCTGGTCATCACCAGGGACAGGGCGGTCGACGGCGGCGTGGCCGTCGGGGGGGCCTCGGCGAGCGCCACGGCCCCCGATCGCGCCCGGACCAGTTCTCGGAGCCCGTCGGCTTGGTCGGACATGATCCCTCCGGTCGGAAAGGGCGGGACGATCCCGCTGGTGCTGGGTTCTGGCGGCGTTTCGATGCCGTACGGGTCGGGGCAGTTCAAGCGACGACCTCCTGGCCCAGGATCAGCCGCGCCAGGCGGGCGCGGTCGGCCGGCTCGATGTCGTCGGGGACGGCCTGCCCGGTGGTCAGGTAGCTGACCGGGCGGTCGGCGTGGCCCAGCACGGCGAGCACGCCGCCCAGGCCGTCGGCCTCGTCGAGCTTGGTCAGGATCAAACGATCGGCCCGGGCCACGGCGAACCGCTCGACGGCGGCCCGCAGGCTCCGCTCGCCGGCCACGGCGCTGAGGACCAGGTGGACCTCGTCGGGCCGGACGGCGGCCAGGAAGTCGGCCAGCTCGCGGATCTTGACCTCGTCGCGCGGGCTCCGCCCGGCGGTATCGATCAGGACCAGGTCCACGTCCCCCAGCTCGTCGATGGCCCGGCGCATCTCCGACGGGGCGTTGGCCACGGCCAGGGGCAGGTCGATGATCTCGGCGTAGGTCCGGAGCTGCTCGACGGCGGCGATCCGGTAGGTGTCCACGGTCACCAGGCCGGGCCGGAGCCCGTGGGAGAGCTTGAAGTTGGCGGCCAGCTTGGCCACGGTGGTCGTCTTGCCCACGCCGGTCGGCCCGACCAGGGCGACCACGCGGCGGGTGCCGGGCACGGCGGCGATGGGCGGGGCCACCGGGACGCACGCCTCGACCGCCTCGCACAGGGCGTCGCGGAGGGCGCCGGGGCGGTGGAACTCGTCGGGCTCGATCCGGTCGGCGACGTGGCGGACCAGCTTGCGGGCCAGGACCTCGGGGACCTCGGATTCGAGCAGCTGGGCGTAGATCGGCACCAGCCCGGCGGGCAGGTCGGGCAAGAGGTGGTCGATCCGCCCCTGCCGGCTCAGGTCCGAGACCATCGCGTGCAGGCGGCCGAGCTGCTCGCCGAACTGGGCCTGCAGCGCGTGGTTGGCGGGCGTGACGATCGCGGCCGATCCGGCGGACGAGCCGTCGGCCGAGGCCGTGACCTCGATCATCTCCCGCCCGCCCAGGCCGAACAGCCGGCGGCGGCGGACCTCGCGAGTCCCGTGGATCACCGCGCGGCTTCCCAGGTCGCGGCGGACCTGCGCCAGCGCTTCCTTCATCGTCCCCGCCCGGTAAGTCTTCGAGCCCGCCATGCCGTTCTCCGCCTCCTCGATTTTCCGGATCGAACCTCGACGCGTCGCGACGGTCATTCGTCGCCGATCCCGACCAGGGCGGCCGAGCCGGCCGTCGAATAGGAGGTGACCACCGGGATCTCATCCTCGACCACCGTGCCGACCGACTCGATCGGCGTGTCCCGCGGGATCTCACGCTGGCTCAGGACGATCAGGCGGGGCAGGTCGGCCCGGGTCAGGTCTTTGAGCACCGGCCGGGCCTCGGCCGACCCCAGGACGATCGGCGGGTGGCCCGCCTCGATCATCGGGGCGATGGCCCGGGCCACGGCGCGGACGATGCCCTGCGTGGTGGCCGCGCCCAGGGCGGCGGCCGGCCGGGTGTCGTCCAGCCCGCCCACCACGCCGAGCCGGGCATCCAGGGCCCGGGCCAGGGTGGCCACGCGGAGCCGTCCGTCGGCCCCCAGGTATTGCTGCGTGATCCGCCGGGCCAGCCCGCGCCGGACCCGCTCGATCAGCACGTCGATGTCCTTGGTCCGGGCGGCGTGAACGGCCAGGGTCTCCAGGATCGTCTCCTGGTCGCGGACGCTCACCCGCTCGCGGAGCAGGCCTTGCAGGACCTGCTGGACCTCGCCGGCCCGGAGCAGTCCGGGGACGACCTCGTCGACCAGGGCCTGCGACGTGGTCCGGGCCCGGTCCAGGAACCGGCCGACCTGGTCGCGGCTCATCAATTCGTCGGCGTGGCCCAGGACGATCTCGCCGAAGTGGCCGGCCACCACGGCCGACGCCTCCAGGACCCGGCACCCCGCCAGCTCGGCGACCTCGCGGCCGTCGGCGTGGATCCAGACGGCCGGCTGGCCGGTGGTCGGGTCGACCCCGTCGCGGCCGTCGGGGCGGGACCCCAGCCCGGCGGGCGGCACAGCCAGGAGCCGGCCGGCGTAGGCCACGCCCTGTCCCACCACGGCGCCCCGGAGCTTGAGCCGGTAGTCGTGCGGGCCGAGGCCGATCTCGTCGCGGATCCGCACCTGCGGGACGATCAGGCCGAGGTCGCGGGCCACCCGCTGGCGGATCGACCGGAGCCGGTCCAGCAGGTCGCCGCCCCGGGTCGGGTCGGCCAGGCCGATCAGCCGGTAGCCGATCTCCAGCTCCAGCGGGTCGACGTGGAGCAGTTCCTCCATCCGGTCGACGGGCGTCTCTGGGTGGGCCGGGGCGGCCTCGGCCGGCTCGGGGGCCTCGTTTTCCGCGTCGTCCTCGGCCGGCTTCCGCTTCGCCAGGATGTACGAGCCGGAGCCCAGCGCGGCGGCCAGGGTCAGCAAGGGCAGCTTGGGCAGGGGGGTGAGGGCGAGCAGGCCGAGGAACACCGCCGACGCCCCGAGCACCTCGGCCCGGCCGAACAGCTGCCCGACCACGTCGGCCCCGATGTCGCTGTCTTCCGACGACCGGGTCACGATCAGGCCGGAGGCCAGCGAGATCAGGAACGCCGGGATCTGGCTCACCAGCCCGTCGCCGATCGTCAGCTTGGTGAAGACGTTGACCGCCTCGCCCACGGGCATCCCGTGCTCGAAGACGCCCAGGAACAGCCCTGCGCCGATGTTGATCAGCGTGATCAGGATGCCCGCCACGGCGTCGCCGCGGACGAACTTGCCGGCCCCGTCCATGGCCCCGAAGAAGTCGGCCTGGCGATACACGGCCTCGCGGCGGCGCTGGGCCTCGCGCTGGTCGATCAGGCCGGCGGACAGGTCGGCGTCGATGGCCATCTGGCGGCCGGGCAGGCCGTCGAGCATGAACCGGGCGGCGACCTCGCTGATCCGGGTGGCCCCCTTGGTGATGACCACGAACTGGATCACGATCAGGATCGCGAACAGGATCACGCCGACCACCACGTTGTCACCCGCGACGAACTCGCCGAAGGCTTGCACCACCCCGCCGGCCGCGTCCAGCCCGTCGGCCCCGTGGGTCAGCACCAGCCGGGTGGTGGCGACGTTGAGCACCAGTCGCGTCAGGGTGGTCGTGAGGATGATCGTCGGGAACGCCCCGAACTCGTGCGGGGCGCGGATCGACAGGGTGGTCAGCAGGATGATCACCGCCAGCGTGATGTTCAACGCCAGCAGGAGGTCGAGCACCGCCGGGGGCACCGGGACGATGAACACCAGGATGGCGCCGATCAGGGTCGCGGGCAGGGCCGCGCCGGCGATCCGGGCCAGTCCGGCGCCCGAGTTCGGGCCGGCGGCGGTAGTGTGCAGAGCGGGAGGCATCCGTTCCTCTCCTCGACCCAAGTGTGACGGCGATGGCGGCCCGGGAGGGGGCCCGATCCTCCATGATCGCGGCGGCGAGCATCCTTGCTCGGCGATGCCGCGGCATGGCCTGTGTGCGGGTGGACGGCCTGGCTCGATGGTGGGTGCGGGCTCGGTGGGGCGTCGTCAGTCGGCGTCGGACGTGTGGCGGGACGATACTCCCGATCGGGGCGAGTGTCCAGGGGAAGAACCCCCCGGCGGGCAGTTTGGCCTCGCCGCCGGAGGTTTTCTTTAACTTATTCCGGGCCGGGTGCGATGAATCGGCCTCCGTCAACCCGGAAGCAGGCCCCGGTGGCGAAATCGGTGCCTTCCAGGAGGTAGAGGATGAGGTTGCTGAGGTCGTCCGGCGTGCCCCGGCGGCGCAGGGGGGTGGCGTCGACCACGGCGGAGACCTCGGCCGGGGAAAGGTCGGGGGGCGGCTCGATCATGGCGGGCTGGACCAGGTTCACCGCGACCCGGGGGGCCAGCTCGGCGGCGAGGGCCAGGGTCATCGCGGTGAGCCCGCCCTTCGCCACGATATAGGGGAGATAGCCGGGATAGGGGCGATCGGTGGCCCAGTCCCCCACCGTGATGATCTTCCCCTGGAGCAGGCCCTCACCGGGGTCGGCCGGGCGATCGACCATCCGCCGGGCCGCCGCGACGGAGGTGTGATAGGGGGCGGCGAGGTTGGCCGCGATCATGGCGTCGAAGTCGCCCGGGGCGAGGGTCGCCAGCGGCGTCGGCCGGTAGATGCTCGCCATATTAATCAGGACGTCGAGCCGGCCGAACCGCTCCACGACCCGGTCGACCGCCGCCTCGGCCTGGGCGGCGTCGGACAGGTCGGCGGCCACGGCCAGGGAGCGGGTGCCCCGAGCCTCGACGGCGGCGGCGGTCCGCTCGATCGCCTCGCGGCTGGTCATGTAGGTCAGGCCCACGTCGGCGCCGCGGGCGGCGAGGAGCAGGGCGAGTTCGCCCCCGACCCTGCGGGCGCCGGTGATCAGGACGGATTTGCCGCGGAGGTTCATAGCCCGGTCCAGGGGATGTCGGGCGACCCGGCGCGGTGGTTCGCGGCGCGGGCCAGCACGAACAGGAGGTCGCTCAAACGGTTGAGGTAGGCGATCAGGTCGACCGGCACGTCCTGGCCTTCGATCCGCCCCAGGTGGACGGTGGATCGTTCGGCCCGCCGGCAGATGGTCCGGGCCAGGTGGAGACGGGCCGCGGCGGCGGTCCCGCCCGGCAGGATGAACTGGGTCAGCGGGGCCAGCTCGGATTCGAGGCGGTCGATCTCCGATTCCAGCCGCCCGGCCAGTTCCGGCCCGACCGCCTTGTGGAACCGGCCCGAGGGGTTGGGGTCGGCCAGGGCCGCGCCCACGGCGAACAACTCGTCCTGGACCCGGGCGAGCAGGGCGTCGATGTCGGCGTCGAGCCCGCCCGAGGCCCGCGCCAGGCCGAGCACGGCGTTCAACTCGTCGACCGTGCCGTAGGCCTCGATCCTAGGGTCGTCCTTGGCCACCCGGCCCTGGCCCAGCAGCCCGGTGGTGCCGTCGTCGCCGGCCTTCGTGTAGATCTTCATGGATCGCTCGCGTCCCGATCGGCGCCCGCCATTCATTGGCGGGCCGCCCGCATGGCCCTATACTAGGCGCTCGCCCCGCGACCGGGAAGCGCAGCCGGCTCGCCCCTCACCGACGACGGAGACCTTCGCATGCTCGCCCAACTGGCCCTGGCCTTCTCGGTGATCGCCCAACCGCCGGCCCCGCCCGACACCCGCGAGGCCGATGCCGCCGAGGCGGTGCATCTCCGGAACATCCGCCAGGTGACGACCGGGTTCGCCAAGGCGGGCGAGGGCTACTTCCGCCGCGACGGCCGGGCCATCATCTTCCAGGCGGTGCCCAACCCGCCCCCGGGCGTGTTCGCCATCCCCAAGGCGAACCAGGACGATTACCAGATCTTCACAGCCGACCTCGCAGACGGGTCGGTGCCGAAGCAGGTCAGCAACGGCCGGGGCAAATGCACCTGCGCCGATTTCCGGCCCGACGGCAAAGGCGTCCTGTTCGCGTCGACCGAGCTGCACCCCAGCCTCGACGAAGCGGCCAAGCCCGGCGGCCCCAAGGCCCCGGCCTACAGCCGGTCGGAGCGGTATCGCTGGGATTTCGACCCCAACATGGACATCCTCATGGCCGGGCTGGACGGGTCCAACCCCACCCGGCTGACCGACACGCCGGGCTACGACGCCGAGGGGAGCTACTCGCCGGACGGCAAGACCATCGTCTTCACCTCGATGCGCGACGGCGACGCCGAGATCTACCTGATGGACGCCGACGGCAAGAACCCCCGGCGGATCACCCACGCCAAGGGGTACGATGGCGGCCCGTTCTTCTCGCCCGACGGCAAGCGCCTGCTGTATCGGAGCGACCGCAAGGAGAACGACCTCCTCCAGCTCTACATCTGCAACGTCGATGGCACGGGCGAGCGGGCCCTCACCAACAACGAGTTCGTGAACTGGGGCCCGTACTTCCACCCGGACAACCGCCACATCATCTATGCGACCAGCCGCCACGGCCACGGGAATTATGAACTCTACCTGATGGACGTGGATTCCGGGGCCGAGGAGCGGATCACCTTCCGCGAGGGGTTCGACGGCCTGCCCGTCTTCTCCCCGGACGGCAAGAAGCTGATGTGGACCTCGGGCGGACGCACCGCCGACAAGAAGAGCCAGCTGTTCATCGCCGACTTCGAGATGGGCGTCGCCCCCCCCTCCGCCGCCCGCTGACGGTTTCCTCCCCTCTCCCCTTCAAGGATGCGACGAATGGATGCCAAGGTCCCCTGCCGCCAGACCCTCCAGGGCAGCGACATGTTCGTCGGGATGTATCTCAAGGATCTTTCCGACGAGGATATCCTGATCAAGCCGCTCCCCGGGATGAACCCGATCGCCTGGCAGCTCGGCCACCTGATTTCGGTCGAGCGGATGATCCTGGAGACCATCCAGCCCGGTTCCAGCCCGGCGTTGCCGGAGGGGTTCGACGCGGCCCACGGCAAGGGCAAGGGGCAGGCGGAACCGCCCGCCGGCTTCTCGACCCTGGCCGAATACCAGGCCCTCTGGAAGGCCCAGCGCGACGCCACCCTGGCCTTGCTGGAAGCCCAGTCCGACGCCGACCTCGACAAGCCCAACCCGGTCGAGCGGCTCCGGCACCGGGCGACCACGCTCGCGGAGCTGTTCAACTTCATCGGCCTGCACACGATGCTGCACGTCGGCCAGTTCGTCGCCGTCCGCCGCGCGAAGGAACGTCCGATCGCCCTCTGACCGTCAGATCCCCAACTCGTCGACCCACCCGCGGAGGTGGCCCATCGCCCGCGCGACGGCCTCCACGTTGGGCGGGTCGTTGTGCCACCGGCTCACGCCCGACGGGTGGGGCAGGGGGAGGTAGCGGATCCCATCGACGACCCGCGCCGTGCCGACCACGGCGGCCAAAGACGGCACCGGCCCGAGGATCGTCCGGATCGCCAGCAGGCCGATTAAAAGGACGACCTCGGGATCGACCAGCGTCACGACCTCGTCGAGCCAGGGCCGGCACAGGGCCCGCTCGGCCGGGGTGGGGAGCCGGTCCCCCTTCGCGCCCGGCAGCCGTCCGGGGTAGCAGCGGGTGACGGCGGCGAAGTGGATCTTCCGCCAGAAATCCTCGCGGGCGATCCCACCCAGCTCGAACCAGGCCCGCAATCGATCGCCCGACGGCCCGGTGAACGCCGGGACGTCGTTGCTCCCCCTTAGGCCCGGGGCCTGCCCGATCAGGAGGATCCGCGGCCTCGGCACGCCGGGGTCGGGGTCGCGTGCGATCGGCACCGATTCCCGCTCGTCGAGGAACCCGGCGCGGTGGCACTTCCGGCACGCCCGGACCCGGGCATTGAACGCCCGGATCAACGACTGCGTCGGGTCTGATCCCGGATGAAATTCCATTCGGAATCACCTTGGTGGACGCTTTTCACGCATGTGGTACAAGTGTAAGATAAGGCGAGAGAGGATGCCGACCTCGGTATCCCTCGTCGGACGGTGATCTTGGCCCAGAGGATCTCGATGAGACGTGTTTTCCTCGAATGGGCCCTGATCTTTGCCGTCGGGATGACTCTTTCGCTCACATCCCTCTGGGCAGTTTCCAGGTTCTTCGATCGAAGGATTTATCACCTGAGGATTCAGACTTCGCCGAGCCTGGGAGATCATTTTTACGTGATCGTGGGCGGCGGTGATCTCTCTTTATGCGACGATTTTGACTCGGATGCCTCCGGTAACATCCGACCCTACATCGTCGATCCACGGCGGATGATCGCTTCGGACATCCTCCGGGGAGATCGCGCCGGGCAATTCACGGTCCCCGGGATCGATCTGCATTATTATCGCTTGATGCCGGCCGGATCCGTGATCTGGTCGCTGAGGTTGTCTCTCCTATGGCCCTCACTGATATCCCTGTCGGGTGCATTCGTCCTTCACTCGCGGCTGAAGAGGCTGCAGTCCCGTCTCGGGCGAGATTCCGCTTGAAACATCAGGCCGAGGCCCGAGTCGCTGCGTCGGTTCGGGCGGGCGCATCGCCCGACCTGTGCGGGAGGTCAAATCGCCGATGCGGCCAGCAGGCGGTCGAGCAGGACCGGGTTGATCAGGCCCCGGAACCGGACCTTGTCGTCGATCACCACGACCGGCGTCAGCCCCTCGAAGTTGCGGGCGAGGTCGGGGTCGGAGGCGATGTCGATCGTCTCCACGACCAGCGCCGGGTGGCGCTCCTGGGCGTCCGCTAGGACGGCCAGGGCCTTGCGGCAGCAGTCGCAGCCGTCGCTCGTGTAGACGGTGGCGACCACGGCCTTGGTGGAAGGGGCGACGGCGACGGGGCGGGCGAGCAGGCTCATGATCGGTCCTCCGGGATCGCGCGGACGTCGACGAGGTTGTCGAAGAAGGTGGCCCCGCCCCCCATGTCGGTCAGGGCCGAGGACGTGGTGCAATTGGCGTTCCCGCCCCCCGGCACCAGCTTGTTCCAGTAGAGCCCGGTGGCCACCGCCACCCCCGGCCGCACCGAGCCCGCCAACGCGACCCGGGCCCGGAACCGGCCCCGGTCGTTGTAGACCTCGGCCCACTGGCCGTCCACCAGCCCCCGGCGGGCGGCGTCGGCCTCCGACATCTCGACGGTCGGGTCGCCGGCCGCCGCGCGATGGCTGGCGGAGTTGGCGAACGTCGAGTTGAGGAACTGGGGCCGGGGCGGGCTCAGCAGTTGGAGCGGGTACGACGCCGCCAGGTCGGGCCGGGTGGCCGGGTCCTCCAGGGGCGGGGTGTAGGTCGGCAACGGGTCGAGCCCGGCCGCCTCCATCGCCTCGGAGTAGAACTCGCACTTGCCCGAGGGGGTGGGGAAGCGCCCCTCGGCCAAAGGCAGGAACGGCGCGGGGATGCCCAGGCGGATCGAGGGCTCGTCGCGGAGCCGTTCCAGGGTGATTCCCTCCAGGTGGGGCCCGCCGTCCAGGGCCTCGCGGATCAGGGTCTCGTCGTCGGGGAACAGTTCGGGCTCGAACCCCAATCGCCCGGCCAGGGCGCGGAAGACGTCGGTGTTGGACCGGCACTCCCCCCGGGGGGCGATGCTCGGGGTGTTGAGCATGACGAAATGATGGCCGTAGGAGCCGTGGAGGTCGGGGTGCTCCAGTTGCGTGGTGGCGGGCAGGACGATGTCGGCGTAGTCCGCGGTGTCGGTGGCGAACTGCTCGTGGACGACCGTGAACAGGTCCTCCCGCATCAACCCGGCGATCACCTTCGCCTGGTCGGGGGCCACGGCGGCGGGGTTGCAGTTGTAGACGTAGAGGGCCCGCACCGGAGGGCCGGGCAACTCGCCGGCCAGGGCCTCGGCCAGCTGGTTCATGTTGACGGTGCGGGTGCCGGCCGGGGAGAGGTCGGGCCGGGTCAGCCGGTCCATCGCGAAGTCGTAGGTGCCGCTGGTCGAGAGCAGGGCCCCGCCCCCGGCATGCTTCCAGGCCCCGACCACCGCCGGCAGGCAGGCGATGGTCCGCACGGCCATGCCGCCCCCCCGATGGCGCTGGAGGCCGTAGTTCAGGCGGATCAGGGACGGGTGCGACCCGGCATAGAGGCGGGCGAGATCCTCGATCGCCTGCGGCTCCAATCCCGTGATCGCCGCGACCCGATCGACCGGGTACTCCTCCAGGGCGCGGCGGCGGAGCTGGTCGGCGCCGACGGTGGCACGACTGAGGTAGTCCTCGTCGGCGAGCCCGTCGCGCCAGAGGACGTGCATCATCCCCAGGGCGAGCGCCGCGTCGGTGCCGGGGCGGGGCTGGATGTGGAGGTCGGACCGCGTGGCCGTGGGGCTGCGATAGGGGTCGATCGCCACCAGGGTCGCCCCGCGCTGGCGGGCCTTGACCATCAGGCTCCACAGGTGGCTGTTGGTGTGGGCGGTGTTCGACCCCCAGTTGAGGATCAGGCGGCAGTCGGCCGCCGCCATCGGGTCGGCCCCCGGGTTGCCCCGGCCCATCGTGTAGCCGTAGCCCGCCGCCCCGGCCGAGGCGCAGATGGTCCGATCGAGCAGGCTGGCCCCCAGCCGGTGGAAGAACCGGCGGTCCAGGCTGCTCGCCTGGAGTTTGCCCATCGTCCCGTAGTAACTATAAGGAAGGATCGCCTGGGGCCCGTCGGCCGACCCGGCGATCGCCGCGAACTTCGCGGCGATCTCGTCGAGGGCCTCGTCCCAGCCGATCCGCCGGAACTGCTTCGACCCCTTGGGGCCAACCCGGCGGAGCGGCGTTTCCAGGCGGTCGGGGCTGTACACCCGGTCGAGGTAGCGGGCCATCTTCTGGCACAGGAACCCCCGGGTGAACGGGTGATCGGGGTCGCCCTTCAGTGCGACGGCGCGGCCCGCCTCCACCGTCACCAGCATCGAGCAGGTGTCCGGGCAATCCAGGGGGCACACCGCCTTCACCACCCGCGAGTCGTCGTCCGCCACGGCGCATCCCCTCCCCGGTCCGCTCGTCCGCCCGCCGATCGCCCATTGTAGGCCCGCCGGGATCGCCCCGCCAACCGAGGGTGCCCCTCACGGGTTGGAGGGCCAGCCCTTCGAGGTGGTTCGCTCGACGCCGTCCGGGCCGATGCGGAGGAACAGGGCCGAGGCGCCGGGGGTGGACTCGACCAGGGCCATCCCGCGCCCGGGGCCGAGGATGCAGGCGGCGGTGTCCAGCGCGTCGGCGGTCGTGCCGTCCGGGGCGATCACGGTGACGCTCCGGCGCTCGGTCAGGCCCAGGCCGGTGCGGGGGTCGACGACGTGGGAGTAGCGCACGCCGTCGATCTCGACGAACTGCTCGGCGTCGCCGGACGTGGACACGGCGGCGTCGCGGAGTTGGATCGTCGGCCCGGTCGCGTCGGACTCGACCGGCGACAGCGACGCCACGGAGATCGTCCAGCCGTCCTGGCCGGGCGGGGGCCCGGACACGACGATGTCGCCCGACCCGGCCACCAGGGCGCGGTCGATCCCCTCCCGCTTCAGCACAGCGATCGCCTCGCCCGAGGCGTATCCCTTGGCGATCGCCCCCAGGTCGAGCCTGGTCCCGGGGCGGGTGAGTTGGGCAGTCCGCGCGGTGGGATCGAGCCGGATCGTGTCGCCGCCGACCAGGTCCAGCGCTTTCCGCAGGAGGTCGGGGTCGGGCATCTTGCGGTCGCGGCGGGCCCGTCGCCAGAGCCGGACGGCCGGGCCGATGGTGATGTCCAGCGCCCCGTCGGACCGGTGGTAGAACTCCTCGGACCGCGCCAGGACGGCGAACAGGTCCGGGCCGACCGGCACCGGGGGGCCGCCGGCGCGGTCGCAGAGCCGCATCAATTCGCTGTCGGGGCGGTAGTCGCTGAGGGCGGCGTCCAGCTCGGCGATCCGGGCGAAGGCGAGCCTTGAGGCGCGAGTGGCGGCGGCCTCGTCGGGCGAGTAGAATAGGACGCGAAACTCGGTCCCCATGTGGGGCTCGGCGAAGCTCCAGCGTCGTAACGGCGCGGGCCGATCCTCGCCCGCCCGGGCCGGGATCGTCGCGGCGAGCCCCACGGCGATCGCAGCCCAGAACCCCCGTCGGACCATCGTCGATCCTCCCCTTTATATGCCCGCGGTCGACCGCCCCGGGGTTGCAGCCCCCGCGCCGCGCCGGCCGATCCCAGGAGATTACCACACGTGCGCAGGATCCCGAAGCCTCGGCCCGCCGCCCTCCTCCTGCTGGCGGCGTTCGGCGTCGCCGCCCCGTCGGCCCGAGCCCAGGAGGCGCCCCCGACCGCCGAGACCGCGGCCCAGATGAAGCCCTACGTCCAGGACATCGCCGGCTCGAAGCTCAAGTTCGAGATGGTGCCGATCCCCGGCGGGACGTTCGTCCTGGGCAGCGGCGAGGACGAGGAGGACCGCAAGGAGGACGAGGGGCCGACCGTCAAGGTCGAGATCGCCCCGTTCTGGATGGGGGCCAAGGAGGTCACCTGGGACGAGTTCGACGAATACTGCTTCAGCCAGGACATCAAGCGCAAGGAACGCGCCGGGGTCGACCTCGCCAATCAATCCGAGGCCGAGAAGAAGGCCGACGCCTCGACCCGCCCGACCAAGCCCTACGCCGACATGACCTTCGGGCTGGGCCACGACGGCAACCCGGCGATCTGCATGACCCACCACTCGGCCATGGAATATTGCCGGTGGCTGTCGGCCAAGACCGGATTCAACTATCGCCTGCCGACCGAGGCGGAGTGGGAATACGCCTGCCGCGCCGGGTCCACCACCCCCTACAACTTCGGCAAGGACAAGGACAAGCTGGGCGACTATGCCTGGTACGTCGAGAACGCCCAGGGGCCGCAGAAGGGGGGGCAGAAGAAGCCCAACGCCTGGGGCCTGTATGACATGCACGGCAACGTCGCCGAGTGGTGCCTGGACTTCTACAAGCCCGACGCCTACGCCGAGTTCGCCAAGATGGGCGACCTGGCCACCCGGCCGGTGATCCTGCCCACGGCCAAGGAATATCCCTACGTCGCCCGGGGCGGGTCGTGGGACGACGACGCCGAGGACCTCCGCTCGGCCAGCCGCAAGGTGTCCAACCGGGAGTGGTCGGTGCAGGACCCCCAGAGGCCCCAGAGCATCTGGTGGCACACCGACGCCACGTTCGTCGGGTTCCGGGTGGTCCGCCCGCTGGTCGAGCAGGAAAATCTGCTCGGGTTCCGGTCCCCGGTTGTGAAGGGGAAGGGCACCCGGTAGGCTGCGTGGTGAGCCGCCTTGCCGGCCTCGCCCGCTTCCGTCGTGCCTCCCCGCCCATCCCGTCCGCCACATAGACCGAAAACGTCCGGAGACCGTCTCATGACCGATCCCGTCGGGAACACGAGCGCCTCGCGTCGCGACTTCCTCAGGACCTCCGCCCTGGCCGCCGCGGCGACCGGGCTGGTCGCCACGCCGTCGGTCCACGCGGCCGGCAGCGACATCATCCGGGTCGGCCTGGTCGGGTGCGGGGGCCGGGGCACCGGCGCCGCCGAGCAGTCGATCAACTCGTCGTCCAACGTCAAGCTGGTCGCCATGGGCGACCTGTTCCGCGACCACCTGGCCAACGCCCGCGAGAAGCTGTCGCGGTTCGGCGACAAGGTGGAAGTGACCGACGACCGCTGCTTCGTCGGTTTCGACGCCTACCAGAAGGTGATCGACGCCGGCGTGGACCTGGTCATCCTGGCCACCCCGCCGGGCTTCCGCCCCGCCCACATCAAGGCCGTGGTCGACGCCGGCAAGCACCTCTTCACCGAGAAGCCGGTCGCCGTCGACGGCCCGGGCATCCGGATGGTCCTGGCCGCCGCCGAGAAGGCCAAGGAGAAGAACCTGGCCGTGGTCGCCGGCACCCAGCGCCGCCACCAGGCCGGCTACGTCGAGGCCATGAAGCGGATCCACGACGGCGCCATCGGCGACGTCCTGACCGCCCGCTGCTACTGGAACCAGGGCGGCCTGTGGAAGCGCGACCGCCAGGAGTCGTGGTCCGACGTCGAGTGGCAGGTCCGCAACTGGCTCTACTTCACCTGGCTGTCCGGCGACCACATCGTCGAGCAGCACGTCCACAACCTCGACGTGGTCAACTGGGCCATGGGCGCCCACCCGACCCGCGCCGTGGCCCTGGCCGGCCGCCAGGTCCGCACCTCGCCGGCCTATGGCAATGTCTTCGACCACTTCGCCGTGGATTATGAGTTCGCCAACGGCGCCCACAGCCTCAGCATGTGCCGCCAGATCGACGGCTGCGAGAACAACGTGTCCGAGTCGATCGTCGGCACCAAGGGGACCTTCGACCTCCGCCCCGGCCAGTACCGCCTGATCGGCGCCTCCGGCGCCCCGCTCCGGTTCAAGGGGGAGCGCAACCCCTACGAGCAGGAGCACATCGACATGGTCGAGAGCATCCGCTCGGGCAAGCCCCTCAACGAGCTGAAGACGGTCGCCGAGAGCACCCTGACGGCGATCATGGGCCGGATGTCCGCCTACACCGGCAAGGCCGTCACCTGGGAGCAGGCCCTCAACTCGGAGCTCAACACGATGCCCGAGAAGCTGGCCTTCGGCCCGATGCCGACCCCGCCCGTCGCCGTCCCCGGCGAGACCCCGTTCGTCTGATCCGACCGGCCCCGGCCGATCGCTCGCCGACCCCACCGACGCCACGGGTCCCCACGATCGGGGGCCCGTGGCGTCTTCGCGACCCCACCCCACCCGCGAGGCACACCCATGACGCAACGATTCGGATGGATGGCGCTGGCCGCCCTGGCGGCGCTGGTCCCGGCCCCCGCCCCGGCGCAGGCCGAGGACGCCAAGATCGTCCTCGTCGCCGGCAAGCCCAGCCACGGCCCCGGCGACCACGAATTCAACGCCGGCTCCAAGCTGCTGGTCGACTGCCTCAAGCAGATCCCGGGCATCGACCCGGTCTTCGTCGCCGGCGGCTGGCCGGCCGACGAGTCCGTCTTCGACGGCGCCAGGGCGGTCGTCTTCTACATGGACGGCGGCAAGAACCACCCGATCATCCAGGGCGACCACCTCGACAAGATCCAGAAGCTGATGGACAAGGGCGTCGGGCTGGTGGCCATGCACTACGCCGTGGAGGTCCCCAGGGACCGCGGCGGCCCCGAGTTCCTCCGCTGGATCGGCGGCTACTACGAGGACCGATTCTCGACCAACCCCCACTGGACGGCCGACGTCGCGACCCTGCCCGAGCACCCGATCACCCGGGGCGTGAAGCCGTTCGCGGTCAAGGACGAGTGGTACTACAACATCCGCTTCGCCCCCAAGGGGGAGGGCCCCGCCGTCACCCCGATTATCGTGGCCAGGCCCGACGAGGAGACCCGGCAGGGCAAGTCCTCCTCGCCGCGCGGCCCGTACCCCCACATCGTCGCCGACAAGGGCCGCGAGGAAGTGCTGGCCTGGGCCATCGAGCGCCCCGACGGCGGCCGGGGCTTCGGCTTCACCGGCGGCCACTCGCACAAGAACTGGGGCAACGACGACTTCCGCACCCTGGTCCTGAACGCGATCGCCTGGTCGGCCAAGGTGGACGTCCCCTCGCAGGGCTTCCACATCCCGGTGAGCGACGAGAAGCTCGCCCAGAATCTCGACCCCAAGGGCAAGAAGTAATCGGACAACCGTCCGGGTAGGATGGAGATCGGATCGCGCGGCCCGCTCCCACCCCGGGGCGGGCCGTCCGGCCATCCACCCCGGGAGGTTGCCATGATCCGCGCCATCGAGTCGTTCCGCCGGGCACCTGCGGCCCGCAAGGCCGGCGTCCTCGCCATCGTCCTGGGCCTGCTCGCCGGGTCGGTCGGCCTGGGGCGGATGGCGATCGAGGCGTCCCGCGAGTCGGCCCGGCGGTCGCAGTGCCAGCTCAACCTCAAGCTGATCGGCATCGCCCTGTCCAACTATCAGGTTGCCAACGACTGCTTCGTCCCGGCGGCGTTGCCCGGCGAGGGGACGACGCCCGACCGTCGCGTGGGCTGGCCTTTGGCCGTCCTGCCGTACCTGTTCTGCCCCCATTGCTGGGGGATGGACAACTACGGCCGGATCGACTTCGCCAAATCCTGGGATGCCGGGGTCGCGGAGCCGTATGGCTACCGGCCCATCACCTACCTCGAATGCCCCTCCTCGGCCCATGCCCGCGAGCATGACGGGCAGTCCGGGGGAGCCTGGGGCCGCCGCCAACCTGCGAAAATCCTGGAGCCCACCACCTACGTGGGCGTCACCGGCCTGGGCCCGGACGCTGCCGCGTTGCCGAAGACGGACCGGCGGGCGGGGATGTTCGGCGACGATCGGCGGATCACCCCGGCCGACCTCCGCGACGGGGCCGCGACGACGATGATGGTGGCCGAGACCGCCGACCTCCGCCCCCCCTGGACGGCGGGCGGATCGGCGACGACCCGCTGCGTCGACCCCGCGAAGCGGCCCCACCTCGGCCCCGGCCGCCCGTTCGGCGGCAACCATCCCGGCCGCACCGAGGTCCTGTTCGCCGATGGGTCGGTCCGCCCGATCCGGGACGGGATCGCCCCCGAGGTCTTCGAGGCCCTGTCCACGATCGCGGGCGGCGAAGCCCTGCCCGGCGGCTGGGATCGCTGACCGGGGCGTGAGCGAGGAACGTCCTGCGATTCCGGTCGGCATCACCCCCGCGACCCGGGCGTTGGGTGGCTGTGGTTGGCTTGCCAACCACAGGACCGGTGATGTGGATCGATGGGTCCGGCCACCAATCGGGCCGATCGCGCGTCCCGGGTCCGTCTCGTCGGCCCCGTGGTTGGCAAGCTGTGCGATGCAGGGACATGGGTGGCGCCGGGCGCAGGGACATGGGTGGCGCGCCCGGCCGATCGAAGTTTACACCATCGTCTATGCCGTCACGCCGGGCTTCAACTGCTCCGCGGCGATGACCCGGGCCCGGTGGGTCCCGTAGTACACCTCCACCTGGTGCCCCTGGTCGGCCACCCTCACCCGCTCCCCGGACAGCCCCACCCCCACCTTGATCCGGGCGCGACGCCAGCGGATCGACCCGTCCTGGCCCACCACCCGCACCTCCGCGTCGGCCGGGTAGGTGATCTCGGGCACCGCGTCGGGCCGGCGACGCGGGCTGGGCGCCCAGCGGGTCGCCGGCGGCTCATCCCCCAGCGCCTCGTGCGGCCGGACCGAGTTGTACACCGGCCGCCACGCCTCCAGGTCGGCCCGGAAGTGCTCCGACTCATCGCGCCTGACCTTGGGCCAGACCTCGCGTTCCAGGGTGCCGTGGAACCGCTCGACCTTGCCCTGGGTCTGCGGGTGGTAGGCCCGCCCGTGCAGCGGCCGGATCCCCAGGCGGATCAGCCAGGCGTCGAAGCCCGACAGCCCCACCCCGGTGTTGCGGGCCGAGAAGGCGTTGTCGCAGAGGATCGCCTCGGGCATCCCGACCTCCCCGTACAACCCCCACAGGACCGCCTGGGTGGTGGCATAAGTCATGTCGGCGCAGGGCCTCAGGGCGAGCAGGTAGCGGCTGTGGTCGTCGATGATCGAGAGCGTGACGACCCGGGCGCGGCCGACCTCCAGCGGCCCCTTGAAGTCGAGCTGCCAGAGCTGGTTGGGCCCGGGCCTCTCGAACCGCTGGGGGGCCGGGGTGGGCGGCGGGGCGGCGGCGGGTGCGGCGACGCGGCCGTGGCGGCGAAGGATCGCGGCGATGGTGCGGATCGGCGGGGCCTGGTGCCCCTGGGCCTTGAGATGGGCGTGGAGCTTGCGGGGCCCCCATCCGTGGCGATCGCGGGCCTCCAGGACGATCAGCTCCCGGTCGTCGGCGGTGCGGGAGGGGCTTCTGGCCGGGCGTCGAGAGCGGTCGGCCAGGGGGCGATCGGGCTCGGCGTCGTGGCGGGCCAGCCACTTGAAGGCGGTCTTGCGGCTGACGCCGTAGCGGCGGGCGGCCTCGGCGACGGAGAGGCCGGCGGTGCGGACGGCATGGACCAAGGCGATGCGCTGCTCGGTCACGGGATCGACTTTCCAGGGCATCTCGGGCCTCCTTTCGAGGCCCGATTCTCCCCTCCAGGCGCCACCCATGTCCCTGCACTCACCGTAACCCATGTCCCTGCATTGAACAGCAAGCCAACCACAGCCACCCGGCCGCTGATCGGGAAGGGGCAGAGTAAAGCCCCTGGCGACCGGCGGCATCGACCCCGCGACCCGGGCGGGCGGACTCGGTACAATCAGGGTTTGGAATCGGACGGGGCGAGCTGGCCCGGTCGGGATCGAGGGAGACGCGGCGATGTCGATGGCGGACGGAGAAACGGAGGTCGGGGCCGGGGAGGCGGCCCGTCCGAGCCTGGGGTGGGCGGATTCGGTGGCCGCGAGGCCGATCGGGTTCGGGTGGGATGCCGAGGCGGTCGCCTTCGAGGCCGGGCGGGGCACGCCGGCGCTCCTGTTGGTGGCCGCCAATGGCGGGCGGCTGGCGCGGTTCTACCGGCCGGCCGGCGAGCGCGACGGTCGGCCGTTCTACGATGCCGGGACCGAGGTCGAAGGGCTCCAGGGCCTGCGCTGCCTCTGCCCGTTCCCGGCCCGGGGCGGGGGCCGGCTCGACCTGATTGCGATCGGCCCCGACGGCCTGGTCCGGCTCCGCGACGAGGGTTCGCCCGACCAGCCCCGCTACGCCGCCCCCGAGCCGCTGGGCCTGCCCGCCGACCTCGGGCTGGGCGAGGTCCGGGTGGCCCAACTCGTCGCGGTGGATTGGGACGGCGACGGCAAGCTCGACCTTTTGGTCGGGCTCGATGACCTGGCCGACTACTGGCCCGACGGCGAAGAATTCCCGCTCGAACAGCAGGTCGGATTCGACCAGGGGGGCGGCCACCCCGGCTACGACGACCAGGGCCGCTGGCGCGGGCAGACGCCGGAAGGCAGGATCCGCTGGATCAAGAACGTCGGGGACGACGAGCATCCCCGGTTCGAGGTCCAGGACGAGATCGACGCCGACGGCCGGCCGATCCAGGTCGGCCTCCACCCCGCCCCGCTGATGATCTCGTGGCACGTCGAAGGCAACGCCGAGTTCTTGCTGGCCGACGAGGGCGGGCGGGCGCGGGTGTTCCGCAACTTCGGCGGGATCCTGCCCCCGGCCGTCCTCAGCCCCCGGACGATCCGGGTCGGCGATGCTCCTCTGGCGCTCCCCGAGGACCGGACCAACGTGTCGGCGGCCGACCTCGACGGCGACGGCCGGGCCGAGCTGATCGGCGGCCAGCGCGACGGCCGGGTCTTCGCCATCCGCACCGCCTCGCTCGACGCGGCCCGGCCCCCGGAGCTGATCACGCAGGAGCCGGGGCCGCTCTGGCTGGGCGGTCATGCGGTGGTGGCGGCGGCCGACCTCGACGACGACGGCGGGCTCGACCTCGTCGTGGGCGACGGCCCGGGCCACCTGTCCTGGCTCAAGGACGTGGGCACCGGCGTGGAGCATCGCTACGGCCTGCCCACCCGGCTGGAAGCGGGCGGTGACCCGTTCCGGCTCGACCCCGGCGTGGACGGCCGCCTCCTGGGCCCGGCCTCGCCCCGGCTCGGGTATGCCTGCCCGGCGGTGGTGGACTGGACCGGCAACGGCCGGCTCGACCTGATCGTGGGGGGGGCCGGCGGTGAGGTGATCCTCCTGCGCAACGACGGGGCGAAGTACGACCCCCGGTTCGGCTCGCCGGTCGGCCTCCGCTGCGCCGGGTCGCCGCTGGTGACCCCGCCCCGGGTCCGGCCGGCCTGCGCCCGGTGGGGCGGCGACGGGCCGATGCACCTGATCGCGCTCAACCTCCAGGGGTTCCTCTGCGTCTACCGCCAGCGCGACCCGCACGCCCTGGACGCCCCGGTGCCGCTGGTCGACTCGCTGGGCCGGTTCATCCGGCTCGACGGCGGGTTCGGCCTGGCCGGCAACGTCTCGCTGTGGGCCGGCCCGTGGACCGAGCCGGGTCGGGTCGACATCCTGGTCGGGCTGTCCCGGGCGGCGGCCCCGTTCGTCGTGCCCGCCGTCACCGGACGGCCGGGCGTGCCGCCGGCGGGCCCGACCGTGCTCCTGCTCGAAGACCGGGGGCTGGACGGCTACGTCCCCCGGGTCGTCGGCTTCCCCGACGGCGTCCCGCTGGGCCTGGGCGGCGACGCGTGCAGCCCGTCCGGCGTCTCGGCGCGGGGGGACGGCACGCTCGACCTCCTGGTCGGCTCGGACGACGGCCACGTTTACCTGTTCCGCCGCGAAGACCTCCGCTGGTGAGTCGAAAGGAGCCCTCCCGAATGCCCGGCCCGAACCGAACTCCCGACGACCCCCAGCCGATCGCCGACGCCGCCTCCTTCTTCCAGCCCGAGGAACGTCCCGCCCCACCCCCGGCGCCCCGGGGCGGGGCCGACTTCGGCACCGACGAGATCCGGGTCGTCGACTGGATCGCGGACCCGGATCCGACGCCGGCGGCGCCCGCCCGCCCGCCCGCGCCCGCCCCGTCGCCGCCCGGCGATGACGAGTATGGCCTGATCGGCGGCCCGCCCGAGGTCGCCGAGGAGGAGCCTCCGCCCCGCCCGGTCGACCTGCCCAAGCCGGAGAAGCGGGTCCGCCGGCCGGTCGAGCCCGAGCCGGCCGAGCCCCGCGCCAAACGCCCCTACGACGAGATCGAGGAGGAGCCCTCCCCGCCCCGGAGGCGTCGCAAGGGGGCCGAGGTCCAGTCCGAGGAGGACGCGGAGGCCGATCCGCTCTGGACCCGCTGGGCCGAGGTCAACGGCACCGTGATGCGGATCGCGGCGGCCGTGGCCGGGGTGATCTTCGTGGCTTACCTGCTGACCTACGTCGCCTGGCCCCTGGTCTTCTTCTGGCTGATGATCGGGTTCCCCGCCGCGGCGCTCCTCAGTTACCCGATCCTGATCACGATGGAGCGGCCGGTCCGGATCACGCCCGAGCAGGCGGTCAAGGACTTCTACGCCGCGGCGTCGCACCACTTCCCGCACTACAAGCGGATGTGGCTGCTGCTCAGCTCGGCCGGCCGGGATGCGGGGCCGTTCCGCTCGTTCGCCGATTTCCGGTCGGCCTGGGAGCGGAAGGTCGCCGCCTGGAAGGGGACGCGGGTCAAGAAGTACGCCCCGCTGGAGTTCCAGGTCCAGGACTTCCGGGCCGACAAGAGCGTCGGCCAATCGTCGGTGTGGGCCGAGTACACGCTTCGCATCCGGCCCCGGGACGAGGCCTCCGGCGAGACCCTGGCGACGATCCGGATGGCCCACGGGCTGGTCAAGGGGGAGGATCGGATGTGGTACCTGAACCGGGGGCTGCCCGACGCGGCCGACGGCGACTGAACCCCGGAATGCGGCAGGAGGGCCGACCGTGAAAGTCCCGTTCCGCCTCGCCCGGTCCGCGGGCCCCGCGTCCTCGCCGCCGGCGGCCGTCCTGGTGGAGACCGATCGGGTCGAGCCCCTGCTCGGGCTCCTGTCGCGGCTGGGCCCTGGACCGGCCCCGGCCATCCACCGGGTCGCGGGCGGGTTCCTGGTCCGCCTGGGGGCGGGGGCCGCGCCGCCTCCGGGCTCGGCCCGGCTCCGCCGCCTGTCCGGGGGCATTTACCTGCCGGCCGACGCGGAGCTGGTCCCCGGCCTGCTGGACGACGAGGCCGAGGCGTTCGGCCGGGGGCGGGGCGTGGTGTTCGCGCCGGGGGGCCGGACGCTCGGGTTCGACCCGGACCGGCCGATCGGGCTGCCCTCGCTGGTCGTCGCCGAGGCCGATGCCCCGCCCGCCGCCTGGGAGCCGTTCCCCGACCGCCCGGCGAGGGTCGACCGGATCAGCGAGATCGTCCGGGACCTCCCCGACGAGGCGGCCGCGTCGATCCTGGGCCGCGCGGGCGACGGCGATCCTTCGGGGATCGGCTCGGAAGGCCCGCCCCGGCCCGAAGCTTCGGGCCCGGCCTCGACCCTGATCGGGCGGGCCATGATGGGGCTGGGCCGGGGGCTGGTCGGGCTCGGCAAGGGGATCGGGAGCCCCGGGCTGGCCGGCCTGGGGGCGTCGTGGATCGTCGGCGCGGTGGGCCGCGTGCCCCGGCTGACCGAGGCCCTGCTGGGCCGGCAGGAAGGGGCGATCCGCGAGCTGATCCGCCAGTTCCGCGACGGCGAGGTCGACCGGGCGCTCCGGCACGCCGTGCCGATCGGCGGGCCGGGCGAGGCCGATGGGCCGGCCGCTCCCGCCGGCGACCGGCTCCCGGGACAGGACCCCCGCTACTCGCTGGCCGCCCTGCTCGGGTCGGGGCGCGGCCGGGGGGCGGCCGGCTGGCAGGTCGCCGCCGACGTCCACGCCGAGCTGGCCCGGGCGTACGGCAAGGCCGCCGACGACGCCGAGAACGCCGGGGACTTCCGCCGCGCGGCGCTGATCCGGGGCCGCCTGCTCCACGACTACCGGGCCGCCGCGATCCTGCTGGAGAAGGGGGGGCTGCACCGGGACGCCGCCGCCCTCTACCTGCATCGCCTGGACGACATCCCGGCCGCCGCCCGCTGCTTCGAGGCGGCCGGCGAGCCGGACCGCGCCCTCCGGCTCCTCCGCGACCGCCGGATGCACGCGGAGGCGGGCGACCTGCTCCGCCGGCTCGGCGACGAGGACGAGGCGGTCGCGGAGTACGTCGCCGCGGCCCGGCTCCTGTCCCACGGGCCCGCCCACGACCACCTCGCGGCCGGCGACCTGCTCGCCACCCGCGCCCGCCGGGCCGACCTGGCCATCGCCGCCTATGTCCAGGGCTGGAAGGCCCGCCCGGCCCGCAACGCGGTCCCGTGCGCCCTGAGGATGGCCCGGATCCACGCCGACGGCAAGGCCATCGATCCCCTGATCGACCTGGTCGACCAGGCCGACGCCTGGTTCACCCGCCCCGGCCTGGCCACCGAGGCCAACGCCTTCTACAACGGCCTGGCCGGCCTGGCCGACTCCCTCGGCCTGGCCGACGCCCGCGACGACCTCCGCGACCGCGCCCTGATGGGGCTGGCGGCGCAGCTCCGCCGCGTCGCGGGGACGTACCTGCGCCCGGGATTCCTGACCTCGACCTACGTCGGGAGCTGGACCGCATGGTCCGCCGACGTCGTCGCCGACGCCACCCACGCCATCGCGGCCGCCGTGGACCGCCCGCAAACCATCCCGACGTTCCGCCCCGCGCCCCGGCGGATCTCCGCCACGGGATATGGGAATGTGACCGCCACCTGCCACGCGCCCGGCTCGGGCGACCTGTTCCTGGGCTTCGATGACGGGGCGATCGTCCAGGTGCGGGTGGACAACGGGGAGATCTCGCGGCTGCCGGATCGCAGGGCTCTGGGATTCCCGCATTCGATGGCCGTCGATGCGGAGGGCGGCCTGATCATCGTCCTGTCATCGGGATCCGGCAGCCTGGTGGAAGGCTGGATCAGAAAAGCCGTCCCCGGAGGATGGACACCCATCGAGTACCATTGCCGAGACTCGATCGATGGTGCCTCCATCACGCCGATCGTCCAGTCCGGCAAATTCCTCAACTTCGCCCTATGTCATCCGTCGGGCTCCATGTTCGGCGGGCATTATTCCTTGTTGGCCGAACTCCACATCGGCCGGGCCAGGATCGACTTCGCCGAGGGATTGCCTCCCGTCGCTCTCCCCGTGGCCGCGCAAGGCCCGGTGCCCCGGTCGACCCTGATCCCCCACGCCCGGGGTTGGTTGCGTGTCGATCATCGCGGGGTCGTGATGGGCCGATTTTCGACGGCCTGGACCCCTTCGCGACCGGACGGCCATCCGGTCGGCGCAGTGCCCGTGTCCTGGCTCGATGTTGCTCCTGGGCAACTCGAGGTGGCCGGTCTGGATGACGCGGGTTTGGTCTGCTGGTCAGCCTTGCACCTCGATGACGCCGGGGAGGCGGCGACTTCGAAGTACTTGGGGAAGGGCCATCCGTCTTACCGAGCGGTGGCCCTGGCGAGATCGGGGCTGGTCGCGGCGGCGCGGCAGGGCCGGGTGGATTGGCTGCGTCGGGGCCCGAAAGGCCTGGCCCTGATCGGATCGGCCGACCTGGACCTGGCGGAGGTCGCGGCCTGCTTCGCCAACCCGAGGACCCGCGAGGTGGTCGTGGTGGGGGCGGACGGGACCTTGGCGTGCGTGCCGATCCCGGATTGAGGGATGTAGGGGCGTTGTTGCCCGTCCGATCGCCTATCGATAACATGGGGTCTCCCGCAGGACGAGGTGCGATGTCCGGCCCTCGGTCCCTCCGACCCCGGTCTGCTGCGGGCCCTGAGCGGCCCGCGTTCGGCGGAGGGTCCGATGATCAGGATGATCGACGTTTCCGGCACAACACCGCGAGGCAGCGAGGTTGTCATGCCCGAGCAGGTGGCTCCGATGATCCTGGGCGACGGGGTGGTCGACCTTTCGGGTGAGGTCGAAGCACGCCTCGCCGCCGAGTCGGGCGGCCGACGTTACCGCTTCCTGGCCAAGGCGATCCCGCAGATCGTCTGGACGGCCACGCGGAACGGCCGGATCGACTCGTTCAATCCCCGATGGTCCGAGTACAGCGGCCTGTCGGCCAGCCAGGATGACGTCCGGGGCTGGCATCGGGCGCTGCACCCCGACGACGTGGGGCGGTGGCGCGAGGGGTGGGAGCGGGCCAGGGCCTCGGGCGTGGTCTTCGAGATCGACGTCCGGCTCCGCCGCGCCGACGGGACCTATCGCTACCACCTGGCCCGCGCCCTGCCGGTGGTCGACCGCGACGGCGGGATCATCAAGTGGCTGGGCACCTGCACCGACATCGACGACCAGAAGCGGGCCGAGGGGATGCTCGCCTTCCTGGCCGAGGTCAGCTCGATCCTGGCGTCGTCGCTCGACGACGCGGCGACCGTGGCCGAGGTGGCGCGGATGGCGGTCCCGCACATCGCCGACCGCTGCCTGATCGACGTGATCCAGGCCGACGGCGCCACGCGGCGGCTGGCCGTGGCGGACCCCGCCGAGGCCCCCGCCTGGAAGGTGTTCCGCCCCGAGCCACCGGCCCGGGGGGAGGCGCCCCGGCCGACCCGCGCCGTCCGCCCGGAGCTGATCGACGACGTGGAGAGCCACGCCTCGCGCTGCGAATGCGACCACGAGCACCTCGGGCTGCTCCGCGAGCAGGGCCCGGTCTCCTCGGCGATCCAGGTGCCGCTGGCGGCCCACGGCCGATCCCTGGGGCTGATCTCGCTGGCCATGGGCGAGTCGGGCCGCCGCTACGGGCCGGGCGACCTGACGATGGTCGAGGATCTGGCCCGCCGGGTCGCCTCGGCGGTGGATAACGCCCGGCTGTTCCGCGAGGCCCGGCAGGCCCGCGTCGAGGCCGAGGCGGCCAACCGCGCCAAGGATCGGTTCCTGGCGGTCCTGTCCCACGAGCTGCGGACCCCCCTGACCCCGATCCTGGCCGAGGCGTCGGCCATGCTCGACGACCCCCGGACCCCGCCGGCCCTCCGGCCGTTCGTGGAGATGACCCACCGCAACGTCGAGCTGGAAGCCCGGCTGATCGACGACCTGCTGGACCTGAACCGGATCGGCCGGGGCAAGCTCCGGCTCTCGCGCAAGACGGTCGACATCCATCGCGCGATCCGCCAGGCCCTGGAGATCTGCCGGCCCGGCCTCCGCGCCGCCGGGCTGACCCTGGAGGTCGAACTCGGCGCCGCCCGATACCACGCGGCGGTCGACCCGGCGCGGTTCCAGCAAGTCATCTGGAACCTGCTCAAGAACGCGACCAAGTTCACGCCCGAGGGGGGGACCGTCGCGGTCCGGACCCGGGACGACGGGCCGAGGATCCTGATCGAAGTGGCCGACACGGGCATCGGCATCGAGCCCGATGCCTTGCCTTTGATCTTCGACGCCTTCGAGCAGGGGGGGGCCGCGGTCACCCGCCGGTTCGGCGGCCTGGGCCTGGGCCTGGCCATCAGCCGGAGCCTGGCCGACGCCCACGGCGGCAGCCTCCGCGCCGCCAGCGCCGGCAAGGGTCAGGGCTCGACCTTCACGCTCGGCCTACCCGCCGTCGCCGCCCCGGCGCAGCGCCCCGAGGATGCGCCCCCGCCGGCCGCCCGGCCGGCCGATTCGGCCTCGCTGCGGATCCTGCTGGTGGAGGACAACGCCGACACGCTCCGGGTGATGTCCCGGCTGCTCGCCGGCCGGGGGCACAAGGTGACCACCGCCGCCGACGTGGCCTCGGCCCTGAGGGCCGACCAGGCGGGCGAGTTCGACCTGATCGTCTCGGACCTCGGCCTGCCCGACGGCAGCGGGATCGACCTGATGAAGATCCTCCACGCCCGCCGCCCGGTCCCGGCGATCGCCCTGTCGGGCTTCGGCATGGACGACGACCTGGCCCGGAGCCGGGAGGCGGGCTTCGCCGCCCACCTCACCAAGCCGGTCGAGTTCCCCGACCTGGAGGCCACGATCCGCCGCGTCCTGGCCGACCGCCCGGTGGCCTGACGCGGCGTCGCCCACCGGCCGGGCGCGTCAGTTGCCCGGCCGGATCGACCGGGCCCGCTTGCGGAGCCCGGCGGGCGTCTGGCCGATGCGCTCCCGGAAGACCTTGCCCAGGTACTCCTGGTGGCCGAACCCGCAACGCTCGGCGATCAGGGCGATGGGCAGGTCGGTCTGGGCGAGCATCTCCCGCGCCCGGCCGACCCGGGCGTTGATCAGCTCGTCGAGGATCGTGCTGTCCAGGAGCCGCCGGAATCGCCTCTGGAGCGTGCTCCGGGACAGCGACACGTGCTGGCAGACCTCGTCCACGCCCACGCCCCGGCAGGCGTTCTCGCGGATGAAGTAGATGGCCTCGGCCACCTCCGGGTCGGTCAGGGCCAGCACGTCGCTGGACTGGCGGGTGACCACCGCCTCCGGCGGGATGTAGACCGCCGTGTCGTCGGCGATGTTGCCGGCGCGGGCCCGGTCCAGCAGGGCCGCCGCCTCGTAGCCGACCCGCTCGTGGTTGGGCACGACGCTGGACAGGGGCGGGTCGGAGATGAAGCAGATCGGCTCGTCGTTATCCACGCCGATCACGGCGACCTCGTGCGGCACCTTCACGCCGCTCCGCCGGCAGGCCTCCAGCACCTTCTGGCCCCACGGGTCGTTGCAGGCCATCACCGCGCAGGGGCGGGGCAGGGTCCGGACCCAGTCGGCGAGGTGGTCCTGCTCCGACTCCCAGGTGACCTGGCCGGTCGGCAGGGCGTGGATCAGGCATTCCCCCCCCGCCTCGCCCACGGCGCGGACGAACGCGTCGCGGCGCTGGTCCGACCAGTTCAGCCCGTTGATGCCGCAGAAGCCGAAGTGGCGGAAGCCGCGCTCCAGGAAATGCCTGGCGGCCAGCCGGGCGATGGCCCCGTTGTCCACGTGGGCCAGGGGCAGTTGCGGGCGCCGGACGACGCCCAGCACGTCCACGGCCGGCAGCCCGGTGGCCACCACGGCATCGGCGATCTGGGCGTTCTGGAGCCGGGCGATGATCCCGTCGCCGTCCCAGCCGTCGAGCCACGACGGCACCAGGTCCTCCAGGCTCCTGGGCTCGAAATAGATCGACCACGGCCCGTGCTCCCGGACGTAGCGCGCGATCCCCCGCACGATGTCGCGGCCCGAGGCCAGCGACGTCTCGACGATCAGGGCGATGTGCGGCCTGTCCCGGGCCGGATGCGACGGTTTCCAATCCAACGCCTCGCCCCCCCGATCCCGACTGTCCGGATTCATCGTAGACTCCACGGCCCGGCCTCGCATCGCCTGTTGAGATCCGCCCGGCCGGCCCGGCCTTCTATTCTGCGTCGGATGACCCGAACTTTCCAACAATTAACCCGATTGCGGCTGGCTATCGGGGTTTCACGGGTCCTACAATACTGTCTAACGTGCGAATCCGCCCCGTCGCGACCCTCCCCTGCCGAACGCCGAAGTCCGCCGGATCGGGCCCTGGCGCCCGCTCCGGGGCGGATCCGGTACGGGTCATTCATGCGAACCCGGGGCCGAGGAACACCCTTCCGATCCCCTTCGTCACTGTCCCCATCCGCCTGGAGGGTTTCATGAGAGTCGCGAGGCGCCGTGGTTTTACCCTGATCGAGCTATTGGTGGTGATCGCGATCATCGCGGTGCTGATCGCCTTGCTGCTGCCCGCCGTGCAGGCCGCGCGCGAGGCCGCCCGCCGGTCGCAGTGCGTCAATAATATGAAGCAGTTGGGCATCGCTCTCCACAACTATACGACTGCCAATAACGACACCCTCCCCTGGTTCCTCGGGCCGTGGAGCGACGACTGGTCGGGCCACGTCATGCTCCTCCCGTTCCTGGAGCAGACCCCGCTGTTCAACAGCATCAACTTCGCCCACAACTATACGTATGATGCCATGAACCTGACGGCCACCCGGACGCCCGTCGCCGCGTTCCTGTGCCCGTCCGACCCCGACCGGATCACGACCGCGGACGGGCATAATAACTACATGATGAACTGCGGGTCGGCCCCCAACGTCTTCTACGGCGGCGACGGCGGGCGGAGCGTGGCCAACAGCATCAACGCCGGGCCGTTCCAGTGGGCGGGCGGCGCCAACGGCCAGAAGTCGACCTTCGTGAAGCTCGGCGACATCAAGGACGGCACCAGCAATACCGCCGCGTTCAGCGAGCGGGTCAAGGGGATCGGCACCAAGAACAGCGCCCAGTTCGACACGACCAAGCCGACCAGCTCGATCTTCCAGGGGACGCCGCCGGGATCTGCCGCCGAGGACATCTTCCCGGACGCCGTCTTCAAGTCGTGCTCGGCCCTGTCGCCGACCCCCTCCACGACCCTGTACTCGACCACGGTCGGCTACGGCGATATCTCGCCGTCGGGGGGCAAGTGGTTCGCCGGCCTGGCGGCCTACACGGGCTACAACCACGTGATGCCGCCCAACTCCTGGAGCTGCGCCTACGGCGACCCGGTCGGCGCGGGGGCCTTCGTGGCCAGCAGCCGCCACCCGGGCGTGGTCAACGTGCTGCTGGCCGACGGCTCGGTGCGGGCGGTCAAGGGGACGATCGACCAGAAGACCTGGGCGGCGGTCGGCACCCGGGACGGTGGCGAGGTCATCTCGTCCGACGCCTTCTGAGCCACGCCGCAGGCGCGAACATGGGGCCCCCCGCGACGGCCGGACGCCGATCGCGGGGGGCCCCTTCGTTTCGAACCGGATCAGCGGCCGCCGGTGCCCGACTTGATGTCGATGTCGTGGGTGTTCGACCCTTCCTTGACGTCGAAGTCCGAACCCACCTGTCGCTTCAGCTCGGCGCTGGAGATGCGGATCGAGTTGGGGCCGACCAGGGTCTCGATCTTGTAGGACCCGCCCTCGATCTTGGCGGTCGTCGAGGGGGCCGACCGGCGGTTGATGTTGGCCGGGTCGAACAGGATCTCCCCCTTGGAGATCGGCCGGCCGTCGACGATGACCTTGCCGGAGACGGTGGCCTTGGTCATCGAGTCGGTGATGGGCGGGGGCGGGTCGTAGCTCGAGCAACCGGCCAGCCCCCCGGCCAGGGTCGCCGCGATCAATGCGGGCCGGGCCCCACGCCACAGTAATTGAACCATCGTCGCGGCACCTTTCGGAGAGGGGGAAATGCCACCGTCGTCTTGGCGGGGCCGGGAAGTGGGACCGCCTCGACCGCCCGGCCCTGGCGGGCTGGGGGCGGGTCGAGGCATGGGAGGGCGCAATGCCACGGTTCGTGTCGCGGGGCCGCCCGCCTGGCGCGGCCCGCTCTGGTCCGATCGATCAATAGGAATCGGAGCTGAGGACCTCGCCGTTGCCCCGCGTGCCCAGCGCCCACCAGGTCGCCTGGGCGACGGTGTCCTTGATGAACTTGACGCTGCCGTCGGCCATCAGGACGTTGACGCCGCCGGGGTGGGAACTCTGGGCGTTGGAGTAGTCCATCGAGGCGCCGTCGCAGCCCCCACCGCAATCGGTCCGGCAGGCCGACCACTTGTACTTGGGATTGTTGGGGGTGACGACGGTGTTGAACAGCGTCCCGCCCATGCTCCCGATGCCCCAGTCGTGGCCGTGGCCGGTGGACAGGTTGCCGGCGTTCGAGGCGACGAACTTCGACGAGCAGATGTCGAGATCCTTGAAGACGTTGGCCGGGTTGGTGTTGGCGTCCAGGAAGTAGGCCGCCCCCGACAGGCCCGCCCCCATGACCATCGTCCCCGGGCGCGGGGCCGGGCTCGAACCGCCCACGAGGCCCTCCGAATAGGCGATCGTGTTGGACGTCCCGTCGATGACGTCGCGGATCCCGTAGGACAGCTTCATCCCGAACATGCCGGTCGTCGGGAACGCCTGGAAGATCTTGTTGGCCACGGTGCTGCCGCGCGGCGGGATGTCGTCGCCGGCGTTGGTGGTGGTGCCGACGCTGGCGAAATAGGAGTTCATGTTGGTCCGCCCGATGTTGCTATCCGACGGGCACATGAACGAGTTGATCTTGGTCTCGTAGGCCGTCCTGTTCTGGGCGTTGTCGCGGCATTCCCACGAGAAGTTGATCGAGCTGTACAGCGGGCCCTGCTCGATGAAATTCAGCATCATGGCCTGGGCCGACCAGTTGTTCCAGGTCGCCGCGCCGCCCCGGTTCAACGACGCGCCCATCGGGAACCCGTCGTTGGTGGAGTGGTAGTTGTGCATGGCCAGGCCGATCTGCTTCAGGTTGTTGACGCACTGCGTCCGGCGGGCGGCCTCGCGCGCCGCCTGCACGGCGGGCAGCAGCAGGGCGATCAGCACCGCGATGATCGCGATCACCACCAATAGCTCGATCAGCGTGAAACCGCGGCCCCGGCCTGCCCTCAGAGACGGAGTTCTCATGATGCGACGACCCTCGCGTGAGTGGGATGGGATGATGGATCCCGGCAAGTCGATGAGTGAGGCCGGCTACCAGCCCTTGCCAGGCGTACATCCGACCGAGTTTCCCTGCCAGCAGCGGGCGTGCCGGCCGGGGTCGGTGGGGAGGTGTCGGCGAATGGGGTGACCGGATCTCTCCAACAGTATGAAATTTGGCGGAGGCTGAAAAGGGGCGCAGCGAGAATTTCTTCCCGGGATCGGCCGGACGGCGGGATGCCGCCCGGCGCGGGTGGATCTGGGGCAACACGGCCCCGCGGCGGACGCGGGACGCGCGGCCGTCGGGGCGTGTCGGGCCGGGGATGGACCGGGATCGGGGGGGGAAGGGCCGCGATGGCCGGGCAGGGGGGGCGACCCCCGACCCCGGCCGGTCAGGCCAGGATCGGCGTGATGACTTCGCCGTGGACGTCGGTCAGGCGCATGTCGCGGCCGCCGAAGCGGTAGGTGGTCCGCTTGTGGTCCATGCCCAGCAGGTGGAGCATGGTCGCGTGGAGGTCGTGGACCTCGACCTTGTCCTGGACGGCGTGGTAGCCGTAATCGTCGGTGGCGCCATGGATGGTGCCCCCCTTGATGCCGCCGCCGGCCAGCCACATCGTGAACCCGAACGGGTTGTGGTCGCGGCCGTCGGTGCCCTGGGCCATCGGGGTCCGGCCGAACTCGCCGCCCCAGATCACCAGGGTCTCGTCGAGAAGGCCCTTCGCCTTGAGGTCGGCGAGCAGCCCGGCGATCGGCCGATCCACGGCATGGGCGTTCTTGGCGTGGCCGCCCTTGAGGTTGGAATGCTGATCCCAGCGGTCCGTCCCCAGGTTGGGGCAGAGCAGCTCGACGAACCGGACCCCGCGCTCCACCAGCCTCCGGGCCAGCAGGCACTCCCGCCCGAAGATCTGCGTGGCCGGGTCGGGGTCGTCGAGGCCGTAGAGGGACCGGGTCGCCCGGGACTCGCCCGCCAGGTCCATCAGGTCGGGCACCGAGGCCTGCATCTTGAAGGCCAGCTCGTAGTTGGCGATGGAGGCTTCCAGGGCGTCGGGCTTCCCCATCCGTTCGGATACGCCCCGGTCCAACGCCCGCATCAGGTCCACCTGCCCGGCGCGATCCCGGGTCGGGGACAGGTTGGCGACCGGCTCCCCCCCGGGGCGGAAGATCGAGCCCTGGTAGGAGGCGGGCAGGAACCCCGGCCCGAAGCAGTCGACCCCGCCGGGCGGGATCAGCCCCCCGTTCAGGACGACGAAGCCGGGCAGGTCGCGGCTCTCGCTCCCCAGGCCATAGGCGGTCCAGGCCCCGTGGCTGGGGCGACCCTGGAGCCCGCTGCCGGTGTGCATGAAGTAGTTGGCCGCCGTGTGCTCGGAGAAGTTCGAGACCATCGACCGGACGATCGCCAGGTCGTCCACGCAGCCGCCGACGTGCGGGAACAGGTCGCTGACCGGGATGCCGCTCTCCCCCCTCGGCCGGAACGCCCAGGGGGATTTCAGCACCTTGCCGACGTTGTTGAACTGGGTCGGCTCGACCTTGGCCCGGATCGGCTGGCCGTGCTCGCGATCGAGCCGGGGCTTGGGGTCGAACGTGTCCACCTGCGACGGCCCGCCGTCCATGAACAGGAAGATCACGCTCCGGGCCCGGGCCTTGAAGTGGGTGGGCCGGGGGGCCAGGGGATCATCGCGGCGCGTGGCCTCGCCCGCCTTCGCCTCGTCCCCGAGCATCGTCGCCAGGGCCACGGCGCCGAAGCCGTTGGCGCAGCGGAGCAGCATCTCGCGGCGGGTGGCCGGGGCGTCCTGGAAGCGTCGGCAATGCATGGGGGCCTCGGCTCACGGGATGAAGGTGAATTCCTTGACGTTCCACAGGACGTGGCCCAGATCGGCCCAGGCCGCCAGCCGTCCCTTCGGGTCGTCGCCCGTCGCCGGCTGCCGACCCTGGATGAAGCCCGCGGCGGCGGCCAGTTCGTCGGGCCCGGGCGGCCGTCCGAACGCGGCGCGATACATGGCGACCACCGACGGCCCGATCGGGGCGGCGGGGTCGGGCCGGGCCCGTTCCGCCCAGAGGGCGGCCTGCTGATCGAGGAACGGGTCGTTGAGCAGCGTGAGCGCCTGGGCCGGGACGTTGGAGGTGTTCCGCCGGCCCATCGACGAGGCGGGCGTGGGGAAGTCGAACGCCAGGAGCATGGGGGACAGGAAGTTGCGCCGGACGGTGAGGTAGACGCTCCGGCGGCCGTCGCCGTCCAGGGGGCCGGACCGGGCGGGCCGTCCCCGCCCTTCCATGAACGAGGTGAGGTGGGGGGCGACCCCCGGGCCGTACAGGGTCCGGTCGAGCCGGCCCGACACGGCCAGGATCGCGTCGCGGATCGCCTCGGCCTCCAGCCGCCGGACCTCGCGGCGGTGCCAGAGGGCGTTGACGGGGTCGCGCCCGTCGGCCTCGGGGTCGGGCCGGCTGTCCATCCGGTAGGCCCGCGAGCCGACGATCAGCCGGTGCATCGCCTTGATCGACCAGCCCGATCGGACGAACTCGGAGGCCAGGAAGTCGAGCAGTTCGGGGTGGGTCGGCGCCTGGCCCATGACACCGAAGTCGTCGACGCTGGCGACGATCCCCCGGCCGAAGTGGTGGTGCCAGAGCCGGTTGACCAGCACCCGCGCCGTCAGGGGGTTGGCCGGGTCGGCGATCCGCCGGGCCAGTTCGAGCCGGCCGCTCCCCTCGGGCGAGCCCGAAGGCGCCGGGCCGGCGATCGCCTCCAGGAACCGCCGGGGCACCGCCTCGCCCAGGCTGGACGCACTCCCCCGGATGTGGACCCGGTCGTCGATCCCGGTCCCGTCGGCCAGGGCCGAGGCCAGGGTCGGCTCGGGGATCTCGGCCTCGATGGCGCGATACGCGGCGACCTGCGGGGCGAAGTCGGCGACTCGCTCCGCCGGGATCGGGTCGGGGAGGGGCAGGGGCGGGAACGCCGGGGGGCCGTCCGAGAACCGGACCTCGGCCACGGCGATGAACCCGTCGCCGGGCGGGATCGCGGACTGGCTCCCGGTGAAGTCGGCCGCGGCCCCGTCGGAGAACTCCAGGTAGGCCGGGCGGCCGATCCAGGGGGCCACGTCCAGGGTGATTGGGCGGAAGTCGTCGCCGTGGTTGACGGCGACGGTCAGCTCGCCGTAGATCGGCGACCGGATCTTCTCGAAGCCGTCGATCACCAGGTTGATCCGCCCGTGACGCCCGGCGGCCAGGACGTGGACCTTCCCCTTCGCCAGGGTGAAGGTCCGCGATCGCAGGGCCCCCCGCAGCCGGTCCGAGATCGCCCCGCTGTGGGCCACCCCCGCCGGCAGGCGTCCCACGCCCGGGACGACCCGGATGGCGCCCTCGGCCGTCGGCCCGGGGCCGAAGGCATCGCCGGTCGCCCACCAGCCGCCGTAATCCGGGCCCGAGAAGTCCTCGAAGACCTCGTCGGATCGGGGGGCGGGCGCGGGGGGAGCGGGCGGTGGGCCGAGCTTCGCCGCCAGGTCGGCCCGGATCGCTTCCAGCTTGGCCACCCGGGCGGCGATCCGGTCGGGCGGGTCGAGGAACGCGAGCTGGTGGCGCGAGCTGGCCAGGTAGCCCGACAGGGCGTAGTAGTCGCGGGTCGAGATCGGGTCGAACTTGTGGTCGTGGCACCGGGCGCAGGCGACCGTCAGGCCCAGGACCGCCTTGCCCAGCACGTCGATCTGGTTGTCGATCCGGGTGGCGGCGTCCTCGCGGAGGTCGACCGGCGAGTGGACCCCCTCGTGGAGCCGCCAGAAGCCGGTCCCCACGACCGACTCGTTCATCCCGTCGGCCGGGTTGCGCCGAGGGTCGGGCACGAGGTCGCCGGCCACCTGCTCGACCAGGAACCGGTCGTAGGGCAGGTCGGCGTTGAACGCCCGGATCGCGTAGTCGCGGTATCGGTACGCCTCGGGGATGTCGTAGTCGAACTCGTGCCCCGAGGTCTCGGCGAACCGGGCCAGGTCGAGCCAGTGCCGGGCCCAGCGTTCCCCGTAGTGGGGCGAGGCCAGGAGCCGCTCGACGACCTTCGCATCGGCGTCCGGCGAGGCGTCGGCCAGGAAGGCGTCGACCTCCTCGGCGGTCGGCGGCAGGCCGATCAGGTCGAACGTGAGGCGGCGGATCAGGGTCGTCCGATCGACGTCCCCGGCCGGCTTCAGCCCCTTCTCCTCCAGCTTCGCCAGCAGGAAGCGATCGACCGGGTGGGCCGACCAGGCCTCGTCCCGCACGGCGGGGGGCCTCGCGTCGGCGACGGGCTGGAAGCTCCACTGGGCCTTCGCCCGGGCCGCCAGGTCGAAGGCGGGGGCGGGGCCGGGGGTGTCGGGGCGGTCGCCGTCCGGCCAGATGGCCCCGCGCTCGACCCACCGGGTGAGGATGGCGATCTCCTCGGCGGGGAGCTTGGATTTGGGGGGCATTTGGAGTTCGCCGTAGTTGATCGCGTCGATCAACGGGCTCTCGCCCGGCTTGCCGGGGACGATGGCCGGGCCGGTGTCGCCCCCCTTCATGGCCCCGTCGCGGCGGTCGAGCCGGAGGCCCCCCTTGGCCTTCTCCGGGCCGTGGCAGGACTGGCAGCGGGAGGCCAGCAGCGGCCGGACCTGGCGCTCGAAGGCCTCGGCCTCGGCGGGGTCGGGCGGGGCGTCGCCGCGAACCATCCCGGGCACGATCAGGGCCAGCAGGGCCGCCGCGCCGGCCCGTCGGAGGAATCGGGTGATGTCCATCCGGCCATCGTAACCCGAACCCCCGGCCCCCGCATCGGGGAACGGCCGAAAAACGAAACTCCCGTTGACGGCCCCGGGCGGGCCGCTACGCTGGGCGATCGATCGCGGGGCGGGGGGAGGGAACCGGGCCGATGGGCCCCGGCGCGACGCCCCCGGCGCGGTCGGACGGTCAGGGAGGACCGACTCATCATGGCCTTCGACTTGATCCGGCGCGTCCGGACGCTCGGGAACCCTCGCCTGCTGGTCGTCGGCGACCTGATCCTCGACCGCTACATCTGGGGCGACGCCGAGAGGATCAGCCAGGAGGCGCCGGTCCCGCTGCTCCGGGCCGATACCCGGGAACACCGCCTGGGCGGCGCCGCCAGCGTGGCCACGATGCTCGCCGCCCTGGGGGCGAAGGTCCGCCTGGTGGGCGGCGTGGGCCGCGACCCCGAGGCCGGGCACGTCCGGGCCATCCTCGGCGACATGGACATCGACGCCGACCACCTCCTCGACCTGCCCGACCGCCCGACCACGCTCAAGGAGCGGTACATCGGCCGGGCCCAGGACCGCCACCCCCAGCAGATGATCCGGGTCGACTACGAGACCCGCGACCCCATCCCAACCGCCGTCGAGGACGACCTGATCGGCCGCCTGCCGGCGCTGGTGGCGGACTGCGACCTCGTGCTGATCTCCGACTACGACAAGGGGATCTGCACCCCCCGGGTGCTCCAGGCCCTGATCCGCGCCTGCCGCGACGCGGGCGTGCGGGCCGTGGCCGACCCGATCCGGGGCCGGGACTATACGCGGTATGCGGGCGTCCACTGCATGACCCCCAATCGGCTCGAAGCCCAGATGGCGACCGGGATGACGATCCAGACGCCCGAGGACGCCATCGCGGTCGGCCGGACGCTGGTGGAAAAGCTCGGGATGGAGTCCATCCTGGTGACGCTCGACCGCGACGGGATGGCCCTGGTCCGCGCCGACGGCCGGTCCGAGATCGTCCCGACCCGGCCGCGCCAGGTGTACGACATCACCGGGGCCGGGGACATGGTCCTGTCGATCGTCGGCCTCTGCCTGGCGGCCGGGGCGGACTACGACGAGGCCGCCGCGCTGGGCAACGTCGCGGGCGGGCTGGAGGTCGAGAAGATCGGCGTCGCCCTGCTGTCGCGCCAGGAGATCCTCTGCGACCTCGTCGAGCACCACCGGGGCGACGAGGCGGGCAAGGTCTTCGACCATGACACCCTGTTGGCCGAGGTCGGCCGCCGCCGCGAGGCCGGGCAGCGGATCGTCTTCACCAACGGCTGCTTCGACCTCCTCCACGTCGGCCACGCCCGCCTCCTGCGGCAGGCCGCCGCCCTGGGCGACTTCCTGGTGGTCGGCCTGAACGCCGACGCCAGCGTCCGCCGCCTCAAGGGGCCGTCCCGGCCGATCAACGACGAATCCTCCCGCGCCGAACTGCTGGCCGCCCTGGAATGCGTCGGCGCCGTCGCCCTGTTCGAGGACGACACCCCGCTGGCCCTGATCGAGGCGATCCGCCCGGACGTCCTGGTCAAGGGCGGGGATTACACGCCCGACGAGGTCGTGGGCCGCGCCGAGGTCGAGGCCGCCGGAGGCAAGCTCGTCCTGATCCCCCTGGTGGAAGGCCACTCGACCACGGGCATGGTCAAGCGGGCCTCCGAACGCACGGTCGCCCTCCACGCCGCCGAGCCGGGCGTCCCCGCCCCGGCCGCGCGGAATGCCGCCTCGCGCAACGTCATCCGCTATCCGGATTGAATCTCGTGAGGAAGGGGCCACCCGAAGGTTGGCCCCGGGGGCGAGGTGGACTCCATGGGCGTCGAATATAGACATTACCTGATCCCCGAGGACAACACCTTCCGACCCGGCCCGGAGGAGCTGTGCCGGCTGGTCGACGCCCTGATCGGAGGCGACTTCGTCGCCGTGCCCGGATCGGATCGCTTCGCGAGGATGTCGGCCAAGGCATACTCTTCTTACAACAAGGTGGCCCTGGAGACCGGGTGTTTCATCGATCTGGGAGACGACGGTCGGCCCCCGTTCGACGGCCGAGTCCCGTTCGCCTGCCCGCCCTCGGCACAAGACATCGCCGCCCTTGGCGATCGGGACTACCGACTCGTCTGGCCCGTGGAGAGCAGCAACGAGTCGGGCCTCGAATACCCGCTCACGCCCTTCCCCGAGTGGGGCGATGCATATTACGACCTGGAACTCCGCATGGCCGGCGATTACGTCTACCACTGCTCCGGGCTGATCGACCCGTTCGACGACGTGGCCTGCCGTTGCGGCCTGGGCCTTGACTACTCCGAAGACGATACAGACGCCGCCCTCGATCGACTCCTCGTGTTTCACGAAACCCGCATCCGTCGGCTCTGCCCGGGCTGCGGGACGCAGTTCCGGCCCCAGGACAGGACGGCCCGGGTCCGTGACGGGCGGAGTGGCGAGGTGGTCGATCGACCGGGAGGGGCGACCTACCGCTTCGCCATCGTCGTCGATTGCGGCAAGGGGTTCGCCAGGGAGGGATGGCCGATGCGGGCTTCACAAGCGTTCCTGAAGGCTCTAGAGGGGGCCCTGGGGCGGAGATTCTATCAGGTCGGGGACATCTATTAAGGTAAGGCCGATGCCGGTCATCTCCCATCGAAATGAGGGCCTTGGGTGGGCACCGCTCGCCGCTATCGGCGTCGGCGGTCGGTCCCGCCTCGGCGGGAATTCGGGCCGGAACGCGGAGCTTGAGCCCCCCCCTTCTCCCGGTTAAGATGCCCGACATGGCCATGCCATGATTCGACGGATCATGTGGGATTTCCCGGCATGCGAATCCCCAGGCTGAGCGTCCGCGCGATGATGCTCATCGTGGCCGTCGTCGCGGTCCTCAGCCTCGGCGCCCGGCAATACCTCGACCATCGCGAGCGGCTCCGGCTGTTCCGATCGAGCTCCAATTCGATCGGCGGATCCCTCGGCGTGCAGAGGGACCGCCGGGCGGAGTTGCGGGTCGGCGAACCGTTCCCCGTGACGATCGACTACAACGTGGGCCTGCGCCGGCGCAAGCCGCCGCCGGGCGTCCTGTTCCCGGTCTGGGGCGAGGCCTGGATCGAGGACGCGGCGACCGGCCAGGCCGTGGACGGCTTCTCGTTCGAGGTGACCCTGGCGACCGGGGGGATGGAGTCGGCCAAGGGCTCGCTGGCCTGGGACGCCGTGATTCCGAAGCCGGGCAAGTACAGCATCAAGCATTACCTCTGGTACAAGACCCCGCTCGGCGAGTGGCAGGGCATGAGCGGCGGTTCGCAATCGGGCCTCGATATCGCGGAGGGAAAATGAGGTTGCCCTACCGCCGGATCGGCAAGACGCTGATCATCATCATGATCCTCGCCCTGGGCCCCGCCGGCTATTGGCTCGGCTATCGGGATGGGCTCCGCGACCGGGGGACGCAGATGCGTGCCATCGTCCTGGTCCGCCGGAAGCCGGGGACCAACCAGCCCTCCGGCCAGAGCTACCTGTGGTACCACATCGGGAACCCCCTCGACGTGATGAGGATGCGGGCGAAGGAGGCGGAACTGAAGGAGGCGAAGGCCGAGTACTACGTCGCCAAGGGGAAGCTGGAATCGACGCTCACGATCGAGCCCGATCCGCGTCGGGCCACCGCGCATCCTTGAACCCGGCCGGTCCCGCCGGCGACCGGCCTGATCCCCCCGCCATCTCCTCGCGCCGGGCGTCCCAGGTCGCGGAGGATGAACGCCGCTCACCGTGTCATGTGATTTCGTGATCATTGATTCCGGGCGTAGCCTGCTGGTGCCCGAAGGGGCTTGGCGGGGAATCGCGGCCTCGACTAGGATGGTCTCCATGAGGAGCCGAATCATGACCATCCATCTTCCCGATGATCTGGAGCATTCGATCCGTTCTCTGGTGAAGGGAGGGCGTTACTCCTCGGTCGATGAGGCGATGACCGACGCGGCCCGGCTGCTCCTCGGCCAGGCTTCCTCGGCCGGTCACACGACGACTGAACGAGAGATCCTCCAGCACATGTTGGATTCCGGATTGTTGAGCCAGTTGCCCGATACCGAAGCCGATCACGATGATCACGACGACCAACCAATCGTGATCGATGGGGAACCGCTCTCCGAAACCGTCGTGCGCGAGCGGCGCTGAGGTGGCGGCCTACTTCCTGGATACCAGCGGGCTCGTCAAACGCCACGTCGACGAGGCCGGATCGACCTGGGTTCGTGCTTTGACACAACCCCGGGCCGGGAACACCATTTTCCTGGCACGCATCACGGCCGTCAAAGTCGTCTCGGCGATCACCCGGAGGCAGCGTGGGGGCAGCCTCTCGATCAGCCAGGCCTCGGCGATCCTGGGGCATTTTCGTCGGCACCTCGCCCAGCGTTATCACGTCCTGGAACTGACTTCGTCACTCCTGTCCGATGCCGGACTCCTGGCCAGGAAGCATGGACTGCGGGCCTACGATGCCGTCCAACTCGCCGCGATGCGGGAAGTCGCCGAACTTTATCGATCGGCGGGCCTCGGCCGCGTCATCCTGATCTCGGCGGATCGTGAACTCAACGTCGCGGCCGAAGACGAGGGATTGGCCGTGGACAACCCGAACAGTCATCATTGATCGGCGAGGCCTCGGGGGCTTCGGATTCGAGCCATCACGATGGCGGGAAGAGGTAGAAGACGTCGGACCGGAGGACGTATTTGCGGCCGGCCGAGAGTTCCCGGCCCTCGTGCCAGCGCTCGTGCGGGAAGAACAGGGCGTCGCCCGCGTGGGGGACGACGACCGCTTCTTCCCGGCGGCCTCCGGGCGACCGGGCGTCGGAGTAGAACACCGTCTCGCCCCCGGCGAACCCTTCGTTGAGGTAGAACAGGCAGGTGAGCCGGCTGCGCTCGGTCGGCGAGCGATGCACCACGCCGTCCCTGTGCGGCCGGAACCGCTGGCCGACGTCGTAGCGGTAGAAGCGGAAGTCCTCGTCCAGCCCGACGGCGGACCCGCCCTCCAATTCGGGCGGGACGAACGGGCGGCAGCGATCCCAGAGGGCGGCCGACAAGGTTGGGTCGGCGAACGCGACGCGGTCGTTGTCCCGGAGGTCCGTCCGCATCCGGGGGCCGGATGCGGTGCGCACCGAGGCTTTCCGGAAGCCGAGGCCCTCGCCCCGGTCGATCAGGTCGCGGCACTCCCCCGGCGTGAGGAGGCCGGAGACGGTGAACACGTTCTCGGCGAGCACCGACTTCATCGCGTGGACCTCGACTCCGGCGGCGGCGTCCGTCCCGCGATCCCCATCATAGTCCGGGGTGAGGTGCGCGGCGCCCCCCTTCCTGGCCCATCGTCTTCGAAACCGGGGGGAGGCCCGGCTTCCAGGGTCAGGCACGATCCCGGTTTGCGAAATGCGGGGTCGCGCTGTTTTGCCACCGATGGGGTACGACGACCGCCCGGCAGGCCACCGGGCTCGGGTCGTGCGAGTCGGCTGGGTGTGCCTTTTGATTTTGGCGTTCTGGCCCCCGGGTGGCTGTGGTTGGCTTGCCAACCACGGCACCGGTGAGACGATCGCGGGGTGATGGCCATCGCGGCACCGGGCCAGGTATCATCGACGCCGGCCATCGATCGCCGGGCGGGCTCGTCGGCGCCGTGGTTGGCAAGCCAACCACAGCCACCCAGGACCGCCGAACCGAGGGCCAAAATCAAAGGCACACCCAATCGGCTCCCCCGGCGGTCAGCCGCGTCCGGCTCGTTTCGGGAGGGCCTTCTTGATCTCCGGGAGGGTCCGCTTCTCGACCCGCTCCCGATCCTCGGCGGTCGGGCGCTGGCCGTCGCGCAGGGCGTAGGCGAGCCCCTGGGCCCGGTCCCAATCGCCGGCCCGCGCGGCCTCGATGATCGCGCGGAAGGCGCCCGCCTCCCCCTCGTTCAACTCGGAGGCGGCGGCGAGCCCGTCGATCTCCGCCGCCGCGCGGTCGATGATGCTGGGGTCGCGGGTGGAGGTCCCGGTCGCGAGCTTCTGGACCAGTTCGCGATGGCCCGGGGTCACCTGGGCCTGGCCGCAGCCCGAGAGCGGGGCGGCCAGGAGGATCAGGGTCAGGTGCCACCTCGGCCGGCGGGCCGGCCGATCCCGGCCCGGCTCAGTACTGGTCGCCACCGATCACCTCCCCCTTCCGGCAGGTCGCCAGGGCGGCCCAGGTGCGCTGGTTGATCGTCTCCTTGATGAACCGGACGCTGCCGTCGCCCAGCAGGATGTTCGCCCCGCCGGGATGCTCGGCGTACATCTGGCAGACGTGGCACATGCGAGAGTTGGGCGGGTGGATCACGTCCCCCTCGCCGGCCGCCGGGCCGCTGTGGGTCAGCACCAGCGTCGCGGCGTAGTCGCAGCCCGAGAAGGCGAACCGCGGCCTCGGGCAGACGACCGCCCCGGGGACCACCCCGACCCACGTCTTGTCGCTCAGGATCGGCGAGTGCTCGCCCATGAACAGGGTGTTGCTCAGGCCGTCGGTGACCGAGGCGACGGTCAGGAGCGAGTTGCGGTAGAACGGGCCGTCGGCGATCGCGTGGTGCTCCTCCACGCCGTAGCCCCAGGGTTCCTCGTTGCCGGCGTTGAGGACGTAGTGCGACCGGGCGAAGGTCGCCAGGACGGCCCCCGGCTGGTCCTTCACGTCGAAGGTCCGGCTCGGCTCGCTGACCGACGGGCACAGGAAGGCGGAGAGCGAGGTCCGGGCCCCGGTGGTGTTGGCCGGGGACCAGCACGGGACGCCGACATTCATCGCCTGGTAGACCGACGCCTGCTCCATGTAGCCCAGCAGGGCCGTGCCGTAGGCCCAGCCGGGGCCGGCATCCAGGGTGTTGGAGTCGGGCGTGCCGTGCACGCCGCCCCCGCCGCGCCGGGTCATGTAGCCGGGCGGGAAGCAGCCGTTGCCGCTCTCATAGTTGTGCATGGCCAGGCCGAGCTGCTTCAGGTTGTTGGTGCACTGCGAGCGCCGGGCGGCCTCGCGAGCCGACTGCACGGCCGGCAGCAGGAGCGCGATCAGCACGGCGATGATGGCGATCACCACGAGAAGCTCGATCAGGGTGAATCCGCGCGGTCGATGGTTTTGAGTCACGGGAGGAAGGATCCTGTTCGGGGGAAAATCGACATTTCACAGAAGCTAATGCGCGGATTGGATTTCGTCAACAATAATTTTGGTCGACCAAAATCGCTTGTTTGGGCGCCGCCCATCCCGGTCCGGCTGGTCCTGGCCGTGGCTAGGGGGTACGATCCGTGTTCGGGCGCGGCGCGGGCGGTAATCCGGACGGGCGAAGGGTGGCGAACTTGGCGGACGATGCATCCCGGGCGACGGGCCGATTCGTGGTGCTGGAAGGCCCCGATGGCGGCGGCAAGACGACGCAGGTGGCGCGGCTGGTCGCCTGGCTGGGCTCGGCCGGCCGGGAGGTCGTGGCCTGCCGCGACCCGGGCGGGACGGCGCTGGGGGATCGGCTGCGGACCCTGGTCAAGGACCAGGCGGAGGTGGCCATCGGCATGAGGGCCGAGATGCTCCTGTTCATGGCCAGCCGCGCCCAGATGGTCGACGACGTGATCCGCCCGGCCCTGGCGCGGGGGGCGGTGGTGGTGGGCGACCGCTACCTGCTGTCCAATGTGGTGTATCAGGGATATGCCGGCGGGCTGGACGTGGCCGAGCTGTGGGCCGTGGGCCGCGCCGCGACCGGGGGATTGATGCCCGACCTGACGCTGGTCCTGGACGTGCCGACCGGCGTGGCCCGGGAGCGGATCGGCGGGTCGGGGCGGGACCGGATCGAGGGGCGGGGCGAGGACTATCGGGAGCGGGTCCGGCGGGGGTATCGAGACGCCCTGGCATCGTATCCCGGTACGGCTGTGGTTGTGGACGGGTCGGCCGACGTCGAGGCGGTCGCGGATCGCGTGCGGAGCGAGGTGGAACGTGCCCTGGCATTCCCTCCGAGGTCATGATCGGGTCGTCCGGGAACTCCGCGCCGGGCTGGAGCAGGGGCGGCTGCCCCACGCCCTCCTGTTCGTCGGCCCGGAGGGGATCGGCAAACGGGCGTTCGCCCTGCGGCTCGCCCAGGCGTTGCTCTGCGAGCGCGTCCCCGAGGCGAAGCTCGACCCCTGCGGCGCCTGCCCGAGCTGCCTCCAGGTGATGGCCGGGTCGCACCCGGACGTCCACCAGGTCCGCAAGCCCGACGACAAGAACAAGCTGTCCATCGAGGTGATCCGCGACCTCAACGTCGAGCTGGGGCTGAAGCCCTCGCGCGGGTCGCGGAAGGTGGCGATCGTGGACGACGCCGACGACCTCAACGTCGAGGCGGCCAACGCCTTCCTCAAGACCCTGGAGGAGCCGGCCCCCGGCTCGGTCCTGATCCTGGTCGGCACCTCGGCGGAGATCCAGCTCGATACGCTGGTCTCCCGGTGCCGGGTGGTCCGGTTCGACCCCCTCCCCGACGCGGAGCTGGCCGCCGTCCTGCTGGAGCAGCGAGTCGTCGACACCCCGGAGGACGCCGCCCGGCTGGCCCGGCTGGGGGAGGGGAGCGTGGCCCGAGCCCGGGGGCTGGCCGAGCCGGCGTTGGCTTCGTTCCGCCGCGAACTGATCCACGCGATGGCCTCCCCCCGGGGGTTCGACCCTTCCCTGCTCGCCCGGAAGGTCGACGCCTTCGTCAAGGAGGCCGGCAAGGACGGGGCGGCCAAGCGCGACCGGGCCCGGCTGGTGATCGGCGAGATGGCCCGGATCTTCCGGGGGCTGATCTGGCGGTCCGCCGGCCTGGAGGCCCCGTCGCCCGACCCCGCCGACCGCGAGGCGGTGGGCCACCTGGCCGACCGGGTCGGACCCGACGCCGCCCTGACGCTGTCCGACCGCTGCGTGGAGGCGGATTACCAGGTCGGGCGCAACGTCTCGATGCCGATCCTGCTCGAAGCCCTGATGCACGACGTCGGCCACCTGACCAACCCCCGCCCGCGTTGAACCCCACCCCGCCCGAAACCGCATCCCCCGAGGTCCCCCATGGCGCGCCCCTTCTGGATCTTCACCCTGCTGGCCTCGGCGGCGATCGCGGCCGATGAGCCCCGGAAATACGAGGTCGTCACGCCCAAGCCGACCGGGATCGTCGGCATCGACATCAACGAGAAGGGGGACGTGCTCGGCTACGAGTGGGTCGAGGAGAAGGAGCTTCCCGGCGTGATCAGCCAGGTCCCGTTCCTGGCGAAGGGGGGCAAGGCCGACGCGATGGCCCGGCTCCCGCTCCTGCCGACCTACACCTTCACCTTCCCGGCGGCGCTCAGCGACACCGGGCTGGTGGTGGGCCATGTCGGCAAGCCGCCGGGCCGCCCCGGGACCAGGGTCCTCATGCGGACCCAGGCGTTCGCCTGGGACGAGGCGGGGGGGATCCGCGGCCTCGGGGTCCTGCCCGACGACTGGGCGTCGATCGCCTCGGGCGTGACCCGCGACGGCCGGTGCATCAGCGGCTATTCGGTCGGCGAGAACCGGGTCCGCGCCTGCATCTGGGAACGCGACGGGGACGGGTGGAAGGGGACCGCTCTGCCGCATGCCGAACAACTCCGCTCCAACGTGGTGCCGATCAGCCCCGACGGCCGGTACATCGCCGCCGTCGAAAACCTGACCCCGTGCCTGTGGACCCGGGGTGCGGACGGGGCGTGGACGCGCGAGGCGATCGGCGGGTCCAACTCGATCTTCCCCCGGGCCGTCGACGACGCCGGCCGGGTGGTCGGGCTGAAGCATGGCGACAACGACGGCCACAACCTCCCGGTCCTCTGGACCCGCGAGGGCGGCTGCAAAACGTTGGAGCTGCCGGAAGGCTATGTGGGCGGCGAGGCCGTGGCCATCAACGCCCGGGGCGAGGCGGTCGGGTTCGTGGACGGCCCCCACGGCGGGGAGATCGGCCCCAATGGGTTCGTTTACGCCGACGGCAAGCTCCGGATCATCACCGAGGGGGGGCCGACCTTCAGCTCGGCCACCGGGATCAACGACCGGGGCCAGATCGTCGGCGTGGTCGAGCAGGACGAGGAAGCCCCCCCGCCGGCCCGGCCCGCCACCCCCTGACCCGGCCCGGGATCAGCCGGGCCCCCCGATGGCCGGCCCTCCGCCCCGGGCCTGGGGGCCCTTCGGCTTCGTTGGGTTCGTTCGGCGCGGGCCCGGGGACCGGGGCGCCTCGGCGGCCGGGGTCGCCGGGGAGGTGGCCCTGGCCCGGGGCGGGGCGGGGGGCGATTCCGGCTCCGGTTTAGGTTCCGGTCCCGGCCCGGCCGCGGCCACGGCGGCGGCCCGCTCCTCGACCTTGTGGAATTCGCGGAGGGCGCGGAACAGCCCGCGCTCGGCGGCGGCCTCGTGGCGCCGCGCCATCTGGGCCTCATCCGACGGGTCGAACAGGGCGCGGTCGGCCGCCTCGGCGCGGTCGATGGCTTCGTTTTCGCCGTCGATCCGCACGCGAAGATCGCGCAGGGCCGCGACCTCGGCGTCGATCAGCGCGGCCAGTTTTTCGAAGGCCCACGCCTTGCGCTTCTTGCAGTTCAGCCCGGCCCCCTGGTCGGCGGTCAGGCCCGAGAAGTCGCCCTGGATGGCCCGGAGGATCGGGTGGAACGGGGTCGGCGGATAGATGCCGGGGTGGCGGCCCAGGAGGCTGTCGAGACGCTGGTCGTCGTGGTGGTTCCAGGCGAGCTTGCCGGGCCGGTCCAGGCGGCCCCGGAGGACGTGCCACGCCTCGATCAGCCCGTCGATCCCCTCGGGGATCTCCTTCATCCGGGCGACCGCGCGGTCGGGGTCGGTGTCCAGGAGGGCGGCGAGGACGTTGACCTCGACGCGGCGGGCCTCGTCGCGTTGCTTCTGGGCGTCGCGGACCCGCCGGGCGGTCATGGCCGCCTCGTGCCGGCCGCAGCGGTCGAGACGGGCCGAGAGCGTGGCGACCCGCCGGATCAGGATCCGCCCCAGGAGGCCGGACGGCTTCATCTCCCGCCCCAGGCCGGCGGCCAGGGCGTCGACCTCGGACAGGTCGGCGTCCATCCCGGGCCGGGGTGATCGCGACTCGGCGAGCGCGTTCGCGGCGAGGCGTTCGGGGGTGCAGATCATGGCGCGGTTTCCTCGGGGGCGTCGAACGGGGGGCAGGGCGCCCGACAACGGGGCCGTCGCCCGATATATTCAGGATTTTTTGCCATCGATATCTCACTTTCTTTCAACCGGGGCGGAATTTCCGCCGGCCGGCCGCGCGGGGCCCTCCGAAATTCGTCGAAATCCCCCCGGTTCGCCCTTGATCCTCACGCAACGTGAGGATGTACCATTCCGTCGCCGCCCCGATCCCGGGGTGCGATTTGGCGGGGAGGTTGCCATGCGATTCCAGGCCTTGAAGGTGGGCGAGCTGGCCAGGCGGACCGGCCTGACTATCCGCACGCTCCACCACTACGACGAGATCGGGCTGCTGAGGCCCTCGCTGCACACCGAGTCGGGGCACCGCCTTTACGCGGCGCCGGACATCGCCCGGCTGCAGCAGGTGGTCTCGCTGCGGCAACTCGGCTTCTCCCTGGAGGAGATCCGCGATTGCCTCGACCGGCCCAGCTTCTCGCCGCTGGAGGTGATCGCCCGGCACCGGGCCCGGCTCCGGGAACAGGTGGAGTTGCAGCGGCGGTTGTGCGAGCGGCTCGACGCGATCGCCGACCGGCTGCGCGCGGCGGGGGAGGTCTCCGCCGACGAATTCCTCAGGACGATCGAGGTGATGACCATGTTGGAAGAGCAGTTCCAGGAGGCGGCCCGGCGGGTCGGCCCCGAGGAGATGCGGGCCGTCGAGGAGGGCTGGACCGCCCTGCTCGCCGAGGTCCGGGCCGGCCGCGACCGCCTCGACCCGGCGGGCGACGAGGCGCAGGACCTCGCCCGGCGCTGGGACGCATTGACCGAGCGCACCATGCGCGGCTACCGGGATTTCCCGGAGCTGAAGGGGGCCATCGCGGAGAACTACAAGCAGGGCCGCCACGAGGGGGACGACCGCGCCCCGCAGGCCGCCGACTTCGCCTTCATCGAGCGGGCGAAGGCGGCCCGGCCGGCGTCGGGCGGCGGGGAAACCCCGTGCGGCTAGACATCGGCCGACGGCCGGGGGCGGGGCATGCCCTCCCCCCGGCCCGGACGCCCGGGATCCGTCAGGCGTACGCCTCGGCCCAATCGGCGGCCCGGGCCGGCTTGGCCGGGGCCCGGCGGCGGAGCCTCAGGACGCCGAAGGCGGAGCCCAGGCCGGCCATCACGGTCCAGGCCACCAGGATCGGCACGAACACCTCGTCGACCTCGTCCAGCACGGCGAGCGGCCCGAACACCAGCGCGGCCCAGAGGGCCAGCAGGCCCAGGATCCGCGTCGACTTCACCGCCAGGGGGAACGCCCCCTGGATGGCCCGGGGCAGCGCGACCAGGGGGAACCAGACCGCCCCCCGGATCCCCGCCCTCAGCGCCTCCTCGATCGCGTCGAGCGTGCTCCGCCCGTCGGCGTCCGGCTGTCCCATTGCGATGGCTCCAATTCGACTCCGGGATCCCGCCCCCTTCGCTGTTCGTCGCCCGCGTCCCGTTATTGGGCCACGCCGGCGAAACACGCGGACTGCCCTTGGATTTTGGCCTTTGGTTCGGCGGTCCTGGGTGGCTGTGGTTGGCTTGCCAACCACGGCGCCGGCGCCATGATCGCGAGGCGATGACCATCGCGGCACCGGGCGGAGAATCATCCACGCCGGCCGACGATCGCCGGGGCGGGCTCGCCGGCGCCGTGGTTGGCAAGCTGTACGGTGCAGGGACATGGGTGGCGCCGGGCGCAGGGACATGGGTGGCGCGCCCGGCCGATCGAAGTTTACACCATCGTCCATGCCGTCACGCCGGGCTTCAACTGCTCCGCGGCGATGACCCGGGCCCGGTGGGTCCCGTAGTACACCTCCACCTGGTGCCCCTGGTCGTCCACCCTCACCCGCTCGCCGGACAGCCCCACCCCCACCTTGATCCGGGCGCGACGCCAGCGGGTCGACCCGTCCTGGCCCACCACCCGCACCTCGGCGTCGGCCGGGTAGGTGATCTCGGGCACCGCGTCGGGCCGGCGACGCGGGCTGGGCGCCCAGCGGGTCGCCGGCGGCTCATCCCCCAGCGCCTCGTGCGGCCGGACCGAGTTGTACACCGGCCGCCACGCCTCCAGGTCGGCCCGGAAGTGCTCCGACTCATCGCGCCTGACCTTGGGCCAGACCTCGCGTTCCAGGGTGCCGTGGAACCGCTCGACCTTGCCCTGGGTCTGCGGGTGGTAGGCCCGCCCGTGCAGCGGCCGGATCCCCAGGCGGATCAGCCAGGCGTCGAAGCCCGACAGCCCCACCCCGGTGTTGCGGGCCGAGAAGGCGTTGTCGCAGAGGATCGCCTCGGGCATCCCGACCTCCCCGTACAACCCCCACAGGACCGCCTGGGTGGTGGCATAAGTCATGTCGGCGCAGGGCCTCAGGGCGAGCAGGTAGCGGCTGTGGTCGTCGATGATCGAGAGCGTGACGACCCGGCAACGCCCGACCTCCAGCGGCCCCTTGAAGTCGAGCTGCCAGAGCTGGTTGGGCCCGGGCCTCTCGAACCGCTGGGGGGCCGGGGTGGGCGGCGGGGCGGCGGCGGGCGCGGCGACGCGGCCGTGGCGGCGAAGGATCGCGGCGATGGTGCGGATCGGCGGGGCCTGGTGCCCCTGGGCCTTGAGATGGGCGTGGAGCTTGCGGGGCCCCCATCCGTGGCGATCGCGGGCCTCCAGGACGATCAGCTCCCGGTCGTCGGCGGTGCGGGAGGGGCTTCTGGCCGGGCGTCGAGAGCGGTCGGCCAGGGGGCGATCGGGCTCGGCGTCGTGGCGGGCCAGCCACTTGAAGGCGGTCTTGCGGCTGACGCCGTAGCGTCGGGCGGCCTCGGCGACGGAGAGGCCGGCGGTGCGGACGGCATGGACCAAGGCGATGCGCTGCTCGGTCACGGGATCGACTTTCCAGGGCATCTCGGGCCTCCTTTCGAGGCCCGATTCTCCCCTCCAGGCGCCACCCATGTCCCTGCACTCACCGTAACCCATGTCCCTGCATTGAACAGCAAGCCAACCACAGCCACCCGGAGGCCAGAATGCCAAAATCAAAAGGCTCACCCAAACACACGTATTGCGTTCGGACGACACTTGTCCCAGGCGGCCGGGGCGGCTAGGATGAGCCGATTATCCGACACCTGTCCCATATTTCCGGTGCGCCATGCTCCCACATGCCCGAGGGCTCGGCCTCGTCCTCCTGATGGCCGCCTTCGCCGGGGCGGAGACCCCCGATGCCGCGGTCTTGGTGCGCAAAGCCCGCGCCGACGAGGCGTGGATCGACCGGGTCGACAGCTTCCAACTCAAGGCCGAGGTCGTCTGGGAACGGACCCCACGCGGGATCGCCCGGCAACGCAAGGAGATGCAGGCCCAGTTCCCCGGGGCGAACCTCGACGGGGAGTTCAATCTGCAGCCCCGGGGCGTCCAGCAGGTGGAACTGGCCTTCGACCGCCGCCGTGTGATGATCCGGGATGTCTGGCCCTGGGGCGTCGATGATCTGCGGGTCTGGGACGGCCGGAGGTACGTCGGCCGGGAATCCCCGAAGGATGCCGCCAGGCGGGACAGCATCATGATCGCGCGGGAACCGGAGCATCGCCTGAATCAGGTGATGGCCGACCTGTCCAGCTTCCGGGCCCGGCCTCACGGGTTCTGGTGGCTGCCGGCCGCGGACCGCGAGCAGCTCGCCGCGATGACGACCCGGCCGGAGGAGTTCGCCTACGCCGGCCGCGACCGCTTCGAAGGCACCGAGTGCGACGTCGTCTGCCGGTGGGGGAGTTGGGAACGCTATTACATCGCCGACGGCCGGCTCCGCGGGCTGAAAGTCGGCGCCCAGGCCCGGCCCATCTTTGATGCGAAACTCCTGGAATTCCACCGCCGCGAAGGGATCCCCCTCTTCGCCCGGTCGGCCGAGGAGGCCCGGGCGATCAACCTCCGGCTCTCGGCGAAGATGCTGGAGCTGACCGAACCCTCCCACGAGTTCGGGCTGGCCGACTACCGGGAGATCACCCCCGGCTGCTGGCTGCCGATGACCCAGACCTGCACGCTCCGGTTCATCGACGACGACGGCACCAACGCCGTGGACCTGACCAAGACGGTCCGGGTCACCGAGGCCCGCGTCGGGGAACCCTTGCCCGATGCGCTCTTCGAGGTCGAGATCAAGCCGGGGGCGCAGGTCCACGACCAGACCGGAAACCCGCCCCTGTCCTATCGCCACAAGGCCGCATTCTCGCCCGAGGAGTGGGCCGCGATCGTCGCCGAGGGGAAGGCCCGCGCCAAACGCGACGAGGCCCGCGAGCGGAAGCAGGCCGCGCTCGTCGGCCAGCCGATCCCCGACTTCCCGGCTGGGGCGACCTGGACCGACGGCCCTCCGCTCGACCGGGACGACCTGAAGGGGAAGGTCGTCCTGCTCGACTTCTGGGCCGAGTGGTGCGGCCCCTGCCGCACCGACCTGCCGACGCTGGCCGGGGTCCACGAGAAACGGGCCGAGAATGGCATCACGGTGATCGGCGTCCACCCCCCCGGCAGCGACCCGGACGCGATCGCGAAGGTGCGGCAGGACTTCCACCTGGCCTATCCCACCGTCGTCGATGTCGTGCCCCCGGATGGGGCGACCTCGTGGGGGGCGTTCTACGAGAAGCTGGGCGTGAACCGCATCCCCCACGCCGTGCTGGTCGGTCGCGAGGGGAAGATCCTCGCGACCGGGGAGTTGAACGACGTGCTGGGACAGGCCCTGGAGATCGGCCGGGAGGGCCGGTGACGCCTCCCGACCCAAGATTCAGCGGCCGTCGTCCTTGAGCCGGTATTCGACGTAGGGCGGGCTGGTGTCGAGGTCCAGGTGGATCGCCTCGTGGAGCCGGCCGACGAGGACGCGGATCTCGACGGCCCGCTCGTGCAGGGCATCGGCGCGGCGGCGGACGTCGGGGTTGGTCCGCCCGTCCATCCGGTCTTCCAGGTGCTCGGACAGGCGGTACAGCTCGCGGGCCGCCCGTTCCATCTGGCGGGCGTGGCCCCGGATGTCCTGGTTGTACTCGCGGGCCTCGGCCATCTCGATGGCGAAGTTGCGGAGCTGGTAGCGGAGGTCCACGAGCTTGTTGTATTCCGGGGCCCTCCGGAAGAACTCCAGCTCCTGCCGATAGGCCCACATCTCATCGCGGAGCCGGTTCATGAGCTGGGCGACCCGCCGATCGACCAGGATCGGCGGCGGCGGCCGGAACGCCCCGGGCTGTCCCGGCGGGACGAACCGGGGACCTCGATTGTCCTGCGGCGGCTGGGCCCGGGCGTGATCGGGCGTGAGCAAGGCGGCCGCGGCCATCACGGCCGCCAGGGGGACCCATCGCATGCGTCGTCCTCCGGAACCAGGGCGGAACCCGCCCCGCGCGGCGTGCGGGCCATCTCCCGCGCCCGGCGGGGCGTTACCCTTCACCACGGGCAAACCCCGCGCCAGGATCGACCCGAGAGGTTCAACCCGCCTCGGACGGGCGGGCCAGGGCCGTCCGGCCCATGACGGCGGCGGCCAGCCAGGTCGCGACGCCCATCATCGCGCCGAAGGCCACGCAGACGACCGTCGCCCCGGCGTAGGCCGCGGGCCACGAGCCCGGCAGCCCCGCCCGGACCGGCCCCAGGATGAAGAATGGCAGGCAGATCGCCGCGTGCAGGAATCCGCCCACCGCCCCGCCGCGAATGCCCCGGCCCCCGCCTCGGCGATCCCAGAGGATGCCCACGAGTGGGGGCACGACCATCAGTGCCGGCGCGAAGTGGCCGGGGGCAGCCCGGGCGACGATGGCCAGTCCCAATGCGCACGCCCCGATGGCGGCCATCAGAACGACCAGGGTGAGTCGGGGGCGGGTCGGACGCATGGCCGGATCCTTGGGGGACGCCCGTCAATGCTGGTGATGCTACCAGCATACCAAGATCTTCATCCCTTCGCCTGGTGGGGGGCGCCCCTGGCGGCTATCCGTTGCCGCGACCGATCAGCGCAAGGATCGTCTCGGGTGCCACATTCCGGCCCACGAACCGGGGCCAGCCGTCCGTGTAAGCGGCATAGAACCCGTCCTCGAACGAACCCCCGAACTTCGGCAACGGTTTCCCCTCGTCGTAGGGCAGGTCCTCCGGCTTGGCCCAGGGGACCGGATCGGCCGCCTCGACGACCAGGAAGGTCGGGTTGGCCACTCGGACACGTCCCAGGATCTCGGGGCCATCCTCCCCGTCGAACAGGGCCCCCGGGCCGACGATCGCCTGGTAATGGGTCGCGTGCGGAATCCCGTCCGTCCGCGTGGCCGACGCGTAGACGCGCGGCATCTCCTCCAGCAACGGCCGGTTGTGCGGGCTGTCCCAGGCTTCGTCGAGGTGGAACTTCCGGTAGAGCGAATGCTGCTCGACGAAAGGCAGGATCGCGACCCGCCAGCTCAGGAGCGGCCTGCCGTCCTTGCGGATCGCGGGCGCGGGGAGCTGCCCGCCGTTCGCCTTGGCGAAGTTGTGCAAGGCCAGGGCGATGAACTTCAGGTTGTTGGCGGCCCTGGCACGGGGATCGGGATGGCCGAGGTAGTCCTCGCATTTCCAGGGGACTGGCTGCGATGCGGGCTGATTCACCGCTCACCTCCGGAGGTTGGATGATCGTGGCCTGGGGAATCCCTCCGCGACGCCGCCCGTCAGACTCCCGGATCGATGCCGGTGCATATGCGGTCGGAGAAGGCTCGAACAGGCCACGGAGAGGGATTCCCCATCATGAATCCGACTATTGTCGGAGATTGCCAGCTTCGTCGAGCCGAAGGCCCTCGTCAATGGGGGGAGATCCGTTCGCACGTCGCATCGACCCGAGAGATCAGGCTCGATCGCGGGCGACCTCGCCCGAGCATCGATAGGAAGCACAATTTCTCACGTTTGAGAGCGTGCGATTCATCGCCCCGTCATCCCCCCGGCAAGACGACCCGGGTCGGGTTCCGCCACACGCGGGCGATCGGTTGGGCCTGGGGGTCGGGGGGATCGGTGCCGAAGAACATCGACGGGCGTGCCATCCAGGAGTCTTCCAGATCCCCGAGAAGTTATCGGTTCGACCTCTCTACACCGCCTCCATTAAGCTTGGAGGCGATGAGCTTGGCTCGTCTCAGGTGGTTACCGTTGGCGGTAGAGAACCGCTGCCTGGTGGCGACGATCAGTTGACCGGCCTCCCCGATCGGGATGACCTCGATCGCACGGTCGAATTCCGGGAGCACCAGCCTTCGGTTGGCCACATATGTCATCCAACCCACGTCGATCTCTTGGTCTGGGTTGCCGAGTTCATCGTCGAGCCTCCCGGACCAGACCTGACCGACCTCCGGATCCCAGCACGCGATGATGAGCCGACAGTGGCCGATTAGCGATTCGGCACGGCACAACCTCTTCCCAGCGGACCCGGTGGCTGGCAAGGGCATGGTGATCGAGTTGAGAACATAGTGCGAATAGCCGCCACAATTGATCCGAAGGGTGAGATCCCAAAGACCTCCGGTCGCCAGGTTCACGGTGAAACCGAGTGGGGCAATCGGCTTGAATGGCGCGACCTCCTCCCTCTGGATCTCCCGACGGCACAACTCCTCAATCGCTCCGGTCTCAAGGAGGAGCGGAGCGCTTTTGGATTGATCCGACCCTCGGCCACTCCGCGGATACCAATGGGAATAAACCGTATCAAATGCCGTCAACTGCTCCAGGTAGAGGAGGAGGCGAGCCGCGACCTCCTCGACTCCCTCCCGACGTGGTCCCCAGAAGAACCGCAGCAGGAACGTCTCTTGCATCATCGGTTCTTCTTGTGCATTTCCATGAATCAATTTGATGTGAATATCTGTGATTCTGATTGGCCTAAGCATGTTCGTGCTTGGGCGGCCGTGGCTGGCTGCGGGCCATCCGGCCGGAGAGCCTGCCGCGAGCGATCATGCGCCGGAGTTTGCGGGTTGGCACGTAGCCGCGATGATCATCCCCCCGGCAAGACGACCCGGGTCGGGTTCCGCCACACGCGGGCGATCGGCTGGGCCTGGGGGGCGGGGGGCTCGGTGGCGAAGGTGGGCGGGGCGCCGTCGCGGCCGGGGGTGGCGTAGAGGGGGACGGTGGTCGCGGGGGCGTCCTTGAGGTCGGCGGGCAGGGCGTGGATCTCCAGCGCGCCGAGTTTGACGGGGATCGTGCCGGGGGCGGGGCGGTCGCGGGCGAAGAAGGCGATGGGGTGGCCGGGGGTGCGGAGGGCGTAGTCCTGGCCCTGGCGGTAGACCGGGACCGGGAGGTTGAGCCGGTCGTCGCCGAGGTCGAGCCGGTACATGATCTGGTTGTAGTCGTAGCGCGGGGTGGGGTCGGTGTTGCCCGAGAACGAGGCGGTGTAGGTGCCCTCGAAATAGATCGTGCGGCCGTTATCTTTGGCGAACTCGGGGTGCTGGCGGGGGTTGTAGAACGAGTACTTGTCGTGGGTCACGACCTTGCGGGCGTACACCCAGGGGCCGAGCGGGGCGTCGGCCTCGGCGTACCAGATTTCGCCGAGGTTCGACGAGGTGCCGCCGATCTCGCAGGCGATCATGACCCAGCGATTGCGGAACGGGTTGGGGAAGGCCGAGCCCCGGTGGGCGACGACCGTCCGGCCGGTGTCGGCGTCGCGGAGCGGGTGGAGGGCCTGCTCGCGGTCGATCCGCCCGGCGCGGATCCAGCCGTCCTCGTCCGGTCCGTCCAGGGTCGGGGCGCCCTGGCGCCACGCGTAGCGCGGGGCGCCGGTTTCGTCGCGGTCGATCTTCGGCTGGGCGGTGGTCGAGCCGGGGAGGAGGCAGGTGAACGCCTCGTAGCGGGCGAGATCGAGGTAGGCCTCGGCCGTGGCCGGGACGCGGACCAGGGGGTAGGGATCGGCGAAGTAGACGTAGTCGACCCCGCCCTCGCTGTGGCGGGACGGGTGGCCGAACGGGCGGATCGGGGCGTCCAGCGGGATCGGGGCGGCCTTGGCGAACCGCTCCGTCCTGGGGTCGAACTCGATCAGCCCACGCTCATAAGTCTCCATCGGCGGCTTGATCTTGGCGTAGGCCGCGAACAGGCGCTCCCGGCCGGTGGCGTCGGGCACGACCGTCACGCCGTCGATCCAGGTCGGGCCGGGGCCGGGCATCTTGGCCGACGCGGCGGCGAAGCCGTCGGGGCCGGTGCTGTAGTCGAGGTCGACGCCGAGGTCGGGGTCGAGCCCGCCGTCGGCCGGGAATTTCGACGAGGCGGTCGGGGTGTCGAACAGCCCGAGCGGATATTTGGGCCGGTTGGTATCCCCCCAGAACCAGCGGATCTTGCCGCCGAACAGGGCGATCTGGACGCTGTCCGAGCCGAACACCTGGGCGTTCAGGGCGGGCTGGCGGATCGGCACCGGCCGGCCCAGCAGGAGGCTGTCGCGATAGATCCCGCCCCCGGTCACGCGGTAGCGCCGTTCCGCGATGTTGACCCGGCGGACCTCGATCCGCGCGACGCCCCCGGGCTTGACGTTCAGGGCCTTGCCCGCCTGGCCGAACCCGTCCTTGGGGAAGTCGTAGCCGTGCCCCTTGACGTGGAAGAAGACGGGCTGATCCATCAGGCCCGGTTCGTCGAACGCCGCCAGGCCGTGGCTGTCGGTGACCAGCCGGATGTCGTTGACCGTCCGCAACTCGATCAGGGGCACGCCCCGTTTGGTCTGGGCGTCGACGACCTCGATGGCGAACGGCGTGGGGCGGTCGGCGGCGATCAGCGCCAGGGCGAGCAGGGCGGGCCAGGTCATGGTGGGGGTCCCGGGGAGGGGATGGGTCGATCAGGGGCCGGTGACGATCGTGAGCCGGGGGCGATTTTCCGGCTGGCGGGCCCCGACGCCGAAGAAGGTGGCGGCGACGTGGGCGTCCTCGGGGGCGATCACGATCCGGATCGTCCCCCCGGCGCGGAGCCGGTCGTCCAGCGCCTTGCGGGCGGCGTCGTCCAGCGCGATCGGGTACGGGTCGGCGTCGCCGGTGCCCCCCTTGGCGTAGTCGGCCAGGCCCAGCGGGATCAGGCCGGGGATCTGGTCCCCCAGGCCGCCCGGGGCCTTCGGGTCGAACCGGAGCGGCTTGCCCGCGTCGTCGAGCTTGCCCCCGGACTCGCCGGCCAGGAAGAGGCGGATCCGGCCGTCGCGGCTGAACCGGGCCACGCTCTGGGTCAGGGTGAGCGTCGCCTTCCGGACCTTCTCGTCGGCCGAGGCGAGCTTGGGGGCGGGGAAGTCGAGGATCGCGAACCCGGCGAACTTGGGGTCGGAGCCGGCCTTCGGCCCCTGGACGTTGGCGTAGGTCTTTCCCGCCTCGCCGGGGCGGGGCCCGGCCGGCTGGACCAGGAGGCTGTCGGCGGCCACGGCCTCCAGGTCGGCCGCGACGGCGACGCCGGCCCCCATCGCCAGGGCGAGCCAGGCGGCCAGGACGATCGGGGTGCGGGTTCGCTCGGGTTGCGTCATGGCTCGGGGCTTCCTAGACTCGGTCGTGGCGGCTCGGGCCGATCGGAGACGCCGATTGTACAGCCGCCCCGAGGCCGGGGAAACCGCCCCAGCGCCGGGCCCTCCAGGGAACCCCCGCCGATGTCCGAATCGCCCACCTACCGGGTCGCCGTCGCCCAGATCGACCCCAAGATCGGCGAGGTCGCCGCCAACCTCGTCCTCATCCTCGACGGGGTCGACGAGGCCGCCGCCGGGGGCGCCCACCTCGTGATCTTCCCCGAGTGCGCCCTGTCCGGCTACGGCTTCACCAGCAAGGAGGAAGCCCTCCCGTTCGCCGAATCGATCCCCGGCCCCGCCACCGACGCCGTGGCCAAGGCCTGCGCCCGGCTCGGCCTGTTCGCGATCTTCGGCCTGCTGGAGCGGGACGGCGACCGCCTGTTCAACGCCTGCGTGCTGATCGGCCCCGACGGGCTGGTCGGCTCGTACCGCAAGATCCACCTCCCGTTCATGGGCGTGGATCGGTTCGCCACCCCCGGCGACCGCCCCTTCGAGGTGCTCGACGCCGGCGGGCTGCGGGTCGGGATGCACATCTGCTACGACGGCGGGTTCCCCGAGCCGGGCCGGGTCCTGACCCTGCTGGGGGCGGACCTGCTGGTCCTGCCGACCAACTGGCCGGTTCGCACCGAGGCGATCGCCGAGCACCTCATGATCTGCCGGGCGATGGAGAACGTGATCTTCGCCCTGGCGGCCAACCGCGTCGGCGAGGAGCGCGGGTTCCCGTTCCTCGGCCGCTCGTCGATCGCCGGCCCCAACGGCGAACTCCTGGCCCGCGCCGACGACCAGCCCGGGATCATCTACGCCGACATCGACCCCGCCCGCGCCCGCCAGAAACGCCAGGTCCGCGTCCCTGGCCAGCACGAGATCGACCGCATCGCCGACCGCCGCCCCGAGTTCTACGCCTCGCTGATCGAGCCGAAAGGCCGGGTGTAGTCCGGTCGGGTGGGCATCGCCCACCGCATCGTCACCGATGGATCGGGCCGGTGGGCGATGCACCCTTGCAGGACTCAAACCCAAAGGCGGGCGAGGTCCAGGAGGATCAATCAATGTCAACATCGATGAGCTCGGACCGAGTCATCAGTATTTCATTGAAATTAACCAGCCTCTCGCTTTCGCCCGAGGAGATTATCGATATTTATCCGATCGCATATACGAAGAAATGGACGAAAGGGGATGCGATTGGTAGATCATCACTTCACCGCAAGCACAACGGAGTGTCCCTCGAGCTCCCGTGCGAAGCTGGATGGGAGCTCGAGCCAGTCATCTTGAAATTGCTCGACATGCTCGACCCTGCCAAGATTCTATCAGGGAACTTGATGTCAAATGGCATGATCGAATGCGAATTGTCATGCACGATTGTTTTTTCCTCCAGTCCGCCAAGTTGTTATCTCAATCCGTCGACTCTCAGGAGGATCGCAGATCTGGGATTCTCCTTGGACATCGATCTCATCTATGCACCGGTCGAAGAACAAGATCATCTAGTCCCGTAGGGTGGGCATCGCCGCCGCGTCGTCACCGATGGATCAACGCCCTGGGCGTGCCCACCCTACGGAACTCGCCTCGGCCTGGACCTGCTCCCTGGCGTAGCGGCCGGCGACCGACCAGGCGCGATCGCTGGGGATGCTCGGGCGGGCCGGCGATCCGGGGAAGTGAACCGAACCGCACGAAACAGAACCGAAGATTTTATGCGATGACCGCGATGTCACGTCGCTGGATCGCAACGTAAAAGGTGGCAAGGATGCGACGTTGCTTACCTGCATGCATTACGAAGGAGCATCGGATCCATGTCGATCACCCCCCGGCCGTCCCGCCCGACCAGCCCGTCTCCCACCGCCCTGGTCACGATCCTGGCCTGCCGCCGCGCCCTGCTGCGGGGCGAGTTGCTCCGCAACATCGCCGCGGCGTCGCGACCCTCTTCCCCCTGCTCACGCTGAGGCCAGGCCGATCGCCTCGGTTCGATATCATCGTCCATCCCCGTTCGCGATGGGGAGCGTCACCATCGCGGGATCTGACGGATCTTCCCCGAACTCCGGGACCAACTCATGCCCCAGACGACGTTGAGACCATACACCAGGCCGCATCCGCTGCGGGATTTCGTCTCGAGGGCGATGGCCGAGCGGGACAGTTATCTCATCGACGCCAGTACCCTCGCCCTCCAATTGTCCGGCGCCCTGATTTGTGGCGAGGGGGGAGCGAAGAAGAATGCGGCCTACCGCGTCGTGGCCGAAGATATCCTGGATCTCATGCGTGCCCAGGGCGTGCTGACGGAGGTCGTTCTCGGTTGGTATCAGCCGGCGACCGGCGACTCGGATCAGGTCCGATCCATTCCCGAGTACGCATCTTACCGTTGAATCGGCGGTCGCGCCGGGGAGAGGGCGGTCATTTGTCGGTGCAGGGCGAGTCATAGGTGAAGCCGCCGGCCCACGCCTCGTCCATCTGGCCGTCCAGTCCGGTAGGGTGGGCATCGCCCACCGCATCGCGACCGATGGATTGAGCCGGTGGGCGGTGCCCACCCAACCCGCCTACCGGACTCATGGCCGCTTTCCCTGATTGAGTGCCTTCTTCGAGTCAGGCGGTCAAGGCCCGGTCCAGGTCGCGCCAGAGGTCGTCGACGTCTTCGAGGCCGACGGAGAGGCGGATGAGGCCGGGGGTGATCCCTTGCCGGGCCCACTGGTCGGGGGTCTGGGAGCGGTGGCTGGTGGTGGTCGGGTGGCTGAGGGTGGTGGAGACGTCGCCCAGGCTGGGGGCGTAGGGGATGTGGGCGAGGGCGCGGATGAAACGGTCGGCGCGGTCGCGGGAGCCGACGTCGAACGAGATCATCGCGCCGAAGCCGCCGGGGAGCATCCACGAGGCGAGGTTGTGGTCGGGGTGGGACGCCAGGCCGGGGTAGTGGACCCGCTCGACGGCGGGGTGGGCTTCGAGCCGATGGGCGAGGTCGGCGGCGGTGGTGCTGGACCGGGCGACCCGGACGGCCAGGGTCGACAGACCCCGCAGGGCCATCCAGCTATCGAACGGGTTGCCGGTGAGGCCGAAGGTCGAGGCCAGGTGGGCGATCCGCGCGAGCCGGTCGCGGGGGCCGACCAGGAGGCCGAGCGTCACGTCGCTGTGGCCCCCGATCGCCTTGGTGGCCGAGTGGATGACGTAATCGGCACCCAACTCCAGCGGGCGGCAGAGCAGGGGGGCGAAGGTGTGGTCGACCGCCAGCGGGACGCCGCGTTCCCGCGCGATCCGGGCCAAACCGGCGATGTCGGCCAGGCGGAGCAGGGGGTTGGACAGGGTCTCGGTGAAGACCAGCCGGGTCTGCGGCGTGAGGGCCCCGGCCAAACTCTCAGGCCGCGTGGCGTCGAACAGGTCGTGGCCGATGCCGAACCGGGACAGCTCCCCGCCCACCAGGGTCATGGTCCGGCCATAGAGCCCTTCGGACAGGGCCACGCGGTCCCCCTGGCCGAGCAGGGCGAGCATCAGGGCCGCCTCGGCGGCCATGCCCGACCCGCACACCAGGGCCGCCTCGCCCCCTTCCAGCTTCGCCACCTTGTCGGCCAACTGCGCGGCGTTGGGGTGGCCGTCGCGGGCGTAGATGAAGCCGGATTCGCGGCCCTCGTATAACGCGTCCACCCGGCCGGGGTCGCCCACGTCGAAGACCGACCCCAGGACCAGGGGAGGGGCGAGCGGGGGGCTGGACAACTCGGCGGGCGCGGGTGGGCGGGCGCAGATCGACGCGGGATCGGACTCGGGCTCGGTCATCGCGGCTCCCCGGTCAGCCCCCGTTGGACGCGCCCATCTTGCGGTGGATCCGCCCGGCCGTGCCGAGCATCTCGATCGACTCGCCGAGGTCGCGGAGCGCCAGGCGGAGCCGGCCGGCCTCGCGGGCGGCGCCGGCCTGCCGTCGGCGGGCGGCCAGCACCGGCCACTCGACCGGCCAGGTCTGCTCGATGGCGACCGCCTGGATCTTGCGGACGAGCTCGGCGAGGCTGTCGACCAGCTCCTCGGAGATCGGGCACTCGCAGGAGCGGTAGCGGTGTTCTTCCTCGGCCGGGGCCTCGGGCCCCTTCTTCTTGCCGATCAGGCCGGACAGGTTCTTGATCCACCCGTTCTTCTTGGCCGCGTCGGGCCGGGGGCCGTCGGCCATGGCGGGGGCGTCGGCGGCGGAGTCGGGGTCGACCCAGGGGCCGATCCGGGCCAGGACCACGGTGATGTTGTCCAGGCCGCCCCGGAGGTTGGCCAGGTGGATCATGTACCGGCAGGCGTCCTTGGGGTGGAAGTTGCCGGCGAAGGCGCCCATCTCGTGGTCTTCGAGCGGGCCGGACAGGCCGTCGGAGCAGAGCAGGAAGACGTCGCCCTGCTCGACCGGCCAGGGCCCCTCGATGTCGACCTCGATGTTGGGGTCGGGGCCGAGGCTGCGGGTGATCACGTTCCGGGGGACGGCCTTGCTCGCCTTGTCGGCGGGCAGGAGCCCGCGCTTGACCAGTTCCCAGGCCAGGCTGTGGTCGAAGGAAAGCTGGTCGATCCGCCCCTGGCGGACGCGGTAGACCCGCGAGTCGCCGATGTGGGCGATCATGGCGCCGGCCGGCAGGAGGATCAGGGTGGAGGCGGTGGTGCCCATCCCCTGGAAATCCTTGTTGGCCGTCGCCTTGCCGTGGATCAGGACGCCGACTTCCTTGTAGGCCTTGACGATCGCCTCGGCCGGGGGGCCGACGCGGGCCTTGATGTAGTTGTGCGGGATGTTGTCGCAGGCCAGCTTGCTGGCCAGTTCGCCGACGGCGTGGGCGCCCATGCCATCGGCGACCATGAAGACGTGCCCACGCTGCTTCCAGGTCTCCGCCTTCGAGGCGTGGACGATCGTGTGGCTATCCTGGTTGTTCGAGCGCCGCATGCCGGTGTCGGTCGCGGCGGCGTCGACGATGATGTCGTCCCAGTTCACGACCGGACCTTGGTTCGGGCCATCTCGGTATCCACGCCATCGCCGCCCGGGGCTCCCGGCATCGGGCGACGCCGACGATGCGCGTCGCCACGGCCCGGAGCCATCTGATCCCACCGGAGAGCGGACATTGTATCCCAACCGGGCGGGGTGAGGAAGGATTTCCCGGCGGGGCCGCCCCGCGCATCGATCATCGATCGGGGTGCGCGGGCCGGTAGGCACGGGACATTACTTGGGTTAATGTGGGGTTGTGACGAACCCGGCCCGAATTTCCTCGCGTGGGACGCCCCCGAACCGTGAATCCCCCCCTGAAGCTCCCCGAGATCCGGTTTGCCAGGACGACCCTGGGCAATGGCCTCGACGTGATCGCCCGCCGCCAGGGGCCGCTGCCGGTCGTCGCCGTGAACCTGTGGTATCACGTCGGCTCCAAGAACGAGGAGCGCCGGCAGAGGGGGTTCGCGCATTTATTCGAACACCTGATGTTCGAAGGCTCGGAGCATTATCCGGGCGACTTCTTCAAGCCTTTGCAGAAGAAGGGGGCGAGCATCAACGGCTCGACCTCGTCGGACCGGACCAACTACTTCGCCGACCTGCCCGCCGCCCACGTCGAGCTGGCGTTGGCGATGGAGTCGGACCGGATGGGGCACTTCCTGCCCGCGCTGGACGACCACAAGATCCGGGTGCAGAAGGACGTGGTCAAGAACGAGTACCGCCAGAACGTGGCCAACCGCCCCTACGGGATGGCCTGGCGGCTGCTCTCCGAGGCGTTGTATCCCCCCGACCACCCCTATAGCTGGACCACGATCGGGGTGATGGAGGACGTCGAGGCGGCGACCCGCGACGACGTGGAGGCGTTCTTCCGCCGGTTCTACGTCCCGGCCAACGCCAGCCTGGCGATCGTCGGCGACATCGACGAGGACCGCGCCTTCGCCCTGGCCGAGCGCTACTTCGGCGACCTGCCCGGCGGCACCCGGTCGCTGACGCCCCACGCCCCCGACGCCTCGCTGTCCGAGTCCAAGACGATCACGGTCCGCGACCGGGTCGAGCTGGACCGGATCTACCTGAAGTGGCACACGGTCCGCCAGTTCGAGCCCGACGACGCCCCGCTGGTGCTGCTGGCCGACATCCTGGGCCGGGGCAAGACCAGCCGCCTGTTCCGCCGCCTGGTGGTCGAGACCGGGCTGGCCCAGGACGCGTCGGCCTACCAGTCGGGCCGGGAGCTGGCCGGGTCGTTCGGCGTGACCGTGACCCTGCGCCCCGGCCAGTCGTGGGAGGAGGCCGAGGCGATCGTCGACGAGGAGCTGGCGCGGATCGCCGGCCGGGGCGTGGAGCCCGAGGAACTCACGCGGGTCCAGAACGGCCGCCTGGCCGGGTTCCTCTACGCGCTGGACAACGTGGGCGGGTTCGGCGGGGTGGCCGACCGGCTCAACGCCTTTAACATCTACCTGGGCGACCCCGGCCGGATCACCTCCGACCTGGCCCGCTACCAGTCCGTCACGCCCGAGGACATCCAGGACGCGGCGCGGGACTACCTGGCCGGCAAGCCCCGCGTCGGCCTGACCGTCCTGGGCCGCAAGCCGGCCCCGGCCGCGCAGCCGCTCGACCGCAAGGTCCCGCCCCCCGCCGCGCCGGCCGCCCCGTTCCGGGCGCCGGTGCCCGAGCCGAGGGTCCTGCGCTGCGGCGTCCCCCTGTGGGTGATCCCGCGCCGGGACCTGCCGATTGTCGCCGCCACGTTCATCCTGGACGCCGGGGCCGCCACCCACGGGCCGGACCGGGGCGGGCTGGCCGGGCTGACCGCCGACCTGCTCGACGAGGGGACGGAGAAACGGACCTCGCACCAGATCGCCTTGGCCGCCGAGGGGATGGGGACATCTCTGTCCGTCTCCGCCGGCTGGGACGGGGCGTCGGTCGGCTTCCAGTGCCTGACCCCCCACCTGGCCGCCAGCCTCGACCTCGCGGCCGACGTCCTGCTCAACCCGAGCTTCCCGGCCGAGGAGTGGGACCGGATCCACGCCCAGACCCTGGCCGGGCTGCGGGCCGGCCGCGACAGCGCCGAGACCCGCGCCGGGCGGGCCCTGCTCCGGGCCCTGTACCCGTCCGACCACCCGTTCCGCCTGCCCGTCGACGGCGACGAATCGACCGTGGCCCGGCTGACCCGCGAGGACGCCCGCGCCTTCCACCGGGCCCGCTACGTCCCGGCCCACGCCGCCTGCGTGGTGGCCGGCGACGTCGACCCCGAGGCGATCGCCGCCCGGATCGACGACGCCCTGGCCGGCTGGTCGGGCCCCGCCCCGGAGACGCCGCCGGCCCTGGCCCGGCCGGACCGTCCGTCGGGCATCCGCCTGCTGTTGCTCGATCGCCCCGGCGCCCCGCAGGCGGTGGTCCGGGCCGGGCACGTCGGCACCCACCGGCTCGACCCCGACTACACCGACCTGATGGTCTGGAACCAGATTTTGGGCGGGCAATTCACCTCAAGGCTCAACAGCAAGCTCCGCGAGGAGAAGGGCTTCACCTACGGGGTCCGCTCCCACTTCGATTGCCGACGCGCCGCCGGGCCGTTCCTGGTCTCGTCGTCGCTCCAGGCCGACCGCCTGGGCGAGGCTTTGGAAGACCTCCGGGGCGAGGTGGCCGCCCTGCTCAACGACCGGCCGCCGACCGCCGCCGAACTCGACGACGCCCGCCGCTCCCTCATCGAGGGGCAGGCCCGCCAGTTCGAGACCCCCTCGGCCCTGGTCGCCCGCTATGCCGGGCTGTTCCTCCACGGCTTCCCCGCCGACCACCACGCCCGGTTCGCCGAACGGCTCGAAGCCGTGACCCTCTCGACCCTGGTCGAGGCCGCCGGCCGCCAGGTCGCCCCGGACGCCTTCACCATCGTGGTCGTGGCCGACGCCGACTCGGTCGCCCCCGCCCTCGAATCGCTGGGCTGGGCCGAGGTGGAACGCTTCGACGACCGGGATCAGCCGGTGGGTTGAACCGATCAGTCGCCGCTCATGATCTACGTCGCCCCGATTCGCTTGCCATGTCTCGCCGATCGACCGAACATCGCCTGAAACCGTCTGGGTGGCTGTGGTTGGCTTGCCAACCACGGCGCCGGCGAGCCCGATCGTCGTCGATGCCCAGGGTCGACCGGCCCAGCATCGAGTCCTCTCGCGACAGACCTGATCCCTCAAGGAATGTCCAGGGCTCGAATCGTCAAGGTCATCGCGGTCGTACGGTCGGCCGACCTCGGCCATCGAAGTGGATCAGGCTCGTGGGCGCCGTGGTTGGCAAGCCAACCACAGCCACCCGGCCGCTCAGGAATGGGTCGTCTCCCCATCATCGAGGACTTCCCGGGCTTCGCGTCGGATCGAGTCCCAATCGGCCCGGGTCATCTCGATCGTTTCCCCCTCCAACCCTTCGAGCAGCTTGGCATCGAGGGCACGGCGGGCTCTTCGTTTCATCGCATCTGCGACCATCTCATCAAGTTCCTCGGCCGCATCTCGCATCGATCCCAGGACCGGATCGGGGCCCGACGCTCGTTCGCTCGCGGCATTCATCAAGCCGATCGGGCCCTGGTCGGCCGTGCCGGCGATCGGGCGATCCTCCTCGCGGACGGGCATGCCGAACATCCGTCGGAGGGACTCGGCCACGGCGTCGTCGATCGAGGAAAACTGACCCCCGAGGACGCGGGCCCGGAGCATGGCGATAAGGTCTTCGGGCAGGTCGATGTCCATGGGCATGTTCTCAGGGCGGCCCAGGATTGAAGGATAGGGGGACGGGCGGCGTCTTCATCGTAGCGGGGAGAATATCCGCCGACAATTCGAGGTCGGGGTGTCTTCCCGATGCGGCCGGCGGCGTTACCATAAGGGGGTGATGGTGCCCGGCCGCCCTCTCTCGCGGTCCCTCCCGGCCGCCGTCGTCCGACCGCTCGATCGTCCGAACCGGCCCCGGGGACCGTCGCCATCATGCCGCATGCTGCTCGACCGCGCTGGAGGCGGATCGCCGGGGTCCGCGTCCGTCGGCTCCTGCATCGCCTCGACCGGGAGGCCCCGGCGTGGGTCGAAGACCTCCCGTCGTGGGGGACCAGCCTGCTGATCCACGCCGTGGCGCTGGTGGTCCTGGCGACGTTCGCCTACGTGACCTCCGGGCCCGCCGAGAGCGAGTTCGCCGGCTCGTTCATCGCGATGCCCACCGACGACATCACCTCGCTGGGCCCGGCCGACCAGTCGGGCGACCCGTTCAACGCCGAGCAGACCCCGGACACGCCGTCGCTGGCGATCGAGCCGGCCGACGCGACGATCGCCCAGCCCCCGCCGTCGGAGCGGCTCCGGTTCTCGCCCGATCTGGTGGTCGCCAGCCGCTCGATCCGCGATGACGCGGCCGGCCTGTCCGCGGAGATCCGGGCCGCCAACGGCGTCCGGGGCGGGCTCTCGGGCGTCAAGGTCCACGTCGAGGACATGACCGCCCCGTTCGCCGGCCGGATGGCGGGGACCAAGGGGGAGATGGTCCGGCGCGAGGGGGGATCGACCAGGTCGGAGAAGGCCGTCCAGGAGGGGCTGGCCTGGCTGGCCCGCCACCAGGCCAAGTCGGGCGGCTGGCACCTCAACGTCGCGGGCGAATGCAACCGCGAGCCCGGCTGCCCCGGCGAAACCTTCGCCGAGTGCGACACCGCCGCCACCGGACTGGCGCTCCTGCCGTTCCTGGGCGCCGGGCACATCCACACCCAGCCCAGCCCCTATCAGGAGAACGTCCGGCGCGGGTTGGAATGGCTCCTGGCCCACCAGTCCAAGGAGGGGGAGCTGTTCATCGAGGGCTTCCCCAACGCCCAGTTCTACGCCCACGCCATCGCCACGATGGCCCTGTGCGAGGCCTACGGGCTGAGCAAGGAGGACCGGCTCAAGGAGCCCTGCCAGCGGGCCATCGGCTTCATCGAGCGCGGCCAGAACAAGCAGGATGGCGGCTGGCGCTACTCCCCCGGGATGCCCGGCGACACGTCGGTCCTGGGCTGGCAGATGTTCGCCCTCCGCTCGGCCCGCCTGGCGGGGCTCGACGTCTCGGCCAACGTCCTCAAGGGCTGCTCGCACTACCTGGACCTCGCCGCCGGCGATCGCAACGGGACCGCCTACGGCTACATGCCCGGCCGCCCGCCCACCCCCACGATGAACGCGGAGGGCCTGCTGTGCCGCCAGTACCTGGGCTGGACCCGCGACAAGCCGGCGCTGGTCAAAGGGGTGAATGCCGTGTGGGGCGAGCTGCAGATGTCGGGCGAGCGGAACATCTATTACTGGTACTACGCCACCCAGCTGCTGCACAACATGCAGAACAAGGCCTGGCGGCAGTGGAATCCGAAGATCCGCGACGGGCTGGTCGCCACCCAGATCGGCGGCGACGGCTGCGACCGGGGGAGCTGGAGCCCGTTCCTCCCCCAGCCCGATCGCTGGGGGCTCCGCGCCGGCCGCGTCTACGAGACGGCGCTTTCGGTCCTGACGCTGGAGGTGTATTACCGCTTCCTGCCGCTGTATCGCCCGTCGGTCGCCGAAGCGCCGAAGCTCTGAGGCCGGCCGGGATCAGGGGGCGAACTGGTGGAGCGGCATGGTCTTGTAGAGGACCAGCCGCGACACGTCCAGGCCGCGGACCCCGGCGGTCTCGGAGACGACGTAGACAAGGTCCCCCGGCCGGGCATAGGAGGACGTGCCCGGGGTGATCTGGGTGACGGTCAACCCTTCGGGGCCGGGCATCACGGTGAGCTGGTTGGAGCCCATGACCGCGACCCGCACCGGGTTGGTGCCGATCGGGTTGCCCACGACGTGCATCTGGTTGGGGGTCATCCACTCCTGGGGCGTCCAGAAGTTGGTGATCCCCTCCACCCGCATCTGGTCGATGTCGAATCCCGTGATGGTCCGGTTGAAGCCGTGGGAACTCTGGTAGGTGGGGGTGACCAGCGACCGGGCGTCCGCCTCGTAGACGTCGATGTGCTCGGCGACCATCGTGTTGTTCTGCACCCCGAACCCGTTGACCTCGATCAGCGATTGCGGGGTGAGCAGGTCGGGCGAGCTGGGCCACCGGACCAGGAACTGGCGGATGTTCTCCACCGGGATCGGGAACTGCTGGCCGCGTTCGTTCTGGACCACCAGCCACTTGGGGGTGGCCGTGATGATCTCGCCCCATTCCCCCGGGGCCTGCTGCATGGCGTCGGGCAGCACCCGCGCCACCGGGGTCTGGAAGGCGCTGCCGTCGGGGTTGGCGGCGGTGATCCCGTAGGGCGGGACGATCGGGTTCTGGGCCTGGGCCTGGAGGGCCAGGCCGGCGGCCGCCAGGCCCAGGGCCGCCGCGAATCCCACTTGCACGCGGATCGTCATGGCCGTCTCCCCCGTCGCGCCTGGTCCCCGGTCGCGCCGGGCCCGGTGCCGGCGATCGTCCCGGATCAGCTTCGAATCTACCACCCCGAGGCGCGGGAATCGACCCTCGGCGGCGTCGAATTCTCATGTTCGATGGGGAGTCCCTCCGGATTTGCGGCGGCGGGCCGGATGGCGTACACTGGTCGACGGCTCGACGCGGGCGGCGCGCGATGGGCGTGGCACCGGCCCGGCGAGCGGCCCGGGATGACGGTGCGCCCGCCATGAGCCAGCCGGACGGAACATCCCCGACCACCGACTTCTCCCAGGGCGACCCCGCGGCCCCGGCCCCCAACGACGGCCGGCGGCCCATGGAAGGATTGACCCTGGGCGACTTCCGGATCGGCCGGCCCCTGGGCAAGGGGGGGATGGGCGAGGTCTATGCCGCCCACCAGATCAGCCTGAACCGCGAGGTGGCCCTGAAGGTCCTCCGCAAGGACCTGCTCACCAACCCGACCTACCTGGCCCGGTTCGAGGCCGAGGCCCACGCCGCGGCCAAGCTCAACCACCCGCACATCGTCCACATCTATGCGCTGGGGAACGTCGAAGGGATCCGGTTCATCGCGATGGAATACGTCGCCGGGACCAACCTCCGCGAGTACCTCCTGCGCAAGGGGCCGCCCGACCTGGCGCTGGCCCTGTCGATCATGCGGCAGTCCGGCGCGGCGGTGGGGGCGGCCGGCGAGGTCGGCCTGGTCCACCGCGACATCAAGCCGGAGAACCTGCTGCTGACCAAGAAGGGGCAGGTCAAGGTCGCCGACTTCGGCCTGTCGCGCAACCTCGACGACGACACCCACCACGTCACCCAGCCGGGCGTGACGATGGGCACGCCCCTGTACATGAGCCCGGAGCAGGCCCGGGGCCGGGCCCTGGACCACCGCAGCGACCTGTACTCGCTGGGCGTGACCTTCTACCACATGCTCAGCGGGTCGCCGCCGTTCCGGGCCGAGACGGCGCTGGCGCTGGCCATGAAGCACGTGTCGGACACCCCGATCGACCTGTCGGTCCACCGCCCCGACCTGCCGATCGACCTGACCCGGCTGGTCATGAAGCTGATGGCCAAGAGCCCGGACCACCGGTACCAGTCGGCCGCGGAGATGCTCCGCGACCTGACCCGGATCCGCGAGACGATCGCCGTCGCCTCGATGACCAACATCCCCGCGACTCCCGGGACCGGCTCGAACCCTTCCGTCCCGATCACCAACCCGGCGCCCGCCGCCGAGGCCCCCGGCCCCGCCGCCGAGGCACCGCCCCGGCCGCCGTTCCGGCTGCCGATCGCCCGGCCCGGCAAGAAGGCCCTGGCCCTGGCCTCGGCGCTGGGGCTGCTGGCGGGTGCGGGGGCCGGCTGGCTGGCCCGCCCCCGCGACCTGCTCTCCGCGAAGGCTGGCACCCAGGGCCCCGCCCACCCGGCCGGATGGCTCGCCCCGGGCTGGCGGGACGTGCCCCGGAGGGGGAACGCCCTGGCCCAGTATCGCCACGCCCAGCTCCTGCCCACGGCCGGGGAGCGGATGCCCGCCTGGGTGGCCGTCCCGGGCTTCTTTCCCAACGACGAGTCCCTGGCCTATCGTTCCTATGGCCAGGTTGCCCGCGAGCTGTTCCGGGCCCGCGACCGCGACCGGCTCGTCGGGCTCGCCGCCATCCTGGACAACCTCCCGGCCCGGTCCCGCGGCCAGGCCCAGGCCCTGGCGCGGGTGATGCGGCTCGGCGTGCTGGCCCTGGACGGCGACGCCGAGAAGGTGCTCGGCGAGCTCTCCGCGGGCGGCCCCGGCGGCCTCGGCGGCCTCGACGACCCCGGCCTGGCCGATTTCGCCCTCGAAATCGTCCTACGTTTGGGGCGAGACGAGGCCCGGCTGAAGCTGTCCCCGGCGGCCTCCGCCAGGCTCCGGGACGCCCGGGACCGCCTGGCCCGGCACCTCGTCGAGCTCAGGAAGAAGGACGCCCAGGGCTGATCCCGCCGTCGGAACCCGCTGTCGTGGTGGCCTCGATCATGGAGCAGAGCGCATGGCGGTCCTGAAGAAGGTCGGGCCCGAACCCGCCGGCCAGATCATCGAGATCAAGGGCGATCCGTTCGTGATCGGGCGCCTCCAGGATTGCCACATCATCCTCGACTCGACGGGCGTCAGCCGCAAGCATGCCGAGATCCGCCGCGACGGGGACCGCTACGCCCTGGTCGACCTCCACTCGCGCAACTTCACCTTCCTGAACAACCAGAAGGTCAACCCCGACCAGCCCGCGCCCACGCTCTCGGCCAACGACCGGATCAAGATCTGCGAGGTCGAGTTCGTCTTCTACCCCCAGGCCCCGGCGGCCCGGCCACCGCAGCCCACCCCGCCCGGCGACGAGATGATCGTCACCGAAGGCAAGGACGACCTGTCCAACGCCGTCCACACGCTGGACGCCTCGCGCACCAGCAGCATGGCCAGCGCCGTCCGCCCGGAGGTCAAGCTCAAGGCGATCCTGGAGATCTCGCGCAACCTGTCCAGCGACCTCAAGATCGAGACCGTCGCCCCCAAGATCGTCGATTCCCTGATGGAACTCTTCCCCCAGTCGGAGCGGGGGTTCCTGATCCTGATCGACCCGGCCAGCAAGAAGCTGGTCCGCAAGGCGTTCAAGTATCGCCCCAACCGCCGATCGTCGCTGGCCGCCCCGTTCGCCGACGAGGTGCCCATGAGCATCAGCCGGACGATCGTCAACCACGTGATCGAGCAGAAGAAGGCGATGCTCAGCCAGGACGCCGGGGCCGACTCCGACCTGAAGATCACCGACTCGATCACCGAGCTGAAGATCCGGTCGGTCATGTGCGTCCCGCTGGTCACGCCCGACGGCGAGGTCCTGGGCATCATCCAGCTGGACACCAGCGACCGCCGCCAGTTCCTCCAGGACGACCTCGACGTGCTGGCCGCCGTGGCCGGCCAGGCGGCCATCGCGGTCCAGAACGCCGCGATGCACGAGAAGCTGCTCAAGAGCGTGGCCCTGGGCCGCGACCTGGCGATCGCCGAGACGGTCCAGAAGCGGTTCCTCCCGCACGACGTCCCCAAGATCCCCGGCTTCGAGTTCTTCGCCTTCTACCAGCCCACCTACGAGGTGGGGGGCGACTACTACGACTTCGTCCCGCTGCCCGACGACCGGATCGGGATCGCCCTGGGGGACGTGGCGGGCAAGGGGGTGGCCGCCGCCCTGATGATGGCCAAGTTCTCCGGCGACACCCGATTCTGCGTCTCCACCGAGCCGACGCCGATGGCCGCGATCGCCAAGCTCAACGGCCTGATGTGCGACGCCGGCATCGACGAGAAGTTCATGACCATGAGCCTGATCCTCCTGGACATCGGGGCGAGGAAGATCACCCTCTGCTCGGCCGGCCACCCCCCGCTGATGATCCGCCGCGCCAACGGCGAGGTGGAGGAGATCGGCGAGGACATCAGCGGGTTCCCGCTGGGCATCATGCCCGGCTGGCAGTACAAGTCGGCCGAGGCCACCATCGAGCCCGGCGACGTGGTGGTCGTCTACTCCGACGGCGTGACCGACGCCCGCAGCCCCTCCGAAAAAATCTACGACTCCCGCGAGCACCGCCGCCTCATCAAGCGCATCGCCGACTCCCCGGGCGGCCCCGAGGCCGTCGGCAAGTCGATCCTCCAGGAGATCCGCGAGTTCTCCCTCGGCCAGAAGCAGGCCGACGACATCACCCTGGTCTGCTTCGGGCCGAAGGCGGGCAAGAACGCGAAGTCGACCTGAAGTGGGTAGCCCGCCACTTCGGCTCGGACAGGTGGGCGGTGCTCACCCTACAGAGGCTTCGATGACAGGGTGCCGGGGGTGATTCGATGGATCTGGCGGCAATTGGAGCTGAGGTTGCCCTGAAACTGCCCGAGCAATACGAGCCGCTCTTGCTGACTTTCTATGGCGTCAGAACCCGGACGAAAGGGCAATTCGCAGTCATCGGGGATGACGAGGGCACAGAGTTTTGCATCGAACCTTCGACCGGCTCGGTCCTATCCATCGACTTCGAAGGCCAGGTGCCGACTCGCTTCGTCAATTCGAGCATCGGTCAACTATCGCGGTTCGTCGATGGCTACGCTGACTACGCGAGACGGGTAGGTCTGGTACAATCCGAGGAAGAAGCCGCCGCGATGGTTCGCGAACTACGCGAACGCCTCTTGCTGATCGACGCTGGAGCATTTGAGACCCCTGAATGCTGGTGGACACTTGTGCTGGAGCAGGCGGAAGACGGCCTGCTCTAGCCTGGGTAGGGTGGGCACCGCCCACCACGCCGACTCAAGCAGGTGGGCGGTGCCCACCCTACCTAGACTGGTCTGCTTCGGGCCGAAGGCGAGCAAGGCGTCAAGTAATCCGGATGGGGGCATCTCTCTCGCGAAGCCAGACTCTCGTCGATATCCCGCCGATTGTGTGTGGCCTCTGCGAGGCCGCCGGGAGTGCGGCAGGCCGATCGGTGATTGCCGCGCCACACGGCCCGTGGCTCGGCCGGCTTCCGGCCTCGAAGAGGCCAGCTACAAGAAACGCCGACCTCCAGACTTGATCCCTACCGTCCTTCGATGCCCGATGATTCTGCGGCCGATCAGGCTGACTTGACCCGGATCGATGACCGGCAACAATTGTCATCCCGCGCCGCGAACAACATCCATGACGGTCCCGCCTGCGAGCAACGGCATCCCCAAGCCCCAACCCTGAACGGTCATCATGTCCTGGAAAGTCGCCAACATCCGCCTGGAACTCGACGAACCCGAGCAGGCGCTGCCGGAGAAGCTGGCCGCGCGGCTGGGCGTGGGGGCCGGGGGGATCGCCCATTACCGGATCCTGCGCAAGAGCCTGGACGCCCGCAAGCATGACGACCTCCACTTCGTCTACGCGGCCGAGGTCGACCTGCCCGACACGCCGATCCACCCGGCCGGTCCGGGGCTGGCGGAGTACGTGCCCGAGCGGTTCGTCTGGCCCGCGCCCGGGGAGGCGGCGCTGGAGCATCGGCCGGTCATCATCGGCGCGGGGCCGGCGGGATTATTCGCCGGATACATGCTGGCGCTGGAGGGGTATCGGCCGCTGATCCTGGAACGGGGCCGCGACGTCAAGGATCGCGTGGCCGACGTCCGGGCGTTCGACAAGGGGGGGCCGGTCGACGCCGAGAGCAACTACCTGTTCGGCGAGGGCGGGGCCGGCACGTTCAGCGACGGCAAGCTCACCAGCCGGGGCACCGGGCCCGACGTCCAGCGCGTCCTGGAGATCCTGGCCGACTGCCATGGCAAGCCGTCGATCCTCTACGAGGCCCGCCCGCACCTGGGGTCGAACCGGCTCCCCTTGATCGTCCGGACCTTGCGGCGGAAGTTCGAGGCGCTGGGCGGGGAGATCCGGTTCTCGTGCCGGGTCGAGGACCTGGAGATCCGCGACGGCCGGGTCCGGGGGCTGATGACCAGCTCCGGGCACGTCCCGGCCGACGCGGCGGTGCTGGCCATCGGCCACAGCGCCCGGGACACGTACGGGATGCTCCTGCGCCGGGGCGTGCCGCTGGAGGCCAAGGCGTTCCAGTTCGGCGTCCGGATCGAGCAGCCGCAGACGCAGGTCAACGTCGCCCGCCACGGGGCGTTCTCGGAGCACCCCGCGCTGGGGGCGGCGGACTACAACCTGAACGTCCGCGCGGGCAGCCGGGACCTGTTCACCTTCTGCATGTGCGCCGGCGGCTACGTGATGGGCAGCGTGAGCGAGCCGGGCTACTTCTGCACCAACGGGATGAGCGAGAGCCGGCACGACTCCCCCTATGCCAACAGCGGCCTCGTGGTGACGATCACCCCGGAGGACATGGGCAGCCGCCACCCCCTGGCGGGCGTCCACTTCCAGCAACGGGCCGAGCGGCTGGCCTACCTGGCGACCGACCGGACCTACAAGGCCCCGATCCAGTGGGCCCGCGACCTCCTGGGCGGCCGGGCCAGCCGGGGCAAGCTGCCGTCGAGCTACGAGCGGGGCACGAAGCCGGTCGACCTCGGGACGATCCTCCAGCCCGTCGTGATGGAGGCCCTGGAGCGTGGCCTGCCCGCCATGGATCGCCGGTTCCGGGGGATGTTCCTGCGGGATGCCACTTTGGTCGGCCCCGAGTCGCGCGGCAGCTCGCCGGTCCGCATCCCCCGCGACGATGCCTCGCGCCAGCACCCGGCCGTGGCCGGCCTCTACCCCTGCGGCGAGGGGGCGGGCTACGCGGGCGGGATCATCAGCGCGGCCGTCGACGGCCTCCGCACCGCCCGCGCGATGGTCGCCACCTTCGCCCGCCCGGCGTAGGCGTAGGCGGGCCTCGGCTTGCCCCGGCCGACGCCATGAGCTATCGTCATCCTTGTATCCCCCAATGATGACGGGGCAGGAGGCCCGCCGATCCCGACCCGGTCGAGGCCCTCCATGCCCATCCCGCGCCGATCGCCCACGCGTCGCCCCCGGCTCGAATCGCTCGAAGGCCGCCGGCTCCTGGCCACCCTGCCGGCGGGGTTCTCCGAGGTCGCGGTCGCGGCCGGGGTCTCCAACGGCTCGGCGATGGAGATCGCCCCGGACGGCCGGCTCTGGGTGCTGGGGCAGGGGGGGACGGTCCAGGTCTTCCGCGACGGCAGCACCGCCGGGGCCTCCGCGCTGACGATCCCGGGCTCGGCCATCGACTCCCGGGGCGAGCGGGGATTGCTGGGGATCGCCTTCGACCCGGCCTATGACGTGGCGAGCCCCGCCCCCGACTACGTCTACCTGTATTACACCTCGACCGCCGGGGGCGTCCACAACCGGATCAGCCGGTTCACGGCCGACAACACCAACCCCGACCGGCCCACGCTCTCGGGCGAATCGGTGCTCGTCGAACTCGACCCCCTCTCCACGGCGACCAACCACAACGGCGGGGCGATCCACTTCGGGCCCGATGGCAAGCTCTACGTCGCCGTAGGCGAGAATGCCCGGGGCGCCAACGCCCAGGACCTGACCAACCGCCTGGGCAAGATCCTCCGCTACAACGCCGACGGGTCGATCCCCTCGGACAACCCGACCAGCTTCCCGGGCATCACCGGGACGACGACCGGGGCGAACCGGGCGATCTGGGCCGTCGGCCTCCGCAATCCCTACACCTTCGCGTTCCAGCCCGGCACCGGGCTGATGTTCATCAATGACGTCGGCCAGGCGGCTTTCGAAGAGATCAACGTCGGCCTGCCTGGCCTGAATTATGGCTGGCCGACCACCGAAGGGAATTTCGACCAGGCCACCTATCCCAACTTCACCGAACCATATTACGCCTATGGGCATGGTTCCGGCACCGACGAAGGGTTCGCGATCACCGGCGGGGCCTTCTACAACCCGTCCCCCACGGCCACGGCCCAGTTCCCGACGTCGTACCAGGGCGATTACTTCTTCGCCGACTTCGTGAATAGCTGGATCAACGTGATCGACGCCGGGACCAGGGGGGTGACCCGGTTCGCCTCCGACGCCGCCTCGGTGGTGGACCTGCGGCTGGCCCCCGACGGGAGCCTGCTCTACCTGTCCCGGGGCAACAGCGGCGTCTACCGGGTCTTCCCGACCCCGGACCAGTTGCCGAACATCACGCAGCCTCCGCAGGATCAGGTCGCGACGATCGGCCGGCCGGCGACCTTCTCGGTGGTCGCCACCGGGGCGGCCCCGCTGGCCTACCAGTGGGAGCGTGCCGGGGCCGGCTCCGATGCCTTCGCGCCGATCCCCGGCGCCACCGGGCCGGGCTATACCCTGGCCAACGCGCAGGCCGGGGACGACGGGGCCCGATTCCGGGTCGTGGTGTCCAACGGCCTCGGCTCGCGGACCTCGCCCGCCGCGACCCTGACGGCCACGGCCAACCAGGCCCCCACGGCGACGATCGCGATCGACTCGGGGCTGACGAACGACCGGTTCATCGCCGGCCGGGCGATCAGCTTCACGGCGACCGCGACCGACCCCGAGGACGGGGCCCTCCCGGCGTCGAGCCTGTCGTACCGGGTCGAGTACATCACCAGCATCGCGAGCGGCAGCCCGGCGGTCCGCCCGTTCGTGCCGGAGACGGCCGGGACGGCCTCGGCGAGCTTCACCCCGAGCACGACCGGGCCGTATACCCTGACCGACGTGGCCTACCGGATCACGGTCACGGCGACCGACTCCGCCGGCCGGACCACGGTCGTCACCCAGGACATCAGCCCCAACGTCGCGACCCTCACCGTGACGACCCGGCCGGTCGGCCTGACGGTCACGGTGGACGGCCAGCCGTTCCGCTCCCCCCGCACGTTCGACAGCGTGGTTGGGTTCGAGCGGATCATCGGGGCCGACGCCTCGCAGGCGGCCGGCGGGCGGACCTACACCTTCGCCGGCTGGTCCGACGGCGGGGCGGCGACCCACGCGATCGCGACCCCCGCGACCGCCACCGCCTACGTCGCCGCGTTCAACCCGCCGATCCCGATCGGCGGCGGGGTGCCGGCCGACTACGACGGCGACGGCCGGACCGACATCGCCGTCTACCTGCCCGTCGCCGGCGCCCTGGCCTATCGCCCCTCGTCCGGTGGGGAGGGCGTCCTGGTCCCGTTCGGGTTCGCGGGGGAGGGGCAGACCCTCCCGGCCCAGGGGGATTACGACGGCGACGGCCGGACCGACGTGGCCGCCTTCCTGCCCGGGCCGGCGATCTATGCTTATCGCCCGTCGTCGGGAGGGCCCGACGTGCTGATCCCCTTCGGAGCGGGCGGCGCGGGCGGGTCGATCCCGGTGCCGGGCGACTACTTCGGCACCGGCCGCGACGAGGTCGCCGTCTACCTGCCGGCCTTCGGCCAGTTCGCGATCCGCCCGGCCTCGGGGGGCCCCGACCGGATCATCCCGTTCGGCTTCGCGGGGTCGGGCCTCACCCTCCCGGCCGTCGGCGACTACGACGGCGACGGCAAGGACGACATCGCCGCCTACCTGCCCACGCTCGGCCTGATGGCGATCCGGCCCTCGTCCGGCGGGGCCGATCAACTGATCCCGTTCGGCGCGCCCGGGCTGGAGGCCGTCCCGATCACGGGGGATTACGACGGCGACGGCCGGGCCGACCTGGCCCTGTTCTTCCCCGGCTCGTCGATCTTCGCCTACCGGCCGTCCGGGGGCGGTCCCGACGTCCTCGCGGCGTTCGGCTCGGGGGGGGATGCGACCATCCCGGTGCCCGGCGATTATTCGGGTTCGGGCCGGACCGAACTGGCGTTCTTCTACGCCCCCACGGCCGACTTCGCCTATCGGCCCGCGGGCGGGGGGGCCGACGTGATCGTCCGGTTCGGCTCGGCCGGCGCCTCGCTGCCGGTCGCCGAGACGCCGGGCTCGCAGGCCGCCTCGTTCGTGTCGATCGCCCGTGCCCCGGGCGCCTCGGACGCGGCCCCTCCGGCCCGGAAGAACACAACGACCGTTTCCAGGCGGGCCGACCTGCCCCGCCGTCCGGTCGTCTCCGCCCTCCAGTCCGCGAAACGGGCTGGAGTTGATGGGAATCCGGGGACGGCCTGAGCGGGACGGAATCCATCCCGGGATCGATCGGGGGGCCGGCCTGGCGGGCCGGCCCCTTCGATGTCAGCGGGCGACGGCCTGGCCCTGGCGGGCCGGCGACCCGACCTCGGCGAAGTGCGGGGCCGGGATCGCCGAGGCGGGGGCGACCGCCTCGGACAGGAGGAACGGGGCCAGGCCCCGGTGGACCTTCTGGGCGACGCCTTCGAAGCCGGCCGCGGCGTACAGGTCGCGGATCCGGCGGGCCGAGGCGTGGTGGACCTCCCCCTCGATCCCGGCGACGCAGACGTCGTAGATCAGCCAGCCCCAGGGGCGGTCGCGATAGCCGTCGATCAGCATCAGCCGACCGCCCGGCTTGAGCACGCGCCGCATCTCGGCGACGGCCCCGGCCTGGTTCGGGTAGTGGTGGAAGCTGTTGGCGCAGGTCACGACGTCGAACGTCCCCCGCGCGAACGGCAGGCGCTCGCTGTCAGCCTGCACCGGGAACACCTTGTCGGCGTGCTGCTTCCAGCGGGCCTTGCCCTTGGTCAGCATCCCGGCCACGAGGTCGATGCCCACCACCTCGGCCCGGGGGAACGCCTCGCGGATCCGGCCGGCGAACACGCCCGTGCCGCAGCCCACGTCCAGGATCCGGAGCGGCTTGTTGTCGCCGTGTTCCCGCTTGATCTTGGCGATGATCGCCCGGTGCGACGGCCCGAACAGCATCCACTGGAGGACGCTCCGGTCGTAGCTCTCGCTCCAGCGGGTGAACTCGTGCGTCGCCTGGTGCTTGTCGTATCCCATCGGAGCCTCCTTGCCCGTCATGGAAGTCGCGTCTTGGTTGTCGGCGAACGGCTTATAAAGCGCGTCCCCGATCTCCGCAAGGCGAACTTTCCCGGATTCTCGATCTCGGGCGTCCGAAACCGGCCGGGCCCGCGAGGGGTAAGCCGGGGAGAGAACAACAAAGACGGAGCGGGGACGAACATCGATGAGACGACGTGCGATCTTGCTGGCGGCGGTGACCGGGATCCTGGCGGTCGGGGCCGCGTGGGCCCGGGCCCGGCAGGCGACCGTCCCGGAGGGGGTCGCGTTCGAGCCCGACATCACCTATGCCACCGCCGGCGGCGAGGCGTTGCGTCTCGACCTGGCCCGTCCCCAATCCGGCGACGGCCCGTTCCCTCTGGTCGTCTGCATCCACGGAGGGGGCTGGCAGGCGGGCAGCAAGGCCGACTTCCGCACCGCCGCCTTCGGCCTGGCCCAGCAGGGGTTCGCGGCGGCCTCGGTGCAGTATCGGCTCGCCCCCAGGCACCCCTTCCCGGCGCAGTATGACGACGTCAAGGCGGCGGTCGCGGCGCTCCGCGAGCGGGCCAAGGAGTGGAAGATCGACCCCGACCGCGTCGCCGTGCTGGGCGGGTCCGCGGGCGGCCACCTCGCCCTGATGCTGGCGACCGACCCGGCCCTCAAGATCAAGGCCGCCGTCTCGCTGGCCGGGCCGACCGACCTGACCCGCTCGTTCCCGGAGGAGACCGACCGCATCGTCCGTACCCTGATCGGCCCGGACGCCCCCGACCCGGCCGAGGCCCGCCGCCTGGCCAGCCCGATCCGCCGGGTCGGCCCCGGCGTCGCCCCCATCCTGATGATCCACGGCGACCAGGATGAGATCGTCCCCTACGACCAGTCGACGACGATGCGCGACGCCTATCGCGGCGCCGGGCTCGACGCCGAACTGCTCACGATCCGCGGCGGCAAGCACGGCGGAGGGGGCTCGGCCGAGGACGGCGCCTCGGCCATCCTCAAGGCCGTCGAATTCCTCCGGTCGCACCTCAAGGCCGGCCCCTGATTCCAGCTCAACCCCCGAGCCACGCGTCGCGATGCTCGGCCACGAAGGCGTCATCGTTGAGGTGCGGATAGGCCCGGTAGACCCGGTCGATCTCCTCGGCCTGCCCGGGGCTCAGGCCCTCGGCCGGGTCGAGGCACCAGATCCCCTCCAGCAACCCCTGGCGGCGCAACACCTCGTGCAAGCCGGCGATGCAGCCGGCGAAGCCGTTCGCCGCGTCGAAGAAGGCCGCGTTGCAGTCCGTGACTTCCGCCGCCCTCCGCAGCATCTCGGCCGGGATGTCCGATCCCGACTCGGCCAGGCTCCGGCATTCGTCGAGCAACGCGACGGCCCGGCGGGTCCACACCGACCAGTGGCCCAGCAGGCCGCCGACGATCCGCCGGGCGGGCTCGCCGAAGGGGAAAGGCGTCAGCAGGTCGGCCACGATGGCGTCGTCGTTGCCGGTATAGAGGGCGATGTCGTCCCGGCCCGACTCCGCCACGGCGCGGACGACGTCCAGGGTCTTGTAGCGGTCGAACGGGGCGATCTTGATCGCCACCACCCCCGGGATCTCCGCGAACTCCCTCCAGAATCGATAGGACAAGGGCGGCCCGCCCACCGCTCTCTGGAGGTAGAAGCCGACCACGGGGATGACTTCCGCGACCGCCCGGCAGTGGTCCAGTAGGCGTTCATCCGATTGCCCGTCCAGGGCCGCCAGGCTGAGCAGGCCGGCATGATAGCCGAGGTCGCGGGCCGTCCCGGCCTCGGCCACCGCCTGGCGGGTCGGCCCGCAGACGCCGGCGACCCGGATCAGCCGTTCCTGGCGATGGCGGTCGGCCCGGCCCATCTCCTCGGCGGCGAGCCTCAAGATGGGCTCGAACAGGCCGTGCTTCGGGTCGCGGATGGCGAACTGGGTGGTGTGGACGGCCACCGCCAGCCCGCCCGCGCCGGCCGCCGCATAGTAGCGGCACAGGGCCCGCTGCCGCCGCTCATCGAGCTTGCGACCGGCGGTGAGGGCCAGTGGCACCGCGGGAAGGGCCAGGCCCCGGTGTAGGGCAAAGCTGATGTCGGGCGGGATCATGGGGGCGGATCCTGTTCAGAACTGTCCGTCGCGGACCTCGAAGTGGGTGGGCTTGTCCAGCGACGGGCCGCCGCGCCGGACCCAGTCGGCGATCCAGCCGATCATCCGATCGGCGTCGACCCGGGGCGGGCCGAACAGCGAGATCGCCTTCCCGGCGTCGCTCAGGAGGGCGTCGGCCGCCTCGGTCCCCCGGAAGATCGGCTCGCGACCGATCAATGATCCGAACCGTCGGGCGACCTCGCGCACGCCCAGGTTTTCCGGGCCGGTCACGTTCAGGACCAGCGGCGGCGACTCCGCGTGCTCCAGCGCCCGGAGGACCATCGCGTTGGCGTCCGCCTGCCAGATCGCGTTGAGGCGGCCCATCGCCAGCCCGATCGGCTCGCCCGCCGCCACGGCGCGGGCCAGGTCGACCAGCACCCCATAGCGCATCTCGGTCGCGTAGTTGAGCCGGATCAGGGCGACCGGGATGCCGAGCGAGCGGCTGAAATGCTCGAAGATCCGCTCCCGCCCCAGGCAGCTCATGGCGTACTCGCCGCGAGGGTCGGGCCGGTCGGTTTCCCGCGATCCCGGGCCGTCGGCCGGGGACAGGCCGTAGACGTTGCCGGTGGACAGGGCCACGATCCGCGACCGGCGGAACTTCCGGCAGACCTGGCCGGGCAGGAAGGTGTTGATGGCCCAGGTCATCGCCTCCTGGCCGGTGGTGCCGAACTTCATCCCGGCCAGGTAGATGACGTTGGGCATCTCCGGCAGGGCCTGGATCTGGTCCGGGTCGAGCAGGTCGCAACGGATCGCCTCGACGCCGTGGGCCTCCAGCCGGGCGGCCTGGTCCCCCGAGCCGAACCGGGCCACGCCCACGATCCGCCGCGACACCCCCGCCAGGTCGGAGGCTCGCCGGGCCTGCCGCGCCAGGGTCGGCCCCATCTTGCCGGAGACGCCCAGGATCAGGATGTCCCCCCGGATCCGGGCCATCGCCTCGACCAGCCCCGGGGCCGGCTCGCTGAGCAGGTCTTCGAGGTGTTCGACGTCCCGGATCGATTCGACGGCGTTCGAACTCATGGCAACTCCCCCGGCCGGTCGGCTTTGAGGTTGCCAGTAGACGGCCCGGATATGATAAAATCAATGGATCGCCTCGACCTTCCCGGGTCCGGGCCGGGCCATCCCTCTCGGCCCTCCCCACCCGACGTCCAGAGCCCGCCGGCCGACCCTCGTCGAACGGAGCCCGATGCGACCCTCAAGCGTAATCCTCGCGTGCTCGTGTGCGCTCGCCCTGATGGCGTCCCGATCCGGGGCGGCCGAGGGGCCGGGGCACGAGTTCTTCGAGACCAAGATTCGACCCGTGCTGGTCGAGAAGTGCTACCAGTGCCACGCCGCCGGACCCAAGAAGGCCAAGGGCGGGCTTTTGCTCGATAGCTCGGCCGGCATCCGCGCCGGGGGCGACTCCGGCATGGCCGTGGTCGCCGGCCACGTCGACGACAGCCTGCTGGTCGAGGCCATCGCCCACGGCGACGGCGTCTCCCCGATGCCCCCCGACAGCAAGTTGCCCGACCGCGTGGTCGACGACTTCCGCGCCTGGATCGCCGGCGGGGCCCCCATGCCCGACCACGGCGCGACCGCCGGGGACATCAAGCCCCAGAAGGGGATCGACCTCGCCGAGGGCCGCCGCTTCTGGTCGTTCCTCCCGGCCGTCGAGCAGGCGTTGCCCAACGTCTCCGACCCCGCCTGGACCCGGAACCGGATCGACCGCTTCGTCCTCAAGAAACTGGACGACAAGGGGATGCGGCCGACCGCCGAGGCCGACCGCCGGACCCTGATCCGCCGCGTCACGTTCGACCTGACCGGCCTGCCCCCCACGCCCGAGGAGGCGGACGCCTTCGCGGCCGACGCCGACCCGGCCGCGTATGAGAAGCTGGTCGACCGCCTGCTCGCCTCGCCCCGATACGGCGAGCGCTGGGGCCGGCTCTGGCTCGACGTGGCCCGGTATGCCGAGGACAACCCGACCGGCGAGGCGACCTGCAAGCCGCCCCGCAACCCGCACACCTACCGCGACTGGGTCATCAAGGCGATCAACGACGACCTCCCCTACGACGAGTTCGTCCGCCGCCAGCTGGCCGCCGACCTGATGCCCGGCCTGCCCCGGTCCGAGGTCGCCGCCACCGGCTTCCTCGGCCTCGCCCCGGTCTACCACAAGGAACCGAAGCTGTCGGCCGAGGTGATCGGCACGATCATCGCCGACGAGTGGGACGAGAAGGTCGACACGGTCTCGCGCGGGATCCTCGGCCTGACCGTGGCCTGCGCCCGCTGCCACGACCACAAGTTCGACCCGATCGCCGCGGCCGACTACTACGCCCTCGCCGGGGTCATGGCCAGCACCCAGATGGTCGAGCGCCCGTTGGCCGAGGCCGACCCCGCCGTCGTCGAGGCCCTGGCCAACCACCGCGACCGCCAGGTCCACCTGGAACTGAAGCGGGGCTTCCTCCAGGAGCAGAAGAAGGGGGCCGAGCGCGACAAGACGGACCCATCCGGGTTCGCCCGCCAGCTGGATGAGGTCGAGAAGGAACTCAAGGCCCTCAAGGATGCCCCCAAGTTCGACGGCCCGACCGCCCCGGCCGTGCGCGACGCCGGCCTCTGGGTCGACGGCTCGGACCCGTCCTGGACCGCGATCGACTATCGCCCCGGCCAGCCCCGCGACCTCCCTTTGTTCGTCCGGGGCAGCATCAGCAACCCCGGGCCGATCGTCCCCCGGCGGTTCCTGTCGGTCCTCTCCCCGGGCGACCCCGCCCCGTTCGGCTCCGAGGACAGCGGCCGGCTCGACCTCGCCGACCGGATCTTCGGCGACGCCGCGTCGCTCGCGGCCCGGGTGATCGTCAACCGGGTCTGGGGCTGGCACTTCGGCACCGGGATCGTCTCCACGCCCAGCAACTTCGGCAAGCTGGGCGACGCCCCGACCCACCCCGAACTGCTGGACGACCTCGCCGCCCGGTTCATCGCGTCGGGCTGGTCGCTCAAGTGGCTCCACCGCGAGATCGTCGCCTCGGCCACCTATCGCCATGGGAGCAAGGTCGACGCGGCGACCGTCGCGGCCGACCCGGGCAACCGCTGGCTCGGCCGGGGCCACCGCCGCCGCCTGGACGTCGAGTCCTGGCACGACGCGATCCTCCAGGCGACGGGGATGCTCGACACCACCATGGGCGGGCCGTCGGACAGCCTCGACCGCTCGATCTCCTATCGCCGGGCGGTCTACGGCAAGGTCAGCCGCCAGCGCCAGGCCGACCTCCTCAAACTGTTCGACTTCCCCGACCCGACCCGCCACGGCGAAAGCCGCGACCAGACGACCACGCCGTTGCAGCAGTTGTACTTCCTCAACAGCCCGTTCCTGCTGTCCCAGGCCGACGCCCTCGCCGGCAAGGCCCTGGACGGGGACCGGACCGCCGAGGACCGCGTCCGCTTCCTGTATCGCCGGATCCTGCTCCGCACGCCCAACGAGGCCGAACTCGGCCGCTCGGTGGCGTTCGTCGAGGAGAACGGCGGCGTCCCGGATCGCCGGGCGTGGGAGCTGCTGACGCAGGTCCTGCTGATCGGCAATGAAGCCTTGTTCGTCGACTGACCCGGAGCGGACCTCGCCATGACTCCTCCCAACCGTCGTCATTTCCTCCGGACCCTGTCGGCCGGCGTGGGCGGGCTGGGCCTGGCCAGCTTCCTCCACGCCGACGGCGTGCTGGGGGCGGACGGGTCGATCCCGGCGCCGCACTTCCCGGCCAAGGCCAGGCGGGTGATCCTCCTGTTCATGGGGGGCGGGCCGTCGCACCTGGACATGCTCGACCCCAAGCCGATGATCCAGCAGTACGCCGGGCAGAGGCCCGACGGCGTGGCCCTGCGCACCGAGCGCGTGACCGGCGGGCTCCTGCCGTCGCCGTTCGCCTTCGAGAAGTGCGGGGAAAGCGGCATCGAGGTCAGCGAGCTTTTGCCGCACCTGAAGCAACGGGTCGACGACCTGTGCGTCCTCCGGGGCGTCCACGGCAGCAACCCCAACCACGGCCCGGCGACCAACTTCATGATCTCGGGGCGGATCGACATGGTCCACCCCACGATCGGCTCGTGGGTCTCCTACGGCCTGGGGACCGAGAACCGGAGCCTGCCCAGCTTCATCTCCCTGGGCAACTACTTCAACGTGGCCCGCAACGGCTACCTGCCCGGCCAGCACCAGGGGACCCCGGTCGACGTCGGCCAGGACAGCCCGGACAAGATGATCCGCCACCTCCGCAACCCGCGGATCGACCGCGACCGCCAGGCCCGCCAGCTCGACCTCCTCCGCGCCATGAACGCCGACCACCTCGCCGAGCGCCCCGAGGACGCCCTGCTGGAGGCCCGCGTCCAGGCGATGGAGACCGCCTTCCGGATGCAGGCCGCCGCCCCCGAGGTGTTCGACATCCGCAAGGAGTCGGCCGAGACCCGCAAGCTCTACGGCGAGGGCCGGTTCGCCGACACCTGCCTGCTGGCCCGCCGCCTCTCCGAGAACGGGGTCCGGTTCGTCCAGGTGGTCAACTCGGGCTGGGACCACCACGACAAGATCAACAAGAACATCCGCGAGAAGTGCAAGGAGATCGACCAGCCGATCGCCGGCCTGATCGCCGACCTCAAGGCCCGGGGGATGCTCGAAGACACCCTGGTGATCTGGGGCGGCGAGTTCGGCCGGACCCCGGTTTCCGAGGGGGGCGACGGCCGCGACCACAACCCGTTCGGCTTCACGATGTGGATGGCCGGCGGCGGGGTCAAGGCGGGCCACGTCCACGGCGCCACCGACGACTTCGGCTTCCGCTCGGTCGACGGCCGCGTCGGCGTCCACGACCTCCACGCCACGATCCTCCACCTCCTCGGCCTCGACCACGAACGCCTCACCTACCGCTACTCCGGCCGCGACTTCCGCCTCACCGACGTCGAGGGCACCATCGTCCGCGACATCCTGGCCTGATCCGGGCTTCATCTTGTAGCTGGCTTCTTCGAGGCAGGCCGGTGTGCAGTCGGCCCGTACAGGTCTTCGCAGGCTTCGGCGATACAGGCCGCCATCAGCGAGGGTCCCACTCTCAGGCCAGTTCGGATCCTGGATTAATGATCATCAATGATGTCCTGGACAAAGAGGCGTTCGGCTTCCTCGAGTCGCTCCCCGCGGAATGGGGGGCGACCGAGGAGGAACTCCGCGAGGTCGAGGATCAACTTGGCGTTCGCCTCCCCGCTCCTCTCCGGGAGCTGATGCTCCGCACCGGTCGCGGGATGCATATGCGATGGCTCTTCTCGGACGACTCGATCCCGCCTCTGGGTCGGCTCGTCGGCTTGCAGGACTTGGCCGTCGAGATCATCGAAGGTGAGCCGCTTCCGTTGCGCCCGACATTCCCGTTCGTGACGCTCGATGTTTCCGATGGGGGTGGGTTTGCATTCGCCCGAGCCGGGCACTCCGAGGATGACGCCGAAGTCTTTTGGTATCAGGAGTTGCATGGTTTCGATTGCGGTGCGGGCTGCTCTCTGAGGCGGACCATCGTCGAGGCCGTGTGGCGGGTCTTGCATCGCGTCTAACCTGATCAGCTAAGGATCGTCCGGGCTTGTTGAGTGGCGCAGGTTCTGCTGTCGACCGACCGCCTCGAAGTGAGCGGCTCGTATTTCTCTCCGCACCCCGGCCCGGCCTCGATCCCCGCGGGCCCGGTCGGCCGTATCTGCAAATCGGAGTGACCCCGACGCCGTAGCGGGAACCTCGTGAATTCCCGCTCAGGGAGACATGACCCGTCCAATATCAGACGGGAAGACGCCGAATGTCCCGAGAAGCGTGATTCCACAAACTCAGAGGCGGAGGATTCGCCCGATGTCCCGAACCGCGGAAATCGATGACCTGGCGGCGGGAGAGGTCGGCCGCAAGCCGGACCTGCCCTGCCATCTTTGCGGTGGCCGAGACTACTCGTGGGGCGATCTCTACGCCGCCGGCCTCAACTTCATCCCCGATAGTGCCCCCCGACTGACCAGGATCCTCCGGATCGGCAACAAGCTGAGGGGCCGGCGGTGCGAGTCCTGCGGCAACGTCCAGATGTTTGCGTGATCCTCAGCCCCCGGACGGACCCAATCTCATGCCTCGGGTGGGTCGCTTCGAGAAAGAGAAAACGAACCCATCGCCAGGGTTCGGGCCGGTTTGCCGTCGTGGGTGGGCGTCCGCGTGTCGTAACCGACCTGCTGAGTGTCGATCGTGTCGGTCTCCGGGCGGGTGGCTTTGGTTGTCTTGCCAATCAAAACCACCCGGTCGCGAGGATATGCTTTGACGCCATCAGCCCCGGCGGGCCGCCTCGATCGCGGCGATGTCGATCTTCACCATGTTCATCATGGCTTCCATGGCCCGCTTCGCGGCGGCGCGATCCGGGTCGGTCGTCGCTTCGAGCAGGACGCGGGGCGTGATCTGCCAGGAGAAGCCCCAGCGATCCCGGCACCAGCCGCAGGCGTTCTCCGCGCCGCCGTTGCCGACGATGGCGTCCCAATAGCGGTCGGTCTCCTCCTGGGTCTCGGTCACGACCATGAAGCTGACCGCCATGCTCGGCTGGAAGTCCGGCCGGCCGTTCAGCCCGACATAGGGCCGGCCGAGGATGGTGAACTCGACGATGAGATCCTCCCCCTCCTTCGCCGACGGGTTGTCCACGATGGAGGGGTGGGCCTTCCCGACGCGGCTGTCGGGGAACACGCTCGCGTAGAACTCGGCCGCCTCGCGGGCCTGACCTTGTTCGAACCACAGGCAGGTGATCATCTTGTCCATATCCAGTCCCCTTGCAATCCGTTGGCGATCCCGACATCGCGGGCGATGGCCGTGCCCGGGATCCGGGCCGGCCGGGCGCATCCGCCCCCATCGGTCGGGCGACGTCCACCCGTCCGAGGAATAACGAACCCAACGGCGGTCCCACGCCGACCGCGATGCGGGGCGGCGCCGGACGAAGGCCGATGGATCGCGTTGGTCGCTTCCATGCATCTCATCGGCCGAATGACCTGTCCGCTTGAACAGGAATCCATCGCCGATCGCCAGGATGGCGTGGGCCATGAATCGGTGCGGGATCGCGTGAATTCCTGTCCGGGAGCCTGGCCCGCCCAATATTCGATGCCAAGGTCCCGAATGCCCGAAGAAGTGACACTCCACAAAACCAGAGCCGGGGGGATCGACCGATGTCCAGGACCGGGGTCATCAACGAGTTCGCGGCGGCGGACGAGGTGGGCGGCAAGCCCGAAATGCCCTGCCATCTTTGCGGCGACCGGGATTATGCCTGGGGCGACATCTACGCTAACGGCATCAACTTCATCCCCGAAGATGACCCGTGGTGGTCCAAGATCCTCCGGCACGGCAGGAAGCTCCGGGCTCGCCGCTGCGAGTCCTGCGGCAACGTCCAGCTGTTCGCCTGAACCCGGGAGCCATACGAAACGAACCCAACAATGCGGCCTGAGTTCGGCCGAACAATCGACCCACAAGAGAGTTCCGACTCAACGGTCGATGCCGCGGAGGCTCAGGTCCCAGCTCTTGCCGTCGTGGGTCGCCGTCCCGGTGTAGTAGCCTGGGTTTTGCATGTCGATCGTGAAGGTCCCCGGGAACTTGCTCTTGTCGTTGAAGGTGACCTTCGCGGCCCTCTTGCCCGCGTTCTCGGTCTTGCCGATCGTTTCCCCCGTCTCCGGGTCGTAGAGGGTCAGGTTGGTCGCCCGGTATTTGAAGGTGATCTCCTTGCCCTCGCGGGTCGTCGCCCGGAACTTCCAGAGGGCGCCGTCGATGGTGTCCTTGGTGTCCTTCTTGAGCACCGCCCTCTTCTTCTTCTGGAGGGGCTCGGCGTGGCCGGGCGTGGCCCCGCCCGGCAGGAAGCTCATCAGGAGGACGGCACACACCGACGCCAGGATCGCGATCCGCCGCATGGTTCCGCTCCGATCTCCGGGCCGCGCGCTTCGTGACCCGCCCCGGGCTGGGGCGGTCTGGCCGGCCGATGCATCGGTCAGAATGGCAGATGCGCATCTCAATGGCAAGTCGATCCAACCCGGATCTCCGGGTCGGCCGGGGGCTTACTTGGCCGGGGCGGGCGCGGGGGCGGTGACGGGGCCGATCGGGCGGCGGATCGGCTTGTTGAGCGTCCGCGTCGCGGTGGTCTCGGCGGGCTTGGGGGCCAGCATGCTGTCGACGGCCAGGGTGGCCAGGCCGGTGAGGATCAGCATCGCGGGCAGGCCGATGCCGGCGGCGTGCCAGGGCTGGAACCGGAAGATCAGGGTGAAGACGGCGAACCAGACGATCGCCTGGAGGGTGGTCCAGATGATCTCGTCGGTGAACATCGTGAGGAAGTTGGTCCTCGTCCAGGTCAGCAGGCCCGCCAGGATCGCCGTCCCCACGCCGATCTTCAGCCCCAGGGCCGGGGTCGACTCGTCGTACAGGTAGTTCTGGCCGTACTCGGTGATGATGTAGCAGGCCGCGAACAGGATCAGGTAGTTGACCAAAAACGGCCAGAGGAGCGTGGCCAGCATGGGGGCACCGGGGCGATGGGAGGTTCGGGGGAGATCGGGGCCGCGAGCCCCCGCATCGTAACCGGAGGGGCCCGCTTTGGCCACCGGCCGCTGGCGGTTTCCCCGGACGGTGGTAGGATGGCGATCCCGATCCCTCGCGATCTCACCGAGCCTCCCCAGCGTCCGCGAACCGAGACGAGTCCCATGATCCGCATCAGCGCCTTCGCCGACGAGATCGCCGCCGACCCGGTCGAGCAGATCGACGTCCTGGCCCGGCACGGCATCCGTCACATCGAATTCCGCTCGATCCACGGCATCAACGTCCTCGACCTCGACCGCTCCCAGCACGAGGCGTTCCGGTCGCTGCTGAAGGAGCGCGGCGTCGGCCTCAGCGCCATCGGCTCGCCGATCGGCAAGATCAAGGCGAACGAGCCGTTCGAGCCCCACCTGGAGCGGTTCAACATCGCCCTCGATCTGGCCGACTTCTACGAGACGCCCCGGATCCGGATCTTCTCCTACTACATCCCGGCCGGCGACGAGCCCTCCGCCCACCGCGACGAGGTGGTCCGCCGGATGGCCGAGAAGGCCCGCATCGCCGCCGACCGGGGCATCACCCTGCTCCTGGAGAACGAGAAGGGGATCTACGGCGACACCGCCGACCGGGTCCTCGACTTGCTCCGCGCCGTGGACTCCCCGGCTTTGTCGCACGCGTTCGACTCGGCCAACTACCTGGAGGTGGGGCAGGAGATCGACGAGGCGTGGGACCTGCTCCGGCCCCGGACGACCCACATCCACGTCAAGGACTTCGACACCAAGACCCACAAGAACGTCCCGGCCGGGGAAGGGCAGGGGCAGATCCCCCGGATCATCGCCGAGGCGGTGTCCGACGGCTTCGACGGCTTCTGCACGCTGGAACCCCACCTGATCGTCGCCGCCCAGAGCCACGGCTTCACCGGCCCCGAGCGGTTCGGCGACGCGGCGCGGGCCCTCCAGGACGCCCTGGACCGCAAGGGCATTGCCTACGCCTGACCGCCCATCGAAGATGGCCCGATCCCCTCGCACAACCCCCGGAGAGAACGACCCATGCGCATCAATTCGATGAACCGCCGCGATGCCCTCCGCCTGGCCGTGGCCGGCGCCGCCCCGCTCGTCCTGGGCTCGCGGTTCGCCCTCGGCGCCGAGAAGTCCGGCCAGCCGGCCGCCGGCAAGATCGGCGACTTCAAGATCTCGCTGGCCGAGTGGTCGCTCCACAAGGCCCTGCAGAAGAAGGAGATCGACAACCTCGACTTCCCCAAGATCGCCCGCGAGCAGTATGGCGTCGACGGCGTCGAGTTCGTCAACCAGTTCTTCAAGGACAAGGCCCGCGACGAGGCCTATCTCAAGGACCTCAGCACCCGCGCCAAGGACCACGGCGTGGCCTGCGTCCTGATCATGATCGACGGCGAAGGGGACCTGAGCGCCGCCGACAAGGCCGCCCGCGACAAGGCGGTCGAGAACCACAAGAAGTGGGTCGACGCCGCCGCCGCCCTGGGCTGCCACGCCATCCGGGTCAACACCGGGTCCAACTACAGCGCCACCAAGCTCGACACGATCGTCGAGAGCTGCTCGAAGCTGACCGAATACGGCGACTCCAAGAAGATCCACATCATCTGCGAGAACCACGGCGGGCCGTCCAGCGACCCCGACGCGCTGGTCGCCCTGATGAAGGGGGTGGGCAAGCCCGGGTTCGGCACCCTGCCCGACTTCGGCAACTTCCCCAAGAACAAGCAGGGCGCCTACACGATCGACGTGTATGACGCGATCGCCCGCCTGATGCCCTACGCCAAGGGCGTGTCGGCCAAGAGCTACGACTTCGGCTCCGACGGCCGCGAGACCAAGCTCGACTTCGCTCGGATCATGAAGATCGTCACCGACGCCGGCTACAACGGCTTCGTCGGGATCGAGTACGAGGGGAGCCGCCTCACCGAGCCGGAGGGGATCAAGGCCACCAAGAAGCTCCTCGAAAGCCTCCGGGGCGCCGCATACACCGGCTGATGGCCGCCACGGCCCGGCGGTCGGGGTTGACCCGCCCGCCGGGTTGGCCGTATGGTACGCCCCGATCCCGGCCAGGCGGGCCGGGGCGAACCGAGGGACGGACCCCGTGGCCGGCGACCCGAAACCTGGCAAGACCCGAATCCTGGTCCTCCACTACAACGGGCTGGACCTGCTCCGGGAGTGCCTGCCGTCGGTGGTCGAGGCCGCCCGGCGCTCGCCGGTCCCCTGCCCGGTGACGGTGGTCGACAACGGCTCGACCGACGGGTCGCTGGACTACCTGGCCCGCGACTGGCCAGGCATCGGGGTGATCCGGGAGCCGAACCGGGGCCTGGCGTCGTTCAACGCGGTGCTCGCGCGGATCGACGAGCCGGCCGTGCTGCTGCTCAACAACGACGTGAAGCTCGACCCCGACGCCGTCGGCCCCCTGCTGGCCGCGCTCGACGCCCACCCGGATGCCCTGTTCGCGGCCCCCCAGTGCTGGACCTTCGACGGGTCCGAATACGAGGGGATGCGGACGATGGTCCGCTCGCGGTTCGGGCTGGTCCAGGGGATGAGCCGGGTGCCGGGCCACGAGCGATGGGTCGATCGCCCCGACCTGACCGCCGCCGCCGGGCCGGTCCTGGCCGTGGACCGGGTGCGGTTCCTGGCCCTGGGCGGGTACGACCCGATCTTCTTCCCCGGCCGGATCGAGGACCTGGACCTCGGTTTCCGGGGCTGGATGGCCGGCTGGACCGGCCGCTACGTCCCCGAGGCGCTGGCCTACCATCGCGGCTTCGGCTCGTTCGGCCCGGCCTTCGGGCAAAAGGGCTGCGACCGACTGGCGGCCCGGAATACGCTGATCTTCGCCTGGAAGAACCTCACGGGACCGAGGCTCCTGGCCCACCTCCTCTGGCTGCCGGCCCGGCTGTTGTTCGCCCTGGCGGCGTGGCGGGTGGAGTTCCTGCTGGCCTTCGCCGAGGCCCTGGCGCGGCTCGGGGCGGTGACCCGGGCGCGGCGGGCGTTGCTGGCGGGGGAGGCCGGGTGGCTGGGCCGCCAGGAAGCTTTCTTCCGACGCTTTCGCTGGTGAGCCGAGGACGACCGACCGGGCCACGCGGCCCGCGACCGGCGCAAGGAGGCGCCCCGATGATCCGACCGACCCCGCACGTCGTGATCGACGCCCGCCCCCGCGGCCCGCGCGGCCCCCTGACCGCCGAGCGCGTCCTGGGCCGGCCGGTCCTCGACCACCTGATGGACCTGGCCGGGGCCCTCGCACCCGCCGGGCCCGTCGCCATCCACGCCCGGATCGACGAGCATGAGGGCCTCCGCTCGGCCCTCGGCGGCCACGTCGCGGGCCGCTATCGCCTGGCGACCGGGCCGCCCCCGGAAGGGGCCGCGATCCTCCGGTCGGACCGGCTCTACGACCCGGCCCGTTTGCGGCGGGCCGTGCTGAACGGCCGCGACCCCGAGACCGCCGTGATCTGGCGGCTCGACCGCCCGCGCGGGCTGGATGGGGCCGACGCCGAGCTGATCCGCCGCCGGACCTACCAGCCGATCGGCCGGTTCTGGGCCCTGGGCCCGGCCCGGCTCCTGGCCCGCCTGCTCCGGCCGACCCGGGTCCGGCCCAACGCCCTCACCCTGGGGGCGGGCGGGCTGGTGCTGGCGGCGTCGGCCCTGGTCGCCTTCGCCCCGATGCCCTGGGCCTCGCGCTGGTTGGCCGCCGGGTTCCTGGCCGCGGCGCTGGTGCTGGACACCGCCGACGGCCACCTCGCCCGGCTCCAGGGGACCGCCTCCGAGTTCGGCCGCTGGCTCGACGCCGTGCTGGACGAGATGGGGGACATGGCCCTCCACGCCGGGATCGCCTACGCCGCATTCGTCCGCGACGCCCACCCCGCCTGGCTGGGCGCGGGGATGCTCTACGCGATGGGCAAGTACGTCTTCATGGTCAGCAACCAGGACGCCCCCGCGCCCAAGCCGACCGCCGACGCCCCGGCCGCCCTGGCCCTGCCGGAAACCCCCGGCCTCTGGCGCGGGCTGCTCCTGCTGGCGGGGCACGCCGACATCCGCTGGCACCTCTGGATCGTCCTGGCGGCGGTCGGGCGGCTCGACGCGGCCCTGGTGTCGTATAGTCTCTACTTCCCGCTGCGGGCGATGGCCGGCGCGGCCCGGAAGGTGGCCCGCCATGCCTGATCGGCCCACCCTCTCCGCCCTGATCGTGGCCAAGAACGAGGCGGCCACCCTGCCCGAGTGCATCGCCGCCCTCGACTGGGCCGACGAGGTCGTGGTGGTGGTGGACGCCTCCAGCACCGACGCGACCGAACGGGTCGCCCGGTCGACGCGGGCCCGGGTCCTGGTCCGGCCGTTCGACGACTTCGCCACCCAGCGCAACGCCTCGCTCGGCCTGGCCACGGGAGACTGGGTCTTCGCCGTGGACGCCGACGAACGGGCGACGCCGGAACTGGCCGCCGAGATCCGGGCCACGCTGGCCGACCCCGCCCGGACCCACGCCGGCTACCGGGTGCCGATCCGGAGCGTGGTCCTGGGCCGTCGTTTCCGCTTCTCGGGCACGCAGCACGACCTGCCTTTACGCCTGTTCCGCCGCGACCTTGGCCGCTGGGTCGGCACGGTCCACGAGACCGTCGACCTCGCCGGCACGTCCGGGCAACTCGATTTTCACCTGGAGCATCGGACCATCCCTGATATGCAGACCTTCCTCTCCAAGATCAACCATTACACCAACCTGGAAGCGATCCGGTTCCACCGCGAAGGGCGGCCGTTCCGCGTCGTCGACCTCGCCGTCCGGCCGTTCTGGACGTTCGCCAAGCTCTACCTGGGCAAGCAGGGGTTCCGCGACGGCGTCGAGGGGCTGGCCTTCTGCGCCCTGTCGGGGCTGTCGGTGGCGGTCCGGCACTGGAAGCACCGCGAGCTGATCCGGTCGGCGGGGGGGGCGTCATGACGATCCTCCACGATGCCGAGGTCGGCACCCGGTTCGACATCCACGCGGCGCGATTCAAGGCGGCGGTCGCCCCCGACGACGTCCGCCTGCGGGCGGTCACGCGGGCCCTCGGGCCCTTGGCCGGCCGGCTGATCCTCGACCTCGGGTGCGGCAAGGGGCGGTTCGCCGCCCACCTCCGCGACCAGGGGGCCAACGTCGTCGGCGTCGACCTGTCGGCGGCCATGCTCGCCGAGGCGTCCGGCTTCCCGCGGGCCCGGGCCTCGGCCCGTCGCCTGCCGTTCGCGGCGGGGACGTTCGACGGGATCGCCGCCGTGGAGGTGCTGGAGCACGTCGGCGACGTCGGCCCGGTGCTCGCCGAGATCCGCCGGGTCCTCCGCCCGGGCGGCCGGCTGGCGATCGTCGACAAGAACGCCGGGGCCCTGGACGCCCGCCGCCCCTGGCTGCCGAGTTCGCTGGTCAAGCGGATCGACGAGCGGCGCGGCCTCTGGATGTACCCGGCCGACGGCCCGGTCCGCGAGCGCTGGTTCTGGCCGGGCGGGCTCCGCCGTGAGCTGCGCGAGACCGGATTCCGGGACGTCCGGGTGTCGCACCTGCTCCGGCCCGAGGAGGCCCGGCGGCGGATCTTCCGCGCCGTGCCCACGGCCCGGTTGTGGACCCTCTGGGCGGCGCGGACGCCGGCCGAGGCGATCGCGGTCGGATCGGACTTCGGCCATGATTGACCCGTCGGGCGGCCCCTTGCCGCCGCTGCCCTTGCTGTTGTGGGAGGCCCCGCCGGGGCTGGAACTGGCCCTGGGTCAGGAGGGGGTGCCCTTCGTCGCGATCCGCGACCGCCACCCCCTGGCGTTCCGGTCGGGCCGGTTCGTCCTGTTCGACGGCCGCCGCACGCCCGCGTCGCGGGTCCGGGAGCTGCTGACCCCGGATCAGGTCGTGATCGACATCGACGACTTCCGCCGGGGGGAAGCCGTCGACCCGTTCCTGGCCCTGATCGACGCCGAGTCCGCCCCCGCGTCGTGGGAGGTGGACGGCCTGCGGCTGGTCGAGCGGGTCGGGCGATACGACAAGGCCGCCATCCGCGCCCGCCTGATCGCCGGGCTCCGCGAGGCGGTCCGGCGCGAGGACGGGATCTGGGCCCGGCTGGCCCCGTTCCCGTTCCCCTACCGTTCGGCGTTCAACCTCCGGCTCGACCTCGACGAACCCTACCCCGATGACCTGGCCCGGTTCGCCGAGGCCCGGCGTCCGCTCGACGATTGCTCGACCCACTTCGTCAGCACGGCCGCGTATGGCGACCGGCCGGACGTCCTGGAGGCCCTCAAGCCGGTCGATGCCCAGTCGCACGGGCACCACCACTTCGTCTACCGCGACCCCGCCGCGAATCGGGCCAACCTCCGGCGGGCCCACGACCGGCTCGCGGCAGCCGGGATCCACCCCGAGGGGTTCGCCGCCCCGCACGGCCGCTGGAACCCGGGGCTCGACGACGCCCTGGAAGGGCTGGGGTACGCCTATTCGTCGGACTTCCAGCTCGGCCACGACGACCTGCCGTCCTTCCCCTGGCGCGACGATGCCGGGCGATTCTCGCGGGTCTTGCAGGTTCCGGTGCACCCGATCTGCGAGGGGCTGTTCGACGAGGCGGGCGGGCAGGGGCGGCAGATCGGGGCCCACTGGATCCGCACGGTCCGGGCCAAGATCGACGCCGGCGAGCCGGCCTTCGTCTACGGCCACCCGGAGCGGAGGCTGGGCCGATACCCCGAGGTCGTCTCGGCGCTGGCCGAGTCGATCGAGGGGGAAGGGCTGCTCTGGCGGACCACGCTGACCGAATACGCCCGGTGGTGGCGGTGGCGGTCCGAGCGGGCCTGGTCGGTCGAGGACCGGGGCAACGGCCGGTATGAGATCCAGTTCGCCGCCTGGGACGACCGCCACCCGCTCGGCCTGGAGATCGTCCGGGGGGACCTGGTGGCGACCATCCCCCTGGCCGGGCCGCGGACGCCATTCTCGTTCTCCGGGCTGGCCTACGAGCGGCGGCGGGTGCGGGCCGACCTGCCCGGGCCGACGATTTTGAAGGGGCCGAGGGGCCTCCGCGAGGCGGTGCGGTCGGCCCTGGACTGGGAGACCGTGACGCCGGTCGAGGACCTGCCGGCCGGGTCGTTGCCGGCCCTGGTCAAGCGGGGGCTGAGGCGGTGGAAGGCGCGATCCGGGGCGGGGCGATGACCAGGTTGGGGTTGACGGGACGGGCGAAACCGGCCAGATGTAGGCACCGATCATCCTGATCGGTCGTGCGACGCGCGAGGTGCCATGGATGGCGCCGTGACGCGAACCAGGGAAGGACGGGCGAACGCATGGCGACCGGAGTCGTGATGGCGAAACGGCACGCCCCACCCGCGCCGGACAGGCTCGGGGCACGGGGCGGCGTCGCGCGGACGGTGGCGCCCCCGATCGCGGCCCGGCACTGGCTGGCCGAGCGGTCGCGCGGGGAGATGGCCGCCGGTTCGGTGGTCTTCCACGCCCCCTCGACGGCGTTCCAGTCGCCCGGGGGCGGCGAGAATCAGCTCGTCCAGACGGGCCGCTACCTGGAGGCCCGGGGGCAGGCGGTCCGGCCGTTCATCCCCTGGACCGACCGGCTCGACCGGGCCCGGCTGCTCCACCTGTTCGGGATGTCGCGCGAGGGGCTGCAGCTGGCGAAGCTCGCCCGCGCCCGGGGGATCCCGGTGGTGGTCTCGCCGATCTGCTGGATCGAGCCCCGGGCGATGGCCGCGCTGGCGGTCGACCCCCTGGGGCGGCTGGCCAACCGGGCGAAGTGGCGGCTCAAGGCGCTGGCCCCGCGCTGGCCGTCCTGGCGGCGCGACCTGCTCCGGTGCGCCGACGCGATCCTGCCGAACTCCGAGGCCGAGGGCCGGCAGCTGGTCCGCTGGTTCGGGGCCGACCCGGCGAAGATCCGCCCGGTGCCCAACGGCGTCGAGGAACGGTTCGCCCAGGCCGACCCGTCGGCCTTCCACGCCGCCCACGGGCCGGACCGGTTCGTCCTCTACGTCGGCCGGATCGAGCCCCGCAAGAACGTGCTGGGGCTGGTGGAGGGGGTCCGCGCCGCCGGCCTGCCGCTGGTGGTGATCGGCGACGCCCTGCCGGGCTACGAGCGCTATGCCGCCGACTGCAAGAGGGCCGGCGCCGCGTTCGCCCGCTGGCTGCCCCGGGTCGACCACGACGACCCGATGCTCCAGTCGGCCTACGCGGCGGCCCGCGTCCTGGCCCTGCCCAGCTGGTTCGAGACCCCCGGGCTGGTGGCCCTGGAGGCGGCGCTGGCCGGCACGGCGGTGGTGGTGACGCCCCACGGCTGCACCCGCGAGTACTTCGGCGACCGGGTCAACTATGCCCGGCCCGACCGCCCCGACGAGATCGCCCGGGCCGTGTCCGAGGCCTGGCGCGACGGGCCGGGGCCCGGCCTGGCCGACCACGTCGCGGCCCATTACCCCTGGTCCGAGGTCGCCCGACGCACGGCGGAGGCCTATGACCAAGTCGCCCGCTAGCCCCCGGCCGGTCCGCACCGGGCGCTATCGCTACACCAAGTGGCGATGGCGGATCTCGGTCGGCCTGCTCGACGCCCTCGGCGGCCTGATCGTCGCCCTGTGGGGTCGGCTGCGCCCCCGCGCCGAGGCCGGCCCGACCCGGAAGATCCTGGTCGTGCAGCTCGACCACATGGGCGACGCGATCCTGTCGAGCCCGATCTTCCCGAGGCTCCGCGCCCTCTACCCGGGCGCGACGATCGACGTCCTGGCGTCGCCCAGCAACCGCGAGGTCTTCGAGGCCGACCCCGAGATCGATGAGGTCCACCTGGCCGACCGCAACTGGTTCGACCGCCGCCCCGGCCGCCGCGCCCTGGGGTCGGCGGTGTGGGCCCTGGGCCGATCGCTGCGGGGCCGGGGGTACGACCTGGGCATCGACGTGCGGGGGGATGTCCTCACCGTGTTCGTCCTGGCCCTGGCCGGCATCCCGCGCCGCCTGGGGTGGGCGATGGGCGGGGGGGGCTTCCTCCTGACCGACGTGGCCGACTGGGTGCCGGGCCGGCATGAGGTCGAGTCGCGGCTGGCCCTGCTGGCGAAGCTCGACGCCCCGGCCGACCTCCCGGCCCGGGTCCGGGTCCACGCCACCGACCGCGATCGGGCCCGGGTGGCCCGCCGGCTCCGCGACGCCTGGCCGGTCGCCCGCGCGGCGTCCCGCGTCCCGGCCCGGGTCGGGCGCAAGGGCACCTCGGACTTCCGATCGCACCCCAACCTCCCCGACGACGACGCGCCCGGCTGGCTGCACGCCGGCCGGTTCGGCGAGGCCGCGCCGATGCTGGCCGTGCACCTGGGCGCCGGGGCCGCCGCCAAGAGGTGGCCGGCCCGGCACTGGCGCGAGCTGATCGGCCGGTTCCTCCAGGACGGGTGGCGGGTGGTGATGGTGGGCGGGCCCGACGACGTGGCGACCGCCGCCACGGTCGCCCCCCACGCCGGCCTCCGCGACTGGACCGGACGCCTCGCCCTGGCCGAGACCGTGGCCCTGATGGAAAGGGCCGACCTGTTCATCGGCTCGGACTCCGGCCCGGCCCACCTGGCGGCCTCGACGGCGCTGCCCTCGGTGATCCTGTTCAGCGGGACCAACCGACCCCGGCAGTGGCGGCCCTGGTCGAGGCGGGCCCTGGTCCTGCGCCAGAAGGTCGCCTGCCGCCCGTGCCACCACAAGGCCTGCCCGCTGGCCGACCACCCTTGCATGTCCGGGCTCGCCCCGGATCGGGTCCACCGGGCGGCCCTGCGCTGGCACGCCCGGCTCCGCCGAGCCGAGGTCGCCCATGCCCCGGCCTGACCCGACGCCCGGCCCCCGGCCGTCCCCGGACTGGCGGGGCTGGATCGCCCTGGCCTGGGCCGCGGCCGCCGGCGTGCTGTATGCCCGGATGGTCCTGGAGGAGCGGGCCCCGGGGCTGCTCCGCTCGATCGGGCGGCTGGCCGGGGCGGGCTGAGCGGCCTGCGCCCTTCGCCGGTGGTAGCGGTGCCCCCGGAACCGGGCGACGTGCCGGGCCTCCCCGATCGGCAGGTCGGACGACGCCGATCAGGGCGAGCGCGGCGGAGCCGATCGGGAAGGCCGCCGGCGCGAGGTTGAAAATCAGGGCGGGGCCGGACAGGGACGGCACCTCCCGGCGTCGGATCGGGGTGCATCGCGGGATGCCCGCCCATCCGAAAATCGATTGCGAGCCTTCGGATCGCTCCGTTATCATCCATCATAGCGGACGATGGCGGTCCTCCATCCCCCAACCTCGCGTGCGCGGAGGGACCACCCATGCTTCAATCGAACGACCCCGGCTTGAAGCAGGATGGGCCCCCCTCCGGCCCGGGCGGGGCGTCGGCCGATCCCGGCGGCGCCGGGGATCCGCTCGATCCGCTGGCGACGATCCGGGACCGCCCCTCGTCGGCTGATCGTGCCGGGAGCCTGTTCACCGAGGTCGACCCGGGCGGGTGCCCGCCCACGACGCCCCCGCTGGACGAGACCTGCCAGGCGTCCATCCCGACCTGGGCCATGGACCGGACCCGATCGCACAACCCGGGGCCCCCGCCCACCTTCCACGACCTGCCGGCGGGCGAGTCGCGGGTGGGCACGCGGCTGGGCGACTACGAGATCGTCCGGTACATCACCAAGGGGGGCATGGGCTACGTCTACGAGGCGGTCCACCTCAAGCTGAGGCTGCCGGTCGCCCTGAAGACGATCCGCCCGGAGCTGACGACCAAGGCCGACGTCGACCGATTCCTGGCCGAGGCGCAGGCCGTCGCGAAGCTGCACTCGCACCCGAACATCGTCAAGATCCACGGGATCAACTTCGACCTGGACGAGCCGTACTTCGTGATGCAGTACGTCCGGGGCGGCAGCCTCCGGGGGCGGCCGGAGTTCCAGGCCGACCCGAGGCGTGCGGTCGAGGTGATGATCAAGGCGGCCGAGGCGATCACCCACGCCCACCGCAAGGGGATCCTCCACCGCGACCTGAAGCCCGACAACATCCTGATCGACGAGGACAGCACCCCGTTCGTCACCGACTTCGGCCTGGCCAAGCGGGTCGACCCGACCGAGGGGGGGACCGTGGCCCTGGCCCCGACCCTGGCCGGGTCCGCCCCCGGCGGCGGGTCGCGGATCGCCGGGTTCGACACCGGCCAGGAGCAGGAAGGCTCGCGGCTGGGGACCCCGTCGTACATGCCGCCGGAGCAGGCGCTGGGGCGGCAGAAGGACGTCACGACGCTGTCCGACGTGTATGGCCTGGGGGCGACCTTCTTCGCCCTCCTGTGCGGACGCCCGCCGTTCGTCGGCTCGGGGGTCGCCGACATCCTGACCCAGGTCGTCGAGGCGGAGGTCCCCTCGCCGCGGGCCCTCAACCCTCTGGTCGACCCGGACCTCGACGCGATCTGCCGCAAGTGCATGGCCAAGGACCCGAAGGACCGATACCCGTCGGCCGACTCCCTGGCCCACGACCTCCGGCGCTGGCTGGAGGGCAAGCCGGTCCACGCCCGCCCGATCGGCATGGCCCGGCGGGCCGCCCGGTGGGTCCGCCGCGAGCCCGCCAAGGTCGCGGGCATCGGGCTGATCGCCGCGCTCGGCGGCCTGGCCGGCTACCTGCGGTACGAGCATTACCTGGACGGCCTGGCGACCGACCTCAACGAGCGCAAGGTGGTGTCCGCCTTCCGATCGGCGGGCGACGCGGTCGCCAAGCTCACGGATACGTTCGAGCGGGAACTCGGCTCGGACACCCACCAGGACCCGATTCGGGTGAAGGTCCTCGACGCGGCCCGGAAGTACTTCGTCGGCGTGATCCAGGAGCACAAGGGCCAGCTCGAACAGAGCCCGCGCGGCCGGATCGAGCTGGCCAAGGCCTACATCAACGTCGCCGAACTGGGCAACAAGACGTCCGACTCGGGCGCGGCCAGCGACCCCAACTTCGACAGCGCCATCTCGGTGCTGGCGCCCCTGGACGGCGAGGCCGGGGTCGACCCCGCCACCCAGCGCGAGGCGATGTGGGAGCTGGGCCACGCCTATCACGAGTACGGGATCCTGCTCACCAACCGGGGCAACGACCACAAGGCCGTCGAGCAGTTCGAGCGGGGGCGCAAGACCCGCGCGGCGATCTGCGAGCCGTGCCCGGCCCACGAGGGCCGGAGGGATGGCTGCGTCGGGGACTTCCGGGCCCGGAACGCCCTGGGGCAGAGCCACGGCTGGATCGGCGACTATTACTCCAGCATCGGCGACTCCAGGACGGCGCTGGCGGAATATTCCGCCTCCCACCGGATCCGCCGAACGCTCCACGACGACCTCGCGAAGAATCTCGCCGGGGCGAAGGCGGCCCGGGCCGAGGCGGCCGCCGCGGGCGGTGCCCCGACCCTGGACGACGCCGCCTGGAAGGCGCTCGTCGAGGAGGAGGTGGACGCGGCCCTCCAGCTTTCCCGCAGCTTCGGCAACCTGGCGATGCAGGCCCGCTATGACGGCAAGCTGGGCGAGGCCATCGCCAGCCGGGAGGAAGGGAACCGGCTCCTCCGGGGCGAGCTCGCCGACCCCGAGGGACTCGGGGAGATCTCCGACAAGCTCCGGCGGGACCTCGCCGAGGACATGGCCCGGGGGCACCACCAGCTCGCCGAGCTGATCTACGAGGACGAACTCTACAAGAAGGCCGGGGACCTGTCCGCGGCCTTCGCCTCGGCCGGGGCGGCCATCAAGGGCTTCGAGGATCTGGTCCGGGCCCGGGGGGGCGTCGAGGAGTATCGCTTCCTCCAGGCCACGTCCGAGGTCCTGAACGCCACGCTCCTGTTCCACGCCGGCCGGGATGCCGAGGCGTCCGCCGCGTGCGACCGGGCCGAGGCCCTTTTCGGCATCACCCCGCACAGCCAGGAAGACAGCGAACGCCGGCTCGCCCTGGCCCGGCACCTCCTGCTCCGGGGTCGCCTCGACCTGCGGGGCGGCCGGCCGCAGGCCGCACTCGATCGGGTCCGGGCCTCGATCCAGGAACTCGACAAGCTGATCGAGCGCAGCCGCCACGTCAACGAATACCTCAGCCAGAGGGCCGAGTCCCTGTTCACGCTCGCCATGGCCTACCGCGCACTCGGACGGCCCGATGACGCGTGGCAGAACCTGATCGCCGCGATCGACGAGCAGGACAGGGTCTACTCGAAATCGAACATGACCAACCTCTATTTCGACCGGCTCACGAGCTACAAGGAAGCGCGCCGCGAGATGGAGAGGCCGCGCCGGCCCCAGCCTCCGGCCGCGACGGACTGACGCCCCCCTCCTCGAACCCCGGCGGAACGCGGCCCATGTCAGACCGGTCGATGCTGGCGATCCTCGATAGCATCTACCTGTTCGCGCTGGCCGCCTGGGTGGGCGGCATCGCCTTCTTCTCGTTCGCCGTGGCCCCGGTCATCTTCGCGGTGCTGGGGGCGGAGCAGGGGGGGCGGTTCGTCCGGGCGTTGTTCCCGAGGTACTATGCCTGGGGCGTCGTGAACGGGGCGGTGGCGCTGCCGGCGCTGGTGGGGGTGGCGTTCTGCGTGCCCGGGCTCCGCGGGCCGATGGTCGGGCTCCAGGCGGGGCTGATCCTGGCCGGGACGCTCACCATGATGTACTGCGGCAACACGCTGACCGGCCGGATCAACGCGGCCCGCGACCGGGGGCCCGAGGGCGCCGCGCGGTTCGACCGGCTCCACCGCCGGTCGGTCCGGCTGAACGGCATGGTCCTGGTGATCGGGATCGTGCTGCTGGTCCTGTTCGCGACCCGGCCCCGGCCGCCGATCCCCGGGGCCGCCCCGCCCCCGGGCGACGGCCGAATGCCGGCGCGAGCCGGTAGCCAGGCGGGGCGGGGGTTGGTAGAGTAGAACGCCCGGAGGGGGCCGGCCGGGATGCCCAGGCCCTCGACCGATGCGCGACGCCGATCAACCTCCTCCCGCGACCGCCGCTTTCCCATCGCAGGCCGGTCCAGGAGCCCCATTCATGCCGGACGCCGCCCCGCCCCGACCGAAGAAGCTGTACATCGAGACGGTCGGCTGCCAGATGAACCTGCTGGACAGCGAGCTGGTGGTGGGCAAGCTCCGCAATGACGGATACGTGCTGACCGACGACATCGACCAGGCCGACACGATCCTCTACAACACCTGCTCGGTCCGCCAGCACGCCGAGGACAAGATCTACAGCGCCCTGGGCCGGATCCGCCAGATCAAGAAGGATCGGCCCGACGTGGCCATCGGCGTCCTGGGGTGCATGGCCCAGAAGGACCAGGGGCAGATCCTCAAACGGGCCCCGCACGTCGACATCGTGGTCGGCCCCGGCCAGCTCGGCCAGGTGTCCGACCTGCTGGCCGAGGCCAAGGCCGACGGCAAGCCCCGCATGGCCGTGAGCCTGCCCCGCAACGCCGGCGCCCGCGACGCCATCACCGCCAGCTTCGCCGAGTACGACCCGCTCCGCGAGCCCGCCATGCGGCCCAACCCGTTCCAGGCGTTCGTGCGGATCATGATGGGGTGCGACAAGTTCTGCACCTACTGCATCGTCCCGTCCGTCCGCGGCCCCGAGCAGAGCCGGCCGCCCTCGGTGATCTGGGATGAGGCCCGCACCCTCGCCGACCAGGGCGTCCGCGAGATCACCCTGCTGGGCCAGACCGTCAACAGCTACAAGTTCACCGCCGGCGACGGCCGCACCTATCGCCTGTCCGACCTGCTGGCCGGGCTCCACGACATCGCCGGCATCGAGCGGATCAAGTTCATCACGAACTATCCCAACGACATGACCGACGACCTCCTGCGGGCGATCCGCGACCTGCCCCGGGTCTCGCGCTACCTCCACGTCCCGGCGCAGAGCGGGTGCGACGACATCCTCAAGCGGATGAAGCGCGGCTACACGGTCGGGCTCTACGAGGACATGATGGCCCGGATCCGGGCGATCCTGCCCGACGCCGCCGTGACCAGCGACTTCATCGTCGGCTTCTGCGGCGAGACCGAGGCCTCGTTCCAGAAAACGATGGACCTCGTCGCCCGGTCCCGGTTCAAGAATAGCTTCATCTTCAAGTACAGCCCCCGGCTCGGCACCAAGGCCGATACCCTTTTGATCGACGACGTGCCCGAGGACGTCAAGAAACGGCGGAACGCCGAGCTGCTCGCCCTCCAGACCCAGATCACCCTGGAGGAGAACCGGGCGTTCGTCGGCCGGACCGTCGAGGTGCTGGTGGAAGGGCCGAGCAAGGCCGCCCCCCGCCTCGATCCCGACGCCGACCCGCACGGCCCGGCGCAGCTGGCCGGGCGGACCGCCTGCGACCGGATCGTGGTGTTCGACGGCCCCGGGCGGCTGATCGGGCGGTTCCTGCCGGTGGAGATCGAGTCGGCCAGCGGCGTGACCCTGTTCGGCCGGGCGGCGACCGCCGAGTTCGCGGCCCCGGTCGCCTGACGGGAGTTCGGATGGGACACGAGCTGGCGAATCTGGTCGGGCGATGGTGCGACGCCGTGGGCGTCGATGCCGCGAGCCGGCCCACGCTCGCCCAGCTCGCGCTCGGCTTCCCCGGCGGCCTCGAAGACCGCCCCTGCTGCCGGCCCGGCACCACCCCGGCCAAGCTCCTGAGCTGGGAACGGCGCTACGGCTTCCTCCTCCCCGGCTCGCTCAAGGCGTGGCTGCTCCTGTCCGACGGCCTCGGCGGACCGAACGGCCCGTACATCCACCCGCTGTCGGGCATCGGCCCGATGGTCCCGTTCGCCCGGGTGCCCGGCCTGGTGATCCAGCCGGAGAGCTGGTTCGAACTGGGCAATCCCCACGTCGAGACGGTGTGCATCGACCTCGCCTATCGCTGGCCGGGCGGCGACTCCCCCCTGTTCACGTCGGGCGACGACGAGACCGGCAGCGCCCCGCGGATCATGTCCTCGGGCTTCGCCGACTGGTTCCTCCGCCTGCTCCGGGGCGGCGGGGCCGAATACTGGTTCGCCCCCGGCTTCGTCCCCCTGGGCGACCCCTGGGCCGAGCACCGGCTCCGCGCCCCCACGCCCCCGCTGGCCGAATGGCTCCGCCGCAAGCTCCCCGACGCCCTCCCCCTGGTCACCCGCGGCCTCGACGACCGCGCCCTCGCCGAGGCCCTGGGCATCGGCTTCGAGGACGCCGAGGCCATCGTCCGCCACCTCCAGCACGCCCCGCTCGGCCTGGCCACGATGGGGGCCGGGCTGGAGGACTGAATCCGTTCCATCGGGGCGGGCGGCCTATGCAGCGGGGTTGGCAGTGATCTGTCGATCAGGACGAGCGGAATCGATTGATTCCCGAGGCGATGTGCAACGGCCCTGACCTCGTGGGGTGGCGCATGAACCGAATCCCGAGGAAGGGCCTTCTCATCGCGGCTTGCGCCGTCGCCGGTCTCGCCCTCTGGTTCTGGGCAAACCTCGAGGTCATTCCGAAGCCGACCGCCTTTACGCCCAGCCCGCCCGGGCCCACGTCGCCCGATCCGGAAGGCCCGGAGCCGTCGATCGGGCCCGCCGAGGCGGATGCCGCCGGGCGAAAGCGGGACGACAACGGCCTGCGGATCGGGTTCCGCTACTGCCCGCCCGGGTCCTTCCAGGCGGGGAAGGGTCCACGGGCGACCCGGATCGTCCTGGATCGGGGCTTCTGGATCGGCGAGGCCGAGGTGACGCAGTCCCAGTGGCAAGCCGTCATGGGGACGACCCTTCGCCAGCAGCGGGCGAAGGACCCGGGCCAACCCCGGCCGGTCGGCGACGGCTCGATGAGGGAGCACGTCGGGGAGGGTCCCGACCACCCGATCTATTTCGTCAGCCAACCCGAGGCCCAGGAGTTCTGCCGCCGACTCACGGGGACGGAGCGTGCGTCGGGGCGTCTCGCGCCCGGCCTCGAGTTTCGGCTCCCGACCGAGGCCCAGTGGGAGTATGCATGCCGCGCCGGGACGACGACGGCGACGGCGTTCGGCGATCGCCTGGGCGGGGACGACGCGAACATCGACGGGACCAAGCCGTACGGGGGGGCGAAGCCCGGGCCGTATGTGAAAGAAACGACTCCGGCCGGCCGATATCGGGCCAACGCCTGGGGAGTGCAGGACATGCACGGCAACGTCTGGGAATGGTGCGGCGACAGCACGGGCGGCGAGGCCCGGCCTGCCGCCCGCGGAGGCTGCTGGCACAACTCGGGCGTCCAATGCCTTTCGACTTCGAGGTTCGAGAGCGATCCCGATACCCGGGGCTCGGGGCTGGGATTCCGCGTGGCCCTGGTCGTCGCGAAGTCCTAGTCAAGCAGGGTGGGCACCTCCCATCGTGCTAGATGGCCGGCATGGAAAGGTGGGCGGCTCCCACCCGGCGGAACTCCGGAGGTCCGGGATGGTATGGCGGTGCCCGCCTCGCAGACCTGACGGGTCGTCATGAGCCAACGTCGCCGCGAGCCGACCAACCTCGAGTTGCTCGATCAGTTCTGGCGTCGCTCGCCGTTTCACGACGAGTCGATCCAGGAGGTCATCGCGCTGAATCGGCGGGTCGTGATCCGCCTCGAACGGATGACGCTCGTGATCACCGGCGCGACGGGCCTGACGCGTTGCGACCTGCCCTGCCTCTGGCTCGACCAGTCGGTCGTCCCGAAGGGGGATCGGTTCGTCCTCGATGTGGAGACGGACGACGGGCACCTCATCGTCGCCGGGCAGGACATCCGCCTCATTCGAAACAGCGACCTTGCCGTGCTCATCCCGCCGCTCGATGCTTGACCCGTGGATGCCGGTGGTGGTGCCCACCCGGCGAGGATGGACCGTCGATCGAGGGAGATGTCGCGTGGAGGAACTCGCCCCGGGGTCGATCATCGATGCGGTCGTGGTCCAGATCGAGCCTTACGGGGCGTGGGTCGACCACGGAGGGCAACGCGGGCTGATCACCATCCCCGAGGTCTCGTGGTCCCGGATCCGCCACCCGGGCGAAGCGTTGAGCGTCGGGCAGCGGGTCAGGGCGAAGGTCCTCGGGGTGGCGGCGGGCGAGTTCTCCGCGTCGATCCGGGCCGCCCACCCCGAACTGGACCCCTGGCGCGATCCCGAGTCGTTCGGCGTGGGCGCGACGTTCGTCGGGCCGGTGGTGCTGGTGACGGACTACGGCTGCTTCGTCGAGCTGCGCCCGGATGTCAGGGGCCTGCTGCGTCGGGAGCGATGCCCGGAGGGGGTCTGCGTGGGGGACAGGCTCCGGGTCGCGATCCTGTCGGTCGATGCGGTGCGAGGGATGATCGAACTGGACCGATTGCCCCTCGACGCGGCCTGATCTGACCCACCGTCGCGGCGGACAGGCATGGGAGGGGAGGATGAACGATCACCATCAGGCCGACGACATCCCGCCGCATCGGCCCCAGAACCGATCCTCGGCGACATCGAAGCTGAGGCGTGGCCGGCGTCATTGCCCGATCTACCTGGAGCCGCTCGGCAAGGTCGCCGGCCGAACGCGGCTGATGCGGTCCTGCTCGGCCTGCCTCGCCCATCCCTCGCCATCGAAGCGTTGCCTCCGCTGCGGGGCGTCCGACGGTACCGAGCCATGAAAATACCTCGTTCGAAGCTCACGGTGCGGCGGATCATGCTCGCGGTGGCGATCGTCGCCGTGATTTCCGGCGGAGTGGCGTGGTGCGTCAAGATGCGCCGTCTTTTGCGGTCTTATCTGTCAAAATCCGCGATCTATGAGTTGCGTTACGACGCCAGCCCGAAGAACCCATCGGCCGCCGTGCGGGACTGGGAGTACGAGATGATGATGAAATACCAACACGCAGCCATGTTTCCCTGGTCTCATCTTGAGCCCGACCCGCCCGAGCCGAAATAAATGGAACGGCCGAGTCTGTGCACGCCTGGCGATTATGCTCCTTGCAACAGTCGAGATCAGGGTTCCTGGGCGGGGTCACGCAATTGTGGCCGAGCGACATGACCCCCGTTCGCCCCGGCGGGCGTCCTCGGTATGATGGGGCGAGCCGCCCAGCTTGCCCATCCCGACGGGCCCCGGATTCTACCCGAGGCAAACTCCCCGATGCCGCCGAACTTCCCGTTCGCGACCGCTGAGCGATTCTCCTCGCTGCTGGAGAACCCGCAGATGGCGGGGTTGTGGCTGTCGGGCCTGGGGGTGCGGGATGCCGAGCGGGGGCTGCGCGACCTCCGGGACCTGGTCCGGCGGGGGCTGCCGGTCGGGCTGGTCGCGCGGATGGCGGAGCAGCTCGACGAGATCCTGCCGCGATGCCCCGACCCGGGGATGGCGCTGACCAACCTGGAGCGGTTCGTCGCGGCGGCGCCCGACCCCGAGGCGATGCTCCGGTCGCTGGCGACGAACCCGCGCGCCTCGGAGATTGCCGTCCAGCTGTTCAGCACCAGCCAGTTCTTCACCGAGCTGATGATCCGCGACCCCGACCTGCTCGACTGGCTCCGCTCCGGCTCGCCGCGGCTCGACCTGTCGGAACTGATCGAGGAGCTGTGGGGGCGTTTGATCGAGGCCCCGACCGCCGAGGACCGGAAGATCGCCCTGCGGCGGTTCCGGCTCCGGGAATTGCTGCGGATCGGCTACAACGACATCGTCCGCGACCTCCCCCTGGAACTGGTCACGCTCGACCTGTCGCACCTGGCCGACGCCTGCGTCGAGGGGGCGTATCGCCTGGGCCGCCGCCTGCTCGACGAGAAGCACGGGACGCCCGTCGACCGCGACGGCCGGCCGGCCCGGTTCGTGGTCCTGGCCCTGGGCAAGCTCGGCGGCGAGGAGCTGAACTACAGCTCGGACATCGACCTGATCTTCGTCTATGACGTGGAGGGGCAGACCGCCGGGCCCCGGCCCCTGTCGCACGCCGAGTACTTCGCCCGGCTGGGCGGGGAGATCGTCCGCACCCTGTCCGACCACACCGCGCTGGGCATGGCCTATCGGGTCGACATGCGGCTCCGCCCCGAGGGGGACCAGGGCCCCCTGGCGCGGTCGCTGGCGTCGACCCTGGGCTACTACCAGAACACCGGCCGGACCTGGGAGCGCCAGGCGCTGATCAAGTGCCGTCCGATCGCCGGGGACATCGACCTCGGCGACGACTTCCTGGCCGCGATCACCCCGTTCGTCTATCGCCGCTACCTGGGGGCGGCCGAGATCGCCGAGATCAAGGCGATGAAGCGGCGGATCGAGCAGAGGACCGTCTCGGCCGGCACCTCCGGGGTCGAGGTCAAGACCGGGCGCGGGGGGATCCGCGACGTCGAGTTCGTGGTCCAGTTCCTCCAGCTCCTCCACGGCGGCGAGTTCCCCGAGGTCCGCCACGCCAACACCCTGGTCGCCCTGTCAAAGCTGGAGATCGTCGGCTGCCTGACCGCCGAGGAACGCGGGATCATGGTCGACACCTACCGCTTCCTCCGCCGGGTCGAGCACCGGCTCCAGACCATGTTCGACCGCCAGACCCACGAGATGCCCCGCGACCGCGAGGAGCAGCGCGTCCTGGCGATCCGGATCGGATACCCGCCCGCCAGCGTGTGGGAAGACCGCACCGGCCCGGCCCAGCGGTTCCTCAACGACTACCGCTCCAAGACCGAGCAGAACCGGGCGATCCTCAACCACCTGATGCACGACGCCTTCCTCGGCGGGGGCGATGAGGACGGCGTCGGGGCGATGGCCGCCGACCCGGCCGTGGACCTCGTCCTGGACCCGATCCCCGGCCCCGACCTGATCGCCTCGGCGCTGGGCCGGTATCCGTTCCGCGACCCGGTGACCGCCTACCACAACCTGATGGCCCTGTCGCGCGAGGAGAGCCCGTTCCTGTCGCGGGCCCGGTGCCGCCACTTCCTGGCCGGGATCGCCCCCCGGCTGCTCCAGGCGGTGGGCCGCGCCCCGGACCCGGACATGGCGCTGACCAACCTGGAGAAGGTCTCGGCCTCGCTGGGCGCGAAGGCGATGCTCTGGGAGCTGTTCAACGTCAACCCGCCGACGCTCCGGCTCTACGTCGAGCTTTGCTCGACCAGCCAGCTGTTGTCGGAGATCCTGATCACCAACCCGGGGATGATCGACGACCTGATGGACTCCTTGGTCGTGGACCGGTCTCAGCCGGCCTCGGCGATCCGCTGGGAGCTGGCCGAGCTGTGCCGGCACGCCGAGGAACTGGCGCCGATCCTCCTGGGGTTCCGCAACAAGGAGTGGGTCCGGATCGGCACCCGCGACATCCTCCGCCGCGAGCCGATCCGCGACGTGACCCGCGAGCTGGCCGACGTGGCCGAGGCGGTCGTGGACCAGATCGCCCGCGCCGCCTGGCGGATGAAGGTCAAGAAGTACGGCATCCCCCGCCGCCAGGCCGACGGCCGCCGCGCCAACTGGGCGGTGATCGCCCTGGGGAAGCTGGGCGGGCGCGAGCTGAACTACCACAGCGACCTCGACCTGATCTTCGTCCACGAGGGGGAAGGCCGGACCGACGGCGGGCCGGGGCGTGAGTCGGTGCCGATCGAGCAGTTCTACGGCGACGCCGCCCGCCGGGTCCTGCGGATGCTGACCGCCCCGCCGGAGACCGGGCGGATCTACGCGGCCGACGCCCGGCTCCGCCCCTACGGCAACGCGGGGCCGCTGTCCGTCCCGCTGCACATGCTGGCCGACTACCTCCGGGATCGCGCCCAGCCCTGGGAGCGGCTGGCCCTGACCCGCGCCCGCGTCATCCACGCCCGGGGCGGGTTCGGCCGGGCCGTGACCCGGGCGATCCGCGAGGCGCAGGTCATCCCGACCGACCCGGACGCGCTGGCCCGCGAGGTCGTGGCGATGCGGCGGAAGCTGGAGGAATCGCGCGGGCCCAACGACCTGAAGCGCGGGCCGGGCGGGCTGGCCGACATCGAGTTCCTGGCCCAGTACCTCCAGCTGGTCCACGCCGCCGAGGACGGCCCGGCCCGCGCCAACGTGTGGGAGGCCCTGGACGCCCTGACCCGGGCCGGCCGCCTGGCCCCCGACGACGGCCGCGACCTGCTGGAGGCCTACGAGTTCCTCCGCACGGTGGAGGCCCGGCTCCGGGTCGTCCACAACCGGGCCGCCGGCGACTGGCCCGAGAACGTCGACGACCTGGCCCGCCTGGCCCGCCACCTCGGCTATGATCGGCCCGACCCGGCCGAGGCCGGCGCCTCGATCCGGGCCGACGCCGCGAGGCTGGCGGTGCGCACCCGCTCGCTGTTCGCCCGCTATCTCGGGGCCTGAGCGGCCTCGCTGCCCCCACGGTTGTGGTAGGATGATCCCCGACGAATCGGCCCGGCGGGACCCCGGCGATGACACGCGCGACGCGGCTGAAACTGGTGATCGGCTTCCTGCTGGCGACCTCGCTGCTCGGGGCGATGTCCGCCCTGGCGCAGCTCTCGACCGCCCGGCTGGCCGCCGACGGGCGGCTGGTCGCCCAGACCCTCGGGGCGCTGGCCTCGCTCGAAGAGACGCTGTCGCTGACGCTCGACGCCGAGACCAACCAGAGGGGCTACCTCCTGGCCGGCGACCGGGCGTTCCTGGACGACTTCGAAACCTCCGCCGCGCTGGCGATCGACCGGGCGGCCGTGCTGGCCCGGATGGTCGCCGACAACCCCGAGCAGGCGAGGCGGGCCCGGCTCCTCGCCGCGGCGATCGGCGAGCGGATCGCCCTGATGCGAAGGGCGATCGCGACGGCCGGCGAGGCCGATGGCCAGGCCCGCGGCCGGGTCATCTCCGGCGAGGGCCGCGACCGGATGGCCCGCTGCCGCGCCCTGGTCGCCGAGATGCGGGCCGCCGAGCGCCAGCTCCTGGCCGACCGGATCGTGGTGTCCGAGCGGAGCACCCAGTTCGTCGCCGCCGCCCATGCCGGCCTGGTGATCGTGGTCCTCGGCCTGCTCGGGGTGGTCTACCTCCTGATCCGCCGCGAGTTCGCCGGCAGGGTGCGGATCGAGGAAGCCTTGCGCGTCAGCCGCGAACGCTACGCGGTGGCCGTCCGGGGTTCGCGCGATGGCCTGTGGGACTGGGACATCGTGACGAACCAGAGCTACTTCTCCCCCCGATGGAAGCAGATGCTCGGCTATGAGGACGGCGAACTGTCCGACGACTATGCCCAGTTCCTCGACCTGCTCCATCCCGACGACCTCGGCCGGGCGCAGGAGACGATCCGGTGCTACCTGGAAGGGCAATGCGACGAGTACGAGCAGGAGATCCGGCTCCGCCACCGGGACGGGACCTATCGCTGGATCCTGACCCGGGGGGTCGCCCTCCGCGACGGCGACGGACGCCCGTATCGCATGGCCGGGTCGCACACCGACATCAACGCCAGGAAGGTCGCCGAGGGGCTGCTCTCCGAGCAGAACCGCCGCCTCGAAGCGGCCGTCGCCTCCGAGCGCGAGGCCCACGACGAGCTGAAGCTGGCCCAGAGCCGGTTGGTCCAGTCGGAGAAGCTCGCCGGCCTGGGGCAGATGGTCGCGGGCGTGGCCCACGAGATCAACAACCCGCTGGCCTTCGTGATCAACAACGTGGCCGTGCTCGACCGCGACATCGCCGACCTCAATGCCCTGGTGGCGCTCCACGAGGAGGCGACGCCCCTGCTGGCCCGCGAGGCCCCCGACCTGCTGGCCCGGATCCGCGAGTTCCGCGACCGGGTGGACATCGACTACACCCTGGAGAACCTCCCCGGCCTGCTGGCCCGGTCGCGCGACGGCCTCTCGCGGATCGAGCAGGTGGTCAAGGACCTCCGCCTGTTCGCCCGGCTCGACGAGGGGGACATCAAGGAGGCCGACCTCAACGACGGCATCCGGACCACGATCACGATCATCCGGGGCAACGCCCGCCGCGACGACGTGGCCCTGGAGGTCGACCTCCGGCCCCTCCCCCCGGTCGCCTGCCACCCGGCCAAGATCAACCAGGTGGTGATGAACCTCCTGAGCAACGCCGTGGACGCCAGCCCGGCGGGCGGGACCGTCTCGATCCGCTCGTGGCCCGAAGCCGACGCCGTGGCCATCGCGGTCTCGGACACCGGGCCCGGCATCGACCCCGCCATCCGCGGCCGGATCTTCGACCCGTTCTTCACCACCAAGCCGATCGGCAAGGGGACCGGCCTGGGCCTCTCGATCAGCTACGGGATCATCCAGGAGCACGGCGGCACCATCGAGGTCGCCACCGCCCCCGGCCGGGGCACCACCTTCACCATCCACCTCCCCCTGGCCCCCTCCGTCCCCGCCCACCGCGACGAGCCCTTCGAGCCGGCCTCCACGGCGTGAATTCGGAAGGCCTCCGGCGGCGGCCAAATCCGCCTTGCCGGGCCGGGCAGAGCCCGTATGATGGCCGCGCCCTCGGGGCCGGGGCCAACGGTCCGGCCGTCCCGCGGGGATCACACCACCGGAGTCATGGATGATGAAGCGCCTTCGCCCTCGCCTCGCCCTCGCCTCGATCGCCCTGGCCGCGGCCCCGTTCGGATGCTCCGAGGAGGCCCCGGTCCCCGCCTCGGCCACGCCGGTCGCGACCGCCGCCCCGAGGGACGCCGAGCCCGTCTCGGCCCCGGCCCCGGCCCCGGCCCAGGTCGCCGCGGAGATCGAGCCCCTGGCGCCGGTCGAGTCCGACGAGGCGATCCGCCGGGCCGGGCTGGCCGCCGAGCGGCGTGCCGGCGAGATCAAGGAAGACCTTGAGCGGGGCGCCGGCGAGATCCGGCAGGGCGTCGAGCACGAGGCCGGCCAGATCAAGGCCAGCGTCGCCCAGGCCGCCACCGACGCGAAGGAGAAGGTCGAGGGCATCTCCGGCGGCGTCCGCGACCAGGCCACCGCGGTGGTCGAGGAGGTCAAGGGGGGCGCGACGAGTGCTTACGGCGAGGTCAAGGACGGCGCCACCAGCGTCCTCGGCGAGGCCAAGGACGAGCTGCGCCGGGCCGCCGACACGGCCAAGGGCCGCGTCCAGGATGCCGCCGATCGCGTCAAGGACGAGGCCCGCAGCTCGGTCGAGGAGGCCAAGGCCAAGGCCCGCCGCAAGGCCAAGGCGGCCCGCGAAGGGGTGAGCAAGGCGGTCGACGACCTGGGCGAGAAGGCCCTGGACGGCATCTTCGGCCCGTCCAAGCCCTGAGTCGCGCCGGCAATAAAACAGGCCACGCGGGCATCATCCCGCGTGGCCTTCTTCGTTTCCGGGCCGTCGAACCAGATCGATCGCTCAGGCCGTCGCCGCCATCCGCGCCTCGATCGGGACCACCCGCGGGCGCCTCTTCCAGAGCGTCTCGCCCAGCCGGACGCCGCTCTTCTCGAACAGGTGGTACGAGATCCAGGAGCCGAGCAGCAGGGCCGAGGCCAGGCCGACCCAGGCCAGGGGGGATCCCACCCGGGCATCGAGGGCCCGCTTCAATGGCACGACCAGGGGCTGGTGCCAGAGGTAGAGGGAATAGCTGACCAGCCCGATCGAGCCCAGCGGTCCGGCCAGGGACGATCTCCGCCACTCGCGCCGGAGGGCCGCATCGAGGACCACCGCCGCGATGCCCGCCGCCAGGGTGAAGCTGAACAGGGTGGCCGGCCGGTAGAGGGTGCTCGCCACGAACGCCGGGACCAGCACGGCCAGCCAGGCGCCGGGGGACCGGAACGCGGGCCGGTCGGCGAAGAATCGCTCGGCGACGTAGGCCCCGAGGATCCAGTCGAACCAGCACGTCAGGGGCGAGGCGAACACGGCCGAGATGACGTGATCGGGCAGCCCCCAGGCGGCGACCGCGATCCCCCGCCAGGCGCACCCGATCAGGAAGGCCACGACCAGCGCCCCCTTGGTCCCGAACCGCGAGCGGATCGCCAGGAACGCCGGGAACAGGAGGTAGAGCTGGACCTCGGCCGCGATGCTCCAGAACGACGGGTTGATCCCGAACAGGGTCTGTTCGCTGACGTTGTGCAGGAACAACGCGTGGGTCAGGAATTGCTTCGACCCGTCGGCCGTGCCGAGGTCGAGCTTGCCCAGGCAGGCGAACGCGACCAGCGCCAGGAAATAGGCCGGGTAGATCCGCCAGAACCGCCGCCAGAAGAAGTGGCCCCATCGCGTCTCGCCCGCCCGGAGGGTCGAGAAGTGGATGCAGAACCCGCTGAGGACGAAGAACAGCGACACCCCGGCCCAGCCCAGGCTGAGGGGGTAGAACGCCAGGGTCGTCGGGCTCGGCGACGGGCCGAAGTCGCGGGCCATCCCCGCCCAGGGGAAGGAGATGCCGAACAGCGAGCTGAAGGCGGCGTGATAGCCGACCACCATCAGGATGGCGACGCCCCGGAGGACGTCCGCCCCGTGGGTGTTCCTGCGCGAACGGTTGTCATCCATGACGGGGTCCGGTCATCCGGGGTGCCCCGGGCCGAGCGCGGCCCGGATCGATGGTGTGGATCGGGTCGGACTTCGAAGTCCGGGCCGGGGGACATCCTCGTCCCAGGGGCCGCGCCCAGGATCTCCGACACGCCCCGCGATGTCCAGCCCAATCTGTCAACCCTGGGCGCGGGGAGATTTCAGCATTCGGCGAGGCTGACGGGGACCTGGACCGCGAGGCCCCCCTCGGACGTCTCCTTGTACTTGGTGCTCATGTCCTGGGCGGTGGCCCACATCGACCGGATCACGGCGTCCAGCGAGACGCGGGCCTTGGCGGGGTCGCCCCCCAGGGCGAGGTCGCTGGCGGCGATCGCCTTGAGCGCCCCCATCGCGTTGCGCTCGATGCACGGGACCTGGACCAGCCCGCCGATCGGGTCGCAGGTCAGGCCCAGGTGGTGCTCCATGGCGATCTCCGCGGCCATCATGACCTGGGCGGCCGACCCGCCCGAGGTCTGGCACAGCCCGGCGGCGGCCATGGCGCTGGACACGCCGATCTCGGCCTGGCAGCCCCCCATCGCGGCCGAGATGGTCGCCCCCTTCTTGAAAAGGCTGCCGATCTCGCCGGCCGTGAGGAGGAAGTCCTCGACCAGTTCCGGCCCCCCCTCGACGAAGGCGACCCGGTACATCAGCACGCTGGGGATCACCCCGGCGGCGCCGTTGGTGGGGGCGGTGACCACCCGGCCGAACGCGGCGTTCTCCTCGTTCACGGCCAGGGCGAAGCACGACACCCAGCGCATCACCTCGCCGAACGACCGGCCCCCGGACCGGATCGCGGCCAGCGCCTCGGCCGGGTCCTCGGGCATCTCGCGCCCGCCCAGCAACGACCGGCTCATCGCCGACGCCCGCCGGGTCACGTTCAGCCCGCCGGGCAGGGTCCCGCCGATCCGGCACCCCCGGACCACGCACCGGAGCATCGCATCCCAGATCCGGGCCAGCCCGTCGGAGATCGCGGCGTCGTCGCGCCAGGCCCGTTCGTTGGCCCGGACCACCTCGGGGATCGACAGGCCATGCTCCCGGACGTGGCGGAGCAGGTCCTCGGCGGTGGCGATCGGCATCGGCAGCGCGACCTCCTGCGCGGCCGAGTCCGGCCCGCCCTCGCGGACCACGAACCCGCCGCCCACCGAGTAGTACGTCTCCTCGAATGTCGATCCGTCCCCCATCTCGGCCAGGAACCGGACCGTGTTGGGATGCCCCGGCATCGTGACCTTGCGGTGGAACAGCAGGTCGGTCTCCGGGTCGAACCGGATCGGCCGGACGCCGTCCAGCTTCAACTCGCGGCCGGTGCGGATCGCCTCGACCTCGGGGTGGATTTGCTCCGGGTCGCAGGTCACCGGGTCCTCGCCCGCCAGCCCCATCAGCACGGCGATGTCGGTGCCGTGGCCCTTGCCGGTCTTGGCCAGCGACCCGTAGAGGTCGACCTGGACCCGCGCGATCGCGTCGAACCGCCCCCGGTCCCGGCACGAGGCCAGGAACCGCTGCGCGGCCCGCCACGGCCCCATCGTGTGCGAGCTGGACGGCCCGACGCCGATCTTGAAGATGTCGAAGACGCTGATCGATTCCGCCATGGCGACCTCCCTGCCGGATCGTCCCGGGGGGAGTCGCCCGATGATCTCGGGCGTCCTCCCCATCCCTCCAGCCTATCCGGGATCCCGCCGGGCGTCGATCAGGGCCGGGCCTCCTCCTCGGGCTTCGGCGCGTCCTCGGCGAGATAACGCTCCAGGGGAGGGCGTTTGAGGTGGTGGCCGCCGGCGCGCTGGATGGCGTCGGCCACGGCCAGCAGGGTCGTCTCGTCGTAGAGCCGGCCGGTGACGGCGATCGAATCCGGGGCCTCGCGGCCGTCGCGGTCGCGGAGCGGGCCGGGGAAGACGGCGGTCGGGTGCCCGGTGAGGTTGGTGATGGTCAGGTCCTGGCCGGAGTGGACGTAGGCATCCACCGTCTCCATCAGGTCGGCCATCTTCCTCATCAGGAGCGTCCGCACCCGCGAGGCCCGGAGGTACTCCACGGCCGGGACGAACTGGGCCTGGCGGAATGAGCCCGGCCAGCTGTTCAGACCCTCGGACACGTGCGCCCGGGTCAGCGGGTCGAACACGGCGGCGGCCTCCACGCCGAGCATCAGCGAGACGGCCGACGCGGGCAGGTCGGCGGGCAGGGCGATCGGGACGACCTCGGCCCCGAGGTCGCGCAGGGCCCGCAACTCCTCGCGGTCGGCCGCGGGCCGCTTCTCGTCCTCGATGTAGCCGACCTTCAGGCCGCGGACCGTCCTCGGCGAAGGCCAGGCGAACGGGCGGTCGACGGCCGACGCGTCCAGGCCGTCGGCGCCGTGGATCGCGTCCAGGATGAGGGCACAATCCTCGATGGACCGGGCGATCGGCCCGAGCTTGTCCATCGACCACGACAGGGTCATGCAGCCGTGGCGGCTGACCCGGCCGTAGGTGGGCCGGAGGCCCGAGGCCCCGCACGCCCGGCACGGCGAGACGATGCTGCCCAGGGTCTCGCTGCCGATGGCGAACCCGACCAGCCCCGCCGCCACCGCCGACGCCGACCCCGCCGACGACCCGCTCGACCCCCGGCGCGGGTCCCAGGGGCTGCGGGTCTTGCCGCCGTGCCACACGTCCCCCATCGCCAGGGCGCCCAGGGTCAGCTTGGCCACCATCACCGCGCCGGCCTCCTCCAGCCGGGCGGCCACCGTGGCCTTCACGTCGATGGTCCGGTCCTTGAACGGGGTCGCCCCCCAGGTGGTCGGGTATCCTGGGTAGCTGATCAGGTCCTTGGCCCCCCAGGGGATGCCGTGCAACGGCCCCCGATAATGGCCCGCCGCGATCTCGCGGTCGGCCCGCTCCGCCTGTTTGATGGCCAGGTCGGGCGTCAGCGTCACGACGCACTTGAGCAGCGGGTCGAACCGTTCGAGCCGGGCCAGGTAGAGCCTGGTCAACTCGACCGAACTGACCTGCCGGTCGCGGATCAGGGCCGACAATTCGCTGACGGGCAGGAAGGCCAGTTCCTCGTCGGAGTCGGGCCGCTTCGGCGCATGCCCCTCGGCCGCGACCGCCTGGTTGCGGCGGACCGGGGCGGACGGGGCGGCCGCGCCCGGGTCGGGGACGAACGCCAGGCAGGGCGCGACGTCGTAGCCGACCTCGACCTTGCGGAGCGCCTCGAACCGGGCGAGCGAATTCCGGACATCCTTGGCCGCCTGGTCCCGCTCCTCGTCGGAGAGTTCGAGCCCGGAGATCCACTCGGCCTGGCGGATCATCTCGGGCGTCACCCGGCCCTCGTCGGCGGCGCGGGCGGCCAGGGCGCGGCGGAACGTGGCCGTGCCCAACCCCAGGGCCAACAACCCCCGGAGGATCGCCCGCCGGGTGGGGTGGGTAGCGGTCGCATCGGTCGGGATCGGTTCATGCATCGGTGGGCACTCGTCGGGGGCGGGGCGGGCGGCGAGAGGTCCGACCAGGATCGCCGATCGGCCGACGATCTTCAATCCGGCCCGGCCCTACCGGGCTCGACGCTCGACCCCGGCCCAAACCCGGTCGCGCCTCCGTGGGATGACACGGCTGTTCCGGGCATGACCGCATGGATCGTCAGCATTCGCTGACAGATCCTCGATCGAATTCCGGGAAAAGCCCTGTAAAACATCTGTACTGCCTCCGGAGCGGGCGGCAGATTCGCCCTCGACCCTACGAAATCGGGGGGTGAATACGTGGGGACTTGACAGGGATCGCCCACGAGAGCAGTTTTGAGGAGCCTGGTCCGGGATTTTGCCAGTAATGGCATTGAGGGGCACGATCGCCCCGTCTCCGGATCCCCATCGGCACGCCGGGCCCCCAATCCCTGGGGGCCCTCGTCTGCGACCTTCGGATCGATAATCCGCTGCACAGGAGGGCACTGCGCGTTGCGACACACTGATGTTCGCGGGCTGCGGCTCGGCGCGACCATCGCCGTCTGCCTGGCGTTGGCCGGTTGTACCACGGACGAATCCGGCGACTCGCTGGACCGGGAGGCCGTCTCGGGGAAGGTCACCCTGGATGGCCAGCCGCTCGACTCCGCGGTGATCCAGTTCATCTCGACCGACCCGAATTCCCAGGGGGGGACGTCGGGCCCGATCAAGGCCGGGGCCTACGAATTCGGCACGGATCGCGGCCCGGTCGCCGGCTCGTACAAGGTGGCCATCTCGTCCGTGGAGCCCACGGTCGAGGAGGCGGAACCCCCGCCACCGGGCGAGGTGCCGAAGCCGAAGCCGGATCGCATCCCCAAGAAATACAACGTCCAGACGACCCTGACGGCCGAGATCAAGGCGGGCGAGTCGAACGCCATCGACTTCGCGCTCGACTCCAAGAAATAGGCCGTCCCGGGCCGCCGACCACCAGCCCTTCGCCCCGTCCCGTCCTCGCCTCATCCCATCCCCATCGGAGTCGATCCCATGTCGAACCGCCCTCGACGCGGCTTCACGCTCATCGAACTGCTGGTCGTCATCGCCATCATCGCGGTGCTGATCGCCCTTCTCCTGCCGGCCGTCCAGGCCGCGCGCGAGGCCGCCCGGCGCTCGCAGTGCATCAACAACCTGAAGCAGATCGGCCTGGCCATGCACAACTACGAGAGCACCAACAGCTCGTTCGCCCCCGGCAAGAAGGGGTGTTGCTTCGGGACCTGGACGGTGTTCGTCCTCCCCTACATGGAACAGTCGAACTCGTACAACGCCTGGAATTTCGTCGGCGACCCGACCAACGCCGCGACGGACATCTTCCGCTACAGCGGCGTGGGCAATTCCACGGTGGCCCGCAGCCGGATCATGGCCTACACCTGCCCCAGCGACACGCCCAATGCCCCGTCCGGCGGGGTGCACTCGTATAATTATGCGGTGAACTTCGGCAACACCGGCCAGATCCAGCAGACCATCTCCGTCGGCGGCATCGATTACACCTTCGGCGGCGCCCCGTTCTCCGACATCATGAAGGGGACGACCTCCCAGGTCGGCGTATCGACGATCGCCTCGGTCACCGACGGGACCAGCAACACGATGATGCTGAGCGAGGTGATCCAGGCCCAGGGGGTCGACCTCCGCGGGTTCGTCATGTGGGGGGACGCCGCCGCCTTCGAGGCCTTCCTCGCCCCGAACAGCCCCCGGCCCGACGTCATCTACACGCCGAACTATTGCAAGTACCCCTTCCAGAACAACCCCCCGTGCACCGGCACGCCGACGGCCACGGAGCCGGCCATGTTCGCCTCGCGGAGCCGCCACCCGGGCGGGGTGAACTCCGTGTTCTGTGACGGTAGCGTCAAGTTCGTCAAGAACACGATCAACATCAACACGTGGCGGGCGATCAGCACGTCCAAGGGGGGCGAGGTCGTGTCGTCCGACGCCTTCTGAGCGCCGCCCGCCGGCCCGGATGCGGGATCCATGCGGCCCCCCGATCGCCCCGGCTTCCGGGGAGGTCGCGGGGCCGTCCCGCGTTCAGGGGACCGGCGAGTCGATCACCGGGATCTCGGGCGCCTCTTCGAGCGCCGCGGCCCGGGCCTCCGCCCCGCTCATGCCGATGTGTTCCAGGAGGATCCGCCGCAGCTCGCGGGTCACGCGGGGGTCCTGCTGCGAGAAGTGGGTGCCGGGGAAGGTCATCTCCGAGCCCGCCCCGTCGACGTGGGCGCTGGCGCGGGAGACGACCCCGTCGCTGTCGATCCGGCCGCCCACCAGCGGGATGATCGAGTGGTAGGGCACGCCGGGCCGGATCGGGATCGTGTCCAGGGCGCGGAGGATCGGGCTGTCGGTCCGGAGGTTGCCCACGGCGTTGAGCGGGGCGCGGCGGATCTCCGGGGCGATCAGGTCGGGGCCGTTCAGCTTCTCCAGCTCCTTGCCGATGGCCGTCTGCTCGTCGGAGTGCTTGACCAACGAGGCGATGGTCCGGCCGAACCACTGGTCGGCGATCGGGCTGCCCCGGTGCGGCGTGGCGATGAAGACGACCCGGGCCACCGACGCGACGGGCCGGTAGAGCAGCGCCTGCTCCAGCACCTGCCGGGTCTCGGGCGAGGCGTTGAGCCGGTCGATTGGCCGGCGGAACGCCGCTTCCCACAGGGTCGCGCCGCTGTCCTGGGCCATCATCTTGGACAGGAGCCCGCCCATGCTGTGGCCGATCAGGACCATCCGATCCAGCGCCGGGTCGGCGTGGTCGGGGTCGAACGCGTGGCGGGCCTTCTCCAGCGAGGCGCGGAGCGTGGCCGCCGAGGCCGGGATCGGCCGGCCGGTCGGGTAGAGGAAGACCCAGAACTCGAACCGCGAGGTCAGGGTCGGGTCGCTGGCCAGCTCGTTGATGGTCTGGGTATAGGCGCGGGGGCTGGAGAACAGCCCGTGGACCAGCACCACCGGGATCTTGCCCGGGACGTGGGGCCGGAACAGGTAGAGGCCCGCCTCCGCCCCTTCCCGGCGGAAGTCGGACTCGAACAGCCCGCTCATCTCCAGGTCGGAGAGGTTGCTGACGGCCAGCTGCACGGCCAGGGGCGTGGTCAGGTCCCCGGCCAGGGGGAGGTCCCGGTGCCCGACCCGGACCGCCTGGTCGACGAATGGGTCGAACAGGGCGAGCGTGGCCGGGTTCCGCCGCCACTCATAGCCCGCCAGGCCCCCGCGCGCCGAGAGGATGGCCGTGGCGGCCGTGCGGAGGTGGCGGGGGTGGAACAGGTCGAGCGGGTCGGGCGACTCGGCGGGGTCCACGGCCCGGTGGGCGACCAGCGGGACGCCCAGCCCGTCGGTCCGGTGGATCCGGTCCATCCCGGTCACGCGGATGTCGGAGGCCACGCGGAGGTCGGCGAACCGGTCGGGGGCGAGGTACGGCGCGGAGCTGCCCAGGGCGATCCCCTGTTCGCCCAGCACGTCCTGCCAGCGGACCTTCGCCGACTTCCCCTCGTCGTGGGCGATCCGGATCAGCCGGGCCACGGCCCGGTTGTGGAGGTCGAGCGCCGCCACGGGCGGGGTGCCGCTCGGCTCGGCCAGCCCCATCGAGGCCAGGGCCGCCGCGTCGCGATACCAGGCCATCGCCTGCCGGGGTTCGCCCCGCTCGCGGGCCAGCCCGGCGCGGTAGGACAGCTCGGCCAGCGCCAGGGCGCCGGCCGGCTCGGGATGGCTAATCAGGTGATCTTCCAGCGCCCTCGCGGCGCCGGCCGGGTCGTCCTGCGCCGCGTCGAGCAGCCCGAGTTGCCCGAGCAGGCCGCCCACGGGATCGGCCGGCGCCCGGCGTTCCTGGCGCCGCTCGACCCGGTCGCGGACCAGGTTGCGCAATGGGGCTTCGTTCGCCCGGAGCCCCACGCAGCCGGCCGACGCGGCGACCCACGGCAGGCACGCCAGCCAGATCGGCCAGGCCCGCAACCCCTTGCGTCGATCCGTCCCCCGCCCCGATCCGGCCATCGCACCCACCCCCCGGCCCGGTGGTCGCCCCCCGGCCGGGGATGGTATCAATTCGCCAGGATTCGGGAAGGGCGAAACCAGGCCCGGGTGTGCCCATTGATTTTGGCATGTGGCTCGGCGGTCCTGGGTGGCTGTGGTTGGCTTGCCAACCACGGCGCCGGCGCCACGATCGCGGTGTGCTGACCATCGCAGCTCCGGGCCGAGGATCATCGACGCCGGCCATCGATCGCCGGGCGGGCTCGCCGGCGCCGTGGTTGGCAAGCCAACCACAGCCACCCGAAGACCACATCGCCAAGATCAAGGGACATACCCCGGGCGTCCCGGGCGACCCGGGTCCCGCCGCCGCTCACCGGGCCCGGCCGATCGTGATCGGGATGTCGCAATGGCCGGGCAGGGCGGCCGGGCGGGCCTTCGGGGGCGTCGCGCGGGGCAGGGTGGGGGCCGGCGTCGTCAGGGCGGAGGGGGCGATCGGCCGGGAGGGGGAGGGGAAAATCGAAGCCAATTCGGCCGCTGGGGCCGGCGACTCGGCGGGCAAAGGCGCGCCGGTGGGGGCCTCCTCGGCGGCACGCAGGGACTCGGCCCGCATCCGCCGCAACTCCTTGAGGCACCGATGGAAGCCGCGTTCCGAGGCGGCCTCGTACTTCCGCGCCAGGATCGCCTCCCTCGACGCGTCGAACAACGCGCGGTTGGCCGCCTCGTTGCGGAGCGTCCGCGCGTTGTCGGCGTAGCGATCATCGGAGGCCATGAAGGCTTCCTTCGCCTCCCGGACGTGGGTGGACAGGGCGGCGGACTCCTGCACGACCGCGCGATCCATGCGGACGACGTGCACGGCCATCCGGCGGACCAGGGCCTCGCCGACTTCCCCCTCGGGATTCAACTCGGAGCGGAAGGCGTCGGCGAGGCGTTCGACCTCGGCGGCGTCCTCCTTGGGCAGGACGATCCCGGCGCCGGTCATGCCGTGCTTCAGGCTGTTGGCCCGCGAGCGGGCCTTCCCCTCCTCCGTCACCGGCCCCGTGCTCCGTGTTGCGTTCTTGCGGTTGGCCTCGATCTGCGCGGGGGTGGCGGGCATCGGCGGCGTCCTGGTGCGGGGGATGGCGGATCGGGATGGGTCTCCGCCCGATATATTCAGGACCGAGGGGGCGGCTTAAGCATAGTTTTTCCTCGGGTCGTCCAATTTTGTCCCGATCCAGGGATTCATGCCGTCCCCCGACGCCGTTTCAGGCCGGCTGCGGAGGGGGTTCGTCCGCGACCTCGGCGCCCCTGGTGCTGGCGTGGGTCCAGAATGCCTCGTCGGCCGCGAGTCGGAAACGGTCGCGGAGCCGGGCGAGGATGGCGGCGCGATCCGCCTCGGAGGGCGCATCGGCGAAGCCGTAGAGCGTGGGCCCCCACGAGCTTTGGCCGACGCCCCGGAGGCCCTCAGCCCGCAGGTGGTCGAGGATCGGCGCCGCCTCGGGACGGGCGTAGATCCCCCCCTGGGCCGGGGCGAACCCCTCGCCGACCCGGCGTTGCAGCTCGTCGAGCGCCGCGCCGAAGGCGTCGAGGTCTCGCTCCACGACGGCCGGGAGCATCCCGAGCAGGACCAGCCGGCAGAGGCGGTCGGTCAGGGATTCGGGGAAGGGGGGCAGGTCCGCGAACGCCCTTCGCTCCCCCTCGCCGTGGAGCCCGGCGGCGTGCCGGGGCACGACCAGCAGGACGAGCCAGTCGGCCGGGAACTCCAGCCGGGCCAGCAGGGGAGGGATTCCTTCCGAAGACCGCCGGCCGCCGTCCACGATCAGCCCGCCCTGGGCGAACCCGTGCAGGCCGATGCCCGAGCGGAGCCCTCGGCCGGCGAGCCGCGCCAGCTCCTCGGCGGGCGGGTCGGCCCATCCCGCCGCCCGGCAGATCAGCCGCGCCACGCCCAGCCCGACCTGGGTGCCGAGGCCCAATCCCACGTGCTCGCGGGCGACGCCCCGGACCGCGAGGTCGAGCGGGGGCGCCTCCATCCCCCGGGCTTGCAGGAGGCCGGAGACCCGCGCGGCCGTCTCCAGGATCCGGCCGGACAGCGGGCCCGAGGACGACCACGCCGGGGCGGGCGTGGCGACCAGTTCCAGGCCGGGTTCGGCGACCATCAGGCCCACCCCGCCGAACTGGCGCGGGGCGTCCGGGCCCCAGGCGAGGAGGCCGAAGTGGAGCCGGCTGGGGGCGTGGAGCGTGAGGCGCGTCATGGGCGGGCGCCGCCGTCCGGGCCGGGGTGGGCCCGGGCGTGGGCCTCCAGCAGGGCGAACGCCTCGCGCTCGGCGGGGCCGCCGGTCTTGTCCACCAGCACCGCGAGCCTGCGGAAGTCGTCGAGCACCGATTCGCGGGGCAGGAACGCGAGCCGGGTGGCCAGGATCGCCGCCTCGACCACGGCGTGCTTGCCCCGGTTCAGCCCGAACAGGTCGCGGAGCCGCCCCTCGGCCACGGTCTCGACCACGATCCGGGTGCGGTCGTTGTGGTCGTCGAGTTCGACCACCCGGAACTCGTGATACCGGGCGGCCGAGGCCAGGATCCGCCCCCGCACGACCCGCGTGGGCAGGGTGGGGGCGTCGGCCACCGTCCCGATCGCGGCGCGGGCGATCAGGAGGACGTCGTCGGAGACGTGGAGCACCCCCTCGCCGGTCGCCTTGAGGTTGCGGTAGGTGGTCGACGTGCGGAACGGTTTCAGCGTGAACCGGCGGAGGTCGCCGGGCTCGACCTCGGGGCCCATCGGGGCGACGTTCAGGGTGCCGTCTTCGGCCAGGGTGGTGACGATGCCTTCCAGGATCACGGCCGGTACGCCCCCTGATTTTGGCGATAGACTCGACGGCTCCGGGTGGCTGTGGTTGGCTTGCCAACCACGGCGCCGGCGCTACGATCGCGGGGTGATGGCCGTCGCGGCATCGGTCCGGGAATCATCGACGCCGGCCGACCCTCGCCGGATCGGGCTCGTGGGCGCCGTGGTTGGCAAGCCAACCACAGCCACCCGGAGGCCGGAACGCCACGCTCCATCGGTAAACCCATCACGGACGGGCCTCGTCGGGGTCGGCCGGAGGCTTGATCCGGGTGGGCCGGTGCGACACCTCGGGCTCGGTGAGGAAGCCCCAGTCGAGCGCCTGGTCCTGGCGGTAGTCCTTGTGGAGGGTCAACGCGGTCTTGGCCTTCATCAGTTCCAGGCCCAGGTAGAAGGCGTGCGACGGGTCGTCCACGCCCATGCCCTGGAAAATGAGGGTCGGGTCGGTGCCGACGAGGTGGTGGTCCCGGTTGAAGGCGTGGATCCGGCCGTCCTCGGCGTAGATCCGCCAGTTGGGGTCCTTCACCCGCCGGGCCATCTCCGCCAGGGCCTCGGGGCCGAACCGGTGCGGCCGGGGGCCCCGGAGCATCACCAATCGCGGCTCGACGTGCTTGGGCAGCGTCCGGTTCGTCACGGCATGATACGCCAGGCGGCGGGCCAGGTCGACCTCGCGCACCGACGACCGGGCCCAGTTGATGACCGCCGTGGTCAGCACGCTGCGGATCTCCATCTCCTGGCAGAAGCCGATCAGGAGGGTGTTGATCCCGGCCGAGTCGGCGTCGGTCAGCTCGGTCAGGTTGCCGATCCCCATCAGGATCGGCACCTCGGGCCAGCGCCTCCGGGCCTCGACGTACCGGGCCATCGAGTGGGCGAAGCCGAAGCCGATCGGCTCCAGGATCGGGTCGATCCGGAACGGGACGCGGTGGCGGTCGAGCCATTCCACCGTGTCTTCGAGCCCATCCAGCGTCCCCGGCGTGTCGGGCAGGGCCACGACCTCCGCCCCCCAGTCCACGGCCCGCTCGCGGTTGCTCGCGTTCACGCTCAGGACCAGATCCGCCCCGGCGCGGACGGCGTCGGCCACCTCGGCCGGGTCGAAGCTATCGACCGAGCACCGGATCCCCTCGTCCCGCAGCGCCCGGACGTAGTCGCCCACCCCCGCCCACGGCCCGCCGGGGTCGCAGCCGATGTCGATCCGGTCGGCCCCCTCGGCGACGAACCGGCGGGCCTGCGCCAGGAAGTCATCCAACTCCAAACGTGGGGCGTGGTTGATCTCGGCGAGGATCTCGATGTCGAACCGGCCGTAGTCTGCGGCCGGCCCGCCCTTCTGGCCGAGCGACCGGGGCAGGTCGCGCAGGTCCTCGGGCCCGAGCGCGACCGGCACCCCGGCCTTGGCCTCGACGGCGGCCAGATCCCCCCGGCAATGCCCCGGCAGGACCACGCGATCGATGCCCGGCGGGACGTCCAGGTGCCGCGCCACCCACTTCGGCGTCATCAGCGCGGCCACCGAGATCGGCAGCACGGCGACCTCGGCGGCGATCCCCGCTCGAGGCGCCACCTCGTCCAGGACGCGCCGGAGCGAGAACTCGGCCAGCCGGCCGGTCACGAACAGGACGCGGGGGATCGTCGGCGCTTCTTCGGTCGGGGCCACGATGGCCGGTCCTCGGAGGAGGGGCTGGGGATGATCCCCCGATTCTAGCAGGAACCGGGCCTCGACGGCGTGGCCGGGCGGCCAGTCCTTCTGCTAGCCTTGGTCCCGATCCTCCGTGATTCCTGGTCGGGTGGCCGCAACTCGCTTGCTGACCACCGCCACCCAACGGAAGTACGGTTTCATCGACCCTGCCAAAGCCGAATCCCATGAAAGTGTCGGACGCTCACCTCCTTGGAAAGTCGTTGGTCGGCACAACGATCGATCTGCAAGGATTGCTGCTGGGCGGGAAGGACCTTTACATCGCGGATTCCATCGAGGCATTTGATCAGGGCGTCGCCATCCCACTCCGCGTCGGGATTCTCCATGAGAACTTGGTCGGAAGTGGGATCTGGCCTGTGGCAGGGGGTCCGTTGGGGTACAGCTACCGCTGTCGAGTCATCGGCCGGCTGGGGCATGACGATGGCCCACACGGTTATTCCCTGGTCGATATCGTGTCGATGGTCGTTCTGTATGACGGGGTCGAGGTCGACGTCTTTTGATGGGACGTGGCGCTGCGGTTGGGTGGCCGGGGAGGGGGCTAGGGGCGATCCCTTCCAAATATATCCAGGCGGAGCCATTCAGCGGACGGCGCCGCCGTTGATGCGGACGATCTGGCCGGTGAGGAAGGCGGATTCGGGGGCGACGAGGAAGCGGGCGGCGTGGGCGACGTCCTCGGGGGTGCCCCAGCGGGCGAGGGGAGTCTCGCGGATCACGCGGTCCTGCCAGGTCTGGGAGGCGACGTCGCCCCACGCCGTGCGGATCCAGCCGGGGGCGACGGCGTTGACGCGGACCTCGGGGGCGAGGCTCAGGGCCAGGCTCCGGGTGAAGCTCATGATGGCCCCCTTGGTGGCGGCGAACAGTTCGCCCGAGTCCCCCTCCATGCCGGTCTCGGCCTGGTCCCAGCCCATCGTGACGATGGAGCCGTGGCCCTGCTCCTTCATCTTCCGACCGATGGCGCGGCAGAGCCGCATGGTGGCCACCACGTCCACGGCCCAGAGGCGATCGAGCTTGCGGTCGAACGGGAGCCTGGCGGCGTCGCCGGTCAGGGTGTCGGCGCCGGCGATGTGGAGCCAGGCATCGAGCCCGCCCCAGGTATCCCAGGCCTCCGCGACGAGGCGGTCGCCGGCGTCGCGGTCTTCCAGGTCGGCCATCAGGACGGCCGAGCGGCGGCCCATGGACCGGATCGTCGCGGCCAGTTCCTCGGCGGCGTCCTTCGACGATCGGCCGTGGACGATGACGTCGGCCCCCGCCTCGGCCAGGGACAGGGCCGTGGCGCGGCCGATGCCCGAGGTCGAGCCGAGGACGATGGTCCGCAGGCCGTGGAGGTTTCCCTGGCTCATGATCCCGTGGCCCCCGTCGGGTGGTCGTCGCGGCGCCACTCGGCGGTGGCGGTCTGGCCGAAATTCTCCTCGACCTCGACCCGCATCACGCGGGGCAGGGGGATGCCCCGGGCGGATAGCTCGGCGCGGAGCCGGTCGCCGATGTGGTCGGCGAGGAGTTCGGTGGTGGTGTTGGCGATGGGCAGGAGGACGCACTCGTCGCGCGGGAAGCTCCAGTAGCGGTCCTGGTAGCGGGCCCGGACGTTGTTCGGGCCGTCGTCTTCCAGGAGGATCAGCGGGGACCGCGTCGGCAGGAGCATCCGGTGGTCGAGGTCCAGCGCGATGGCCTTGGTGAGGTCGCGCAGGGCGATGAAGTCGAAGACGTAGTGGTTTTCGTCGAGGTCGTCCTCCACCTCGACGGCGGTCCGGTAGTTGTGGCCGTGGACCCGTTCGCACAGGCCGCCCGCGAAGGTGATGAAGTGGCCGGCGCTGAAGACCAGCTCATCCTTGGTGACGCGCACCTGATATCGCGCGTGGGGCACGGCGGGCATCCTCTCTCATCCGGCTTCGAATCGGTCGATCGGGAGGGCGATTGTCCCATCTCCCAGGGCGACGAACAAGGCGGCCGTCACCAGGTCGGCCGTCGCGCCGGGGTTGCGGGCGTGGCCGTCGGCCCGCAGCCAGGCGTCGAAGTCGGCGATGGCGGATGCCCCAGAATCCGTATCGGGCCAGCCCGAATCGAGGACGTCGGCCGCCCTCCGGGAAGCTTCCTCGGCGACGGCGAGGCCCCGCTTGCGGGCGATCAGGGTGTCCGGCACGCGGGCGAGGAGGCCGAGATGGGCGGCGATGATCGCGGCCTCGACCGGCCGGCCCTCGGCGATCCGAGCTTGCAAGGCGGGGACGGCGATCTCGAAGACCTCGGCATAAACATCGGCGTATTGCCGGGCCACGGCGTCGCGGTCGGCGGCGAGTTGCATGGCCTCGCGGAGGGTCACGGTGGGCTCGGCGGCCACGTCCTGATCGTCGGCCGAGCCGAGCCCGCCCGGCTGCGCGAGCCGGATCGCGCGATAGACCAGCGAGGCGTCGCGGACGGTCAGCCCTTCCAGCAAGGAGGCGATCCCTGCCCGGACCGGAACGCCCTCCGGCACGGCCGCGAGCGGGGCGAGCAGGAGGATCATCCCCAGGTTGGTGTTGCTGGCCACGAGTCGCCGCGTCGCCTCGACGCTCGCCAGGATGGTGCCGCCCACGCCAACTTCTCTCGCCCGGTCCATCGGCCCGGCGATGGCCGAGGCGCTCAGGAGGAAGTCGAGGTAATGGGTATCGGCGAAGTCCCGAAAGCGGTGGACGTTGCCCGGCTTGCGCGCGGTCGCTTCGAGCAGGCACGCCAGTTGGGCCCGGTTTCCCGGGGAAAGGGGATTCATGAGCATCCATCCCGAAGATCGGCCAGGATCGCGCCGGCGGCGTCGATCCCGGTGGTGGCCGCCAAAGCCTTCCAGCCCGGCACGGCGTTGACTTCGAGGATCACCCAGCGGCCCCGGTCGCGGTCGTACAGGAGGTCCACGCCCGCCATCCTCGCCCCGACCGCCGACGCCGCCCGGAGCGCGAGATCCTCGGCATCGGGCTCAAGCCGATATGCTTCTGCCCGGCCTCCCACGGCGACGTTGGTCCGCCACTCCCCGGCCGGGGCATGGCGACGGAACGAACCGAGGATCCTCCCGTCCAGGACGAAGGCCCGGACGTCGTGTCCGTCGTTGGGGATGTGCTTCTGGACGTAAAGCACGGCGGCCATCCGCTCCAGCGTCCGGAACGTCCGCAGGGCGAGTTCGGCGTCGGAGACGCGGACCAGCCCCCGCCCCTCCGACCCGAACAGGGGTTTGACCACCACGTCGCCCCCGAGTTCATGGAAGACAGCCTGGGCGTCGCGGGCCGATTCGCCGGCCCAGGTCGCGGGGACGGGCAGGCCGCGCGCGGCGAGCAGGCCGAGGGCCAGGTACTTGTCCACGGCGGCCTCGACGGCCCGGGGCGGGTTGAGGACCGGGACGCCCGCGCGCTCCAGCAGGTGCAACGCGTCCATCCGGAAGATCACCTGCTCCAGGCTGCCGGGGGGCATCATCCGGACCAGCACGCCGTCGACCTTGAGCAGGTCGAGCCCGCCCGCCTCGACCCGCGCCGGGCCGTCGCCGACCCGGCCGACCAGCCGGGGGAAGGGGACGGCGTCGAGCCGGACGCCGACGCGGTCGGCGGCGAGGCGGAGGTCCTGGACGTGCCAGCCCATGCCGGAGACCAGGGCGACCAGGTGCCGCTGGGCCACGGCTCAGGCTTCCAGGAACGAGCGGATGAGGATCTCGGGGGCCAGCTGGCCGAAGGCGTGGACCTTGCCCGTTTCGAGATTGTGGAACGCCACCTCGGCCGGGCTGAACAGGTGGGGGTCCACGGCGTAGAAGTCGTGGTTGTAGCGGGCGAAGATGGTGGCGAACGGGTCGCCGTAGTCGTGCGAGGCGACGGCCGGCACCTTGGGGCCCACGGCGTCCAGGCTGTCGTCGTCGCCGGTCACGAACAGGACCACCCGGGCCCCGTAGAGGATGGCGTCGTTGGTCCGGCCGATGGCGGCCATGTCGTCCTTGGCGACCGGGGGCAGGGGGGCCACGCCGTGCCCGGAGACGATCCGCGACAGGTCGAAGCCGAGCCCGTGGAGCTTGTGCAGGGCCGTCTCGACCGACCGCGCCACCACCTGGGTCCCGCCGGCCAGGCTGGCGGTGGGGGCCCCCAGCAGGGTCACGGCCGAGGGGGCGACGTTGCACGCCCGGGCGATTTTGGCCACGGCCTCGGGCGTGGGGGGCTTCCGCCCTTCCAGGACGCCGACCACCGAGTCGGGGGTCTCGCCGATGCCGAGTTCCCCGAACAGCTTCTCGGACTTGGCGGCGGCCCGCATCGGGCCCGACCCCATCGCGAAGTACTTGCCCTCGGAGATCGCCCAGCCGGCGTACTGGCTGCCCAGGCAGGCCCGGGCGGGGTGGTCGCACACGACCTGGACGCTGGGGAACGGCCGCCCGCCGACGTCGCCGGGGACGATCGACACCTCGGCCAGGTCGGCCAGGCAGATCCGGGCCAGGTCCAGGCCCGCCAGCAATCCGCCCGGGGCCTTGATCCCGCAGTCGATGAACCGGCCCCCGCCCTCGACCTCGGCGACGGCGACCCGCCGTTCCTCGGCCCGGGCAACCAACGACTCGACCAGCCGCACGGCTCGCGCATTCAAATCGATCACGGCGTCTCCAGCCCGACCACGAGGATTTCCCCCTGCCCCCCCTCGACGAGGTCACCATTGTACCGCCGCACCCCCGCCGAGGAAGCCGTCTCCGGCACGGCGAACCCCCACGCCGCCAGCTGCCGGAGGTAGATGGACAGGGTATGAGGGCAGAACGTCCCGCTCGGGGCGAAGGTCGGCAGCAATCCGCCGTCGGGGTCATCCCCGCCGAACAGGGCCAGCGTCCCCCGTTTCATCCCGGCCCCGGCCGCCCGGCCGATCGGCCCGAACGCGAAGATCGACCCCGCGATCATCGACCGCCCCAGCCCCGGCCCGGTCCGCCCCCCGACCGCGATCAGCCCCCGGCGCATCGCCAGGCCGACGTCCTCGCCCGCGTCGCCATCGACCAGGATCACCCCGTCGCGCATCCCCAGCCGGCTCCCCGGCAGGGCCGCGCCGAGGCAATCCCCGGCATCCCCCCGGATCCGGATCGATCCCCCCGCCATCTCCGCCCCGGCCCAGATCCCGGCCGAGCCGGTGACCTCGATCTCTCCCCCCGTCATCCCCGCGCCCAGCCTCGGCCCGACGTCGCCCCGGACCTCGATCCGCCCCGACGCCATGCCGGTGCCCAGCCCGGCCACCCGTCGCAGATCCCCTTCGAAGATCAGGACGCCGTCGGCCCCGTCCCCCTCGACCCGGGCGAGGTCGCCCAGAGGGGCCATGCGGTTGCCCGCCCCGACCTCCACCCGCGCCGCGCCGGCCGCGTCGAGCCCGGCGAACGCCTCGGGCCGGATCGCATCGGCGTCGATGGGCGGCCCGCCCGCGTTTTTCCACGTGAACCGCAACGCCATGATCTCGCCCCACGCCTCGGATGTCGTCGCGGCCTCTGCCCGGGTCGCCGTGGTTGGCAAGCCAACCACAGCCGCCCAGATGATCGGTCGGGCTCCACCATAGCGGGTCGCGGCATGGAGTGGTATGGCGGTCGGAACAACCCAGGCAGGGGACGCCGGCACGCCGGTCCGGTATGATCGGTGGGGCGTGGGGGCGAGGATGGGTCGGGGGAGGATCGACGATGGGCGTGAAGCCGGTGGTGCCCGATCTTTGGCAGGTGTCGCTCGGCCCGGTCAACGCGTTCCTGCTCGAAGCGGGGGACGGGCTGACGCTGGTCGACACCGGCGTGGCCGGCTGCGGCCCGAAGATCGCCGAGGCCGTCCGCGAGATCGGCCGCGAGCCGTCCGACATCCGCCACATCATCGTGACCCACTGCCACGTCGACCACGCCGGCAGCCTGGCCGAGATCAAGCGAATCACCGGCGCCACGGCGACCATGCACCCCCTCGACGCCGCGATGGTCCGGAAGGGCGAGGGGGCGCGGCCCCTCCACCGGACGCCCGGCCTGGCGAACGCCCTGATCTGCCGGTTCCTGATCGGGGCGATGCCCACCACGGTCGAGCCGGCCGAGGTCGAGCACGAGGTCGGCGACGGCGACACCCTGCCGGGCGGCCTCCGCGCGATCCACGTCCCGGGCCACTGCGCGGGGCAGATCGCCCTGCTCTGGACCCGGCACGGCGGGGTCCTGTTCGCCGCCGACGCCGCCGCGCACGCCTTCGGCCTGGCACTCAGCCCGATGCACGAGGATCTGGACGAGGGCCGGGCGAGCCTGGCGAAGCTGTCCGCGTTCGATTTCGAGGTCGCCTGCTTCGGCCACGGCTCGCCGATCCGCTCGGGGGCCTCGGGCCAGTTCCGCCGCAAGTGGCCGGCACGCCGACCCGAGGCGGCCCCGATCGGATGAACGGGGCCGGCGACGGTCACGCGGCTGTCGCCAGGATCCGCCCCAGCCACTCGTCGTAGGCCGCCTTGACCGGCAGGTCCCGGTCGACCTTGAGGCGGCGGCGGATCGCCTCGACGGGCTGGCGGCGGATCGGGTCGAATCCGAGCTTCGCGACGCTCTCCCAGTAAAGGCCGGTCCCGCGCCGTTGCCAGGCGGGGAGCCGGGCGAAGTTGATCCCGTGGCGGAACAGGAGGTCGTGCTTGAACGACACGGGCCGGCCGTGGAGGGCCGCGGTCGCCTCCGTCTTGTTGCGGCCGGCCCCGCGCAGGGTCCAGTAGCACCAGCCGTTCAGGGCGCATCGGCCGGCGTCGGCCTGGCGCCAGCGGAAGTAGTCGACCACGTCCTCGTCCCGCGCCCCGACCCAGACCCGGCCGTCGAAGTGGGCCGAGGCCCCGCACGCCAGGGTGAAGGCGGAACTCGCCAGCCCGGCCGACAGGCTCACGACCTTCTCGACCTCGCGGTCGTACAGGTCCCAGTCGCGGGGCAGGAGGAGCGAGATCTCGTCGCTCTCGGTGTAGGCGTAGAGGGCCTGGAACCGATGGACCAGCTCCCGGGCGGCGGCGATCATGTGGTCGTGGAAGGCCGGGTCGAACGGCTTGGCGAACCGGTCGGCGGTGAACCGGGTGAAGCCGTGGCCGTCCACCCGGAGGATCGCGTAGCACCCCGGAGGGATCCGGAGCCCGTGGAACGACTCGCCCGCCCTCATCCGCCTCTCGAATCCCGTCGGCTTCATGACCCCTCCCCCTCGACCTCCTCGGTCGCGAACCAGCCCGTCGCCGCGATCGTCGCCCGGACCACCCGGTCGAACCCCTCGGCCCGGCCCGGCGCGACCAGCCGGGCCCTGATCGCGAACAGGGCCACGTCGGGCACCCGCTCCCGCCCTTCCCGCTGCCGGTTCCTCGCCAGGCAATCCCCGATCGGCTCGTCGAACCAGACCGCGACCGCCCCGGCCCCGAACTCCCGGGCGATGGCGACCAGCGGGGCGCGATCCTCGGGCGTCGGGTTGGTGTTGTCGACCACCACCGACCGCCCGGTTCGGAGCGATTCGGCGATCAGGTGCATCTGCCTGCGCCGGGGCCGCCGGTTGTTCCGGAGCCGATCCAGGCTGACGAGGTCGTGCGTCGCCGCGTAAGCGAGCCGGTAGAACGTGCTCTTGCCCGAACCCTGGAGCCCGACAAAGACCACCACATCCATCGCCGATCTCCTCGCATGGCCCGGTGATCGGACACCCCGGCCGCATCCGGGTTCGCCCAGAACCTCGCGAGGCCGCCGACGCCCGGTTATGCTGGACGCCCCGGGCCGGATCGCCCGGCCGGTCGGCAGAGAGGCGGGGTCGATGACGCGGTTGCGGATCCGGGGCGGGCATGTGATCGACCCGGCGAACGGGGTCGACGGGGTGGCGGACGTCTGGATCGTCGATGGCCGGGTCGCGCCCGCGCCCGACGACCCGGGGATCCGGGCGGATCGCACCATCGATGCGCGGGGGTTCGTGGTGATGGCGGCGGGCGTGGACGTCCATTGCCACATCGCCGGGACCAAGGTCAATGCGGCGCGGGCCATGAGGCCCGAGGATTATCGGGGCTCGGCGATGCCCCGGGCCGAGGGGGGGCGGTCGGGCGTCCTGGGGGGCGTGCCCTCTACCTTCACGACCGGGGCGAAGTATGCGGGCCTAGGGTACGGGACGGCCGTCGATGCCGCGATCGCGCCGCTGGGGGCGCGGCCTGCGCACCACGAGTTCCGGGACACGCCGATCATCGACAAGGCGTTCCTGGTGCTGATGGGGAACCACCACTACGTTTTGGAGCGGGTCCGCGACGGCGACCGCGATCGCCTGAAGGCGTTCATCGCCTGGATGCTGGGGGCGACGCGGGGGTTCGGGGTCAAGGTGGTGAACCCCGGCGGCATCGAGCGTTGGAAGCAGGGCTACGGCAACGTGTCGACCCTGGACGACGTGGTCGAGCACTTCGGGGTTACGCCCCGGCAGATTTTGGGCGAGTTGGCCCGCGCCGTGGACGAGCTGGGGCTGCCGCACCCGGTCCACCTCCACGGCCAGAACCTGGGCCTGCCGGGGAACTGGGCGACCACGCTGGAGACCATGAAGGTGATCGACGGCCATCGCGCCCACCTCGCCCACATCCAGTTCCACAGCTACGGCGGGGACCCCGGCAACCTCGCCGCGTTCGACTCGCAGGTCGCCCCGCTCGCGGAATATCTGGACGCCCACAAGAACCTGACGGTCGACGTCGGGCAGGTGATGTTCGGGTCGACCACCAGCATGACCGCCGACGCCGCCGTGGGGCAGTACCTCCACAAGGTCACCGGCCGGAAGTGGCTGTCGCACGACGTCGAGTTGGAAACCGGCTGCGGCGTGGTGCCGATCACGTATGAGGACAAGAACGCCGTCCACGCCCTCCAGTGGGCGATCGGCCTGGAGTGGTATCTCCGCGTGTCCGACCCCTGGCAAGTGGCCATGAGCACCGACCACCCCAACGGCGGGTCGTTCCTGGCCTATCCCCAGATCATCGCCTTGCTGATGGACCGGGGGCATCGCAACGACACGCTGCAACGGCTGCCCGACCGGGTCCGGGCCCGCTCCGGGCTGGGGGACCTTTCTCGCGAGTTCTCCCTGAGCGAGATCGCCATCATCACCCGCGCCGGGCCGGCGCGGATGCTCGGGATGGCCCACAAGGGGCACCTGGGCGTGGGCGCCGACGGGGACGTGACGATCTATGCCCCGGACGACGACAAGGAAAGGATGTTCTCGCTGCCCCGCTACCTGATCAAGGCCGGGGAGATCGTCCTGGACGACGGCGACCTCCGCACCTGGCCCGAAGGCCGGACCCTGCACGCCGACCCCGAGGCCGACACCGACGCCGAGCCCGACATTCATGCCTTCCTCGCGAAGCGGTCGTCGATCCGCCCCGGGAACTTCCCCATGACCGACGCCGAGCTGACCAACCCGAAGGCCGTGGCCTGCCGCCCCGGGGGGACCCCGGCATGAGCACCGAACAGATCAACGGCGTCGCGATCGTCGACACCTTCGCCGAGGCGTTCCCGATGACCGCGGCGCGGGCCATCGTCACGGCCGACACCCCGCGCTGGGCCGAGATCGCCGGGCGGACCATGACGGGCTACGCCACCAGCGTGATCGGCTGCGACGCCGAGGCCGCCGTGGAGCGCGTCCTGTCCCCCGACGAGACCCCCGACGGCCGCCCCGGGCTGTCGATCCTCCTGTTCGCGTTCAGCCGCGACGCGCTGGAGAAGGCGCTGGTCAACCGCGTGGGCCAGTGCGTGATGACCTGCCCGACCACCGCCTGCTACAACGGCCTGCCGATCGGCGAGAAGACGGTGGTGGTCGGCGGCAAGCTCCGCTACTTCGGCGACGGCTGGCAGATCAGCAAGAAGCTCCTCGGCCGCCGGTTCTGGCGCCTGCCGGTGATGGATGGCGAGTTCACCTGCGAGGAGACCTTCGGCACGACCAAGGGCGTGGCCGGCGGCAACATCATCCTGGTGGGCACAGGCCGCGCCGCGACCCTCCGCGCCGCCGAGGCCGCTGCCGACGCCATGCGGCTGGTGCCCGGCGTGATCCTGCCGTTCCCGGGCGGGATCGCCCGATCCGGCTCCAAGGTCGGCAGCAAGTACAAGGCCCTGCGGGCCAGCACCAACACCGCGTTCGCCCCGACCCTGTTCGGCCTAGTCCCCTCGGAACTCCCCCCCGACGCCGCGTGCGCCTACGAGATCGTCATCGACGGCCTCACCCTCGACGCCGTCGAGGCCGCCACCGCCGCCGGCCTCCGCGCCGGGGCCCTCCCGGGCGTGATCCAGATCTCCGCCGGCAACTACGGCGGCAAGCTCGGCCCGTTCCACGTCCGCTTGCGGGATGTCCTTGGCCGATGACCTTCGGAGAAAAATGGTGATCGCGGCCCGGCCCGGTACTTTCCATCGGACCTCGGCCCCGTCATCGAGTTCAGGATGCCGGCCGAAGGAGCGACGACGATGTCTCGACTTCAAAGGGAGATCAGCAAAACCCTTCGGTCGATTCTGCTGGGGCTTCCGATCAATGCAGATATTCCGGATTCGGGAGAGTTTGGCTATGTCCTGGGGAATCTCGAATTCTTCCTCCCGGCGGTACTCAAGACCAAATATGCGGAATGGCAGAATGAGAGTTTAGATGGGGTGTGGCCTCTTGTCGCGACGAAGCGTGGCGAGCAGGAAATCGAGCTTCTCGGCCTCTGCATGATCATCACCAGCCAACGATATACGCCTATCCATTTGCGAATCCAGATTCACCCGAGTTCGGATCGAATCGTTTGGCTTGAATGCGAACTTGGCGAGAATGGCCCCGGCGGGATGCAAGTCACCCCTCGTCGATTCGTCGACTCGTTGAGAGGACGGATACGCGGCTTGGGCGCGAACATCGACTCGATCGATTGGGCTTATCGCGTGGGCTTCGATTATCGCAATGAAGTGGGTGATGCGCATGCGGGAATGTGAGTAGCTTGTAGGCTGGGTCGAGACCCAGCATACGCCCACAAGCTGGGGCTCGACCCAGCCTACGATTTCCGGACTCGATCTCCGATCGCCCGCAACACGTCCCGATCGGTCGGCCTCGGCCCCGGGGCCAGGGGGGGGCGGAGCGGGAGCATCACGCCGTCGGGGCGGGAGATGGTGCCGCCGGACTCGATGCCGGGGCGGGCGACGTCGATGGCGACCGATGTACGGGGGAGGTCGGGGCGGGTGGCGCCGGGGCCGATGAGGATGGTGGGGAGGCCGGGGAGGTCGATCGCGGGCGGGGCGGGGGCCACGACGAGGAGGGCGTCGATGGCGTCGCGGCGGGCACGGAGGGTGGCCTCGCCGGGGAGGTAGCGGGGGTAGCCGCGGGCGAAGTCGAGCGCGGTCGGGGCGCCGGCCTGCCAGGTGGCGACCGCCCCGACGCCCGATGCGTTGCCCGGTCCGCCCGGGTCCATCAGCACGAAGCGGCGGCCTTCGTTGAGGTCGCGGACCAGGGTGAGGACGGCCTCGGCCTCGGCGGCGTCGGCGACCTCGCCCCCGGCGAAGAACACGCCGTAGCGGGCGCCGAGGAGGCGGTCGGCGAGGTCGCGGATCGCGGCGAACGGCCAGCCGACGGCCCGCTCGACCCGGGAGGGATCGAGGGCCTTGCCCCGGACGAGGCCCCGGAGGATGCGGAGGAGGTCGCCCCGGCATTCGGGGGAGACGATCAGGGATAGGTCGGCGCGGGCGGAGGTCGCCGTCGGGGCCGTGCCGATCGCGATCACCGTTCGGCCGGATCGGCCGCCCGGGATGAACTCGCCAGATGCTTCAACGCATCGGTCCCAGAGCCGGGCGTGGGTGCCGATCGGGTCGCAATGCCAGAAGACGACGAGGTCGGCGCGGTCGCGGACCTCGCCGAGCGTTGCCGAGACCTTGCCGACCCTCTGGAACGCCGAGCGGCGATGGTCCGAGGAGCGCGAGCCGCCGAGGTCGACCGCCGCGCCGATCGCGTCGGCGATGGCGAGGGCCTCGCGCATGGTTTCGACCGTGGTGCCGGTCAGCCCCCGGATCAACGGCGACCGGGCCCCGCCCAGGATCTCCGCCGCGCGGGCGATGGCCTCATCGAGACCGACAGGGCGGCCGTCGATGGTGGCCGGGGGATGGCCGTCGCCGGGGTGGGGGGCGGCGAACCAGTCGCGGGCGACCGGGCAGGCGTCGCCGGCCGGGGTGGCCCGGCCGGCGACGACCTCGACCCGGAGGTCGTCGCACAGCCCGCCGCAGGCCAGGCTGGTCACGTCCTCGACGATGTTCGGCGTCTCGTGCATGGGGGCCTGGCCTTCGGCGACGGTGGGGATGGGGTCAGACTTCCAGCTTCCAGGGGGAGCGGTACTCGCGGGCGATCATGCTGTTGCCCTTGTCGGCGTCGGGGCCGGTGAAGCGCTCGGCCCTGGGGTCCCAGCGGAGCGGGCGGCCGATCCGGAGGGCGATCGAGCCGAGGTGGCAGACGTTGGCCGAGTGGTGCCCGACCTCGACGTCGCAGATCGGCCGGACGCGGGTCCGCACCCCGTCCAGGAAGTTGCCCATGTGGTCGGTCGACTTGTAGAGCCGAGTGGCGTCGGCGGGCAGTTCCTGGGCGAGGATCGCCGGGTCGCTGGCCTCGATCCTGGTCCGGCTGACGAAGATCCAGCCGTCCTCGCCGATGAAGCGGTTGCCGTTCTCGCCCAGCGACGAGGTGATCAGGCGGGTGCCGTCGGCGTACTCGTATTCGACCGAGAACTGGTGGTGGCAGTCGTACGAGTTCTTGTCCTTGGGCGGGGCGAGGCCGACCGCCGTGACGGCCACCGGGCCGGAGTCATCCATGCCCAGGGCCCACTGGGCGATGTCGTTGTGGTGGGCGCCCCAGTCGGTGAGCTTGCCGCCGGAGTAGTCGTACCACCAGCGGAAGTTGTAGTGGCACTTCTCCCGGATGTAGGGGACGTCGGGCGTCGGGCCCTTCCACAGGTCCCAGTCGAGGCCCTGGGGCACCTCGGACACCTGGAACGGGCCGCCGACGGGGTTCTCGCCGATCCGGGCCTCGACGGTGTGGACCTTGCCGATCCGGCCGTTGCGGATCAGCTCGCAGGCCAGGCGATAGCGCCCGAAGGGGTCGGACCGCTGCATGTTGCCGGTCTGGAAGATCCGGTCGTACTTGCGGGTGGCCTGGACCATCGCCTGCCCCTCGGCGATGGTCAACGCCAGGGGCTTCTCGCAGTAGACGTCCAGCCCGTCGCGCATCGCGTAGATCGAGGCGAGGGCGTGCCAGTGGTCGACCGTGCCCACGGTCACGGCGTCGAGGTCGTCGCGGGCGACCAGGCCGCGGAAGTCGTTGTACTCGGCGACATCGGCCCCGGGCTTGATGCCCTGGACCTCGGCGACGGCCTTCTTCCGCCGTTCGGCGTCGACGTCGCACACGGCGGCCACCCGGACCCCCGGGTGCCGGAGCGCCGCCTTCATGATCCCGACCCCCTGGCCGCCGACGCCGATGGCCCCCAGGGTGATCGTGTCGTTCGGCCCGATCTTGCGCCGGGATTCGGCCGCCTTCTTCTCCTGGTCGTCGGCGATCGCCCGCCGGGCGAACCAGGCGGGGATCCCGGCGGCCATCATGGCCCCCGTCGTCCGGTTGAGGAAACCTCGGCGAGACTCGTATCCCTGGCTCATCGTCTTCGGTCCTCCGTGAAGGGGCGGGCGGCGGGCGGGGCGGGGTCGTCGCACTCGGCCCCGCGCCCGCCCATGATACCACCCGGGGCGGATGCGAGAACCCCACCGGGCCGGCCGCCCGGGGCGAGGGCATCGCATGATGCGGGATTTCCCGAACTTCACTTGAATCGGCCCGCTCGATCGCCGATCCTGTGGGGCATCGGACGGAGGACGATGGGGCTCTCCCCCCCGGCCCGCAGGGATGACGGAGGTGGATCGACCGGGCCGACGCCGCGAATGCGTCGGCCGATTCGAGGGAGGCTTGGATGAGCGACGAGATGAACCGAGATCGGGCCGCCGACCGGCGCGAATTCCACCGGGACCTGCTCAGGTCCGGCCCGGCGGGCAAGCCGCCCGGCCGCTGGCGCAAGGCGAAAATCGCCATCGAGGACGTCGTGGCGACGGTGTTCGGCCGCCTGAGGCGGGCCCTCGGCTGATCCGGCCCGGGATCGAGGCGGGCGAGGATCCGGCCTCGCCCGGCCCGCCGGTCAATCGTGATCCTCCAGGAAGTGATCTTCCCGGGCCACGATGACCTTCTTCCGGGCGATGGCGTGCCGGAGGCTCGCCGTGGCGAACGCCACCAGCGCCATCTCGATGCCGTCTTCCCAGCGGCGGGTCCAGCACTTGTAGGCGGCCAGCATCAGGAAGCCGAGCGCCGCCAGGTAGGTCTTGTAGCCGTCGAGGCGGTCTCCGAGGCTCAGGTCGGACATGGCTGGCCTCGTCGGGGACGGGCTTCGGGGTGGAGGGCTCCGGCGGGGCAGGGTGCGATCGCGGGGGACGCTCGCCGGAGGCTCCCCCCGTCCGCCGGCCGTCAAGGGGACCGGTCGGACATCGTCGGAGGGTTGGAGGCGGGGGTGTTGTAGAGGACGGACCCCAGCCCGATCGGCATCAGCAAGGCCGTCACCAGCGCCACTTCCTCCCAGGTCCCCGCCGTCAGGGCGCCGATCATCGGGATGGCGAACAGGGCGGCGAAGAACGCCCGGATGAACCACGGCGGCACCCCACGCCCCGTCCAGAGCGAGCAGGACAGCCAGGCGAGCGTCCACCCGGCGATCAAGGCCGCGGCGGCGCCCCCGGCCTCGCCCCAGCTCCGATGCCGGATCGCCGCGGCGACCGCGACCGGCGCCGCGAGGAGCGTGATCAGGCCGAACGGGAAGAGGATGGCCGCGAGGCTCCGCGTGAGGAGCCTGTCGTCGCGGGGGCGGGCCGGTTCGGCGTGGGGGTGGGGCATCGCGGGGCCTCGCGACCGGGTGACGATGATTCCGGGACGAGCATAGCGGGCGCCGTCCCGGAAGTCTCGCACGCGGATCGACCCTCCGCCGGATCTCAGAAGGAATCGGCCGAGATGATCTCGCCCCCGGCGCGGGAGATCAGGTTGGCGAAGACCTGGATGGCGGTGGTCTCCTTCACGAACCGGACCGACCCGTCGGCGAACACGTGGTTGGCCCCGCCGGGGTGGAAGCTGAAGACCTCGTTCCGGTTGGTGCAGTTGGTGTGGCACGGGCCGGGGGTGGCCTTGCCATCCAGGGTGAACCCGTGCAGCCCGTAGGGGCTCTCGCGGTCGGCCCATCCCCCGCCGTCGACGTAGATCCGGCCCGGGGTGCCCGGCGGCGAGGAGCGTTCGAGCTTGTAGCCCCGGCTCCAGCGGTCGGGCCGTCCGGCGTCCTCGGAGATGACCAGCGTGTTCGAGGTCCCGTCGGTGATCTCGGCGATCGTCCGGACCACGTTGGCCTGCATCACGCCTTCGTAGTTGCCCGGGGCGACGAAGCCTTGATTGATCAGGGGCGCCTGAACGCTGTTGTTCGGGGCATAGTCGCCGCAGGCGGCCGTCCAGTTCGTGAAGGCACCGGACGTCTGCGTGTCCATCCGGTTGGGGTTCGGGGTGGACGGGCAGGCCATCACGTTCAGCTGCGTCCTCAGGAGCGTCGAGTTGCCGACGTCCCGGTAGTCGCGGGCGAAGTTGTAGGTGTTCGCCAGGCCCGACTGCTCCATGTAGGGGAGCAGCAGGACCGACCACCCGTGCAGCGTCAGGGGCTTCACGGCATTGCCGTTGGCGTCGACGTTGATGCTCAGCCGGGGGAAGGCCGCGGTGACGGCCGCCGGGGTGAAGAAGCCGTTGGCCGACTCGAAGTTGTGCATCGCCAGGCCGAGCTGCTTCAGGTTGTTGGTGCACTGGATCCGCCGGGCGGCCTCGCGCGCGGCCTGGACGGCGGGCAGGAGCAGGGCGATCAGCACGGCGATGATCGAGATGACCACCAGGAGTTCGATCAGGGTGAACCCCGGGCGGCTCGCGGAGGTTGGGGGCTTGGTCACGTGGGATCCTTCGGGGCGGTGGGCGACGGGGACGACCTGAAAACGCCGGCCCGCAGGCTAGCCCGTCGCCGAGAAGGCGCGATGAAGATCCCGCCAACTTCGTGGGGAGGTTTCGCGGCCGTCGCCCCGCCCGTCCTCCCCCGCCGATCGGGGTCGCCTCGGGCGGGCCGATCTGCGAGGGGGGAGGGGGGGCCGACGGTCGAGCGGCCGGCCGGATCCCCCCCGCCGCGACGCACGGGGGGGCCCCGGGAGGCCGGCCCGCGATCCCCCATGAGGTCATGCCGATTCCGGCCTGATCTTTTTAGGATTTAAGTTGTTGATTCCCCTCATCCAGGGCGATACTTTGTGAAGATTCCCTGAAGATCAAGTTTTGTGGATCATGCCCTCCGGTCCCTCATCCGCCGCGTCGCCGACGACGGCCCCGGACGCGTCCGCGCGCGACGTCGCGTCAACCAGGAAGACGATGGAATCCATCGATTTCGATGCGATGCCTCGATCCCGGTGCGCGTCGCCCACGGCCCCCGCTCCCGCCCTGCCTCATCGCATCCCTCGCGAGGAATCCCGCCGATGTCCATGCTCCGCCCATCCTCGGCCCTGATCCTGTCCCTCGTCCTCGGCTGCGTCGCGGCCGGGTGCGGGGGGCGTCCGACCGGCGACATCGGCGTGGCCGGGGTCACCCCGCCCGACGTCCCGAAGGATTCGGAGGCCGCCATCCAGCAGTCCCAGAAGGCGGCCGAGGAAGAACTCCGCAACGGGACCAAGAAGACGGACTGATCCGGCGGCCGGCCGGCCCTGCTCGTTCTCATCACGCCCTCATCGTCCATCCGCATCCGACGTCGCACCCCGGGGGCGGGAAGCCGCCCTCGCGGTGCATCCGGGCCGGACTAGCCTCCCTTGGAATCCCCCCATCGCCCTGATCTCATACGGAAAAGAAGGTAATCCGATGGCCATGAAGCGTCGCGGTTTCACCCTGATCGAGCTGCTGGTGGTGATCGCCATCATCGCGGTCCTGATCGCCCTCCTGCTGCCCGCCGTGCAGTCGGCCCGCGAGGCGGCCCGCCGCTCGCAATGCGTCAACAATCTCAAGCAGCTCGGCCTGGCCTTGCATAACTATGAGAGCCAGAACGGGGCGATCCCCCCGACCGGGGCCTCGGGCTCCACCAACCCCCCGACTTTCTCGATGAAGGCCCGCCTGCTCCCCGGCCTGGAGCAGCAGCCCCTGTTCAACGCCCTGAACATGAACGTCTCCTTCAGCTCGTCGTCGAGCGATGTCATCGGGCTGATGAACTCGACGGTGCGCAGGACGGCGGTCGCGACCTTCGTCTGCCCGTCCGACGACAACTCGGGGACGGCCGATCCCGACAACGTCGCGACGACCAACTACCCGAACAATCTCGGCAACAATCGCTACAACAACCCGAACGACCGGTCCGGCGGGCCGGCCTACCGGATGGGAGACGGCATCCACGGCATCCCCATCACCTTCCAGGGGATCCGGGACGGGCTGAGCAACACGGCGATCTTCAGCGAGTGGGTCAAGGGCCCGGGATCGAACTCCGGCGGGACGGGCGGGCAGACCGACGGGACCCACATGGTCTACAACGGGGGCATCGCCAACGTGAAGAACCCGGAGGCCACCGTCGCCGCGCAGTGCCAGGCCGCGACCAATCGGGTCTGGGGCTACAAGGGAGAATACTGGCTCTGGGATCACGCCGGCCGCGGCGGGGGGTATCGCCACGTCCAGACGCCCAACAAGAAGGCCTGCTTCTACAACACGGATACCGGCCCCGGCAGCTCCCTGACCACCCTGATCGGCGCCAGCTCGTATCACCCGGGCGGCGTCAATGTGCTGATGATGGACGGCTCGGTCCGGTTCGTCAAGGATTCGATCAACCCCGCCTCGTGGGTCGCCATCAGCACCATCCGCGGCAGCGAGGTGATCAGCTCCGACGCGTTCTGACCCCCGATCCGGGGCGACCTCGGATCCGGCGGCGGCCGCCGTCCCCGACCCATGAAGATGGGCCGGGGACGTGATATCCTGGTCCGACCCCCTCGCCGTCCCCGGCCCGGGATGCCGGGGCCCGGTCGCGCGGGCATCGGAGCTTGGCCCGCCCGCGCGATGATCGCGGGGCGGGCCGGACCATCGCGGGAGCCCCCCATGAGCGTCACCGAAGATCGCGACCGCCTGGTCCGGCGCGCCCGCCGCCATCTGGAGGGGCGCGGGTCGCCCCGCCTGAGGATGCTCGGGGTGCTGTCCCTGAGCATCGCCTCGGGATTCCTGGCCTCGGTCGGGCTGCTCCGCCTGGGGGTGGATCGGATGCCGGTCCGCTATCCCATCGCGGTCGGGGCCGCCTACGCGACCTATCTCGGCCTGCTCTGGTCCTGGCTCCGGGGCCAGAAGGCCGCCTACCTCGGCCCGGAGGCAGGGCAGGGGCAGGGGGGCCCGGAATCCGGCATCACGATGCTCGGGATCGCCCCCCTGCTCGACGATTCCATTGCCCCGGAGCCGAAGCGGTCCGGCAACCTCTCCTCCTCCGACGTGAGCGGGCTGGGCAATCTCTTCGAGATCGGCGATGCCGCGCCCGCGTTGGTCGTCCTCCTGCTGATCGCCGGCCTGTGTACCCTGATCGTCGGCCTCTACGCGATCGTCATCTCGCCCGTGCTGCTCGCGGAACTGCTGGTCGACGGGGTGCTCCTGGGGGCGATGTCGCGGGCCGTCGCCGCCGGCCCGGCCCCGCACTGGTCGCGGTCGGTCTTGCGCCGGACCTGGATCGCGGCGCTGGTCACGGCGATCGTCTACGGCCTGGTCGGCTTCGGGTTCGAATGCGTGGCCCCCGACGCCCGGACGCTGGGCGAGGCCTGGGCCGCCGACCAGCGGTCCCCGTGAGCCGGGAAGCACGAACCTTGACCGCACGCGTCCCGTCTGGTCCAACAGGGCCGGGGCGGGGTGCGTCGCCGGTCGTGCGCGCACTTTCCCCGGGAAGATGACCATCATGTCCGGCCCGAAAATCGTCCAGGTCGATGCCTTCACCGATCGCCCGTTCGCCGGCAATCCCGCCGCGGTCTGCTTCCTTCCGGGGGCCGTCGATGCCCGGTGGATGCAGGACGTGGCCCGCGAGATGAACCTGTCCGAGACCGCCTTCCTGGCCCCGGAGCCGGGCGAGGCGGGGACCTTCGGCCTCCGCTGGTTCACCCCCGCCGTCGAGGTCGACCTGTGCGGCCACGCCACCCTGGCCTCGGCGCATGTCCTCTGGGAGGACGGCCATCTCGCGCCCGACCTCCCGGCGCGATTCCTGACCCGGAGCGGGCCGCTCACCGCCCGGCGCGGGGACGGGGGCTGGATCGCGCTGGACTTCCCGGCCACCCCCGTCGAGCGCGAGGTCGACCCCGGGCCGGCGGCCGAGGCCCTGGGCGTGCCGGTGCGATACGCGGGCCGGGGGCGGTTCGACCTGCTGGTCGAGGTCGCCGACGAGGCCACCGTCCGGGGGCTGTCGCCCGACATGGCCCGGCTGGCGGCGATCCCGGCGCGGGGCGTGCTGGTGACCGCGCCGGCCTCGGCCGGGGGGGGCGACTTCGCGTCTCGGTGCTTCTTCCCGAGCGTCGGGATCGCCGAGGACCCTGTCACCGGATCGGCCCATTGCACCCTCGGGCCGTTCTGGGCCGGGCGGCTGGGGCGGCCCGAACTGGTCGGGCTCCAGGTCTCGGCCCGGGGCGGCGTGGTCCGGGTCCGGGTCGAAGGGGATCGCGTGATCCTGGGCGGGCAGGCCGTGACCACGTTCCGGGGCGAACTGGCCGACGGGTGCGGGCCATGATTCTCGCCTCAGCCCGATCCCCCGGCCAGGCGGCCCAGGTCGGCCCGGCCGATCCGCCCGTCGTGGAGGGCCGACCCCACCAGGGCCGCCGCCACCCCGGATCGGGCGAGGGTTCGCAACTCGTCGGGGCCGGAGATCCCGCCGCCCACCACCCACGACGCCCCGGGCACGTCCGGAGGGCGACCGGCCCCCCGCCCGGTGCCCACCCGCCCGACGTCCAGGTGGATGATCCGGCCCGCCCCCGCCGCCACGGCCAGGGCGGCGATCGCCGATGGGTCGGCGGTGCCCCACCGCTCGGCCGTCTCGACCATGGGCCGGCCGTCGCGGAGGTCCAGGCTGAAGGCCACCCGATCGGGCCCGGCTTCCGCGATGATCCCCGCCAGCGCCCCCGGCCCGGCCACGGTCTCCAGCCCGGCCACCAGCCGCGCCGCCCCGGCATCGAGCAGGCCGGCCACGCCCGAGCGGTCGCGGAGCCCGGCGTCGACCCACAGGGCCAGGCCGAGGTCGCTCAGGGCCCGGATCAGGCGGAAATCGGGACGGGCGCCGGACAGGGCGTCGAGGTCGGCGACGTACCAGGTCGACAGCCCGAGGAGGTCCCGCCCGGCCCGGGCCAGGCCCGCCGGGTCGGGACCGGGGTGCAACACGCTGCGGAGGGGGCCATAATGGGCCCGGTCGCCGCCCCGGGCGTGGACGGCCCGGCCGCCGCGGATGTCGAGGACGGGGATCACTTGCATGGCTGAGGCCGGCTCGGGAGGGGAGGGGCGGGTCATCTCGATCCTGGTCCACGAGTTCGCGACGGGGGGCGGCCTGGCCGAGCCCGACCCGCCCGCGTCGTGGATCGCCGAGGGGTCCGCGATGCGCCGGGCGATCGTCGCCGACTTCGCCGCCGTGCCCGGCGTGCGGGTCGTCTCGACCCTCGATGCCCGGCTGCCCGGCGAGCCGGACCTGCCCGGCGAGGTCGTCCGGGTCCGGGCTGACCGCGAGGAGCGGACCATCCGCGAACTCGCCGCCCGCTGCGATTATAGCCTCATGATCGCCGTGGAGACCGGGGGCGAGCTGTCCCGGCTCGCCCGGTGGCTGGAAGAAGGAGGCCGGCCGTCGCTGGGATCGAGCCCGGGCGCGATCGACCGGGCCGGCGACAAGGCCGCCCTCGGTACGCACCTCGCGGCGCTCGGGATCCCGACCCCGCCGTCGCGGGTGGTCGTCCCCGGCCGGCCCTGGGACTGCCCCTGGGGCGGGCCGATCGTGGCGAAGCCGGTCGACGGCGCCGGGTCGATCGACACGTTCGTGATCCCCGACCCCCGACGCTGGCCCGCCCCGGCGCTGGCGATGGAGAGGGCCCTGGTCCAACCCTACCTGCCCGGCGACCCGATGAGCGCCAGCTTCCTGGTCGACGCGGCCGGCCGGGCGACCCCGCTGGCCGCCGGCCGGCAGAGGATCGCGGTCGAAGGGGGGCGGGTCGAATATCGCGGCGGCTGCCTGCCGGTCGCCTGCGGCGAGGCGGACCTCCGCACGGTCGCCCGGGCGGTCGATGCGGTGCCGGGGCTCCGGGGCCTGGTCGGGGTCGACTTCCTCCGGGATGGGGAAGCGGGCGGCGTGACCATCCTGGAGATCAACCCCCGGCCCACGACCTCCTACGTCGGCCTGTCCCGGATCCACGCCCCCGGCACGATCGCCGCCGCCTGGCTCGCCGCGTGCAGCGGACCCCTGGACGGCACCCCCTGGCCCGATCGGCTCCGCCGGGTCGGGCAGGGGCCCTGCTTCCGCTTCGCCCCCGATGGCACCCTGGTCTCCGAGGAATCGCCGCCGTGAACCCCGCCCCCCGCACCTGGGTCGCCCTGGACATCGGCGGCGCCAATCTCAAGGCCGCCCACGCATCCGGCGAGACCCGCACGGTGGCCTTCGAACTCTGGAAGCGGCCGGAACGCCTGGCCGAGGAACTCCGCAAGCTGCTGGGCGGGCTGCCCCCGGCCGATGGCGTGGCCCTGACCATGACCGCCGAGTTGTGCGACTGCTTCCCGACCAAGGCGGTCGGCGTCCGCGCCGTGGTGGACGCCACCCGCGAGGCGTGCCCGGGGGACGTGCTGGCGATCTGGTGCGTCGATGGCCGGTTCCACCCGGCGTCGTACATCCGCGAGCACCCGGCCGGGGCCGCCGCGGCGAACTGGCTGGCGCTGGCCACGGTGGTCGCCCGGATGGTGCCCGACGGCCGGGGGCTGCTGATCGACATCGGATCGACGACCGTGGACCTGATCCCGTTCGCCGGTGGTGCCGTGACGGCCCGGGGCCGGACCGACACCGAAAGGCTCCGGTCCGGGGAGCTGGTCTACGCCGGCGCCCGCCGGACCCCGCTCTGCGCCCTGGCCACCGACGTCGTCTTCGGCGAGGGGTCCATCGGCCTGGCCGCCGAGCTGTTCTCGACCACGCTGGACGTCTACCTCACCCTGGGCGAGGTGGCCGAGGACCCCGACGAGCTGTCCACCGCCGACGGGCGCCCGGCGACCGTCGATCATGCCCGCGACCGCCTGGCCCGGATGATCGGCGCCGACCGCGACGGGTTCTCCCCGGAGGACGCCCGCGACCTGGCCCGCGCGTTCGACGCCGCGCTCCGGGGACGCCTGCTGGCGGCGGCGGCGCGGGCGCTGGGCGAGGCCGACTGGCCCCCGCGGGTCGTGGCCATCGCGGGTTCGGGGGCCTTCCTGGCCCGCCGGGTGGCGGAGGAGTGGCTGGCCCCCGGCGGCACGATCCTCGACCTGGAGCAGATCTGGGGACCGCACGCCTCCTCGGCCGGGTGCGCGCACGCCCTGCTCGCCCTGGCCCGCGACCGGGACGAGGCCGGCGACTTCCGGGGCGACGCATGGTCGTGATCAAGGTCGGAGGCAGCCTCCTCGACTGGCCGGGGCTGCCGGCGCGGCTGGCCGCCGAGGTCGCCGGCCGCGAGGCCGTGCTCCTCGCCGGGGGGGGCCGGTTCGCAGACGCCCTCCGCGACCTGGACCGGGTCCACGGCCTGGGGGAACGCCGGTCGCACGCCCTGGCGCTCCGCGTCCTGGACCTGACCGCGAAGATCCTCGCCGACCTGGTGCCCGGGTCGGAGGTCGTGGACGACCCGGATGCGATCTCCGATGCCCGCCGCCGCGGCCGCGTGCCGGTGCTCGCCCCCCGGCGGTTCCTGGACGCCGACGATGCCCGGCCCGATGCCCTGCCGCACGCCTGGACCACCACCACCGACGCGATCGCCGCGCGTGTGGCCGTCCGCCTCGGCGCCGACGAACTGGTCTTGCTCAAGAGCGCGGGCCTCCAGGACGGCGTCGGCCTGGAGGATGCCGCGAGGCTCGGCCTGGTCGACCCGGAGTTCCCCCGGGCGGCCGACGGCCTCCCCCTGATCCGCCTGGTGAACGCCCGCGACCCGGGGGGGACGCCGCGAACGTTCGCCGGGCGGGTCAGGGGGCCGGCTTCATGACACCGCCGCGCCCGCGATCAGAGGGGGGGGTGATCGCGGGCGGCGGCGACTCCTCGCGGTGACACGGCGGGGGGAGGCCGGGCCGATCGATGCTCTGGCTGTTCGACCCGGTTCCGGTTCAACCGCGAGGCCGTCACGATAGCCGGTCGACGGTGCCGGGGCCATTCCCTAAAATGAGGGGGTCGGATCCATCCATCGGGGTGACGCATGTCGAAATCGGGCCAACTGCGGCTGCAGGACAGCCGGGCGATCTGGCGACTCCTCGGCGAGTGCCGGGACCTCGGGGATGAGCGCGTGGCCTGGCGCGAGCGGTTGGCCTCGGGCCTGGCCGAGCTGGTCGGCGCCGACATTCTGGTGAATGGGGAGATGGGCGGCTGCCGCAAGCTGGCGCCACGGGATCTCGGGGTGACCTTCTGGTGGCGGTCCGAGGCCATCGCTCCCCCGTTCATCGCCGAATATCTCCAATCCTTCCGGATCAACCCGTCGCTGTCCCCGGCGATGATCGCCTATCACCGCTGCAACCTCGACGAGGACGGTTCGGCCCTGCGGCGGAGCGACTTCATCCGGGACGGCGAATGGTATCGGTCATTCGATTATGAGATGATCTCGCGGCCGTATGGGGTGGACGCCACGATGTGGTGCTTCCGGAAGATCGACGGGGCGCAGGGGGACGAGAGTTCGGGGATCGTGGCGCTCCGCGAGGACGGCCGGCCCGACTTCTCGCCGAGGGCCCGGACGATCATCCGCGAGACCCACCGGGCCCTATCCCCCCTGATCGGCGGCCACCTGGCCCGGTACGCCGACCCGTCCCCGGCCGACCTCCCCCCTCGCCAGCGCCAGGTCCTGGCCTGCATGCTGGAGGGGGACGGCGACAAGCAGATCGCGGCCCGGCTCGGGATCGCCCGGTATACCGTCAACGACTACACCAAGGCCATCTACCGCCACTTCGGCGTCAACGGCCGTGCCCAGCTCCAGGCCCGCTGGATCCGCCGCGGCTGGGGCGGCCAGCCCCGGTGGATCGAGGACGATTCGGCCCAATCCATCGCTTCCGGCCGTGCCTTCAGCTGGCCCGCCTGATCCCGCCCCCCTCGTCCCCCCCGGAACCCATCCCATGCCACCGATCGCCCGGATCATCACGCTTGCGGGGCTGATGGCCGCCGCCTTGCCCGCCGCGGGCGCGGAAGGACCCCCGAAGGTGTTCGACATCGCCGCCATCGATGCCTATGTCGCCGCGCAGGTCCGCGACCGCGGCTATCCCGGCCTTTCGCTCACGATCGTGACCGGGGGCGAGGTTGTGCTGTCGAAGGGATATGGCCTCCGCGACCTCGCGAAAGGGCTCCCCGTCGAGCCCGACACGGCGTTCTCGATCGGCTCGGTGACCAAGCAATTCACTTGCGCCGGGGTCCTCCTGCTGGCGGAGGACGGGAAGCTCTCGGTCGACGACCCGGTCGCCAAGTATTTCCCGGGCCTGACCCGCGCCGCGGACATCACCCTGTACGACCTGATGACGCACGCGTCGGGCTATCCCGACTACTACCCGCTCGACTTCGTCGTCACGCGGATGCGGGGGCCGATCGCCCACGACGACCTGCTCAAGCAGTACGCCGGGGGCAAGCTCGACTTCGAGCCCGGCACGCGCTGGTCGTACAGCAACACCGGCTACGTCCTGCTGGGCCGGGTGATCGAGAAGGTCTCCGGCGAGCCGTTCGGGGCGTTCCTCGCCCGGCGGATCCTCAAGCCGCTCGGCATGGACCGCTCGGCGTTCGCCCCGGCCGAAAGGCTCGCCGACAAGGCGACCGGCTACACCACGATCGCGCTGGGCCCGCCGCAGGCGGTCCGCCCCGAGGGCCCGGGCTGGCTCTATGCGGCCGGCGACCTGTGGGCCTCCGCCCCCGACCTGGCGCGGTGGGACCTGGCCCTGATGGGCGGCAAGGTGCTCCGCCCCGAGGCCTATCGCCTGATGACCGCCCCGAGGATGATCGCCGGCGAGCGGGTCCGCGACTATGGGTGCGGGATCGGATCGGCCCGGCGCGGCGGCGAGGTGGTCCTGTCGCACTCCGGGGGCGTCAGCGGGTTCCAGTCCTACAACGCGATGATCCCCCGGACGAAGTCGGCCGTGATCCTGCTGGCCAACAGCGAATATCTCGACCCGGGCTCGCTGCACGGGACGATCCTCGACCTCGTGATCCGGGGGGGGCGGCTCCCGGACGAGGCCCCGGCCGTCCCCGCCGTGGCCGGGCCGCCCCCGAAGGAGGCCGCCCTCGCCTTCTTCCGCGAGATGCAGGCGGGCCGGGTCGACCGGGCGAAGCTCTCCGACGAATTCTCCGCCTACCTGCCCGACGAGGTCGTGGCGGGGGCCGGCGAGCGGTTCGGCCCCCTGGGCAAGCCCGAAAAGGTCGAGGCCTCCCCGTCCTCCGAGCGCGGGGGATTCGAGGTGACCACGATCACCCTCACCTTCAAGGGGGGGGCGGTCCTCAAGGGGACCCTCTATCGAAGCCCGGACGGCAAGATCCAGCAACTCCTTTTCATCAAAGGGTGAAGCAGGGCCGTCGGTTCGGGGGAAGGAATTCGGTCTGGCCGGGGATTTCTCCCGGTCGCCGGGCTATCTTGGCAGGGGAATTGCCGAACAAAACGGGTCTTCAGAGCGTATGAAGCAGAACGACGGGCCAATCCACTTCTTCAACCGGCCCGAACACTCTTTCTTGCTCCCGAAAGGAGACCCGACGTGTTCACTCCAGCGCGGACGCTCATCCTCGTCGCCGCGGTCGGACTGTCCGGCATCGCATCGAATTCCGCCAACGCCCAGGGCAACGGTTCCGGATGGCAGGGCTATGCTCCCGGGTACACCTGGGGGACCTATGCCGCCCCGAACTACACGGTGGTCACGCCCGCCCCGGCACCCCGCCCGGCCGTGGGTTGGCAGGGTTATCAGCCGGCCCAGGCCTGGCAGGGTTATCAGCCGGCCCAGGCCTGGCAGGGTTATCAGCCCGGCCAGGCGGTGAGACGGGCCCCGGCGGCCCGCTCGTACTCGGCGCCCCGGGCCCCGGCGCATCACCGTGAGTTCGGCACCGGGCGGAACGTTTTCCACCACAAGCCCTGGCTACCGGGCCAGTGATCGCCCCGGCGATCGGTCACTCCGCCGCGGACCTGGACGGCCCACGGTCGGTGCCGAGTTCCACCGACTTGCCGACCTTGCCGGCCTCGTCGAACAGCCCCAGGGCGGGCGTCCCGTCGGCGCGGATGGCCAGGGCGGCCCTCAGATTCCCGTCCTCGCCGTGGATATTCACGCCGGCCGAGCCGTCATTCCCCATGTCGAGTGACAGCCTCGGCCGGTTGCCCTTATCGAACAGGCCCATGCCGGGCGTGCCGTCGGGCCGGATGGCCACCGCCGCCCTCAGGCCTTCCTCGTCGTCGAAAAGGTTCAGGCCCGGGGTGCCATCGGCCCCGAGGTCGAACGAGCAGCGGACATGCCCTTCGGGGTCCATCAACGCGAGGCCGGGCGTGCCATCGGGGCGTATGGTCAAAGCCGCCCTCGTCTTCCCGTTGTCGTCCTTGAGCAGGAACTCCTTGGATTCGATGCCCATGGACGATTGAGACGCGGCACCTGCCATGGCCAGGAGCCCGGCCCCCGCCAGCACGATCGAACCTCCGACCCGCCAACGACCTCGGCTCCTGAGCAGGCGCCGATTGGCGCATTCCAGCTTTTCAATTCGTTCCGCGAGCGATCCGATCGTTAGATGGTCCATGCCACCTCCATGGTGCTGACGGCTTGGAGAGATTCAGCGAAACGGCTAAAAGCTACCACCATGCCAAACCCCGAATCTCGAATCTGGATCGTCTTAAGTTGCTGTCTGGTTGATATTTAAGTGAACGGCGATCCGTGTCGCCCTTCTGGGTCGCCTCAAATCCATTCGCCTTGCCATCGTGCAGTGTGCCCGAAATCTCGACATGTTTTGCACGATGCCCATCGTTCCGCAGGGCTGCGCCGGCCGAGACCCACACGCCGGTCTGCCCCAAGGGTTGACCGCCCCCCGAGGCGTGGGGATCATGGCTCGATTCCCGTCGGCCTTCGCCCGCCCGCGATGGGGAGGGGAGCCGCGGGGCTGTCCGATCAGCGAGGGGATGACGCATGGTTGCTTGGATTGCCGGGGCGGCGATGGCGTGGTTTGCCGCGGGCGGGGATGTCGAGTGGGTCGCCCACCGCGGCGAGTCGGCCGACGCGCCGGAGAACACCCTCTCCGCGTTCCGCCTGGCGTGGGAGCGAGGCGTGAAGGCGATCGAACTCGACGTCCACCTGGCCAAGGACGGGACCCTGATCGTCTGCCACGACGCCGACACCCGTCGGACCACCGGCGAGCGCCACGCCATCAAGGAGAGCACCCGAGAGCAGCTCAAGGGGCTCGACGCCGGGTCGTGGAAGGATCCCAAATTCAAGGGCGAGCCCGTGCCCACGCTCGACGAGGCCCTGGCCACGATCCCCGAGGATGGCCGCTGCTTCATCGAGGTGAAGGTCGGTGCCGAGGCGATCCCGGCGCTGGTGAAGTCGATCCGCCAGTCGGGCAAGAAGCCCGGGCAGCTCGCGGTCATCAGCTTCCAGGCCGACGCCGTGGCCGAGAGCAAGAAGCAGCTCCCGGAGATCAAGGCGTACTTCCTGTCGAGCTTCAAGAAAGACGAGAAGGCCCCCGGCGGCTGGACCCCCAGCATCGACTCCCTGATCGCCAAGGCGAAGGAGCTCAAGGCCGACGGGCTCGACCTCGCGGCCAAGGGCCCCCTGGATGCCGCCGCGGTGGCGAAGATCAAGCAGAGCGGGCTGGAGATCTACACCTGGACGGTGGACGACCCGGCCGAGGCCCGGCGGCTGGCCGAGGCGGGCGTCGACGGGATCACGACCAACAAGGCGGGCTGGATGAAGTCGGGGGCGAAGGGCGAGTGATCCGGATCGCCACGGCGGCTTGACCCTCCTCGGCAACTCGCCCTACAATCAGAGTTTAGGGCGCGTCGTCGCCCTCCCCTTCCGTCGAGGAGTTTGCCGTGAACGGCGATCGCGCCATCGAGACCCTTCGCGAGGCGCTGCGCCTCTCCCCGGAGAACATCCCGCTCCGTCGGCACCTGGCGGAGAGCCTGCTCGGCCAGGGCCGCGCCGACCTCGCCGAGGTCGAGTTCCGCGAGGCCCTGGCCCTGGCCCCCGACGACGCCAGCCTGAAGGTCGGGCTGGCGGGCGCCTTCATCCAGCAGGGCAAGCACAACCTGGCGGTCGTCCTCTTGGAGGACGTGATCCGGCGGTTCGATGCCCCGCCCCGCGCGTTCGTCCTCTATGCCCGGATGCTGTTCCGGGCCGGCGACGTCGAGGAGGCGGTCGCGCAGTATCGCCGGGGGGTCGAGGCCGACCCGACCGTCGCCGACCGCGAGTTCGCCGAACGCCTGGGCATCCGCATCGAGGAGCCCGAGGACGAGGATGACGAGGACGACGAGGATGAGGACGACGAGGACCTGACCACCGACGAGATCGTCGAGGGGCGGATCCGGTCGTCCTGGGACGACGGCCCGAGCGTCCCGGGCGCCGAGGTCGAGCGCCCCTCGCTGCGGTTCAGCGACGTCGGCGGCATGGAGACGCTCAAGGAGGAGATCCGGATCAAGATCATCCACCCGATCGCCCACCCCGAGCTGTACAAGGCCTACGGCAAGGCGATCGGCGGGGGGATCCTGCTCTACGGCCCCCCGGGCTGCGGGAAGACCTACCTGGCCCGCGCCACGGCCGGCGAGATCGACGCGGCGTTCCTGGCCATCGGGATCAACGACGTCCTGGAGATGTGGATCGGCAACAGCGAGCGCAACCTCCACGCCCTGTTCGAGCAGGCGCGCGAGAACGCCCCGTGCGTCCTGTTCTTCGACGAGGTGGACGCCCTGGCCGCCAGCCGGGCCGACCTGAAGGCCAGCGGCGGCCGGCAGCTGATCAACCAGTTTTTGGCCGAGATGGACGGGATCGGCGGGCAGAACGACGGGGTGCTGGTCCTGGCGGCGACCAACGCCCCCTGGCACCTCGACCCGGCGTTCCGCCGCCCCGGCCGGTTCGACCGGATCCTGTTCGTCCCGCCCCCCGACGCCCCGGCCCGCGCCGCAATCCTGAGGCTCCTGTGCCGGGGCAAGCCGGTGCAGGACGTCGACTTCGAATATCTGGCCAAGAAGACCGAGAACCTGTCGGGGGCCGACCTCCGCGCCGTGGTCGACCTGGCCGTGGAGGCCAAGCTCCGCGACGCGATGAAGGCGGGCATCCCCAAGCCCCTGGTCACCAAGGACCTGCTCACCGCCGCGGCGACGGTCAAGCCGTCCACCCGCGAATGGTTCTCGACGGCCCGCAACTATGCCCTCTACTCGAACCAGGGCGGCATCTACGACGACATTTCCAAGTACCTGAAACTGGGTTGAGATGAGCAGCACAGCCTACGACCGCGGGGTGATCCTGCTCGGCCAGGGCCGGTTCGACCTGGCCGTCCGCGAGTTCCGCCGGGAACTCGCCCTGGACCCCGACAACGCCCGGGCCCACGCCTGCCTCTCGCTCTGCCTCGGCCGGGGCGATCAGGACGCCGAGGCCCTGCGCGAGGCCCAGGAAGCGGTCCGGCTCGACCCCGGCTACCCCTTCTGCCACTACGTCCACGGCCAGGCGCTCCACGCGCTCGGCCGCGAGGACGAGGCCGAGGCCGCCGCCATCGAGGCGATCCGGCTCGACCCGACCGACGCCGATTATCCTGGGCTGCTGGCCAGCATCGCGATCTCCCGGAGGCGCTTCGCCGAGGCGATCGCCGCCGCCGAGCGCGGGCTGGCGCTCGACCCGGAGAACGCGACCTGCGCCAACCTCCGGGCCCTGGCCCTGGTCCAGCTCGGCCGCAAGGACGAGGCGGTCCGGGCCCTCGGCTCGGCCCTGGCCGACGACCCGGAGAATGCCCTGACCCACGCCAACCAGGGCTGGGCCTACCTCCACCAGGCGGACCACCTCAAGGCGGCCGAGCACTTCCGCGAGGCCCTGCGGCTCGACCCCGACCTGGAGTGGGCCCGCGTCGGCATCGTCGAGGCGCTCAAGGCCCGGTCGCCGATCTATCGCCAGATGCTCCGGTTCTTCCTCTGGATGGGCCGCCTGGGGCCGACGGCCCGCTGGGCGGTGATCCTGGGCTTCATCTTCGGCCGGCAGGCGCTGGCCAGCCTGTCCGAGGCCGCGCCGGCCCTCCGCCCGTTCATCGTGCCCATCCTGGTGCTGGCCTTCGGCTTCCTGCTGATGACCTGGATCGCCAGCCCCTTGTTCAACCTCACGCTCCGGACCAGCCGCTTCGGCCGGCTGGCCCTGTCGCGCGAGCAGCGGGTGGAGTCGAACTGGGTGGGCGGCTCGTTCCTGGCGGCGGCGGCCCTGGGCGAGGTCTACCTGGCCACCGGCAGCCCCTTCGCCTTCGTGGGCATGGCCTACTTCGGCCTCCTGCTGCTACCCCTGGCGGTCACCTTCAACCTGCCCCCGGGCGGCTCGCGGCGGATCGCCGTGGCCTACACGGCGGCGCTGGCCCTGGCGGGCCTGGGTGTCCTGATCCCCGGGGCCCCCATCGCCACACTGGTCCAGGCCTTCGTGGCGGGCACGATCCTCTCGACCTGGCTCCCGGCCCTGATCGGCGGCCGGCGCTGATTTCCGACGAAATCCGCGGACTCGACTGGACGTGGCCGCGTCGTTCGGGTAGATTCGGAGTCGCGCCGTAGAGCACCGGTAGCTCGCCAGGCTCATAACCTGGAGGTAGCAGGTTCGACTCCTGCCGGTGCAACTCACCCGCGAAGGCCGCCCGATCCAAGTCGGGCGGCCTTCGTCGTTTCGAACGCTCCGCCTCGATCCCCCCGCGAGAATCGTGGCCGGACGCGACCCGCGACATTTCCCGAGATCAGGCTGGACACGCCCGGGGCGATCGGATAGATTCGGAGTCGCGCCGTAGAGCACCGGTAGCTCGCCAGGCTCATAACCTGGAGGTAGCAGGTTCGACTCCTGCCGGTGCAACTCACCCACGAAGGCCGCCCGATGATCCGGGCGGCCTTCGTCGTTTCGAAGATTGGCATGATTCCCGCCCGTGGGGGACCTTGGATGCGTCTTGACCAGACCCCGAGGTTGGCGTAGCCTCCGGCCGACCTTGTGGCCGGGGGCCGCATTCAAGGAGGGGAGGGATGGGCTCCATGGCGACGCTGCACGACGAGATGGGCAAGATCAACTGGTTCCACCGGATCGACCTCGGCAACGGGGTGGTGACGCCCGGTCGCGACGACACGCAGGCGAAGCTGGCGCAGGTCCACCTGCCGGCGGATCTGACCGGCAAGGAAGTCCTCGACATCGGCGCCTGGGACGGGTTCTTCTCGTTCGAATGCGAGCGCCGGGGGGCGAGCCGGGTGGTCGCGCTCGACGGCGGGGTGTGGAAGGTCGACTCGATCGGCAAGGCGGGCTTCGAGTTCGCGCGCAAGGCGTTGAACTCGAAGGTCGAAGACGTCTGGATGGAGGCGTCCGAGATCTCCCCGGAGCGGATCGGCCAGTTCGACCTCGTCCTGTTCCTCGGGGTGCTCTACCACCTGCCCGACCCCGTCTCGACGTTCATGAAGGTCGCCTCGGTCGCGCCGAAGGACATGATCATCGAGACCCACGTCGACCTGATGGAGGTCGACACGCCGGCCTGGGCCTTCTACCCCAACGACGAGTGCGCCGGGGACGCGTCGAACTGGTTCGGCCCGAACCGGGCGGCCGTCGAGGGGCTGCTCCGGCTCGCCGGCTTCCAGACCATCCGCTCGTTCCCGATGACGCCGGTCGAGTACCCGACCGTCGGCCGCCCCCAGGACCGGTTCGGCCGGATGGTCTTCCACGCCTCGCGCTGAGCCCCCGTGCCGGGGACGCGTCCCCGATCCCGATGGGATCAGGGTGATGATCGCTGCGGAGGGCAGGGCGGGGGCGATGGCATGTTCAAGCGGTTCGCGGCGGTGGTCCTGGTCGTCTACCTGGCGGTGCTGTGCCGCCTGACCCTGTTCATGTTCCTCCAGCCGGTCGCCCGGCCCAACTTCATCCCTCTCCGGACGATCCGGTTCGACCTGGCCCGGGGCGGCGAGCCGTTCGTGGTGAACATCCTGGGCAACCTCGGGGTCTTCCTCCCGATGGGGTTCCTGGTTCCGATCCTGTGGCCCCGCCGGTCGGGCTCGATGCTCACCCGGGTGGCGGCGGCTTCGTTCGGCCTCAGCCTGCTGATCGAGGTGCTGCAATACCTCTCGGGCCGGCGGATCGCCGACGTCGACGACCTGCTCCTGAACACCCTGGGCGGCATGCTCGGTTACGGCCTGTGGCTGTCGTGCCTCGGTGTGGCGAGGATCATGGGGCTCCGTATGCCGTCCCGCGAGGATTGGTCATAGGAGAAGTAAGTTGCGCATTATCCGTCTGAGGTTACTCACGCTGCTCACTGACGGAATTTTCTTGCCTGGATATCCGATCAGGCAAGACGGAGATTCTGTACAGCGAGGCTCCGGTTGGTGCCTCGTCCTGGAGGAAAGGAGATTAAGTTCCGGGGTCGGCTGCTGCCGGAATCGCTGCAATACGGTCGATAATCGAACACAATCCCGAGCAGCCTCGCGATTTTTGACCTGCCTTGAGGGCCTTATCGATACTCGCCTCTCGTGTTCAAATCGAGGTAGGATTCAGGCAAGGTAAATGAAGTACGCCAGATATCTCTGGCGTCGGGAGAGAGCTTTTCCGATATTGAGTGAGGCGGTTGAATAATCCCCCGCCAGATGAGGCATTACGAATGGCATCCATCAACGTACAACCGGGCGTCTATCGCCATTTCAAGGGCAAACTTTACGAGGTGATCGGCGTCGCACAAAAGGTCGACAGCGACGAAAGTTTCGTGATTTACCGACCACTCTACGGCGACATGCTTCTGGTCGCCCGACCCCTTGAGGAATTTTCTGGGACAGTCAAAGGCGAATTCGGCGACGAACTTCGATTTCAACTCGTCGAACTGTCGGCCGTCACTTGTGAATGCCACCCCGATTCTCAGAACTAATGCTCAGACTCGGGGTCAAGAAAATATTCGCCCGGCGGCTCAGCAAAGAACATGTAGTAAAATCCTGGCACGAGCAGAATTGCTGTGATGCTCCATAATACCCAATGAGCCCAGTAATAGGGTGGCTTTAGGAGCACGCTGATCGAAACACTCAGGGAAAAGAATGGTAGCCATTTGAAAAATGTCTGCCGTCGTGTCTTCCAATCCCTGCTATTCTTCTCTGCTACAGAAAACCGATCGATAATTTCCTGGGCATTCGTTAACTGGCCGTGAGGCAGACGTCCAAGAAACGTCGCAAATCGGTCGAGAATCCGCACGTCCTTCTTACCAAGCGTTCGTTCGAATTCGGCAAGGATGTGAGCATCAAGATCCACCTTGCCACAGGCTTCTCTGAGTTTCTTTATGCGTGCGTCCATCCAATAGCGGGATGGCTCGCCTTCTTCGTTCATGTATTTGCTGGCCAAGTCAGGCGCGTCGTAAGGCTTCGCACTTTCGCCGGTTGTCTTGACAATTAGTAACTGACAAATATCCATAAAGGGTGTAATTACGATCGGCACACGGCCGTGGTTCACTAACTGTAGTGGCATTCTACCACGCCAACCAGGGTTGATAAAATCCCCTGTGCAGTGAATCGAAAGACCAAGCCTGGCAAAAGAGCTCCGCCCTTCAAGCTTGCCTGCGAAACCGTTAGGAAGCGTAAAAATTTCGTAGGTGCGAGCAAGGATCAACTCACCGGGTTTTAGAGATATCCCCTCGCCAAGACGCATCCACCGTTTCCGGTACAAACGTTGTGTGTCGAGATGTCCAAGTGCCGGACCAAGAAAACTAATACTCTTGCCATGCGCCTTACGTGGTATCCAAAAGCAGCGATCGAGCCTCAGATCAATCGAGGCAGGTCGCACCTGTTCGTCAGGCTTGAACGGACGCTTTGCGTCTTCGGTCGCAAAGCTCATCGCCTCAAGCAGTGCGAGAATATCAGAATCGCAAAGGAGCATCTTCTATCCTTGCCGATTAAGCATCGTTCGAGCGAGCTTCGAAGAACATTTCACCTTAGTATCAGAATGCAATAAATATTCTCAAGGAGCTTTCGGAAAAACAAATTATTCAGTGGTTATCAACCTCTGTAATCCTTCTATCAGTCACAACAGCCTCACATCTCCGGCATCGCACCGCGCCGGACGGCGCGGGCGACCATCGCGACGCCCGTCCCCAGGAGGGTGAAGGGCATGGCGATCATGAACAGGATGCTCCAGGCGTAGCCGTTGGCCTGCCGGCCGGCGTCGCCCGCCTGGTTGGCCACGGCCTCGCGGCAGTTGGGGCAGGCCAGGGTGTCCGAGGCGATCAGGAGGACGACGGCCAGAATGAGCCAGGGGGTGAGGGTCTTCATGGGTTCACCGGCATCCGGTAGAGCATCCAGTAGATCACCACGCCCGTGACCGAGACGTAGAGCCAGATCGGGAACGTGACCCGGGCGATCGCGGCGTGGCGGGCGAACTGGCTGCGGATCGCATGCGTGAGGGTCAGGGCGACCAAAGGGACGACCCCGAAGGTGGCCAGGATCGTGTGCGAGAGCAGGATCGTGAAGTACAGCGTCCGCGCCGCGCCCACGCCCCGGAAGGCGACGCTGCCGACCTCGTAGTGGTAGACCAGGTAGCAGGCCAGGAAGACCGCCGAGACGACCACGGCCGAGATCATGCAGATGGCGTGGGCCTTGACCCGTTTGGTCAGGATCAGGATCCAGCCGATCACCAGCAGCAGGGCGCAGGTGCCGTTGAGCGCCGCGTTGACGGCGGGCAGGTCGCGGGCCCACGAGCCGCGCCGCTTCGCCTGCGCGACCAGCTCGGCCAGCTCGGCCTTGTCGGTCGAGTCGAACACGCCGACCACGGCGTTGCCGCGATCGACCAGGACCAGCCGGTTGCTGTGCGCCACGGCCTCGGCGCCGTGCTTCTGATCCTCCTCGGAGGAGGCGGAGACGGGGAGCTTGAATTGCTTCAGGATCAGGTCGTAGACGTCGGACTTCGGCCCGGTCAGGAACCACCAGCCGTTCGGGTCGGCCCCCAGGCCCTTCGCGTAGTCGGCCAAGACGGCGGGGGTGTCGTGATCGGGGTCGACCGTGATCGAGGCCATCCGGACCCCGGCCTGGCCGAGGGGCTGCTGCAGGCTCTTCATCACGGCCGAGATCCGCGGGCACGACGATGGGCAGCGGGTGAAGATGAACGCGGCCACCCAGACGTCGCCGGCGAGGTCGGCCTCGGTGATCGACTTGCCGGATCGCTCGTTCAGCTTGTACGAGCCCAGCGGGTAGCCGTCGCCGAGGTCGCGCCCGGCGCGGACCGAGGCGGGGCGCCGGCCCGAGCCGGCCACCACGAGCAGGAGGGAACCGAGGATCGCGGCGGCGACCAGCAGCAGTCCGAGGCGGTAGGAAGCTTTCGGCAAGGGACCGTCCGTCCGGGGCGGGGTGGGGGCGGAATTCGAAAGGTTCAGGCCGGCTTCACGACCTCGGGGGCGGCGATGCCCGCCGGGCCCTGGTCGGCGTTCTCGTGGAGGACCATGTCGGGGATCAGCCCCAGCACGACGACGATCGCCAGCAGGCAGACCGGGACCAGGATCATGTAGATCCACCGGCCCTCGAACTTCAGGTGCATGAAGTACATCCCGACCAGCGTCGCCTTGATGATCGCCATCGTCATCAGGCCCGCGACCAGCATCGTGAACGACAGGGGCAGGAACCGGGCGTAGAGGTATTCCAGCACCGTGAAGACCAGCAGGGCGTAGAACACCTTCATGTACGGGGCGTGCGACTCCACGAAGCGTTCCTGCTCGGGGGTCAGGTTCCGGGGCTCGATCATCACAGCCTCCTTCCGTTCAGATCAGGTAGACGACCGTGAAGAGCAGGATCCAGACGAGGTCGACGAAGTGCCAGTAGAGGCCGACGACCTCGATGCTGGCGTAGTTCGTCGGCGAGTACGCCCCGGTCCAGGCCCGGATCGCCAGCAGGCTCATGGCGACGACTCCCGCCGCGACGTGGGCCCCGTGGAACCCGGTCATCGTGAAGAAGCACGACGCGAACAGGCTCACGTCCGGGGTGAAGTGGCCGGTGTGGCTCACGCCGATCGGGTAATGGTGCCCGAACATCAATTGATAGTATTCGTAGACCTGGACGCCCAGGAACACCGCGCCGATCAGGGCCGTGGCCGTGATGTACTGCGCCCCCTTGCGTCGCTGGTCGCGCTGCACGGCGCTGAGGCCCAGCACCATCGTCACCGACGAGCAGATCAGGATGAAGGTGTTGACCGCCGTCAGGTCGATGCTCAGCGGGTTGGTGTCGTGGTCGTACGGGCGGGGCCAGTCGGACGCGACCAGGCCCGGCTCCTTCGCGGCCAGCATCGGGGCGATGTCGGTCGCGGGCGGATAGTGGTTGCTGTAGGAGGTCGGCGACCCGCCGGCGCGGAGGACGATGTAGGTGCCGATCAGCCCGGTGAAGAACATGATCTCGGTGGCCAGGAACAGCCACATGGCCACCTTGCCCGGCGTCAGCGGGGGGGCCTGGACCGTGGGGTGCGCCATCGACGGGCGGTCCAGCGGCAGGGCGACCGGAAACGTGGCACCATCGGCCATGACACTCACCTGGCGGCTCGGGACGAAGTTCGGTCGGATCGGCACGGCGACATCGCTCAGGCCGGCAACGGGTTGAGCAAGAGCAGCAGCAGGATGCCGGGCAGGTACAGGAACGAGGCGTAGAGCATCCGCCTGGCCGACGCGTTGGTGACGTCGAGCCAGAACCGCACGGCGGCCTGGAGGTAGAAGGCCCCCAGCGCGGCGGCCCCGGCGAAGTACCACGCCCCGGCCAGCCCGATCGCCGTGGGCAGCAGCCCGGCGGGGACCAGGGCCAGGGCATACAGGGCCGCCTGGCGGCCGGTCATCACCCCGGTGGGGTCGAAGGCCGGCAGCATCTTGTGGCCGCCCCGGGCGTAGTCCTCGCGATGGATCCAGGCGATCGCCAGGAAGTGGGGGAACTGCCACAGGAACAGGATCAGGAACAGGGCCCACGCCTCGATGCCGAGCCGGCCGGTGGCCGCCGCCCAGCCGATCACCGGGGGCAAAGCGCCCGGGATCGCGCCGATGGCCGTGTTCAGGGTCGAGACCGGCTTGAGCGGGGTGTAGACCAGCACGTAGAGGACGAAGGTGACCGCCGCCACCATCGCCGCGAGCCCGTTGGCCCCCAGCGCCAGCATGGCGACCCCGGCCACGCCCAGCGCGATGCCGAACAGCCCCGCCTCGACCACGCCGACCTTGCCGCTGGGCAGCGGGCGCCTCACGGTCCGGCGCATCAGGGCGTCGCGGTCCCTCTCCAGGATCTGGTTCCAGACGCCGGAGCCGCCCGCCACCAGCCCGGTCCCCAGCAGGGTCCAGAGCATCGTCAGCGGCGAGGCCGACTGCCGGGCCCCCAGCAGGAAGGCGGTCGCCACGGACATGAGCACCAGCATCGTCAGCCGGGGCTTGGTCATGGCGACCAGCAGCGGAAGCCGGTCCGAGAACGAGGTCAGGGTATCGCCTCCACCCGCGTCGGCGAGCATGGGGGGACCGAGAGTCACCGCCGTCTTCACGCGACCGCCTCCAGTTCGCGGCTCGGCCGGGCGGCCGGGCCTCGCTCGTCGTCGGGCGGGGCGATCTGCCCGAACGCCCTCATCGTCATCACGACCGCCGCCGCCAGCAGCAGCGCCGCGTTGGCCTGGTGGCCGGTCCGGATCAGCGCCTGGAACATGGTCACCGGCCGCAGGTTGCCGTCATACGGCCGAAGCATCCACCACGCCCCGATGCCCAGGGCCACCTGCAGGATCAGCAGGAGCCCCATCGCTCGGGCCGAGGGGATCAGCTCGCGGAGGCCCGAACCGGACCTGGCATACTTCGACGCGACCGCCCCCACATGCCCGAGGACCAGCACCGCCGCGAGCGAGTGGACCACCAGCGACATCCGCGACGGGTAGTGGCGGAGCCAGGCCCCGGCCATGATCTGCGCCGCGATCAGCCCCAGGGCCGACGCGACCATCCGCCGGGCCTTGCCGGCGCCCTCGGCCGTCCGGGCCGGGCCGAACCAGCCCCGCCCGGTCAGGACGCAGAGGGCGACCATGAAGGCGAAGAACGCCTGGCCGAAGACGCCGTGGAAGGCGGCCAGGCCGGTCCAGTTCCAGCGGACCCGCATCCCGCCCATCACGCCCTGGGCGATCACGGCCACCAGCGCCAGCACGCCCAGCCACTTGACCCGGGCCCGGCGCTCGAAGAGGAGGAAGTCGAGCATCAGGACGATCGTGAACAGCCCCACGGCCGAGGCGTAGAGCCGGTGGGCGTGCTCGCCGAAGACCCCCCAGTTGGTGTCGAACATGTTGAACAGGAACATGTTGACGCCGAACGTGGTGGGCCAGTCGGGCACGGCCATGCCCACGCGATAGGTCGTGACCAGCCCGCCCACGAACAGGAGGGGCCAGGTGAACGCCGTGGCCAGCAGGGCCATCCAGTGCGGCCCGGCGCGGTAGCCCGACCCCGGCGCGGGGCCGGCGGTCGGACTCGGTTCGGATCGGGAAGGATCGTGCATGCGGTTCTCGCGAGGCTCGGGCCCGGAGCGGATCGGGTCAGGCCATGATCGGGTCCATCGGGCCGGCGATCGGCGGCCGGGGCTCGGTCTGCGGCAGGAAGTCGCCGACCACGCCGGGGACGCTGAACTCGTAGGCGGGATGGTAGACCGTGGGGATCGTCTCGAAGTTGAAGTACGGGGGCGGCGACGCCGTGACCCATTCCAGGCTGTTGGCCTTCCACGGGTTGGCCTCGGCCTTCTTGCCGAACGCCAGGCTCCAGAAGAAGTTCAGCGCGAAGATGACCTGCACCGCCCCGAGGGCGAACGCCGAGTACGTCATGAACTCGTTCATGGCGACGGTCCCGGCCCCCTGGAGGAAGTCGTAGACCGACGAGTCGGCGGTCCGCCGGAGGAACCCGTGCATCCCGATGATGTGCATCGGGAAGAACACGGCGTTGAACGTGAGGAAGGTCAGCAGGAAGTGGACCTTGCCCCAGGTCTCGTTCATCATCCGGCCGAACATCTTGGGGAACCAGTAGGCGATCGCCGCGAAGATGGCGAACGTGCTGCCGCCGAACAGGACGTAGTGGATGTGGGCCACGATGAAGTAGGTGTCGTGGATGTGCATGTCGACCGGGGTGGCCGCCATGAAGATCCCCGACAGCCCGCCGATCACGAACATCGACACGAACGCCATGGCGTTGAGCATCGCCGTGGTGAACTGGATCCGCCCGCCCCACATCGTCCCCAGCCAGTTGAACACCTTGATCGCCGAGGGCAGGGCGATCAGCATCGTCGAGAGCATGAACGTGGCGCCCAGCGCGGGGTTCATGCCCGACTGGAACATGTGGTGCCCCCACACGATGAACCCCAGCCCGGCGATCGCGCCGATGGCGAAGACCATCGGCTTGTAGCCGAACAGGGGCTTCCGCGAGAACGTGGAGATGATGTCGGACATCATCCCCATCGCCGGCAGGATCATGATGTACACGGCCGGGTGGGAGTAGAACCAGAACAGGTGCTGCCACAGCAACGGCAGCCCGCCCCCCACGCCGGTCGAGGCGTTGGCCACCGACCAGTTGGCCGGGGTGAAGAAGTTCGTCCCCACGGTCCGGTCCAGCAGCTGCATGACCAGGGCCGAGGTCAGCACCGGCAGGGCGAACGCCTGGAGGATCGCCGTGATGAACATGGCCCACACCGTCATCGGCATCCGGAACATCTTCATGCCCGGGGCCCGGAGCATCAGGATCGTCGTGATGTAGTTGATCGACCCCATCAAGGACGACAGCCCGGCGAACAGGAGGGCGATCAGCCACCAGGTCTGGCCGTGGAGCGAACCGGGGGTCGACCAGCGGGCGGTGGCCAGGGGCGGATAGCTGGTCCAGCCGGCCTCGGGGGCCCCGCCCACCACGTAGAACGAGTTGATCAGGGCGACGAAGGCGAACGGCATCATCCAGTAGGAGAGCGTGTTCAGCTTCGGGAACGCCATGTCCCGGGCGCCGATCATCAGAGGGATCAGGAAGTTGCCGAACGCCCCGGACAGGATCGGGATGATCACGAAGAAGATCATCACCGTGCCGTGGAGCGTGAACAGCTTGTTGTAGAACTCCGGCGGCATCCGGTAGCCCTGGTCGGCCCAGAGGGCCTTGCTCAGGATCGGCATCGGCGACCACGGCCAGGCCAGCTGCCAGCGGATCGCCATCGCCAGCAGGCCGCCGAGGACGAAGAAGATCAGGCCGGAGAACAGGAACTGGATCCCGATCACCTTGTGGTCGGTGCTGAAGACGTAGCGGAGGAGGGGGTTGGACGGCAGCGCGTGGATGTGGTCCGCCTCGTCGGCGTAGTGGTGGCCCGGCGTCCCTCCGACCGGAGGATGGCCCGCGCCGGGGGTGTGGTGCTGGTGGCTCATGGTTGCCTCAATTCTCCCCGGCGGGTGCGGCGGCCGCGGCGACCTGGTCGCGGGACTGGTCCCGGGCGGCGGACCGCATCCAATCGTCGAAATCGGCCTGGGTGGCGTGCACCGTCACGTTGCCGCGCATCTTGTAGTGGCCCCAGCCGCACAGCTCGGCGCAGACCAGCTCGTACTTGCCCGCCTGATCCGTGTCGAACCAGACCGGGATGCGGAGGCCGGGGACGGCGTCCTGCTTGATCCGCAGGGCGGGCAGGAAGAAGGAGTGGAGCACGTCGGCCGACTTGAGGTAGATCAGCGTCGGCGTCCCCTTCACGAAGTGGAGGTCGTTGACCCGGTGGATGTCGTCGTTGGTGCCGATCTTCCCGTCCGGGCCGGGGTAGCGCATCGTCCACTGGAACTGCCGCCCGGTGACCTCGGCCGTCGGCGCGACCTTGGGGACGTTCCCCTTGAACTTGACGTTGGCCCACGTCCCCATCTGATACAGGGAGATGAACACCAGGACGGCCGCCGGGATGATCGTCCAGATGATCTCCAGCCGCTGGCTGCCGTGGAAGTAGATGGCCACCCGCCCGGGGGCGTCGGCGTACTTCCAGGCGGCCCAGACCAGGGCGACCTGGGTGCCGATGAACACGGCGCCGGTGATCACCAGGATGATCACGAAGAGGGCGTCGATCTCCTTGCCGACCGACGACGCCGAGTGCCAGAACCCGAGCGTCTGGTCGGGCCCGGCCGGCAGCCACCAGTCGGGGTGGAAGGGCGCGTACAGGAAGGCACCGACGCACGAGGCCGCCACCAGGGCGAAGACGAGGCTCCAATAACGCACGGAAAAAAGCTCCTCTGTCATCAAGCCCGGCGGTCGTCGGCATTCATCGGGACGACCCTGGCGACTCCCGTCCCCTGGTGGCGAAAGGGCCGGGGCCGCGTGGCCGGGTCGGGGCGGCCCGCCCGGATCATCGCGAAGCGGCCACCGACGCCTTGGCCGCTTCGGGGGCCGGGGCGGGGCGGAGCAGTTCGGGACGGTCGGGCACGGCCAGGACGAAGTTCACCACGTCCCAGATCTGATCGTCGGTCAAAAGCCCGGCGTGCGCCGGCATCTTGGCGCCGTTGATCCCCTTGGCGATCCGCCAGTAGAGATCCAGGGGGCGCCGCCCCCCCTTGTAGAAGACGCCGCGATCGGCCACGCCCACCAGGTTCGCCGGCCGGAGCGGGTTGCCCCAGGCGTCCAGCGACCCGTCGGTCCAGAGCTGGTACTTGGCGAGCAGGAACGTGCGGAACTCGGGGTCATCCAGCAGGGGCTGGGCCTTGCGGGCCGCCTCGATCACCTTGGGGCCGTTGGCCTTGGCGTACTCGGGGAAGTCCTTCGCGGCGACCTCCGGCAGCAGCTCGCGCTCCTTGACCATCTGGGCGAGCAGGGCCGGGTTCTCCTCGAAGAACTTCGCCACGCCCGCGGCGTCGGACTTGGGGGCGTGTGCGGCGGCGTGGCTCGCTTCGAGGTTCGCCCGGTAGCGCCGGGCGATCGCCTCGTCGAGCGATTTGAGGCGGAAGACGACGTCGTCGAAGATCGGCTTCTCGATGAAGCTCGGGCCGTTCCCCTCGCCGTTCGCCCCGTGGCAGCCGGCGCATTCGAGCTTGTTGCCGGTCGTGTTGGTCCCGAGGAACAGGTCCCGGCCGCGGAGGATGCTGGCGTCGGCCGCCTCGCCCCGCTTGACCGACGGGTTGACGACCTGCTCGTTGGCCTGGGTCCAGGTCGAGGCGACGGTGGCGGCGACCTCGGCGGCGACGTCCACGCCGACGGTGTTCTCGGCGTCCTCGTCGTCGGCCAGGGCGGCCTCGCCGACCAGGAACTGCTCGGTCTCGCCGCGCATCGACAGGAAGATCGTGTAGTCGATCACCTGGTCGACTTCCGACGGCGTCATGAGGGCGTCGAACGCCGGCATCGAGGTGCCGTGGAGCCCTTCATTGATCGTCTTGCGGAGGTCGTCGCGGGTCGGCTTGGCGCCGGCCGGGCTGGTCGAGGTGAATTTGAAGATCCCGGGGCGGAAGTCGCGAGGCCGGGGATAGGCCAGGAACGTCGCCGTGGGGCCGTCGCCGCCGCCGGCCACGCCGTGGCAGTGGAGGCAGTGGCGGCGGAACAGCGTATATCCCCCCTCGATCGGCCTCGACTTGCCGGTCGCGGGGTCGAACTCGGTCGCCTCTCGGGCCTTGCCGTCGGTCACGACCCGGTTGGCCAGGTAGATCCCGCCGTCGCGCAGGCCCGAGTCCTGGGGGACGTTCAGGTGGCGGATGTCGGGCCCGTACAGGGTCGCCAGCGACTTGCGGATGGCGGCCTGGAGCTTGGGCTTGCCGGCCAGTTCCCGGGTCATCCGCTCGCTGTCGCGATACGCGATCGGGCCGGGGGCATCGAAGCCGTCGCAGCCGACCAATCCCAGGAGCAGCAAGGTCGAGGGAACGAAACGTCGGAAACGCGTTGCCACGCGTCCATCCTCCCCAAGGCGGGCGAAAGTTTGGCGGCGGGCGGACTTCCGGTCGCGGATCGTCGCCGCAAGGCGGTCGGCCGGGTACGCCGGATCGATCCGGGATCGCGAGTCATCGGTCACGGAGGGGGGATCCTGCCGAGGGGCCACAAGGCCGGGATCGGGGAACGCTATTGTCGGGCGTCCGCCCCGGATCGTCAAGCGGACGCCGCCCCCCTTCATCCAGCCCATAGTATCGGCGGTACGATGCCTGCACAAGAGTTCCGACATTTCACCGATTCCGGTCGCGACAGAAATAACGACGATTTCGAAGCGGCCGTCGGAGGGCCGGGCGTTCCCCTGGAGTGGCCGCGCGGGAGGGCCGATGGAGAACGCATGGCACCCCCCAAAGCTCCCACCTCCCCCCGCCAGAAACCCGCCCGGTCGCGCTACGGCTACGACCACCGATGGTGGGGGGAGCCGGCACGGGCCGAGGGCGAGGGGCCGTCCTACTGGTCCAGCACGCGGAGGCCGATCCCGTGCCTGGTCTTCATCGCCCCGATGCTGGTCGCCTACGAGTTGGGTGTGGCCTGGCTGGGCGGGTCGTCGGCCGACAGCCTCCGGGCCGGGGCCGACGCCTGGCTGAGGCAGGGGCTGGGCGGGCTGGGGCTGACCGATCGCTGGCTCCTGCCGCTGGGCCTGGTCACCGCCCTGCTGGCCTGGCAGGCCATCGACGGGCGGGACTGGCGATTCCCGCCGATCTTCCCGGCCGCGATGCTGGTCGAGAGCCTGGCCCTGGCCTCCGTCCTGATCGGCCTGAGCCGGGTGGTCGACGCCGGCTTCTCCCGGCTGGACGGCCCCGGCCTGCTGGCCACGGCCCGCCCGCCGACCGGGCATCCGATCGCCCCCCTGATCGGCTTCCTGGGTGCCGGCCTCTATGAGGAGGCCCTGTTCCGCCTGGCCCTGGTGCCGGCGTTCTTCCGGGGCCTGCGGCTGGTCGCGATCCCGCCCCTGGCGGCCTGCACCCTGGCGATGACCGCCTCCTCGGTGCTGTTTTCGCTGGCCCATCACGCCGGGACGCCGGGCGAGGCGTTCACCTGGTTCGCGTTCATCTTCCGGTGGTCGGCCGGGGTGTTCTTCGCCTGGGTCTTCGTCGTGCGCGGATTCGGCGTCGCGGTTGGCACGCATACTGCCTACGACATCCTGGTCGGCTGGTTCGGCTGGCATCTCTGATCGACCCCTGCGTGGAGCAGGCCTTTGCGCATCATCCAACTCTCCGACATCCACGTCTGGCGATACTCCTACAACCCGATGCGCCTGTTCGGGAAGCGAGCCGTCGGGATCGCCAGCCTGATCGCCGGCCGGGCCGCGAGCTTCCGGCTGGAGCGCCTCCAGGCCGTGATGGACCGCGTCCACGGCATCGGCGCCGACCATATCCTGATCACCGGCGACCTGACGACGACCGCCCTGACCGCCGAGTTCCGCGACGCCAAGAAGGCCCTGTCCATCCTGCTGGCCGACCCGACCCGCGTGACCGTGATCCCGGGCAACCACGACCGCTACACCTCCGGCTCGGTGCGGACCCGGCAGTTCGAAGTGAACTTCGGAGCCTATGCCCCGTCGGAGCGTTTCCCGTGGCTCCGCCGGATCGACGACGAGACCTCGATCCTCGGGCTGGACCCGACCCGCTCCCACCTGTCGGCCCGGGGCCTGCTCCCGGCCGATCAGTTCCGGATGGCCCGCGACCTCCTCGCCGAGCCGTCGCTCCGGAGCCGCCGGCTGATCATCGCCTGCCACTACCCGGTGATCGCCCCGCCGACCTATGCCGAGGAGCTGTTCCCCAAGCGGATGAAGAACGCCGAGGAGGTGGCCGGATGGCTGCGGGGGATCGGCCCCCACCTGTTCTGCTGCGGCCACGTCCACGCGGCCTGGGCGTTCCAGCCGGCCACGATCCCCAACCAGCTCTGCCTCAACTCCGGCGCCCCATTGCTCCGCGACTCGACCGGGGGGCGTCCGCCGGGCTTCCTGGAGATCGAACTCGACGGCCCCTCGGTCTCCGTCAAGCATCATGCTTGGGTGGACACCGGCAAGGATACCGGCTGGGAAGTCCGCCCGTTCTACCAGGCCCCGAACCATTTTCCGGCCGCCACCTCGGCCTCCAGCCTCACCTGAGCGCCGGCCGAAGGCTTGCGTTTCCCGGCCGATCGCCAAATACTCGACCGATCGGGGTCGGATCGATCCCTCGCGAGGCGGCCGGAGAGACGAGATGCACGTTCGTAGGATGCTCATCGCCTCCGCGGCGATGATGGCGGCGTTGTCCTGCCCGGATCGGATCATGGCCCAGGGGGGGGGAGGCGACTTCGTCCCCCGCCGTCAGGACCGCCCGCCCGGGCCCGCCCTGTCGCCCGAGGAGGCGGTCCGCAAGATGACCGTCCCGGACGGGTTCACGGTCGAGGTGGTGGCCAGCGAGCCCGACCTGGTCAACCCGGTCGCCATGACCTTCGACGAGCGGGGGCGGGTCTGGGTCACGGAGAGCCTGGAGTACCCCCGGCATCCCGCCGGCCCGGGGCGGGACCGGATCAAGATCCTGGAAGACACCGACGGCGACGGGAAGTCCGACAAGTTCACGGTCTTCGCCGATGGGTTGAACATCCCGTCGGGCATCGCCGTGGGGGCGGGGGGCGTGTGGGTGGCCAATGCGCCCGACATCCTGTTCCTCCGCGACACCGACGGCGACGGCAAGGCCGACACCCGCGAGGTCGTCCTGACCGGCTTCGGCCGGGACGACACCCACGAGCTGCCCAACTCGCTTTCCTGGGGCCCGGACGGCTGGCTCTACGGCTGGAACGGGGTCTTCAACCCGGCCCACATCGTCCACCAGGGGAAGACCTATGACTTCACCTGCGCCCTGTTCCGGATCCACCCCAGGACGCGGGCCTTCGAACTTTTCAGCGAGGGGACCAGCAATCCCTGGGGCGTGACCTGGAACCAGGACGGCGACGCCTTCGCCAGTGCCTGCGTGATCGACCACCTCTGGCACCTGACCGAGTCCGGCTACTACCATCGCCAGGGCGGGCCCTATCCCCCGTTCACCTGGAAGCTGGAATCGATCGTCGGCTATCAGCACCAGCTGGCCGCCTATTGCGGCATCCAGTACTTCGACAGCGACGCCTACCCGGAACAGTATCGCGACCGGCTGTTCATGGGGAACATCCACGCCAACGGGATCAACGTCGACCGGATCGCCCGCAAGGGGGCGACCTACCAGGGGGCGCCCGACCCCGACTTCCTGCTGGCCAACGACGTCTGGTTCATGCCGGTCTCGCAGAAGGTCGGGCCCGACGGTTGCCTCTACATCCTGGATTGGTACGACCGCTACCACTGCTACCAGGACGCCAGCCGCGATCCCGCCGGGGTGGATCGCCTCAACGGGCGGCTCTACCGGGTCCGGTACAAGGACACGCCCCGGGCCCCGGCCTTCGACCTGGCCGGCGAGTCGGATGATGCCCTGATCGCCCGGCTCGGCCATGCCAACATCTATTATCGCGAGAACGCCCAGAGGATCCTCCGGGAACGCGACAACCCGGCCTCCCGGCCCAAGCTCGAAGCCCTGGCCTTCGACGCCGGGGCTTCCCGCAAGGCGCGGATGCATGCCCTGTGGACCCTGATCGGCACCGGCCGGCTCGACCCGGCCTTCCACGGCCGGCTCCTGGCCGACGCCGACCCGGTGGTGCGGGCCTGGGGCGTGCGCGCGGCCGGCAACTTCGGGGAGGTCGACCCGGCGATCCGCGACGCGGTGCGGTCGCTGGCCGCCGACCCCTCGCCGATCGTGCGGGTGCAGGTGGCCATCTCCTCGCGCAAGATCGCGGGCATCGACCCGCTCCCGACCTTGCTGGCGACCCTGTCCGGCGACGACGCGGGGGGCCTGCTCGGCCCGATCGTCTGGCAGAACCTCCACCCCCTGCTGGACGACCGGGCGGCGGAGTTCGTCCGGACGATCGCCGCGCACCCGAAGCTGGACTCGCCGATGGTCCTGGCGCTCCTGCCCCGGGCCTTCGAACGGATCCTCGCCGGCGCCCGCCCCCAGGCCGAGCCGGCCGACGCCCTCCTGGGCCTCCTCCTGGGGTTGAAGTCGCCCGAAGGCCGGGCCGCCGCCTCCCGGACGCTGCGGATGCTCGCCGACCAGGGGCGGGCCGGCCTGCCGGAGGCGATCCGACCCCAGCTCCGCTCATCGGTCGCCGCCCGGCTGGAGCCGCTGCTCAAGGGGCCGGGCGACGCCCCGATGGCCCTCGACGCGGCGATGGCCTCGATGGCCCTGGGCCACACGGCCGGGGTCGAGGTCGCCCGCGCGGCGTTCCTCTCGCCGAAGCGGCCCGAGGCCCAGCGCTCGCGGGCCCTGGTCGCTCTGATCGATGCCGGCGACCGGTCGGTGCTGGACGCCGCCGATACCCTCCTGGCCGAGAAGTCGTCCGCCTCGGTCGGGTTCCGGGGCGAGGTCATCGCTGCCCTCGGCCGGGTCGACGACCCGTCGGTGGCCGATCGCCTGCTCAAGCATTACCCCGGCCTGGAGCCGGAACTCCAGCCCCGGGTCGTGGAAGTCCTCACCCAGCGCGAGCCCTGGGGCCGGGCGCTGGTGGCGGCGATCGCGGACAAGCGTGTGCCGGCGACGGCGGTCGGGGTCAACCAGGTCCGCAGGCTCGGGGCGATCAAGGACCCCGAGACCGCCGCCCGGATCAAGGCGACCTGGGGCAGCATCCGCGAGGGCCGCAACCCGGCGCGGGAGCATGTCATCAACCGGATGAAGGACCACTTGAGCCAGGCCAGGGGCGACGCCGTGGCCGGCGCGGCCGTGTTCGCCAAGGTGTGCGGCCAGTGCCACAAGATCTACGGCGAAGGGTACGAGGTCGGGCCCGAGATCACGCGCAACGGGCGCGGCTCATTCGAGCAGCTCCTGTCCAACGTGTTCGATCCCAGCCTGGTCATCGGCGAGGCGTTCCAGGCGACCACCGTCGCCACCAGGGATGGCCGCGTCCTGACCGGGCTGGTCGCCGAGGATAGCCCGCAACGCCTGGTGCTCAAGCTCCAGGGCGGCAAGCTCGAGACCATCGCCAAGGAGGATGTCGAGGAGCGCAGCCTCAGCACGCTGTCCCTGATGCCCGAAGGGCTCGAAGAACAGATGACCCCGCGCGAGCTGGCCGACCTGTTCGCCTTCATCACCCTGGATCGGGCCCCGGCCGACCCCGAGGCCCGCCCGTTGCCCGGCACCCCGCCCGGGATCCGCAGGTAGCCGGAGGCGGGGGGCGGGGTCGGCCTCGCCGGCCGACTCAGGCCCCCCCGCCCATCTTCGGCCTCTTGGTCGACGGGCTGACCACCGGCCCGCCCGGCTTGGGCCGGTCGGTGATCTTGCCCACCGGGCCGATCGACGGCCGGGACTTCGGCTTGACCTCCTTGGTCTCCTCGGGGTCCTTCGCGGCCCTGGCCTCCTGGGCCATGCGCTGGATGGCCCGGGCGGTGTCGTCCAACTGGCGTTCGGGACGCTGGCTCGGCGGCTTGCGTTTCGGCACGGGCGGGATCTCCTGCAAGGGATGGAAACAGGACAGTATGGCGCCGGCGGCGGCGCCGGGCAACGCCATCACCCCTCGGGCGCGGGTCACTCGCGGATCCTGGCCTTCATGGCGGCGCGGAGCCGGATGTATTCCTCCAGGTCGAACCGGTCCGACCGGCAATGTTCCAGGAGCGGCCGCTCCAGCCGCTCGACCTCGGCGCAGGCGTCGGCCAGGCGGTCGGCGATGGCGATCGGGATCAGGCAGACGCCGTGCCGGTCGGCGTGGAGCAGGTCGCCGGGCCGGATCTCGACCCCGGCGATCCGCACCGGCTTGCCGAAGTCGACGATCCGGATGTAGCCGTGGCTGACGCAGGGGTTGAGGCCGAACAGGCCGAAGCCCAACGCCGACACCTCGTCGAGGTCGCGCGGGCAGCCGTCGGTCACATGCCCCACGAAGCCGAGGCGTTGGTGGATCGTGGCGGTCACCTCGCCGAACTGGGCCCCCAGGCCGGGGGGATCGTCCAGGTCCTGCCCCACGGCGATCTTGGGCCCCGGCTGCGCGGCGGCGTATCGGAAGTAGTCCGCGGCCAGATCCGGCGGGGGCCCGGCCCCGTCGTGGGGCAGCGCCCGGGTCTGCGACGTGACCGCATAGCCCACGATCGGCCCGACCTCGGGCAGGAGGCAGCGGATCTGGTGGGGCAGGAACCCGACGTGCCTCGGGCGCACGTCGAAGATCTCGATCGCGTTGGCGATCGTCGGCGTATTGTAGCGCCGCAATCCTTCCAGCGTCTCGGGCGCGAGCGGCTGCGAGGACATCGCCGGTCTCCTCAATCCGGGGTGGAGCAGGGGACCGGCCACTCTATCCGGCGCCGGCGGCCGGTGCCATCGGCTCACCCGGAGGCCAGCGCCAGCCGGAGCGGGCAGGCGGGGTCGGCCGCCGCCGTCGCGGATCGATAGCGGGCCAGGACCCGGCGGGATTGCTCGGCCAACTCGCGCCGCACGGCGCGGCGTTCCCCCTTCCGCCGGGCGATGGAAAGGTGGTCGTAGGCGGTGGTCTGGTGCCGCATCCAGGCGATCACCGCCGCCTCGGCCCTCTCCTCGACCGGGATCCGTTCGGTGCGGGCCACGGTCCCGCTGCCGATCGGCGTGGCGTGGGCGGTCACGGCGTCGGCCAGCCGCTCGGCGAGGTCGGCGTGGGCCGGGTCGAAGGCGAGGAAGGACAGCACGGACTCCCGGAACGTGCCGACGTAGGCGGTCTGCACCCGCTCGCGGCGTCGGGCCTGGGCCTCGGCCTTCTTCGCGTGGGCCGGGTCGGCCCGCTCGCGATCCAGATCGGCCCGGATCCGCGCGATCGACTCGCCGTCGGCCCACACCCCGCGCGAGAACATCCGCCGGCCCACCTTCTCCTGGACCGTCCAGGTCGGCCCCGCCGCCTTGACCCGCCGCGTGAGGGTGGCGTCCCCCGGCGGCAGCAACTCCCATCCGGCCGGGACGCGCAGGATGACGCCGCCCTCGGCCCTCACCGACCTTTCCTCGGCCCCCGGCGCGACCGTCCGCGTCTGATCGGGCATGGATCTTCTCTCCTCGTGTGCCTGCGACGGCCGATCCCGACCTCGGCCCGATCCTCCTGGCTTCGGCCCGAAGCGGGCCCAGGCTTGAATCCCGGGCCGCATCGCCGGGGGAACGATTCAGGCGGCGTCCAGCGGAACGAACGCGGCGGATGCCAGCGTCCGGGCATGGTCCCGGACGTCGGTGGGCCACGCCTCCGTCTCCGCCGCGAATCGGGACGCATCCCCCGCGAACAGGGCGCGGTTGGCCTCCTCGAAGCCGGGGAGATTGCCGCCCATGGCGGAGAGGAAGCGGTAGGCCCCCTCCTTCGCCCGGCGGACCCGGTCCTGCCCCTCGCCCGCGTGCCGGGCCTCGTCCACCAGCTTGCGGAGGGCGACCGACGCCCCGCTCGGCTGGGCGCCGAGCCATTCCCAGTGCCGGGGCAGGAGGGTGACCTCCCGCGCCACCACGCCGAGCTTGGGCCGGCCCGGGCCCCGCGGCGCCTCGGCCGGCGTCCCGGCCATCAGCCGGGCCCGGACCTCGTCCGCCGTCCCGCGCCAGTCGACCTCGACCTGCTCGCCGGTGGCGTCGTCGAAGATCAACACCGGCCCCGACTCGCCCGCCTCGACGATCGGCCGGATCGCCGTCGCCACTTCGGCCAACGACCCCGCGGCTACCCGCCGCATGCCGACAAATGCCGTACACCGCGCCCGCTCGACCTGATTCATCGTCCCGACCTCCCGAGGGCTGATCGACCCGCACGCATTCTACCCGGATGTTATTGGTCGTCAATTGACCCGGGTAAAATTCAGTGGGAGTTGGAGCCCGGAGGAGGGGGGAAAAGGTTGCGACGGGTCGCGGCATCATCGCCGCAAGCCCGTCGCCGTCCGTTCGTCGTCGGGCCCCAGATGGCGTCAGAGGGGCCGTCGTAGCGTCCTTGCTCCCGACGATCGGCATCGTTGGCGATACCGTAGCCGGGGTGCCCATGTCGTGCAAGCCCTCTTGAATGCGAATAGGGGAGGGGCCGATGATCCCGCCCCGCGACGCGGTCGGGCATCGGCTTGACAGGGGCTCCGGGGCGTGCGAGGTTGAACGGGTCGATCCCGCCCGCGTCCGTGCCCCGGTTCCCCACCCCCGCCCGGCCCTTAGAGCGTCGTGCATCCTGCCTCGGAGGCCTCCCTCCATGATCCGCCCCGTCGTCGCCCTGGCCGCCACGGCCGGGCTGGTCGTGGCCGTGGCCGCCCTGGCCGAAGCCCCCAAGATCGCCGAGATCACCCCGACCGGGGCCCGCCGCGGGGTCCCGACCGAGCTGGCCATCACCGGCACCCGGCTGGAGGGCTCGCCCCGGCTGCTCCTCCCGTTCGCGGCCGAGGTCGCGGCGATCCCCGCGCCGGATGGCAAGGCCGATGCCGCCAGATGGTCGCTGCGGATCACGCCGGCCGCCGACACGCCGATCGGCATCTACCCGGTCCGGGTCCGCACCGACGACGGCCTGTCCAACCCGTTCCTGCTGGCGGTGGGCCAGGTGCCCGAGGTGGCCGAGGCCGAGGAGAACGGATCGTTCGAGGCGGCCCAGGCCATCCCGACTCCCGTCGTGGTGAACGGCGGCGCCGCGGGCAACGACGTCGATTACTTCCGGTTCTCGGGCAAGAAGGGGCAAAGGATCGTGGTCGATGCCCAGTGCGCCCGGATCGGCTCGAACGTCGATCCGTCGATCCGCCTGACGACCGCGGCGCACGGGTTCGTCGCCTCGGCCGACGACACCCCCGGCCTGCTGACCGACGCCCGGCTCTCCGCCGAGCTGCCGCAGGACGGCGACTACGTGATCGAGCTGTCGGACACCCGCTACGCCGCCGCCGGCCGGGCCGTCTACCGCCTGCTGGTGGGCTCCGTGCCGGTGGCCGACGAGGTGTTCCCGCTCGGGGGCCGGAAGGGGGAGACGATCGGCCTGGAGCTGCGGGGCGGGACCCTGGCCGCGCCGGGCGTGATCGCCGCGACCCTGACCCCCGACCCCAAGACGCCGGAGGTCTTCCGCCCTCGCTGGGCCGGGAGCGCCCTGGGCACGGCCCTCGCCCCCGGCGACCCGGGCCTGGATGTCGAGTCCCTGATCCCGCTGGCGGTCGACGTCCTGCCCGAACTCCGCGAGCCGGCCGACCCGGCGGCCCCCCCGCTGCGGGCCACGCCCCCGGTGGTGCTCAACGGACGGATCGAGTCCAGGGGGCGGGAGGACCGCTACATCCTGGCGGTGTCCCCCGGCCAGAAGCTCCGCGTCGCGGTCGATGCCGCCGAACTCGGCTCGGCGCTCGACGGCGTGCTCCAGGTGCGCGGGCCCCAGGGCGGGGTCCTGGCCACGGCCGACGACACCACGACCCCGGCCGCGTCCAGGAAGAAGGGGGCCGCCGCCAAGAAGGCCGAGGTCACGATCTCCGCGGACCCGTCGCTGGACGTGACCGTCCCGGCCAACACCAGCGAGATCACCCTCTGCCTCCGCGACCTGCGGGGCGAAGGCGGGGCCGGCTACCCATACCGGATCACCGTCTCGACGATCGCCCCGGGCTTCTCGCTCGAACTGTCCGAATCGCAGGCCAGCATCCCCAAGGGTGGGACGTTCGTCCTGGAAGTCGACGCCGCCCGGCAGGACTTCGCCGGCCCGATCGCCCTGGCCGTGCCCGACCTGCCGGCCGGCCTCACGGCCCGCACCGGCGGGATCCGCGAAGGCCAGGCCAAGGGGGTCATCAGCCTGACCGCCGCGCCCGACGCCGCGTTCGACGTGGTGGACCTGAAGGTCGAGGGGAAGGGGGATGGCGGGCCGGCCGGGCCGCTCGCGGCGGTCGCGACCCGGGACCTCGTCTTCGCCCGCCAGGAGACGTTGCCGACCAACGTCTCGACCCAACTGGGCCTGCCGGCCGCCTCCGCCCGCCCCCTGGGCGTGACGCTCGACGCCCCGGCCGGGCCGATCGAACTGGTGCATGGCCACTCCGCGCCGATCCCGATCAAGGTGGTCCGCGAGCCGGGGGCGGAAGACGCCGCCCTCGCCATCGGCTCGCTCACGATGCCGCCCGGCCTGACCCTGGCCGCCTCCAAGATCGAGCCCAAGGCGGCGGAGGCCGCGGCCACGATCGCCTCGGCCGTCGATGGCCCGCTCGGACTCTGGACGATCGCCCTGACCGCCAAGGGGCCGATCAAGGGACGTGAGGAATTGCTGGGCATCCCCGCCGTGGCCGTGAACGTCGTCCGCCCCGCCGAGATCAGCCTGGCCGCGCCGGCCGTGGAGATCAAGGCCGGCGGCACGGCCGAGGTGAAGGGGACGATCGCCCGCAAGGGGCCGTTCAAGGACCCGGTGACGGTCAAGGTCGACGGGCTGCCTGCCGGCATCAAGGCCGATCCCCCCACGGTGGTCGTCCCGCCCGACCAGTCCGAATACACGCTCAAGCTGGTGGCCGAGCCGACGGCCGCGGTCGCCGCCGCCGAGGCCAAGGTCGGGATGGCGTTCCCGATCGCCGGCAAGGATTATCCGACGCCCCCCATACCCTTGTCGGTGAAGGTCGTGGCCGCCCCCTGACCGAACCGCCCCGCCCGACGAGATTCCCCTACCGGAGAGCCGCCGCGATGACGCGCCCCCATAGCCTGCTCGTGCTCACTTTGCTCGCGGTGGCGGCCCCGGCCCGCGCCGAGGACCCCAAGCCGGTCGGCTTCCTCAAGGATGTGGCCCCGATCCTGGCCCGCAACTGCATCGCCTGCCACAACCCGAAGAAGGCGGAGGGCAAGTACATCATGACCACCTTCGCCCAGCTGGCGAAGGGCGGTCAGCAGGGGGCCGACGTCACCCTGGAGCCGGGCAAGCCCGACGAAAGCTACTTCGTCGAGCTGCTCCGCCCCGACGGGTCGCCCCGGATGCCCTACAAGCAGGACCCCCTGCCCCAGGAGGAGATCGCCCTGATCGAGCGGTGGGTCGTCGAGGGGGCGAAATATGACGGGGCGAGCCCGACCGAGGACTGGCAGGTCGTCCTGCGCAAGAGCACCCCGGTGACGATCCCCGAGGCCTACCCGGTCGCCGTGCCGATCACGTCGCTCACGTTCAACGCCGACGGCTCGGAGATCCTGGCCTCCGGTTACCACGAATTGACCGGCTGGAAGGCCGCCGACGGCGCCCCGACGCGGCGGATCAAGGGCCTGGACGAGCGGGTCCACGACATCGCCACCAGCCCCGACGGAAAGTGGATGGCCACGGCCGGCGGCGACCCCGGCCAGGCCGGGACGGTGAAGCTGTGGGCGGTGGGCGGCGACGGGGCGCTGACGCTCTCCAAGGAACTCCTGGAATCGAGCGACAGCGTGTTCGCCGTGGCCTTCAGCCCCGACGGGGCGAAGCTGGCCGCGGCCGGCGCCGACCGGGCGGTGCGGGTCTGGGAGGTCGCCACCGGCAACGTCCTGGCCCAGATCGAGGACCACGCCGACTGGATCTTCGACGTGGCCTTCAGCCCCGACGGCAAGCGCCTGGCCACCGCCAGCCGCGACAAGACGAGCAAGGTCTTCGACGTCGAGAAGAAGGAGGCCGTGGCCACCTTCCCGTCGCACAACGAGGCGGTCTACTGCGTCTCCTTCGCCCCCGACGGCAAGGCGGTCGTCACCGGCGGGGCCGACGGGCAGGTCCGGGTCTGGAACCCCGACGAGGACGCCAAGCAGAGCAAGGCCGTCGGCGGCTTCGGCGGCCCCGTCTTCCGGCTCCAGTTCCACCCCGACGGCAAGAGGCTGTTCACCTGCGGGGCCGACAAGGGGGTGCGGATCCTGGAAGGCTACGCCATCAAGAAGGCGTTCACCGACCACGCCGACTGGGTCTATGGCCTGGCCCTGTCGCCCGACGGCAAGACGCTCGCCTCCGGGAGCTGGGACGGCGAGCTGCGGCTGTGGGACCTCGAAGCCGGCAAGCCCCTCCGCGCCATCCTGGCCGCGCCGGGCCTGACCCGGCCGGTCCAGGCGGCGAAGTAACATCACCGGGCCGCGGCGAGGGCGTCCATCATGACCTTGCCGCGGCCGGCCAGGAAGGCCCGCGATTTCTCGACGGCGGCGGCCGTCGCGTCGGGCTCGGCGTGGAGCTTGAGCAGGGCGGCGGCGACCTGGTCGCCGGTGGTGTCGTCGATGGCGAACAGCCAGTCGCCCAGGCCGGCGTCGCGCCACATCTGCCCCTTGCGGGTGTCGGTCGGCTGGCGCAGGTGGATCGCCGGGGTGTGGTTGGCGATGGCGATGATCGGCGAGTGCATCTCGCAGCTCACCACGGCCGAGGCCCGCGCGTAGGTCGAGGCCGCCTCGTCGGTCAGCCAGTAGCCGGGGCGGGCCACGACCTTCGGCTTCACGTCGTCGGGCAGCGGGTCGAACAGGAGCGGGCGGAGCAGCTTGACCTGGTAGGTCATCTCGGGGCAGAGCAGGGCCTTCTGGCCGGTCTGGCGGACCCACGCCACGATCGCGGCGCGGAGCTTGGCGGCGTCGACCTCGCGGGACTCGTCGTTGACCTTCTCCTTGCGGGCCCGCTCCTCGGCCGACACCTTCCGGCCCTCCTCCCAGTAGGGGGTCCACCGGAGGCGGGGGACGAAGCAGGCGAACCGCTTCGGCTCCAAGTCGTGGGCCCGGAGGAAGGCGTCGGCCTTCGCGTCGTCCTTGAGGTCGAGGAAGAAGGTGGCGTCCGGGCCGAACTCCATCCGGGGGCAGGGGACCTTCGCGGCCTCGGCCGCCCGGAGGGAGTCGGTGTCGCGGCAGAACAGGAACTTCGCCCCGGCGATCAGGTCGCGCTGGTTCTTGATCTGGTCATCGGTGAGGGTGACACCGCCGATCCCGTAGGGCTTGCCGGTCTTCTGCCAGCGCATCAGGTCCCGGAAGGCGACGATGCTCGGCCCCGACCCGTGCAGGCAGACGTCGTTCTCCTCCAGGGCCTTGGCCTTCTCCGCCTCGGCCTTGATGATCCGGAGCTTCGGGAACCGGGCCATGAGCATCTCTTGCACGCCGTTGTCGACGCTCGACGGCCAGAGCGTGACCTCGGCATCCGGCAGGTGCGTCTCGATCAGGGCGAGCATCCCGGGGGTGTGGGCGATGTCGCCGATGTTGATCGTCTGCCACGACGACCGGAGCAGGATCTTCCGGGGCGTCCCTTCGCGGGCCCGGGCCAGGGAGGCCAGCGCGAGCCCGAACGGGGCGGCCAGCAGATCGCGACGCGAGAGACCTTGATTCATGGGTCTATCCTTGCTTCGACGGGGAGGCGGCGAATCGATCGACATTCGCCCGGACTTTATGGCGAAATCGCGACCCATGCCACCCCCGACCGGGGATCTCCCCGGCGGATTTGGCCGGGCGTCCCCGGGACCGCTCGGCTATGCTCGTGCCGGTTGCTGGGACGACCGGCGGGCGACGATTGGGGGGAACGGACATGGTCGAGGACGCGGGCGAGGGGCAGGCCGTGCGGCGGGTGATCTATCGGGGGCGCAAGATCGACCTGGCCCTCCAGGAGATCCGGCTGCCCGGCGGGACGACCGAGGAACGCGAGGTCGTCGTGCACAACGGGGCGGTGGCGCTGGTGCCGATGGTCGACCGGGACCATGTCTGCCTGATCCGCAACTTCCGGTACTCGGTGGGCCGGACGCTCCTGGAGCTGCCGGCCGGGACGATCGACGCGGGGGAGGACCCCGACGCGACCGCCGACCGCGAACTGGCCGAGGAGACCGGCTACCGGGCCGGCCGGATCGCCCGGATCGCCGAGTGGTGGGTGTCGCCGGGGGTGATGAACGAGCGGATGTACCTCTACCTCTGCGAGGACCTGACGCCGGGGGAGACCGACCACCAGCCCGACGAGCGGATCGAGCCGGTGGTCCTGGCCTGGGACGACGCGATGGCCGCCACGAGGGACGGCCGGATCCAGGACGCGAAGACGATGCTGGCAATGCTGCTCTGCGACCGCATGCGGTGACCCCGGATCAGGCGTGGACCAGCGCCGCGAGCAGGTCGGGGGAGACCCCGAGCTTGACCTTGTTGCCCTCGCGGCAGAGTTCCTGGATCACCGTGGCGGTGTCGAGGATCGCCGAGGTGACCCGGGGGTTCATGCTTTGCCCGGCCGCCGCGGCGTGATCCCTCTGGCCGGTCAGGGCGCGGATTGCCGAGCCGTTGGCGGGGACGCCCAGGGCGGAGCATTCCTGGATCAGGCTGCCCAGGGCCCGGTCCAGGCTGGCGGCCAGCTCCCGGCGGATCTCGTCGTGGCCTTCCTTGGGGAAGGCCTCGGCCGCGTCTTGCAGGGCATGGACGATCGCCAGGTGGTTGGGCGTCTGGGCCGACGAGGCGTCGATCCAGCGGCCGTTCTCCGCCTGCCCGGGGAACAGGCCGAGGGTCAGGCGCCCGACAATCCCGCCGAGGAGCTTCTCCTGGGGCCGGGCGCGGTGCGCCAGGGAGATCAGGCGGAGCGAATATGCGTTGGCCAGGAAGTTGGGCAGGTTCGGCTGCCCCAGCGCCCAGTCGGCGGCGCGGGCGGCGGCGTCGGCCCATTCGGCCTTCCCGGTCGCGGAGGCGGCCTCGGCCAGCGCCGAGCCGCAGAAGCCGGTCTCCACCTGGGCCGCGCCGGTCGGGTCGACCGCGACGACCCACCCGTCCTTCACGGCATCGGGCTGGCGGGCGACCATCGACTCGACGACCGAGGCGAACCGGGACGCCTTGCCGCGCGGGTCGAGGAACGGGAAGTGGCCGTCGGCCTGCTGGCGGCGGGTGAGCATCAGGGCGGTGGCCTGGAGCACGCGGTCGAGCATTTCCAGGCGATCGGGCAGGTGCCGGGCCACGGCGGGCCGGGCGTCGGCGCAGGCCCCGACCAGGCAGGCATAGGTGGTCAGCGAGGTGTCCGGCGGGTTGCGGTTGGCCAGGATCGGCCGCATCAGCCAGTTCTCGCCCTCCAGGGCGTCCAGGAACAGGCGGGCGGCGTCGGCCTCGGCGATCGGGCGTTTGATCGAGGGGACGCGGCCGGGGCGGCGGATCTCCGGCAGCCCCGCCTGGTCCCCCAGGACCGTGCGCATCTCCTGGATCGACGTGCGGATCGCGTTGCGGTCCCCCTGGCGCATCGCGCGATCGAAGGCCTGGGACAGCGCCCCCAGGCTGGACAGGATCGAGGGGCTGGGCCGGAAGATCTTCAGGCCGCCGATCGACCACCCGCCCGGGTCGAGGCCGACCTCGATCTCCATGCCGCGGATCAGGGACTCCGCCAGGGTGACGTTCCGGTTGTCGATGTCGACCCGGACCTTCTCGGCCACCTTGTTGATCCGGTCGATGAGCGCCTTGTCCTTGCGCTCGCCGGCGAGCTGGCGGGCGATCCCGAGCCGGGCCTCGGCGTCGGCCCAGGTGAGCCGGGGGCCGCCCCGATCGAACATGATCCGGATGTTGGTCATGGACGCCTGGACGTCGTCGACCGATCCGATCGTCCCTTCCTCGACGCCCCTCTGGAAGTTGGAGAGCTGCTCCATCGCCTGCCGGGCCTCGGCCTCCAGCAGCTCGGCGCGGGCGTTGGCGGCCTTGAGCTTCGCCTGGGTCTCGGAGAGCCGGCGCTCGAAGTCGGCCCAGGCCCCCTTGACCGCCTCGTCCACGTCGCGGCGGCGGGCCGCCTCGGCATCGGCCTCCGCGGCGCCCGCCGGGGCGGCCGGGGCCGTCGCGATTGCCGGCGTTTGGGCCGAAAGCCGTTCGATCTCGGCCCGCAGCGCCGCCCGCTCCCGTTCGGCCTGCTCGCGGGCCTGGTTGGCTTCGTTTCGGATCTGCCCGGCCTGCTCGCGGGCTTCGTTGGCTTCGTTTCGGAACTGTTCAACCTGTGCGGCCGCCTCCGCCAATCGGGCGCGGGCCGCATCGGCCTCGCCCCGGAGTTGGTCGGCCTGCTCGCGGGCGGCGTTGGCTTCGTTCTGGAAGCGACGGGCCAGCTCTTCCACCTCAGCCAGGCGGGCCTGCGCGGCGTTGGCTTCGCCCCGGGCCTGCTCGGCCCGCTCGGCCTGCTCGCGGGCCTCGTTGGCTTCGTTTCGGAATTGCCCGGCCTGCTCGCGGGCCTGGTTGGCTTCGTTTTGGAGCCGCTCAACCTGCTCGGAGAGGTCGCCGATCCGGGCCCGGGCCTCGTTGGCTTCGTTTTGGAACTGCTGGGCTTGCTCGGCCCGGTCGCGTGCGGCGTTGGCTTCGTCCTGGAGGGCCTGGAGCCGTTCGGCGAGCCCGGCCGCCTGGTCGCGGGCGGCGTTGGCTTCGTTTCGCGCCGACGCGAGTTCGGCTTCGAGCCGGCCCACCTCCTCGGACTGGTCCCGGGGCGGGGGGCCCGCGAATTCGATCTCGGCGCGGAGCCGGGCCAGTTCGTCCTCCAGGCCGCGGGCCCGCTCGGCCTCGGCCGCCAGTTCGGCGCGGGCGGTGCCGGTCTCGGCGCGCTGGGCGGCCAGGTCGCCGTCGATCCGGGCGGCCTCGGCGGCGGCGGCCTGGCAGCGGGAGGCGAGTTCGTCGGCCTCGGCGCGGGCGCGGTCGCGTTCCTCGCGCAGGGACTTGCGGGTCTGTTCCAGCTCGACTTCGAGGGAGCGGCGCTCGCGGAGCCAGGCCGCCTCGCGATCCCGGTCCGACGCCTCGACGCGCTCGGCCGCCTCGCGGGCCATGCGGGCCATCTCGTCGCGGAGGTCGGACTCGATCGCCTCCCGGTCGGCCAGGGCGGCCTCCTTGCGGGCGACCTGCTCGGCGGCCTCGTCCCGCTCGCGGGCCAGCGCCTCGGCCTCGGACCGGAGGCGGTCGCACTCCCGGCGAAGCTCGGCGATCTCGCGGAACGGGGCGGCCGAGACCTCGTCGATCAGGGTCGACTGGTTGATCGCCTGGTCGCCGTACTTCTGCCGGAGCGATTCGATCTCGGCCTGGAGGCGGTCGCGGTCGGCGACGGCCGCGTCGTGGAGCATGCGGAGCGCCTCCGCGTCCCGGGCGGCGTCCCCCCCGGCGCGGAGCGATTCGACCTCCTCGGCGTGGCGGCGGCCGGCCTCCAGCGAGGCCATCTCGACCTCCTGGCGGAGCGTTTCGGCCTCCCGGGCCTCCTGGCGGGCGCGGTCGCGTTCCTCGCGGAGCGATCGGGCCTCGGCGCGGAGCCGTTCGACCTCGGCCGGGTCGGGGACCGGAGCGGCCTCGGCGCGGGCGCGCAGCTCGGCCAGGGAGGCGGCCATCGACCGTTCCCGCTCGGAAGCGATCAGGGCGCGGGCCTCGGCCTCCCGGATGGCCTGGTCGCGGTCCTCGCCGGCGCGGCGCAGGGCCTCGGTCGCGGCGTCGAGCCGGAGGCGGGCCGCCTCCAACTCGAGGAGCAGGGCCCCTTCGCGATCGGGGCGGGGCTCGGCCAGCCGCCGCTCCAGGTCGAGGATCAGGGCCTGGGCCGCCCGGAGCCGGTCGGCGGACTCGGCCTCGCGGGCGTCCCGCTCGCTGCGGAGCGACCAGAGCTCGGCCTCCAACGCCTCGACCCGCCGGTCGGACGACGAGGTCAGGGTCGACGACGACGGCGACGGCGCGGGCTGGGCCGCGAACGGATGCCCGGCCGACGAGGCCTCATCGTCCGCGCTGGGCTGGGCCCGGAAGATGTGGGTGCAGTGCTTGCAGGCGACCCGTCGGCCCAGCAGCTCGGCGCGGGCCTTGCCCTCGGTCCCGCAGTTCGGGCAGCGGAACTGAATCCTCTGGTGGCTGTCCACTCGCTCGATCCTCCGAGGCCCTCATCGGGCGGATTCCCGGGGTGCCGTATCGCTCGGGCCCGCGAAACAGCCATCATACCCGCGACGGCCTTTCACGCATCAACCATACGACGGGGATCGTGAGGTGACGAGGGGCCGGGGCCGGGATGGGGTTGTTTTCGCCCCGCCGAGTGCCGATCATGCGGGGATTCACCCATCCGACACCCGGGAATCCATCGATGCTCCCGACGCCGATCCGCGTCCTCGCCGCCTTCGCCTCGCTGGCCTGGCCCGCCATCCCCGCGTGGGCCCAGGCCCCGCCCGCCCCGAAACTGGTGGCCGAGACCGAGGCCCGCACCCCCGCGGAGGAGAAGGCCGGGTTCCGCCTGCCTCCCGGGTTCGTCATCGAGCTGGTGGCCTCCGAGCCCGAGATCAACAAGCCGATGAACCTGGCCTTCGACGACCGGGGCCGGCTCTGGGTCACCTCGACCGTCGAGTATCCCTATCCCGTGACGGACGGCCGGCGCCCGCGTGACAGGGTGGTCATCCTGGACGACTTCGCCGACGACGGCCGCGCCCGCAAGGTCTCCACCTTCGCCGACGGCCTCCACATCCCGATCGGGGTCCTGCCGATGGGGCGGGGGGACTCGGCCCTGGTCCACTCGATCCCCGACATCCTCCGCCTGTCCGACACCGACGGCGACGGCAAGGCGGATAAGACCGAGGTCGCCTACGAGAAGTACGGCTTCCGCGACACCCACGGGATGACCAACGCCTTCACCTGGGGCTTCGACGGCTGGATCTACGCCTGCCACGGCTTCAACAACGACAGCACGGTCCAGGGGTCGGACCGCCGGCCGATCACCATGCAGTCGGGCAACGTCTACCGGATGAAGCCCGACGGGTCGCACGCCGACTATTACTCGCACGGGCAGGTCAACCCGTTCGGGCTGGCGTTCGACCCCCTGGGCAACCTCTACTCGTGCGACTGCCACAGCAAGCCGATCTACCAGCTCCTGCGCGGGGCGTATTACCCCAGCTTCGGCAAGCCGGACGACGGCCTGGGCTTCGGCCCGACGATGATCGACCACGACCACGGCTCGACCGGGATCGGCGGGATCAGCTTCTACGCGGCCGACCACTTCCCGCCCGACTATCGCGGCACGATCTTCATCGGCAACGTGGTCACCAGCCGGATCAACCACGACAAGATCGAATACGCCGGCTCATCGCCGAAGGCGATCGAGCAGCCCGACTTCGTGGTGAGCGACGACCCCTGGTTCCGCCCGGTCGACATCGAACTGGGGCCGGACGGGGCGCTCTATGTCGCCGACTTCTACAACCGGATCATCGGCCATTACGAGGTCCCGCTCACCCACCCCGGCCGCGACCGCGAGCGGGGCCGGATCTGGCGGATCCGCTACGCCGGCGAGGGGCAGGCCCCGCCCAAAATGCCCCGGCCCGACTGGTCGAAGGCGAGCGTGGCGGAACTGGTCGAGGACCTCGGCCACCCCAACCTCGTGGTCCGGACCAAGGCGACGAATCAGCTCGTGGAACGCGGCGGCCAGGAAGTCATCGAGGCGCTGTCGGCCCCGATCGCGGCCGAGGCACCGGCCATGCGGGCCGTCCATGCCCTCTGGGCGAAGCATCGTTTGGGGGCGCTCGACGACGCAGCCTTGCGGGCGGCCACGCTTTCGCCGCGCGAGGAGGTGCGGGTCCATGCCTTCCGGGTGCTGGCCGACCGGGCCGCGGCGAGGGGCGAGGATCTCGAACTCATGCACACCGGGCTGGACGACACCTCGCCTTTGGTCCGCCGCGCGGCGATCGAGGCACTGGCCCGCCACCCGAACAGCCGGTCGATCCAGGCGCTCGTCGATCAGGTCGCCGAGGCCGATCCCAAGGACACCCACCTGGCCCACGTGGCGCGGATGGCCCTGCGCGACCAGCTCTCGTCGCCCGGCGCCTGGCTGGCGGCGAAGCGAGCCGGCCGGACGGATCCGCATCGGGCGATCCTGCTCAACGTCGCCCTCGGCGTGCCGACGGCCGAGTCGGCCCGGTTCCTCGCGTCGTACCTGCCGGCCTTCTTCGAGACGCCCGTGCCCGGCGGCGCCGCCAAATTCTTGCGACATGCCGAGCGGCATGGCGGCGAGGCGGTCGAGCCCGAACTGGCCCGGTTCCTCCGCAGCCGCCAGGATCAGTTCCGGAACGCCGTCGGCCTGTTCAAGGCGGTCCAGCAGGGGGCCCAGGAGCGCGGGGCATCGCCCGGCGAGGAGATCGTCGACGTGGCCGGCGTCGTCGCCGCGGCCGCCCTCGCCTCGGACAAGCCCGAGGATGTCCGCGCCGGGATCGAACTGGCCGGCGCCTACAAGCTGGAGCCGGCCCGCGATCGCCTGGCGGCCCTGGCCGACGACGGGAAGGGGGACGCCGGGCTGAGGTCCGCCGCGCTGGCCGCGTGGGCGGGCCTGGACCCGGCGAAGGCCGTCGCCCGGCTGACGCAGGCCCTCCGCGACCCGGCCGAGCCGATGCCGATCCGCGAGCAGGCCGCCCAGTTGCTCGCCGGGGGCGGCCGGCCCGAAGGCCGATCGGCCCTGGTCGAGGCCCTGGCCACGTCGCCGTCGCAGTTGCAGGCGGCCATCGCCGCCGGGCTGTCCGGCAGCCGCCCGGGCCTGGAGGCGTTGCTGGACGCCGTGGCCGCCGGCAAGGTCTCGGCCCGGCCGCTCCAGATCCCCGCCGTGGCCCTGCGGCTGGCGGCCAGCGGCATCCCCGACGTCAAGGACCGGGTGGCGAAGCTGCTCAAGGACCTGCCCGCCGCCGACGCCGCGACCCAGACGTTGATCGACGCCCGCCGAGCCGGGTTCGCCGACAGGCCGGGCGACGTTGCACGGGGCGAATCGGTCTTCGCCAGGACCTGCGCCGCCTGCCACCAGATGGGCGGGAAGGGGGCCCGGGTCGGCCCGCAGCTCGACGGCGTGGGGGTACGCGGGGCCGACCGCCTGCTGGAGGACGTCCTGGATCCCAACCGGAACGTCGACCAGGCGTTCCGCGTCACCAACCTGGCACTCAAGGACGGCCGGGTCGTCTCCGGCCTGCTGCTCCGCCAGGACGGCCAGGTCTTCGTGATGGCCGACGCCCAGGGCCAGGAGGTCCGCATCCCCGAGGACTCGGTCGAGGAACGCACCACGGCGCAACTCTCGCCGATGCCCGCCAACTTCGGCGAGCAGATCCCCGAGGCCGATTTCCGCGACCTCCTCGCCTACCTGCTGTCCCAGAAACCGGCCGACCGGCCCTGATTCGACCGCGGGCGGCGAGGCATCACGCCTCGCCGCCCGTCGTTGTTTGGCCACGTAGGCTGGGTCGAGACCCAGCTCCGGGGCGTTTGCTGGGTCTCGACCCAGCCTACAGGATGGCTGGCTGATCGACTCTGGTCGGACCACGGGCGGCTGGGTTTCCGGCCTTGCCGCCCGGTCCTGGTTACTGGGCCTTCTTCTTCACCGCCGAGATCAGCCAGTCGATCACGAACGGGTCGGTGTAGGCGCGGTCCCAGCTATTGTGGGGGACCGAGCGATACTCGGTCTGCCGGGGCGAGGCGCCGGCGTCGCGGAGGGCCTGGGTGAAGGCCCGGATGCTCTGCACGGTGGCGTCGCGGTCCTGGTCGCCGACCAGGGTCCAGGTCGGCACGGCCTTGACCGTCGCGGCGAGTTCCGGCTTGCCCTGGCCGCAGATCGTGACCAGCGAGGCGAACCGGTCGGGCTGGGCGGCGGCCATCTGCCACGAGCCCGAACCGCCCATCGACAGGCCGGTCAGGCTGACCCGGTTGCGGTCGACCTTGTAGTTCGCCAGGACGTCATCCAACGCGGCGAGGGCGCCCCGGGCGTCGTCGGAGTCGTAATTCCAGGTCTGCCGGGCCTGGGGGAAGACGGCGATCGCCGGGAACTGGTCGGGACGGCCGTTGATGGCCGCGCCCAGCCCCGCCTGCGCCGGCCTGATCCCGTCGCTGCCGCGCTCGCCCGAGCCGTGGAGGAACAGGACGGCCGGCACGGGCGTCTTGTCGTCATAGTTCATCGGCACGAACACGGTGTACTTCCGGTCGCCGTCGGCCGCCTTGACCGTCCGGAGGTGGAAGCCCGGGGCCTTCAGGTCGCCTTCGGCGGTCGGCCGGGGCAGGGGCTGGATGTAGAGGTCCTTGAACTCGACCTTCATCGGCCCGCCCGAGTGGATCTGGAGCCCGACCCGGCCGTCGCGGGCGATGCCGGGATCCTCCTCCTTGTAGTCGACCGACATCACCCCGTTGAGGGTCATGCGGATCTCGTTGCCGACCGCGCGGATCTCGTAGTGGTTCCAGTCGTTTTTGTGCAGCGCGGCCAGCGCCTTGGGCGACGCCTGGACCAGGGCCTTGTTGCGGCGGGACTCGTCGTAGAGCGTGCCCCAGTACCCCTCGCCGATGTCGGCCTGGTAGCCGGACATCTCGCCGCCATCAACCCGGACGCTGCGGAACTGGACGCCGCTGTTGCCCTTGCCTTCCGTCAGGCGGAAGCTGAGGCGGAGGTAGAAGTCGCCGTAACTGGCGGCGGTGGCCAGGAACGTGTTGTGCTTGATCCCGGGCGAGGTGCCCACGATCTTGCCGTCCTGGGCCGACCACAGGGCCATGTCGCCGTCCCACCCGTCGAGATTCTTGCCGTTGAACAGGGGCTGGAAGGCGGCGGTCTCCACGAACGCCGGCTCGCCGTCGAGCTGGCGGGACCAGTAGCTCACGATCGCGCAGGTGTAGGTCGCGCCCGGGTCGGCCACGCCGCCCGGCTTCGGGGCGTAGCCGCCGTCGGACTGGCGGTGTTTGGCGATGTAGGCCCGCACCTTGTCGAGGTTGGGCTTCTGCTTGAGCATCCAGAAGCCGCGCATGATCCGGTAGGTCGAGCCGAGGTCGGACGGGCCGTCCCCTTCGCCCCAGCCGCCGTCGTCCTTCTGGCCCTCGCGGAGCACCTTGAGGATCGAGGCCTCGCGGCTCTCGTCGAACTTGACCCCCATCCGCAGCAGGGCGACCGCCGCCGACCCGGTGGCGCGGGCCTGGCCGGGCCCCTTGCCGAAGGTGCCGTCGGGGTTCTTGTCGGCCTCGACCTGCTCGATCCAGCGGGGCAGGTCGGGCGAGCCCTTCTTGATCGCCTCCAGCCCGGCCACGGCGATCCGGATGTCCTCGAAGGTCTTGACGTTCTTGCCGAAGTAGCCGACCGCCGCGTCGCCATACGGGGCCGGGTCGAGCTTCAACGCGCTGATGGCCATCAGCCCGACCGCCGTGGTCGGCACGTCGGTCTTGCCGCCCGGCGTCGTGGCGAACCCGCCCGACTCCTTGTCGTGGCACGACTGGACGTACTTGATCGCCCCGGGCAGGTCCTTGATCGACCCGGCGACATACCCCAGCGTCCGGATGGCCGACGAGGTCGCCCCCAGAGTCGACGCCTTGCCCACGCCGGGCGCGAACCCGCCGTCCGGGTTCTGGAATGCCGCGATGTAGCGGGCCGTCTGGCCGATCTCGGCCGGCGTCTGCCCCCGGGCCGGTCCCGTCCCGGCGACGACGCCGAACGCCAATGCGATCGCAACAAGGGAATGCTTCATCTCGATGGAACTCCGCGACGGTGGGAGAGACGCCCGCCCATACGGGCCGGGCCATGGGCGCCCAGTCTGCCAGGCGCCGGGAGTGTGGGCAATCCGACGTCGCATTTCCGATGATCCGGGCGGGAGAGTTTTGTTTACCCTGAGATCACCTCGAAATCGATGGTCTTGATGCCCCGCTTGCCATTCTTTCGTGCCTGGACGACGACGGTCATGCGAGCCTGATCGCCCGGCTTACAAAGCTCCCGATCCCGATTCCGGCCGATGGAGAAGACGGGAGGACCCTTGCCGAACCAGTCGAGCATCGTGTCGATTTCGTGGATCCGCCAGAACTCCCGGATCTCCTCTTCATTCCGAACACGTATCCCTAGGTCCTGATCGATCGTGCCGACCACCTCGCCAAATACGGTGAGGGTGGGCTGTTGTGGAGGGTCACCGCCCGTCACGGCGACCGGCCTCGGCGGTTGGGCCGTCTTCGGTACTGGATTGGTCAAACCGAGCGGGGCCGCTTCTCCCGAGGTACTCGCCTCGGGTGGATGGGTCGCATGGTCGAATTCGACCTCGACGCCGAACAGGTTGATGCTTCGGATCCTGATCTTTCGGAACCACTCTGGCATCGGACCTCCTGGTGGCGTCTTGCCGTCAAGATGAGACGCGCGGCCGTTTTGTGGACGCACAAAACGACTTTGCCAAGATCAGATTCAAAGCAACTTAACCCATCTTTCTCAGCGTTTCACACCTCTCTGTATAAGAATCGCCCGTACTCGCCGGGCCATGAACGCCCAGCCTTCCAGCCGCCGGGGACGCGGGCAATCCGCCGCCCCGACAAGCGATGCGATCGATCCTGATCCGGGGCGTGAATCGAAGCGTGGTCAGGCGACCAGTGCTGCCGATAAGTGATGAAGATGGCCCGCATGGCGGGCATTCATGCATCCCGCACAATGGTCCTGATTCGAGGAGCCGCGGATGACGACTTTCTCGACGAAGCGGACGTTCGCCGCCAGCCCCGGCGCGATCTTCGACGCATTCCAGGATCCCGACCGACTGGCCCGCTGGTGGGGCCCCGCCGGCTTCACCAACACCTTCGAGACCTTCGAGTTCCGCTCGGGCGGCCGCTGGGCCTTCGCCATGCACGGGCCGGACGGGACGACCTATCCCAACGAATCCACGTTCGAGTCGATCGTGCCGGGTCGGGAAATCGTCATCCGCCACGCCTGCTAGCCTGTATTTACGCTCACGATCATCTTGCAGGACGACCCGGCCGGCACGCTCCTGACCTGGGATCAGGCGTTCGTCGACGATGCCGTGGCCCAAGCGATTCGGCACATCGTCGAACCCGCGAATGAGCAGAACCTCGACCGGCTGGACAGCGTATTACAGGGGGAGATTTTGCCCGTAACCTGACGGCTCATTAACGGGTTCCCCGCTGATGTGAGCCGTCGACGATTCCGGCCCTTCTCTTGCTATTTTTTGTATAATTTTGTACACTGAACGGGTCGAATTCCCGACCCCGCCAGCCATCCATCGGGGAAGTGCCGGATCATGACCCAAACCGTGCTGGAGCGAAGTGGCAAGCCGGCGGCGAAGGCCCGCCGCGTCCGGATCGACGTGACCATCGACCGGAACACCTACGAGTTGGCCCGCCTGGATTGCGACGCGTCGATCGGGCGGAAGGCGTTCCGCCTGACAAAGCGGGACGGGGTCGCGTACGACGTGGCGGAGACGGTCCACGGGCCGACCTGCGATTGCCCCGACTTCATCTTCCGCCGCGACGGCCTGGACCCGGACGGCTGCAAGCACATCCGGGCCCTGGTCGATTCCGGCCTGATCGACGAGGCCTGATCGGCCTCGCCTCGCGGGTCACTGGGCGGGCGCGGGCGTGGGGGCCGGCGCCGCGAGCCGGGTCTGGAGGAAGGCCACCTCCTCGGCCAGGGAGTTGACGCGGGCGGCCAGGGCGGCCGCGGCGGGCGCCTTGTCGGCGAGGGCCTTGGCCGCGCCGGCCGATCCGGCCTCGGCGGCGGCCAACTCCGCGGCGCGAGCCTTGGCCGCGGCATCGGCCTCGGCGGCCTTCTGCTTCGCGGCGGCCAGTCGGGCCGTCCGCTCCTGCTTGACCTTCGCGGCCTCGGACCGGGCGACGTCCGCCGGGGCGATGGCGTCGCGGGCGGCCTGGGCCTGCGCGGTCACCTCGGCGAGCCGGGCCGGCGCGGCGGCCTTGGCGGCGACGGCCTGATTCCAGGCGGCGAGGGCCGCGAGCTGCGATCGGCCCGACTTGGCGACAGCCGCGGCCAGCTCGGCCGAGCGGGCGGAGGCCTGATCCAGGGCCGTTGCGGCCGTTTCCTGGGCCTCGGGGGCGGAGGCGGCCTTGAAGGCCTCGACGGCCGAGGCCAGCGCCGGGTCGTGGCCGACCTTATCGTTGATCGCCTTATCGACGGCGGCCTTGGCCGCGGCCAGGGCGTCGGCCGCGGCCTTCTCGGCGGCCTCGGTCGCGGGGACGGCCTGGGCGGCCGCGGCCTGGGCGGCCTCGGCCTCCTTGATCTTCGCCCGGAGCGGTTCGAGGGCCTGGGTGGCCTTCGCCTCGGCGGCGGCGGCCTCGGCGACCGAAGCCTCGATCGACGCGGCCTCGGCGGCGGCCTTGCCGGCCTCGGCCGTGGCGGCCTCGGCGGCCTGCTTCGCCCGGTCGCGGGCGGCGTTCGCCGCGTCGACGGCGGCCCGGAGCGGGGCGAGGGCCTTCTCGGCGGCCTCGGCCTCGGCCCGGGATGCCTCGGCGGCGGCCTGGGCGTTCTTGAGCCGGGCGGCGACCGGGGCTGGGTTGGGATCCAGGAGGGCAAGCGCCTTGCCGTCGCCGGCGGCGGCCACGCGGACCTCGCCCGCCCAGGAGCCGGCCACGATCTTGGCATCATCCTCGACGAACGCGGCGCGGAGGGCCAGGTCGGCGAACGGCTCCAGCTCGCGCTGCTTGCCGCCGTTCTGGTCCCAGAGGCGGGCCTGGCGGTCGCGGCCGGTGGTGGCCAGGCGGCCGTCCTTGGCGAACCGGACGGAGGTGGCCCCGCCGGGGTGGGCCGCCCAGGTCTTGATCTGGGTGCCGTTCTCCATCTCCCAGAGCCGGACCGACCCGTCCTCGCTGGCCGAGGCCAGGACGTTGGAGTCGGGCCGCCAGGAGAGGTCGGTGATGGCCAGGGTGTGGCCGCGGAGGTCGAAGAACTCGCGCCCGGTCTGGGCCTCCCACACTTCCAGGCCGTTGTTGCGGTCGCCCGACGCCAACAGGACCCCGTCCGGGCTGAACTCGACGGCGGTGATCCACTCGGTGTGCTTCTTCATCTCGAACTGGAGCTGGCCGTCGGCGGTGTTGTAGACCCGGAGGACCTTGCTCGGCCCGCCCAGGGCGACCTGGCTATGATCCGGGCTGATGTCGGCGGCGAGCACCGTGTCGTATTCCTTGCCGACCTCGAAGGCCCGCTTGCCGGTCTTGACGTCGAACACCACGGCGAGGCCCGACTGCCCCCCCCGGCCCCCGCCGGCCAGGAGCAGCGAGCCGTTGCGGCTGAATTTGAGGACGTGGATCGAGCCTTCGGGGAACGGGAAGACGCCGACCAGGCGGTTGGTGCCGGACTGGTAGAGGAGGACCTGCTTGTGCCCGCCCACCGCGACCAGGGGGGCCCAGGGGCTCGCCGCCAGGGCGACGATGGGGTAAGGCCGGTGGCCGACCACGACCGGCTCGACGGGGACGGTGGCCTCGGGCATGGCCGGGGGCCCGGCCGGCTTGCCCATCGCCGACGGGTCGAGCTTGAACTCGAACTTCGGCTTCGCCTTGACCGCGACCACGCTGCCCGAGGTCTCGGGCGCCCCGGCCTCGATCCACTGCCGGATCAGGGCCAGTTCGGCCTCGGGGATCTTGGCGCCGGCCGGGGGCATCTTTGGCTCGGCGGCCTGGGTGACGAGTTCCCAGAGGTGGCTGCCGTCGACGTCGCCCGGCACGATCACCTCGCCGGAGCCGCCCCCGCGCATCGTCGACCCGTAGGTCTCGAGCGCCAGCCCGCCCTTCTGCTTGTCGGCATTGTGGCAGGAGTTGCACCGCGACTGGAAGATCGCCGCGATGTGGTCCTGATAGTTCACCTTGGGCTTGGCCGCGGCCTTCTCCTCGCCCGCGGCGGGCGAGGAGGAGGCCAGGGCGGCCAGCAGGCCGATCGCTGGGACGAGTCGTCGGGGCATGGTCGCGGGCCTCGGGAATCGGGCGGGTGTTGGGGGCGGGCTCGTGGCGGATCGGATCAGTGGTTGAACAGGAACTCGCGGCTGTTGAGCAGGGCCCAGAACAGGTCGCCCAGGGCCTTCTCCTGCTCGGCCTTGTCGCCGGCGAACATCGGCAGGAGCTTCTCCAGCTCGGTGCGGGTCGGCACGCGCGACAGGCAGCGGACGTAGAGCTCGACGATCTTGTCCTCGGGCAGGCCGGGCGCCTCCATCAGCTTCTTGACGACGCCGCCGTCCTTGATCTTCTCGTTGACCGTCCGGCCGTTGAGCAGGTGGAGGGCCTGGGACAGGGTCGGCTCCATCTTCACCTCGCACGAGCAGACCGTCTCGCGGGTGGCCCGGCCGAAGGTGGTCAGGAAGTAGGTGCTGGTGGCGCCGTCGGCGATCTGCACGGCCCGGGCCCCCAGGGGCAGCCCCTTGAACTTGTCCTTGGTCTCGGTGACCAGGCTGATCGCGTCCAGGAGGTTCTCCGCCTTGATCCGCCGGAGGCCGGCGTGGGCGAAGTTCCTCTCGTCGGTCGCGTTGCTCTCGTTCCGCTCGGTCGACCGCTGGTACGTCCGGGAGTTGCAGATGTCGCGGACCAGGGATTTGAGGTCGTAGTTGGACGCGGTGAACCGCCGCCCCAGCTCCTCCAGCAGCTCGGGGTTGCTGGGCGGGTTGGAGACCCGGAAGTCGTCCACCGGCTCGACGATCCCGACCCCGAAGAACTGGGCCCAGACCCGGTTGGCGAACGACGTGGCGAACCACGGGTTGCGGGGGGAGGCCAGCCACTCGGCCATCACCGCGCGGCGGTCCTTGCCGGCCACGTCGGGCATCTCCGCCCCGAGGAACTTGGGCTTCATCACCCGGCCGCCGACCGGGTGCTTGGTCTCGCCCCCGCCCGAGTTGAAGATGATCGTCTCGCGGTAGTCCTCGGCCTGCTTGCGGCCGATCTGGGCGAAGAACGCGGTGAAGCCGTAGTAGTCATCCTGGGTCCAGCGGTCGAACGGGTGGTTGTGGCACTGGGCGCACTGGATCCGCATCCCCATGAACACCTGGGCGACGTTCTCGGTCAGTTCGAGCTTGTCGTCGGTCCCCTGGTAGTAGTTGGTCGCCGGCTCCTTGAACGTCCCGCCGCTGGCCCCGAGCAGCTCGCGGACCATCTGGTCCATCGGCGTGTCCTTGGCGAGCTTGTCGGCCAGCCAGTTGTAGTACAGGAACATCGCCTTGTAGCTGACCCGCAGCGAGGTCTTGATCTGGAGCATCTCGGCCCAGTTCATGACCCAGACCTCGCTGAACTCCTTGCGGGCCAGCAGCTCGTCGATCAGGCGGGCCCGCTTGCCGGGCTCCGACGCGGCCAGGAACCTCCGGGTCTCGTCGGCCGTCGGCGGGATGCCGATCACGTCGAGGTAGACGCGGCGGACGAAGGTCTCGTCGGAGCAGAGGCCCGACGGGTCGATGCGGAGCTTGTCGAGCTTGGCCGCGACCAGCGCGTCGATGTAGTTCCCCTCGGGCTCCGGCTTCTTCTGGAAGGCGAGCCCCTTGGGCAGGACGATCACCTGCGAGCCCACCGTGTGGGTGTCGAACCGGGCCATCACGAACGCCTCGCCCCGCGCCCCGGCGGTGACGAGCCCCTCGGGGCTGACGGCCGCCGAGGTCTCGTTGTTGGTGAGGAAGACCGCCAGCGAGGTTACGTCGCGGTCGGTCCCGTCGGAATATTTGGCCCGGACGGTCATCTGCTGGGTGGCCTTCTCGCCGTCGAGGACCGCCTTGTCGGGCGACAGCTCGACGGAGACGACCGTGGGCAGCTTGCTGACGTCGTCGTCGGGGACCCCGGCCTCGATCCAGGCGCGGAGGGTCTGGTAGGGCTCGCTGCCCGGCTCGATCTTCTTGCCCCCGGTGTGCGGCACGGCGCCGGTGGCCTTCTCCAGCAGGGTGCTCTCGGCGGGCACGGCCAGGTTGATCCGGCGGCCCACCATCTCGCGCGTCAGCCGGAACAGGTCGCCGGCGGGGTCGTAGCCGAACAGGGACAGGCGGAACCCGTCCTTGCCCCGCGCCGCGCCGTGGCAGCTGCCGGTGTTGCACCCGGCCTTCATGAAGACCGGCATCACGTCGAGCCGGAAGCTCAGGGGCGGGTGGGCCCCGGCGTGCTCGACCTTCACCGGCACGGCGACCGTCTGGCCGCCGAAGGCCACGCTCAGCGTGGTCTCGCCGTCGGCCGCGGGGTGGAGCGTGGCGCCGTCGAGGCGCACCAGGGCCGGGTTGGCCGGGGTGATCGCCGCCTCGGCCGTCACGTCGCGGGTGATCCCGTCGGCGTAGGTCGCCCGGGCCACGATCATCTGGCGGTCGCGTGCGTCGGACAGGTGGATCGAGGCCGGGAAGGCGTCGAGCTTCACCGGCTTGGGTTCGTTCTGCTCGGCCCGGGCCCCCGGGACGGCCGGACCCAGCATGGCCAGCGTTGCCAGCAGGATGATGTTCCGAATACGGGTCATGATGGAGGTCCGGTCGGCCGTGGTTCGGGGTGGGATGGATGCGGAGGTCGGGCGGAGGTCGCGGGCATCAGGGCTGGGCGGGCGGGGCGGCGGCCGCCGCGGCGGCACGCTCCCGGCTCTCCTGACGCAGTTTCTCGAGCCGGCTCACCCGCTTCTCGGCCGGGGCGGCCGGCGCGGCGGGCGGGGGCGGCGCGGCGGCGGCGACCGGGGCCGCCGGCGCCGGCTTGGGCGGGAGCGGGGCGTCGATCCGGAGCTGGCCCGAGCCGAGGTTGTGGAGGATCGGCTCGCCGTCCTGGACGATGACGACCTGGCAGAACAGGTTCTGGTGGTTGCCGGCCGGCGAGGCGGGGTCGGTCTTGAGCTTGAACGTGACTTCCTTGGTGTCCTTGGTCACGGTCGCCGGCTCGGTCGTCACCTTGTTGGGCAGGCCGATCAGGCTGACCTTGGCCTCGCCGGCGAACGGCACCGCCTGGTTGACGGCGACCACGTAGTCGACCTCCTTGCCCTGCTCGACGCTGGTCGGGGGGAAGGCCAGGGTCAGGAACTGCGCCGCGACCGTGATCTTGGCCAGTTGCGACGAGACGACCAGGGGGCCGGTGGCGGTGTCGGCCTGGCCGTTGACCACGACCCGGTTGGTCTTGAACTCGGCCGAGCCGTCGGCGTTGACCGGGATCTCGGCGGAATCCGCCCCCTCGGGGATCGACACCCCGCCGGAGGCGCTCACGCCGGGCGGCACCCAGGGCAGCGACAGGGCGATCGGGGCCTTGAACCCTTCCTTCCGCCTGGCGACCACCTTCAGGCCCATCGACCCGCCCCGGACCAGGGGGACCTTGGGCTCGACGACCTCGATGGTGAACGGGGCCTCATCGGTCACGGCCACGGCCAGGCGGTCGACGTACCGGGACCAGTACGGGACGTTGTTCTGGCCCAGGGTCATCTCGTTGGACTGCCGCAGGTCGGTCGGGACGGGCGGGGCGGCGGGGTCGGCCGGCTTCCCTTCGATGGCGACCAGGGCGCCGGCCGGCTCGGCCTGGGGCGTGGCCGTGAACAGGATCGGGAACGAGGTCTGGCCGTTGGCCACCGGGTCGACCTCGGCCGCCATGCCGGCCGGGAGGCCGTCCACGCCGATGTTGATGGCCCCGTTGAACTCGACCCGGCGGGCATTGACCACGATCGCGTGGCGGCTGCCTCTGGGGACCGACACCTGGGTCGGCCCGATCCCGCGGACCAGCGATTCCTCGGGCAGGCTCAGCCCGAGCCGGGCGGTGATGGGCGCGACCTCGATCCGGTAGAAGTACTCGGGGCCCCCCTTGCGGAGGTGGTCGGTGATCCCGATCACGTATTCGCCGTCGTCGGGCACGGCGAACCGGATGTTGCTGTCGGGCGAGTTCCGGGCGTCGTCGTTGGAGGCCAGGTTGCCCCCGCCCTTCTTGGCGATCGTCAGGACCGAGTCGAGCGGCGAGCGGATCGTGCGGGCATGGACCCGGATGTCGAGGGTCTGCCCCTTCTTCGCCGCGAACACGAAGTGGTCGACGTCCCCGGCCTTCTCGATCGCCCCGTTGAGGGCCAGAGGGGCCTCGAACTTCGTCGCGTCGGCGGGGGCGTCGTTGGGCTCGGCCTCGATCACGTTGCCGAAGGTCGTCAGGCGGAAGGCGTTGGGGTGGGGGGCCGAGCCCAGGTCATCCTGCGCCAGCAGGCCGAAGTCGCGGGCCGGGACGCTCGGCAGGGTGACGGTGGTCGTCCGGTCGCCGAGGATGTCGCCGATCCAGCGCACCTGGAGGGTGTCGCCGAGCTTGCCGCCGGCCGGGATGATCGCCCGGGGCCGGGGGTAGTTGCCGACGTGGAGCCGGTAGAGGCACGACCCGTTGCCGTTGTACGAGGTCTCGCGGACCTGGATGATGTAGGTCCCGTCGGCCGGGGCGATCACCGAGGCGAAGGCGTCCTGCCAGATCAGGGCGGCGTCGTCGCTGGCGGTCAGCTCGAACCGCTTGGCGTCCATGATCGCGACGTAGGGGTCGAAGGTGGTGATCCCCAGCCGGGCCCCTTCGACCTCGGCCGTGATCCGGTCCCCCTTCTTGGCCTCGAAGGCGTAGTAGTCGACGTCTTCGTTGCCGGCCACGCCGTTGACCACCGAGCCGAACTTGATGGGCTGGGGCTTGGCGAACTCGTTGTTGGGCTCGACCTCGCCCGTCTCGGGATAGGCCCCCACGCTGAACGTCCGCAGGGCGCTCAGGCCGGTGGCGGTCCGGACCCGGATGTCGTGGATGCCGAGCGGGCAATCCGCCGCGATCGCCAGGGTCGCCTTGACCTGCTTCGCGTCGATCGGCTCCAGCTTCTTGGTCGTGATCCCGTCCTGGTAGAACAGGATCTCGCGGGCGTCTCCGAGCCGGTCGCCGCCGAGGATGACCTCGACCTCCGTGCCGCGCTGCCCGCCGACAGGCCGCACCGAGGCCAGCGCGGGCGAGGCGGCGTGCGCCTGCGATTCGGCCAGGCCGAGCCATCCGAGACCGATCAGGAGGAACCGACCGAAGGCGGGAATCTTCATGCGAGGGCTCTCGGGCGGGGGTAGGAGGAGGGCGGGCTCAGAAGGCCCAGCGGCGTCCGTCGATGGTCTGGTCGACGAGGATCTTGGGCGTGGGGGTGTCGGCGGTCAGGTTGAATCGGAGCGGAAGGACCCGGCTCATCAACGACCCGTCGGCGATCGCATCGACCCGTTCGAAGTGATCGCCATCGAGGCGGTAGAGTTCGAGGGCCCAGGGGTCGCGATCGACGAGGAGCAACTCGCGGACACCGACGGCGGCATAAAAGTCGAGCTTCTGGCGGGAGCGGTCGCGATGGCTGACCACCTCGACGACGAAGTCGGGCCCGCCGTGCCAAAAGGCGTCCATGTCCTCGGCGGGATTCCCGGGCAGGAACACCGCGACGTCAGGCACTCGGTAGTTTTTTTGCCACTTGACTTTGCGATCACTGACGTTGGTTCCGGCAAGCACGATGGCATTGATCTGCGGTTTCAACGCCCCATCGATGGCTATGACGAATTGCGATGCGAGCCGTTGGTGATTGTTGTCGGCGATGGGCGACATCACATAAACCCCGTCCCAGACCTCGTCGTATCGATCCGCTCCGGTTTTGCGACGACGACGGATGATCTGCTTCAGGTCTTCGGGGTCCAGCACGACCAGCTTGTGCATCGGTGATTCTCCTCGCCGCGCCATCGCTCGGGTGATCCGGGGCCGACCATCATCGCCGCGTTGGGATGATCCACGAGCGGGCCGAAGGGGTCGAGCGCGATGGTTTCCATCGTAAACGACCCTCGACGATCCCGCACCCGTGGCCGATCTCAGCCGAGCAGCTCGGTCCGGACCTTGCCGCCGTCGACGATCTCGATCGGCCGGCCGCCGGGGGCCATGAGTTCCTTGTCGGCGACGATGCCGAGCTGGTGGTAGAGGGTGGTGGCGAGGTCTTCGGGGCCGATCGGGTCGCGCTCGGGCTCGGTGGCCGTGGAGTTGGACGCCCCCAGGACGATCCCCTTCTTGATCCCGCCGCCGGCCAGCACCACGCTGAACACCTTGGGCCAGTGGTCGCGGCCGGCGTCCTTGTTGATCTTCGGGGTGCGGCCGAACTCGCTGGACACCATGACCAGCGTCCGGTCCAGCATGCCGCTGCGGTCGAGGTCGGTGATCAGGGCGGCGAACGCTTGGTCGAAGGCGGGCATCTGCTTCTTCATGCTGCCGAAGATGCCGGCGTGGAGGTCCCAGCTGCCGTACTGGAGGGCGACGAACCGGACCCCGGCCCCGACCAGTCGCCGGGCCATCAGCATCCGCTGGCCCGCGGCGTTGCGGCCGTACTCGTCGCGGATCGCGGCGGGCTCGGCGTTGATGTTGAACGCCTCGCGGGCCTTGGGCGAGCTGATCAGGCTATACGCCCGCTCGTAGAACGAGTCCATCGCCGCCAGCCCGTCGTCGGCCTTCTCCTTGGCGGTGAAGTGCTCGTTGACCACGTCGAGGACGCGGCGACGGCTCGAAAACCGCGTGTCGTCGATCCCGCCCGGGAGGTTCAGGTCCTGGACCTTGAAACCGCCGCTGGCCGGGTCGCTCCCCAGGCTGAACGGTGAGAACGACGAGCTGAGGTAGCCCGTACCGGCGTAGACGTTGGGCATCGACGGGACGCAGACGTACGGGGGCAGGTCATTCCTGGATCCGAACTCGTGCGAGACCACGCTCCCCATGCTGGGATACTGCAGCGCCGGGCTGGGCCGATACCCGGTGAACATGTTGTGCGTGCCGCGCTCGTGGGCGGCCTCGCCGTGCGTCATCGACCGGATGATCGCCAGCTTGTCGGCGATCTGGGCCGTCCTGGGCAGGGTCTCGCTGAACGACTCACCCTCGATCTTGGTGGCGATCGACGACAGCTCGCCACGATACTCGACCGGTGCATAGGGCTTGGGGTCGAACGTCTCCTGGTGGGCGATCCCGCCCGGCAGGAAGATGTGGATGAGCGAATCGGCCTTGGGTGCGATCGCCGAGTAGTTCTTGAGGTCGGCCCGGGCGCGCATCCGGAAGAAGTCGGCCAGGCTCAGGCCGAACCCGGCCGCCCCGACCGTCAGGAATCCGCGGCGTCCGAACAGGGGGCCGGCTTTCGTCTCATGCATCGATCGAACTCCCGCGGGTAGGTATGAAGGCCCACAATTCGACTTCGAACCGTCTTCACGAATCGGATGGCAAGCGGGCTGGGGAGGGCGAGCCGCGATCGACGATCCGATGGCGAAACCCCGCCCCGTTCGGGGCCGAAGGATCTCGCATGCGCCGGAAGGGCCGGCCGGGATCGCTCACGATCGGGGTCAGGTAGGGCCGGGCGGAAGGATTCGGGCGCCCGGTCGGTTCACGCAAATGTTGAACAACCGGGCGACTCTGGACAGCTTACGTGAGAAGTCGAACCAAGTGTTGGGACAAAACGAGAGAAGTTCGAAAAAGATTTCGAGCCCGGGTGGGGCGGGGGAGGATGGCCCGACGGGCCGCCCTCGCGCGGGCGGCAGCGGCCCGCGGGCGGCGGGGCGGGTTCGTCGGATCAGGCTTCCGGCGCCTTGGATTTCACGGCCCGTGCCTTGGGGGCCTTCGAGGTCGGGAGGTTGGCCAGGCGGGCCTTGCCGGTCGGGCAGACCGCCTGCAACTCGCACCGGGGGCAATCGGGCTCGCCCGGGACGCAGGTGTCGTGGGCCAGTTCCTCGATCAGGTCGGCGAACTCGGTGCCGCGAGCCTTGGGGACGGCCCGTTCCAGGGTCGACCGGAGCGTCGCCGCGTCCATGCCCGGCTCCGCGATCCCCAGGCGATCCAGGGCCCGGTGCATCGAGGCATCGACGGGGATGGCATGCCCGCCCAGCGAGAGCCGGGTGGCGGTGGCCAGGATGTAGTCGGAGGCGAACGCCTCGTAGTCTTCGAAGGCCTTGACGGCCTCCTTCTGGGGCTTCTTGGCCTGGGCGTCGAGGTTGAACCCGTAGGTCTTCTCGAACAGCTGGCGGAGGAACCGGCGGATCCGGGTGGCGCGCTCTTCCGCGCCGGGGATCCCTTCCAAGGTCTTCTGGATCTCGGCCAGGGAGCTGACGCGGAGTTCGTTCCAGTCGAAGAAGTTCGACTGGAAGCTGGCCAGCGCCTCGACGGCGCGGGCGCGGGGGACATCCTCGTGGCAAATCCCGTAGACCACCGCTTCGAGGACCGAGAGCCGCTCGGGCGACGGCTCGGCATGGTATCGCTTCTTCAAGAGCGCCAGGATGTCGGCGATGAACTGGGCTTTGCTCTGTGTGGCCATGGGCTCGGGGCGTTCGCGGGCATCGGGAAGTCGGGTTTCTCGGGGGACGCCGATCGGGAAATTCCGGGGTCTCGGAGGATCCGGGCGTCGTCCGAACGGGTCAAGGCGTGGCATCTTCCGGGGCGTCGTCCGGGTCGTCCGGGGCGGTCGTCTCGCCTCCCTCGCGATCCTTGGCGAGGGCCTCGTCGATGATCTTGGACATCTCGATCGACTTCTTGATCCCTTCGTCGCGTTTGAACGTCAGGTGGGGCGTCGTCCGGGTCTGGAGCCGCTGGGCCACCTTCGCCTGGAGGAACCCCGAGGCGCTGGTCAGCCCGCGCATCGCCTGGGCCTGCTCGGCCTCGGTCCCCATGATCGAGACATACACCGTCGCGTTGCGGAGGTCGCCGGTCACCTCGGAGCGGAGCACCGTGATGCCGGACACGCGGGGGTCGGAGACCTCGAACAGGATGGCCGAGGACACGACTTCTCGGATCGCCTCGGCCATCCGCAGACTTCGGTGCGATGGCATGGTGGATGGGACTCGCGGGGGATGGCGGGGAGGGTCGGGATGCTCGCGATCAGTGGTCGTCCCGATCGATGGAGACCACCTCGGCCCGGGGATGCGAGGCGACGGCGTCCAGGACCCGGTCCAGGACCGAGCGGATCTCGCGCCGGCCCAGGCCCAGCGCGGCGACGCCGATCACGCTCTCCGAGGGGTGGTCGGGGTTGCCAAGCTCGATGACGGAGACGTTGAAATGGCGGTGGATCTTCTCGACGATGACCCGGGTGGTTTTCTTCTTGGACCGGAAGCCGGGGGCGATCCGGACGGTGATGCGGAGCGAAGCAATCAGCATCGACCACCCGGGTGCGAAGGCCAAAGGCCGCGATGAGGGCGGGCGCCGTGGGGACGGCGCCCGCCCTCATCGCAGGCCCTCGGGTCGGTCCATCAGAGGGTGCGCCGGATGACGTCGACCCGGTACGCCTCGATGATGTCGTCGGTCTTGAGGTCGTCGAAATTGACGATTTTGATGCCGCATTCGAAGCCCTCGCGGACCTCCTTGGCATCGTCCTTGAAACGCTTGAGGGCTTCGAGCGTCCCCTTGTAGATCTCGCGCCCTTCGCGGATGATCCGCGCCTTGGCGGCCCGCTCGATCACCCCCTGGGTGACGAAGCAGCCGGCCACGGTGCCGACCTTGGAGATCTTGAAGGTCTGCCGGACCACGGCACGGCCCAGGTGGACCTCCTTGATCTCGGGGACCAGCATCCCCTCGACGGCCTTCTTGATCTCGTCGGTGACCTGATAAATGATGTCGTAGCGGCGGATGTCGATCTTCTTCTCGTCGGCCAGCGAGATCGCGCGATCCTCGGGGGCCACGCGGAAGCCGATGACGATCGCCTGCGAGGCGTCGGCCAGCAGGATGTCGCTCTCGCTGATCCCCCCGACGCCCTTGAGCAGGATCCGGATCGGCACCTCGGGGTTCTCGAGCTTCTCCAGCTCCTTGATCAACGCCTCGAGGGAGCCCTGCACGTCGGCCTTGAGGATCAAGTTGAGGTTCTTGACCTTCTGCTCGGCCATCTTGCTGTAGAGGTTTTCCAGCGTGATCGACTGCCGCTCGCCGAGCGAGACCCCGCGGGTCCGATCGCGGCGGATCTCGACGATCTCGCGGGCCCGGGAGATGTCCGGGATGACCCCGAACTTCTCGCCGGCGGTCGGCACCGTGTCGAGGCCGGAGATCTCGACCGGCGTCGACGGCCCGGCCTCGGTGACCGAGCGGCCCTTGTCGTCGAACAGGGCGCGGACGCGGCCGAAGCCGTCGCCGCACACGATCACGTCGCCCACCTTGAGCGTGCCGTCCTGGACCAGGACAGTCGCGACGACGCCCCGGCCTTCGGAGATGGACGCTTCCAGGCAGGTCCCGGTCGCCGGCCGGTTGGGGTTGGACCGGAGGTCGCACCGCAGCTCGGCCACGACGCCGAGCATCTCCAGCAGCTCGGGGATCCCCTTGCCCGTGAGGGCCGAGGTCTTCACGACCGGCGTGTCGCCGCCGTATTCCTCGGGGGCCAGGTCCTGCTGGGACAGCTCGCCGTAGATCTTGTTGAGGTTGACGTTGGGCAGGTCGATCTTGTTCAGGGCGATCACGATCGGCACGTTGGCCGCCTTGGCGTGGGCGATCGCCTCCTGGGTCTGCGGCATCACGCCGTCGTCGGCGGCCACCACCAGGACGACGATGTCGGTGACGTTGGCCCCTCGGGCCCGCATCCCGGTGAACGCCTCGTGGCCCGGCGTATCCACGAAGGTGATCTTCTGGCCTTCGTGGGTGATCTGGTAGGCCCCGATGTGCTGGGTGATGCCGCCGCTCTCCGTGTCGACCACGTTGGCGTTGCGGATCTTGTCCAGCAGCGACGTCTTGCCGTGGTCGACGTGGCCCAGGATTGTGATGATCGGCGGGCGGGGCGCCAGCCCTTCGACCTCCTCGCCGCGGTCGCTGCTGCTGACGTAGTCGTCGAAGAGGTCATCCTCGGCGGTCCGCTCGTGGACGACGTTCAGCTCGACGCCGAACTCCAGGGCGAGCATCTGGGCCGTATCGTCGTCGAGCGACGCGTTGATCGTGACCATCTGGCCCATGCTGTTCATGAGCCGGCGGATCAGGTCGTTGGCCCGGACGCCGATCGCCTCGGAGAGGGTCCGCAGCGTGATCGGCGGCTCGATGTCGGCGTGGCTCTTGCGAACGATCTGGGGCTGATTCCGGCCGCCCTTGTGGCCACCCTTGCGGCCCCCGCGACGACCCCTGCTGTCATCCTCCGACTCCCCGGTCAGGGCGGAGGCCGGCTGGGGGCCCGTGGTCCGGCGTTCGTTGGCCCGTTCGTTCCGCTTGGCGCGGCGGCCCGCGCGGTCGGCCGGAGAGCCGATCCGCCCGGCGGCCTTCTTCTCATCCTCATCGGTCGGGGGCGGCGTCATCGGCGGCGGGGCGAGCATCCCCGGCCCGCCCGGGCGACGCAGGCCCGGAGGCCCGCCGAGGCCCGGAGGCCCGCCGGGACGGGCGGGGGCCGGGGGCCGTCCGAACTGCGACGAGGGCGGCTGGCCGGGCCGGGCGGGCGGGCCGCCGGGGGCGCGGCCTTGCATGGGCGGGGCCTCGGTCTTGCCGAGCTGCCCGCCCTGCATCATCCGCCGCATCTCATCCGGGGTGAACCGGCGCTCGGGGCGCTGGGTCTTCACCTCGGGGCCGCCGGGTCCCGGGCGGGGACCATCCGGGCGGCGGGGTTGGGGCGAGCCGGTCGGCGTGGCGACCGGGGGCAGCGGGCGACGCGGGCCACCGCCCATCGATCCGCCCGGACGATTCCCATAATCGCCGCGGGGTTCGGCCAGGGGCTGGCGGCCTTCGCCGGCGGCCGGCGTGGCCGGGCGATTGCTCAGGTTCCGCACGCCGGACGGCGAGATGTAGTCGGTCGGCTTGAGCGGGGCCGGGCCGGTCGGGTTGGGCCGATAATCGGCGCGCGGCGGGGGCGCCGGCCGGTCGCTCGGGGGGCCCGCGGGGCGGGGCCCGGGCGGCGGGGCTCCCGGGCCGGTCCGATGCGGGGTATGCCGCGACAGGGGGCCGCTCCCCGCGCCCAGCCGGGGCGGCGAGGTGAGGTTGCCCGGGCGGACAGGCGCCGCGGGCTGCGAGCCCGGACCGGCCTGCGGCGGAGCCCCCAGCCCGGTCGTGGCCTGGGGGCGTGCCGGCGGCGCGGGCGACTCGGGGCGGGCCGCGGGGGCCGGGGCCGTCGCGCCGGAGGCGGCGGGCGCCGGGGTCGTCGGCGGCGCGGGTTGTGTTGGGGGGGCCGGGCGTGCCGCGGCGACGGGAGCGGGGCTCGTCGGTGCGGCTGGGGCCGGGGTATTGGGCTCGCGGGTCGCGGTCATCGGGGCGGGCTCGCTACGGGCGGGAGCCTTGGGGGCCGGGGCCGGGGCGATCGTGGACGAGCTGGCGGATGCCGGAGGGGCGGCTTCGGTCGGGGCCGGCGTGGGGGCCGGGGCCTTCTTCGCGGCGGGGGCTGACGGACTGATGGCGGACGTCTCCGGAGGGGTGGGGCTGCTGGGGCGCGCCGGCGGCTGGGAGGCCGGGGCGGGGGCCGACTCACCACGCTCGGTGTAACGGCTCCGTATCGTATCGATCTGATCGGGGGCGAGGCCCGCGAAGATGCTCGGCTTGACGTCGATCCCCCAGGCCTGGATTCGGTCGAGCAGATCCTGACTCTTCAGCCCTAATTCCTTCGCCAACTCGTGGACGCGCGTGGACAACGGCGACTCCTCCTGGAATGGCCCCCGGCCGATGATGGCCGTTCGGACCCGATCGGTATTTTGGTCACTCCCGACCGATCGTGCCAAGGCCATTTCTCAGGAACCCCCAAGTTCGTCGATCCTCGCCGAGGGGCGAGGCGGCGTTCTCAGGGGGGAGAGTTGACGCGAGCAGTGCGGCCGGGACGCAGGGGACGCCCCCATGGGGGCCTCATGGCTGGTGCATTTCCGGTTCTCTCGGTTCGTCGGCCTCTTCGTCGGTCGTGAAAGGTTCCGTGGGGGGCAGGGGGGGGGTATTGGGTCCTTCGCCCGCGGGGTTGGCCTCGGCCTCTTCCGGCGAACCGCCCGATTCCACCGCTTCGGTCACAAGCCGGTCGGTCTCGTCCTGGTCGTCATCGCTGGGGGCGGAGGTCACTTCGTGGCCGCGGTCCGAGACTTCGGCGGCCAGGGCCAAGTCCCGGGGTTCTTCGCCGGGACGGTCGGCCTCGTCCTGTTCCTCGTCGGCCGGCAGGGCATCGGCGGGGGCGGTGCCGTCGTCGCCCTCGGCGGGGCCGTCGTCGAACAGGTCGGCCAGGGTCGTCTTCGCGGGGGAATCGCCGTTGGCCGGGGCGGTTTCGGCGGCCGGCTGGGGCGGCGTGGGCGCGGCCACCGGGCGGGCCCCCTTGCGGCGGGGCATGTCGTCGGCCTGCTCCTCGGCGAGCACCTCGGCCCGCTCGACGATGGCGACGGCCAGTTCTTCGTCGAGGCCTTCGATTGTGTTCACCAGGTCGGCGATTTCCATCACCGACAGGTCGTCGTAGCTGAGGATCCCCTGCTCGACCAGCTTCTCGGCCAGGGCGGCATCCACCCCATCGATCCGGGTGAAGGTGCCGACCGCCTTCTCGATCAGCTCGTCGAGCTCCTCGCTGGTCATGATCTCGATGTCCCAGCCCACCAGCTTGGAGGCGAGCCGGACGTTCTGGCCGCGCCGGCCGATCGCCAGCGAGAGCTGATCCTCGCGGACCAGGACGATGGCCCGGCCCAGCAGCTGGCAGAGCATGACCTCGTCGATCTCGGCCGGCTGGAGGGCGTTGGGGATCAGGACCTGGAGCGACTCATTCCAGCGGACGATGTCGATCCGCTCGCCGCCCAGCTCGTCGACGATGTTCTTGATCCGGGTGCCGCGGACGCCGACGCAGGCCCCGACCGCATCGACCTTCGCGTCGATCGAGGTCACGGCGACCTTGGACCGATAGCCGGCCTCGCGGGCCAGGGCGCGGATCGAGATCACCTGGTCGGCGATCTCGGGGATCTCCAGCTCGAACAGGCGGCGGACGAAGTCGGGGTGGGTCCGGCTCAGGATGATCTTGACCCGCTGGCCGACCTTGCGGACGTCGAGGATCACGGCCCGGACCCGCTCGCCGGGGTGATGGCTCTCGCCGGGGATCTGCTCGGACCGGGGCAGGAGCGAGTCGCGCTCCTTGCCCAGGTCGACGGTGACCGCCCCGCCTTCGAACCGCTTGACGGTGCCGGTGATCAGCTCGCCGCGCTGGGTGTCGAACTCGTCATAGGTGCTGTCGCGCTCCGCCTCGCGGATCTTCTGGATGATCACCTGCTTGGCGGTCTGCGCGGCGATCCGGCCGAAGTCGGGCGGGACGACGGGCTTGCCGTCGGTGAGCGTGCTGATCTTGCCGGTGTCCTGGTCGATGGTGACCGTGATCTCTTCGGCATCCGGATAGTGCTTCTTGGCCGCGGTGGCCAAGGCCGACTCGATCCCCTCGAACAGGACATCCTTGGGGATGTTCTTGTCGCGGTGGATGCTGTCGACGATCCGGACCAAATCGACGCTCATGCGACTTCTCCGAGGCGTACAAGGCTCAGCACGAATGCGAAGCGAAACGGATCAATCAATGGGACGAGATAAGCGGAGCGGGAGCCGCGTCCGGTCGACGCCGCTCCCGGATTGATCGGTCCCGTCTCGTTCGGGCCGATACGCGAGCCAGCCTCGGCCAGGGCCGATGGCATCGGACATCGTCGATCGGCCAGCACGGTCGCGCATGCCGCGAGGAATACGGCCCCGTGCTCAAATTTAGCCGCGAGTTGACTCGACTGTCAAGGGACCCAACAATACGTGAGGGGTAATCCCTTGGCGGGGCCGACGATCGGTCGGCCCCCGCGATGAGATCGGCGGGATGCGACGGCGGCATTCCCGGAGGACGGCCTGGCCCCATGAATGCCCCCAAGAAGCCCGACGCCCCCGACATGACGGAACTCCGTTCGGCCCTGGAATCTTCCGGCCGCCGGCTCACCCGGCAACGGGCCGCCGTGTTCGCCCACCTCCAGGCCGCGGACCACCACCCGACCGCCGAGGACGTGTACCGGCGGGTCCAGGAATCGATCCCCTCGATCAGCCTGGCCACCGTCTACAAGGCCCTGGAGGCCCTGGTGGAGAGCGGCCTGGCGACCCGGCTGGCCGGGTCCCAGGGCTCGGCGCGGTACGACGGGCGGGGGGAGCATCATTATCACCTCCGCTGCCTCCGTTCCGGGCTGGTCCGGGACCTCCCCACCTCTTATGATCCGGACCTGATCGCCAGGCTCGACCCGGAACTGGCCCCATCGCTGCGGCGCGAGGGGTTCCGCGTGACCGGGTATCGCCTGGAACTGCTCGGCTACTTCGAGGAAGCCCCGGCCGGCGACGGCGGGGACGTCGACCCTTCATGAATGCCGATCTCGCCTGGGTGGACACCCACGCCCATCTCGCCGACCCGCGCCTCCGCGGCCGCCTCCCCGAGGTCCTGCGGTCGGCCCGGGAGGCCGGGGTGACACGGATCGTGGCCATCGGGACCACGGCCGAGGACAGCCGGATCGTCGCCCATCTCGCGGCCGAGCATGCCGGGATCTCGGCCGCCGTCGGCATCCACCCGAACGACGCGGCCGAACAGGGCGACGATGCCTGGAAAACCATCGTCGCGATGGCCGATCGGCCGGGGGTCGTGGTCGCCCTGGGGGAGACGGGCCTGGATCGCCACTGGGACCGGACGCCGTTCCCGGTCCAGCAGGACTTCTTCGGCCGCCACCTCGCGCTGGCCGCCGACCTCGGCCTGCCGGTCGTGATCCACGCCCGCGAGTCCTTGCCCGACGTGATCGACCAGCTGGCCGGCCTGGCCCGGCCGGTCCGGGGCGTGCTCCACTCGTTCGTCGGTGGGTGGGAGGAGGCCGAGACGCTCCTGGCGCTGGGCCTGCACCTCTCGTTCGCGGGGATGCTGACCTTCGCCAACAAGACCCTCGACCCGCTCCGCGAGGTCGCCGCCCGGGCGCCCCTGGACCGGATCCTGGTCGAGACCGACTCCCCCTATCTCAGCCCCCACCCGTTCCGGGGGAAGCCGAACGAACCGGCCCGGTCCGCCATCACGGCCATCCGGCTGGCCGAGATTCGCGGGCTCCGCCCCGAGGACCTGGCGGAGGCCACGACGGCCAATGCCCGCCGCCTGTTCGGCCTGGGGGCCGAAACGATCGCCCCGCCCGCCTGAGGTCCGCTCAGAACCGGGGGCCGACGAATTGCTGGATGGCGGCCAGCGACGCGCCCCATCCCGCCAGCGTGAGCAGGGCCTGGGTGATCGTGTCGATGGTCCTGCGCCATGGGTGTTGGCGATCCGAGGACGTTTCGAGGCCGCTGCCCAGGACGATCGCCAGCCCGAGCACGATCAGGCCCAGGATGCTGGCGACCACGAAGATGTCTTTCACCGGCATTGGCGACATGGCCGAATTCCTGTCCTGACAAGTCGTGGGTCCGTCAACGTGGTGACTCTTGAAGCAAAATGAGTGCCAGAGGGTTTTCTGGCCGCACCATCCGTATGACCGTCAAAATCGGGCCGATCTACGGTGTTTCGTGGCGACCGTGACGGCCGTCGGCGATTGCAAGAAACGGCAGGGCTGCCTTTCGGATTGACGAAAACGGCCGGGGGCCACGGCCACGAATCTCCCGGACGGCCGGCGACAACTGGTGGACCCGATCTGGCCCGGTTAAAGTCGAGCCTCGGCCGGGGAACGAGGTCGCGAGGCTCATCGATGCGATTCAGGAAGCGGGTTGGATTCGCGGGCATCCTCCTGGGTGCCTCGCTGGCGATGGGGCACGGGATCATGCGTGCGGACGAGGCGAGCCCAGCGGATCGCGATGGCCACTCCTTCTCGCGCCCGGAGGAAGTCCAGGTGCGTGACCTCGACCTCGACCTCACGGTCGACTTCGACCGGAAGGAACTCCGGGGCACGGCGACGCTCGGCATCGAGAGGCCCGCGAACGCCCGGCCCGACGCCCCGCTGATCCTCGACGTCAGGGGGCCGGTGATCGAAGAGGTCGCGGCCGGACGTGACGGTGCCTCATGGGCCCCCGTCGAGTTCGACCTCTCGCAGGGCGACGCGATCCGGGGCCAGGCCCTGACCATCCCGCTCCCCCCGGGTGCGGACCGGGTGCGGATCCGCTATCGCACCCGCCCGGACGCCGGGGCCCTCCAGTGGCTCGACCCGGCGCGGACGGCGGGCAAGGCCCACCCCTTCCTGTTCACCCAGTCCCAGGCGATCCAGGCGCGGACCTGGATCCCGATCCAGGACACGCCCGGCGTCCGGTTCCCCTACACGGCGACGATCCGCGTCCCGTCGGGCCTGAAGGCGGTGATGGCCGCCGATCACCTCCCCGCCGACGCCGATCCGACCGTCTTCCGATTCGCCATGAGGGAGAGGATCCCCGCCTACCTGGTGGCGCTGGCGGTCGGCGACCTGGCCTTCCGCCCGCTCGGCAAGCGGACCGGGGTCTACGCCGAACCGTCGATGGTCGAGAAGGCCGCCGCCGAGTTCGCCGACACCGAGGCGATGATCGAGGCGACGGAGGAGCGGTTCGGCCCCTATCGCTGGGGCCGCTATGACCTGCTGGTCCTCCCGCCCAGCTTCCCGTTCGGCGGGATGGAAAACCCCAAGCTGACGTTCGCCACGCCGACGATCCTGGCCGGCGACCGCTCGCTGGTGTCCCTGGTCGCCCACGAGCTGGCCCATTCGTGGTCGGGCAACCTGGTGACCAACGCCACCTGGCGCGACTTCTGGCTCAACGAAGGGTTCACCGTTTACCTCGAACGGCGGATCATCGAGGCGGTCTACGGCCCGGATCGGGCGAAGATGGAGGCCCTGCTCGGCTTCCAGGAACTCGGCCACGAACTCGCCGAGTTGAAGCCCGCCGACCAGATCCTCCACATCAACCTGGACGGCCGCGACCCGGACGACGGGATGACCCGGGTCCCCTACGAGAAGGGGGCCCTGTTCCTGTCCGAGCTGGAACGCGTCTTCGGCCGGGATCGGTTCGACGCCTTCCTCAAGGGCTACTTCGATCGCCACGCCTTCCAGAGCATCACCACCGCCGTCTTCGTGGCCGACCTCCGGGACCGCCTGTTCCCGCTCGACCCGGAGAAGGCGGCGAAGATCGACCTGGATGCCTGGATCGAGGCGCCTGGGCTCAAAGCGGCGTTCGTCGCCCCGACCTCGGACCGGCTCGACGCCGTGGACCGCGCGGCCAAGGAATGGATCGAGGGGAAGACCCCCGCCTCCCGGATCGCCGTGCAGGGCTGGACCACCCAGGAATGGCTTCGTTTCCTCCGGGCCCTGCCGGCCGAGGTCGGGGCCGATCGGCTCGGCGAACTCGATGCCGCCTTCGGGATCACCCGGCGAGAGAACAGCGAGATCGCCGCCGAATGGCTGGTCATCGCCATTCGCAACCGCTATGCGGCCGCCGACGATCGGCTCGAAGCCTTCCTCACCTCGATCGGCCGTCGTAAGTTCATCCTGCCGATCTATGCCGAGTTGATTCGCACCCCCGAAGGGGCCGAGCGGGCGCGGGCCATCTATGCGAAGGCCCGGCCCGCCTATCATCCGATCGCGATCGATTCCGTCGATCGCCTCCTCTCCACCACCAATCCGGTCCGCTGACGGGGGTTCGTTCCTTGAGCGTCACGCTGGGCATCGACATCGGGACATCCGGGACCAAGACGATCGCCATCGACGAGACGGGGGCCATCCTCGCCTCGTCGTCGGCCGAGTACCCCTGCGAGCACCCCCGGCCGGGCTGGTCGGAGCAGGACCCCGAGCACTGGTGGAGGGCGACCGTCGCCACCGTCCGGGATGTCCTGGACAAGGGGGGCTTCCGGCCGGCCGACGTGGCGGGGGTCGGCCTGAGCGGCCAGATGCACGGCTCGGTCTTCCTGGACGCGTCGGGCCAGGTGGTCCGGCCGGCCCTCCTGTGGAATGACCAGAGGACCGGGGCGGAAGCCGCCGAGATCGAGGCCAAGGCGGGAGGGCGGGAAGGGCTGGTGCGGCTGGTAGCCAACCGCGCCCTGACCGGATTCACCGCGCCGAAGCTGCTCTGGCTCCGGAAAAACGAACCCAGCCAGTGGGACCGGGTCCGCCAGGTCCTCCTGCCCAAGGACTATATCCGGTATCGCCTTTCGGGCACGTTCGCGACCGAGGTCAGCGACGCGGCGGGGACGCTGCTCCTGGACGTGGCCAACCGCCGCTGGAGCGACGAGCTGCTGGGCCTGCTCGACCTCGACCGCTCGCTCCTGCCCGACTGCTTCGAGAGCCCCGAGGTCTCGTCGGTGGTCTCGGCCATCGGCGCCAAGGCGACCGGGCTGGCGCCCGGGACCCGGATCGTCGGCGGCGGCGGCGACCAGCCGGCCGGCGCGGTGGGCAACGGCATCGTCCGGGCGGGGGCGGTCTCGGCCACGATGGGGACCTCCGGCGTGGTGTTCGCCCACACGGCCGAGTCGGGCTTCGACCCGCTGGGCCGGCTCCAGCGTGGCTGCCATGCCGTGCCGGGGGCCTGGTGCGTGATGGGTGTCGTCCTGTCGGCGGGCGGCAGCCTCCAGTGGTATCGCAACCAGATGGCCCAGGCCCAGGTCGATGCGGCGAAAAGCCTGGGGATCGACCCCTATTACCTGCTCCAGGACGAGGCGGCTTTGGCCGGCCCGGGCTCCGAGGGGTTGTTCTTCCTCCCCTACCTGACCGGGGAGCGGGCCCCATATTACGACTCCGACGCCCGGGGCTCGTGGGTCGGCCTGAGCGTCCGCCACGGGCGGCCCCACCTGGTGCGGAGCATCATGGAGGGGGCGTCCTACGCCATGCGGGACAGCTTCGAGCTGATCCGCGAGATGGGCGCGTCGATCGAGCAGGTCCGCCTGTCGGGCGGCGGGGCGCGGAGCCCGCTCTGGAGGCAGATCCAGGCCAACATCTACGGCGTGGACGTCCACACGGTCAACGCCTCCGAGGGGCCGGCCTTCGGCGTGGCCCTGCTGGCGATGGTCGGCGCCGGGGTCTTCTCCAGCGTCCCCGAGGCGTGCGACGCCACGATCCGGCTCGTCGACGCCACGTCCAGGGAACCGGAAGTCGCCGCGTTCCATGATCGCGGCTTCGCGATCTACCGCAAGCTGTACCAGGATTTGCGCGAATCCTACGCCGCGATCGCCCGGCTGGTCGAGGGATCCTGAGTCATGGCCCGATCGCGACCGCCCCGGCCCCGGACGCCTCCGCCCGCCCCGGCCTCGGCCCCGCCGGCGACGGTCGTCGAGCCGTCGCCGCCCCGTCCGGCCTACTGGACCCGGCCCAAGCTGGCGGTCGCGGTGGTGCTGCTGCTCGCCCTCCAGTTCGGGCTGGCCGCCGCCAGCCTGATCCAGGAGAACCCGACGATCGACGAGACCGCCCACCTCCCGGCGGGGGTCTCGTACTGGCAGACGGGGACGTTCAAGCTCTACCACCACAACCCGCCCCTGGTGAAGCTGGTCGCCGCCTTGCCGGTCGTCCTGGCGAATCCGGTCACGGCCCCGCTCTACCAGTCCGGGTTCTGGGAACAGAGTTCGCAGTCGACCTTCGGCGAGTACTTCACCCTCGTCAATGCCGACCGTTATTTCGAGCTGTTCGCCTCGGCTCGGATGATGATGCCCCTGTTCACGCTCCTGGGGGGGCTGGCGGTCTTCGCCTGGTCGGCGCGGCTGTACGGCGGGGCGGGGGGGCTGATCAGCCTGGCCCTGTGGACGCTCTGCCCCAACGTCCTCGCTCATTGCCGGCTGGTGACGACCGATGCCGCCGCCGCCTCGTTCGCCGTCGCGGCGACCTATCTGTTCTGGCGCTATCAGAACCGGCCGACCTGGGGGCGCGCCGCGTTGGCGGGGATCGTGCTCGGCCTGGCCCAGCTGACCAAGTTCTCGGCCCTCATCCTTTATGGGCTGTGGCCGACCCTGGCCGTGGTCCGGTTCCTCCTGGGCCGGGATTGGGCGGGCTGGCCGCGCCGGCTGGGCGTCGGGCTGGGGCAGGGGGCGCTGATGGTCGCCCTGTCGATGCTGGTCATCAACATGGGCTACGGGTTCGAGGGCTTCGGCCAGCCGCTCGGCCGCTTCGAGTTCGCGAGCCGGACCCTGACCCGGCCCACGCAGCCGGGGATGGCCCGGCCGACCAGCCCGAACGCGATCCTCGCTGGGGCCTGGCGCTATCGGATCAACCGGTTCCGGGGGACGCCGCTGGCCGCCCTGCCGGTGCCGCTGCCCCGGCATTATGTCCTCGGCTTCGACGAGCAGAAGATCGAGACCGAGGGGATCCCCCGGCACTTCCTCAACGATAACCTGCCGGTCGACGACAGCAAGCTGACCGGCTACCCGGTCTACCTCAACGGCGTCATGAAGCGGTCGGGCTGGTGGTATTACTACCTGGCGACCCTGGCCTACAAGGTGCCCGAGGGGACCTGGATCCTGGTCGTCCTGGCAACCGGGGTATTGCTCGCATCGCCGAGGTCGCGGGCCCTCTGGGCCGACGAGATCGCGGTGCTGGCGATCCCGGTCGGGATCCTCCTGGCGATGACCTTCCTGACCGACATCTGCCTGGGCCTCCGCTACATCCTGACCGCGTTCCCATTCGCGTTCGTCGCGACGGGCAAGCTCGCCCCCTGGGCGATCGGCCAGGCGACCGCCGTCCGGAGGAGGCTGTCCCTGGCGTCGGTGATCGGCCCCCTCCTGCTCACGGCGGCCGCCACCGCCTCGATCCATCCCCATTACCTGGCCTACTTCAACCAGGTCTCGGGCGGCCCGGGGCGGGGCTCGGAGCACCTGATCGACAGCAACCTCGACTGGGGGCAGGACCTGGTCAAGCTGAACCGATGGCTCAAGGCCAACCACCCCGGGGAGCGGGTCGGCCTGGCGTACTTCGGCCAGATCAACCCGAGCGTCTTCCGCGTGCGGGGCGAGGGACTCGACTGGTTCCTGCCGCCCACGCTGCCCGGGACGATGCACCCGATGGCGAAGCCCCCCTCCTACTGGATCGGCCCGGCGCCCCGGCTCACCCCGGGCCTCTACGCGGTGAGCGCCAACCTGGTGCGGGGCCTCCCCTGGCGATTCCACGACAGCTCCTCGCTGACCTCCCCGAGCACCGCCTGGTCGAGTTGCTGGAGTTCCGGCGAAGGGGCGTTCGCCTATTTTCAAAGCATGGAACCGGTTGCGAAGATCGGCTATTCGATCTTCGTTTACCGGGTCACGGCCGAGGACTGCGCGCGTATCAACCCCTTGTGGGAGGCCAACGTCCCCGGGAGATGAAAGCCATGTTTCATCGATCCGCTCAAGTTCGGTATGGGTTGACCCGAATCCATCGAGAGGCGATGATTCGGCGACGGACGCCGGGTTGCCGGCCGGGCCCTGTCTGCCCGCGGTCGCGCCGCCACGTGTGGGTGGCTACCGACCACCCCGCACTCGGTCTTCAGGAGGAAAACCGATGACTTTCGAGCAGTGCCAGGCGAACTTGATGACGATCCGCAACCGCCAGGGGACCCAGTGCCCGGTGGTGAAGGTCGCCTACAACGGGACGTTCTACCAGGGTCGTTTGACACGAGCCGACAGCGATCCCGAGAACCGCGGCGACTCCCCGTCGCCGTTCGGGCTCCTGGTCCTGGAAAGCCTCGGCCTCGGCCGGGGGCCCGAGACCATCCTCCAGATCGCCGACATCCCGGCCGACGGGATCCGCGACATGAGCGCCGCCTGATCGCGGCCCCAATTCACGATCGACGCAACGCGGCGGCCCCGACTCGGACGAGTCGGGGCCGTTCTTCGTTTCATCCCCCGGCGGGCGGGGTCATGGGCAGGTCGGCGACCACCGCCGCCACGGTTTGGCCGCCCACCTCCACGGCCAGCGACGTGCCCGGGTTCGCGTGGGCGACCCGCACATAGGCCAGGCCCACGACCGCACCCCCGCCGATCGCGGGGGCGGCCGAGGTCACGGTGCCGGCCGCCTTGCCGTCGGCGCCGACCAGCGACGCGCCGGGGGCCGGCGGCGTCGACCCCTCGATCCTCAGCCCCTTGAGGATCTTGTTGACGTGGCCCAGGGCATCGAGCCGGGCGACCGTCTCCTGGCCGAGATAGCAGCCCTTCACGAAGCTGATCGTCGCCCGGTCGCGGCCGACCTCCTGGGGCAGGTTGTTCGGGGTCACGTCCCGGCCGGAGATCGGCGTGCCCGCCTCGATCCTCATGGCCTCGAACACCGCCGGGTCGAGCGAGGCCGTCCCGGACGCCCGCCCCAACGCCGTCCGCACAGAGTCCGCCGCCGCGAGCGGCCCGATGAGCGTCAGTCCCGGGACGCCCGCCGGGGCTTCCCGGACGAATCGCAGCGAATGGCCGGCCCATTCCGCCTCGGCGATCGATTGGTCGGCATTGGCCAGGCCGTCCAGCTTCGCGTCATGCACGATGTCCTCGGCCAACCGGCCGAAGGCGTGGATCTCGAACGTCTGATCGGTGATCTCCTCGATCGCGACATCGTCGAAGATGCTGTATTTCTGGAGATGGCCGAGGAAGACCGTCGACTCGCCGACGTCGCTCCGAAGCAGGGTCGAAGCTTTGAGAGCGGAGAGGGCGACGTAAGCGAGCGTCTTCCCTTGCGGCGTGGTGATGAACGCCTCGCAGCCCTGGCCCTCGACCAGCTTCTTGATGTCGTTGGTGACCAGGTTGTGGAGGAACTTGGCGCGGTCGGGGCCCTGGACCTCGATGCGGACGCGGTCGGATCGGTCGATCCAACCCGACTCGGGGCGGCTGGCGGCGGGCGTGGTCATGGTGGTGGATCGATCAGTCGAGGGTATGGGGGGTTAAGCCGGCTCGTCCTGGATCACGACGCGGGCCCGCTCGGCCTGGCCGATGAAGATCGACGACGGGGAGCGATCGGCGAGCTTGCGGGCATCCTCGCGGCGGTCGACGGCGATCAGGCCGAGGTCGTCGACGAGGTCGGCGTCGAGGTTCGAATGGAGGTAGACGTCGGCCCAGGCGACCGCCGAGGCGATCCGGCGGGCGGCCAGATAGTCGGGCTCTTTTTCCAGCCCGCGCAGGCTTGCGGTCGCGGCCCGGGAGTCGTCGGCGGCGGCCATGCGTCGGATCGCGACGCCCGGCTCGTCGTCCACCCGGGCCAGGGCCACGATCTTCCCCCCCCGGCGGACCGAGCGCGAGGCGGCGGCCAGGCCGAGCGTCAGGTCGTCGATCGTGGAGGGCCGATCCGGGGTGCCGATCCCGACCACCACGAGGTCGGCGCGATCGGGGAAGGGGCGGGACCAGGCGGCATCCACGGCCTCCGGGCCGCGTTCTCGGACTGACGCATCCAGCCCGGCCACCACGGCGATCGGCCCGGCCGTCCCGGCCACCACGCCGACCTGGAACTGCGAGCCTAGCAGCCAGCTGACCTCGACCGACTCGGCGAACCCGGGGCGGGGGCGGTCGCGATCGGGTGGGTCGTCCACGGCCAGCGACCGGAATCGGGCCTGGGTGTCGCGGTCGCTCAGGCCGGGATAGAGGGTCGACCAGGGCCCGCTGTAGCCGAGCGCCGGGTCGTAGCCCATCGGCCCCAGGGCCACCACGATGTCGGCGTCGGTGAGGATCCGGTTGAGGTAGACGCGATGCCCTTCCTTGGTGCTGGCCAGGTAGGCGATCCCGTTCCGGTCGTCGGGGTCGTGGACGACCCAGTTGACCCCCTCGGTCGGGCCGACCTGCGGGCCGGGCCCGGTGGCCACCACGGTCACGTCCTCGGCGCCGGCGGAGCGGGCCGCCTCGACCAGGACGTCCAGGACCGTCGCCAGGCCGGGCATCGCCGGGTCGACCGGGATGGCGACGTGGTCGCCCGGCACGATGGCGCTGGCCATCGGGGGGAAGTCGATCGGCCGCTCGATCGCCGACCGGGTCGCGTCCGCCAGGTCCGGCGCGGCCAGCCCCTCGGTCGGGCCGTTGCCGTGGCCGACCACGCGCTCGTCGTCCACCGTGAATTCGAGGGGCCCATCCCGAGAAACGACCGCGATCCTCATAGCCCCGTCCGCCCCCGATCCCGCGCAGCGATGGCCGGCCGACCCGGCCGTCCCCGATGCGGTCATGATAGGTCGGTGGCCCCTCGCGGGGCAAGGCGTCGCGGCGGGCCGCGCCGTGCGTTACAATCGAAGCTCACATCGAACGACTTCGTCGAGATCATTTCGGGACGGTTGCCGGACGATCCGGGAACTTCGCGCCGGGGCGAGCGTCAAAGGGTTCTGATGACCGGGTGCAACGACGACAACTCCCTCATCGAGGCGTGTCGGGCAGGTCGGACGGAGGCGTTCGGGGTGCTGATCCAGCGTTATCAGGATCGGCTCTACCCGACGATGCTCCGGCTGACCGGCGACGCCGAGGATGCGCTCGACCTGCTCCAGGACGCGTTCCTTCGCGCCTTCGAGAAGCTCGACCGGTTCCACGGCGACAGCTCGTTCTACACCTGGGTGTACCGGATCGCCGTGAACCTGGCCCTGAGCGGGCGACGGCGTCGCCGCCTGGTCATCCGATCGCGGGGGGGGGCGCAGCACGACCCGGCCGAGGTGGCCGACGACCTCGACCAGTCCGACCCGACCCTGCCGATCGAGCGGAGGGAGCGGGAGGACCGGGTCCAGCGGGCCCTGGACTCCCTGGCCCCCGACCATCGCGCCGTGGTGGTCATGAAGGAATTCGACGGGCTCCGGTACGAGGAGATCGCCGCGATCCTGAACGTCCCGGTCGGCACGGTGAGGAGCCGGCTGCATCGGGCCCGCCTGGACCTCCGCGAGAAGCTTATGGGCGTCGCCGTCGAGGACCACAACTCGCCCGCGTCGGCCCGACACGCCGCCCGGCCCCTGCTCGGATCGCCCGGACCCGCGAACGGATGAGGCACGAGGCCCCGACCCCACCCCTGGCCTTCGACCATTCAATCCCATGAATCTCGACGACGACACACTCCTGTCCGCCTACCTCGACGACGAGCTCGACCCGGCCGACCGCATGGCCGTGGCCTGGTCGATCGAGTCGAGCCCGCCCCTGGCCGGCCGGCTGTCCGACCTGGCCGCGACCCGGGACGCCGTCGCCGGGCTCGGGCGGCCCGGGATCCCGCGCGACCTGGCCCCGGACCTCCTGGCCCGCATCGCCTCCCGCCAGGCGGCGCGGCCCCGGGCCGGGTCGCGGGCGGCCTCGGTGCTCCTGGCCGGGGGCTTCGTCTCGATCGCCGCGAGCCTGCTGGCCGCGATGTTCTTCGTCTACCGGGCCACGCACGACCTCGACCGCCCGACCCTGTTCGCCTTCTTCCCCAAGGCTACCCCGGCCAAGGCCCCGGCGGCCCCCCGGGCCAAGCCGCCGACCGTCCCCGAGCAGCCAGCCTCGCCCGCGGACGGCGCCCCGATGCTGGCGAGGCTGGCCGCCCCCGCGACGGATGCCGCAATCCCGCCGCCCCCGGCCTCGCCGACGCCGACGCCGGTGGCCCTGATCCGGGAGGCCGCCGATCGCGGCAAGATCGCCGGGATGCTCGAAAGGCCCGACGTCCATCGCATCCTGATCGTGACCGACGTGATCGACGCCGGGGACCGGGTCCGCTCGCTGATCCAGCGGGACATCCGCAAGCACCCCGACTTCGGCCGGATCACCGTGTCCGAGGGGATCGTGATCGACCCCCGCCACCCGGGCGAGGCCGACGTCTTCACCCTGGTCATGGACGGGCGCGAGTCCGAGCCGTTCCTGGGCAAGCTGGCCCGGGCGTTCCCCCGGACCGACGTCGTGGTGGAGCCCCGGCCCGACCCGTTCATCCTGACCCAGTTGGCGGAGGTGGGCGAGGCGTCGGTGCTGCCCGGCCTCGCGCCCAACTCGCCGAGCCTGCCCCTGGTCCTCGCCATGGAAGACACGCCGGGTACCCGGGCGTCACGGGAGGACGGGCGGGGGTCGTATACCTTGCCGGACATGGACACCATCGCCGGGATCGACGGGTCGCTGGTGGTCCAGGATCCCGACGGCGATTCGCCCCGGGGGGCCCCGACCCGGTTCCCGACCAGCCCCGGCCCGGCGACCTACCTGGTCTGGGTCGCGCGGACCACGGCCCGCCGATAATTCTCCCAGGGGACGCGACGCGATGAGCGACGGGCCGACCATGATCGATGTCGAGCGGCTGAGCAAGAGCTACCACGCGACCCGGGCCGTGGACGGCCTGACGTTCCGGGTGGGGACCGGCGAGATCGTCGGCCTGCTCGGCCCCAACGGCGCCGGCAAGACCACGACGATGCGGATGCTGACCACCTTCCTGGCCCCGACCAGCGGCCGGGCCGTGCTCGCCGGGCACGACGTCCTGGATGACCCGCTCGGGGTCCGCCGCCGGGTCGGCTACCTGCCCGAGAGCGTGCCGCTCTACGGCGAGATGCGGGTCCGCGAGTACCTCGACTTCCGCGCCCGGCTCAAGGACGTCCCCCGGTCCAAGAGGCGCTCGGCGATCGACCATGTCCTGGACCGCTGCCAGGTCCGCGACGTCGAGCGGAGGACGCTGGGCCACCTGTCCAAGGGGTATCGCCAGAGGGTCGGCCTGGCCGACGCGATGGTCCACGACCCGGACATCCTGGTGCTCGACGAACCGACGGCGGGCCTCGACCCGATCCAGATCCGCGAAGTCCGCGACCTGATCCGCGAGCTTGGCGACCGCCACACGATCCTGCTTTCCACCCACATCATGTCGGAGGTGGAGGCGGTGTGCGGCCGGGTCCTGATGATCGTCGGCGGCCGCCTGGCGATCGACGAGAAGCTCGACCAGATCGACGACGGGACGACCGTGGTCCTGGAAGCCCGGGGGCCCGCCGCCGCGATCCGCAAGGCGATCGAGAAGGTCGACCGGGTCCGCAAGGTCGCGGTGATCGAACAGGATGAGGGGCTGGTCCGAATGGAAGTCCAGGGGCGCGACGGGGCCGACGTCCGCGAGGCGGTCGCCGCGTGCGTGGTCCGGGGGGGATGGGGCCTCGCGATGCTCGACCAGAAGCGGTCCACGCTGGAAGAACGATTCGTCCGCGCCGTCCACGAGGCGAGCCTCGCCGATGACGCCGCCGCCCCCGCGATCGAGGCCGCCTGACCATGCGCCACGTCCCCACCCTGCTGCGTCGCGAGCTTTCGAGCTACTTCCTCGGCCCGATGGCGTTTTTGATCCTCCTGGCCTTCCAGGTGGTCGCCTGCCTCAACTTCTGGAACCTCGTCGATGCCCTGTCCGTGTACGGCCGGTCGTTCTCGGGGATGCGCGACCCGCTCAACTCCTACGTGACCGAGAGCATGCCGTTCTGGATCGGGATGATGGTGGCCATCCCCGCGCTGACCATGCGGCTGATCGCCGAGGAACGGCGGGCCGGCACGCTGGAGCCGCTGCTGACCGCCCCGGTGACCGAATCCGAGGTGGTGGTGTCCAAGTGGCTGGCGGGCGTCGGGATGTACCTGATGCTGCTGGTCCCGTTCGGGATCTACCTCCCCTTCCTCTATTACCAGGGGAACTATCGGTTCGATCTGGGGCCGGTGATCGCCCTGGTGATCGGGCTGACGACGATGGGGATGATGCTGGTGTCCATCGGCCTGTTCTTCAGCAGCCTGACCCGCAACCAGGTCGTGGCGGCGATCAGCACGTTCGCCGCGTTCTTCCTCCTGATCGTCCTGACGGCGATCGGCCACGGCTATGCGGTGGCGCAGAGGGCGAGCTGGGCGGACGCCATCCAGTATGTTTCGGTCCTGGACCAGGTTCGCGGCTTCGGCAGCGGCCAGCTCGACCTGCGGTTCCTGGTGCTCCACCTTTCGGCCTGCGTCCTGATGCTGTACCTGACCGTCAAGGTCGTGGAATACCGCCGCGAGGGGTGATCGTCGACCATGATGTTCCTGTCACGCATCGAAGTCTGGGCGAGCTTCCTGGGTCTGGCGGCCTTCCTCGCCCTGTTCTGGATGATCCGGGGCGCCCCCGTGGGCCAGAAGGCCCGCGACGAGCCCGACGCCGACGCGCCCGGGCCGGGCTACCGCGATCGGCTCATCGTCGCCACGGTGATCGGCTTCCTCCTGATCGTGGCCGGGGCGTTCCTGTTCGTCGCCTCGGGCGTGCCGGCCTCGCTGGCGGCGTTCACGCTCGGGTTCGGGACGATCCTCGTCGTGATCCGGACGGCCCATCGCCATCGCCACAGCAGCCCAACGATCCGCCGCGTCCTCCGGTTCTCGAACACGGCGCTCACCGCGTCTCTGCTCGGCGGGATCCTGGTCGTGGCCAACGTATTCGCCTTCAAATACGGCGGGCGGGCGATCGACCTGACCCGGGACCGCGCCTATAGCCTGGAATCGCTCACGCTCAACCAGCTCACGACGCTGGAGAAGCCGGTGACGATCATCGCCTTCCACGGCAATTCGGAGGGCTCGGTCCGCCGCCTGGAGCGGATCATCCAGCTGCTCGACCAGTTCAAGACGGCGAACCCCCGCGACGTAAGGGTCGAGACCCTGGACGTGATCCAGGACGCCCGCGAGTTCGAAGCCCTGGTGAAGCGCTATCCCGACGTGGCGGCGACCCCCGGCGACGGCGTGGTCGTGATCTACGGCGAGGGGGAGACCGCGCCCCACGCGGTGCTGGGCACCGGCGAGCTGTTCGAGCGGTCCGCCTCGCGATTCGATGCCAAATCCGACCGCTTCGTCTCGACCTTCCACGGCGAGGACGCGATCACCTCGGCGATCGTCCGGCTGCGCGAGGGGAAGCGGTCCAAGGTGGCGTTCGCGACCGGCCACGGCGAGGCCTCGATCCAGGATGTGGACCCGCGCCAGCCCGGCCCGGGGATCTGGAAGGGGCGGATGAGCGCGATGGGGACCGACGCCGTCGAGGTCAATCTACTCCACGACGACATCCCGGTGGACGCGGGCATCGTCGTGGTCGCGGGCCCGAAAACGCCGTTGCAGACCGAGGAGGTCGACCGGATCAAGGCGTTCATCGGCCGGGGCGGGTGCCTGATCGTCCTGGTCGGCAACGCCGGGCCGAGCGGGCTGGAAGAACTCCTGCGCAACTACAATGTGGAGGTCGGGCCGGGGCAGATCGTCGACCCGACCCACTGCCTGGAAGGGCGTCCGGGCCTGATCTACGCCCCGATCCTGGCCGGCAGCAACCACCCGGTCGTCGACACCCTCCAGACCCGATGGGCCCTGCTGCCGGGCGCGGCGCCGCTGTCGATCATCGGCCCGGAGGCCGTCCTGGGCCAGCCCGGTTCGGGCGCCAAGGCCAACCCGGGCGTCTCGACCGTGCCCCTGATCCGCACCACGCCCGACTCGTGGGCCGAGTCCGACCCGGTCGGCCGCCCGGCGCGCGACCCGTCCGAGAAGGCCGGGCCGCTGATCGTGGGTGCGGCCGCGTCGATCAAGCCGGCCGCCGGCGGGGAGAAGCCGACGCCCCGGCTGGTCGTGTTCTCCAGCCCGCTCCTGGCCGACAACCCGTACCTGGCCCGCAACCCGACCAATCTCGACCTGCTGATGAATTCCGTCTTCTGGCTCCGGGGCCGCCCCGAGCTGCGCGGGCTGCCGGGCAAGACGCACGAGAGCCTGATGTTCTCCGCCTCGCCCAACCTCCGAGGCCGCCTGGTCCTGGTCCCGACCCTGATGGCGATGGTCGTGGTCCTGGGGTTGGGCGTGACCATCTACCTGTCGCGGCGGGACTGACCGGGCCGCCCCATCCCAAGATTCGGACACCTTCGCGATGAAGAACCGCGGCAACCTGCTGCTGATGGGCGTGTTCCTCGCCGGGATGCTCGGCCTGTGGTGGGCCGACCGCGCCCGCATCCCGACCCGCGTGGACCGGGCCCGGGCCGAGGGCCGGGTCCTCCCCGCGCTGCTGGACACCCGCCCCGAGGAACTCCGCCGGATCGAGATCGTCGGCGGCCCGGCCCCGATCGTCCTGGAACGTCGCGGGGCGAACAACGACCGCTGGCAGATGATCTCCCCCCTGGATGTCGCGGCCGACCCGTCCAAGGCCGAGGCGCTGGCCTTCAACCTCAAGTCGTTGGCCCGCCGGCCCGAGACCGAAGCCCGCCAGGCGGGCAGCCCGGACTCGTTCGGCCTGGCCCCGCCCGAGCGGACGGTCCGGCTCTGGGGCACGGCCGCCGACAAGCCCCTGGCCACCCTGGACATCGGCCGCATCAGCCTCGACCGCCGCTTCGTCCGGCCCGGCGGTTCCGGGACGGTCGAGGCCGTGGACGCCCGGATGCTCGGCCTGGTGGACATCCCCCCGGCCCAGTGGCGGGACCGCGAGATCTTCCGCGTCCCGTCGTTCGAGGTCGACGCCGTGACCATCCAGGCGTCCGACCGGCCCGAGGCGCTGAAACTCCGCCGCGACCGCGACGCCTGGCGGGTCGTGGCCCCGATCCGAGCGCTGGCCGACGGGAGCAGGATCGACGGCCTGGCCGCCGACCTGGCCGCCCTTCGGGTCATCGACGACGGCCGATTCGTGGCCGACAACGCCAGGGACCTCGCGAAGTATGGCCTCGACAAGCCCGCCCTGACGATCACCGTCGAGGCCGGGCGCGATTCCCTCCGCCGGACGCCGCAGATCCTCCACGTCGGCAAGCCGATCCCCGGCGCGCCCGGCCAGGTCTACGCCCGCCGCGACGACCAGGACGACGTGATCGCGCTGGACGACCGCACCCTGAAGGGAATCGTCGCCAACCCCTCCGCCTTCCGGGACAACCACGTCGCGGACATCGACCCCAACCGGGTCGACGCCATCGAGATCGAGGCCAACGGCCACACGTTCGCGCTGGGGAGGCACGGCAAGAGCTGGACCCTGACCGAGCCGCAGACGGCCCGGGCCGACATCCCGGCCGTCGCCGCGTTCCTCAAGTCGCTCGACGAGTTGCAGACCGCCGCCTTCCTGCCCAAATCGAGCGTGCCCGACCCCGGGCTCGATGCCCCGTCGGTGGTCCTGCGGGTCTGGCAGGCGCCCTTGCCCGGCGCCTCGACCGATTCGGGTTCGTCCGGATCGTCCTCGCCGCCGCAACTCACGCTGAAGCTCGGCCGCCGCGACGCGGCCCGGAAGACGGTCTATGCGATGACCGAGGATGATCCCAACTCCGTGCTGGCTCTGCCGGATTCCGCGGTCGACTTCATCCCCCGGAACTCGCTCGGGTTCCGCAATCGGCTGGTGCTGGCGATCGCCCCCGACCAGATCGACCGCGTGGCCTTCGAGTCCGAGGGGAAGACGACGGTCATCAACGCGCCGATCTTCCGGATGGACGGGCCGGGCAAATCGCTGGGGTCGTGGTGGATGGGCCAGCCGATCACGGCTCCGGCCGACATGGAGTCGGTCGAGCGGCTCCTGAAACTCTTTTCCGGCCTCCAGGCCGATAGCCTGGTCGCGGACCAGGCCGACGACCCGAAGAAGTACGGGTTCGACCGCCCCTTGCTCAAGGTCACCGCCTCGCGACCGGCCGCCTCGGCCGGTGGCAAGAACCCGCCGCCCGGCGTCGGCCCGCTCCGGGTCGTCCCGGACGAGCTGACCCTGCTGATCGGCAAGGCGGTGCCCGACCGACTGGGCGTCCATTATGCGATGATCGTCGGCGAGCCGCTGGTCTTCACGGTCGGCGGCAACGTGCTGGTGGTCCTCGACTCCGAGTGGCGCGACCACCGGATCATGGCCTTCTCGGCCGACGAGGCCCGCCGGGTGAATGTCGCCTGGCCCGATCGCCGGATCGACTTCGTGGGCAACGGGGAGCCGAAGGCGGATGCCCGCGTCTGGGGCTTCGCCGGCGCCGTGGACGCCCCGGACTTCGACCCGACCCAGGCCAAGGCGCTGGTCGCGGCCCTGTCGGACCTCAAGACGACCCGGTATGTCCAGTATGAGGGGCCGATGCCCGCCGCCATGCGGCTGAATCCGCCCCTGGCCGAGATCCGGGTGGACGTGGCCGAGGGGGACGACCCGCCGCCGCTCCGGCTCGGGGCGCCGACCTCCGACGGCAAGCGGCTGGCGACCGTCGCCCCGGGCGATTCCGGCGCGGTCTTCCTGGTCCCCGAAGCCCTGTTCGGCCCCTGGGCCAGGTCCCCCCGCCACCAGGACGACCTGCCCGAAGACGTGTTCGCCCCCTGACCCGCGCCGGACGGATGGGTTGGCGGCCGGGGCCTCGGGGTTTTATACTGGGCCATCCCATTCGACCGGTTTCGCGCTGGAGTCCCCTCGTGTTGCGGATCGTCCCCTATCCTCACCCCGCCTTGCGCCACGAGTCGCGCCCCGTGACCAGCATCGACGATGCGCTCCGGGCGAGCGTGCGCGAGATGTTCGAGCTGATGTACGAGGCGAACGGGATCGGTCTCGCGGCCAACCAGGTCGGCATCCCCCTCCGGTTCTTCGTCCTGAACCTGTCGGCCGACCCCGAACAACCCGACCAGGAGCAGGTCTTCATCAACCCCGAGATCGTCAAGCGGCACTCGTCGACCGAGGGGGAAGAGGGCTGCCTGAGCTTCCCGGGCATCTATGCCAAGGTCAAGCGGGCCCGCAAGATCAAGGTCCGGGCCTTCGACCTGGCGGGCAATCCGATCGAGGTGGAGGCCGACGACCTGTACGGCCGGGCGATCCAGCACGAGATCGACCACCTTGACGGCGTCCTGTTCATCGACCACCTCGGGCCGGCGACCCTGAAGTCGATCGAGGGGAAGATCCGCGACATCGAGCTTGGATTCCGCAAGGATCAGTCCGAGGGGACCTATCCCGACGATGCGGCGATCCGGGCCGGCCTGGAAGCCCCGGCGGCCGAGCCGTCGAACCGGGCCACCGCCGAAGCCTGAACGAGGCCGATCCGACCATGCCGCTCCCGCCTCGCCTCATCATGCTCGGCACCGGCGACTTCGCCCTGCCCACGTTCGAGCACCTCCACGACGCCGGGCTCGACGTCGCCGCCCTGATCACCCAGCCCGACCGCCCGCAGGGTCGTAAGCAGGAGTTGATCCCGAGCCGCATCAAGCAATCGGCGCTGGCGCGGAGCGTCCGCGTCGAGCAGCCGGAGGACGTGAACGCCCCGGCTGCGCTCGACCTGATCCGCTCCATCGGCCCCGAACTGCTGGTGACGGCCGCCTATGGCCAGATCCTCTCGGCCGACCTCCTGGCCCTCCCGCCGCTGGGCGGGATCAACCTCCACGGGTCGATCCTCCCCGCCTATCGCGGCGCCGCCCCGGTGGCCCGGGCGATCCAGAAGGGGGAGGCCGAGACCGGCGTGACCGTGATCCGGATGACGCCCAGGATCGATGCCGGGGGGATGATCGCCTTCGCCCGGACCCCGATCGCGCCCGACGAGACCTCGGGTGAGCTGGAAGCCCGCCTCGCCGCGATCGGCGCCCCGCTGGTGGCCGAGGCCATCGCCGCCATCCTCGACGGATCGGCCCGGATCATCCCCCAGCAGAAGGCCCGCGTCACGAAAGCCCCCAAGCTCCGCAAGGAGGATGGGCGGATCGACTGGACCCAACCGGCCCAGGCGGTCCACAACCTGATCCGCGCCATGCAGCCCTGGCCGATCGCTTCGACCACCTGGCACCGCCCCGATGGCCCGACCCGGCTGATCGTCCACCGATCGGAGCTGGCCGAGGGGTCGGGGCGACCCGGCCAGGTCCTCGAAGCGATGGGCGACCGGCTGGTCGTGGCCGCCGGGGAGGGGGCCGTCCGCCTGCTCAAGGTCCAGCTCGAAGGGAGGAAGCCCAGCCCCGCCGCCGAATTCCTCCACGGCCACCACCCGCTCGGCGATTTCCTGGGTGATGCCTCGGCGGAACGCCCCTGAACCGGGCCCGGGCGGGGGCGGGATCCTCGTTTGACGGATTTTCACGCGTTCACTATGATTGGGCCGGGTCGAACAGGCCCGGGCCCTGGATGCGATCCGCGACCATGACGTCGCGACGCAGTCCGGGTCGACCGATCCGACCCACGTCCCTTCGGGGACGCCCTCCGCCCCGACGGATCCGCGGCATCCGACCGTCGGGCCTCCACCCTCATCGCGCCGCACCTGGGAGCCCATTCCCCGATGACCCGAGTCACTCTGATCGTCGTGTGCGAACCCGGGGCGAGTTGTGCCTCCGATCGACTGCCCGAATGCCGCGACGCATTGCAAGACCTCGGGTATTCGGTCGAGATCCTGGCGTCCGCGGCGGTCCTCGACGGGTTGAGGGAGCAGGATCCCAACCTCCAGGCGCGGCCGATCCCCGGCGACTTCAATGACCTGGCCGGGTCGGCGATCGCCGGGCTGCGCGAGGCGAGCGGGGACCTGCGGATCCTGCTGGATGCCGGGATGACCTACACGTCGGACGACCTGGTGGCCGTGGTCCGCCGGCTGGCGGTCGGCGACGTCCAGATCGCGGTGGCCAGCCGCAACCTGGCCGGCTCGGGGTCGATCGTGGGGCGGCTGTTCGGCGCCTTCGTCCGGCCGCTCCTCGGATCGACCGATCCGTTCTCCGGCCTGATCGGGCTGAAGTCATTGGGGGCCCGGCGGGCGGAATCGGCGTTCCGGCCGGTCGGGTCGCGGTTCGCGCTGGAGATCCTGGCGCGCGTCGAAGGTCCCCGGGCCGACGTGGCGGTCGGGGGGAGGATCGCCTCGACGTCGCGGTGGTCGTTCGACCTGGGGGAGATCCGCCAGGCGAAGCGGCTGTCCGACGATCGATTCGGCAACGTCTCCCGCCTGCTCCAGTTCTGCGTCGTGGGCGCCTCCGGGATGGTGGTCGACCTGACCTTCTACGCCCTGTTCCAGATGATCTTCGCGGCCACGCCGATGGCCGGCCGGGTCGCCCCGCTGGTGGGCGGGCCGCTGGCGCCGGCCGCCGCGGGGGTGGTCGCCGTCGCCCTGGCGTTGACCTGGAACTTCGCGCTGAATCGCCGCCTGACGTTCAACGACGCCAAACGCGGCTCGATCGTCCGGGAGTATGGCCGGTACGTCGTGAGCAATCTGGCGGGCATCATCCTCAGCCTGACGCTCCGGCTGACGCTGCCCAACCTCTTCGGCTTCTTCCGCTCGCACCGGCTGGCGGCGGCCGTGGTGGGGATCGTCGCGGCCACGGGCGTCAGCTTCACGCTGACGCGCTGGTTCGTGTTCGGCCGCCGCGCCGCGCCGGCGCTGTCCGACGCCCCGATGGCCGGGCGGGTCGGGCTGGCGGGCCTATCCCCGGCCGAGTCGACCGGGCATGAGCTGGCGCGCTCGCACTGAGCGTGATTGGGCGCGATCGGGGCGGTGATCCGACGGCCGGGGCGCCAATCTCTCGTTTTTTTACGCGCCTAGCCGACCTCGGCCGCCGCCGCGGCCTACATTCTCCTCCGGACGCCGCGACGCGTGATGGCCCCGCCCGAAGGGGCCGTCGTGCGTGATCGAGGCTGAAGTCCGGCTCGTCGCATCCGGTCGAGGACCGCCCGATTCCTGCGACACGGCGAGCCCGCCGGGCTGATAACTGTCGGCCGCCATCGGCCGTTCGGTACCCGATTGAGGAGCGCCACACCATGAATCCTTCCACCGCCTCCAGCCGAAAGACCGCGGCGACGAACCCCGTCGAGGCCCAGGACTGGACCGACCGCCGGGCCACCGCCCAGGCGCATCGCGCGGCCTCCGCCCGGAATAGCAGCTCCCGACGTCGATTCGTCGATCCCACCACCTGCGAGCGTGATTACACCCAGGCCGAACGCGAGTTCATGCAGGCGATGCAGGAATACAAGCAGAGGAGCGGACGGATGTTCCCGACCTGGAGCGAGGTCCTCGAAGTGCTCCGCGAACTCGGTTATCAGAAGCCCTGAGCCCGGCCTCGGCCGGGGTGGGGGACGGTTGACAATCCGGGGGTCGATCGCCTATCGTGGCACCTTAATCCGTTCTCGGTAAAAGGTTTCGACCACAGGCCCGGCCCCGTTATCATGAGCGTTCGCACCCGATTCGCCCCCAGCCCGACCGGTTTCCTCCACATCGGTGGGGTCCGGACGGCCCTGTTCAACTGGCTCCTGGCCCGCCACTTCGGGGGCCAGTTCGTCCTCCGGATCGACGACACGGACCAGCAACGCCACGTCGATGAGGCCGTCGGGATGATCCTCGACGGCTTCCGCTGGATGGGGATGGATTGGGACGAGGGCCCCGAGGTCGGGGGCAACTTCGGCCCCTACTTCCAGTCGGCCCGCAAGGACTTCTACGACCGCGCCGCCGCGTCGTTGGTCGCATCGGGCCACGCCTATCGCGATTATAGTACGCAGGAGGAGCGTGACGCCGACCGAAAAGCGGCCGATGCCGCCAAGGTCGCCTACCGCTTCCGCGAGAAGCCGGTCTCCGACGCCGATCGCGCCCGGTTCGAGGCCGAGGGCCGCCCGTTCGGGCTCCGGTTCCGCGTCCCTCCGGGGCGGACCCTGGTCCTGCACGACCTCATCAAGGGGGACGTGTCGCAGAAGACCGACGACATCGGCGACTTCGTGATCGTCCGGCCCGACGGCACCCCGCTTTACAACTTCGCCACGACGGTCGACGACGCCGAGATGCAGATCACCCACGTGGTCCGCGCCGAGGAACACCTGACCAACACCTTCTCGCAGTTGCTGGTCTTCGAGGCCCTGGGCCGCGAGCTGCCCGCCTTCGCCCACGTCCCGTACGTGGCCGAGCCGGGGTCGAAGAAGAAGCTCTCCAAGCGGTTCGGCGCCGTGGGGCTGGACCACTTCATCGCCAAGGGCTACCTGCCCGACGCCATGATGAACTACCTGGCCCGGGTGGGCTGGAGCCTGGACGGCAGCCAGGAGATCTTCACCCGCGACGAGCTGATCGAGAAGTTCACCCTCGACCGCGTCAATAGCTCCCCGGCCAGCCACGACCCCGACAAGCTCTACTGGATCGAAGGGGAGTGGATGAAGGCCCTGCCGATCGACCAGAAGGTCGACGGCGTGATCCCCTATCTCCAGAGGGAGGGGCTCGTCCCCGACCCGGTCCCCGCCGAGACCCGGACGAGGATCGCCCGGGTGGTCGAGGCTTTGGGCGATCGGCTCAAGGTGTTCGAGGACATCCTCACCCTGGGGCGGTACTTCTTCACCGAGACCCTGACCCACGACCCCGACGCCGTGAAGAAACGGCTCCGCAAGGAAGGGGTCGCCCAGACCTTGCGCGGGCTCGACGCCGTCCTGGCGGAGACCGAGCCCTACGACCTGGCGACGCTGGAGAAGGCGGTCCACGACTTCGCGGAGAGCAACGCGATCCCGATGGGCCAGGTGGTCAACCCGCTCCGGGTCGCGACGACCGGGCAGGGGGTTGGACCGGGCCTCTACGATTGCCTGGTCATCCTGGGCCGGGACTCGTGCCGCGCTCGGATCGCGGCGACCATCGCCATGATCGAGGCCGCCCCGGCCACCTGACCGGCCCGATGCCCGGGGAACCCGCCTCGATGTCGAAACGCAACAAGAACCGGCCCGCCAAGGGGGGAGCCCCGCTCGCACCGATCCCGACGCCCCTCGACCCCGAGGCGCTGCGGCGTCGGAGGCGGAGGCGGTGGATCTTCCTGCTCTCGATCCTGGTCGCCGCGCCGATCGTGGAAGCGATCGCCTACCAGTTCCGCTCGATCACGGTCGCCCTGGTCAATCGGACCGAGATGCCTCTGCACGGCATCCGGATCGAGTTCCCCGGGGGGGTGGTCGAGCGGGCCGAGCTGGCGCCCGGCGCGGCGGACGTCCATCAGATCCGCCCCGACTTCTCGTTCTCGCTCGCCGACTTCTCCAGCTACCGGACCATGATCCGCTTCGGGACCGGGGCGGGGATGTTGTCCCGGCACAACATCAAGATCACCTCGATCGACTACTCGTCACGCGAGACCTACACCATCCGGCCCGGCCCGCCCGGGATGCCGCTGGTCCTGGACCACACCACCGAGCCGGGCTTCCCGCTCGGCCAGATCCGGGACCTGTTCCGGAGTTTAGGGCTTCGTTGACTCGCCGCCCCTTGATGAAACGAGGGGCCCATGGATACCCTGGCCCGGGTCCGTTCGTTCGATCCCCCGGAGATAATGCGGATGTCGCTGCTGGTCGTCGGTTCGATTGCGTTGGATTCGGTCCAGACCCCGCATGGCGTCGTCGAAGATGCTTTGGGCGGCGCGGCCACCTACTTCTCCTATGCCGCCAGCTACTTCTCGCCCGTCCGGCTGGTCGGCGTGGTCGGCGAGGACTTCCCGGCCGAGCACCGTGCGCTGCTCGAAGGCCGCAACATCGACACCACCGGTTTGGAAGTCGAGAAGGGCGGTTCGACGTTCCGCTGGCGCGGCAAGTACGAAGGGGACATGAACTCGGCGGACACGCTGGAGGTCCACCTCAACGTCCTGGGCACGTTCAACCCCGACCTGCCCCCCAGCTACGTCGATACCCCGTTCGTCTTCCTGGCCAACGGCAGCCCGACCACCCAGCGCAAGGTGCTGGCCCAGGCCACCAACCGCAAGCTGGCCGTCGCCGACACCATGAACCTCTGGATCGAGATCCAGCGCGACGAGCTGAACGCCCTGCTCAAGGAGATCGACGGGCTGGTCCTCAACGACGGCGAGGCCCGGATGCTGACCGAGGAGATCAACCTCGTCCGCGCCGGCCGGAAGATCCTGGAGATGGGGCCGAAGTTCGTCATCATCAAGAAGGGGGAGCATGGCGCCATGTTCCTCAGCGCCGACGGCACGTTCGTGGTCCCCGCCTTCCCCGTGGCCGACGTGGTCGACCCCACCGGCGCCGGCGATAGCTTCGCGGGCGGGTTCATGGGCTACCTGGCCTCCACCGGCCGCACCGACGCCGAGGCGCTCAAGACCGCGATGGCCTACGGCACCGTGGTCGCCAGCCTCAACGTCGAGGACTTCAGCCTCCGCCGGTTCCAGCGCACCGACAAGGCCGAGATCGACCGTCGCCTCGGCGAATACCGCCAGATGATGAGCTTCTGAGACCCTTCCACGATCCCCCGCCGGGCGGGAGAGGACCAACGCCGCGATGGCGCACGCCACCCGGACCTTCGTCGCCGTCGCCATCCCCCCCGCCCAGCGGACCCGTTTGGCCCGGCTCCAGACCCTGATCGCCCCGGACCTGCCGAGCGCCCGGTGGGTCCTGACCGAGCAGTTCCACGTCACCCTCGCCTTCCTGGGCGACATCCCCGACACGGACCTCAACGGCCTGTGCCGGGCGATCGCCGCCGCCGTCGAATCCCATCGCCCCTTCTCCCTGACCCTCCAGGGACTGGGGATGTTCCCCGGCCCGGTCAAGCCCCGCGTCGCCTGGGTCGGGCTGGTCGGCCCGGAACTCGACGCCCTGGCGGCCCTGCGCGCCGACATCGTGGCGGCCGTCGCCTCGGTGGGCTACCCGCCCGAGGATAATCGCTTCACGCCCCACGTCACGATCGGCCGGATCAAGGCCACCCGCGGCGACGAGGTGGATGCCTCCGGCTTGGTGGCCCACTTCCGATCCTGGCTGGCCGGGGCCGTGCCGGTCGCCGAGGTCGTCACCTACGCCTCGACCCTCACCCCGGAGGGGCCCGCCTACATGCCCCTGGCCCGCGCCCCCCTCAAGGGGAAGGGCGGAGGCCGCGTTCGTCGCGACGACACTTGACGATACGGCATCCGGCGCGGTAGATTAGTGTCCTAACGTACAGAAGTTTCCGACGATCTTGCGGGAGAGACGCCGTGGCCAAGAAGCAGGCGGTCGAGACCAGCGGCAAGGCCGGCGCGGCCCAATCGGCCGGGGAACGGGCGCTGAACCACACGGTCAGCCAGATCGAGAAGGCGTTCGGCGCCGGGGCGATCATGCGGCTGGGCGAGGGGAGTTCGCTGGTCGTCGAGGGGATCTCGACCGGGGCGATCTCGCTGGACCTGGCCCTGGGCGGGCATGGCCTGCCGAAGGGGCGGATCATCGAGCTGTTCGGCCCCGAATCCAGCGGCAAGACGACCATCGCGCTTCACGCCGTGGCCAACGCCCAGAAGAACGGGGGCGTGGCCGCGTTCATCGATGCCGAGCACGCGCTGGACCCGTCGTGGTGCAAGAAGCTGGGCGTGAACATCGAGTCGCTGCTGGTCAGCCAGCCGGCCAGCGCCGAGGAAGCGTTGCAGATCGCCGAGATGCTGGTCCACTCCGACGCGGTGGACATCATCGTGGTCGACTCGGTGGCCGCCCTGACCCCGCGCGCCGAGATCGAGGGGGAGATCGGCGACAGCCACGTCGGCCTCCAGGCTCGCCTGATGAGCCAGGCGCTGCGGAAGCTGACCGGGCGGGTGTCGAAGTCCAAGTGCGTGATGATCTTCATCAACCAGATCCGCGAGAAGATCGGCGTGATGTTCGGCAGCCCGGAGACCACCCCCGGCGGCCGGGCCCTGAAGTTCTACAGCTCGTGCCGGATCGACGTCCGCCGGATCGGCCCGGTCAAGGAAGGCGAGGACATCGTCGGCTCGCGGGTGAAGGTCAAGATCGTCAAGAACAAGGTCGCGCCCCCGTTCCGGGTCTGCGAATTCGACATGATGTACACCGGGGGGATCTCCCGCGAAGGTGACCTCATGGACCTGGCCCTCGCCGACAAGCTGATCGAGAAGTCGGGCTCGTGGTTCAACTACGGCGACCTCCGGCTGGGGCAGGGTCGCGAGAACGCCAAGCAGTATTTCCGCGACCATCCGGAGATTGCCGAGGAGCTGACCAACAAGGTCATGGCCTCCCGGGGGGCGGCCGCGGCCGCCCAGATGACGCTCCCGGACGGCCCGGATGAGGAAGAGGAAGACGACGAGGACGATCTGGACGCCTGATCGTCGGAGGGGGCGGCCGCCGTCGGGTTGCCGTCCCGGCCCGATCCGGCGAAAATGAGGGCGGGATGAAGGAATGAATCCGGCCCGCCCCCTGGGGAGCGAGGGCGACACCCCGTCCGGAGTGACCGACGATGCCGCATCTGGCCCCCGTGGTGTTCGCCCTGCTGGCGTTCTCGGCCGACACGCCCCCCCCGTCCGATCCGGTCGCCGCCCTGGAAACCGCCCTGTCCGATGCGATCGCCGCGGCCGAGCCCTCGGTCGTGGCAATCGCCCGCGACATCGGCAAGAAGGGGGAGCCGACCGTCGCCATCCGGGGCCGCTTCCCGGCGCGTCCCCGGGCCATCGACCTCGACGAGATCCCCGACTACATCGCCTCCGACTATGCCTCGGGGGTCGTGATCGGGGACCGCAACCAGATCCTCACCACGGCCCACGCCGTGAAGGGGGCCACCCGCCTGGTCGTCCGGTCGATGGGCCATCCCGACTTCGATGCCGAGATCATCGCGTCGGACCCCCGGAGCGACCTGGCCGTGATCGCCCCGCGTGTTGGGCCGGATCAGCCCCCGCTGAAGCTCAAGCCGATCGCGATCGCCCCCCCGTCGAAGATCCGCAAGGGGTCGTTCCTCCTGGCGCTTGGCAACGCGTTCAACACCGCCCGCGACGGCCAGGCGTCGGCCAGCTGGGGCATCCTGGCCAACACCGCCCGGAGGATGAACCCGGCCCAGCCGGAAATCCCCAACGAGCAGCAGCTCCGCCATTTCCCGAGCCTGTATCAGCTCGATGCCAAGCTCAACCTGGGCATGAGCGGCGGGGCCGTGATCAATCTCAAGGGGGAGTTGATCGGCCTGACGACCAACGCCGTCAACGCCGGGGGCTTCGACGTCCAGGCCGGGTATGCCATCCCCATGGATGCGATCGCCCGCCGGGCCATCGAATCGCTCCGCGAGGGGAAGGAGGTGGAGTACGGCATGCTCGGCATCGGCCTCGATAACGAGAACCGAACGAGCCGGATCAAGAACGTCCAGGCCGGGACCCCGGCCGGGGAAGGGGGGCTGATCGTCGACGACCAGATCCTCTCGATCGGCGGCCTGCCCGTGACCGATGCCGACTCGCTGGTCACGACGGTCAACAACTTCCCCCCCGGGACGCCGATCAAGCTGCGGATCTCCCGGGAGGGCCAGGAGATGGAGAAGACGGTCGTCCTGTCCAAGCTGCCGGTCTTCGGCGAGGTGATCGCCACCAATCGCTCGGCCTTGTGGCGTGGCCTGCGGGTCGACTTCGTGAGCGTGATGGCCGGCGGCCTGCGCGCCGATGGCGTCCTCGAAGCGATGGCCCGGGGCGGGGTCCGGATCGTCGAGGTCCAGGCCGGGTCGCCCGCCGACGAGGCGGGCCTGAAGCCGGGCCAGATCATCGTCGGGGTCGAGGACAGGCGGGTCACCAACCCGTCCGAGTTCGCCCAGGCGGTGGCGTCGCTCCCGGGGCCGGTCACGCTGACCCTGGAAGCGAACCAGACGGTTTCCGTGCCGGCCAGGTAGGCCATTTCCTCCGCCGGATCCCTGGTGGGCCGGTGCGCGATTTTCGGGTATCCTGGAGACCTGGACGCCCGGCCCCTCGCCCCCGCGCGATGGCCGACGACGTCCCGTCGCCCCTTTCGCCCAAGACGACCGGAACGGCCAAGTCCACCCATGACCACCGACGAACTCCGCGAAGCCTACCTCGATTTCTTCGTCTCGAAGGGCTGCCTCCGCAAGCCGAGCGACGTGCTCGTGCCCCGCGGGGACGATACGGTCCTGTTCACCCCGGCGGGGATGAACCAGTTCAAGCGGGAGTTCATGGGGCTGGGCGATCCGAACTTCACCCGCGCCACGACCTGCCAGAAGTGCATCCGCACCGGCGACATCGAGAACGTCGGCCGGACCCCCCGGCACATGACCTTCTTCGAGATGCTGGGCAACTTCTCGTTCGGCGACTACTTCAAGCGCGAGGCGATCCACTGGGCCTGGGAGTTCCTCACCGATCGCCTCAAGGTCCCGGCCGAGCGGCTGACCGTCACCGTCTACCTGGACGACGACGAGGCCTTCAACATCTGGCACGACGAGATCAAGCTCCCCGCCAACCGGATCACCCGGATGGGCGAGGATGATAACTTCTGGCCCGCCGGCGCCCCGACCCACGGCCCCGACGGCGTGTGCGGCCCCTGCTCGGAGATCTTCTACCACGGCGACGGGATCGAGGAGGTGGAGATCTGGAACCTGGTCTTCACCCAGTTCAACCGCGTCGGCCCTGGGCAGCTCGAACCCCTGCCCAAGAAGAACATCGACACCGGCATGGGCCTGGAGCGGATGGCCGCCGCGCTCCAGAAGGTGCCGTCGAACTTCGAGATCGACATCCTCCGCCCCCTGGTCGCCTCGGCCGCCGATAACCTCGGCATCGCCTACGACCCCTCGACCCTGGACGGGATCCGGATCCGGCGGATCGCCGACCACTCGCGGACCCTGGCCTTCTGCATCCACGAGAACGTCGCCCCGTCCAGCGAGAAGCAGGGCTACATCGTCCGCCGCCTCCTCCGCCGCGCCGTGCTGGACGCCTACCGGATGGGACGCCGCGAGCCGTTCCTGTCCCAGATCATCCCGACCGTGGCCGAGGTGATGGCCAAGCCGTATCCCGAGTTGGCCGGCAGCGTGCCCCGGATCAAGACCGTGGTCAAGCAGGAGGAGGAGCAGTTCCTCCGCAACCTCGAAAACGGCATGGGCCGGCTCGAAGACGTCTTCCGCAAGACCAAGGCGGCCGGGTCGGACACGGTCTCGGGCGACGACGCCTTCAACCTCCACTCGACCTACGGGCTCTACTTCGAGATCACCGAGGATCTCGCCGCCGAGCAGAACCTCCAGGTCGACCGCGCCGGGTTCGCCCGGCGGATGGAGGAGTTCGGCAAGGTCTCCCGGGGCAACCAGAACGCCGCGGCCGTCTTCACCACCGGGCCGCTCGACATCCTCAAGACCTCGTATCATCACGGCAGCGCCTTCCTCGGCTACGAGACGACGGCCGCGGACGCCCAGGTGATCGGGATCGTGGCCCGCAATCACCTGGTCGACTCCGAGACGGCCAACCCCGACCTGGACGCGCCGGTCGTCCTGGTCCTGGACCGGACCCCGTTCTACGGCGAGAGCGGCGGCCAGGTCGGCGACCTGGGCACGATCCGGGGCGACGGATTCGCCTTCCAGGTCTCGGACACCAAGAAGGACAACGACTTCACGCTCCACATCGGCCGGGTCGTCGAGGGGACCGTGGCGGTCGGGGCCTCCTGCCGGGCCGAGGTCGACTCCGATCGCCGCGATGCGATCCGCCGCGCCCACTCGGCCACGCACGTCCTCCACCACGCCCTCCACCAACACCTGGGCCACCACGCCCAGCAGGCCGGCAGCAAGGTCGAGCCCGACCGGCTCCGGTTCGACTTCGCCAACCCCGAGGCCGTGGGCCGCGAGCGGCTGCGGAAGATCGAGGAGACGGTGAACCGCCGGGTCCTCCTGGGCGAGCCGATCTCCTGGACCACCATGCCGATCGCCGAGGCCAAGCAACTGGGGGCGATGGCCCTGTTCGGCGAGAAGTATCCCGAGGTCGTCCGCGTCGTTTCCATGGGCGAGTTCTCCCGCGAACTTTGCGGCGGCACCCACCTGGACAACGTCGGCAAGGTCGGCCTGTTCAAGGTGATCGCCGAGGAGTCGGTCTCGGCCGGCACCCGCCGGATCTCGGCCCTGACCGGCCAGGCCGCCCTCGACTATGTCCGCCAGGAAGAGGACGCGCTCGCCGAGGTGGCCGCCGCCCTCCGCGTCCCCGCCCCCCAGGCCGTGGCCCGTGTCCAGGCCCTGCTGGAGGAGGTCAAGACGCTCAAGAAGCAGGCCACCCAGCGCAAGGCCGACGACCCCAAGGTCGCCCCCGACGACCTGCTGGCCGGGGCGACCTCGGTCGGCGATATCAAGGTTGTGACCGCCGCAGTCGGTTCCGCCAACCCGGACGAGATGCGGCAGTTGATCGACGTCCTCCGCCGCAAGATGGCGACCAACCTGGCCGTCCTCCTGGCCTCGGCCGCCGAGGACAAGGTCACGCTGATCGCCGGGCTCACTCCCGACCTGGTCGCCCTCGGGCTCCACGCCGGGCAGTGGCTCAAGGACGTTGCCCCGGTCGTCGGCGGCGGCGGCGGCGGCCGGCCCGACCTCGCCCAGGCCGGCGGCAAGAAGCCCGACCAGATCCCCGCCGCCCTCGAACGCGCCCAGGCGTTCATCCAGCAGAAGGCCCAGGCCTGATCCGCTCGATCCGGGAGGACGACCATGGCGACCGCCAACCGCGACGAGGCCGGACGGGTTGGGATTCATGAAACGCCGGTTTTGTTCGATGGCCAACGCCTCGACCAGCCGACGTTTCATGCCCTCTACCTGCAGACCCCCGAGCACTTCCGGGCCGAGTTGATCGAAGGGGTCGTCCGCGTCATGGCATCGCCGGTTCGGTATCCGCATGGGAGCTTCGACGCTTTGATGGCCTGGTTTCTCGGCTGTTACGCGGCCGATACCGCAGGGACGGCCGTCGGCACCAACGTGACATTCAAGCTCGACCCCTGGAATGAACTTCAGCCGGATGTCGCCTTGCTGATCGAACCGGACCAGGGGGGCCAGACCCTCCTGGATGCCGGTGATTTCCTCGTCGGCGCCCCCGAGTTTGCCATCGAGGTGGCCGTCAGCAGCCTGGCCCATGACCTGAAGAGCAAGAGGCAGATTTACGAGGCGGCCGGGGCTCGCGAATATCTCGTGATCGATGGCGTCCATCGGGCCGTCCACTGGTTCTTCCTGCGAGAGGATCGCTTCCTCGACTTGCCCGTCGGGCCTGATGGAGTCTATCGATCGATCACGTTTCCGGGCCTTTGGCTCGATGCCCGAGCCTATTTTCGAGGGGACCGGCGGGGTATGCTGGCGACTCTTCGTCAGGGCCTTGATACCCCGGAGCATGCCGCGTTCGTCGCGCAGATCGAGCAAAGGCGGTTAAACCGACCTTGACGGGCCGGATGGCGTTATTAGAATGGGCGTTTCGCCTTGGGAAGAGGAAGTCCGCCAAGGCCGACGCTCGGGACACGAAGGTTAGGTAGCTTGTCCATGAATTGTTATCAGGCGAAGGCCGGCGAACTCTCCGCCCAGTGGTACATCATCGACGCAACCGACGTGGTCGTGGGCCGGCTCGCCGCTCAGATCGCGCCGATCTTGATGGGCAAGCATCGGCCGACCTACACGGCCCACATCGACACCGGCGATTATGTGATCGTCACCAATGTCGATAAGGTCGTGTTCACCGGCAACAAGTGGCAGCAGAAGTTCTACCAGCGCTACTCCGGTCACCCCGGCGGGCAGAAGGAAGAACAGGCCTGGAAGCTGTTCCAACGGCATCCGGACCGGATCCTGCGCCTGGCCATCCAGCGGATGATGCCGAAGAACAAGATCGGCCGCCACATGATGGCCAAGCTGAAGCTGGTCTCCGGCAGCCTCCACGAGCACCAGGCCCAGTCGCCGATCCCGCTGGAGGCCGTGAACGGCCGCCCCGCCTCGGCCGGCGCCCTGTTCGCCCCCAAGCCGGTCGCGAAGCCGTCGAAGTCGCGCCGCAAGCCGACCGCCAAGGTCGAGTCGGCCGCCCCGGTCGAGGCCACGCCGGCCGCCGGTACGACCGCCCCGGGCCTGGTCGAGCCGAACGCCGTCAAGGCGACGGAGTCGACCGAGACCGCCGCCGAATAATCGGCACCGTACATTCCTTCTTATTGACTGAATCACCAGACACCCCACCCGGGCCCTCCGGGTGGGTCGAGGATCGAACCAACGATGGCCACGGCCGTGAACAACCCGTACATCTGGGGCACTGGTCGGCGCAAGACCGCCGTGGCCCGCGTCCGCATCCAGGAAGGCACCGGCAAGTTCGTCGTCAACAAGCTTGACGTCGACGCCTACTTCGTCGAAGAGACCCACCGCAGCGACGTCCGGTCGCCCCTCCAGGCCACCGAGATGGGCGGGCGGCTCGACGTCTTCGTGAACGTCGCCGGCAGCGGCAAGTCGGCCCAGTCCGGCGCCGTGCTGCTGGGCATCGCCCGCGCCCTGGCCGAGTTCCGCCCCGACCTCCTGCCGGCCCTCCGCGATGGTGACTTCCTCACCCGCGACGCCCGCATGGTCGAGCGTAAGAAGTACGGCCACAAGAAGGCCCGTCGCAGCTTCCAGTTCTCGAAGCGCTGATCGATCGCGACCGCCTTCGACGTCCGAAACTTGGACCACCCGACCAATGGCCTCACGGCTTGTGGTCGGGTGGTTCTCTTTTCATGGGCCTCGACCCATCACTCGGTTGCAGCAAAGAATGCCGGCCGCCGATTGGATGGGGTCACCCCGTCGTTGGGTTCGTTTGGGCGCGTCCGATCCGCCGCGCCATCTTCGGGCGTTGGGTTCGTTTGGGACGCCCCTCGCCACTGATCGCGGCGCGGGTTTGGGTTCGTTTCGAGCCGTGTCCGAGCTCGACCGCCCATCGATCCGGTTGCATGGCGGAACGTCTTCGGAGGGAGCCCCGACGGGGACCGCGAGCCATGACAGTCCGGTATGCCGGCTTCGAGGATTATCTCCTGGACGATGGCCACCACTTCTTCGCGGGCCGATTGCCGGAACATCTCCGGTTAGACGAGGTTGGGTTCGAGTCCCTCTGGGCGATCCACCCGGACCAGTACCACGTCATCCAGATGCACGGTCGCCCGGTCGAGACGCCGCGATGGCAGCAGGCGTACGGCGTCGACTACCACTATTCGGGGCGGATCAACGCGGCGCTGCCCGTAGCCGAGGACCTGGCACCGTTCCGGGATTGGGCCCGCGTGGCCATTGACGAGCGGCTCAACGGCCTGCTCATCAACTGGTACGACGGCGGGCTCGGGCATTACATCGGCCCGCACCATGACAGCATCAAGGGGATGGCCCCGGGGACTCCGATCGTGACCGTGTCGCTCGGGGAGGAGCGTGTCTTCCGGCTATCTCATCCGGAGAGGAAGCTGACACGCGACTTCCCGGCCGCCTCGGGGACGGTCTTCGTCATGCCGTATGACACGAATCTCGCCTGGAAGCACGCCGTCCCGAAACTCGCCCGCCACAAGGGGCGGAGGATCTCGCTGACCTTCCGCGCGTTCCTCGAATCGGGCGCCGAGGGTGAGTCGACACCCTCGGCCTGAAACACCGGGGATGGGGCCCGTCCGAGCCGGGCCGCGGAGATCGCGACCCGCTCACTTCGGCGCGGCCGACCTCAGGATTTGACCCGGAACCGCTGGTTGACGGCGACGGCGATGAGAATCACGGAGCCGAGGACAAGGCCTTCGACCTGGGTGCTGTTCAACTCGATCAGGACGCGGGTCTGGCCGATCATGAAGTCGATCTTCTTGACGACCAGGGCCGTGCCCTTGATGAGGGTCTGGAGCAGGACCAGGCCCAGGACGGTGCCCCGGACCGAGCCGACGCCGCCGGACAGGCTGCAACCGCCGACCACGGCCGCGGTGATCGCGTAAAGCTCGTAGGAGATGCCCATCTTGTAGTCGGCCTGCCCGCTCCGGCCGGTGAACAGGATGCCGGCCAGGGCCGCCAGCATGCCCGACAGGCCGTAGGCGAACATCTTGAGCCGGTTGATCTTGAGGCCGCTCAGCCGCGCCGCGGCCTCGTTGCCGCCCATCGCATAGAGGTGCCGGCCCAGCACCGTGGCGCCCATCGTGATGGCGACGGCGATGGCGACGACGCCGAAGGTCGCGAAGGTCTTGTATTCGCCGCTGCCCAGGGATCGGAAGGCCGGGTAGGGGACGTTGATCTGCTTGTTGGAGCAGATGATCGACGCCAGGCTGCGGAGCCCCGACATCGAGGCCAGGGTGGCGATGAACGGGGGCAGGCGGAGGTGGTTGATCAGGAACGCGTGGCCGAGCCCGATCGCGAGGCCGAGCAGAAGGGTCAGGGCCATCGCGGCCACGACCACGGCGGTCGACGGCGGGATCGCGGGATTCTCGCCATTGCGGAGCCACTCGGTCAGCAGTTTGGCGCTGACGACCGAGGTCAGGGCGACCACTGCCCCCACTGAGAGGTCGATCCCGCCCGAGATGATGACCACCGACGCGCCCAGCGCGAGCACGCCATACAGGCCGATCTGCTGGACCAGCGAGTTGAGGTTGTATTCCTGGAAGAAGGCGTGCGAGGGGTCGAGCAGGTAGATCAGGCCCAGGATCGCCGCGATGCTGGCCACCAGCCCCCACTCGGGGGTCCGGAACCAGTCGACCATCGACCCGCCGCCCGCCCCCCGAGTCCCCGCCGGTCCGGCGAAGTCGTCGTCACGCTTCGGGGATCCCGGCACCGATCCGGCGTCCGCCCGTTGATTCTCGTCCATAGCCTCGTCTTTCCCCGCGGGGCGCCTGCCGATCGATCGGACGGATCGAAGGGGGGTGGCCGCCGGCTCGGCGACGGCCACCCCCCTCCGGGAGATTCCTGGGTCTTCAGGACGACTTCAGTCCCTTGCTGGAGAGCCATTCCTTCATCTTCTCGATGGTGAGGACGTTGTCCCCCTTCACCGGCGAGTCTTCGCCCGGGACGATCACCCGGACGCCGGTATCATAGGTCGTCGCCTTGTTGGGGAGCATCTCGTCGATCGTCTTCTGGTCGTCCTCGATGTACGCCTTGAGCAGGTGGACCGTCTGGTAGCCGATCTCGTAGGGATTCTGGACGACCGTGACGTCGATGTTCTTCTTTTCGAGGTGGGCGATCGCCTGCTCGTCGAGGTCGAAGGTCACGACCAGGACCTTCTTGCGGATCTCGGGGGAGCGGGAGACTTCCTCGGCGATCCTGGGCCCGTTGTACGAGTAGAGGCCGAGCAGGACCCCGACGTCGGGATACTTGGTCAGGGCGGTGCCCACCAGGGTCTGGGCCTTGTTCATGTCCGCGCCGTCTTCGAACGTCTCGATCTTGGCGAACTTGGGGCCGGCCGCCTCGAAGAAGCCGGTCATCCGCTCGATGGCGTTGGTGGCGGAGGAGGTGGCCACGAAGATGGCGGTCTTGCCGCCGTCCGGGCGGATCATGGCGGCGGCCTTGCCGGCGGCCTCGCCGGCCTTGGTGTTGTTGGTGCCGATGTAGGCGAGGCGGGAGTCCGCGGCGCTCGGGGTGAGGTCGGAGTCGATCGAGATCACCTTCTTGCCGGCGTCCTTGAGCTTCCGCAGGGCGTCGGCGATGCCGACCGCCTCGGCTTCGATCGGCGAGACGGCCACGCCCTTGACGTCGGGGATGCTCAGGGCCTCCTCCAGCAGGCGGATCTGGCCTTCGGTGGTGCCGTCGTTCCGCTTCATCTCGACGTTGGCGCCGAACTTGGCGGCGCCATCATTGAGGCCCTTCTCGACGGCGCTCCAGTAGTCGGAGTTGCTGTTGGTGACCAGCACGATCCGGGGGCCGGACGCGGTGGGGGCACCCTTCGAAGAACCCGGCCCCTCGGTCGACCCGCCGCAACCCGTCAGGGTCGAGCCGACCAGGGCCGCCAGCGCCCCGATCCCAAATCCTGTCCGCAATCGATTCACGGTCTTGCCCCTCCGCCCATCGGGCGTGCCGGCCTCTTCGAACTCGTCTGAATGTTGGGGATCCGACTCGACCGCTCGATCGCGGCGACCCGGAACCATCTTAGCGGAGCCGAATGCCGGTGGGAACGGGCGTGTTCTCGCCAATCATCGTCAATCTCCGGTCAGCGTTGCGCCGTTCCCCTTGCAATGAAGGCGGCCGGGATCGATCATCGATGGGGTCGGATCTTGGGCCGGGATCGAGGCGAAGGGGCAAGGCGTCGATGCATTGGAACGACCGGGTTTATGGCGATGTGCGGATCGATGATCCCGGCGTCCTCGCGTTGATCGAGTGCCCGACCTTCCGGCGACTCCGGGGGATCCGCCAGGCGGGCCCCTCGGCGCTGGCGTTTCCGTTCAAGGCGGTGACGCGGCACGAGCACAGCCTGGGGGTGTATCACCTGCTCGGGCGGCTCGGGGCCGGGCATCGCGAGCGGGTGGCGGGGCTGCTCCACGACATCTCCCACACCGCCTTCTCGCACGCGGTCGACTTCGTGTTCGCCACCGAAGAGCAGGACCACCACGAGGGGCTCAAGCCCGAATTCCTGACCCGGCCGGACATCGTCCAGGCCCTCGCCGCGATGGGGTACAGCCCGGAGGAGTTCTTCGACGACTCGATCTATCCCCTCCTGGAACGGCCGCTACCCTGGCTTTGCGCCGACCGCATCGACTACTTCCTCCGCGACAGCCTGGCCTGCGGCGTGACCGGCCCCGGCGACGTGGCCCGCTATCTCCGCCACCTCACGGTGCAGGACCGGACCATCGCCTTCGACGACGAGGCGGTCGCCCGCGAGGCCGCCGAGCGATTCGGGGTGATGAACCGCGACTGGTGGGCCAGCCCGACCGAGGCCTACATCTATAATGAGTTCGCCGGGGCGCTGAACGAGGGGATCGAGGCGGGCGTGCTCCGCCCGTCCGATTTCCTGGAGGACGACGCCCACGTCCTGCGGCTGCTCCAGGGCTCGGATCGCCCGAAGATCGTCGAATCCCTGGCCCGGATCACCGGGTTCCGGCCCGAGGCGGTGGCCGGATATGAGCCCAAGGTCCGCCCGAAGACGCGGTGGCTCGACCCCCCGGTCGCCGATGCGTCGGGGATCCTGCGGCTCTCGGAAAGGAATTAAGAGTGGCTTCCCCCGGCGGACTTGGGCTCAAGTCGGCGGAGGAGGGCGGTCGATCCTCTGGATTGACAGGCTTTTAACCCGCGACTAGGATGCCCGCGCCTTCGCCGACTCGCCCCGACCGGGCTGTTGACGGGGGCGGGAGAAGACGGGTCGCGTGTTTGGGCCGGCCTTCGGGCCGGAAGATGGACCGGGACGCCCCGCGGACGGAGCGACGCACCGATCAGGTCGAGCCGCCCCGCGACGGGCGAGTCCGGCGGGTCGGGTCGAGGGCGAATCGAGCGGGGGGCCCAGGACGACGGCCCGCCGATCCCCAGGGAAGTGCGTTTCCGCATGGCCATCACCGCCCCACCGATCCCCTCGCGAAGTCGGATCCGATCCCAGCATCGGCGGCCCGCGTCCCGGCCCGCCCCGGCCCCCTCGAAGCCGCCGCTCGGCTCGCCGATCGCTCCCCGGCGGATCGCGTCCAACTTCTTCTCGCTGGGCGCCGCCGAGGTGGCCTGCCGGGCGACCTCGGTCGTGGTCACGCTGTCGCTGACCGACAACCTGAAGCGGTCGGGCTACGGGCGGATCGAATTCGCCTTCAACGTGGTGTTCTGGCTGGTGCTGCTGGTCCGCAACGGGAGCGAGGTGATCGCCGCCCGCGAGCTGGCACGGCATCCCCGGCTGGTCCGGCCCCTGGTGAACCACCTCCTGTTCATCAAACTGGTGATCGCCTCCGCCCTGTTCGCCGGGCTGCTGGCGGTCGCCTCGTGGACGATGACCGATGCCGCCGACCGCAACCTCCTCTGCCTGTATGGGCTGATGTTGCTGACCACGGCGATGGGGCTCGACTTCGCCTACCGGGGGCTGGAGCGGATGGGCCTGGTGGCCATCTCGCTCTATGTCCGGACGGCCGTCTACGCCGTGGGGGTCTGGCTCCTGGTCGCCGATCCGGGCCGGATCGCCTGGGTCCCGGGTTGCCTGGCGGCCGGCGAACTGTGCGGGATCGCCCTGGTGTGGGCCCATTACGTCCGCCATTACGGGATGCCCCGGCCCCGGTTCGGCGGGCGATTCCTCCGGGTCTTCCTCCGCCGATCGCGCCCGGTCATGCTGATCCAGATCTCCCAGACGGTGCTGGGCTCGGTCGACCTGATGGTCGTGGGGCTGGTCTTCCCCTGGGATGAGGTCGGCCTCTACAGCGCCCCGCATCGGATGATCACGGCGGCCCTGACCTTCGGGATCATCTTCCAGCAGGTGGTCTTCCCGGCGCTGGCCCGCTCATGGCGGGACACCCCGGAGGCGAGCCGCGCGGCCCTGGATGCCCTGGTCCGGGTCCTGGCCCTCGGGCTGATCCCGGTGGCCATCGGCACGACGATCCTGGCCCAGCCGCTGGTCAAGCTCCTCCTGCCGCTGAGCTATGCCGATGCCAGCCCCTTGCTGGCGGTGGGGATCTGGCGGACGCCGCTGCTGACCCTGGCCTTCCTCTATCACACGACGCTGATCGCCCTAAACCGCGAGACCGCGGGGGTCCGGCTCCTGACCCTGGGAGCGATCGGGTCCGGTCCCCTGGTCTGGGCGATGCTGTCCCGGTTCGGCCTGGTCGGGGCGTCGGCCGCCGTCTGCGCGGTCGCCCTGATGCTGGCGGCGGCCGGCTATCGGTGCCTGGCCCGCGAAGGTCGGGCGCCGGCCTGGCATCACCACCTGGGCCGGCCGTTCGCCGCGTCGCTGGTCATGGTCCCGGTCAGCCTGGGCCTGCTCCGCTGGCACGTCCTGGCCGCCGTCCTGGGCGGGGCCATCGCCTACGTGGCCGCACTCGCGGCCCTGGGTGGGCTCCGCCGCGAGCACCTCCGGCTCCTGCTGGTCCGGGGATGATCCGGCCTATTCGAGCCGGTCGAGTCGAACTGGTACGATCCGGCGAAACCTGATACAAGGTCGTCGATCGCCGGGTGCGCACGGAACGGGATGTCCGGCGGGCCCGGCCGAAGTCGCTTGCGACGGGCCGGAGACAGGAGGTCACCGATGAAATTCTGCATGGTCACCACGTTCTTCGGCGCCCACAGCTTCGGAGGGGACGCCGCCTACGTGGATCGCCTGTCCCGGGCCCTCTGCCGCCGGGGCCACGAGGTCCACGTCTTCCACTGCGTGGATGCCTTCAACTCGGTCCGGGGCAAGCACCCGCTCCGCGAGTACACCCCGCCCCCCGGGCTCCACGTCCACCCGCTGGAGAGCGGCCTGGGCATCCTTTCCCCCCTGGCCACGCAGGTCACGGGGCGGCCGGTCTTCAAGGCCGAGGCCCTCCGCAAGGCCCTCGATGCCGTCGACACCGACGTCGTCCACTTCCACAACATCTCGCTGGTCGGCGGCCCCGACGTCCTGAAGCTGGGCAAAGGGGCGGTCCGGATCATGACCGCCCACGAGCACTGGCTCATCTGCCCGATGCACCTGCTCTGGAAGTACGACCGCAAGGCCTGCGACGGCCCGAACTGCATCCAGTGCTCCCTGGCCGGCGGCCGACCGCCCCAGGCCTGGCGTGCCACCGGCAAGATCGAGAACGGGCTCCGCGAGATCGACGCCCTGGTCTTCCCGTCCCGCCACGCCCTCGAAGAACACCGACGCCGGGGCATCGGGGCGCCCCTGGTCCACCTGCCGTACTTCCTCCCCGACGACTACACTGACGGGATCGAGGACGAGGAGCCGGCCCCCCTGGAACGCCCCTACCTGGCCGCCGCCGGACGCCTGGTCCGCATGAAGGGGTTCCAGCGGCTGATCCCGCTGATGCGGCTCCTCCCGGAAGTGGATCTCCGGATCGCCGGCACCGGCCCGTATGAGGCCAAGCTCCGCGCCCTGGCCGCGGACGTCCCCAACGTCCACTTCGAAGGGCTGATGGGCGGGTCGGACCTGGCCCGACTGTTCCACGGGGCCCGCGCCGTGGTCGTCCCCTCGCTGTTCCCCGAAACCTTCGGCTATGTCGTCCTGGAGTCGTTCGCCGTGCGGACGCCGGTCGTCGTCCATCGCGGCGGCGGGGCGATCTACGAGACCGGGGTCCTCAGCGGCGGCGGGCTCGGCTACCAGACCGACGGAGAGCTGTTGCTGGCCCTGCGTCGGATGGTCCACGACGACGCCCTGCGTGACGAGCTGGCCGACCAGGGCTACGCCATGAGGATCGGCGAGTGGTCCGAGACCGCCCACCTCGACCGCTACTTCGGGCTGATCCACGGGATCCAGGCCGGACGCGCCACGGTCGCCCCCCCGGCGCCCAAATTTGCGACCGCCGCCAGGGGCCAGGACCGGCCCGCCGGGCTGCGATCGATCCCGGGCGATGAGTTCGAATCGGCCTGATCCCCCTTCGACTGCCCCCGCCCGGAATACTGGAAGGGCCGCACGCTGATGACGCCACGCCGGCCAGGTCGCGTCGGGCCCGTCGCGATCCTGCTCCCCCTGTTGCTCCTGGCCTGCTTCGGCCGGCTCGTCGCCCGGCCTTCGGGCCTGATCGTCGACGCGAACCGGCCGAGCCTCGATCATGCCCGCCGGGCCGACGATCCCCCTTCGATCGGCAATGACGCCACCCGCCTGTTCATCCCCCACCACGCGGCCATCGCCGGCCACCTGGCGCGACTCGGCCGCGTCCCCGCCTGGGACGACCGGGGGTTCGGCGGCCGACCCCTGGTCGGCAACCCCCAGGCCGGGTTGTTCTACCCGCCGACCTGGCTGGCCTGGCGCTTCTGGTTTCCAGGGATCCTGGGCTGGATGACCGCCCTTCATCTTCTCTGGGGCGGATTCGGGACCTATGGCCTGGCTCGCATTTCGGGGATCGATCGCTGGGGATCGGTCGTCTCCGCGGGGTGCTTCCAGGCGTCGCCATACGTCCTCGCCCAGGCGTTCGAGGGGCACTATCCGCACGTCTGGTCTGCGTCCTGGATGCCCTGGGCCTTCCTCGCGATGTCGGGCGCCCGCCGGGGGCAGATCCTGCCCGGCCTCATGCTGGTGCCGATCCTCGCCGGCTCGGCCCTGGCCGGCCACCTCCAGGAGGCCTATCTCCTGGCGGTGGCCCTCCTCGCCTGGTGGCTCCACGACCTCATCGCGCTCGGCCGAACCGGGCCGGGCCTCACGGCGGTCGGCCGTTCGGCGGCGGCCTGCATCGGGCTGACCCTCCTCATTGTCGGCGTAACCGCCAACGAATGGCTCCCCGACCTCCTGGTGAGCCCCTATACATTGAGGAACGCGGCGCTGCCCGCGGACCAGGCGGGCCGCTATCACCTGTTCCCGATCAATGCCCTGCAACTCCTCAGCCCGTTCGCCCTGGGCCGACCCGGCGACTACTTCGGCCACGACAACTACTGGGAAGCGCTGACCTCGATCGGCCTCATCCCCCTGGCGCTGGCCGTGACCGGGCTCGCCCTGGCCCCCGACCGCCGGGCCGTCCGGGGATGGACCATCCTCGTCCTCGTCTCGATCTGGGTTGCGGCCGGTCGGCAACTGGGCCTTTTCACCATCCTCTATGAGGCGCTCCCCGGCTTCGGGCGATTCCGGGTCCCCGCCCGCACCCTATTCCTGGCCAGCCTCGGCGCATCATTACTGGCCGGCTTCGGCGTGGACTCTTTAAGGAGGATCGCCGGCCAACCCGACGCCTGGGCCGCCTGGTGCCGGGTGACGGCCCGAATCACCCTGATCCTGGCCGGCCTGGTCCTGGCCGGGACCTGGGCCCAGGCGTTCGCGTCCCCCGCCGATCCAACGATCCGGCGAATCCCCGATTACGCCCGAATTTTGCCCGCTATATCTCAGGTGGGCCACCAATGGATCTTCTGGCTCGCCCTGATGGGCCTCTGGGTCGCGAGTCGTTTCGGACGAAGCTCCTCGCTTCTTCGGGGCTCGCTCGCCACCTGGCTCGGCCTTTGGGGGCTCGCGGAACTCGGGGCCTACGGAGCTTCCTTGATTCTGGTTGCCCCTCCTGGTGCCTTTCTTGGTCCCGACCCGATCAGCTCGGCCATTGAAAGGGACCGGGGGCCGGGCGTGAATTCGGCCGTCATGATTCGCGCCGTGGATCCGTTCTATGACGACCTGCGTGCCGGAGCCCACGGCTACAGGAAGACCAACGTCAACGACTCGTTCCAGATCCGCCATGCCGCCACGATCTACGAGCCGTTGTATCGCACCTTCACGCCCGAGCCGTGGCAACTCGACCGGCCGATGGATTCCGCCGTGAGCGATCATCGCCGCGCGATCCGCCAGCACAACCTCGATCGCATGGGCGTACAGTATCTGATCGGCGACACACTGCGTCTCGACCCTCGGTGGCCGATCGTCGTGTCCGGATCGTGGAAGGGGCGGCCCTTCTCGGTCTGCCGCAACCCGACGGCATACCCGCGAACCTATTTCATCCCCGACGACCCGCCAGATGAGGTTCCCAGCCGGGAGCCATCAATTGGTCACAAGCAACCAGCGAGAAGTCTCCCCCGTTGGATGGGCCATTCGCCCGACCTCATCGACATCGAGATGGTGAACCAGGGGCGAGGCCAACTGATCGTCACCGAGACGTGGATGCCGGGGTGGCAGGTGTCGGTGAACGGGCGACCGGCAAGGATGAGACGGACTATTGAAGGTCAGATGGCCGTGGACATCAGCGGATCGGGGGGCCAAAAGGTACGATATGAATACAAGGCGCCGGGAAAGCAAGCAGGGCTGCAAATCTTTTGGACGTCATTATTGGTTTGGATCTTGTTGTGCGCGAATGAGTTGCGAAGAGGACGAAGGCAAAGACTCGAAACAAGCGAGACTAAGCCCTTGATCGAGAGCGATTGCCCGGTATTATAGCCCTTGTCGCCGGTGAGAACGGTGACGACGCGAGGCGGGGGCGAGAGTCGCCGCGGAGCGGGCCGAGAAGAAAAAAACGAAGTGATTGACTTCGCGACATCTTCCCGGTAATATCTCACTCGTCGCCGACACAAACCGAGTCATGCGAATGACTTGCGAGTGAAACCGGCGACAACCACCACCGAAGCCCTCGAATAGGGCGGCCCGCGAGGGTCGCTTGCTGCGTCTCAGGGCGGGTGGAAAAAGCGAGGTCGCGGGGAGTCCATCGGACGAGCCGCGGTCGCGTGGGTCGGGGGGAAGCTCTCCCGGTCCCTTCTTTGACAATTCGGTCGATCGTCTGCAAGCAGACACACGCATGTGAGCGGGCCCTTGAGGGGAGCCGGCGTGGGAGGATCGGGATGAGCAGGGTGGGGCCTCGGCCTCGCCGTGTTGTCCGGGTCGGATCACGCAGCACTCGGTGGCGAGGTCGGGTTCATCTCCGACCGATCGGACCGGGGCGACCAGTTAGTTTTTCCTCGACCCGAGGAAATGGGAGCGGACTCGTCCGCTCTCCCATCTCGAAGGGTTTGATCCTGGCTCAGAATGAACGTTGGCGGCGTGGATTAGGCATGCAAGTCGAACGCCCCGCAAGGGGAGTGGCGCAAGGGTGAGTAAGGCGATGGTAACCAACCTCGCGGACGGGCATAGCCGGGGGAAACCCCGGGTAATTCCCGGCGACGCGGCGAACCGGCATCGGTTTGCCGCCAAAGGCTTCGGCCGCCGCGAGACGGGCCGTCGTGGTATTAGGTTGTTGGTGGGGTGACGGCCCACCAAGCCTGCGATGCCTACCGGGTGTGAGAGCATGGCCCGGCACACTGGGACTGAGACACTGCCCAGACTCCTACGGGAGGCTGCAGTCGAGAATCTTCGGCAATGGGCGCAAGCCTGACCGAGCGACGCCGCGTGGAGGACGAAGGCCTTCGGGTTGTAAACTCCTGTCGAGGGGGAGGAAGGCGAAGCTTGACCGATCCCTGGAGGAAGCACGGGCTAAGTTCGTGCCAGCAGCCGCGGTAAGACGAACCGTGCGAACGTTATTCGGAATTACTGGGCTTAAAGCGCGTGTAGGCGGGCCGGCACGTCCGACGCTGAAATCCCCCGGCTCAACCGGGGAAGTGGCGGGGATACGACCGGCCTCGAGGGGGGTAGGGGGACCTGGAACTTCCGGTGGAGCGGTGAAATGCGTTGAGATCGGAAGGAACGCCCGTGGCGAAAGCGAGGTCCTGGACCCTTTCTGACGCTGAGACGCGAAAGCCAGGGGAGCGAACGGGATTAGATACCCCGGTAGTCCTGGCCGTAAACGATGAACACTGGGTAGGGGGCTCGCCGATGGGCTCCCTGCCGTAGGGAAACCGTGAAGTGTTCCGCCTGGGGAGTATGGTCGCAAGGCTGAAACTCAAAGGAATTGACGGGGGCTCACACAAGCGGTGGAGTATGTGGCTTAATTCGAGGCTACGCGCAGAACCTTATCCCGGGCTTGACATGCACGGATTAGCCGGCGGAAACGTCGGTGAGGCCGCAAGGTACAACGTGCACAGGTGCTGCATGGCTGTCGTCAGCTCGTGCCGTGAGGTGTTGGGTTAAGTCCCCTAACGAGCGCAACCCCTGTGTCTAGTTGCCAACGGGTCATGCCGGGAACTCTAGACAGACCGCCGGCGTTAAGCCGGAGGAAGGCGGGGATGACGTCAAGTCCTCATGGCCCTTATGCCCGGGGCTGCACACGTACTACAATGGGCCGGACAGAGCGTCGCCAAGCCGCAAGGCCGAGCTAATCGCATAAACCGGCCCCCAGTTCGGATTGCGGGCTGCAACCCGCCCGCATGAAGCCGGAATCGCTAGTAATCGCGGATCAGCATGCCGCGGTGAATGTGTTCCTGAGCCTTGTACACACCGCCCGTCAAGCCACCAAAGCGGGGGGCATCCGAAGTCGCCGGAGCCGAAAGGCAGGCGCCGAAGATGAAACCCGTGATGGGGACTAAGTCGTAACAAGGTAACCGTAGGGGAACCTGCGGTTGGATCACCTCCTTTCTAAGGAAACTTGGAAAATCTTCATCCACGCCGGAGTACACGCCGCACCGAGGATCCCGTATCCTCACCGCGGTGCCGGGCCGTGAGATGACATCGGCCCGTCCCGGACACGATCCCCGACGCCGGCCCCCCTTGCGGGCCCGACTCGATAGAACGTGGTCTACGCTTGCAGCAGATCGATCGAATCCCGGGATGCCGGGGGTGGGGTTAATACCCCTTCCCCGGCCCTCCCGTCGCTTCCCTCTCCGCTCCCCCACCGGGTGCGGGGCGGTGCAGGTCCCCCAGGGATGCTGCGTCGCCCCCTGGCCGGTGGCCAGGTGCCCGGGGCGTTGGCCCCGACGCATCGGATCTTTCACAATTCGGCGGTTGGTCACACACACGCAAGCGAGTGCAAACTCGAAAGTGGTAGTGGCACAGAATCATCCACGAACGTGGACCCTTTTGGATCCGCATGGGGACTAAACCATCCCATGCGAGGATCGTTACTCCGAGGGAAGGAGCGTCGCGAGACGCGCCGGCCTCGAATCGATGGGACTCAAGATTCATGCGATCACGGCCTCCTGATCCTTCACGGGATCGGGGCGGGCACGGGTCGGAGTGGTCAAGTCCTTAAGGGCACGGGGGGGATGCCTAGGCGTCATCAGATGACGGGCGTGTTGGCTGCGATAAGTCCGGGGGAGCTGCCCAAAGAGCGTCGATCCCGGAATGCCCGTCGGAGACCCGGGGAACTGAAACATCTCAGTACCCGGAGGAAAAGAAATCAACCGAGACTCCCTCAGTAGCGGCGAGCGAACGGGGACCAGCCTAAACCGGGTGGGACACCACCCGGGGTCGTGGGGCCGGAGCCATGGAATGAGCCAGCGTCAGCCGAAGTCCGCTGGAAAGCGGCACCAGAGCGGGTGACAGTCCCGTAGGCGACGATGCGAACTCTCCTATCCGGTACCCGAGTAGGGTCGGGCACGTGAAACCCGGCCTGAATCGGCGGGGACCATCCCGCAAGGCTAAGTACTCGATGACGACCGATAGCGAACCCAGTAGGGCGACCGAACGGTGGGAAGAACCCCGATAAGGGGAGGAGACTGAACCTGAAACCCCGTGCCTACGAGCGGTGGGAGGGCGTCTGGCCTCGGCCGGCCTGACCGCGTGCCTTTTGCATAATGATCCGGCGAGTTACTGTGTCCGGCTTGGTTAATCCCTTCAGGGGAGGAGCCGCAGCGAAAGCGAGTCCTAACCGGCGACGATGTCGGGCGCAGTAGACGCGAAACCAGGTGAACTACCCATGGGCAGGTTGAAGCGGCCGTAACAGGCCGTGGAGGACCGAACCCACCGATGTTGAAAAATCGGGGGAGGACCCGTGGGGAGGAGTGAAAGTCTTATCAAACCTGGAGATAGCTCGTTCTCTCCGAAATGGCTTTAGGGCCAGCCTCGGGCAGTACCTGACGGGGGTAGAGCGACGGAATTCGGCCGGGGGGCTTCCCGCCTACCCGCCGAAACCCAACTCCGAATACCGTCAGGCGGACCCCGGGAGTCAGAGCGTGGGGGATAAGCTTCACGCTCGAGAGGGAAACAACCCAGACCGCCGACCAAGGCCCCCAAGTTGACGCTCAGTGGCAAAGGAAGTGGGATCGCGGTGACAGCCGGGATGTTGGCTTAGAAGCAGCCACCATTTCAAAAGTGCGTAACAGCTTACCGGTCGAGCCATCCCGCGCCGAAAATGACGGGGACTCAAGCGTCACGCCGCAGTCGCGGGTTCGAGAAATCGAGCAGTAGGAGAGCGTCGCCATCCGCGGCGAAGCCGTACGGGGACGAACGGTGGAGCGATGGCGAGTGCGTATGCCGGAACGAGTAACGATAAGACGGGTGGGAAGCCCGTCCGCCGAAAGCACAAGGTTTCCTGGGGAAGGTCAATCCGCCCAGGGTCAGTCGGGACCTAAGTCGAGGCCCAAGGGCGTAGACGATGGGCAGGCGGTTAATATTCCGCCACCCGGTGGTGAGGTTGAAGCGGCGAGGACGCCGGGAAATGAGGGGTCGGGGCATTAGATTACCCCGTCCCGCAAGGGCGACGGCATTCGATCCGGAAGCCCCTCTTCACCCGGCCACGAAAAGCCCGCCGTGGACGATCCATCGGCCCGTACCGCAATCCGACACAGGTGTGCTAGGCGAGCATCCGAAGGCGTTCGGGAGAACCCTCGTGAAGGAACTCGGCAAAATGACCCCGTACCTTCGGTATAAGGGGTGCTCATCCCGCGAGGGGTGAGCCGCAGAGAATCGGCTCTAGCGACTGTTTATCAAAAACACAGGACTCTGCCAACTCGCAAGAGGACGTATAGAGTCTGACGCCTGCTCGGTGTCGGTAGGTTAAGGGAGCCGGTTAGCGAAAGCGACGCTGGCGACCGAAGCCCCGATAAACGGCGGCCGTAACTATGACGGTCCTAAGGTAGCGAAGTTCCTTGTCGGGTAAGTTCCGACCTGCATGAATGGCGTAACGACTGGAGCGCTGTCTCCACGAGGGACCCGGTGAAACTGTAGCCGTGGTGAAGATGCCACGTACCCGCGGTCAGACGGAAAGACCCCGTGAACCTTTACTGCAGGTTGACACTGGCCCAGCGTCGGTTTTGTGTAGCATAGGTGGGAGGCAGCGACCCGGCGGCGCCAGCCGTCGGCGAGCCATCGGTGAAATACCACCCTGAACCGACGTTGGTCCTCACCGATCCGTGGCCCGGATCGGGACCGTGTTCATCGGGCAGTTTGACTGGGGCGGTCTCCTCCCAAAGCGTAACGGAGGAGTGCAATGGTACCCTCGGCCCGGTCGGCAATCGGGCAACATGAGCGCAAAAGTACAAGGGTGCCTGACTGCGAGACCCATCAGTCGAGCAGGGACGAAAGTCGGCTTTAGTGATCCGGCGGTGCTGGATGGAAAGGCCGTCGCTCAACAGATAAAAGGTACTCCGGGGATAACAGGCTGATCTCCCCCGAGCGTCCACAGCGGCGGGGAGGTTTGGCACCTCGATGTCGGCTCATCGCATCCTGGGGCTGGAGAAGGTCCCAAGGGTTTGGCTGTTCGCCAATGAAAGCGGTACGCGAGCTGGGTTCAGACCGTCGTGAGACAGGTCGGTCCCTATCTGCCGTGGGCGTTGGAAACTTGCGAAGGGTCTCCCCTAGTACGAGAGGATTGGGGAGGACCGACCTCTGGTGTTCCGGCTGTCCCGCTCGGGGCATCGTCGGGTAGCCAGGTCGGGAAAGGATAAGCGCTGAAGGCATCTAAGCGCGAAGCCCTCTTCAAGACGAGGTTTCCGGCAGCGATATGCTGCGAAGGCTCCTGGAAGACGACCAGGTCGATAGGCCGGGAGTGCACGACGGGCGACCGTCGCAGCCGACCGGTCCTAACAGCCGAGCGGCTTGACCACCCCGACTCGTCGCCGCCCCCAACAGGGCCGCGATCATTCGGGATCTCAGGCCCATCGACGACGATCCGCGATCCTCCGCGGGTCCGCGACCGAGATGATCCCGTCCGCCATCACGACGCGTGTGTGCGACCACCCTCCGCGGACGATCCGAACCACCGCGGCCGCGGGGAGCTGACCCTCCCCCGGCCGACTTCCGGCGACGATACTGGCGGGGCCCCACCCGTTCCCATCCCGAACACGGCCGTTAAGCCCGCCAGGCCCATGATAGTGCCCTTGGCGCGAAAGTCGGTCATCGCCGGATCCCACACCAGCCGCCGCCCGACATCCCCCACCAGGGATGCCGGGCGGCGGCTTTTTTCGTTTCGAAATCGACCGACTTGTCCCGGCCGGCCGGATCTTGATTCAACGAGGTTGGGACTAATCGACTCTGCGATCCCATGATCGGCACCAAGCTATCAGACTAGTGGAAATACAGCCTCGGGCCGGGAGTGGACTGGCGTAAGACCTGAGTCCGACGTGAGGATGTCTTGCCGGCCGGATCGAACGGGTGAGAAAGGCTGTTGTCGTCCTGACTGGGTTGTTCGTTGTCGAACGCCAAACGCCCAGCGATGGAGGTAAGTTCATGGATTCGGATGAGCTACGCGCCCTCCAGGCTCCCCTCAAGGCGAAGTATCGCGATGATCCGGCATCGGCCCAGGTCGTCCTCCGTGCCGAGGGAGTTTTGGGAGAGGAAGCGATCACCTGCCGGGTGGAGACCGGCCGAGGCCAGATCGAGGCCGGATTGCACCCGGCGACCGGCGGGGACGGGATGGCATTCTGCTCCGGCGACCTGCTGCTGGAGGCCCTGGTGGCCTGCGCGGGGGTGACCTTGCGGGCCGTGGCCACGGCGCTCGACATCCCGATCCGGGGAGGCCGGGTCCGGGCCGAAGGGGACCTGGATTTCCGCGGGACGCTGGCCGTCGACAAGGGAGCCAACGTCGGGTTTTCGGCCATCCGACTGGCTTTCGACCTCGATTCCGACGCCAGCCCCGACCAGCTCGCCACGCTGATGAAGCTGACCGAACGCTACTGCGTCATCTACCAGACCTTGCGGAACGCGCCTGCGGTCTCGGCCACGATGAGCACGACACCCACCGGCTAGGCTTGCGGGGCCGAGGGTGGCTCTCCGATCTCGTCGAGGACCTTGCGGAGGACCGAGGCGCTGGCCCGGAATCGCTCGACCTCGTCGGCATCGAGCGTGACGGGCAGGATGCGGTCGACGCCGCGCCGGCCGATCACGCAGGGGAGGCTCAGGCAGACGTCCTTCACTCCGAGGAATCCGTCGACCAGGGTGCTGACGGGCAGGACCGTCCGGGCGTCTTCGGCGATGGCCTGGCCGATCAGGGTGGCGGACAGGGCCACGGCATAGTTCGTGTAGCCCTTCTCTCGGGCGACCTGATGGCCGCCACCCCTGGCCTTGTCGGCCAGGGCGCGGGCATCGACGTCCTCGGTGCGGAGCCGCATCCCGCCGGCGCTGGCGACGGAGAGGGCCGGGAACTGGGTCTCGCCATGCTCGCCCAGAATGTAGGCCCGGATGTCGATGGCATTGATGCCGATCTCCCGGCTCAGCAACGAGCGGAATCGGGCGGTGTCGATCAGCGTCCCGGTCCCCAGGACTCGGCCGGGCGGGAAGCCCGAGGCCTTCAAGGCAACGTAGGTGCAGATATCGACGGGATTGGACAGGACGACGATCACGGCCTCCGGCGAGGCCTGGGCCAGGGGCGGCACGAGCTCTCGGAACAGGCGTGCATTGACCTCGGCCGCGTCCAGCCGGTCGCCGTGGGCATCCTTGGCGGCGCTCGCCGCGAGGAAGATGATGTCGCTCCCGGCGGTGTCGGCCAGCTCCCCGGCCCGGACCCGCATCGGCCGGACCAGGGCCGCGGCGTGCATCAGGTCGTTGGCGTCGCCGAGCACCTTGTCGCGGGTCCGGCCGACCACCACCAGCTCGTGGGGGACCGCCCGCAAGACGAGGGCGAAGGCGAGCGCGCCGCCCACATGGCCCATCCCGACCACGCTGATCTTCATCCGAGGCCCCCGGGAAATGCGGAGGGCCGGGCAACGCGGCGTGTCGTTGCCCGGCCCGTCCGAGATGGTTTGGTATGAGCGTCGGATCAGTCCGGGAAGGTCAGATTCGGGACGTCCGGCTGGCGGACGGGGGCGGAGGTCGGGGGCTCGAACTTGGGCACGGACGACTCATAAACGTCGGAGGACGTGTGCGTCGGCGTGGAGACGGGGGCCGTGTAGGACGGGGCATCGAACCGGAACTCGTCCTCGATGCCGCGGATCCCCTTCTTGAATTCGACGATCCCCTTGCCCAGGGTCCGGCCCACTTCGGGGAGGCGTTTGCCGAACAGGAGGACGGCCACCCCGAACACGACCATCATCTCCATCGGATTGAGATTGGGGAACATCGCGTCGCGGTCTCCTGTCGGAGGAGGGGAGGGCCCCATGTCAACGAGGCGGGCGGGTCAGTCGAGGTCGCGGGTCGTGGTGGCGGCGGGCTTCTTGTCGGCGGTCACGGCGGCGTCGAGGTCGTCCTCGATGCCAGCGACGCCCTTCTTGAACTCGGTGACGCTCTTGCCCAGCGACTTCATCACGCTCGGCAGGCGGTTGCCGAAGATCAGGAGCGCCACGAAGGCGACGACCAGGAATTCGTATCCGCCGGGGAGGCCGAAGGCGAGGGGCATGGGTGAGACTCCTGCAAGATCGAGCGGACCGAGTTCGGGCGTGGGTCGGGACGGCGGGTCAGGCCGTGGGGGTCTTGGCGGGCGTGGTGGTGGTGTCGGTCTCGTCCTCGATCCCGTTGACGCCCTTCTTGAACTCGGTGATGCCCTGGCCCAGGGACCGCATCACGCTGGGGAGGCGGTTGCCGAAGATCAGCAGGGCGACGAAACCGACGACCAGGAACTCATAACCGCCGGGGAGGCCGAAGGCGAAGGGCATGGGAGAGGCTCCAGGTGGGTCGGGTTCGGGGGCGAGGCGAAGTCGAGGGGCAAAAAGGAGGGGTCAGGGCGTTCGCGGCGGGCCGGACTGCATCCAGGTCATCAGGGAGGCCGTGAGGGCGGCCGTCACGACGGCGACCAGGATCAGGGTCCGGGTTTCGGGGATCCGGTCTCCGTCCCGCCACGGGCGGGCCCAGCGGACGGCCCGCCTTCGCAACGACGGCGAGCGGCCGAACAGGACCAGCGTGACGATGGCCATCAGCGCCCATTCGCGGGAACCCGGCAAGATCGCCCAGATCCAGCCCCAGATCATCGGGATGTTCATGGGCAGGCCGGAGGACCACGAAACGGACGAGGATGCGCCTCCGTCGGGAAGACGCCGCGCGTGAAGACCCCTTGTCCATCCAATCGTATCGCAGCGCCCCGGCCAGTCAACCATATTCTCGCCCTTCGGCGGGCCCCGGGCGGCCTCGGGTGACTATCCCTTGCGGGTGACCCGATAGATCGTGCCCTTGAGCGGGCCCAACTCCTCGGACTCGGCCCGGGCCGCCTGGGACTCGCATCGGAGGTCGAAGCCGGCCAGGGTCGCCGCGAATCCCTCGGCCGGCGACCGGCCGGGGTCGGAGATCAGGGCCACGCCGTCGGGGGTGAGCATCGCGGCCAGGACCCCGGCGACCAGGGGGATCAGCCGGCGCTCATAAGTGACGTCCGCGCCGAGGATCAGGGGGTAGCGCTCGGCGGGTGGCTCGCGCCAGTCGAGCAGGGCGGTCGAATAGGTCGCCGGGTCGAACCCGTTGGCCTGGGCGCTCCGCTCGACGAACCGGAGCGGGGTCCGGTCGTGGTCGGTGAAGCAGACCTCGAAGCCCATCGCGACCGCGACCAGACCGGTCAAGCCCAACCCGCAGCCGATCTCCAGGGCCCGGGTCCCCTCCGGCCAGTTCCCGGCCGCCAGGGCCTCGCCGAGCAGGAAGGCGCCGGGCCAGAGGTAGCCCCAGTAGGGCATGTAGTCGTCTTTTTCATTGAATGCGGCGATCTCGGGATCTTCCAGCAAGCGATCGGGCTCGGCGGGCCGGATCAGCCGGATCGATCGGCCGGCCACCGTCGTCACCCCCTCGCGGACCGGTCCATGATAGGGGCTTTCGACGTAGAGATTGGACATCATCGCCACCCTGGGGAAAACGCCGCGGCCACGACTCGATGATTGACGGTGCCACGCGCCGGGATTAGAATAAAGGCCGACTGAGACTGAATCTCAATGCGTGGCCTCTCCGCTCCGCCCGCCGCCTTCGAGACCCTCGAACATGCTCGCTCGCCCCGCCTGCCGGCTCCTGGCGCTGTTCGGCCTCTTGATCCCGATGTCCGCCCGTGCGGACGTCCCGGCGGTGACGGGGCGGGTGATGATGCCCGATTCTTGCTCGCCGGCGATCAGCCCCGCCGTGGTGACGCTGGAGCCGGCCTCGGGCGTCAAGCCGGCCGCCGAGGATGCGGCGAAGCGTCCGGCGCGGGCGGTGGCGCTGGTGAATCAGCGGGGGCTCCAGTTCGAGCCCCGGGTGCAGGTCGTCGCCACCGGGCAGACGATCCGGTTCACCAACGAGGATTCGGAGACGCACAACGTCCACATCTTGACGCCCGGCTTCCCGTTCAACAAGAGCATGGCCCCCCGGGTTCCGGCCCTGTTCGTGCCCGAGAAGTCCGGGGTGATCCGCCTGGTGTGCGACATCCATAGCCACATGCGCGGGTATGTCGTGGTGACGGATTCCCCCTGGGCCAAGGTCTGCCGGGGCGGCGGCTCGTTCCGCTTCGAAGGCGTGCCGGACGGCGAATACACGCTCAAGGCCTGGCACGAGATGGGGCCGGCCCTGGAGCGCGTCGTCGAGGTCAATGGCGGGGCGGCCGACCTGGGCACGATCACGCTGGAAGGGTTCCCGGCGGTCGCGACGGCCCGTGCCGAGACGCCCATCCGGACCTGGCCCGAGGTGACCGACCGGATCGGCCTGCTGCTGGCCGAGGCCCGCGAACTGGCCCGCAAGCCGGAAGGGCTGGCCCGGGCCCGGAAGCTGGCCGAGGATGCCTACTGGAGCGAGTTCGAACTATCGGACATGGAAACCGCCGTGCGGCGGTCGCTCGGATACAAGCGGGCCGGCGAGATCGAGGGTCAGTTCCTCAAGTTTCGATCGGCCCTCACCAAGGTCAGCGAAGGGACCTCTTCGCCCTCCCTGCTAGTGGACAAGACCCGTCAGTTGCTGCTGAGCTTGTCGCACGCCTCCGAAGACCTCAATCGCATGGGGATCACCGATCGGACCAAGGTGGGAGCCTCGACGGCCAACGCCCCGGTCGAGTCGACCGAATCCACCGAGGCCCCGACCGACCTGGCCGGCCAGCAGCAGGCTTTGAAGGCTTCGTTTGACAGGGTGCGGGACCTGGCCGACGCGGGCAAGGCCGGCGATGCGGCTTCCGCCATGACCGACGCTTACTTCCAGGACTTCGAACCTCTGGAGCGGGTGCTGACCGTCCGCAGCCCCGGAGAGGTCAAGCCCCTGGAGGCCCGATTCAACACGATCCGGGGCCGGATCGACGCCGGGCTGGCGGGCGAACCCCTCCGCGTCGAACTGGCCGCGCTCCGCTCCGAGGTCGCCGCGGCGATCGCCCGGACCGAGGCGGTGAAGGTGGGTTCGTTCGGCGCGGCGTTCGTGGTCTCGCTGGCGACGATCCTCCGCGAGGGGGTCGAGGTCATCCTGCTCCTGGCGATGCTGATCGCCCTGGTGGCCAAGTCGGGCCAGCCGGGGGCGATGAAGGCGATCCGCTGGGGCGTCGGGCTGGCCGTGGCAGCCAGCGCCCTGACCGCCGTCGGCCTGAACTCGCTGATCGCCGCGACCCAGGGCCAGACCCGCGAGATCATCGAGGGGGCCGTCATGCTGCTGGCCACCGTCGTCCTGTTCTACGTGAGCTACTGGCTGATCTCGCAGACCCAGGCCAAGCGATGGGCTGACTTCCTCAAGCAGAAGACGATGCAGGGGGCCGCCAACGGCGGGGGGCTGGGCACTCTGTGCGTGACGGCTTTCCTGGCCGTCTACCGCGAGGGGGCCGAGACCGCGCTGATGTACCAGGCGATGATCTCGGGGCAGGGGGGCTCTCGCCCCGGCCTGATCGGCCTGGCGGCGGGGCTGGGCGTCGGGCTGGTGGGGCTGGCGGTGATCGTGCTGATCGTCCGCAGGACCAGCGCCCGGCTGCCGATGCGGCCGTTCTTCAAGGTCACCGGCTCGATCCTGTTCGCGATGTCGGTGATCTTCGCCGGCAATGGCGTCTTCGAGTTGCAGAGCGCCGGGATCATGAAGGTGACCCCGCTGTCCTGGACCACCTGGAGCCTGCCCCTGCTGGGCCTCTATCCCAACGTCCAGTCGTTGTCGGTCCAGGGCCTGCTCCTGCTCGGTGCGGCGATCGCCCTGATCTCCCCGGCCCTGGAAGGCCGGGGCCCGTCGGCCAAGCCTCCGGTCGCCCGGACCACCCCGGCGCGGGTCGGGGTCTGACCCGATCGCGTCCCGACCTCTTTCAGGGAGCTACAACGTGGCCCAGTCGTGGAAAGGCCCTCTGATCGCCGGGACGATGATCCTGGGGATCGTGGCCATCCTGATCGCGAACTTCCAGTCCGGTCCCCGGCCCGGGCCCGGGACCGACAAGCCCGCCGCTTCGCCCGGGGCGGTCGCCGAACCCGCCCAGGGGACGGCGGTCAGCAAGGGGGCCCGCGAATATCCGATCGGCGACGAGGTGATCAAGAATCACATCCAGGTCGTCGCCGTGTGGCTCGATGCCGTGGCCATGGAGGGGATGTCATCGTCCGGGGGGCCCGGCCTGATCCACCTGGAGGCCGACATCCGCGCCACCGAGGACAACCCCAACGGGTTCGCCAAGGACGAGTTCGTCCCCTACCTGAAGGTCCGCTACTCGCTGATCCCCGCCAAGGGGGACACGCCCACGGTGACCGGCGAACTGCTGCCGATGGTCGCCTGGGACGGGCTCCACTACGGGGCCAACATCGCCATGCCCAGGCCGGGCCAGTACAAGCTGGTGTACGACATCGAGCCGCCGTCGGCCAACGGGCTCGGACGCCACAGCGACCCCGCCACCGGCGTCGCCCCGTGGTGGGCGCCGTTCCAGGTGACGTTCGACTGGCAGGTGGACCCGGTCACGGCCACGGCCGGGCTCTGATGGGTCAGGAATAAGAAGGGTTCGCCGCGTCCTCGCGGCGAACCCCTTCGTCGCTCAGGACAGGCCCTGGGCGGCTTCCTGGTCGATGAACCAGTGGACCCTGGATCCCGCCGTGCGGAGCAGCGACCCGGGGACCTCGGCCGTGATCGGGCCGAGCAGGGAGCGGGACACGGCATCGGCCTTGTTGGGGCCGAAGGCGAGGACCAGGATCGAGCGGGCGGCCAGGATCGGGGCCGTCCCGACGGTCAGGGCCTGGCGCGGGACCAGGGCCTCGCCGCCGAAATCCTTGGCGGCGTCGGCGATCGTGGTCGGATGGAGCTTGACCATCCGGGTCGGCAGGGCCAGGGCCTCCGGGGTGGCCAGGTCCGACGGCTCGTTGAAGCCGATGTGGCCGTTGCGGCCGATGCCCAGGAGTTGGAGGTCGAGGCCCCCCTCGGCGGCCATCCAGCGGTCGAAGTCGGCCGCGTGATCCGAAGCGAACGCCTCGGGGACCGAGCCGTCGAGCAGGTGGGCGCGATTGGCGGCGATGTCGACGTGGCCGAGCAGGTGCCGGTGCATGAACGCCCGGTAGCTGTTCGGGTCGGCCGGGCTGATCGGGTAATACTCGTCGAGGTTGTAGGTCGCCACGTCGCGGAACGACACTTCGCCCGAGCGATTCGCGGCGACCAGGTGTCGATAGACCGGGATCGGCGTGGAGCCGGTGGCCAGGCCGAGAACGGCCCGCCCCCGGGCCGCGACCGCATCGGTGATCGCGCGGGCGATCTGGCGGGCGGCGGCCTGGCAGGCGGCTTCGGGCTCGGCGAAGACCTGGACGGAGGCCCCCGAGAATTCGAGGAGGCGGGGCGACTGGGAATCGGGCATGTGCGGGCAAACCGAGAGGGCCGGGGTGGATCGAGATGGGGATATCAGACGCCGGCGGCGGTCGAGGCGGTCGACGCATTGGCCGCGGCGCACGCGGGATCGTGGAGCATCCCCAGGGCGATCTGGATCGGATCGTTGGGGTTGACGTCGATCCGGGCCGGGTCGGGGCTCTCGATCTGGAACAGCTCCACGCCGACGAACCGGTCATCGATCCGGGCGGCGCGGCCGGAGAGGCTGTGGCCTTCGGACCATTCGCGGGTCAGGGCGGCATAGGCTCGCCCCAGGTGGGAGCAGAACTCGGTGTAGTCGGTGAGCAGGACCTGCGAGGCGTGGCAGTGGATGGCCCATTCCTTGGTACGCTCGGCCTCGCCGTCGTAGGTGAAGTAGGCGTTGGGCCGGGGCAGGGGGCCCCAGGGGGTCCAGCCGGTCAGCACCAGGGTATCGGCGAGCCCGGCGCCGAGCAGCCCGACGGCGGCCAGGGCGCGGGTCATGCGGTGGGCCAGGTGGGCATCGGTGGCCGGGGGGATGATGACGGCGCCCGGCTTCTTCTCGGCGAACCAGCCGACGATCTTGTCGATGTCCTTGGCGCTGGGGTGGTAGCCGGGGGTGCGATAGGCGTCCAGGTTCCAGCAGACGGCCTCGGCCCCAAGGACGTTGCATTCCAGGCGGAACTCGGACTCGCGGACCGAGACCTTCTTCTGGTCGTTGAGCCAGGGGGCGGCGACGTTCCGCTCGCCGGCGAAGACCAGGACCTCGATCACGGGCAGGCCGCGGCGGACCGCATATTCGTGGAGCAGGCAGGCGGCGGTGATCGCCCCGTCGTCGGCGTGGGGGCAGAGCATGACCAGCGGCCGGGTGGCGCTGATCTTGACCCGGAGGGCTTCGCGGATATCGGTCAGGTGCCCGTGCGTCCCGCTGTCGCGGACGGTCCTGAGCAGGCCCTCGAAGGCGGGCTGCCAGTGGGTACAATGGGTGGAGTCGTGAGATTGAGCCATGGACAAAGGACTCCGACGATCCGCAACCGGCGAGGGGGCCGGGACGGCAAGACGCCCCAGGGGTGCCGGGAGCGGGCGTGGGGCGGGCGATTTCAAACCACCGATGCGACGATGGTCGCTCCGGCGTTGACGCGGCGAACCATCGGATCAGGCGACTTCCTATTGTGAAGTCCCGAGGTCGCCCCGTCAACGCGCAGATCCATCGCCCGGCCCGATCAGAGGCCCGGTTCTTCGAATAAACGGCTGCGGAATGCGGCCAGCTCGCTGGCCGGGCGGGGACGGTTTCGCGCCGGATCCGGGCCGGCCATCAGCCCGGCCAGGCGGCGGTCGAGCAGGTCGAACCGCTCCGACAGGATCCGGATGATGGCGGTGGCCAGCGCCTCGGCGGCCTTCGGCTCGTCGTCCCGCAGGCGGTCCTGGGCGGCGTGGTCGAGGGTCCAGAGGTGGAGGTCGGTCTCGGCCCGGATCGTGGCGCTGGCCGGCATCTCCGGCCGGTAGAAGGTGGTCGTCCCGAAGACCGAGGGGGCGGGCAGCGAGGCCAGGGTCTCGGCCCGGCCCCCCGGCGCGGCCCTTTCGATGGCGACCGTCCCTTCCACGACGAACCAGAGCCGGTCGTTGGGCTGCCCCTGGGGCATCAATTCCGTCCCGGCCGGGACCCGCTCCTCCTCGATGAATCGGGCCAGGATCGCCCGGAGGTCGTCGGGGATCCCATCGAGGAAGGGCATCCGGCGGGTGGGGTCGGCATCCGTGTGCGGTGGCGTCGGCATCAATCCAATCTCCGTCGGTCCGGGGCCGGGCGATCCGGGGGCCGATCGCTTCTCGCCCCATCCGCCGCCATCCCGGACCAACCTACCCTTCCTACGTCGGTCGCCGCCCGAGGGTGGGGAGATGGCCCGACTTTTCCGAACGAATCGGTCGTGGGCCCGGCCCCCTGTCAAAACCCTCGGAATCGGCGCACGGCGGGCGACCCGTCGTCGATCCCATTCTTCAAGGACCGCGCCGATCGAGGACCGGGAGGACCGGGTCCACTCCGTGTCGGGCGCATAGGCGGAAGGATTCGCCATGAGACGATTCAAGGTTCTGGCCCTGCTCGCCCTCGTGGCGGGCACGACCAGCGGATGCGCCACCGCGACCCGGAGCGGCAACGGCCTCGCCTCGATCCGATCGCGGCCCCGGCCGGAAATCGATGCGCCGCCGCAACATCTGGTCACGACGACCCGGCCCGACGCGGCCGCCTCCGCGGATCATGCCGGGGTCTTCGCCCGCCCCGATGGGCTTTCCCGGTTCTTCCCGGGCCTCCAGAAGAAGGAGGCCCCGAAGGACGCGGCCGAGGCCCCCCAGGTCGCCAAGACCGTCCCCAAAGGCTCTTGGCTCGGCCGACGGCTCCGGGGGATGGGGCAGGGGACGCCGACCAGCCTCACGTATTCGACGGCCCCGCGGACCGGCGGCAATCGCAAGCTTGAGCCGGGCGAGGTCTCCATCCTCCCGGTGGCGCTGACGCTCCCGAAGGATCATCCCCGAGACGGGGAGGTCACCACCGCCCGGGCCGAAACCGAAGCCTCGGACGAGGCCGAGGGAGGGAGCCCGCCCGCCGACTCGCCGGCCACCGAGGCGCTCACGCCGCTCGAACCGGCCAACCCGGAATCGTTCTCGACGGCCGCCCGCGAGGCGTCCCCCGATCCGGCCCAGGCCCCGGCCGACCAACCCCAGCCGGCCGCCCCTCCGGAGGAACCGTCCGCCCAGGCCCCGGCCCCGGCCCAGGCGGCGCCGATGCCCGAGCCGACCCTGCCCGAGCCGAGCCTCCCGGAACCGACCCTGCCCGAGCCGACCTTGCCCGAGCCGAAGGTCGAGACGCCGCCCGTCGTCCCGGAACCCGCGATCCCGGAACCGAAGCGTCCCGAACCGGCGGCGACGCCCGCCCCGGAACCGGCCGCGACCCCCGACCCCGCGCCGGCCCCCGCCCCGGAGCCTGCGCCCGCCGAGGCGGCCCGGCCCTCGGCCCCGGATCCTCGCCCGACGGCCGCCGCCCCGGCCTCCGAGGCCGCCGCGCCGGCCCCCGATCCCCGGGAACGGCCTCGCCTGCCGTCGATCCGTCCTCGGCCGGTCACGTCCGGGGCTTCCCCCTCGGCCGGGCCCAGGAAGCTCGCCCCGCCCCCGGTGGCCTTGCCGGCAGCGGCCGCGCCGGTGATCCCGTCCAAGACGATCCCGGTGGCGGACCGCGGCAAGTCCGCGGGGACCGGGAAGCCCGCAGGGCAGGGGGAGCGGGCCGCGACGGTCGTCGCCGCGAAGGCCCGGGTCCAGGATCGACACGTCCGCGCCGCGAAGGTCCAGGCGGAGGCCTCCCGGGCTCTGGGGTTGCCCGACCCGACCCTGCCCTCGTCGTACTATCGGAGCGACGCCCCGCCGGTGCAGGGGGATGGGACGGTCGTGGAGACGGCGGCGACGGTGGCCCCGGTCGATCCGGCGGTGGCCCAGGTCAACGGCCCTTGCCCGCACTGCGGCCACGACCCGCACTGGCGGCCGTCGCTCCAGCGGTTCGGCCGCCGGGTCTTCGGGCTGGGCGAGTTCGCCTCACCCCAGCCCTGAGCCTCCCGACCGGGCGGCGTGGGAGGCCCCTCCCGCGCCGCCCGCCCCGGCTCTTGCCTCAGCCCTCGGATCGGGCGATGTCGCGGAGCGGCGGGACCTCGTCGATGGCGTCGCGGCCGACCGCATCGGCGAACCGCCGGAGCGTCAATTCCAGGTGCTCGGCGACCTCGGGATTTTCGGCTGAGACGTCGTTCTGATCCCAGCGGTCCTCGGGCTTGCGATAAAGCTCGGGGGGGCGGGGGGGATCGTCGGGATCGACCTCGATCGGCACGATCAGGTGCCAGTGCGGGGTGCGGATCGCGAACTCCTCCACGTCCATCCCCAGGCAGGCGTAATCCCGGACCCGGGCGACCTCGCCCCGGATCAAGGGCAGCAGGTCGCGGCCGTGGGCCTTCTCGTCCGGGGGCAGCCCCAGGGCCGAGAGGACCGTCGGCAGCAGGTCGACCGTCTGCACCAGAGCGGGCTGGCGCGACCCGCCGAACTCCCCGCCGGGCATCCGCACGATCAGGGGGGTGTGGATCAGCTCCTCGTAGAGCCAGGGGCGGAACCGCCGGACGTAGCCGTGCTCCCCGAGCGGCTCCCCCTGGTCGGACGTGAACACGATCAGCGTGTCGTCGAACCGGCCCCGGGCCTTCAGGGCCTCAAACAGGACGCCGAGCTGCTTGTCCAGGAACGTGACCGCGCCGGCGTAGGTCCGCCGGAGCCGGAGCAGTTCCTCCTCATCGATCACGTCCCCCACGGCGCCGGCGGGGACGTCGATCAGGACGCGGACGTCCTCCAGGGTCAGGTCGTCGTCCTCCTCGACGAGATCCCCCTCCTCGCCGGCCTCGAACTCGTCGGGCTCGTTGGCGGCGTACAGGTCGCGGTAGGCGGGCGGGGCGTCCCACGGACCGTGGGGGCTGAACAGGTCGAGCCAGAGCAGGAACGGGGCCGGGTCGTCGCCGCGTCCGTCCAGCCAGGCGACGGCCTCGCGGACGGCCCGCGCCGCCCCGGCGTTCTCCGGGTCGTCGCGGGTCAGCACCGCCCGATTGCGGAGGAACTGCTCCCACCGCTCTTTCCATAACCCGTAGTCGGGATCGTCCTTGGGCGGCAGGCGGAGCCCCGGCTCGTCGGCCACGCGGATCCGTCCCGCCCTCGGATCGCCGGGGGGGACCAGGGGATCATACCCCAGCCCCCGGATCCACCGGACCTCGTCCCAGCCCCGGCCGAACCCCTGCCCGGCCTCGCGGAGGAGCGGGACGTCGGAGATCAGGGCCGACCGAACCCCTTGGTTCCAGAGGAGATCGGGCAAGATCGCCTCGTCGTGCCGCAGCGCCGTCCATCCCGAATCGGGGTCGGGAAATCCGTAGCGCCCGGTCCACCAGCTGCGACGTGTCGGCAGCGTGGTCAGGTTCTCGGGGAAGTGATGATCGAAGACGACCCCCTCGGCGGCGAGCCGGTCGAGATGCGGCGTCTCGATCCAGCTGTTGCCGTAGGCCCCGAGGAAGCCGAGATGGAGCCCATTGCAAGCGACGACGATGACATTCATGCCCCCGATTGTATCGCGATCCGCCCCGGGCGAAAGCCGAGCCCAACTCAGTCCCGGCGATCGGGCTCCGGGCCGTCCCGATAGGCGGTGTACTTGTCGGCCCGGCCCCGCGAGCGTTCGATCGGGTACTTGATCGCCGCTAGGTCCACCTTCTCGATTATCGCCGACGCCAGGTCGACCCCGCAGACGTCGGCCAGCCTCAGGAGGACCCACAGGCAGTCGGCCATCTCGTGGGCGACTTCGCGCCGGGCGTCCGGGTCGGCGAGGTCCGCCCGGATCGCGGCGTCGGGCCGATACCGGAAATGGTCGAGCAACTCGCCGACCTCGCTGGCCAGGGCCAGCCCGAGATCCTTGGGCGAGTGGAACTGCTCCCAGTCGCGTTCCCGGGCGAACCGCAGGACCAGGGCCTTCAACGCGCCGATCGTCGTCTCATCGTCCATGTTCGCTCCGCATCCCACCGCCCGAACCACCCGAATCCGAGCCTTGCCGCACAAAGAATGACATAACTCCCATTATCGGACGTAGGTTCTCCCGCATGATTCCGCCTATGGGCCCTCGCATCAAGGAATTTTCCTGAAATCATCGGATGAGGAGTTAGGTTGATCCGAATCGAGCCGACTTGTCACGGAGGCTATGGTCGCAAGCATGAATGTTACCCGCCACGGAAAGGTCCCCCCCTCCGATGCGACATGCCGATTGCGAGCCCACGGGCCGGAGAATCGTCCAGAAGCTGTCCTTTCAAGTCGCTGCGGGAGTCATGGTCGCCCTCGTGCTCCACCTAAGTTATGAACAGTACCAGCACGCCACACGAGGCCGAAATCGGCAATATGAGCTGCTCGCCGGAATCCGCTCGCTGACCAATGTCGCCGCCGTCGCCATCTCGGGCGATGGCCGGCTGATCGTCCTGGCCAACTACGACGGCTGCATCAGGCTCTTCCGGTGCGAAGGTCCCGCCGAGCTTCCGCCGCCGCCGAAGCAACGAGGTCGGGCCATCATCGACCTCTCGCCCGACGGGCGGATGCTCGCGATCTCTGGCCAGGGGCCACGCGTCCTGATCTGGTCGATCGATCGGGGCGAGGTGGCCCTGGAGATCGACGCCGGGGAGGTTGAGTCCCCTCGGGTGAAGTTCTCCCCCGATGGCAAGCTCCTGGCCACGGTGGACGGGCCGCGAGGCGTCGTCGAGATGTGGGATCTCCGCTCGGGCCTCCTGAACGGTCGGATCCGGGGCCCTCGCGAGGGGGTTAAAGCCTGCGAGTTCTCGCCCGATGGTCGCGTGATGGCCCTGGCGGGCCGGGACGGCTCGGTGGCCCTGCATGCGGTCGCCGGAGGGCTCGAATGCTGGCGAGTCCAGGGGCAGCCTTCATTGGTCATGTGCCTGGCATTCTCGCCCGACGGATCGCGCCTGGCTTCGGCCAGTTCCCTGGAGGGATGCGTCCGTCTCTGGACGGTCGCCGATGGGAGGCCCGTCGGGACGATCGGGGAACGCCTGGTGCGGATCCGGGCGATGGGCTTTTCCAGGCAAGGGACGCTCTTCGTGTCGACCGCGGAGGACGGCTCCCTGTCCTCATACCATGTCGCCTCGCGTCGAAGGCTGACGAAACAACAGGTCAATGCCGCCGTCTTCACGGAACTGAGCCTGGCGATGAACTGCGACCGCCTGGTGACGGGCCACGATGACGGCATGGTGCGATTGTGGGATACCTCGCGAATCGTCGAATCGATGGGAGACGATGGACCACTCGCCGAAGAAGCCCAGGAGGAATCCGGAGTCCTGGCGGAGATCTGACGCGGAGACGGGGCGGCCCCGTCATTGGAGTTTGATGTCGAACATCACGCCCAGCACGACGATCAACGCCAGCCAGATGTTCCGGGCGAGGTTGTGCGTCTCCTTCTGGAACTCCCGGTCGTCCTTGTCGCCGTAGGACAGGTAGCACCAGTCGTACCAGAAGAAGATGGGCGGCAGGATCGCCCATGCCCCCACGATGCCCTGCCCTAACGACTTTTGAAAGTTCGTCGGGGAAGCACTGGACTGGAAATAAACGCCGATCGCGAGCGATGCAATGCCGGCAACGGCCGCGATGCTCCCCATCCAAAGATTGAACTTTTGATGCCTGATCCGGTCTCTGTCCACCGCGGGATCGATTGCCATCCGTCCCTCCTTCGATGAATGGTCGGACGAGGATCATGGAACCGGCGGCCATCGTCCCGGCGGCAATCCATCGGTCGGCCGCGATACGTCTTCGGGCTTCGATGGTGGCCTGGCGGTCGGCGGATTGCAATCAGTCGATCTGGGCTCGCGGATGATGCTACGCCGCGCCCGCCGTGCCCCCGGCCGGGCCCCCTGATCTCCGATCGCCCGAGCCCGGCTTATTGAGGCACCGGCATCGTTGACACGGGTCGGCCGGGGTGTTAGATGTTCACCGGCCGGATCGATCGACGAGGCCGCGGTATCTCCGGCCCGGGAAGGGTGTTGTCGTGCTGCTCGACGGTCGGAACTCGCTGAAGCATCGGCCCTGGATCGTCTCCGTGGTCGCCGCGTCATTGATTGCGGCGGCCTGGTATGCTTTCGAAGGCTATCGCACGCGGCGATGGCCGAGCGGCGGGAGCCTGCCGGGCCTGACGCTGGGCATCGTGGGCGGGCTCCTGATCCTCTTCGAATTCTCCCTGTGGGGGCGGAAGAAGGTCCGGGCCTGGCGGATCGGCCGGGCCAGGACCTGGATGATCGCGCACATCTGGCTGGGGCTGCTCACCGTGCCGATGCTGGTGCTGCACAGCGGATTCCGCTGGGGCGGCAGCCTGAGCACCGTGCTGATGGTGCTGTTCCTGGTCGTGATCGCCAGCGGCGTCTGGGGGCTGGCGATGCAACAGATCCTGCCGGGGCGGATGCTGGAACGGGTCCCGGCCGAGACGATCCACTCCCAGATCGGCCTGGTGGCCAAGGCCCTGGAACGGGACGCCCAGAGGCTGGTGGCGGTGACCTGCGGGCCGGCCCCGGGCGAGGAGCCGGAGAAGCCGTCGCCCGAGGAGGTCGCCGCCGGCGCCCCGATCTCGCACCTCACCGTCGGGGCGGTCCAGACCGTGGGCGAGGTCCAGGGGAAGACCCTGATCACCAGGGTCCAGCAGGCCGCCGTGCCCGGCGCCGGGCCGCTCCGCGACATCTACCGCGACACCATCGGCCCGTTCCTGCTCCAGGGCAAGGCGATCCGGTCGCCCCTGAATCGCCCGGCGCTGGCCAGGTCGGTGTTCGATGATCTCCGGGCCAAGCTGCCGGCGGGCGCCCACGAGGCGGTCGGCATCCTCGAGAACTCGTGCGAGCAACGGCGCCAGCTCGACCTCCAGGCCCGGTATCATACCTGGCTGCACAACTGGCTCGCCGTCCACCTGCCGCTGTCGGTCGCCCTGGTGATCCTGATGTTCGTCCATATCTGGGTCGCCCTCCAGTACCGCTGAGCCGAGGCATCCCCCGCCATGACCATCGAGCGTGAGAGCGGCAAGGACCGATGGCAGCGGATGCCGAAGGACTACTTCAAGCATCCGGACCCGCTCCGCCGCGCCCGGCTCCGGCTCTCGGCCGTGGCCGCCGTGGCGGCCCTGGCGTGGTGGGCCAGCGGGCTCGACTGGTCGCGCGGCGGGACCGCCTCCAACGATGCCGGGCGCTATCGCGTGTCGCGCGGGCCGGTGGCCCGGGTCCATGCCGCCTGGGATCATAAGTGCGACGCCTGCCACGTCCCCTTCGCCGCGATCGATGGCCGCCCCCTGCTCCCCGCGTTGCAAAGCGCGACGGCCGATCACTCCGGGGCCGACGGCCTCTGCTCGTCGTGCCATAAGGTCGGGGTGCATCATCAGGCCACCAACGCCGAGGAGGTCCCGAGTTGCGCCGGGTGCCATCGCGACCACCGGGGCCGCGATGCGTCGCTGGTCCGGCTGGCCGACGGCGATTGCACGTCGTGCCACGGCAACCTCGCGGCCCACACCGGCCTGAAGGGCGAACACGAGCGGCGATTCGGCAACGTCCGCCAATTCGACCAGGACCACCCCCCGTTCCGTCCCGAGGCCGCCCTGTTCGTCGAGGGGCAGCCGCCCCAGGATCGCTCCAGGCTCAAGTTCAACCACGCCCTGCACATGCGGCCGGGCCTCGTCGGTCGCGAGGGCGACACCCCCTACACCGTCGCCCGGATCCCGATCGCCGCCGAACGGCCGAGGTATCGAGGCGCCGGGAAATCCGACGCCGACCCGGTCCAGCTCGACTGCGCGTCCTGCCACAACCTCCAGGCGAGCGACGGCGGGTCGAAGCCGGGCGGCTACTATGAGCCGGTCGCCTACGAGACGTCGTGCCGGGCCTGCCACGCCCTGTCCTTCGACCCCCGCCAGCCCGACCTGATGGCCCCGCACGGGGTCCAGCCCCCGGAGGTCGCGGCCTTCGTCAGGAATGCCTACGCCTCGCAGTTCCTGGCCGATGACCCCAAGCTGCTCGACAGCTTCGTGCCGACCGCCACCATCCCGGGCAAGACGCCCGAGGCGACCCGGGCCCGCCAGAGGCTTGACGATTCGGTCGCGACCGCCGAGAGCCTCCTGTTCGAGAACACGACCAATTGCCGCGAGTGTCACCACGTTGCCGGCACTGACCACGGGGTCGTCCCCGCCCAGGTCGAGCCGACCAACGTCCCCAAGGTCTGGTTCGGGCACGCCCGGTTCGACCATTCCGCCCACCGCGCGGTGTCGTGCCGCGACTGCCACGCCCGGGCCTATGCCGTGGGCCCGGACGGCAAGCCGGTCGACGGGGCCTCGACCGTCAACACCGACGTGCTGTTGCCCGATATCGCCAACTGCCGGGCCTGCCACAACCAATCTTCCGCCGAAGGGGGCTGGTTCGCCCGGGCGACCTCGGCTTCGGGCGGGGCTTCGCAGGACTGCGTCGAGTGCCATCGCTATCATGGGGGCGATCGGCCCGCGCACGGGGCCGGATCGTTCGCCCATGACGAGACGCCGGGCCGCTCGATCGCGGAGTTCCTGTCGGGTGTCACCGCCCGGCCGGGCCCCTGATCGGGCCGAAGGCGCACGGAGGCTGCCCGATGCGACGGATTGCCTGGATGGCGTTGATCCTGATGATCCCCGGCCCGCTCCGCGCCGACCTGCTGGTCTTCGCCCAGGGCGGCCGGGTGCAGTTGCCGGCGACGGTCCGGGGCGACCGGGTCGAACTGGCCACGCCCGACGGCCCGAAGACGTTTGCTCGATCCGACTTCCAGTCGATCACGCCCGGGCATGACCCGGCCGCCGAATGGCCGGCGATGCGGGAACGTGCCCTACAAGGAGACGCCGCGGCCCGGTTCGAGGCGGCCTGGTGGGCCCTGGAAAACGGGCTGACGCCCGAAGCGGTGGCGATGCTCGACGCCTCGCGCGCGGACGGCGCGGGCCATCCGCCCACGCGTCGGGCCCTGGCGATGCTCGACGCCCTGCGGGCCCCCTGCCCCCCCGCCGATCTCGGCCCGGTCCGGGAGGCGCTCCGTCCGGGGCGGTTCGAGGTCCTGGAGGGCGAACACGTCGTCCTGCTCCACCAACTCGACGCCGCGACCGCCCGCGAGCGGCTCGACGTGGCCGAACGCGTGGTGATGACCTTCTGCCTGACCCTGGCCGCGCAGGGGCTCCCGGTGGCGACGCCCTCGCGGCGGCTGATCTCGGTGTGCTTCGCCGATCGCGGCGAATACGCCGGCTTCCTCCGGCGTGCGGAGGCGTCCGGATTCGCCGATACGCAGGGGTTCTACCACCCGACGTTGCGGGCCGTATTCGCCTTCGATGCCCGGGGCGGGGAGGACCAGAAGACGCGGCGGAGGGCGCTGGCGAACCGGGCGCGCGAGGGGGCCCCGGCATCCGAGATCGATCGCCTGACGCTGCTGCTCGAACTCGACCGGCGGGCCATCGACCTGGGCATCCTCGCCCACGAGACGGTCCACCAGCTCGCCGTGGCGACCGGCATCGAGCCGAGGCCGGATGCCTTCCCGACCTGGCTCCACGAAGGGCTCGCCGCCCAGTTCGAGGTGGTCCGGGGCGGACGGTGGGCGGGCGTGGGCCGGGTCAACGACCTCCGCCTGCCCGACTGGCGGGCGATCCGACCGGCCCCGCGGCTGGCCCCCCTGCTCCGCGACGCCGGGCTCGGCCAGGGGTATCGCCGGGACCTGTACGCCGAGTCGTGGGCGCTGGTCTACTTCCTCCGCAAGACCCGGCCCGACGCGTTCCGGGCCTACCTGGACCTGCTCCGCGCCCCCGGGTCCGGGGCCGATCGCCACGCCTCCGCGTTCCGCTCGGCCTTCGGCCCCGACCTCGCGGGGCTCGAAACGGCCTGGCATCGCTACCTGGCCGAACTCAGAACGCCCTGGGAATCGGACAGCACGCCGAGATGAACGGGTCGTACCCCCAGGAACCGTCTCATGGCCAAGGCCAAGCCCAGGAAAGCTGTTTGGGAAACCGTTTCGTTCTCCGGATTCGCCGGGATGGCCTACCCGACAGACGACGGGCGATGGCTCCGCGTCGATTCCGATACCAAGGTCATTGCAGCTCTGACGATCCGAAATGAAACACGCTACGCCGAGAAGGTGGGGACTGCCGATGAGGACGGAGATTTGCCGACCGACATCCTGTCCGCCGATTTGCGACTGGCCGACCAGGACGGGCAGTTGTGGCAGGCGACTTCCACATTCGACGCCAGCCTATTCGTCGCCCAGATGATCGACCTGACCCGCATCGACACCCTTCCCTTTCGCGAGTTCGTCGCCAGGAAGCGGCGGTCGAGAACCAGGAAAATCACCGCCAACCCCGACGCTCAGCTCGCCGCCGTCGTGTTCTCGAGCGACGACCGATTCATCCGCGAGTTCGCCATCCAGACGCCGCGGGAAGAGACCGGCAAGTCGGATGGAGTCGATCTGGTGACGAAGGTCGTCCGGTTGCAATTCAAATACACGACGCTATTCTTCGACGTCTCATTCACGAGGCCGCATGCCGGCATCGAGATGTTGGAACACATGCTCGACTTGACCGTGCGCCTCCATGAGGGATGCGCCCACGATTACGAGACCTTCGAGGACATCGGCCCGCTCGTCTTCACGTTCGGCTGGGAAGTCCTCTTTCGTCATCATCTCTATGCCCGGACCCCCGCAGGCGACTGGCATGGTTCGGGGCTTCCCCTTCCCCTCATCTTCCGCTCGGTCAAGGGATCCGAGGCGGTCCAGGCACACGTCTGCGTTTCCTGACGACCGGCCGGGAGGGGATCGGCGATGCCGAATCCCCCCGGCCTTGCGTCGCGTCGCTCAGGCCCCGGCGCCCGGTCGGCCGATGACCTCGCGGGGCTGGTTCCGCTCGCGGCGGGCGAGGATGGCGTTGACGGCGTTGAGGTAGGCCTCGGCCGACGCCTCGATGATGTCGGTCGACGCGGCGCGGCCCCGGAAGGACCGGTCATCGCTCTCGACCTCCAGTTCCAGGGTCACCTCCCCCTGGGCATCCTTGCCGGCGGTCACGCCCCGGACCACGTAATCCTTGAGCGTGGCCTTGATCCCGGTCACGCGCTCGACCGCCTTGAAGATCGCGTCGACCGGGCCGTCGCCGATCGCCGCATCCTGGACGACCTCGCCGTCCCGGCGCTTGATCGAGATCGTGGCGGTGGGCACCACGCTGGTGCCGGCCGTCGTGTGCAGGCTGACCAGCGACCAGAACGCCGGGGCGTCGTCCTGGATGTGCCGCTCGATCAGGACGATCAGGTCCTCGTCGTAGACTTCCTTCTTCTTGTCGGCCAGCGCCTTGAAGTCGTCGAACAGGACGCCCAACTGGGCCTCGTTCAGGTGGTAGCCCAGGGTGTCGACGCGGTCGCGGAGGGCGTGGCGGCCCGAGTGCTTGCCCAGGACGAGGTCGGTCTTGGGGACGCCAACTTCCTCGGGGGTCATGATCTCATAAGTCGATCGGTTCTTGAGCATCCCGTCCTGGTGGATGCCCGACTCATGCGCGAACGCGTTGCGGCCGACGATGGCCTTGTTTCTTTGCACGGCCATGCCGGTGATGGTCGAGACCATCCGGCTGACCGGGTAGAGGCGGTCGGTCTTGATGTTGGTGGACAGGCCGAAATAGTCGTGGCGGGTCTTCAACGCCATCACGATCTCTTCCAGCGCGGCATTACCGGCGCGCTCGCCGATGCCGTTGATCGTGCACTCGACCTGGCGGGCGCCGACCTCGCACGCGGCCAGGCTGTTGGCGACGGCCATGCCGAGGTCGTCGTGGCAATGGACGCTGATCACGGCCTGATCGATGTTGGGCACCCGCTCGCGGAGCGACCGGATCACCCCGGCGTACTGGGTCGGCGTGGCATAGCCCACGGTGTCGGGGATGTTGACCGTGGTGGCCCCGGCCGCGATAGCCGCCTCGACGACCTCGCACAGGAAGTCGATCTCGGTCCGGGCGGCGTCCTCGGGGCTGAACTCGATGTCGGCGCAATAGCTCCGGGCGTGCTTGACGCTCTCCACCGCCTTCGCCACGACCTGCTCGCGGGTCATCTTGAGCTTGTGCTCGCGGTGGATCGCCGAGGTGGCCAGGAACAGGTGGATCCGGGGTTTCTGGGCGTACTTCAGCGCCTCCCCGGCCCGGTCGATGTCGCGGGGGTTGCAGCGGGCCAGGCCGCAGATCGAGGCGCCGGCGATCTCGCCGGCGATGGCGCGGACCGCCTCGAAGTCGCCGGGCGAGGCGATCGGGAACCCGGCCTCGATGATGTCCACGCCGAGCCCCGCGAGCGCCCGGGCCACTTCGAGCTTCTCCAGATGGTTCATGCTCGCGCCCGGCGACTGCTCGCCATCGCGCAAGGTGGTGTCGAAGATCAGGATCCGGTTCGGGTCGGCGACGACATCGGCCATGATTGGGGCTCTTGGGAACGGCGTGTCACGATCGTTCGGAAAGGACGGAGAGTCAACGAAGAAAGCCCCGAGGCCCACCGGCAGGTGGATCTCGGGGCTTCATGACTCGGTCACGCGACGGTGGCCGGACGACGAACCCTAAGACCCCACCCGGCCGGCAAGGCCGAGGGACGACCGAAGTCGAAGGTCGGAGGGAATGCGAATCATCCGGGCCAATCCAAATGAGACCATCGGGCGTGATGGTTTTCATCATAGGGGCGTCCCGGCCGGGTCGTCAAGGGGCATCGTCCCGAGGCCCGCCCGGGCGGGCGAGTTTCGATTTTGCAACGGGACGACGATTCTTCACGAGTCGGTTGGTCGTCGGCGTCGCACGTCGTTATGATCGGGATCCGTGGTGCATGCCGATCTGATATGGTGAACATCCCACGCTAATTCAGGTTGCTATCGATGAAATATATCAGTCCCATCGACCGCGAAGTGCTGCGCGACCGGGTGAAGAATTCCCATCCTGTGCAGAACTTTTGCATCGACAATTTCCTGGAGCCCGACTTCGCCGAGAGCGTCCTGGCCGCCTACCCCTCCTTCGAGGACGCCATGAAGGTCGGCAAGTCCTTCAAGGCGGTGAACGAACGGGGCAAGGTCCAGGTGACCGACTCGTCCGCCTTCGCCGAGCCGGTCGCCGAGCTGAATCGGACCCTGGCGTCGCCCGAGTTCACCGGGCTGATGTCCTACGTCTTCGACATCCCCAACCTCCTGCCCGACCCGGACCTGGTCGGCGGCGGGATCCACCAGACGGGGCCTCGCGGGCACCTGGACGTCCACGTCGACTTCAACTACATCGAAGAACGCGCCCTGCACCGCCGCCTGAATATCCTGATCTACTTCAACAAGGACTGGAAGCCGGAGTACGGCGGCAACATCGAGCTGTGGGACGCCGACGTGAAGGAGTGCCACCACTCGTTCATGCCGATCTTCAACCGCTGCGTCGTCTTCGAGACCAACGAGGTCAGCTACCACGGCGTGACCGCGGTGAAGTGTCCCGAGGGCCGGTCCCGCAAGTCGTTCGCCGCCTACTACTACACCTCCGAGGCCCCGGCCCACTGGACGGGCGAGGCGCACTCGACGATCTTCCGGGCCCGGCCCGACGAGGTCCTCAAGGGCAACGTCATGATGCCCCTGGAGAAGGCCCGGCGGCAATTCTCCTCGGTCGTGTCCGGCCTGAAGGCCGGGATCAAGAGGACGATCATGGGCTGAGGCCGACCCACCTGCCCCGCCCCGGCGACCGACGCCCGCCCGGCGATCAACGGCCGGGCCTCTTCCGCGGCCGCCGGGCCGGGGCGACCTTGGGCTCGACGACCGCCCGGTAGATCTCGGCGAGCCGGGCCGCCGCCTCGCCGGGATGCCGCGCAAGCTCGGCCATCTCCGCGAAGCTCAGCTGCGGGTTGGGGAACGGCATCCGGGCCTCGGCCTCCGCCACCGTGGCGCGGAGGCGATAGCTCGACCCTTCCCGCTCGACCCGGATCTCGCAACGCTTGAGCAAATCCAACTCGCGATAGAATGTCCGGAGCCCGAACGCCAGCCGGGCGATCAGGGCATCCCGGGCGATCGGCCCCTCGGACAGCAGCGTCACCAGGCGATGGAGCCGGGTCGCGCGCCCCATGGTGATCTGGATCGACGGCCGGCGCCGCCGATTCTTCGCATTCCGCTCCATCTCATCCTTCTTCCGCCGGCCCGGGCAGGCCTTGCCGGCCGATCGAGCGAACATCCTTGCTTGCGTGGTTGATTGATTGTCCCGTCCTTCCCTTCTAATTTGTCGGATTTTTCCGAATGGTTCAAGGGTGCGGGTTGGATCGACGATAACCAGGAAAGGTTCGTTGGTCGGTGGAGAGGTTCGCGATCCGAGGCAGGGGGCGGGCGGGTGGCCGGTTTTTGGCCTGGCGGGCGTGATCGCCGCGAGGTCGCCATCACGCCCGGCTCGCACCCGATCCGGGCCGCGATCTCGAGGAAGGGAGTCTGTTCCGATGTCGAAGTGGAATCACCCCATGCGCTCTCGGGCCCTCCGACCTTCGGCGGAAAGCTTGGAGGGTCGGCAACTGCTGGCGGCCTCCTTGACCGGCATCAACAGCGCCGGGGACCGCTGGACCCTCGACCTGAAGGGCCCGGGGACGCTGCAGGTCGTCAAGCAGGATGACGCGTCGGGCAATCCCGGGGCGTTGGATTCCGCGACCGAAATCAAGTCGATCACGATTTCCGGCACCGACAGCCTGAAGACGAAGCTGATCGGCCGGGTGGATAAGTCCGGGGTCGGGGATGGCCGGGTCTTCTTCCAGGAGTTGAACCAGAGCCCCAACATCGACCCCCTCACGTCGATCCCCCAGGGCCTGCTCTCGATCAAGATGCCCGACTTCTACCTGGGCGTGACCGACCCCACGGTGCCGAGCACGGCCACCCAGCCGGTGGCCGCCATCAACATCCCCAACGGCATCAACTCGCTCCGGTTCGGCGGGGTGGATGCGACCAAGTTCTTCGGCACCGACCCGGCCCAGGGTCCGGCCCTGAACGGGACCTCGGACCAGTTCCGGGTCACGCTCGGGCTGCCGGCCCAGAACGGCACGCGGATCGTGGTCAACACGGTCACGTCGAACGGCCAGGCCGGGACGGCCGGGACTTCGGGGGCCACGAACCCGCCGACCCAGGACAGCGTCATCTTCAACGTCTCCGGCCGGATCAACCTGTTCCAGGCCGATCAGATCAACGGCAACACCGCGGTCGCCCCGGAAGCCGCCGCGTTCCTCGGCGGCACCATCGTGGCCTCGCTGCCCGACCCCACCGGGGCGATCACCGGGCAGATCGGCTTCATCCGGGTCGGCGGCGATGCGACCAACTTCACGACGTTCACCAACGACAAGATCTCCGATTTCTACGTCGGGGGCGAGACCAACAACCTCACCGTCCTGGCCCCGAACGGTTCCCGCAACCTCAAATTCGGCCGGGGGTTGGATACGGTCTCGATCTTCTCCTCGGCGATCGAGAACCTGTACGCCAACCGGGGCGCCTTGAGCTCCCGGGTCGTCTCCGACCGGATGATCGGCAACCTGTCGATCGGCGGCGACGTGGCCAACTCGCAATTCCTCTCCGGCTACGTGCAGAACCTGACCTCGATCCTGTCGACGGCGACCACCAACCTGACGCAGCCGAACTTCGCCTCGGCCGCGACGATCCCCACCCCCACGGCCCAGAACCGGGGGCAGATCACCGCGTTCATCGCGGGCGACATCACCGACTCCGTCTTCGCCGCGTCGGTCCAGCCCTATGCCCAGGTCATCGATCCCACGGACACCACCCTGACCGCCTCGGACCAGGATGCATTCCTCCCCGGCGGCCGGATCCTGGCCAAGGTGGAGGGGGTGATCGACAACACCCTGGCGACCCCCGAGCGGCCCAACCGGGCGTTCTACGCCCAGACGGTCAAGCTGAAGAACGGCCCGGTCTCGCCGCCCAACGTGACGGAGCGCCCCTTCGGCCAGCCCACGCCGAGCCGCCTGCCCGGCATCCGCCGGCTCTACCGTCGGGGTTGAGCCCCGACCCGAAAATGGCGCACGACACGGCCCGCCCCTCGACCCGACAGGTCGAGGGGCGGGCCGTTGATCATCGGGTGCGGGTCAGGCGTCCGGGGCGGCCGTCGGGGGCGTCGCCGCCTTCAGGGCGCGGTCGGCGATGTCGCGACGATACCAGGCCCCGTTGAACCGGATCGCGCGGGTGGCCTCGTAGGCGCGGGCCTGGGCCTCGGCCAGGGTGTCGCCGATCGCCGTCACGTCCAGGACGCGCCCGCCATCGGTCACGGCGCGGGTGTCGCGGCCCAAAGCCAGCGTCGGGTCGTTCCGCAGGGACGTGCCCGCGTGGAAGACCTTGACGTCCTTCATCCGCTCGGCCTGCTCCAGGTTGTTGATCATCCGGCCCCGATCGTACGAGCCCGGATACCCCTCCGAGGCCATCACGACCGTGACCGACGGCCGCGGGTCCCATTCGAGGTTGATCCGATCCAGGGTCCCGTCGACGACCGCCTCGAACACGTCGAGCAGGTCCGACTTGAGGCGCATGAGGATCGCCTGGCATTCCGGGTCGCCCAGCCGGACGTTGAATTCGAGGACCTTGGGCCCCTGGTTGGTGAGCATCAGCCCGGCGTAGAGGACCCCCTTGAACGGCCGGCGGGCCCGCTTCAGGGCGTGGACGATCGGCACCAGGATCTCGCTCTCGACCTGCTCCATCAGCTCGGGCGTGACGATCTCGGCCGGGGAGTAGGCCCCCATCCCGCCGGTGTTGGGCCCTTCGTCATGGTCGTAGGCCCGCTTGTGGTCCTGGCTGGAGACCAGGGGGATGATCGTGCGGCCGTCGGTGAAGGCCAGGATGCTGGTCTCCTGCCCGTCCAGGCGTTCTTCCAGCAGGAGCTTGTCGCCCGCCTTGCCGTAGATCCGGCGGACCATGATGTCGTCGATCGCCACGAGCGCCTGGCGGAGGTTGTCGCAGACGTAGACCCCCTTGCCCGCAGCCAGCCCGTCGGCCTTCAGGACCAGGCCCAGGGGGCGGCCCAGGACGTAGTCCTTGGCCTCGCCCGCGGTGCTGAACGCGCGACGCTTCCCCTTCTCCTCCAGCTCGACCTGGACGCCCGGCCCCATCATCTCGCGCGGGTCCATGATCCGGTCGATCGCGTCGAGCGTCTCCTGGGCCGTGCGGCAGGCGATGGCGCTGCGGATCGTGGACCGGCCCTTGGACCGGACCACCAGGGAGACCTCGCGGGAGAGGATGTAGTGCTCGGCGTCCGGGGCCTGCCGGAACAGGCGATAGTCGGCCGTGGGGATGCCCGCCTGGCGCATCATCTCCTTGGCGAAGACCTTGCTGCCTTCCAGCTCGGCGGCGTCCCGGCGCGGGCCGAAGATCCGCAGCCCTTCCTTCTGGAAGGCATCGACGATGCCCAGGGTGAGCGGCTCCTCGGGGCCGACCACGGTCAGGCCGATCCCCTCGCGGCGGGCGAACTGGATCAGGCCACGCGTGTCGGTCGGCTCGATCGCGACGTTCTGGGCATCGGCGTGCGTCCCGGCGTTCCCCGGGGCGCAGAACACTGCGGTCACGCGAGGCGACTGCTTCAGCTTCCAGCAGATGGCATGCTCACGCCCGCCCCTGCCAATCACGAGGACTTTCAACTGCTTCGACCCCCGATGTCACCCGACGTTGCCCGACCATCCGTATTCCGTCCATTCTAATGAATCGGGCGTCTCGCGGACAGGTGCTAACCCCGCGGCCACGCCTCCTGCGGGCCGTTCCGGGCGTCGGTGGAGCCGGTCGGGCCGCGACCCGGGGCCGATCGACCGGTTCAGGAATGACCAGTCGCCGACGCCCGGCGCGGTTCGAGCCGGGCCGGCGGATCGACGTCGAACGGGGAAGCCAGCGGCCCGGCCGGACCTGGTGGGGGCCGGCCGGGCCGCTGATTTTCGCGGTCGGCGATCCGTTCGCCGGGGCGGGGCCCAGAGGGATTCCCGGCTCACGGCTTCCTCGCCGGCGGGCCCCCGATCCTCGCCCTCCCCTTTCCCCGGGGCCTGCCCGGCGGGCCGGGGCTCGCCCGGTGGGCTTCGGACTCGGGTTGACGGTCCCGGGGCATCCGGCTACCTTGCCCGCCGACTGCCCCCGACCGTCGACACACCTCCGACGTACTCCCGAGACAAGCGATGCGGGGCGATCGATGGGCCTGCCAAGGACGGCGGGCCCTTCGGGCTTCGGACGTTGGTTGTAGGGAGGTGCCGTGCCGGGTCACGACCAGACGGATGACCGCCGACTTCGTCGCGCGATCGCCTGGCTTCTCCCGATCGCCCTCGTGCTCGCATCGGCGACCGCACGAGGTGAGGACGAGTTCGCCCCCGCGGCGCCTCCATCCTCCTGGAAGGGAAGCATCGGCGATCCGGTCCGGCTGACCGCCGATCGCGTCCAGTGTTGGGATGGCGACGAGGGCGACCGCTGGGCCTTGCTCGAAGATCAGGCCGAGGTGGCCCAGGGGGCCTCATCGCTCCGGGCCGATCGGATCGTGGTCCGCATCGGCAACGGGGACGACCCGGGCTCGATCCGGCGGGTCTCCTACTATGCCGAGGGGTCGGTGCGCACGCCCGAGGTCCGGGGCTCGACCCGGCCCGACGACCAGGCCACCCTGGCCACGTCCGCCGAGGTCCACATCGACGCCCGGGTGCCCGACGGCCTCCACAAGCTGGCCGTCCCGCCCCGGGGCCTGCCCCTGCTGGCCCGGGCCTTCCCGAAGCAGGAGGCCGCGCCGGCCATCGACCCGACCGGGGCCGCGCCCCCCGCCCCCGAGCCGGCCGTCGACGTGGCCGGGATGGAGCCGGCGACCCCCGGGACCCCGGCCGCCCTGCCGGTCGCGGAGCCGGCGGAGGCCGCCCCCGCCCCCGCCGACGCGTCGATCCTGGCGACCCAGTTCTCCCAGGACCGGGGCTTCGCCGACGAGAAGGGGTTCGCCGACGACCTGGGGTCCCCGCCCCAGGTCGAGCTGCCCGCCGAGGGCGAGCCGCTGCCGGGCCCCGCCCTGGTCCCCGAGGGGGAGCCGTTCGGGCCGTCGTCCGAGCCGCCCACCATCGAGCCGTTCGCCCCGGGCACGACCCTGGAGCCCCTGCCCGACGGCACCCCGGCGCCGCGACCGGCCCCCGAGGCCGCACCGGACACGCCCGTGCCGATCCAGCCCGGATCGCAAAGGGTGACGACCGTCCGGCCCCTGGGCACGGGCCAGATCGAGATCGAGACCCTGCCCGTCCAGGCCGACGGCTCGCAGATCGTGATCATCCGGGGCGGGGTGAACCTCCAGACCCGGTCCCCCGAACGCGGGATCAACGACCTGGAAGCCGACAACGTGGTGATCTATCGCCACCCCAAGCCCGACCGGCCGGCGCAGAGGCTCGACCTCAACAACCAGTTCATCGACAACGACGCGGACCCGATGGAGGTCTACCTCGAAGGCCACGTCATCGTCCGCCAGGATGCGCTCCGGCTCCAGGGCAAGAGCGACCAGAAGACCTTCGAGGGCGAGCGGGCCTACTATGACTTCGGCCGCGACCGCCTGCTGGCGGTGAACGCCCAGGTCGAGGTCTTCGCCCCGGGCTTCGTGGCCCCGATCAAGTTCAAGTCGCCCCGCGTCCTCCAGTATCACCCCCTGGTGGCGGCGGCCAACGGCCAGATGATCGAGAGCGCCCTGCCGGAGATCAACACCGAGCAGTCGGTCACCACCGGCAGCCGGTTCGCGAAGCCGGGCTATCGCTTCACCAGCCGGTCGCTCGACCTCCGGCAGGTGGTCAACGCCCAGGCGATCCCCGACGAGGAGAACCCCGACAAGCCGTTCGGCAAGGAAGACCTGACCTGGCTGATCGACGCCCGGCAGAACTTCTTCTTCTTCGGCCCCGTCCCGGTCTTCTACTTCCCCCGGTTCTATGCCGAGGCCGACGACCTCGACCCGCCGCTCCAGGGGCTGTCGTTCGCCACCAACAACTTCTTCGGCCAGCAGGTCCGGACCGACTGGAACGTCTTCAAGCTGCTGAACATGCGGCGGCCGCCCCAGTTCGACAACTGGAACCTCGACGTCGACTATCTCAGCGCCCGCGCCAAGAAGACCGGCTATGGCATCGCCCTGGGCAGCGAGCTGGGCTGGTACGGCGGGGACCTCATCAATGACATCAAGGATCCGTTCAATCAGCGCAAGAACAAGACCCCCTCGCGGCTGACCAACTACGCCGGCTATTTCGACCTGTACGGGCTGTTCGACGGGGCGCGCGACGTCCTCGGCGGCGGGCCGGCGATCATCACCAACGGGCCGAACGACAACGCGGCGGGCAAGGCGGGCTTCTCCCGGATCTCCAACCCCACCTACCAGGACTTCCGGGGCCGGGTCACGCTCCGCCACATGCAGTCGTTCCTGAGCAAGGACGCCCCGCTCGACGAGGACTTCCGGCTCAACGCCGAGATCGGCTTCACCTCCGACCGCAACTTCCTGGAGCAGTACTTCAAGCGGCTGTTCGACACCGGGCTGGACCAGGAGAATTTGCTCTACCTGATCAAGCAGAAGGAGAACACCGCGATCACGGCGCAGGCCGAGGTCAACCTCCAGAAGTTCCAGACCGAGACCCAGTGGCTGCCGAAGCTCGACTACTACCGGCTCGGGGACTCGCTGTTCGGCGACCGGCTCAACTACTTCCAGCACACCGGGGTGGATTACGCCAACGTCCACACGGCGGCCGAGGTCAACAACCCGACCCTGTTCGCCTTCCTGCCGATCGACCCGGTCACCAACACCAGCGGCCGGTTCGAGAGCGGGCGTATCTTCACGGCCCACGAGCTGGACGCGCCCCTGAAGTTCAACTTCCTCCGCGTGACCCCCTATCTCCAGGGGCAGCTGGTCGGCTGGAACAACCAGATCAGCGGCAACGCGGTCGGGCGTTACTGGGGGGCCGGCGGCGCCCGCGCCGACATCATGGTCTGGAAGGCGTTCCCCACCGTGGAGAGCGAGCTGTTCAACCTCCACGGCCTGAACCACAAGATCGACTTCGTCGCCAACTACCGGACCTCGTACTCCAACGTCGGGCTCAACAGCATCGGCGTCCAGGACGACCTCGACGACAACACCTACGAGTACACCCGCCGCTACTTCGCCCTGACCAACTACGTGGGCGGGCTCCTGCCGGCCCAGTACGACCCCCGGAACCTGATCCTCCGCCGGGGCCTCTCGCCGATCACCGGGACGACCGACGTCCAGGCGTCGATCCAGACCCTGAACCTCGGCATCCACCAGCGGCTCCAGACCCGGCGCGGGCAGGAGGGCAAGCGGCACATCACCGACTACATGGTCTTCGACCTCGACACGACGTACTTCCCCAACGCCGCCCGCGACAACTTCAACAAGCCGTTCGGGCAGAACTTCTACAACTACGAGTGGTACATCGGCGACCGCACCAGCTTCGTCTCCTACGGCTGGTTCGAGTTCTTCAAGATCGCCGGCACCCCGTACGTCAACAACCCCACGGAAGGCAAGAACGACCCGTTCGGCCTGCGGATCATCACCTCGGGCGTGTCGATCACCCGGATCCCCAAGGGGAACATCTTCGTCGGCTACTCGATCGTCAACACCGGGCCGATCGCCACGTCGGCCCTGAACGCCTCGTACACCTACTGGCTCAGCCCGAAGTGGTACGGCACGGCGGCCACGACCTACGACTTCGGCAACAAGCTCCTGCTGGGCGCCAGCGGCTCGCTGACCCGGATCGGCGCCGACTACCTGACCTCGGTCGGGCTGGCGGTCAGCCCCCTGCAGAACATGTATCAATTCGTGTTCGAGATCTCGCCCCGCCTGAGCCCGAACATGCGGGTCGGGTCGGCGTCCGGCCTGTCGCGGGTGGATACCCGCTTCGCCCCGGTCGAATAACCCTGACGCGATCGACCATGAGAACCAAATACGCCGAACCGGCCCCCGCGCCCACCGAGCCCCTCGACCCGCTGCTCGACGACCTCGCCGCGTTCGACGCGTCGGAGGCGTGGCGGGCCCGGGCCGGGCGGCGGACGCTCCGCGAGAAGCTCCTGGCCGGCCTCAGCGGCCTGAAGCACGCCTCGCGGGGGGATTCCAGCTTCTTCGCCCACGGCTACCGGGTCCTCCTGGTCTCCGTGACCGCCGCGTTGCTGGGGGTCTCCCCGCACGGCTGGTGCCTGCTGGTGCTGGCATTCTCCCTGATCGTCCTGGCCGAGCTGAACCACAGCGCCGTGGACACCCTGGCCCGCGCCATCGGCGACCCCGACGAGCCCCGGCTCAAGGTCGCCCGCGAGATCGCCGCGGCCGGCGTCCTGCTCGCCGTGGTCGCCTCGGCCGCCGTCGCCATCGCGATCCTCACCCTCCGCCTCGGCGACCTGCTCGGCTGGTGGCGCTGAACAATCCAGCCCCACGCCCCGGCCGATGTCGTCCCCGCCGAGGAGCGATCGCCCCCGGGCGTATCGGGGCACGGGGATGATCCGCAACTCGACTTGACCGCCCGGCCCGCAACGGGAAAAATCCCGCTCGCCTTGCCGTCGCCTGCGACTCCCACGCGATCTCGCCCTTCGAGGGAACGTCCATGAACCTCCGACGAGCCCGAACGATCCTCCCTCTGGTCGCGTCCCTGCTGATCGCGTCGGCGGCCCACGCCTCGCCCATCTGGATCCGGGTGCGGATCGAGGATGGCGCCCAGGGGCGCATCATCGACCTGCCGGCCGACGGCCATTTCGCATCCACTTATGTGACCGGGCAAGGCGAGGTAGTCGGGTCGGGAATCTCGTTGCCCCGGGTCGAAGCCGGGCCTGTAACCTCCCCTCCCGAACCGGGCCGGCCATTTACCTCGGCCGTGGACGTCACCTTCAAGATCCCCACCCCGGCCGAGATCGCCGACCCGGCTAACTGGTCCTGGCAGCGCGACAACCGCCCCGCCGATGTCATCCTCTCCGGCACCGCCTCGGGCGTCTATGGATGGGGCGGTGATCCCTTCAGCACACACGTCTCGCTGGACGGGATGCTCCAAGAGGGCCGGATCGCCTCCTACCCCGGCTCTGTCGCCGACCCGATCCGCGAGCTGCCGCCCGAACTCATCGATCTGGCCGCGCATCCCGAGCGGGTGCAGGTCTCCGCCTCGGCGACCGGCCGGCGGACCGACCAGTTGGTAATGGTGAACGTCCAGATTCAACCGGCGATCCCCACCCCCGAGCCGACCGGGATGGCGATGTTCGGGCTCCTCATGGGCGGCCTCTGGCTCGTCCACCGGCGATCCCGGTGATCGATGCCCTCGGCCGTCGCTCCCTCCCCGGATCGGACGCCCTAGGCCGGGCGGCAAATCAGGCGATCTCCACCCGGCTCAGGTACTTGACGTTGGCGCACTCGTCCAACTCGTCGGTCCCGCATGCCTCCGCGTCGCGGACCATGACCCGGAACGGGCCCCCCTTCCCGGCCGGGAGCGGCCCGCCGTCGAGCCGGTAGATCACGATCGCCCGCACGAGCATGGCGGCCAGGGGAAGCGCGACGTGGAAGTCATCCTTGTCGGCGTGGAGGATCACCCGCGAGGCGCCCGGACTCGGTCCGGCCGGCGCGATCAGGGCGTCGAGCGTCACCCCGTCGCCCTTCCGTGCCGGATTGAGCCGCGAGACGTCGAGGATCTGGTCGGATTCGGGCAAGCTCGCCAGGTCGGCCCACGTGAAGCCGATCGGTCGGGAGACGGCCCCCTCGATGAGCAAGCGATCCGCGCCGGTCGCATCAGGCCCTTCCATCGCTTGCAACCTCCAGTGGGCTCAATCGTCGGACGAGAAGAGCGCGATCAAGAAAGCGAACGCGGACAGGATCCAGGACAGGGCCAACGTGCCCGAGACGGTCAGCCTGGCCAGCGCGGCGACGGCGACCGTGGCCCCGATGATCGACAGGTCCACGGCAAGGAAGGCCAGGGCATCCTCTCTGTAGCGGTGATGGATCCGGATCACGAAGCCCGCATCGCAGGCCACGATCCCGACCAGGATCGCCAACGTGCGGACGGAACCGAGCCGGAACGGGCCGCACAGGTTCTTCGCATCCACGGACCGGAGTACGAAGAAAGGGATGCTCGCGTAGAAGCCGAGGCAGGCCCAATAGAGAAACATGGACGGCTCGCCCCTCGCCATATCGATCGGGCACGACGAGGATTTCCCCGAGCTGATCGAGGGATCATGCTAGCCGGCCCGAATGACGCCGGTCAACGATGCCGCTTCGTCGTGGGGGCCTCGGCGATCGGCGTGCCTTCGTAGATCGCGGCGTACTCGTCGCTGGCCAGGAAGAACGAGGCCAGCTCGTCGCGCGACGGCTTCTTGGGCCGGGTCATCCAGAAGGTGATGTCGGCCTGGGTGGCCGGGCGGCCAAGGATGTCGCGGTACAGCCCGCGGATGTAGCCTGCCTGGGTGCCGCCCTGCCGGTCGAAATAGGCCTGCGACGAGAATCGCCGCAGGTCGGCCCGGTGGACCTTGAGCCGGTAATTGATGGCCCGGACCTTCGGGTCGTTCAGGTTCTCGAACCGCTTCATGTCGACGGCGGCCGAGATGCCGACGCGGAGGTCGTAGGTCAGCCGCTCGGGCAGGGCGCCGTGGGCCAGGATCGCCAGGATCATGTGCGAGGCCACCAGCGGCGCGATCCGCCCGATCCGCTGGTACAGGGCGATCCAGGCCACCCCGGCCAGGAACGTGATGGCCACCAGGGTCGGGCTCGGCAGGTGGATCAGGCCGAAGATCGCCCCGGCGGCGATCGCCCCGGAGGCCCGCCCTCGCGTCAGCTCGAAGCAGACCGGCCACAGGAACAGCTGCAGGGCCAGCTGCTGCCCCAGGGCCGCGAGGAACTTGCCCACGCCCCATTCGAGCAGCTTCATCGGCGGCTTGTCGAGGAACAGGAACTCGTAGGTCTCGTTGCCATCCCCCACGAACTGGGCGGCGAACAGGAGGATCGCCGACAGGGCGAGGCAGACGGCCAGCGTCGACCCCCACGCCTTCAGGGCCGGGATCGGCGGGGTTGGAACCACCGATCTCGACCTCCGGCGGCGATCCCACGACCACCAGATCGCGGCCACCGCCAGGACGTGGGCCGCGGTGTTGAGCCAGGCCGGGCCGGCCTCCCGGAGGTGCCACAGCGACGCCTCCAGCGACCCCACCACGATCAGGAGTTCGAACCCGGGCCGGATGCGGTCGCGGACCGCCGCGAAGGGGATATCACGGTTCGCAATCGCGAGCGCATCCATGCGGGACCTCCGGGATCAACCTCGACCGAATCGGGTGCCGAAGGTCTGATATCGACGATCCTCGCGAAAACATCCAGGCGAACTTCGCTCAGCCATACAAGAGGAAGGGCTCGCGCCTGGCGCGAAACTCCGATTCGTCAAGTCCCCACTCCCTCCGGAGGTCGGCGATGTCCCCGGCCGAGGGGCCGGACTCGATCAGCAACCGCTCCCGGTCCGACCCGTAGAGCAAGTCGATGGCGATCGGGTCGGACACGAACTCGTAGGCCTCGGTCCGCCAGGCGAACAGGTCGGGCCTTTGGCGGCGGACCCCGGCCAGGAACGCGGTGTAGCAGGCGACCGGGGCGAAGGCGGCCGGGTCGTGGACGTGCGGCTGCACGCCGAAGCATGTCTGCCCGGCCTGCTTGTGGAACACCGGCCGGAACGCCGCCGGCCGCGGGTAGGCCCCGGCCATCGTCGCCGCGTCGGGGTCGGCCAAAGGATCGGGGTCGATCCACGGCGCCCCCCACCACTCGAACGGCCGGGTGGTCCCCCGCCCCTCCGACAGGTTGGTCCCCTCGATCAGGCACCCCCCGGGATAGACCAGGGCCGTGTCGGGCGTGGGCATGTTGGGCGACGGGGCGACCCACGACAGCCCGGTGTCGGCCCAGAGCATGCCGCGCGACCACCCCTCGCACGGAACGACCGTCAGGTCGATGTCGATGGCGAGGTCGGAGCGGAACAGCCGGGCCAACTCGCCGACCGTCATCCCGTGGCGGATCGGCATCGGATGGGCGCCGACGAAGCTCTCGTACCCGGGGCGGATCGTCGGCCCCTCCACCTGCGTCCCGCCGATCGGGTTGGGCCGGTCCAGGACGAAGAACCGCAGCCCCAGAGGCGCCGCGGCCCGCATGGCATAGAGCATCGTGGCGGCGAACGTATAGTAGCGGCTGCCGACATCCTGGACGTCGAACACCAGGGCGTCCAGGCCCGCGAGTTGCTCGGCCGTCGGCGTCAGGCTCTCGACGGCCGAGCCGTAGAGGGTGTGGACCGGCAGGCCGGTCTTGCCGTCGGTCGACCCTTCGACGCCGATCATGTCCTGGGCGTCGGCCCGGATGCCGTGCTCGGGGCCGAACAGGGCGGACAGGGTGACGCCCGGCGCGGCGGCCAGCAGGTCCACCAGGTGCCGCATCCGCCGGTCCACCGAGGTCGGGTTGGCGATCACCCCCACCCGCAGCCCGCGCAGGTCCCGGAACTGGTCGGCGGCCCAGACGTCGAGGCCGGTGGCCGTCCGGCTCATGATTCCAATCCCCGGCGGGCCAGCACCAATGCCCCCTCCACGGGCTCGCGGACCGGCGTGGCCTGGACCTCGTAGCCCCACTCGGTCAGGCGGTGGATCAGCACGCGGGAGACGGCCTTGCAGGTCAGCAGGAACCCCCCCGCCATCGCCAGGGGCAGCGGGCCCGACCGCGACCCCAGCCGCCGGGCCACGGCGGCGACGATCCGCGCCAGCTCGACGCCGGCCGGCTCCAGGATGTCGGTGAATACGGCCCGATCCTCCTCGGCGGCCTCGACCACCGCGCGGGCCAGCGCGGCGATCCGGGTGCGGTCGACGTCGGGCCGATACACGGCCGACACCAGCTCCGAGGGGTCGGCGATGCCCAGCGCCTCGCAAAGGCGGATCGACAGCGGGTCGCGCTCGAACGCCTCGACGGCGCGGCCGTCGGCGTGCTGGGCGACCCGGCGGAGCCCGGCCAGGGCCACCGCGTAGCCGCTCCCCTCGTCGCCGAACAGCGGCCCCCAGCCGCCGGAGCGGGCGGTCCGGCCGTCCGGGGTGCGGCCCACGGCGATCGACCCGGTCCCGGCGATCACGGCCACCCCCCAGCCCTCGGGCGTCCCGGCCGCGACCACGAGGTCGCCGTCGTTGACCAGGATCAGCTTCTGGGCCCAGGCCGTGCCCCGGGCGTAGTCGTCGAGCCACTGCCGGTCCTCGGGGCGGTCGAACCCGGCCAGGCCGAGGCACGAGACCGCGACCGGCCCGACCTCCAGCCCGGCGTCGTCGAACGCCCCCCGGATCGAGCGATCCAGGGCCGCCCGGGCGGCGTCGGCCCCGATCGCCTTGATGTTGGAGGCCCCGGCCAGGCCCCGGCCGATCACCCGGCCCTCGGCGTCGGCCAGCCAGGCCGACGTCGATGTCCCTCCGCCGTCGATCCCGAGCAACGCGGGCGCGGTCGTCCCCATCTCAAACCTCCCCGCCGGTCGCGGCCCGGACGGCGTCGCGGACCAGGCCATGATTCTGATCCAGCAACTCCCCGGCCCGGTCGGGCTCCACCCCGGCCAGGGCGGCGACCAGCGCGACCTTGAGCTGCCCCCCCGATCGCGCCAGAAGCGCGCCGGCCGCCTCGTCGTCGATGCCGGCCAGCTCCCGGAGGATGCGGCGGGTCCGGATCCGGAGCTTCTCGTTGCTCGGCCGCAGGTCGATCATCCGGTTGCCGTAGGTCTTGCCGATCAGCACCATCGCGCCGGTGGTCAGCGTGTTCAGCACCAGCTTGGTCGCGGTGCCCGCCTTGAGCCGGGTCGAGCCGGACAGGACTTCCGGGCCGACCACCAGGGCGATCTCCAGGTCGGCGGCATTCCCCAGCAGGCTGGGCCGGTTGCAGGCGATCCCCACCGTGAACGCCCCGACCCCCTTGGCCGCGTCGATGGCCCCCAGGACGTAGGGCGTGCGGCCCGACGAGGCGATGCCGACGACCACGTCGTTGGCCGACACCTTGAGGTCGGTCAGCTCGGTGCGGCCCCGTTCGCGGTCGTCCTCGGCCCCTTCCACGGCGGTGGTCAGGGCGGTGTGCCCCCCGGCGATCAGGCCGACGACCATCGACGCGTGGGTGTTGAACGTGGGCGGGCACTCCGAGGCGTCCAGCACCCCGAGCCGGCCCGAGGTCCCGGCGCCGACGTAGATCAGCCGCCCCCCCTTCTGGAACCGATCGGCGATGACCTCGACAGCCCGGGCGATCGCCTCGGACTCGGCCCGGACGGCCGCGATCACCTTGGCGTCCTCGTCGTTCATCAGGGCCACGATCTGCGCGGCCGTCATCGCGTCGAGCCCTTCGGAGAGGGGATTCCTCGCCTCGGTCGTCAGGGTGTCTTCCAAAGCCATGCGAAAATTCGTCCTTATCAAGAGATCTAGTGCGACTTCAGTTCGCGTCTGTGTTCTCAAAATCCTGCGGCTCCTCCGCTGGCGGATCGAAAGGCCTCCAGGCGGGGTCCTTGATATCATCCGGCCCGGGAGGATCGGGCTTATCTGCAAAGGGTTCTTTGATGACGCCAAATTTCTGGAAATTATGCTGCGCCTCGCGGAGCGAAATGCGATTTGCGCTCCCCACGAGATCAGGATCCAACTCGGTCGGATCATACAGCCATTCGCAAATATGGCAAAAGTCCCAGTAGTTCTCGATTGATAGATAGCCACAACAAGGGCAAGTACCTATAAATCGGTCTTTGGACATGCCGTACTCCGCAAGGCACAAATCGCTGGTTGAACCCAGGCAAGGGTTATAGCAGCATCCGTCAAACACATTAAAGTATTAATGTGAGAACTTGCTTTGAGATAATTCACCAACTCGATCAGCCCTCGGCCGGGTCGCGGACGTTGTATTCGAGCTTCCAGCGCCGGTCGTCGGCGAGGCTGGCGCACCAGAGGTCGAGCGTGCCGACCTCGGTGACGTGGGCGTGGAGCTTCACCGGCACGGCGTCGCCGGCGCGGGCCCCGTCCTCGGCGACCAGCGCGGTCTCCAGCGGGGCGAGTTCCTGCAACTCCTCGGGCGACCAGCGGTCGAGCACCGTGCCGGGGGCGTCGTCGCGGCGGGTGGTCGAGCCCAGGAACCGGAACTCGGCCGGCTCGCCCACGACGAGGCCGAAGCCGGAGCCGGGCACGTCGGCCTCGGTCCCCTCCTCGGTCCCCATCTTGACCACGCACAGGGCCTTGATCGGCGGCGCGACCCCCGGGACGGCCGGGGCCGGGGTCTCGACCCCGACGTAATAGGCCCGGGGCACCCCGCCCCGGATCCGGATCCCCTTCCCTTGCCGGGCCAGACCGTAATAGGCCGCCCCCTGGGCCACGGCGAGGTCGAGGTCGTGGTCGGCGGCGTTGAGGTCGGGCACCGGCGACCCGACCCAGCCCGACAGCACCTCGATCACCCGGGCCCGCAGCTCCTTCGCCTTGAACACCCCGCCATTGAACAGGATGGCCGATGGCCTGGCGAGCGGCCCCCCGGTGTGGAGCGACGCGGCCTGGCGGTGGAGGAACCGGGCCAGGTGGCGGGTCACGGCCGGGTCGGAGGCGTAGGGCAGGCCGATCTCGGTGAACCCGAGCCGCCGCGCCCGCGCCGGCTCGTCGGTCGGGGCGCAGGGCGGGAAGAAGCCGTCCAGCAGGACCGAGTCGAGCGTCTTGCGGGCGAGTTCCGCCTTGAGGGTCCCGCCGATCACCTTGGACCCCCGGCCCAGCACCGCCACCGGCGCCGCCTTGGCCGAGGCATCGGCGAACAGGGTCTCCTTGGCGATCCGGCAGGAGTGGCCTAGTGCCGCCCGCCGGACGGCATCCAGCCCGTCCATCCCTCCGGGGAGGGTCGCCCCCACGGCATGCGCCAGGGCGAGGTCCATGTTGTCGCCGCCCAGCAGGATGTGGTCGCCCACGGCCAGACGGGTCAGGCCCAGCTCGCCCCCCTGGTCGGTCACGGCGATCAGGGTGAAATCGGTGGTCCCGCCCCCCACGTCGCAGACCAGCAAGAGGTCGCCGACCTTCACCTGCTTCCGCCAGCCGTCGCCCCGGGCGGCCAGCCAGGCATAGAAGGCGGCCTGCGGCTCCTCCAGCAGCGTGACCTTCTCCAGCCCGGCGGCGCGGGCCGCTTCGACGGTGAGGTCGCGGGCCGCCGCGTCGAACGATGCCGGCACGGTGAGGAACACGGCCTGATCGGCGAGCTTGTCGGCCGGGTGGGCGGCGTCCCAGGCCGATCGGAGGTGGGCGAGATACGCGGTGGACGCCTCGACCGGGGAGATCCGGGTCACGTCGTCGGGGGCGTCCGGCGGCAGGATCGGACCCCGGCGGTCGACCCCGGCGTGCGACAGCCAGCTCTTGGCCGAGCCCACCAATCGCGCAGGGACCTTGGCCCCCTGATCGCGGGCGAACGAGCCCACGGCCCGGCCCGGGGCCTTGGCCCAGGGGAGGTCGAGCGCCCCGGCGGGGAACTCCTTAGCCCCCGGCAGGTAGAGGAACGACGGCAAGACCGGCCGATCGCCCACCTCGCCGGATGCGACCACCTGGGGGATCGGGAACGGGCGGATCGACGGCGTTTCCGACCCGGCCTCGGCATACGCCAGGGCGGAGTTCGTGGTCCCCAGGTCGATGCCGACGACATAGCGAGACATGGGGCCTTCTCCCGTCCGGGGCGTCCTCCGAAAAAATGGGACGCGCGTGCCGCCCGATCCCGCCAGTTTACCACGATTTGCCGCGCGTTTCCCGATTTCGTTGCGGGACGACCACGCCGGGATGGCAGGATTCGTCGGATTCCTGTCATTGCTGACAGCATCCGGGCCCCTATCATCGGGATGTCATCGAGAGGGCTGGATCCATGAGCGATGCGAAGGTCGGCCCCGAACGGGTCCGGAGGGTGGTGATCGTGGCCTTCCCCGGCGTCAACCTGCTGGACGTCTCCGGGCCGGCCGAGGTGTTCTCCTCGCTGGTCGAGGCGACCGGCGGGGAGGAGGAGGCCGCCTATCGCGTAGAGCTGGCCTCGACCACCCCCGCCAACTCGGTCGTCACGTCGAGCGGGCTGGTGCTGGCGACCGGGGGCCCGATCGCGGGGTTTCGCGGGGAAATCGACACCCTGCTGATCCCGGGCGGGGTCGGGGTCCGGGAGGCGTCGCGGGACCCGTCGTTCCCGGGGTGGCTCCAGGACCTGGCCCCCCGGGCGCGGCGGGTCGGGTCGGTCTGCACCGGGGCGTTCCTGCTGGCCGGGGCGGGCCTCCTGGATGGCCGGAAGGCGACCACCCACTGGCGCTGGTGCAACCGGTTGGCCCGGGAGTACCCGTCGATCACCGTCGAGCCCGACGCGATCTTCGTCCGGGACGGCCACGTCTCGACCTCGGCCGGGGTGTCGGCGGGCATGGACCTGGCCCTGGCGATGGTCGAGGAGGACCTGGGCCGGGCCTCCGCGACGGCGATCGCCCGCCATCTCGTCCTGTTCGTCCGACGGCCGGGAGGGCAGTCGCAGTTCAGCCCCTTGCTCGAACTGAACTCGGCCGACCGCCGGGCGTTGCGGGATCTCCAGGACTGGATCGCCGGGCACCTCCGCGACGACCTGTCGGTCGAGGCCCTGGCCGCCCGTTCGCACATGAGCCCGAGGAACTTCGCCCGGGTGTTCGCCCGCGAGATCGGGTCCACCCCGGCCCGATTCGTCGAACGCCTCCGGGTCGACGCCGCCCGCCGCCGGTTGGAGGAGACCGACGCCGGCCTGGAACGGGTCGCCAGGGAGAGCGGATTCGGCTCCGCCGACGTGATGCGGCGCTCGTTCCTCCGCACGATCCGCGTCGCCCCCCACGACTACCGGGGCCGGTTCCGGACGACCTCCGGCTCGGCCGCACCCTCCCCCGTCCCCTGATCCCAACCCGAAGGAGCCCGACCCATGTTCCCGACCCATGTGGCAGGCGTTGCGATCCCCGACAGCAAGATGGCCCGCGAGGCGACGGAGCTGGTCCGCGACACCGAGTCGCAACTCCTGTTCGACCACTCGCTGCGGGTCTTCCTGTTCGGCTCGCTCCGGGGCCGACGGCTCGGCCTGGTGCCAGACCCGGAGCTGCTCTACATCGGCGCCATCTTCCACGACATGGGCCTGACCCCGAAGTACAGCAGCAAGACGGAGCGATTCGAAGTCGACGGGGCCAATGCCGCCGCCGCGTTCCTCCGCCGCCAAGGCGTGCCCGAGGCGTCGGTCGACCTCGTCTGGGACGCGATCGCCCTGCACACCACGCCGGGCATCCCCCGCTGGAAGAAGCCCGAGGTCGCCCTGGTCCTGGCCGGGGTGGAACTCGACGTGGTAGGCCATGGCTACGACGAGATCACGGACGAGGCCCGGGAACAGGTCCTGGCGGCATTCCCGCGTGTCGACTTCAAGCGGGGGATCATCGACGCCTTCGCCGCGGGGATCATCCACAAGCCGGAGACCGCCTTCGGCAACATCAAGGCCGACGTGATGGCCCGGAAGCTCCCCGGCTACGTCCGCCCCGACTTCTGCGAGATGATCGCCGCCTCCCCGTTCCGCGATTGAGCCGGATCAGCGGTCGTCAGGGACGGCCGTCGCGGAGGGGACGTAGAACGGGACGCCTTTCGCCCGGTACGCGTCGTAGCGGTCGCCGAACGTGGCCCGCATCCGGGCCTCCTCGATGGCCGAGCCGAGGAGGAGGTAGGCGTGGCCCACGAGGTTGAAGGCGAGGTAGTTGGTCGTCATCCTCGGGTTCAGCCACATCACCAGGGGCATGGCCACGTTCATCGGGTGCCGGGTGTGGCGGAACGGGCCGGTCGCGGGCAGCGCCCCGCCGAACTCGGGCGTCGGGCCGTGCCCCTCGGCGGGCGGGGGGACGGGCCCGCCGTGCGCCATCGCGGCCAGCCCATCGAGGCCGGTCAAACGACCCGGGCCGATGTGCGCGGCGGTCCAGGCCATCCCCAAGAGGCCGGCCGCCTGCCCGGACCGGAGCAGCAGGGCGAGCGGGCCCCGGGCCCGGTAAAGCTCCCGGTTCGGCAGGCCGCGGATGTAGACGATCAGCAGGGCCAGGGTCGCGCACGACTGGGCGTTGTAGAACCCCCGGTACAGCCCGGCCTCGGCGCGGGGGCCGAGCCACTCGGCCGCCTTCCGCTTGGCCCGGGGGGTGGCCAGGGCGCTGTGGACCACGCTCCAGAGGGCCGTGGCCGCCGCCGTCTTCGCGAAACCTCTCCACATCGCCACGCTCCCATCCCGGACCCCGGCCCGCATCATCCCAGCCCAGGCCGGATTATAGGCCGACCGGGGACCATCGGTCAGGTGAGGACTGCCGACCAGCTTCGGCCTCGGATGATGGCGATCGGCCCGAGGCCACCCGCGCGCGAGCGCGGACCAGGGGGCCGGGATCGTGGATCATTGGGATCCGCACATGGCCGAGACATGGTTGATCAGGGGATGTCCGCACGATACATTGTGCTTCCGCGACAGGCGCATGCCGAAGATGACCTGGGATCGTTCTGATTCTCATCGGTGATCCCGGACCTGATCCCTCAGGCCGAGATTCGCGGTCCATCACCTCCTGCCAATCACACCGTCGGGAACCCGCATGTTCAACCCTGTGAGATTGATGCCGAAACGGGCCCAGCAGGGACTGCGAGACTGGCAGGATGCCCGGACGATCGAACGGTTCCATAAACTCTGGTACCACTCGCCGGACACGTGGGCCGCGAACAAGTTCCTGGGGAAGCGCATCCTCCAGAACCCGTTCGACCTCCAGCTCTACCAGGAGCTGATCACGGAGCTGAGGCCGCCGTTCATCCTCCAGACCGGGATCTTCGGCGGGGGCTCGCTCCTCTATTACGCCAGCCTGCTCGATCTCCTCAAGGCGGATCCGTCGCAGATCGTGATCGGCATCGACATCGAAATCTCGGCCGAGGCGCGGACCATCGACCATCCCCGGATCCGGCTCGTCGAGGGCTCGTCCACCGACCAATCCACAGTCGATGCCGTCCGGGCCCTCTTGCCGGTGCCGCAGGGGATGGTGATCCTGGATTCGGACCACTCCGAGCCCCATGTCACCCGGGAACTGGGGATCTACCCGGAATTCGTGGCGATCGGCTCATATCTCGTGGTCGAGGACACGAACATCAACGGGCATCCGGCCCTGGATTGTCACGGGCCGGGGCCGATGGAATCGGTCCAGAAGTTCCTCGCGAAAGACTCCCGTTTCGTCTCGGACGATCGCTGGAAGCGGAACCTATTCTCCTTCCACCAGCACGGGTGGCTCAAGCGGGTGCACTGAGGCAACCCGCTCCCGGACCGGTCCGGCCCGGCCGTCAGCCGATCTCGACCTCGGCCGGTGCCAGGACCGAGGAGTCGTCGCGGGCGCCGGGCAGCGCGGGCAGGTGGACCTCCTCGACCCGCCAGCCGTGGTGCTTGAGCACTCCGGTGAACGGCGGGCCGCCCTGGACGTTGCCGGTCAGTCGGATCGCCGCGGGGTCGAACTCGGGGGTGACCGTGACCGTCTCGTCCTCGATCCCGGGCAGGATCGGCATGATGGTCAGGTAGTCGCGGAGCGCCTTGCGGCAGCCCCGGTGGATGTCGCGGACCGCCGCCCCGATCTGGTCATCGGGGTAGGGGTCGATGTCTTCCTGGAGGAAGTCGATCAGGCGGCCGTCACGCTGGAGGACCGCCAGGACCCGGAGGTCGGGGCCCTTGGGCTCGGCCGCGAGCAGGCTTTCGGCCCGCCCGGCGAACACGGCATCGGTCCAGCTCATCCACAGGAGCTTGAAACCCAGGACGAATCGATTCACCGCCGACCTCCCGCGCCCGCTTCCGCCCAACGATTGCCGTCGCACGCCCATCGGAGGTTAATATAACGCCGGCCCGCCCGGGGGGGAACGGCCGGGCGGATTCCCGGCCGCCCCTCGGCGCACGCATCGCCGCCCGAGGACCCCGCGGATGAGACGCCTTGCCCTGCCGATCCTGATCGCCGCCTGCCTGGCGGCGCTGGTCTCCGCCTGCTTCGGCCGGGTCCTGTTCCGGGGCGAGCAGTTCTCCTTCCGCGACGCCGGGATGTACTACTATCCGCTCTATCACCGCGTCCAGGCGGAATGGGCGGCCGGCCGCTGGCCGCTGTGGGACGACGGCGAGAACGCCGGGATGCCCCTGCTTGGCAACCCCACGGCGGCCGTCCTCTATCCCCCCAAGCTCCTGATCTTCGGGGCTCTCCCCTACCCGACGGCCGTCCGCATCTACGCGGTGGCCCACGTCGTCCTGGCCTTCGGCGGAATGATGGCGCTGCTCCGGGGATGGGGGGTGAGCCCGGCCGGCGCGGCCGTGGGGGGGCTGGGCTATGCCTTCAGCGGGCCGGTGCTGTCGATGTCGTGCAACATCATCTATCTGGTCGGGGCCGGCTGGATCCCCTGGGGGCTGCGGGCGGTCGACCGCTGGGTGCGCGAGGGCCGCCGCGACGGCCCGCCGTGGCTGGCCGCGGCCCTGGCGATGATGGTCCTGGGGGGCGACCCCGAAGGGGCTTACCTGATCGGGCTCTGCGCCGGCGGCTACGCGCTGGGCCTCGCCTGGGCCGGGTCGATGTCCCGATCCCGGGCTCGGTCGATCGCGATCGCGGCCGGCGTCCTGGCTGCGTTCTGGGGCCTGGCGGCGGTCGAGTCGTCGCATCGCCTTGCGTTGTACGAGGCGTCCACGCGGCCGGACGGGATGCCCGGGCCCGCGGACATCTCCTCACCCCTGGCCCTGCTGGCCCGGGCCGGGGCGGTCGTCGCGCTGGTGGTTGCGGGGTGGCGGGGCCGGAAGTCGGAGGCCTCATCGCGGCTCCTGGGACTGGCCGGCGCGGCCTTCCTGGCGGCGCTGATGGCCGGCGCCCAGCTCGTGCCGGTCGCCGAGTTCATGGCCCAGACCGATCGCGCGGCGCGGGTCAACGAGCAGCACGAGGCGTTCGACCTGTCGATCGAGCCTCAGTATCTCCCCGGACTGGCCTGGCCCAACGTCGCGGGGGGGATCCACCGAGGGAGCCGGGCCTGGATGGATGCGATCCTGGACCTGAACGGGACCAACCTCCAGTGGTTCCCGTCGCTCTACCCCGGGGCCCTGGTGCTGGTCCTGGGGCTGGGGGCGATGGGGTTCCGGGGCGGGCCGGCCTGGCGGGGCTGGCTCACGGCGATGGCGGCGGTCGGGCTGGTGGTGGCCCTGGGCAAGTTCGGCGGGCCGTTGTGGTGGATCCGCTGGATCCCCGGGGTATCGGGCCGGCTGGGACCCCACGACCCCCCCGACATGGCGGCGTTCCGGGCCGACGGGCGGTGGCCCGACGCCTGGGGCTCGCCGTACTGGGCGATGGCCCACGCCCTGCCCGGCTTCGGCCAGTTCCGGTTCCCGGCCAAGGCCTTCCCGATCGCGCTGGCGGGGCTGGCCGGCCTGGCGGGCCTGGGGTGGGACCAGCTCGCCACGGGGCGTTCGGGCCGCGCGGCCCGGATCGCCGCCGTCCTGCTGGCGGTCACCCTGGTCGGGCTGGCTTCGGCCGTGGCCTTCCGGTGGCCGATCATCGGGCTGATCGCGGCGAAGGCCTTCCGATCGGGGCCGATGGGGCCGCTGGACCCGGCGGGTTCGTTCGCCGAGATCCGCGACGGGCTGACCCATGCCGCGGTTGCGCTCGCCCTGGCGATCGGCCTGGCGTGGGCGGCCCGGTCCCGGATCGGTCCGGGTCGGGTCGCCGCGGTCGCCCTGATCGGCCTGACCCTGGACCTCGCCCTGGCCAATGCGCCCGCGGTGGTCTCCGCCCCCCAGGCGACGTTCGACGCCAAGCCCGAGGCGGCCGGGGTGATCGAGGAGGCCGAGCGCCGGGACCCGAGCCCTGGCCCGTTCCGGATCCATCGTCTCCCGCTCTGGAACCCGGGAGAATGGATGAGGCGCACGGCCCCCGACCGGCTGTCCACGATGGTCCGGTGGGAGGCCGATACGCTGATGCCGAAGTACGGGCTGCTCTGGGGGCTGGAATATGCCGAGACCTTCGGCGTGGCCGAGGTCAACGAATACCACTGGTTCTTCGCGCCGTTCCGCCGCGCCGTCGATGCCGGGGGGGCCGAGATGCTCGGCATCGAGCCCGGCCGGCGGATCGTCGTCGCGCCCCGTCGCGGGTTCGACCTCTGGAACGCGCGCTACTTCATCCTGCCGACCCGGCCCGACGGCTGGGCCGATGCGACGCGGGGGTACGCCTCGCTCCTGGAAGGGACCGACCAGATCTATCCCCCGCCGGAGGCGTTCCGAGGCCCCGACGGCGCCCGGCGGATGGAGGATTACGTCGAGCGCCGCGATTTCCAGGTCCTCCGCAACCGCGACGCCTTCCCCCGCGCCTGGGTGGTGCACGATGCGAGGTTCGTGGAGCCACTGGCCGGGCGGCCCGAGGCCGACGCCGCCCGCGACTTGCTGGAGATGCTCTATCGGGGCGACAAGATCTGGAACATCCCGGGGCGTCCCGTGGAGGATCTCCGCCGGGTCGCCCGGTTGGATCGGGCGGACCGGACGACGCCGGGCGTCAACCTATCGAAGGGGCCGACCCTGCCGACCGAGACGCCCATCATTACGCACCACGAGCCGGGGCGGGTCGAGATCGACGTGACCATGCGGAGCCCCGGCCTGGTCATCCTGTCCGACCTGTACTACCCCGGCTGGCACTTGACCATCGACGGCCGCGAGGCTCCGATCCTCCGCGCCAACTACCTGATGCGGGGCGCGGCGGTCGGCGAGGGCCGGCACCGCCTGGTCTACACCTACCGGCCGGCCTCGTTCCGCGCCGGGGCGGCGGCCTCGATCCTGGGCCTGCTGGGGTTCGCGGGCCTGCTCATCCGGGCCGGGAGGGCGGGCCGGGCGGGGTGATCGCGGCTCAGTCGTCCTCGGGCTCGATCCCGTCGATGTCCAGGGTCGGCTCGCGGGCCGGGACCTGGACGTCGACGAACGGGGCGCGGACGCGGACCCCCTTGGTGGTGTCCACCCGGACCGGGGCGCCGGGCCTGCCCGGATAGTGGATCTGGCGGCGATGGGCGCATCCGTAAACGCTGATGGGAATGGCGAGGAAAGTCAACATCAGGGCCATCCGTCGACGGCTAGGGCTCATGGCAACCGGCTCCCGGATCGGGTAAGATGTGCGGCTGGGGCGTCTCCCTCATCCGCCGACGCGGACGAGCCCTCTTCCCGTCCTGATCGGCGAAACGTCGGGCGGAACTTGGGAGATTCCTCGCCGACCGGGAGATTGCCGGACGGCCCCACCGCCACGACCGCCGACGACGCCTCGGAGGGCCCTCGACGATGCCTCCCCCCAACACGCGCGAGCAGGATGGCGTCCTCATCCTCAAGCTCGATGACCTCGCCACCGTCAACGACGGCCAGGCCATCGCCCCCCGCCAGGCCATCTACCAGGTCGCCACCGAAGGCGACCCGCCCCGCGTGGCGATCGACCTGACCGACATCGATTTCCTGTCCAGCTCCGGGGTTGCGATGCTGATCGGCCTGAAGCGGCGGGTCGAGGCCAAGGCCGGACGCCTGGTCCTGTTCGGGCTCCATCCTTATGTCATGGACCTGTTCCACGTGATGAAGCTCGCCGAGCTGTTCCAGATCGCGCCGGGGGAAGCGGATGCCATCGCCCTGCTCTCGTCGTCGCCAGTGCTCTAACCGTCACCCCTGATTTCCTCTGCACCCCCGCCCGCCCATCTCCCCGCATCGCATGAAGTCGGGGAAAGCCTCTCGTCGAAGATGAGATCGTTACCTCGTCTTGCCGTCCCCGGCGGGCATTGGCGACGGCGCGTCCGCGCCGTCCGGCCCTTGGATCGGCGACGCGGGGCGGTTTCCCGGTCGGTCCATCCGTGTCACGGACGACGGCCCGGCGGCCGTTCGAGCCCGCGCCGACCCCGCATCGGGGCCCCGGCCGGCCTGCTCGCGCGGCGCGATCCGGCGACGTCGGCGAAGGGAGTCTTCCATGAAGTTCAGACGTCGGAGAACCTCCCGACTGAGCCCGGCCCTGCCGGGGATGATGCCGGAGGCCCTGGAAGGGCGCCAGTTGCTCACGCGGACGCACGCCAGCGTCCTGCCGTTTTCCAACGTCGATAATACGAAAGCCCCGACCCTCACGCCTCTGACCCCTCTGGTCAAGATCTCCCACCCGATCGGCACCGATCCGGCGATCCTGTCGACCTACGACAACCAGGGGAAGTTCCTCAGCGGCGAGGACCGGCAGGGGAACCGCTGGACGCTGACGCTGACCGGCCCCGGCACGATCATCGTCACCGACACAACGCCCAATGACGGGTCGCTCGACGACGACCTGAACACGATCCAGCTGGTCGGCACCAACCTGGCGAAGTCCCGCCTGGTCGGCACGGTCCAGCCCTCGGCCCGGATCCCGACCGACCCGAGCCTGGTCGCCACCCAGGGCCAGGTCAAGTTCAACCGCCTGATCGCCGATCGCGGCGTCCACGCGGTCGAGCTGAACGGGTTCGTCCTGACCGACACCCTGACCACGCCGGACGCGGTCGGGCGGAACAGCACCACCGGCATCTCGCTCCACGGCGGGACCTACCGGCTGTCGTTCCAGGCGATCGACGCCACCAACACCTACGACGTGAACCCGGCGGTGACCAACACCCTGTCGCCGATCACCGTGGCCATCGGCGACCCCACCAACCCGCTGTCGTTCCGGCCCAGCGTGTACATCGACCGGATCATCAACACGACCCGGGTGATCAACACCGACCCGACGCAGACGATCGAGACCAACCCGGCGTTCCCGTACTACGTGCCGCCCACCTCGCCGATCACCGAGCTGCACAACCTGACGCCGTCGGTCGTCCTGTCGATCAACGCCGAGGCCACCAACCTCGACTTCGTGTCGATCACGCAGGAGACCGACCTCAGCAAGATCGAGACCCTGAACCGGCTGACCACGGTGGCGGTCCCCTCGATCATCCTCCCGTCGGACACGGCGGCCACGGCGTACCGCTTCCCCTACGTCGCGACCACCGGGCGGACCTCGATCCAGGTCAAGGGCGTGGACAGCGTCAAGATCAACGGGTCGGCGGTCAACGTCACCGTGTCGCGCTCGGCCACCCCGTTCCAGAACAGCCTGACCGGCGTGACCAAGGTCCGGCACCTGAACGTCGGCGGCGTCAACGACGCGGTCGGCATCGACTCCCGCGGCAGCATCGGCCGGATCCGGCTGGGCAAGGGCCTGGGCAACCCGACCAACAACAAGCGGCTCGCCACCAACTACGGCATCCCCAACGATCAGAACGGCTACGCGGCCAACGGCTACGTCGGCGGCCAGATCGTCACCGAGGGGAACATCACCGAGATCATCGCCGCGCCGGCCACCAAGGTGCTGCTGGTCCCGCAGGACCCCAACAACGTCCAGCCGGGCCAGAACGGCACGGTCAACTACGGCGTGGTGCCGGGCACCACCTTCACCACGTCTTTGATCACGGCCGCCGGGTCGATCGGCAAGGTCACGGTGGTGGGCGACAGCTTCAACACCGAGATCCGCTCGGGCTTCAACTACTACTCGTCGGTCGGCGGCGTCGAGGGCGTCACCGGCGCCAGCGCCATCGGGCCGGTCTCGGTCCGCGGCAGCCTGGTCGACTCGGTCTTCTCGGCGTCCTTCCGGGCCGTCGACGGGATCTACGGCAACAACAACGACCTCGCCGGCCCCGGGACCATCGTCGGGCATACCAACGGCGTGGCCATCCAGACGCCCAACGGCGCCACCCCCCTCGGCAACAAGGGGGCCGGCTACTTCGCCCGCAACAAGTCCAGGGGCCTGCCGTCCGTCTGACCGGCGGCCCCGACCCGAGCCGCCGGGCCAACTCCTTCCCCAACGGGAAGGGGCGGGCCCGGCGGTTTCGCATTCCCGGATCGAACGGGCGGGTCACCCGGGAGGATCGCCGCCCTTCGGGGGAGAAACCGGGGCGTCCACCGGGGCCTCGGCCGCGCCCGGATGGGGAGTCGATCCGCCGCTCTCGTTGTGCATCGCTTCGCCGCGAGCCTTGAGATCATCCACGATCTGCTGGCGACGGGCTTGCCGGGCTTCCTGCTGGCGTGCAGCGGCGTCGCAGCCCATGCAAAGCAAGGGCGCGGCGGTCAATGCCAGTGGTATCAGCGAACGTTTGAGCATCGTCGATGGCCCTCCATCGGAAAGGCACGCGACCCGACCTCCCGGCCCGCGCCGGGTCGCCGACTTCACCAGCGCCAGAGCGCCGTGCCCCAGTTCAGGCCGGCGCCGAAGCCCGAGGTGAGGATCAGGTCCCCCTCGTTGACCTGCCGTTCCTCGACCAGCTCGTCCAGCGCGATCGGGATCGAGCCGCCCGAGGTGTTGCCGTAGCGTTCGAGGTTCTTGTAGACCACGTCGCGATGGAAGCCCAGGACGTCGCTGGCGGCGTGGATGATTCGGACGTTGGCCTGGTGCGGGATGAACCAGCGGACGTCGTCGATCGTCCGGCCGGCCTTGTTCAGGACCGCCATCGACGAGTCGGCCAGGATCCGGACGGCCCACTTGAAGACGGCCCGGCCGTCCATGGTGAGATAGTGGAGCCCCTCGGCCAACGCCTCGGCCGACGGCGGCATCCGGCTCCCGCAGGCGGGCCGGTTCAGCAGGTCGCCGCCCGCCCCGTCGGACCCGAGCTGGTAGGCGAGCATCCCCTGCTCCGGGGTGCCGGGGCCCAGGAGGACCGCCCCCGCTCCGTCGCCGAACAGCGGGAAACTCTTCTGGTCGCCGGGGTTGATCACCCGGCTGTTGCAATCCGCCCCGATCACCAGGGCCCGCTGGCTGGTGCCGGCCGCGACGAACTGGGCGGCGGTCACCAGGGCATACATGAACCCGGCGCACGCGGCCTGGAGGTCGAAGGCCGGGCAATTGAGCTTGAGCCGATCCTGCACCAGGCAGGCCGCCGACGGGAAGCACATGTCCGGCGTCATCGTGCCGACCACCAGCAGGTCGACCTCGGAGGGGGCCACCCCGGCCGCCTTCAGGCAGCGGGTCGCGGCGTGCGCGGCGAGGTCGCTGGTGGCCTGGTGCGGCAGGGCGAACCGTCGTTCGTGGATGCCGGTCCGGTTGACGATCCACTCGGGATCGAACCCGTGCGAGGCGAGGAGGTCGTGATTGGTGATCACGTTATCGGGCAGGTAGCGGCCTGTCCCCAGGATCCGGACGCCGGTCAGCGTCCGAGTCCTCGCGTCGGCGTGCAATGGACCAATGCTCATGGGCAATCCGCGACGGTCTCGTTACGGGTTACGGTGCATCGTCCCGCCCGCAACGTCGCGTCGGGGTCTGGCTGGCCGGGCGACTCGACCCGAGGGGACACGGTGAGGCGATTTCGGGGGGCGGATCCAGGCGCGAACGACCCTCGCCGGGGGCATCCGAGCATGCTCCGACTATAATCGGTCGCCCCGGCGCTGAACAGGTCAAAGCCCGTCCGTTCCCCGCCCCCCGGCCGCCGGCCGTCCCCACGCGCGGGCCGGATCAGCGGAGCGAGAAGGCCGGCGAGGTGGCCGTGGGCCCGGGGAAGAACCGCGCGAGGAGGGCGGCGACCCGCTGCCGGAACGGCGCGAAGGCGCGGGCGGGGGGCCGGGCCAGCTCGCGGCGGACGGCGGCGGGGCGCGGGGCCTCGATCACCTTGTACAACGCCACGAACGACCGGAGCTTGGTCTCGTCGAAGCTCACCTCGATCAGCGTGAGCCGGGGGCCCGGGGCCGCCGGGCGGGCCTGATAGACCCGGAACGTCGGCGTCCCGCCGAATCGGGCGAGGTAGTCCGACTGGGCGGCCCGGATCGCGGCCTCCTCGCTGGGATACTCGCCGGGCAGGGTCGCGAAGGTCTGATAGCCGTCCCCGGAGAGGACTCCGAGGAGGTAGGGGGCTCCACCCATGACGCTCACCTCATCATATCCCGGCCCGACGTTCTCCCCGACGACAGCCAGAGTCTCGCAGATGGAGGGTTGGTTGTCAAGTGTACAGTGGTCATGAAATGGCGAGATCGGGCTCAGGAGTCGCGAGGGTTGGCGTCTTCGAGCTTGCGGTAGAGAGAGGAGAGGCCGAGGCCGAGGAGGCGGGCCGCTTCCTTCTTGTCGCCGTCGCAGCGGTCCAGGACGCGGCGGATGTGCTGGCGCTCGAAGCGGTCGAGCGCGGCGCGGAGGTCGTCGCCGGGGTCGTCGGCGGCCGGGTCGGCGATCAGGTCGGCGGGGAAGTCGTCGGCGATCAGGGTCGGGTCGTCGGCCAGGATCACGGCGCGTTCCAGGGCGTTGTCCAGCTCGCGGACGTTCCCCTTCCAGGGGGCGGCGGACAGCCGGCGGACGGCGGCGTTGTCCACCCCGTCGATCCTCTTGCCGAGTTCGCGGGCGTGGCGTCGGAGCAGCACGTCGATCAGCGCCGGGATGTCGTCGCGGCGGTCGCGGAGCGGCGGGAGTTCGATCGACACCACGTTGAGCCGGTAATACAGGTCGGCGCGGAACCGGCCCGCCTCGACCTCGGCGGGGAGGTTCTTGTTGGTCGCCGCCACCACCCGGGCCCCGACCGGCGACGGCCGGGTGGCCCCGACCGGCAGGACTTCCTTGATCTCGATGGCGCGGAGGAGCTTGGCCTGGGTGGCCGGCGGGATCTCGCCGATCTCGTCCAGGAAGACCGTGCCCCGCCCGGCCGCGACGAACAGCCCGGCGTGGTCGCGATCGGCCCCGGTGAACGCCCCCCGGACGTGGCCGAACAGCTGGTTTTCCAGCAGGTCGTGGGGGATCGCGGCGCAGTTCACGGCGAGGAATGGCTCGTCGGGCTCGGCCCCCTGGTTGTGGAGGGCGCGGGCGACCAGCTCCTTGCCGGTGCCGCTCTCGCCGGTGATCAGGACGTTGCTCCGGGTCGGGCCCAGCTTGCGGATCAGGGTCTTCACCGCCAGCATCGGGGCGCTGCGGCCGACCAGGGTCTCGATGTCGACCGGGGCGTGGACCTGGCGGCGGAGCGCCTGGTTCTCCTGGGTCAGCCGACGATAGCGGATCAGCCGGTCGAGCTTGGCCAGCAGCTCATCGAACAGGACCGGCTTCATCAGGTAGTCGTGGGCCCCACGCCGGAACGCGGCCACGGCGCTCTCGACGGTGGCGTAGGCGGTGATGATCATCACCAGGGTCTCGGGCCGGGCCAGCAGGAGGCGGTCGAGCAGCTCGATCCCGTCCACGCCCGGAAGCTGGATGTCGCACAGGGCCACGTCCGGCTCGAACGCCTCGGCGGCGACCAGGGCCGAGGCGGCATCGGAGGCGACGGCGGCCTCGTAGCCCTCCCCCTGGAGGAACTCCTGCATGGTCGAGGCGATCACCTCCTCGTCGTCCACGATCAGGACCCGTCCCCGCGCGGGGACCCGGGGCCGGGCGACGGAGGCGGATGGGCGAGGCGAGGCGGCGCGGGTCATGGGCAATCCTCCCCGATCTCGGCGGGACGGGCGGAGGCGGCGGCGAACGCGGGGCGGGCCAGGCGATCGGCGGGCAGGCCGACCAGGAAGGTGGTCCCCTGGTCGGGGCCGCACTCGTAGTCGAGCGTCCCGCCCATCTCCTCGATGATCTGGCGGCTGACGAACAGGCCGAGCCCGGTGCCCCGGGGCTTGGTCGTGAAGTAGGGCTGGAACAGGCGCGAGCGGTCGGCCTCGGCCACGCCCCGGCCGTCGTCCTCGACCCGGAGGACGACGCGCCCGCCCGATTCGCGGGCCTCCAGGTGGATCCGCCCCCCCTGCTCCGTCGCGTCGATCGCGTTCAGGACCAGGTTCAGGACGACCTGCGTGGCGTGGTCGCGGACGGCCCGGGCCGGGGGGAGGTCGTCGGGCACGTCGGTCGTGATGGCCCGCCCCTTGGTCCTCTGGTAATACTTGGCGATGCCCAGGGCCTCGTCGATGATCTCCGAGGTCCGCACCCGCGCCAGGGCGGTCGAGGCGGGCCGGGAGAAGTCGACCAGCTCGCGGACCGTCCGGCGGATCCGGCCGATCTGGTTCTCGGCGAGCTCCAGCTTGGTGGCGGTGTACGGGTCGGGGTCGCGGCGGCGGAGCATCTGGATCAGCGAACTGAGCCCGGCCAGGGGATTGCCGACTTCGTGGGCGATCCCGGCCGCGAGGAGGCCGAAGGCGGCCATCTTCTCCTGGTGGATCACCCGGGCCTGGGTCGCCCGCAAGGTGGCCGACCGCTCGGCGACCCGTTCTTCCAGCTCGGCCCGGTTCCGCTCCAGGGCCTTGTTCACCCGCTCCAGCCGGGCCCCTGTGGCGCGGAGGACCTCGGAGAGCGAGGCGCTGGCCCAGGCCACGCAGACCAGGATGGTGACCATCTCCAGGACCGAGGCGCGGGCCTGCCGGTCCGGCCCGAGCAGCCAGGCGAGCCCGGCGAAGCTCAGGCAGTGGAGCCCGCAGGTCGTCCACGCGACCGCGCGGCGGTAGCGGATTGCGCAGCAGATCAGCGACAGGAGGTAATACCAGCGGAACGGGCTGTCCAGCCGGGTATCGTGGTAGCAAAGGAGGGCGATGAACACCGTCTCCATCAGCGACACGAACAACGGCCAGCGGCGGAGGAAGACCTGGCCCCGTCGGTGGTGGATCGCGTCCAGCGCCGCGTACACGGCCCCCAGCGCCAGGAAGACGCGGACGGCCATCGGGTCGTGCAGCCCGGATCGGCCCTGGATCAGGATGCCCCCCATCAGGACGCCGAACCAGCGGATCTTCAGGACGATCGACTCGGTCGCCAGCTCCCAGTCCAGCCGGTGATTCTCCTCCGCTTCCATCCGTCCTCCGGTCCGCATCGCGGCGATCCAGGCTTCGTCGCCTTCCCCAATGATTATAGCCGGGGGGCGCCCGATCGGCCCCCGGGATCGCGAAAAGGATCGCCCTCGGGTGGCCCCGGCCGTATCATGGCAGGCTCGGGAAGCGACGGGCCGGATCGGCAAGCACGCGAGGGGATCGGGATGCGTGGACGATGGGTGCGGACGCCGTGGGCCCTGCTGGCGGCCCTGGTCATGATCTCCCCCGGATCGGCGCGAGGTGAGGATCCGCCGCGGGCCTGGGCCGACATCAAGGCGGACAACATCCTGGGCCACATCAAGGTCCTGGCCTCGGACGACTTCGAGGGCCGCGGCCCCGGCACGGCCGGCGAGGACAAGACCGTCGCCTATCTGGTCGACCAGTTCAAGGCGATCGGCCTCAAGCCCGGGAACCCCGACGGCCGGTACGTCCAGGACGTGCCCCTGGTCGGCTTCCAGGCCACCTCCACCTCGGGGTCGATCCGGGTCGGCGGCCAGTCCCTGCCCCTGGCGACTTCCGAGGACTGGGTCGCGGTCTCGCGGCGGTCGCAGCCCGAGGTCCGGGTGAGCGGGTCCGACGTGGTGTTCGTCGGCTACGGCGTGGTCGCCCCCGAGTTCGGCTGGGACGATTACAAGGGGCTCGACGTCCGCGACAAGACGGTGGTCATGCTGGTCAACGACCCCCCGGTGCCCGACCCCTCCGACCCGGCGAAGCTCGACCCCAAGGCGTTCGGTGGCAACGCGATGACCTATTACGGCCGCTGGACCTACAAGTACGAGACCGCCTCGTCCAGGGGGGCCGCGGCCTGCCTGCTGGTCCACGAGACCGGGCCGGCCGGCTATCCGTATAACGTCGTGGTCGGGAGCTGGGGCCGGGAGAACTTCGACCTCGCCTCGCCCGACGGCAACCCCGGCCGGGTGGCCGTGGAAGCCTGGCTCGCCCTGCCGACCGCCCGGAAGCTGTTCGAGGCGGCCGGGCAGGATTTCGAGGCGCTCAAGGGGAAGGCCGCCCGGAAGGACTTCCGGCCCGTGCCGCTCGGGGCCTCGGCCAGCTTCGAGGTCCGCAACCAGGTCCGCAAGGTGGCCTCCAAGAACGTAGTCGCCCGCCTGGAAGGAACCGACCCGAAGCTCAAGGACGAGACGATCGTCTACACCGCCCACTGGGACCACCTGGGCCGGGACACCTTCCTGCCCGGCGACCAGATCTTCAACGGGGCGGCCGACAACGCCTCGGGCACGGCGGCGTTGCTGGAGCTGGCCCGGGGCTGGGCCGTCCATGCGGAGAAGCCGCGCCGGTCGATCCTGTTCCTGGCCGTGACCGCCGAGGAGAAGGGCCTGCTCGGGGCCAAGCATTACGCCGAGAACCCGCTCTATCCCACGGCGAAGACCCTGGCCAACATCAACATGGACGTGATCAATCTCTGGGGCAGGACCCGCGACATCGTCAGCGTGGGCCAGGGGTTCACCACCCTGGATGACCTGCTGGCCGACGTGGCGAAGTCCCAGAACCGGACGGTCGCCCCCGACCCCGAGCCCGAGAAGGGGCTGTATTACCGCTCCGACCACTTCGAGTTCGCCAAGGTCGGCGTCCCGGCGCTCAACGGCAAGGGGGGGATTGACTACATCGACAAGCCCGAGGGCTACGGCCGCCAGAAGCGCGACGAGTACACCCAGAAGGACTACCACAAAGTCTCCGACGAGGTGAAGCCCGACTGGGACCTGAGCGGCGCCGTCGAGGATAGCCGGCTCCTGTTCGAGGTCGGCCGGCTGGTCGCGCAGGGGGACCGCTACCCCGAGTGGAAGCCGGGCACCGAGTTCAAGGCCCGCCGCGACGCGGCCCTCAAGGCGGCGGGGCGCTGACGTGGGAGACGCCTGGGGGACATGGCCGATCGTCCGGCCGGTGGCGGCGTGGCGGCCGTGGCTTCTGGCCGCGATCTACGCGGGGGCGTTGCTGCCCCTGACGTATCTGCCCCGGCACAGCGGCAACGTCTTCTCGCGGTACATGGCCATCGAAGCGATGGTCGAGCGGGGGGAGTTGGCCGTCGAGCGGTCCCCCCTGCTGATCCCCAGCGGCACGCCCGACCTGGTCATGTTCGGCCCCCACCTCTACTCGGACAAGCCCCCGGTCCTGCCCGCCATCGCCGCCCCGCTCTATGCGGTCCTGTATGGGTGCGGGCTACGATTCGCCGGGCGGGGCAACGCCTTCGTGTGGGCGAACCTGGCGATGACCTGGGGCGTGGCCGGGCTGATCTCCGCCTGCGGCGTGGCCTGGGCCCGCCGGCTGTTCCAGGCCGTGCCGATCGCGCCGTGGGTTTCCGACCTGCTGGCGCTCGCGCTCGGGTTCGGCACCCAGATGCTGACGTATGCGGTGACGTTCAATAATCACAGCGTCGGGGCCGCCGCGCTGATCGGGGCGTTCGCGTTCGCGGTGCTGGAGCCGGCCGGGGAGGCTCGGCATCGGGCCCGGTTCGGGTCGGGCCTCCTGGCCGGGCTGGCGGCGACCGTCGACCTGCCCGCCGGGTGCTGGATGCTGGCCGGGCTGGGGCTAATCCAGGCGATCCGGGTTCGGTCGGTGCCGTGGGCGTTCCTGCTCGGGGCCCTCGGGCCGCTGGCGTTGCACTGCGTGCTCCAATCCCGGGTCACGGGCACGCCGTTGCCCGCCGAGATGTACCCCGAGGCGTTCAACTATCCCGGCTCCTACTGGGCGACGCCCGAGGGGACCTGGAAGGAGCGCGGGCCCCGGGGCTGGTTCGCCCTGGAGCTGCTGGTGGGCCCGCAGGGGTGGCTGACCGTCACGCCGGTGCTCGTCGTCGGGCTGGTCGGCGTGGCGGCGGCGATGGCCCGCCGGGGCGACCCGATGCGGCCGGCGGCGTGGCTGGTCGGCTCGTCGGCCGTGGTCCTGGTGGCCTACTACACCTGGGGCGTGCGCCGGCTCGACTTCGCCGGGGCGTCGTTCGGCACCCGGCACCTGCTGGCGATCTCGCCGCTGGTGTATGTGTTCGCCGTGGTGGCCGCATCGCGGCTCCGGGCGTGGTGGGCCGTCGCGTTGATGGCCCCCCTGCTCGCGGTGGGTTTCGTCTATGCTTATGCCGGGATGAAGGATCCGTGGAGCCGGATCGAGAAGCGCGAGGCGACCGAGCCGGCCCTCCGCGCCCTCCAGCGGTTCACGCCCTATCGGCCTTCCGGGGATCGCCGACCATGACCGAACGCATCCCCCGGTGGGCCTGGGCCTCGCTGGCCCTGATCCTCATCTTCGACGTCTGGTGGCGGTGCCACACCATCGCCCCGACGATCCGGGACGCCTGGGGCGTGGCCCCCTGGCCGGTGGTCGCCGGCGAGGCCGAGCCGCTCGACTGCGACGAGGCCGCCTACGGCTACATCGGCCGGGAGATCGCCGAGGGGGCGGTCATGTATCGCGACCTGTCGGAGAACAAACCGCCTTTGGGCTACTGGCTTTATGCCCTGGCGGCGGCCGTCGGCGGGGCCGAGGAGACCCCGATCCGCCTGATGCCGATCCCCTACGTCCTGGCCACGATCGCCCTGGTCTGGCGGATCGGCGTCCGGATCGGCGGGCCGTGGGCGGGCGCGCTGACGGCGTGGCTGTTCGCGATCCTGAGCACCGACCCGTTCCTCTACGGGAACGGGGCCAACATGGAGCACTTCTTCAACCTGTTCTCGGTCGCCGCGCTCGGGTCCGTCGTCCTGGCCCTGGACCGCCCCGCCGCCCGGTGGCCGATCGCCCTGGCCGGGGCCTGCCTGGGGGCCGCCGTGCTGGTCAAGCAGGTGGCGGCGGCGCAGGGGCCGGTCTACCTGCTGGCCCTCCTGCTGGCCGGCCCGAGGCCGGGGTGGCGGGCGAAGCTCCGCGATGCGGCGGCGCTGGCGCTGGGATTCGGGGCCGTCGTGGGGGCGGCCGTCCTGGTGGTCGTCCTCCAGGGGGCGGGCGCATCGGCCTTCGAGGACATCATCCGCTACGGCTCGGCGCTGGCCACGCTCAAGGTCCGCGACCCGAGCCAGCCCTCGGGCTGGGTCCGCTGGCTGACCGGCAACGCCGATCCCGACGGGAAGCTCCCCTGGCCCTGGACCTGGGTGAATGGCCGGACCGATTACCTGGTCTGGTGGGGCACCGGGTCTTGGCCGGCCTGGCTGGCGGCCGCGCCCGCCCTGCCCTGGATGCTGCTCGGCAAGGGCTCGACGCCGGCCCGGCGGCTGGTCGCGGCCTGGACCGTCGCGGCGGGGGTCGAGACCGTGGCCCCCGGCCTGTACTGGCAGCACTACTATCTCCTGCCCACGCCCGGCCTGGCCCTGATCGTCGCCGTGGCGGCCGTGGATGCGATCCGCGCGGCGGTTCGGACCGGCCCGCCGGCCGGGAAGATCATGCCCGGGCTCGTGGCCGTCTTCCTGCTGGCGGCGATCGGGTGGACGGCCCGGATCCAGGTCCGCGAATACCTGATGGTCGAGCCCGAGGAACTGACCGCCCGCGACAAGGGGGGGCGGCAGTGGATCGCCCTCCGGGGGCTGGGTCGCGAGCTGGCCCGGCGCACTGAAGGTTGGCCCTCGCCAACGCTTTACGTCTGGGGCTGGCAGAGCCCTTTGTTCCTCTACTCCGGGCTCGACGGCGTGACTCGCCAGTTCTTCGCCGACCCGTTGCTGGAGGACTATGCCCGGGGCCACCATCGGGACCATCCCGCCGTCCGGCCCCGGGTCGAGCGGATCATGGCCGACCTGCGGAAGACGCCGCCGTCGCTGGTCCTTGTGGCGAATCAGCCCTTTCCCGAACTCAAAGCGTTCCTGGACGACGGGTACATCCGGTCGAGCCTGGGGATGCGGACGCCCGACGGCAGGGGATTGTGGGTCGAGCGGTCGCGCTATGCCGCGTTCGAGGCCGCCCGGCCTCAGCCCGCCGCGACGGCGACCGGCTCCGGCAACCGCCCGGCGGCGGCGAGGTAGCGGTCGCGGAGCCGGCCCATGATCGCGTCCCAGGACTGGTCCAGCGCGTAGTCGCGGGCGGCCTCGGCCATCCGCCGGCGCCGCGTCGGGTCGTCGACGAGGTCGATCAGCGCCTCGGCCATCCGGCCCGGCGGGGCGTCGGGGGGGATGAGACAGCCGGTTGCGCCGTCGCGGATGATGTCCGCCACGCCTCCGGCGCGGATCGCCACGGCGGGCAGGCCCGAGGCCAGGGCCTCCAGCACGACGTTGCCGAAGGTCTCGGTGCGGCTGGCGAAGGCGAACAGGTCGGCCGCCGCATAGTGGTCCGCGAGGTCGGCCCCGGTGCGGTAGCCGACGAACCGGGCCCCGTCCCCCATCCTCCGTTGGAGGTCGATCCGCGCCGGGCCATCTCCCACGAACAGGAAGCGGACTGCCGGCCGGGCCCGACGCACCGCGTCGAGGGCCTCGGCCAGCTCGCCCACGTTCTTCTCCGCCGCCAGCCGGCTGACGTGGCCGATCACCGCGTCGTCGGGGCCGAACCCGAGTTCGGCCCGCACCCGATCCCGGCCCGGCCGGTCGGGGCGGAACAAAGTCCCGTCCACGCCCCGGGGCCAGAGCACCAGCCGCTCGAACCCCCGGCGGTCGAGGTCGGCGATAGTGGTACGGGACGGGACGTAGGTCTCCCGGGTCCGGTTGTGGAACCGGCGGAGGTAACGCCAGATCAGGCTGGTGGCCCAGCCCAGGCCGTAGTGGGTGCCGTACTGGTCGAAGTTGGTGTGGAAGCTGGACACGACCGGGATGCCCCGCCGGAGCGCGTATCGCAGGGCGCTCAGGCCCAGCGTGGCCTCGGTGGCGACGTGGATGAGGTCGGGCCGGAACGCCTCGATGGCGCGATGGACCCGGCCGAACGGGGGGAGGGCCACGCCCACCTCGCGGTAGAACGGGAGGGCCCGGGTCCTCACCAGCACGTCGCGATCCCCCCGGGGGGGCTGGCCGTAGTCCGGGTGGACCACCTGGACCTCGTCGCCGGCCTCCTCCATGTGGCGGACGAGCTGGCCGAGGGTCCGGGAGACCCCATTGACCTGGGGGGCATAGGTTTCGGTCACCAGGGTCAGTCGCATGGCCGGTCCCCGCGTCCGCCGCCCGACCCGCGCCGGCATCGGCCGGGTCGGCATGCCCTGATCTTACCTTGCGCCGGCTTGCCGGTCCGTGAAGATCGTGTCAAACTCCGGGGAAATCGCGAAGGACGGCCGCGTCGACCGCCGTCCGACCTGCCCCTCGGGACCCGATCGTTGAAGCCCAATCCCGTCAAGAAGGCGTTGCGCGAGGGGAAGCCGCAGGTCGGCACCTGGCTGTCCCTGGGCAGCGTGGTGGCCGCCCGCTTCATGGCCCGCACCGGCCTGCCCTGGCTGACCGTGGACATGGAGCACACCCACACCGACATCAACACCGCCGCCCTGATGTTCGGCGCGATCGCCGACGCCGGGGGCGTGCCCCTGGCCCGCGTCCCGACCGGCAAGCACGAGTGGATCAAGTCGGTCCTGGACTGCGGAGCGATGGGGATCGTCGCCCCGATGGTGATGGGCCCCGACGAGGCCCGCGACGTGGTCGCCGCCTGCAAGTACCCCCCGAAGGGGACCCGGTCGGTGGGCGGGGCGTTGCATGCCATGAACTACGATGCCACTCCGGACGACTATTATCGCCGGGCCGACGACGAGATCCTGGTCGTGATCCAGACCGAGCACATCGCCGCCGTCGAGGTGGCCGACGAGACCTACGCCGTTCCGGGCGTGGATGCCGTGTTCGTCGGGCCCAATGACCTGGCCGCCTCCCTGCGCGGGCCGGACGGGTCGCCGCCGTCGGCGGAGCTGCTGGAGAAGACCCTGACCCGGATCCGCGAGGCCGCCGCCCGCCAGGGGATCGCCGCCGGGCTCCACGTCTTCTCGATCGCCGACGCCCACCGCCGGGTCGCCGAGGGCTGGCAGTTCGTGGCCGTGAACAGCGAGCTGAAGTTCATGACCTCGGGAGCCCTGGAGGTGGCCCGGGCGCTCCACCCGTCGGACGCCCCCAGGTCGGTCGCGAAGTACTGAGCGGCCGGCGCCCGGCGTCAGTCCTCGTCGGCTTCCCACCACTCGATGTCGTCGCGGTCGTCGTCGAAGTCGGCGTGCCGGTCGTCCGGCTCGTCGGCCTCGACGAACGTGACCGTGACCATCGCCTTGCCGCGCGGGACGAAGTCCGGCAGCTGGAGGCAGATGTAGCCGTCGTCGGCGACGTGGATCTCGGTCCGGTAATTCAAGGCGAGGTTCCCCGGGGTCCGATGCGGTGTCAGGATTCGGGCGTCCGGTCGCCTGCCGCCGGCGGGGGCAACGCAGCCCGGCCGCGGACCAGGGTCCGGGTCCGCCCCTGCTGGACGACCTCGCCGCGCTGGTTGAGCAGGGCCCGGTGCCAGATCACCTCGGCGCGGCGGCCCCGCGACCGGGGCTCGATCGACTCGACCCGGGACAGGACGTGGACGGTGTCGCCGAACGCGATCGGCCGGACGAATTCCCATTCCAGGATCGCCAGGAAGGCCATCGTGTCCACCCGGGGCGAGGCCGAGCCCAGCCCGCTGACGAAGGCCAGGCCGAGCAGCCCGTGCGCGATCGGGTGGCCGAACGCCCCCTCCTTGCACGACTCGTGATCGACGTGGATCGGGTTGTAGTCGCCGGAAAGCCCGGCGAACGCCACCACGTCGGATTCGGTCACCGTCCTCGCGGGGCTCTCCCACTCGTCGCCGAGGGTCAGATCGTCGAAGAAGAGCGTCGCGACAGAATGCCTGGCCACCATCCACCCCACCAACCAAGAACGACCCCCGCTGCCCGAGTGCGGGAGGATCTCGTTTGATTGTTCTGCTTGGGAACGGATTATGCAAGTGGAATGTCGAAACCAGGATGCACGCCGGTCCTGGGTAGCGTGGTACGCTTGCGCGGATGGGCGTCTTCCGCCTCGCTGGTGAGTCGGGCAGTGTGACTTCGGTCTGGACCGTCGCGAAGGGAGATTGTTTGCATGAATCGGCCCATCAGAATCCTCGTCGCCGACGACGAAAGGCCGGTGGCCGCCGGCATCCAGGGGCAGCTCGATGCCTTGGGCTACGACGTGGTGGCCGTGGTGCATGACGGTCACCACGCGATCGAGATGTGCCGTCGGGCCATGCCCGACCTCGTCCTGATGGACATCGAGATGCCGGGGCTCGACGGGCTCTCCGCGGCGCGCCAGATCGCGCGCGACCCGGGCACGCCGGTGATCATCCTGACGGCCCACGGCCACCCCAACCTGATCGATCAGGCCGTCGAGGGGGGCGTGGTCACCTACCTGCTCAAGCCGGTCACCAGCCCGAGCCTCCACGCGGCGATCCAGGTGGCCGTGGCCCGGTCGCGCGAGGTGAAGACCCTGCGCGATAACGTCAATACCCTGGAGCTGACCCTCCGCGAGCGGAAGCTGATCGAGCGGGCCAAGGGGATCCTGATGACCCGCCGGAGCATGTCCGAGCCCGAGGCCTTCCGCTTCCTCCAGAGGCAGAGCCAGGACCGCCGGATGCCGATGGCGAAGCTGGCCGAGTCGATCGTCCAGGCCGACGAGCTGCTGGAACCCCCCGCCTCGCTGTGATCGGAGTGTCAACCCCCGGCCGCCGATCGCGGGCCGGGGAGTTGACCCGCATCGGGCCCGATCGGTATGTTTGATCGGGTCGCGGATCGGCTTCGCGGCGATGGGATCATCCGGCGTCGATGCCGGCGCCCGCGGTCGCCGATCCGCCCCTCGCCGGCCCCTTCGGTGGCCGGCGAAGTCCCGCCGTCTCGTCGCTGATGCACAACCCGGGGACAGGCCAATGACCACGCATGGAGCAGGGTCGGAGCCGCTGCGAATCGGGCCGACCCAGGGGGATTCCCCCCTGGCCACACGCATCGAAGACCGGATCACAGCCCGGGCGAACGGGAGGATTCGCGACCTCCACGTGGTCTGCTCCGGGGATGTCATCATCCTCCACGGATGGTCGCGGACCTATCATGCCAAGCAACTGGCCCAGGAAGCCGCCCTCGACCTCCTGGATCATCATGGGCTCCCGTCGTTCCTGAATCAGATTGTGGTGGCCTGAACTCGGCCGTGAATGTGGGCCGATATCGACGCGATCCGGCCCTTCGCCGCGCGCGGCGGACGCCCGACGCTGGGGGTGACTTGCGCCGATGGAAGAGAAACCGAGCGGCCCCGAACTGAAGGCCGTCCTCGCCGCCTTGGGCCAGGAGTTGAAGCGGCCCATCGATGCCCTCCAGGGGGAAATCGACCGGCTCCTGATCGACCCCACGCGGCCGATCACCGACGCCCAGCGGTCCCACACCCAGACCATGCTGGCCCTGTGCCGCGAGTTGCGCGAGCTGACCGAGGAATGCCTGGGCGGCCGGCTCCCGGGCGATTCGATCACGCCGGACTGAGCCCGGATGGCCCGCACCGGCCGCCGGACCCGCCCGGCGGCCCTGAGCGGATCAGTTGATGCTGGGCTCCACGCACAATCGCAGGGTCGTCCCCGCGCCGGGCTGGCTGCGGAGCGAGAGCGTCCCCCGGTGTCGCCTCCAGATCCCGTTGGCCACGCTGAGGCCGACGCCGAGGTGGCCGCTCTTGGTCGAATAGAACGGCTCGACGGCCCGCTCCAGATCCTCTGGGGTCATCCCCTTGCCGGTGTCGGCGACCTCCAGCGTGACCCATCCGCGCGGGTCGACGCTCATCCGGAAGGTGATGGTGGTAGCGCCGTCGATCATCGCCTCGGTCGCATTCTCGACGAGCAGGTCGAGCATCGCCCGCAGGTGGCCGGCGTGGCCCCGGATCGGCGGGACCGGCGGCACGATCTCGGCCTGCCAGGTGACGCCCTCCGGGCCCTTCGAGCGGCGGTCCTCGACGTACTCGGTGATGAGCCGGTCGAAGGCGAGCTTCTCCTCGCCGATGCCCGTGATCGGCCGGGTGAAATCGATCAGCCTCCGGGCCACCGACGCCGCGTCGACGGCCGTCTGGATGATGATGTCCGCCTGCTTGGTCGGGTCGGTCGCCGAGGGGTTGTTCAGGCGGAGGATCTCCGCATTGCTCACGATGGCGCTCAGCGCGTTGATGACGTGGTGGCCGATGCCCGAGGATAGATGGCCCAGCTCGTTCAGCGAGTGGGACAATTCTTCCGCCTTCTTCTCATCCATGGGCTTGATCCGCTGTGTCTCGGCCCGGCCGTCGCTCGGCCGAGGAAAGTGGAGGGGGGGAATGTTCAGCGGATGATCCGGGCTTCGGCCCAATCCGCGTGATCCTGGACGTCGCCCCGATCGCCGAACTCGGTGATCAGGATCAGGAGACGCCCGCCGGTGATGTCGACGTCGATGGCCTTCGGGGCCTCCCGAGCGGACATCGACGGCGAGGCGAACAGCACCTTGTCCGTACCATCCAGCAGCACTTTGAAGGCCACACTTCCCAGCGGGCCCGCCAAATCGTCGACGCCCACGCTGGCCTGGAACCGGCGGGCCCCCGGCTCCAGGCGATAGGCCAGCAAGGTCCGGCTCTGGGTGCCGATGCCCCGGTCGTAGACTTCCCCGCCCAAACGGATCGGATGGCCGTCCACGTTGAGGTCGCGGCGATAGGGGCGGGTCGGCCCGAGGTAGGACTCGTATTGCACGCCGGTGGCCTCGCGGTCGGAGAGGTAGGTCACCGGCCCCCCCAGGACGTGCACGCTCGCCAGCTCGGCCAGCGGCAGGCGGAGGTCCGATCCGAACCGGGCCTGGCCCACGACCTGCCCCCGCTCGATCCGGACGCCCGAGGCCCCCAGCCGGGACCCGTCGACCAGGGTCAGTTCGAGGTAGATCCCCTCGGGACGCGGGTAGGAGACCAGCCCCGGGTCGAACCCCAGGGCCGTGACGCTGGACCGGTCCAGCTCGGTCTTCCCGGCGGCGGCCTGGAAGGAGATCGCCTTCTCGTCGAACGCGAGCAGGCCGCCCGAGATCCGGTCCCCGTTGGACATCCAGAGCGACTCGCTCTTGCGGGGATCGGCCCGGACCTGCGCGACGAGGGCCTCGGCCGCGTCGCGCTCGGTCGGGATCGCGAGGATCAGCCCGAGGATCCCGTCCTCGGGGATCGCCAGGGCCCCGAGCGCGAACGACTGGACGTCCAGGCCCTTGTCGCCGATCCCGCCGATCACGCACCGGGTGAGGCGATCGCCGTCGGGGAAGAGGACCAGGCCCCCTTCCCTCTGGGGCGGCCCGCCCAGCCCGCCCCGGGCCAGCTTGACCAGCCGATCCAGCGGGATCGCCCGCTCCTGGCCCGGCCCCTCGACCAGCACGGCCCCCGGCCCGGTCCCGAGCTGCCGGAGCCGGCCGGTCGCCTGCGTCCCGTCGATCAGGACGGCGGTGAAGACCGGGTCGGACGGGATCGTGGCGCCGGGCGAGGGGGGCTCCTGGGCCGGGGCGGGCCGCGCGATGGCGATCGCCGCGAGCGCAAGCAAGGGGAGCCGGGATCGGCGGGCCGGGGTCATCATCGGGTCACATCCCTCGGCGTCAGCGTTGGAAGATCGGCAGGTAGTTGTTGGGCATCTGCATGATGATCAGGGCCATCGCCGTGCCATATTCGTTGCAGACCCCGCTTTCCTGCCAGTAGCCGCCCGGGAGCTGGCGGCGGATCAATTCGTCGCGGATCGCCGGGAACCAGACATTCCAGTCCTCGCCGCCCCGGATCCACATCGCCTGGGCGGCGTAGTAGTGGCCGTAGAAGTAGTGATTGTAGCGCTGGCCGAACTTGATCTCGGGCATGAACTGCTTGAGGTAGCTGATGCCCTGGTCGACCTCCTTGGCGTCGTAGACCGCGGCGCTGTACAGGGCGACCACCCCCGCCGCCGAACGGGGGAACGCGCTGGGGCCGGACTGCGACATGTAGCGGAAGCCGCCGTCGGGGTTCTGGGCCTGCTTGACGTACCGGATGCAGCCGTCCACCGTCTCCTTGGGGACGTACAGCCCGGCGTTTCGGGCGGCGCGGAGGGCGTTGATCTGGCAGATCGTCACCGAGATGTCGGCGTCGTTGCGCACCGGCTGGTAGCGCCAGCCGCCTTCCTTGTTCTGGGTGTCGATGATCAGGCGGATCGACTTGGCCAGCTTCTCGCGCAGCTCGGGCCGGCGCGACATGCCGTAGGCCTCGGCCAGGAACAGGGCGCCGAAGCCGTGCGAGTACATCGGGCCGTGGGTCGCGGCGTTGGGCACGGCGATGAAGCCCGACCGGGGGTCGGTGTTGTCCATGATGTACTGCAACGCCTTGTCGACGTGCGTGCCGAACGGCCCCCGGCCCGGGCTCGAGCCGTTGCCCATGAAGGCGAGCCCGGCCAGGCTGGTCACGGCGATGCTGCCGCGATAGGCCCCGCTGCCGAACGACCCGTCGGCGTTCTGCTGCTTGGCCAGCCAGGCCAGCCCGGAGTTGATCGCCTGGTCGGCCTCGGGCGTGACCTGCTCGGCGGCGCCCTCGGGCACGTCGCCGCGGCGGGGCTCGGTGAAGCCCCCCTCCTCCTTGACCGGGCCCGCCGCCTTGGGGGCCTGGGCCTTCGCCTCGGTCGGCGCGGGGGCCGGGGCCGGATCCTGGGCCGGGGCCGCCTGGCCGGCGAGGAGCAGGAGGAGGGTGGCCGATGCCAGTCGGGGCGTCGTCATCGGGTCATTCCTCGCGGGCCGTGGTCTTCTTGCCGAGCGACAGGTAGTACTGGCGGATCAGGTCGAGCTTGTTGGGCAGCGGGCCTTCCTTGAAGACGTTGCCCATCTCCTCGCGGAGCGCCGCGGGGAGCTGGCCCCACACATCCTTGTCGAGCGCGATCGGGGCCTGCCCCTTGGGCGAGGCCGGGCGGCTCGGGGGCGGGCCGTTGGCCTGGGCGCCCTGCTGCTGGCCTTGCTGCTGGCCCTGGCCCGGCTTCTGTCCCTGGCGGAGCATCTTCATCGCCTGAGACTGGCTCTTGGCCTGGTTCATCTGCTCGATCAAGGTATCGAGATTCTTGACGATCTCCGCCTGCTTCTGGCGGGTGCCTTCTCCGGTGTCGGGCTGGCCCAGCCGCTCCTCGACGTCGCGCATCTCCCGGATGACCTGGTCGAGCGGGCCCTGTTCGCCCCCTTCCTGGCTCTGCCCTTGCCCCTGGCCCTGCTGCTGCTTCTTCTTGGAGGTGTCGCGCTTGCCGGTCAACTCCCGGAGGTGCTCGTCGAGCTTCTGGGATTCGCCTTCCAGCGGGTCGGGCTTCTTGGAGGGGTCGCCGGGGGGCGGGGGCTGGTCGTCCGGGGGCATGCCGCCTCCCCCGGCCGGGGGCTTCTCGTCGGCCCTCGGCTTGTCGACGGTGGTGCCGAGCTTCTCCAGGAGGCTGTCGAGCGACTCGTCCTGGGGGGCGACCGTGCCGGCGGGCTTGCCCTTGTCCTCGGCCTTGGCGTCCTTGGGCTTGTCCTTCTCCCGGGGCTTGTCGGCGTCCTTGGGCTTCTCCTTCTCGGGCTCCTTGGCGGGCTCGGCGGGCCTGGGCTCGTCGAGTTTCTTGAGGAGGTCGTCGAGCGACTGGTCCTTGGGCGCGGGCGTCCCGGGGTCCTGGGCGACGGCGGGGGCGCCGGGGGCCGCGAATGCGGCCAGGGCGAGCGTGGCGAAGATCCACGGACGCAGCAACGAGGTCATGTTCATTCCTCCCCGTCGTCTTTCTTGGGCTGGGTCAGGTCGCGCACGAGGTCGGCCAGGGAGCCCTGATCCTGGTGGAGCTGGTCGATCTCGGCGGTCTGCTCCGGGGTCAGTTCCTTGTGGCGGCGGAGGAGCTCGTCGAAGAAGTCGGTCCGCTCGTTGATCTCCTGCTGGAGCATCTTGAGCATCTTGATCTGGGCGGCGGGCGGGAAGCCGTCCCCCCCGCCCTGCTGGCCCCCTTGCTGGCCCCCGCCCTGCTGGTCCCCGCCCTGCTGGCCCCCCTTCTTGCCTTGCTCCTGCTTGAGCGAGTCGAGGAGCTGGCGGAGGCGGAGGGCGGCGAGCTTCTGGGCGCGGACGGTGCCCTCGTCGGTCTTCAAGGTCTGCAACCGCTGGGCCGCCGTCTCCATCCCCTCGGACGCCTTCTTGATCGCGAGCTTGAAGACCGGGGCCCCTTCGCCGAGGCGGTCGCCGAGTTCCCCGGCCTCGTCCTTGAGCCCGGCCTGGACCCGGCCGAGTTCCCGCACGCCGGAGCGCTGGGCGAGCGTGAGCTTGCCCTCGGCGTCGGCGCGTGTCTTCTCGTATTTGCCGGTCTCCTCGGCCATCTTCTCCTGGCGCTCGTGGATCGACTTGAGGGAGTCGGCCATCTTGACGATCTGCTCGGCGGCGAGTTGTTCCTCGGCCTCGCGGCGGGCGGCGGCCACCTCCTGCTGGGCCTCGCGGAGGTTCTGGAGGGCCTCCTCCTGGTCCTGCTCGGCCTGCTCGCCGTCCCCCTGTTCCATCTGCTCGCCCGCCTTGGCCATCTGGCCGGCCGCCTGCTGCCCGGCGCGGGCGGCGGCCTCGGCGGAGAGCTTGGCGAGCTTCTGGACCTGACGCTTGGTCTCCTCCTGGATCTGCTGCTGCTCCTTGGCGAGCTTCGCCAGCTCTTCCTTCCGATTGGCCTCGTCGGGATTCTTGCGGGCCTCGGCGGTCTTCTTGAGGTTGGCCGCCTGGCGGTCGCGGAGCTTCTTGAGGTCGGCCTCGGCGTTCTTGAGCTCCTTGACTAGGTGGGACAGTTCGCGCTCGCGGCGGTTCTGGATCGCGTCGGCCAGCTGCTTGAGATCCTCGGTCGCCTTCTGCTGGTTCTCGCGGGCCTGGCCCATCTGGTTGCGGCCGAGCTGGTCGGCCCCCTCGCCCATCCTGGCCGCGGTCTGCTTCTTGCGGCTCTGCTCGGCCGCCTCGCGGAGCCCGGCCGCGGCGAGGGGGTCGGTGGCTTCGAGGTTCTTGGCCGCCTCGTCGAGCTTGGCTTCGAGGTTCTGGAGCCCCTTGGCGATCTCGTTCTGCGCGGCGGCCTGGTTGCCCCGTTCCGCCTTCTGCTCGGGGGAGAGGGCGTCCTGGTCCTTGCCCGCCGTCTCGGGGTTGCTGGCGGCTTCGGCCGCCTTCTTGTTGGCCTGCTCCTGGGCCTGGATCAGCGACTTCGCCTCGCGGGTGAGGTTGCGGACGTTGTTGAATTCGCTCATCCCCGCGAGCATCTTCTCCAGCTCGTCGACGATCGCCTTCTGGTTCTTCTCGGCGTCGGCCAGGGACGCCTTCGGGGTCGTTGGCTTCGTTTCGCCGGCGTCGGGCTGGCCGTCCGGGGTTGGCTTCGTTTCGCCGCCCGCCGGCTGCGGGGCGGACTGGCCCTGGGCCTTCGGCTCGGCGCCCGACTTGGACTGGGCCGATTTGGACGACTCGCCGCCCTGGGGCTGCCCGGACTTCGAGGTGTCGCCCTTGTTGGGTTCGTTCTTGCCGGCCTCGCCCGGGTCGCCCTTGGGGGTGCCGCCCTTGTTGGGTTCGTTTTGCCCCTTCGACTTCGGCTGACCCTTGGACTCGCCTCCGGCGTTGGGTTCGTCTTTGCTCGCCACGTCCTGGCCCCTGGCGGACTCGCCGGCCTTGGGTTCGTTCGGCTCGCCGGCCTTCGGGTCGCCCTTGGGGGTTCCGCCCGATTTGGGCTCGTTCTTGCCGCTCGCCTTGGAGGCGGCGTTGGGTTCGTTCTGGCCGTCGGCCCTGGGCTCGGCCTGATCGGCCGGGTTCGGTTCGTTTGGCCCGGCGTCGTCCTTGCCGTCGGCTTGGTCGAGGGCCTTGGTGGCGCGGGTGAGGCCCTGCTCGGCGGGGGTGAGGTTGCGCTCGCGGATCCGCTGGACCGCGTCGCGCATCTCGGCCATCTGCTGCTCGGCGTCGGGGTTCTTGATGTTGAAGTTGGCCCCGTCCTCCAGGAACTTGCGGATCTTCTGGTCCAGGCCGTCGGACTTGTTGGTGATCCGGTTGGTCACCTGGCGCTGGATCATCTCCGCGTCCTTGAGCCGGGCGCGGGCGTCGTCGGGGAGCTTGGGGGTCTGATCCAGGGTGCGGAGGGCGTCGGCCACCGGGGTGCGGGCCTGCTTCTGCATCTGGAGGGCGCGGTCGATCTCGTCGTGGATCGCCTTCTGCTGCTCGTCACGCTGGCGCTGGATCTCCTCGTCGGAGGCGATCCGGAGCCGGATCTCGCGGCTCTTGCCGATGTTGGGGCCCTTGAGGTCGTCGAAGTCGCGGGCATCGGCGAAGAACGTGATCGTGGATCCGGGCTGGAGGCCGGGGATCGGCTTCAGGTCCCAGCGGTAGGCGACCTCCTGCGGTCCCTTGGCGCCGGGGGCGGGGGCTTCCCACAGCGGGACGACGACCTCGTTGGCGGGCTCGGAGTCGCCCGAGGCGACGCGGTAGATCAAACGGACGAGGTGGGTGCCGAAGTCGTCCTCGACCGTGAACCGGAGCGGCACCGTCGCGCCGACCGGCACGTCGCGGTCCTGCGAGGGGTCGTCGACGTTGACGCGCGGGGCCTCGTCGCGGGTGGCCCGGACGTCGAACCGGACGATTTCCTGGCTGCGGAACCCCTCGGTATCCAGGAGGTCGAACCAGAACGGCCGGGACTCCTTGACCGTGAAGCTCGCCGCGAGGGCCTTGCCGCCGGGGGCGAGCTTGACCGCGTCGTTGAGAATGGCGTCGCCGACCCGGAGGGTGGCTGAGGCCAGGGCCTTGTTGGCCTCGGCCTCGATCTCGACCCGCGACCCTTCCACGACCCGGACCTGGGTGTTGCCCGGGGCCAGGGTCTGGGGGGGCAAGCCGGTGTAGGCCGGGGCGGTGAGCTTGACCACGTTGCGGGTGAGCGCCGGGGGCGGGACGACCTCGACCTTGCGGCGGTCGGTGATGTCGTCGCCGGCCTCGACCCGGAAGGTGAACGGCTGGGTGACCGTCTCGATCCGGCCCCGGAAGGTGTTGTCGGCGGCCGGGCGGAGCGGCTCGGAGGAGGTCTCGCCGTCGGCGTAGCGGTAGGTCACCCGGGCGGTGGCCGGCATCCGCTCCCCCTCGCCGATCCGCACGGCCAGGGCGAAAGGCATCCCCTTGGCGATCTTGCGTGGGGTCTCGTCCAGGATCGTCAGGTGGGTGTTCCGGGGCCAGGCGTCGGGGCCGTAGGGGCGGAATAGGCGGAGGGCGCCGATCCGGGCCAGCCGGGGCTCGGCCAGGGCGATCATGCCCACCAGGGCCAGCGCGGCCAGGGCCCAGGCCGCCGCCTTGCGGGCCGGGCGGGGGTCGACCGCCTGGCGGAAGTCGATGTCGCGGATCTGCTCCAGGGTCTGGGCGACCGTCGCGTCGCGCAGGGCCCGCGAGCCGAACTCGGACTCGGGGGCGGACTCGGCCGCGCGGAGGAACTGCACGGTGCTGGCCAGGCGGTCGTTGAGGCCGGGCCAGCGGTCCTCGATCCGCAGGGCGATGTCGAGGTCGCGGAACCGGACGATCAGGGGCATCAGCACCCGCCGGACCAGCAGGTAGCCGGCCAGCCCGATCACGCCCATGAGCAACGCCAGGCGGATCTCCGGGGCCAGGTGGACCAGGTAGTCGGCCAGGCAGGCGACCACGATGGCCAGGAGGGTCCCGGCCACCAGCCAGCTCAAACCGTGGAGCGCCAGCAGGCGCCGCACGCGGCCGCGCAGGGCGGCGATCCGAGACTCGACGGGTCCACGCATCGCGGCTGACTCCCTTTCCCGGAGGCCCCGGGGCATCCTGGTCCGCCGGGCCGACGCCGGCCCGGCCCATCCTCTTATTTATACCATTTGGCCGCGTTTCCTGAGAATCCACTCCGACACCAGCAGGGTGAGGAACAGGGCCAGCACCGGCCAGGTGTTCCACAGGGGGATCGGCGGGTCGGTGTCCAGCGGCACCTTCTGCGGCAGGGGCAGGCTCGCCCCCAGGCCGGTCAGGTCCCGGGGGGTGTAGAACTTGCCCCCGGAGGCCGTGGCCGCCCGGATCAGCTCGGGCTCATTCATCTGGGTCTGCTCGCTTTCGCCGGCCGGCGGGTCGACGCCGAAGGTCGCGGTGGGGATCCCTTCCAGCGTTGGTGGCGGGAGGAGGCGGACCTCGTACTCCCCCTCGGCGGCCTGAGGCAGCACCCCTTCGAACACGTTCCGCGAGCCGGCCGCCGGCTTCAGGGACAGCTTGCGGCCCGCCTGCCCCTTGCGGCTGACCCGCACCGTGACCTCGTTGTTGGCCGGGACGAGCGCGGGGTTGGGGAACCGGACCCGGACCTCGATCGGCTGGTTGCGCTGGTATCGCTTGCGGTCGGTCTGGACCTCCGCCTGCTTCTGGCCCAGGAGCTTGGACCGGGCCAGGAACCGGATCGTCTGGGTCCAGAACCGGCCGAAGTAGCGGTCGCCGACGCGGAACCGCCACCGCCAGGTGTCGTCCACGGCGTGGAACATCGACTTGCCCGAGCCGACGAACTGGTAGGCGATCAGCGGCAAGGGGCCGTCGGAGCCGGCCTGGGTCGGGTGCTCGGCCAGCACCAGCGCGGCGGGCTTCTTGCGGGGGGCTTCGAAGTACCAGAACAGCTGGGGCAGGCCCGCCCAGATCCGGGCGTTCTGCACCTCGTCGTCGCCGAACCGGAAGATCGGGTTGGCCCGTCCCTCGACGGTCAGGCTGGGGCGGAACCCGGCGATCGAACCGGCCACGGCGGTCGGGTTGCGGGCCTCGGCCAGGTCCACCGGCAGGAGCATCTCCAGGGGCGTGCCGCGATAGCCGAGCGGGTTGAAGTTCTCGCCCGCCACGAATAGGACCCCGCCCCCCTTCTCGGTGACGAACTCGACCAGGTGGTTCATCTCCGTGGCGCTCAGGAAGCCAGGATCCGCGTCGCCGATGATGACAACGTCGTACTCGAACAGGTCGTCCTTGCTCGCCGGGAAGGTGGGCAGCGCCGCGCGGTCCTGGTTGCTGAACTGGGGGTCCGACGCCTGGAGCACCACGTTCAGGCTGATCGTCTTCTCGCGGTCCAGGAACGTCTTCAAGTAGCGGAACTCATACCGGGGCTCGCTGTCGACGTAGAGGACCTTGAGCTTCTCCTCGCGGACGTTGACCAGCTTCTCCAGCCGGTTGTTCTCGGCGCGAAGCTCGCGAGGCTTGGCGTCGACCTCGACGATGTACGTCACCTGGCCGACCTCGCGGGGGCGGTGGCTGATGTCGACCCGGGTCGGCTGGCCGTCGGGCGGGGCGACGATCTTGACCGTCTCCAGGTCCTGGACCGCGTCGGGGTTGCCGGCCGAGGGGACCTTGCGGCGGAGGTGGACGGTCAGCTCCTGGCCGGCGTAGCCGCGCGAGGCGAGCCGGGGCTGGAACCGGACCAGGTCGTCGACGAACACGACGTCGTCGACCATCAGCTCGGACAGTTCGATGTCGCGCGGGGGCTCGGGGTCGCCCAGGCCGATCGGGTAGAGCGGCACCCCCTTCTTGGCGGCGAACTCGGCCGCCTTCGCCAGCGTCTCCCCCTCGGTGGTCTGGCCGTCGGTCAGCAGGACGATCGCCGTGGGGGGCATCCCCCGCAGCTCCCCCAGCACCTGCCGGACGCCGGTGCCCAGCCGGGACTGGTCGCCGCTGGGCTCGACGTTCTTGAGCTTCTCCAGGGCCGGCGCGATCTGCTCCGGCTGGTCGATCGAGGCGAACGGCACGGCCGACGACGAGACCAGATACAGCCGGACCCGGTGCTGCTTCTGAAGGTCGCGGAGGAACTTGCCGTCGTCCTTGTACAAGAACCCCTTGGCCAGCGCCAGCCGGGTGGCGTCGGCCTGCCCCGAGGCCCTGGCGAGGTCGGCGGCGGCCTCCTTGGCCTTGGGGTCGGCGTACTGGTCGACCACCCGCTGGCTGGCCGAGTCGTCCACCATGACCACGAAGTAGGGCAGCCCGGTGCGGTCCACCGACAGGACGGCCTCGGACAGCATGAACAGGGCCAGGATCACCAGGGCGATCCGCAGCGAGGCCAGGAACATCTTGTAGGGGAGCGAGGCCGAGCCTTCGCGGCGGTAGAGCCAGATGATCCAGGCCGCCGCCAGGCCGACGATCAGCACCGTCATCCCTTGCGAGAGCGGGTGATCGGGGCGGATGCGGGGGTCGAACGACTCGCCCGCCCCCGGGGGGGCCACGCCCATGCGATCGGCCAAGCGTCGGAGCAGCCAGTCCATCGGGGTCTCGTCTCGCGGGGGGTCGATCGGTCGGGGGTGGGTTCAGGCGCGGGAGTGGTGCCCGAAACGCCAGGCCAGGGTCGATTCGATGAGCAGGAAGGCGAGCAGGGCATACAGCAACGGCCGATGCAGCTCCCCCCGGCGGCCCACCGCCGACGCGTTGTCGGTCAGGTCGCGCCAGTTGGTCAGGTAGCTGAACGACCAGCCGGGCACGGCGTCGGCCAGCCCGGCGCGGTCGAGCTTGGCGGGGTCGCTCTCGGCCGATCCGGGGTTGGCGGCGAACAGGGCTTCCGAGGCGGGCGGGTTGCCGAACCGGGCGCGATAGGCGCCGCTCAGGTCGGTGTCCTCGAAGTGGAACGTCCCCACGTCGCCCGAGGCCGCCACCTGCGCCGCGACCTTCACCTCGTCGGGGCGGATCACCTCGACCGGCGAGCCGATCGTGGTGGCGGGCAGCGCCTGGTCGAGCGGCTGGCCGACCCGGACGTTCCGCTCGGCGAGCCGGCCCGAGGCCGCCTGGAGGACGACCTGTTCCATGACCGGGGGGTAGCTCTGGTGCAAAGGCCAGGTGGTCCACCCGGCGTCGGCCGAGGTCGCCACCTGGATCACCGTGCCGCGATGGCGGGGGCTCTCGATCACGGCCGGGTCGCCGCCGTCGAAGCCCAGGGCCACCTTGGCCGGGGAGTCGGGCGGGAGCTTGAGCCGGTGGTACTGCCAGGTCTTGGCCCCGGTCAGGCCCGCCACCACGTTGGCCGCGGCGCCGTTGAAGGCACTCACGATCGGGTGGCGGAAGCCGAGGGGGTCGAAGTCGAACGCACCTTTTTTGGTCGCGGCGTCGCCGGCGATCCCCACCAGGGCGGCGGGCAGGATCCCCTTCCCCTCGTCGTGGAACAGGCGGTTGTAGTTCTCGGCCACGACCTGATCCCCGCCGAAGACGACCAGCCCGCCCCCCTGCTTGAGGTAGGCGTCGAGCGTGGCGACCTCGGCCTCGGTGACCTGGGCGATGTTGCACAGGACCACGGCGTCGAAGGCGGATAACTCGCGCTGGCCGAGCTGGGATTCGGCGATCACCGTGGTCTGGATCGTCGACGGCATCCCGGCCGACTTCACCTCGGGGCTGAGCGCCTGGGCCAGGTAGTCGGTCTCGGCCTGGAACGGCTCGGCCTTGGGGTGGCCGTCGACCAGGAGGACGGAGACCGCCTCGCGCACCGGCACGGCCAGGCGTCGGCGGTTGTCGAGCTTGAGCGGGTCGTCGTCGATCTGGACTTCCAGGAGGTGGTCGCCGGGGGTGGCGAACTCGGGCGAGAACGCGAACGTGGCGTCGGCCCCGACCGCGATGTCCTGGGGCGCCCCCTCGGGCCCGAGCTGGCCGTCGACCAACAGCCGCGCCTTGGCCGCCGTCACCGGGTTCGGCCCGTAGTTGTGGACCGTGGCCGAGACGATCGGCGGCGGGCCGACCCGGGTGACGATCGGCGTGTTGAGCCGGAGGTCCACGACCGCCCGGTTCTCGCCGCCGTCTTTGCCCAGGTCGATCACGGTGGACTGCGCCTGGCGGGCCGCGAGCTTGGCCACGGCCGACTTGAGCGCCTCGGCCTGGCCGGGGGCGGTCTGCCAGCTCGCCGACTGGAGGTCGGACAGGAAGACCACCTCCTTGCGGGGGATCGGCGACACGTCCAGGACCCGGTCGATCGCGTTGAAGCTGGCCACCAGGTCGGTCCCGCCGTGCGGCAGCGTGATCGACTCGATCTCCTTGAGCAACTCATCGCGGTTCGACGACGGGGCGGCGTCCCCCACCACCACGCGGGGCGGGTCGGCCATCAGCACCACGCTCAGGGCGTCGCCGCCCCGGGCGTCCTGGACCAGCCGCGAGGCCAGCGCCTTGGCCTGGCCGAACCGGGTGGCGTCGCCCGCCGTGTAGTCCATGCTCAGGGACCCGTCCAGGACCAGCACCCGGTGGGTCCGCTGGCCGGGCAGCAGGGGCAGCGCCCCCAGGCTCTCCAAAAACGGCTTGGCCATCGCCAGGACCGCCAGCAGGACGACCATGGTCCGCACCGCCAGCAGGAGCCACTGCTCGACCTTCACCCGCCGCTTGTTCTTCTGGAGCGCGGCGATCAGGAACCGCATCGCCGCCCAGCGCATCTCGCGATGCTTGCGGCGGTTGAGCAGGTGGATCAGGATCGGCAGCGCGGTCGCCGCGATCCCGAGCTGGAGCAAGGGGAGGTTGGCGAACCCGATCGCCCACAGTACCGGAACGTCCAACGTCGATTCCTCCGAGGAACGGCCCGATCCGGCCCGAGTGGTCCACGCAAGCGGGGGTCGATCAGCGGGCCCGGAGCCCGCGCATGGCGAGGTAGCTGGTCAGGGGGCCGTCGAGATCCTGGTCGGTCCGCAGGGGGACGTAGTCGATGTCGATCGACTGGCATCCCCGCTTGAGGTCGTTGAGGTAGGTCCGCAACTCGTCCTGGTAGGCCCGCCGGAGGGCGTGGGGGTCGGCCAGCACGTCGGGCAGCCCTTCCATGCCCCGGAACAGGGTGGTCTCCCGGAACGGGAAGTCGACCTCCGCCGGGTCCAGGATGTGGAACACGATGACCTCATGGCGGCGGTGGCGGAAGTGCTTCAGCCCGGCCAGGATCCGCGGCACCTCGTCGAGCAGGTCGCTGAGGATGACCACCACCCCGCGCTTCTTGAACCGCTCGGCCAGATCATTGAAGACCATGCCGAGGTCGGACTTGTCGCGGGCCGGCGTCACGTCCATGACCCGGAGCAGTTCCTTGAGGTGCGACGGCTGGCCGGACGGCCGGACGAAGCGGCGGACCGCATCGTCGAAGGTGGCCATGCCGACCGAATCCTGCTGGCGCAGGACCATGTACCCCAGGGCCGAGGCCACGAACTGGGCGTACTGCATCTTGCTCACGTTCGAACCGGAGGCGTAGGCCATCGACTCGCTCGTATCCAGGAGCAAGTAGGTGAGGAGGTTCGTCTCCTCCTCGTACTGCTTCAGGTAGAACTTGTCGGTCTTGGACCACACCTTCCAGTCGACGTGGCGGACGTCGTCGCCCGGGACGTATTCCCGGTGCTGGGCGAACTCGACCGAGAAGCCGTGGTAGGGGCTCGCGTGCTGCCCCGCCACGTACCCCTCGACGATCATCCGCGCCTGCAGGTCCAGCCCTTCCAGGCTAGCCAATGTTTGCGGATTTAAATATCTTTGGTAGTTTTCCACTCTGCTCCGCCTCGCGCTCGTCGACGGGGACGTGCTTGATCAGCCGGGCCACGATGTCGTCGGGGCGGAGCCCCTCCGCCTCGGCGTTGAAGTTGGTCACGATGCGGTGCCGGAGGATCGGGACGGCCACCGCCCGGATGTCCTCGGTGGAGACGTGGTAGCGTCCATACAGCACGGCCCGGGCCTTGGCCGCGAGCACCAAATACTGGCTGGCGCGGGGGCCGGCCCCCCAGTTGACGTAGTCGCGGATGAACTCGGGCACGTCGTCGGTGGTGTTCCGCCGGGTCATCCGGGTGAGCCGGACGGCGTATCGGGTGACGTGGTCGGCCACCGGGACCTTGCGGACGATCTCCTGGAGTTCCAGGATGTCCGCGCCCGAGAGGATCTTCGAGACGCTGGGCCGGGTGGTCGAGGTCGTCAGCCGGACGATGTTGAACTCTTCCTCGGCGTCCGGGTAGTCGACCGAGATGTTGAGCATGAACCGGTCGAGCTGGGCTTCCGGCAGCGGGTAGGTGCCTTCCTGCTCGATCGGGTTCTGGGTGGCCAGGACGAAGAACGGGTCGGGCAGGCGGTGGCGTTCGCCGCCGACGGTGACCTGGCGTTCCTGCATGGCTTCCAGGAGCGCCGCCTGGGTCTTGGGCGGGGTCCGGTTGATCTCGTCGGCCAGGACGATGTTGGCGAAGATCGGCCCGCGGAGGAACTTGAACTGGCGGAGCCCGGTGGCCTTGTCCTCCTGGATCACCTCGGTCCCGGTGATGTCCGAGGGCATCAGGTCGGGGGTGAACTGGATCCGGTTGTAGCTGAGGTTCAGGGCGTCGGCCAGGGTGTGGATCATGAGCGTCTTCGCCAGGCCGGGCACGCCGACCAGGAGGCAGTGGCCCCGCGCGAAGATGGCGATCATGAGCTCTTCCAGCACGTTCTGCTGGCCGACGATCACCTTGCCCATCTCGGCCTTGAGGCCGGCGAACGCCGACTTGAGCCGATCGACGGCCTCGAGATCCTCGTGCTTCAGGGGTTGTCCGGCGTTCTCTTCGCCCACGCTCGTCTCCTTGGGGCTCGGGACCTGCTCGCAGGGCCGGGGCAACCGGGGCATCGTGCCGATGCCGGCCACCCCATCCGGTTAGGTTACTCGGGCATCCGGCCCCCGTCCATGACCCGACGATCCCCCAGGGCCCACAGCCCGCCCCGGGTGGCCACCACCGCGCCGAGCGGCGAGGGGAGGAAGGTCAGGTCGGCGGCCGGGGCCTGGAACACGAAGCGTTGGATCAGCCCGCCGTCCTCGCGGCGGTGGAACGCCAGGGGGAGCGACCCCAGGGCCTTGTCGGTCAGGCGGGCCGGGTCGGGATAGGCGGCCACGTCCCGGTCGATCGGCGCGATCGACCAGCCGGAATCCGGCCCGGTCAGCGGCCGCCTCCACAGGACCGCCCCCTCGGCCATCGACAGGGCGAACAGGCTCGGGTCATTCGGGATGCCGCCGCGCCCGGAGGCGACGAACACGCGGTCGCCGGACATCGCCAGCGAGTCGGGGTGCTCGCTCAGGTCCTCGCCGCCCAGGAACCGCGACCAGAGCCGGGCCCCGGTCGCCGGGTCGACCCGGACCAGTTCGCGGCCGTCCAGGAGCACCAGGAGCCGGTCGGCGTCGCCGATCAGGCGGGTCGGCCCGTTCTTGGGGAGGTCCACCGGCTCGCGCAGGCTCCAGACCCGGACGCCGCGGTTGGTGTCGAACAGGGCCACGCTCATCCGGTCGACCACCAAGGCGACGTGGTCCTCGTCGATCGGCAGGGGGTCGATCGGCCAGGCGTCCTCGTCGCCCGCGGCGAACTCGGCGCGGCGGCGGCCGGTGGCGGTGTCCAGCACCAGGGTGGCGTTGGCGTTGGGCTTGCGTGCCTGGAGCACGATCCGGCCCGGGCCGACGTGGAGCCGGGGGTTGATGCGGCCCCCGTTGGCCGGCGTGTACGACCAGTCGACCAGCCCCGAGTCGCCGTCGACGGCCAGCAGCCGGCGGTCCCCCTCCAGGCAGAAGACCCGGTTGCCGACGATCCGGAAGTCGGCCAGGGGCCCCGAGGTCTCGGAGTCGTCGCGGGGCGTCCCCGGAGGGGCCGGCCCGAACGGCGCGGCGTCGGTGGCCGGGGCCGGCCCGCCGAGGTCCTGACGCCACTGGATCTGGCCGTCGTCCAGGGCCAGCGCGACCAGGCTGCGGGGCGTGGCGGCGATGATCCGGTCGGCGAGGTAGCCGACCCAGATCGGCTCCCCTCCCAGGTCTCGGATCCACCCCGACGCCCCGGTCGCGGGGTCGACCGGGCGGATCGTCGGGCCCTGGGCCAGGAAGACCCGCCCTGCCTCGGCCGACGGCGGGACGCCCGCGGCGCCGATCGGCCGGATGTCCCCGGCCGGGTGGAGGTCCCAGCGGCGGCGGAGCGGCACCGGAACGCCCGGCCCCGCCCGGTCGCCCCGCATCCGGTCGAACGGCGCCCGGGCCAGCCGCGCGGCCACGGCCGGGCCGACCCGATCGCCGGCGCCGAGGGGCTGCTCGGCGAACCGGGCCGAGGCCTGCAGGTAGGCGTCGCGGGCGGAGACCCAGAGCTTCTGGGCCTCGTAGGACCGGGCCAGGCCCCACAGGGCGCGGGCCCGGAGGGCGTCGTCCGGGGCGGCGGCCAGCAGCTTCTTGTAGGCGCGGGCCGCGTCGGCGGGGTGGCCGAGTTCGTCGGATAGCTCGGCCAGGGCGAGCCAGGCATCGGGCACGACCCGCGCCGCGGGGTAGGCCCGGCCGATATCCTCCAGGAGGCGGGGGTCCCGCTCGCGGCGGCCCCGGTCCAGCAGCGACTCGGCTTCGCGGTCGTAGGCGGCGTAGAGGTCGCGCCCCCGGTCGCGGAGCAGGGCCGCCAGGCGGTCGGCGATCAGGAGGTCGGCGCGGATCGACCGGTGGCCGTCGGGGGCCTCGGTCGCGACCGTCCGGAGCTGGGCATCGGCCAGCACGCCCTGGAGCGTGTCGATCGCCTCGGGGGCCCGACCCGCGTCCACCTGGACCCCGGCCAGGTCGAGCCGGGCCTCCAGCCGGTCGCGGTCGGTGCGGGCCACCTCGGCGGCCTGGCGGTAGCGGCGGGCGGCCTCGTCCCAGGCCCGGGCGGCCCGGGCCTTGCCGCCCAGCTTCATGAGGATCCGGCGCTGCTGGTCGCGGGCCACGTCGGCCAGGAGCAGCCCGTCGATGATCTCCGACGGCCGGGCCCGCGACGGGACCATCTCCAGGCTGGCCAGGGCCTCCTCGTCGCGCCCGGTCGCCTCGGCGGCCCGGGCCAGCAGGTAGTAGTTGGACGCCTTCTCGGGGGACCGGGCGATCTCGACCTTGAATCGTTCGATCAGCCGGCTGGTCTGGCAGAACACGATCAGGGCGTTGGCCTGGGCCACCACCAGGTAGCCGTCGCCGACCGCCAGGTTGCCGCCCCCCTCGCACTGGAAGCTCTCCCGGAGCTTGATCGACGGCTCGGGGCGGAGGCCCGTCTCCGGGTCCAGGACGTGGATCTCCGACCGGGTGGGCCAGTAGATCCGGTCGCCGGCGAGCAGCCCCCGACCGAACCCCTGGGTGGCCTGATTGCTGTCGGGCCAGGACCGGGCCATCTTGCCGGTCTTCGCGTCGAACAGGAGGACGCGGTCCCCGGTGGCGACCAGGTGCCCCTTGGCCACCCCCAGCAGGTGGGCCAGGTGTACCTCCTCGGGGATGTCGCCGGTCTTCCAGGCGAGGCGGCCGGTCGCGGCGTCGAAGGCGTAGATCGCCGGGGCATCGTTGGGGGCCACGATCACCAGGCCGTCGTGGACGATCGCCGGGTTCAGGTCGCGGTCCGCCCCGGCGCCGGGCCGGGTCGGGTAGGTCGCCAGCCAGCGGATCGCCCCGGTCTCCGGGTCCAGCGCGGCGACCGCCCCCAGGTTGGTCTGGAAGTACAGGGTCGAGCCGTCGTGGGTGAGCAGCCGGAGGCCGACCTCGGGCCGGCCGTTGGGGTCGGTCCCGGCGCTGGACCGGCAGATCCAGCGGATCCACCGGACGTTGCCGGTGTCGGCATCCAGGCAGGCGACGTGGGCGTTGGTGTTGACCGAGCGCTCGGTCAACGCCACGTAGACGTTGCGGGCGTCCGCGACCGGCGTGCCTTCGAACACGACGTTGCTGCCGGGCTCGTTCTCGAGCTTTCGCGGGGTCAGGTTGATCTCCGAGGCGTCCTTCTTCCAGAGGCGCTTGCCGTCGGCGCCGCGGTCCAGGGCCACCACGAAGCTAGGGGCGGACGACGCCTGGAAGTTGATGTTGCCGCGGCCGGCCAGGAAGAGCGTCGAGGGGGGGGAGCCCATCCTCGCGTAGATCCGGTCGCCGAAGGCCGTCAGGGTGTAGCGGGGGATCCCCTGGAAGCCCCGGTTGGCCATCGGCCCCGAGCCGGGGGGGGACTTCTCGGACCGCCAGGCGGGCTCGATCGGCCCGGACGGGGCGATCCCCTCGCCGGGCCGGCTGTTGAGGTCGTAGGCGAGCACCTGCCGCTCGTCGTCGACGATCACCTGATCGCCCACGACGATCGGGAAGTAGGCCAGGAGCCGCTCCGGCGGGATCGGCAGCGCCATCGGCTGGGAGAAGGTCCGCATCCGGCTGGGGTAGAGGGACATCCGCGCCGTGCTGGACGGGATCGGCTCCAGGTCCACCCTCCACTGGAGCGAGCCGACGTCGATCGGCGACGGGGCCACCTTGGTCCGCGCCTGGGCCCCGGCGAAGGTCGGCCAGCGGCCGTCGGGCTGGGCGGGGGTGGCCAGGTGGTCGTTGCGGATCGCCTGGGCCAGGGCCTCGGCCAGCGGCCCGCGGCGCCCGGCGAACGGGCCGGCGGCCCCGGGATAGGCGGCGGCGAAGGCCTTCAGCTCGCCCTCGGTGGGGGGGCGTTCGCCGATCGCGGCCCGGGCGAGCAGCTTCTTGGCGGCCAGTCGGGCCGGGTCGACGCTCGGGTCGGGGTGGGTCATCGCGGCGCCGGGACCGCCGTCGGGGGCGTCGGGCATCAGGGCGACGTATTCGGTCAGGGCCTCGCCGAACCGGCCGTCCTGGAAGGCGAGGTCGCCCAGCAGCTCCAGCGCATCGTCGCCCCAGGAACTGCAGAAGGCCTGGTCGACGATCCGGCGGAGCGGGGCGCGGTCGCGATCCGACCGGCCCTGCTGGAACCACCGCTCGGCCTGCCCGTCCACCCGGGCCCGGTACAGGGCGCGGGCCTCGGGGGGGAGGGCCGCGATCCGGTTCTGGCACTCGCGGCGGACGCCGATGGCCAGCCGGGACAGGCCGGCGAGGGCCGGGTCGGCGGGCTCGTCGGTGGTCTCCACGACGAAGTCGCCGAACTGCTGGATGATCCTCTGGTAGATCTCGACCGCCTCGGCGTGGTGGCCGCCCCGGGCATGGTTGGCGGCGCTGCGGAGCAGGGCGTCGGCGGTGAAGCTGGTTTCGAAGTAGACCGGGGTCTCGGCCCGATCGCCCCCCTCGATGGGCCCGAACTGGGCCTGCACCGGGGTCCCGGCCAGGGCCGCGATCGCCAGCGCCGCAAGCCAACCGAACCGCCGCCGGGCCCGGCGGATCCCCCGTTCTCCCTGTGCCATGACATCTTCCTCCGCGTGCGATCGGAGCGAGGCGGGGACGCATGCGCTCGGACGTCGGGATGCGTCAATCGACCCGGGATGGAGTGGCACCGCGGGGCGAACCGTCATGTGTGCCGATCGGACTGGTGGCGGCGGGGTGGACCCTCGGCCGACCTCCGGTCGATCGGAAGCCATCGCGGACGGGCGGGTCCGATGCGGGGACGCCTCATGCAATCCTCGGGCCGCGGCCCGCCGCCGGGTTTTCCCGGGGGATCTCCTCAGGCCCGGCCCGCCATCCTGCCTTGATTGTGGGCATCGCCGCCGCGGGATTCAAGTCGGCGTCCCCGGGGGACGCCGGGCGGCGGCGTGGATCCCGGATCCCGTTCGGGGGATCGGGCGGCCCGGAAATCGGCCGCCCGAACGTCGTCGCCGGGTGCGTGGACCCGGCCGTGGCGGCTTATTCGCCGAGCTTGATGCTGCCCAGGTCGGTGGCCTCGCCGGCCTTGACCTCGACGGGCTGGCCCTTGGCCTTGCCCTCGTTGATGTAGCCCTTGGTCGAGTGGAAGACGATCAGGTTCTGGGTCCCGGCGGGGACGCCCTTGATCTCGAACGAGCCGTCCGCCTTGGTGACGGCGAAGAACGGGTGGTCGAAGACCTGGAACTGGCCCTTCATCCAGGGGTGGATGTCGCAGACCACCGGGATGACCCGCTTGGGGGCTTCCTTGAAGGTCTTGGTGATCTTGCCGTTGGCCGGCAGCATCGTGTTCATGCCCGGGGCGCCGAACACGGTGTAGTGGACGTTGTGGCCGACCGGGTCGCTCGACTTGAAGGTGATCTTCTGGCCGGTGTGGATCGCCGTGGTGTACGGCACGTACTCGCAGTTGATCTGGTCCATGATGACCTCGGGCGTCTTCTCCAACAGCGCCTTCTCGGCCTCGGGATTGGTGCCGGTCGGCTTGAGGATGTAGACGATCGCGTCGGCGACGCCGAGCGAGGCCGCGTCGACGGTCAGTTCCTTGGACTTCAGCTCGGTGGCGGCGCAGACCGCGGCATCCTTGACGCCTTGATCGCCCTTCTTGACGAGCACCTTGGCCTCGGGGATCCCCTTGCCGCCCCAGACCACGTGCCCCGTGATCGTGCCGTACTTCTCGGCGGCGGGGGCGGGCGGGTTGGCGACCAGCGCGGGGGTGATGGCCACCAGCGAGGAGACCGTCACGGCAACCAGGCGGGAGATGCGGGAGCGGGACAGGCGGCGGGCGTTCTTCACGATCGTGATCCTTGAGCGGGGTCGGAGAGTCGGCAACCGGCGGCCCTCGGCATTGCCGCGCGGAGGCGGGGGAAGGACGTTCACTCTAGCACGTCGGATCGTCGCTTGGAAAGTTGCCGGTTCAGGGCGCCGGCTTGGCCTCGGCGGGCGCGGCCGCCGGGGCGGGGTCGGCGGGCGCGGCCGGCTCGGCGGCCGGCATGGGGCTGGTCGGCGTCGGCTCGATGGGGCCTTGCGGGGTCTGGACCTCGGCCGTGTCGACCTCGGCGGGCTTGCCGGAGCAACCGGCCAGGGCCAGGAGCGCGGTGAGGGCGAGGGGCGCAAGCGGGCGGGGGTGAAGCGACATCGATGATCTCCGGGGGGTTCGGCGCGATCAGCCGGCGTCGAAGACTTCCAGGGCGCTGGAAACCTCGTGGAGCCGGGCGGTGAGGTAGGAGCGGATCTCTTCGCTGGTCTTCAGCTGGAGGATCTGGTGGGCGTAGCGCTCCGCCTGGGTGCTGGTCACCGAGGCGAGGAGGGCCTTGATGGTGGGGACGAACGCCGGGCTCATGCTGAACCGGCGCAGGCCCATGCCGAACAGGGCGAGCACCGACCGGGGCTGGCCGGCCATCTCGCCGCAGACCGTGACCGGCGTGCCGGTGCGCTGGCAGGCATCGAAGACCATCTGGAGGACGCGGAAGATGGCCGGGCTGAGCGGCTCGCACAGGTGGGCGACCTTGGGGTTGTCGCGGTCGGCGGCCACCAGGTACTGGATCAGGTCGTTGGAGCCGACCGAGATGAAGTCGGTCTCGCGAAGGATCGCGTCGATGCAGACGGCGGCGGCCGGGACCTCGACCATCACCCCGGTCTTGACGTCCTCGCCGAACGGGACCCCCTCGCGGCGGAGGTTCCGCCGGGTCTCCTCGACCAGCCGGTTGACGTGCCGGAGTTCCTCCAGCGTCGTGATCATCGGGAACAGCATCGAGACCTTGCCATGCCGCCCGGCGCGGAGGATGGCCCGGATCTGCCGTTCGAAGAGGCGCGGGTGTTCGAACGACAGCCGGATCGACCGCCAGCCCATGAACGGGTTGGCCTCGTTGCGGCGGCCGAGGTAGGGCACCGTCTTGTCGCCGCCGAGGTCGAGGGTCCGGATGGTCACGACGCGGTTGGGGGAGTCCTCGATGATCTGGCGATAGTGCTGGTACTGCTCTTCCTCGTCGGGGACGTCCTGGTGGGCGAGGAACAGGTATTCGGTCCGGAACAGCCCGACGCCGGTGGCCCCGACCTTCTGCGAGGCCTGGGCGTCGGCCGGGTTGTTGATGTTGGCCAGCAGCTCGATCGAGACGCCGTCGGCGCTGCGGGCGGGCTGGTCGCGGTTGAGGACCAGCCGGTCCTTGAGGTCGAAGAACTCCCGCTGCATCTTGCGATAGGCGGAGGTCGTCTCCGCGTCGGGGCGGACCAGGACGATCCCCTCGCGGCCGTCGACGATGATCAGGTCGCCGGATCGGACCTCGCCGCTGATGCCCAGGACGCCGGAGACGGCGGGCAGGCCGCGGCTCCGCGCCAGGATCGCGGCGTGGCTGGTGCCGCCGCCGGTCTCGGTGACGATGCCGGCGATGGGCAGCGAGCCGAGGCTCATCGCCTGGCTGGGCAGCAGCTCGTGGGCGACCAGGATCACCGGCACGTCGCCGTCCACGCCGGGGGAGAGGTGCGGGGCCATGCCCGGCGTCGGCGTGGTCAGGTGGGAGCCGATCCGCGAGACCACGTCGCGGAGGTCCGCGGCCCTCTCCCGGAAGTAGTCCTTCTCGATCCGGGCGAAGCTGGCGGCATAGCCCTGCATGACCACCTGGATCGCCGACAGGGCGGTCATCCGCTGGGATTCGATCAGGGCCCGGACCTTGGAGAGCATCGCCTCGTCGTTGACGATCTGGAGGTGCGTCTTGAAGATGTCCGCCTCGGCAGGTCCGAGCTGCTCGGCCACCTTCAGGACGATCCCCTCCAGCTCGAGGGCCGAGGTCGCCACGGCGACCTCGAACCGCTCGATCTCGGTGCCGATCGCCTCGTGCTCGGAGAGGAACTGGGTGTCGGCGCCGCCGAACACTGAGTCGACCCGATAGGCCACGCCGACCACAACGCCCGGACTCACCGCGATGCCTTTAAACATAAGACGCACAGTCTATCAAGTCGGTGGTGGGCATGACAATTGCCGGAATTCCCTAACCGACCGGGCCCGTCCATGGGACCGGCACATTCGGATCGTCCTCGCGGCCGGCGTGCCTCCCCAGCGCGGCCACGACCAGAAGCGCCGCCGCCGAGGCCCAGTAGGCCGCCGCCCAGTGGTAGGGCGTCTGGTGGGCCGACGCCCCGAGGCGACCCTGCTCCTTGAGCCGGGCCATGGCCTCGGCCGGGGCCACGATCGGGCCTTCCGGCAGCCCGGAATGGATCACGCCGAACCAGGCGAACCCTCCGGCGACGGCCAGGTAGATCGCCGCCGCACGCATCCGCCCGTCGATGAGCATGGCCAGGGCCGAGCCCCAGATCAGGCTGGTCACGATGAACCCCCCGGCCATCATCGTGACGGTCTGGATCAGGTGCTGCGTCCCCGGCGCGAGGTCGGCGAACGGCTTCGACTCGCGGAGGATCGCATTCAGGGCGAACAGGGCCAGGTAGGCCAGGGCCGGAACGCAGGCGAAGGCCACCGCCGGGTAGTGCCGCGTCGGCGTCGCCCGGAACGACTGCGCCGTGATCTCCAGGCCCACGAAGATCAGGATCGGGAAGACGGCCGCCTTGGGCAGCAGGTAGAAGATCCAGTCGAAGAAGCCGAACACCCCGGCCGCCCCCACGAACAGGGCGGTGGCCAGGGTGTAGCCGGCCCGCGCCCCCATCGCCTTGTAGGCCGGGTGGCCGATGTAGGGGGTGGACTGGATCACCCCGCCGAACAGCCCCGCCACCAGCGTGGCGAACCCGTCCACGGCCACGACCGGCCCGGTCGGGTATTCGTCGCCCACCGCCGCGGCGCTCTCGGTGCAGTCGATCCCCCCGACCACCGTGGCCAGCGTCAGCGGGATGGCCACCGGCAGGTAGCCCAAAGCCTCGCGCCACGACGCCCGGAACCATTCGAGCCATTCGGCCATCGGCAGCGGCAGGGAGGCCCGCAACGCCAGGTCGGGCCGGGAGACCCCCTCGCCGCCCCCCATCCCCGGGCCGAGGCCCAGGGCGTGCAGGCCATAATAAAGGAGACATCCCACCACCAGCGCCGCCAGGGCCCCGGGCGTATCCCCCCGCAGCCGCCAGTGGGCCGTCATCGTGGCCAGGATCATCATCAGGACCACCATCCCCACCACCGGGGTGGACACGATGTCCAGCAAAGGCAGGAAGCTGATGATGACCAGCGCAATCGCCGTGAGCGACCCGAGGAGCCCCGCCCGGGGCAGGACGCGGCGGATCAGGCCGCTGAACAGCGAGCAGGAAAATTTGAAGATCGCCGCCGCCAGCATCATGCTGATGCCGATGAACCAGGCATGGCGTGCCGCGCCCGCGTCATCCAGGCCGGTCGACCGGGCGTGGAGGAACGCCGGCCCGAGGATCAGGATCACCGACCCGAACGTCGACGGGGTGTCCAGCCCCAGGGGCATCGCCGTGGTGGTCGGCCGGCCCGACCTCCGCGCCAGCCAGAAGGCCATCCCGGTGAAGATCAGGTCCCCGGTCAGGACGCCCAGCGCGGTGCCCGGGATCATCTTCGTGAGCACGAACGCCCGGGGAAAGCCGAACGAGACCAGCAGGCCGGCCATCAGGATCATGTCGCCGATGTTGTCGAGCATCAGCCCGAAGAAGGCGTTGATGTCGCCGCGGCCGGCCCAGGCGTAGGGCGTGCGTTCGGGCGGTGCGAGGCTCGGATTCGTCGTGGTCACCGGCGGGACACTCCGGGCGGGCAGGGTGGCGAGGACGGCGGGTCGGGACGACTGGTCGCAATCGGGGCGCCGGAACCGATTCGGGACGGCCCCCGATCCTGGGTGATAAGGGACGGCCCCGGCCGTCGCAAGCCGGCACCCGCCTTCGAATAAGAAAATCGGGGGGACCTGCCGGGACGGGCCCGAGGTCGGGATCGCGGGCCCCCTGCTCCGCCCCGGGCCCGAGGATCGCGCACCATGCCCGTTCACCCCCGCCCGATCGCCTCGTCCTGGTTCAAGGCTAGCTTACTCATCGCCTTCGGGTTGGGCCCGATCGGGACCGCGCGGGCCATCGACTTCCGCTGGATCGGCCAGGACGGCCACGACTCGATCGGCGGGCACCCGGGGCCGGCCCCCAACGACTTCCAGGACATCCACCTGGTCGTCCGGGGCATCCCGCCCCGCCGGCGGATCGTCCATGTGGTGATCCGGGGCCACGGCAGCGGCGAGTGGGCCACGGACAAGCAGCGCGGCAACGACCTGATCGACATCGTTCGCAAGCCGGGCGCCACCACGGCCGACCTCTACATCGAGCCGTTCGGGCCGGAGACCGGCCGGGAATTCGAGGTCCACCTCCGCTACGACACCGGCGAGGAGGTGGTGGCCTACACCCGGGGGGGCAAGGCCGACCCCAACCTCCGGGTGGCCGGGCGGGGCCTGGAAATCGCCTGGCTCGGCCCGGACGGATCCGACCGAGTCGGGATGACGGCGGGCGTCGGGCCCGACGGGGTCGAGGATGTGCGGATCGCGGTCGCGAAGCTGACGGCCGGGGCCGCGATCCGGTCGGTGGCCGTGGCCGGGCCGGAGGGCCTGGCCTGGTCGTCGGGGCTGAACTCCAACGCCCACCGCAACGCCGAGTTCCTCCGCGACCCCGCCGACCCGACCCGGGGTGTGCTCGCGATCGGCGTGGACCGCGACCTCGCCGGGCAGGCGTTGAAGGCCTTCGTCGATTACGAGGACGGCCGCACCGACTCCCGCGATTTTCGAGCGGGCGGCGGCCGGCCGCCCCGGCCCCTGCCCACCCCCGCCCTCCCGGATCTCGGCCCGGGGACGCTCTCGGCCCGATGGCTCGGCCAGGATGGGGCCCCCGCCGGGCCCGGCGCCGTCCACGTCGCGGTCGACGGACTGGAGCCGGGCCGGACGATCGTGGCTGCCGCGCTGACCGACTCGATCGTGGGGAACTGGACGACCCACGACGAGTCACACCCCGGCTTCCCGCTGCCCGGCGATCCGGATCGGCTTGCCATCACCCGGGGCGGGCCGGATCGGGCCGACCTCGCCTTCCCCCCGTGCCGGGACGAATCCGACACGACTATGATCCTCCGGGTCCGCGACGACCGGGGCCGCGAGTCGATCCTCCGGTTCCCGGGCGGGGCCTGCGACCTGGCGAAGCAGACGCCCCCCCTGCCCCCGGGCTCGGCCACGGCGCATCCCGGCGACGACCTCCAGGCGCTGGTCGACCGGGTCGGGACGGTGACGCTCGCCCCCGGCACCTACCCCCTGCCCCGCCCCCTGATCCTGAACCGCCCGACGCGGATCGTGGGCCAGCCGGGCGCGATCCTCCGGTTTCAGCAATCGGCCGACCAGCCGGCCTGGACCACCGCCATCAAGATCCACAAGGGGGGGACGACGCTGGAAGGGTTCGCGGTCCGGTTCGCCGGGCCGGTCCGATGGGACTGGGACGTGAGCTTCGGCCCGGCCCTGATCGGGACGACCGACAATCGCGACCCGAACCCGCCCGAGCGTCGGCACGGCGTCGTCCTGGCCCGGCTCGACCTCGAAGCCCCCCCGAGTTCGTCGGACAAGTGGTCTCCCTGCGTGAACCTGACCCGGCTCCTCGCCGCGAACAGCGGTCGCGTCGAGGGTTGCACGCTCCGGGGGGGCGGCATCGTGTTCGCGGGCGGGCCCTGGACGATGTCCGACAACCTCTACCGGGGGGCGATGCCCCGGACCTTCGCCTATGACCTGTTCTCCGGGCGGTATTCCCACGACGCGGTCGTGGCCCGCAACCGGGTCGAGATCGCGCCCGACTCCGGCAAGACCTGGCGGTTCCTGGTCCTCACCCAGCGCGGCACCCGCGACGAGATCGCCGACAACGTCGTGGCCGGCATCGGGGCGCGGGAGGATGACCCGATCCCCCACCCCAACGCCCCGGAGGTGATTCTGACCGAGGCCTATCGGCTCCACTTCGAGGGGAAGCCGGCGGCGATCTCGGCCGATGGCCGGGTCGTGGCGATCCCCGAGCCCCAGGGCTCCCCGGCGATCGCCACCGGGGACGCCCTGGCGATCCTGGCGGGCCCGCAGGCCGGGCAGTGGCGGACCGTCGCCCAGCCAATCGGCCCGAGGGTCTTCCTGCTCGACGGGCCGATCGACCCGGCCACCGAGGCGATCTCGATCGCCACCGGGTTTACCCGGGAAACCGTCTCGGGCAACACCGTGGACACCCGGGGCAGCGGGCAGGCCGCCAACCTGGTCCTGGCCGGCAACCACTTCGGGGTGCGGGTGGCCGGCAACCACCTGATCGGTGGCGCCGAGTCGGTCCGATTGGTCGCCTCGGCCACCGAGGATCCGGTCTTCTGGGGCTGGTCCCACGCCCCGTTCCTGGGGGCGACGATCGAGGAGAACGTCCTGGAGGATGCCATCTCCGGAGGGATCGGCATCGAGCACAGCCCCCACGTCAAATCCAGCCAGGGGCGGGTCTATGCCTCGGCGACCCTGTCCAACAACGTCCTGCGGAGGACCGATCGTGCCCCGAAGGCGGGCGGGCCGATGCTCCGGGTCGGGTATGGCCCGGCCCGGGACGCCGGCGCGATGGTCGTGACCGAGTCCGGGACCCGGTTCGAAGGGGCCGCCCCCGAGCCGGCGGCCCGGGCCACGGCCCGGATCAACGGCCGGATCGTCCACGACGCCCCGCTCAGCGGCGAGGCGGCGGGCCGGGGAGATCGGCCACCGCCGGGGCCTCCGGCCGGATCGAGACCCCCCGGACCCAGAGGCTGAACGGGGTGGAGTCCCCCTCGACGTGGGCCGCGTTGGGCAGCGGCGGGTCCGCCGAATCGCTCTCCAGGGCTAGTTCGCTGAGCCCCTGCGGGAGGCGGAAGGCCGGGGTCTGCCAGGCGTCGCGGGTGCTGGGCGCGGCGTCCCAGGTCGCCAGTTCCTTCCCCTCGGCCATGAGCCGGACGGTCCGCCGGGTCCGGTGGCCGGAGGCATCGAGCGTGAGGGTCAGCGGCCGGGCGTCGTCGGGGTTAAAAACGTACAGCTTGCCCGAGGCCCCGACCATGCAGGACCGCTCGCCCCGGCGCATCAGGCGGTGGCTCCACCCCTGGGCGTGGAGGATCGTGGTCCGGCGCGGGGGCGGCAGCCTGTCGCGGTCGTACACGACCGCGTCGGCGTCTTCGTAGACCTTGGCGTCGGCCAGCTCGGCCTTGATCCGGTCGAGGTGGACCGGGAATTCGGGGAACGACCCCGGCCGCTGGTGCAGGACCACGTAGCGGAGCTCGTGGACCGTCAGGTAGAGCCAGGCGTAGTCGCGGAAGTCGGCGTCGCGGACGAGGTCGAAGTCCTGGTGGCGGGGATCGGCCAGGTAATCCGCCCGGCCCAGCTTGAAGGCGTCGAACGGCGAGTTGTGGTAGACGAGGTTGTCGTAGCCGACGTTGAGGAACGAGGTATAGCCGGCCGAGGTGGTCCCGCCGTGGATCGACTGCCAGTAGGTCGTCAGCGCTGGGAGTTCAAAAGCCCCCGAGTTGAACTGGGGGGCGTCCAGGAAGGTGGCCTGCGGGTCGCGGTCGAGGATCGCCCGATAGGCGGCCGGCATCGGAGGGACCGTCACCGTGATGTAGGGGTTGGTGCTCAGGTCGGCCAGGGCGACCGCTGACAGCACGCTGAAGACGGCGACCCGGCCGGCGCGGCCGGGAAGCCGGTCGAGCAGGTGCTTCAGCGCGGTGGCCGCCACCAGGGCCGCGACCACCGAGGCATAGAGGTTGAACCGGGCCGGGACCCGGATCACCCGGAAGCCGACGAACCATTTCTTGAGCCAGTAGGCCGGCAGGGTGATCTCCAGCGACCCGACCTTGGCGTGCGAACCCATCGACAGGACGACCAGCATCGCCAACGCCGCCCACCAGTACGCCCGCCGCTCGAACCGGACCCGGAAGGCCGCCGCGTAGGCGATCAGCCCCAGCGTGACCACGCCGAGATACGACGGGATCGACCCCGGGTGGATCATCACGTCGGTGTTGAACGGCAGGAGCTGGCCCAGCCGGTGGACCGGTGAGGGGACCAGATACCCCCAGAGCGGGGCCCGGAACATCCAGAACTCGGAGTCCGGCCGCGACATGACGTAGCCGTTGGCCACGGCCCAGACCTGGTTCGAGAACAAGAGCACCATCGCCGGCCCGGTGATCGCCGAGAAGGCGGCGAACCAGCGACACCGGGCGAGCAGCCAGTCCCCGATCCCCGATCGCCCCGCGCCGATCGCCCGCCACGCCACGTACAGGACTGCCGGGAAGATCGCGAATAGTCCGGCATAGGGCGAACTCATCGCGACCAGGACGTACAGGAGTGCGGAAACCGCCAGGCCTTTCCGCGTCGGCGTGTCCACCCATCGCGTCCATGCGACCAGGAACAGGGGGAACCAGCCGATGGTGATCTGCTCCAGCTCTCCGCGGGAGAAGAAGATCATCGGCATCCCCAGTATTGCGGTCATCCCGGCCAGGCAGGCCGCGGGTCGGCTCCGGGTGACGTTCCAGGCCAGCGTGAAGGTGCCGATGCCGGTCAGCCAGAAGGCGAACGTGCGGATCAAGTTGTAGCAGAGGATGTCGTTGTCGAAGAGGAGCGACAGCGGGATGAAGAGCAGGGTCTGGAAGTGCATCGGCGGGAGCGTGCCCAGCGCCGCGCCGACCGGGGCCTGGATGTTGGGGCAGAAGAATGGGAGCTTGCCCTGGAGCACGCATTGCATGTTCCAGCGCATGGTCCAGATGTGGGCGATCGGGTCGACCCGCCAGGGCAGTGTCGATCCCATCGTCAGCATGGCCGGATAGGTGGCCACGAACACCGAGGCCAGGTACAGGGCCGAGACCGCCGCCAACGTCGACCATCCCGGCGACCAGGCGGAGGTCGGCGGGGCCGGAGAGCGATCATCGGACATGGACGGTTCCATCCCTGTGAACCGGTGGATGAGGGCTTCCTGGCCCGGTACGCGAGGCCACGCATCCTCATTGGATCGGTGATCGAAGCCTCGGGACTTCGGTCTATTCTTGCGTCAACCCGACCGTTCGGGGACATTACCCCAATCCACCTTCCTCAACAAGAGGTACTGATCCGATGCTTCAACTGGGTTCCAACCTCTAGCGTTTTAGCAAGGTGTACGTTAATATCCTGGTTTTGGGGATTTTCGCTTCAAAACCAGGGGATTTTCGAGTGCCAAGGATTTACAGCTACGCCAGATTTTCTAGTGAACGCCAGAGTTTGGGTGATAGCACCAGACGCCAACTTGACGCCTCCAGGGCGTGGTGTGAGCGGAATAATTTTGTCCTAGATGAATCCCTACGGATAACAGATTCCGGGGTTTCAGCCTATCGCGGGAAGAACGTCAAGGAAGGAGCATTGGCTGGATTCCTGAAGCTGGTGGAGGATGGAAAGATTCCAACAGGGTCAATCCTGATCCTCGAATCGTTGGACCGATTGACTCGGGAAGAAATTCCAGAAGCGCTGACGTTGTTTATGAAAATCTTGTCAGCAGGTGTGACGATTCAAACTCTCACACCAGAGCGGACCCACACGCGATCTTCCATCGGAGACATTGCAGGGATTATCGAGCCGATCATTATCTTTTCGCGTGCCAATGAAGAATCTGCGATGAAGTCTAGCAGGAGCAAAGCCAACTGGACGCAGAAGAGGAAATTAGCAAGGGAAGGAAAACAAGTTACCACCCATTGCCCGTGGTGGCTGGAGATGGGACACAAGGGATTTCAGGAAATACCAGACCGCGCAGATGTCGTTCGGAAGATGTATGAAATGCGATCGTCAGGATTGACGATTCCCGCAATCCAGAAATGGCTGAACGAAAGCGGCGTCAAACCACGGTTCGCTAAAGCGTGGAATGCGTCGATGATTTCGCACATCCTGAAAACCAGGACGGTGCTGGGAGAATATCAACCCACCAGGACGATTGATGGCAAGAAGGTGGATGAAGGGGAGCCGATCGCAGGATTCTATCCTGCTGTCGTTCCGCTTGACGTCTACCACAGAGCACAAAAGATCAAGGTTAAGAAGGGACGCACTGGGGACAAGTTCTGCAATATCTTTCGAGGGGTCTTGGTATCGTCGCTGACTCACTCGCCATTCATCGTCCACGGTCAGGTGGAGACATACGCAGACGGAACGCAGGTCACCACACGCCGTCTCATTACGTCTGGGTTCATCAGTCAAGTTCCTGGTGCCGATCCAGCTAGAGTTCCCTACTTCCCTTTTGAGAAGGGATTTCTTCAGGGGTTACAGGAACTTGATCCTGCTGATTTCGCACCGAAGGACGAAACCGATATCTCCCGTCAACTGGCGTCACTGTCAGGGGAGATTGCGGAAGTGGACGCGAAATTAGCAACGATTCAAGCCAGGATCAAAACTGCCAAAGCGATTGAACCATTGCTTGACCTGGTGGAGACTTTGACGGAAGACCGCCAGAGTTTGCAGGGTCAGCTAGAAGTTCTTCAAGACCAGGTCAGCAACCACAGGATGGAAGTTGTCGGAGAGATTCAGAGTCTATCCAGGATGATTGCGAATGCGAACGAAGAAGACGCCCGAATCCTTCGGATGCAGATCCGTGGAAGGATGGGGACCCTGATCAACAAAGTTTTTCTTACCGTGGAAGAACTGGATGGGAAGGTTGGCAAGCGGAAGAAGTGGGAAGCACGATGTCTGGTGTTCTTCGCAGGTGGTGGGATTCGCTTCTTTGCCGTCAATCACGATGGGGAAGTATCGTCCGGCAACTGGCGATGGGATGACCTTCCAGAGACCGCAGAAGCCTTGATTGAAGGTCCGGTTTATTTCCGGGTTGATAGGGACCTTGACAGCTAGAACTTGGTACGCGAAAACTATAACCCAGATGATTTTCTCGTTCTTGACCTGGGAGCCTTGCCATGTCTGCCCGCGCCGCTGCCAAGATTGCCGACACTCCGGTTGAAGTGGAAGCAGAAGATATCAGCCAAGAAAATCCTGATAGCGATTCGGACATGGTTCAGGAAAAACGCAAATCCAATTCCGCCATCATCCGCGAAGCGGTCGATGAAGGATACGATTCGCCAAAGGATGGCTGTGCGTGGATTTTGGAGACTTACAAAAGGAAAATCACTCCGCAAAACTATTCCCAAATCAAAGCACAATACAAGAAGAAGACTTCTAACGATGGGGCGAGCGACGACAAGCAGTCCCGATCTGTCCCGACGACATCCACGGCTGCCACTCCGAAGATTCCGCAACTTCCGAACACTTTCGGCGAGGACATGAAGGAAATCAATCTACTGATCCAATCGCAGGGTGGTCCCGCCAAGCTGAAGGATCTATTGGGACAGATCAAGGGATTGATTGGTCGATACGGGACGCAAAACCTGGAAGCGATGATTGACGCTTTCAGCGTTTGAACTCCCCTGCCCTGGTTCACCATCTTCAATCCCGCAACGCCCTACGTTGCGGGATTTTTCTTTTACCGGAGTGACGATGCGACTTTATCATTACACAAGCTGGGTTCATGGCTTCTACATTGCGAAGGAAGGCATTACGCGGGGCGAGTGTCCGGTTACGAAGGATCTCGTCTTGGACTTCCCGAACCTGACTAGTGATACCAACGTCGGGAACCAGAAGTGGAACGCGGGCGGAATGCTCAACAAAGGTGCCCTGCGTTTCCCTGTGGACATCCCTGATGGGGACGACAAGCTGATTAGCTGGAGGGACCTGACCACACGCCACAAGATGGACAAAGCGACGTATCGGCACTATGACGCCCTGGGTGGCTACGGGGCGAAAAACTGGTGGATCTACCAGGGCGCCATTCCCAAGGAGTGGCTTTCGGATGTTGAGATCCTTTCTCGGGATCACAATTCAATGGAAGCGTTCCTATGTTCCCAGTGCCAGGACTTCGCAACCTATGAAGAACTTCTTCTGGGGAACGGATTCTTCAAGAATTCGTTGGGGTTGTGGTCCGTGGATACGATCGCGTTTAATGCGAGGGTCCGGAAGTGGAAAGCTGGCTGATCCATCCTAGATAGTTCGATCACTGTTTTCAGGAAGTAAAAGCCAACGGGTTGATGCCTGTTGGCTTTTCCTTTTGGTGGCAAAGCGATTCAATCGCAGTTGCAGGTTTTGTCATCGTTAAGACATTCTTGACACACGACATTGCCACATCCCGAGCAATGTTCCCAACCGCAAGATTTGCAAACATCCTCTCCGCATGCATTGCAGGTTGCAACTGCTTCTGCGTCGTCATCTTCGCACTGGAAGCATCGCTGATAATCATCTAAATCATCATCGTTTCCACAAAGTTCATCTGCAATTTCGTCCACCTCTTTAATTTCGGTGATTTCGTCGTCGCAGAAAATCTCCTCCCAATCCATGTCCTGATCACAATATTCATCAAGCTCGAAATCATAGATTTTGTCTTTAATCTCTTCTTTCGAATCCGCTTCCACAATCGTCCACGCGGTTTCAATGATGACTCGCTTTAGTTGGACATTATACTTTGGCATTGGTTCGGCTCCTGGTAAAGCACCGTACAGCGTGAATCGGCGACACAGGATCTTTATCCCGGCGTGTCGCCGATCTGTAAAATTCTTTTTGTCGCGAAATTTTTGTTACCAGTGCCACTTTTTGAACTGGTGACAGAAGCAACCAGGAGTTGCACAGCCATCAAGGACAACGCCCATCGTCTCGTCTGGGACTTCGTAGACTTCGGATGCGTCATACGACAGGTAGCCAACAGCTATGCTTGCTGCCGCCAAGAAGAAGATTAAACGCATGACGTCTCCAGTTTAGATGTTTTGGTGGCTGACAAGAACTTGATACCGTGGTTCGGTCGGGATTAAAGGACTTTCTTTTACGTCTCGAAATTCGTAGATGCATGGTTCGGTCGCCAATGCCGTTCCTATCTTCTCCACCACCAAGTCGGGGGGACGATACTCCACCCAGGTGCCGTTCTTCCATGCGTCATAAGGGAACGTCAGCTTGGCTTGCGTTTCCGATTCAGCGGCAATCACTCCCTTCCACTTCTTGGGTCCCATGCGAGTCACCAGGTATAGGTTCATTGCGGCTCCTTCTTCTCACGATGATACTTTAGCAACCTGGAAACCCTTGCTTGCGAAACTCCATACATCCTGCCGATTGACGTCTGCTTGAAACCTCCCTTGATGAGTTCTTCAACCACGTCAATGCCTGGAAGAAGCTTCGGAGTTTTTGCGTTCTTCGGAATGCCTATCTCCTGTAAACGATTGGAAACAGTGTCAATGCTGACGCCTAAACGATGGGCAATCATCTTGCGTGAAATTCCATCGTTGAAAAGTCTTGCAACCTCGAATGGATCAGCAGGACGGTAAAGCGTAACAGGATGACGTTTGGTAATTTCGTAAAGAATGTGAACTGGGACTTTTCCATGTCGGGCAATCTGTGCTAGTGACATTTCCCGATCACACAATCGCTGCACAGTCTCCGGAGTTATTTTCGCTGGCTTGTGGTGGAGCATTAGATTTCATTCGCTCTCTGCCGAAAGCATTCACGGCAATAATCGTTGTATTCTTCTCTCTGATGGATTTCCGACAAGAACGGATCAGCCAAATACTGCACAGGGCGAGTTTTTCCGCAATGCTCGCAGTCCCTTATGGAAGTCTTGAAATCATCCTCGTTCCATTCTTCTTCGATATAAACGTCGTCATGATCTGGCGAGGGATCAGACATGGACCAGACTTCAACATAGTTCTGTTGCATGTGGATGGTTCCATCGTCGTCCACAAAAGTTTCCCAGTTTGACGGTATTCTATTGTTTATCACCAGTATCCTTTCCATGTTGCGGCATCTTCTTTATAGCGTTGCCAAAATATCATCGTCGATTTCTCGCCCTGGAGGCGGTCGATTGCCTCCAGGACCATTCGCCAGTAATCGTGGCTGACTGTGGTGGTCTTAGGCATCCCAAGGACCAAAATCGGCGACAATCAAATTATCTCTGTCAATTGTTACAAGGTGATGTTTTGGAATCGCGTGAAGGAATGCGTTCAAGAGAGGTTTGACTACAACGGCTCCATTTACGACGAATGATCCATTGCCTCTACCAAGATCAGTCTTCAAACGACACGGAATTAATTCTTCTGTTTTTGCTAATGTCATTTTTCGTCCTTTGCTTCCTATATTAGAGTGGACCTTGAAATTGAGCATTTTTTCCTTGAAGCGGCTCCAGGCTCGGTAATGCCTGGAGCCGCTTTCGTGTTATGGATTAGGCAATGAGATTGTATGGATATTGCAGTTGCAAGACATCTCGGACGGGATAAATTGAATCAAAAGAACTGCAAACAGAAACAGCAGTCCAAATCCCAATACTGGCAGAATTATAATATCTGAAAAGTCGGCTCCATAATTGTCATTACTCATTTTTATTCCTCATTCTTGGCGTTACTCTTTCTTGACCAGCGGCTACCTTTAAAGCTGGCAACAATCTTCTTGAAACTATCCTCGCTCCAGAAATACTTCCCATTGCCTGCCACGCTATCAAAGGCTGGCAATTTTCCTTCCTTTGCATGTCTCTGAACTGTTGCAGTGCATACGCCACTGGCAACAGCAACATCAAACATCGTAAACAACTTTTCTGCCATCATTACACCTCCTGAATAATATAGTAAGCTTTTTCATTTTCTTGCCAAATACCATAAATAAATTTTGTGGCACTAACGCAAGGAGATGTATGACAAGAAGAGGAATGGCGGAAGAACTTGGCTGCGATGTTTCAACGCTGGAGATATTTTTGCAATCGATCGATGATTTCGCTGGGATCGGTAAGAAGATCAGCGACAAGGAAGCGGAAAGGATTTCCGCTAGGTGGTATTCCAGTGGGGCTGCCGCCCAATACGAAGAGGAAGGCGCCCTGGTGCCTCTCCAGCAGCCCGTCAGCTACCAGAGGCACGTTCGGGAGTCTGACGCCGATTGGCTGCGTGTGAGACTCGCCAGACACATCCTGGACGGTTGGTCCTGCGTCATCTGTGGCAGCAAGGATGAACCAGGTGGACTTCAAACCCATCACACGGACTATTCCGCCATGTCGCGTGGTGACCTGGAAGGAGAAGTTCTAGCTTCCAGGTCTTTTTGTGAACGTTGCCACAAGAAAACGCATGGCATTTAATTCATTCTGGTTTTCGCTGCGAAAAACCCCATTTAATCCATCGGTCGGAAATGAGAAGGTTTTGTTCCTCGGAAAAGAACTCTCCTTCTATAAGATCGGGTCCGTTGGGGAATAGCCTATCAAGAAAGGCTCCCCAGCGGCGTGTGTTCGTGGCGTTCAACTTCTCCCTGATTTGCTTGGCTGTAATTTTTTGTGTCATACCGTATGTATGACAAACTTTGAGAAAATTCGGTATTGGTTCTGAAAAACGTTTTGACTATTCTATATAAGACAGGAGGAACAAACGATGGGCAGTGATAAGTTCTACACAATCGACGAAGTTTTGCACGCGGTGGGGCTGAAGCGTAACACCTTCGATTTTCACAAGCGAAAAAAGTATATCCCAGAACCAACCCAATGGTGTGCGAGGTTGGTTTACAATCAGCGTGATTTCGATGAAATCCGACGCTACTTTGCCAACAGAAACAAATTCCAAAGACACGCAAAGAAAGAGGTGGTGTGATGTGGATTGAAACTGAAGATGGCATCATGAGAAACTTAGAGGCATTTCAAGAACTTCGATACACTGATGATTCCATCTATGGCTTCCCAAAGGGCAGTTCGGAATCAGACGATTTGTTTAATTCGTGTGATCCCTCTGTTGTAAAAGCCGCATGGAGAAAATTTACACAAGCAATTAGAGACAAAAAAGAATACTTCTCCTTTGACGAAGCATGTGACGAATATCTCAAGTCAATAGATTTGTAGGAGCATGAAATCGAGAAACCCCGGGGTGGTAGCCCCGGGGTCCCTCTCAAACGCAGTCGCAGTGTTTAACGCCTTACCTGGTATCTATAACATGAGTAGTGTAAATCAGAATTCAAACGCAAACAATAGCAAAATCAGCCAAGTTTCCGCAAACGAGCCTAGCATCAAGTTGATTCGCCAGACCTTGTCCACGTTGTGTGTTCCAGGTCAAGTCTACGAATTGCGTGTCATCGAATCGTCAAATGGAACTATCAGTGGTTATTTTGATGACCTGGATAGGATGACAGATGCCGCAGTCAACTTGACATTGGGTTGCATCAAGGTTGACACGCAGTATGGTCCGAAACAAGTTTTCGATTGCAAAGCCGTTTACATGGTTGCGAACCCTGTGAAGAAGTCCTTGCTGTCTAGGGCTTGCAATCGGGTCAAGGCAATTCCAAAAGGTGGAAAGACCACGGAAGATGTCCAGGTCATTCACCGCAACAGGTTGTTCATCGACCTGGATTCGATCTGCGAAGATGAAGATATCAATGCGACGGACGCAGAACATGATTATGCTTGCTCCACTGCTGCTAAGGTCAAAGATTATCTCAGCGGATTGGGATTCCCCGATCCTTGCTACTGCTCCAGTGGCAACGGCTCGCACCTAATCTATGGGATTGATCTTCCAAACGACGCAGCTACCGAAACGATGATCGTTTCGTTCATCAATTCTTTGAAACTTCGCTTCACGGATGACAAGGTCAAGATTGATACCGTCGTTGCCAATGCGGCGCGGCTGATTCCGATCTATGGGACATGGAAAAGAAAATCCGACCACACAGAAGATAATCCCCAGAGGATCGCCAAAATCCTGGACTCCCCTGCCGTCCTGGAGGTTGTCCCGCCCGAACTCCTGCAACTGGTCATTGATGATGCTCCAGTGGCTCCAGACGCCCACCAGGAGCCGCTAAAGGAAGATCCGAAGGACAAGCCAAGCGATGTCCGCGCCGTCATGGAAGAACGCCTGAAAGCGGCTGGAGGCGGCAGCTTCAAGGGCGAAGGATCGGAATGGTTCAAGGCATATTATAATCTTCGCACCTTGGATGTCATGGCGTTCTGTGAAGCGGCAGACTTGGACCCGACCGATAAGGGTGGGAAATTTGAAGTACTCTGCCCTTGGACCGACGAACACAAGAATGGCAAAGGAAACGGCGCCTGCTTCTACAAAGCAGAAGGTGAATTTCCAAGGTTCCACTGTCTTCACGAAACTTGCAATAATAACAAACGCGATATGGAAGCGGTCTGCGCCCGATATGGGAAGGAGATGATTAACAAGTTCTGCGAGGAATACAAGATATCTGATAACGAATATCCCCACACGGAATCTGCGAACGGCATTCGTCGAATCTTTGTCGCAGGGCGCCAGCTTTCGGACATGGTTAATGATGCCGTTGACGCAGTTACAGAATTCAACAATCCTCCCATCCTGTTTCGACGTGGTGGAACCTGCGTGCAACTGGTGGAAGATGAGAATGAACGTGGTGACGTAAAGTTGATGGCTAAGACCGTGGTGCGAAACGCCTTGCTGGGTTTCCTTGCTAAAGCCGCAAACTGGGTTAAGACTGACCAGAAAGGAAAACTGGTCAATGTCTGCCCACCACAAATGGTCATCGATGCTGTTCATGCCACTGATATCAAGTTTCCGATCCTTTCCGGTATCGTTGAAACCCCGGTCTATACGGCGAAAGGAACGCTCCTGACCACGCCTGGTTATGATCCCGTGTCCCGTCTCTGGTATCGCCCTAGCGAAAGTCTCAAAGGCTTGTCCGTGCCTGCAAAGCCAACTGCATCGGAAATCACGAAAGCCAGGGATCTTCTCTTGAAGGACCTGGTTCTAGATTTTCCTTTCGTTGATCAATGCTCCCTGGCAAACGCTATCGGGCTGCTGTTGATGTATTTCGTGCGGGAAATGATTCCTGGTTCAACGCCCTGGCATATCGCGGATGCTCCTGATAACCGTGTTGGTAAGACGCTGATTATGGATCTTATCGCATACATCTGGACGGGGCGGCAGGCGTCAACCACTCCTGAATGTCACAGCGAAGAAGAATGGAACAAAACCTTGACGTCTCTGTTGATGGCAGGTTCGCCTTACATCTTCATTGATAACATCAACAGGGCGATTGCGTCCGGGACCCTCGCGTCAGTTCTCACAACGGGATGGCATAAGGCTAGGGTCCTCGGGACCAACCGAATGACCGATATGCCCGTACGGTCAATCTTCATGGGATCTGGAACCAATCCTAAGTTCAGCAAGGAAAATGCGAAGCGTATCGTGAAATTCCGTCTTGATCCTGGCGTGGAAAATCCTGAACTGCGATCCGGTTTCAAACATCCCAACATCAGGAAGTGGACCGCAGAGAATCGCAAGGATCTTGTTCAAGCTTGCTTGACCCTCTGCTCTGCTTGGATTGCCGCTGGGAAGCCAGTTGGAAAGCAGACGATGGGAGGATTTGAAGATTACGTTCAGGTCGTTGGCGGAATTCTTGACGTTGCTGGTATCCCGGGTTTCCTCGGAAACTATATCAATGATCTGGCTGATTTGAATAGCGTGGACGAAGGATGGGGGGAACTCATTACATTCTGGTCCAACATGCTAAAAGGCAAGGCTATGACGGCTGGCAAACTTTTAGAACTCCTGGAATATCACAAGATTGAAACGCCTTTCTTGGATGGAAAATCGCAGCAATCCAAGAAGGTTGCGATGGGTCATGCTCTTTCGCGTCAAGTTGATCGTATTATCGGTGGATTCAAGATCACAAGGGCTAAGGACGAACACGGGAAGCCAAAGAAAGATTGTCATGGAACGGCACTTTATTGCTTGATCAATGTTGCAGCAGAAACGGAAACGACCGAACAAGAAGGTGTTCAAGAGAAGGAGCCGCTAGATAACCTCCAGGTTGGGGACCAGGTGGTCATTGAAGAAGGTGGAGAATCCTACAAGATTGTTTCCATACGCCCGTATTCGGAGTTCGCTTCCTTCTATCGTCTGTCTGTTCCAGAAGATTGGATTCCGCCCGATGGATTGACAACCCAGGTCATGGATGGTCAGCGGACTGTGTCCGTAGAAATCGACCGAATCTTGTCCAAAGCGAGTTGAAACATACCGAACTCATACCGAATTACCGAGTTCGGTATGAGTTCGGTATGAGTTCGGTATCGAGTTCGGTAACTACAAGCCCTTGTATAGCAATGGGTTATGTCAATATACCGAACTTACCGAACTAGGTGGGGGGGGTTGTGGGGATTCTTATATTACCTTCAATAACCTAGAGTATTCTTTTATTTTGAGTTTTGTAGGAGAGAGATAGAGTGATTGCATAGAAAATCCCAGCGACCCCCCCCACCTAGTTCGGTAAGTTCGGTATCCACGCCATAAGTGCCTATTGTGTAAGGGAAAATCGACTACCGAACTCGATACCGAACTCATACCGAACTCATACCGAACTCCCGAGTTCGGTATCCTGCCCTGTGCGGCTCCTGGATCGGCTCCAGGGCGATCTCCCCTTGCCTGATTTTCTCATGACAATAGCAATGACTTAACCTAAGATGCAGGTATAACTTAAGTGAAATTTTTTTAAAGGGCGATTAATGAGAAGCAAAGAACAACGTGATTCAAGAAGACTAGCTGGACTATGCACTGAATGCGGAAAACTTCCCCCAATTTCAACATCCCGATGTTGCGAAGATTGCAAACGAAAACATCGGGTGAGAAAGCAAGTCAAAGCTTTGAAGGTGATGGGATGTTGTATCGTATGTGGAAAAGAACGTGACAATAAATCGGTAACTTGCGAAAAGTGCATCAAGAAGAATTACGCAAAGAGCATACTTGGTTCAACCAAGAAAGCACATGTCATAGAAGAACTATTTAACTCACAGAACCGCAGGTGTGCATACACTGGCTTACGACTTGAATTAGGAGTCAATGCCTCATTGGACCATATCATCCCCCGATCTCAGGGTGGTAGCAATGATCCATCCAATTTGCAGTGGGTTCACAAGTGGGTGAATTACATGAAATCAACCACCCCCTCCGATGAATTTCTAGAACAGCTTAACAGATTCGTTTACGCTCTATTGCTAAATGAATCCGACATGATCGCCTGAGACTCCACCACGGGCATTCTGGGAGCTTCCCGCCCGAATCCCCCTCCAGCCGTCGCCGATCGCTGGAAACGCCCCCTGGAGCCTCTAGATAACCCGAAGGCATCAACGGCAAAGACGCAGTGCCGATGCCGTTGGATCACCAAAATCCAATCAACTGCGTCAGCAAGGAAAATTTGGTCCCTTGCCGGTGTGTTGTCAGGCACACCAAACCCTTGTTCTTTTGACGAACAAGTCTGCGAAAATGACAACCATTTGCCGTGGTTGTCATTTTTCGTTTTCGGCACTCTATCTAAACTATCGAGGATTGGGATATCAGGCGTGAGTGATCCCCTTCCCTGGCGGTTTTCCATATGCACCGCCCGAAACCACGCCTGCAAGATGATGTTTAATACGCCGTCAGTCTTGTATGATAAAATCCTGGAGACAACCCCAGGATTTTGTCATGTACCGAACTAACTATTTTCTGACATCTTCCGATAGTGACCTATAATGCATACGCATAGTTTTCACAGTCGAGTAAGGGCAGGATGATCGTAGCGTCATCCTGCCCTTGTTCATTTCAGTGCTAACCGCCAAATCAAGTAGGCGGTTAACACACCTAACGCCAACTGAAAACCGAACGAGATAATTCCAGCCCATTTCCCATTTTCTTCTCCTTGCTTGTGTTTCAGCAGCGAAATTTCTTGCTCTTGCTGAACCGATTTTGCTTTGCAGTATTCCAGATCAGCTTTGATATCATTTTTCAGGGAATTCTGTTCCACCTTTAAAACCCTCAAAACTAACATTTGGATGTTCGTTCCAATCAATCCTAACAGATCGTCTTGCTTTTCGTACCTGTGGACAATCTCTTTCAATCTTTCGTCCAACCTTGCTGCGCGATCCCGAACCAGGTCAACTTCGCTTTCAATCAGTGGGATGTCACGCAGAATGTTAGGCATTGCCCTTATATAACTTCATGGGACTTCGTAATCTATTCCGCAAGAAAAACACATCCGTCGAAATCAAGGACCAGATTTCCGGCGATCGGCTCGCCCTGGCTACCGCTCGCGCCGGTGGCGTCGGCGCCATCGTCCTAGCAGTCCTGGAAGGTCTCCAGCCACATCTAGGCGAATTCCTGGATAGTCGCTGGGTGGGAATCGCCAGTGCCGCTGTGACGCTCCTGGTGCTGATCCTGCGAGACCTCCAGCGTGGTGCCGACGTCGTCCAGGAGCCGCTAGAGAAACATCCAGAGAAGGTTGCAATTCTCGCAATCCCCACCCTTCCCCCCGACAAGTCCCAGGTGGGAATCACCGAAACGACGCAGCCAGAGGACCGATACCGCACCTTTGACATCATCGAAAAGGAACACATTGATCGACTATTCTAAACTTTATGTCATGTTGGAAGATATCAAGTCACAGTTGAATGGCGTCCAGAACAACGTCACAACCTTGACGCAGGATATCAATCGATCGTTGTCCAACATCGAAACCAGACTTGCCAAGCTGGAGCCACCACGGAAACCGGCGCGTCAGGTGGTTTCTAAGTGAAAGAATTCATCAAGGTCACCATCATGATTGACACCTGCTATAACCCCTATATGGAATCGGAGCCGATGTCAGCAGAAGAAGTTGTCAAAGCGGAACTTTGCCCTTATCTGACTAGGAAGAAATTCAACCGTAAATCTTTGACTGAAATTAAAGTTGGTGAAGTGGTGGACCTGGAGTGTAGCGAAATTCTCATTCGCTTGAAGGATTCAGAATGAACTTCGCCACACCTTATAGGGTGGAGCGAATCGCACAATGGGTCCAAGTGTTCGTTGCCGCCCTGTTCAAAGAATATCCAGACGCAACTTTGATGCAAGCCGTGGAATATACCATGCATGTTGCAGATAGGAAGTTCTGGGTTCATACGGTGGACGACGAACAATACTTTGACTGGATGGAGTTGATTTACAAGATTGCCACTGATGTGGCACATAGCATTTTGGGTGGTTGGGAACCGAACGAGGAATCTTGATGGCAGAACGGAAGAAACCCAAGGAGAAGATGCCGCAAATCAGAAAGGTTGGCAGACCCCGTGTCAGGAAGAATCCCGAGACGAAAGGGACTGGAACCTATAAATTGACTCCTGCTATCAGCAAGAAACTTTGCGGTCTAGTTCGTATCGGCGTTACCATAGAACAAGCTGCCGCAATCTGTATGCTACATGAATCTACCGTCCACAACTGGATCAATGATGGCATGGCAGAGAAGACGCCTGAACTTCTTGATTTTGCATTACGGATCAATCAGGCAATCAATCTTTTCTACGCAGACAATTTGATGGGGATCAAGAAATCAGCTAAAGGACCAGATGGTAAACGCAACTTCTTTGCTTATGCCTGGCTCCTGGAGCGAGTGCCCAAAGGACAACCCTTCGCCATTCAGCGGCAGAAATTAGAAATCAATGACGTTACGGTGAAAGACGCTGCCGCCAAGATCAGCACAGCAGAGGACAACGCCATTGCCTCTAAGATGCTGCAATTGACAGAACAAGAGACTGTGATTGACGTTACGCCAGAAGCAGAGAGAGAAGAAGTTGATTAGGACTGCACCTGCAAAATTTCGTGTTTACATAAATGCAAAAACATATAACATTTCACTTATCATCATTTCGCAGCCAAAAACAAGGCATTTTCGAGCATAACCAATAATACATACATTAATACTCATTAGTTGGGGTTAAGCTCTACGATAATCCCGTGCCATAAATCTCTCCTTATGCACAGTCCGAACATATAAATCATACCATATATCTTATTGTCTTATTAATGACTGTACAATGATGATAATGTTATAGATGTACATGCATAAAGGGCAGCAGAAGGAAATCTTCTGCTGCCCTTTACGTTTTCGCTATACGCTGGAACGGTTTACGTCGGAATTATGCCATACGCTGTAGGACCCTTGACACTTGTCCTTGGCTCCAGGATTTCCCGGACCTGGTGGTGTGTCCCTCCAGGGTCAATCTTTCTGCAATCTGGGATTGGGTCATCCCCCCTGCCCTCCAGGACAACATCATGGGCGTCAGGTCCGCATAGGCGGCAGCCGCTTCAGCCGATCGCCGCTTTGACGCCACCCTGGAGCCTTCCAGCCGGGCTTCCTGGGTGATCTTAACCCCGTTGGGATGGGAAGCACCTAACAGCCCCCCTCTGGCTTTATAGGCGGCAAGTGCGGCTTTCGTCCTGGAACTAATTGCCTTCCGTTCGTATTGGGCAAAGGCTGCCATGAGATGGAGCGTGATTTCCGATGCTTCTGGCATATCGCAGCAGACGAAGGGAACCTTGGTTTCCATGAGGTTTGCCAAGAACGCCATGTTTCTGCTAAGACGATCCAGCTTGGCAATGCAGAGGGTAGCACCTGCCCTGCGAGCGTGTGCCATAGCCTTCATGAGTTCAGGACGGTCATTATCCTTGCCGCTTTCCGTCTCCTGGTAAGCCTTGATAACTTCCTTGCCGTATGCTTTGGCATAATCGGCAACGGCTGTTTCTTGTGCTTCCAACCCTAGACCTGAACGACCTTGTGCCAAAGTTGAAACACGATAGTAAGCAATGAGTTTCCCATTCATTGGACACCATCCCCACCTAGTGAACAAGATCCATCCCAGAGATACTATCATCGCATATCAGGTCCGGTCAGTCCAGGTGGCGCATACCGTATTTCCTTAGAACGTATAGAGGTTGTGGAAATTCTTTACGCTGGACGCCCACCCATTCGCATAAGCAGAAATCGTATGTGATAGATCGTTATATGTAATATGCATTACAATGATGCCCACTTATATGTGTCATAATTAGAGCGCTACATATAAGTGGTGATGCATGGGTGGGGGGCGGTGCAAACCAGGCGGCAACTTCCAAAAGACCCTTATCCAAATAACAACTTCTTCAGCGGCAGCGAAATTATCAAAAAAGGGTCTCTCAATAGGGAATGGATACAAGTGAAGTTGCAAAGCTGGCAGAAAAACATGCCAAACCTATCATGGAATTTCTCGGAATAAGTTATTGGCAAGTCAAATTTCAATGTTGCAGGCTCCCCAGCACAGAAGATGGTCAAGTTGCAGGAGATTGCACACCGTTCATCGATTACGAAACCGCGACGATCAAAATTGACCCTGAAGCGGTAGAAAACGAGGAAGGATTGATTGACCTGCTTCATCATGAAGCATGTCATATCCTCGTCTCGCCCTTCTCCCGTTACCTGGATGCCGTGGAAACGGTCCTTAGCAATGAGCAGACGGCTATCACACGACAAGTCTATCATTCCGCGAATGAAGCTGCCGTTCTGCTGCTTCATCGCAACTGGCTTCATCAGATGAGACAGGTTTACCTGGACAAGATCAAGGACCAGGGCGTCAAAGAGCAGCCCAAAGAAGTAAAAAAAGAGCTAGATTTCGGGTTGGATGGAATTAGCATGGGAAAGTAGAATATTGTTCAGCTTCGGTTGAATAACATGATGCCAGGTTTCGTCTAATCGTTATGCCAAACCAATTTAACTACATTCCCCTTTCAGATTTCCTAATTCAACAATTGCATCCATCAAAGAACGGTGATCTTGATGCCGCAAAGATAGGTGCAGGATCATCAAAAAAACTCTGGTGGAAATGCATCAATGACGCTTCCCATGAATGGCAGGCACAGCCTTGCGCTAGGACAAGGGGTCAAGGCTGTCCTTACTGTGCGGGGAAGAAGACCGATAAGAACAACTCGCTTGCCACGTTATTCCCTGATCTTGCAAAGGAGTGGCATCCACTAAATGATAAAACTCCTAATGACGTAGGAAAGGGCAGCCGCTACAAAGCGTGGTGGATATGTCCTCGCAACGCACATCATGATTATCAAGCAAAGGTAAGTCATAGAACAGGTAAAATGTCCAGCGGATGCCCGTTTTGCGTAGGAAAGAAGGTAAATCATACAAATTCTTTTGCCGCAATGAATCCTGAATTAGCCAAGGAGTGGCACAAGACACTCAATGGGTTATTGACTCCACATGATATTACTGAATGTAGCGGCAAAAAAGTCTGGTGGCAATGTCCGCGTTTCGAGCATCACGTCTATCGGGCTTATGTCAATAATAGATATAATGGTCAAAATTGCTCGATATGCAAGGAAAGCAAGGGCGAAAGAGCGATTGATAATCATCTTCGATCGCTTGGTTTCCATTACGTTAGGCAATTCAAAATCCGGACTTGCAAACACGTCAAGAATTTACCTTATGATTTTGCTGTGTGTCCAGATGGGATGATGCCCTTGCTCCTGGAGTTCCAGGGGATTCAACATTTCAGCCCGGTGAAATTGTTTGGTGGCAATGATCTTTTCATCAAGTTGAAGATTCGCGACGAAATTAAACGCAAGTGGGCGGAAGATCATGACATCCCTTACCTGGAGATACCATTTTTCCGCGTTGACGATATACCACAGTTGATTGACGAAGCTATTGGAAAACTTCCGAAGCAAAGGTCATTGCGAAATTAGCTCCAATAGAATGACTGTATAAGGCAATCACTATAGTTTGGCGATCTTCCCAAACGATCCCTGTAATCCTCCGCATTCTCCAGGTGGATCTTATCGGTCGCGGTTTGTTCGTATCGCAACGATTGGAGTTCATGGCGAAGTTTCTGCATTAGGTGTTCAGGGATTGCGAAAGTTGCATCTTTCGTCCTACGAAGTTGGGGCTGCTGATTGGTCCACAGGATTCGTGGTCCCGTCCGCTCCAGAACCGGGACTTCTTCCAGCTTCTCCCTGGAGGGGTCCAACCGCCTCGCTAAAGCCCATGCCGCGCAGGTCCGGTAATTCGTCCCCACTGCGTCCCTGGAGGCTCCAAAGGACCCCTTGTAGGCACGGCAACCAGTCAAACCTTGTCCCTGGAGGAATTCCCCGAAGGAAGACCCGGTTCCACCTGCGTCCCAACTGATCCGGGACGGGTCCACCTTGTATTGTCTGGCGTATGCGGCAACTCGTCTGGAGAGTTCTTCAGGCTTCCACTGGTTTGACCCCTCCAGTTCGTAAAGTCCTCCATCGTCCCTGACGCCTATGACAGCCTCGTCCCCCTTCCCTCCACCTTCCGCATAGTCGACGGCAATCCTGGTGAAGCCACTGGGGATGTGTTCTGCGTTGACGCAGGCGTCTAGCCATTCCTTCCTGAACAGCGATGCAGAAGATTCTTCCGGGAACTCTGCAAGGACATGAGAAAGCCACCACAATGATGCTTCACCATATTTCTCGCGATTGGTTGCTAGCCATTTCTGTGAAGCGAGTCCTGTTTCTGAGTTCCATTTGTTGATGTCGGGGGATTCCATCGAAGAAATTCTCATGAATCCCATCATGGAACCAGGCATCTGCGCCTTTTGCACTAGCTGATAGAACTGATTGTCGCATCGTAGGGGATTGCCTACGGCAATGATGCGATCCGCCGCAAGGGAGTCGATAGCGCTCCAGACCTCCGATGATATACCAGAAGCTTCATCCAAACATGCCATGACTGATTTCCCGTGGAAACCTGATAGCTTTTCCGTTTTTGTGGTAGAAATCCCCAGGGCGAGCCAATTTTCATCTAATTTCAGCATTTCATAGGGTGATGCCGTGATTTTGCCGCCCAAAGGATGCATTGAATTGTTGAAAGCGTCTCGGATATATCGCCAAAACACCGATGATAAGGAAGTTTGTGTTGGTGCGGAAGTTAGAATGATGCTATTTGGTCTGGTGAACAGATACCAGAGGACAATTCCTGCAATCCAAAATGATTTTCCGAGGCTATTCCCCGAAACAATCAGTGAAGTGTCATGGTCTGCTACCAGCTTGCACATGTCCTCCTGGCGATGCCAATAAGGCGAACGTCCCAGCACAAGAGAATTGAAAATTGAGGGGTCATTATAAGAATACCGAAGAATCGTCTGGAAATATTCTAACTTGTGCTTTCTGGTGTCATTTAATTCTTCCTGAAAAGTCTCCACATCTTTTCTGGTGCGGAGTCTAGGGTATTGATTGTTATTCAAAAACTGGTTTAAGACGGGGTCCATTCTATTATGTAGCGAAATCCAAGCAAATGGACTACATAATGATATGGGACTCGATATCGATGCGATTCATGGGGCTGTTGTAAAGGGTTTGCCAGGGGATGCAAGGAGATTGCATCTATCCAAGGTCAATCTGGATTACTATCGTGGCGATTACGAACAATATCGATATCGCATCAAGGATGACCCGAATAGCCGTTGCAATCGATCATCGCTCCTGATGAAGAAGATTGTGGATACGCTGACGTCCTACCTGTATCGAGATAATCCAGTCAGGGTTATACCGGATCAAGAGCAAGCGACGGACTTCTTGCAGAAGGTTTATACGCAAAATTCCATGTTTGCGAAGTGGCAGGCGGCAGACCGTCTTTCCGTCATCGGATCTGGTGGAGCGGTTGCATTCCAGGTTGCTGCGACGGACGACGAAAACAACCCCATCAAGATTCATGTGTGGTCCGAAGATTCTTTTGCGATCTTTCGGGACCCTGATGATCCTTTGAAGGTGGTCGCAGTTGTGACGATGGATTGCGTCGGTAATCAAGATCGCTGGAGATTATACACAGCCGAAACGGTCAGGTATTATCTGCGTGAATCCAACAGCATGAAGGAATTTGTGCTGGATGACGAAGAAGATAATACCTATGGGGTCCTGCCCTTCTCCTTCGCCCACTTCGAATCTCCGGTTTTGGACTTCTGGAGCGGATCACCAGGAAATGTCCTGCGAGAAATGCAGGACTATATCATTTTCCGTCTGACTAGCCTTGCGGATGCCATTAAGTATCTTGCACTCCCTAAAGTTGTTATCAGCGGACATGATCCAACATGGAAACCACCTGGTGAATGGAGTCCAAGCGAATGGATGACGATTACTGCCGCTCCTGGTGGTGCTGGTGGACCAAATGGCAAGGTGGATATCAATCAAATCGTCGCACCATTGAACTTCGTAGATTCCATTTGGGAAGATATCGATAAGTTTAACGAACATAGCATGGAATGTGCTGGTGTGCCGCTCGCAGCAGTCCGCATGGTCCAGAGTGTTGCCAGGAGTGGCAGCAGCATCGCGCAGGAGCAGGCGCCCTTAGTGAATTATTCCAGGGGGCGCCAACGGGCATGGCATCAGTATGAAACGGATCTTGCTCGGGTTGTTCTCCAGGTGGCGGTTGCCCATTTGGGCGACGAGGTGGATTACCTACGTCCCGCCCTGGAGAACTTCCAACTCTCCGTTAGATGGACCAGCAATTTCAACAGCATCCCAGGACCCGAACGGGACCGTGCCGACGCATTCGGAATTGAGCATGGATTCACGAGTGTTCTCCAGGTCATTCAGGATCGCGAGGGATGCGGCAGGGAGGAAGCAATTGCGAAGCTGGAGGCTATCGCCAGGGATCGCGAGATCGAATCCAGACTGATGCCTTCCGTCGCCACGAACCAGAGCAAGGACGTTCTGGGTGGAGTGGTGACAACGTCGGAGGATGTCGGTTTAACCCCAATCAGTGAAATATGAGAGACAACATGGAAACAGAAACCAAGAAAACATCTGGTAGAAGCGATGCCCTGGCAACCATCAATCGTTTGACGCAGCAATTAGAAGCTGTGAAGAGTGAAGCCAAGGGATATCGTCAAGCAAAACGATCTGCTTCAGAAGAAGCTTTGCAATATAAAGTTCAGATTGAAGACCTGCGTAAGAAGCTGGACGAACTCCAGAACAAGAAGCAGCCAAGTGCTGACGAACGTCTGGAGGAACTAGAAAATCTTCGCAATGAAGTTCGGAAGAACAAGCATAAGGATGCATTCAGCAAGGTTGCCAAGGAACTTGGTATCAGGGAAGACGCCCTGGAAGACGCCTATGCCCTTTCTGGTTACGCTCCCAACGACGATGAACCCAACGATGAAGCGATCAAGGAAACGTTGTCCAGCGCTCTCAGCAGCCGTCCTTATCTAAAAGTAGAGGCACCGAAGGAAAAAAAACTGGCTCCTGGTCCTGGTGCAAGCCGTGGAAATAGTTCCAAGAATGTTTTCTATGTCACTGAAGCACAGATGTCTGACCCCCAGTGGATGTTCCACAACCAGAGCAAGCTTGCGGAAGCGACGTTGAATGGAACCGTAAAAATCGAAAGTAACTAACTAGATATTTTATATCGGTGTTGTAAACACCAGTTCGGGCGTGATGCCCAAAGTTCGCCAACTTCATTCACATGGGGAGGGCAGTGATTGCTAGTAGGAAGTTGAATTTGTAAGAGGATACATGGCTAATTCTTATCCTTCAGAGTTTTTCTCATACCTTCCCGTCGCCGTAGAAGACGCCGCGAAGAACAAGGCTTCCCAGCACTTTATGCTGGATGCAATCTCCCGTAATTTCTCGGGTGCCATTGGCGACGACAATGACGCCATTGCCTTCTATAAGGCAACTTCCGGTTACACTGTGACCAATGTTGGCGCCGGTGAATTGACCGTTTCGGACGTTGCCGCAACGAAAGTCAACATCGCAATGGACCAGCATCCCGCTATCTGGTTCAAGATTCCTGATTTTGATCGGGTCAGAACTGCCGTGGACCTGCGTGGCTTGTTCTTGGATGAAGCCATTTACAAGGTTGCTAAGTTTGGTGCCGATCGTCTTTCGACTTACGTCACTGGCACCAACTTCAACGTAAACACAGCTATTCCCGCTGAAGGTTCGGTGGTCAATACCATCACTGATAACCAGATGGGGCTTGCATGGCAGAAGTTGGCTGATACCGGATTGGACATGAGGGATGGTAATTTATTCCTCGCTACGCCAACGGCTGTATATGCCAACCTGGTAAACACTCCAAGCTGGAATCAGGTCGTTTCCCAGGGCAATCCTGCTCCTTACATCCGATCCAGCGCGATTCTTGGACGCCAGTGGAATGCCTATGCTGACTATCAGACTGGCTTGCCGCTTTCGGCTGGCGGAAACATGCAAAGCATCTTGTTCCACAAGGACGCTTTCGGTTTTGCCGCCCGTGCTTTGCCGACTCCCCAAGCTGGTGGCGTAAAGTCCAGAACCGTTTATTACAACGGACTGCCGATCCGTTTCGCTATCGATTGGAATCAGCAGAAGTTGGCTGAAATGATTTCGGTTGATGCCCTTTTCGGCGTCGGCGTGGTCGATCCTGCCAAGGCAGTATTGATCATCAGTGCGAAAGCCTAATCGATAACACCAGGACCATGCTGGTAATCACGAAAAGCCTAATCAACATGGAAGTTGATTAGGCTTTTTTCGTTCCCATACTAAATAACTTCATGGCTATCAACCCGCTACCAGATCCCGTGCTAACCAAGGTGCTGAACGACGCCTATTCTTCCTTGACGCAGGCGTATGCCCCTGGTGATACCACGGTCAGGATCAGGGCGGCAGACCTTTCTAGATTCGGCTCCCCTTCCCCTTCCGATCCCCTGCGTATCGGAATCGGCAAGAAGAATTCCAATGCCGAAATTCATTTAAAGGTCATAGGGATACAGGCTCCAGACCGTTTGGTGATTGATGGTGTCATGGATGATTATCCTGACGCCCCCTTCCCCATCGGCTACCAGGTGGGAGTTCTGATCAGTGCCGAAACCTTCGACGAAATTTTCGCAACGCTGGTCATCCAGACCGACGTCATCAATCAGCTTGTCGCCACAGATCCCGTCCCAGGTCCGCAAGGCGTCCAGGGTCCTCCAGGAGCCGCCAGCACCGTTCAGGGTCCTCCAGGTGGATTGGGACCCCAAGGACCCCAGGGCGCGTCCATCACGGGTCCCCAGGGAAGTCCTGGAGTGCAGGGAGTCCAGGGAGCCACAGGAGCCGCTTCCAACGTCGCTGGTCCCCAGGGCGTCCCAGGTGTTCAAGGGAGCCAGGGACCCCAGGGATTGTCCATCACTGGTCCCCAGGGTGGTCCGGGCGTCCAGGGAGCCACAGGAGCCGCTTCTACCGTCCCAGGTCCGCAAGGCGTCCAGGGAGTTCAGGGAGTTCAGGGAGTTCAGGGCAGCCAAGGAACGGCATTGCCTACGCCTTCGGTTTCGATCGTCAAGCCCTACCTGTCCAGCCAATCTGGAACGCCAATTTGGTTCGATCTGAATCAAGATACGGTCAGGATTACGGGCGGAAGCGAGATCACAACGGGTGCCAACAATGTCCCGGGATTGTTGATTAAAGGCAGTGGAACTTTTGATGGTAGCCAATTTGTCAGCACACAGACTGCAAATCTACTCTGGGCTTATCAGTATGGTTTCGCAAAGCAATTCATCGTTGATGCAAATTGCAATGTGACTGCCACATCGTTTAGTGGCGTTGGAACCGCATTGACCGCCCTCAATGCTTCCAACTTGTCAAGCGGGACGGTTGCAACCGCTCGTTTGGGTAGCGGCACGGCATCGAATACAACCTACCTTCGAGGTGATGGCACATGGGCAACCCCAGCCGGTGGGGGATCTGTAGCCATCGGTTCGCCGGTATCGGGTGCCTTAGCGAATGCAATCCTATACACATCGGGCGGAAACCTTGCTCAGAATAGCAATATTGTTGTTAACGGTGGTAAGCTCGGTATAGGATTGAACAATCCAACCTCGCTCCTGGATATGCGGCTTGCTGGATCGATGGGGACAACCGTTGGCAGCACACAGCCAGCACTGACGTTGAGGACAACCGCAAACAACGATCTCCAATTCAAGATTTTCTCTAATCGTCATACCGCTGGATCTGATTTTGCGGGAACGGAATGGGTATTACAAACCGTTGTTGATAATAGTGTATTCGGGCAGATGAGGATGGGGCAATCTGGATTCAATCCTTATGTTGCGTTTGATGCTCAGGTCAACACGAATAACACATTGCAGGTGCGGGATTGCGGCGGAACCATAAACGAATCGATCAACTTCGGGGGATACGGCGAAACTTATATCTCATGCGGAACTAACCGTTACGGCATGGGCGAAGTCGGCGGGCAATTGAGTCTCTCCACTCAATCCGGCGACATGATGCTTTATACTTATTCGAATGCCGGGTATCGACTGCACTCCTCACAGAATAAACTCCACACATACATCAACCGGAATGGGGTCAATCTGTATTCGGACTCGTCGACCACGAACGGACGGGCAACGGGTGCATTGTCTCACGGCTGGATCGATAACACGGACGCCACTCGCAAGGGATACGTTGCACTATCGGCGACCGATTACATTGGACCTCGCGAGGGCATCAGGGTTATTGCCGATGGAACGCAAACCAAGCTTGGTTTCTTTGGATCTACGCCAGTTGGAAAATCCACTGGATGGACCATCCCAGCTTATACGCCGACGAAAACCATCACACCTGGTGTGTCAAGCCTGGTGGATACTCAGAACTTCTTGCTGACGCTCGCAGATACCATCAAGTCATTGGGGGTAATAGGATCATGAACTTCGGGGAGATACCAGCTAACATGGTATTGGAAGAGATGGGACCCAAGGTGATACCGACTCCGGTTGCAGGTCCCGTGATGAACCTGGATATTACAGCAGGAAGCAATGCGTATTGGGTTGTGAAACAGAATACCACGATCAATGCCGTAGGAGAACAGCAGCCCTTTAAGCAATTGCTTATCATTCTAGATATATCTGCCCTTGCAACGGTGACATTCGGCACGGGTTTCAGGACGGCTGGCGCTCTGGTAGGATTATTGAACAAGACGGTTACTTTCTCGTTCCGTAGCGTGAATGGAAAGTTTGTGGAAACCAATAGATACCCTATCCCCTTGATTTAAGGAAATATTATGGCAATAGACCAGACAAGCCTAGCGATGAATCTTTGCACGAAAATTCAGACTGCCGCCGACGAAATTATGCGTGGTGTTACGTCGCTGGCTGCATTGAAAGAGCAGAAGGAATCGGCAGGCGTAGATTTCACGGCAGTTGCATTTGAAACTGCACTTTCAAATTCTACATTGAAACACGCCAATGGTGATGCGTTTAATTCTGTCATTTCAAGTGGGACCTTGCTGAAGGCATGGCTTGAAGAAAATTACCATGATGACAACTTCCAGAAGGTTCGTGGAGGCTAATGAACAATTTCGACAACTGCATTCTGAACCGTTTCCCATTCGACATTTTTCCACAAACTGTGGGAGTATTCGACGGGATTACATGGATAGCCAGTTCATCTTCGCAGATTGCATCAGGTGTTGCCGACGCACGATGGACATCGTCGGTCGCAACATCGGAGATACGATCGACCACCAGGACACTAGATATCATGGCTGATCCGGTTCAAACGACGGTCAGGGTTTACAAACAGCAGGAACAAGGAGACTAATGGACATACGGATGGGGACGGATCGGGCTTGGGAAATCACCATCAAGGATGTGGATAACAATCCTATTGCCTATGATCCTGATAACGATGTCCTCTCCGCTGTGGTATGGGCTGGAGGATCGGATCAATCGGTCATCTTCGAACCAACCGTGGAATGGACCGACGCCCCGAATGGCAAGGTTGGATTACGGATCAATGCCGACGATACGACGCCGACGATAGGCGTCACTTCGATGGATCAGGTTGCCGCACTGGTGGAGCCAGGACGATACAAACTCCTGGTTTTCGTGACTCGCACCAATCCCGAGACGCAGGAAACCCGCAAGGAACAGGTCCATGCCGATGACTTGAACCTGCTGGAAGTCCCTGGGACTGGGACCAGGCTCCCCAGCTACGTCCGATATCGGGATCTTCTCAGCTACAGCCAGGCGATCAAGAAAGCAGAAGCGGACAGCGACGAAACCGGATTCGCATATCAACAGTTTCTTGCAAGCCAATGGTTCAACGATCTGATTATCAGCCGGATTCCTGAAGGCTACTCCAGCTTTGACCATCCTGGGACGTCCTACGGGTCATCCAGGGCGACGGTCAAGGGATACCTGGACGCTGGGAAGCTGGTAGTGACTCCAACCGTGGTGGAAATCGTGGCGCGTCGGGCTGTGTCCCAGATCCTTGGGAGCCTATCGGACCAGAAGACCATGATTGCCATGTCGGCAAATATGCAAGCCAGGGCGAATGCCTTGATTTCTTCTTACGTTGCCGAATTCGATCTGAATGGGGATGGTTACGTTGATTTCTCTGTCCCAGTAAATGTTTTGTCGTCCCGATATCCAACCCCAACCGCGTGGTAACTATGGCAACATCCCCCTTCCCTCCCAGCACAAGAGGAAAAGCTTATCTTGCACTGGTTTCGATTCTCAAACGGGACCCATACTTGTCCAAGGTAAAACTTTGGCGAACGTGGAATGGTGATCCGCAAGATAACAGCCCGATCAATGAATCGAACTGCCCTGCCCTGCGATTGACTCCTTACCAAGATGGTGCAGGTCCCATTGATGATTTCTACGATGCCGCCGATCTGATGATCCGATATGAAACGTTTGTCTCTGGAAACAACGTCGCGGATCTGATGGACCTGGACGAAGCTGTTTACCGTGCAATCTATCCGATTGATCCAGTCAGAGCGAAGAAAAATGAAACGATCTGGGATGAACTCCAGACTGATGTCACATTCGAGCAATATGGAATTTGGGATAAATCTTTCGACGTCCGTAAGGAGATGGGCGAGAACGCAGAGAAGCCTATCCTGCGTGGTGAAGGACTGATCAGAATGCAGTTCAACCTTGAACGATAAAGGATTCGATGAGTCTCGCAAAGAAGCTTGAAGCCAGGATCAAAGAAATCAACGACAAGTCAAAATCCAACTTGGATAAGGCTGCCGATGAATTTGAACGGACACTGATCAAGGTTCTTTCTGTGCCAGGCACTCGGGACAATCCTAGCCGTCCTGGAGAAGCACCACACAAGGTGACTGGCAAGCTGGTTGGTAGCGTCCAGAAGTTCGTGAACAGGGCGGCTGGCGTGGCTGCGATCGGTCCAACGATCTACTACGCGGCTATTCTTCGCAAAACCCGAGACTCTTATCAGATCGCAATCAAGCGTTGTCGCAAAGATATTGCGAAAATCATCTTCGATTTCAAAGGAAGAGGATAAATAACAAGACGGATTTCACACAAAAGGATTGAAACATGGCTAAATTGGCTCGCAAATACGCTCCTGGTTATACCGGACACGTTGAATTGGATGAAGAACGAGTTGCTATGCAGGGTTGGACTTCGGACGATTCCGTTGATGAACTTGACATGACAACCGACGAAGATAACGGCTGGAGCCTGACCGAAGGTGGCGTTCGCACGACGACTTTCAAATACACTATCCCCATCAAAGCTGGTGCGACTACATCCCCCATTGTTCCTGGCGATATCTACCCACATGCTTTCTTGATTGGTAGCGTGGCTAAGTTCAATGGTCCCTGCATCTGCACCAGTGCTACCGTGAATAGCAAGGTCAAAGAAGGTGCCACCCTTGACGTTACCGTCAAGAACTATGGCGATGTCTCGATTGAAACTAATCCCTACACTGCTCCCTAATCACCATGAGTATCCTATCCGTCATCCCGAGACCGATCCTCGCAGAATTGGGGGATCGGTCTTTTCTGTTCTCCGAACTTCGCACGAATGATCTTGCGGACGTGGTCGCCTACATCAATTCCCTTTACCCTTCCCCCTATGACGTCGCTGAACCATTGCTGCTTTCGCTTGACGCCAGATCCAGGGCATTCAAAGAATTGCTGGGAGACACGATCGACCAACAGGAAGAATATCCTTACGGTTTATTGTCGGATGTTTCCACGCAACATCTAAACACGATGAACGGTTTGGCATTCCTGCTGTGGATTTCCCTACGTCGGGAACATCCAGCCATTGACCTGGTGCAAGTCCATGAGATTTTGCAATCTGCCAAAAGGATTCAGGTTGATCGAATCAAACGTATCTTGTGGGCGGATGATCCAATGGTTCATCTGATGAATTTCATTCCTGCTGCAAGGAAAGAATCGGATGGTATCAGGGAAGAGAATGATTGGCGAAGTCTCTGGTATAAGTATTCCACAACATGTCGCAACGGTCCTCCATTTGAGGAATTGACCCTGACGCAATTAGGTGTTTTCCTTCATCAAGGTGAACTTCCCGACGCATCTTCCATGTCCGGACCCGCCGATAGTTTCGACTTTGAACGTGATAACAAAATTAGGGAGTTTTTCCAATGATCCAAGAACAGATCAAAGAACTATATCGCAAGCAGTTGGACGGGGAAATCACGGAAGAAGAATGTATGTCCCAGTCCTTGGAACTTGCCAAGAATCTTTCTGCACAGCCAGAATCACACATAATCAAGATTGTGGACTACGTCGAAAGCAATCCCAAGATGGTGTTAGCGATTGTCGCTGGTATCTGTCATGGTGTCCGGCATCACATGAACGACAAGGAGTAACATGGCAGGGCAGAACGACGAACTTTTCAACATTATCCTGAAAATTCAGGGTCAAGCGGATGTTGACAATGCGGTTAAGAAGTTAGAAGAAGCAGAACGAGAACTTCAAGACGTTGTTTCGGCTGCTGCCCTTCTAGGTCAATCCGTCCCGACCGCTGAACTTGCGAAATTTGCACAGAACGTAGCGACCATGAAGGGTCGATTGGCGGAAGCTGAAAGCAATCTCGCCCGATTCGGCGCGGCTGAACGCAAGGCTGCTGCCGATGCCGTGGCGGCAGCCAACCAGGTGGCTGAAGCGGAAGCCAAGAAGGCTGCTGCTGCGACGGCAGCCGCCCATGCGGCTGAATCTGCCGCTGACCGTGCGGCTGCTGCTACGGTCATGCAGGCGGCTGCGGAAGAAGCCTCTGCGACGAAGCAGATCGCAGCCCGTGCGAGGGTCCAAGCTGCCCTGCGTGATGCCATCGACAACCCGACGAAATCGGGCATCGGTGCCACCCTGGTTTCCAGCACCACGGGCAATCAAGCCCAGAAGATTGTGATGCAGGTCCAAGGGATCGAAAAAGTTCAACTTCTGAACCAAGCGATCCAGCAAGAAACCGCAAACATCAATGCCCTGAATGCTCAACTCCAGCGTGGTTCCATCTCGCAGGCGGCATTTGGAGCCAGTGCTGGACGTTCGGCTATGAACATCGCTGCCGCACAGCGTGAAATCAAAGCCATTGGATCATCCACGGGGATATCAGCCTATAAGATGCAACAGTTCGCAGGCACATTAGATGACTTGCAATATGTTGGCGAAATGGGTCTGCGCCCCATCATCAATAACTTGATGCAGATTGCTCCGGTCGCAGGTATCGCCGCATTGGGCGTGGATCTTCTGTGGCGACACTGGGGATCTCTCATGAGGTTGATGGATGTTGGAATGCCACAACCCGCTCTGGAGGGTCCGGAACTTCTTGCTGCCAATCTGAAGAAGGCAACGGAAGAAATGGAAGAGTTGATGAAGAAAACTTCATTGACCTGGGTTGAAATACAGAAACTTCAAAAACTACAGGCTGACGTCAAGGAGATGAAGCAGCAGGAGAAAGATGAATCCGAAGTTCAAGGAATGCTGGATGGACAATCCGAACGGGAACGGGAAGTTGGTGGTGGAGTCAAGAAAGCTCTAGATGAAGCTGGTGGGAAAAACGCCCTAGATGAACTTATAGGGAACCTTGCAGAGAACAAGGACGCAAAAGGTAACGTCTTCAATACTGTGAATCGCAAGATGACCAGTCCTGAACAGGCTGCCAAGGATCTGATACGCACAGCGGGAAATGGTGATGAAGCATCCAGGGCAGAAATTCTGGCTAACCTGAAGCCAGGATCTAACTTCGCAAAACAATTGAATGCAAATTCTCCCGAGACGAAATTAGCAAAAGATCGGGAAGAAGCCAGGGATGCAGCAGAAGAAGAAGAACAGAAGGAGAAAGACCAAAGATACGAAAAGCGGAAAGATCGGGACAAGAAACAAGCTAAGGATATCGCCAACGACATCTTGAAAGGCAAAAATGCTAACAAGATGTTGGATGGTGATGTCAGCGATGATGACATAAAGAAAGAACTTGCCGCCCGGGGACTTCGCACAGATGATCCTACGCTTCTTAAAAGGGTCAAGGGAGCGACCGAAGCTAGGGCAAATGAACTAGGTGCTGATCAATCCACAAAGGAGGGATTGGGGAGCCTGGATGCTGGCAAGAAATCCTTGATGGACGAAAATAACAAGAAGGCTGCTGACGATCGAAAGAAAGAACTTGATAAGAAAGTTGATGCAGCAGAAAAGGCAAATCCTGGTATCGCGGACCTGTTCAAGAATTCTATCAAGGGAGCGATGCAAATTGATGGAACTCCTTTGCGTGATGCCCAGAATGATTTGTTGTATAAGTTTGCGGACCAGCTTGGACCCGATGTTGCGAGATCGTTGATTGCCGACGCTGGTGGTAAAGCTCAAGAAGAAATGATCTCTGATTACACAGGCGAGAAAGTAGCACAAAGCGAGAACGCGACGATCATCAATGGTGCCTCTGCCCTGCGTGATTCGATCCAGGGATCAGTCAAGAGTCCTGAAGTGGATGAACTTCGCAAGCTTCATCAAGAAACAGTTCGTTCCAATGAATTCTTAGCGGAAATTGCCCGCAAGGGTGGAGGACTCGCATAACGTCGCATAGATAGGTAATGAGTAATGTTTCGCAACTTCCTGCATCCGCCAAGATCCTCGCTAATCCACAAGGAAAAGGTGGATACACAGGTGTTGAAGATCCTGGCAATCGGCAAGAAACCATTATCTGGAAGTGTGCTTGGGAAGATCGTAATGCATTCCGGAATGTCGTAGTTGGTTTTCCTGAAACATTTGTAATTGGAGGTGTGACGGTCACCAGGAACGTCACGCTCCAAAGTCCATATACTCCATCTCTATATGCCTCCAGCCTGTCATTTGAGTCGCAGGGAAAAGCAGGAACAACAAAATCAAATCCATACAATTGGGCAATCTTCAAGGTTGGTTTCTCGATTCCCACTATAGGCAATGGTGGCGAAGATTCGCCTTACTACTCCATCTCGGAACAAGCTTCTACCCGTTCTATCACGATTCCGAACCGAAAGAATAAGTTTGCCAACGGTGAAGAACTTGATAGCAACGTCGCTTTAATCTTCCCCGGTGTCAGTTTTTTACTTCAGATATTCCAAGTAAATGACATTGTAGGGTTCCGCAATGCGATTTTGCCAATGTTAAAGACTCCGGTGAATTCATCCGCCATCACCATTGACGGTTTGAATGTTCCAGCAGGAGAAGCCTTGCTGGAATCATATTCCACGGAATCTTCTGTGTCTGGATTAGGTGTAAGGCAACACTCTGCATCGATGGTTATCAATGTCAGTTCTTTGCCCTGGAATTCGTATGTTAGAAGCGATGGTCAAATCGATGAATTAGAAGAACCGCCTTACAAGACAGGAAATTTGAACTCCCTGATTCAGTGATAAAGGACCCCGTGAAGATAAAGTTGCACAAATTTGAGGTTGGAGAAATTCCAAAGGCATCCGATCTGAACAAGATGGTGGAGTTGCTGGAAAGGCTTTGCAATATTACGGTTACCGAAGGTTCTGGATTGGAGATGTCGGAGTCTGCCACTGGGATTGTATTAAATGTGACAAACCCAAAGATTCCAAGATTTGCCAAGGTAACATCAAGAATTGAACCTTTCAATGCACAGGATTCAAGTTTAGGAAGCGGCAAGGCAAAAATGCTTCGCGGGTCGCGGGAAGATGAACTGGTGGAAGAGGAACCTAATGTTGTTGTGGATGTTTATAATGACATCGTTGGTAGCATAGAGGTCGGCGTCCAAATCAAAATTATATGGATGGATGGACGTTGGGTGGTCTTCAACGCAGGGTGCGGTTCGTAATGGCAAACTCATACGGGTCTTCATGGAAATCAATGGGAAATCCCATTTGCAGTAATTGTTGCACTGCAACTTTGTGCCTCAACACGGAATTTTGGAGATACAATCGCGACCCGGTTACTGGCGTAAGAGATCCTAATTTGAGTCGAAGACCGGCACCCAACATCACCTTCCGTGTCAATCACTATAAGAACGGCGTTATCGATCACTATGAGGAGTACAACACCGGACCTGATGCAAGGATTTGCATAAAAGTGCCAAAGGGTCAGCCAGGTTCGATCAGTTCGGGATATAACATTTCGGCGACCTACAATGATACGGGATACACCGGTTCGTTATACCTCAACTCGTATTTCGAGCCGGGGACGACGCACGAGGCTTGGATCTACTGGCAAGAGCTATATGTGATCTGTTCCACTCACGATCTTTGCGGATGGGCTCAACAGGGCAGCGTTACGGTCAAGAATCATGCCGGCACATGGTACACCTTCCAAGGTGGTAGCAGGCAATTCGGCATATTCGGTGCCCTCAATGGAATCAATGGCTCTGCCACAGGCGAAACGACTTGGATACCACACAATAATATCGGACCACTCAAGATCGACGTGAACACGTCTGGAGCTTTCACCGACCAAGTGATTATTTCGGGCGTATTTCAGAAACAATGGCACCAATGTCTTGCGATCGGCACCGGCGTCAAGAGAGGACTTGCACCAGCAGGGCAGCAGAATAGTAGCGCGTCATGCAATTGGACCCCAACTCTTATACCGACTGAGGAAGGACCGCCGGGATGTATGCCCGGTTATATGTGGGTCAAGTATAGGTATGAGGACTTGGTTGGCGAAGTATATGCAATCCTTATCCAGCACGAAGGTGAGTATTACGATTGTTACGATGCGTTCTTCCCGGTTGGGGGAACAAGTATGCGGTATGAGTGTGGAGCTAATCCTGGAGGATTCTGGGGATGATATGTCATTGCCCATTGGGAGCCGATTGCAAAGGTGAATATCCTGCACTTTGTGAAATGTTTGCACCGGGATTTGTTCGACTACCTATCCACCCCAGTCTCTTGACGGACTTACTGAATTCTACGCCACCTCCTCTTTTCGAAAACTTCGAAAACGAGGATCATTTTATTGGTCGTCCCAACAACTTGACTCGTGAACTTGTTGTCGCCTGTTTCAACGAGGATTTGTCATGGACTTCGGAGATTCCCGAAGATATCCATGTAACCGTTTACAACAAAGGTCATGTTCCTGTTGCTAGTTCGGTTGTTATAATCAACGAGGGAAGGGAAGCAGGAACCTACCTTCATCATATTGTTCGCAATTTCAGCAGTCTTGCCAATATGACATTTTTTTGCCAGGGAAAGAATCATTCCGACGATATCTGTGGCAGGCTAAAGATTGATTATCAGGAGCCTGCAAGTTTAACGGCAGAGTATATGCCCTATTTCCCTTCCCCAGAGGTCAAGGCACTGGATAGGGTCGATTACCATGAAGGTTTGCAATCTCGTTATGGATGTGCTGCATATCACGGCGATAGGCAACCAGTAGATAATGCGGCTTGGTTGCAATCGGTATGGTCCCATTGGTTCTCCTGCGATCCACCAGAAGATTGGGTTTTCGGCTATGCCGCTGAATGGGCAGTTCCGAAGGAATCAATCTTGGCTCGCCCATTGTCCTTCTGGAAGTATGCTTTAGAGCAGGTGCAATCTGCCACCACGGATTCTTCCTTGTGGGATAGCGATCCAGCAACAGCATGGGGGTTGGAACTTATCTGGCTATACCTGTTCAGTGATCCCAACACTTACCCTACAAAGGTGTCATGAAAATTATCATCAGGTGCTATCTGGAAAATGTTAGCGGAATCGGTCAACACATCTGGCATCTTGCCCACCAGCTTGAACGGCTAGGACATCAGGTCAAGTTCGATTCAATGTCGAACTGGTCATGGTTGCCAGATTATTTCGTGGAACGCATTGCAGCCTATGGCGAACAAGGTCAAGTCATACAGGTATGCGGACTGTGGGAGCCATGCCCACCAGGTGCGATCTATTGGGCACAATGGGAAGCTGATCAACTGTGTGAAGAATATGTTGCTAACCTGAATGGTGCAAGAATGGTAATCACATCTTGCGAATTCGCGAAACAAGCATTTCTTCGCTCTGGCGTCATTGTCCCTATCGAAGTGATTCCATTGGGCGTCGATCTAGAAGAGTTTCATCCTATCATTGAACCTGGTGAAGAATGTCGTTTCGGCGTGATTGCCAACATGATATCAGGACGCAGGAAGAACATCGAAGGTGTCATTGACGCATTCCGCACTGCATTTCATGGGGACGAAGTCCATTTGCAATTGAAGATCAATATCCAGGATCGTATCCCACCGATTTCGGATGTTGGTATATCCGTGGTGAAGGGAATGTTTTCTACGGAACATCTAAGGTGGTGGTATAACTCCCTGACTTGCTTGGTATCAGGAGCATTGGGAGAAGGATTCGGACTATGCCCACTGCAAGCGATGGCGTGTGGGAGACCCTTCATCGGCGTGTTGGAGCATGGTCACCGTGAATACTGCGATGAAACGACCGGATATCCTGTGACCTATACCACGCAGGCATGTCCTTGGTATTTCAATGGAGGGAACATGATGGTGCCTGATATTCCTTCGATGGCTGCTGCCATGCGTCAAGTTTATGAGGATCGGCAGACGGCTATAGAGAAGGGCAAGGCATCGTTGGAGCGTGCCAAGGAATTTACCTGGGAGATTATGGGAGCTAGGGTGGACAAGGTGCTAATGAGTCTTTGATTAGAAGTTTCTAGCATCTTGCATGTGGATCATAACCCTTTCAGTGACGTTGAAAATGCCATAGGACTTATAAATTTCCGTCATTTCGTCCCATGTAATCTGCTTTGAACCAACCATGCCATACTCGAATAGCTCACCAAATGTCCTGTGTGATAGTGATCGATTCCGAACATACTCTCTTTTTATAGATTTCCCCTTGTTCTTGTTTGGTTGCCAAGATTCGTTCATGACGCAGATTGGTATGTGCAGGCTGCTAGAAACTGTCTTGGATGTTGGTTCCTTCAGTCTGTCTGTGGGGCGAACAAAAGCCGCACAGTTGGGGAGCCTATACGATGTATATGCCACATTGTCCATGCTGCAAAGTCGGTTCTTGCAAGCCGCGTTTGTCATTCTGTTAATCTGGTTGTTGTCTCTTTCATTATGATGAATGACATCATCGTAGGGTTCCCATAGTTTGTATTGGACCATGACAAGTCTAGCGGTTTTCTCCTTGCAGTTTAGATTTTCGTAAACCAAATCGCATCCAATCTTTTCTTCTAATGCCATAAGGTGTGCCGCTCTGACCCTTAAAATTCTTCCTTCGTGAAGCTGATAGTCTTTGTAATCGTTTCCGGCACCGCATTCTGGTAAACCAAGACCAGACGCAATTGCATCTCCCCAAATAAGTTGAGCTTCACGATTTTCTCTAGGTTCAAGTTCTTGCCTTACATCCTGATACCTTGCAATCTTGTTTTCCAATAGATGGCGGTCTTCATCATCATCCAATGCGGCAATCTGAAGTTGCATCTTCTTGATTTCAGCCGTGATATATTGAACAGGAGTTATTTCAATCCTATCAACCGCAGATTGTGCGTTAGCATGTTGCCGAATTTCCTGTGCAAGTAGGGTTTCATTCGGTTTGTCCAGCAAACGGTTTACGTTTAGAAAGATTTCTGGTGCCACTTCCCTTCCCAATGCTTCCGCCTGCTTATAGGTAATCTTGTGTCTTCCACGACCTGACGCTATCTCCATTCCGTCCCGTAACGCGCTGGCGGTCGCCCACTCGATGTCCAATTGAATCCGCTGATCTTCGGTAAGTTCCATGTCGCCTCTGTCTCTCGATTCTGGTTCGCTCCGATCGTCAGTTCAATTTTACCTGATAGGTGAACCACGGATTCAGCGATTCGGCGATTGCGAAAATTCCAAGCTGCCCTGACCTACCTGGGACTGGGAACATCTTCTTCCTGGCGATCCCCTGCCCTGCCCTGTAAGCTGAAATTCCCGCTACAAAACAAGCAAAATGACGAAAACCAGTGAAAGGGCGTTCATTATGTCAGGACTGCAACTGGGTTCCATCACCTACAACATCGCCAAGGATTGGGACCTGCCCACGATCCTCAAGAAGTTCGAGGCCCTGAAGTATCTCGGCGTCGAGCTGCGGACCGGGCACAAGCATGGGGTCGAGGTCGGGCTCAGCAAGGCGCAGCGGGACGAGGTGAAGAAGAGGTTCGACGACTCGCCGGTCGACCTGGCCGGGATGGGCAGCGCCTTCGAGTTCCAGTCGGCGGACCCGGCCCAGGTCCGCGAGAACATCGAGGGGACCAAGGCCTACGTCCGCCTCGCGCACGACATCGGGGCGCCGGGCGTGAAGGTCCGTCCCAACGGGTTGGCCAAGGGGGTCGATCCGGAGGCGACCTACGCCCAGATCGGCAAGGCGCTCCGCGAGGTCGGCGAGGATGCCGCGGACTTCGGGGTGGAGATCCGGGTCGAGGTCCACGGGTCGGTCACGCAACTGATCCCGAACTTCGCCAGGATCATGCAGCACGCCGACCACCCCAACGTCTACACGTGCTGGAACAGCAACCCGACCGACGTGGTGGACGGGTCGATCCGCGAGAACTTCAAGCTGCTGGCCCCGAAGATCCGCGAGGTCCACCTCCGCGACCTCACCGACGAGGCGTACCCCTGGCGCGACCTGTTCGCCCTGCTGGCCGAGTCGGGCTATCAGGGGTACACCCTGGCCGAGATCCCGGAGAGCCCCGACCCCGAGCGCGTGCTCCGCTACTTCCGCTCGCTCTGGCTGGCCTACCAGCCCACCCCGGCGGCCACCGGCAAGGGCTGAGGCCCGCGTCTGGTCACGGCACCCGGCGGAGAAGCCAGCCCAGGGCGGTCAGGGCGTATGCGACCAGCGGCCCGAACAGGACCAGGAGGATGGCGGCCTTCAGGACCGTCCTCCGCTTCTCGCCGGGCTCCGGGGCCAGGTCGTCCCAGGCGTCCTCGGTGTCGTCCTCGGGCTTGGCCGGGGCCCAGGTCTGGTCGATCAGGATCCGGGCCTGCGAGGCCAGGTCGGCCGGGACCATGAGCCGGACCCCCCCGGTCGCGACCTGGTAATAGATGTTGCCGGCCATCCGCTCGCCATCCAGGAACGTCGGGATCCCCTCGGCCTCCAGACGGATCCGGGGGGCATTGGCCTGATTCGGGTGGGGATAGGTCGCCACCGTGACCAGCTTCGATCGGTCGCCGATGAACTCGTCGCGGGGCGGATCGTCGAGGAGTTCGACCTCGTGCTTCGGGCAGGGGTATCCGGCGTGCAGCTTCCAGAAGTCCTCGCACGTCGGGCAATAGCCTTGATTGGCCAGCCGGTCGCCGCACTGGGGGCACAGCTCCGGGTCCGTTCCGGGCTTCGCCCCGGCGCCGCAGCGAGGGCAGAATCTAGGGATCGCGTCGGAGTTCGGGCCGGCGGCCGGATCATGGGTGGTCATGGAAACCTCGTCGTCCCGATCCCGGATCGACCCCCGGGCTGGCTCAAACATGGTATCCTGGACCGATCGGATCGGGAAAGTCCATTCGATCGCCGAACCATCCCGGTTCGCCGATCGAAGGAATTTATCGATCTTCCGGAACGTTCGAGGCGGCCCTGCGTCTAAATGACATGGCCGGCCGGATCGGAATGGGCGGCACCCTCGCCCGCTGATGAACCGGTCCATCCGGCGACCTCGCATGATCGTCGCGGTCAGGCCCGAAAACTTGCGGTCCTTCCCGTCCCCGCACTCCCCGTGTGACATATTATCTGCAAACCGACGGACCGTGCCCTCCATTCGGAGCCGGTTCGTCGGTGGGAGTCTCCACCCATGGCCGCTTCGTCGAATGAGTCGTTCGGGTTGAAAGTGACCACCGCCATCTGCATCGCCCTCACGGTGGTGATGCTGGTCGGGGTGTACTTCCTGAACTCCAGCTACAATGAAGAGTACGCTCGACGCACCGACGCCGAGAAGAAGGCTGCGGACGCCGGCAACTCGCTCCGCGAGGCCACCAATCAGGCCAACGAATATCGCAAGCTCCTCGGCTACGAGACCCTGGAAGATTTCGAGGCCGCCAAGGCCCAGATCAAGAAGGATGAGACCCAGCTCAAGGCCGACATCCAGAGCATCACCAACGAAGTCACCGCGATGGTGACGGACTTCCAGAAGAAGGCCGACGCCAAGTCGATCGACACCGCCCAGTTCGAGGCGATGAAGACGAAGGTCAGGGAACTGACCGATGCCTTCCTGAACAACGCCGACCAGTCGGCCAAGGCCAACATGGTCCGCCTCAAGGACCTGATGGCCAACCTCTCCCGGACGACCTCCGCCCTGAGCCTCAACTACATCGACCTGCGCAACCAGCTCGAGAAGTCCAACGAGGTGAACAACAAGGCGCGTTCGGTGCTCGAAGAGACCACCCGCGCCGCCAAGGCCGAGCTGGAGGCGACGATCAAGGGCGGCGAAGAGGCCCGGGAGGAGCTGGTGGCGGCCAACCGCAAATACGCGGATGATATCGCCATCCTGGAATCCAAGATGACCAACATGGCCAACGAGCTGACCGCCAAGCTCGAAGGCAAGACGAAGACCGTCGCCGACCTGTCCAACGTCCTCCGCGACCTCCGCGACGAGATGTCGAAGAAGGAAGACGTGATGGACAAGCCGGGCGGCCGGGTCACCTTCGTCGACTACGCGTCGAACATCGTCCGCGTGAACGTCAACCGCTCCATGGGCGTCCGCCCGCTGATGCGGTTCACGATCTTCGACAAGAACGCCTCGGGCATCCCCAGCGACAAGCCCAAGGCGACCGTCGAGCTGGTCAAGGTCGGCGACCCGCAGAAGGGTGAGACCGACAGCCTGGCCCGGATCATCAGGACCGACAACCCGACCGACCCGATCCGCTACAACGACTACATTTACTCGGTGGGCTGGAGCTACGACCGTCCCCAGCGGTTCGACCTGATCGGCAAGATCGACATGAACCGCGACGGGAAGGACGACCGCGCCGACCTGATCCGGATGATCGAGCAGGCCGGCGGCGTGATCGAGTTCGACCTGCCCCCGCCCAACGTCGATCGCGAGCCGGGCAAGGCCGCCGTGGCGCGGACCTACGCCCGCCTGAACCAGCCGGTGCCCACGCCCACCGGCCGGGCGGCCGGGCGGATCACGGGCCTGTCCTTCGCCTACGTGACCGACACCCTGCCCCCCCTGGTCAGCAACGCCAACAAGGAAGAGGAAGCGACCAAGGAAGAGTCCGCCTACCTCGCGGAGCAGTCCCAGGCGACCAAGGAGGCCCGCGACAATGGCGTGCGTCCCCTCCCCCTGGAGAAGCTGCTGGTGTACCTCGGCTACAACCAGGCCGCGCCCAGCTCGTCTCGCCGCGAACTCTACGACAAGAACGGCGTCGAGGATCTCCTGAAGCCGCGGCAGAACTCGGCCCAGCCGGCGGCCCCGACCGCCGAGTCGCCCCAGTAATCCCGGGTCGATCCGACCCCGCGGTCGATCCCATCCCGAACGCCCGCCCCGGAGCCACGGCCCCAGGGCGGGCGTCCTCGTTTCGAAAGCCCGACTTGGCGGCACCGTCTCAACTTCGAAATGAAGAGAGGCGGCCGCGATGGGCGGCCGCCTCGTCGGGCGATGCTCGGAGGTTGCGTCGGGGCTCAGACGCGATCGGCCAGGGCCGTGACGGTCCGGGTGGGCGGGCCGGTGTAGCGGGCCCGGGGGCGCATCAGGCGGTTGTTGTCGAGCTGCTCGATGATGTGGGCCGACCAGCCGACCACGCGGGCCATGGCGAAGATCGGCGTGTAGAGGTGGATGTCCAGGCCCATGTAGTGGTAGAGCCGGGCGCTGGGCCAGTCGACGTTGGGGGGGAGCTGCTTCTGCTGGGTCACGGCCCGCTCGATCGGCTCGGCCATCCGCTCCCAGCGGTCATCGCCGACCTCGGCCGCCAGCTTCACGCAGTGGGACTTGAGGATGCGGGCCCGGGGGTCGCCGGTCTTGTAGACGCGGTGGCCGAAGCCCATGATCCGCGTCTTCTTGGCCAGCGCCTCCTGGATCCAGGCCTCGGCCTTCTCCGGGGAGCCGACCTGCTCCAGGACTTTCCAGGCCTCCTCGTTGGCCCCGCCGTGGAGCGAACCCTTGAGGGTGCCGATCGCGGCGACGATCCCCGAGTAGATGTCCGACAGGGTGGAGACGGTGACCCGGCCGGCGAACGTCGAGGCGTTCAACTCGTGCTCGGCATAGAGCACCATCGAGAGGTCGAATGCCTTGCGCATCTCCTCCGACGGGGCCTTGCCGTTGACCATGTAGAGGAAGTTGGCCGAGAAGTCGAGGCTGGGGTCGGGGGCGATCGGCTCCAGGCCCCGGCTGATCCGCTCGCGGGCGGCGACCGCCGTGGGCATCTGGGCCAGCATCCGCTCCGCCTTGCGGACGTTGGCGGCGTGGTCGGTGGGCGGGGCGTTCACGTCGGGGTCGAAGTGAGCCAGGACGCTGACCGACGTCCGGAGCACGTCCATCGGGTGGTTGGTGCCGGGGATCTGGCCCAGCAGCGAGACCAGAGGCGCGGGCAGGGCCCCGGCCTTCTTGATCCGCCCGTCGAACTCGGAAAGCTGGGCCTTCGTCGGCAATTCGCCGTGGAGCAGCAGGTGGGCGACTTCCATGTAGGAAGCGTTGGCGGCCAGATCCTCGATCGTGTATCCGCGATACTCGAGCCCGCCTGCGCCATGCTTGCCCTCGACGTTGGAGATCGCCGTCTCGTTGGCGATCACGCCCTCCAGGCCGGGGTAATATTGATCGACCGACGCAGTGCTCATGGCGGACTCCGCTCCAATCCAACAAGGTAAGCCAGGCCGAAGGCAGGGCCGGCGGTATCGAGCCTCTCGTCTCGCCCGCCGGGGGCGTCTTCGCCCCCGACCGCCGACCGCGGTTGAGATCCCGTTTGGTTTCCTTGAACACTAACCGACACAAGGCCCATGGTCAAAGGATGAGGCCGGGATGTTGGCCGAGAATCCCCGCGCCCGAGACACGGCGGCCGGGCGGGGATCATCGAATTTGACGCAGTCGGCCCGGGAAAACCGAACGGGGCCGGGACCCGTCGTCGACGAATCCCGGCCCCGCGTTGAATACGGCCCCGACAGGCTCCCACCTCCAAGGTGAGTTGTCCACGCCTTCCGCCCAGATTGCGCGGACGGCCTGCGGGGTCGTCTGCTCGTGGATCGCGGCGGGCGTCGTTCCACCCGCCGATCCTGTTTTAGTCCGCCGACACCGATTGGAAAGGGAGGCGGGCAAAAATTTCTCGGGGGCCCCTCAACCGGGCGGCTTGGCCGGCTCGATCAGGCCCCGGAGCACCTCCAGGGCCTCGGGCTCGATGGTCAGGAGCTGCTGGGCCAGGGAGTTGATCAGGGCGAAGAAATCCTGCAACGCCGCGACCCGCTCGGCCATCACCGGGCGGCCCGGCGAGCCCTCGATCAGCGCCATGGATCGCTGGAGCACGATCAGGGTCGGGTCCAGCTCGCGCCGCTTCCGCTCGCGGAGGATGCGGCGGAACAGCGTCCAGACCTCCCCCTCGGCCCGGTAGTATTCCCGACGCTCCCCCTGGCGGTGGACCTTGTGGACGACCCCCCAGGCGATCAGCTCGCGGAGGTTCATGCTGACGTTGCCGCGCGAGACCTGCAGGCGGTCCCGCAGGTCCTCGGCCGTCCAGTCCTCGCCGGTGATGTAGAGCAGCGCGAACATCTCGCCCATGGAGGCGTTGATGCCCCAGGACCGGGCCATCACCCCCCAATGCTCGACGAACTGGCGCACCAGGTCGGCCTCGCCCCCGCCGCTCGGGGCTGCGGCGGGCGGGTCCGGTTCCGGGATCGTCTCGTCGTCTTCCATATGCCACGCCGACCGGGGGTGAGCGGGAAACTTGACGCCGGAGGTGCTTGCCCGCAGGGGTTGTTCCGGCGATCATGGGGCGGTCTCGAATGGCCCGCCCCTCGTGTTGTAAGCCAATCCCTCGCCGCGGACAACCGGATTCGCACATCCGAACGGCCGGCGATCGGATTCTCCGCCGAGGACGGTTTTTTTCGAGTACAATGGAGTCATCCCCGCGGGTCCTTCCCGATCCCCCCCTCGGATGTATTGCGAGCCCCATCCGACCCGCCTCGGCGCGAGTTCGCCCATGCTGCAGAGGAGATTGATCGATGCCTGAGACCGTGGTCCACTTCCAGATCCGGATGCCACCGATGCTCCATGAACAGCTCGCGACCTGGGCCAAGGACGAGAAGGCCTCGCTGAATGCCCTCATCGTCGGCATCCTCGAGAAGGCCATCGCCGATCACTCCGCCAAGCCCGAAGCCAAGGAATGAGCCGGCCGCCCCGGCACGGGGCGGGTCCTCGGGCCCCTTCGAGATTTCTCGAGAATCGGGCTTGAGTCTCGCGGCCATGCCGGGTATCTTCAGCCCACCGAAAGAATCCCCGATAGCTCAATCGGTAGAGCGAGCGACTGTTAATCGCTAGGTTCTAGGTTCGAGTCCTAGTCGGGGAGTTTGCGTCAGACCTGACGCAGTCGGTTGAAAAGGCCTGCGGCTTTTGCCGCAGGCCTTTTTCTTTGGTCACGATCCGACCCTGGCCGCCCCGCGGCCCCCGACTTCGGCGATCGTGAACGACGAGGGTTCGTCGCTTTCGCGACAAGGTCCGTTCCGTCGATGGCCATGCCTCCGGGGCAGGATCTCGACGCCAGCCGATCCCGGCGTCCGACCATCGATCGCGCCCGGGACGATGACTCTGGCCCCGGGTCGGCTTTTCGGATGACCCAGCCACCCGGGGGTGATCGAAAGGTCATCGGCATCCGTGGTCAATGTCGTGCTCGTCGCCCTTCTCGCCATGCGTGAGGGGTGATTGGGCCGATGCCTCGCCTCGGGCCGAGATCGCGTCCCCACCGGCCCCCGGCAGCGTGGGGGATGGGGCGACGATCGCCGCCCCCATTCGCGAATCGGCGAAGCGACGCGACGGTGGTCAAGTCCACTTGTGGAGATGGGCGAGTCCTGCTACAGAACGCCGCAATGCCTGGATGCACCCATACGCCTCGCGGTCGCACCCCCCGGAGAATCGCGAAGATGCCCCCCCTCTCCCGGAATGGATTCTCCCTTCGGACCCTCGCCCCCGTCGCCCTCCTGGCGATTGTGGGATCGGCCGAGGCCCAGACCTATCGCGTCACCAGCGTGGCCGATGATGGGCCGGGCACGCTCCGCAAGGCCATCGAGTCGGCCAACGCCGCGACCAACCCGGCGACGATCCAACTTGCAGATGGGCTGGGGACCATCCGCCTCCAGTCCGCCCTGCCCTCCATCACGCGCGGGGTGACGATCAACGGCGGGGTGGGCAACGCCGTCAGCGGCGCGGGACATCAGCGGATCTTCTTCGTCGACGCCCCGGGCTCGTCGGTCGCGATCAATCAACTCCTGCTGCTCGACGGGCGGGCCAAGGGCGGGGACGGCGTCTCCGGGGGAGGCGGCGGGGGCGGACTCGGCGGCGCCATGTTCGTGAATGCCGGCACCGTCACGGCGTCGGGCGTGCGATTCGCCGGCAATGCCGCGATGGGCGGCTTCGGCGGGGTCGGCGTCAGCGGCGGAGGGGGCGGCCTCGGGGGGAATGGCGGATCCGGAAATCCGACGCCGAACAACTACTCCACCACTTCGGGCGGCGGAGGGGGCGGCGGGATCAACGGCCAGGGGGGCGCCGGCGGATTCAGCGACAACATCTGGCAAGCCCACACCGCCACCGGGGGCGGCGGCGGAGGGGTCGTCGGCAATGGCGGTGCCGGGGCGACCACGCCGACCTGGACGAAGGAGCCGGATGCGGGCGCCGGAGGCGGGGGCGGCCCAACCGGCCCCGGTGGCGATGGGAAGTCCGGAGTTGCCGGGTCGGGGAACGGCACGGGCGGCGCGGGCGGCCTGACCAACATCGGACCCGCCACCGTGACCTACGACCCCGTCACGGAGAGATATGTGACCGCCTTGGCCAACGGCGTGGCCGGAGGCAATGGGGGGGGCGGCGGGGGCGGAGGCGACGCCGCCGAGGGCGGCAGTGGCGGGGATGGGGGTCGCGGGGCCGGCGGCGGGGGTGGCGGCTCTGCGGCCATCGGTGCCAATGGCGGGCGGGGCGGATTTGGGGCGGGCGGCGGTGGCGGTGGCCACGCCGCCGTGGGTGGCAATGGCGGTGCGGCCGGATTCGGCGGCGGCGGCGGGGCCGGCGGCGGCGCGGCGCAGGGGGCGAATGGTGGTGCGGGAGGCTTCGGCGGTGGCGGCGGCGCGGGCGGGGGTGCGGCCACCGGGGGCGTAGGCGGAGCGGGAGGGTTCGGCGGCGGCGGTGGCGGTGGTCGCGCCTGGGCCGGCGCCCAATTCCAGGGAGCGGGCGGCAAGGGGGGATCGGACGCCTCCTCCGGTTTGGATTACGCCAATGCCCAGGGCGGCGGCGGTGGGGCCGCCCTCGGGGGCTCCGTCTTCGTCCGCGCCGACAACGGCGCCTCGCTCCGATTGATCGACTCCTCGATCGACCAGGGGAGCCTCGCCGCCGGTCGCGGCGGCGCGAACGGCGGCGATGGCCTGGCGGCGGGCTCCTCGCTCTTCCTGGCCGGAGGGCGCCAGGAAGTCTCCGTCACCGGGTCGCAGGTCCAGACGATCGCCGGATCGATCGCGGAGTCGGCACCCTCCGGCCTGACGAAGCTCGGGAGCGGCACCTTGATCCTCTCGGCGAACAACGGCGGGGCCTTCGGCTACTCCGGCGGCACGAAGGTCGCGGAAGGGACGCTGCTGGTCGACAACGCCTCGGGGAGCGGCACCGGCTCGGGCGCCGTGACGGTCCTCGCCAACGCGCTGCTGGGCGGGTCCGGGACGATCGCCGGGGACGTCACGATCCAGGCTGGGGGACAACTCCAGATGTCCCGGGACGGACTCGAATCGCTGAAGATCGGCGGCAACCTGATGCTCCTGCCGGACTCCGTGATCCACGCGGCCCTGGGCGGATCCTCCAGCCCGATCGATGTCGGCGGCCTTCTGGATCTGGCGGGCCAGCTCGACCTCACGGATGACGCGTCTATCGGCGTCGGGACCTACACCTTGTTCCACTACGGGAGCCTGGGCGACGAGTCGCTGTCCGTCGCGGGCGGTCGCGGCGATTACCTGTACTCGATCCGGGCCGATGCGGAGAGGAAGGCGATCGACCTGATCGTCTCCTACGCGGAGACCGTGCCCGAGCCCGCGACCTGGATGGTCCTGGTGCTGGGGTCGGCCGCGGGCCTCGTGGCCCGCCGACGCGGGCGTGGTGTCGCCGCGAATTGACGACCGGCGGAACGCCGCGGCGACGCCTCAGGATGGCCTGACGTCGCCGCCGCGGATCGCCAACTCCAAAGATTCGGCGACCCCCTTCGGCCGGATCGGGAAATCGTCCAGGGCGGCCGTGTCCCGGACGATTGTCGGATTGATCAGCCCTTCGATGAGATGCCGGCCGACCGCGAATCGGCTCGGCGTCACCAGCGCCAGCCAGAGCCCGGAATACCAAGGGGTGAGGAATGGCACCGGGATCAGGACCCGTCGCAGGGATTTCTGGCGGGCGTACTCCCGGATCAGGTCCATGAAGGTGACGACGTCGGGGCCGCCCACCTCGTAGACCCGGCTCCGGCCGGCGGGCCGGTCGCGGGCCGCGACGAGGTAGCCGAGCACGTCCTCCACGGCGATCGGCTGAGTCTTGGTGGACAGCCAGCGCGGGCAGAGCATCACCGGCAGGCGCTCGGTCAGGTCCTTCAGCATGTCGTAGGAGAGGCTGCCGGCACCGATGATCATCGAGGACCGGAACTCGATGACCTCCGCATCGGATTCCCTGAGGATCTGGCCGACCTCGTGCCGACTCCGGAGGTGCGGGGAAAGCCGGGGATCCAGATCGTCGCCGAGTCCCCCCATGTAGACGATCCGCCGGACACCGGCGCGGCGGGCGGCCTCGGCGAAGTTGCGGGCGGCTCGCCGATCGTCCTCCTCGAAATGTTTCGAGTCGGACATGAGATGGACGAGATAGTACGCCGTGCCTACACCGGAGAGGGCGCGATCCAGGGAGCCCGGGTCCCGGACGTTCCCGGCGACGACCTCGACCCCCTCCGGGCGGGACTTCATCGCGGCGGGATTGCGGGCCAGGCATCGCACTTGCGACGACCCGCCCGCCAGTCGGGGGATCAGGCGGCTCCCCACATAGCCGCTCCCCCCCGCGATCAGGATCGTTTCCGGATGGTCGGGCATGGGCTTGGCTCGCGTCGATGTCGGTGGGACGGGGTGATCCGTTCAACCCCGCCGGATGCACGAAGGATCGGGGGCGTCGGCCGGGCCCCCGTCGGGAGTCTTCGATGAGATCGTTCCGCAACCCGGCCCGCGAAACGATCCGGACCTTCCTCGATGCCCAGGGAAAGCTCGGCTTCTCCTACGCATCGGTCGGCGCCACGGCGGGGGTGCCCCCGTCGGGTTATATTCTGGATCACACGAGAATCAAGCTAGGAGACGGCGAGGCCGTCTTCGACCGGGCCCGGTCCGCCCTCCGGCACTGGGACCAGTTCCGCCTGGGCTGGGTCCGCATCGAGCCCGAAGACGCCCCGATCGAGGTCGGCACCCTGGTGGCGGTGGTCGCCCGGAAGCTCGGGCTCTGGTGGTCGAACGCCTGCCGGATCATCTACGTGATCGACGACGATGGCCCGGTGCGTCGGTTCGGCTATGCCTACGGGACCCTGCCCGACCACGCCGGGACCGGAGAGGAACGCTTCCAGGTCGAGTGGGACACGGCGACCGGCGAGGTTTACTACGACATCCTGGCCTTCTCGCGCCCCCAGCTGTGGATCATGCGGATCGGGTATCCTTACTTGAGGTGGTCGCAGAAGCAGTTCGGCCGGGAGTCGTCCGCCGTGATGAAGGCCATCGCCTCGGGCGCCGACGGCACGGGCCGGCCGGCGACCGCTGCCCCGGAAGATGCGAAGGATGATCGCCGTGACTGACTCCGAGCCGACCCTGATCCTGACCAACGATGACGGGATCGATGCCCCCGGGCTGGCCGCCCTGGAAAAGGCGGCCTCGGGATTGGGCCGCTGCCTGGTCTTCGCCCCGTCGGGCCCCCAGTCCGGGTGCGGCCACGTCGTCACCACGCATGCCCCGATCGCGGTCGATGATCGGGGGGCGAGCCGGACCGCCGTGGGCGGGACGCCGGCCGACTGCGTGAGGATGGCCTTGCATCGCGGCGGGACTCGGATTGACTGGGTTTTGTCCGGGATCAACGCCGGGGGGAACCTCGGGACCGACATCCACCACTCCGGCACGGTGGCGGCGGTCCGCGAGGCGACGATCCACGGGATCGGCGGGATCGCCGTCTCGCACTACCTCAAGAAGAATCGGGCCGTCGACTGGGATCGCGCGGCCCGCTGGTGCCGGGCCGCGTTCCGCGAGCTGATGGCCCGGCCCGCCCTGCCCGGGACGTTCTGGAACGTCAACCTCCCCCACCTCGAACCGGGCGACCCGGAGCCCTCGCTGGTCTTCTGCGAGGTCGACCCGGCCCCCCTGCCCCTGGCCTTCCGCGACGGGGCCGAGGGGCTGGTCTACTGCGGGGACTACCAGGGGCGGAGCCGCCGGCCGGGGGCCGACGTCGCCGTCTGCTTCGGCGGGCAGATCAGCGTGTCCCGGGTCCACGTCATGACCTCGGTCGGCCCCGAAGCCTGAAGGACTCGGGGTCCCGGTCTGGCCTCCCAGCGCCCGGCCAGGCCATAATGGGAGGATACGGGCCCGCCATGGGCTCGCGGTCAAGTTCCAGGGATCGATCGGAAATGCAAGCGCCGGGCCCGGCGCCGGGGGTGATCGTTGAAGACGTCGATGATGGGGGCCTTACTCGCCGCGGCCGGATTGATGGTCGCCGGATGCCAGGAGCCGACGGGCGTCGTCCCGGTCTACCCGCCGGGGATGGAGCCGTCGCGGATGCCCAACATCCCGGCCGGCGAGGGGGCCCAGGCGCTCGGCGAGCAGGGGGTGGCCGCCACCAACCAGAACAAGGTCGCGTCCGGAGGAGAGGCCACCTCCCCCCCGACGCCGATCGGCCAGCCCCGGACGACCCCGTCGGGACTGGTTTATGAGACCCTCAAGGAAGGCGATGGTCCCCAGGCCCAGACCGGGCAACGGGTCCAGATGCACTACACCGGCACCCTCGAAGACGGCACCAAGTTCGACAGCTCGCGCGATCGGGGCACGCCGTTCGAGGTCCGGATCGGGAATGGCGAGGTCATCAAGGGCTGGGATGAGGGCGTCCCCGGCATGAAGGTCGGGGAACAGCGCAAGCTGACGATCCCCGGCAACCTGGGCTATGGCCCGGCCGGTTCGCCCCCGAAGATCCCGGGCAATGCCACCCTGATCTTCGACGTCGAGCTGATGCGGATCCTCGACTGACCGGGGTGCGGGGCGGCGGGGCGATCCGCCTCGTCCTGAGTCGCCCCGCGACCCGCCTTGTCGGCCCGGGCCATTACGGGTAGCCTCCCGCCTTGATGATCCGGGGGAAGGTTCCCCCGGCCGGGGCATGAAGCCAAAGGGGGCCGGCATGGATGCCAGCATCCGGGGTGAAGTCGCGTCGATACGCCGCGTGGCGGCGAATCCGCTGGCCGGGCTCCGGGTGGCCCTGGTCCACGACTGGCTGACCGGGATGCGCGGCGGCGAGAAGTGCCTGGAAGTCCTTTGCCAGGCCTTCCCCGACGCCACTCTGCATACGCTGATCCACCGCCGGGGTGCGCTCAGCCCGAGCATCGAGGCGATGGACATCCGCACGTCGCCGCTCCAGCGACTGCCGCGAGTCCACGACCACTACCGCAAGCTCCTGCCGATCATGCCGATGGCCGCGCGGTCGTGGCGGCCGCGCGAGGTCGACCTGGTGGTCAGCCTGAGCCACTGCGTCGCCAAGGCGGTCCGGCCCCCGGCGGGGGTGCCGCACGTCTGCTACTGCTTCACGCCGATGCGGTACGCCTGGGACGGCCGCGACGCCTACCTCGAGTCCTGGGCCGATCGCCCGATTCGCCGAGCCCTGGCGGGGTCGCTGCTCGACGGCCTCCGCTCCTGGGACCGCGCCACGTCGGAGCGGGTGTCGTACTTCGTGGCGATCTCCGAGACGATCCGGGGGAGGATCGACCGCTGCTACGGCCGCGACTCGCGGGTGATCCCGCCCCCCGTCGACGCCGACTTCTACACGCCCGCCCCCCTGCCCCGCGAGCCGTTCTACCTCGTCGTGTCGGCGCTTGTGCCGTACAAGAAGGTCGAGCAGGCCGTGGCGGCATGCACCGCGACGGGCCGCGAGTTGGTCGTGATCGGGTCCGGCCCCGAGCGGGCCCGGCTGGAGAAGGACGCCGGGCCGACCGTCCGGTTCCTGGGCTGGCAGCCCGACGAGGTGATCCGCGACCACTATCGCCGCTGCCGCGCCCTGCTGTTCCCGGGCGAGGAAGACTTCGGCATCGTCCCGGTCGAGGCGATGGCCTGCGGGGCCCCGGTCATCGCCCTGGACGCCGGCGGGGCGGCCGAGACCATCGACCCGGCCGCCGGCCGACTCTATCCCGAACCGACCGCGGGTGGATTGCTCGCCGCGATCGCCGCGTGGGAGGCGGAGGGATGCCCCCACGACCCCGCCCGGGCCCGGAGCCGGGCCGAGGGGTATGCATTGCCGGTCTTCCGCCGCCGGCTGCTCGGCCACCTCGCCGACGTGCTGGCCGAGAAGGGCCGGGGCCACGGCGCCATCCCCGCGCCCCACATCCCCCGCTGAACGCGGCGGTTGCTCGCGGGCGTCGCGCGGTCGGACCCTTGTCGCATGCGTGTGGATGCCTTATCGTGTCGGGTGCAGGTCCGGGGCGAATCCCGGGCCTGACCGTCGACCGACTTCCCTCGGTCGTGGCCGTTCCACATCCTCCAGAGGTGACAACATGGGTAGGATCTTGCCGCGACTCGGGATGGTGGCCTTGGTGTGCGGCGGGCTGGCCTGGCCCGCCGCCGACGCGGCCCGGGCCGAAGATCGGACCGCCGATCAGGTCGTCGCGGAACTCGACGCGATCAAGTTCCCCGAATTCGACCGCGCGAAGATGAACGACCGGGCGGCCATCGAGAAGTACATCGGCCTGCGTAAGGAGGTCGCCGCGAAGCGGGCGGTCCTGATCGAGGAACTCTACAAGATCAAGCCTGAGGATGCTCGGCTGGTCAAGCTGATGAAGGACCATTGGCGTGAGAAGCTGATGACCGCCAATCCCACCAAGAATAAGGGCGAGGCCGACGAACTGGGTGCCCAGGTCCAGAAGATCATCGCCGACAACAAGAACGAGACCCTCGTCGCCGAGGCGGCCTATTTCCGGGCCTCCCGCGCCCTCATGGAAGCCGGTCGCGACGCGGGCCCCGATGCGATGATGGCCATCGTCGAGGAATTTCAGAAGGCAGTCCCCAAGGACCCCCGCGCCGCGACGCTGCTGTATCAGATCGCCAATGCGACCCAGGATACGGATCGGAAGAAGGAGCTGTTCGACCGGATCGTTCGGGATTACCCCGATAGCCCGACGGTGAAGCGGATCGAAGGGGCTCGCCGCCAGATCGAGGGGATCGGCAAGCCGTTCAAGCTCGAATTCACCGATGCCATCAAGGGCTCGCCGGTGTCCATCGAGGGCCTGAAGGGCAAGGTCGTCGTGATCGACTTCTGGGCGACGTGGTGCGGCCCTTGCATCGCCGAGATGCCGAAGATGAAGAAGCTCTACGCCGAGTACAAGGACAAGGGCGTCGAGTTCATCGGCGTCAGCCTCGACCAGGCCAAGGAAGACGGCGGCCTGGACAAGCTCAAGGAATACGTCGAGAAGAACGACATCCAGTGGCCCCAGTATTATCAGGGTAATTACTGGGAGAGCGAGTTCTCGATGGGCTGGGGCATCAATGCGATCCCCTGCGTCTTCCTCGTCGATGCCGAGGGCAATCTGGCCTCCGTCCAGGCTCGCGGCAAGCTCGAAGAGATGATCCCCGAGTACCTCTCCAAGGCCAAGGTCGCCAGCCAGTGATCCAGGCCAACGGCGAATGAACAGGGCTTCGCGGGCCGATTCGGCCCGCGAAGCCCTTCGCGTTGGACGATCGATCCAGTCAGCGTCAGGCGGCGGCCTGGTTGAACAGCGACTCCTCGCCGCGGACGATCTTGTCGGTGATCGTGTAGTGCTGGCCGGCGACGCGGTCGGGCAGCTCGTACATGATCTCCAGCATCAGCTTCTCCATGACCGACCGCAGGGCCCGCGCCCCGGTGCCCCGGGCCTTGGCCAGGGACGCGATCTCGCGGACCGCCTCGGGCGTGAATTCGAGCGTCGCGTCGTCGTGGTGGAACAGGACCCGGTACTGCTTGAGCAGCGCGTCCTTGGGCTCGGTGAGGATCTTGGCCAGGTCCTCGACGGAGAGCTGGTCGAGCGTGGTGATGACGGGGAGCCGCCCCACCAGCTCGGGGATCATGCCGTAGCGCTCCAGGTCCTCGGGGGTCACGTGGGCCATGATCTCGTTCCGCTCCAGCTCCTTGTCGGGGGAGCTGGCCCCCTGGCCGAAGCCGATCAGCTTGCGGCCCAGCCGCTTGCCGATGATCTCCTCCAGCCCGACGAACGTGCCGCCGCAGATGAACAGGATCTGGCTGGTGTCCACCTGGAGGTATTCCTGCTCGGGGTGCTTGCGGCCCCCCTGGGGCGGCACGTTGGCCACGGTCCCTTCCAGGAGCTTGAGGAGGGCCTGCTGGACGCCTTCGCCCGAAACGTCGCGGGTGATCGACACGTTCTGGCTGGTCTTGCCGATCTTGTCGATTTCGTCGATGTAGATGATCCCGCGCTCGGCCAGCGAGACGTCGAAGTCGGCCTCGCGGACCAGCTTGAGGATCAGGTTCTCGACGTCCTCGCCGACGTAGCCGGCCTCGGTCAACGTGGTCGCGTCGCCGATGGCGAACGGGACGTTGAGCCGCTTCGCCAGCGTCTGGGCCAGGGCCGTCTTGCCGCAGCCGGTCGGGCCGATCAGCAGGACGTTGCTCTTGGAGACCTCGACATCCTTGAGGGCCGGGTCGGTGATCGGCTTGGAAGGGGCCCAGACGCGCTTGTAGTGGTTGATGACGGAGACGGCGAGCGTCCGCTTGGTCTGATCCTGGCCGATGATGTAGTCGTCCAGGTGGGCGACCAGTTGCCTCGGGGTCGGCAGCTTCTCGACCGGGGTCTGCTTGCGGTCGCGGCGGCGGAACAGCCCCTCGCAGGCCTCGACGCAGTCGGAGCAGACGTGGGCGTCGTGGTTGCGCAGGCTGCGCTGGACCAGCGCGTTGCCGGCGACCATGGGGCCCGCCTCGGCGGTGGTCCGTCCGCAGAAGTCGCAGTGGGTGGCATTCGGCCCGCCGTTCGGGTCGCCTTCATTTCTCGCCGTCAAGTCGATCTCTCCCCTCGGCACGGAACGGATGCGGGGCGCGGGCGCCGTCGGGGGCGTCGCGAGTCCCTCTACTTTAACATAGAGAAGTCCGTCCCGTCGCACAATGCGGACGGATCAGCCCGGCTGCGCCGCCGCCGATTCGAGCGGCAGGGAGGCCGGCCGGGCCATCGCGGGCGGGACGTCGGCCGGCGCGGGTGCCGGGCGGGGCCGCCACCTCGGGGCCGATCGCGCCGACAGCCAGGTCGCCGGGGCCATGACCAGGGCGAACCCGGCCAGGGTCGTCGGGGTCAGGGCCCGGTGCCAGAGCACGACGTCGAATCCCATCCCGAAGACCACCTGGGACAGGCCGACCACGGCCACCTTGGCCGGGGAGCCCGAGGCATACGCCTTGGTCAGGGAGACCTGCGCCAGGGTGCCCGACGCCCCCGCCCCCAGCAGGAGGGCCAGCGTGGCGGGGTCGTACAACCCCGCCAGCGAGACCGACCGCCAACGCAGGGCCATCCAGGCGATCGAGAACAGGCTGGCCACCCCGGCGAAGTGGACCACCACCGCGCGGGCGTCCACCCCCTTCAGGCGGTTCAGCCCCAGCATGGCTGTGGCCGTGGAGAGGGAGCTCAGCAGGGAGACCATCACCGCCAGGCGGTCGCCGCCCAGCTCGGGCCGCTGGATCAGGAAGACCCCGGCCAGCCCGCACGTCACGCCGATCGACTCGGCCGGTGTGGGCAGGCGCCGCTTCACGAACGAGGGGAGCAGGACGATCCAGAGCGGGTGGACGTTGAACAGGGTGATCGCATCGGCGACCGGCAGGTGCGCCAGCGCGTAGAAGTTGCAGACCAGGCTGAAGCTCCCGGCCAGGCTCCGGATCCAGAGCGACCTCGGCCGCCAGATCGCCAGCTTCGTCCCCGAGGCCCGGGCCAGGACCAGGGCCGTCGCCAGCATGATCAGGGCCCGCACGGCCGCGACCAGGAGCCAGTCGCACCGGTCGCCCAGGGCGTGGACGAACGCCCCCATGGTCGCGAACGAGATGGCGCCGAACAGCATCCAGGCCGAGGCATGATCGATCCGCCCGGGTCGGGGAGCGGGGTCATTCATCGCGATCTCTGCGGTGAGAGGGGTGGGACGAGGCCGGGCGAGGGGGGCATCGAAGGGTCTCGAAGGCGGGTCGACGGGCGGATGCGTCATTCTATCACGGAGCCCCCCCGGAGGCGATCCCCAACGCTTCCAATGCCGCCAGGATCGAGGTCCGCGCGGCCGGGTCGGGGTCGCCCGCGGCCAGCAGCAGCGCCGGCGCGGCGGACGCGTCGCCGATCCGACCCAGGGCCCAGGCCGAGGCCCCGCGAACCACCGGGTCGGCGTCGCCGAGCCGGGCGATCAGCGACGGGACCGCCGCGGGCAACCGCTTCCCGCCCAGGACCAGGGCCGCATTGCGGACCATCCCCGATCGCTTGGTGCGGGCCAGCGCCGTCCCTTTCAGAGACCGGGCGAACGCCGCAGGTTCGGCGTCGAGCCAGTCGATGAGGTCGGGATCCTCCCACTCCGGCCGGGCGTCCAGGCCCGGTTCCCGGCCGGGCGGGGCCTTGCGGTTCCAGGGGCAGACGTCCTGGCAGATGTCGCAGCCGAACGCCCAGTCCCCCAGGGATCCGGCCGCCTCGTCAGGGATCGGCCCCTTGTGCTCGATCGTCCAGTAGCTGATGCAGCGGCGGGCGTCGAGCTGGTAGGGCGCGACCAGCGCGTCGGTCGGGCAGGCGTCGAGGCAGCGGGTGCAGGTCCCGCAATGGTTGGCGGCCAGGGGCTCGTCGTAGCGGAGTGGGAGGTCGACCAGAAGCGCCCCGAGAACGGTGAAGCTCCCGGCCCGACGGTCGATCAGGCAGGTGTTCTTGCCGATCCAGCCCAGCCCGGCCATCTGGGCGAAGTCCCGCTCCAGCAGCGGGGCCGTGTCGGCCACGGCACGGCCGACGACCCCGGGCGACTCGGCCCGGAGCCAGTCGAGCAACTCGCCGAGCTTCCGCCAGAGGATCTCGTGATAGTCCCCGCCCCGGGCATAGCGGGCGACCTTGCCGCCGGTCGGGCCGGTCGGGCCCGGCGCGGGGTGGCCGTAGATGAGCCCGACCATCACGACCGATCGCACCCCTTCCAGGACGTGGCGGGGATGCACCTTGGGCGCGGCGTGGCGTTCCAGGTAGCCCATCCCCGCCGCGTGGCCCCGTTCGAGCCAGTCGAGATACCGGCCGTGGCCGGGCGGGGCGACGGCCGGGGCGATCCCGACAAGATCGAATCCGGCCCGACGAGCCTCGGCCTTGAGGCGGTCGGCGAGGCCGGCGTCCGCGGTCATCGGACGCGGAGGGCGAGCGAGTCCTTGACGCCCAGGTTCTCGTAGATCCTCCGGGTCGCCCCCGACTTGTTGAGGGTGTAGAAATGGATGCCCCGGACGTTGTTGTCGAGCAGGTCGCGGCACTGCTCGGTCGCCCAGTGGATGCCCACCCGGGACACGCCTTCGTCGTCATCGCACCGGCCGACGGCCCGCAGCAGGGCGGCCGGGAACTTGGCCCCGAGGGCGAGTTCGGCCATCCGGATCATCCCGCCCTTGGACACCACCGGCATGATCCCGGCGAGGATCGGCACGGTGATGCCGGCCAATTCGCAGCGCTCGCGGAAGTCGTAGAAGTCCCGGTTGTCGAAGAACAACTGGGTCACGATGTAGTCGGCCCCGGCGTCGACCTTGCGGCGGAGGTACTCGATCTCCTTGAGCCGGTTGGGCATGCCCGGATGTCCTTCGGGGAACCCGGCCACGCCGATGCCGAACCCGCGAGGTTGGGGCGGGCTGGGGTGATCCTTGATGAACCGGACCAGCCCGTCGGCGTTGCAGAACGCATCCTTGTCGGGGTCGTAGTTGGTCAGGCTCTTGGGCGGGTCGCCCTTCAGGGCCAGGATGTTCTCGATCCCCGAGGCGGCGTAGCGGGCCAGGATCGCCGAAAGCTCGTCGGTGGTGTGGCAGACGCAGGTGAGGTGGGAGACGGCGGTCAGGTCGGTCTCGCGCTGGATCCGGACGATCAGGTCGTGGGTCCGCTCCCGGGTCGAGCCGCCGGCCCCGTAGGTGACCGAGACGAACGAGGGGTGGAGCCGCTGGAGTTCGGCGATGTTGGCGAACAGCTCCTCGGACGCCTCGTCGGTGCGCGGGGGGAAGAATTCGAAGCTGAAGGTCGTGGGATGTTCCTGGAAGATGTCGAGGATGTGCATCGTTGAAAATCCCATCGGGCGGCGGAGTCGGGCGGCTTTGTGGCGATCCGAATGTGTCTCAGGCGGTCCGGCCCGGCGCCGGGGCCTTGACCCCGACGCGGGGGCAGAGGGCCAGGAGCGGGCAGGCGTCGCAGCGGGGCCGGAGGGCGAGGCAGGTCGACCGCCCGTGGGCGATCAGGCGGTGGCTGAAGTCGATCCACTGGTCCTGGGGCAGCAGGGCGGCCAGCTCGTGCTCGATCACCGTCGGCTCGGTCTTCTTCGTCAACCCGAACCGGAATGCCAGCCGCTTGACGTGCGTGTCGACCACGACACCGGAGGGGATGGCGAAGGCGTTGCCCAGCACGACGTGGGCGGTCTTGCGGCCCACCCCTGGCAGGCAGGTCAGGGCGTCCAGGTCGGCGGGGACCTGGCCCCCGTGGTATTCGACCAGCTTTTGCGACAGGGCGACGAGGTTCTTGGCCTTGGCCCGGAAGAACCCGGTCGAGTGGATCAGGGCCTCGACGTCCTCGACCTCGGCGACGGCCAGGTCCACCGCCCCGGGGTAACGGGCGAACAGGGCGGGCGTGACGCGATTCACCCGCTCGTCCGTGCATTGGGCCGACAGCACCGTCGCGACCAGGAGTTCGAAGGCATTGCGATGGTCGAGGGCACAACGGACGGTGGGATAGGTCTCGATGAGGGCCCGGGTGAACTCGGCGGCCTTGAGCTTGAGCGATCGGGGCGTGGAACGAGGCCGTCGGCTCATGGAGGCCCGTCCGGGTAGGAGGTATCAGTCCACCACGACGATGGTACCAGGACGGCGTGGACAGTCAACCTGGATCGCCCTTGTCGCATAGGCCCGCCGAACTACAATGTCGTCTCAGGGCCGGTCCCCTGCCCAGGATCGTCGCTATCACGCATCGTCCCCGGGCCCGGCCAGCCCCGGCCGGTCGCTTTTCTTCGGTGGGATGCCCATGGACGACGATTACGACCTGAAGAATTTCGACAATGTGTGCCGGCTCTTCCCGCTCCCGGGGGTCGTCCTGTTCCCGCATGCCGTCCTGCCGCTGCACATCTTCGAGCCGCGCTATCGGCAGATGACCGAGGACGCCCTGGCTTCCGACGGCCTGATCACGATCGTCCAGCTGCGCCCGCCCGAAGAATGGGCCTCGCCCGACCGGCCCGCCCTCGAAGAATACGGATGCCTGGGACGCATCGTCAAGCACGAACGATTGCCCGACGGCCGGTTTCGCTTCCTCCTGCTCGGCCGCAAGCGGGTCCGCCTGGGGCGCGAGATCCCTTCCGAGAAGCTGTACCGCTCCGCCGAGGTCGAGATCGTCGAGGATGTCGAGCCGGAGGAGGCCGACCTGTCGCGGCGGATCGAGCTGATCGGGCTGTTCCGCCGGATGCTCGGCGACCGGATCGACCCGGACCTGAACAAGCTGTTCGACGCCAACCTGTCCCTGGGGATCCTGACCGACATCATCGCCCAGGCGATCGGCCTGTCCCCGACGATCAAGCAGTCGCTCCTGGAGGAGCCCCTGGTGGCGGCCCGCGCCGCGGAGCTGGTCGGGCACCTCGAAGAATGGCGGCAGCGCCAGGGGGACCCGGGCGATCGGCCCGCGCCGTTCCCCCCGCCGTTCAGCCGGAACTGAGTCGGTCGCCGGGGGCCGGCTTGATCTTCGGGGCCGGTCGATCTACCATTCCTCTTCCCGAAACCTCGCCGATCCGGTTCGAAGTCGATCGGCGGGAGGCCGGGTCGACCCCGCGCGACGAGACCGCATCCATGTCCCAGGGCCATCAGGCGGGCCGACCCGCCGGTTTCAATCACGCCGACCACGCCGAGCTCGATGACGATTCGCCCGTCTCTCCCAAGGTCGATCTGGATCGCATCAAACGGGCTGTCCGAGAGATCCTGATCGCGGTCGGCGAGGATCCCGACCGCGAGGGTCTGCTGGAGACGCCGGACCGCGTCGCCCGGATGTACGCGGAGATCTTCCGCGGCCTGCACCAGGACCCGAGCGTCCACCTGACCAAGGTGTTCACGCAGAAGTACGACGAGATGGTCCTGATCAAGGACATCCGGTTCGAGAGCACCTGCGAGCATCATCTCCTGCCGTTCATCGGCACGGCGCACGTCGCCTACATCCCCAACGGCAAGGTCGTCGGCCTGTCCAAGATCCCCCGGGTCATCGACGTCCTCTCCAAGCGTCCGCAGCTCCAGGAGCGGCTGACCGAGGAGATCGCCGACCTCCTGATGAGCGAGCTGAAGGCCAAGGGGGTGGCCGTCGTCATGGAGGCGACCCACAGTTGCATGACGATCCGGGGCGTGCACAAGCCCGGGGCCGCCTTCGTCACCAGCGCCCTGCGTGGGGCCTGCAAGGATCGGTCGGCGACGCGGGCCGAGGTCCTCTCCCTGATCTACGGCGGGACCAACTGATCCACGGGCCGATTCGGGGCGATTCGTCGATCCTCCCCTTCTGAAACCCCGCCGACCGCGGTATCGTGGGAGGGATGGGCCGGGCCGTCCCGAGCGTCGCGCCGCGATCGCTCGCGCCCGACCGATGCCGAGGAAAGGCCGCGACCCCACCGTGGAAGAACGCCGAGCGCGCATCCATGACGACCTCCGCGACCTGATCGGCGGCGACCTGCTGTTCGAGCCGATCGCCCGCGCCCCCTACGCGCACGACGCCAGCCTCTACGAGATCGACCCGCTGGGCGTGGTCGTCCCCCGGACCCAGGACGACGTGGTGTCGCTGGTCCGCTATGCCTCGGAGAACGCCATCCCCCTGCATGCGCGGGGCGCCGGCACCGGCCTGGCGGGCGAGACCCTGGGCCCCGGCCTGGTGATCGACTTCAGCCGCCACTTCCGCCGGGTGGTCGAGATGGGCCCCGATCGGGTGGTGGTGCAGCCCGGCGTGGTCCTGGACGTGCTCAATCAGAGGCTGGCGATGTTCGGCCGGCGGATCGGTCCCGACCCCAGCCACGGCGAGTCCCGCACGATCGGCGGCATGGTCGGGGTGGACGCGGCCGGGATCCGCTCGCTCCGCAACGGGACCACCGCCGACCACGTCGAACGCCTGTCCGTGGTCTTCGCCAACGGCGACGCCGGCGACGTCGGGTTCGAGCCCTGGCCCTCGGCCGATGACGAGCCCGAGGGGTTCAAGGAACTGGTCGTCCGCAAGCTCGGGAGCCTGTATCGCCGCCAGATCGAGCCGCTCGCCCGGCGTCGGCCCCGGTCCCCCCGCCACAGCGCGGGGTATGCCCTGGAGGCGGCCACCTCGCCGGCCGGGATCGACCTGGCGCGGCTGATGGTCGGGTCCGAGGGGACGCTGGCCCTGGTGACCGAGGTCGCCATGAGGACGGTGCCGATCCCCGGCGCCCAGGCGGCGGTGGTCCTGCCGTTCGGCCGGCTGGTCGACGCGGCCGAGGCGGTGCCGAGCTGCCTGGAGGCGACGCCCTCGGCCTGCGAGCTATTCGACTGGCGGTCGCTTCGCCTGGCCCGCGACGTCCTGCCCGCCATGCGCCCCTGGATCGCCGAGGCCGCCGAGGCGGCCCTGATCGTCGAGCTCGATGGCGACGACCCCGACGAGGTGGCGGCCCGGATGCGCCGGCTGATCGGCCGGATCCAGCGGGCGGGCCGGCTCGTCGCCGATCCGGTCGAGGCGACCCGCCGGGTCGACTGCGAGTTCCTGCTCGGCCTCCGCCGCGCCGTCCTGCCCCCGCTGATGCGGATGACCGGCCCGGCCCGCCCGATCCCGTTCGTCGAGGACGTGGCGGTCCCGCCCGCGGCCCTGGCCGAGTACCTGCTCCGGCTCCAGGATCTGTTCAAGAGGTTCGAGGCGAGCTGGACGGTCTACGCTCACGCCGGGGACGGGCAGCTCCACATCCGGCCGTTCCTGGACCTGTCCGACCCGCGCGACGTGGCCAAGCTGGAACCTTTGGCGGCCGAGGTGGTCGACGCCGCGCTCGACCTGGGCGGGTCGATCTCCGGCGAGCACGGCTGCGGGCTGGCCCGGACCCAGTTCCTCCGCCGCCAGTACGGCGACCTGTTCCACGTCCTCCGCGAGGTCAAGGACGCGTTCGACCCGCACAACATCCTCAACCCGGGCAAGGTGGTCGGCGACGACCCCCACCTGATGACCCGGCACCTCCGCCCCCGTCCGGCGGAGGCCGCGCCCGAGCCGTCGTCGGCCGACGTCGAGGCGGAGGCGACGCCGGACCTCATCACCACGACCGCCCCGGCCATCGAGCCGGCCCTGCGATGGGGCGAGCTGACCATGCTCGACCAGGCGTCGGCCTGCAACGGCTGCGGCTCGTGCCGGTCGCAAGAGCCGTCCCTGCGGATGTGCCCGACCTTCCGCGCCTCCCGGTCCGAGGCGGCCTCGCCCCGCAACCAGGCGAACCTGATCCGCCAGATGGCCACCGGCGCCGTCGATCCTCGCCTGTGGGGCTCCGAGGAGATGAAGGCCAACGCCGACCTCTGCATCCACTGCACGATGTGCCGGTCGGAATGCCCGGCCGGGGTCGACGTGTCGAGCCTGATGATCGAGGCCAAGGCCGCCTACGTGGACCTGCACGGCCTGGCCCCCGACGACCGGACCCTGTCGCGGGTCGACTTCTGGTCCGGGCTCGCCAGCCGATTCCCGATCCTCTGCAACGCCCTGGTCACCAACAAGACGGCCCGCTGGCTGATCGAGCGGACCTTCGGCCTGTCGCGCTACCGGAGGCTCCCGAAGGCCCATCGGACCCCGTTCGTCCGCCGCGCCGAGCGTCTCGGGCTGACGAAGGCGCGGCCGCAGGCGACGGGCCCCCGGGTGGCCTACTTCGTGGACATCTTCGCCAATCACTTCGACCAGAAGCTGGCCGAGGCGGTGGTCGGCGTCCTGCGGCGCGCCGGGGTGAACGTGTTCGTCCCCAGGCGGCAACGCGGGTCGGGGATGCCCGCCCTGGTGGCCGGGGACCTGGACCGGGCGCGCGAGATGGCCGCGGCCAACCTCCGGGTGCTCGGGGATGCGGTCCGCGACGGCTACACGGTGGTCTGCTCCGAGCCGACGGCCGCGCTCATGCTCCGCCACGAGTACACCCGACTGACCGACGACCTCGACGCGGCACTGGTGGCCGAGAACACGATGGACGTCGGCCAGTATCTCGCGGGGCTCTCGGCCCGGGGCCAACTCCCCGAGCCCAAGATCCCGCTCCACGCCCGGGTCGGCTACCACCAGCCCTGCCACCTGCGGTCGCTCGACGTCGGCACGCCGGGGCTCGACCTGATCCGGTCGATCCCGGGCCTCGACGTCGAGTTCATCGACCGGGGCTGCTCGGGCATGGCCGGCACCTTCGGCATGTCCAAACGCAACTTCCGGAACTCGCTCCGCGCCGGGCGGGGGCTCCGGTCCCGGCTCCAGGACGACGACATCGAGGTCGGCTCGACGGAGTGCGGGGCCTGTCGGATGCAGATGGAACAGGGCGTGACCAAGCGGACGATCCACCCCATCAAGCTGCTGGCGCTGAGCCACGGGCTCGACCCGTCGTTGCTCCGCGTCTTCCGCGAGCCGAAGCCCCGCCACGAGATTTCCTGAGGATCGGTCGTCGGCCCGCCCTCGGGTCAGTGCGACTTGGCCGGCTGATAGGTGCCGGGCACGGCCCGGAAACTGATGGCGATCCGGTTCCAGCCGTTGATGACGACGATGGCCCAGGTCAGGTCGGCCAGCTCCTGCTCGGTGAAGTGGGGGCGGACCTCCTCGTAGACCGCGTCGGGGACGCCCTCGGACACGCGGGTCACGGCCTCGGCCCAGGCCAATGCCGCCCGTTCCCGGTCGGTGAAGAAAGGCGTCTCGCGCCAGGCGTTCAGGGTGTAGATGCGTTGCTCGGTCTCCCCGGCGGCGCGGGCGTCCTTGGTGTGCATGTCCAGGCAGAACGCACAGCCGTTGATCTGAGAGACCCGGATCTTGATCAGTTCCTGGAGGCCCATCTCCACGCCGCACCGGGCCAGGTAGCCGCCCAGGGCATGCATGGCCTTGATCGGCTCCGGGGACAGTTTCTGGTAGGCCATTCTCTCGTGCATGATGGTTTGCCTTTCAAGAGGGGACCGGGGCGGGCTCGCCCGCCGCGTCCGGGGGTTGGGTGGTCCAGAGGTGGAGCTTCTCGGGGTTCAGGACGGTGTACAGGGCGGTGATCTGCCCCTGCTTCGCGGCCAGGGTGGTCACCAGGCGGGGGCGGCCCCCGGCCGAGAAGACGATGCCCGGCTGGCCGTTGACCGTGGCGCGGGCCATGTCGTACTTGCCCCGGGCCTTGCGGTAGACGACGGAGAGGAGGTTGGCGATCCGATGGAGGCCGGTGAGCGGTTTGGGCGCCGCGTGGACCTTGCCGCCGCCGTCCGAGTAGTAGACGGCATCGGGGGCGAGCATCGATTCGATCGCCCGGAGGTCGCCGGAGCGGCAGGCCTCGAAGAAGCGATTGGCAAGGTCCTCGGCCTCGCCGGCCTCGGCGTCGAATCGGCGGTCCTGGCCTTCCAGCCGCTTCCGGGCCCGGGTCGTGATCTGGCGGACGTTCACCGGTGTCTTGTCCAGCAGCGCGGCGATCTCGTCGAACTCGTACTGGAAGACATCACGGAGCAGGTACGCCGCGCGTTCGGCAGGCGAGAGGGTTTCCATCAGGACCAGGAACGCCATCGACAGCGACTCGGCCAGCTCCGCGCGGTCGACCGTCGCGCCATCCCAGGCGTCGGTGGTCGGCTCCGGCAGCCAAGGGCCGACGTAGTCCCTCCGGCGCCTCGCCGTTCGGAGCCGGTCGATGCAAAGGCGGGTCGTCGCCTTGACCAGCCAGCCTTCGGGCGACCCGATCGGCCCGGCCTGCTGGAACCGGAGGTAGGCATCCTGGACCGCGTCTTCGGCGTCGGTCACGCTCCCCAGCATCCGATACGCCAGGGCCAGCAGCCTCGGCCGCATCCCCAGGGCGTCGTCCCAGGTCTGTCGCGTCGCATCGGTCATCGGACCCTCCAACTCGTCAGGGGCGGTCGCACCTCGCCGGGCCCGCCCCGTTCAGGACCAAGGACGTTCGAGCCGTCTTCTGGGTGACAAGGGCGGCCCGGAATCGGGGAAATCCCAACCCGGCCTCCGGTGCCGATCCATCCGCGAGGGCGGGCGGCGAGCCCCGCGATGGATTTCCTCCCGGATCCATCCCTGCTCGGATTCGGATGGATTCCCGTCGGAAGGGGCACCCCATTTGCGGGGCCCGGGCGGCCGACGTCACGAACCGCGATCGACCCATCGGGAAATCGAGGGCGATCGTCCCACCTCGAACGACGCGACCAGAGGAGGCACCCGGTGTTCTATCACATCAAGCAGCTCCAGTATAACGCCAAGCCCGAGCGGCCCGACCCGCTGTTCGCCCGCAAGCTCCAGGAGGTGCTCGGCGGCCAGTGGGGAGAGATGTCGGTCGCGCTGATGTACCTGTTCCAGGGGTGGAACTGCCGCGGGCCGGCCAAGTACAAGGACATGCTGATGGACGTGGCCACCGAGGAACTGGCCCACGTCGAGATGCTGGCCACGATGATTTCCCGACTCCTGGAAGGGGCCCCGGTATCCCTCCGCGACGCGGCCGTCGAGCAGCACCCGGCCGTGGCGGCGGTCATGGGGGGCATGGACCCGCAGCACGCCATCGTCTCCGGCCTGGGGGCCACGCCCAACGATAGTCAGGGCTTCCCCTGGACGGCCCGCTACATCACCGCCAGCGGCAACCTCCTGGCCGACTTCCGGTTCAATGTCACGGCCGAGTCGCAGGGCCGGCTCCAGGTCGCCCGACTCTGGAACATGACCGACGACAAGGGCGTGCGCGACATGCTTTCGTTCAACATGGCCCGCGACACGATGCACCAGAACCAGTGGCTCGCGGCCATCGAGGAACTCAAGGCCGACGGCCTGGAAGATACCCCCTGCCCGAGTTCCTGGCCCATCGAACTCCAGCGCAACGAGAACGCCTACCAGTTCTTCAACTTCTCCCAGGGCAACGAGAGCCAGACGGGCCGGTGGGCGGCCGGGCAGGCCCCCGACGGCAAGGGCCAGTTCTCGTTCGTGGCCGAGCCGAGGCCGCTGGGCACGGACGCGACGGTCGCCCCGCCCGCCGATCCCCGGCTCTACGGCACCCCCGCCGCCCCCCTGCCCCCCCGGGCCAAGTAAGCGCCGACCGCGGGCCAAGTTCGCCGCACATCCGAGTCGGACGTCGCGGCCCCGGTGCCCGGATCCGGGGCCGTGAGCGGCCGATGATCATCCCCATCGCGGGAGGAATTCCATGAACGGACGGAGATGCCCACCGTCGTCGGGCCGTCGCCTGGCGACCCGACGCGACGCCTTGCGGCTGGGCGGGCTGGCGGGCCTGTCCTGCCTGACCGCCTTCGGGGCCGGGCCGGTCGCGGCCCGACCGCGGGCCGATGCCTGCCTGATGATCTTCCTGGGGGGCGGTCCCTCCCACCTCGACACGTTCGACCCCAAGCCCGACGCCCCCGCCGAGTTCCGGGGCGAGTTCGGATCGATCGCCACGCGGGCCCCCGGCGTCCGGCTCGGCGAGCACCTGCCCGGGCTCGCCGGTTGTGCCAACCTGTTCACCGTGGTCCGGTCCCTGACCCATGAGGACGATGGTCACGCCGGGGCTATCCATCGCATGCTCACGGGCGAGCCCCTCCCCGGTGGGCAGTCCGGATCCCCTTCGTGCGAATCCCGCCCGCACATCGGGGCGTCGCTCGCGGCCTCGGCCTCGCCCGGCGGAGAAATCCCGGCGTTCGTGACCGTCCCGTCAAGGCTCGACCCGCTCGGGGCCGTCCGCCCCGGCGAGCACGGGGGCGACCTCGGCGTTGCCCATGATCCCGTCGTGCTCTCCGTCACGCGTGAGCCTTCCCTGGGCCGGACGGCCTCGGATCGGCGGGACGACCCCCTGGGCCGGGCGGCCGACCTGCGGAATGAACCCGCCCGGATGCGCGAGCGATACGGCCGGAACCTGTTCGGGCGATCGGCCCTGTGCGGGCGGCGGCTGATCGAGGCCGGGGCGAAGTTCGTCCAGGTCAACTGGGTGCGCCATCTGGACGGCGGCTGGGATACCCACGCCGACGGATTCGCGTCGCTCAAAGATGACCTGCTGCCGACTTTCGACCGGGCCGCCTCCGCCCTGCTGGGCGACATGGCCTCGCGCGGCCTGCTCGACCGGACCCTGGTCGTGATCGCGGGGGAGTTCGGCCGGACGCCCCGGATCAACCCGGAAGGTGGCCGCGATCACTGGCCGGGCGCATTCTCCGCCATCCTGGCCGGCGCGGGGCTGGCGGGGGGGCGTGCCTACGGGGCGACCGATCGCCTCGGGGCCCATGTCATGGATCGGCCGGTCACGCCGGCCCGGCTGGCCTCGACGATCCGCCAGGCCCTGGGCTCGACTTCAGGGGTCGAGCCGCCCATCGCCGAACTTTGGGACGACCCGATCGCCTGAGCAGAAAAACGCCCGACTCCGAGACGACGAGACCTCGAACCAAGGAGCCTCCCGATGCGATTCCTGCCCACCGCGATCCACGGCATGATGGACTACCTCATGGGGATCGCGCTGATCGCGGCCCCCTTCCTGTTCCGATTTCCCGAGGGGGCCGCCCGCTGGGTGCCGGTCGTCCTGGGGGCCGGGGCGATCGCCTATAGCCTGTTGACCGACTACGAACTGGGCGTGGTGGGCGTCTTCAGCATGCCGGCCCACCTCGGGATGGACACGATGAGCGGGCTGCTGCTGGCCGCCTCGCCCTGGCTTTTCGGGTTCGCGTCCGCCATGTGGATGCCCCACCTGATCCTGGGCCTGGTCGAGGTCGGGGCCGCGCTCACCACCCAGACGGTCCCCGGGCACGGCCCCGGCCGTTCCCGGTCCACCCCGCTCGCCTGATCCCCCGCAGGCCTGGCCGGCCGATTCAGGTTGAATGCCACCCCGCCGGGGCGTTTCAACAGGCAACTGTTGCGCGTCCCGGTGCCGATTGTCCCTCGGATATTTATTAACATCGCCCAGACCGATCGGTTATCCACGAATCTTGACGGACCGACGCATGTCCCCCTTGGCTCGCAATGCCAGCCATGCGAACGACGTGACGTAGCAGGCGATTCATACCCGGACTTCTCATCCGGCCTCCGATCCGACGCCCTGGAGGGGCGTCAACTCTCCGCGATGATGTTTTATTCGGTGACCAGCCCGCCCCACCCCAAGCCATATGCTTATTGGGCCGGGGCCACCAGCTTCGCCCAGGGCCGGAACCGGTTTGGGTGCCGATGACGGAAACGGTAGTGATCTCAGCAACAATTCATTCAAGGGTGATGGCGGTTCCTGGCAATCTTCGGCGGTGACCTTCACAGGTGCCCAGAATTTCCAGGTCGCGTCCAACTTCCTCGTCAATGAACTTTCGGGATTGTCGGCCTTGGGCCGCGGCCGTTTTCACAGTTTACGACGATCCGCCACATCGACGCTTGACGCATAACCACCTCAGGCCGGGACGCTCGTGGACCGGGCGACCTGATGAGAGGCGGATGACGATGATTATGTATGCATCAAGATCGTTCCGTGCTCCTCGGTCGTGCCAGCGGTTTGTTGTCCTCTTGGGCGGATCGATGCGATCGCGGCAATCCTCGCCGACATCGGCGGTGCGATCTCGGGACGACCTGCGGAATGCCCAGCAAGGGCCGCGTCCGTCGTCCTGAGCCGGTAGATGCGATCTTGGCGAGCGGAAGAGGAGCGGCCCCGGACCGCATCATGACGACGCCCACCTCGCCGGTGATGGGGGGCGTCGCGTCGTTCATCTCAGAATTTCAACGACCGCCTTCCGGATCGCTTCGCCACGAAGATCCTTCGCGATGATCCTGCCATCGGGCCCGATCAGGAATGTCGCAGGAATTGCCGTGGCCCCATACTCGGCGGAGACGGGCGAATCGGGGCCGGCGAGCCCCTGCGGCCATGCCAATTTCATCGATTTCACCATCGCCGCGACGTCGCTCGCACGCTCATCGACGTTGATGCCGATCACGGCAAAACGCCCGTCGGCCGAGAACTCCTGATGCACGCGGAGGAGGTTCGGCATCTCGGACACGCACGGGGCGCACCACGTCGCCCAGATGTCGAGGAGCACGAACTTGCCGCGAAGGTCGGCCAGCTTCAGGTCATGGCCATCGAGCGTGCGAAGCTGGAAATCCGGTGCCACGTCCCCCACCTGCAGGGGGCGGCCCCCGGTCGAGATCGGCTCCAGGACGCCCAGGTCGAGCGGCCCTTCGCCCGAATGTGCCCCGACCGGGACGGTGAAGTCTTGCCGGAACTCGCCCAGCAAACGTCCCCAGCCGCACGCATCGGTCGGCGGCGGCTCATGGATCGCGACCTGCAAGGTATAGGCACCCGGCCGGACGTCGAGGGCCCGGAGTCGCCCCTGTTCGAGCACCTCGACGCCGACCCTCTCGGCTGTCCCTGTGCCCACTCCCCTCGGCACGATCTCCGCCTTGCGGATCATCCAGACGTCGTCGGGTGGGAGTTGGACCCGCCCCGTGACGACTCGGCCGCTCTCCCCGATCTTCAAGTCATAGGTCTGGCCGCCGACCACATCGAGCGAGGCACGGATGATGGGCCACCTGCGGCCCTGGACGCCGTTGAGCACCGACTGGGACAGGATCAACCTGCCCGGCAGGATTCGGTCCAGCTGGAAGCGGCCCTCATCGTCGGTCTCCGCCCAGTATCGGCGAGACAGGCGAGGCTCCCCCTCGACCGGGGCCGGCTCGTCCGGGTCGTAGGAATCGAGTCGGATCTTGCGGGCGGGCTTGCCGTCGATTGTGACCCTCCCGGCGACGCGTGCCCAGGGTTGGAGCACCAATCGGTCTTGCCCACGCAACTCCTTGCTGGGGACGAGCAGGGAGCCCGCATCGGCCAAAAAGAGGAGGGAGACGTTGTCCCGTTGCGGCGGGATCGAGAACCGGCCGTCCGGATCGATCCTCATGCCGGCGGCGCGTTGGCCCTGGGCTTCCTCGACATCTCGAGGATAATCGAGATAGTCGATCCATCCCTCGCGATGGACCGGGACGAGGTGCACGGTCCCCGACCTTACGGCCGAGCCATCGGGATGGCTGATCGTGCCGCGGAGGGGCTCGCCCCCGGTCAGTCGAAAAGTCAGGTTGTGCGGCAGGCCATCCGTCGCGAAGGCCTCGGAATCCTCGGCGAAGTAGCCGTCGGCCTGGACCCGGATGATGTAGCGGTGGGCGGGGGTCGACAGTGTCGTCCGGAACGAACCCGGCGCCCGCGATGCCTCACCCGCGAGATCCATCCCTCGCTGCCAGATGAGGGGGGAACCCTCCTGCCAGGCGGCCGCGAGGCTCAGCGAAAAGCCCTCGATGGGGGCTCCGGTCTCGCGGTCCACGACGGTGCCCGAGACGGGCGTTGGCGGGATCAGCGCGATCTGTTGTTCGAGATCCGAGGCCAGGGCCGAGTTGTTTTTGTCGGCGAACCCATTGGCGGTGACGTCGGCCCGCACGCCGCCGCGGGGGGAATCCTTCCACTCGAATCGCCCATCGCCGTCGGTTTTCAATCGGCGGGCGGCCGCCGAGCCGAAGTAGGATCGGGGGACGTTCCCGTCGCCGGACCAGTACAGGGAGACCAAGGCATTCGCGATCGGCTTGCCGGAGGGGTCCACGATGCGGCCCCGCACGGAATGGGCTTGCGGGAGCGTCAGGTACACCCGCGATGTGCCGTCGCCGACCTTCACCTCCTGGAGCGTCGGGCCGAATCCCGGGGCCTGGGAGATGATGTTGGCGATCGTCCCCGGCTTGATCCCGAAGGTGAACCGACCCTCATCGTCCGCCTTGATGGGTGGGATGGCGTTGGCGTACCCCCGGCCCTCGCCGTAGGCGACCTCGGCCTTGGCCACGGGCTGCCCGTCGGGCGAAAGCACCGTCCCCTCAACGCGCGTGCCGCGCCGGAGCCGAAGGACCGCCGAACCATCCTGCAGCGAGGCCAATGGCCGGAACGGCCGCAGGTGGTAGGAGATGCCCTCGTCGAGGCAGAGGTAGTGATAGGCCGCGATCTCGATCGATTCCGACTGCTCCGGGGCGCCCCTCAGCGACCATCGCCCTTCCGCGTCGGTCCGGACGGACGCGTTGATGATCCCGACCGTTTGCTTCGACCGGGGGTAGGTCTTCTTGACGCTCACCACGACGACCGCGTCGGGCAGAGGGCGACCCTCCTCATCGAGGACCTTCCCGCCGATGACCGTCGCCTTCTCCGTCAGCAACAGGATGCGGCCCGGTGGCGTGGGGCTATCCGCCGTTTTCGACCATCGGTAGGACAGGGGGACCAGGCCATCGCGGCCGGCCGAAAGGGAGAAGTCACTTCGGCTTCCGGAGGAGAGCTTGAAGCGGGCCTCCCCGTTCACATCGGTTGTCGCCCGCAGCTCCTCGCTGCCCGTCGACACCAGTTTGATCGACAAGTCGGGGACGACCGCGTCGCCGAGCAGCTCCCTCACCTCGACGATGAGCGTGTGCACCTCGGTGGGAGGCGGGGATTGGGCCGTGAAGGATAGTGCCGCGGCGATCGCCAATGTGAACATGGGCCGTCTCTCCTCGACGCCGGCCCGGATGGCCGGAGGATCACCTCGGTCGGATTTGAGGATGATACCAGGTCGATTTTCCTCGGCGAGCAAATTCCCGGCGATCCATCCGCCGATAGGCCCCCGGCCACGCGCAGGAAAGCATCCTAACCCCCCGACGACTCCCGGGGCTGGGTCGATTAGTGGCGATGCCCGCCTCTCCGGCGATGAGGGGGCGGTCGTTTTGTGTTTTCGACGGCCGAGTCCGCGAGGCTCGCAAAGGCCTGATTCGATGCATCGACCGGATGCTATTCGATCCAGGTCGGCATCCACGGCCTGGTGACCGCTCGCTCATGCTCCCGCGCCAGGGCGTGATGCCGCTTCACCCGATCCCCGTAGAGTCGGTTGTACTCGTCCGCCAATTTCATCGAGTAGCTCATCTCGAATTTGTGGGCGGGCTCGGTCAACGGCACCGTGTCGCGGTTCCTCCACATTTTCGTCAGCCTTTGGCTCTCCAGGTAGGCCGGCGAGACGAGCATTTCTTCGTAGACCCGGCTGGCTTCCGCCTTGTGCCATTCGGCCCGCTTGAGGTGATGCCTGGGGACGACCGTGGGGATGGAGATCAGGAGGGCGACGATCGCCACCACGACCATCAGCCGACGCACCGTGAAACGCACTCGGGGCAACGTCATATAGGGTCTCCTCTCATCTCGGTGAGACTTCCGCTCGCCACCATCTTCCCATCCGGCGAGAATGAGGTGATTTCGGGTGCGATCGATGCGGCGAAGGAGAGCTTCCAGTCGGCGGCTTTGATCAGGAAGAATCCAGGCAAGGTCGTCGTTCACGGTCCGGAGCGGCTGGTCTAGCCGGACGGGTGCTTGTTCAAGCCAGCGGAGATGGGAGGCGCCTTCCGGCTTGCTTCGCCTGAAAGCACGCGGCCAGGTAAGTCGCCATGCACCGGCCTCGCTGGCGGCAGGCCTCGATCACCGACAGCAACCCCTCGGCGAACCGGCTGCCATCCTCGCTCGCGGACCCCAGGCTCAGCTTTCGCCAGATCACCCCGTGCCTCAACGCCCGCTCCGCCGCGTTGTTGCCGGGAGGCTACGCCCTCGACCTCGGCGAAGCCCGACAGGTGATTCTCGGCTTCGAGGATCTTCCGGCAGCCTTCGCCGTCCACGCGCAACCGCACGCCGCAACCTCGGGGGCAGGTGACTGATCACGCCCTTCAGGCCCGACAGATTGGATCGCACCGTCACCCCGACGACGACCACCGCGTCGGCCTCGGGATTGTCGGCCCGCTTCGCTGCCCCCAGCAGGTCGAGAGAGAGTCGGTCCCTGATCCCGGCTTCCTCCCAGGACCGGGGCCGACGTTGGGCGGCCATGCCCGTAAGCCCAAGTCCTCGGGGACGTCCTCCCGGCGGCAGCCGCCGGTCAGCGCGAACCAGCTCACCCGGACGACGATGCGATGGCTGATCCGGGGTCGACCAACCAGGACCCCCACCGGTTGTTCCGGCGGGAGGTGATGGGCCAAGGCGGCGAAGAACTCACCGGGCATGCGGGACGTGGCCCTGACGACGATCCGCGGGTGCGGAGGGTGCGTCAGGCCGAGGCACAAGGCTCACGCCAAGTTGGTTTCGTCCCGGCTTATCAAACCAGCGTCGCACCGGAGTCGGAATCGATGGACCCCGGGGCAGCATCTCGAAGAGCCCAGGCACCAACGAAAAAACCCCCGCAAAGCCTGATTTTACAGGGCCAAGCGGAGGTTTATGGATATCAGGCCGTAATAGCGGCGGAGGGACTCGAACCCCCGACAAGCGGATTATGACTCCGCTGCTCTACCAACTGAGCTACACCGCCATCGATTCGCGTTTCCGCGTGCCGAGGTTGGATCTTACGATGCCGCGTCGGGAAATGCAACCGCAACGCGGCGTCGCCGGGGCATTTTTCGCCGGATCAGTCGAGCTTGGCGTGGTCGGCGGGGCGAAGGCCCTTGGTGAAGTTGTAACCGAACGGGGTGGGCTGGTAGGTGCCCACGATGTCGACGTTGGCAACCTCCGGGATCGCGCCTTCGAGGCCGACCGCCCAGTAGCAGGCGTTGACCAGCAGGCGACGGAGCCCGGCGCTGAGGAGATCCTGCGACGAGCCCATGGTGGTGGTGAAGATCCGGGCCGGCTTGCCGGCCTTGCCGACGTAGGTCCGGGTCCATGCCACCGGCATCATCGGGTCGTTGGGCTTGCCCTCGGCGGGGGCATCGTCGGGCTTCATCCCCCGGAGGACCTGGCCCATGACCAGCGGGGCGCAGCCGTCCGGGGCCGGCAGCTTGACGGTGTAGACGTCGGTCGGGCCCCAGATGTCGCCGTCGGCGATCCCCCGGACGATCGGGTTGCTGCGCTGATCGGGGGCGATCAGCCCTCGGGTGCTCTGTTTGCCATGATTGCCGTGGTGGCTGACCCAGGTCTCGCCCAGCACCTGCCGGCCGAACCCGCCGTCCCACTTCTTGTTGTTCCAGGACCAGTCGCTGTACGTCTTGCCGGGCTTGATGTCGAAGGCGTGGGTCGAGGTCCGCAGGGCGACGATCGGCTTGCCGGAGTCGACGTAGTCGACGATGTGCTTCATCTGGTCGTCGGGGAGGTTGCGGAACCGGGCCAGGATCACCATCAGGTCGGCGGAGTCGAGCTTCTCCAACCCCGGGATGTTGTCCTTGATGCCGGGGTTGATCGTGCCGTCCTTGGGGTCGATCGCGAACAGGACCGTGCACCGGAACCCGTGGCGCTGGGACAGGATCTTGGCGAGCTGCGGCATCCCCTCCTCGGAGCGGTACTCGTCGTCGCCGCTCACGAAGACGACGTGCTTGCCCTTGCCGGGCCCTTCCCCGCCGGGGAACTCGATCCACTCGTCGGCGGCGTGCGACCGCGCGGCCAGGCCCAGGGACAGGAGCATCGCGAGCGAGAGCGTGGTGCGGACGGCTTGGGACAACCTCATGACGATCGACCTCGACGGGAGAGAGGTGGGCCAGGGTGCGAGATCGCATCCTAACGCCGCCCCTCGCCCGGCGAAACGGGTCAGGCCGGCTCGATCGCCGCGATCGCCCCGGCGACCTCGTCGGGGTCGGCCCTCACCGGGTCGGCCAGGGCCTCCTTCGCCGTGAGCAGCCGGGAGGCGAACCACAGGCTCGCCGCCGTGGCCGCCACGCCGATCAGGCCGACCGCCGGGAAATGGAGCAAAGAGCCGTCGGCATCCTTGGTCACGATCAGCCCGGCGACCATCGAGCCGAGCCCGGCGGCGATGTGCTGCACGGCCGAGTTGGCGCTCATGAACCCGCCCCGGAGCCGGGGCTCGACGCTGCCGGTGATCATCGCCATCGCCGCGACCATCCGGCCCGCGTTGGTGACCATGAACACCCCGACCACCGCCACCGCCGCCAGCAGGCCGACGCGGGGGAGGTTCGTGACCACCAGCATCAGCACGGCCGTCATCGGCGCGATCACCCGGTAGACCGGGAACTTCCCGTAGCGGTCGGCGAGCCGGCCCACCACCGGGGCGCCCACCAGCGTGAGGGCCCCACCCGCCACGTAGATCCAGGGCAGCTCGATCTCGGTCAGCCCCACGTTGGCCACCATGTAGGGGCTGATGTACGGCACCACGGCGAATCCGCTGATCATCAGCGTCGAGATCAGGGCGAACGCCCGCAGGTGGTTGGGGTGGGTGTAGGTCTCGACCATCGTTTCCCAGGGACCGTGCAGCGGGGCGGTCTCCAGGTGGGCCCGGAGCCTCGGCAAGGCCTTGAACCCCGCCGCCAGCACCGCGAGGCCGACCCCCACCAGCAGCAGGAACGGCGTGTGCCAGCCGTAGAGCGTCCCCAGGGTCAGGCCGAACGGCACCCCCAGGACCGACGCCAGAGCGAACGCGGACATCAACGACCCGGTGGCGCGGCCCCGCCGCTCCTCCGGGAACACGTCCCCCACGATCGCCATGGCCATCCCGCCCAGCACCCCGCCGAACGCCCCCGTGACGACCCGCGCCACCAGCAGGGTCGCATAGGTGGGGGCGAGCCCGCAGAACAGCGTCCCGATCAGGAAGCCCACGTAGAGCCAGAGGAACGCCGTCTTGCGGTCGAACCGATCCACCAGGGAAGACGCCAGGAGGCCCGTCACGCCGGCGCTCAGGGTGTAGGATGAGACCACGAAGCCGAACCGCATCGGGCTGATCGCCAGGGTCCGCATCAGTTGCGGGCCGAGCGGCATGATGAGCATGAAGTCGACGATCGTGGTGAACTGGACCGCCGCCAGGACCATCAGGATGGCCCGCTCCCGGGCCGCGACCGATTTCTTCACGAGCCCCGGGCCGTCGAACTCCGCGTCGGCAACACTCATCATGCACCCTCGAACCTGGGGGAAGCGGGCCGACGCGCGTGGGCCGGGCCGTCCGCGATGATCCGCATATCGTAGGGGGGACCGGCGGGTCGTCAAGCGGACCCGCCGGCCCCACGGCCCGGCCTCACCGGTTCACGCTCCCCATCATGTTCGCGGGATAGCGGTCCCCGGCCGCGGCCCCGCGCGGGGCGATCTCCTCGATCCGGGACAGTTCCTCGGGGGTCAGCTTGATGTCGACCGCCGCCGCGTTCTCCTCCAGGTAGGCCCGCCGCTTGGTCCCCGGGATCGGCACCAGATCGTCCCCCCGGGACAGGACCCAGGCCAGGGCCAGTTGCGACGGCGTGCAGCCCCGGGACTCGGCCATCGCCTTGAGCCGCTCGACGAGTTCCAGGTTCCTGGCGAAGTTCTCCCCCTGGAACCGGGGCGAGTGGCGGCGATAGTCGTCGGCCGCGAAGTCGTCGATCGACCGGAATTGCCCGGTCAGGAATCCCCGACCGAGCGGGCTGTACGGGACGAACCCGATCCCCAGCTCGCGGCAGGTCGGCAGGATCTCGTCCTCGGGGTCTCGGCTCCAGAGCGAGTACTCGGTCTGAAGGGCGGCGATCGGGTGGACCCGGTGCGCCCTGCGGATCGTGTCCGGCGCCGCCTCGGACAGCCCGAGGTGGAGGACCTTGCCCGCCTTCACCAGTTCGGCCATCGCCCCGACCGTCTCCTCGATCGGCACGTCGGCGTCGACCCGGTGGAGGTAGTAGAGGTCGATGTGATCGACGCCGAGCCGGCCGAGCGAGCCGTCGCACGCCGTCTTGACATACTCGGGGCGCCCGTTGAAGCCGCGGACCGTGGGGTCCTCGGCCGACCGGACGATGCCGAACTTGGTGGCCAGCACGACCTCGTCGCGACGGCCGGCCAGCGCCTTGCCCACCAGGGTCTCGTTGGTGAACGGACCGTACATGTCGGCCGTGTCCAGGAACGTGATCCCCAGCTCGATCGCGCGATGGATCGTGCGGATCGACTCGGCGTCGTCGCGGGCGCCGTAGAAGTCCGACATCCCCATGCAGCCCAGCCCGATCGTGGAAACGATCGGCCCCGCCTTGCCCAATGTTTGCTGTTCCACGAGCGTCCTCCTCGGAAGCGCGGCCGTTTGCCTCGCCGATGTCCGCGTAAGTGTAGCAGGGAGGAGCAAGCCCTCCCCCCATCCGGCGATGCCCCGGCCGGCTCGGGCCGACAGGACCGCTCGTTGGGAGGAGTCGAATCGGTCGGCTCCGACAAGCCTTCGCGGGGCCGGGTGCCCGGGGCGGAACATCCCGTCAGGATCTCGCAGGCGTCCATTCCGCGAGATCGAAATGGCTAATTCGCCTAGAGTTGCGTCCGGTGGCTTCGTTTATGGTCTTGCCCTCGGCCCTGGGGCCCATCCCGATGGCCGGGGCCCAAGACATTACTGGATCGGACGGATCTGTCTGATTGAAAATTTCATATTAAATGTGAAGACGTATTGGTTATTCTGGTTGCCTCCCGTTCGATGGCTCGTCGGGAGAGTTGCCCGACGCCGGGGGCCCGAATACGATGGCCGCATCTTCGAAGGCCACCCACCCGGTACGGCACCCCACGGAAGACTCCGATGCCGCACGCCTCGCCCGCTCGCCTTGCATTCCTGGCCCTGCTGCTGTCACCGGGATTGGTCATCGGCCAGGACGTACCGGCCCGCCACGCCGAGGCCATCCGCTCGCTCGACGCCTTCATCGGCCGCGAGGTGGCCCTCAAGGACGTGCCCGCACTGTGGATCGCGATCGTCGATGGACCGACGGTCATCTGGAAGAAGGGGTTCGGGACCGACGATCGGGCGAAGCAGAGATCGGTGTCGCCTTCGGCCTTCGTCCCGCTGGGCTCGATGACCCAGCTCTTCACCGACCTCGCCGCGATGTGGCTGGCCGACCGGGGGAAGATCGACATCGACGCCCCCGTGACCACCTACCTCCCCGACTTCAAGCCGGTGAATCCGTCGGGCATCCCGATCACGCTCCGCCAGTTGATGGCCCATCGCTCGGGTTTGGGGCGCGAGACCCCGGTCCGCAGCACCTTCGAGCCGGCCGGGCCGCTGCGTCCTGAGTCGCACCTGGTCGATGCGGTGGCCAGCCTGAACCGCACCACGCTGGTGCACGCCCCGCTGGCCCGCGCCCACGAATCGCTCGCCGGGATCGCGGTCGTGGGCCTATCGCTGGGGCGGGCGCTCGGCTCCCCCTTCGAAAACGCGGTGGACGCACCCATCTCGCATCTCCCGGGGATGACCGGCCTCCGATTTTACGAGATTCACGGCAGGTACAAGAGGCCTGATTTCGATCGGGCCAGGGGGTGGGTGAAGACGGGGTTCGGCCGGGAGTTTCTGGCCCCGGACGATATGCCGGGCCCGGGCCCGGCCGTCGGCTTGATGGGCCGATTCGAGTCCCTGGGGAGTCTGCTGATCGCGTTGATGGATGATTCCCGGGTCCCGATCACCGGCCTGCCGAAGCCGGACACCCTGGCGATGATGATGACCCCTCAGTTCGTCCCGCCGGGCACGCCCGAAGGGAACGGTCTGGGGTTCGTCATCTCCCGATTCCAGGGGCACAAGCGGGTCGGCATCGGCGGGGGCACCCTCGGCTTCGCGTCCGAGATGGCCTTCCTGCCCGACGCCCGGCTCGGCGTGGTCGTGATGGCCTCGCGGGATTCGGCCCGCGGCTTCGTCTCGCGGGTCGCCGACGTCGCCCTCGGCCAGTGCCTCGCCGCCCGGGACGGGCGGAGCCTCCCGCCGATCGAGGCGACCGCCCCGCTCCCGCCGGGCCTGGCCGGGGAACTGGCCGGCCGGTATCGGTCCGGGGACGATTGGTTCGACCTGGTCGCCGATGGCGGCGCGTTGCGGATGGATCCGGCCCAGGGCCTATCGGTCGATCTGAGGAAGGCCCCGGACGGCTCGCTCCTGGGAGATGACGCGATTCGCTTCGGACCCAGGTTCGTGCGCGAGGGGGATGTCCTCCGCATCGGCGACAAGACCTATCACCGCGAGGCCGTCCCCCTGCCCCCGCCCGCCCCCGATCGCTTCGCAGGGCTGATCGGCGAATACGGTTGGGACGACCAGATCCTCTACATCCTGGAACGCGATGGCCGGCTCAACGCGGTGATCGGCTGGCACGAGAGGGATCCGCTGATCGAACGCGAAGCCGACGTCTATGAATTCCCGGAGGGGAGCATTTACGCCGGCGAGACGCTGCGTTTCCGTCGCGACCCTGCCGGCAGGGCGGTCGAGGTCGTGGCCGCGTCGGTCCCCCTGGCCCGGCGGGCCATCGACGGCGAAGGCGGCAAGACCTTCCGGATCAAGCCGACGCGGCCGGTGCCCGACATCCTCCGCGACAACGACGCCCGTGGCGACAAACCCCCGGCCGAGGCCGGCGACTTCCGCGCCCCGGACCTGGTGGACCTGGCCACCGTCTCCCCCACGATCCGCTTCGACATCCGCTATGCCACCGACAACAACTTCCTGGGGGCGGCGGTCTATCCGGCGGCGCGGGCCTTCTTCCAGAGGCTCGCGGCCGAGGCCCTGGGCCGGGCCCACGCGAAGCTGGCGGCCCGGGGCTATGGCCTTCTGATCCACGACTCCTACCGGCCGTGGCGGGTCACCAAGCTGTTCTACGACGCGACCTCGGGCACCGACCGCGAATTCGTGGCCGACCCGTCGAAGGGGTCGAAGCACAATCGCGGGTGCGCGGTGGACCTGTCGATGTACGAACTGGCGACGGGCCGGCCGGTCGAGATGGTGGGGGGATACGACGAATTCTCCGACCGGTCCTACCCCCACTATCCGGGCGGGACCTCGCGGCAGCGGTGGCTGCGGGACCTGCTCCGCGAGGCGATGGAGGCCGAGGGCTTCTCGGTCAACGACAACGAGTGGTGGCACTTCGATTTCAAGGACTGGCGCAGCTATCCGATCCTCGACATCCCGTTCTCCTCCATCGATGCAAGGCCGGATGCGCCTTAAGAGGATGCACGACACCCGCACGGATGCCCAGGGCCGGTGCGCGACCGGCTTGACCCGGTCATCGGGTTGAACATAAGCTAGTGGGTGTCGGACCTCGCTCATAGACCTCGCCATCGAATCCTCGCTCTGATCTCCATCCCGCGATGCCATCCGCGCCCGCGCGACGTTCGGTCGCCGGTCGGCTCGGTCGCGTTTTCGATCATTCGACGGCAAGGACGAGGTCCCGCCTCGCACGGTGTGCGGGCGGTCGCATCCGGGTCGGGAGGCATGGCATGTTGGCTTGTCAGACGGGACGCATCGGGAGTTCGATCGCCGGGCGGCGCGAGGGCGCGGCGGCCCTGTGGGGGGCGATGCTGATCGTCGTCGCGGCCGGCGGGGTCGCCGTCGCCGGCGACGTCGAATACAACCGCGACGTCCGGCCGATCCTGTCGGAGAACTGCTTCCGTTGCCACGGCCCCGACAGCGGGGCCCGCAAGGGGGACCTCCGGCTCGACCGCCGCGAGGACGCGGTCAAGGCCGAGGCCATCGTCCCGGGCGACGCCGGGGCGAGCGAATTGGTCGCGCGGATCATCTCCGACGACCCCGACGAGATCATGCCGCCGCCCGACGCCAACAAGGTGCTGACCCCCGAGCAGAAGGATGTCCTGAAGCGGTGGATCGCCTCGGGCGCCGAGTACCAGCCCCACTGGTCGTTCCTGGCCCCGAAGCGCCCCGAGCCGCCCGCCGTGGGCGACGAGGCGTGGTCGAAGAACCCGATCGACCGGTTCCTCTACGCGAAGATGGTCGAGAAGGGGCTCAAGCCCTCGCCCGAGGCGGATCGCCGGACCCTGGCCCGCCGCCTCAGCCTGGACCTGACCGGCCTGCCCCCCGACCCGGCGATGGTCAACGCCTTCGCGGCCGACCCCGCCCCCGACGCCTACGAGAAGCTCGTCGACAAGCTGATGGCCTCGCCCGACTACGGCGAGCATCGCGCCCGCTACTGGCTGGATGCGGCCCGGTATGCGGACACCCACGGGATCCACTTCGACAACTATCGCGAGATGTGGACCTATCGCCAGTGGGTGATCGAGGCGATCAACGCCAACATGCCGTTCGACCGCTTCGCCACCGAACAGCTGGCCGGCGACCTCCTGCCCAACCGGACCCTGGAACAGCAGATCGCCTCCGGGTTCAACCGGTGCAACATCACCACCAACGAGGGCGGGGCGATCGCCGAGGAATACCTGGTCCTCTACGCCCGCGACCGCACCGAGACGACCTCGCAGGTCTTCATGGGCCTGACCACCGGCTGCGCCGTGTGCCACGACCACAAGTACGACCCGTTCAGCCAGAAGGAGTTCTACGAGCTGTCGGCCTTCTTCAACAACACCGTCCAGAACGCGATGGACGGGAACGTGAAGGACACGCCGCCGACGGTGTTCGTCCCGGTCATGGGCGACCGTCCCCGCTGGGAGGCCCTGGCCGGGGAGATCGACGTGGCCCGCAAGAAGGTTGAGGCACGCAAGGCCGAGGTCCGGCCCGAATTCGAGAAGTGGCTGGGCTCGGCCACCCGCGAGTCGCTGGCCCCGTCCATGCCCGCCGAGGGGCAGAAGCTCCGGGCCCGCCTCGATGACCGCGACACCCCGCCCGAGGCCCAGCACAAGTGGACCGGCGAGGAACTGGTCGTGTCCGACGCCGGTGACTTCGAGAAGGACCAGGCGTTCTCGTATGGGGCCTGGATCCGCCCGGGCAAGGCCCCCCTGAACGGGGCCCTGTTCGCCCGCATGGACGACAAGAAGGACTTCCGGGGCTGGGACCTCTGGTTCGAGAACGGCGCCCTCACGGCCCACATCATCCACAAGTGGCCCGAGGATGCGCTCAAGGCGACGTCCGACGCGAAGCCGAAGCCGGGCGTCTGGACTCACGTCCTGGTGACCTACGACGGGTCCGGCAAGGCCGAGGGGATCAAGTTCTTCGTCGACGGCGAGCCCCGGATGACCCGGCCGCAGACCAACACCCTGACCGGTTCGATCCGGACCACGGTGCCGCTCAAGGTCGCCCAGCGCGATTCGTCGTCGCGGATCGGCGAAGTGCTGATCCACGACCTCAAGGTCTTCGGGCGGGCCCTGTCCGCCGAGGAGGTCGAGAACCTGGCCGGGGTCGATCGGGTCCTGTGGCTGACCTCGCGGCCGGCGGACAAGCGGCCGGAAGCCGACGTCGAGGCCGCGTTCCGCTACTACCTCTCCCGCCACGACCCGGTGGCGCGCGACCTGGCCGGCGCGGTGGCCTCGCTGGTGCGCGAGCAGGGGGAGATCAAGGCCCGGGGCAGCATGGCCCACGTCATGCAAGAGAAGTCCGATGAGGCGATGGCCTACCTCCTGTTCCGGGGCGACTACGACAAGAGGCGCGACCCGGTCAAGGCGGACACCCCCAAAGTCCTCCCGCCGATGGCCTCGGACCTGCCCAGGAACCGCCTCGGCCTGGCCAAATGGCTGGTCAGCCCCGAGCATCCCCTGACCGCCCGCGTGACCGTCAACCGGTTCTGGCAGGAGCTGTTCGGCAACGGCTTGGTCCGCACCGCCGGGGACTTCGGGGTCAGCGGCGAGTTGCCGTCGCACCCCGAGCTGCTCGACTGGCTGGCCGTCGACTTCCGCGAGTCGGGCTGGGACATGAAGGCGTTCTTCAAGAAGCTGGTCATGACGGCCGCCTATCGCCAGTCGGCGGCGACCACGCCCCAGGCGATCGAGGCCGACCCGTCCAACCGCTACCTGGCCCGCGGCGCCCGCTACCGGATGGACGCGGAGATGGTCCGCGACTATGCCCTGGATGTGGCCGGCCTGCTGGTCCGGAAGATCGGCGGCCCCAGCGTCCGCCCCTACCAGCCCGACGGGGTGTGGGAGGCGGTCGCCATGCCCGAGAGCGACACCCGGTTCTATCGCCGCGACAACGGGGATCGGCTCTATCGCCGGAGCATGTACACGCTCTGGAAGCGGGCCGCGCCGCCGGCGTCGATGGACATCTTCAACGCCCCGGCCCGCGAGGTCTGCACGGTGAAGCGGGAGCGGACCAATACCCCGCTCCAGGCGCTGGTCACGCTCAACGACGTCCAGTTCGTCGAGGCGGCCCGCAACCTCGCCGAGCGGGCGATCAAGGCGTCCGGGGAGGACGTGGAGGCCCGGCTCGACTACCTGGCCCAGCGGCTCCTGGCCCGGCCGTTCCGCACCGAGGAGGTGGACATCCTCCGAGGATCGGCCGACGCCCTGCTCGCCCACTACCGGGAGAAGCCCGACGACGCGGCCCAGCTGATCAAGTACGGCGAGTCCAAGGCCGACCCCGCCCTCGACGTGCCGACCCTGGCGGCGTGGACCATGCTGGCCAACGAACTGCTGAACCTCGACGAAGTGCTCAACAAGTGATCGCCGACGGTCGCATCCCCCACGATTCCCGAAAGGTCGGATCATGAACCCGTTCCAGGAATTCGTCCAGGGCGAGACCCGTCGCCAGTTGCTCGGCCGGGGCGTCAACGCGGTCGGCTGGGCCGCGCTGGCCTCCCTGTTCGACGCCGGCAAGAGTGCCCGCGCGGCGGCGGGCCCCGCCGAGGGGGGCAAGATCCCCGAGGCGTTGACGCACTTCGCCCCCAAGGCCAAGAAGGTCATCTACCTGCACATGGTCGGCGGCCCATCGCAGATGGACCTGTACGACTACAAGCCGGTCATGAATGACTTCTACGACAAGGACCTGCCAGACTCGGTCCGCAACGGCCAGCGGCTGACCGGGATGACCTCCGGGCAGAAGCGGTTCCCGATCGCCCCGTCGATGTACAAGTTCGCCCAGCACGGCCAGAGCGGCATGTGGGTGAGCGAACTGTTGCCGCAGACGGCCAAGCTGGTCGACGACATGTGCTTCATCCGGAGCATGCACACCGAGGCCATCAACCACGAGCCGGCCATCACCCTGATGCAGACCGGCAACATGGTGACCGGCCGCCCCTGCCTGGGGTCGTGGGTCTCCTACGGCCTCGGGGCGCTGAACCAGAACCTCCCCACGTTCGTGGTCATGGTCGCCCGGCCGACCAACACCGAGCAGATCCAGGCGATCTCCGCTCGGCTGTGGTCGTCGGGCTACCTGCCGGGCGAGCACGCCGGCTGCTCGTTCCGCTCGGGCGGGGACCCGATCCTCTACATCAACAACCCGCCGGGCGTGTCGACCGACGTCCGCCGCCGCACCCTCGACGGGCTCCGCGCCCTGAACGAGATGAACTATCAGGCGGTGGGCGACCCCGAGACCCGCACCCGGATCGAGCAATACGAGCTGGCCTTCCGGATGCAAGCCAGCGTCCCGGAGCTGACCGAGATCGTCAACGAGCCGGAGTCGACCTACGAACTCTACGGCGAGGAGGCCCGCAAGCCCGGCTCGTTCGCCCACTCGGCCCTGATGGCCCGGCGGATGGTCGAGCGCGACGTCCGGTTCGTCCAGATCTACCTCAACAACTGGGACCACCACGGCAACATCGCCGCCCGCCTGCCCAGCCAGTGCAAGGACATCGACCAGCCCTGCTACGGGCTGATCCAGGACCTCAAGGCTCGCGGCCTGTTCGATGAGACCCTGGTGATCTGGGGCGGCGAGTTCGGCCGGACCATCTACTCCCAGGGCGGGCTCTCCCGGGAGAACTACGGCCGCGACCACCACCCGCGCTGCTTCACGATGTGGATGGCGGGCGGCGGGTCGAAGCCGGGGGCGATCTACGGCGAGACCGACGACTTCTGCTACAACATCGTGAAAGACCCGGTCCACATCCGGGACTTCCACGCCACGATCCTCCACCTCCTCGGCTTCGACCACAATCGCTTCACCTACCGCTACCAGGGCCTCGACCAGAAGCTCACCGGGGTGGAGCCGGCCCGGGTGATCAAGGAGCTGATGGCCTGATGCGATGCGGCCGGGTCAGGGCGTCGGGATCTCCTCCAAGGGGACGTAGATCTCCGGCGTCCGGCTGGCCAGGATCTTCGCCATCCCGTTGGCGACGTGCTCGATGAAGTGGGGCGAGGCCCGGTGGGCGTCGAGCGCGGCCTGGTCGTCGTACTGCTCGTAGAGGAAGAATCGGAGCGGGTCGGTCGGCGAGCGGTGGACCTGGTACATCCGGCAGCCCGGCTCGGCCCGCGTCGCCGCGGTGAGTTTGGCCAGGCGGTCGAAGGCCTCGGCCTCGTGGCCGGGTTGCAGGATATAGGTCACGGCAAGGCAGATCATCGCGGCGTCCCCCTCCGAGATCGTTTGGGCTGGTCATCCGGGTGCCATCCTACGCCGAGTCCCGCCCCGCCGCCATCAACCCGAAGGCCCAGGTGTCGGAGTAAGTGGTTCTGGACGATTGACTCATTATCGATAATGCCTAGAATGAACCCGGACCCCGGCGACCCGAATTCGCCGAAACTAGCTAATTCATTGCTGTAAAACGACTTCGGCCCGGGATTCTCGGGCCAATCGGGGACGGATTGTCGCTCCTTGTGGCATGAGATCCACCCCCCGATCCCCGCCTCCCCGCCCGAACCGCTCGTCCTGGCCATCGGCCGGGGCGGGATGCTGATGAGATGTCGGCCCTCCCCGGGCCGGCCGGATGGCTCCACGATCGAGACGACCCTCCCCCCTCGATTGATCGACGGGTTAACCCCAGGCGGAATCTCGCATGCTTCGTCGCGACGGCTTGCTGGCGGCCCTGATGGCGGGATCCCTGATGGCCCCCGGGTGCGACCGGCCGGTCGCGAAGCCCGCCGAGAGTAAGCCCCCCGAGGTCCTGGTCAGCCTGCCGACCACCGAGGAAGTGACCGACTACGAGGAGTTCATCGGGCACGTCGACGCGGTCCAGTCGGTCGAGGTCCGGGCCCGCGTGACCGGCTACCTCAAGAAGGTGAATTTCGTCGACGGCGATGAGGTCAACCAGGGGGACCTCCTGTTCGAGATCGACGACCGTCCCTACCGGGCCGAGCACGACCGGGCCCTGGCCAGCCTCGAACAGGGGAAGGCCCACCTGGGCCGGCTGTCGCGCGACCACTCGCGTGCCGAGGTCCTGCTGTCCCGCAACGCGATCGGCCGCGAGGAATACGACCGGATCCAGGGGGATTACGCCGAGGCCATCGCGCTGGTCGGGGTCGCCCAGGCGGAGGTCGACAAGACGCAATTGAACCTGGAGTTCACCCGGGTCACGGCGCCGATCTCGGGTCGGCTCAGCCGCCGCATGGTCGACCCCGGCAACCTGGTCCAGGCCGACACCACCCCGCTGACCTCGATCGTGTCGCTCGACCCGATGTATGTCTACTTCGACGTCGACGAGCGGGTGATGCTCCGGTTCCGCCGACTGATCAGCGAGGGGAAGATCAAGTCGCGGCAGGAGGAGGAGCGCCCGGTGCTGATCGGGCTGGCCGACGAGGGGAACACGTTCCCGCACGTGGGCAAGATCAACTTCAGCGACAACAAGGTGGATTCAAGCACCGGGACCCTGCGGGTCCGCGGGTCGATCGACAACCCCAAGCCGCGCATACTTTCGCCCGGGATGTTCGTCCGTGTCCGCCTCCCGGTCGGCTCGCCCCACAAGTCGATCCTGATCTCGGAGCAGGCCCTGGGGGCCGACCAGGGGAAGAAATTCGTCTACGTGGTCAACGACAAGGACGAGGTGGTCTACCAGATCGTCGAGGTCGGCTCGCTGAGCAATGGCAAGCGGGTGATCGACAAGGGGCTGGCCATGGGCGACCGGGTCGTCGTCAGCGGGCTCCAGCGGGTCCGGCCGGGGATCAAGGTCGTCCCGCGCTCGGAGGAGGAGTTCCGCAAGCAGGCGGCCGATGCCGCGGCGAAGCCGATCGACCCGGCCAAGAGCAAGGCCCCGACCCACGCCTCGATCCACTGACGCCCGCCCGCCCGACCGACGGCCCTTGACGCACCGGGAGGAGAGGCCGTGATCTCTCGCTTCTTCATCGATCGCCCGATCTTCGCCGCCGTCCTGTCGATCGTGATCACGCTCGCCGGGGGGATCGCGCTATTCACCCTGCCGGTGGCGCTATATCCGCCGATCGCGCCGCCGGTCGTGCAGGTGAGCTGCACCTTCCCCGGGGCCAGCGCCCAGGTCGTATCCGACTCGGTCGCCACGCCGATCGAGGAGCAGGTCAACGGCGTCGAGGGCATGATGTACATGGCCTCGCAGTGCACCAACGACGGCGGCTACAACCTCACCGTCACGTTCAAGCACGGCGTCGACCTCAACATGGCGCAGGTCCTGGTCCAGAACCGGGTCAACCTGGCCACGCCCAAACTGCCCGACGTCATCAAGCAGACCGGCGTCACGACCCGCAAGAAGGCCCCCGACATCCTGCTGGCGATGGCGCTCAACTCGCCCGACCCCCGCTACGACCAGCTCTACCTGAGCAACTATGCCCTGATCCACCTCAAGGATGAGATCCTCCGCATCCCGGGCGTGAGCGACATCGGCATGCTCGGCCAGCGCGACTACAGCATGCGGATCTGGGTCGACCCCGAGAAGCTCGCCTCCCGCGACATGACCGCCAGCGACGTGGTGGCGGCCATCCGCCGCGAGAACATGCAGGTCGCCACCGGCCAGATCGGCCAGCCGCCGGTCCCCTCCGGCCAGCTCATCCAGGTGCCGATCAGCCTCCTCGGGCGCCTGGAGGATGTGGAACAGTACGAGAGGATCATCGTCAAGAAGACCGCCGACGGCCGGATCGTCCGGGTCCGGGACATCGCCAAGGTCGAGCTCGGGTCCAAGAACGAGGACCTGAGCTGTTCGGTCAACGGCAGGCCATCGATGTCGATGGCCATCTTCCAGCTCCCCGACGCCAACGCCCTGGAAACCGCCGACCTGGTAAAGGCCAAAATCGAGGAGTTGAGCCACTCGTTCCCCGTCGGCATCGGCTACGAGATCCGCTACGACACCACCCCGTTCATCCGCGACTCGATCAACGAGGTGTTCAAGACCCTCCGCGAGGCGGTGATCCTGGTGGCGATCGTGGTGCTGTTGTTCCTGCAGAACTGGCGATCGGCGATCATCCCGCTGGTGGCGGTGCCGGTGGCCATCGTGGGGACCTTCGCGGTGATGGCGGGGATGGGCTTCTCGCTGAATAACCTGACCCTGTTCGGGCTGGTGCTGGCCATCGGCATCGTGGTGGACGACGCGATCGTGGTGGTGGAGGCGGTGGAGCACCACGTGGAGCACGGGATGGCGCCGCGGGACGCGACGATCCGGGCGATGGAGGAGGTGAGCGGCCCGGTGATCGCCATCGGGCTGGTGCTGACGGCGGTGTTCGTGCCGTGCGCGTTCATCACGGGGATCGTGGGCCAGTTCTTCCGGCAGTTCGCGCTGACGATCGCGACGTCGACCTTGATCTCGGCGTTCAACTCGCTGACGCTGTCCCCCGCACTCGCCGCTCTCCTCATCCGGCCGAGGACCAACACCAACCGGGTGGCCCTGCCCAAGCCGGCCTATGCCCTGTTCGGCGCCTGGCTGGCCTATCTCTACCTCGGCCCCGAGCTGGCGGCCCGCATGGGGCCATACAAGGCCGGCGCGAACGTGCTGGCTGGGCTGATCGGGATGGTGGCCGGGTGGGCGATAGGGATCGGCTTCGACAAGCTGCTGGTCTGGTTCTTCGGGATCTTCAACCGGGGCTTCAACCTCGCGACCGACCTCTATACCTGGACGGTCGGGATCTTGCTCCGGCTCGCCGCCGTGAGCCTGGTGGGGTACGTCGCGCTGCTGGCCCTGACCTACGTCGAGTTCAAGCGGGCCCCGTCCGGCTTCATCCCGTCGCAGGACATGGGCTACCTGCTCTGCAACGTCCAGCTCATCGACTCGACGTCGAACGAGCGCACCAAGGAGGTGATGGACCGGATCGAGGCGATCGCCAAGAAGATGCCCGGGGTTAGGCACACCCAGGCGATCACCGGGCAATCGCTGCTGCTGGGCGCCAACGGGTCGAACTTCGGGTCGATGTTCTGCGTGCTCGATCCGTTCGAGGAGCGGCCGACGGCGGACCTGTACAGCGACGCGATCATCGCCAAGCTCCGCAAGGCGTTCGCCGACCAGATCCCCGAGGCGATGGTCACGGTGCTCGGGCCGCCCCCGGTCCGGGGCGTGGGCCGCGCCGGCGGGTTCAAGCTGATGATCGAGGACCGGGGGGACAACGGGGTGTCGGTCCTGGAAGGCCAGACCGAGAACGTCCTGGACCTGGCCAAGAAGGACAAGCGGCTGGCCAACATGGCCTCGACCTTCCGGGCCAACGTCCCCCAGTACTTCGTGGACGTGAACCGGGCCGAGTGCATGACCAAGGAGGTCCCGCTCAAGGACCTGTTCGACACCCTGCGGATCTACCTGGGCTCGCTCTACGTCAACGACTTCAACAAGTTCGGCCGGACCTGGCAGGTCGTGGTCCAGGCCGACCCCCAGTTCCGCAACGCCATCGAGAACGTGAAGCGGCTGAAGGTCCGCAACGCCCGGGGCACGATGGTGCCGGTGGGCACCCTGGCCGACTTCCAGCAGATCAACGGCCCCTTGATGATCCCCCGGTACAACATGTACCCGGCCGCGCCGCTGAACGGGGCGGCGGCCCCGGGCACCAGCACCGGCGACGCCATCGCGATCATGGAGAAGCTGGGCCGGGAGAACCTCCTGGACTCGATGAAGTTCGAGTGGACCGAGCTGGCCTACCTGGAACTCCAGGCGGGCAACACCGCGATGCTGGTCTTCGGCTTCGCGGTGGTCATGGTCTTCCTGGTGCTCGCCGCCCAGTACGAAAGCTGGTCGATGCCGCTGGCGATCATCCTGGTGGTGCCGATGTGCCTGCTGAGCGCCATCATCGGCGTGAACCTGGCGGGCCAGGACATCAACATCTTCACCCAGATCGGGTTCGTGGTGCTGGTCGGGCTGGCCAGCAAGAACGCGATCCTGATCGTCGAGTTCGCCAAGCACCAGCGCGACAAGGGGATCAGCCGGCGGCAGGCGACGCTGGACGCCTGCCGGCTCCGGTTCCGGCCGATCATCATGACCTCGCTGGCGTTCATCCTCGGGGTCCTGCCGCTCCTGTACGGCCACGGGGCCGGGGCCGAGATGCGGCGGACCCTGGGGACCACCGTCTTCAGCGGGATGCTCGGCGTGACGATCTTCGGCGTGCTCCTGACGCCGGTCTTCTTCTTCGCCATCGACTGGCTGGGCGAGACGCGGCTGTTCGGCTCGCCCGCCCTGCAGAAGATCCTGAAGTTCCCCCTGACGATCCTCTCCGGGCGGCTGTTCCGCGAGATGATCGCCCGCCGGAAACGGCCCGCGAAGCGTCCCCGGGTTGATGAGCTAGCGGTGCCGGTCGCGATCCAGGATCGCGAGGGCGAACTCGTCGAACAGAAGTGAGGCCCCCCGCCCATGTCGCGATTCTTCATCGATCGGCCGATCTTCGCCTCGGTGCTCTCGATCATCATCACCCTGGCCGGCGGCATCAGCGTCGGTGCGCTGCCGGTTTCGCAATATCCCGACATCACCCCGCCCACCGTCGAGGTGTCCGGCTACTACCCCGGGGCCAACGCCAAGGTGGTGGCCGACACCGTCGCCGCGCCGATCGAGCAGCAGGTCAACGGCGTCGAGGGGATGATGTACATGTCATCCCAATGCACCAATGACGGGATGTACACGCTGACGGTCACCTTCCGGATCGGCATCGACCTCGACATGGCGCAGGTGCTGGTCCAGAACCGGGTGAGCCTGGCCGAGCCGATCCTGCCCGAGCTGGTCAAAAGGCGCGGGGTGATGGTCAAGAAGAAGTCGCCCAGCATCCTGATGATCGTCAACCTGTTCTCGCCCGACGATTCGCAGGACAACCTCTATCTCAGTAATTACGCCACCATCCAGATCCGCGACGAGTTGTCCCGGCTCGACGGCGTGGGCGACATCACCTACCTGGGCCAGCGCGACTACAGCATGCGGGTCTGGCTCGACCCCGGCAAGATGGCCTTCCGCAACCTGGCGGCGACCGACGTGGCGGCGGCGATCTCGCAGCAGAACACCCAGGTGGCCGCCGGCCAGATCGGCCAGCCGCCGGTGCCCACCGGTCAGGTCTTCCAGTACACGATGACCACCCTGGGCCGGCTGGTGGACGCCGACCAGTTCGGCGACATCATCCTCAAGACCGACGCCGCCGGCCGGATCGTCCGGCTCCGCGACGTCGCCACCATCGAGCTAGGTGCCCAGGGCTACGACCAGACCTGCACCCTGGACGGCAAGCCGTCGGTCGCCCTATCGATCTACCAGAGGCCGGGCTCCAACGCCCTGCAGACCGCCGAGCTGGTCCGCAACAAGATGGAGGAACTCAAGAAGGAGTTCCGCAAGGGCGTCGACTACGCGATCGTCTACGACACCACCCCGTTCATCAAGGAGTCGGTCCACGAGGTCGTCAAGACGTTGCGGGACGCGGTGATCCTGGTGGCGATCGTGGTGCTGTTGTTCCTGCAAAACTGGCGATCGGCGATCATCCCGCTGGTGGCGGTGCCGGTGGCGATCGTGGGGACCTTCGCGGTGATGGCGGGGATGGGCTTCTCGCTGAACAACCTGACGTTGTTCGGGCTGGTGCTGGCCATCGGCATCGTGGTGGACGACGCGATCGTGGTGGTGGAGGCGGTGGAGCACCACGTGGAGCACGGGATGGCGCCGCGGGACGCGACGATCCGTGCGATGGAGGAGGTGAGCGGCCCGGTGATCGCTATCGGGCTGGTGCTGACGGCGGTGTTCGTGCCGTGCGCGTTCATCACGGGGATCGTGGGCCAGTTCTTCCGGCAGTTCGCGCTGACGATCGCGACGTCGACCTTGATCTCGGCGTTCAACTCGCTGACGCTGTCCCCCGCGCTGGCCGCTCTCCTCATCCGGCCCAAGAATCGGGAGAAGCCGGAGGCCCTGCCCGGCCTGGCCTACGCCCTGATCGGCGCCTGGGCCGCCTTCGCGTTCCTGACCCCCCAGATTGAACCCCCGATGCTGGCGCACCAGTGGCCGGCCTGGTCGGCGGTCGCCGCGTCGCTCCTGATCGGGGCGGTCGCCGGGTGGGCCGTCGGCCTGGTGCTCGACCGCGTCCTGGTCTGGTTCTTCGGCGTCTTCAACGCCGGGTTCGAGGCGGCGACCAACGCCTACACCCGGGTCGTCGGCTGGATGCTCCGCGGGAGCATCGCGGTGCTGGTCCTGTACGCCGGCCTGCTCTACCTGACCTATGACACGTTCCAGAGGACGCCGACCGGCTTCATCCCCGCGCAAGACAAGGGCTATCTCCTGGTCAATGTCCAACTCCCCGACGCGACCTCGGTGGAGCAGACGCAGAAGGTGATGCGGAAGGTCGAGGCGATCGCCAGGGAGACGGAGGGCGTCGAGCACACGGTGGCCCTGGCCGGGCAGTCGATCCTGCTCAACGCCAACGCGCCCAACTTCGGCGCCGTCTACGTGATGCTGGAAGAATTCCACCACCGCCTGAAGCCCGAGCTGCACGGCGAGGCGATCGCCGCGACGCTCCAGGACCGGCTCCAGCACGAGATCCTGGACGGGCTGGTCAACGTCTTCGGCGCCCCGCCCGTGGAGGGTCTGGGCACCGCCGGCGGGTTCAAGGTGGTGATCGAGGACCGGGGGGACAACGGGCTGGAGGCGCTCCAGGCCGCCGCCGAGAAGACCGTCTCCGAGGGCGGGGCCGACCCGGGGCTCACCGGCCTGTTCACCAGCTTCCGCGCCAACACCCCGTGGATCTTCCTGGATATCGATCACGACAAGGTCAACGCGATGGATGTCGGCATGGACGAGCTGTATAACAGCCTCCAGGTCTACCTCGGCTCGCTCTACGTCAACGACTTCAACCGCTTCGGCCGGACCTGGCAGGTGAATGTCCAGGGGGCGGCCGATTTCCGCAAGCAGACCGAGGACCTCAAATCCCTGAAGATCCGCAACCGGCGGGGGGGCATGGTCCCCTTCGGCGCCATGGCCGCCGTCCGCCCGGTGAGCGGGCCGGTCCTGATCATGAGGTACAACATGTACCCGTCGGCGGCCGTCAACGGATCGCCGGCCCCCGGCAGCAGCTCGGGCCAGGCCATCACCTCCGTCAACAACCTGATGGAACGGGACCTGCCCCCCTCGATGCGGACCGAGTGGACCGAGCTGGCGCTGCTCCAGCTGGAGACCGGCTCGACGGCGATGTACGTCTTCATCCTGGCGGTGGTCCTGGTCTTCCTGGTGCTCGCCGCCCAGTACGAGAGCTGGTCGCTGCCGTTCTCAGTCATCCTGGTGGTGCCGATGTGCCTTCTCTGCTCGGTCGCGGGCGTGCAGATGGCCCGGATGGACATCAACATCTTCACCCAGATAGGCTTCATCGTGCTGGTCGGCCTGGCGTGCAAGAATGCCATCCTGATCGTGGAATTCGCCAAGGCCCGCCGCGAGGAGGGGGTGCCCGGCTACCAGGCGACGCTGGACGCCTGCAAGCTCCGGCTCCGGCCGATCATGATGACCTCGCTGGCCTTCATCCTCGGCGTGGTACCGCTGGCCCTGTCCGAGGGGGCGGGCTCGGAGATGAGGCGGGCCCTGGGCACGGCGGTCTTCGCCGGCATGCTCGGCGTGACCCTGTTCGGCATCTTCCTGACACCGGTCTTTTATTACGTGATTCAGGGGTTCAACAACCTCATCTCCCGCGTGCGGAGGCGGATCGACCCCGCCTCGGCCCCGGGCCCCGATGCGGACTTCCACGACGGGATCGAGGGGGGGCCGGATGGTAAGGGGGGCCCGAACAAGGCGGAACCCGCCTATTCCGGGGCCTGAAGCCCGGATCGGGGGCCGGGGTCATGCCGCGCGTATGTCCGCGGAGGTTATCCATGAATTCGATCGATGCATGGCTCCATCCCTGCTTAAGAATGGCCGTTATCTAAAGAAATCGATGATCTCAGGTCGGCTTCGTGGTAGTATGGAAAGAATCAAGGCCGAAATAATCCCGGATGATCGTCATCCGGGTCACTTTTCAAGAGTTGTGACCAATGGTTGATCACACGACGCGGACGATGGCTGTCCGCCTGAAAGTCAAGAACGCCTCATCCCATCCCAGTCGCGGGCTGGCGATGCTGTGCATGGGATGCGGTTCGCCGCTGGAGATCCATCAGCCCGACCAGGCATTTCCCGACAGGATCCTGGGGACCTGCGAGGACTGCCATGGCTGGGTCGTGGCGGACTTCGCCCCGGGCCGGGATGATCAGCTGATGCTGTTCCTGCCCGGCACCCCGCTGGCGGAGTGCGTGGGCCTCGCCCACTGACCGCGCCGGCCCGGGCCGACGCATTGCCACTCCGGGTCGCCGTTCCTACCATGAGGGTAGCGGGGCGACGTGGGGTGATGCGTCCTGGCCTGCAAGCCGAGGTGTGGTGGCGATGTCCGAGATCCTGCCGGTTGGTCGTGTGTTCGATGTCACGGCCGAGACGTTCCTCGACGATGTGGTCGAGCGCTCGGCCACCATCCCTGTCGTCGTCGATTTCTGGGCCGAGTGGTGCCAACCGTGCCGCACCCTGGGCCCGATCCTGGAGAAGCTCGCCCACGAGTACGACGGGGCATTCCTGCTGGCGAAGGCCGACACGGCCAAGCTGGGCGACATCGCGGCCGGGTTCGGCGTGCGATCGATCCCGGCGGTGTTCGCGGTGCGCGACAAGAAGATCGTCGACTCGTTCGTCGGGGCCCAGCCGGAGTCGATGATCCGGGCGTGGCTGGCCCGCGTCCTCCCCTCCCCGGCCGAGATCCTGTCCGCCGAGGCGTTGGGCCTCGAAGCCGGCGACCCGGCGGCCGCCGAGGCCAGGTACCGCGAGGCCCTGGCGGCCGCGCCGGACTTCGTGCCCGCGAAGGCCGGCCTGGCCCGGCTGGCGCTGGCGGGGGGGCGGATCGACGAGGCCCGCGAGATCGTCGAGGCCCTGGCCCGCCGCGGCTATCTTGAGCCGGAGGTCGAGTCGATCCAGGCCGAGTTGGCCCTGAAATCGAGCGGGGCGTCCGCCGGCGACATCCCCCGGCTGCGCGAGGACCTGGCCGCCGCCCCGGGCGACCTGCCCCGCCAGCTCGCGCTGGCCGAGGCCCTGGCCGCCGCCGGCGAGACCACCGAGGCGCTCGACCTGGCACTTGACCTCGTGGAGCGCGACCGCCGCAACACCGGCGAATCGGCCCGGAAGTTGATGATCTCCCTGTTCCACCTGCTGCCGGCCGATTCCGAGATCGTCACGGATTATCGACGCCGACTCTCCTTCGCCCTGTGACCCGGGGCGGGCCCAACCCGGAGGATCCCCGATGGCCGATGCGGTCGAGAAGACGGAAAAGGAATGGCGCGAGCTGCTGACGCCCGAGCAGTTCCGGATCATGCGCGAGAAGGGGACCGAGCCGGCCTTCCGCGGCCAGTACTGGAACACGAAGACGCCGGGCACCTACCGCTGCGCCGGATGCGGCGAGCCCCTGTTCTCGTCGGACGCGAAGTACGACTCGCGCTCCGGCTGGCCCAGCTTCTACCAGGCCCTGGACCCCTCGAAGATCGCCGAGCACGCCGACCGATCCTACGGGATGATCCGGACCGAGGTCACCTGCCGCAGGTGCGGCGGCCACCTGGGGCACCTGTTCGACGACGGGCCGGCCCCGACCGGGATGCGCTACTGCATCAACTCGGCGTCGCTCGAGCTCCAGGGTCAGGCCACCGACCCGGAGTAGAGGCCGGCGATCTCCTCGCCGATGCAGAGCTGGATCGGCCGGTTGAACCGGTCGCGCAGCTCGGTGGTCGGGTCGATGCCCAGGGCCCGGTAGATCGTCGAGGCCAGGTCGGCCGGGGCATACGGCCGGGTCGAGGGGTACGCCCCGATCCGGTCGGTCTGGCCGATCACCTGGCCCCCCTGCACGCCGGCCCCCGCCAGGGCCACGGAGAACGCCTTGGACCAGTGGTCGCGGCCGTCGGGGCCGTTGGCGTTGCCCGTCGAAGCCCCGATCCTCGGCGTGCGGCCGAACTCCCCGGCCAGCACCACCAGGGTCTCGTCGAGCATCCCCAGCGACTTCAGGTCGTCGAGCAGGGCCGACACCCCCCTGTCCAGGGGCGGGAGCAGGTCGTTCTTGAGCCTCTTGAAGTTGCCCGAGTGGGTGTCCCAGTTCTGCACCCGGCCCATGTTGGCCTGGACGATCGGCACGCCCGCCTGGACCAGCCTCCGGGCCAAGAGCAGCGACTGGCCGAACATGTGGCGGCCGTAGCGGTCGCGGACCTCGGCCGGTTCCCGGTCCATCTCGAAGGCCCGCGCCACCTTGCCCGAGAGCAAGAGGTTGTAGGCCAGTTCCCGCTGCTCCGACATCGGATCCTTGCCGGAGACCGATTCGGCCAGTTGGTCGCGGGTGGCGGCCAGTTCATCCAGGAGCGATCGGCGGCGATTCATGGTCTCGACGCTGAACCCGGCGGGGGGCGACAGGCTTTCATCGCGGAAGTCGGGCTTGTTGGGGTCCTGGCGGATCTGGAGCGGGTCGAACTTCGGCCCGAGGAAGCCGGCGTGCTGCCCGGGCCAGGTGAGCGGGCCTTCCATCAGGTAGGTCGGCAGCAGCACGCCCGACGGGACGCCGTCGCCCCGGGGCCGGATGTAGTCCAGGGCCGAGGCGTAGTTCGGGTAGTCGTCGCGCGAGGCGACCTTGTCGAAAAACGCCCCCGGCTGCGGGTGGCCGGTCAGGAGTTGATGGGTCGCATTCAGGTGATTGGTGTGGGCGTGCGACATCGACCGCACGACGGCCAGCAAATCGGCGTGGCGGGCCATCCCGGGCAGGTGCTCGCAGTAGCGGACCCCCGCGGCGCTCGTGTCGATCGGCTTGAACTCGCCGCGGATCCCCTCGGGGGCATCCGGCTTCATGTCGAACGAGTCGAGATGGCCCAGCCCCCCGGTCAGGAAGACCAGGATCATCGACTTCGCGCGCGGGGATGGCGACGGGGCATCGGCGCGGGCCCTGCCGGCGAGCAGGTTCGGCAGCCCCAGCCCCAGGTAGCCCGAGAACCCGACCTGGAGGAATTCGCGACGGATCATGCCGGGGCCGTTGGTTTGGAACATGATCCCATCGTTCTCCCGTCGTGAGGATGCGCCCGGGGTCCCGTGCGCATTTCGAGCTTACCCCTCGCCGGGGCCCGGGACAAGCGATGACGCGGACTTCCAGGTCACAGCCCTCCGTCGAACAGGTCGCGGATGGTCGGTAGGTATTTCTCGGGGGAGGCGGTGTTGACCAGGACGACGCGGTCGCCGGGGCGGATCGTCCCGCGATCGGCCAGTTCCGGGAGCGCGGCCAGGGTGGCGGCCCCCTCGGGAGACCAGGCGAAGCGGCGGTCGCGCCACTCGGCGCGGATCGCGTCGCGGATCGCGGCGTCGGACACCGCCACGGCGCACCCGCCCGTGTCGCGGATGATCCGCAGGACGTTGATGTGCCCGACGTTTTTGGCCACGTTGAGGCCGGTGGCCACGGTCGATCCCGGCTCGCGCGGGGTGATGTCGGTGTCCCCGGCGTCGAAGGCGCGGACGATCGGGGCGGTGGCGTCGCTCTGGACGCAGACCATTCTCGGGCGCTTCGGGCCGACCAGCCCGAGGACCTCCAACTCGTCGAACGCCTTGGCCATGCCGACCACGCCGGTCCCGCCGCCGGTGGGGTAGACGATCACGTCGGGCAGGCTCCAGGTCCGGTCGGCGAGGCGGTCGCCCTGGGGCTCGGCCATCTCCAGGCCCAGGGTTTTCTTCCCCTCGGTCCGCCAGCCCGGCTCCTGGAAGGTCGCGACGCTGAAGAACCCGCGCGGGACGTAGTGGTCGCGGACCCTCGCGGCGCAGTCGACGATCGTCCCGGCGACGAGTTCCAGGCCGATCCGGCCCGGGTGGAGCGCGGCCAGAGCGGCGACGTTGCCCAGGACCGGGCGGTCGGTGTCGGGCGACATCACGATGGCGGCCTCGACGTCCGGGGCCGCCGCCGCGTAGGCCGCCAGCGAGTCGCCGGCGTTGCCCTGGGTGGGCACGGCCAGCCGGGTCAGGCCCAGGCTGCGGGCCATGGCCACCGTCATGGCCATGCCGCGATCCTTGAACGACAGGGTCGGATTGCCGCCGAACCCGGCGTGGTGCCGCCCTTCGTCCTTGACCTCGAACCGGCACCCGAGCCGATCGGCCCAGGGGTGGGGGTAGTCGAGACTCGGGGTCCCCCCGCCGCCGATCGGGACGATCCAGCGGCGGTCGGCCGGGTCGGCGATGTCGAGCGGCAGGAGGCCGCCGAACCGCCACAGGTCGCGCCGGGACGGATCCCAGCCGCCGTCACGCCCCCGCGCGGCGGCCAGCCGCTCCAGGTCGAGCACGACCTGAACGGGGCGGCCGTCCTTCTCGCACAGGTTCATCGCCCGATCGCGGGGATAGGTCGCTCCGCAGGTCGGGCAGGCCAGGTGAGATACGAAACCCATCGCCACCCTTTCGGATCAGTGGATGGCGCAGCCGGATCGGCCGTTCTTCTCGTCGTAGCGCTGGTGGTATTCCTCGGCGCGATAGAACGTCGAGGCCGGGGTGATCTCGGTCACGATCGGGCGGCGGAACCGGCCCGAGGCGTCGAGTTCGGCCTTCCTGGCCTCGGCCGCCGCCTTCTGCTCGTCGTCGTGGGTGAACACGGCCGATCGGTACTGCGTGCCGATGTCCGGCCCCTGGCGGTTGGGCGTGGTGGGGTCGTGGATCTGCCAGAAGGTGTCCAGCAGGCGGTCATAGGAAACCTGCGACGGGTCGTAGTCGACCTCCACGACCTCGGCATGGCCGGTCCGGCCGGTGCAGACGTCGCGATAGGTGGGGTTGGTGTAGTAGCCCCCGGCATAGCCCACGGCCACGTCCACGACGCCGGGGATCTGGCGGAACGCCGACTCGACGCCCCAGAAGCAGCCTGCACCGAATGTCGCCTTCTTCATCGCTTCCTCGCCTCCGGCCAATCAACCCGTCATCTCCCCCTATTTGTAGGCGGGCGATCGGCGCCGATCAACTTGTCGGCCGGGCCGACTCCGGGCATCATGGGCCGGACGGCACGAATCGACGGAGATCCGCAGATGATCGAGACGACCAAGGTGGCACGGCTCCCCGATACCTCGCACCGGCCCGAGCCCTACGACGGCCCGAGCCGCGACGAGGTGCTGGCCCTGCGCCGGGAGTACCTGACGCCGGGGCTGGTGACGTTCTATCGCGAGCCGTTGATGGTCGTCGAAGGGCACATGCAGTACCTCTGGGACGAGACCGGCAAGCGGTATCTGGACGCCTTCGCGGGGATCGTCACGGTCTCGGTCGGCCATTGCCACCCGGAGGTCGTGCGGAAGGTCCGCGAGCAGGTGGGCAAGCTCCAGCACACGACCACGATCTACCTCCACCCCACCATCGCCGAGTTCGGCAAGAAGCTCGCGGAGCACATGCCGGAGGGGAGCGGGCTGTCGGTCAGCACGTTCACGAATTCCGGGAGCGAGGCCAACGAGGTCGCGATCCTTGCCGCCCGCGAATACACCGGGAACGCCGAGGTCATCAGCCTCCGCAACTCGTACCACGGCGGCACCCAGGGAGCGATGGGCTTGACCGCGGTCGGGACCTGGAAGTTCAAGTCGAGCCCGGTCGTCAACGTCAAGCACGCGACCCCGGGCTACTGCTATCGCTGCCCGTATGGCCTGACCTACCCGAGCTGCGACGTGAAGTGTGCCCGCGACGTGGAGCCGTTGATCCGGCACGAGACACCGGGCGAGGTCGCCTGCTTCATCGGAGAGCCGATCCAGGGGGTGGGCGGGGTGGTCACTCCGCCCCCCGAATACTTCGGAATCGTCTACGACATCGTCCGCAAGCACGGGGGATTGTGCATCGCCGACGAGGTCCAGACCGGGTTCGGCCGGACCGGCGCGGCGTTCTGGGGGTTCGAGAACTGGGGGGTCACGCCCGACCTCGTCACGATGGCCAAGGGGATCGGCAACGGCGCCCCGCTCGGGGCCTGCGTGGCCCGGCCCGAGGTCGCCGCGATGATGAAGAACCGGATCCACTTCAACACCTTCGGCGGCAACCCGATCTCGATGACCCAGGGGCTCGCCACCCTGGAGGTCATCGACGCCGAGGGGATCCAGGAGAACGCCCGCGTGGTCGGCGCCCACCTCAAGGGGCGGCTTGAGGAGCTGACGGGCCGCCATCCCCTGATCGGCGAGGTCCGGGGCCTGGGGCTGATGCTGGGCGTGGAACTGGTCCGCGACCGCATCTCCAAGGAGCCGGCCACGACCGAGACGGCCGACGTGATGGAGCTGTGCAAGGAGCGGGGCTTGCTGCTCGGCAAGGGCGGCTTGTACGGCAATGTCCTCCGGATCAAGCCGCCGATGTGCCTCTCCCGCGACGACGCCGACTTCCTGGTCGACTGCCTCGACGAAGTGCTGTCCGCGGTCGGGAGGGGGGATTGACCGGCGCATCAGGGTCGGGAGATCCCCGGTTCGCCGAACCTCCCCCTGCCCCCGAACCCTGGGCGGCGGAGTATGCCGCCTGGCGGACGCGGGCGCTGTGCTGGACCTGTGCGGCGGCGGCGGCCTCGTATGCCCTGAGCTTCGCCGGCGGGGCCGAGCCGGCCTCGGTGCGGTTCGGGCTCAGGGACCCCGCGCCGTCGGTGGTGATGCTGGAAGCGGGGCTGAATTGGTATCTCCGCGGGGTGACGGCCGCCTTCGTGCTCTCGCTCGTGGCCGCGACGTGGCTCGGGCCCCGGTTGCGATGGTCCTGCCTCCTGGCGCGCCTGGCCTGGGCCCTGGGCTTTTTCGGCATGATGCCGCTGTTCCTGATCCCGTTCCCCCGCGTCCTGCACCAGCACGGCGTGGAGGCGGTCCTCCTGGCCACCAACGTGATCCGGGGGATCCTGGGCTTCTACGTCCCGTCCCTGTTCTCGCTTCTGCCCGCCCTGTCGAGGGCTGCGCGGGTGTTGAAGCGGGTCCTCCCGGAGTCGACGCTGCCCGGGTTGCTGGTGGTCGTGGCGTCGCCGCTGCAATCGCTGGTCACCTTCGTGCTGCTGGCCATTTTGGTCCAGGTGGTGCCGCATCGGGGCCTGATCCTCGGCGTCCTCTGCCTGTCGATCGCCCCGCTGGTCTGGCTGCCCCGGGCCGGGGCGCTGGTCCGCCCGTGCGGGCGTGACGAGGCGGTGCGTCGGCTCAGGGGCGTCGGGGCGATCGCCCGGGGTTTCGCCCTGCTCGGCGTGGGGCTGATCCTCCGCGAGGCCTGGGGCGAACTCGACCTCGACTGGCTGCTCGGCGAGGACGTCGACCTGTGGTACGCCCTGAACTTCCTCCTCGGCGTCCTGGCGAACAGGACGCTCCTGTCCGTGGTCCTGGTCGACGGCCTGCTCTCGCTGCTGTTCCACGCCGAGCGCGTCGAGGCCGAATGCTACGACCACGAATCCATCGATCGGCTGCATCGGAAGATCCGGGCGATCGGTGCGGCCCTGGTCGATACACGAGGCGAGTCTGATGCCCCCCGATAATCGTTGGTCCATCAAGGATTGGATGATCGCGGTCGCCTCGATCGCGATCATCTTCTACACCGCGGTGGAGTTCTATAAGGGGTACGTCTGGATGGTGAAGGCCGGGTGGTGACCCGCCTCGCAGCACTCATCTTGCTCGCGGCCACCCTTCGGCCGGGCTCGGCGATTGTGCGGAGGGGCCGGCGCCCGGATAATCGGCGTCCCGACACGCCGCCCCGACCCCTGAATGCGAGAGCCACACGATGCCCGACCCGCGCTGGGATGTCCTCGCCGAGATCCTGATCGGCCACTCGACGCGACTCCAGGCGGGCGAGTCGGTCCTGATCGAATGCTTCGACCTGGAAGACAGCACCCTGCCGCGCCTGCTGGTCCAGAAGGCCGCCCGGCGGGGGGCCTCAGCCCTGGTCGAGACCAAGGACACGCGGATCACCCGCGAGCTGATCCGCAACGCCTCCGAGGCGCAGATGCGGCTGATCGGCGAGTGCGAGCTGCACCGGATGGGCCGGGTCCAGGCCTACATCGGACTGCGGGGCGCCCGCAACATCAACGAGATGGCCGACGTCTCGCCCGAGAAGATGAACCTGTACAACACCCACTTCTTCAAGCCGGTCCACATGGACTGCCGGATCCGGAAGACCAAGTGGTGCGTGCTCCGCCTGCCCAACGCCGGGATGGCCCAGCAGGCCGGGATGAGCACCGAGGGGTTCGAGAACTTCTACTTCGACGTCTGCAACCTCGATTATCCCCGGCTGGCCAAGGCCCTCGTCCCGCTGGTCGAGCGGATGCGGGCGGCCAGCGAGGTCCACATCACCGGGCCGGAGACCGACCTCCGGTTCTCAATCGCCGGCATCCCGGTCGTCCCCTGCTCGGGCGAGATGAACGTCCCCGACGGCGAGGTCTTCACCTCCCCGGTCCGCGACTCGGTCGAGGGGCACGTCCGCTTCAACACCCCCACGGTCTACCAGGGGACGTCGTTCGACGGCGTGAAGCTGGTCTTCGAGAAGGGGAAGATCGTCGAGGCGGATTGCTCGGGCGGGGATCGCAAGAAGCTCCGGCGGATCCTCGACTCCGACGAGGGGGCGTCCTACATCGGCGAGTGGTCGATCGGCTGCAACCCCCGCATCCTCCACCCGATGCGCGACATCCTGTTCGACGAGAAGATCGCCGGCAGCTTCCACCTGACGCCCGGCAACGCCTACGACGAGGCCGACAACGGCAACCGCTCCAAGGTCCACTGGGACCTCGTCCAGATCCAGCGGGCCGAGTACGGCGGCGGCACGATCTCGTTCGACGGCGTGCCGATCCGGGTCGACGGCAAGTTCGTCCCGGAGGAACTCCAGAACCTCGACCCCGAATGAAAGAAGGCGGCCCCGGGCTGTTCTCGCCCGGGGCCGCCCTCGTGGTTTCCTGCCGGATCCGACCCGCTCAGAACGAGCGGGGCCGGACCGGGACGGACCGGGACACGATGGCCGCCCGATTGAGGTTCGGGCCACGCAGGATGGGCACCCCGCCGTTGCCGCCGCCCTGGTTGGGGTTGTTGGAGAGGGTCTCCCCGTTCACGCTGACCGGGGCGAACGAGGCGAAGAACGGGGCGGTGGTCAGGTTGCTCCGGACGTCGCCGAAGCGGCGGAATCCGGTGATGACCCCGATCTGGACCCGGCGGCTGGTGCTCTGCTTGGTCCGGGTCACGCTGCCGTTCAGGATGCTGCGGCGCGGGACGATGTTGGCCAGGTTGATCACGGACGCGTTGCCCGAGGCGTCGCGGGTGATCGTCATGGTCCCGCCCCGCGTCAGCGAGATGGTGACGAGGTTGCCGTTGGCGTCGAGGTAGCGGAGGCGGTTCCCCTGGCCGATCGTGGTCAGGTAGTTCTGCCCCGCCACGCCGGTCCCGGTGCCGTCCAGGGGGTTGCCCGACAGGTCCACCAGCGGCAGGCCGACCGAGCCGTTGAGGTTGAGCTGGTAGAACCGGTTGGCCGGCAGCGTGTCGGCGGTGGTCAGGGTGACGGTGCGGGTCGCCGGATCATAGGTCGCGCCGGTGATGCTCACCGCGTTGCCGGCACCTCGGCCCGGGTCGCGGCCCGAGATCGAGACGGCGTAATTGGTCAGCAACTCGGCCCGGGCCCGGTCCATCGCCTCGTTGAAAGTGATGACGAATCCGGTGATCCCCTGCTTGGTCTGGATTGGGACGATGCTGGAGACCTGCGGGGCGACCGAGTCGCGGTCGGTGTTGACCACGGTGACCACCGCCGAGGCGTTGCCGAGCGAGGCGTCGCCGCCGGGGTTGGACAGCGTGAGGGCGAAATCCAGATTCTCGCCGATGATCCCGTCATTGAGGACCGGGATGGTGATGGTCTTGCTCTGCTCCCCTTCGAGGAAGGTGAGCGTGCCCGAGGTCGCGACGTAGTTGACGCCGGCGCGGGCCGTCAGGTCGGAGGTCGCGTACTGGACCGTGACGGTCCCCTGCGTCCCCAGGACGCGATTCACCGTGAAGGTGATCGAACCGGCATTCTCGTTGACCGAGCCGACCGTGGCCGTCAGCCCGAGCGTGCCCGGCTGGTTGAATCCGGGGAAGCTCGACGTGGCCGAGTTGTTGGCCGGGTCCGGGTCGAAGTTGTCGGAGGTGACCGACGCCGAGTTGACGATCGGGCCGACCGAGGTCGGGGCCACGATCAAGGTCAGGATTGCCGAGGCGCCCGGGGCGAGGTCGCCCGGGTTGAAGGTCAGCACGCCGACCCCGCCGACCGTCCCCTGGCTGACGAACACGCCGAGCAGGCGGGCGTTGGCCGGCAGGATGTCGGTCACGACGACGTTGGTAGCCGTCGCGGGGCCGTTGTTGGCGACGATCACGGTGTAGGTGGACGGGTCGCCCACCAGCACCGGCGCCGAGGAGACCGTGCTGGTGATCGCCAGGTCGGCGGGGGCCACCACGGTGCTGGACGACGCGACGTTATCCGACCGGTCGGGCTCGTAGCCGTTGGTGGCCACGGCGACGCTGTTGGTCAGCACACCGGATCGGGCCGGCAGGACGGTGATCGTGACGTCCCGCTGCTCGCCGGGTTGGAGCGTGCCGAGGCTCACGGTCAGGCTGTTGCCGCTGATCGTGTAGCTGGCCCCGTCCGGGACGACGACCCCGGCGAACGAGGCGATCTGACCCAGGTTGTCGTTGAGCGTCACGTCCTGGGCCGCGCCCACGCCGGTGTTGAAGACCCGGAACGTGTAGGAGGTCGGGGCGTTCAGGGCGATCGGCCCGGTCGGGCTGATGATCGACACGCTCAGGGCGGACGGGCTCACCGAGACCGCCGTGCTGGCGGTCAGATCCTCCGGCGTGCGGTCGATCTGTGCCGTATTGGCGATCGTCGCCGTGGCGGTGAACATGCCGGCGACCGTGGGGATGAACCTCAATGTGACCGTCACCTGCCCGCCGTCCGCCAACTCGTTGAAGGTCACGGTGGACCCATCGGCCGAAATCGTCCCGATGCCGCCGACGCTCAGGCTCCCCGAATCGAAGACCATGCCCGCCGGTGCGGCAAAGTTGAGCACCGCGGCGGTCGCGGAGAACGGCCCGGCGTTGGCTACGAGGATCTTGAATTCCAGGGGGCTGCCGATCAGCGCCGGGGCCGGCGATGCGGCCAGGGTTACCGACAGGTCGGCCGCCTCCAGGACGGTGATCGAGGCGGGCGGAGTGGTGTTGTTGGACGGGTCGGGGTCGGCCTGGCCGGTGCCATCGAAGACGGTGGCCTGGCTGGTGAACGTGCCGACCTCGCCGGCCGTGCCCCGGATGGAGACGGTCCTCGAGAAATTCGCGCTGGGGAAGTTGCCCAGGTCGAAGGTGAGGGTGTTGCCCGACCGGGTGAAGGGGGCGTCCGCGGTCACGTTGATGATGCTGGCCGGGAGGTCGATCGTGAACCGGGCGTCGGCCGCGATGCTCGGGCCGGCGTTCAGGACCGTCACCGCGAAGATCACGTCCTCGCCGATGGCGAGTTCCTCGGGGACCGGCGTGAGGAAGATCTGGAGGTCCGAGCTGAGCCCGATGGTCGGGCTGGTCAGCGTCGAGACGTTGTTCAGGAAGTTCGGCTCGTACTGGCGGGCGAAGATCCCGTTGATGAACGCCCGGCCGTAGGCCGAGGCCGTGTTGGTGAGCTGGACGCCGGACGTCCGGGGCCGCACCACGATCTGCACGTCGGTGAACAGGCCCGGCCCGATGTTGGGGATCGACAGGGTGATGTTGGTCACCGCCCCCAGCGTCTGGGGCGCGGCATTGCCGATCTGGTAGGAGACCGGCGTGACGTTGGAGGGCAACGTCTCGAACAGCTGGATGTTCGTCGAGGTGCTGACCCCGAGGTTGCGGATCCGGATGGTGTAGGTGTAGTCCTGGCCGATCAGGGGGACCTGCGGGGTGGCGGTCGTCGTCACCTCCAGGTCGGGGTTCAGGGCCTCGGCCACGACCAGGCTCTGCGAGAACTGGGAGGTGCCCGGAGTCGCGCCGATCCGCGTGACGGTCGCCGTGATCGAATCCCCGAGGTTCGCCAGCAAGGGGGTGACGAAGTCGAAGGGGATGGTCAACGTCGGCGTGTTGCCGCTCTGGGCGTCGATGAAGAGCTGGCCCAGCGGGGTCGTCCCGTCCAGGCCCGAGCGGGCCGCCGACGTGTTGGTGAAGAACTGGATCAGATACGGCGTGTTGACCGCCCCCTGGAACGTCCCCGCGACGTGGGTCACGGTCGAGGAGGCCTCGGCGACCGCGAGCAGGGGGGCCGTGATCCCGGCGTTGCCGTTGTTGGTCAGCACGATCCCCCGGCCGTTGTAGACCGCATCGCCCGATGCCCGGGCGACGTTGGAGTAGATCGAGTTGGACAGGATCAGGGACCCGGGGGAGGTCGACGTGGTCCCGCCGTCGACGACGACGCCCGCCCCGAGGTTGAAGGCGATGATGTTGCCGGGGTCGGTGGGCGAGGGCAGGACCTGCTCGGCGGCGCCGAGGAAGTTGCCGATGAAGACCGAGGGGGCCGTGTTGAGCAGCCGGATCCCGCCGAAGCCGGCGGCGCTGCCGTTGCCCAGGGCCGTCCCGTCGCTCTTGATGCCGATCGAGTTGTTGTAGATCTGGGTGGTGGTCGTCGTCGCGCCCTGGACGAAGATCCCGGCCAGCGTGTTTCCGGAGATCAGGTTGCCTTCCGGATCATTGATGCCGCCGATCAGGGTGCCGGTCGGGCCCGTGACGTAGATGCCATATTGAGCGTTCGGGATGGCGGCCAGGCCGGCGGCGTTGGTCCCGATGTAGTTGCCCGAGACCGTGTTGTTGTTGGCCGTGGTCGCGGCGATGTTGATCCCGGTGGAGTTGCCGGAGATGACGTTGGCCTCGCCGGCCAGGCCCGTGCCGATGCGATTGCTCTGCGAGGCGACGTCCACCCCGACCGGGGTGTTCGCCGCCGGCGGGAGGGCCGCCGTCCCCGCGGCATTGATGCCGATGAAGTTGTTGCGGAGGGTCGTGTTGTTCGCCGTGGCCCCGATCGAGACCTGGGCCAGTTGATTGCCCGTGATCACGTTCCGGTTGACCCGGTTGTTCGCGGTGTCGTCGGCGAGGCCGATCAGGTTGTTGATCCCGACCACCTGGATGCCGTTGGCCCCGTTGCCCAGGGCCGCGACGCCGTCCCGGCCGGTCCCGATGTAGCAGCCGATGATCGTGTTGCCGGTCCCCAGCAGGGCGATCCCGCTCCCCCGGAACCGGTTGATCGCCAGGTTGCTGATCGTCGCCCCCGTGGCGGTCACGTTCAGGCCGTTGCCGCCGGTCAGCAACGCCCCGCTGATCTCCACCCGGGTGGTGTCGTTCGGATCGGGCGTGGCATCGTTGGGGATGGTCCCGTCCACGATGAGGTTGGCCCGGTCGATGTTGGGCAGCTGGCTGGCCGGCGTGATCGTCTGCGATGACGTCAGGTCGAAGACGATCCGGTCGATCTGGCTCCCGGTGCTGGCGTTCGCATCGAGGATCGCCTGCCGCAGGGAGAAGGGCCCGCTGTCATTCGTGTTGGACACCGTGAAGACCGCCATCAGGAGGCGATCCTCGCACTGCTCCAGGGAGAGCCGGCGCGGCCCCGGGCGGGAATGCCGCCTCGCGAACAGTCCGGCCGAGCCACGTCGTCGTTTCATGGATCCGATCTCCACCGGCGAGTCGCGGACCGGGTCCGGTCGGCCGGGATGATTGCGGGGATGGTAATGGCAATCTGGGCAGAATATTAAAGACAGTTTACCCGCGGGCCAACGCTTGTCAAAAAAACACCTCGCATCGCGTCGCCCGATCATCAGGGACAATCGAATGTGCAAAGCATTCCAACGAAAGGCATGTGTTGGATTGGGATGATTCTGCTCATTCCAATGCATGCTTGCAATCAAAAAGATAGCTGTTTCGCGAAATCAACATGCCCGGGGCGTGGATGGGGCGGGTGGGATCGTCGCATCGTGGCGGATCCAATGAGCGTTGGCGTGGGCCCGGCGTGCAGCCGCTCGATTCCCGGGCGGTGTGCGCCGAAAGGCGAGCCGGTGCGGTCGGGGAGCCAGGATGTTGTATTTCTTGGCACAATCGCTCACACTGGAGGCGTCACCCCAACGATGGTGCGCGCGGGCCCCGGCCCGGGCGCGATGAGATCGGGGTCCTCTCCGCTTGCGTGGGCATGGCCGGCGTCTGCTGGTTCGGTCGCATTGTAGGGTCGTGCCTCGCGGCCTCGAGCCGGGCACCGTCCGCGACCATGCCCACGCAAGCGAAGACGATCGGCCGCGACAGGCCCCCGGCCCCGCCGGCAGCCGGGGCGGCGACGCCGCGATACATGATCTGCGACCCGGCATCGAGGCCCCATGAAACGTAGTCGGAAGTCGAGAGTCCCTTCCGTCGAGCAGCTCCGCGCGGCCCTCTCCCAGCCCGACCTCGCCCACAAGGTCTGGGCCGCGATCCGACGCAATCAGGTCCTCCGGCTCATGGCGGCCATGTCGATCCTCTGGATCCTGGGGGCGATCGGCATCGGCCTGGCCGAGGGCAAGGACAACCCGGACTTCAACACCTGGACCGAGTCCTTCTGGAACGTCTGGGTGATGCTGTTCAGCGGCCTGGAAAATCCGCCCCAGACGGCGATCGGCCGCCTGATCTCGATGCTGTTGCTGGGCCTGGGCGTCGGCCTGGTGGGCCTGTTCACCGGCTCGGTGGCGTCGATCCTGATCGACCAGAATATGCGGAGGAACGAAGTGGCCAATTTCGAGATGGACGATCACCTGGTCCTGTGCAACTGGGGCCCGCGCGGGCTGGAATGGATCCGCGAGGTCCACAGCAAGATCATCCAGGACAAGCGGCCCGTGGTCATCATCCACGACAGCCCCGAGGAGATCGACCTCCCCGACAAGCAGGATGATGCGGCCTTCAACGACGTCTACATCGTCAAGGGCGACCCCACCAACGAGGTGATCCTCCGCCGCGCCAGGGTCCCCAAGGCCCACTCCGTCGTGATCCTCTCCGACGCGAGGCAGGGGGAGCACACCGACGGCAAGACGATCCTGACGTGCATCGCCATCCGCAATATCTGCCGGGGGGAGGCCGTCCCCAACGTCTCCGTCGAATGCCACAACGTCAATAATCGCCATCATCTCATGAAAGCGGGTGCAGACGAGATCATCTCATCGGATGAGCTGGGATTGCGCCTGCTGGCGCGATCCGCATTATTCCACGGCATGACCCAGGTCTATCAGGAATTGCTGACGGTCGGGCGCGATGCCAATGAGATGTATCTCTATCCGATCCCGAAAAGCCTGGTGGGCCGCGATTTCGCCGAGATCGCCAGCATGTTCGTCCGCAATCGGGATGACAAGCGTTCCTGCCTCCTGATCGGCATCCAGCGCGGCGACGAGATGAACCTCAACCCGGTCGGCAAGGAGTCCGGGCCCCTCGCCAAGGGGGACCAGCTCATCCTCCTGAGCCGCGTCTTCCTGTCGCGCAACCAGCCCCTGCCGACCATCCCCCCCATCGAGCCCGATCCCGAAGAATGATCGCGGCCGCCGCGGGGCCGCCATGCCCGGCGATGATCGGTGTTCCTTCCTGCCCCCCCGACTGATGTTTGACGATTGTGGCGGCATCATCGCATCATGACGATGATAGGGGCGGAATATTCATGACATGCACAGCGAGTGGATTGCATTATTCATGATCTAGGGATAAATTGTAGTCAATTCAATTCGCCTGCGTCATCATATTGGAGAGTTTGAGATGGCACGTTCGCGCCCCTCCAAGGCCGAAGCGGTCGAGGCCGACGTCCCCGAGGTCGAGGAGCCGGAGGTCGACGACTCGGACGATGAAGGCGATGCCGATCCCGCGGGCTCGGCCGGGGGCCGGCCGATGTCCAAGGCCAAGGCGGCCCGCTCCGCGATCGAGCGGGGGATCGAGTCGCCGCAGGAGGCCAGCGAGTTCATCCTCCGGGAATACGGGATCGTCATGGCCCCGCAGCATTTCTCGGCGGTGAAGTCCCAGCTCCGCAAGAAGGAGCGGGAGGCCGAGGAGGCCGGACGTCCCGGCACGCCGCCCCGCCGCGGACGCCGCCCCGCCCTCGATTCCTACCTCGCCCCGCCCCCGCGGCAGCCCGCGTCGGCCGTCGAGACGGACCTCCTCGACGCGATCGAGGCCATCAAGCCGCTCGTCGCATCGCTGGGCGCGGAGAAGGTCAAGCGGATCGTCGAATTGCTGGGCTGATCGTCCGAAGGGTCCGATCCAGCCGGTAGGCAGGGATGCCTCCCTCGCATACGCCCCCCCCCGGCGTTGCCCGGCCGCCACCCGATCGTTGCCGCAGGACGACACGCAGGGCCCGGCCGGCTCGGGCGAGGGCGTGATCGGTGAGGAGGGGCCACCGCCCGTCCCGCCCTGGTTTTCCCGCGAAATCGAGGGGATCCTCGCGTCCCGCCGCCGGCCCGTGGGCGCCAACGGCGATCGCGGCCGCCTGCGCAACGCCCGCGATTGGGGCGATCGATCAAGCCCGGCGTCCGGTCGGACTTCGTACGGGTATTAGGTTCGTGAGCGAGGGTGTTGGCCGGGGTCTCGACGCCGCGGCCGGCCTCGCCCAAACGATCCGGGTCGCCCCTATCACTGCGTGATCGATGACCCAACGGGGCGGGGAGGCCCGCCGCGTGGGGGAGTCGTCCGCCTCTCGCGAGGTCATGATGCCCACGTCTTCGTTCTGGTCGAAAGTCCGTGCAGAACGTCAGGCTCCGAAGCGCCGCGCCCGGGTCGCGAGGCCATCCCCGGAGGCCATGGAGGCGAGGATCGTCCAGGCGGGCGGCCTCGCGGCATCCTACGCCCTGGCCTCGGATTGGGGGTCGGGCTTCCAGGGGGCGTTCCGGATCGACAACTCCCAGGCCGAGGCGGCGCCGGGGTGGCGGCTCGAATTCGACCTGAGCACGCCGATCACCTCGATCTGGAACGCCACGGTCCTCAGCCGGGTCGGCAACCATTATGTCGTCGGCGGGGCGAGCTGGAACGCGACCATGGCGACCGGTTCGTCGATCGAGGTGGGATTCGTGGCGACGGGACAGTCCGCGACGCCGGCCAACATCAAGGTCGGGGCGTCCACCCCGCCGACGGCCCTGCCCTCCGTCTCCGTGGCCGATGCCCGCGTGGCCGAGGGGAACACCGGCAAGACCATCCTCCCGTTCGTCGTCTCCCTGTCCAGGCCCGGGACGGCCCCGATCTCGGTCGACTACGCCACGGCCGGCGGGACGGCGACCCCGGGCGCCGACTTCATCGCGAAGTCCGGCACCCTGACGTTCGCCCCCGGCGAGACCAGCAAGACGGTCGGCGTGGAGATCATCGGCGATGCCGCGGTCGAGGGGGACGAGACGCTCTCGCTCGTCCTGTCCTCCCCCTCCGGGGCCACGCTCGGCACCGGCCGGGGGACCGGCACGATCGTCGACGATGACACCCCGGCGCCCCCGGCCGGGAATGTGAGCATCTCCTACGCCACGACCAATGACTGGGGCTCGGGCCTGAATGGCGAGGTGACGCTCAAGAACGGGACGGCGAAGGCCCAGTCCGGCTGGACGCTCGCGTTCGACTTCCCCGGTTCGATCACCTCGATCTGGGACGCGCAGGTCGTGGCCCATGTCGGCACGCGATACACCGTGACCGGCGCCAATTGGAACGGCTCGATCGCCGCGGGCGGGACGGCGTCATTCGGCTTCACGGCCAACCCGGGCGGCAGTTCGCTGAAGGCGACCAACTTCGTTTTCCGGGCGACAGAGATAGACGGCGGGCCCGCCAACCGCGCCCCGGTCGGGGTCGGCGATTCGGCGATCGCGACCCAGGACACGCCGATCACCATCCGGGTCCTGGCCAACGACACCGACCCCGACGGCGATGCGCTGTCGGTCGCCTCCTTCACCGCCCCGGCTCACGGGACGGTCGCGGCCAACCCCGACGGCACGCTGACCTACACGCCGACCCCGTCCTATCTGGGGGCCGATTCCTTCACCTACGTTGTCTCCGACGGCAAGGGGGGGACCGCCACCGCGACCGTGGCGGTCGCGGTGGTGGCGCCGACCCCGGCGGGAATCTGGCCCGACCGCGTCTATGCCCCCTATGTCGACATGGGCCTCCACCCGACCTACGACCTGGCCGCCGCCAGCCGGGCCACCGGGGTCAAGTTCTTCACCCTCGCGTTCATCACCGCCGACCCGGCGGGCCACCCGAGTTGGGGCGGGTTCGCCTCCTACGGGGTGGACGGGGGTGAGTTCGATCGGGGCGTCCGTTCGCAGATCGGGGCGGTCCGGGCTTTGGGCGGCGACGTCATGGTCTCGTTCGGCGGGGCCAGCGGAAGCGAGCTGGCGCAGTCGATCACCGACGTGGGCCGGCTCACCGCCGCCTATCAGAAGGTGGTCGACGCCTACGGCCTGACCCGGCTCGACTTCGACATCGAAGGCGCCGCGGTCGCCGACCGCGCCTCGATCGACCGCCGGTCGCGGGCGATCGCCGCCCTGCAGCGCAACGCCGCGGCGGCGGGCAGGACGCTCCACGTCGAGTTCACCCTCCCGGTCCTGCCCACCGGGCTGACCGCCGACGGCCTGAACGTGGTCCGATCGGCGATCAACGCCGGCGTGCAGGTCGGCGGCGTGAACGGGATGGCGATGGACTACGGCGACTCCGCCGCCCCCAACCCGTCGGGCCGGATGGGCGACTATGCGATCCAGGTCGCCCACAGCCTGCATGACCAGTTGCTCGGCCTGTATGGCAACTCCAGGACCGATGCGCAGCTGTGGAAGATGGTCGGCATCACGCCCATGATCGGGCTCAATGACATCACGACCGAGGTCTTCGACCAGCAGGAAGCCCGCGAGGTGGCCGAGTTCGCCCGGCAGAAGGGCATCGGCCGGCTCTCGATCTGGTCGCTCAACCGCGATCGCCAGAGCCCGTCCGGCCGGCTCAATTACGTCGACCTCAATTCGAGCAGCCTGGTGCAGTCCCCCTACGAGTTCTCCAACATCTTCAAGGGGTTCCAGTCCTGACGAGGATCGAGGGCCCGGCCGGCCGACCACGGCCGGGCCGCCGGGATCACTTCCGGTCGTAATATCGATTCACGGCCGCCCAGGTCACCTCGGGATGGTCGGTCGCGAATGACATGAAGCCGAGGTCGAGCAGCTTCGTATAGATTTCGGGCGTCGTCCCGCCGTAGGGGAGGGTCTGCACCAGGATGTTGTGCTGGCGCAGCTCGTCGCATCGCGCCGACAGGAAGGCGTCGGATTCCTGGAACGGGTTCGGCGTGTCGGCGCGGATCTCCTCGGCGGGCCTCGCCAGGTGGGTGTGGATCTGGACCTGATCGACGCCCGCGAAGTTCGCCGCGCGGAGCTTCTCGAACCGCCCGTTCAGCACGGCCTCGGTCCCCCCCATCCAGAGGAGGGTCCGCGATTCGGGCAACAATTCCTTCCACCGCTTCACGATCTCATCCTTGGTGGAGGCCAGGATCACCTGCCGGGCCACCCCGGCCTCCTGGACCTCGGCGGCGAGCTTTTGCAGGTCCACCTGCTTGATGTCGAGGTAGAGCCGGCGCGCGGGGTCGTCCCGCATCAGGCCGAAGGTGTCCTTGAGGCGGCCTACCTTCCGGCCCGAGAACTTCTCCCCCTTCCAGGATCCGACGTCCAGCGCCTGAAGTTCGGCGAATGAAAGGTCTTTGACGCCCTTCTTCGCCATCTCCGGCGAAACGCCGCGGACGACCCGGGCGAAGTCGGCGTCGTGGAACGCCACGATCACGCCGTCCTTGGTGGTCCGGACGTCGGCCTCGGGGATGCAGCCCAGCTCCCAGCCGAGTTCGAACGCCTCGCGGGTGTTCTCCTCGGCGAGTTCCCCGGCCCCCCGGTGGGCCTGGACGATGAACTGCTCGCGGGGCAGGTGGCCGCGGACCGTCCAGCGGGCGAGCTCCTGGGCGGGGGCCGGCGCGGACGCCGCCACCAGGAGGATCGAAGCGAGGCAGATGATACGCATCGGAAAGTCCCATCAAAGTCGGTGCATCCCGACCGGAGAGCCCGGGGATCGCCCCGCGATCGTCGCGCGGGGCCGGCATCCCGTCAAGTTCCCGGCTCCCCGATGATTCGCGTCCGACTTGCGTCCGACCTTCCGGCTCCGGTAGAGTGGATCGGCGTCCCCAAGGCGGGGGCCCCGATGGTCGAAGGTCGGACCTTGATGCGTGGCTGGCGGACCCTCCGGACGACTTGGGCGTGGGCGATCGCGGTCGCCTGCCTGGCGGGGGCCGGGTGCGGCGGCGGCGCGTCCCCGTCGCCCGAGCTGGTCTGGGGCATCCGGGGTTCCAAGCCCGGCTGGATCAACAAGCCCCGCGCCGCGGCCTATGACAAGGACGATCATCTTTATCTGGTCGACCTGACCGACCGGGTCCAGGTGTTCGACCGCGAGGGGAGGTATCTCCGCGGCTGGCGGATGCCCGACTTCAACGTCGACGGGCCGAGCGGGGTGAGCTTCGATCGCCAGAATCGCCTGCTGGTGGCCGACACCCACTTCTACCGGGTGCTGGTGTTCTCGGCCGAGGGGAAGCTCCTGCTCCAGATCGGCGACGGGGTCCAGGGCTCCACGCCGGGGCGGTTCACCTACCCGTGCGACGTGGTGACCGACCGCGCCGGGAACTTCTACGTCGCCGACTACGGCGAGAACGACCGGGTCCAGGTCTTCTCGCCCGAGGGGAAGTGGCTCCGCCAGTGGGGCGGGCACGGGTTCGAGCCCGGCCAGTTCCTCCGCCCGCGGGCGCTGGCGATCGACGACCAGGACCGGATCTACGTGGCGGATAGCGGCACGCACCGGATCCAGGTGTTCGACACCGAGGGCAAGCTCCTCCGGGCCTGGGGCACGCGCGGGGACGGGCCGGGCCAGCTGGCCTACCCGTTCGACGTGGCGGTGGGGCCGGACGGGTGCCTCTACGTCTGCGAATACGGCAACCACCGGGTCCAGAAGTTCGGCCTGGACGGCACCCCGATGGGGAGCTGGGGGGACGCGGGCCGGGGGCCGGGGCAGTTGTTCAACCCCTGGGCCCTGGCCGTGGACAGCCGGGGCTCGGTGTCGGTCGTCGATTCGAGCAATCACCGGGTCCAGCGGTTCCGGCTGTAACCTTTGGGGAGGCGGAAGGATGCCGAGCTGGATGGGCAGCTGGGGCGGTTCGTTGGCGGTGGGGCAGCCCTGGTGGCTGATCCTCCTGCCGTTGCTGCTCCTGCCCCTGCTTGGGTTCAGCTACCGGAGCCTGGCCGGGCTGGGCCAGGTCCGCCGCTGGGTGGCGATCCTGCTCCGCGCGGCGGTGGTCGCGGCGCTGGTACTGGCGATGGCCGAGGTCCAGACGGTCCGCCGCAACGAGAAGCTGACGACCATCTACGTCGTCGACGAGTCCGAGAGCATCCCGCTCGAATATCGCAAGCCGATCCTGGAGTACGTCACCGAGGACGCCCGCAAGCGCGACGCCCGCAAGGGGGACCTCGCCGGCGTGGTCGTCTTCGGCCGGTCGCCGAGCGTCGAGGCCCCCCCCGCCCCCACCGAGCCCAACCTGACGATGGGGGTGGAGAGCACCATCGACGGCCAGTACACCGACCTCGGCGGGGCGATCAAGCTGGCCCTGGCCACCTTCCCCGAGGACACGGCGCGGCGGATCGTGGTCATCTCCGACGGCAACGAGAACCGGGGCAACGCCCTGGAACAGGCCCTGGCCGCCAAGGCCCTCGGCGTCCAGGTGGACGTCCTGCCGGTCGACTACTTCTACGACCAGGAAGTGCTGGTCGAGAAGGTTTCCATCCCCCCCGACGTGAAGAAGGGGGAGACGGTCAACATCAACGTGGTGGTCCGGGCCAGCGGGGCGTCGCGCGGGTCGTTGCAGATCTTCCAGAAGGACAGCGAGAACCGGAGGGTCGCGGCGACCGGCAACGAGAAGCCGATGCCGGTCGAGCTGAAGCGCGGGATCAACGTCTTCACGCTCAAGCAGCAGATCGCCGAGCCCAGCTTCTACACGTTCACCGCCGAGTACGTCCCCGACCAGGGGACCGGGGACCGCCGGGCCATCAATAATGTGGCCAGCGGCTTCACCTATGCCCGGGGGATCGCCCAGGTCCTCCTGATCGAGGGGACGCGCGGCGAGCACGCCGAGCTGGTTAAGGCGCTCCGCGAGAAGCAGATCGAGGTCAAGGTCCTGGTCGCCCCCAGCGTGACCGGCGGCGGCAACGAAGGGGGCGACCCCCTGCCCGACGACCTCTCCCAGCTCCAGCCGTTCGACGCCGTGATCCTGGGCAACGTCCCCAAGGACGCGTTCACCGAGAACCAGCAGAAACTTCTCGAAGCCAACGTCCACGACATGGGCGCCGGGCTGATCATGCTGGGGGGCGAGAACAGCTTCGGCGCCGGCGGCTGGATGAACACGCCGGTCGAGAAGGCCCTGCCGGTGGACATGCAGATCAAGGCGCTGAAGGTCCAGGGCAAGGGCGCGCTGGTGCAGATCATGCACGCGACCGAGATCCCCGAGGGGAACTACTGGATGAAGGTCGTCGCCCAGGAGGCGATCAAGACCCTGTCCAGCTACGACTATTGCGGGATGGTCCACTGGGCCGGCCAGGAGGCGTGGCTGTTCACGATCCGCCCGGTCGGCAGCGGCAAGCCGGCGATGCTCCGGGCCATCGACCGGATGACCCCCGGCGACATGCCCGCCTTCGAGGGGACCTTGCAGATGGCCCTATCCGGCCTGATGAAGATCCCCGACGCCATGACCCGGCACATCATCGTGATCAGCGACGGCGACCCGTCCCCGCCGTCCGGGCCCCTGCTCAACCGCCTGATCGCCAACAAGATCACGGTCACCACCGTGGCCGTGGCCGCTCACGGCAACGACCCCGCCGCCCTGAGCACGATGCGCGACCTCGCGGTGAAGACCAAGGGCCGGTTCTACAACGTGACCAACCCCAAGGCCCTGCCCCGGATCTACCAGAAGGAGGCGCGGATCATCTCCCGCCCCCTGATCTTCGAGCAGCCCAAGCCCTGGCTGCCCAACCTCAAGTATCCCAGCGAGCCGGTCGTCGGCCTCGGGCCAAACTTGCCCCCGCTCACCGGGATCGTCCAGACCAGCCCCAAGGAGAGCGAGCTGGTCGAGGTGCCGATCGTGTCCCCCCTGCCCGCCGAGCAGCCGCCCCCCCTTCTGGCCCACTGGACCTACGGCCTGGGGCGGTCGGTGGCCTTCACCTCCGACGCCGGACGCAAGTGGGCGACCGCCTGGCCCGCCTGGGACAACTACGCCGCGTTCTGGTCGCAGGTCGTCCGCTGGGCGATGCGCCCCGTCGACAACCGGAACCTGGCGCTCAACGTCCGCCGCGAGGACGGCAAGATCAAGGTTGTGGTCGATGCCCTGGACAAGGACAGCCAGTTCCTCAACTTCCTCCAGATCCAGGGCTCCGTCCTCAGCCCCGACCTCAAGCGCAGCAGCCTGGAACTGGTCCAGACCGCCCCCGGCCGGTACGAGGGGACCGTCGACGAGGCGGAGGCCAGCGGCAACTACTTCGTGAACCTGGGCTATGCCGGCCCCGGCGACGTGAAGGGCGTGGTCTCCACCGGCGTGTCCGTCCCCTACTCCGATGAGTACCGCGAGCTGAAGGGGAACCCCGGCACCCTGGAGACGATCGCCTCGATCACCGAAGGCGAGACCCTATCCTGGAAGCGCCGGACCGACGGCTCGCTCGACCTGGCCCGGACCCTGGAGGAAAGCCGCCCGTTTCGCCGCGACAAGTTTACCCAGACCCCGCGCGCCCTCACGCCGCTCTGGCCGACGCTGCTCTGGCTGGCGGGCGTCCTGTTCCTGGGGGACGTGGCCGTGCGGCGGGTCTCGCCCGACTTCGCCCGGATGCGTCGCCAGCTCCTCGCCCAGTGGGAGAAGCTCAAGGGGCGCGAGGTCGCCCCGCCGGTCGAGTACATGGAGAAGCTCAAGGGCCGGAAGGCCGAGGTCGCCGACCAGATCGACCGCTCCCGCGCCGCGACCCGGTTCGAGGCCCCGCCCCCCTCGTCCGGCCCGCCCGTCGTGGTCGACGAACCCCTGCTGGGCGGGCAGGCCGGCACCTCCCGCCCCGCCGACCGGCCCCGGCCCCAGTCCCAGGCCCCCGGCATGGCCCCCGCCGGGCCCCAGCCCGAGCCCGAGAGCTACGCCAACCGCCTCCTCAAGGCCAAGCAGAAGGTGTGGGAGGAACGCGAGAAGGAAAAGGAGAAAGATAAGGACAGGAAGTAATCGCCCGCTCGGATCATCTCGCAGGGAGCCGCCACCATGTCCAGGACCGAAACCCACTCGCCGATCGTCCCAGGCCGGGATTTCGACCAAACCTTCCCGAGCGATCCGGGAGCCTCGGCCCCGGAACCCTCGAATGTCGAAGTCCCTGCCCGGCCGGAGGGCGTGCCCTATCGGTTCCACGTCGACGACTTCTACCGGATGATCGAGCTGGATTTCTTCGCCCGCGAGAGCCGGGTGGGCCTCTGGGACGGGCAGGTCTACGAGAAGATGGCGAAGAAGTATCCCCACTCCGCATCCTCGATCGAACTTCTCACCAACCTCTCGCGCGTCGTCACTCCCGGATGGTGCATCTCCGTCGAGAACCCGATCACGATCGCCCCGGACAAGGCCCCGCTGCCCGACCTGGCCATCCTCCGGGGCCGCGGGCGAGACTATTTCACCCGACGGCCCGGCGTGGCCGACGTTGGCCTGATCGTCGAACTCGCCGATTCGAGCCTGAAGATCGACACCGGCGTGAAGCTCGCGGCCTATGCTCGCGCGGGCATCCCGGCCTACTGGGTGGTCAACCTCGTGGCCAACGTCGTCCAGGTTTATGAGCGACCGATCCCCGAAGAAGGTCGGTATGATGTGTCGGAAAGCTACGCCCCGGGCGCGCTGATCCCGCTCCAGCTGGACGGCGTGGCGATCGGGCCGATTGCCGCGAGCGACCTCCTGCCGGCCCCCTGATGTCGCCGATCCCCCTCCCCGAAGGAAGCCGCATCGCCATGAGCACCGACCTCGCCTCGATGGAAGCCCGTGCCGCCGAGTTCCGCGACGCCTACGGCAAGGTCAAGGCCGAGATCGGCAAGGTGATCGTCGGCCACGAGGACATCATCCACGGCGTGCTGACCTGCCTCTTCGTCGGCGGCCATGCGCTGCTGGAAGGGGTGCCGGGGCTGGGCAAGACCTTGCTGATCCGCACGCTGGCCGACGCCATCGCGCTGGACTTCAACCGGATCCAGTTCACCCCGGACCTGATGCCGGCCGACATCATCGGCACTAACATCGTGATGGAGGGGCCCGACGGCCGCCGCCAGTTCGAGTTCCAGCGCGGGCCGTTGTTCTCGCAGATCGTCCTGGCCGACGAGATCAACCGGGCCACCCCCAAGACCCAATCGGCGTTGCTGGAGGCCATGCAGGAGCACTCGGTCACCGTGGGCGGGACGATCCACACGCTCAAGGAGCCGTTCTTCGTCATGGCGACGCAGAACCCGATCGAGCAGGAAGGGACCTACCCGCTGCCGGAGGCCCAGCTCGACCGGTTCCTGTTCAAGCTGGTGGTCGGCTACGCGACCCGCGAGGAACTGTCGATCGTCCTCGATCGGACGACCCGCGGGGAGAAGCCCCGGGCCACCAAGGTGATCGACGGCGAGACCCTGATCCGGATGCAGGCCCTGGTCCGCGACGTGATCGTGGCCCCGCACGTCCAGGATTATGCGATCCGCCTGGCCCTGGCCACCCACCCGGACGGCCCGTTCGCCGTGCCGATCACCAACCAGTACGTCCGCTGGGGCAGCAGCCCCCGAGGGGCCCAGACCCTGGTGCTGGCCGCAAAGGTCCGCGCCCTGCTCGACGGCCGGTTCAACGTCAGCTTCGAAGACCTCCGCCGCGTCTACCTGCCCGCCCTCCGGCACCGGACCCTCCTCAACTTCGAGGCCCAGGCCGAGGGGATCGACTGCGACGACGTCCTGCTCAAGATCCTCGACGCGGTCCCCGAGAAGGCCGACGATCGCGTCGCCGCCCGCGCCAGCTAACAAAGAGGAAGGGGCGATGATCGGCCCCGCCCCGGTCCGATGGTTGGACCGGGTTCGCATCAAGGAGTTCCCCACCATGCACGACATCTACGACCCGCCCCCCGCCCCGATCCCCTGGGCCCCGCCCGAGGCCGAGCCTTTGCACTGGACGGCCGGCGACCTTACCGTCCTGGCGTCCCTGGGCGTCCTGGTCGTCGTCGGCTCGCTGCTGGCCTGGCGCGTCGAGCCCACCCTGGCCCTGCTCATCCTGATGGGCGGCGCCCTGGTGATCGTGGAAAGCTGGTTCACCGCCCTGGGCTTCCTCCACCGCCGGCCGATCGGCGAGCTGGGCGCCCGCTGGAAGATCTTCCTCGCCGCCCTGCTCCCCTGGCTGTTCGGCCTCGGCTTCGCCGCCGCCCTGATGCTGGGCCTGTTCCAACTGTCCGACTGGGCCGGCTGATGCTGGGGAACCGAAGGATGACGCGAGAATCTCCGGGCCGGGCAGGGATGGTTATCGCCTACAGGGCTGGGCATCCGTCGTTCACATCCCGGAGGTTGTCATGTTGATCCTTCTGCTCGCGCTCTGCATCGGCCCGGATGATCTGGGACCGGATGCGCAGAAACTCGAAGGTCGATGGGAACTCGACTCCCTGAAGTTTGCCGGCGAGACCTACACCAAGGTCCAGATCCAACGACAGCTCAAGATCGAGGGCCGGGAGGCCACCTACTTCGCCGGCGATTCGAAAATGTTCTCGATGAAGATTACGCACCTGGATCCGTCCGCCGTGCCCGGGACCATCGACTTGACGAGTGACCGGGACGGGCAGACCATCTGGGGGATCTACAAGGTCGAGGGCGACACGCTGACGCTCTGCACCTCGTCGCGTGGGGGACGGCCGGCCGATTTCACGTCCGGGCACGAAAGCCCGAATCAACTCAACGTCTACAAACGAGCGAAGCCCTGATCTCCCGGAGCCCGACCCCGATGCCCGACGCCGCCTCGCCCCCCCTGCTCGACCCGACCTTCCTGCACAAGCTCGAACAGCTGGAGCTGGTCAGCAAGAAGATCTTCGTCGGCCGGATGAAGGGGGAGCGCAAGAGCAAGCGGCGCGGGTCGTCGGTGGAGTTCGCCGACCACCGCAACTACTCGGTCGGCGACGACCTCCGCCACATCGACTGGAACATCTACGGACGGCTCGACAAGCTGTTCCTCAAGCTGTTCCTGGAGGAGGAAGACCTCCACTTCTACACCCTGCTGGACACCAGCCTGTCGATGGATTTCGGCGAGCCGACCAAGCTCCACTACGGCAAGCAGGTAGCGGCGGCCCTGGCGTTCATCGGCCTGGTGAACCACGACCGGGTGATGCTCGACGCCTTCGGCACCGGGCTGGAGCCGGGCATGCCCAGCGTCCGGGGCCGGTCGCAGATGTACCGGGTGGTGCAGTACCTCGACGGCCTCAAGGCGTCGGGCGGCAGCGACCTCGCGGCGGCGGCCAAGTCGTTCGCGATCAAGCATTCCGGCAAGGGCGTGGTGATCCTGATCTCGGACTTCCTCGACAAGCGCGGGTACGAGCCCGCGCTCCGCTACCTCCTGGCCCGGAACATGGACATCTACGTCGTCCACGTCCTCAGCCAGGAGGAGGTGGAGCCCGAACTCGTCGGCGACCTCCGCCTCGTCGACGCCGAGGACGACGACATGGCCGAGATCTCCGTCTCCGCCCCCCTGCTCCGCCGCTACAAGGAGAACCTCAACGCCTTCGTCGGCGGCCTCAAGGAGTTCTGCTCGAAGCGCGGGATCACCTACATCTTCACCACCAACCAGGCCCCGTTCGACAAGCTGGTCCTCAACTACCTCCGCGAGCGGGGGCTGGTGCGATGAAATCGACCACCGAGAAGGGTTGCACTCCGGGGCGCCCGGGATGGATCGAGCGGCTTTACGTGATCGTCGTTGCCGTCATCGGGTATTCGATGACGATGGCCTCGGTCTTCGGCCTGGTGGCCCTGGGGATGTCCACCAGGCAGGTCGTTGGGGCCTACCTGATCGTCTCGCTGGCGAGTGCCCTCGCCTGGCTGATCCCGCGGGCCTGCCTGGGCAAGTTCCGCCCCGGCTGCGCGCCGGCCGTCGTCCGTTTCGGTTGGGGGCGAGGCATCGATGCCGCGGCTTGCGCCCAGGCGATGGTCGGTTTCTGGGGCCTGATCATCCGGGCGGTCCAGTCCCAGATCATCCACGACATCACGTTCCCCCTGATCGTGGTGGCATTCGTGATCAATAGCACGGCCGTCCGATGGATCACCGAGATCGAAGAGGGCCTGATCGCGGGGATCGGCAAGAAATCACCGATGGCCGTCGGGTCGTCGTGGGATGGCGAGACGGCCGGTTGAACGCAAGGATTAGATGATGGTCATCACGAATATGTACGTGTTCTTCGGCATCTCGGCGATGCTGTTCGCCTACCTCCTCTACACGATGATCCGCAAGCGCAAGGGCGAGCGGCCGGGGTTCGAGGATCACGACGCCGGCCTTTGACGGGCCGATCCGCACGGAACGGGAGAGGGTGACGCGATGGGTTCGGGGTTCCCGGTGCAATTCGTCCCGCAACTGGGCGCGGGGATGTGGGCCGCGCTGGCGGCGGTCCCGCTGGGGATCATCGCGCTCTACTTCCTCAAGCTCCGACGCCGACCGGTGCAGGTGCCCAGCACCCTGCTCTGGCGGAGGAGTGTGGAAGATCTGCGGGTCAACAGCCTGTTCCAGAGGCTGCGGAAAAGCCTGCTGCTGATCCTCCAGTTGCTGGTGGCCTTCCTGGTGATCCTGGCCCTGCTCGGGCCGAGGATGCGGGGGACGGTGACGCAGGGGGGCCGGTTCGTGCTGGCCATCGACAACTCGGCGAGCATGAACGCCACCGACGTCAAGCCGACCCGGCTGGCCGCCGCCAAGGCCGAGGCCAAGAAGATCGTGGCCGGGATGAGCGGCGACGACGTGGCCATGGTGATCTCGTTCTCCGACCGGGCCCGGGTCGTCAGCAACTACACCGGCAACCGCTCGCTCCTGAACCAGAGGATCGACGGCATCGCCCCGACCGAGGCCACCACCTCGCTCCGCGAAGCCCTGCAGGTCGCCGCCGGGCTGGCCAACCCTCAGAAGGAGGTCGAGGGGGTGGCCACCGCCCCGTTGATCCCGCCCAAGCTCAAGATCTACACCGACGGCGGGTTCGCCGACGTCGAGGGGTTCAGCCTCGGCAACCTCGAACCCGAGGTGATCGTGATCGGCACCGCCCTGGAAAGCGCGAAGCCGGCCGAGGGGGAATCCCGCGCCGATCCGGCCTCCAACAACGTGGCCATCCTCGCCTTGCAGACCCGCCGCAACGAGGAAAAGCCCGACATCTACCAGGTCTTCGGCCGGGTCCACAACTACCGCGCCGAGGACGTCGCCACCGAGGCCCAGCTCCTCCGCCACGACCCGGCCAGGCCCGGCGCGGCCCCAACTTTGATCGACGCCGTGGCCCTGACCGTCGGGGCCAGGTCGGACCAGTCGTTCAACTTCGACTTGCCCGACACCGGCGCGGCGGAGCTGGAGGTCCGGCTCAAGGACGTGGGCGACGACCTCCCGCTCGACGACCGGGCCTTCACCCTGATCGGCTCCCCGCGCAAGGCGCAGATCCTGGCCGTCACCGCCGGCAACCGCTACCTGGTCGATACCCTGCGGACCCCCCTGGCCCAGTCGCGGGCCGACGTGGTGGTGGTCACCCCCGCCGACGCCAAGGGGGACGACCTCCGCCGCGACGTGGCCGCCGGCCGGTTCGACCTGGTGATCTACGACCGCGTCCGCCCCGACCAGCCGCCCGAGGCCAACGCCCTCTACTTCGGGGCCCTACCCCCCGGCCCGGCCTACGAGAAGGCGTCGGCGGTCGAATCGCCGGTGATCCTCGACGTGAACGGGTCGCACCCCTTGATGCAGTACATCCGCGACCTGTCGGTGGTCCGCGTCGCCAAGGCGACGGTCGCCGAACCGCCCCCGGGCTCGACGGTCCTGATCGAGGGGGATTCCGGCCCCCTGGCGTTCGTCGCCCCGCGCGGCGGGTTCGCCGACGCGGTGGTCGGGTTCGCCCTCGTCGACGGCTCGACTTTCAACACCGACTGGGTGACCAAATACAGCTTTCCCCTCTTCCTGCTCAACGCCGTCCAGACGCTGGGCAACGCGGTCGAGTCGGCCGGCGAGGAGGTCCACGCCCCGGGCCAGCCGGTCGTCCTCCGGGCCGAGGCCTCGCCCGACGCCGTGACCGTCACCGGCCCGGCCGGGAAGCCGACCCCGCTCGCGAAGACCCCGCAGGGGACGTTCCTCTACAACGACGCCAACGCGACCGGGCTCTACCGCGTCGCCTGGGAGCCCGACGGGCGGAGGGTCTTCGCCGTCAACCAGTTCGACGCCCGCGAGAGCAACCTCGCCCCGCGCGGGCTGGTGCCGGAGGGCGTCCCCGCCGACCAGGCCGAGGGCTACAAGATCAAGATCGGCTACAACCCCGTCGTCGGCACGGCCCGGTCGATCCAGACCCCCCGCGACTGGTGGAAGCCGCTGGCCCTGCTGGCGCTGGGCGTGGTGGTCGTCGAGTGGTACGTCTACAACCGGAGGGTGACCATCTGACCGCCCTGCGATGGGGATGGCTGATCCTGCTCGGCCCGGCCCTGGCCTCGGCCGACGACGGCCCCGAGGACCGGGCCCTGGCCTACCTGGCACGCGAGGTGCCACGGTGGTCGGCCGAGCATCGCTGCTTCTCGTGCCACAACAACGGCGACGCCGCGCGGGCCCTGTACGCGGCGATCCGGCTCGGCCGGCCGGTCCCGGCCGAGGCGACCGCCGACACCGACCGCTGGCTGTCCCGCCCCGAGGGCTGGGAGAAGAACGGGGGCGACGGCCCGTTCAGCGACAAGCCGCTGGCCCGGATCCAGTTCGCCTCGGCCCTGGCGGCGGCCATCGACGCGGGCCGGGCCCGCGACCGATCCGCCCTCCGGCGGGCCGCCCTCGATCTGGCCGAAGACCAGGCGGAGGACGGTTCGTGGCCGGTCGAGGACGGCGGCCGGGTCGGCTCGCCCGCCGCCTACGGCCGCCCCCTGGCCGCCGCGATGGCCATCGCCTCGCTCCGCGCCGCCGACCCGGATCGCCATCGCGCCCGGATCGAGCGGGGGGAACGCTGGCTGCTCGGGCTCACGCCCCGCAACATCCCGGACGCCTCGGCCCGGCTGATGGCGCTGGCCGGCCGCGACCTCCCCGGAGCGGCCGAGGCCCGCGTGCATGACCTCGACCTGCTCCGTCGCGGCCAGGCGCCCGACGGCGGCTGGGGCCCGTTCGCGGACGCCGCCCCCGAGCCGTTCGACACGGCCATCGCCCTGCTGGCCCTCGATCGCCATCGCGGCGAGCCGGGCGTCCCGGCGATGCTCGGGCGGGGCCGGGCCTTCCTGGTCGCGGCCCAGGACGAGGACGGGAGCTGGCCCGAGACGACCCGTCCCGCCGGCGGCGAGAGCTACGCGCAACGCCTGTCGACGACGGGCTGGGCCGCGCTGGCCTTGGGACGCTCCCGCATCGGCCGCGACGATTGACCCGTCCGGCCGACGTCCCTACCGGCGAAGGACGCTCCGCGTGGACGGCGACCCTGGCCGTCATGTTGACATTTATCACCATTCGCGGCGGCGATGGCCGTCGGGCGATGGAATTCGTTTGAACCAGACCTCGGACGCCCATAAAGTATCAAATGTTCTGCATTTAATTAATTAAGCCGCACATCAAGCTTTATTAGCCCGAGAGGCTCCCCCATGTCCCATCGGAATCGCCGCCTCGCCCCGGCCCGCCGCGGCGGCAACCCCGCGACGCGACGGGCGATCCGCATGATCCCGGGCGTCGAGGCGTTGGATCGGCGCGACCTGCCGGCCGTGGTGGGCCCCTGGGCGACGCTGGACGTCGCCTCGACGATCGCCGCGGGCCAGGGCCAGGCACTCGCCGTGGATGCCGGGCAGCTCCGGGCGATCCTGGACCGGGCGCCGATGGAGTTCACGGCCGGGGCCGCGACCTCGCCGGCCCTCCTGCCGATCCCGATGCCCGACGGCACCTTCGACCGATTCACGATCGTCGAGGCGCCGATCATGGAGCCGGGGCTGGCCGCGCAGTTCCCGGACATCAAGACCTATCGCGGCCAGGGGATCGACGACCCGACCGCGACCTTGAGGCTGAGCCTCACGCCGCTGGGCCTGAACGCGTCGATCATGGGGCCGTCGAGCACCATCCTGATCGGCCCCGACGGCGGCGCGGGCTCCGGGCTCTACGTGAGCTACGACGCCGACGCGCTGCCCGCGGGCGACCCGATGGATTGCGACATCCTGGATGCCCACGGCGACGAGGGGCACGCGCACCTCGGGGGCGGATCGGCCTCGACGGCCTCGTACGGCCTCGACCCGGCGGCCCCCCATTCCGGATGCGACTGCCCGCTCTGCCGGGGGGCGGTCGCCCTCGCCGAGTCGGACGGCTTCAATCCCCTGCCCCTGTCCGACGTTGTGCCGTTCCAGTCGGGCTCGCAGCTCCGCACCTACCGGATGGCGATGGCGGCCACCGGCGAGTTCACCGCCAGCTACGGCGGGACCGTGGGCGGCGGGCTGGCGGCCGTCACGGCGCTGCTGAACCAGGTCATCCAGGTCTACGAGAACACGCTGGCCATCCGCTTCGTGCTGGTCGCCAACAACGCCTCGATCATCTACACCAACGCCGCCACCGACCCCTACACGGGGACCGACGTCGGCACCATGCTCGATCAGAACCGGACGAACCTGAACGCGGCCATCGGCGTGGCCGGCTATGACATCGGCCACGTCGTCACCACGGCCGCCGGGGGCGGGGTCGCCTACCTGGGCGTGGTCGGCAATTCGAGCTACAAGGGGGGCGGCGCGTCGGGCTCCCAGGGCATGGGCGTGGACGGCACCGCCAACTTCTACTACCGGGTCGCCCACGAGATCGGCCACCAGTTCAGCGCCAACCACACGTTCAACTACGTCGACGCCCAGCGCAACGCGAACACGGCCTATGAGTACGGCTACGGCACGTCGATCATGTCGTATGGCCACCTGAACCAGGGCCGCCACCCGACCCTGCACCACGAGTCGCTGCGCGAGATCATCAACTACGCCGATACCGTGATCCCGAACGTGGGCACCCGCACCTCCACCGGCAACGCCGTCCCGACCGTGGACGCCGGGCCCAACTACGTCATCCCCGCCAATACGCCGTTCGTCCTGACCGCCATCGGGTCCGACCCCAACGGCGACCCGCTCACCTATTCCTGGGAGCAGCGCGAACTCGGGCCGGCGCAGAATCCGGGCTCGGCCGACAACGGCGACAGCCCCTGGATGCGGGTCCGCCCGCCGACGTCCTCGCCGTCGCGCACCTTCCCGACCCTGAACACGCTGATCAACAACACCGCCCCCGCCGACGACGAGAGGTACTTCACCGCCAACCGAACCACGACCTTCCGCGTGGTCGCCCGCGACAACCGATCCGGGGGCGGCGCCGTCAACTGGGACGACATGACGCTGACCGTCGTCGCCACCGGGGCCGCGTTCGCGGTCACCGCGCCGAACACGGCCGTCACCTGGACCGGCAACACCTCGCAGACCGTCGCCTGGAACGTGGCCGGGACGAACGCGGGGCCGGTCAACACGCCCCTGGTGAACATCTTCCTCTCCATCGACGGCGGCTTCACCTACAGCCTGCTGCTGGGCAACACCCCCAACGACGGCTCGGAGGGGATCGTGGTCCCCACCGGCATCGACACCAACCTGGCCCGGATCCGCATCCAGGGGGCCGGTAACATCTTCTTCGACATCTCCAACGTCAACTTCGCGATCCGCCCGGCGGCGGCCCCGACGACCGTCACCGCCGTCTCCTCGACCGCCTCCAACGGCGTGTACGGGATCGGCGCGACCATCCCGATCACGATCCAGTTCGCCGCCGCGGTGAACGTCGCCGGGACCCCGGTCCTCGCCCTGAACTCGGGCGGCACGGCGACCTACGTGAGCGGTTCGGGCACGAACACGCTAACCTTCGCCTACGTCGTGGGGTCCGGCCAGTCCAGCCCCGACCTCGACTACGCGTCGGCCTCGGCCCTGACGCTCTCCGGCGGCTCGATCGCGTCCGGGGGCGTCCCGGCCAGCCTGACGCTGCCGGCCGTCGGAGGCCCGGGCTCGCTCGGGGCGAACCGGAATCTCCGGGTCGACGGCGTCGCCCCCGTCGTGCTCGAATACCGCGTCCTGTTCGGGTCGCGGTCGTATCGCCTCACCTCGGCGGACCGGATCCTGCCCTGGGAGATCACCGGGATCCAGGTCGTCTTCAGCGAGGCGATCTCCTCCGGCGACGTCGCCAGCCTGGCCGGGCTGTCCGGCACCTCGTTCTCGGGCCTCGGCGGCGACACCCTGACCTGGGGGATCGGCGCGCTGACGCAGGGCGTCTTCGCCACCTCGCTGCTGGGCTCCGGGGCGTCGGCCCTGAGGGATGCCGCCGGCAACCCGCTGCTGGGCGGAGGCTACGCCCAGGGCTTCCGGGTGCTGTTCGGCGACGTCGACGGCGACGGCTTCGTCAGCAGCGCCGACATGACCACCGCGCTCAACTTCGTCGGTCTCGCCGACCCGTTCGCCGACCTCGACGGCGACGGGGACGTCGACCTCGCCGATGCCCGGATCGCACGCCGTCGGATCGGCGCCCAACTCTGACCGTCCCCCGACCCCGACGCGACCTCCTCAACCCGACCCTCGACCCATCCGGGAGATCTCATGGCCTTGTACCCCCACGCCGGTGCCGCCCCTCGCCCCCGCCCGGCCCGCCTCGCCTTCGCCGCGGCGTTGCTGATCGCGGCCTTCGGCACGGCCGCCGCCCCCGCCCGAGCCGCCCTGGTCGTCGACGTCCAGTCGATCACGGTCGCGCCGGGTTCGTCGGGCAACGCGCTCGGCATCACGCTGACCAACACCGGGCCGGGCTCCGTCACGATCGCGGGCTTCTCGTTCGGCCTGACGACGAGCCCCGGGATCACGTTCACCGAGGCGGACACGTCGGTCGCCTCGTACATCTTCGCGGGCCGCTCCCTGTTCGGCCCGATCATCTCGATCACCCCCCCCGGCACGACCCTGGAGGCCTCGGACAACTGGGACACGCCGAACGCCGGGGTCGTGCTGGCCTCGGGCGCGACCGTGGGGCTGGGGCGCGTGCTGTTCAATGCCGCCGCGGCCGGCCAGTTCCCCGTCGCGCTCCAGGTCTTCCCGACGACCAGCCTGTCCGGGCCGACCGGCGCCAACATCCCGATCACGACGCGCAACAACGGGGTGATCACGGTCGGCACCCAGGCCGTCCCCGAGCCGTCCTCGGCGGCCCTGCTCGGCCTCGGCCTGGCCCTGGTCGCCCGGGCCCGGCGGCCGGGGAAGCGACGCCCCCCGCGCCGGGCGGCCTGACGCGGCACCGCCGATCCCGGCTGCCCGAGTGCAGCCGGGGCGGCCGGCCGGCGGCGTCGCGGAACGTCATCAAGGCCGGGGCCGGCCCGCAGCCCGCGACGCAGGGCGGGCGTCAGCGGATCGGCACCGGCACCCGGACCGTCCCGGACTCGGGCCGGGCCGTGATCGGCCGGGCGGCGTCGACCTCGAACGGGCGGCGGACGCTGTTGCCGGCCAGGTCTTCCAGGTCGTCCTCGACCTGCAAGGCATGTTCGCCGGCCGCCCAGGGCCGATCCGGGGCGAACCGCCAGGCGGTCGCGCCGTCGTCGACCGTCGCCCGGCCGGCGACCGGGCCGCCCCGGGGATCGACGAGCGCGAGGCCGCTTTCGAGCATGGCCCGGTCCAGGGGCTCGGGGAAGCGGACCACCAGCGGCCGGCGCGTCCCGGCGGCCGGGGCGTCGATGGCCCAGGTGCGGGGATCGGGCTGGACCGCGTCGGCCGGGCCGACCGCGAACCGCTTGCGGGCCCCCGCGGCGAGCGGCTCCCCCTCGGCATCGCGCCACGCGGGCAGGACTTCAAGCGTGTAGGATCGGCCGGCTTCCAGGATCGGGCCCAGGTCCTCGCGGGGCTTGAGCCCCTGCTTGATCCGGCCGGGGTCGAGCAGCAGGGTGATCCGCGTGCCCGACCGATCCCACAGCTCCTCGCCCAGTTCCAGGAACGGCAGGTCGAGCGGATGCCCCTCCCCGTCCAGGATGCGGACCCGGGTATACGCCTCGCCCCGGGCCATCGGGGCCGAGAAGTGGACGTAGAACTTGAGCAGGTTCTCGGGCACCCGATCGGCGGCCGGGTCGATCCGGGTCACGCTCGTCGCCGGACGGGCCGGCTTCGGGACGAGGTGGGCGGACTCCCCCTCGGACCCGGCGACCCGATAATTCGCCCGGTAGGTGCGGCCCCGATCCAGCGGGAACCGGGGCTCGAACCGGAGCACATCGCCGACGACCCGGCACGTCCCCAGCATCGGTCGGGCCGCCCCCTCGATGCGGACGGAGAGGGCGTCCGGGCCCGGCGCGGCGTCGAGGGATCCGGCGGGGAGGCCGATGACCTCGACGGCCACGATCCGCCCCGACGCATCATCAACCCAGCGCACGGACGGCCCGGGCCCGTCGGCGGCGATCGCCGAGAGGGCCAGGGCCGAGAGCATCCAGGCCAGGTGCGGCCGGATCACGGCAGGGGGATAGTTTCGAGGTCCTGCGCACCCCCCTCGCGCTCGACCACGACGAGGGCGAAGTCCTTGTCGAGCGAGTCGAGCTGGGTCACGCCCTTCAGGCCGTCGACCGCCTGGTACGGCTGGCCTTCGGTCTTGCCGTCCTTGACGCGTTCGGTGATCGAGGCGGCCTTGTCCAGCCCGTCGGCGGGGATCTTCATCACGCCCCGGCTGTTGTTGGCCATGAGCAGGAAGTCCTTGCCGTCCTTCCGGTAGACGATCATGTCGAGCGGGCGGTTGCGGTTGCCCAGCTCGGCCACGGTGGTCCCCTTGAAGTGCTGGCCCGGCTTCAGAGCGGCGACCGGCACCTTGACCAGCGGCGTGCAGGTGTAGGCGGCCATCAGGTAGGGCTCGCCGTCGATCTTGTACGGGGCGAAGGTGCGGACCGGCGACTTGGTCTCGAACTGGCCGTGGGCCCCGTGGTAGATCTCGACGCTGGTCCCCTCGCCCGCCTTGCCGGTGAACGGATAGGGGATGGCGACCAGCCGCGAGGAGAACTCCTCGTTGGACAGGCCGGCGACGAACACCTGGCCGTCGACGTAGGCGAGGTCGGTGATCGACTCGTTGCGCGGGCTCACGCCCCTCTTGGCCGGGGCATTCGCGGCGGGCGGGTTGGCCAGGGCGGCCTTGCCGAAGGCGACGTCCTTCATCTCCAGGACGTCGATCTTGCCCGTGCCGTCGACCCGGACGATCACCGGCGAGGCGTCCGGCCCGCGCCCGCGCGACGCCGACAGGTAGGCCTTGCCCGAGGCGGGGTTCACCGCCAGGTCATTGATCAGGATCTCGCGGGGCTCGGTCCCCAGCAACTCGGCGATCTTGGCGGACAGCCCCTCGACCTTGATCGATGCGCCGGGCGAGCCCGGCGCCTGGTCGCCGGTCTCGACGGCGAAGATGGCCGCCCCCCGGGTGTCGCCGATGAACAGGAGCCCGCCCGGACCGAACGCCAGCGGCCCCGCCGACTGGATGTCGGGCGTCCCCCGGCTCAACCCCGCCCCCTGCGCCGGGGCCGCCAGCGCGAGCCCCACCACCGCCGCCCACTTCCATCGAGACTGAATCATGCGACCTGCCCCCTCTTGGAGTCCACGATGCGATCCGACGATGCTCGGCCCGCGACGATCCGGGGCGAGAGGGCCCCGACCCGCCATTATCTGCCGCGCGTCGGCGGATGCAATCGGGTCGCGAGAAAGGCCGATTCGGACGCCCCGATCGCCGCGATATCGGAGAATTTGACCGATTCCATCCAGGCGGATGAGGGATCCGATCACCTCGGGAAAATCTTCTCAAGGTTCTCTTGACGAGAGGAGTTGGGGTAAATGTAATGACGCTGCGAGATTTTCCCCCCGCCCTCATAACAGCTGTTCGCCATGGCCCCCAGCGGCCCACACCAGCGATTTCGCGCGCCCGTGGTGGCCTGGAATCCATCCAGCGTCGATCGTCGGGATCGTGGGCGCATTCCGTCCCATATGATGTTGCAGGTGATTCCATGAGCATGTGGTCTCGCGCCGGAAGGCTCCGGCGATCGGTCGTCGCGGGGTTGCTCGGCCTGATGTTCTCCGTCATGGGCCTCGGCTGCAATCAGGGGACGCAGATCCCCCTGGCCGACGTGCCGCCGCCCCCCGCCGTCGATACGACCCAGCGCAAGAAGGTCGCAACGCCCAATGGCGGCAGCCCCGACGTCCTCGTCTATCCGGCAAGCAATTGAACCCCGCCCCGGACGGCGGTTCGCCTCTCCCGCGAATCCTCCGATCGTTCCTCGATGTGTCTTCCGCCTCGATAAATCCGACCAAGGAAATTACATGAATCTTCCGCTCCTCATCCCCTCCAGAAGCCGATCGCGCGGCTTCACGCTGATCGAACTGCTGGTCGTCATCGCGATCATCGCCGTCCTGATCGCCCTGCTGCTGCCGGCCGTGCAGGCGGCACGCGAGGCCGCCCGCCGCTCCCAGTGCGTCAACAACCTGAAGCAGCTGGGCTTGGCCATGCACAACTACCACTCGACCCAGGGGGCATTCCCCATCGGGGCCGGGTATCCGACCGCGGTGGGCGGCGGCATCAGGAACGGGTGGGGGACCTGGAGCGCCCACTCGATGATGCTCCCGTACCTGGAGCAGACCGCCCTCTACAACACGATCAACTTCTCCCTGCCCAACCTGAGCAATACGGGCGAGGGGCAGGAGATGAACACGACCGCGGTCACCGTCATCGTCTCCGGCTTCCTCTGCCCGTCGGCTCTGCCCTATCCCGGCGGCAACAACTTCTTCGGCAAGGCGTCCCCCGGGCTCAACTACTTCGCCTCGCTCGGCAGCAGCATGAACCAGTACGACTCCAGGGGCTCGGCCAGGCCCAACGGCGTGTTCCGCAACGGCGGGTCGGCCATCGGCGAACGCGACATCAAGGACGGCACCTCCAACACGATCGCGATGAGCGAGTGGCGGACCGGCGACAACGACAACAACCGGCTGTCGGTGCCGCAGGACATCGTCGAGAACAACTCGTGGCCGACCGGCGTGGCCGATCGGAATTCGGGCAACCTGAACATGCCGGGCGGCGGCGGCGGGCTGAACGCCTGGTTGACCACCTGCGCCGGCCTGGCCAGGACCGGCCCCCACCGGAGCTTCGTCGGCCAGTTCTGGTGCCAGGGCCTGATCGGGCGCTCGCTGGGCAACACCCTGGTCGCGCCCAACTCGAACTTCCCGTACTGTGCGTACTTCGAAGGCGGGGGCGACACCGACCAATCCTCCGGCAACTACGGGATGAGCAGCTATCACCCGGGCGGGGCCAACGCCCTGTTCGCCGACGGCTCGGTCCGCTTCCTCAAGGCGACCACCAACCAGATCGTGATCTGGGGCCTCGGCTCCCGCGATCAGGGCGAGGTGATCAGCTCCGACGCTTATTGATCGCCCGGGCCCGTCCCGAGCGAACGACAGGGCCAGGATCGATGGCGTCACCCCGACGCGTCGGTCCTGGCCCTCGCGCATTGATGGTCGGCCGTGCCGTCCGGCGAGCCCGGCGCGACACCTGGCCAACGCCGGGCCCGGCGACCCGGCCCAAGGGCCGGGGGCGGGGTCGGGCCGAAGGCCACTCGGCCCCGGCACGAAGGTGCCGGGGTGATGGGGGCGGGCGCCGGCTCAGGCGTCGGCGGGCCGGGGGGAGGTGGCCTCGAAGACCTGCTCGATCGACTTGACGAGCTTCTCCATCGCGAACGGCTTGCGGATGTAATCGCGCACGCCCAGCATCTCGGCGTAGGCGCGGTGCCGGCTGCCCTCATTGCCGGTGATCATGATGGTGGGGATCAGCCCCCCCGGCCGCCCCTTGAGCTTCTCCAGGACGAGGAAGCCGCTCTTCTTGGGCATCATCATGTCCAGGATCAGCAGGTCGGGGCTGTCGCGCTCGGCGATCGTCAGCCCCGAGTTGCCGTCGCGGGCCACCATCACCCGGTATCCCTTGGCTTCCAGGACGGTGCGCATCGATTCGAGGATCTCGTTGTCGTCATCGACGAGCAGGACCGTCTTCTGTGCGGGCATCGCGTGCCTCTCCCGTCCATCTTCGCGGCCGAACTGAACCCGGATCTCGGCCCCATGATAAGGCGTGTCACGGGCCCGGGCAAGGGTTGGACCGGAGCCGCCTCGCGCAGCGATCGGCGCCCCTCGCGGATCATCGGCCCATCCCGCACCGACCGGCCGGGGGGCGTCCGGTGAATTTTCCCGATTCGGGGTAAAAACTGTGCTTAAAGGTCTCCCCCGACTCTGAATATGTAGGCGACGCCTCGACCCCGCACCCGGCCCAACGCCCGCCGCACCGGAGCCCCCCATGACCTGCAGCCCGGCCCGACTCGAAGCCAACCGCCGCAACGCGGCCCGGAGCACCGGGCCCCGGACCCCGGCCGGCAAGGAGAAGTCGCGGAGGAACGCCCTGAAGCACGGCCTCGCCGGCGACGGCGTCGTCCTGCTGCCCGAACAGACCGCCGAGGTCGATGCGCTGGCCGCCACCCTCGAATCCGAGTTGCAGCCCTCCGGGCCGATGGGCCGGATCCTCGTCCGGCGCATCGCCGTGATGTCCAACCGACTCGACCGCTGCGAACGCCACGAGGCGGCGATGACCGCGCGTCGGGTCCGCGACGCCCTGAAAGCCCGCGACGATGCCCGATATGCCGAAACCGACGCGATCGCCCTGAACCTGGCCAACGACCCCGACATCACCGTCCGGCGGCTGATGCGGACGCCGGAGGGGATCGACGGCCTGATCGAGTGCTGGCACCAGCTCCGGGGCCGCCTGGTCCTGCCCCGGCGCTTCCGCTGGACCGACGCCGACGAGCGGAGGGTCGATCACCTCCTGGGCCGACACCCGGGCATGCACCCGCCGACCCCGTTCGACCCGCTCCTGCGCGCCATCAAGGGGAACTTCTCGGCCCTCGGCGACGACCAGGGCGCGGGCCTGGACCGCAAGGAACGCAAGGCCTGGGCGCGGGAGGAACTGGCCCGGCTGATGGACGGCGAGGTCGAGGCCCTGCGCGAGCTGCGGGGGGAGGTGGACGACGAGGCGGAGGCGGCGGACCGCGCCGAGGCGGCGGAGCGTGCCCTGTTCGACGAGACGGCCGAGGGTCAGACGGCCCGGAAGTATGAGGCGGCGGCGGAGCGGGCGATGTTCCGCGCCCTGCGCGAGTTCCGCGAGGTCGAGCGGCGGGCCGCTGAGCAGGCCGCCGAGTCGATCGGATCGCCGCCCGGCCGGCGGTCGAGCGGCTCCCGCCCTGCGCCGCCCGCCCCCGCTCCGACCCCGTCCCGAACGAAGCCAACGGCCGGGCCTTCCCCGGCGACGATCGGGGGCCGGGGCCGGGCCGAGGCGGGTCAATGCGGCGATCCGACGGCCGGGTTGGGCCGTCCCGGAGGCTCGGAGGTGGCCCGCACGCAACCCGGCTGATGCGGGGGCGCGGCGGCCGGGCGAGCTTCCCGACCGACCCCTTTCCTGCCAGGGGCCGGGACGACATACTTGAGGGATTGCACGGGGATGCAAGGGGACTCCACGCCCGGCGTCGGGGACGCTGCGCGGGGCCTCGCCCCCAATGGCAGCACGAGAACCTGGGCGAAAGGATCGGGATCACCATGAAACCGCTTGAGCAGTGGTTGGGCCGCGTCGTGGTGGCCGGGATCTGCGCGTCATTCATCGGATGCGGCGGCAGCGACGTCCCGGACCCCGATTCCGATTCCAGCGCCGTCGCCGATACCCCGGTCCAGATCGTCGATCAGGGGGCGGCGCCCGGGGCAGCGCCCGCCCCGGCCGAGGCGGCCCCCGCCGCGGAGGCCGAAACGGCACCCGGCGCCGCGGCCCCGGCGGCGACCCCGGATCCGGCCGCCGTGGCCGCGACCCCGGACCCCGCCCCGGCCCCGGCCGGCGAGGAGGCCGCCGCCCCCGCCGCGCCTGCCCTGAAGGGGGACGCCTCGGGCACCGACGAACTGGCCCGGATGGTGGCCGCGCCGCCCGCCCCGACCGAGGCGGCTCCGGACCCGGCCGCGACCCCGGGCGCCCCGGGCGCCGCCGACCCGACGATGGCCATGGCCGGATCGCCGACCGGCGCCCTGCCGCCCGTCGAAGGTTCGATCCCGGGCGATCCGTCCATGACGGTCCCCGGCGCGCCCGGGGCCGAGATCCCCGGCTCGGGCGGCGACAACGGTGATGGGATCGGGGCGAACGAACCCGCCGACTTCAGCGGCCCCTGGTCGGGCGCGGTCGCCTTCCTCAGCGCCCTGAAGGCCAAGGACAAGGATCGGCTGGCCCAGGCGGTCGCCCGCCGGGCGCCGACCGAGGCGGCCGAGAAGTATCGCAAGATCTTCCTGTCCATCTCCGACGTCAGCATCTCCGACGAGGAACTCGACGAGATGGCCAAGGCGTTCGAGGGCTACAAGCCGGTCCAGCAGATGCCGGCCGTTAGCAGCGGCCGCATCGACATCGTCCTGGGGAACAACACCGGGCCCGATTATCGCCAGCGCAAGGTGACGATGCGGAAGGAAAAAGAAGGCTGGAAGCTCCTGGACATCGGCAAGATCTTCGAATTCAAGCGGCCCAAGATGCCGAGCCGCCGTCGTTGAACCGGATCCGCCGGGCCGGGGCATCTCGCCGCCGGCCCTCCCCACGCCCGATTTGTAGATTCCGCCGCCCGGCCCGTGTAAGAATTCCCGATCGACCTCCAAAAACCTTCCCGCGAATCCGAATTTTCCAAAGAATCGCTCAAGTACTGACATTGATCCGTCGATACTGACGGATTTTCCCGTTTTGGTCCCGGACCTGCATCTTCCTGAAAACCGTCAAACTCGACGCGGATTGACAACGACGTCAATCAACAGCCCCCCATACAGCTTCCAAGGAAGGAGCCTGCATGGCCTGGTCTAACCTCCGCACCGACGCGGTCCTCGAAATCGCCGTGATGATGTTCCAGGTGTTCGGCGTGGCGATGCTCTGCCTCACCCGCCTGATGCCCGCCACCCGCTGGGCCGAGAAGGGCCGGGTCGGTTTCGTCCTCGCGATGATCGGCCTCGGCGTCGCCGGCGCCTGGGTCGGCCGTCATGACTCCGAATTCGCCCTGTTCGCCGGGGGGACGATGACGTTCCTCCTGATCGGCATGATCGTCGGCAACTGCACGACCGATGCCGCCCACCCCGTCAGCGTCCGCCTTGCGGGCGAGCCGAGGCTGGTCGGCTGATCATTTTCCGGACGCAAGTCCAGACCATCATTGTGGTTTCATTCTCGGGGCCGTCGGGCCCCGATTTTTTTTCGAACCGCGATTTGACCCCCCTCGGATCGTGGGCCATAGTTCCGTCGACTCGGAGCCACGGACGGATTCGGCCCTCGACCCAGCTTCCCAGCTTTACCCCATTTCGCCTGATCTGGACGGGGAAATCACCCGATAAGGTGACCTCCGGAAGCGAGCTTCCACCATCCTCCGACCCGGACGCCGCGATCCCGCTCGGCGTCCCCAAGTTCGGTCACGGTCGGCTTCAGGCGGGAGAAGGATAAAGCCATGATGGTTGGTCTGAAACGGATTTCGGCCTCGTTGGGACTGCTCGCCCTGGTCAACGCCTCCGCCCTGGCGCAGGCCCCGGCCCCGGCCCCGGCCCCGGTCTCGCAGAATCAGGCCACGGCCAATGCGGTCGCCTCGGCCCTGAAGTCCAACAAGACGCTCTCGGCCTACCGGATCGAGATCGAGACCCGCGAAGGCGTGGTCACGCTGACCGGCACCGTCCCCAACGCCTCGCAGAAGCAAGAGGCCGTCGCCCTGGTCGGCCGGATCCCCGGCGTGACCGGCGTGATCGACCAGATCAAGCTGGTCGATGCCCGGGTCCGCCCGGCCCAGTACCAGGTCGCCATGGGCGGCCACGGCCACGGCCACAATCATGGCGGCGGCGCCGGCGAGATCGTCTCGTCCCCGTCCTATGAAGGCCAGGTCGTCTCGTCCGGCCCGGTCGGCGCCCCGGACGGCAGCCCGATCCCCGAAGGCCCCGGCGGCGGCCCGGCGGTTGGCAGCACCAACATGCCCAACTACGCCTGGCCCAGCTACGCCCCGAACCAGAACTTCTCGGCGGTCGGCTACCCCACGGCCTATCCCTGGCAGGCCTGGCCGAACATCGGCCCCTTCTACCCCTACCCCGAAGTGCCCCAGGAATGGCGTGCGGTCACCCTCCGCTGGGACGACGGCATCTGGTGGCTCGACTTCAAGAAGAACTACACCCGCCCGTTCTTCACCCCCTACCCGTTCGGCCTCTTCGCTTACTGAGCCGAACGAGTCGACTTGATTCCCCGGAGGGCCGGCGTGGATGCAAATCCATGCCGGCCCTCCGGCCGTTTCGAAGGGGCGTTACTCGGCCTTCAGCGACCGGAGCAGGAAGGCCCAGCGATCGGCCGCCTCCTCGATTACCTTGGAGGTCGGCTTGCCGGCGCCGTGGCCGGCCTTGGTCTCGATCCGGATCAGGATCGGGTTGTCGCCCGTTTGGGCGGCCTGCAATGCGGCGGCGAACTTGAACGAGTGGGCCGGGACCACCCGGTCGTCGTGGTCGGCGGTGGTGATCATCGTCGGCGGGTAGGACGTGCCCGGCTTGATGTTGTGCAGGGGCGAGTAGGCGTACAGGGCCTTGAACTCCTCGGGGTCGTCCGACGAGCCGTAGTCGTCGATCCAGGCCCAGCCGATCGTGAACTTGTGGAACCGGAGCATGTCCATCACCCCGACGGCGGGCAGCGCGGCCCCGTACAGGTCGGGCCTCTGGGTGATCGAGGCCCCGACCAGCAGCCCGCCGTTCGACCCGCCGCCGATGGCGAGCTTGGGCGTGGACGTGACCTTGTTGCCGATCAGCCACTCGGCGGCAGCGATGAAGTCGTCGAAGACGTTCTGCTTCTTGAGCCGGGTGCCGCCCTGGTGCCAGGCCTCGCCGTATTCGCCGCCGCCCCGGAGGTTGGGCTGGGCGAACACGCCGCCCCGTTCCATCCACACCAAAGTGGCCGGGCTGAACGAGGGGGTCAGGGAGATGTTGAATCCGCCGTAAGCGTAGAGGTAGGTCGGGTTTGACCCGTCGTACACCAGCCCCTTCTTGTGGCTGATGAACATCGGGATCTTCGTGCCATCCTTGCTCTGGTAGAAGACTTGCTTGGTCTCGTAGTCGTCCGGGTTGAAGGCGACCGTCGGCTTGCGGAAGACGGTGCTCTCGCCGGTCCGCATGTCATAGCGGTAGATAGTCGTCGGCGCGGTGAAGGTGGTGAAGGCGTAGAACGTCTCGGTGTCGGTCCTTTTGCCGCCGAAGCCCGAGGCCGTGCCGATGCCGGGGAACTCCACGTCACGGAGGTGCTTGCCGGTCAGGTCGAACAGCTTGACCGCCGTGCGGGCGTCCTTGAGGTAGGAAGCGACGAACTTCTCGTCGACCAACCCGACGCCGTTGAGGGTGTCGGTCGACTCCGGGATCAGCTCAACCCAGTCCTTGGGCTCGGGCTTGCGGGTGTCGATGGCGATCACCCGGCCGCGCGGGGCGTCCTTGTTGGTCTCGAAGTAGAAGACCGGGCCGTCGTGGTCGATGAACGAGTAGTTGGCCTCGAAGTTGTCGATCAACTCGACCGGCTTGGAATCCGGCTTGGTGAGGTCCTGGTAGAGGATCCGGTACTTGTCGTCGGTCCCCTTGGAGATGGTGATGATCAAGTAAGTGCCGTCGTCGGTCACGCCGCCGTGGAACTGCCATTCCTTCTGGTCGGGCCGCTCGTAGACCAGGGTGTCCTGGTCCTGGGTCGTCCCGAGCTTGTGGTAATACAGCTTCTGGTAGTAGTTGGGGGCCTTGAGGCTGGCGCCGGGCTCGGGCTCGGGGAAGCGTCCGTAGAAGAACCCCTTGCCGTCCTTGGTCCAGGAGGCGCCGGAGAACTTGATCCATTTGAGGTGGTCGGGCCGGTCCTCGCCGGTGGCCACGTCGCGGACCTTGAACTCGACCCAGTCCGACCCGGCCGACGACAGGCCGTAGGCGATCAGGTCGCCGCCGTCGCTGATCGCGGTGGCGCCCAGGGCGACGGTGCCGTCGGCCGAAAGGGTGTTCGGGTCGATCAGGACGCGGGGTTCGGCGTCGAGGCGGTCGGTCGTATAGAGGACGTACTGGTTCTGGAGCCCGGAGTTCCTGGAGAAGAAGTAGCGCGAGCCTTCCTTGCGGGGGGCGCCGAACTTCTCGTAGTTCCAGAGCTTCGTCAGCCGATCCTTCAACTCGGCGCGGGCCGGGATCGACTCCAGGTAGCCGAAGGTGACCTTGTTCTCGGCCTCGACCCAGGCGCGGGTCTCGGGGGAATCCGGGTCTTCGAGCCAGCGGTAGGGGTCGGCGACCTTGACGCCGTGGTAGTCGTCGACCACGGCCTCCTTGCGGGCGGCCGGGTAGTCGAGGTGGCGCGGGGGCTCGGCGGCGGGCGCGGGGCCGAGGTTCATCAGGGCGACTCCGGCGAGGCTGGCCAGGGAGGCGGCGAAGGGGCATCTCATGGGGCACGTCGCTCCGATTCCGGTCCGGGGGCCCCCGCCCGGGGCGGACGGCGCGACCCGGGCCGCCATTCTACGGCCGGGATGCCCCGCCTTCCAGGCGCCCCGCCGATCGCTCGGCGGTTGCCCCGAGAGCTTTGGGCGAACAGAATGGGGGCCGCGATCGAATCGATCCGAGTCCATGCACCTCGCCGGAGCCGAACCGCCCGCCATGATCCGAAACGTCGCCCGCCTCCTCGGCCTGTCCCTCCCCCTCCTGCCCCTCGCGGCCTTCGCCGCCGACACGCCGGCCCCGCCCGTCTCCGAGCGAGCCCGGAAGGTCCACGCCTCCGCCATCCTGTTCGACGGCCACAACGACCTGCCCTGGCACCTCCGCTCGGTCGGCGACATGGCCTTCGGCAAGGTCGACCTGAACCAGAGGTTGCCGACCGGCCACACCGACATCCCCCGGATCCGCGAGGGGGGGCTCAAGGCCCAATTCTGGTCGGTCTACATACCCAGCGACCAGCCCAACCCGGCCCGGACCGTGCTCGACCAGATCGACCTGGTCTACCGGATGGTCGAGCGGTACCCGGACACCTTCGCCATGGCCTTCTCGGCCGACGACGTCGAGCGGATCGCCGGGGAAGGCAAGGTCGCCTCGCTGATCGGCATCGAGGGGGGCGTCGCCATCGAGGACGACCTCGCCATGCTGCGGATGTTCGCCAAGCTCGGCGCCCGCTACATGACCCTGGCCCACAACAAGACCCTGGACTGGGTCGATGCCGCCACCGACGAACCGAAGCACGACGGCCTCTCCCCGTTCGGCGAACGGGTCGTCCGGGAGATGAACCGGCTGGGCATGCTGGTGGACATCTCGCACGTCTCCCCCGCGACCATGGCCGATGCCCTCCGGATCAGCAAGGCCCCGATCATCGCCAGCCATTCCAGCGCCCGCGCCCTGGCCGACCACCCGAGGAACGTCCCCGACGAGATCCTCAAGGAGTTGCCCAAGAACGGCGGGGTCATCATGGTCAACTTCTACTCCGGGTTCATCGTGCCCGAGGCCGCGAAGGCCGGCGCGGCGGCCCGCCGTGAACTGCGTGCCAAATACCCCGACCCGGCCGAGTACGCCAAAGCCTACGAAGCCTGGGCCGACGCCCACCCGTCCCCCCGGGGGACCCTGAGCATCGTGGCCGACCACATCGAGCACATCATCAAGGTGGCCGGGATCGACCACGTCGGGATCGGCTCGGACTTCGACGGGATCACCTCGACGCCGGTCGGGCTGGAGGACGTGGCGTCCTACCCCCGCCTGACCGAGGAACTGCTCCGCCGGGGCCACTCCGACGACGACGTCCGCAAGATCCTGGGCGGCAACGCCCTCCGCGCCTTCCGCCGGGCCGGCGAGGTCGCCGCCGAGCTGCAAAGGACCACCTCCCCGGAAGTGGACCAGCCCACGCCCCGCAAGAAAGACTGACTACACCGCAGGGCGGAGGCCCCCCGCCCGGGCCGCCGCCCCCCCCTCTCACGGAGGTCGCTCGCATGACGGTCCGCCGCCTCGTCGCCTGCCTCGCCCTGCTGCTCGGATCGTCGGCCGCCTTCGGCCAGCAGACGCCGCCGATCCCCGACCTGCCGATCGAGAGCTACCGCCTGCCCAACGGCCTGAAGGTGGTGCTCCACCGCGACCCCGCCGTCCCCCGCGTGACCGTCTGCGTGGCCTACCACGTCGGGTCGAAGAACGAGCGGGCCGGCCGCACCGGGTTCGCCCACTTCTTCGAACACATGATGTTCCGGGGCACCAAGAACGTCCCCAACTACGACATCCCGCTCCAGGAGACCGGGGCCCAGTCCAACGCCTTCACCACCGAGGACGTGACCGTCTACTTCGAGAGCGTCCCCTCGACCTTCCTGGAGCGGGCGTTGTACCTCGAAGCCGAGCGGCTGGCCTTCCTGCCCACGGCGCTCGACCAGGAGAAGTTCGACACCGAGCGCGAGGTCGTCAAGAACGAGCGCCGTCAGTCCTACGAGAACGTCCCGTACGGGCTCGCTGAGGAAAGCCTGCTGGCCCACGTCTTCCCCAAGGGACACCCTTATTCGTGGTCGGTCATCGGCTCGATGAAGGACCTGGACGCGGCGACCCTGGACGACCTCAAGCGGTTCTTCGCCGAGTTCTACCATCCCGGCAACGCCTCCCTGTGCGTGGCCGGCGACTTCGACCCGGCCAAGGCCAAGGAGATGATCGCCGCCTACTTCGGCCCTTTGGCCGCCGGCCCCGCGATCAAGCCGGTCGTCGCCCCAGCCGGGACGCTCAAGAAAACGGAATCCCTCACCCTGGCCGACCGCGTCAGCCTGCCCCGGATCTACTGGGCGTGGCCGACGGTGCCCGACGACCACGCCGACGCCCCCGCGCTCGGCCTGCTGGCCTCGATCCTCGCCGACGGCGAGGCGTCCCGGCTCCATCGGGCCCTGGTCCGCGACGCCCGCGTGGCCACCGAGGTCGACGCCTCCAGCCTGACCAATGAGGCCTCCGGGATGTTCACCGTCGACGCCACGGCCGCCGACGGCAAGACCCTCGACGACGTGACCAAGACCCTCGATGCCGTCTTCGCCGAATGGAAGACGAAGCCCCCCACCGCCGACGAACTCGCCCGGGCGCTGGCCAAGTTCGAGAAATCGACCTTCCAGGGCCTGACCTCGCAGCTCCGGAGGGCCCACCTGCTGGCCATCGGCTTCGTCCAGAAGGATGACCCGGCCTATTATCGCAAGGACTTCGCCCGCTATTACGGCGTGACGACCGACGACCTCGTCCGGGTGGCGAAGACGTACCTGACCCCCGAGAAGGTCACGCTCGCCATCCGCCCGGTCAAGGAGGGGGAGGCCAAGAGCGAGGCCGAGATCGTCGGCCCCCTACCCGGCCCGGCCGCCGACGCGGCGTTCAGCCCCCGGCCTCCGCAGCCCGGCCCCGACTGGACCAAGATGCCCGGGCCCGACCTCGCCCGGTCGTTCCTGCCCCCCCGGTTCGTCCGCAAGCGGATGAGCAACGGGCTCGACGTCTGGGTCGCCCCCTGGCACACCCTGCCGGTGGTCCAGGCCACGCTGGTCGTCCCGGTCGGCACCGCCGACGATCCCGAAGGCAAGTCCGGCGTCGCCGCCCTGACCGCCGCCCTGCTGGACAAGGGGACCAGGGCGCAGACCAGCACCGAGCTGGCCGAGTCGCTGGAGACCCTGGGCGTGACCCTGGGCGTGCGGCCGGGGTCGGACTCCACCTCGGTCGGCTTCTCGGTCCTGGCCCGGAACCTGAAGCCCGCCTTCGAGAAGCTCGGCCAGGTTTTGACCTCCCCCCGGTTCGACCCGGCCGACTTCGACCGCGAGCGGAAGCTCCAGCTCGACGACCTGCTCCAGGGGCCGGATAGCCCGTCCTGGATCGCACGCCGGGCGTTCCCGACCCTCCTCTACGGCCCGGGGCACCCCTACGCGAACCCGACCCAGGGTCGGGTGGAAACGGTCGGCAAGCTGACCATCGACGACGTCCGCGCCTTCCACGACCGCTTCGGCGCCAACCAGTCCACCCTGATCGTGGTCGGCGACGTCGAGCCCGACGCCCTGATCGAGACCCTGGAAGCGACCCTCGGCGCCTGGAAGACGACCGCCGAGCCGCCCAAAGATCGGCCGTCGGTCCGGACCCAGCCCGAGCCGGGCGTCGTCTACCTGGCCGACAAGCCGGGCGCGGTCCAGAGCATCCTCGCGGTCGGCCGCCGCTGGGAGGACCGCAACAGCCCGAAGTACTTCGCCAACGTGATCGGCAACCACGTGGTCGGGGCCGACTTCCTCAGCCGGCTCAACGCCAACCTCCGCGAGAAGAACGGGTACACCTACGGCGCCGGGTCCGGGTTCAGCTACCGCCGGGTGGGCAGCGTGTGGCAGGTCTCCACCCAGGTCCGCGCCGACGTGACGGCCGAGGCCCTCAAGGAGGTGCTCGGCGAACTCGACGCCCTGGGCAAGGACCGTCCCCTCTCCGCCGAGGAGATCGCCACCGCCCGCGACGCCGAGATCCGCTCGTTCCCGGAGACGTTCGAGGACCCCTCCGGCATCGCCGGCGCCCTGGCCGAGCTGGCCCAGTTCCGCCTGCCGATGGACTACTTCGACGCCTACCTCAAGCACCTGGCCGACGTGCCCGACGCCGCCATCCGGGCCGCCACCGTCGAGGTCGCCTCGCCCGACTTCCGCACGATCCTGGTCGTGGGGGATCGGGCCTCGGTCGAGCCCAAGCTCAAGGCGATGGGCTTCCGCGAGATCCGGGTCATCAACCCCGATGGACTCCCGGTGGCACGTTGATTGCACCAACCCCCGATGTCGCCGCGCCGGCGTGGCGCGGCGGCATCGCGGTGGGTTTCACGCCTCGCCTTGACTCGTCGTCAACGCCCTGAAATCGAGCAACTTGCGCACTTGTTCTCCTCCCAAGATCCGCCAACCGAAGACGCCCGGCTCGTCCCCGTCGTGAAGCCCGTCGCCGCCCGTCCGACCGGCGGCAGCCCGCATCCCCGGAATCGTCTCGTCGCGGGGTTGCCGCTCCCATCCGCGTGATCTCCCCGGGCCATCGGCCCCGCTCCGGCGCGGGCGGATGGCGTCGGATGTCTTGGATTCCAGACCTGGGACGGCCCGTCCGTCTTCGATTGAGGTGGTCCTGATGCATATCCCCCGGAAGCTCTGGCGATGGGCCGGCGTCGGCCTCATTTTGTCCGTGGCGGCCTTCTTCGTCGTCCGCACCTGGGTCGTCCCGGCGGTGATCGTCCGCGCGATCCAGGCCCAGTATGGCGGCAAGGTCGTCGTCCGGAGCTGGTGGCTCGGGCGCGACTCGGCGGGCCTCCTCGGCGTCGCCTTGCTCGAGGGCCCGACCGCCGACTCCCCCGTCTGGATCACGGCCGACCGAATCAGCGTCGACACCTCCCTCTCCTCGATGATCCGCGGCCGGTTCATGCCGACCCGGGTCACGGTCGAATCCCCCAAAATTTCGCTCCGGTTCGATGCGAAGAACCAGCTGGTGACCAAAATCCCCCTGGTGCCGCAGCCCGACCCGAAGCCGGGGGAAACCCCCGCCCCCCTGCCCGAGATCGCGGTCGTCGATGGGTCGGCGACGTTGACCCAGGACGGGCGGGAGCCGCTGGAGGTCCGCAAGGTCGCCGGCACGATGGTCGCGAAGGACGGGCGTGAGGTCGTCAAGGCGACCACCGACGACCCGACCTGGGGCCGGTTCGACATCGCCGGCGAGTTCGACCAGAACTTCCAGGTCGGCGAGGTCCGCCTGGCCACCGACCCCAAGCTGGTCGTGGACAAGGACAAGATCGTCCGGCTGCCGTTCGTCCCGACCGAGATCTGGGAGAACGTCGAGCCGTCCGGGCCCGTCGATGCCCGCGTCAAGATCGCCTACAAGCTCAAGGACCCGACCCCGATCCACCTCCACACCGAGATCGACCTGAAGGGCGTCACGGCGAAGCTCCCGACCATGGGCGTGACGGCCACCGGGTCCACGGGCAAGATCGTCGTCGACGACGATCAGGTCACGGTCCAGAACGTCGAGGGCCGGACCCTGGGTGGGTCGATCGGCGCGGGCGGCCGGCTCGTCTTCGGGCCGGGGACGCCGAAGTTCGACCTCGACATGACCCTCAACCAGATCGACATCACCCAGGCCCCGAAGTCCTGGCAGCTGGAGAAGGTCGGCGCGGACGGGCAGCTTTCCGGGGACGTGGCCCTGAAGGTGGCCCTCGCCAAATCCGGGCCCGACCTGACCGGCACGGTCGGCCAGGCGGTCATCGAAGGCGGGAGCTTCCAGGGGATCCCGATCAAGTCGCTGTCCGTTTCGATGAGGGCCGAGGGCCAGAACCTCCAGTACGACACCGCCCTCACCGCCGCCGCCGCGCCGAAGATGCGGCCGGACGGGACGCCCGCCGATCCCAACGATCCTTTGCTGCCCGAGAACGCCCTGTGGAGTTCGCTGGAGGAGGCGGTCCCGCTCCTGACGGTCTGGAACGGCGGCAAGACCGTCTCCGGCTGGATCGCCTCGGAGATGCGGAAGCAGCCGCCGCCCCCCCCCGGCAAGCCGGGCAAGGGCGGCATCACCCTGCCCAAGACCATCTCCACCGAGGTCGAGCTGGAGGACGTCGACCTCAACATGATCCTGGACAAGGCCCGGGCCTACGGGATCAAGATCCCGGTGCCGATCGCCGGCAAATTCACGCTCAAGGCCAACGCCACGATCCCGATCGCCACGCCGGGCGACCTCCGCAAGTACAAGTTCCACGGCGAGTCGTCGCTCAAGGCGGCCTCGATCAATCACATCGACATCGGCCGGATCGACGCCAAGCTCGACCTGATCGATGGCGTCCTGGAACTCTCCGACTTCCGGGGCCAGTTCGTCGACCACCCGATCGGCGACGACGCCCATCCCCCGGCCGCGACCGACCTCCCGCCCAAGGAGGGGGCGCTGGCCGCGGGCGGCTTCCGGGGCGGGGTCCGCGCCCAGATCGCCCCGCGCGGCCGGCTCTCGGCCCGGTTCGAGGCCCTCGACCTGCCCATCGGCGAGTTGTCCGCGCCCTTCTTCCCGGTGCCCAACCCGCTGTCGGGGCTGTTCTCGATGGGGGTCGAAGCCTCGGCCGACGTGGCCAGGCTCGGCGACCCGGCCGCCTGGCTGGTCGCGGCCAACGCGGATAGCCGGCGGATCACCTACCAGGGGGCGGTGCTCGACCGGATCGCGACCCGCGTCCGCCTGGAGGCCGGCAAGCTGGACGTCCCCGAGTTCACCGCGAGCCTGGCCGGGCATCCCCTGCAGGCCTCCGGACAGCTCTCCGTGGCCGCCCCCTACCAGTACAGCGGCCGGATCGACGTCAAGGAATGGGAGCTGGCCCAGATCCTCGCGTTCGTGCCGACCGTCCCGAAGCCCGCCCCCGTCGCGGGCGTGATCGATGCCCAGGGCGAGGCGGGCGGCAGCCTGTCCCCGTTCGCGATTCAGACCCGCGGCAGCGCCCGGGTCTTGCGGGCCCGGACCGAGGACTCGCCGCTGGGCAACCTGGTCCTCCAGTGGACCACCGACCGCGACGTGATCGCCATCACCGGGCTGGAGGCCCAGACCTTCGGCGGCCGGATCACGGCCGAGGCCCGGATCCCGACCCGGCCCGGCACCAACCTGGACGCCTCGGCCAGCTTCAAGGGGATCGACACGGCCCGGCTGGCCTCCGCCTTCCTCGGCGACGAGCTGAAGCTGACCGGCATCGCCGAGGGGCGGGTCAAGCTGGCCATGCCGATGGATGCCTCCTCGATCGAGGCCAACGTCCAGGTCAACGCCCCGGACCTTACCGTGCAGGGGGTGCCCGCCGAATCCGCCCAGATCACGGTGAAGGGGCACCAGGACCGGATCGATTTCGCCGTGACCGCCGACAGCCTGGGCGGGAAGATCCGCTTCAACGGCTCGGCCCCGATCGGCGTCGAGCGGTCCAAGGCGGTCGTCAACGCCGAGCTCCAGGCGGCCGGCTTCCAGATGCTCGGCCTGTGGCGGGGGCTGGGCCTGACCGGCGAGATCACCCGGATCGACGGGCTGGCCGCGCTGGTCCTGAACCTCCGCGCCACGGTCAAGCCGTTCGCCTGCTGGGCCCGGGGCGCCTTCGAGCTGCGCGACGTCCACCTGGAGTCCCCCCGCGTGCCGATCGGCGGGCTCCGGGGCAACATCACCCAGACCCCGACCGCATGGCAGCTGGACGACCTGGCCGGGGACGTCTTCGGCGGGACCGCCTCGGGCCGGGCTCGCGGCGAGTTCCGGCCCAAGCAGCCGCCCACCGCGGAATTCGACGTCAAGGTCGACCACGCCTCGATCGGCCGGATGCTGCTGGCGGCCCCCTCGATGATGCACCTGGTGGAGGGCACCGGCTCGGTCCGGGTCAACGGGCGGCTGGATGGGATGCTCCAGGCCACCACCGCGGTCACCGTCCCCAACGCCAAGGTCAGCAACCTCCCGCTGACCAACCTCAGGTTCCCCGGCGAGGTCTCCTGGAACCCGGCCACCGGCAACGGCTCGTTCACCTGCCGGCAGTGGACCTCGAAGATCGCCGGCGGGACGCTCCGGGGCAGCGTCATGCTCCGGCTCGGCAACGACCGCTCGTTCCAGACCGAGACCCAGGCGACCGACTTCGACATCGAGCTGCTGTCGCGGCTGGAGAGCGACTCCAACAAGGCGGCCTCGGGCAAGCTGACCGGCAAGGTGGTGGTGACCGGCCACGACCTGTCCCAGCCGGCCACCTATCGCGGGCGGGTGGACTTGAACCTCGCCGACGCCTCCCTGGTCGAGGTGCCGGTCTTCCGCGAGATCATCCGGCTGGCCAGCGTCGGCGGGGCGGGCGGCGGCCTGTTCGACGTCGGCGAGATGCACGGGGCGATCATGAACCAGACGCTGAACATCAGCGAGTTCATGCTGGAGGGCAAGGTGATCCAGGTCCACGGGACCGGCACGGTCACCTTCGCGGGGAACCTGAACCTGGAAGTCCTGGTGAACACCAACCGGCTGATCCCGGAGTCAGGCCAGAACCTGATCGGGATCATCCCGGGGCTGGGCGAGGCGATCGGCCGGGGCCAGGACGCCGTCCTGAAGGTGGCCAGCTTCCTGTCCAACCGGCTCCTGAAGTTCCGCGTGACCGGGACGGTCAAGAACCCGTCGGTCGCCCTGGATGCCGGGGTCGCCGTGGGCGACTCGGCCGTGGGGTTCTTCTCCAGCGTGCTCCGGCTGCCGGTCGGCGGCCGGTCCCGCTGAGGAGCGGGGGCGCCGGGAATGGGACGAGGGGAGGGGCCGGCCGCGGCCGACGCCTCCCCTCGCTCCGCCCGCGCGGCGGGCCCGGTTCACCGGGTCATCGGCGGCGGGTCGCCTCGTTGGCCTGGGCGTCGGCGGTCAGGGTCGGCCGTCCGGTGAAAGCGCCGGGGCGTTTGTTCTGGACCACCACGTCGCGGAAGTTGACGCGGGTGGTCGGGTCGATCTGGCCCTTGGTCCCGACGACCTGGCAGGCCCAGTTGGGGTAGGTTTCCACCAGCCGGCCCATCAGCGAGACGAACCAGCCGGCCTCCTGGACCTGGTCCTCCAGCACCTTTTCGAGGATCGGCCGGACCGTCTTGGCGAGGGCCTTCCAGCCCTTCGAGTCGACCTTCACGAAGGCCTCGACGTCGTGCTGGACCCAGGGCTCGCCGTTGACCTCGCGGTAGAACCCGGAATGGACCACCAGGACGATCCGGCCGGTCAGGTGGGCCGCCCCGCGCGGGCTGGTGTAGTCGAGGTCGCTGAGCAGGACGTGCAGCTTGGGGGATCGATAGACGAACTCCCAGGTGGCCGTCGCCCCGTTGCCGTCGGTCCCCTGGTAGCGGTTCGCATCCAGCTGCGTCAGCCGCACCGGGGAAGAGGCCAGGTCCTGCCAGAGGGCCAGCGTCACCGCGGGCTCGTTCAGCAGGCTGAGGTAGACCTTGGAGTTGCAGGGGAACGTATCGGCGGGCGCCTTCCGGTGGATCGTGTGGTCGCGGATGACCTCGGACACGGCTTCCCGGTGGTGGGCGGGGATCTTATCGAGCGGGACGACCTGGGCGGGGTCGATGGCCCGTGTCCCGGCGGGCAAGGCCGTCGGCGTTGCCCAGCCGAGCGCGATGCCGACCAGTCCCAGGGCGAGGATCGCCTTTCGCCGGCGAGTCGCAGGGGGGATCATGAGTGCTCCCTTGGGTTTCGGGCGGTCCCGTCCTGCCGTCCCCGGGGCAATCCTCCCCCCGGGGCGACGCGGCCCGCTCCTATTTGATCGGCCGATCGGGGCGATTTCCCCAGCCCGACGGCAGATTGCCGCGATTCGGCCGATCCTCGGGCCCCTGCCGCCCGCGCGAAATGCTCTTGTCGGTTCCCGGCCCCGGATTATGATGTCGCGCCATGGGGCCTTTCCCTGGAGTTCGGTACGCAAGGAGGCAACTATGACCGAGCGACGATGGATCAAGGGTGCGGTGGCCGGACTTCTGGCCGTGGCGATCGGCGGCGCGGGCTGGGCCTGGAAGGGCCGGACCCCGGCCACAACGGCCAAGCCGGCCGAGGCGGCTTCCGCCCCCACCCTGAAGACCCTGGCCGAAGGGCTGAAGGCGAGCGATCCCCAGGCCCTGGCCCTGGTCTATCGGATGACCGAGCCGGAGACCGGGACCGCGCAATCGCCGATCCCCCCGGCCGAGGCCAAGGACTGGGTCGCGATCCTGGACGGCCTCCGCGCCGGCTACGTGAAGTCCAGCCCGGTCGCCCGCGTCACCTCGATCCTGGCCACCACCCGGATCCTCAACCGGTTCCGGATCGACCCCACGCCGTCCGCCTGGGTCGACGCCCTCCACCCGTCCCACGCGCTGCTCACCTCGGGCATCGCCGACGGCCACGTCGAGGTGCGGGCCACCGCCATGACCGAGATCGCCCAGCTCTGGAGCTGGCTGCCCGGCCTGACCATGACCCCGGCCGAGGAACTGCTCCTGGCCGACTGGAAGGATTCGTTCCGCGAGCCCTCCGCCCGCCACCTGGGCGACCGCGACCCCCGGTCCCGGGCCGCCGCGGTGATCTGCCTCGGCTCCTCGCCGGTCGACGGGATGGCCGCCCTGGCCGCCCCCTACATCGAGGATCCCGAGAACGGCGGCGTCCGGTTCCACGCCCTCAAGACCCTGGCCACCCGCACGGCGATCCTCGGCGACGAGGCGGTCCTCCGCCGCCTCCACGACGCCGAGCCCGGCGTCCCCGAACTGGCCGAGATCGTCCTGAAGGCCCGCGGCCTGTCCCCGGACCAGATCATGCTCGGCAAGCAGCTCTACCACCCCAAGCCCGAGAACCGCGTCTCGATCATTTCCCTGGTCTGTTCCCGCACCGACATCGACCCGGTGATCTGGCTGCTCCAGCTCACCCACGACAAGGATGAGACGGTGCGGACCAAGGCCGCCGAGGCCCTCGCCGGCCGGATGAACCCCGACGCGGTCGAGCGGCTCCGCGAGATGGCCGAATCCGACGCCTCGGCCGCCGTCAAGGCCGCCGCCGGCAAGGTCGTCGCCACGACCCTCGCCGAGGCCACCTCCTCGCTGCCCCCCCTGCCCGGCTCGCCCAGCCTGAACCTCAAGGCTAACTGAGCGCGGCCGCCTCGCATCGAGCCACATTACCGGGCCGATGGTCATTTCGATGGCCATCGGCCCGTCGCCATGCGCCGATCGAAAAGTTCAAGCTCCCCGATCTCATTCCGTCACTGGGTGCCTGAGGTTAGCTTACCCCCTGACGGCGCCGGTGAGTCCGCTTTGCCCAAGGGTATCCCTCGCACAAGTTCCGTAATCGGCCGATTCGAAGCTCCGCCTCGACGGGACATACCGGGTCTCAGGCTAGCGTCCCCGAACCTCGATCCTCCCTGGGCGACGCAAAAAGGCCGGATCGATTCGATCCGGCCTCGATGGCTGACCAGGGATGTCCGGCGAACGTCGGGTCAGGTGCTGCGCTTGCGGGCCGCCAGCTCGACGTTGATGATCACGATCGTCTCGGTCCCGGTGGGGACCGTGCCGGGGATCCGCATGTTGAACAGGCCGCCCTTGTCCTGGAGGATGCCCGGCTGGATCCCGGCCGAGATCACCAGGGCCTGGCCCAGCGGCCAGTTCTTGATCGGCTTGTTGAGCCGGGTCTCGGAGACCTCCGGGACGTCGATCGTCTGCTCACCGGGCCCGATCTGGCCCGGGGCCAGGACCTTGGTGGCGTGGAGCTTGCGGACCGCGTTGGTGGACAGCTCGATGGCGGCGTCGAGCCCGTCCCCCTCGTAGGTGAGCAGCGGGCTGAACCGGAGGACGATCCCCTCTTCGAGCCGGTCGGTCTTGGGCTGATAGCCCTGCCCGGCCGCGTTCTCGCGCTGGAGGCCGCCGGCGAAGGTCCGCTTGTCGGTGTGCGAGACCAGCAGGGTGAGGCCGTTGACCATCTCGTGCTTCTGGTCTTCCAGGAGCCGGAACCCCTGCCAGGCTTCCATCTGCCGCAGGGCCATGTCGGCGTCGGCGGGGTTGGCCTGCCAGATCTGCTGCCCCTGGGGTCCGCTGCCGACGGGGGTCAGCCGCTGGTGGACGACGTACCGCCAGCGCGAGTCGGTGGCCGCGGCGAACCGGACCCGCACCGAGAGGATGTTCTCGTAGGCGTCGGTGAATCGGTCGATGACCTCGGCCACCTGCTCGATGACCTTGGGGCTGTTGTAGGCCCGGATCTGGGACCGGCTGGCGCTCAGGACGGCGATCTTGTCGCCGTGCCAGGGGGCCGTGTCGGTGCGCCGGAAGATCCAGTCGAGGATCGCCGTCTGCGGATTGCTCTGGTTGGGGTCGAGCGCCGAGTAATCGGCGATCGGGAACGTCTTCCAGATGTACCCGGCCTGCTCGGGGAAGTTGGCCGGGATCGACTCGGCGTGGGACGGGGCCGGTCCGCGATCGGGGACCTCCGGGTCCTCGGCCACGGCCGCCTTGGTCAGTCGCTTCGCGGGCGGGTCGCGATCATCCTCGGAGATGGTGCGTCCCCGGGCCGATCGCGATCGGGAGGCGGGCTCCTGAGCGAACAACCGCCCCGGGATCGCGAGCAATGAGAGCATCAGCATCGAGCGGCGTTTCATGCCAGGGGCCTCCTTGCCAGGCTGGCGGCGGGTCGAACGACCCCCCATCGCGCGGATTGTGGACGATGAGGGCGATTCCCTCAAGTCCAAACCCGCCAGGCCCCGTGCGGCATGATGCCCCGGATCAATACTTCGGCAGCGACGGGTCGACCTCTTCGATCCAGGCCAGGATGCCGCCGGTCAGATTGGACAGCTTCTGGAACCCCTGGCCCTTGAGCAGGTCGATCGCCTTCTGGCTCCGCATCCCGCTCTTGCAGTGGACCACCATCGGCGTGGCGGGGTCGAGCTCGCCGATCCGCTTCGGCAGTTCCGGGAGCGGGATCACGATCGAGCCGGCGATCCGGCAGATGTCGATCTCTTCCGGGTTGCGGACGTCGAGGATGAACGGCTTCTCGCCGCGATCGATCCGGTCCTTGAGCTCGCGGGGGCTGATGGCGGCGTCGAGCGACTTCGAGGCGGCGTCGTTGGTGTCGGGCACGCTCGGGACTCCGCAAAAATGCTCGTAGTCGATCAATTCGGTGATGGTCGGGTTCGGCCCGCAGATCGGGCACCGCGGCGACTTCCGCACCTTCATCTCGCGGAACGTCATGTCCAGCGCGTCGTAGAGCAGCAGGCGGCCGATCAGCGGCCGGCCCACGCCCAGGATCAGCTTGACGGCCTCGGTCGCCTGGACCACGCCGATCGCCCCCGGCAGGATCCCTAGCACGCCCCCCTCGGCGCAGTTGGGCACCAGGTCGGGCGGCGGCGGCTCGGGGTAGAGGCAGCGATAGCAGGGCCCATGCGGCGGGAAGAAGGTCGAGGCCTGGCCGTCGAACCGGAAGATCGAGCCGTAGACGTTCGGCTTGCCCAGCAGCACGCAGGCGTCGTTGACCAGGTAGCGGGTCGGGAAGTTATCCGTCCCGTCCACGATCACGTCGTAGTCGGCGAAGACATCCAGCGCGTTTTCGCTGGTGATCGGGAACTCGTACTTGTGGACGACCAGCGCCGGGTTCAGGGCCTTGAGCTTGGCCTCGGCGCTCTCGATCTTCGGCTTGCCCACATCGGAAGTGAAGTGGATCACCTGCCGCTGGAGGTTGGAGACGTCGACCACGTCGAAGTCGACCAGGCCGATCGTGCCCACGCCGGCCGCCGCCAGGTAGAGCGTGAGCGGGGCGCCGAGCCCCCCGGTGCCGATGCAGAGGACCTTGGCCGCCTTGAGACGCTTCTGCCCGTCCATCGCCACCTCGGGCATGATGAGGTGGCGGGCATAGCGGCGGATTTCATCGGGCGACAGGGGATCGGCGACGTCTCGACCCGCGAGGAGGTCGAACGGGGGCAAGCTCATCGGTGCGGTCTCGATGGGAGAGGAGGTCGGGGACGGGCGGCCGGGTCAGCGGCCCTGTCCATTATACCGACCGATCAACAGGCTGGCGTTATGCCCACCGAAGCCGAAGCTGTTGGACATCACGTGGTCGACCTTGACCTCCCGCGCGACGTTGGGGATGTAGTCCAGGTCGCATTCGGGATCGGGGTTGTCGAGGTTGATCGTCGGGGGCAGGACGCCGCGATGGATCGCCAGCGCCGAGGCGACGAGTTCCACCCCGCCGGAGGCCCCCAGCAGGTGCCCGAGCTGGCTCTTGGTGCTCGACACCTGGAGCCGCTTGGCGTGCGGCCCGAAGACCGACTTCATCGCCTTGGTCTCGGCGACGTCGCCCAGCCCGGTGCTGGTGCCGTGGGCATTGATGTAGTCGACCGAATCCTTGGGGCACTTCGCGTCTGCCAGGCAAAGCTCCATGGCACGCTTGGCGCCTCGGCCTTCCTCGTCCGGGGCGGTGATGTGCGTCCCGTCGGCCGACATCCCGTACCCGAGCAGCTCGGCATAAATCCGGGCGCCGCGGGCGAGGGCGACTTCCTCGGCCTCGATGATCAGGATCCCGGCCCCTTCGGAGAGGACGAATCCGTCGCGATCGCGGTCGAACGGGCGGCTGGCCTTGGTCGGATCATCGTTGCGGGTGGACAGGGCACGCATGGCGGCGAACCCGCCGAGGCCCATCCGGGTGATGGCCGCCTCCGACCCGCCGGTGATCATCACGTCGGCATGGCCGTTCTGGACGTGCTTGAACGCGTCGCCGATGGCGTTGGTCGCCGAGGCGCAGGCGGTGGCCACCGCCGTGTTCGGGCCCTTTAGCCCCCATCGGATCGAGACCTGGCCGCTGCCCGCGTTGACCATCAGCTTGGGGATGGTGAACGGGCTGATCTTGGCCGGGCCGCGGGTCAGCATCGTCTCGTGCTGGGTCTCGAACTCGTTGAGCCCGCCGATGCCCGAGCCGATGATGACGCCGACCTGCTCGGCGGGGAGGGTGGAGAAGTCGATCCCCGAATCCTCGACCGCCGACTCGGCGGCCGCCAGGGCGAACTGGGCGAAGCGGTCGAGCCGGCGATTGGCCAGCACGCCCCAACGCTTGTCGCCGTCGAAGTCATGGACCTGGCCGCCGAAGTGGACGCGGAAGTGCGTTGTGTCGAACAGGGTCAGGTTGGTGACCCCGCTCTTCCCCTCGCACAGGGCCGTCCAGAACGGGTCCAGGTCATTGCCCAGGCCCGTAACCACGCCCAGGCCCGTGATGACGACTCGCCGTGGCATTACTTGCTATGTTCCTCGATATACGTGATCGCCTGGCCGACGGTCTGGATCTTCTCCGCCTCTTCGTCGGGGATCGTGATGTCGAACTCTTCCTCGAACTCCATGACCAGCTCGACCGTGTCGAGCGAGTCGGCGCCGAGGTCGTTGACGAAGGAGGTCTCGCGGCTCACCTGGTCCTTGGCCACACCCATCTGCTCGCTGACGATCTCGATAACGCGTTCTTCCACGGACACGGGCGAACCTCCTCACGCGGGCGTCGGAACGGGCTGTGGTGGGGTCCGAACAAAATCGGTCGTCGCCCATCCCAATCCGGCTCGGCCCTCGTCGGCGTACTAGATCCTGGGCCAATTCCCGACCGCAACCGCCGGCCCGAGCCGACGACGCGTGAACCTTCCCGCTTGCGATACGGGAATAGAAGTCGGACGATTCGCCCCGGGGGCATGAGTCGAAAGTCCCGGGGCGAACGTGAAGTGCTCAAGTTATCAGCCGGGACCGGTCTTGTCTACCGCGACCGTCCCGAAACGACGCGAAGCGCTCAGGCCGTCATGCCGCCGTCCACGGCGATCACCTGGCCGGTGAGATAGCTGGCCGACGGGCTGGCCAGGTAGGCCACCAGATCGGCGATATCCTCGGGGTTGCCGAGCCGCTTGACGGGCACGCGGTCCTTGACCTCGGCCTTGACCTTGTCGGGCAGGACGTCGGTCATGTCGGTGGTGATGAAGCCCGGCGCCACGGCGTTGACGGTGATGCCGCGCGACGCCAGCTCGCGGGCGATGGTCCGGGTGAAGCCGATCACGCCCGCCTTGCTGGCCGAGTAGTTCGCCTGGCCCGGGTTGCCCACCAGGCCGGACACGCTGGTGATGTTGATGATCCGCCCGTACCGCTGGCGGAGCATGACCGCCCCCACCGCGCGGCAGAACAGGAACGTCCCCTTCAGATTGGTGTCGATCACCTGATCCCAGGCGTCGTCCTCCATCCGGAGCATCAGGCCGTCGCGGGTGATCCCGGCGTTGTTCACCAGGACCTGGATCTTGGGGAACCTGGCCTCGACCTCGGCCAGGACCCGGGTCACGTCGGCCGGGTCGGCCACGTCGGCCGCGAACCCTTCGGCGGTGCCGCCCGCCTCGCGGATCGCCGCCAGGGTCCCTTCCAGGGCCCCGGCGCTGCGGGCGATCCCGGCCACCGTGGCGCCGCAGCGGGCCAGGTGGACGGCGATCGCCCGGCCGATCCCGCGCGAGGCCCCCGTGACCAGGGCCACCTGGCCGTTGAGGTCCACCTGGACGCCGGCTGGGCTGGTCTTCTCGGCATCGGCCATGATCGTCGAATCCCTTCTTGGGGGGGCGGCGTTCCCGCCCCCCGGTCAGTCGAAATGGGAATCGGATCGCGGAGCGTCCGCGATCCCGTCGCGTGTTCAGCGTGCCGGGATGCTCGTGCACGGCACCTTGCGGTCGATCCGCTTCATCAGCCCCGTGAGCACGCGGCCCGGGCCGATCTCGTAGAACGTGTCGAAGCCGTCGGCCATCATCCGCCGCATCGAGTCGTCCCAGCGCACCCCCTGGATGACCTGCGCGACCAGGGTCTTGCGGAGGTCGTCGGGGGTGGAGTGGGCCTGGGCATCGACGTTGGAGTAGACCGGGATCCGCGGGGCGGCCATCTCGGCCTGGCCCAGCACCTCGGCCAGCTGCTCGTCGGCCGGGTGCATCAGCGGCGAGTGGAAGGCCCCGGCCACCTTCAGGGCGATGACCCGCGAGGCCCCGAGTTCGGTCGCGACCCGCTCCACCTCGGCCAGCGCGGTGGTCTCGCCGGAGACGACGATGTTGCCCGGGCCGAGCAGGTTGGCCTTCCAGAGCTTCCCCTGGTCGGCGACCTGGCGGCACAGCTCGTCGACGGCCGCCTCGTCGAGCCCGAGCACGCTGGTCATCCCGCTCGGCGAGGCGACGGCGGCGGCGGCCTGCATCGCCTGGCCGCGCCGGCGGACGATCTTGAGGCAGGTCTCGAAGTCGAACGTGCCGGCGAACGCCAGGGCGGTGTACTCGCCCAGGCTCAGCCCGGCCGCCCCCTCGCAGGCGGCGACGACCTCGGGGTTGCTGACCTTCAGCCCTTCCAGGGCCGCGAGGCTGGCGACGTAGATGGCCGGCTGGCTGACGTCGGTCGATTCCAGGGCCTCGGCCGGCCCGTCGAAGCAGACCGCCTTGAGGTCGAAGCCGAGGATCTCCCCGGCGCGGTCGAACAGCTCGCGGGCGGCGGGGAGTTCGTCGTACAGGGCCTTGCCCATGCCGACGGCCTGGGCCCCCTGGCCGGGGAAGAGGAACGCGATTTTGGGCATCGGGAGGATCTTTGCGAATGCGGTGGAGGGACGGGGATCAGCCGCGAGGGACGGCGTTGACCGCCGCCGTCAACTGGCTCACGAGCTGGGCGTTCACCTTCTCCTCGGCCATCGTCCCGGCCACGCGGAGGGCGTTCTGGATCGCCCGGGCGCCCGACGAGCCGTGGCAGATGATGCACGAGCCGCGGAGGCCGAGCAGGGGCCCGCCGCCGAACTCGGCGTACTCGAAGCGGGTCTTGAGCCCCTTCAGGCTCATCACCAGCTTCTGGCCGACCTCGGGGGGCAGCTCCGGCAGGAGCGGGCCGAGTTCCTGCTTCAGTGCGGTGAACAGGAAGTCGACGGCCCCTTCGCCGGCCTTCAGCAGGACGTTGCCGACGAACCCCTCGCAGACGACCACGCGGGCGTGGCCCTCGTAGATGTCGCGGCCTTCCACGTTGCCGTGGAACTTGTCGGCGTGCGGCCCCTCGACGAACAGGGTGCGGGCCGCCTTGGTGAGGTCGTTCCCCTTGTCGTCCTCGGCCCCGACGTTGAGCAGGCCGATCTTGGGGCTCTCGATGTTCAGGACGTGCTCGGCGTAGACCGCGCCCATGATCCCGTAGAGGTAGAGGTCCTCGGGCTTGGCGTTCATGTTGGCCCCGACGTCCATGATGACGATCGGGCCGCGATGCGACGGGAAGATGGCGGCGATGCCCGGCCGGCGGACGCCGGGGAGGAACATCTTGGCGTTCATGAGGGCCGAGGCCACCATCGCCCCGGTGTTGCCCGCGGAGACCACGGCGTCGGCCTGGCCTTCGGACAGGAGGCCCCAGGACTTCGAGATCGAGTTGTCCCGCTTCTTGCGGAGGGCCTCGACCGGCTTCTCCTCCATCCCGACCACCTGGCTGGCGTGGACGATCGGCAGCCGCGAGCGATCGGCGTCGGCGATCGAGGCGAGCTCGGCCTCGATGCGCTCCTGGTCGCCGACCAGCAGCACGGTCAGGTCCGATCGGTCGCGGACGGCTTCCACGGCGCCGGCCACGATCGGGCCGGGCGCGTGGTCGCCGCCCATCGCGTCCAGGGCAATCCGCATATCGATCAGTCTCCGGTAGGTCGAGGGGGAACTGGGGCCGGGGGTCGGATCGGCCCGAAACGCGTCGCATCACGAACCGGGGATGGACGGGCCCACGCATCCTAGAAAAGGCCCGGGAACGATGTCAAGCCATCGTCCGGTCCGCAAGTCGTTCGCCGATCGTGGATACCGGTTCGGCCCCCCGATCAGGCGCACTCCACGTCGGCGGCCCGCCCCGGTCGGCGGATCGGCCCGTATTCCACCCGCGTCAGGGCCTCGGGGTGGAGATGGCGGGCGGCCGCGTCGCGGGCCTCGTCCGGGGTCACGCGGGCGATCCGGTCGGGCCAGCGGATCGGGTCGTCCAGGGGGAGGCCGAACCGCTCCAACTCCAGCAACCGCTCGGCCCTTTGCTCGACGGTCTGGAAGTCGAACACCCAGGAGCCGGCCAGGTAGGTCCGGGCCCGTTCCACCTCGTCGTCGCCAAACGCCCCCCGGTGGATCAGGCGGACCTGGTCCTGGACGGCGGCCACGGCGCGTTCCACGTCGTCGGGGTTGGTCCCCAAGTAGACCCGGAACTGCCCGGGCCCCCGGTCGGCCGAGTCGGTCATGCCCCCCCCCACGGAGTAGGCCAGGCCCATCTCGTCGCGGATCACCCGGCTGAGGCGGTCGGTGAAGCCGGGGCCGCTGCCCAGGATGTGGTCGACGACCGTGAGGGCGTCGAAGTCGGGGTCGAGCCGGTGGACTCCCAGGTGCCCCATCAGGACGTGGACCTGCTCGCCGTCGTGGTCGACCCGCCGCACCCGGGGTCTTTTGCCGAGCGACTGCGGGGGCAGGATCGGGAACGGGGCGCGATCCGCCTTCCAGCCCCCGAAGCGGGCCTTGACCAGCCGTTGCAAAGCCTTCGGGTCGAAGTCGCCGACCGCCACCAGGATGGCGTTCTCGGGGACGAAGTAGCCGGCGTGGTGGGCGACGACGTCCTCGCGGGTCAGGCGGGCGATCTCGCGGGCGGTCCCGCGCGGGTCGCGAGCATAGGGGTGGTCGCCGTGGATCAGCCCCCGGAACAGGAGGTCGGCGCGGAACGCCGGGTCGTCGCGGTCGGACTGCAACTCGGCCGCCATCTTGCGGCGGTTCCAGGCCACGGCGTCGGCCGGGAAGGCGGGGCGGATGGCCAGGTCGGCCAGCCAGTCCAGGGCCATCGGCAGGTCCTCGGCGCGGACCCGGAGCGAGGCGCCGGTCGCGCCCACTTCCAGGGCCCCGCCCACGTCCTCGATGGCCTCGGCCAGCTCCTCGGCGGAGCGGGTCGTCGTCCCTTCTTCCAGGAGGCGCCCGGTCAGGTGGGCCAGGCCCGGCTTGGCCTCGCGCAGCAGGCCGGCGTCCGCGTAGAGTTCCAAAGCGATCACGCCGGTGTCGGGGCGATGCTCGGTGATCAGCCGCACGCCGTTGCGGAGCACGTCGCGGCGGGGCTGGAAGTCGGCCAGCCGGGTCGGCATCGGGGTGAACTGGAGGTCGAGGTCGGCAGCGTCCGCCCCGGGGCTGGGGGCCGGCCGTTCGACCGGGGCGCGGGCCTCGGTCGGCAACAGCACCGTGACCGACTGGGCCGGCCGGGGGAGCGACCAGCCGACGGTCAGGTTGGATTCGCCCAGGTAGGTGGAGGCGACGCGACGGATGTCCTCGGCCGTCACGGCCATCGCGGCGCGGTGGTCGGCCTGCCAGGATCGCCAGTCGCCGGTGAGGGCGAACTGGCCCAGCCCGGCGGCGAGCCCGGCGAGGTCCTCTTGCTCCCACCGCCAGGCGGCTTCGAGGCGGCTCCGCGACCGATCCAACTCGGCCGGGGTCGGCCCCTCGTCGGCCAGGGTGGCGATGACCTCGGTGATCGTCCGGTCGACCCGGTCGACGTCGACGCCCGGCACCACCTCGACCTGGAGGAGGAACTGGCCGGCGAGCCGCGCCCCCTCCTGCCCCGCATCGACCCAGGTGGCGACCATGTCGCGCTCGACCAGGGTGTCCCAGAGCCGGGATCGGCGCCCGCAGGTCAGCAGGTCGGACAGGACGTCCAGGGCCGGGCCGTCGGGGTGGCCGATCGGGACGGTATGCCAGCCCAGGATGCCCCGGGCCACGGCCTCGGATTCGACCTGGCGGAAGTCGCGCCGGCCGTTCTGGCGGGGCTCGTCGATCGGTTGCGCCGCCGGGCGGGCCGGCCCGGGCGCGATCCCGGCGAATTGCCGCTCGCAGGCGTCCAGGCACCGGTCCGGGTCGACGTCGCCGACCACCACCAAGACCGCGCCGTCGGGCCGGTAATGGTCGCGGTAGAACCCGCGCAGGTCATCGACCGTGATCCGGGCCAGGTCGTCGGGCCAGCCCAGGACCGGGTTGCGATACGGATGGCGGAGATAGCTGAGGGCCAGGTGGGTCTGGTCGAGCCGGACGAACGGCGATTCCTGCTCGCGGGCCCGCTCCTCGATGATGACCCGGCGCTCGGACTCGACCTCGTCGGGGTGGAAGTTGGCCCCCCGCATCCGGTCGGCCTCGATGGTCAGGGCCAGCTCCCAGCGATCGGACGGGAACGCGAACCAGTAGTGGGTCGTGTCCTCGTCGGTCTCGGCGTTGGTCTGTCCGGAGGCCACGAAGGCGAGCTGGTCGATCCGCCCCTTGGGGAACCGCTCGGTCCCCTTGAACAGCATGTGCTCGACGAAGTGGGCCAGCCCGGTGCGGCCGGCGGGCTCGTCGCTGGAACCGACCGGGTAGTAGAGGTCGCAGACCACGGCCGGCGCATGGCGACGCGGCAGCACGAGCGTCTTGAAGCCGTTGGCCAGGGTCCGTTCGAAGACCGGGAGGTCCCCCGCCCAGGGTGGAACGGGGCGGTCGGTCGATCTTCGGGCCATGTCCGCCCCTCATCCTGGGAATACCCCGCGACCGGATCGCGCGGCGGATCGGACCATTCTAGCCGATCGACCGCCGGAGGGTCCACGCCAGCCCGGAGGTTGGGGATTGCGGAAGGTTGGACTTGCTTTGGGGACGCCGATGCCCGACAATGGTCCTCCTTGGCCGACTGCCCAGGATGAGGGGGTCGGGGCGAGCCGGGGGGGACCCGGGCAATGGGTGCTTGCGAACCTGGTCAGGACGGGAACGGAGCAGCCATAAGCATCGCCTCCATGTGCCCGGGAGAACCTCCCCGGCTCACCCCGGCCCCTTCCGGGCCCGGCCAAAGCGATGAATCGCGGCCCAGGGGACTTCCCCGGCCGCAGGCCCGATGGAGCGTGCCACGTGTCCCGATCTCCAGGGACCAGCCCGGACCTGCCCGGCAGCGACCCGGGTGGCTACACGGTGGTCGCCCGACGCTATCGGCCCCAACGGTTCGAGGATGTCGTCGGCCAGGACCACGTCGTCCAGGCGCTCCGCAACGCCATCCGGCTCAATCGTGTCACGCACGCCTACCTGTTCAGCGGCACCCGGGGCGTCGGCAAGACGTCGATCGCCCGCATCTTCGCCAAGTGCCTGAACTGTGCGAAGGGGCCGACCGACGAGCCCGACCTGACGTGCGACATCTGCCAATCGATCGCCGTCGGGCAGGACGTCGACGTCATCGAGATCGACGGTGCCAGTAATAACGGGGTCGAGGCGGTCCGCGAACTCCGCCAGAATGCCGGCCTCCGGCCCAGCCGTGCCCGGTTCAAGATCTACTACATCGATGAAGTCCACATGCTCTCGACCTCCGCCTTCAACGCCCTGTTGAAGACGCTGGAGGAGCCGCCGGCCCACGTCAAATTCTTCTTCGCCACCACCGAGCCGAACAAAATCCCGGTGACGGTGCTGTCGCGGTGCCAGCGGTACGACTTCGCCGGGATGTCGCCCGAGCAGATCGTCGCGACCCTGGGGGAGATCTGCGAGAGCGAACGCGTCGCCGCCGACCCCGACGCGCTGGCCGTCGTGGCCCGCCGAGCCGGCGGGTCGATGCGCGACGCCCAGTCTTTGCTGGAACAACTCCTCTCGTTCGGCGGCGAACGGCTCACCGTCGAGCTGGTGCAGCAGCAGCTCGGGATCGCCAGCGACGACCGGACGCTCGACCTCCTGGATGCCCTGTCGAAACGCGACGCCGCCGAGACCTTGCGGATCGTCGAGGAGACCTCGACCTCCGGCGTCCAGCCGGCCGACCTGCTCGGCGCGTCGATCGACTTCCTCCGCGACGCGATGGTCCTGGCGGCCGGGGCCAAGATCCCGATGATGGCCGCCACGCCCCGCCAGCGGCCCCGGCTCGCGGCGATCAGCGAACGCTGGCCGCTCGACTCGATCCTGGCGGCCCTCCAGATCCTCGACGAGTATCGCCGCCGCCTCCGCGGCAGCGCCTACGGCCGGCAGCTCGTCGAGGTCGCTCTGGTCCGCATCGCCCGGCTCGAAAACCTCGGCGACCTGGGCGAACTCGTCACGCGGCTCACCGCCCTGGAAGCGGGCGGCATCGCCCCGGCGCCAGCCCTCGAAAAAAAAAAGTCCCTAGTCCCTGAGCCGCCGGGTGCGTCGCGCCCGGGCCCGCCGGAATCGGAACTGGTCTCGGAGCCCGGGCTTGAGGGTCTGGCGGATCCGGGGACGGTGGCGGCGCCGGGCTTCGACGTGGAATCCCTCTCCGCGGGCTGGGCCCGGTTCGTCGAGGGGCTCCCCCCGGAGCTGGCTGGTAAGATCGGCAAGCTCCGCCCGGTGGCGATCCCCGGCCCCGACGTCCTGATCGTCGAGCCGATCGCGGGGTACAACTGGATCGTGGATGCGGTCGAGACGGCCGAGACCCGGGCCCGCTTCGAGGCCGCGCTGCGGGAGTGGCTCGCTCGTCCGCTCGACATCCGCCTCCAAAGGGCGGCGGACGAGCCCGCCCCGACGCCATTGGCCCGCAAGTCCGGGATCGGCCTGAGCAGCGACCTCGATCAGGAACCGCTCGTTAAAATGATCGTCGAGCGCTTCGAGGCACGATTGGTGCGTGCAGAATCCGATGATGAGGAACCACCGGTCCCCGCCCCGTCGGGTTGAAAGTGTGCCGGCCCTCCATCCTGGGACATGATTCAACCTCCCCACTTCCGAGGGATGCCGTGTTCAACAACCTGGGCCAGATCGCCGACCTGATGAAGAACGCGGGGAAGATCCGCGAGGGGATGGAGAAGGCGGCCGAGACCCTGGCCAAACTGGAGGTCGAGGGGACGGCCGGGGGTGGGGCCGTGACCGCCAAGGTCAACGGGAAGATGGAAATCCTCACCCTCAAGATCGACCCCAAGCTGGTCGCCGACGGCGACGTCGAGCTCCTGGAAGACCTGGTCGTGGCCGCCATCAATCAGGCGCTGACCAAGGCCCGCGAATCGGCAGCCCAGTCGTTCTCGTCCCTCGCCGGCGGGTTGCCGATCCCAGGATTGTCGGGATTCCTCGGCCCCGGAGCGGGGGGGCCCTGAGCGATGGCGAGCACCGCGACGGCCGTCGAACGGCTGGTGACTGCCCTGGGCCGCCTGCCCGGCATCGGCGCCAAGTCCGCCGAGCGGTTGGCCTACCACCTCATCAAGGCCCCGGCCGAGGAAGCCCTTTCCCTGGCCGAGGCGATCCGCTCGATCAAGGACGGCGTCCGCCACTGCGAGGTCTGCTTCCACCTGACCGAGGTGGCCGAGCCGCTCTGCGAGATCTGCCGCGACCCGCGCCGGGACACCGGGCTGATCTGCGTGGTCGAACAATCGCGCGACCTGCTGGCCCTGGAAAAGTCGGCGACCTATGCTGGGGTCTATCACGTCCTGCTCGGCCGCCTGGCACCCCTCCAGGGGGTCGGCCCCGACCAGCTGACCGTCGATGCCCTGGAAGCCCGCGTCCGGGCCGGCGGGGTCCGGGAAATGATCATGGCCACCAACCCCAACCTCGAAGGGGATGGGACCTCGCTCCTGATCGCGAACCGGATTGCTGATACGGGAGTCGTCATCACCCGCCTGGCCCGCGGCCTCGCCTCGGGCAGCGTCCTCGAATTCGCCAATAAGGAGATGCTGGCCGACGCGATCACCGGGCGGCAAAAATTCTAGATCGTCAACCCCCTTGCCTGTTCGGCGGGTTCGTGGCATAATTTTTGCTGTGGCAAGGGCAGCGATTGCCCCTCCCGTCCCCTCCCCACTTCTCCGCGATCCGGCTCCGGACGGCCTCCCCGACGAGACAGCCTCGCGGATTCACCGGCGATGGGACCCACGACAAACAATACTCGCGGCGGAAACCAGGACCATGCGACTCGATACGTCCCAGCAGATGCGGACCGACATGCGGCTCCGCATGGCCCCCCGCATGATCCAGTCGATGGAAATCTTGCAATTGCCGCTGATGGCCCTGCAAGAGAGGATCGATCAGGAGTTGATCGAGAATCCGATCCTGGTCGACCTTCGCGAGTCGTCGACGCCGGGCGACGCGGAAGCCGAGGCCCCGACCTCCTCCGCCGAGGAGGCGCCGAGCCCCGAATATGATGATGGCGATGACTGGCAGGACAACTTCAGCGAATCGCATCGACTGAGCCGGGCCGCCCTCAGCGAGGAGTCGGACCGCAAGCACGACGCGATGCAGAACATGGCGTCGCGGCCGGAATCCCTCCACGACGACCTCGCCCACCAGCTCGGGTATCTCGAATGCGACCCGGTCGTCCGGGGCCTGGCCGAATACCTGATCTACAATCTCGACGATAACGGCTTCCTCCAGGCCGAGTTGCACGACCTGGTGCGTGACTACGGCGGCGATGCGGTCTATGCCCAGGCCGAGGAGGCATTGGCGCTGGTCCAGCGGCTCGATCCCCCCGGGGTGGGGGCCCGAAATCTGCGGGAATGCCTCCTGCTCCAACTCACGCCGGACATCCCTTGCCGCGATGTCCTCCAGGTGCTGATCTCCAGCCACCTGGACGACATCCAGCAGAACCGTCTCCCGACGATCGAGAAGCGGACCGGGATCCCGATCGACGTCATCAAGGAAGCCATCGAGCAATTGCGTCGGCTCAACCCCCGGCCCGGCGCCCGCTACCTGGCTGCGAACTCGCAATATGTGATGCCCGACCTGATCGTCGAGGCCAACGATCACGGCGAGTATGAGGTCCGGCTGGCCGACGATCACACGCCGCAGCTGGCGATCTCGCGGCAATATCAGAAGATGCTCAAGAACAAGTCGTCGGACCCCGTGACCCGAGAGTTCATCCAGAAGAAGATCCAGTCGGCCCGGTGGCTGATCGAATCCATCGAGCAGCGGCGGAGCACCCTCCTGAAGGTCGCCCGGGCGATCATCGAGCACCAGAAGGATTTCCTGGACAAGGGGCCCGAGTCGATCGAGCCCCTCAAGATGCAGCAGATCGCCGACCGGGTGCACGTCCACGTCACGACCGTCAGTCGGGCCGTGGACGACAAGTGGGTTCAGACCCCCCGCGGGATCTTCTCGCTCAAGCGATTCTTCGGGGGCGGGACCACGACCGCCGACGGCGAAGAAGTCGCCTGGGACACGATCAAGCAGAAATTGCTGGAAATCATCGCCAAGGAAGACAAGCAGAATCCCCTCTCGGACGAGGAGATCGTCGAGGAGTTGGGGAACCACGGCTTCCCGGTGGCCCGGCGCACCGTCACCAAGTACCGCAAGGCCCTCCGCATCCCTTCCAGCCGCCAGCGCAAGCAATTCTGACGCTCTTCCCGCGTCGCGATCAGAATCGGACTCATTCAACGCGTTGGCCCGGGGAGTCTCTCGACTCGCCCGGGCCCATTCGTTGGCTCGCCTGGGGCCGACCTCGTCAGGCCGAGTTGACGCGATTCGCGGCGGGGATCGGGGTGGCGACCGGACGCTGGGCGGTCTCGCCGCCCGGGGCGATGACCGGCTTGGCATCCAGGAGGCGATGGAGGGCCATCTCCGGGCCGAGATAGCGGGCCGTCCTGAGGATGTAGGTCGCGTCCGCGTGGCCGATCTCGCGGGCCAGGCGGAGGATCTCCGCATCCTTGTCGTCAATCTGGCTGCTGGCCTTCGCCTGGCTCGGGTCGATGTCCATGCTGTCATCCGCGAGGTAGTCGAGGGAGACCTCGACGGCTCGGGCCAGCGAGATGGCGTTCTCCAGGCCAGGCAGGGACTTGCCGGTCATGATCCGGGAGATTTCCGAATCGCTGACGCGCGACTTGCTGGCCAATTTCTGCTGGTTTAATCCCAACTGAAGAAGCTTTTGTCCCAGCTTTTCGCAGAAGCGATTGCTGTTCTTCCATTGCTTCTTTTCGGCCACGTTGTTCTTTTCGCTCATATCCGCTCCTCGCCAGGATGTCTTCACGGAGTATACAACATCAGGCATCGGATTCAGTAGTGCTAAAATCCCTGTTCCGCAAGAAAATCCCGCTTGGTAAAAATCCGATCAGTGCGGCGCCGGAGCGGTAGGCGGGCCTTTTGAGCATGCGGGACGCCCTCCAGGTCGACTTGCGGAGACGGGGACTGCCGGCCACTCCCGGTGTCCGGGCTGCCGACATCTTAATCTTATCTCGACATCCCGGGGGAATGCCATGGAAACCGCAAGGATTGCTAGGATCTTGTCGGAAATGGGGACTTTACTGGAGGTGCGGGGCGAGAACGCCTTCCGATGTCGCGCCTACCATACAGCGGCGCAGGCGCTCAAAGGCCTCCCTTCCGACCTCCGCGAGATGATCTCCGACGGTTCCCTGTCCCGTATCCCCGGGATCGGCGAGACCATGCTCGCAAAGATCTCCCAACTTGCGACGACGGGACAACTTCCCTCGTTCGATGAGTTGAAGAAGGCGACCCCGCCCGGACTGGTCGCGTTGCTCCGGGTCCCCGGGCTCGGACCGAAGAAAATCAAGCAACTCCACGACGAGTTGAAAATCCAGAGCCTGGCCGACCTCCGCGAGGCGGGCCGATCGGGCTCGATCGCCGCGCTCAAGGGCTTCGGCGCCAAGACCGAGGCCAAGATCCTGGAAGGGATCGACTTCATCGAATCGGTCGGGGATCGGTTCCTGGCGAGCACCGCACGCCGGCTGATCGAGCCGCTGCTCCGGGTCGTCCGCGAGGACCCCGACGTGATCCGGGCCGAGGCGTGCGGCAGCTATCGGCGGCGGGCCGAGACGAGCGGCGACCTGGACATCCTGTTCAGCGCCGAGGATCCGGCCCCGGTGCTGGCGAGGTTCGTCGCCCTCCCCGAGATCGCCGCGGTCCTCGCCCACGGCCCGAGCAAGGCGAGCGTGCGGCTGGCCGACGGGGTGCAGTGCGACCTCCGGGGCGTCTCCGAGGAACAGTTCCCGTTCGGGTTGCACTACTTCACGGGATCCAGGGAACACAATATCGCCATGCGACGCCGGGCGATCGACCGGGGCCTCAAGCTGAGCGAATACGCCCTGGAAGGCCCCGACGGCCCGATCCCCTGCCGGAACGAGGAGGATCTCTTCGGGGCGCTCGGGCTGGCCTACATCCCCCCCGAACTTCGCGAGGACCGCGGGGAGATGGAATGGGCCGCCTCGGGGCCGATCCCCCCCCTGGTCGAGCGCGGCGACCTCGCCGGGACGTTCCACTGCCACACCACCTGGAGCGACGGCGGCGCGACCCTGGAGGAGATGGTCGAGGCGGCCCGGGCGGCCGGCCTCGGCTACCTGGGGATCGCCGACCATTCCCGGGCCGCCGCCTACGCGGGCGGCCTGACCGTCGACCGGGTGCATCAGCAGTGGGCGGAGATCGACGCCCTGAACGAGAAGCTTGCGGGATCCTTCACGGTCTTCAAGGGGACCGAGTGCGACATCCTGGCCGACGGTTCGCTCGACTTCCCCGACGAGGTCTTGGCGGGGTTCGACTACGTGGTCGCCAGCGTCCATTCCGGGTTCGGGATGGGCCGCGACGAGATGACCGAGCGGATCATCCGGGCGGTCCGGAACCCGCGCGTCACGATGCTCGGCCATCCCACCGGGCGGCTCCTGCTGGCCCGCGACGCCTACGCGGTCGACCTCGATGCCGTGATCCGGGCCGCGGCGGAGGCGGGCACCATGATCGAGATCAACGCCAATCCCCACCGGCTCGACCTCGACGACATCCACGCCCGCAGGGCGAAATCGCTGGGCATACCGATCGCCATCAACCCGGACGCCCACGCCGCGAGCGGCTTCGGCGACCTCGACTATGGGATCGGCGTGGCCCGCCGCGCCGGATTGGGCCGTGCCGATGTGTTCAATACCCGGCCCGCCGCCGAGGTGTCCCGCCTCCTCGCCGAGATGCGGGAGCGGGCCTCGTCCTGAGCCCCCGATGCGCGACGGCTCGCCCGATCCCTTGCGGGGGATCGACGCTCTCCTATAATGAAGTTCCAGGGATCCTCCCGCCGGCCGGTCCGATCCGTCCCCGGCTCGAAATGCGCCCGCTTCGATTCGCCGGGACCGCCGGATCGGCCCTCCCGGCCGATTCGACGAGCCCTGGTCCCGTCGCCGCATCGGGGTTCAGCCCATTCCTTACCGATCGAGGATCACCGCCATGGCGTCCAGCAACCCGGTCGAGGGAAAGCGCAAGTTTTTCAGCGTTGAGGACGCGAACAAGGCGCTGCCCCTGGTCAAGGTGATCGTCGATGACATCGTCCGGCAGTTCGCGGTCGTCAATGAACTGAAGGCCCGGCTCGCTTCGATCCAGGTCGGGCGTCGCCCTTCTTCCAATGACCTGTACTCCGAGGAGTCCGCCCAGAGCCAGTCGCTCCTGGAGGCCGAGGAAGCGACCCTGATCTCCTACATCGAGGAGCTGACCAAGCTGGGCGTCGAGCTGAAGGGGCCGGATGGCCTGTGCGACTTCCCGAGCCTCCGCGACGGCCGCGAGGTCTACCTGTGCTGGCGGCTGGGCGAGCCCCAGGTGGCCTACTGGCACGAATTGAACGCCGGTGTGGCCGGGCGGATGCCCCTGGAACGCCTCTCCGCGAAGTCCGGATCGGGCATCGTCTGAGGGTTGCCCGCCCCCCTGCCCCGCCGCCCGGTGGCCGCGTCTGATCTGCCGTCCGGGCACCGGGTTCGTTTTGTTGCGGGCCGCGCGTTGGACCGGGGCGATTCCTCTCGCTAAACTCGGGGGGCGTCGCGGCGGCTTCGTGGGGTTTGTGGGACGGGACGAGCATGCGGGTAGTGACGATCGATGGCCCGGCCGGGGCGGGCAAGAGCACGGTCGCCCGCCGTTTGGCCGAGCGGCTCGGCTGGTGCCTGCTGGACACCGGGGCCATGTACCGCACGGTCGCGCTGGCCGCCCTCCAGTCCTCCGTCCCGCTCCAGGACGACGCCGCGATGGGGCGGTTGGCCAGCGGCCTGGATGCCCGGTTCCTGCCCGGGCGGGTCTTCCTCCAGGGAGAGGACGTGACCCTGGAGATCCGGCGGATCGAGATCACCCGCTCGACGAAATACGCGGCCGATAGCCCGAGCGTCCGCAAGCAATTGGTCTCCTGGCAGCGCGAGTTCGCCCGGACCCAGGGCCCGATCGTCACCGAGGGCCGCGACCAGGGGACGATCGTCTTCCCCAACGCCTTGCGAAAATTCTTCCTGACGGCCACCGACGAGGAGCGGGCCCGCCGGCGGCACGCGGAACTCGTCGCCAAGGGGGAGACGATCGCCGTCGAGGACGTCCTCCGCGACGTCCGCGAGCGCGATGCCCAGGACCGGGCCCGCGCCATCGCCCCGATGGTCCCGGCCGACGATGCGTTGATCGTCGATAGCACCGGGCTCGAACTCGATCAGGTGGTCGACCTCCTGGAACGGGAGATCCCTCGCACGCCCGACCACTCGCCAGGATCGTCATCCTCATGAATGCCGCAGTCCCGACCGAATCGGCCCCGTCGCCGCCCCGCCCGGCCGGCCGCCGGGCCGCCCCCGCCCCCGCCGCCGACCGCTCCCGCGCGTCCGTGCTCTGGTATCGCATGGTCCAGTGGTTCTTCAGCACCCTCCTCGCGGCGACCTATAGCCTCCGCGCCACGGGCCGGGAAAACCTGCCGGAATCCGGGGCGGTGATGCTGGTCTCCAACCATCTGAGCCATCTCGACGTGCTGGTCCTGGGGATCCTGCTCCGGCGTCCCTTGAACTATGTGGCCCGATCGACCCTGTTCTTCCCCCCGCTGGGCCTTTTCATCCGATCCCTGGGAGCGTTCCCGATCCAGCGCGACGGGATCGGGGCCCAGGGCCTGAAGGAGACATTGAAGCGGCTCAAGAGCGGCGGGATCGTCACCCTGTTCCCGGAAGGGACCCGGACCGAGGACGGCGATCTGGGCGAGATGAAGGCGGGGATCGCCCTGCTCGCGACCCGTGCCAAGGTCGCCATCGTGCCGGCGGCCGTCGCCGGGACCTTCGAGGCCTGGCCCAAGACCCGGTTCTTCCCGGTCCCGCATCCCCTCCGGGTCCATTTCGGGGACCTGATCCCGGCCGAACAAGTCGTCTCGATGAGCGGGGATGACCTCAATGCCTTGATCCGGACGCGGGTCCTGGAGTGCCAGAGGATCGCCCGACGGGGGATCGCCCGCGACCTGGATCTCCCGGAAACTGCGGTTGGCGACCCGGACGACTTGGTGTAAGTTCCGCCGGACCCACGATCGACACCTCGGCCGCACACCCGCCCCTTGCCACGAAGCTGCGTGAGCCGCCCCGCCCGACCGGCCGTCAAGGACGGCCCCGGGCGCAGGACGACCGCGGCCTGAGGAGGATCGACGTGTATCGCGCCCACCCCCATCGCAAAGCGCTCTGGATCATCCTGGCGGGCTGGGCCGGGATCTCGGGCTGCACCCATAATTATTATTACACCAATCCGAACTGCGTCTCCGGCGAGACGGTCACCACCCAGGTGGGCTCGGTGTGCGACGTGCCCTCGGGGCAGGTCATCGCGGGGTCTTCGACGCCGAGCACGGTCGTCGCCCAGCCGCCGGCCCGCCGCGTGGCCTCCTCCCCGCCCGGATCGTCCCGCGTGGTCATCAGCCAGCCCGGCACGTCCGCCCAGACGGGACGCGCGGGGAACAGGCTCGCCGGATGGCGGCGTCCGGACCCGGATTCGATGGCGGTGACTCGCGTCGAGGGCGCCCTGGACGCCGGGTCCGTCAACCGCTGAGATTTGAGGTGAGGAACGGGATGGGAGTCTCGCGCCGTCGGACGTTTCGGGGGGCCCGCTGCCTGGTCACGGGGGCCTCATCCGGCCTGGGCCGCGCCCTGGCCGAACACCTGGCGCACTCCGGCGCCCGCGTCCTGCTGACCGGCCGATCGACCGAGCGCCTGGAGGCGATCGTCGCGTCCCTGGTCGCCTCGGGCATCCCGGCCGACTCCGTCCCGACGGTCGCCGCCGACCTGACCGAAGCGTCGGGACGCGACCGGGTGATCGCGAAGGCGGGGGAATGCTTCGGGGCGCTCGACCTGGCCATCAATGGGGCCGGGGTGGGGGCGACCGGCCATTTCGACACCCACGACCCGTCGGTCTTCCGCACGGTCTTCGAAATCAACGTCTTCGCACTGGTCGAGATGACCCGGGCCATGCTGCCTCTGCTGAGGCGCGGCGAGTCGCCCTCCCTGGTGAACATCGGCTCGATCGTGGCGCGGCGGGGCCTGCCCGGCCGGTCCGAGTACACCGCGAGCAAGTTCGCCGTCGCCGGCTTCACCGAGGCGATCCGGGCCGAGTGGGTCAAATTCGGGATCGACGTGATGCTCCTGAATCCGGGATTCACCGCGACCGAGTTCGAGCAGAATCTGGTGGTGGACACCGCGAAGGTCTCGGTCACCCACAAGCGGGTGATGACCGCCGACCAGGTCGCACGCTCGACCCTCCGGGCCGTCCTCCGCAGGCGTAAGGAACTGACCCTGACGGCCGAGGGCCGGATGCTCCTCCTGGTCAATCGCCTCGCCCCCCGGATCGTCGATGCGGGGCTCGCCCGGTTCACCCGCCGGGTCTTCGGAGTTTCGGTATCCGCCCCGGATTGATTGCACCGGCCGGGCCTCCCGGCTTACAATCCATCCCCGAGGCCGTTCGGGCGATTAGCTCAGTTGGTTAGAGCGCCTGCTTTACACGCAGGATGTCGGGGGTTCGAGTCCCTCATCGCCCATGCTTCCCCCCGGCCACGATGAATGATGCGGGCGGCCCCTCCGGCGGGAGCGCCGAGGCCGGGCCGACGAGGAGCGGGGAACGGCGATGAGTCCCGCCGAGTTGGGTCCGTTCTGGCTCTCGCTCCGGGTCGCGGGGCTGGCGACCCTCCTAATCGTCGGCCTGGGGCTGCCGATCGCCTATGGGCTGGCGCGGTCGCGATTCCCCGGCAAATCCCTGGTGGCCGGGGTGGTGGTGCTGCCGCTGGTGCTGCCCCCCACGGTGCTCGGGTATCTGCTGCTCCAGGTGTTCGGGCGGCGGACCGGGTTCGGGATGTGGCTGGAATCGACCTGGGGAATCTCGATCGTGTTCCACTGGTCGGGGGCCGTCCTGGCCTCGGCGATCGCGGCGTTCCCGATGTTCCTGATCCCGGCGCGGGGTGCCCTGGAAGGGGTGGACCCGGCGTTGGAGGACGCCGCCCGGCTGCTCGGCCGGGGCGAGACGTCGGTCTTCCTGGCGGTGACCATCCCCCTGGCGTGGCGGGGGCTGGTCGCGGGGGCGGCGCTGGCGTTCGCCCGGGCCCTGGGGGATTTCGGGGCGAGCCTGATGGTGGCGGGAGACCTGCCGGGGCGGACGACCACGGCCTCGATGGCGATCTATGACGCCGTCTACTCCGGGAACCCGGCCCGCGCCGGCCGGATGACGGCGCTGGTGGCCGGGGTGTCGATCCTGGCCCTGATGGTGGCCCAGAAAGCCGTCCCGGTCCGGGGCTCGGGGCGGTGAGCGTCGTCGGTGAGGTCCGGCTGTCCCGGCAGATCCACCCCGGATTGCGGATCGACGTCGATTTCGCCCTGACCGGAGGGCCGACCATCCTGTTCGGCGCCTCGGGCGCGGGGAAGACGTCGCTGCTGCGGCTGATCGCCGGCCTGGATCGGCCCGACCGGGGGCTCGTGAGGCTCGATGATCGGGTGTTGCTCGACACGGACCGGGGGATCCGACTGCCGCTGAGGCGACGGCGGATCGGCATGGTTTTCCAGGATGACCTGCTCTTCCCTCACCTCGACGTGGCGAGGAATGTCGGCTTCGGGCTGACGCATCTGCCCAGGGCCGTCGCCGCACGCCGGGTGGCGGAAGTCGCCGAACTCTGCGGGATCGATGGCTTGCTCGGGCGGCATCCCCGATCCCTTTCCGGAGGGGAGCGGCAGCGGGTGGGGCTGGCGCGGGCGTTGGCCCCCCGACCTCGGTTGCTGCTCTGCGACGAACCCGTTTCCGCCCTGGACCTCTCGGCGCGATTCGCCCTGGTGGGCCGACTCCGGGCGATCCAGGAGAGGGAGTCCCTGCCCATCCTGACCGTCACCCACGGCGTCGACGAGGCCCTGGCGTTCGGCGACCGACTCCTGAGGATGGACCGGGGGCGGATCGTCGCCGATGGCCCGCCCGTGGAGATCCTCTCGACGACGGCCCCCGACGCAACACCCGTCCCCTGGGAAGGAGTTCGCAACGTTTTCCTGACGACCGTGGAGTCTCACCGGCCCGACGAGGCCGCCACGCTGATCCGATTGAAGGACGGGACCCCCCTGACGATCTCATCGCTCAAGGCACCCGTGGGAACGTCCCTGACCATCGGGATCGGCGCCGATGAGATCCTCCTGGCACGCGAACGCCCCGAGGGGTTGAGTGCGCGGAACATCCTCCCCGGAAGGGTGCTGAAGGTCATCGACCAGGGCCCGGACGCGGAGGTCCTGGTGATCGTCGGAGGATTGGTGTGGGTCGTCGGCGTGGTCCGCGGGACCGTGGCGACGTTGGGATTGAGGGTGGACGAAGAGGTCTGGATGATCGTGAAGGCGAGGAGTTGCCGGGTCCTGGGGGCGGGATGATCGAGGGAGACCGTTCGTCACCTTCTTCCCGATCCTCTCCCTTGACCGGATCGGCGATGAACTCCAAGATCCATGCTCCTTGCACCGCCTGAATGGCCTGCCGCCCGACAACATCGACGCGACGATCCGGGGGAGCCTGCGGGCCTCCTCGGAGAAACCCCCGAACCGATCGCGTCGGGATCGGCCCGGGACGATGGGCGGCAGGGTCCGGGCCTCGGCCGGGCATCCGGGGATCCGACCGAGCCCGGGGCCGTCGTCGCGCGCACCCCTTCCGCACGAGAGAGAGATCGATGGGACGAGACGCTACGCTGAGACGGATCCTCGACTGCGGGATCATCGCCGTCGTCCGGGCCGAGTCGCCCGACCAACTGGTCCGGGTCGTCCGGGCCCTGGCCGACGGCGGGGTGACGGCGGCCGAGATCACCTTCACGGTCCCCGACGCCCTCGACGTGATCCGACAGGTCCATCGCGAACTGGGCGACTCGGTCGTCCTGGGGGCCGGGACCGTGCTCGACCCCGAGACGGCCCGCGCGGCGATGCTGGCCGGGGCCGAGTTCATCGTCGGGCCGAGCACCAACCGCGACGTGATCACCCTCTGCCGTCGCTACGACAAGGCGGTCATGCCCGGCGCCTTCACGCCCACCGAGGTCGTGGCGGCCTGGGAGGCCGGGGCCGACGTGGTGAAGATCTTCCCGTCCGACCTCGGAGGACCCGCCTATCTCAAGGCGCTCCGGGGGCCGCTGCCCCAGGTCCGGATGATGCCAACCGGCGGCGTGGACCTCGACACCGCCGAGGCCTTCCTCAAGGCCGGAGCCTGCTGCCTCGGGGCGGGGAGTTCGCTGGTCGAGCCCAAGGCCGTCGCGGCGGGTGACTTCGGGCGGATCACCGAGATGGCCGCCCGCTTCTCCGGGCTGGTCAAACGGTTCCGCGAAGGCCAGGCCAAGGGCTGATCGGCCGGCCTCCGATCAGCGGGCGGGGCCGGAATCGCGACGACTCCTCGCTTCGCAACAACCGCAATGACCCTTCCAATCCGCACGATCGCACGGTTCGGTTCAAGAGGCTCGATCGCGAGCGTCGATACACCTCACACGAGGTCCTCGATGCGCCTCGTGACGCTCGGGCGTGGCGTGCGATCGGCGAGGGTTCTGGAAGGGGTGGGGCGTGAAGTGGCGGGCGGTGATCGGCCAAAGACTGGGACGCTTCAGCCTGGGCATCGCCTTGGGCCTTGGCTCCCTGTCCGCGCCGATCGTCCAGACCGAAGCCGCCACGCCGGCCCCGGCGAATCCGCCGACGACCTATCACAAGTACCGGGCCTTCCGCATCCCCTTCAACATCGAGCCCGCCGACCGGGCCCGTTACCAGGAGGTCCTCCTCTACGTCTCCAGCAACGGGGGCGAGCGGTGGGAGCCGAAGGCCAAGACGCGGCCCGATCAGCCGGCGTTCTCGTTCCAGGCGCCCCGCGACGGCGAATACCTGTTCGCCGTGCGGACGCGGGACACCAAGGGGCGGCTGATCCCCGGCGATGACGCCACCATCGAGCCGAGCCTCCGGGTGGTGATCGACACCGTCCCGCCCGCGGTCAGCCTCCGGCCCGGCAAGCGGCGGGGGAGCTTCGCGGTGGTCCAGTGGGAGATCGTCGAGGAGAATCTCGACCCGAAAACGATCCTGATCGAGTATCAGACCGAAGGGGCGAGGAACTGGTCGAAGGTGCCGTTGAAGCCCGCGCGGATCGGCTCGGCGGAGTGGGACCCGGGGACCGCCGAGCCGCTCAAGGTCCGGGCCTCGGCGTCCGACCTGGCCGGCAACTCCAAGACCATCACGATCGACCTGCCCGAGGGGGCGGCGACCCGCCCGGCCTCGAATCCGGCCGAATCGCCGGATGACATGGCCCCGCCGCCCATCGGCACGTTCACCGCCCGGGAAGTCGAGCGGGACGAGCTGCCCGAGATGCCCGCCGTCAACGCGGGCGGATCGGGCGCCCGGGCCCGCCCCGGACCGGCCCCGGCCGGGGTTGGCGACGGCTTCGACCCCTTCACCGCATCGGAGTCGGCCGAGCCCGCGCCGCCCTCGGGCGGGCCCGGGCCCCCCCTGCTGGTGGCGAGCCCGAAATTCTCGCTCCAGTACGCGGTCGATGATGCCGGGCCGAGCGGCCGTCCGGCCGTCGTGGAGCTGTGGATCACGCAGGACGGGGGCCAGACCTGGTTCCGCAAGGGGGAGGATCCTGACCGGGTCTCTCCATTCCCGGTCGACCTCGGCGGAGAAGGGTCGTTCGGCCTGAAGCTGGTGGCCCGGTCGGCGTCGTTCCTGGGAGACCTGCCCCCCTCCCCGGGCGAACTCCCCCAGTCGATGGTCGAGGTGGACAGCACCCCCCCGGTGGTCAAGCTCGACCCGATCAAGGTGGGATCCGAGGCGAATGCGGGCAAGATCGCCATCGTCTGGCATGCCAGCGACCCCCACCTCGGCGGGCGTCCGGTCGCGATCTCGGTCCGCCGGGCCGACGTACCCAACGACGCCTGGCAGCCGATCGCCCCCGCGATGGAGAACACCGGCCAGTTCATCTGGACGGTGCCGCCCAACTTCCCGAACCGGTTCCATGTCCGGGTCGATGTCATCGACACCCTGGGCAACCGGGGCTTCGCGGACACCACGGAAACCGGCCCGATCCTGGTCGACCGGACCCGCCCTCGCGGGCGGATCATCGGGCTCGACCCCGCCCATCGGCCCGGCGGCGGCCCGTCGGCCCACCCGATCCGCTGAGCATCGGCCGGCTCAACCCGCGGCAGCCTCGTAGACCCGGTGCGAGCCGATCTTGTGGCTCACTCGCGCCGCCCCGGCGTGGAGCAGGCAATACGCCACGCGCTGGGCGAAGGCGATCGGCCGATCGAGTCGATCGGAGAGGTCGCGCGTGGTGAAGGGCGAGGCGGCCACGCCGTCCGGCAGGAGGTCCCAGAGGTCCCGGGCCTCGCGAAGTCGGGCCGTGGCCCGGACTTCCCTGAGGCTCCGATCGACCACGGCGAAGCCCGGGCGTTTGCGGCGGGCGACCCGGATCTCGTCGATGTCCACGGCGAGCAGATCAACTTCGAGGTTGGCGTGCGGGAAGATCCGCACCAACCCGATCAGGTCATCGAAGGCGTCGAGGAGGGTCCCCCGCCAGGGGGATCGACGCCCGGGAGGGCCCGTCGCCCCGGACCGATCGCGCCAGATGAGCCGACGCCGGACCACCACCGGCTTGATCACCCGGACCCGGCTGGTGGGGAGCAATCGCTCCAGCTTGGGGCGGAGCGGGCCGAGCGCCCCGGTCTGCACCTCGATCAGCAATCCGTCGGGCGTGACGGCATCGATGCGATAGCCGGACACGGCCACCTCGACCCGGCCGCCGATGTCGGGGCCATAACGCCCCTTGAGTTGCCGATGCAGGGTGCATTCCATGGCGATCCGGCCCGGTCAGGCGGGGGGCAACGGCTCGACGCCCAGGTCGCGGATCGTCACCAGCGAGCGGAAGTCCAGCCCCTTCGCGGCGAAGGCGGCCGCGGCCCCCTCCAAACGGTCGAGGACGACGATCACCCGCACGACGCGGCACCCCATCGCCTCGACGGCGGCGACGGCCTGGAGCGAGGACCCGCCGGTGGTCGCCACGTCGTCGACGATCACCACGTCCAGGCCCGTCGCGATCGGGCCTTCGACCAGCTTCCCCGTCCCGTGCCCCTTGCTCTCCTTGCGGACCAGGAAGCCGCGCAGGTCGGGCCGGCCACCGAGCCCCGCGACGGCGAGGGTCGCCCCCACGATCGGGTCGGCGCCCATGGTCAGCCCGCCGATGGCCGCGACCCCGGGCAGGTCGGACATGGCATCGAGGACCCCGGCCCCGACCAGCGCCGCCCCCTCCGCCGAGAGCGTGACGGTCCGGCCGTCCACGTAATAATGCGAGGTCCGCCCGCTGGCCAGGGTGAACGTGCCCGTGCGCAGGGCATCCCGCTTCAACTGGGCGATGAGCCCATCCCGATCCCATCCCATCGCCATGACGTTTCGCCCTTCCCGGCCCTCGACTCGCGGTCCATTCGACCGCAGTACCGTATCAAACCGAGGCTGGGCGGGCGAGTGGACCTGCCGGAAACCCGCATCCCCCCGCGTTCCCCTCAGAGGATTGTCTTCGACGAACTCGATTGGAGCATTTGGAGATGCAGACGCTGCTGGCGGGGTCGGGGGTCGGGATGACGCCGCTCCGCTTCGAAGAACTCTCCCATGGCGATCTTGATCTGGCGGTTCATCTCGGCGGGTTCCCCCCCGACCAGCGCCAGGCGGGCGCGGCCCGAGGCCACCAGGCCCCGGAAATAGTAGATCCAGAAATCCTTCGGCGCCTTCATCCGGGTGCGCATCGAGGCGGACCAGGGGACATCGATGAGGGGGATGATCTCTTCGATCCGATCGTAGAGCCGGGCCAGTCGGGCCGACGTCTCCTCGGAGATCTCCGAACGGTCGACTTCGGCCAGCAGGTCGAGGACGCGCAACGCGTAGGACTGGTAGGCCGCGAGGATCATCTGGATCGATGGATCGATCTTCTGGGTCCGCACCAACCCGATGCCACGGCCCAGGATTTCCACCGACTCCTGGAGGTGGCCCAACTTCAACTCGACGTCGGATAACGCGAAGAAGGCCTGGACGAGCGGTTCCTTGGTCTTGCAGGCCGCCGTCAGGACCTCGTGCGCCTCCGGCTCGCGCCCTTCGTCCTGATAGATCAATCCCAGTTGGGTCAGCAGGAACGAGGAGTTCGGCTCGACTTTCAGCCGCTCGCGGATCTCGGCCTCGGCGCCGGCCGTCCGCCTTAATTCGGAGTAGAGACGCCTGGCTTCGTCGTCGTTGACGTTGCCCCCCTGGCGTTCGAGCGTGAGCCCGAGATAGAGCTTGGCCCGGGCCGAACTCGGATGGGCCCGATGGTAGGCGGAGAAGACCTCTCGGGCTTCCTTCAGCCGATTGGCATCCATGGCCACGATGGCGGCGCGGAACTTCCGCTCGTCCAGGGACTGGCAGACCATCGCCCACGCGATCATCAGGGCGATGGCCAGGACGATGGACCCGGCCACCCGCACATGGCGGCGATTCCGCCACGCGAAGTTGGCCGACAACTCCATCCGGGAGGTGTTGGGGGCGTGTTTCAGCGGGCGACGATCGAGGAACAGGCGGAGGTCCTCGGCGAACTCGGCGGCCGAGGCGTACCGCCTCGATACGTCCGGCTCCAGGCTGCGCGACAGGATCGAATCCAACGCCGGCGGGATGCCCGGATCGATCTTGCGAACGGGCTCCATCGGGGTGCTGCGGCGATCCCAAAGATCCTGGATGGAACGGGTCAGGGGGAGCCCGGGCTTGGGCATCTCGGGCATGACACCGGTCAGGATCTCCCGGAGCACCAGCCCCAGGGAATACACATCCGCGGGACGGCCCACGGCGTCCCACCCCCGCGGGTCGACGAAGGCGTGGAGCTGCTCCGGCGACATGTAGGGGAGGGTCCCGCCCCTCTGCGCGGCGGCGGCCTCCGCCGGGGCCCACGGCTCGTCGGCCAGGTTGAAGTCGAAGAGTTTCGGCCCTTCCTCATAGGTCAGCAGGATGTTGGCGGGCTTGACGTCACGGTGGAGGATCTCCTCCTCGTGGGCGTGGATCAGGGCGTTGGCCAGGCAGAGGCCGATCCAGGCGATTGCCTGGTGGAATGTCCCGTCGATGGGGAAGTCATCCCAACCCGTGGGCGACCCGCCGGCACGGGGCGGCTTCGGCTCCGGAGCGTCCAGCAGCTTCCAGAAGTCGCGGGCCGTCTTCGGACGCCCCTGTTCGCGGATGGCGCCGATCGTCTTGTCGAGCGTGATCCCGGGGCTGTAGAACATGCTGAATCCCCGGAGCCCGCTCTCGTTCGTCTCGATCCGCGAGAGGACCGAGACGATGTTGGGATGCCTGAGGTGGGAGAGGATCGAGGCCTCCCGCCCGTCCGCCTCGGAAATCTTGAGCACGACCTGGCGATCATCGAGGTCGTTCTCGGTGGCGAGGTAGACCCGTGCCGATCCCCCCGTGCCCAGGACCCGGCGGAGCGTATAACGCGAGAACCGCTCGCCGGCCTTGGGGAACTGGGTGATCTTCCGGGGCTGGTTGGCCGTCTGGCTCAACTGGCGGTGGAAACCGATCTGCGAATAGAGGGAATCGCGCCAACGGGCATAGTTTTCGCAGAATGCGGATGCGTCGAGGATCTCGCCATTCTCCTCGCGCAGGCAATATTCCTCATAGACCAGGCTGACGACCCGATCCTTGTGGTCGATCAGTTCGGGGAAACGTTCGAGATAGGATGAGGCGGGGACGATCTCCCCGCGATCGAATCGATTCCGGATATCGACCTTGATCAATTCCGAGAGGACGGTGATCGGGCAATCCGCGCCGCGCCTGCCCCAGAACTCCTCGACCGAAGGTTCCTCGGTCGCCCAACGTTCTTCGAAGAGATCGATGAGGCGGTCGCCTTGCGAGGGGCCGCCTCTCCCGTGGAAGAAGGTTTGCATGGCCTTCCCCCGGGTTTAAAGGCGCCAGCTGTCGGAGACCTTCTTCAGCAATCGTTCCACCGTCCGGACCGACCAACCGACCTCGCGTGCCACCTCGGGCTTCGAATAGCCCTGGAGCCTCAGCTCCAGCACGGCGCGAGCGGGGCCGGATTGCTTTTCCAGCAGCTGCTGCTCCTCCTCGCTGGCGACGGCGATCTGGCTCGGCGTGGGCGAGTCGTCGGCGGGTTCCCATTGCGTCCGGCCGTCGTCCGTGACGAACGAGCGGTCGCGATCGATATTCCGCCGCTGGGCGTGCTGGTGCCGGTGGTGATCGATGACCTTCTGCTGCGCCGCGTGGAGCACGAACTTGCGTAGCTCGTTGACCGAGGCGAAGTCGAAGTCGCCGAACCGGGTGGCCAGGCTGTTCATCACATCATTGGCGATGTCCGTCGAGTCCAGATGCTTCCGCATCTGGCGGCTCATCCGGCGTCGGATGACCCGCAGGATCTTGGGATAGCATTCTTCGAAGAGCTCGCTCCAGGCATCCTGATCGCCATCGCGCGCCCTGGCGATCAGGTCTCCCGAGTCGATGAGAAGTGTCGGCGAATTCTCCATCCGAATTCCTCCCTTGATGTGAAGGGAGGGGAGAGGGAGCGACTTGCCGAGACTTGCCCGATCCTGGGCGCCGTGCGCCGCCGCCTGCTTCTCCCCTCGCGGCGCCAATTGTAGCCCGCGTCGGAGGAACGATGCAGCGCACTCTCCCCGGAATCGGGGCTGCGGACACGCGTGTCAGAATATCCGTCGATTTTGGCCGGGACGTGATTAAAAAAAACAACGTTGGAGCATGCGACATGCAATCTTGCATGCCGTCGTGCGTATCTAATGGCCTATTCCATCCTCATCTGTCCGATCCATCCGCCGGGGTCGCGAACCCGGGTCAGCCGGTGGGCAGGATCCAATCGACATTCGTCATGATCGAGTCGTCCGCGTCGTCCGCCTGCTGTTCTTCCAGGCTCGGGGGGATGAAGGTGATCGAATCCGAGATGAGCATATCCCCGCCGGGGATGCCGAGGTCTTCCGGCGAGACCTCGTCGGCGTAATCGACCCCCGACGGGACCGGTGCGACGTCGGACGGGGTGATGCGGAGGCCGAGGTGATCGAAGCTCGGGACGAAGCGGCTGCGGCGGTTCATGTCGCTCTCTTTTCGGGTGAGGATGGCCGTGCGAAGTCGAGGCGACGCCGGATCGACGCCGGGATGGGCCTCGACGCATGGGTATTTGATGGATCAGTTCAGGCTGAAGGCCAATGCCGAGATCGGCGGGGTCGGCATCGGATCTGAAGCGTCCGGGATCGGATAAGAGGGGTCCGGCAGCAGGATGCGGGCGGCCTGCCGGTACAGGGGGCACGACCGGTGCTGGTTCTCTGCGGCGGCCCGGAAGCGGCTGGAGAGGTCCACGCGGCCGGCGCGATGGGCGAGGATGTATCGCGTCAGGGGTGAGATGCTCGCCTGTTCGGAGGCGAGGAGCTGGTCGAGGGTGGTCCCCCGGAGCATCTTCTGCTCGGCGATGCGGACTTCCTGGCGGAGTTCCTGACGCAACTGGCCGACGATCCGCTTGACCGCCTTGAGGTAGCGGCGGACCGACCCTTCCTGTGCCAGTTCCGCCCAGGGATCATGGGCATCGGCCACCTGGGGCTGGGCCGCGATGAACAGTTCCGGATCGACCGGGATGGAGCCGCCGGTCCCCACCGTCGAGATCATCCGCGCGGCCGCCACTTCCCATGCACCCGGGGTGATCCCGATCGAGTTCCAGCGGGGGTAACGCCTCCGATAAGCCTGCTGGATCCGTTCGGCTAGCTGCTCGATGGCATCCTGAGTCGGGATCACGTCAACCTCGGAACCAGAACTCGGACACGGAGTCGAGGCGACCAAGGACCATCTTGGACGTCCACCTCCGATTCATCCGAACCTAGGACCGTAAACGACACGCGATCGCGACAATCTTTTTTGAGATCTTTTAGGATTTCGGGGCGGGGGCTCGACCGATCGACGAGCCGACAAGGTTTATGTTTAAATTGGCGATTGGCGGCCTTAGTTCCTCCGGAACCCGAACTTCATATTTGGCTGAGGTGAAATCGCCGGTGTTTGGCGTATTCAGGCGATTCTCCCGGGTTGGCGCGAAGGGTGAGCCCGGGCGAAATGAATGATTTGATCATGGACACCTCCTCCGACGCGCGTTAGTATGGCTAGCCTGCTTCGGAACAGATGGATCGGATTGGACCTCAGCCAGCCAGTCGAACCGGCCCATCCCTTCGGTTCGATCAACCCTCGCGAAAGGCGACCGTCCCACCCCCTCGGCCCGAGGTCCGATCCACCCCCGTGTTGATGACATCTATACTCATGGATCGTCGGAATGGACACCTACTCGCGGCAGTCGGACTGGCAATCGATCAAGCTTGACCTCGCGTCCCGCGTGAGGGAAATTCGCGAGGAACTGTTCGGGGAGCATGGCGGACCGATGCTCGCGCTCGAGGTCGGCGTGCCGTTCCGGACCTGGATGAATTATGAGGATGGATGCACCATCCCGGCGCAGGCCATCCTCCGGTTCCTCGAAGTGACCAACGCAGAGCCGCACTGGTTGCTGACGGGAGAAGGCAAGAAATACCGGCCCCGCTGATCTGACGCCGATCACCTCGCCCGGCGGGCGAGGTGGGGCGCTGCGAATCCCCGCGTCGCCCCTTTGCGGCGGGATGGGGACCGACTTGATCAGGCACGACCCCATCGGCATTTGGGGCGGAGAACCTTGCGCGAGGCGGTCCGGGCCTGCTCGACTCCTTCCTTCGACCGCCGCGCCCGCTTGCGGATCTCGACCCTGGTCCGGTACGCAGCCAGGATCGTGCCGATCAGCAGGGCCGGCGATGCGAGAGAGGCCGAATCGATGCGACTGGCCATCTCGGCCTCCGGGCTGCCGGTCCCGATCGCGATGGCCCCCTCGGGCACGTCCGGGTCGATCGCGGGGGGCAGCTCGTCGATCAAGTGATCCTCGACCCAGCCCGCAACCCGAGTGAACCATCCCAGATCGATGTTCATGTCCAGCTTCGCGAGATCCGGCATCGCACCGGATGCTTCCCCCGGAGCATCCTCCTTCGGGGCGACCGTCGGGCCGTTCCTCCTGGCCGGGGCGGGCCGCCCCCAGATCAACCCCGGTGACTCGCCGACCACATTCGAGTCGGCGATCAGGCTCTCCGCGACCTCTTGCAGCAGGCCGTGCGGTAGGGTCGGATGGTTCGATGCGAGCGAGACGGAACCGGCACCCGGCGCAGGCCCGACCACATTGATGATATCGAAGGTCGTCTCCGGATAGCCGGCCGGGACGCCGCCGATCAGGATCGTGGCCCCTGCGTTCTCCCCGGGCGAGACGTGAGCCATCGGAGATGACAGGGGGGACGCCTGGTCCGACCCGGCCGGCGAGGTCACGACCATCGTCGCGTCCACGATGCCGGGGTGGGGCCCGTAGTCGGCGAGGTCGCCCGCGAGCGGTTCGACGATGGGGGCGTTCCCCTTGGTGCCGCGATCGGGCGAGAGCCCCGGGCCGCCACGCTCCCCGGCCGGGGAGCGAGGGGTCGCCACGCCCCCCGACCCCGAAGCCGGCGAAATCACCTTCGGCCCGGACGGCGGCCCCTGACCCACGCCGCTGTCCAGCAGGTTGGACGCCGGGTTCGACTTGAAGACCAGCGAAACGCCGAAGGCCGCGGCGACAGGCTCATCGGCATCGATGGTCAACGTATAGGTCCCCGCCTTCAGGATGTAGTTCCAGTGGATCTCGCCGGGGCCTGAGCCCTCGGAGGCGAACGTGAGGATGCTCGGCATCGGGCGGCCGTCGGCGTCGAGGATCGAAAACCTGGCGGACATCCTCTCGCCGATCGCCACGAGGGAGACCGTACCATCGGCCAACAGCGTGAAAGTGCGCGATGAGGCCATCCCATCGGCCAGGCTCACCACCCCGCCCACCTTCGAGCCGGGGGCGGACCAAAGGGTCCCGAGGTCGCTGGCCGACGGCGCGGCCTGGGACACGACGTCGATCGACCCGAGGACTCCAGCGGCCAGGCCCGGGCGGCTCGGCGTCCGCCCGGAGAGGTCCGCCAGCATCGAATCGGACCCTAACTTGATCTGATACGACCCGACCGGGAGCGCGGCCCCCAGGACGAAGGTCAACGTGGTGTGGTCGGTGCTGACGCTCGCGAGGGAGATCGGCCAGGATTGGCCCTGCCCATCGACCAGGCTCAAGACCCGAGACGGATCGATGAGCAGGGAGTTGAGATCGATCGGGCCGGAGAAGTCGATCGCCAGCCCGGTCAACTCCGACGTGTTGGGGTTGGCCTTCATTCCGCGAATGCCGACCACGGTGGTCCTGGAAGCCGAGGGGGCGGCGGACAGCTGGAGCCGATAGGAACCGTCCGTGCTCTTGCCCATCAGCCGGCCGGCGACGGCGATGAAATACTCCCCTCCGGCGAGGCTGAGGGTCAATGAAGGGTCCAGGGGGGAGTCGATCTTCCCACGCTCGATGTTCACGACCTCCTTCCCCTGGGCATCGTAGAGGATCGCGACCGCATCGAGCGAATTCCCGTCACGCTGCGCCGCGACGTCGATCGAGAGATTCCATTCCCGCCCCTTGGGGATCGAGAACTTGTACAGATCGGTCGCGCCCGGGCTGGTGATCAGGTCCAGGCGGCCCCGATGCTCGACTTTCGTGCCGGTGACGGTCCCCAGGTTGAGGGCCCGCCCGAAGTCGAGTCGATCGGATTCGACGCGGAACGAGCCGAGGATCTGATCTTCGCCCGTGGTCGCCCTGATCCCATCCACGCCCGCCAGTTCGCTCTGGCCGGAAAGCTTGATCTGATATTGGCCCGTGGGAAGGGCCGTGTTCAGGATGAAGCTGACCCGGCGGTTGGACGCGTCGGAATCATCGAGGAAGGCCGTCTCGACGCTGATCGTGCGGGCCGACCCGTCGGGATCCGCCGACCGATCCAGGGAGAAATCCCCCGAGAGGATCGTGAACGGGTCGATCTCCCGGTCGAACGTGATCGTCACCGACGAGATGCTCCGCGACGTCGTCGAACCGGAGGGAGGGTTGGTCTCCAGGACGTCCAAGGTCTCGACGACGGCGGTCTGGTCGAAGCCGAAGCTCGCCATCGACTCGGGCTGGTCCTCCCCGAATCCCGCACCGACCAGGACGGTTGAGTTATCTTCGATGAACCCATCCGGCTCCGAGAGCCCCAGATTGGACAGGACAAAGCGAACCTCGAGTCCATCAAAACGGGGTCGGTATCGATTGATCGTTCGGTTGGTCGTCCTGGAGCGACGTCGATTGCTCGTCATGGCAGTAGACCAGTCTGGAAGCGAGGAAGGGTCGCGACTTGCATCGTGACTTGAACAATCTCTCCATCTGGTTGAACACTAGGCCCCTTTTCGACAATCGGAGACGCGATGATCCCTAATCGCAACGCTGCCGAGACCGAAGCCGGATTTTTCGAATTTTCGAGCGGCCTGAAGATTCTTGCCGAACTGGGCTTCCTCTCACCGTGTCCTTTCCTGTAGAATCCGACCCGTCAAAGCCAGTCAGCAACGCACCCGTAGCTCAATTGGATAGAGCATCGGTCTACGGAACCGAAGGTTTCAGGTTCGAATCCTGACGGGTGTATTTCGCAGTATTAACCAAATTTGTGCATTTGAGAACATCCCGGCATTTTGTCGGGATGTTCTCGTTTCCAGGCAGGATCAGCTTTGTGGCCCAGCCTATGGGCTCGATCGACGCCAACGCGGGCGGGCACGATCTCGGAAGCGGGAAGATCTCAGATGAGCAGGCCGCCTTCCCCGACGGCTGCTCTGGACAATCGAGTTGAAGATCACGCCGGAGAGTGGAGGATCTCGACGGCGCAGAGAAGCGAACTGGCCAAGCAGTAGGACCGTGGCCCACAAGAGAAGGTTGCGGCCCAGGCCGATGGTCCCGACGCGCCGACTTTCGTGATTCCTGGCCGAGGGAAGGATAGGCTCGCCCGGCCAATCCACTCCTTGAAGAGCGCGTTGGTCAACGCTGCCCAGTTGCACGTGAGGCGGTCGACACCCGCCGCGAGAATCCGGCCGGATGAGACGTGGCGAGAGAATGCGACCTTGTTCGCACCATGCCGACGATCACTCGCGATGGTCGCGGTAGATTCAAGGAATCATGCCTTCCCGTCTCAAGAAGGGATCGGGATGCGAGGGCTTCGTCGCCCTGACCGGCAGCGTCGTACACCATAACGGGATGGTGCTACGGCCGATAGTCAATTCCTACGAGATGAAGTCGGGTGGACGCAAAGCCGCCGAACCAGATCTCACACCGAAAGATGGAATTGACTGATAATGGGCAGAGGGAGGGTCGAACTCCCGACACCAGGATTTTCAGTCCTGTGCTCTACCAACTGAGCTATCTGCCCCGAACGTTGAGAGGGGAGTATAACGTCGATGACCTCCCCGAGTCAAGAGAGTCTTTCGGCCATTCGGCAGGCTCCGGGCATCATTGCCCGGGCCTCACGATCATCGGACGCCTGCGGTCCTCGCGAGGTTCGTGGAGAAATCCGGCGCGTGCGGGGGCTATTCCGGCATCGCGCGGTCCGGTACGATTGCCCCTTCTCGACCGCCAAGCCTCGACGGGCCGCTCCGCCCGCGGAGGATCATTTCCGGCCCGTGGCGAGGCCTGGTCACGTCCCTGGACTGAGGAGTGCATCGCGATGGCTTCGGACCTGAAATCAACCTTGGACGACGTGGGCGGAAACTCGCCGCAGCGTGCCCGAGGGGTTCGGATCTTCACCTATCCCAAGATCATCTTCATCTTCCCCAGCCTGATCATGGCCCTGATCTGCGGCGTCGGGATGTGGATGATCGACGGCCAGTTGAAGCGGGATGCGACGCGTGCCGCCGCCCATCAGGCCGGGGAGCCTGCGGGGGCGAACACAGCGCCGGGCGTCGATATCCCGTCCGATGGGGCGCTCCCGATGCAGCTCCGTTCGAACCCGGAACGATTCAAGCAGCCGGAGAACATGCTCGGCTTCCTGTTCCTGGGCGTCCTGTTCCTGAATCTCATGATCATGGCGGTGGATTTCCCCAGGTTCACGATCTTCGCCGTCGTGCTCCTGATCACCACGATCACGTTCTTCCTGCTCTGGCTGGGGATGTTCGTCAACTTCCTCGACCCGCTGGTCCGGCTGATCGAGGTCTTCTACGTCCGCGCCAACGCCCAGTTCTACCTGATCTTCGCGGCGGTCCTGGCCCTGATGTATGGGGCGATCTTCGCCACCCGGTGGCTGGACTACTGGGAGATCATGCCGAACGAAATCCTCCACCACCACGGGCCGCTCAGCGACCTGGAGCGGTTCCCGACGACGAACCTGAAGTTCGACAAGGAGATCCCGGACATCTTCGAGCACATCATGTTCGGCGCCGGGCGGCTGGTGCTCAACCTCCCGAGCGAGCGGCGGTCGATCATCCTCGACACGGTCCTCCACGTCTCGCGCAAGGAGGAGGCGCTCAAGGCCCTGATGAGCCGGCTGGAAGTGCGGGTCACGACCGACCAGGAAGTCGCCGGCTGACCGGCCGGCTCCCCGTTCACGCGCCTCGCCCGGCATTCCTGGCGGGCGAGGCGCGATGCGGCTTGGTCGGGGACGATGGGGTCGAGACCGAGGCGCGGGGCGAGATCGGCAGGGTTTCCCCCGTCTCTCCCCGGCGCAACTCCTCGAGGATCGCCCCGTTCATCAGCTCTTCGACGTCGACCAGTCGGCGGGCGACGTAGGCTCCATCGAGGACGCGATGGTCGTAGATGATCTTCGCCGTCACCTTGCCCCAATCATCGATCGGGCCGAAGGTGAAGGTCGTGGTCAGGGGCGAGAGCGGGTGGACCTGCTCGACGCCCTGGCTGCCCAGGGTGGTCACCCCGAACGTGCCGAACCGCTTGGCGCGGGCCCGGCCCGAGATGTTCAGGCTGACCGACCAGAGGAAGCGGCGCACCGGGGTCGGGTAGCGGCTGATCCGCACCATGCGGCGGAAGAAGCCGATCTCCTCGAGCGGTAGGTTTTTGAATTCGACCAGCGATCGCTGGAGTTCGCCGATCGTCTGGCCTTCCGGGGCGCGGAACATGCCGAAGAAGACCCCATCTTCCCCCTCGAACGTCCGCTCGATGGCCAACGAGCAGTTGGTCTGAGGGTGTTCGTAGATCCGGGGATAGGGGAATTCCAGGAGGGCACGCCGGAGCGGCGGATGCTCCATCGCGACCCGGGCATAGGCCTTCATGAACAAGACCGACCACGACGGCCGGGCCGGGTGGGCCCGACGGGCGGCGAACAACGCCGAGACATCCATGACCCGACTGAGCGGGATCGACGGAACCCGACCGGCGAAGTGCAGCAAGTCGATGATCAGCCGACGTGGCACCGAGAGCGGGAATACGACTCCCTTCGGCTCGCGCATCCTTGCACCTCATCGAGTCGAAATCCGTTTCCCCCAATCCCACACGGCGCGCGGGTCCGGACAATTGGCGTCGGTCAGCGTTGGGGGCGAGCGGTAACCTACCGGAAATCCCCGCGATGGGGAAGGCGAAGTTTCCCGCGTGATCCGAAGGCGTTGGGGACTCCCCAACGGTCGCCCGCCATGCCATAATCTTCGCAGTCAGGGACGGAGCGAACTCGGTCTCGCCTTGGATTCCCACGCCGATGTTGCAACGACCCCCGGTCTTCGTCCACCTGCTCCCCGCCCTGATCCCGCCCGGATCTCTGGAAGGCGGGGTGGCCGTGGTCATCGACGTGCTCCGCGCCACCACCGTGATGCTCCACGCCCTGGCGGCCGGCTGCGACGCGATCCTCCCGTGCGGCGAGGTCGAGGAGGCCCGCAAGCTCGCCGCGACCTTCCCGGAAGGCGGCGCCCTGCTGGCCGGGGAACGCCACGGCGAGCCGATCGAGGGGTTCCAACTCGGGAACTCGCCGGGGCAGTTCACCCCTTCCTTATGTTCCGGCAAGACGATCGTGATGACGACGACCAACGGGACGCGGGCCATCCTGGCCAGCCTGGCCGCCGAACGCGTCCTGGTGGCCGGCTTCGTCAACTGGAAGGCGACCGCCAATCTCCTCAAGGCGGACGGCCGGCCGATCCACCTCATCTGCGCCGGGACCGACGGCCAGGTCAGCCTGGAAGACACGATGCTGGCCGGGGCTTTGGCCGATGACCTGGACTCCTGGGCCTGGGATGCGGCCGGCGACGAGTCCAACGTCCTGAAGCTCGGCGACACGCCGGTCGATACGATCCTGGCCAACGACTCCGCCGAGATCGCCGCGGCCCTCTGGCACGAGACCAGCGCCCTGCAGGGGGAGGGCTATCCCCTCGCCGACTCGCTCTCCGACGGGCGGGGCGGCCGGAGGAACCTGGAACTGGGCAATGACGTCGACATCGAGGACGCGGCCCGGGTCGACCAGTTCCCGTTCGCGGCCGAACTGCTCCGCGACCCACTGCGGATCGTCCCCGCCAGCGATTCCGCCGGTCCTCGTCTCAGGCTCTTCGGCGCCTCCTGAAGCCGGACGGCTTCGTTTCCGCTCCCATGAAGCCCTGGCCGGGACGGCCGAGTGAATTCGTTTCCCCGGCGTCCGGCCGGTCGAGAAGTTTTGATGTTCGGGGTGGGCCCTGCCAAGGTCATGCCCCTCGGGAAAGGTGATGACGCGATGGACATGGAAAAGCTGGTCTCCCTCTGCAAGCGCCGGGGGTTCATCTTCCCGTCGAGCGAAATCTACGGCGGCCTGAACGGCTTCTGGGATTACGGCCCGCTCGGGGTCGAGTTGAAGCGGAACATCAAGGACGCCTGGTGGCGCGACAACATCACGCTCCGCGACGACATGGTCGGGCTGGATTGCTCGATCATCATGAACCCGAAGGTCTGGGAGGCGTCCGGCCACGTCGGCGGCTTCAGCGACCCGATGGCGGATTGCAAGAAGTGCAATGGCCGCTTCCGTGCCGACCAGCTCCTCTACATCCGAATCGATGCGACCACGGATGACGGGCAGCCATCCCGGACTCCGGTCTACTTCTTCGGATTGGGGGGGGTGACCGAGGTCTACGAGCAGAACGCCAAGCGGATCGACAAGTTGAAGGGTTCGGCCAAGCCCGGCGAGACCATCCATCAGACCGAAGGGGTCTTCGCCGGCGCGGATCGTGCGACCCAGGAACTGTTCGAATGCCCGACCTGCAAGACGGTCGGATCGCTGACCGAACCCCGCAACTTCAACCTGATGTTCGAGTCCCACGCCGGGGCACTCGCCACGGAGGCGAACAAGGTCTACCTCCGCCCCGAGACGGCGCAAGGGATCTTCGCCAACTTCAAGAACGTGGTCGACACCGCCCGGGTCAGGATCCCGTTCGGCATCGGCCAGGTGGGCAAGAGCTTCCGCAACGAGATCAACCCCCGCAACTTCACGTTCCGGTCGCGCGAGTTCGAGCAGATGGAGATCGAGTTCTTCTGCCACCCGGACACGGCGGCCGAGTGGTACGCCTACTGGCGGAAGACCCGGTTCCAGTGGTACGTCGATCACGGTTTGCAGAGCGACCGGCTCCGCCTCCGCGATCACGACCCGGACGAGCTGGCCTTCTACTCGACCGCCACGGCCGACATCGAGTACGAATTCCCGTTCGGCGTGAGCGAGCTGGAAGGGATCGCCCATCGCGGGGCCTATGACCTCGGCCAGCACCAGAAGTTCAGCGGCAAGGACCTGACCTACTTCGACGAGGAGATGAAGGAACGCTACCTGCCGCACGTCATCGAGCCGTCGGCCGGTGCCGACCGCGCCACGCTCGCGTTCCTGTGCGAGGCGTACAAGGAAGATCAGGTCGCCGGCGAGACCCGGACCGTGCTGTCGTTCCACCCCCGGTTCGCCCCGATCAAGGCGGCCGTCTTCCCGCTGGTGAAGCGCGACGGCATGCCCGAGATGGCCGAGAAGATCTACCGCGACCTGAAGCGCCATTTCAACGCCTTCCTCGACGAGAAGGGGGCGATCGGCCGACGCTATCGGCGGCAGGACGAGGCGGGGACCCCGCTGGGCATCACCGTCGACGGCCAGTCGATCACCGACGGGACGGTGACCTTCCGCGACCGCGACACGTGCCGGCAGTGGCGCGTCCCGGCAACCGGGGTCGTCGAGGCGGTCCGCGACTTGCTCGAAGGCGGCACGGTACCCGAAGCGTCCTGAAGGGATCTCCCCCGATGAAGCCATGCATCAGCCAGGCGACCACCATGAGCACGTCCTTCGAGGCCGACCTCGAAGCTTACGCTCAGTGCGGCTGGGCCGCCGTCGAGATCTGGCTGACCAAGCTGGAGACGTACCTCCAGTCCCACACCGTCGAGGAGGCCCGCGGCCTCCTCGACAGGTCGGGCCTGGTCCCGGCCGCCGCCGCCGGCCAGGGCGGCCTCCTGCTCTCGCGCGAGCCCGAGCGGGCGATCCACTGGGACCTGTTCCGCCGCCGGCTCGACCTGCTCCACGCCCTCGGGGTGCCGAGGCTGGTCGTGGCGGTCGACTTCTTCGCGCGTGACCTCGTCCCGGAAGACTACACCCGGTCGGTCGCCTCGATGGTCGAGGCCGCGCATCTGGCCCAGGCGGCGGGGGTGACCCTCGCCTTCGAGTTCCAGAAGAACGCGACGTTCTGCGCCAGCCTGGATACGATGCTGGCCCTGATCGCCCAGAGCGGCGCGACCGGCCTGGGGGTCTGCCTCGACCTCTTCCACTACTACACCGGCCCCAGCAAGTTCGAGGACCTGGCCTACCTGACCCCGGAGAATCTCGCCTGGGTCCAGATCTCGGACCTGAGCGGGACCCCTCGGGAACTGGCCGGGGATTCGGATCGGATCTTCCCTGGCGAGGGGGATTTCCAGATCGAACCCATCCTGGACCACCTGGGCCGGATCGGTTACGACGGATATGTGTCGCTGGAAGTCCTCAATCCCCAGCTCTGGGCCATCCCGGTGGATCGGGTCGCCGATGCCGGCCTCCGCGCAACGGCCCGGACCCTGGGCCGATGGCTGTCCAATGCCCCGGAACCCCAAGTTTAAAGGTAGGCCGAGTCTTGGCCCTCTCCCTCGCGGCCGTACAACCGCCCGCGGCGATGTTCCGCGAAGATCAGCGCTTCGGCTGGTGGCTCTACGCGCTGCTCGCCCTGATGATGGGGATCGAGTGGTCGATGCTGATGGGCCACGGCCAGGCCCTGCTCGGCATCGCCGATGCCAAGACGGCGGCCGGCACCGCCCTGGGGATCGCCGTCGGTCTGGGGATGCCGATCCTCCTGCTGGTCGGCGTCCTGCGGATGACCACCGTGGTGGCCCTGGGCGAGGTCCGGGTCTGGTTCGGCTGGATCCCGACCTACCGCCGGTCGATCCCGATCGCGTCGATCCGGGGCGTCCACGTCGTCCAGTATCGTCCGATGCGCGACTACGGGGGCTGGGGCATCCGCCAGGGGCGCGATGGCGAACGCGTGCTCAATGCGCGCGGGAATCGGGGGGTGCGCCTGATCCTGGAAGATCAGACGCAGATCCTGATCGGCAGCCAGCGCCCCGAGGAACTGGCCCGGGCGATCGAGTCGATTCGCCACCCGGGGCTTTGAGGGTGCCGCCCCTCAAACCTTGATGACGCGCTGGCGGGCGGCCACATCCCAGCAATCGACCAGCTTGCCGTCCTCGACGACGTAGGCCCAGGCGTGCAGGGCGCAGGTCGGGCAGACGTGGGTTGGGATGGCCAGGAATGGCGTGCCCGGAGGGAAGGAGGCCGCGTCGGCCGTCTCCACGACGAGGTGTTCCTCGCTCTGGCCGCCGAGCGTGGCGCCGTCGAGCCCCAGCAAGGTCAGCCGGTCCCCGGCCGGGTCGGCCGCCACGGCCTTGTGGCCGAGGTCCAGGGTCAGGCGGTCGGGCCTGGGCTGGCTCACGACCCGCGTCAGGAGCAAGGCGGCGGGCGTGAACGGGAGGTCGGGGAACTTCCCGGCGTAGCTGCCATCGTGCAGGACGCAGGTGCCCGGCGAGCACTCCGCCCCTTCCGTCTGGACCTCGGCATGGACCGGGAAGGTCGGCGTCCCGCCCAGGACCAAGCGGGGGACCGGCAGCCCGAGGTTCAGGATCTGGCTGCGAAGGCCGTGGACCGCCTCCAGGCCGGGCGCCGCCGCCCTTTTCCGCTCGTCCAGGTCGAAGTCCCGGACATGGCCGTCGTAGGCGTGGAGGCCGTCGGGCCGGAGGTTGGGCAGGGCGTTGACCAGCCGGTACAGGCTCAGGGCATCCTCTCCCACGGCGATCCCGGTCCGGCCCATCCCGGTGTCCAGGTCGACCAGGGTCGGAAACGGCTCGTCGAAGTCGGCCATCGCCTCGGACAGGTCCCAGGCCGAAACCGGGTGATCCACGGTCGCCCGGAAGGTCGTCTCGGGGAACGCCTTGCGGAGCTTGGCCAGCCGGCCCAGGTTGGGCCCGACGGTCGGGTAGGCGAGCAGGACGTCGGTCCCGCCCGCCGCCGCGATCATCTCGGCCTCGGCGATCGTGGCGCACTTGTGCTTGCGGATGCCCATCGACTCGGCCAACTGGACGAGCTGGGGCATCTTGTGGGTCTTGACGTGCGGGCGGAGCCGGCCGACATCACCCGCCATGGCGATCATGGCTTCGAGGTTGCGTCGGACCTCCGCGCGGAAGATGACCAGGGACGGGCTCAGCAGATTCTCGACGTCAGTGATCGGGTAGCGGGCGTCGATCATCGATTCTCTCGGGAGGTAACTGCGGGAGGGAGCAAGTCCACGACGGCGGCCGTCATGGCGCGGATGCCGGTCCGGAGGGTGGGGGCGGGGTCGGGATGGAACAGCGGCGAATGGAGCGAAGGCAGGGTCTCGCCCTTCGCCTTCGCCTCGGCCAGCCGATCGGGCGGGATGGTGCCCAGCCGGAACATGAAGGTCGGCACGCCCCCCTGCCCGAACAGGCCGAAGTCCTCGGCCCCCATCGTGGGGTCGACCTCGACCAAGTTCGCCTCGCCGCCGATGCCCCGGGCGATCGCCGGCATCACCCGACTGACCAGGCTGGGCGTGTTGATCGTGGCCGGGGTCGATTCGTTGATCACGACCGACGGCTCCGGGGCGCGATGGGCTTTCGCCAGGCCGTCGGCCCGGCGACGGATCCCTTCTACCAGTTGTGTGGTGACCTCGGGCCGGAACGACCGCAGGGTCATCTGCAGGAGGACGTCGTTGGGGATGATGTTGTGCTTGGTCCCGCCCTGGATCGACCCCACGGTGACCACGGCCGAGTGGATCGGGTTGACCTCGCGGCTCACGATCGTCTGCAGGTCCAGGACCAGCAACGAGGCGAGGACGATGGGGTCGACGGTGTTGTGGGGCATGGCCCCATGGCCCCCCTTGCCCCGGACCGTCACCTCGACCGAGGTCGATCCGGCCATCGCCGGGCCGGCGATATAGCCGATCTTGCCGGCTTCCAGGTCGTGCGCCACGTGGAGGGCCAGGGCGAAGTCGGGCTTCGGGAACCGGGTGTAGAGGCCGTCGGCGAGCATCTCCTTGGCGCCGCCGATCTTCTCCTCGGCCGGTTGACCGATCAGGACCACCGTGCCCGACCACTCCTTCTTGTGCTCCGCGAGCCAGCGGGCCACCCCGACCAGGCAGGTCATGTGGACGTCGTGGCCGCAGGCGTGCATCACCGGCACGGTCTTGCCGGCGTCGTCGGTGGTGGTCGCCTTGCTGGCATAGGGCAGCCCGGTCATCTCGGCCACCGGCAGGGCGTCGAGGTCGGACCGGACCAGGACCGTCGGCCCGGGCCCGTTCTTGAGGATCCCGACCACGCCCAGCTTGCCGACGTTCTCCGTGACCTCGGCCCCGGCGTGACGCAGCTCGTCGGCGATCCGGCCGGCCGTCTCGACCTCGTGGAACGACAGCTCGGGATGCGCGTGCAGGTGCTCGTAGAGCTTGAGCAACTCGCCCTGATGCCGGTCGATCCAGGCGACGGCATGATCGTCCCCCGCCGCGGCGCGGGCGATCAGCAACGCGGACAGGGCCAGGCCGAATCGCGTCCAGGTCATGGTCGAGGTTCCCCGTAGATCGAAGCCAACGCCATCAGATGAGACCGAACGGTCCAGGATCAATCCAGGCCGTGCTGCTTGTTGAAGGCGATCGCCTTGGCATGCTCCGCCTCGGGGATCTTGCCGCATCGCTGGTAGACCACCGAAAGGGCGGTGTAGCTGAACGTGTCGTCGGGTTCAAGCTCGACGACCTTCTTGGCGTGCTCGATGGCCTTGTCGGGGATGGCGAGGTCGACGAACAGCTTGGCGAGCATGCCGTGGCCGATGGCAAAGCTCGGGTCCGCCGCGATCGCCTCTTCCAGCTTGGCCACGGCCCCGGGCTTGTCGCCGGCGTCGCGGAGGTCCACGGCCTGATCATACAGTTCGTTCGGTGTCGGCATCGGTCGGGCAACTCCCCCATCGTGAACGTCGGTACGCGGCCTCATTCTAAGGGACCGGGTCGGCACTCCGCCAGGGCATGCCCTGCGCCCGCCGTCCGGGTCCCGTCCCGGGCGAGCCGACGGAACAGAACCCCCGGTAGGCCCCGGAAATCGCCTCAAGTTGCGGACGATTCGGGCCGACAAGGCGCGATTGACCAAACTCCCCATCCCGCATAAGATCCCGCCCCGATGGGTCGTCGCTTTAGGAAGGCGACGGGGACAAGGCAAGGAGGTCGAGCGATGGCAACGATGACGGGTCTTCTCGCACTGGCTTTGGTGGGGGCCGCCCCGGCGGCCGATCCCTGCGACGAAGCGATCTCGGTGCAGGTGCGGGTCTTCGACATGGACGGGCTGGGGTGGAGGTCCGAGGCGCACCCGCGCCTCCGCCCAGTGGCCAACCGGGGAACGTCCACGGTCTGGACGGCCGACCGCTCCTTGCTCGACGACCTGGTCGCGCGTGCCAAGATCGTCTCTACGACGCCCCGGGTCGATGCCGTGGGCGAGGCGGCCGTCTCGAACATCAAGCCGGTCCATTATGTGGCCAGGCAGGATCGGGTCGGGGGCACGACCACGCCGATCTCCTTCAAGCCCGCCGTCGAGACGATCGATGCCGGGATCGAGGCCCGGGTCCGGGGCCGGAAGCTCGACCAGGGGATGCTGGCCCAGGTTCTGATCTCCGACACGCGGGTCCTGGCGATGCACCAGGTGAAATTCGTCGAAGACCTGCACCCGACCAAGCCCGCCCCCGATGCCCCCAAGCCCACGGACAACGCGGCCGTCGGCGCCTTCCTGAAGACGACCTTCGGCGTCAGCCTCGCGACGAAGTGCGAGGGCGGCGCCGAGGCCATCGGCACCAACATCCAGGTGCCGGAAGTGGCCCACGCCGAGATCGAAGGCGAGTGGCTCATCCCCAACGACGGCATCCTCGTGGTGAGCCTGGGCGTCGACACGGTCGCCAACCACCTGGGCCGGGCTATCCCCCGCGAACGCCTCGCCGTGGTGGAGCTCAGCAACGACCAGCCCCCGACGCCGATCGCCGTCTCCCAGCTCAACCAGGCCCTGACCGAGGACACCCTGGCCCTGATGGCCGTCGACCCCGCCTTCCAGCACAATCCGGACTCGGGCCGCATCCAGCCGTTCGCCGGCCGGAGCTACGCCGACATCGTTGCGAACATCGATGAGGTTCCCACGGGCCGCCTCGCTGTCAAGCAGGGCCTCAACGAGTACTATGGCCAATTGTTCAGGACCCAGGACGAGGCGGTCGTGACCGCCAGCTTCGACGACGCCGCCCCGACCCAGCCCATCCTGCCGACCCCGGCCGCCCCGTCGCGGATGCTGCCCCTGCCGGTCGACGGCAACGGCAACGTGGTCGAGCTGCCCCCGCTGCCGATCGCGGCCTCGACGCTGGATGAGTCGCTGCGTCCCGCCGCCAACCAGCCGAGCCCGCAGTCGGTCCACCTGTCGATGGCCGATCCCGCGATCTCGCAGGCCACGTTCCTGGCCCCGGCCCCCGGAGTGACCACGACGACCGTCGTGTCGACCTCCGGCCCGTCGCTCGGCTTCGGCATCCAGATGAAGGACGGACAGGGCACCCCGGTCCAGGAAGTCGAGAAGGACCTGACCACGGCCCTCAAGACCCCCGGCAAGACCGAGACGATCCGCGTCCCCCTCGGCGGCAGCCTGTCGCTGGAGATCAAGGCCACGGTGGTCCCGTCCCGGTCCGCCGAGCCCGCCGTCGCCGACGGCTCGGGCGACTCCGCCGACCGCAAGTGAGCGATCGATCGCGGTAAATTGACCCATCCCCCAACCGCGGTGTACCTTGAAGGCGTCGATCCGGCGCGGCAAGGGCATGGCGGGAGGGGGCGGGGTTCATCATGGTGGACGGTCAGCAAGCACACCTGGCGGCGGCCTCGCTCAACCAGACGGTCGGCGACTGGGCCGGCAACGAGAGGCGGATCCGCGAGGTCATCGCCGAGGCGCGCGGCACCGGGGCGAAGCTCCTGCTCCTGCCCGAGATGTGCGTGCCGGGCTACAGCCTGTGCGACCGCCTGCTCCGCCTGGGGACGCTGGAACGGTCCTGGGATGTCGCGATGCGCCTCGCCGACGCCACCCAGGGCATGGCCGTCGCCGTGGGCCTGCCGATCTCGCACGAGGGGGTCGTCTTCAACGCGATGGCCCTGCTCGCCGACGGCAAGCTCGTCGGGCTGGCCGCCAAGGAGAACCTCGCGGTCGGCGACGTCCAGTACGAGAACCGTTACTTCCAGCCCTGGAGCCACGGCCGCGTCGTCGAGTTTCGCGGCCCGGATGGGACGACCGCCCCGCTCGGCACCCAGATGTACCAGATGGACGGGCTGGGCACCTTCGCCTTCGAGATCTGCGAGGACGCCTGGAAGGGGCTCCGGGTCGGGTCGACCTACGCCCTCGCCGGCGCCGAGATCCTGCTGAACCCGTCGGCGTCGTGGTTCTCGATCGGCAAGCATCGCAATCGTCGGCGGCTGGTCTCGCAGATCAGCCAGCAGGACCACTGCGTCTACCTCTACACCTCCTTGCTGGGCTGCGACGCCACCCGCCTGATCTTCGACGGCAGCCTGTTCCTGGCGGTGGACGGCCGGATCGAGGTCGAGGGGCGTCGGTTCGTGTTCACCCGCGAATGGGAGATGATCCACCGGGTCGTCGACCTCCGCGAGGTCCGCCACGCCCGGATGGAGGAAGGCTCCTGGGGCAGCCAGGCGACCCGGGCCAATGCGGGGGCCTACGGCAAGACCCCGAACCTGGTCCGCGTCCCGGGCGACTTCACCACCGACCGCGTCGCCCCGGCCCCCCCGCCCTACTGGATCCCGCCGGAACCAGCCCACCCGGACCCCTCGCTCCGCTATCTCGAAGACTCCGCACTCGGCGGTCGGGCGATCACCGAGCGCGACCTGAACCACATCGAGCTGGAACTGGCCCTGGCCTTGGCCCTGCGCGACTACACCGGCAAGACCGGCATCAAGACGCTCTGCCTGGCGCTGTCGGGCGGCCGGGACAGCGGGATGGTGGCCCTGCTGGTCCAGCGGATGCTCCGCTACAATCACCCCGAACTTTCGGCCGAGGCCCTGGCGCGGCTGGTCCGCGACCGGTTCCTGTGCGCCTACCTGGCCACCGAGAACTCGGGCGAGAAGACCCGCGAGGCCGCCCGCGCCGTGGCCGAGGAACTCGGGGCCCGGTTCATCGACGCCAAGGTCCAGCCGGCGCTGACGGCGGCGCACGAGGTCGTCGAATCGATGATCGGCGAGCCGTTGTCCTGGTCCAACCCGGCCCACGACATCCCGCTCCAGAACGTCCAGGCCCGGGTCCGGGGGATGCTGATCTGGACGATCGCCAACCTCCACAACGCCCTCCTGCTGGTCACCAGCAACAAGAGCGAGGCGGCCGTCGGCTACACCACGATGGACGGCGATTCCAGCGGCGGCCTGGCCCCGATCGCCGACGTGCCCAAGAGCCTGATCAAGCTCTACCTCGATTGGGCGGCCGACTTCCACGACCTCCGGTCGCTCCAGAAGATCAAGGCGATGGAGGCCAGCGCCGAGCTGAGGCCCCCCGGCGAGGAGCAGACCGACGAGGCCGACCTGATGCCGTTCCTGGTGCTGGACCAGCTCATGTTCGCCTTCGTCCAGCTGGCCCTCGACCCGGTCGACATCCTCCGCCGCCTCTGGCCGACGTTCCGGGCCCAGTACGACGGCGACCTCCGCCGCTTCGCCGCCGAGATCCGCAAGTTCGTCCGCCTGTTCTGCTTCGCCCAGTGGAAGCGCGAGCGGTTCGCGATCAGCTTCCGGGTCACGGCGTTCGACCTCGATCCCAAGACCGGCCTCCGCTTCCCTCCGGTCCAGGCCCCGTTCACCGAGGAACTCGCCGCGATGGACGCCTACGTCGAGGAAGTGCTGGCCGCCGGGGGCGACGGCTGAACCCTGTTCGACCATCGACGATGTATCCACCAGGCCAGGAGCAAAACGAACCCAAGCCAGGCCAGCCCGAACGCCTGATCCGCGAACCAGAAACCGCTCATCGGCCGGAAGAACGTGTCGCGTTGGAAGAGTGCGTAGGCCATGATCGGCGTGCAGGCAATGGCCCCGGCCCATTCGGTCCAGGGCCAGGAACGACGCCCCGGCCACCGCGACGCCAGGGCGATCGTGGGCACGGCGAACATCAGCCAGACTGGGGTCTCGGCGATCCGTTCCTGGGCCTGGATGGCGAGCAAGCCCGCGGACGACCCCCCGAGATCGCCGAAGGGGGACAGGAGGAACGGCACCTCCTTCTGGACGACGGCGAGCGGCCCGCCGAGTGCGATGATCGCGAGGCCCAGGACCCCTACAGCATTGAGCAAGGGCGGGACTCGCCGGGAGATCGCGGCGAGGGCGGCAAATCCCACGATCATCACCAACGTCCAGGCAGCGGCGATGATCCATCGCGCGGCCGAGAAGTCGATCCCATAGCGGATCACCAGGGGCTGTTCGGCGAACATCAAAGCCTGCGGATGGAGGCCGACGACCCCAGAAGCGGCCATCAGGGACGCGAGCCATTCGCCGGGCCCGATCGGTCGCCGATGCCGGGCCGACCGCGCCAGGGCCGCGGCCGAGATCGCCATGCTGCTTGCCCACACCATCAGGAATAGCAGGATCATCACATAGGCGGTCGTCGCGAGCGGGTAGTAGAAAATCGCCATTCCGGGCAAGCGCTCGATGGCGAAGGCCAGCGCCACCCCCACGGAAAGGGTCATTGCGTCGCCCAACGTCATCCACCGGGATTCTGGTCGCATTTCTTTCTGTCCTCGGCCGTCACGAGTGAGCGGCTCATGGACGAGGCTCCTGGGGTCAACCGCCGGAGATCTTGCTCGCCTTCCCCGCTTCCAGGGCCGCGACGATCGCCCCGGTGTCGTAGACGCATCCGCCCCAGGTGCCGCCGCCCAGCGCCTGCATGGCCGCCCAAAGGCGGGTGTCGTCCGGCAGGTTGGGGTCGGGGGCGAGGTCGGGATGCGGCTCGCGGTCGACGAGGAGGACTGCCGCCTCCTCGGGCGACAGGTCGCGGCCCTCGGCCCCGATCAGGTCGACCGTGCCCGTCAGTCGGATGCGGTCCACGGTGATCCGGATCGTGTCGCCGTCGCGGATTCGGCCGATCGGGCCCCCGGCCAGGGCCTCCGGGCCGACGTGGCCGATGCAGGCGCCCGTGGAGACGCCGGAGAACCGGGCGTCGGTGATGACCGCCACGTCCTTGCCGAACGACAGGTGCTTGAGGGCCGAGGTGACCTGGTAGATCTCCTCCATCCCCGCGCCGATCGGCCCTCGGCCGATCAGGACGACCACGTCGCCGGATTTCACGGGCGACCCCCCCTGCCCCTTGATCGCGGCCACGGCGTCGCTCTCCCGGGTGAAGACGCGGGCCGGGCCGGTCTTGCGGTAGACGCCGTCGGCGTCGACCACGGTGGGATCGATGGCCGTGCTCTTGATGACCGACCCTTCCGGGGCGATGTTCCCTCGCGGGAACGTGATCGTGCTGGTCAGCCCCCGCTGGCGGGCGCGGTCGGGATCCATGATCACGTCGTCGGGATCGACCTGATCCTCCTGCATCAGGCGAGCGCGGAGCCGGGTCCGGCGTTCGCTCGCGGCCCAGGCGTCGAGGTCGTCGCCCAGGGTCGCCCCGTTCGCGGTCAGGACCGAGGTGTCGAGCAATCCGAGATTCCTGAGGTGGAGCATCACCTCCGGGACGCCCCCGGCCAGATAGACCCGGATCGTCGGGTGGTAGTTGGGCCCGTTCGGGAGGACATCGACCAGCCGGGGGACGCTGCGATTGACCTCGGCCCAGTCCTCCACGGTCGGCCGACGCAGGCCGGCGGCGAAGGCGATCGCGGGGATGTGGAGCAGGAGGTTGGTCGACCCGCCGAACGCGGCATGGACGACCATCGCGTTGCGGATCGAGGCGTCCGTCAGCAAGTCCTTGCCGGACAGGCCGCGTCGCGAGAGGGCGACCACGGCACGGGCCGATCGCCGGGCGACGTCGCGCCAGATCGCCTGGCCCGACGGGGCGAGCGCGGCGTGGGGGACGGTCAGCCCCATCGCCTCGGCCACAACCTGCGCCGTGGCCGCCGTGCCCAGGAACTGGCAGCCGCCGCCGGCCGTGGCGCAGGCCCGGCAGCCGAGTTCGGAGGCTTCCTTGAGCGAGATCTCGTCGTGGGCGAACCGGGCGCCGATCGACTGGATCTTGCCGGCGTCCTCGCCGTGGGCCGGGGGCAGCGTCACCCCGCCCGGAACCAGGATGCCCGGCCACTCCCGAGAGCCCGCCAGGGCCAGGAGCATCGCCGGCAGCCCCTTGTCGCAGGTGGCCACGCCGAGGATCCCCTTGCGACGCGGCAAGGAACGGATCAGCCGGCGGAAGACGATCGCGGCATCGTTGCGATAGGGGAGGCTGTCCATCATCCCCGGCGTGCCCTGGCTCCGGCCGTCGCACGGGTCGGACACCATCCCGGCGAACGGGGCCACGCCCAGACCGCTCAACTCCTCGGCCGCCTCGCGGACCAGGAGCCCGACTTCCCAGTGCCCGGTGTGATATCCGAGGGCGATCGGCGATCCGTCCTCGGCGCGGAGCCCGCCCTGGGTGCTGAGGATCAGGTAGGGGTCCCGATCGACCTCCGACGGCTTCCAGCCCATCCCCGCATTCTGGGTCAGCCCGAAGAGGTCGCCCGACGGCCAGTAGCGGAGCATGTCTTCGGTCAGCGGCAACGATCCCGACGGCCCCTCCGCCCGGGTCTGGACGTCGAACAGGCCGGGTTCGGCCGTCCCGAACGGGTCGGATGGAGTCGTTTGCTTGGGGGTGTTCATGGTGCCCATCGAAGCTGGGGGCGAGAGTGGTCGAGAAATCCGATCGTAGGGGATTTCCCGCGTCACAATCGGGAGGGGTGCCCGGTAATCCTGGCATCGCAAGCGAACCGTCGATGGCTCGGCCCGGTGACCAGTCGGCCGCTCCCCCGATCCGCGAGAAATCCGTCGGCCATCATACTCCAAGATGCCGCCGATGGTCGCCGGGGCCGTCCTCATCGACCGGTCACGACTTGCTCTCCTCCGGCACGCCGATGGGTGGCCGCCGGACGTCCTGCATGCGAAAGCATGATCGAATAGCGATCGAGGCCGGCCGATCCCGCGAGGGCGGCCGGCCTCGTGGCTTTGGCGGACCGGGCGTCCTCAGCCCTTGGCGACCAGCTCCCGGAGCGCCGTGCCGCCGTCGACCAGCCGGACCGGCCGGCCGTCGGGGGTCGGGAACTGATACTCGGGGTCGATCCCGATCGCCGTGTAGATGGTCGCCGCCAGGTCGGCGGGCGTGACCGGGCGCTCGGCCGGGGTGTCCCCCTTGGCGTCGGTCCGTCCGATCACGGCCCCCTTGGGCATCCCGGCCCCGGCGAGCAGGGCGCAGTTGGCCCGGCCGTGATGGTCGCGGCCGGCCATCCCATTGATCTTGGGGGTCCGGCCGAATTCGCTCAGCATGACGACCAGGGTCTCGTCGAGTAGTCCGAGCCGTCCCAGGTCTTCGAGCAGGGTCGCCAGCCCGATGTCGAGGGGCGGGGCGAGGTCGTTCTTGATCCGGGGGAAGTTCTGCTGGTGGGTGTCCCACTGGAGCTGGGCCGAGCCCCGGTTGTTGATCGTGACGAACGAGACCCCCGCCTGGATCAGCCGCCGGGCCATCAGGCACGACTGGCCGAACGGGGTCCGGCCGTAGGCGTCGCGCATCTCGGGCGTCTCGTCGCCGATCCGGAACGCCGCCTGGGCCTTGGACGAGGTGAGCAGGTCGTAGGCCTTGTCCGTGAAGTGATCCCGGCTGGTCGTCAAAGGGGTCGGGGCGATGTCGCGGGCGAACTGGTCGAGCGAGCGGACCATGTCCCGCCGGCGCCGGAGGCGGTCCAGCGTCACCCGGTCGGGCGGGGTCAGGTCGCGGACCCGGAAGTCGGCCGCGGTCGGGTCGCCCCCCACGGCGAACGGGTCGTAGGCCGGGGTGAGATAGCCGCTGGAGGCGAAGATCGGGGCATCCGGCAGGGCGACGTACGGCGGCATCGCCCCCCGATCATCCTCGATCGACTTGGAGACCACGCTCCCATAGCCGGGATAGACCAGGGCCGGGGTCGGCCGGTAGCCGGTCATCAGGTGGTGCGCGGCGCGATCGTGCTCGGCCTCGGGCGACGTGACGCTGCGGACCAGCGTGACCCGGTCCATCATCGTGGCGAGCTTCGGGAACACCTCGCTGATCCGGAGGCCGGGGACCGCCGTGTCGATCGGCTTGAACTCCCCCTTGATGTCGGCCGCGGCGTCGGGCTTGGGGTCGAACGTGTCGAGGTGCGAGGCCCCGCCCGCCAGCCAGATCATGATGCAATGCTTGACCTTGCCTGGCTTGACCCCGCCGGTGCCCGAGGCCCGGGCCGCGTGCTGGAGCCGGAACAGGTCCCCCAGGCCGAGCCCGATCGTCGAGAACAGCCCCGCCTTGAGCAGGGCGCGGCGGTCCGGGCCGGGGCAGCGTCGCGACGTTTCCGAGGATTTCCGGGCCACGTTCGCCCCTCCTTCCGGGTACGGATCAGTGGTTGAACGAGAACTCACGCGAGTTGAGCAGGGCCCAGAACAGGTCCTCGGCGACCTCGCGGCGGGTCGCCTCCGGGGCCAGTTCGGCCGCCCAGCGCGAGGTTTCCTCGGCGGTGGGCGTGCGGCAGATCGAGCGGAGGTAGAGGTTCTCGACGATCTCCTCGGGCTCCAGCCCCAGCTCGAACAGGTTGGCCAGGTAGCCCCGGGGGGCGGACACTTTCCCCTCGACCGCGTCCCCGCCGATCAGGAGCAACGACTGGCGGAGGCTCAGGGCCGGGTTGGCCACCGGGGCGCAGCCGTTGATCCGGGCACACCGGCCGAAGGTCTCCAGGATCGTGCTCGGCGTCGCCGGGTCGACGATCTCGATGGCGCGGGTGCCGGCCGGCTTGTCCCGATACCGATTGACGACCTCGGTGGCCTGGGCCAGAGCGTCGGCCATCTGGTGCGCGGTCAGCGGCCGGGGGATTTGGTGCGAGAATAGCCGTTGGTCGGACTCGTTGCCCGGCACCGTGGCCGAGGAGAGCCCATAGGCCCTGGAGGTGGCCACCGTGCGGACGAGATCGCGGAGGTCGAACCTGTGCTCCACGAAGTGACGGGCCAGGGCGTCGAGCAACTCCGGGTGAACCGGGGGGTTGGACCGCGACAGGTCGTCGGGCGGGTCGGCCAGCCCCTTGCCGAAGAACTGGGCCCAAACCCAGTTGGCCATCGCCCGGGCGAAATACGGATTGTCGGGCCGGGTCATCCAGGCCACCAGGGCGACCCGAGGATCCTCGGTCTTCTCGGCCCGGATCGGCTCGCCGGACAGGAGGCGGGGCTCGGCCGGCTTGCCGGTCCGCTGATGCTCGACGGAGCCATCGGGATCGATCGCGACCGGGGCGCGGGCCATCATGCCGGGCCCCCCTTCCGGCCGGCGCCGGGCCTTGGCGAAGGTGGCCGCCAGGCCGTAATAGTCGTCCTGGGTCCAGACGTCCGATGGGTGGTCGTGGCACTGGGCGCAGCGGATCCGCAGGCCCAGGAAGCGCTGGGCGGTCTTCTCGGCGGCCACCTTGGGGTCGGTCGCCTCCAGGGCATAAGCCGCGGCCCCGCTGCCGTCGCGGCTGGCCGGGTCGCCGAGCGCCGTGAGGAGTTCGCGGACCATCGCGTCCCAGGGGGTGTTCTCGATGAGGCGTTTCGCCAGCCAGGCCTCGTAGTTGTAGGCCGCGTTGCCCAACTCGGGCCGGCTGGTGGTGATCTCCAACATGTCGCCGAGCTTGATCTGCCAGAACCGGGTGAAGTCGCGGCTCGCCAGCAGGGTGTCGACCAGCTTGACCCGTTTGTCGGGGTCGACGTCCTTGAGGAACTCGCGGATCCGGTCGGGGGTCGGCTGCTGGCCGGTCAGATCAAGCGACACCCGGCGGAGGAACGCCGCGTCCCCGGCCTCCGGGCTGGGCGGGACCTTGAGCGATTCGAGCCGCCGGAACAGGGCGTCGTCGATGAAGTTGCGCCGGGGCAGCGCCGCGAAGTCGAAGGCCAGGTCGGGATTGATCAGGGTCGCCAGGCGGGTGGGAACCACCTGGGTCTGATAGCGGATCACCAGGTCGGCCTCGGCGCGGCGGAGCAGGGTCACCCGGCCCCGGGCGTCGATCGTGGCCGCCGAGTCGTCGTTGACCCGGTAGTTGGCCAGCCGGGTCACGTCGCGGGTGTGGCCGTCGGCATGGGTCGCCACCACGCGGAGTTGCGTCGATCCCGGTTCGTCGAGCCGGACGTCGCCGGGCTCGACCGCCACCCGGACCGTCCGGCCGTGCCCGCCGTCGGCCTTCATCGGTGCGCCCGCCCGGAGCCAGCCGAGCAGGATCTTCTCCTCGTCCGATCCGGGGCGGATCCGCGCCCCGCCGACATGAGGGATGGCGCCGGTGGCCTTGGCGACGACCAGGCTCGACTCGGGTCGGACCGTCGAGACGCGGCGGCCGCCGAGGTCGCGGGTCAGGCTCCGGTGATCGGCCTCGGGGTCATACCCGAACAGGGAGAGGTGGAAACCATTCTGGCCCAACGCCCGGCCGTGGCAGTTCCCCGCGTTGCAACCCACCTTGGTCAGGATCGGCTCGATGTCCTCGGCGAAGTCCCAGGCCCGGGGCTTCGCCGCGACCACGATCGTCGACTCGACCCGCGACGGGCCGGCCATCGCGACGATCTTTGCCGTCCCCGGCCCGACCGGGCGTGCGAACCCCGTGGCGTCGATGGCCACGACGCCATCCGGGGTGGCCGTCCAGGCGACCGCGGCCGTCAGGTCCTTCCGGCCCCCGTGCGTCCCGTCGCCATCGACGATCATCTGGACCCCGGGGTCTCCCGGCTCGATGGTCGCCGTGGCGGGATGGACCCGAATGGTGGGAGGAGGCGGGGTCGGCGTCGCGACGACGGCCGGCGCGGCCGGTTTCGGCTCGACCGGCGTGGCGGGCCGCCCGCCGCAGCCGATGGCCAGTCCCAGCGCTCCGATCGAGGCGATGATGGGGGGGAATCGACGGGACAACGGCCGCCCCTTTCGGTTCTGATGGCCGATCGCGAAGCCATGACAATCGTCGTCGCTTCCAGGCCGATCCTAATCCATGTCCGAATTCGATGCAAGGATGGCCGGGCGTGCCACCGGTGATTCGCTCCTTGAGTCGGAAGATTCTCTTATTTCTTGAGATTTGACGCCGGCCAGAACTCTCGTAGAATTTCGGTGCGGACCGAAAGGACAGTCGGGGGCGAAATCGATGGAACTGACGCCGGCCTCGAAGAAGTTCGTCCTCCACTGGGGGGAGATGGGCCAGGCCTGGGGGATCAACCGGACGATGGCGCAGGTCCACGCCCTGCTGTTCGTCGCCCCCGAAGCCCTCGATGCCGAGGAGATCAGCCTGTCCCTCGACGTCAGCCGGTCCAACGTCTCGACCAGCCTCCGGGAGCTGATCACCTGGGGGGTGGTCCGGCGGGTCCACATCATCGGCGACCGCCGCGACCGGTTCGAGGCCCTCAAGGACGTGATGGAGACGTTCCGGGTCATCATGGCCGAGCGTCGGCGGCGCGAGATGGACCCGACGATCGCCCTGCTGGAGCACTGCGTGGAGGAGGCCAAGGCGGGCGGGCCGGACGAGGCCTACACCCGAGAGCAGCTCGAAAAGATGCTCGCCTTCACCCAGATGCTGACCGCCTGGTACAACCAGATCGATCGCCTGCCGACCTCGGCCCTCCGCCGCCTGTTCATGGGCGGTGGGAAGCTGGTCTCGTTGTTTGGCGGGGCGTCCGCGCCCGAAACCGGCGAGCCCTGACCCGATCAGGGCATGGGCGGCGTAGCGGCGGGCTGGGGCTTCGCCTTCTCCTTCGCCGCCTCGGCTCGCGCCTGCTGGAGCATTTCGTCGTAGGCCCGCATCGTGTCGTCGTCGAGGTAGCGGGCGATCAGGGCCGCGGTGTCGTCGAGCTGGGCGCGGGCGTTCTTGGTCAGGACCAATGACTTGAGTTCAGCCTCCTGCCTCGCCCCCTCGACGCGGATCTGTTCGAGCCGGGCCTCGAATCGGTCGCGCGGGGTGAGCTTGCGGAACTCCCGGATCGTCTCGGCCAGCCCGTCCCAGTCCTCGCCGTCGGCGCGGGCCTTCATCCGCAGTTCGAGCCGGGATCGCGAGGCCACCACGTCGATGATCGCGTCGCGGAGGGCGTCGAGCCGGGCCTCCAGGGCGAGGGTCGCCGGCCGGGTCTCGACCGGGATCACGCGTTCCTCGCCGGCCTCTCCGGGCATGATCGGGAACTCGACCATCGGCTCGGAGCTTCCGGCCATCAGCCGGAGGATCGCCAGGCCCGAGGCGAACCCCGGCTCCAGGACGATCCGGCCGTCTCGGTCGGTCGTGCCCACCTCCCGGGACCGGCTCTCGCCGGCCTCGCGCACCGTCAGGACATAGCCGGAGGCCGGCCTCTTGTCGGATCGGGCCACGAACCGGAGCCGGGTCGGTTCCAGTGCCGGCTTGATGCCCAGGGCGATCAGCGTATTCTTGCGAGCATAGCGGTTGGAAAGCGGGTCGCTCACCCCCCGGATGATCCCGCACCGGGCCCGCGCCCCGTCCATCGACTCGACCGGGAAATAGCTGTAGGGGACCTCGCGGACCTCGGGGGGGCCGCCTTCCCTGGGGAAGATCCGCAGCACGCGGAACACGGTGCCCGCCGCCGCCACGGCGCCGATCGGGCTGGCGGGGGCGAGACCGCCGCCGCGGACCAGGAAGTCCACGCCGCCTCCCCCCTGCTGGCCCACCTCCGCGAGCGGGGCGAAGATCGCCAGGCTCACGTCCAGGAGCCCACGCGGGGCGTCGGCCGGGAACAGGACCGACCGGCGATGGACCTGGCCGAGCCACCCGGTCGCGGCGTCATATTCGCGCCCGATCAGCAGGAAGCCCCGACCTTCGGGCCGGACCTCGATGAACCAGGCCTTGTCGGCCGCCCCGGCCAGTTGCTTCATCGCATCGGCCGAGGCGTCCTCGACCGACCGCCCCGGCACGGGCTCGGTCCCGTCGACGACCTCGATGGACCAGGCGGTCCCCACGAAGCGATGGACCAGGTTGAGCCAGGCGGCGATGAACTCGGACTTCCTCGCCCCATCGATCCGGGTCCCGACCTCGAAATCGACCCGGGCGCGGATCGTGTAGGGCCGGAGTTCGTGGGGGGGGACGGTCTCGGCCGCGGGCGACGGGCCCGGGCCGATCAGGATCACGCCCAGGAAGATCGCGGCGAGGCGACTCATCGATCCTTGCCGATCCACGGCTCGATCTCCCATTGGGCGATGTCCTGATAAACGTGCTCGGCGACCGCGGGCGGCCCCTTGAGCCGGTCCCGCCAGGCGAAGTGGGAATCGGCCTGCCACAGCGGGAGGACGGGCATCTCGTCGCGGCTCTCCCGGTCGATCTGGAGCGCCAGGCCGCGGGCCGCCGTGGTCTCCGGGGCCCGGTCGAGCTGGAGCAGCAGCTGGAGGATCCGCGGGCTGGCCAGCGAGGCCAGGGCGTCCGCATCCGGCGGGGCATCGTATCCGGGGCAGAGCATCGGGCCGAGGTCGTGGAACGGGTCGCCCGCCCGGGCGGCCCGGTACGCCAGGTCGAACCGCCGGCCGGCCCGGAGATCGGACTCCAATTCGGATTCGGGCCGCTCGCGGGGCGTGACCTCGACCCCGATCAGCTTCCACGCCTCGATCAGCCGGGGGCAGACCGCGCGGGCCTCGGCGATCGCCGGATAATCGAACGTGAAGCTGAGCTTGGCCCCGTTCAGCTCCTTGGTCGCGGCGGCGACCAGCAGCCGGGCCAGCAGCGGGTCGTACTCGAACGGCGCGACGTCGGGGGCGTCGAACGGGGAGCCCTTCAAGGCCGGGCCGTCGGCGACCCGGTTGCCTCCGTCGGCCGGCCGGCGGAGGACCACCTCTTCGAGCAGGACGCGGCGGTCGATGGCCAGCGACAGGGCCCGCCGGAGCGTCCGGTTGCGCAGCGTCGGAGTGCGGCCGTCGATCGCGATCCGGTGGACGCTCGGCGTGGCGAGCCGGCCGACCTTGATCCCCGGCTCGCGAGTCAGGTCGGGAACCTGCGCGGGCGGCACCCGTTCCAGCAGCGAGACCCGACCCTGGACCAGCGCGGCGACCCCGGCCGAAGGGTCGAGGAACCGGGCCTCGCGGATCCGACGGATCCGGCCCGGGCTCGTCTCCGCCACGGCCCGGTAGCGCGTCGCTTCGGCCTCGGCGGCATCCAGGGCGAAGGCCCCGTCCCCGACGGGCCAACGCCCCCGGCCAGGGAGCGTGACCCGGCCGTCGGCCGAGGCGTGGGCCGGCCCGATCGGCCCGACCAGCCAGAGTTCGGGCTTCATGGTCGGCCGGGACAGGCGGACCTCGACCCGCTCGTCGCCCACCGCCTCGACCCGCTCCAGGAGGTCGGCCCATCGGGCATTGAAGCCCGGGACCGACGGCGTGGCGCGATCGGCCAGCGCGCGGGCGACGTCCACCGCCGAGGCCGGGCGGGACCCGTCCGACCAGACGAACCCATTGCGGATCGAGATCTGGAGGCCCCGACCCAGGTCGGTGCTCACGACTCGGGAAGCCAGCTGGCCCGGGTTCTCCCCGCGTGAGAAGGCATCATCCACTCCGCCCAAAATCGGCACGTACAGCAGACGCCCGGCCCGCTCACCGGCCGGCGACCGGGGCCACGGGCCGACCGGCCGGGCCACGTCGGCGACGGCGACGTCCAGCGTCGGGTTGGCCCGGAAAGCGTCGGCCAGCGTCGACTCCAGTCCGGGCAGGTCGGGCCAGATCCGCGAGGCTTCCGCCAGGAGGTCGAGCTTCGCCTCCGGGCCGGATCGGCCGGCCTCATCGACCAGGGCGCGGGCCCGGTCCTCGAAGCGGGCCCGCGACCGGCGGGCCTCGTCGTGGCCGGGGACGAGGCGGTCCAGTTCGCGGAGCAGCCGCCTCCCTTCGGCGAAGTCCCCCTCCTCGAACATGCGGGCGATCTTCTGGCCGAAGGACGCGGCCAGCTTGTCGCCGAGCCCGGGATAGTCGGGCTTGCGGTCGCGGAGGTCGCCCAGGAGCCGAAGCCCTCGGGCCCCCCCGTCGTTGTCCTCCAGCGCCCGGCTCCCTTCCTCGAACAACAGCCGATTCACCTTGTCGCCAAGCCCTGGCCAGTGGGGGTTGCGGGCCCGGACGTGGAGGAGACGCTCGAAGGCACGCGAGAAGTCCTCGGCCGTGATCAGCCGATCCGCCTCGGCCAGGAGCATGTCCTCGTAATACTCGACCGCTTTGATCGAGGCCCGCTTGACCCGGAAGTCCCGATCCTCCCCTTCGAGCAGGTGGATGATGATCTCGGGCTCTTCGTCCTCCTTGGCGTTCTCCTCGGGCCGCCGGTTGCGACGCCTGATGGCCTTGCGGGCCCGTTCTTCCAGCTCCTCGACCTCGGTCTTTTCGCGGACCTTCTTGGTGTCGATCGGCGGCAGGGGACGCGGCGAGAGCGGTTCGACCTCGATGACCGAACGGTCGATCAGGGTGATCCGATCGAACGGGGCCCGCTTGACGAGTTCGGCCTCCTTCCCCGCCGGTTCGGCCTTCTGCCCGAGGCCCGGGCGCGGGAACGCCCAGGACGCGGCGACGACCAGGATTGCGCCGACGACCAGCCCGGCCGAGCGCCTGGGGAAACGGTCGGTGCTCATGGCGGCGAGGCTCCTGGCTGCGGGAACGGGAGGCAGCGGAATGTGCCCACGCCCTCCGGGATCACGAGGTCGGCGCCGGCGGCCATCGGCCCACGGGCGGGGAGCAGTTCGAGCGGGATGGGCCGGCCCGGCGTCCCATCGGCGGTCGACGCCGGCCGGGCCCAGCCGTCGCGGGTCAGGAACCAGGCCCAGCCGTGGCGGATCGTGGGCGAGCCGACCACGCGATCCCCCTCGATCCGGGTCGACCAGAGCTTGCGGCCGTCGGGCGCGAAGGCCCAGGCCGTATTGGCGGCATCGACGACCAGCCCGAGCCCGCCGATGGCGATCGGCCCGAGGATCGGGGACGACGCCAGCGGCCACGTCCCCTGGGTCGTCAGGTCATGCGCGGCCAGCGAGCGGATCGTCCCATCCCTCCCGGCGACGAGGATCGCGGCGCCGGTCGAGGCCAGGTCACCGAGCGGGGGGTTATCTAGTCGGACCTCGGCCGTGGCGACCAGGCGGGGCCGGGGCGACGATTCGCGGACGAGCCGGCGGAGCAGACCGTCGGCGTCGGGCAGGAGCATCGCGTCGTCATCCAGGGGCCGGGGCGTCAGCCAGCGGATCGGCCGGGATCGGTCGAAGGGCGGGACGAACGGGTCGGCGGCCGACGCACCGGTGCTCGGGTCGATCAGGTAGGCCCGCCCATCCCGGCCCGGGATCAGCAGGTGCGGGCCCCAGGCCACCGGCGTGGCCCCGAGCGGCGCCGGAAGGTCGACCCGGACGAACTCGGGGGAGTCGGCCCGGACCAGCAGGTGATCCGCGCCCGGGGACGGGACGATCACCGTGGCCCCGCCGATCTCGATCCAGGCCGACGGCTCGGCGGGCAGTTCGGGTGCCCCGGCCCGGGGCAAGGGTTGCTCGACGAACCCGCCGGCGCGGAGCCGGTCCGCGCCCAGGGTGATCGCTTTCCCGTTCGCGCCCAGGGCCGACACGCCGTCGCCCGTCGGCGAATCGACCGGCGCAATCGGCCAGGCGGCGCCGACCACGGTCCTCCACAGGACCGAGCCGGTGGCCGCATCGACGCCCCAGATCGACGCCCCGGGCGCCCGGGCATCCTGCTGGGTGAGCACCGCCGTCCGCCCGTAGATCCGGGGAGCGAGGAGCGCCGGCCCGGCCGCGCCCAGGGTCCAGGCGGCCTGGAGTCGGCCCCGCTCGGGATCCAGCTCGTATCGGCCCGAGAGCCCCGACGCCACCCAGACCTCTCGATCGCCCCGGGGCACGACGAAGCTCGGCCCCGCGGCGTCGGCGGCGGGCGGGATGCGTGCGATCGGAGAGAACGGGGCCTTGGCGTCGTACAGGCCGATCGCGTAAGCGACCAGCTCGTTCCGGTCGCTGGCCGACCAGATGACCGACCCCGACACCTCGGGCGTGGCCCAGGTCCAGCCGCCGACGACAACTTGCTGGGCGAGCCGGATCTTGGTCCCGGACTCGTCGACGACGTAGATCCACCAGGCCCCCTCGTCCAGCCCCTGATTCACCGGCAGGACCAGGAACCGGCCCGCCAGCGCCGGGGCGCAGGCGATCGAGCCGGGATCGTGGCCGGTGAACTCGACGGCCACGCACGACAGGGGATCGAGCCCGACCACGAACAGGCATCCATCTTCGGCCACCAGGTAGAGATGGCGGGCCGACTCGTCGGCCACCGGGGTTGCCGCGATCGATCGGCCCAGGTGCAGGGTCGCCCGCAGGGCGCCCGAGGCCAGGTCGATCTGGAGCAGACGGCCGTCGGGCGTGGTTTGCCAGACCTGATTCCCCAGGACCAGCGGCGGCTGATGGATCGGGCCGCCCAGCTCCTGGCGCCAGGCGATCGCGCCGGTGCGGCCCTCGATCCGGACCAGTTCGTTGGATCGGGCGTCGAACGCCAGCGAGGCCGGCGCCGCCCCGGAGATCGGGACCGGGCCGAACGGCGACCCGACGCCCACCGAAACCTGCCAGAGGGGGGCGCCGGTGTCGGCATCGAGCCCGAAGGCGAACCCGTCGGCCAGGGCATAATGGATCGCCCCCCGGTCCGAGGGACGCTTGCCGGGATCGAGCCGGTAGACCACGGAGATTGGCGGCCCGAGCGGCCCGGGGCGGGCGCCGACCTGGGCCGTCCGGCCGGCCGGGTCGAGGCGCACCGCCGCCCGGATCAGGTCGTTGGCCGCGATCATCCGCTTCGAGATCTCGCGATCGGCCGAGAGGTCGGGATGGCGTCGGACCAGTCGGGTGCGGGCGGCATAGACGTCGTCGGGCCGGCTCGCCTTGAGCCCGGCGTCCATCCCGGCCAGGGCCTCGGCCCGCGCCTGCTTCTTGTCGATGGCCGCCCGGGCCGCTGCCAACTTCGAAGGGATGCGAGACCGCTCGACCAGCGACGCCGCAGCCTGCCCGGCCAGGCGATCGTGGAGCGTGACGGCGGAGCCGGCATCGGCCAGCGCGGTCGGATCGCCGAGGTCGCGGGCCCGGTCGGCCAGCCCCTCGGCGATCTTGCGGAGCTGCTCGGCCAGGTCCATCTTCGAGTCGGAGAACTCCGGCAGGGCACCAACCTCGCCGATGGTCGCGATGGCCTCCTTCAGGGCGTTTCCCCACGACGTCCCGACCGAGCCGGTGTGCTGCCGCACCTTCGCCATGCCCCGCAGCACGCGCGCCTTGCCGACCCGCGGGTCGCCGGGGTTCTCCGCCACGAACCGGTCGAATGCCTTGATCGCGGCCCGGTCGTCGCCGTCCTCCATCCGGGCGATCGCGTCCGCGAACAGACGGCGTGCGGCCCCCTGGACGATCAAGCCCCGGAGCAAGAAGCTGAACAGGATCAGGACGGCCAGGGTGGCGATCAGGGCGATCACCATCGGCGAGGAGAAGACCCGCTCCTCGCCCGGAGGGCGTTCCCAGAGCCTCGACCATCGCTCTTTCAGGCCCGCGGAATTCCGGATCTTCGGGCCGGCCCGCGCGATCGGATCTTCTTCGGCCCGGAACTCCTTGATGTCTTCGGCGAGGAGCGTGTTGACGTCCTCGAAGTCCTGGGCCAGCGGCCCGGATTCGCCGAACTTCATGCGCCTCAAAAAATCCTTCGGGCGTCGCGATGCGGGCCTCAACGGCGGCGGCACGGGGCGAGATGGGGGAGACGCAGGCTCGTCAGCGATCGGGATCAGGTCGCCCTCCAGCTCGATCGAGGGGGGCGCCATCTCCATCTTGTGGAACGGGACGGGTGCGGGGGCCGGGGGCGGCGGTGGTGCGGGGCGGCCCCGCGTCGGGTCGGTCTGGACCACGGTCTTGTCGCCGTGGGACACGTCGTCGGCGGTGCTCAGGACGAAGATCCGGGCCCCGCCGACCAGGGCCTCATCCCCCTGATACAGGCTGGAGGAGACGAGCTTCTTGCCGTTGACCTCGAACGGGGCGACCCCGGGGGAGGCGTCGATCTTGTAACGCCGCTTGCTCCAGCGGATCCGCCCATGGAACGGCGAGACGCCCGGCCCGTTGAGCACGACGTCGCACAGCGGGTCGGACCCGAAGGTGGCCGGCGTGTCCCGGGTGATCCGGTACCGTGAGACCCGGCCGTCGGCGTCGTGGACTTCGAGGGTCGCCATGGGTGGTTCGACGGTCTCCGCGCTCGATGGTCAATGGGGCCGGCCGGGCCCTCGCCCGGCCTAACGCAGCCCTTCCTGGGAGATCACCTCGAAGCCATAGCCCGACCCGAGCTGGACCACGCCGAAGCGGGTGCTCCGGATCTCGCCCGGCTGCCGCCCCTTGTAACGGACTTCCAGCTGGGCCAGCGTCTCCTCGACCTTGTCGGGATAGAACTGGAAGATTACCCCTTCGCCCACCTCCGCACCCGCCTTGGCCAGCAGGGCGAGGTCCGACTCCTTGCGGCCCTGCCCGCGCCAGACGAAGTAGAGCCGTCGGTCGTTGGCGCCGGAGCCCAGGCGACGCTCGGGCCGGGCCTGCGAGAATTTGGAGTAATACGCGAGCTGATTGCCGGACACGATGGCCAGCTCCACACCCAGGGCGTCGAGCTGCCGGGCATATTCGTCGGGGGTCTGGCCGGTCTTGAAGACGATGCTCCAGCGATCCTCGCGGCTGACCCCGCCGTCGCCGGGGCCGAAGCCGAAGCCGGGCATCCCGTTGCCAACCCTGGAGCGGCGCTTCCCCGAGGCGACCCGGCCGCCGTTGGGCATCACCGCACCGACGTCGACCTCGGCCAGTTCCTGCCCGGGATCGGTGGCGGCATCGAGCAGGGCCGACGGACGGGCCTCGACCGAGGGTTCCTCGAAGTCGGGGGCTTCTTCCTCGTTGTTGGACGCCTTGTCGGCGGCCGCCCCGCCCGGGACGTTCACCGACTCGACCCCGCCCATCTGCCCGTCGGGCCGGCCCCCGCCTCCTCCGGCCACCTCGATGATCTGCACCGGGCGGGCCACCCGCGTGGCATAGGCCAGGCTGGTCGCCGCGATGATCGAAAGCCACCCGAAGACGATCAGGGCGCCGAGGATCAGGGCCAGGAGCAGCGAAGTGACCCGATCGTAGGCCGACTCGCCGATCACGCGAGGCTCGATCGGGACGGTTGGGGGGCTCATGGTCCCCTCCGGTTCGGGCCCGGATCGGGCGGGAGCGGTGGGCTGCCGGCGGGGCGGGCCCCTTCGTACCAGGCCCTCCAGGACTTGACTGCCGCCTCGACCTGATCCGGCGTGGCGTCCCGGGGCGGGCCGAACCCATCGATGCGCCTTGACAGGAGTTGCAGGCCATCGCGGGCCTCGTCGCGCACGCCGGGGTCGGGGTCGCGGAGGGCGGAGATCAGGTCCGGGGCGACGCCCAGTTCGCCGGTCCGGGCGAGCCCCCAGGCCGCCACCCGCCGGACCCCCTGGTCGGGGTCGGACAGCAGCTTGTGGAACCGGGCCTCATGGGGGCGGAGCGCCTTCGACCCGTCGACCTGATACCGGGCGACCAGACCGGCCAGGGCGGAGGCGGCGTCCACGACGCGGGGATCTTCCAGGACCGCCAGCATCCCCTCGACGGCCCCGTCCATCGGGCGGGCGACGACCCGGCCGCCGGCCACCGAGATCTGGCTCAGGTCGGCCGGCAGGCCACGACCGCCGATCAAGGTGCCGGCCCCGAGGCGGCGGAGCTGGAGCTTGCGCACCGACTTGGCCGTCGATTTGGTCAGGAACAGGACGCCCCAGGCGGTGTTCGGGCCGTCTCCATAGGTGGCGGTCCAGTTGCCCCCCGACTGCTGGGTGGCGGCCAGGAATCGGCGGCCGTCCTCGAACCAGTTCTGCTTGCCCAGCGTGGCCTGATCGGCCAACGCCCCGATCCGCTCGATCCCATAGAGGGCGTAATAGGGCGAGTGGCCGACCACGTCCGGCTGGCTGGTCGAGAAATTACGGGTCAGCCAGTTCAGCCCGCCGCGGATCGCCCCGGCCAGGCGTCCTTCGGCGACGAGGTCGGTGGGGGTTCGCCGGCCCGCCTCGGGCGTCACCGGGATCAACAGCGGATTGGGCGGTTTCAGGTTGCGGAACGGGGCGAGCTGCCGGAAGCAGATCAGGAGGCTGCCGGTCCCGGCCGCCGTCATCGACATCGTCTCCGGCCCGCTCTCGTCGCGGTGGTAGTTCCAGCTGCCGACCGGGCTCTGGGTCCCGATGAACCAACGGGCCGCCCGGTTCCAGACCTCCGGCTCGATCGCGAAGCCGACGTTGTCCGCTTCCCAGAGGCCGAGCACCGCATATTGCGAGATCGAGGTGTCGCCCGCCGAGCGGAAGTCGTAATCCCACGACCCGTTGGGCTTCTGCTTGGACAGGATGTGGCGGGCCGCCCCCTCGATCTCGGCCCGATAGGCGACCGGGTCGAGGTTGGCCAGGGCCATCAGGGTCACGGACGCCTCGTAGACGTCCGGCCCGCCGCCGCTCTCGGGCCTGTAGTTCGACCCGCTGAACCGGGCCCGGATCTTGCCCAGGGCATCGGCGACCATCGGGTCGGAGGCCGGGACCTCGGCCTTGATCAGGGCCAGGGCCTTCAGCGCCGACTCGCCGGTGTTGGCCCCCCCGGATGCCTGGAGGTAGCGGACGCCCCGCGCGACGTTGGGATCGGCATCGATCGCGCCGGCCAGCGTCGGCGCGCACAGGACCCCCGCCGCGATCATCGCCGTCAGTCGCCAAACGACGGGATGGCCCATGAAGTCGCCTCGCCTCCCAACCGACGCCGTACGGGTCGCCACTGATATCATGATATCCCGGCGGGGCAAGCAAGGCGAGCGGTCAGATCGGCTGTCGGTGGAGGGCGCCCCCGTGCGATCGGCAGGCGGCCTCGACGCGGTGCCGGAGAGCCTCGGGGCAGGCGATCGACAGGATCATCCCCTGCCCGCCTTCGATCAGTTCGGGCGGGGTGATGCCCAGGCGGTCGCTGGGCACTCCCAGGCTCGTGACGAGCTGGATCGCCGCATTGCCCAGGGCCGAATTGCGGAAGAAGGCGACGACCCGGGGCATCGGGTCGCCATCGTGCACCACGCCGGGGCGGATCTTGGGCGATTCCATCGTCGATTCCAACTTTCTCTGAGCGTGTCGTCCACCGATCCACCCCCGAGTGTGACACCCGGGCGATCGGTTCGCAAGGGAAGACGCCGAGCGGCCGGGGGCCGGTTCTGCTACGATGGTCGCTCCAGAGATGAAGGGGAGAAGACTCCGCGATGAGATCGATGATCGTCTGGGGGATTGCGCTGGCCGGCCTCGCATCCGGGACGTCGCTGGAGCGGGTGGGCCGGTTCGAGGCCGCCGCGATCCGCGAGGCCTCGGGCATCGTCCGCAGCCGTCGCCATGCCGACACCTACTGGGTCCACAACGACTCGGGGAATCCGCCGGCCCTGTTCGCGGTGCGTCGCAACGGCCAACTGATCCGATCCTATCGGGTCGCGGCCCCGAATCTCGACTGGGAGGACATCGCCGCCGACGACGACGGCAACCTCTACATCGGCGAGATCGGCAACAACGACCTCCGCCTGAGCGTCCGGGCCATCTATCGGATCGCCGAGCCCGACCCGACCCGGCCGTCCGACGACGCCATCCCCCTGGCCTCGGCCACCTATTTCCGCTATCCCGACAAGGATCGTTTCGACGCCGAGGCGCTGTTCATCTCGGGCGGCCGCGCCTTCCTGATCGCCAAACGCTCCGACAAGCTGGATGCGGCGCTCTATTCGGTCCCGCTCGATCCGCCCGCCCCGGTGGGCCATCCCGTGACGGCCAAGCGGGTCGGGACCTTGCCCGGATGCACCGAGCCCGTGACCGGCGCCGACCTCTCCCCCGATGGCCAACTGCTGGCGGTCGTCACCAACTCGGTGGTGCGGGTCTATCGCGACCAGGCGTCGAAGCGATGGGGGTTGAGCCGAATCGTCGCTTTCCAGGCCAAGGACGTGGAAGGGATCTGCTGGGACGGCATGGACCTGATCCTGGCCTCCGAGGATCGATCACTCTACCGGATCGCCGAGAAGACCTGGCGGGCCGACCCCGGGGCGGGCCGGCGATGACCGCGACCGAGGTGGTGGTGATCGGCGGCGGGGCGATCGGGATGTCGATCGCCTACGCCCTGGCGCGGGAGGGGGTCCGCCCGGCCCTGCTCGATCGCGACGCCCTGGGACGCGGGGCCTCCTGGTCCGGCGCCGGGATGATCCCGCCCCACTGCGAGCGGATCACGACCAACCCGACCACCGACCTGCGTTCTTGGAGTGCCCTGCTCTACCCCGAGTGGTCCGAGGCGCTCCGCGACGAGACCGGGATCGACAACGGCTATCGCCGGACCGGCGGCATCGACGTGGCGTTCACGGAGGACGAGGAAACCGAGCTGAAGGCGGCGGCCGGCCGCTGGAGGGCCGAGCGGATCGTCTTCGAGCGCCTGGCCCCCGGCGATTTCGCCCGCGTCGAGCCGGCCCTCACCGCCGAGGCCCGCGCGGTCTACTTCCTGCCGGATCGCGCGCAGATCCGCAACCCCCGGCATCTCAAGGCCCTGGCCGCCGCGCTGGAACTGCGCGGGGTCGCCTTGATGCCCCATCGGCGGGTCATCGGCTTCGATGTCGTCGGCGGGCGGGTCCGGGCGGTGCGGACCGAGTCCGGCCCGATCGGGTGCGACCGCGTGGTCGTGGCGGCCGGGGCGTGGACCGGTGAATTGCTCGGGGACCTCGGCGTGATGGCACCGACACCGCCGCTCAAAGGGCAGATCGTCCTGCTCCGAGACGACCGGATGCCTTTGCGGAGGATCATCGAGCATGGCAAGAACTACCTGGTACCGCGCGATGACGGGCGGATCCTGATCGGCGCGACCGAAGAAGACGCCGGGTTCGACAATCGGACGACCGACGAGGCCCGCCGCGACCTGCTGGCCGTTGCCCATCGCCTCTGCCCGTCCCTGGCCCGGTCCGAGGTCGAACGATCCTGGTCCGGCCTGCGGCCCGGGAGCATGGACTCGCGCCCCTACCTGGGCCTGGCGCCCGGGCTGGAAAACCTGGTGGTGGCGGCCGGGCACAAAAGGGCCGGACTGCAGCTGGCGCCCGCCACGGCGGAGGTGATCGCCGACCTCGTGCTAGGCCGGCCGACCCGGATCGACCTGTCGGCCTATCGCATCGACCGCCCGCCGTCGATGGTCATCGATCCGGCGTTTCGGTCGTAACCCCGGCGGGCTCGGGCGTGACCAGGACCTTGTGGGCCGCCTCGGTCCCGAGCGCCGCGGCGCGATCGCGGAGGCGGAAGGCGAGAAAGCCCGCCTCGGGGCGGTTCTCGGTCATCTCCCCCTCGGCCCCCAGGTCGAGCCCGCACTCCGTCAAGTAGCGGAGGAAGCTCGGATCCTGGTCGACCACCCGGACGACCCGGAATCGCTGGCCGCGATCGAGCTGGGCCAGGGGGGTGCCCGGTGGCTCGGTCAGCGACCCGTCGGAGCGGGGGATCGGGTCGCCGTGCGGGTCGACCGAGGGGAACCCCAGGAAGGTGTCGATCCGGTCGATCAGGCGGTCGGAGGCCGCGTGCTCCATGTGCTCGGCCTCCTCGTGGACCTCGTCCCACGGCATCCGCAGGGTCTGGGCGAGGAAGAGTTCGAGCAGGCGGTGACGCCGCAGGACCTTGAGGGCCAGCCTGGTCCCGGACGCGGTGAGCCTCGCCCCTTCATAGGGGGTGTAGGTGGCGAGCTGGGCCTCGGAGAGCGTCTTGAGCATCCCGGTGACGGTGCCCGGCGAGACGTTCAGGGCCGTGGCCAGCTCGCCGGTGGCCACCGCCTCGCCCGGCGCCCGGCGACCGGCGATCAGGTAGATGGACTTGAGGTAATTTTCGACGGTCAAACTCGGCACGACGGCCCCCGCACCGGCGGAATTCCAGCACCTCGCGCCCCGCCGATCCGGGCCGCGTCCCCATTGAGTAGGGGCATCTTACCCGAGACCCGGGCGGGGACGGAACCGGGCTTCGGCCCGGTTCACCGCTCGTCGTGCTCGTCCCCCTCCTCGTCCCAGGACGGGTCGTCGGCCAGCGACGGCATCACGGATCGCTCGCCGACCCGCAGCCAGACCGCCTTGAGGTAGGAACCCTCCAGCGCCTCCAGGCCGACCGGGTGGTCGGGCGCCGCGCCGGTCACGGCCAGGACCTGGACCGATCGCCCCGCCTTCCGGGCCGCGGCCCGGAGCAGGATCAGGAATTCCTCGACCGGCAGCAGCCCCGAGCAGGAGCAGGTCAGCAGGATCCCGCCGGTCTCGACCACGTTGAGGGCCAGGACGTTGAGGTCGAAATACTTCCGCTTGCCCGCCGAGATGTCGTCCCGCCCCGGGATCAGCTTGGGCGGGTCCAGGACCACCACGCCGAAGCTGCGCTTGTTGGCCCCCATCTGGCGGAGGTAGCCGAAGGCGTCGGCGTGGACGAAGTTCGGCTTCACCTGGTTGGCGTTGGCGTTGTCCTTCGCCGTGGCGATCGCCTTCTCGTCGAGGTCCACGCAGGTGACGTCGGCCGCCTTCCCCCGGGTCAGGGCGTACACCCCGAACCCGCCGGTGTAGCAGCAGACGTCCAGCACCGATTGGCCCGGGGTGAACCGGGTCAGGGCGAGGCGGTTGTCGCGCTGGTCGCAGAAGAACCCGGTCTTGTGGCTCCCCTGGAACAGGATGCGGAACCGGACGCCGTTCTCGGTGATCGTCACCCGGGGCGGGAGCCTGGGGGTCGTGACCGGGCGGCCGGGGAAGTCCTCGGCCAGCGCGATCCGCTCGTCGACGTGGACCCGGAAGTGCTTGGTGCCGAGCCGTTCGGCGACCAGGGACAGGATCGGCCCGATCCGCTGGTACATGCCCAGGCTGAAGATCTCGGCCGACAGGACGTCGTCGTAGCGGTCGAGGATCAGCCCGGACAGGCCGTCGGCCTCGGCATGGATGACGCGATAGGCGTTGGCCGTTTCGTCGAGCTTGAGCAGGTCGCGTCGAAGCGCCAGGGCGCGGTCGATCCGTTCCTCCCAGAACGACGGGCCCGGCGGCTCGACCCCGGCGCGGAGCAGCCGCAGGCAGATCTGCGACCGGGTGTTCCAGAGGCCGAAGCCGAGCGGGAAACCTTCGCGATCGACCACGCGGACGATGTCGCCGTCGCGGGGGCGGACCGGCCCGGTCGGGCCGATGACCATCTTGCGATAGACGAACGGGTGGAAGCCCTGCGACCGCACGGCGACCGTCGGCGGGTTGGCCGGGGCGTCGAGCGGCCGATCAGGGACGTCCTCGGTGGGGGCGTGCGAGGGGCGCGGGATCGGGAAGTCGGGTCGTCCGTTCACGCCTCGTCATCCATCAGGTCGTCGTCGTCGTCGGCTTCCAGGGCGCCGGGATCGTTGCGGGCGATCCGCCGGAGCCGGACCAGCAGCGCCGTGGAATAACGCTGGACGGCGAGCTGCTTGGTCATGACCGGCTCGGTGGCGGCGTCCAGCGGGATCTCGGCCAGGAGGCGGTGAGCCTTGGCGAGTCCGTCCCAGCCGGCCCGGAGGATCGGCGAGACTTCGGAGCGGGCCCCGGTTTCGCGGGCGAGACGGATGGCCTGGCGGGCTTTCTTCAGGCCGGCCTGGGCTTGCTGGAGGTTGCGCAGGGCGGTGGCGGGGCTCATCGCGGCCATAAGATTCGTCGGGAGACCTCGCGAAACAACTGTTACCTTGACGTGAACTATTGCGTTATCATAATCGACTGACCCCCCTCCGGTCCAATCCGCCATTCCCGAATGGAGTCATCGATGAGCGAGTCCGACGAGAGCGCGGTCGCCGAGGCCGAGCCGATCGTCTCGACCCAATCCGCACCCAAGACCGGGGCCGACGCCCGGAGCAAGACCCGGAAGCAGCCCCCCTACCACGTCATCGTCCTCAACGACGAGGAACATACCTTCGAGTATGTGATCGAGCTGCTCACCAAGATCTTCGGCCACTCGCTGAACATCGCGGAGACGCTCACCTGGCGGATCCACAACTCCGGGCGCGCCATCGTGTTGACGACGCACCGGGAGCTGGCGGAACTCAAGTGCGACCAGGTCCTGAGCTATGGGCCGGACCCCCGGATGAGCATCTCCAAGGGTCCGCTGGGGTGTTACATCGAGCCGGCGCCGGCCGACTGAACCCGATCCTGGAGCTGCTGGAGCTGCGGCTGGATGGCCTCTCCCGCCTTCTCGACCAGCCCCTGCACATCCTCGATCGACTCCTCGCCGATCCGCTTCAGGTCGTCCATGGTCAGCCCGACGGCCTCGGAGCCGACCTTGAGGGCAAGATAGTCCTCGGCCAGCCCGATCATCGGCGACGGGACGCGCAGGACCAGCCCGAGCAGGCCGCGGATGCGGGGCGCCAGGGCCCCCACGCCGGCGGCCACCGCGGCGCCCAGGGGGGCGACCCAGGGATCATTGACGCCCTCGCGTTCCATGACCGTCTTGGCCACGTAGTAGCCGGCCGCGGCCCGGGGCAGCATCGCCGGCAAAGACGCCCGGCTCGGGACGCCCGGGACCTTGTCCACGACCATCTCGCCGACGGCGGCCAGGGCCCAGTTCCGGCGGTTCTCGTGGTTGTAGGCCGCCGCGAGCAGGGCCGGGCCGAACGAGGCCCGGAGCCCGGAGACAGCGGCCAGTCGCATCGCACGCTCGAACGCTCGCTTCGAATCCGTCATCGTCATCGCTCCCCGGCGGCCGGGGCCGCCGTTGCTTGCTCCGGGGGAGGCCGCTGCGCGGCCGATGCCGATCCGAACCATGCAAGATCGGGGCCGGTCAGAAATCGCGGTCGAAGGGGGCCGTCGGCTTGAGATACCCCCGCCCCTCGATGACGTCGAGATAGGCCAGGACTTCCGGCGTCCGCGTGACATACAGCACGCCCACGGCGTAGAGCACGCCCCACCACGACCCGACGTACAACCCGCCCGAGATCAGCAACCCGACGGCATCCAAAACCAGGCTGATCCAGGCCCAGGTACGATGCAACCGGATGCCCGACGGGTCGCCCTGGAGCGTCCGCCACCCGGCCATGAACAGCATGACGCTGAGGATCGAGGCGGCGATCAGCCAGAGGATGCCCAGGACGCCGAGAAGGGAACCGACCGCCCCGGCGACCGGCCCGAGCAGCCAGCTCCCCGCGCTCAGGCCGATCAGGACGAGGATGCCGACGACCACCCCGAGCACGGTGGTCAGGGACCACAACAGGCTGATGACGCCGATCAGGTTCAGGACGCCCGGCTTGGGCGGGAGGCGGTCGAACATCGGCGGGGGGCTCCGGTCAATCCGCCCGCCCCCGGTCTTCCCCGGACAGGGCGGCGGGCAGTCCATGCGTGAAGTCGGGGAAACGCAGCACCACGCCCAGCCCCTCGCGCATCCGGCGGTTGGAGACCCGCTTGTTCGAGTCTTCTCGGGTCGAATCGGCCTCGCCTTCCGGGGCGACGAAACGCGGCGTGGGTGCTCCCAGTAGTTCGGCGGTCAGGCCATAAAATTCGCGGCGATGAGAAGGGCGGTCGTCGCTGGCCAGGTAGATCGACCCGGACTCCCCCCGATCCATGGCGGCGATCGCCGCCGCGGCGGCATCATCGATGTGGATCATGTTGAGGAACTTCTCGGGGTCGCCCACGATCGGGTCGCCCCGGAGGATTGCATCGCGCCGCACGATCCGGCCCGGTCCATAGAGGCCGGAGAAGCGGACGATGACCCAGGGGAGGCCCGTGTCCTTGCCGTACTCCCGGACGACCTTCTCGGCCTCCAGGCAGGCCCGGCCCGATTCGGTCCGGGGCTCCGTTGCCGAGGTCTCGTCGACCCAACCGCCGTCGTCCTGGGCATAAACCCCGGTCGAGCTGGCATAGACCAGACGGCCGACGCGGTCCTGGAGCCGGCCGAGGGCTTTCCGCAGGCCATCGACGTAGACGGTGCGCAGCGGTGTCCCGGAGGAGCGATCGTAGCCCACGCAGTACAGGGCCTTGTCGACCGACGGGAGCCGGGCCAGGTTGTCGCCGTCCAGGACGTTGACGATGATCGGCTCGATCCCGAGCCGTTCCAACTCGGCGGCCCGCGCGGCGGATCGCGTCGTGCCGTAGACGATCTCGCCGCGCTCGATCAGGGGGAGTGCCGCCCGCCGGCCCAGGTAACCGCATCCGACGATGAGGGTAGAATCTTGCCGCACGCCGTTTCGCCCCGTTAGTTGCCGGCCGGCTCGTCGGACAGGGGAGAGGCGGGAGCCTCCTCGTCCGGGCAGCCGGCATCGAGATAGTTTTGGAGCAAGATCCGCGCCGCGAGCATGTCGCGCTTCGCCTTGCGGTCCTTGACCTTGAAGCCGGCCGAGCGGAGGACCTCGTCGGCGTCCACCGTGCTATACCGCTCGTCCTGGTAGACGACCGGGATCCGAGTCTGCTCGGTGAGCCAGAGGCCGAAGATGCGGGCCTGCTTGGCCAGGCTGCTCTCTCCCCCGCCGGTGTGGAGCGGCAGCCCGACCACGATCCGGTCGATGTCGTGTTCCTTGACGAGATCCTGGTAGTGGCGGGCGTCCCGGGCGATGTCGCGACGCTCGTACACCTCCAACGGGGTGGCGATCGAGCGACGCGGGTCGCTGACCGCCGCGCCGATGCGCCGGGTGCCGTAATCGAGCCCGAGGATCCGGGTCGTGGACCATTCGTCCCGCTTCGCGCCACTCACAGGGTCGACCCGAATCCGGCGGCATCGAGCCCTTCGACCAGCTTCTTGAGCTTGTCGAGTTCCGACTTCCTGGCCACCAGGGTCGCCCCCGCCGACTGGACGATGACCAGGCCATCGACGCCCAGGGTCGCGATCAGGTCGCCGTCGTCGGCGACGATGATGCTGTCCGTGGTTTCGACCGGGTAGACGTGGCCTTGGAGGGTGTTGCCGTGGGCATCGGGCGGGATCAGGCCGGTCAGGGCCCGCCAGTCGCCGACGTCGTTCCAGTCGTAGACGACTTCCAGGACGCGGACGTTGGGGGCCTTCTCCATGACGGCCTTATCGATCGGCACCTTCTGCATGTGCGGGTATTCGCGGGCGATCGCTTCCTCCTCGTCGGGCGTCCCCAGGCTGGGGGCGATCCGGTCGAGGCTCGCGGCCAGGCCGGGCTGAAAGGCCCGGATGGCGTCGAGGATGGCGCGGGCCCGCCAGACGAAGATGCCGGCGTTCCAGGCGAACCGGCCTTCGGCCACGAACCGTTCGGCGGTGGCGTAGTCGGGCTTCTCGCGGAACTGGACGACCTTGTGGAGCGCGATCCCGTCGGGCTCGCCGAGCTTCTCGCCGCGCTCGATGTAGCCGTATCCGGTCTCGGGGCGGGTCGGCATGACGCCGAAGGTGACGAAGGCGGTCGGGTCCTCATCGACGACCGCCAGCGCCGCCAAAACCGTGGCGCGGAACCGCTCGACCGGCTCGATGACATGATCGGCGGGCATCACGATCATCGTCCCTTCGGCGTCCTTGGCCGCGATGATCAGTGCGGCCAGCCCCACGCACGCCGCCGTATCGCGCGGGCAGGGCTCGGCCACGACGTTCGATGCGGGCACCGTGGGCAGTTGGGCCCGGACCGCCTCGGCCTGATCGGCCCCGGTGATCACCCAGGTCGTCTCGGGCCGGACCAGGGGCGCGATCCGGTCGACGGTCTGCTGGATCATGGTCGCGTCGCCGTGGAGGCGGAGCAACTGCTTGGGCCGATTGCGGCGGCTCTTGGGCCAGAACCGGGTGCCGCTGCCACCGGCCATCACCACGGCGTGGAGCATGGGTCCTTCCTCACTCTGGATCGATCCGTTGGGGGATGATGGGATCTGCATGGAGGCCCGGCGCCGGCTCCGTTCGGTACGGCGCTCACCTCGCCTGGGACACGCCTTCGGGCCGGAGCAACAGGGGGCCATCGACGACCATCCCGGCGGGCAGCTTGCCCTTGAGTTCGGCCGCGTCCAGGGCGTAGAGGGGGCTGATCTCGATGCCGAACGGAACCGAGCCGTCGGGGCGGCGGGTGACCGTGGCCCCGGCCGCTTCGAGCCAGTCGGCAAAGCGGTCGCTCATTCGCTGGCGGACGGTCGCGGGGGAGTCGGGCCCGGTGGCGTTCTTGAGGGGCTCGAACTCGACGGCGCGGTCGCACTCGACCAGGGCATAGCGCTCGGCCAGCGGCAGGGCGTCGAAGATGAACCGCTCGAACTTGACGGCATTGGGTTCGTTCGGCTTCACGATCGACCCGTCCGGGCCGACGTAGGCGACCTTCTTGATCGCCCGGTGGAACGGGAGGCGGAGGTCTCCCTGCACCAGGCGCTCGATGAACGCGACCTCGAAGACGTGGATCGCGATGCTGCCGGCCCACAGGCGGAGGCTCTGGTCGGGCTCGCGCAACTCGGCCAGCTCGGTCGGCAGGTCGGAGTATTCGATCACTTGCGGCTTGCCGTCGGCCTTGACCACCACGCCGACCTTCTCGCCCGGCTCGGTCTTCTCGATGACCTTGAACGACATCTCGGCGTCGGCCTGGCGGTGGAGGCCGAGGAACGCCGGGTCGGCGATCTTGACCATCGGGTTGTCCACCTGGAAGTAGAACAGCGACCGCACCCCGCGATCGCGCATCTCTTGCAGGCAGCTCGGCTTGCCGTCCGCGCCCGGTGCCGCCAGGGCGTACAGGGTGCCGCCATGGCCGTCGGGGCTGAGGGCGATATGGCCCGGTTCGGCCAGGAGGATCTTGCCGGTCTCCCGGTCCACGGCCGGCATCTGCCCCTGGACGAAGAAGCGGACGTGCTCCAGGCCGAAGTTCCCGTGCTCGGCGAAGAACGCGGCGGTGACCGCGTGGTTCTCCGGGCTGGTCATCACGTAGAACGGGATCGTCTTGCCGTGGCGGCGGGACAGGGCCACCACCTTCTCGGCGTGGATCTGGAACAGGCTGGCCGAGGAGACCGGGGCGATGGGATAGGTGCCCTTGGGCCCTTCGAAGCCGAGCCGGGTGCCCGAGCCGCCGGCCACCACGATCACGGCGACCTCGCCGGCCGCCAGGGCCTCCTCGCCGATCGCGGCGACGTGACGGCGCGCCACCCGCTCGCCGTCGGTGCGGGGGAGGCGATCGACCGGGATCGGCTCGACGTTGGTGTAGGCCTGGGCCTCCTGGGATCCGACCAGCTCCTGGAACAGGGCGTCGAGCTGGGCGAGGTCGATCGCGGCGATCTCGTCCGCCAGCCGGGACCGGGCCGAATCATCGAGGGCGTCCCACCCTCGGAGCAGATGGTCCTGGCCGTAGGGGGCGAGGCGGGCGGCGAGCGAGGGGTCGGCGGGCATCGCGGATCGGCTCCTGTCGCACCGCGGAGGGGTGCGGCGGACGGTCAGAAATCCAGGGTCAGACCATCGTAGGCCAAAGCCACACCGGGGGGCAAGGTCGCCTCGGTCGGCCCGTGATCGAAGCTATGGGAAAGATGGGTCAGGTAGGAACGACGGGGCCGCAGCCTCTCGATCGTGCCGAGGGCCTGCTCCAGATTGAAATGCGTCGGATGCCACTCGGGCCGCAGGGCGTCCACGATGAACGTGTCGAGCCCTTCCAGGAGCGGCCAGCTTTCCTCGGGGATCGAGTTGACGTCGGTGCAGTAGGCCAGGTCGCCGATCCGGAAGCCCGCCACCTTGAACCGGCCGTGGTCGAGGCGGATCGGCATGATCCGCTGGCCGAGGACGTCGAACGGGACGCCCGGGGTGATCCGCTCGAACCGCAATTGGGGCAGGCCGCCGGCCGGGACCGTCGCGGCGTGCGCGGTGAAGGCGTAGTCGAAGACCTGGCGGATCGTCGCCTCGGTGTGGTCCTCGCAGAAGATCGGCACGGGCCCGCCGATCGTCTTGGGGAAGACCCGGGCGTCATCCAGGCCGAACAGGTGGTCGGCATGCTGGTGGGTGAAGGCGATCGCGTGGACCCGCGTCACCCGCTCGCGGACGAGTTGGAGCCGCATCTCGGGCGTCGTGTCGATCAGGAGGTTGCCGCCCGGCAGGTTGACCAGGACGCTGCACCGGGTCCGGTGATTGCGCGGGTCGGTCGACCGGCAGACCGCGCATTCGCAGCCGATCATGGGCACCCCGGATGAGGTCCCGCTCCCGAGTATGGTCAGCCGCCGCCGCGGCATCGTCGCGAAATCCGCCACCAATGACCCGGCCTCCCTCGGCACGATCCCGCTTTCTCGACATCCCCGCCCCTCGGCTGGATCGGGGCGTCATTGTACGACGGATCGCACCGGCGGGCGACCCGGATCGAAGGATGGAGATTGGCCAGGCGAACCGGGTGCCGCCGGCTGTCCCTATTAAGAGGAAGAGAAGGCGTCGGGATCCGGCCCACCGCCGGGCCTTCGGGCCGCCCGGGTCCGCTTGACCGTGCGCCGATGTTCGATGTAAGATCATCGACAAAATCGACTTGGAGCGGATCGGGGTCTTTCACCGGAGTGAGGCGAAGCCGGCAATGGAACTGCTCACCGATATTTGGGATAAAACGACCGACGCGATGACGGCGGTCACCGAGGGGGTTTCCGACGGGCTGATCCGCCTGTTCGGCAACTCCAACGAGCGGCAACTCCGGCGGATCCGGCCGATCGTCGCCCGGATCAATGCGATGGAGCCTTCGCTCCAGGGACTGACGGACGAGGAACTTCGGGCCAAGACCGCCGACTTCAAGCGTCGCCTCGCCGCCGGCGAGACGCTGGAGCAGATCCTCCCCGAGGCGTTCGCGGTCTGCCGCGAAGGGGGCCGTCGGTTCCTCAAGATGCGGCACTACGACGTCCAGCTCATGGGCGGGATGGTGTTGAACGGCGGCAACATCGCCGAGATGGTCACCGGCGAAGGGAAGACGCTGGTCGCGACCCTGGCCGCCTACCTCAATGCGCTGGAAGGCAAGGGCGTCCACGTCGTCACGGTCAACGACTACCTCGCCCGCCGCGACGCCGAGTGGATGACCCCGCTCTACAACGGCCTGGGCCTGACCGTCGGCGCGATCCAGTCGGACATGGACCCGCACGAGCGTCAGGACATCTACGCCCGCGACATCACCTACGGCACCAACAACGAATTCGGCTTCGACTACCTCCGCGACAACATGAAGCCGTCGCGCGAGCAGCAGTCGCAGGGCCCGCTGAACTACGCGATCATCGACGAGGTCGACTCGATCCTGATCGACGAGGCCCGGACCCCGCTGATCATCTCCGGCCCTGCCTTCGACGACGTCCGCAAGTATGCCGAGGCCGATCGGATCGCGCGGCTGCTGAAGAAGGACGTCCACTTCGAGGTGAAGGAGAAGGAGCGCACCGCGCACCTCAACGACGACGGCGTGCGCGAGGCCGAGCGGATCGCCGGGGTGGAGAGCTTCTACACCCCCGGCAACATGGAATGGCCGCACCTGATCGACAACTCGCTCAAGGCGCATCACCTCTATCGCAAGGATCGCGACTACGTCGTGATGAACGGCGAGATCGTGATCGTCGACGAGTTCACCGGCCGCCTGATGACCGGCCGCCAGTGGTCCGACGGCCTCCACCAGGCGGTCGAGGCCAAGGAACGGGTCCGGATCAAGGAAGAGAACCAGACCCTGGCGACGATCACGCTCCAGAACTTCTTCAAGCTCTACAAGAAGCTCTCGGGCATGACCGGCACCGCCATGACCGAGGCGAATGAGTTCTGGAAGGTCTACAAGCTCGACGTGGTGGCGATCCCCACCAATCGCGGGCTGACCCGGCAGAGCTACGCCGACGTGATCTACCGGACCGACAAGGAGAAGAACCAGGCGATCCTGGACGAGATCCGCGAGGTCCACGCCACCGGCCGTCCGATCCTTGTCGGGACGACGTCGATCGAGAAGTCGGAGGAGATCGCCGAGCTGCTCGCCCGGTCGGGCATCGAGCACCAGGTGCTCAACGCCAAGCACCACGAGCGCGAGGCCGAGATCGTCGCGCAGGCCGGTCGCAAGGGGATGGTCACGATCGCCACCAACATGGCCGGTCGAGGCACCGACATCATCCTCGGCGGCAACGCCGAGTTCGCTGCCTGGGCCGAGCTGAAGCACCTCAAGGACGCCGACGGCATCCCGCTCTACCCGACCCGGCTGGAAGTGCCCGACGACGTGTGGCGGGCGACCATCGAAAAGTATGAGCCCCAGATGAAGGCCGAGGGGCGCGAGGTCGCCGCGGCGGGCGGCCTGCACATCATCGGCACCGAACGCCACGAGAGCCGCCGGATCGACAACCAGCTGCGCGGCCGGTCGGGACGCCAGGGCGACCCCGGCTCGTCCCGGTTCTTCCTGTCGCTCGAAGACGACCTGATGCGGAAGTTCGCCGGCGAATGGGTCTCCAACGTCCTGGCCCGGCTGGGCATGGAAGAAGGAGAGGCCATCGAGAGCCGGATGGTCTCGCGGCGGATCGAGGGGGCCCAGAAGAAGGTCGAGGAACGCAACTTCGACTCCCGCAAGAACCTGCTCGAATATGACGAGGTCATGGACGAGCAGCGCAAGCGGGTCTACTCGTTCCGCCAGAAGCTGTTGGACGGCGACCCGGCCAAGGATTCGATCCTGGAGATGATCGATACCCAGATCGCCGAGGCCGCCGATCGCTTCCTCGCTGACGACTACGGCGCGGCGAGCTTCGCCGAGTGGTCGGGCCAGCGCCTCGGCGTCGAGTTGACGACGCGCGGGTTCCTCAAGGTCCCGTTCCAGGACGCGATCGACCACGCCCGACACGAGGCCGAGGTCCAGTCCGGCAGCCAGATCCGCGAGGCCGTCGAGGAGAACCTCCCCTCCGACGCCGACCACGCCGAGTACAACTGGACGACCCTGGCCGCCTGGTTCAACGCCCGCTACGGGACGACCCTCAAGGACAAGGATCTCCGGGCGTTCGGGCAGACGGTCAAGGGGGAGTACGAGCTCGACCGCATCGCCCTGGAAGACTTCCTGGTCGAGAAGGCCAATGCGGCGATCGCCGCCGTCGACCTCTCCCCGGCCGAGGAGTTCCTGGCCGAGGATTGGGGACGCCGGACCCTGGCCGGCTGGGCCCACCACAAGTTCGGCGTGGCCATCGACCCGGCCGCCTGGGCCAAGGTCGGCAAGGCCGAGATCGTCCGCCAGCTCCGCGAGCAGGCCCGGGTCCTCTATGCCAACAAGGAAGCCGAATTCCCGGTCCGCGTCGGCCTGACCAAGTTCCTCGCCGAGCGGTCCCAGGGGCAGTCGAGCCCCCGCTATGACCGCGACGGCCTGGCCGCCTGGGCCACCGAGCGGTTCGGGGTCTACATCGATCCCGAGGAGATCCGTTCCAAGCTCCGCCCCGAGATCGAGGCCCTGCTCCTCAGCATCGCCCACCGCGAGTACCCCGGGGCCCGGCTGGCCAAGGAACTCGACGAACTGCTCGATCATGTCGATGGTTCGGACGCCAAGGGCATCGATAAGCTCGTGGCCTGGGCCAACGATCACCTGGAGGCCGAGATCAAGGCCGAGGAGCTGCAGGGCCTGTCCCGGACCGAGCTTCGCCGCAAGCTGGTCGATGCCCTCGACGCCCAGTACCGGCCCGAGATGCGTGAGATGGAGAAGGTCCTGGTCCTCCAGATCCTCGACCAGAGCTGGATGGAGCACCTCCGGACGATGGACCACCTCCGGTCCTCGGTCGGCCTCCGCAGCTACGCCCAGGTCGACCCCAAGGTCGAATACAAGCGCGAGGGGATGAAGATCTTCGAGGAGATGTGGTCGGGGGTTTCCGACAAGGTGACCGACCTCGTCTTCCGGATGGAGCAGCTCGACCCCGACTTCCTGTCCTACCTCGGCTCGCGGTGGCAACTCGACCGGGCCCAAGCGATCCACCAGAGCCCGGCCGAGCCCGAGCCGGTGGCCGTGGCCGGCCCCGGCGGCGGCATCCGCGCCCAGCAGGAGGCCGCGATCGCCGCCAGCCAGCAGTCGACCGAGCCGGCCAAGAAGGAGCCGGTCCGCCACCTGAGCAAGAAGGTCGGGCGGAACGACCCCTGCCCTTGCGGATCTGGTAAAAAGTTCAAGGCCTGCTGCATGAAGAAGGAAGCGTCGGCCGATCCCTTCTGATCTCGGTGATGCGAATTCGGTCCGCGGACCGATGAAAAACCAACGCCCTCCCGGTGCAAGCCGGGAGGGTTTTTCTTTGGTGCCGACCCTATCGTCGGGGATGGCATCGCTTAAGGCGTGGCAAGCCCGCGGCGCGGGAATGACGGGGGTTGGGATTGACCTCCCGAAATCGCCCCCATGGGCCGATCACCGTCGAAAATGGGCATGGCTCTTGCGTTGGGACAAGATTCATCGCGACATTGGCCGATAAGTCGGCGATCCGTCGCACCTCGATGACGAGGGTGGGTGCTGGTTCGGTCCCGGTCCGGGAAAGGATTCCCTGATGCCCTGCGTGCTCAACCTGATCTACGCGACGCTGCTGGCCGCCTTCTCGCCGATCCTGCTCCTCCGCTCCTACAAGACCGGGCGTTACCGGGACGGATGGGGCGAGAAGTTCTTCGGCCGGGCCCCGCGCCGGATCGGCGATCGCCCGTGCATCTGGTTCCACGCGGTCAGCGTCGGCGAGGTCCTGCTGCTCAAGCCGATCCTGGCGGAGATGGCGCGGAGGCGTCCGGGCTGGGATGTGGTGGTCTCGACCACGACCCGGACGGGGCTGGCGGTGGCCCGGAGCAGCTACCCCGAGATCCTCACCTTCTACGCCCCCCTGGACTTCAGCTGGTCGGCCCGTGCGGCCGTGGCCCGGATCCGCCCGACCGTGCTGGCTTTGGTCGAGCTGGAACTGTGGCCGAACCTGGTCTGGGCGGCGAAAAGGGCCGGGGCGCGGGTCGCGATCGTCAACGGCCGCCTGAGCCATCGGAGCCACCGGGGGTATCGCCGCCTCCGCGGGCCGCTCGGACCGACCCTGCGTCGGCTCGACTCGGTGGCGGCCCAGACCGACGAGTATGCCGACCGCTTCGTCGACCTCGGGGTCCCGGCCGGCCGTGTCCGCGTCACCGGCTCGGTGAAGTTCGACGGCCTGGAATGCGACCGATCCAATCCCCGGACCGTGAAGCTCCGCAAGGCGCTCGGCATCGCGCCGGCCGACCTCGTCTTCGTGGCGGGCAGCACGATGGAAGGGGAAGAGGCGGCGGCCCTGGCCGCCTATCGCGAGGCGAGGAAGGCGCACCCCAGGCTCCGGCTGGTCCTGGTGCCCAGGCATGCCGAGCGATTCGACCGGGTGGCCGAGTGGCTCGAATCCGAGGGCGAGGCCGTGATTCGCCGGAGTCGGCCCCAGGACACGCCACCCGCCTCGCATGGTCGCCCCGCCGTGATCCTGCTGGATACGCTCGGTGAGCTTTCGTTCGCCTGGGGGTTGGCCGACGTCGCGTTCGTGGGGGGGAGCCTCCACCCGGGCCGGAATGGCCAGAATATGATGGAGCCGGCGGCCTTCGGGGCCTCGGTCCTGTTCGGCAAGTACACCTCGAACTTCCGATCAGTGGTCGAGCAATTGCTGTGGCGTGACGGGGCCCGGGTCGTGGCCGACGCCGAGGCCCTGGGCCGGGCCCTGCAGGCCGACCTCGACGAGCCCGAGGCCGCCGCCGAGCGTGGGATGGCCGCCCGGAGCTTCGTCCTGGCCCAGGAAGGGGCCTCGGGGCGGACGTTCGCGGAACTCGATCGCCTGGTCGAAATGGCCTAACCCGCGAAGACACCTTGATCGGAACCTCCGCATCCTCAATACTCCCGAGGAGAGTCGGGCGTCCCGATCGTCGGGGCGGCCGGCCGATCCGGCCCGCGCGATCCCTCCGGATCACGCCTCGGGTCGAAGAGGAAGTCGTTACGGCGACCCAGGGAGAATCAGATGAGCGAGCAGATTCCGGCCGAAGGAACCCAGGCCGCCCAGCAGGCGAACGAAGTGGTCGTCGACGATTCGGGGACGTTGCCGTCCTATTCCAACTTCTGCCGGGTCACCGCCACCCCCGAAGAGGTCATCCTCGACTTCGGCTTGAACCCCCAGCCGTTCGCGACGGGCCGCCAGGATGTGAAGGCCAACCAGCGGATCGTCATGAACTTCTACACCGCCAAGCGCCTCCTGACCGCGCTGGGCATGACCATCCAGCGTCACGAAGGGACGTTCGGCTCGATCGAGCTCGACGTCCGTCGCCGCGCCGGAGGCCAGCAGGCGGCCCGCCCGGCCGGCCCCCAGGGCGTGACCGAGTAAACACGTCCCGACGCCACACATCGAGATCCGGGGCCGACCTTGGCCCCGGATCTTTTCATTTGGGGCCCGCGGCCCGTTCGTCCGGGATCGCCCCGGACCGGCGGCACGCAAGAGCAAGTCGGCCCTCCCAGCCCGCATTTCCGCCCTTTTTGTCATCTCCGGCCGCGATTGTTCCGATCCAAACACCATGACGAGAGTCTTGGGCGCCCCGGTTGTACCGGTCGCGCCGGGGCGTCGGATTTTTCGGTTCAACGGCGGAGCCCGTCGGGCCGATATCTATGGACGCCGGGCACCTCGGCCTCGGTTCAGGATGGACGAGTCTAGGCTTAGGAGATGATGGAATGTCTCAACCTTCCCGACCCCGGGGACGTGGACCCGAGAAGCGACGCGCACGCGGAGCCCAACTGGAGCCGGTGACCCTCCTGGAGACCCGCCAGCTGCTGGCCCCGTTCGTGTCGACCGGCCCCAAGTCGGCCACGTTCACGCCGTTCACCGGGAATCCCACGGCGACCTCGAACTTCGGCACGGTCACGGTGACCAACGCCCTGCCGAGCCAGACCGGGGCCACCGTCGCCCTGACGGCGGCGAACTACCCGGAGCCGGCGGCGATCACCTCGGTCTCGCAGTTCACGCCGGCCGCCTCCTTCGGCGGCGACATCGTCCGCATCGAGGCCGGCCCCGGCGGCGAGTTCGGCAAGGGCGTTTACGCCGTCTCCCGAGGCGCCGGCGACAACGCCGGATTGGGCGCGATCAACCGCCCCGGCGTGGTCTATCGCGTCGACCCGGCGACGGGCAAGTCCTCGGTCTTCTTCGACCTCAACACGGTCATCCCGCAGCTGGACCCGACCCAGACCAGCGCGGCCAACAGCCTGGGCACGGCCACCGGGCTGGTCAACTGGTACGACATCACGTTCGACCGCGAAGGGATCTTCGACGGCCGTCCGTCGATGTTCATCTCCTCGGTCGACTTCAGCAACGCGGCCAAGAACGCCATCTACCGGGTCGCCTCGGACGGGACCTTCCTGGGCGCCTACACGACGTTCTCGGACACCACGATCAGCCAGACCAAGCTGACGTTCAACCCGTCGGCGATCCTGGTCCCGCCCGTCGAGCAGCAGAACTTCCTCCGCGGCCTGTTCACCGGCACGGGCTCGGGCGCCCAGACGGTCGCCAATAGCTCCGGGTCGACCGCCACGGCCACGTTCGCCGGCCTGTTCTTCGACTCGAACCAGTTCCGCAACGGGACCCCGCTCAACAGCCTGAACTTCCCCCCCGGCGTGAAGCAGACCGGGTTCTCCCTGGGCGTCCAGACCTCGCTGACGGCGGCCAACGCCAACTATCCGTCGCTGGTCTACGACACCTTCGCCGACTTCGGCGTCCCCGAGTTCCCGCCGACCACGGGCGACCCGTTCCCGGCCATCGCCGGACTGAGCGGCGTGCAGGGGTTGAACGGCGACTCCCTGATCAACCAGGGCGTTTTCCCCAACATCCTGACCGCGACGACCCCGAACCCGAACATCGACCTCTATCCGCGGCAGACGACCGACTTCCGCCGGTTCCAGGATTCGACCTTCGACCAGTACGGCTACTTCTCCCAGGGGCTGCCGATCACGACGGCCACGGGGGGAGGGACGACTGGGGGGACGGGGACGAGCACAGGGTTCTCCACCTTCAGCAACCCGATCTATGCCGGCAGCCTGTTCGTCTCCGACCTGGCCTCCGGGCTGTCGGTCCTGATCGCGCCGCCGAGCGGGGCGCCGACCGGGACCCCGTCGCAGCTCGTGCCGGTCCAGGGCGTCGCGGGCTCCGCCGGCTCGGCCGGGCTGACCCTGAACGATGACGGGACGCTCTCGGCCACGTCGAACACGTTCGGCGGCGGCCGCATCATCCGGATCAACCAGAACGGCGTGGTGACGAACTTCGCCGAGGGCTTCAACACCTCGGACGCCTTCGACTCCTCCTCGTTCATCGGGTCGAGCCTGAGCATCTCCTTCTCCGCCGACGGGACGACGCTCTACGCCGCCGACAACGACGGCATCTGGCAGTTCAAGACGGTCGCCAGCCTGGCCGGCTCGTCGTCGGGCTCGATCATCGGCCTCAACGACCTGCGGACCCTGGGCGTCCCCTACGACGGCCAGAACAGCGCGGTCGCGATCATCGATACCGGCGTGGACGCCAGCAACACCAACTTCCGCGGCCGCGTCGCGACCGGGACCAGCACCACGATCTCCAACGCCTTCGGCAATGATGACTTCGCGGCCGGGCTCGCGATCTCGGGGACCGGCACCGGCGGCACGGGCACCGGCGGCAATACCGGCGGCAATACCGGCAACACCGGCGGGGCCGGCACCGCCGTGACGGTCAGCTCCCCCAACGGCCATGGGACCCCGGTGGCCGGCGTCATCGCCCAGTTCGTGCCCCAGGCGACGCTCAACCCGATCAACGTCTTCACCCCGTTCGATGCGGGCGGCTCCCTCACCGCCGGCAGCACGGGCGGTGGGGCCGGCGGGGGCACGGGCGGGGGCAACAACACCGGCGGCAACTTCATCTCGTTCGCGACGAACCAGGGGACCTCGGTCGACTCGATCTACTCCGGCCTCCAGTACGTTTCGTCCAACCCCTACGTCAAGGACCCGATCCGTCCGCTCAACAACGACCGCGTGATCGCGGCGAGCCTCGCCTTCGGGACGAGCCAGACGTTCGCCAGCGAGCAGACGGCCTACAAGTCCTACCCGCAGGTCGTCATCAGCTTCAAGAACCAGCTCCGCAAGTTCCTGAAGCTCGGCATCGCCCCGATCGCTTCCGCGGGCCAGTTCGGGGCCCAGGCGGGCGCCGGGACCGGCGGGACCACGGGCGGCGGGACCGGCGGCGGCACGGGCGGCGGGACCGGGAACAACAACGCCCTGAACATCGTCAACCGGGGCGCCACCAACAACGTGGAGAATGCCAGCGTCGGCGACGTGAACGGGATGTCGCTGCCGGCAATCCTCAACGAGACGATCTCGGTGACCGGGTCCTACCCGTTCCTGTACTCGGCCTCGGCCTCTTCCTTGCCGACCGATCCCGCCCAGACCACGACCGGGCGGATCCGAGGCCCGGTCCTCGTCTTCGGCAACACCGTCAGCACGCCCGGCGGATTCACCGGGGCGGGCACCGGCACCGGCGGCGGCACGACCACGACAGGCAACGCCAACGGTGCCAACAGCCTGGGCCAATTGACGGCGGCCGAAGGTGGCGGCACTCAGACCGGGGGCAACACCGGCGGTGCGGCGGCCGGCTCGGCGATCGTGACCTTCTCCGACCGCATCCTCGGCTCGTCCAACCGCAGCACGACGACCGACTTCGCCGCCCCGGCGATCGACGTCCCGACGTTCAACCGGGTCTCGGTGGACAGCGGGTTCCAGCAGAACACCTTCGTCCAGGGCGGCACCTCGATGTCGTCGGCCATCGTGACCGGGGCCTACGCCATGGTCGCCTCGGCCCTCGACTACTGGTCCAACCTGAGCAAGGTCGGGGCGACCTCCGACGCCTACCTGACCCAGCCGGTCGGGGCCCGCACCCTCGACTTCGGCCACAAGTCGATCGTCAACTTCCGGGCCTATAACAACCCCGATGGCATCAACGGTATCCTGGCTTACACCGCCGTGCCGGCCACCGATACCAACGACAACCTCGGCGTCGCCGGGCCGCCCACGCTGCTCGGCAGCACGCTCTTCCGCTCCTATGCCCGCGTGGACATCGGCAACGCCATCGCCGCCATCGAGGGCCAGGTGGCGCTGAACTACCTGTTCAAGCACGGCACCTTCAGCATCATCGACACCAACAACAACGGCCTGATCACCTCCCAGGAGATCCAGAACTTCGTCGACAACTCCAACGGCATGGGCCTGCCCGAGGCCGGGGCCATGGCCCGCCTGCTCGGCGGGACCGCCCGGTCGGCGATCAACCCCGACTTCACCCTCGTCGGCGAGCAGCCCGACCAGCCCGACGCCCTCCAGCGTCGCTACAACTTCTTCGACTACGCCACGGATGGCCGGTTGAACGGGGCGATCTCGATCAAGCAGTACAAGATGCTCCAGAGGAACCTGCTGCCCACCGCCGACCAGTACACGATCGTCGATCGGCAGCGGGCCTCGGTCAACGGCTTCCTGCTCTCCCCGGGCACGCCCAGGAACTTCAAGGATCTCCAGAAGATCTCGCCCAAGTTCCAGTTCGTGCCCAAGAGTGCGGTCGCCAAGTTCAAGAACGTCAGCCCGGCCCAGTTCGGGGTCAATCGCGGGCTGAAGGGTGCCCTCAACGGCCCGATCTTCACCCTCTTCGACGGCAAGGCCGGGGACGACGCCAGGGCGGTGGCCTCCACCACCCCCGAGACGACCGCGCCTCCGACCGGAACCCCCACCGGCACGGCCGGGGCCACCACCGGCACGACCGGGACCACCACCGGGACGGCCGTGGCGAGCACGCCCGACGCCGACAAGCCGACGTCGAGCCCCGCGACGACCACCCCTGCGGCGGTCGCCCCGACGACCCCGGCCGACACCACGGCCGAGGACCTCCTGGCCCAGCTCAAGGAGCTGGCCAAGCCCAAGCAGTCCGCCGACCAGAAGGCGGACGCCTGATCCCACGCGGGGCCGGGAGGGTGCGACCCTCCCGGCCCGCCCGACATCGCGACTCCGACACCCGGCCGGATCTCCGCTCCCCAGCGGCGATCCGGCCGGTTCGCGTTCCCGACACCGACCCCGATCTCGAGGCAACCGACGACGGCGGGATCGCCATCCTCGATCGGCATGAGTCGATCCCGCTTCCCGATGCCTCACTCGTGGTCGAGAGCCGGGCGGCCCGGAGACTGCTGGATCGTGGGGGGGATGCCGCCGTCCGGGCCGGCATCGGCCTCGTCCCTCCGGCGATGGGCGGCACCGCCGCATCGCGGGCCCGGCCCGCCCTCGACCGCACTCGCCGAATCGTCCTGGATCTCTGAGACACCACGGATCAAGACGCCGGCCGCTCGCACGGTTCGACTCGCGACAGGAAGGCCCATCGACCGGCGACCCTCGCCCGTCCAGGTGCCCCTGCGTTGCGATCCCCCGGGGGCAGCGGCGTATCCCGGCCCGGGACTGGGGGTGGGAGGGCCGTTCCGCATCGCCCGACGCGGACGCTCAGCACCGTGTTCGATCCCGGCGGGATGGCCCGATGCGGAGGAGGAGTCGCTTCACCACCCCGGCGGAGGATCCCTCCAGGCCCCGACCCGTATTGGGAAGCGCCCCGGCATCGGCGGTCGCGCCGATCGATTGCCGGTGCAGGTCCCGAGGGTGTGGCCCCCAGACTTGGGAATTCGCGGTTTGTTGTCGCTCGCGGGGTTGGGAAGATCCCCGCATGCGGAGTTCTCCGGCTTCAGGAGCGACAACCAGGGCCCGGTGAGTTTCGGGGAATAGCCGGAGCAAACTCCGGGGCGGAGATCGTCGCCAGGCCGTCGGGAGGATCAACGAGAAAGGGGCGTGGCCGACGGTGAAGTCGGGCACGCCCCGGATGGGATTTCGGTGATTCGAGCGGAGCAATCAGAGGGTGAAGTGGAACGTCTTGGTGATGAGCCGCCAGAGCCACCAGGCGAGCGGCTTGGAGCCGCTATCGATCCGGGCGAACCCGCGGAGCCCGGGCTGGAGGCTGAGGTCGCTGTTGTCGATCGGGATCACCACCTCGTAGACCGCGGAGATCGGCACGGTCTGGCCGGTCTTGGGATCCTGCTTGGTGGCGATCTCGCCGCCCGCCGCGTTGGACAGCTCGGGGCGGATCTCGTCGAGGTTGCGCGGGGCGTGCTCGCTGACGACGCTCTGGATGGCCTCGGCATCGGTGCCGTAGATCCGGACCCAGGCCCTGGGCTTCTTGCTCGGGTCGGTGTTGATGACCAGGTCGATGTCCGACTGGTCGAGGATCATGTGGGCTTCGAGCTTCCTGGGGTCGCCGATCTCCATGAACGGCTTGCCCGGCTTGAGCCACTGGCCCCGGGTCTCGCGGTTGGGCACGCCCATGGCCTGGCCGTCGCGGGGGGCGACCAGGGTGAGCTTGTCGCGCTGCTCGCTGATCTTGGTGATGGCCGGCTCCAGGTCGGCTTCCATCTTGTAGTGGAGCTGGGCCTGGGCCCGGCTGGCCACGTCGTCGACGTGGTTGTACCAGACCGCCTTGACGTGGTGGGACTTCTGCTGCTCTTCGAGCTGGAGGTACTCGATGTGCTTCTCGGGATTCGACAGGGTGGCCAGGATGTCCCCTTCCTTGACCATGTCGCCGTCGCGGACGTTGAGCGTGACGAGCTGGCCGGGCACCTCGGCGTAGATCTCGGCCGGCTTGGCGGCCGTCAGGACCAGCGTCCCCGACACCTGGAGCGGGGTGGGGATCAGGAGGATCGCGGTGACCAAGGCGGCGGTCACCGCGAAGAACGACGCCGCACGGGCCTTTTTCACCTTACGCATCCTCCCGGGAGAGCGGACGAACTTGACCATCTGGTAGAGGGGCATGAACAGCAGCGGGACCAGCGAGCTGATCGCCAGCATGTAGCTGATCGACTGCAGCTTGTACGGCTTGAGGAACTGGGTCAGGAAGTACAGGATGCTGAACGTCACCACCCAGCGATAGAGATAGCTGGCGATCGCATAGATGACGAACAGGGTCCGTCGTGACCGGGGCATGTAGCTCTGGACCGGGATCTCCAGCCCGAGCACCTTCTCCTGGAACAGGTAGGTGAAGAACTGGGTGCTCTTGACCCGGAGGTTGGGGATCTCCAGCCAGTCCGACATGACGTAATAGCCGTCATAACGCAGCAGGGGGTTGGCGTTGAACATGATCGTGTTCACCGAGCAGATGAACATCGTGGCCAGCGCCAGGCTGTTGAGCAGGCCCTGCTCCGAGTTCCACCAGACGAACGTGGCGATGCTGGCCAGGAAGCACTCGACGTAGATGCCCGCCGCCGAGATCCAGATCCGCTTCCACTTGTTGGGCAGGAGCCAGCAGTCGGTCACGTCGCAATACAGGGCGGGGGTGAGCACCAGGAGCAGCGCCCCCATCTCGTGGACCTCGCCGCCGAAGTGCTTGGCCGTGAGCCCGTGGCCGAACTCGTGGATGATCTTGATGATCGCCAGGCTGCACCAGAAGTAGATGATCGTCTTCCAGGTAAAGAAGCTCTGGAAGTCCGGCAGGCGGGCCGAGAACGTCGACCACTGGCTGGCGACCAGGGTCAACGCCGCGAGCATCATGCCCACGCTCACGGCGATGAAGCCCTTGGTGTAGATCCAGCGGAAGTACGGGTACATGCCCGTCAGCATCCGCTCGGGGTCGACGATCGGGATCTTGATGTAGAGGATGTTGGCCAGGAACTGCCAGAACTTCTTCCAGCGGTTCTTGCGCCGCCGGGTGATCAGGGCCTTGGCCTGGTCGGGGCTGTCGACCAGGGCGATCCCGGCCTCGTGGAGTTGCGAGGCGAACCGGAGGAGGTCGTCGACCGTGATCGTCTGGGGCCGATACTTGCGCTCGAAGGCCCGCTTGACGTCCTGGAGCGTCTGCTTGCCGTCGAACTGCTGGAGCAGGAAGTATTCCTCCACCTTGAAGCGGAAGTACTTCAGCGCGATCGGGTCCTTGATGACGTAGTGGGTCATCCCCTCGTAGAACTGCGGCTGGACGATCAGGTCACCCCGCAGCTTGACCCGGAGGTGCTCGGCGGCCTGTCCCATCGGGGTGGCTTGTGGGGTCAGGGTCGGAGCGATGCTCATCGGTCGGGATTCCTCGCTACGGCCTCAATCGATCGGGGTCGTCGTGCCTGGGGTCCGGTTCGCGTCGGTCGAGGAGGGGCAGCCTCAGCGCGGCAGGGGCGGGAGCCCGTTGGCGCCCAGGCTGGTGGGGGCGGCGGGCTCCAGGGTCGGGGACGCGGTCGCCGGGGCGCGACGGCCGGCCGGGGCGGCGTAGGCGGTCGACTCGGGCTTCAGGGTGATGATCATGGTCGTCTTCATTCCCGGCCCCAGCTCATGCGACTGGTTGTCGACGTCGGCGTAGATCCGGACCTCGCTGCCCGAGACCGGCTGGACCTTGGGGTCGACGAACGAGATCTTGCCCTTGAACCGCTTCTGTTCGAGCGGGTTGACGCCGCTGCGGCCGTCGCCCAGGCGGGGCTGGATCTCGACGTCGCTCCCCTCGGTGACCCGCTGGCGGTACTCGATCGGGATGTAGGCCCAGACGCGGAGCTTGTCCAGGTTGCCGAGCCGGACCACGGCCTCGTTGGAGTTGACGCTCTCCCCCTCGTGCTTGATCTCCTCGAAGATCACGCCGGGGAACGGGGCCCGGATGATGTGCTCTTCCGCGGTCTGCTCGGCGGACTTGAGCTTGGCCTTGGCCAGGGCCAGGTTCTCGTTGGCCTCGGTCACCATGGCGTCGGCCATGGCAAACTCCGCCTCGGCCTTCTGCATGTCCTCGGCCGAGACCAGGTTGACGTCCTTGATCTTGAGCCGCCGGCTGCGGGCGACGACGGCGCCGGCGTTGAACTTCTGGGCCTCGGCCTTGGCCAGCGCCCCCTTGGTCTCGGCGGCGACGCGGGCCTCCTCGACGGCCAGGTTGGCCGACTCGCGGTGGAGGTAGCCGATGATGTTGTTGGGGTAGACGCCCGCTTCCTGGCCGATGTGGAGTTCCATCTTGTCGATCACGCCCGGGCGGAGGGCCGAGACGTCGGATCGCTGGATCCAGTCGACGGTGGCATCCTCGACAACCAGGGTCTGGGCGGCCTTGGGCGCCTGGGCGAAGGTCGCGGCGGACACGACCGAGGCGAGGCCGAACGAGAGGGCGAGCGCTTTCCGGTTCCGGGTCATGGCTTGCTCCGAGGCGGGGGGACGTGTTCGATTCCGGGTGACGATCGGATCGGCGGCCGCGGGGGTGCGTCGGACGCACCCCGCACGCGGCCCCCGAAGGGCGACGGATTTCAGCGGAGGAACGGCCAGCGGAACAGGACCGTCTCGTAGAAGACGTGGACGACGTCGCGGAGCAGGACGTAGGCCAGCCGGGCGTCGCCGCACTGGACCCGGGCTCGGACCTCGGAGCCGGGGCGGAGCGTCTGGTTCCGGTCCTTGAAGTCCTGGCGGACCTTCTCCGGGAAGCCGACCGTCACCTTGACCACGTGCTTGGTCTCGACCGTCTCGGCCTTCGAGCCGATCTGGCGGACATAGCCCGGGTAGCGATGCTCGGGGTCGGTGGCCGTGACGAAGTAGGCCTGGAGGGTCGAGCCCGGGGGCTTGGTCCCGGCCTTGATCTCCGCCTGGAGCTTGCTGTTGGCCCGGAGGATCGGCCCCATGTCGTCGTCGGGGACCTCGACCTCCATGATCCACTCGCCGCCGACCGCCGCGATCTGGAGCAGCTCCTGGCCGATCTCGACCGGGCGGCCTTCCAGGTTCTTCTTGGGCTCCCAGGTCGTGATGATCCCGTCCTGGGGGGCGAGGATCTTCATCGACTTGATCTGCTCCTGGATCACCTCGATCTGCTGCTGGGCCCCCTTGGCCTTGATGCGGGCCTCGTCGGCCTGGCCCCGGAGCGAGTTCCGCTCTTCCTCGCGGCCCACGAAGTTCATGGCCTGGAGGTTGAGGTGCATCATCGAGGCTTCCGCCCCGTTCTTGTCGTAGATCCGCTGCTTCAGCTCCTTCTCCAGCTCGCGGCTCTCCATCTCGGCGACCACGTCCCCCTCGTGGACGAACTGGCCGTGGTCGACGAGCACCCGGGCGACGATCCCCGGGACCGGGGCATAGAGGTTACGCCGGGCCTCGGGCAGCAGCGACCCGCGGCCCTCGATGGTGAGCTGCCAGGGGACGAAGGTGAGGACCAGCAGCAGCCCGACCACGGCCAGGAGGCCGGCGACGAGCTTGGCCAGGTTCCGCCCGCGGAAGAACCGCCAGGGGGAGCCGACCATCTTCAGCAGGGGCATGAGCGCCTTGTCGGCCTCGGACGCATTCCACAGGGCGGTGGAGGCGTGGCGTGCGACGACCTCGCAGCGGGCCTGGGCGTCGGTCGAGGCGATCTCGTCGCCGATCTGCTCGGCGACCAGGCATCCGAACGGGACCTTCTCCTTGGCGGGGTCGGACTCGGGCTTGTGCAGCAGCGTGACGATGATGGCCTTGGAGCCGGACTCGTCGACGTAGGCCTCCAGGCAGTCGCGGAGGTCGGGGGCGAACCCCTCGGTGTTGCCCGTGTAGACCAGGTCGTCGCCCGACCGGATCACGGCCTTGCAGAGCTTGGTCAGTTCGCGGATCAGGTTGGCCCGCTGCTCGACGACTTCCTGGCCGCTGACGGCCTCGATCATCGTCCGGCCGCCGACCTTGAGCGCCACGCTCAGGCGGTCGCAACCCACCAGCCTCTTGCCGTCGTTGGCCACCGCGAACGACGCTTCCTTGAGGTCGAGCGTCCCGTGGATCGCGTGGGTGAACGTTTCCAGCTGGTTCCACAACCGCTGCTGCGACATCATCTGCCGCATCTGGCGGTTCTTGAGGTAGGACGCGGCCAGGTCGCAGAGGTCGCCGACGAACCGGAGCGTGCTCTTCTGCTGCGCCGCCCTGCGGTTCGGATCCATCAGGATCTCGACCAGGCCGACGATCTGCTTGTCGACGATCAGGGGGGCCAGGATCAGCGTGTAGGCGGTCGGGTTGCCGGCGTTGGGCACGCCTTCGATGGTCGCCCCGGGCGGGATGATCTGGGGCGAGGACGCCTGGATCATGCAGCCGAGGAGGGCGTCGTGGGGCTGGGTGCGGACCCGCCCGTCCAGCAGGCCGGAAAGATGGAACTCGATCTGCTGCTGGAGCTTGATGCTCCCCCGCCCGTCCATCAGCCAGAGCGCCCCGCCCGACGCGGCCACGGCGGCCACGGCCCGGTTGAGGAACTCCACGTAGAATTCGGGGGGTTGGATGTCCGATTCGGCCAGTTCGGCGATCTCGGCCACCAGCTTGCGGATCTGCGTCTTGGTCTGCTCGAGCAGACCGGGATCGATGGTATCTTCCGGCATGGTGGTTCCAGGGGGTCGGGAGCCAGCGACCGTTTCGCCAATCTTGGCCGCCGCATCCCGTCTGAGATGCGGCATACTGACAACGGGACCGCGGCGAGCGCCGTCTTCCCTCAAGGAATTTCGGGAAATGCCCGAGACCGACGCCTCGGGTTCCCAAGTCATTGCCATGTCATCGGTTATTGAACGCGAGGTGCGAAGGCATGGCGGACCCATCGGCGGCGAAGCTCGCCCTGGTCACGGGCGGGACCGGATTGCTCGGCAGCCACATCGCCGAACGGCTCGCGGCCCGGGGGGACCGGGTCCGGGCGCTGATCCGGCCCGCTTCGGACACGCGATTCCTCCGGACGCTGGGGGCCGAGCTGGTCGTGGGCGACCTGACCGACCCGGCCTCGTGCCGGGAGGCGACCCGGGGCGTGGACGAGGTCTATCATTGCGCCGCGAAGGTCGGCGATTGGGGCCGCTGGCCCGAGTTCCAGTCGGGGTGCCTGGATGCCACGCGGGTCCTGGCCGAGGCCGCCCTGGAATCGGGCGTGGGCCGGTTCCTCCACATCAGCTCCACGAGCGCCTACGGACATCCCGCCGAGGGCAGCCCGCCGATCACCGAGGAGGCGCCGCTCGGCCAGAACTTCTGGCGGTTCTGGGACTACTACACCCGGAGCAAGGTGGAGTGCGAGCGGATCCTCTGGCGGCTCGCGGCCGACCGGGGCCTGCCCCTGACCATCATCCGGCCGAGTTGGCTGTACGGAGAGCGCGACCGGACCACGATCGCCCGGCTCGCCGGCCGGCTCCGCGCCGGCAAGGTCCCTTTGATCGGGCCGGGGGACAACCCGATCAGCGCCGTCTATGCGGGCAACGTCGCCGATGCGGCGATCCTGGCCGCCCGCGACCCCGGCTCGGTCGGCGAGGCCTACAACATCACCCATCAGGGTTGGATCTCGCAGCGCGACTACCTCGCCGAGTTCGTCCGCGCGACCGGCGCCCCGCCCGTCCGCCGCAAGGTCTCGTACCACGCGGTCTACGCCATCGCCTTCGTCCTGGAGGCGATCTACCGGACGGCCCGGTCGCGTCGGCCCCCGATGATCACCCGGTATGCCACCTGGCTGATGGGGCGTTCGCTCTCCTATAGCACCGAGAAGGCCCAGGCCCGGCTGTGCTGGCGGCCCGAACTCGGCTACCGCGAGAGCATTGAACGGTCGGTCCGCTGGTTCGAGGCCGAGGCCGATCGCGCAGGGCTCGAACATCGGCCCGATGGGCATCGTAAGGAAGAACCCTCAGGATCGGCATAACCGCGCGAGTTCGCCCAGCCCATCGAGATTGACCCCTTGTCGCACGGGCGTCCGACGCCGATGATGGAAGGGCATTCCTTGGTCCGTGCCAGGCCCTCCTCTCGGCCTCGCATCGACCGGGCCCCGGCCGTGGGGCCTCCGACGGCGGCCACGCCCGGCCGCCCTCACTCCCGACTCTCACTCGCCCCGATGCAACCCGCTGGAGATGCACCATGATGTTCCGGGATGCGATGGCCTGGGGCCTCGCGTTGACGATGATGTCCGCGACGATCACCCAGGGCCGAGCCGACGAGAAGCCGACCACGCCGCCGGCGGGCTCGCCCGCGAATCTCGATATCGAATCGATCCTGAAGTCCCGGGGCGGCGGGGGCGGCGGCACGGGCTCGCCGGGCATCAACGATCCGCGCAAATATCGCGATTTCTCCGAGGTGACCGAAGGGGCCCAGAAGCACGAAGGCCTGTTCACCCTCTACCAGAAGGAACAGCACCTCTACGCCGAGATCAAGCCGTTCCAGTTCGACCAGCCGATGCTGGCCCTGGCGGCGATCGCCCGCGGCATGGCCCGGGCCGGCGAGCCGCTGTCCGCGGGCGAGGACGAGGCGGTCATCACCTTCCATCGCGCCGGCGATCGGGTCCAGGTGATCCGCCGCAACATCCACTACAAGGCGCCCGCCGGCAGCCCGACCGAGAAGGCCGTCAAGCAGAATTACACCGACTCGATCCTGATGGCCCTGCCAATCGTCAGCCTGAATCCGGGCGGCGGCATGTCCGTGGTGATCGACCTGTCGGAGATCTACTTCACCGACTTCGCCCAGGTCGGCCTCGGCATGGTCGACCGGAGCCGGACCAACTGGTTCAAGGTCAACACCTTCGCCAACAACCTGGAACTCCAGGTCCAGACCACCTTCGCCGGAGGCGGCCGGGGGATGATGTTCGGGGGCGATGACGGCGTGGCCGATCGTCGCGGCGTGACCATGGTCATCCACTACAGCCTGGTCAAGCTGCCCGACGGCGGCTATAAGCCCCGCGTGGCGGACGACCGGGTGGGCCACTTCCTCAACGCGGTCAAGGACTTCGGCCAGGCCGATCCCGATTCCAACATCGTCCGCTACATCAACCGCTGGCGGCTGGAGAAGGCCGACCCCAAGGCCAAGCTCTCCCCGCCCAAGAAGCAGATCGTCTGGTACATCGAGGATACCGTCCCGATCGAATACCGGCCGTATGTCGAGGAAGGCATCCGCGAATGGAACAAGGCCTTCGAGAAGGCCGGCTTCCGCGAGGCGATCGCCGTCCGCTGGCAGGAGCCGGGCCGCGACGACTTCGACCCCGAAGACATCAACTATTGCACCTTCCGCTGGATCACGACCAACCAGACCTACGCCATGTCCTGCCTGCGGTCCAACCCCCTGACCGGGGAGATGATCGACGGCGACGTGATCTTCGACGCGAGCTGGATCAAGTACTGGAAGACCCAGTACGCCATGCTGACCGGATCCGGCGCACCCCCGGCCGCCGGGCAGGAGGCGTCGCCCCGGATGCTGGCGATGGGCGAGGTCATCAGCCCGATCCTCGCCGATAAGGAAGGCTTCGGCCGCCTCGACGCCGCCACGGCGATGGGCAAGGACGGCCTGGCCGCCGTGCCCGCCGAATGGACCGGGCTCCAGCTCCAGCTGATGCGCCGCCTGGGCACCGGCAAGAACAACGCCTGCCGGATGAGCACCGGGATGACCAGCGAACTGGGCCTGGCCGCCCTGGCGCTGGCCGATGTCGCCGGCGACAAGGACAAGCCCAACCCCGAGGCCAAGCTCCCCGAGGAATTCCTGGGCCAGATGATCAAGGAAGTCGTGATGCACGAGGTCGGCCACTCGCTCGGCCTGCGGCACAACTTCAAGGCGAGCACCATGCTCGACGCCGACCAGCTCAACGACACGGCGATCACCCGGGTCAAGGGGCAGTCGGGCAGCGTGATGGACTACAACCCTATCAATATCGTCCCCAAGGGGCAGAAGCAGGGCGACTTCATCACGACCACCCTCGGGCCCTACGACTACTGGGTGATCGAGTACGCCTACAAGGACCTTTCGGGGGACGAGGCGGGCGAGTTGAAAAAGATCGCCGCGCGGGCCCCGGAGCATGACCTGGCCTTCGCGTCCGACACCGATCGGATGGTCAACGAGGACCCGTCGGTCAACACCTACGACCTCGGCTCGGATACCTGCCGGTTCGCCAAGGATCGAATCACCCTGTCCGAACAGCTCCTCAAGGACCTGGACAGCAAGGTCGTCAAGGACGGCGAATCCTGGTCGCGGGCCAAGGTGGCGTTCTCGGTCATCATGGCCCAGTACGGCAACGCCGCGACCCTGGTCGCTTCCCACATCGGCGGGCAGTCGATCTACCGCGACCACAAGGGGGACAAGGACGCCCACGACCCGATCGTGCCGATCGCCGGCGCCAAGCAGAGGGAAGCCCTGGCCTTCCTGGTCGAGCACATCCTGGGCGACAAGACCTTCAAGTTCTCCCCCGCCCTGCTCCGCCGCCTCGCGGACACCTACTGGGATCAGGGCTTCGGCGCCGAGGGATATCGCTCCGACGCCACGATCAACGACCGCATCCTCGCGATCCAGAAGATCGCCCTGAACCGTTGCCTCTCGGCCCGCGTCCTGACCAATCTCCAGAATCAGGAACTCCAGGCCGACCCCGAGACCAAGCCGCTGACCATGGCCGAGGTCTTCCGGTCCCTGACCGACGGCATCTTCACCGAGCTGGGCCAGCCCCAGGTGACGATCTCGACGATCCGCCGCAACCTCCAGCGCGAGTACCTCCGCCGCCTGGCCACGATCGCCCTCGGCGACCGCCGCAACACCAGCCAGGATGCCTTCGCCTTCATCCTGTTCAGCGGATCGGGCGGGTCCTACCCGGCCGACGCCCGGAGCCTGGCCCGGCTCCACCTCCGCGAGATCGGCGAACGGATCGGCAAGGCCCTCGATAACAAGGATGCCGTGACCGACGACACCTGCCGGGCCCACCTGGAAGAGGCCCGTCACAAGATCGCCAAGGTGCTCGACGCCCAGGTCGGCGCCAACGAACCCTGATCCTGCCGGGTCGGGATCGCATCACAATCCGCACGGGCGGCCGACCTCCAGTCCCGGAGGTCGGCCGCCCGTCGGTGTTTCAGGCCGGGTCGCTCGGCTCAGAAGGGGACGACGCCGCCCGTCGGGCCGGGGTCGACCGGCATGCCGTTCTGGTTGGGCGAAGGGCCCGAAGCTTTGGGGGCGGGGGGCTCGGGCTTCTCGGCTTGCAGGACGCCCCGGAAGCCCAGGTAAGGATGCCTCTGCTCGATCCTCATCCCCTCTCGCCAGAACACCTTCCAGTCCTTCGATCCTCCTTTGACCGTCAGCATGATCGGCCGGGACCGTCCCAGGGGCGGGCCGACCGGATCCTTGGCGACGGTGTCCCGGAACTGGAGGAAGTAGCGGGAGTCGTAGTAATCGCCGGTCCACTCCCAGGCATTGCCGGCCATGTCGAAGGCCCAGTAGGGGGAGACGTCGCTGGGCTGGCTCATCACCGGGTCGATCTGCTTGGGCACGCGGGGCGGGGCCCAGTTGGGCGGGCCGTTCCCCCACGGATAGATCCGACCATCCTGGCCCCGCGCGGCCATCTCCCACTGGGCCTCGGTCGGGAGCTTCTTGCCGGCCCACACGCAATAGGCATTGGCGTTGCGGGCGCTGACGTTGACGGCCGGATGATCCTCCGACGAGGCCGAAGGCTCGGACGATTCCTTGTCCTTCTCCTTCTCCTTCGCCTTGGACGTGGGCCGGTCCAGTTCGTCGACCTGGCCCGCCTCCTTGAGGAATTGCTGGTACTGGCGGACGGTGACCTCGTGGCGGTCGATGTAGTAGCTGGCCAGCTTGACCTGGTGCGCGGGGCGTTCGGGCGGGTCGCCGTCGTTGCGGCCCATGGTGAACGTCCCACCGGGCACGAACACCATCTCGGCGCCGTCGCGACCGCCGACGATCTCCATCGGCCAGCCGGATTCATGGAATTTGGTGTCCGGCTTCTCCTTGAATCCGGCCGGGAGCACCTTGACCGGCCGGGGCGGAGCGACGATGGCCGGGGGCCTGGGCGGGACGATCACCGGGGCCGGCTCGGGAGCGGCCGGCGCCATGGCGACGGTCGCGGGGGCGGTCGAGGTCGCGTTGGTGTCGGGCGTGAGGGTCACGGGGGCGGCCCCCGCCCCGGGGGCTTCCGCGAGCAGGGGCAGCTTCTTCCGGTGGCGCGCCAGGGACTCCATCGCCTCGCGCGCCGCGTCCGTGTTGGGATAGTTCTTGGCTACCTTGTTGAACAGGTCGATCGCCGCGGGGATCCGGCCGTTGCGGGCCGCCGACTGGGCGTTGCCGAGGAGGCTGTGCGCCTCCTGCTCGACCCGTGCCTTGGCCTCGGCCGCGAGCTTGACCCGCGGGTCGGGGGCGTTGTTGACGACGGCCTCGGGATCGGCGACGCGGACCCTGCGGATCCCGATCACGAGCAAGATCAGGAAGATCGACGCCATCACCGAGCCGATGATCCAACGGACCCGCTGGCGGGTCTCGTAGGTGTCGAACTTCGGGGTTTCCTCGATCTTCGAGGTCTTATCGGGCGCGTCGTCCGACTCGGTCGACTTCTTCTTCTTGGGCCGGGCCGCGGCATCATCGCCGGTGCCCGCCCCCGCCGCCCGCTTCTTCTTGGGCCGGTCGGCCGCGTCCCCATCGTCATCCGGCGAAGGCTCGATGCGCCAGAGCCGCGGCAGCGGCTCGGGCGGCTTCGGCGCCTTGGGCTTGCGACCAGGGTCGGGGGGGCCGGCCATGCGAACGCTCCGGTGGGTCGGCGAAAGCGAGAACGCATCTCGTCCCGAACGCGGGAAGTGGTCCGTTCAGACTACCTCTCCGCCATCGACCCGGCAAGGGGAGCCATCGGGCTCCCCGCGATCGCCTCCGGGCCCCGGATCAGCGCTCTTTCTGGAACTGGCCGATCTTGTCGAGGAAGGCCGCGTTGCTGGGATACTTGGACATCTGCTTCAGGAGCGACTCCATCGCCTCGGCCGGCTTCATCCCGACCAGGGTCCGGCGGAGCAGGGTCACGCGGGACAGGGTCTCGGGGTCGAGCAGCCGTTCTTCCTTGCGCGTGCCCGACATCTGGATGTCGATCGCCGGCCAGATCCGCTTCTCGGCGAGCTTGCGGTCCAGGACGATCTCCATGTTCCCGGTCCCCTTGAACTCCTGGAAGATGATCTCGTCCATCCGGCTGCCGGTCTCGACCAGGCAGGTGGCCAGCACCGTGATCGATCCCCCTTCGTCGAAGGTCCGGGCCGCCCCGAACAGACGCTTGGGGATATCCAGCGCCTTGATGTCCACTCCGCCGGACATGGTCCGGCCCGAGTTGGAGCCCTTGTTGTAGGCGCGGGCCAGCCGGGTCAGGCTGTCGAGCAGGATCAGGACCTGCCCGCCCCCCTCGGCCATCCTCTTGGCGCGGTCGATGGTCAGCTCGGCCAGGCGGATGTGCTCCTCGGTGTCGTGGTCCGACGACGAGGCGATCACCTCGCCCCGGACGGACCGGCGCATCTCGGTCACTTCCTCGGGCCGTTCGTCGATCAGGAGGACCAGCAGCGTCACTTCCGGGTGGTTGGTCGCCACCGCCTCGGCCATCTGCTGGAGCAGGATCGTCTTGCCCGACCGGGGGGGGGCGACGATCAGGCCGCGCTGGCCCTTGCCGATCGGCGTCAGGAGGTCCATGACCCGGGGCCCGAGCGGGCCGCCCGGGGTCTCCAGCCGGATCCGGTCGTGGGGATCGACGGCGGTCAACTCGTCGAACTTGCGGAGATTCAGATATTGCTCGGGTGTCCGACCGTCGATCTCGATCAGCTCGGCCAGGCGCGGGCCTTCCCCCTTGCGGGCGGCATCCTCGACCACGCCGGTGAGGTGGACGCCCTGCCTAAGCCGGAACTTCGCCAGCAGGGGCGAGCCGACGTAGACGTCGCCGCTCCCCACCCGGAAGTTGCGGGACGGATCGCGGAGGAAGCCGTAGCCCTTCGGGTGCATTTCCAGGACACCGGAATGGGTGCGTTCGGCGGTGCTCATGTCGATGCTCGGGTTGTCAATTCTGGGGGGAGGAAAGATCGGAGGGTCGACCCGGGCGCGCCGAAGCCTTGGGACGCCACGTTCGCGCGGACCACGGCTCGATGTTCGCTCGATTCGAGAGGGGATTCGGGAATGAAAAGGGAATGCGAAGGTATGATCGGGGGAGTACGCCCGAGGATCTCGGGAATCCCGGCGGGCGAGCATCACAGGGAGAATTGCCAGAACGGAAGATCGACCGATGCATGCTATCCCAACGACCCGGCCCGCGTCCATCCCGCTTCGTCGAAATCGTCCCGCGGCCGGGCGCCCCCGGGGATCGCGTTCGCGCGATCCCCGGGTGGGGCTCCGGTCATACCTTACGATACGGCGTGGTCACGGAAGGTTCGGCCCCGTCCTGGGAGACGATCTCGTAGTCGCCGAACAGGTTCGGGCTCTCCGCCTGGAGGATCCGCAGCATGGCCACGGCGACCTTGCGGATCTCCGCGTCGGCCGCCGCATCGCCGCGGGCCTCGATGAAGTGCCGCAGGGCGCGGGCGTTGGCGGTCACGAAGATCTGGGTCTCCGTGGCGTTGGGCAGGACGCTCCGGGCGGCCTCGCGGGCCTTCTTCCGCCGGAGGGTCTTGTCCTCGATCCCGGAGAACCTCGATGCGAGCCCCTCGGCGAGCCGGGCGTAGGCCTCGTGGCTGGCCGTGACGGCGTCCATCCAAATCTTATGGAGTTCGGGATCCTCGGCGATGGCGTCGGGCTCGACGAACGAGCATTCGCCTTCATCCACGAACCGCTGCGACCGCTGGCTATAGGCGAACCCGGCGCGGTGGCGGACCAGCTCGTGGGTGAACGACCGGCTCACGCCGGTGATGATGAAGTTGTAGACCGCGTGCTCGATCACCGAGCCGTGGCCGACTTCGAGGATGTGCTTGAGATAGGCCGCATTGCCGCCGGGGCGGGGACGGGCGTAGCTCTTGTAGCAGAGCCGTCCGGCGACCTCGACCAGCTTCTCGCCGGCCACCTCGGCGTCGGTCTTCCAGGACGCGACCCCTTCGTCTTCGAGGAATTGCGTGAGCGCATCCTCGTCGATCGTCAGGCGCCCGACCAGGCGGACGCTGGGGTCTCGGATGATCCGGGCGGCGATCCCTTCCTCCATGATCGACATCGTAGCGAGCCTCCTTGCCCGGGTCGAGCCCGTCCTGTTCCGGCCTCCGCTCATGTGCGGCGGCCCCGTCTCGGCTATACTATCGTCTCGATGGCCGCCCCAAGGTGAATCGGGCTGACTCATGCGCAAGATCCGGCTCCAAAGATCGGGCGACGACCGGCTGGCGGCGCGGTTCGCCGCCGACCTCAACCAGGCCCAGCACGCCGCGGTCACCGCGCCCGACGGGTTCAACCTGATCCTGGCCGGACCGGGCTCGGGCAAGACCCGGGTCATCACCTACCGGGTCGCCTACCTGATCGCCCAGGGCGTCGCCCCCGAGTCGATCCTGCTGGTCACCTTCACCCGCCGCGCCGCCCGCGAGATGGTCGGGCGGCTCGAAGCCCTGATCGGGCCCCGGGCGGCGAAGATCTGGGCCGGGACGTTCCACCACATCGGCAACCGGATCCTGCGGAAGGCCGCGCCGATCCTCGGCTACGGCCAGAACTTCACGATCCTCGACGGCGAGGACCAGCTCGACCTGGTCAAGCTGGCGATGGAAGACGCCGGGCTGGTCGGCACCGGCCGGATGGCCCCCAAGCCGAACATGGTCCAGCACCTGTTCAGCTTCGCGTTCAACGTCCGCCGCCCGCTCGCCGCTCTGGTCCAGGAACGCCACCCGGAATGGCTCGAATGGATGCCCAACCTGGCCGCCGCCGACCTGGCCTACCGCAAGCGGAAGCTCGCCGCCAATTGCCTCGACTACGACGACTTGCTCGGCCTCTGGGCCCGGCTCCTGGAAGAGTTCCCCGAGCAGAGGCGGGCCCAGGCCCGGATGTTCCGCCACGTCCTCGTCGATGAAATGCAGGACACCAACGCGGTCCAGGCCGACCTCGTCGAGACGATCGCCCGCGAAGGGGCCGGCAACCTGACCGCCGTGGGGGACGACGCCCAGTCGATCTACAAGTTCCGGGGGGCCAACTACGACAACATCCTGCGGTTCCCCGAACGCAACCCCGGCGCCCGGATCTTCCGTCTGGAGACGAACTACCGATCCACGCCCGAGATCGTGGCGTTCACCAACGCATCCATCGCCAAGAATACGCAGGGATTCGCCAAGACGCTGGTCTCCGCCCGGCCGCCGGGCGTCCGCCCGCTGGTGGTGCCGACCTCCGACGCCTACGAGGAGTCGGACTTCCTCTGCCAGCAGATCCTCGAAAATCGCGAGAATGGCGTGCCGCTCTCGCAGATGGCCGTCCTGTACCGCAACCACCACGACAGCATCCTCCTGCAGGCCGAGCTGGTGGCGCGGGGTGTGTCCTACACGATGCGGAGCGGGCTCCGGTTCTTCGAACAGGCCCACATCAAGGATGTCCTCTCGTTCCTCCGGATCCTGGTCAACCCCCGCGACGAGCCGGCCTGGCGGCGGATCCTGCTCCTGCTCCCGGGCGTCGGCCCGGCCAAGGCGTCCGCCCTGTGCCATCGCCTGATCAACGAGGCCGAGCCGCTCCAGGCCCTGGCCACCGCCGGGACGATGGCGTTGGTGCCGGCCAAGACCAAGGGGTTCTTCGCCGGGATGGTCGCCGACATCCGCAAGATCGAGGCGGCCCAGCCCGCGACCAACCCGGCCGCGGCGATCGCGGCGCTCCTCCAGGGCGGCTATCCCAACACGGTCCGGTCGCGCTACGAACGGGCCGACAACCGGATCGCCGACATCGAGCAGCTCGGCGTCCTCGCCGCCCGCTACGACGACCTGGAGAAGCTGATCTCCGACCTCACCCTGGCCGGGGACATCTACGGCGTGGACACGCTCGACTCCGAGGAGCCGGTCGAGCACCTGGTCCTCAGCACGATCCACCAGTCCAAGGGGCTGGAATGGTCCCGCGTCTTCGTCCCACGGCTGATCGAGGACGGATTCCCCGGCGCCCGGGCTTTGTCCGAGGAGGGGGGCGAGGACGAGGAGCGCCGGGTCTTCTACGTCGCCGTGACCCGGGCCATGGACGAGCTGACGCTGACCTATCCCCTCACCCTGCCCCGGGGCGGGCGAGGGCCGACCCTGATCACCAAGCCGAGCCGGTTCATCACCGAACTGGTCGCCGACCTCTACGAGTCCGCGACCATCGAGACCGAACTGGACCTGTCCTGGGCCGGCCTGACCAAGGCCCGGGGCGATGACACGCCCGCCCTCCCCCCCCCCGCCGACTCCTGACCACTTCCCTTCTCCCGGAATGCCGGAATATCCCCCGCGAGGGCCGATCCGATCATGGAAGCGATCCCTTCGCCTTCGCCCGACTCCCTCCCCGCGCCGGCGGAGACGCCGGAGGCGATCCTCGACGAACTCCGCGACGCACGCGACCTCTCGGACGAGGAGCGCGAGGCCCGGCTGGCCCGGCTCGTCGAGCAATTCCCGGCCGACCGCCTCCGCGTCGCGGCCCGTTCCCGACTGGCCGACCTCGGCGGTGGGGACGCCGAGGCGGTCCTCCGGCTGGTCGAGGCGTTCGCGACCCCGGCGCTGCTGGAAGACCTCGCCGATGCGCTGCTGGGCCAGCCCGGGCTCCCGCCCGAGCGGTCCTGGGAGGCCCTGGCCCTGCTCGAAGGGGCGGGCCTGCTGGTCGATTACCCCGAGCTGGCCGAACGCCTGGACGAGCTGAACGAGACGATCGACGCCGACGGGTCGCTCGAAGACCTGTCCGACCACCTGGACGACGAGCCCGAAGGCTCGTGGGTCGCGCTCCAGGCCCTGGGGGCGGTCGAGCCCGAGGTGGCCGAGGAGATCGTGGCCGGCCTGGCCGACGCGCCGGGGGGGCCGGGCCTGGTCTCTTTCCTGCGGATCCTCGCCTTCGCCCACGAGCCGCGAATCCGCCACGCCGCGATCTCGGCCCTGGCCGCCCGGCCCGACGACGATGACGACCACCGCGCGGCCTGGGCGGAGATCGCCCACGATCACCCCGATCCCTCGATCCGCGAGCGGGCGGCCCGCCGGCTCGGGCCCGACGCCGGCGCCGAGGTGGCCCGGGCGCTCGCCCGGCCCGAGCGGGCCCGCCCGCATCGGACCGGGTGCCTGGTCACGGCCCTCGACGGCGCGGGACGGGGATCGATCGTCCTGACCGCCACGGACCGGGGCCGGGCCGTCGCCGCGACCTTCCTGTGCGACGTCTGGCGCGGGGTGGTCGAGGTGATCGGCGAGGTGGGAGACCGGCCCGACCTGGCGTCGGGGTTCCTCGACCTGTTCGCCGAGTCCGAGACCAGGGACCTCGTCGAGGGGATGCCCGGCCTGGCCGATGGCCTGCTCGCCGGCAGCCTCCTGCTCTGCGACCGGACCACCACGCCCGCCCTCCGCTACTGGCTCGAACGGACGGTCGGCCCGGAGTTCGTCCCCCGCCCCTTCCCCGGGCTGGTCGGCGACGAGGACCTGGCCGATCACGCCCTGGACAGCATGGCCGATACGGCGCGGATGATCCTGGACGCCTGCCCGGACTGGGTCGACGCCTCGGCCCTGACCTACGACATCGCCGAGGAGATCGCCCTCCGGTCGGGCGAGAGCCCGCCCGACCCGTATCGCGACGCCGGCGCCTATCGCTACCTGTTCGAGCATCATCTCAAGGACCGCCTCGAACACTACCGGCGGATGCTCCTCTGGATGGCCTCGTTCTGGGAGGCGTCGGGCTCGCACGATCTCGGCCGGTCGGCGCTAGCCCTGTCCTGGCAACTGGCCGACCCGCAGCACGCCGTCCCGGCCCACCCGTTCACGATGGACCTGAGCACGCGGAGCCTGGCCGCGGCCCAGGCCCACCTCCGCGCCGGGCACGATCCCCGGCGCGGATAGGCGGATTCAGAACCTCCGGAGGCGATCGGCCATCCGGGTGAACTGGGCCAGCGGCTCGCGGTCCGTCTCGGGCCAGATGGTCAGGTAGCCCCGGTAGTTGATCTCCTCCAACGCCCCGAGGTACTCCTCCCAGTCGAGCGCCCCGGGCGGGAAGCCCATCCCCCGCGGGTTGACTGCCGTGAACGTCCGCGACGAACTGGCCGCGTCGTTGGCGTAAGCATGGGCCAGGCGAACGTCCAGCTCGCGGGCGGCCGCCACGGGGTCGATCCCCTGCCTGAGCAACCCCGACGGGTCGAGGCTCACGGCCAGGCTGGGCATCGCCAGCTCATCCAGGAAACCGGCCAGGCTGGCGCCCGGCTCGGTGCCCGACTCGATGGCGAACCGGATGCCCCGGTGGTCGGCCCGCTTCCCCAACTCGGTCAACGCCGTCGCGAATGCGGCGCGGCGTTCAGCGTCCTCGGCCGGCGGCAGGGCCCCGACCCGGGCCAGCGCCAGCCGGGTCCCGAGGTCGTAGGCCAGCGCGAACGCGGAGTCGGCGCGGCGGAGCCGGTCTTCGAGCTGGTCGAGGGTGTCGAACGGGCGGCGGGTCGGGAGGCTGATGGCGATCAGCTCCAGTTCGACGGATCGGAGGATGTGCCGCAGCTCGCGGCGGCCGGTCTCGGTCAGGGCCGACGGGCCGAGTTCGCCGGCCGCGTCGAAGACCATGCCCCGGGCGCCGACCCGGGCGGCCCCGCGAATCTGGTCCCGGATCGGCCGCGCCGGGTCGAGCCTCAGGCCCAAGGGAGAACGGATCATCGGTCAACCTGCCCTTTCGCTGTCCTCGTGACGGTTTGCGGTATTCGACCCGCATGTGATAGAGATTGTATCGTCCCACGCCCGACCGGAGGGGTGGTCCCCCTCCGCAGGCCCCAGGTTCCCCGGGAGTCGCTCGATCCGTGCCCGCCCCGCCGATCCGCCTGCCCCTGAGCCTCTCCCCGGACGAACTCGCTCCCCTGATCGGTGCCTGGGACCGGCCCGCGCTCCTGGAGAGCGTCGGCTCGGGCCGTTGGAGCATCCTGGCGGCCCGCCCGAGGATGGAGTTCGTCTCCAGCGACGGGTCGAGCTACTGGTGGGAGAGCCGCAACATCACCATCCAGAAGCAGAGCGACCCGCTCCCGGCCCTGGCCTACCTCCTGGACCGCTTCCGGCTGGCCGACTCGCGCGACGCCACGGACGAGGAAGGCCCCCCCTTCCAGGGCGGGATGATCGGGTTCCTGGGCTACGACCTGGCGACCCGCCTGGAACGGCTGCCTCGGCGGATGGGCCGCGATTCGGGCATCCCCGAGATCCGGTTCGGCCTCTACGACACGTTCGTGGTGGTCGACCACCAGACGCAGGCCAGCGAGCTGTGGGCGGTGAACCTCCTGGATGAGCCGCGCGAGAAGGTGGCGGCCCGTGCCGATCGCTGGAAGGCCGACCTGGCGGCCCTCCCCCTGCCCCGGGGCTTGACGCAATTGAGCACACCCCGCCCGATCATGTCCCGGAGCGATTACCTCGCCGCCGCGAGGAAGGCGCTCGACTACATCGAGGCGGGGGATGTTTATCAGATCAACCTCTCGCAGCGGTTCCAGGCGGAGGGGCCGGTCGACGCGCTCGACCTCTACCTCCACCTGAAGCGGGCGAGCCCGGCCCCGTTCGCCGCCTTCTTCGGCTGGAACGGGTCGGCGGTGGTGGGGGCGAGCCCGGAGACCTTCTACAAGACCCAGGGGGACCGGATCGTGACCCGCCCGATCAAGGGGACGCGCCCCCGCTCGGCCGACCCCGACGAGGACCGCCGGCTGGAGCGGGAGCTGGAAGAGAGCATCAAGGATCGCGCCGAACTGACCATGATCGTCGACCTGGAGCGGAACGACCTGGGCCGGGTCTGCCGGTTCGGCTCGGTCCGGGTGTCGGAGCCGGTCGCGGTCGAGAGCTTCGAGCAGGTCCATCATCTGGTCGGCACCGTGGAAGGCCGCCTCCGCCCCGATGTCGGGCCGATCGACGTGGTCCGGGCGATGTTCCCGGGCGGTTCGATCACCGGCGCCCCCAAGATCCGGGCGATGGAGATCATCGACGAGCTGGAGACCCACCGCCGGGGCGTGTACACCGGGGCGATGGGATACTGGAGCCGGGGCGGGACGTCGGAGTTCAACATCGCGATTCGCACAATGACGGTCGAGGGGAATCGGGTCACCTACCAGGTGGGCGGTGGGATCGTGGCCGACTCGACCCCCGAGGCCGAGTATGCCGAGACCCTCCAGAAGGGGCTGGGCCTCCGCCGGGCCATCGAGTCCTGCGGGGGGGGGCGATGATCTGGTCGGGCGGCCGGATCCTCCCCGATGAGGCCCTCGCCATCCCCTGCACCGACCGCACCTTCGAGCACGGACTCGGACTCTTCGAGACGGCGCGGACCTGGGGTGGCCGGCCCTGTTTGCTGGAGGCCCACCGGGCGAGGATGCTCCGGTCGGCCCGGGAACTGGGGATGCCGATCGACCCCGCCGCCTTCCCGGACGCCCGCGCGGTCGCCGACCTGCTGGCCGCCGAGGGTCAGGCGGGCGACCGGATGCTGCGGATCACCGCGACCGGGGGCGAGCCGGGCGGGCCGGGGCCGGTGGTCTGGATGAGGTCGGGGCCGCTCCCGCCGGGATCCCCGGTTGGGTTCGTTTGGGAGAACGATCCCTGGACGGTTGCGCTCGATGGATGGGCCGTCGCCCGAGATGACGCGACGGCCCGGCACAAGATGCTCAACTACTGGTCGAGGCGAACCGCCTTCGAGACGGCCCGCGCCCGGGGGTTTCATGAAGTGCTGTCCCGGACCCCGGACGGGGCTTACTGGGAGGGGAGCCGTACCAGCCTGTTCGCGGTCAAGGGCGGATGTCTCTTGATCCCCGCGCTCGACGGGCCGATCGTCCCCGGGGTGATGCGTGGGTTCGTTCTGGAGGATGCGAGTCGGCTGCCGGGCGAGGTCCGGGACGTCCCGGGGATTTCTCGGGACGACCTGCTCGCGTCCGACGAGGTATTCCTCGCCAACGCGGTCCGTGGGATCATCCCGGTCGTGTTCCGGGAAAATCCGGGGCCATTCGTCCGCGGTCCGTGGGTGGGTTCGATTGGTCAAAGGGTCGCCCAACGTCTGGAATCCGGCGAGGACTCATCGTGACGACGGTAGCGGAACTGGCCGCGTGGCTCGAAGGGTTTGCCCCGAGCCGGCTTGCGGAATTATGGGATAATGTGGGACTGCTCTGGGGCGACCCCTCCGACCCGGTGGCTCGGGTGATGACTTGCCTGACCGTGACGCCCCGGACGGCCGACGAGGCGATCGCGGGGGGGGCGGCTGCGATCGTCAGCCACCACCCGATTCTGTTCAAGCCGATCAAGACCTTGCGCACCGACCGCCCCGAGTCGGCGATGCTCTGGCGACTGGCCCGCGCCGGGGTGGCGATCTTGAGCCCGCACACTGCCTTCGACAACACCAACGGCGGGATCAACGACGGGCTCGCGTCCCGGCTCGGGCTGTCCGAGGTGGGACCGATCCGCCCGGCCGCCAACTCGGCGCGGTTCAAGGTCGTGGTGTTCGCGCCGCGATCGGACCGCGAGGCGGTGATGTTGGCTTCGTTCCGCGCCGGCGCGGGGGAGATCGGCGAGTATCGCGAATGCTCGTTCGGCTCGCCCGGCTTCGGGACCTTCCTCGGCGGAGAAAATTCGAACCCAACGATCGGGGAGGCCGGCCGACGCGAGACGGTCCGGGAATGGCGGCTCGAATTCGTCTGCCCCGGCGACCGGCTCCGGGCCGTGCTCGCCGCGATCCGCGAGGCCCACTCCTACGAGGAGCCCGCCATTGACGCGATCCCGCTCACTTCGGGGCCGCCCGTCGACCCGGGCGCGGGGCGGATCGGCCGGTTGGAGCCGGCCGAGCCCCTGGGGCAACTGGCCGCGCGAGTCGCTCACCTTCTGGACGCCCCGGCGACCCAGTTCGTCGGCGACTCCGGGCGGATCGTCTCGCGGGTGGCGATCTGCTGCGGCGCCGGGGATGACTTCCTCACCGATGCGATCCGCCTCGGCGCGGACGTGCTGCTGACCGGGGAAGCCCGGTTCCATCGGGCCTTGGAGGCCGAAGCACACGGGATCGGCCTGATCGTCGCCGGGCACCACGCCACGGAACGACCCGGCGTGGAGGATCTCGCCCGTCGCCTGGGCCAGGCGTTCCCGGGGGTGGAAACCTGGGCCAGCCGGGCCGAAGCGGACCCCCTGACGCTCGCGCGGGCCGTGCCCGACCCCGGGCCGCGATGAGCCCTGTCGGCGGGGAAAAAAAGAACCCCCGGTGCAGTGCCGGGGGCATTCGAAGCCGAACGGGATGTCGACCCGGAGCCGGCGCGAACCCGAAGCCGGGCCGCGGCCTCCATCGGTCAGGAGGTGGCGACGACCGGTTCCGAGGGATCGCCGGGGCCCGCCTTGCCGCCGCGCGTGGTGGGCACGGCCAGGTAGGTCTGGTGTTCCCATTGGCCGGCCCAGGCCAGGCCCGCCCATCGCTGGAGCGAGATCGCCTTGACGGTCGGGCGGTCCTCGTCGCGGATCACCTCACCCCATGCGCCGGTGTAAGCCGCGCGAACCTGTGCCGAGGTTCCGCCGTAGCAAAGCAGGCGTTCGCCGCTGGGGGCGAGGCACGCCACCGCCCGCCAGTCCTGCGCGCCCGTGGTTTCGCTTCCACTCATCGTTACGATGATCCTCGCCCGTCGGTCTCCAGAATTCCGGGCCGACGGCCCGGACGGGGAGAGGCCGAAAATCCGACGGGTCTACAAGTGAGATGCAGGTCTCTGGGCCCGGCGAAGTCGAGACGATCGACGCATCCTCGGGCTCGCACCCAAGGGCCGGGCGATCAGTGATCCCGCCCAACGAAAGTCTACGCCGCGACGAAGGCCTCGACAACCGAATGGGTTGACGAGTTCGACCGCGACGGGCACGATCGACCCCGCGAGGGGAGTCGTCGGATGCCGATCGGCGGATTTCGCGGCCGGGATCAGCGAAGGACGGGGGGGATGGCAACCCATCCGCGTCCCGTCCCTCGAACGTTCCTATTCTATCCCGGGTCCGCGATCGCGGCGAATAAAATCCGCCAACTTCTCCCCAACTCGTTCCTTGCAAGGAACATCGAGAAAGGGCATTCTCCGCGCCGGTTGGCGAGAGTCGATCACGGCTTGCCGATGCGGAGCAGGACTTTCCCCCGCCGGCCGACCTCCTCGGCCTCGCGGACGGCGTCCTTGATGGCGTCCAGCGGAAACTCGCGGCCCGGGTCGGTCGCCAGGACCCCGGACCGGATCAGGTCGGCCACCTGGCGGAACAGCAGGACCATCGCCACCTTGTTGCGGCGGGCGGCCCAGTGGCCGAGCCAGAATCCCTCGATGACCCGCTTGCCGGCGATCATCCGCCGCGAGTCGATCGCCATCGGCTCCGCCGACAGGGTCCCGTAGCACAGCATCCGACCGTCGGCGGCCAGGGATTCGAAGACGCCGGTCCCGGTCGCGCCGCCCACCGGATCGAGGGCGTACCGGACGCCGTCCTTGCCGACGATGGCCCGGACCTGATCCTCGATCGGCCCGTCCGACGAGGAGATCACGGCATCCCCGCCCAGGGCCTTGATCTCGGCGATCGCCTCGCGGCGTCGGACCACGTTGATCGTCTTGAAGCCGTCGTGCCGGCCCAACTTGATGATCATCCGGCCCAGGGTCGAGCCGGCCGCCGACTGGAGCAGCCACGCCCCCTTCGGGACCTTCTGGACGTGGCGGACCATCGCCAGCACGGTGGCCGGGTTCACGAAGAACGACGCCACCTGCTCGTCGGGCAGATCCTTCGCGACCGGGACCGCACGGAGCGCGGGGATGATGACAGACTCGGCCCAGTTGCCCCCCGCCTGATTGACGACGGCCACCCTCTTGCCGACCAGCAGCTTGCCGACCAGCCCGGGCCCGGCCTTCTCGACGATGCCCACCCCCTCGAAACCCGGGGTCGCCGGGAGCGTGGGGAGGACCCCGTATCGCCCCCGGACGACCAGGAGTTCGGACGGGTTGACCGGCGCGGCGAGCATCCGCACACGGATTTCCCCGCGGCCCGGCTCGGGCGTGGGGGCCTCGGTGGCGTAGAGGACGTCCGACGGCTCGCCAAACTGATCGAAGCGGATGACCTTCATGCGGACCTCGCGGGGACGATGGCCCGGCCGCGACCCTCGGGGGCCGGCGCCGGGGCCGGCCATCATAACCGGGCCGGGGCCGGGGAAGAACCCTCGGGGAACGACGGGGTCGGACCGGGGCCCGCCCGATGAGGGGTCAAGCCCCGGATGCGGCGGCGGCCCATCTCTCCCGGGCGTCCCGTGCAATTCCCAGCCGCCACACCGGGCCGCTCACGAAGCCGCGCGGCTCTCCAGCCCGGTGCGGTGGGCCAGCGGGATGATGTAGACCCGATCCCGGCCCGCCGGGACGGTGCGGATCTGCCCGTCCAGGGTCGCTTGCCGGAGATATTCCTGGATCCCGGGCATCGCCGGATCCACGAGGATCGCGTCGGCCGGAATGCCGCGACCGAGCCGTTTGAGCGGACGGATCATCGATCCGATCACGAACGCCCCTCGGCCCGGTGGCACGCGTCGGGGATCGATCGGCACGCCGCCATCGGTCCGATCGCAGCACAGGAATTCGGCCCAATCTGTCCCGACCCGGACCGCCCCGGGGGGGCGTTGGCCGGCCGGGATCGCCCTCCACTCGTCGCCCGCCCACATCCGGAAACGGAATGCGAGGACGCCGGCGCCGTCGACGAACTCCCGATACGGCCTGTCGTGATCACTCGGGGTCATGTCGTCCCTCTCCTCCGCACCCGGTCGCACACCTGGGCCATGATGGGGCGGACGACGCCATCAAGGGTCGGGGGCATGGGGATCCGCCGGCATGGATCGAGCATCGGAGGCTAGACCCTATCTTGATCCGGCCGGCATGACTGTCCCATGGCGGACATTACCGAACGATTGTACCGCATTTTTCAAAACGCCGCAGGCCAAATGCGCCCCCGATGCGGAACGGCATCGTTCGGACGAATGACAGGCCGGGTCCTCCCGCCTACAACAATCGAAGGGGCGGGAGGAACCCTCGCGACGACGAGGGCATTTTTCGTCATCATGTCGGTCCAAGGGGAGTGTGCATCGCTCGAATCAACGAGCGATGGATGCCCCCGCCCCGGGACGATGCATCAACCTTTCACAGGGCGAAGCCACGATGACGCGTGTCGCAACCCTACGAGTCGAGGACTCGACCTGGATCCAGATCGACAACACGAACGGAGGGTCAGCCGTCCATGTGCGGATCCTCCCGACGATGGCGATGCCATCGTCCCTCCGGCTCACGAGCGAGGAAGCCGCGAGGTTCGGCCGGGCCCTCCTCTCGGCCGTCGGGGCGGTCGAGATCACGGCCCCGCCGGACATCGAGCCGGGAGGGGTGCCGGAGCTTGCCGGCGAAAACTCGATCGGCGATCGATCGGCCGATCGGGCGTGATGATGCGATCGGCCGGCTTCGCGGTGTATGATCTCCCCCATCCGAGAGCGTGGCGGCACGCCGTTTGGAACGGCTCCCGGGTCACCTCCGGCCGCCGTTTCGGCCGATCGGGCCGATGCAACCGCTGACGTACGAGGGAATTGCCTTGGACAGATTTCTTGTCACGACGGAATGGCTCGAAGCCCACCTGAACGACCCCGGCCTACGCGTGGTCGACATCCGGGGCTACGTGGCCACGAGGCCGATCGAGCCGGGCGTGGAGGAGGCCACCTATCGGGGCGCCCCGGAGGAATACGAGGCCGGCCATATCCCGGGCTCGGTCTTCGTCGACTGGACCCGCGACATCGTCGACCTCGACGACCCCGTCCCGGCCCAGATCGCCGGCCCCGACCGGTTCGCCGAGGCGATGGGCTCGCGGGGGATCGGCGACGACACGATGGTCGTCGCCGTTGACCACATGGGGGGCCAGTACGCCACCCGGCTGTGGTGGGCGCTGACGTATTACGGCCACGACCGCGTGGCGGTGCTCGACGGCGGCTGGAACCGATGGGTCGAGGAAGAAAGGCCGATCACCGACGAGCCGACCGAGGTCGCCCCGGCCGTCTTCCACCCGCGTCCCCGCCCGGCCCTGCGGGTCACGGCCGAGGAACTGGCCCGGAAGCTCGGCGACCCGTCGCTCCAACTCCTGGACGCCCGCGACTCGGGCCAGTACACTGCCGCCCGGCGTCGGGGTCCCCGGGGTGGCCACATTCCGGGCGCGCTGAGCCTGCCCCGCGAGGCGTTCTTCGCCCCCGCCGGAGGGTTCCGGCCGCTGGAGGAGATCCGCGAGGTGGTGGCGCAGGCCGGCCTCGGGCCCGATCGCCCGACCGTCGCGTATTGCAACGGGGGCGTGGCGGCCACGGTCGTCCTGTTCCATCTGGCCCGGCTCGGCTTCCCGGACCTGGCCAACTACGACGGCTCGTGGAACGAGTGGAGCGGCCGGATGGACCTGCCCGTCGAGGGGTCGAAGTGACCCGGCTCAGAACAGATCGCGGCCCCGGGTGAGGCGGTCTTCGAGGCCGTCGGCCGTCTCGGCGATCCGCGAGACCAGGCGGCGGGCGTCGATCGTCGCGACGGAGTCGGCCACGAGGTTCTGGATCACCACGAAGTATTCCTCGCCGCGCAGGACCTTGATGGCAAAATGGCCGTGGATGATCCGCGCGTTCCCCTTGAGGAGGAGGCGCGGGTCGCGGTCATTGGCCGTGCCGCAGACCGAGACCAGCGAGACGACCGCGCGGCCGTCGAGGTCGGCCCCGGTCGCCCCGACGTAGACCGCCTGCTTGCGGTCGAGCTGGAGGGGGACGACCAGGCGCCAGCCGTGCCCGTGCGGCGTCGCCTCGAACCCGGATCGGACCACGAGGTCCCGAACCACCCGATCGAGGCTCGCGTCGGAGGGGTCGGGTGCCTCGTAAGGGCCGAGCGCATCGAACCCGGCCCCCGCATCCGCCTCGGCGGAACCGAGCGGGAGCCCGCACCCGGCGCAGAACCGGGTGGCCGGGTGGTTGGCCGTCGTGCACCGGGCACAGGCGTCGATCGTGGTCCGCATGGTCGTCCTCGCGGGGGATCGCGGCCAATCGTTCAGTCTTCGAGCGTCATCGACGCGATCATGTCATCGAAGCCCTTGGAGGCGGCCTTCAGGGTCTTGTCCGGGCCGACCAGCTTGAAGAAGTAGCCGGTGGTCTTGGTCTCGACGATGGCGCCCAGGAGGCGATAGTTCGGGTTGTCGGCCTTCGGCCCCCCGGCGCCGGGCATGGCGGTGGCGACGTAGCGGCCGGCGATCTCGATCCGGGTGACCGGGACGTTGGCCCCCTTCCGCTCCTCGACCTTGGCCTTGGCGGTGTTCTTCTCGCCGTCGACGAACATCTCTTCCCAGCGCTTGATGTTCGCTTCCTTGGACCCGGCCCCGCCCGGGAAGGCGAACACGGTCATCTCGCCCGGCTCGCTGTCGCCGGGGGCGGCGGGGACCTTGACCTGCAACTGCCGCATGGCCGACTTCGGCTTCTCGGACTTCCACGCGGCCGGGGCCTTCAGCGCCAGCGAGCCGGCGCGGAGGCTCTGCATCGGCTCGTCGGCCAGGGCGACGCCCAGGCCGGCCAGGACCACCATCCCGACGCCCGCAACCATCGGGATCATCTTACGGAAGCTCATCGCGATTCCTCCCGGCCGGGGAGCCCGGCCGCTTGCGGCCGACTCCGGGTCGGCCATACGATGCGGAGCGTTTCCCGGCACCGATGCCGGCATGTCCGACCCACCTTGATTTCTCGCGGAGCCCGACCTCGTGCGAACCCACCGAGCCCCCGGCGCGGCCCTGATCCTGGCCCTGGCGCCGATCTGCCTGGCGATCTGGCCCGACCCCGCCCTCGCCCAGAGGAAGGTCCCCGAGGGGACCAAGGTCCTGATCCTGACCGGGGGCGAACGCGAGCATCACGGCTACCGCGAGCAGGCATTGTATCTGGCCGGAGTGCTGGAGGACACCCGCCGCTACCAGGTCACACTGGCCGAGGACGCCGCCATCCTGGAGACCCCGGCCCTGGCCAGGTACGACCTCGTCCTGATGAACGCGGATCGCCGCGACCCCGAGCACAAGCTCACCCCGGGCCAGGCCAACGCCCTGTTCGACTTCGTCCGCGCCGGCAAGGGGTACGTCTCGATCCACGGGGCGGACAACACCCCGCCCGATGCCCTGCCCGAGTGGAAGCCGTTCCTCGGCGGGATCTATTCCCACAAGGGGCTGCCCGACGGCAAGGCGATCCTGGGCAAATACACCGTCAAGATCGCCGACAAGGACAGCCCGGTCGCCAAAGGTTTGAGCGACTTCGAACTGGCCGACGAGCTTTACTCGAACATGCAGATGATGCCCGACGTGAAGCCCGTGGCCACCATCGATTACAAGGGGACGACGTGGCCGGTGGCCTGGACCTGGCCCTACGGCCAGGGCCGCGTCTTCCACACCTCGCTGGGCCATCGCCGCTGGGGCCCCAACCAGCCCGACCCCCTGGCCGACCCCAACCTCATCAAGCTGATCGTCCAGGGGATCGACTGGGCGGCGGGCCGAGAACCGGCCGGACCCGCCCCGAAGTGACCCGCCGGGCGGCCCGGGCGATCAATCGAGCCCGGCCGCCGTCTCCTCGATCAGGCCATCGACGGCGTCGTTGAGGTCCTCGTCGCGGGCGAAGCGGGCCCGTTGCCGCGAGGCGCCATTCCCCTTCGCGAGGATCTCCTCCACGGTCGCCGAGACCTCATCCCATTCGCCGTCCGCCTCCATGGCGGGGCGGACGAATTGCATGAGTCGATCGACGACGGACCGGGCCGGCGCCGAGGTCATCGAATGGAGATCGACGAGGTCCCCTTCCAGCCCGTAGCGGGCCGCCCGCCACTTGGCCGCACGCAGCAGCTCCGGCCGGACCTGGGGGGCCGGCTCGCCGCGTTGGGCGCGGTCCAGGCAGGTCCGGGCCAGGGCCCGGCACAGCGCGGCGATCGCCACCGCCTCATCGACCCGGGCGCAGACGTCGGCGATGCGGAATTCGATCGTCTCGAAGTGCGACGACGGGCGGACGTCCCAGTAGATCCGCGACGCCTCGGGGATGGCCCCGACGTCGATCAGGGCCTGGACCGTCGCGTCGTACTCGGCCCGGTCGGCGAACGCGCCGGGGATCCCGGTCATCGGGAACCTCTGGAAGAGTTCGGTCCGGTAGCTGGCGTAGCCGGTGTCCCGGCCGAGCCAGTACGGCGAGTTGGCCGAGAGGGCGAGCAGCGTGGGCAGCCACGGGCGGACCCGGTTCATGACCCGGATGCCGTCCTCGCGGTCGGCGATCCCGACGTGGACGTGGCAGCCGAAGATGATCTGCTCGCGGGCCAGCTGCTGGTTCTCCTCCAGGATCTTGTCATACCGTTCCTTGGGCGTCAGCCGCTGGTCCTGCCATCGGGAGAAGGGGTGCGTGCCCGCCGCCACGATCCGGCAGCCCTGCTCCGCCGCCGCCTCGACCACCGCCTTGCGGAGCCGGACGAGTTCGTCGCGGACCTCCGCCAGGGTCCGGCAGACCGGGGTCCCGATCTCGATCTGGGAGAGGAACAGCTCGTTGGTGACCTTGTCCCCGACGTCCTCCTTGGCGCCGGGCAGGATGCGGAAGGCCCGCGACTTCAACTCGCGGGTCTCCGGGTCGACGATCTGGTATTCCTCTTCCACGCCGATGGTGAAGTCGTCCGTGGTTGGCTTCGTTTCGGGCACGGGGGGCGGCTCCGGGGCGAATCTCAGTGATTCCAGATCAGCTTGACGATCAGGGCGGCGACGGCGACCATCCCGATGAACATCAGCAACAGGGCACCGATCAGGATGGCGCCGATGGCCCAGAGGTAGCGGACCGAGGGGGCCGACGGGATCGGGCCGCCCCGGGCCTGGATGGCGTGGACCTCGCGGAGCAGGTTCAGGTTCCGCGTGTTCGCCTTGAAGCCGGCGTCGAACAGGTCGCCCACGACCGGGATCGACCCGAGCCCGATGTCGAGCAGCACGTTGGCCGCCATCCGGGCCGCGACCGCCTTGGGCACGCGGTAGTGCTTGAGGGCGGTGAGCACCAGCCCGGTCTGGATCAGCCCGGCGAACAGGTCGCCGCCGCCCGGGATCAGTCCCAGGATGGCGTCGAGACCAACCTTGAAGTTGGTCCCCGGCACCGGGATCGACCGGTCCATGAGCCAGGCGAGCCACTCCAACCCCTGGCCGATCGCCTCGCTGTTCCGGGTCCCGGGCCCGGCGATGTCGCTGAAATCGGCCGCCGAGCCCCGGTAGATGGCGTCGGGCTTCAACGGGGCATCGGGGTCCGGGCGGGTGGCGGGCATGGGCAATCCCCTCGGTCAAGGGCCTCGCAGATCGCGCGAGGCGTCGCCCCGTCCAGGCTGCATTTCCGATGCCGCCTCCTCGCCGCGAACCGGGATCATCGTTCGGAGGGCGGGTCGTCCGGGATGATGCGGAGCGCGTGGCTGGCGCTCATGTTGTACCACGAGTTCTTGCGGAATGGGCGGAGGTGGATCCCGCACGGGATCAGCCGTCCCTCGGAGTCGCGGGTGTCCTCGCCGTGGCTGTCCATCACCAGCGGGACGCCGTCCGGCGACTTGCCGATCGGGCCGACCCAGAGGACCACGTGGCTAATCTTCCCCGACTTGTTGCGGATGAACAGGAGGTCGCCGGTCCGGAGGGCCTGGATCCGCTCCTCGAACGATTCGGGGAGCGCGATCCGCCGGATCGGGACCGCCCGACCCGCCTCGCGCGCCGTCGCCTGTTCGGCCTGGATGCCCACGTCGGTGCTGATCCTCAGGCCGAAGCCGAGGTTATAAACGAACCCGGTGAAGTTGGAGCAATCGACGCCCTTGCCGTTCCGCCCGGCGCAGGTCTGCATCCAGCGCCAGTGCGCGGGCGGTTCCCAGTCCGGGATGTGGTGGTGCTGGTAGGCATAGCCGAGATACCGGCTGGCCACGGCGATCACCCGCTCCCGCTTGCGGTCGGCCGGCCAGCGCTCCACCCCCGGGGGCGGTGGATAGGATCGGGCGGGCGGGCCCCAGGCTCCCCATCGCTCCCGCGTCCGTTCCGCGTACCAGAGGGCATGCGGGATCTCCGCCTCGATCCGATGGTCGCCACGCTCGGTGCGATCGAGGTCGCCCACCAGTTCCTCGCGGGGCCATTCGTAGGCAATCCGGTAAGGGGACCGATACGGCTCGGGCGGCGGGGCCTGGGCCGTCGCGGGCCGGTCGGCGGTCGGGGACGAGACGGCGAACGCGAAGGCGACGGCCATCGTCGCGGCGAGCAGCTTGTTCATGCGAGGTCTCGGATCGGGCGTCCTGGGGACGAGCCCGCGCGTCCCACCCGTCCAGTTTAGGATGAATTGGAGATACGGGGCGAACCAAAATGGGGACCCGGCGAATCTTCACCAGCGGTGGACGAATGCCCCGGAGACGCGATGCTTCCGCCCGGGCCGCGGCCTGACGTATGCTGGAGCGGGCGGGCGGGCATCGGGACGCGAGGGACGATCATGCGACGCGAGATCACGAAGGGGCGGGCGCTGGCGAATGCCGGCTTCGTGGTGGTCGCCCTGGCGATGGCCGGATATGGCCTGCGGCAGATGGCCGGTCGCGCCTGGGCCTGGCAGCCCACCTTCCGGGTGAGCGCCGGGTTCGCCACGATCGGCGGGCTGGAGGTCGGGGCCAAGGTCCGGGTCCAGGGGATCGATGCCGGCGTGGTCGAGGCGATCGTCCCGCCGCCCACGCCGGGCGCGGAGGTCGGGCTGGTGTTCCGGGTCGATGACCGGCTCCGGAGCCTGGTGCGGTCGGATGCCCGGGTCCGGATCGTCCCCCAGGGGGTGATCGGGGCCAAGGTCGTCGAGATCGTCCCCGGGCGGCCCGACGCCCCCGCCCTGGCCGACGGATCGCGCCTGGCCGCCGAGCCGGCCATCGAGATCGCCGACATCCTCCGCGATGCCCGATCCGCGATCGGCCGGGTCGATGCCGCGGCGCAGGCCGCCGAGAAGGGGCTGGGGGAAGTGGGCGCCATCGCGGCCACGATCCGCGAGGGGAAGGGATCGCTGGGCAAGCTGGTCCAGGACGACGAGGCGTATCGCAAGCTGATCGCGTTGTCCGAGCACGGGACCAAGACGATCGACGACCTCGACGAGAACCTGGCGGCGCTCAAGGGGACCTGGCCCCTGTCGCGCTATTTCGACGGCCGGGGCTTCGCCGATCGCGACAAGATCCTGTTCAAGCCCGGCGCCGAGCGGGAAAGCCGCATCCTCGGGGCCGACGACCTGTTCGAGCGCGGGCGATCGGTGCTGACGGCCGGCGGCCGGTCGCGGCTCGACGGCGTCGCCGCCTGGTTCCAGAAGGCCAAGCGGCCGAAATCGGAACTCGTCATCGCAGCGTTCACCGACGATCGGGCCGACCCCGACCTGGCCCAGATCCTCACCCAGGAGCAGGCCGAGGCGGTCAAGAATTACCTCGTGTCGAAGCACGGGATCGACGTCAACGGGTGGTTCGGCACGCGCAAAATCGCCGCCGTCGGCTTCGGCGCGGAGCCGCCCCGGTCGGCCCTGGCCCAGGGGGGCGGCCCCCCGCGCCGGGTCGAGGTCATCCTGTTCACGCCGCAAGCGTGACCCGGGCGGCCGGGCCGGATCGTTGACGCACGGGCCCATGGGCCGTAGCCTGTGACACTCCGCCCGGCGTCGGGGCGTTCAACGACGGGGAGAGGGTCGATCCGTGGCCTCGTTGTTCATCATCCAGGGCGGCGAGCAGGGCCGGCGGTTCTCCTTGCAGGCCCGGGCCGTCGGCCTGGGCCGGGATGCCTCCAACCCGATCCGCCTGCACGACCACGAGGTGTCGCGGCGGCATGCCGAGGTCCGCCGCGACGAGAACGGCTACCGGATCGTCGACCTCCGATCGGCCAACGGCACGTTCCTGAACGGCCATGCCATCGACCAGGCCCCGCTCAAGCCCGGGGACCAGGTGCGCCTGGGCCAGACCGTCCTCCTGTTCCAGGACGCCCCCGACGACAGCCGCGAGCTGACGGCACGCGTGGACATGACCGGCCGCGGCGACCTGGCCGACCGATCGGCGATCCTCCGGAGCATCCCGGCCGATGAGGGCTCGCGGATCCTCCAGGCCCCGGGCAACGTGGGGGACTGGCTCCGCGACCGCCTGCTCAACCTGTCGGTCATGTACAAGGCCACCCAGGCCATCAGCCACGTCGTCGACATCGACACCCTGCTGCCCCAGATCCTCCAGCTCGTCTTCGAGTCGATCGGGGCCGACCGGGGTGCCATCTTCCTCAAGGGGCCCGACGGCGAGATGACGCCCAAGGCGGTCCGGTGGCGGGGCGAGGCCGATCCGGGCGAGCGGATGACGATCTCCAGCACGATCTTCGACCACGTCCTGAAGCAGGGCGAGGGCGTGATCACGTCGGATGCCCCGGCCGATCGGCGGTTCGGGCCGGCGCAGTCGATCGTGAACATGGGCATCCGCGAGGCGATCTGCGTCCCGGTCCAGGGCCGATTGGCCACCCTGGGGGTCCTTTATGCCGACGTCCGGGCGGCGGCCAGCGTGGGGATTCCGCTGGACGAGCCCAAGACCCGGTTCACCAAGGACCACCTGATGCTGATGGTGGCGATCGGCCACCAGGCCGGGCTGGCGATCGAGAACACCCAGCTCTACGAGGCCAACCTCCAGGCCGAGCGGCTGGCCGCCGTGGGCCAGACGATCGCCACCCTGTCCCACCACATCAAGAACATCCTCCAGGGGATCAAGGGGGGCAGCTACCTCATCGAGATGGGCCTGAACGACAAGGACGACGCCATCGTCCGCCGGGGCTGGACCATCGTCGAGAAGAATCAGGCCAAGATCTACAACCTCGTCATGGACATGCTGTCCTACTCCAAGGACCGCGAGCCGGCCCTGGAGCTGGCCGACCTGAACGAGACCGTGGCCGACGTGATCGAGCTGATGCAATCCCGGGCCGGCGACCTGGGGGTGACGCTGTACTGGCAGCCCGCCGCCCACCTGCCCCGCCTCCACTTCGACACCGACGGCATCCACCGCGCGGTCCTGAACATCGTCACCAACGCGATCGATGCCTCCGAGGACGTCGAGGGGGGCATCGTCACCGTCTCGACCGCGATCGGTGCGGACGGATCCAGGGCGCAGGTCGTGGTGGCCGACAACGGGGTCGGGATCTCGCCCGACGAGGTCGACGGGATCTTCCAGGTCTTCGCCTCGACCAAGGGCTCGCGCGGGACCGGCCTGGGCCTGTCCGTCTCGCAGAAGATCATCCGAGAGCACGGCGGGACCATCGCCATCGACTCGGAGGTCGGCAAGGGCTCGACCTTCACGATCGAGCTGCCGGTCAAGCGGTTCGACGTCCGCGACTCGGCCGAGCATGCGACCCTCGACTGAACCAGGGCCCCCGACCATGAAACGACCCCGCATCACCATCGCGTTGGTCATGATCCTGGTCGCGGCCTCGGCGGGGGTGTTCTCCATCGCCCAGAGATGGATGAGGACCGCGATCCGTCCCCCCCGGACCGCGATCGGCGACGTGCAGTACTACAACAACGCCATCCCTTCCGATGACCTGAAGATCCGCATCGGGCCGAACACGTTCGCCATCGACTCGGTATCCCGCAACGACCGCGATGGGTCGATCCGGGTGGAGGACGGTCGCGGCTGGTGGAAGATCCCCCGGTCCACCCCCGAGACGGCCGCGATGAAGTCGTCGGCCCCCTGGCTCGACGTGGCCACGATCCGATTGGCCGGCGACCCCGATCGGATCGAGGTCGTCGAGCTTCGCGTGTTCGACTACGCGACGCGGACCTTGATCGGCAAGGATATGGACCACAATCACGGCTCCCGGCTGGTGTCGCCGGGCGTGTATCAGATCTACCAGGTCGGGGCCTTGTTGCCCGCGGAGGTCGACGTCTGTCTCAGGGCGAGCAGCCACCCTCCGGGCGAGAAGATTTCACGCCTCGCGCCGAAGGTCGGGGCGACCGCCCCTTATGAGACGGGGACCCTCACGGTCGCCGAACTGCGCGGCGGCCATCCCGATTGGACGGAAGTGGAGGCGAGTCCCGACCCGTTGCATCCGGCGATCGCGTGGGGCGAAGATCCCCGGCCGAGGACGCACAAGAGCACGTTCGTGATCGATTGGGCGGGCAGTCCCGGCGTGTCCCCAGCCCAGGTGGTCGCGGTGGCCCGCGAAGGGCGGAGGGCTTACTGGCAACGACCGGGCTCCTTCGATTTCCTCGATTCCCACCGCATGGTCATCCCGATCGACTTCGACCTGGACGAGATCGACCACCTGGAAATCCGACCCTATCGGCTCGCACGGTCCTTCTACTTCGAAGGCGTTAGGCTCCCGAAAGCGAGCACCAGGCCTTTCGCCGACCCCCCCGCCGTGACGGTCAAACTCGACGGTCGGCCGACGAAGCAGCGGCTCGCGGCATTCGACCCGATCCTGGTCGACCTGGAAGTTCGCCAGGATGGGGGCGGTTACATGAAAGGGGCCGACGACCACGGCCAGTACTTCCCCCCTCCCGACGAATCCCGCGGCCATCCGGGATTCCATGTGTTGGCCGACACGATCGGACTGATGCCGGACGGTTGGCGGCTCTCCCTCTTCGATCGCGGCGGGGAGGCCCTGCTGGGGCCTTACGATGCGAAGAACGGGAGCGGCCATGCCAGCGCGTCCCGGTATCGTGCGAGCTGGGGCATCGAGGTCCCGCTGGAACGGTTGGGGTCGGCCGAAATCCGGTTCTCCACCCCGGCCCAGGTCCACCCCTAATCGGCGGTGTCCGAAATCTGGTCCTTCCGATGCCACGCCAGGGTGACGTCGACCCGCGCCAGCTCGTGCGGGGTGAGGTCGACCGGGATGGCGTCCCCCTCGACGAAGAGGTCGATGATGTGCTCGCCCTGGAAGTCGACGTGCGCCGCCCAGGCGGGGTCGCGGTAGGCGCGGAGGCGGCAGCGGGTCGGCTTGCCGGCGGTCTCCAGCAACGTCACAGTCACGCCCCAGCCCTTGCCCTCGTTGGAGTGGGGATTGAAGGCGACGGCGAGCACGGCGACCGACTTGTGATCGACCTGGAACAGCCAGCCCGAGGGGCCCGAACGCGGGAGGCCGGACTTGCTCGGGACCGCGGGCGCGGGGGCGATGAAGTCGAGGGCCGGCTGGAATGGGTGTTCCAGGTCGAGCGCCACGCCGAGCCGGAACGTCCGGGCCGACTCCCGACCGGCGATCAGGAGCGTGTCGAGCATCTTGGGGCCGTGGCGGCGGTGGTGGGCCAGCCCGCCGAACAGGAGCGTGGATCGACGGCCCCGGATCGCCAGGTCGATGGCGTCGGGCGTCTCCATCCGCTCCGCCTCGGTCGCGTGGGGGGCGAGCAACGACGTGCGGCGGAGGGTCGAGCCGGCGTCGGGCCAGGCCCAGCGGCAGGCGAGGTAATTCTCCCAGGGGTCGGCGGCGGCGACCCGTTCCAGCCAGGCGGGATCGAGGTCGGACAGGGTGATGTCGATCTCCAGCGTCGGCCGGCCGCTCCAGAGCCGGAACCTCTGCCGGAAGGAAGCCAATGCGCGGTTGTCGCGCGGGTCGTGGAGCGTGCCGGTCGTCGTGACCTGGGCCAGGGCCGGCCCGTTGTAGTCGACCTGCACCGATGCCCCACGCATCACGCTCGGCGCCGGCTTGCCGTCGGGACCGACCAGCCCGGCGATGGCGAGTTTCTGGGCGAGGCGGGGCGTCTCCTCGGTGCGGCCCCGGACCCCGCGCAGGCCGCCGGTGGCCGGGTCGATCAGGACGGCCATCGACTCGTTGCGGAGGACCTTGTCCTTGACCGAGACGCCGGGATCCCCGGCGGGTTTGCGGGCCGAGGATGGTTCCCTGGGCACCCAGGCATAGCCGAACGGGGGGACGTCGACCACGGCCATGACCCCGTCCTCGGTCATCTGGGCGGCGTGGATGGCCCCCTCCGGCGCGAGCGTGCTCGCGGCGTCGGGCAGGACGACCGCGACCCGGCGGGCGATCCCCAAAGGGTTCAGCACCACGAAGCCCGGCGGGCCCTGGTGGGCCTGGCCGACGATCGCGCGGGCGAGATCCTCAGCATCGGTCTGATAACGGACATCGAGCGTCTCTGCCACCACATCGGGCCGGGACGTCTCGACCGCCTCCTCCAGCCCTTCCAACGCACCGGGCGTGGGCGGGGTTGGGGTTTCGTCGGCCGCGGGCTCCGGCGACGGATGCCTGGTCCCTTCCAGGACCGCGTCGGCCAGGGCTTCGAACACGGCCGTGGCATCGAACCGGGCGCGTCGTCGGTGGTGCTCGGCGCGGGCCGAGATCGGCGCGGGGTCCCCCTTGGCCACGGCCTGCGCCAGGTAGGCGGGGGCCAGGTCGTCGAGCTTCGGCGTCAGGACCTCGTACGGGCGATCGGAGTGGTGGAAGAAGTCGTTGGCGGTGACCCAGCGCGAGAGCACCGGCGAGTAGGCGGCCACCCGGCGGAAGTCGCGATACCAGGGGGCGACCTGGTCCGGCCAGTGGGCCAGTCCGATCACCGCGACCTGGTATTCCCGCATCGATCGGCCGATCCGCCAGGCGAGCCTCGCCCCTTCGACGGGGCGGTCGGCGGCGATCGGGGGGCGGGTCATGGCTTCCAGGGCCGACCCGTCGGGCGATTCCCAGGTCCTTTTCGACTCGATCGGGATCGGGAACTTGCCGGAGTCGAGGGCGACATAGGAGGCGTACTTGAGGCCGAAGCGCCGGGCGATCTGGGGGATCTGGTCGTGGAGGCCGTAGCGGCGGCGGGCGAACGTCTCGACGTTGCGGCCTTCCAGGTGCTCGCGGTAACCCTGGGAACCCCGGTCGTACTGCCAGAGGACCGAGCCCCAGGGGGCGAACGGCTCGTCGATCTCGGACCAGGTCCCGCCGGCCACGTCGAGCCAGCCCTCGGTGATCGCCTCGCGGACCCGCGCGATGGTGTCGGGCTCGCGCCGGGCCAGGACGTCGATGGCCAGGGCCGGGGCCACCAGGGTGACGGGGGCGCGGGCGTCGAGCAGGTCTTCCAGGGCCCGGGGGGCGGTGGCGGGATCGAGCAAGCAGAGGTCGAGGATGTAGGCTTCGGTCGGGAAGATCCGCTCGCGCGCCTGGGTCAGCAGCTCGAATCCCGCCCGGAGCCGATTGGTCGCGCCGTTGGCATCGCCGGCGACCCAGGCCCTGGCCCCGCCCATGATCTCCCGGGCCAGGCTGGTCCGGTCGAGCAGGTCCACGTGATCCATCGCCACCGAGAGGTCGCGGAGCCAGCGCTGGGCCGAGCCGAGGGCGAGGAAATCGAGCGCCACCGGGTCATCCAGGGCCACGCCCGGCGCCGGGATCCCGGCCTGCTCCAGCAGGGAGGCGATCAGGGCGACGCGATCCCCGTCCAGGACCTCGGCCAGCGGGACGGCATTCTCCTCGGCCTGATCCCGATAGGCCGGCGCGAGCTGGCCAAGATGGCCGGCGACGATCCGGACCTCGCCGGGCGAAGGATCGGACGGATAGGCGAGTTCTTCCAGCCGCGGCAGATCGTCCGAGGCGGCCAGGAGCGCCGGATGCCACGGCGCCGACGCGGCGGCCCAGGCCAGGGTGGCGGCCTGGTCGGTCATCTCGGGGGCCGGCTCGTGGCCGTCGCCGTCGATCATGACGACGAAGCGGAGGGGGCGGGCGTCCGGGGCTGATTCGGTCACGGCACTCGGCAGTTCGGTCGATTCCATCCGCGCGACTCTCTTTCTCTCGAACGGCGACGGTCAGGACCCGAGCGCGGATTTCAACTCTTGGACCTCGTCGGACAGCCGGCGGACGGCCTCCCGCAGCGCATCGACCTCGGAACGCAGGGCCGCCAGCTCGGCCGAGGGCGCGGCGGACGCCTCCGCCCGGGGGGCCGGTCGGGCCGGCCGGTCGGGCTCGTCGGGGGCATCGACGACGTTGGCATATTTGGCCCGCTCGCGGGCCAGGTCGTCGGGCCGGCCGAGGTTGTGGGTCACGACCACCCCGCGGCGGATCCCGGGCGGGGTCAGGGTGACGACCAGGTCCTTGGCGGCCAGGGAATCGAGCACCGCCTGGAGCGCCGCCAGGTCGGGCAGCGGCTCCATCCGGCTGGCCCGGGCGCGGAGGTCGCCGACCGACTGGGCGCCGCGGAGCAGGAGCTCGGCCACCACCGCCAGCTCGACCTTGCCGACCTTCAGCCAGTCGTACAGCGTGTGCTTCCAGCGGACCACCCGGCCGCCGGCCTCGACCATCACCACCGCCCCCTTCTTGCGGAGGCCCTGGAGGATGTCCTCGACGTCATCGGCGTCGAAGTTGGTGATCGGATCGCGGTTCGATTTCTGGTTCGAGCCGGTCACGATCGCGGCGATCGTGAGCGGGTAATACTCGGGCGTCGTCTTGGCCTTCTCGACCAGCACACCCAGGACCCTCCGCTCGTGGGCGGTGAGCGGGACCCAGGATCTTTCGACCGGCGAATCCATGAGACCTCGGGCGGATCGGGGGCTTGGGTACGGGAAAGGTCGGGCCGTTGCCCCACCTCATGGGCGAGCCTCATCGTAGCCGCCTCCGGGGCGCTCCTCAAGCCGGAGGGTGTCCACGCGGAAGATCGCGATCGTCGCATCGTCCGTGTCGATCAGGGGGGACAGCCCTTCCAACGCCCGGAAGTAGCCCGGCGGCCCCCAGGGTCCCCAGAGCAACGAGGACGAGACGGCCAGATACCGCGTGGTCGCCGATAGCCGGGGCGGCAGGTCGGCGGGGGCATGGTTGGCGTCGATCGTATAGGTCCGGCCGACCACGCCGTAGTGCGCGGGGTCGGTGTCGCCGAAGTAGTAGAACGTGAGGTCTTGCAGCTCGGGCCGTCGTCGCTGGAGCGCCGCCAGTCCCCGCAGGCCCTGTCCCCAGTCGAGATTGGAATCGGAGAGGATGCGCCGCCCGCCGATCGGGCCGCCGGCCAGCCGGTTGAAATAGGAGAGTTCGTGGGGATGGATCAGCCCCACCGACAGGCCCATCCCGGCCACGCCCGCCCACTCGATCAGGCGTCGTTTGCGATCTCCTTCCGCCAGGGCCGACATCCAGACGATGGCGGGGACAGCGACCGGGAGCAAATAGCGGATCCCGTAATTCCGCTTCGAAGCCAGGGACGCGATCAGGAGGAAAAGCAAAACGACCGCGATCGGGAACCAGCCTCGGTCGCGCAACCGCCCCGCCCGATCGGCGGGATGGCGAGTGAATCCCCGGGCCAGGAACAGGAGGGCGACCGCGATCGGGACCTTCACGGCCAGGGTCACCAGGTAATAGTAAGACCACCCGGCCTGCCGGGTCTCGCCCAGCAGGTAGCTGGGCCCTCCGTTCTTCTGGTGGGCCATCTGGACGGCGAACGCCACCCAGTCCTGCGGGAATGAGCGATGCGCGAGCCAGCCGACCCAGGGCCGCAAGAAACCGGGGAGGCGGGCGGCGATCGCGGGGTGATCGCCGCCGTGCGGGCTCAGCGGGATCGTCGCGAATCCGGTCAGCACCAGGTTGATGGCCGCCATCGCCGCGACGAAGCCGAGCATCCCCCGGAACACGACCCCGAGCGACGCGAGCCGGCCCGGCGCAGGTTCGCCGCGGGCCGCCGAGAAGCGGAGGTCGAGCCACCAGAGGACGGCCAGGATCGGCGGGATCAGGACCGCCGTGAACTTGCACGACCAGGCCAGCCCGGACAGCACGGCGCCCGCCCAGAAGGCACACCGGTCGCCGTCGCGGAGGAACCGCCAGAACGCGGCGAACCCGCCCGCCGAGGCGGCCACCAGGGGCATCTCCATCGTGGACAGGGCGCCGTGGGCGAGCAGGTTCGGGCTCAGGGCGAACAGGAACGCCGCCAGGGACATGGCTCGCGGGCCATACAGGCGTCGCGCCCACCAGGCCGTGGCGAGCAACGCGACCGCCGCGATCCAGAGCGACCCGAGCCGGACGACCGGCAAGAGCCGGGCCTGGTGGCCGATCGGATCATCGATCCAGTCGCCGCGGCCGAGCTGATCGAGGAGGTACAGGGTCGGGGCCTGCTGGATCTTCCAGAATGTGAGGGGAGAGCCCATGCGGGCGATCTCTGCCTGCTCCCCGGTCCTCCACCAATGGGCGGCGACCCGGAGGTAGGTCGTCTCGTCGTAGGTGGCGGAGCTTCGGCCCGCCTGGTCGGCCATCAGGGCCAGCATGATGACCAGGGCCAGGAGGACGGCCAGGCGGCAGGGCCAGGGGGTGGGCGTCCGGTCGGGTCGGTCAGTTTCACCCATCGAGGAAGCCTCCCGGCCGGGGGGTCAGCGGGGGCGGGCGGCCTCGATCCGGCGTCCGTCGTGGCGGCTCTGGCGGAGTGCCCCGATCAGCCGGGCCACCGCCAGGGCATCGTCCCAGCCGGGGGCCAGCGAGGGCTCGCCCCGGACGAGCCGGAGGAAATGATCGTTGAGGACCTCCCCGACCGACGGCTCCATCGGGAGGCGTTCCTGGTGGGTCCCGCTCTCGTCGGTCCAGTGGATCCTGTCGGGCATCTCCAGCCAGGCCACCCCCCGTTCCGCGTAGACCTGGATGCCGGGCGGGGGGAGGAACTTGGCTGCGTCGCCCCACGGGCCGCGATGATACTTGCCGACCGACACCTGGGCCGCGGCCCCCCCGGCGAATTCGAGGAGGAACGTCTCGTAATCGGGGTCGGGGCCGATGGCGTTGCCCTGCCCCGGATCGCCCGGGAAGATCACGCCGCCCCAGCCCTGAACCGACACCGGCTCGGACTGGAACACGAACCGGCACCAGGCGAGCAGGTAGCTGCCCGGGTCGATCAGGAGCGAGTTGGGGGCGATCTGGGTGGACGGGCCGGGCTGGCTCGATCGATCGAAGGCGGATAACCGGCTCTTGGAGACGACCAGCCGGGGCGCGCCGATCCGGGTGGCGATCAGCTCGCGGAGGCGGAGCGACGCCGGGTAGAACCGCCGGGCGAACTCCGGCATGAACGCAACCCCGCTCGCCCGGATCCGCGCGTCGAGACGATCGATCTCGTCGGGGTCGCTGGCCAGGGGCAGGGCGCAGTAGATCGGCTTGCCCGCGGCGGCGGCCAGGTCGATGGCGTGGAGGCCGAACCACTGGGGCGCCAGCAGGTAGACGGCGTCCACATCCGGCCGATCGATCAGCTCGGACAGCCCGGTCAGGGCCGCCGCGCCGAGCTGGGCGGCCTCAAGCTCCGCGCGCCGGGCGACCTGATCGTAGACGGCGGTGACCCGGAATCGGTCGGCCATCCGCGCCAGGGCGGGCTTATGCCGGGCTTCCCAGAGTCGCCCCAGGCCGATCACGCCGATCCGGAGTCGGCCGCTTCCAGGTCGGATCAACTCCGCCTCCGCCCGCGCCTTGCGTTTGTCGATCACCCCGATCAGCCGGCATCCCAGAACCTGCAGGCTACCAGGTCGCTTCGAAAACGGCCAGCCATCGCCGACAGCCGGGGCGGCGAACCGCGAGTTGAACCGGCCCGCGAGACATCGCGTATAATGACCAGGGGGGTGTCCCCGTCCTTCGGGCCCAGAGGTCGCGCATGGCCACCGATTCCCAGCAACCCTCGCTCGATCCGGACCTCGATGAAGAAGTCGTCGATGCGCTCCCGCCGATCGTGGACGAGGAACTCACCCTGCCGACGATCGACATCCGCGATCGGGCCCTGCCGGTCCGCCAGGGCGACCTGACCCGCCTGCTGATCTCCCAGCCAGAACTCACCGACGAGCACCGCGAGCAACTCCGGAAATTCTCCGGGCTGCTGGGGGCGATTTTCCACAGCGAGTTCTACCAGACGCTCCACGAGCTCAAGGAGCGGTACGGGCCCCTCGACCCCGACTCGGACTACATCCGGCTCCGGGAGCACACGATCCGCCGCACCGAGCAATCCGACGAGGAGTTCCTGGAGCCGTTCGAGGTCGCCCTGGAACGCGCCAACTATCGCCGCCTGAACGTCGACATTATCAAGGATGCGGTCGCGGCCCCCAATGAGATGGGCCTGACCTACGTCCCCAACTTCAACCTGTTCGAGCACCTCCGGATCTACGCGCGGGGCTATACCAAGATCCGTCGCGTCTTCCGCAGCGCCAAGACGAAGTTCAAGAAGCGGACGATCACCCTGGACGCCTATCAGCGCCTGATCGTGGCCCTGAAGTTCCGCCCCGGCCTCGACGACCCGTTCATCCGCACCGACGTCCTCTATCTCCGCATGTTCAAGGACGTCCCGCACGTCGACATGGAGATGCACCTGCCCGAGCAGGGGACCAAGGTCCGGATGCGCTGGATCGATAAGGCCCAGATCGCGTCGCCGGTGGTGATGGGCCTGCCGACCCTGGCCTTCAAGCTGTTCTCGGCCTTCACGATCAATCCGATGCTCCTGGCGCCGATCCTGATCGCCCCGGTGTCCGCCGGCGTGAACTCGTTCTTCGGGTTCCAGCGGGCCAAGGCGAAGCATCTCTCGTCGATGATCCGGAACCTTTACTACCTGACCCTGGCCAACAACGGGAGCGTCCTGTATCGCCTGATCGACTCCGCCGAGGAGGAAGAATACAAGGAGACCATGCTCGCGTATTTCTTCCTCTGGAGGTCGTTGCTCCGGGGCACCGGCGAGGAATGGAATCAGGCCGGGCTCGACGCGGAGATCGAGGATTTCCTCAAGCAGTTCTCCGGCGTGGAGATCAACTTCGAGGTCGAGGATGCCCTGGTCAAGCTGTTCCGGCTCGGCCTGGCCCGCCGCGACTCGGTCGGCCGGATCCATATCGTGCCCATCGATCAGGCGATCGTCGTGCTGGATCGCCTCTGGGACAACATGTTCCGATACAGCTGACCCGTCCGCGCCGCCCGTCGGGCCGGATTCCGGGGTGCAGGCCGAAATCCGATGTTGACAGGACGCGAAAGTTTAACAACGATTCAACAATGGGTCGAGGTTTGATCCGACTGGCCCCTCGGCTTCCGACCGTCTACAATGGCCGTGCACGCGACGACGCGTCGGATCGATCGCCCCGCCCGCCCCACCCGGACGCCACCCCCGCTGAGTGATCCATCATGGCGACCGCCACCAAGGTTCCTCCGTCACCTCCGCCCGCCCCCGGACCCAAGGCCGGATCCTCGCGGTTCCTGCGTTGGTTCGATGCGATCTTCCGGTTCCTGGCATCGCTGAAGCTGGCGGTGATCTCGCTGGCCACCCTGGCGGGAGTCCTGTGCTATGCCACGTTCTTCAACTCGTGGCACGGGCTGACGGCCGCGCAGGAAGTCATCTATCAGAGCACGGGATTCGCCCTCCTGCTGGCGTTCCTGGGGATGAACATCCTCTGCGCGGCGCTGATCCGCTATCCCTGGACCAAGCGTCAGACCGGGTTCGTGATCACCCACGCCGGCCTCCTGATCGTGATCTTCGGGTCGTGGTGGAGCGCCCAGTATGCCGACGAGGGGCAGCTCGGGATGCTGGAAGGGCAGACGTCGAGCCAGCTCATCCGCACCCACAAGCCGGTGATCCTGGTCAAGGCGATCGACCCCCACACCGGGGGCGAGACGGGGACGTTCACGCTCCCGTTCCGCCCCGGCTCGTTCGACTGGCCGGAAGGGAAGACGGAGACCCTGTCGCGGTCCGAAGACCCGTTCAAGCTGACGATTAAGAAGTTCTACAACGCCTCGGGCCCGCGCTGGAAGCACGTCGAAGATCCCCAGGGAGCCCCGATGATCAAGCTCCGCCCGATGGCGACCCCGCCCGGTGCCAGGGAGCCGATGGACGTCTTCGCCACCGCGGGCCAGAACCCCGACCGTAATCACTGGATGGTGCTGCGGCCCGAGAATCCGGTCCGCAAGATCGTCCGCGACGTGACGCCCGCCCGCTATTCCTTCAGCTATGCCGATCGTCCCGAGGCGATGGAAGACTTCCTCCACCCCCCCGAGGACACCGGCAAGGAAGGGGTGGCGCGAGTCCGATACACCGACCGCGCCGGCAAGGATCGTCTCCTCGACATCAAGGTGGATGACGCCAAGGCCGGCGATCCGATCCCTCTGTCCGATAGCGACCTGGTGGCCTCGTACGTCCGGACGACCCACACGCCCGTCACCGACCCTCGGCTGTCCGAGGCGTTCGGCGGGGTCCTGGACATCGTCGAGTTCGACGTACGCAAGGGGGACGCCCCTGCGGTCAAGCACAACGGCTATGCCGGCCTGCCGATGATCCCCAACGTCATCCCCGGCCGCGACAACCCGGGGGGGGAGTCGCCCCAGCCCCTGATCCGGCTCGACTACTTCTACCCCCCGATCGTCGATCCCCAGGTCAATCGCCTGTTCGGGGTGGTCGAGGTGATGGGCGACCAGGACGGGCGGCTGGCCTATCGCGTGTACGAGCGGGGCACGCCGGCCAAGCTGCGGTCGTCGGGGATGCTGAAGGTGGGTGAGGAGGTCACGGCGTTCGGCGGCAACCCGAACATGCCCATGACCATGACCTTCCGCGTCGAGGAGTACTTCACCAAGGGCCGGGAAGACCTCTATTACGGTTCGGTCGACCTGCCCAAAGAGAAGAAGGACAACGCGATCTCGGCGGTCCTGGCCGAGATGACCGTCGACGGGAAGACCAAGGAGGTCTGGCTCCGCCGCTCGGGCACGTTCGATCCCGACTACCAGACGGTGACCTTCCCCGGCGGGATGTACGAGGTCGCCTTCGACTCCGATCGGCTCGACCTCGGCTTCTCGCTCAAGCTGAAGGACTTCGACGTCGGATTCGACCCGGGGACCAACCAGGCGTCCACCTTCCGCAGCGAGGTCGAGCTGACCGACAAGGCGGCCAAGATCGAGAACAAGCCGATCTCGATCTACATGAACCACCCGCTGGACTATCGAAACTGGCGGTTCTTCCAGTCCAACTACGTCCGCTACGTCGACCCCGAGACGAGGCAGGAAACGGGCGAATTCCAGTCGATCTTCCAGGTCGCCAAGGATCCCGGACGCGAGATGAAATACGCCGGCTGCATCATCGTCGTGCTGGGCGCGTTCGTCCAGTTCTACATGAGGGCCGGGCTCTTCTCCGACGGGGGCAAGCTCGAACGGGAGCGTGCCGCCGCCCGGGCCAAGAAACGGCTCGCCGCCAAGGGCAAGTCCCAGGCCTCTGCCGATGCCGACGAGGCCATCGACCTGTGAACCACGATCGGCCCACCCACCCGGCCAGGAGCTTGCACATGCGACGACGATTCAAGTGGTCGGGATCGGCCCTGGCCTTCGGGCTGATGGCCGCCCTCGCGCAGACGTCCGCCCCGGCCGAAGACCGGGGGGCGACCCCGACGTCCGGTTCCACCAAGCTGGGCGATACCCCGGCCTACAAGATCCTGGGCCAGCTGCCCCTGATGCACACCGGAAGAGTCAAGCCGCTCGACACGGTCGCCCGCGAGGAGATCAAGGAGATCTACACCCGCGAGTCGATCAAGCTCTTCGACGAGAAGGGGGAGGCGGTCGCGACCTGGTCGCCGGTCGCCGCGTTCTTCGACTTCACGGCCCGCCCCAAGTTCTGGGACGCCCAGCCGATCATCGCGGTCGAGTATCTCCCGCTCAAGCGGATGATCCTCGCCGACGCGATCAAGGCCGAGCTGGAGGCGATCGCCAGCAAGTCCGGGGTGGCCAAGCCCCTGGCCGATCGCCTCAACACGCTGGCCAAGGCCGAGGCGATCACTGCCGAGGATCTCAAGGCCCTGCTCAACGAGGGCCAGCTCGCTCCCGACGACGCCCGGGACATCGCGAAGTGGGCGGCGAAGGTCGGCGAGGGGCAGAAGTGGCTCGCCCCCGACGACCTCAAGGACGCCGAGATTACCGTCGAAGGGCAGAAGACCCCATTCCTCGCCTGGGTCGACGGCATCTCGCGTAGGGGCCGCGGCGCCGCCGGGGCGATGGGAGGCGACGAGCCCAAGCTGAGCGAGATCGAGCGCAAGGGCTTCGAGGTCGGGATGCGCCTGGCCAAGTATCGCGCGATCCGCGACCGCGAGACGTTCTCGGTCATCCCCCTCATGGCCGTGCCGCACCCGGTCAAGGAGGCGTTCCTGGCCTATTCGGCCGCCGCCTTCGAGAAGGCCCGCAACGAGGGACCGGCCAGCCTCGGCCCGCTCGAACGCGAGGCGGCGATCACCCTGGACAAGTACCTCAACGACCAGCCGCGCAAGGACCGGGCCCTGCCCGGCACCGACAAGGAATTCGACGCCAAGTACCTCGGCTGGCTCAAGGAGAAGTCCGCCTGGATCCCGCTCGGCCTGATCCGCGAAGTCCCCGTCGATGAGCTGGCCCGAGCCGGGTATCCGTCGGGCAAGGTGCAGGCGTTCCGCGACGCCTTCCAGGCGGTCGAGGAGGCCGAGCTGGCCAACCCCGGCCGTGCGGCCCAGGGGCCGGCGGCGAAGCTGGTCGATGCCGCCCGCGACCTGGGGATGACGGTCAACCCGACCCTCTACCCGGGCCCGGAGGCGATGGCCCGCGAGGCCAATTTCAACGCCTTCGCCCCGTTCTACAAGGCCCCGGTCGCCTACGGCCTCGGGGCGCTCCTCCTGATCGCCAGCCTGGTGACCTCGGGCCTCGGGGCCAGCCTGCAGTCGAACCTGCTGGCCAAGGCGTCGCGGATGTCCTACCTGGGCGGGATCATGGGGTTCGCCGCCGGGATCGGCCTGGAATGCTACGGCTTCCTCCAGCGGATCCTGATCTCGGGGTGGGCCCCCGTCACCAACCTCTACGAGACGGTGATCTGGGTCGCCCTGATCACCTCGGTGATCGGCCTGGTGCTGGAGGCGGTCTATCGCAAGACCTACGCCGCCCTCGCCGCGTCGGGCATGGCCCTGTTCGCCACCCTGCTGGCGGCCAACGTGCCGATGCTCGACCCGGACATCTCCGGGCTCCAGCCGGTGCTGCGGAGCAACCTCTGGCTGTCGATCCACGTCCTCACGATCGTCTCCAGCTACGGGGCTTTCGCCCTGGCCCTGGCGCTCGGGCTGGTCGCGACGGCCGACTACCTGGCGGCGACCTATCGCCGGACGGCCAGCTTCGGCGAGATCCTCTCGCTGCTCCTCCCCGGCCTCCCCCTGCTCGGGCTGGGCGTCGCCACCTCCTACGCGTCCTATGGCCACTTCGGGGCCTCGGACGTGATCCAGGACTACGGTTTCTACCCCGGCATGATCATCGGCAGCATCGGCGGCGTCCTGACGGCCACCTCGCTGTTCGCCGCGCTCGGCGAGATGATCAACCGCGCCCTGTTCCGCGACCCCGCCGCCGGCGGCGACCCGGCGATGGCGGCGGCCGGCGAGGAGGCCCGCACTCGCTCGATGCGTGCCACCGCCGCGCGGATCAAGCCGATGTCGGGCTTCATCTACCGATCGATGCAGGTCGGCGTCCTTCTGGTCGCGCTGGGCACGTTCCTGGGCGGGTGGTGGGCCGACGTCTCCTGGGGCCGCTTCTGGGGCTGGGACCCGAAGGAAGTCTGGGCGCTCATCACCCTGCTGGTCTACCTGATCCCGCTGCACGGCCGGTTCGCCGGCTGGGTCAACACGTTCGGCCTGGTGATGTCGTCGGTCGTCTGCTTCCTCTCGGTGCTGATGGCCTGGTACGGCGTCAATCACGTGATCGGCGTCGGCCTCCATGCCTACGGCCTGACCGAAGGGGGCGGGCAGGGCGTCGTGGGGATCACCACCCTGGCCGTCCTGAGCTTCGCCGCCGGCGCCGCCTGGCGTCGCCACCTCTCGAACCTCAAGCCGGTCGAGGCGGCCTGAACGGTTTGGATTCCCCCGATCTCGGAGGGCCCGGGCGGCGAGCGACGCCGCCCGGGCCCGACTCCTTTGAGGCCCCGTCGTGGATCAGCCGACCCCCCCCTTGATCCTGATCGATGCCCCCGGGCTGACCGGGCGCCTCCTGGAATACGCCCCCAGGTTGCGGGCCCTGGCCGGGTCGGGCTGGAGCCGGCCGTTGCGCGAGGTGGCGCCGGCCGTCACCTGCACCGCCCAGGCGAGCCTCCTGACCGGACTCCCCCCCGACGGGCACGGGATCGTGGGCAACGGTTGGTTCTTCCGGGACACGGGCGAGGTCCGGCTCTGGCAGCAGTCCAACGCCCTGATCCAGGCGGAGCCGTTGTACGTCACCGCACGACGGCGTGCCGCCGAGCGCGGGCGATCGTTCAAGACGGCCAAGCTGTTCTGGTGGTTCAACCAGGGGGCGGCGGTCGACGTCAGCGTGACGCCCAAGCCCTACTATGCGGCCGATGGCAACAAGGCGTTCGGGATCGCCGGCACGCCCGAGGGGCGGACCGACGCCCTGGAGCGGGAACTGGGCAAATTCCCGTTCCACACCTTCTGGGGGCCGGGCGCCGGCCTCGCCTGCACCCCCTGGATCGCCCGCTGCGCCGCGAGCGTCGCCCGCGACGATCGGCCCGACCTGACCCTGGTCTACCTGCCCCATCTCGACTACGACCCGCAACGCTTCGGCCCATCGGGCTGCGATATGGCGCGGCTGGTCGGGGAACTGGACGACGCCTGCGCCCCCCTGCTCGACCAGGCCCGGGCCATGGGGGCTCGGGTCTGGGTGTTCGGCGAGTATGGCCATTGCGACGTGTCGCGGGCCGTCCCCCTGAACCGGGTCCTGCGCGAGGCGGGATGGCTGGCCGTCCGGCCCGGGCCGTTCGGCGAGGTGTTCGATCCGTTCGGCAGCCGGGCGTTCGCGGTGTGCGACCATCAGGTCGCCCACGTCTACGTCAAGGACCCGGCCGACATCCCCCGCGTCCGCGATCGCCTCGGGTCCGAGCCGGGCGTGGACCGTCTGCTGGTCGGCGAGGAGCGCGGGACGATCGGCCTCGATCATCCCCGATCGGGCGAGATCGTGGCATTGTCGACCCCCGACGCCTGGTTCGCCTACCCGTTCTGGCTCGATGACCGCCGGGCTCCGGATTATGCCCGCACCGTGGACATTCACCGCAAGCCGGGGTATGACCCCTGCGAACTGTTCCTCGACCCGAAGATCAAGGCGCCCAAGCTGAGGCTGGCGCGGCGGCTGATCCGCAAGAAGCTGGGGTTCCGCACCCTGTTCGACGTGATCCCGCTCGACCCCGGGCTCGTCCGAGGCTCGCACGGCCTGCCCGCCGCCAGGGTCGAGGATCGGCCGATCCTGATCGGCGACGGCCCCGCCCCGGCCGAGGATCTGGGCGTGGCCGATGCACATCAACTCCTGCTCGATGCCCTCGTACCGGGTTGAATCCCGACCGGCCAGGAATCGAACCGATGGACATCCAGATCCCCCCCGCCGAGTCCCGCGCCAATCATGCCCTGCTCCGCCGCCTGCTCGCGGAACGCAACCGCGAGCCGGAGCGGGCCGAGTCGATCGACGGCCAGATCCGCGAGGCCTTCGAAAGGACCGCCGCGGTCCTGGTCATGGACATGGTGGGCTTTTCCCGGATCTCGCTCCGGAGCGGGATCATCCATTACCTGGCGATGATCGCCGAGATGGATCAGCTGGCCCGCCCGCCGATCGCGGCCCACGGCGGGATCGTGCTCAAGCAGGAGGCTGACAACCTCTTCGCCCTGTTCGACACCCCCACCCAGGCGTATCGCGCGGCCCTGGCGATCTTCGACGCCTTCGACCAGGCCAACGTCCGGGCCTCGGACGATCGCCACATCCGGGGCTGCATCGGGATCGGGTTCGGCCCCCTGCTGGTGATCGACGACGCCGACGTCTTCGGCTGCGAGATGAACCTGGCCTGCAAGCTGGGCGAGGACCATGCCGCTGCGTCGGAGATCCTCCTGACCGCCGACGCGTTCGCGGCCCTCGAACCCGGCCTGCCCCCGACCGAGCCCGCCTCCTACCACGTCGCGGGTGTCCCGATCCATTGTCATCGGCATCGGCACGGGGCGGCCGAGGGCTGAGTCCTCAGGCCGGGCCGAGGATCTTGTCCATCCGGGCGACGACGTCCTTCATCTTGTCGAGGTCGCCGTAGCCGACCTCGGCCGTGATCCATCCGTTGTAGCCGACGTCGATCAGGGCCTGGCGGACGGCGGGCCAGTCGATTTCGCCTTCGCCCAGCGGGTAGCTGAACCGCTTCTGCTTGCCGTATTCCTTGATGTGGACCTTGAGGGTGCGCTGGCCCAACTCGCGGATCCACTCCTGGGGATAGCCATACTCGACCACGTTGCCCACGTCGAAGTAGGCACCGAGGGCCGGGCTCTTGAAGCTGTCGACATACTCGACGAACGCCGGGGCGGAGAGGAGAAACTTGTTCCAGACCTCCTCGATGGCGATCTTGATCCCGGCGGCCTCGGCCTCGGGCAACAGTTCGCGGATCGCCTTGCTCGACCGCTCCTCGACCTGCCGGTGCGAGACGTTGGGGCCGACCACGCCCGGGACCAGCAGCACCGTCGTGCCGCTGTAAGCCTTGCAATCGGCGATCGAGGCCCGGATGGCATCCATCCCCTTCTTGACCACGGCGAGGTCGGGGCTGGAGAGGGGGCTCTTCCAGTGCTCCGAACCTGAGACCCCGTGGATGATCAGTCCCGTCTCGTCGCGGGCCTTGAGCACCTCGTCGCGGTCGAGCTTGTTGGGGCTGATCAACTCCACCCCGTCGAATCCCGCCTCCTTGAGCCGGAGGAAGTCGGGGCGGATCGCCCCCGACGAGGTCCCCAGCATGAACGCCTTCTTCCACCCCCCCTTGGCCGGCGCATCGCCCCGGGCCAGGGTCGGTGCCAGGCCCCCGGCGGCCATCGTGGCCCCGGCAGCGAGCAGGAAGGAACGGCGGTCGATCGGAGGGGTCATGGTCGGGCCTCGCTTCAAGGGGAATGGATTAGCCGGCCAGTGCCGCCAGCTTCTCGTCGAGCACGGCGCCGACCACGGTGGGGTCGGCCTTGCCGCCGGTCTGCTTCATGACCTGGCCGCGGAGGAAGCCCTTCACCGCCTCGGGCTTCTTCTTGCCCCCCTTCAGGTCCTCGATGGCCTTGGGGTTGGCGGCCAGGGCGGCGTCGACGGCCGCGGAGATGGCGTCTCGGTCGGACACCATCTTGTATCCGCCCGCCTCGATGATCGCGTCGATCGACTCGCCGGTCGCGATCATCTTGGCCAGGACTTCGCGCCCCTGGTTGGTGTTCAACTCCGACCGGCCGACGCGGTTGATCAGGTCGGCCAGTGCCTCGGGGCCGACCGGGAACTCGCCGATCGGGATCTTACGCTCCTTGACCTCGCGGAGGATGTCCTGCTGGACCCAGTTGCTCGCGAGCTTGAACGCGCCGGTGGCCCTGGCCACGGCGTCGTAATAATCGGCCACGTCCTGACCCTGCTCGACCAGCACGTTGGCGTCGTACTCGGAGAGGCCATACTCGGCGACGAACCGTTTGCGGCGGGCCGAGGGGAGTTCGCCGATCGAGGCCTTGATCCGGGCGATCCAGGCTTCATCGACGACGACCGGGACGAGGTCGGGCTCGGGGAAGTAGCGGTAGTCGGCGGCGGTTTCCTTCTCGCGCTGGGGCTTGGTCCGGCCTTCGGGGTCGCTCCAGCCCCGGGTCGCCTTGGGGGCATCCTTGATCGTGAGCCCGTCCTTCTTCCACTGCTCGTACTGGCGATCCGCCTCGTAGAACAGGGCCCGCTCCACCGATCGGAAGCTGTTGAGGTTCTTGATCTCGACGATCGGGGTGGCGATCGTCTTGCCGTCCCGCTCGATGTGGATGTTGACGTTGGCGTCGCAGCGGAGGCTCCCCTCCTGCATCTCGCAGTCGGAGACGCCGAGGTACTTGAGCGTGAGCCGCAACTCTTCCAGGCAGGCCCGCGCATCCTCCGGACGGCGGATGTCGGGCTCGGAGACGATCTCCATCAAGGGGATGCCGGCCCGGTTCAGGTCGACTTCCGAGAAGCCGCCCGCCCCGTGGGTCAGCTTGCCGGTGTCTTCTTCGAGGTGGACCCGCGTCAGCCGGCAGACTCCCCCGCCCGTCCCGTCCTTCTGGACCGGGATCTCCAGGCTCCCGCCCAGGCTGAACGGGAGGTCGTACTGGCTGATCTGGTAGTTCTTGGGCAGGTCGGGATAGTAGTAGTTCTTGCGGTCCCACTTGGTGAACGGCGCGATCTCGGCCCCCAGGGCGAGCGCCGTCTTGAGGGCCAGCTCGAACGCCTTGCCGTTCATGACCGGGAGCGTGCCGGGCAGGCCGAGCGAGACCGGGTCTATCTGCGTGTTGGGGGGCAGGCCGAACTCGGTCCCGCACGGCGAGAACATCTTGCTCTCGGTGGTGAGCTGCACGTGGACTTCGAGGCCGATGACGATCGTGTAATCCATGATGAGATCCAGGTCGGGCCGCGTCGGGAGGTCCGGCTCGCGAATAATGTTCGGTCGTCAGAGTTCGGACGGGGCCCGATCAGTCCAGGGCGGGCCGGCGGGCGTGCCAGTCCGTGGCCTTCTCGAAGACGCGGGCGGTGCGGAGGAGCGTGTCCTCAGCGAATGCCGGGGCCATGAGCTGGAGGCCGATCGGCAGGCCGGATTTCGTCAGGCCGCAGGGGATGCTCAGGCCGGGGATGCCGGCGAGATTCGTGGTGATCGTGTAGATGTCCGACAGGTACATCGCCAGCGGGTCGGCCGTCTTCTCGCCGAGCTTGAACGCGGCGGTCGGCGTGGTCGGGCCGATCAGGACGTCGACATTCTGGAAGGCGGCGTCGAAGTCGTTGCGGATCAGGCGGCGGACCTTGAGGGCCTGGTTGTAGTACTGGTCGGCGTAGCCGGCCGACAGGGCGAAGGTCCCGAGCATGATCCGCCGCTTGACCTCGGGGCCGAACCCCTCGGCGCGGCTGGCCATCATCATCCGGATCAAAGGCGGCAGCTTCTCCTCCTCGGGCGTGGTCGCGGAGAAGTCGGCCGCGCGGTGGCCGAAGATCGTCCCGTCGTAGCGGGCCAGGTTGCTCGAACACTCGGCCGGGGCCACCAGGTAATAGGCCGGGGCGCCGTACTTCGAGTGCGGGAGCGAGACCTCGGAGATGGTCGCGCCGGCGGCCTCGTAGACCCGGATCGCCTCGCGCACCGAGGCTTCGACCTCGGGGTCGAGCCCCTCGCCGAAGAACTCGCGGACCAGGCCGATCCGGAGCTTCTGGGGCGGGGTGTCGAGGGTCGCCGTGTAGTCGGGGACCGGGGCGTCGACGCTGGTGGCGTCGCGCGGGTCGCGGCCGGAGATGACCTTGAGCAGCAACGCCGCGTCGGCGAGGTCGTGCGAGAACGGGCCGATCTGGTCGAGCGAGCTGGCGAAGGCGATCAGGCCGTAGCGGCTGACCCGGCCGTAGGTCGGCTTCAGGCCGACGATCCCGCACAGGGCGGCCGGCTGGCGGATCGACCCGCCGGTGTCCGAGCCGAGCGAGATCGGGGCGAAGTCGGCGGCCACGGCCGCGGCGGATCCGCCCGACGACCCGCCGGGGATCCGGTCCAGGTCCCAGGGGTTCCGGGTCGGCCCGAAGGCGCTGTTCTCGGTGGACGAGCCCATGGCGAACTCGTCCATGTTCGTCTTGCCGATGGGGATCGCGTCGGCGGCGATCAGCTTCTCGATGACCGTCGCGTTGTAGGGCGGGCGGAAGTCGGCCAGCATCTTGCTGGCGCAGGTGGTCGGCTCGCCCCGCGTGCAGAGGACGTCCTTGATCGCGATCGGCACGCCGGCCAGCTCGCCCACCGGCTTGCCCTCGCGGCGGCGGGCGTCGACGTCGCGGGCCAGGGCCAGGGCCTTCTCGTCGTCGCGATGGAGGAAGGCGTGGACCTTCCCCTCCAGGCGTCCCGCGCGGTCGAGGTAGGCCCGGGTGACCTCCTCGGCGGTGATGGCACCCGCGTTCATCCTGGTGAGCAAATCGACGGCGGTCGAGCGGGTCGGGTCCATCAAATCCTCTATCGGAGCGAACCGGACGGGGGCGGTCAGGGATCGGCGTCGGGCGCCGGGATCAGTCCAGGACGGCGGGCACCAGGAAGCTCTCGCTGTTTCGCTTCGGGGCGTTGGCCAGGGCCTCATCGCGCGACAGCGACGGCCCCCGGACATCCTCGCGGAAGACGTTGCGGACCTCGACGCCGTGGGCCAGCGGCTCCACGTCGGCCGTGTCGAGTTCGCCGAGCTGGGCCACGAAGCCGACGATCGCGTTGAGCTGGTCGGTGAACCGGGGCAGTTCGTCCGGGGCGATCCGGAGTCGGGCCAGGATCGCCACCTTGGCCACTTCTTCGACGTTCAATGTCTCAACGCCCGGAGGCGTCCTCGTCTCGATTGCGGGCCCGGGTCGGCCGAGGTGCCGGTGCCGACAGTCTGCCAGATGGGCCGGGCGGATTCAAGGAGCGCGACGCAACCGGGTGCCGCGACCCGGCATTTGAGTTCGCGACCCCGTCCCCGTAGAATCGGACCCGATGCCGGGCGACGTCTTCTCCGTAGTGAGTGAAGGGCTTTTTCGACATGGGCGATGGCGAAGACGCGATGCAGGGTCCCGTGGCGATCATCCTGGCCGCCGGTCACGGCAAGCGGATGAAGTCGGAGACCGCGAAGGTCCTCCACGAGGTCTGCGGCCGGCCGATGATCCGCTATGTCGTCGAGGCGGCCCGGGGCGCGGGGGCGAAGCGGATCGTGGTCGTGGTGGGTTATGGCTCGGAGCAGGTCCGCGCCGCGCTGGCCGACGAGCCGAACATCCGGTTCGCCACCCAGGAAAGGCAGCTCGGCACCGGCGACGCGGTCAAGTCGTGCCGGTCCTTGCTGGTCGACTATCGCGGACCGGCCCTGGTGCTGGTCGGCGACGAGCCGCTGATCCGGCCCGAGCCCCTGGCCGACCTCCTGGCCCAGTATCACGCGGAGGGCGCCGCCTGCCTGCTGGGCACGGCCATCGTCCCCGACCCGACCGGGTTCGGCCGGATCCTCCGCGACGGCGCCGGCCGGTTCCTCCGGATCGTCGAGGAGCGCGATTGCAGCCCGGAGGAGCGGGCGATCCGCGAGATCAACCCGAGCTGCTACGTCTTCGACCTCCCCGGCCTCTGGGATGCGCTCGATAAGCTCGATACCGGCAACGCTCAGGGGGAATACTACCTGACCGACGCCCCCCGCTGGCTCGAAGAGATGGGCCGCCGCGTCCTGGCCCGGCCCTGCCTGGAGCCCGACGACATCCTGGGCATCAACACCCGCCAGCACCTGGCGCAGGCCCATGCCATCCTCCAGGCCCGGATCCAGGAACGGCTGATGGAGGACGGGGTCAGCATCGTCGACCCCCGGAACACCTACATCGACGGCCGCGCCACGGTGGGGCGGGACACGATCATCTTCCCGTTCTCCTCGATCACCGGGAACGTCCAGATCGGCGAGCGCTGCCGCATCGGGCCATTCGCCCACCTCCGCGACGGCTCCGTGCTGGCCGACGGGGTCGAGGTCGGTGCGTTCGTCGAGGTCAATCGGTCCCACCTGGAAGACGACGTCAAGGCGAGGCACCTGGCCTACCTGGGCGACACCCACGTCGGGCGATCCGCCAACGTCGGGGCCGGGGTGATCACGGCCAACTTCGACGGCCGGTCCAAGAGCCGCACCGTGGTCGGCGACGACGCATTCCTCGGCTCGGGCTCGATCCTGGTCGCACCCGTCACCGTCGGCGCCGGGGCGGTGGTCGGCGCCGGGGCGGTGGTCACCAAGAATCGCGACGTCCCGGCCGGCGGCACCGTGGTCGGGGTCCCGGCCCGGCCCCTCCCCGAGCGGTCGTCCTGACGACCGGGGGTGGCCGGTACGGATCTTGCGGACAAGTCCCGGAAATCGGCGACCGCCGACGAACCGAATCCGAGGACGCGACGATCATGAGCGAGCAGACCAACCACGACGAGGCCGTCAAGACGCTGGGCAAGCTGATTCAGAACATCGAGTTCGCGATGTTGACCACCGCCGAACCCGATGGCACCCTGCGCAGCCGGCCGATGGCGACCCGTCAGGACAACTTCGACGGCGTCCTCTGGTTCTTCACCAAGGCCGACACGCCGAAGGTGGACGAGGTCCAGAAGGACCACCACGTCAACGTCAGTTACTCGTCGCCCGAGAAGAATCAGTACGTCTCGGTCTCCGGCCTGGCGACCCTGGTCCATGACAAGGCGAAGGCCAAGGAACTGTGGACGCCCGCCTACCGGGCCTGGTTCCCCGACGGGCTCGACGATCCCAACCTGGCCTTGCTCCGGGTGGACGTGACCAAGGCCGAGTACTGGGATACCCCGTCGAGCGCGGTCGTCCATGTGGTCGGCTTCGTCAAGGCGATGGCCACCGGCACGCCCTACAAGCCGGGCGAACATGCCCGGGTCGAGCTTTGATGGGCTCGTAGGCCATCTCTGCTTTGCGAATCAGTCGAGGAGGGGATCGGCAGACCGATCCCCTCTTTCGTTGCGCTCAGGGGCCGAGCACCACCGGGTTTTCGAGGAACTGCAGGGCCGCCGCATCGGCGTCGATCTCGGCGAGGACGCCCTCGGGCATCGTGGCATTGAGCGGGTCGTGGCCGACCGGAAATCGCCAGATCACCGGGTATTTCGCCGCGCCGAAGGCATCGCGAAGGACGCGCTCCAGGTCGGCCGCCTCCTCGGGCTTGTCCGAGGTGAAGCTGCCCAGGACGACCCCCGCCACCCGGTCGAAGACCCCCGCCAGCCGCAACTGCGAGAGCATCCGATCGACCCGATAAGGGGCCTCGTGGACATCCTCCAGGAACAGGATGGCCCCTTCCGGTTCCAGGGCAAAAGGGGTCCCCAGTGTCGAGGCGACCAGCGACAGGTTGCCGCCGATCAGGCGACCCCGGGCCCTCCCCCCCACCAACCGGGCCGGCGGGGCGTCGGCCGGTAACGGCGAGAGGTAGCCGACCTCCCCCTTCGGATAGGCGTCGGCAAAGACGGCCCGGTGGAACGACCGGACGGAAAAGGCGTGCTCGGGCGTGTCCATCTTGAGCAGGCCCCGGGTCGGCATCGGGGCGTGGAAGCTGATGACCTTGGCCTTGCGGGCGATGGCCAGGTGGAGGGCGGTGATGTCCGAGTAGCCCGTGACGACCTTGGGGTCGGCCCGGAGGGCGGGGTAATCGATCCGATCCAGGATGCGGGTCAGCCCGTAGCCGCCCCGGACCGCGAAGATCCCACGGACCTGGGGGTCGCGGATCGCCGCGTTCATCTCGTCGGCCCGTTGGTCATCGGTCCCCGCCAGGTAGCCGGCCCTGCGGCCGATCCCCTCCGGGACCCGCACCTTGTACCCGGCCTGCTCCATGTGCTCGGCGAAGGACTTGATCAGCAGGACGTCCACCGGGCCGGCCGGCGCGACGAAGGCGATGGTGTCGCCCGGCTTGAGGGCATGGGGCTTGCGCCAGGCCGAGGCAGCCTCCTGGCCGGATGCGGGCGAAGCCGCCAACGCGATCGCCCACAGGACGGCGAGGCGCGACGGGCGAACGGGCCATGATCTGGGCATCGGGTCGACTCCACTCCTGCGGGGATCGGAAATCGGGGTCACTGGCCGCGGCGGGGCGCCTTCTCGAAGTGCTGGTAATCCTTGAGCGACGTCCATTGCCCGCCCCAGCTCCATCCCCGATCCAGGAATGCCTTCGTGACCGGGTGGTCGGCGGTCAGGGTGCCGGGGGCGGCCGGGTCGTACTTCGCTCCCGGCGGGAGGACCTTGATCCCTTTGACGTAGGGATTCAGGAAGGTGTTCACGTCCACGGCGCGGCCCAGGGCGTGGTTGGACAGGTTCGTCCCGCCGGTGATCGGCCGGTAGTTGAAGCCGGAGGTGTTGTCCGCCGCCATCATGGCGTCGTCATCCCACCGCCCCTTGACGCGGAATTTGGGATGCGACGCAGGGAGGACCGATCGGATCGGGAACTTGTGCTCCAGGGCGATCGCGAAGACCTCCGAGACATCCTTCGCCAGGTCGCGGTCGACCACGATCTGGCCCTGGTGGACCTTCTGGTCGAAGCCCCAGTAGCGGACCGTCACGATCGACTGGCGGTCGCGGAGATCCTGCGGGCAATTCGGATCGAGGCCGTCGAAGATCTCGGCCTCGGTCATCTTGCTATCGATGATCGGGTCGTCGATCGTCCCGGCCGGATCGGCGCCGGGGGAGGAGGCCGTCATCGAGGCGAGTGCCAGGATCAAGGCGGTGGCGAGGCGGGGACGCATGGGTCCGGGTCTCCGGTGGGGTGTGAGGAAGGGAGTTTCAGGGGGAGGTCGCGGGCGGGGGGGAGCGGAGGGCGTCGACCTGGTCGGAGTAGGCGGCCACCAGCGACTTGCGGCTCAGGAGGCCGAGGAGTTGGCCGCGGTCGTCGCGGGCCACCACCGGGATCTCTTCCAGGTTGAGGTCGGTGAGCCGTTTCAGGGCGGTGTGGAGGTCATCCTCGGGGGTGACCGAGACGACGGGGCGATGGGCGAGGTCGTCGGCCAGGACGAGCGGGGCCCAGTCCGACCCGGCCAGGGCCAGCCGGATGTCGGCCAGCGAGAACACGCCGGTCAAACGTCCGTCCCGATCGACGACCAGGAACAGGGATTCGGCCGAGCGGGCCGCCCTGCGGACGATCTCGGCGCAGGGGGTGGACGCGTCGACCCGTTCGAGCCCCTCGACGCGGATCGGCAGCTGATCGACGCGGAGCCGTTCCAGGACGTCCACCACGAAGTCGCCCCGGTGCGCCGGGCTGTCCACCGGGCTGGCGACCTGCTCCTCGTAGATCGTCCACCGGCGCGACAGACCCATGTTCAGGCCGCACACCAGCATCAACGGCACCAGCAGGCTGTAGTTCCCCGCCATCTCGCAGACCATCACGATCGAGGTCAGCGGCGTCTTGGACACGCCCGCGAAGAACCCGCCCATGCCGACCAGCGCGAAGGCCGCGGGGTGGAGATCCGGGCCGGGCAAGAAGTCGTTGTAGAGCTGGCCCACCGCCCCGCCGAGCATCCCGCCGATGAACATCGACGGGCCGAAGACCCCGCCGCTCCCCCCCGAGCTGATCGTCAGACCGGTCGTCACGGTCTTGAGCAGGGCCAGCGTCAGCAGCAGTCCGACGCCCATGTGCGGGGTGAAGATCGATTCCCCCGGCAGGGCCAGGCTCGGGGGCATCCCGATGGCCCCCCACTGCACCCAACCGTAACCGCCCGTCATGACCTGCGGGAACACCAGCGCCACCAGCCCGACCAGAAACCCGCCGATCGCCGGCTTGACGTGCCGGGGCAGCGGGATGGGCTTGAAGACATAATCGCGCATCCCGTAGAACACCCGGACGTAGACCCAGCCCATCCCGGCGCAGGCCACGGCCAGACCGGCGAACATCGGCAGCTCGCCGAACCCGCGGAACGAGAGGGCCGGCACGATGAAGATCGGAGCCGGGGTGATGAACAGGGCGAACGTCGTGTAGGCGATGATCGAGGCGGTCAGGCACGGCATCAGCGCCGCCGACTCGATGGCGGTCGTGGCGTAGATCACCTCGACGGCGAACAACGCCCCGCCCAAAGGGGCCCGGAAGATCGCACCCACCCCCCCGGCCGCCCCGGCCAGGGTCAGCAATCGAGCCTCGTTCGGCGAGAGGCGGAGCAGTCGCCCCAGGAATGAGCCGAAGCCGGCCCCGATCTGGGCGATCGGCCCCTCCTGCCCCGCCGACCCGCCGGTGCCGATGGTGATGACCGAGGCGATCCCCTTGATGAGTGGGACCCGGCCCCGGATCTTGCCGCCCCCGCGGTGGAAGGCCCGGATCAGGGCGTCCGTCCCGTGCCCCTCGGCCTCCGGCGCCCAGGTGAAGACCAGCAGGCCGGAGATCAGGCCGCCCAGCGTGGGCAGCAGCAGCACCGCCCACCACGGCCAGGGATCGGAGATCGGGTGGGCCGTGCCCTCGCCGGTCGGCGGGATCTGGAGATGCATCATGCCCTTCAGGACATGCTCGAACATCAGTTCCAGCAGCCTGAGGAACGCCACCGCGCCCAGCCCGGCGATCATCCCGACCGCCGGGCTGCAGATGGCCACCCGCCCGGCGCCGGGAGTCGCCCACCGCGCCAGCATTCGTCCGAACATCAGCCCGATGGCCCGGGGGACGCGGCCCCTCTCGGCGGAATCCCCCATCAAATCTCCCATCGAACGGCGATCGAGACCGGCGATCTCCCCTCGGGCCCGCCCCCCGCCCTCGGGCCGAGATTGGGCCTGGCCCGATGCACACGATAAGGGGTTTCCGCCGGCGGGACAACACCCGGGGATCGCGGGATCGCGATTCAGTAAGGTATGGATCCTGCTTCGGCGCGTCGTTTGCCGGTTGAAATCGGCTTCCACAGATCTACGCCTGAACCTCCGCTCACCCGGGAGAAGGTACGCGACATGGCCCATCCGAACGAGGAACAGAGCAATCCCGTGCACGCCGGGGATGCGCAGACGGTGGTCGGGGGCGGGGGCGAGACCCATCAGCAGGCCGGCGGCGACCGCCCGGTCATGACCACCCAGCAAGGGATCCCGGTCGCCGACGACCAGAACTCCCTGAAGGCGGGGGCGCGGGGCCCGACCCTCCTGGAAGACTTCCACTTCCGGGAGAAGATGTTCCACTTCGACCACGAACGCATCCCCGAGCGGGTCGTCCACGCGCGCGGGTTCGGGGCGCACGGCTACTTCGAAACCTACGCGCCGATCCCGGAATTGACCCGGGCCGACCTGTTCCAGCGCAAGGGGGAGAAGACGCCGGTCTTCGTCCGGTTCTCGACCGTGGCCGGCAGCAAGGGCTCGCCCGACCTCGCCCGCGACGTCCGGGGCTTCGCCGTCAAGTTCTACACCAAGCAGGGGAACTGGGACCTCGTCGGCAACAACATCCCTGTCTTCTTCATCCAGGACGCGATGAAGTTCCCCGACGTCGTCCACGCCGCCAAGCCGGAGCCGGACCGGGGCTTCCCCCAGGCGCAGACCGCCCACGATAACTTCTGGGACTTCATCTCGCTGACGCCCGAGAGCATGCACATGATCATGTGGATCATGTCCGACCGCACGCTCCCCCGGTCGTTCCGCTTCATGGAAGGATTCGGCGTCCATACGTTCCGGTTCGTCAACGCCGAGGGCAAGTCGACGTTCGTGAAGTTCCACTGGAAGCCCAAGCAGGGCTTGCAGTCGGTCGTCTGGAACGAAGCGGTCAAGATCAACGGGGCCGACCCGGACTTCCACCGCCGCGACCTCTGGGCCGCGATCGAGGCGGGCGACTATCCCGAGTGGGAACTGGGCGTCCAGGCCTTCGACGAGGCGTTCGCCGAGAAGTTCGAGTTCGACGTCCTCGACGCCACCAAGCTCATCCCCGAGGAGCAGGTGCCGATCAAGCCAATCGGCCGGATGGTCCTCGACCGCCGGGTCGACAACTTCTTCGCCGAGACCGAGCAGGTCGCCTTCTGCACCAGCAACGTCGTCCCGGGCATCGACTTTACCGACGACCCCCTGCTCCAGGGCCGGAACTTCTCGTACCTGGACACCCAGCTCAAGCGGCTCGGCGGCCCGAACTTCACCCACATCCCGATCAATGCCCCGAAGTGCCCGTTCGCGCACTTCCAGCAGGATGGCCACATGGCCATGCACAACCCGAAGGGCCGGGTGAACTACGAGCCCAACTCCTGGACCAACGGCGGGCCGCGCGAATCCCCGACCGTCGGCTATCAGTCCTACCCCGAACCCGTGCAGGGGCCGAAGATCCGGGCCCGCCCGGAGAGCTTCGCCGACCACTACAGCCAGGCCCGCCAGTTCTACGTGAGCCAGACCCCCCTGGAGCAGGCCCACATCGCAAACGCCCTGACCTTCGAGTTGAGCAAGGTCCAGACCCCGGCGATCCGCTCGCACATGGTCGGCCATCTGCTGAACATCGACAAGGCGCTGGCCGAGACGGTGGCCAAGGGGCTCCGCCTCAAGGAGATGCCCGCCCCGGTCAAGGCCGCGAAGCCGACCCGGACCGACCTCCCCGCCTCGGACAAGTTGAGCATCCTCAAGAATGGGCCGAAGTCGTTCGCCGGCCGTAAGGTCGGGGCGCTCGTCACCGACGGCGTCGATGCCAACATCCTCGCCGCGTTGGCCAAGGCCCTGAAGGCCGAGGGGGCGATGCTCGCGCTGGTCGCGCCCGAGGTGGGCGGCGTCAAGGATTCGGCCGGTGCCTGGCACGATGCCGACGAGAAGCTCGAAGGCGGCCCGTCGGTCCTGTTCGATGCCGTCGCGATCCTCCCGTCCGGGGACGGGGCGAAGCTTCTGACCACCCTGCCCGCCGCCCGCGACTTCGTGGCCGACGCCGCGGCGCATCGCAAGTTCATCGGGTACGCCGCGACCTCGGCGCCCCTCTTCGAGAAGGCGGGCGTCGCCGGGGCCCTCGACGAGGGATTCATCCCCCTGAACGCCCCCGCCGATTGCACCAACTTCGTCGCGGCCTGCCGCATGCTCCGCTTCTGGGATCGCGCCGCCGCCGAGCGTTGAGGACGACCGGGCCGGAGGGCGACGGGCCGCCCGCCCCTCCGGCCGCAGCCCCTGGATCGACGCGATCGACGCTCGCCGTGCCGCCCACGGCCTAACCGAAGGACCCACCATGAGCACCATCCGCCGAAGGACCCTCCTCTCCGCCCTGGGAGTGTCGCTCCCCTTCGGCTTGACCGCAGCGCGGGCGGGAGCCACCGGGTCGCCGACCCGGGCCGACCTGACCCTCCGCTTCCGTCCGTTCGAAGAGGCCGTGCGGTCGGCCTTCGCGGACTGGTCGCCGGGGGCGTCCGACGGGCCCGACGAGTCGGCCCTGCCCTTCCGACGCGTCGAGGTCGGCGACTCGGACCGCGTCCGCGCCGGCCTTCAGGGCTGCCACAATGATCGGCCGTTCGCCGGCTTCCCCGCGGGCAACCTCCGCGTGATCCGGTCGGGGTCCGCCCCCGGCCCGAGCGTGAACGGGGTCAGGCTCTACGTCTCGACGGTCGATATCGCCGTCGTCCCCGGGCCGATCCCGGGCCGGCCGGCCCGGCCCCTCGACTTCGCCACGCTCCCGCCCGCCCCGACCATCGCCTGAAATCCGCCTCGCCGATGGGCCCTCGCATGCCGGGCGGCTTGCGAGGTCCCGAAAATTTCATGGACCAAATCTCATCTCATGGTTTCAAGTAGTTGTCTGTGCTACGGGATGAGCTAAGACGTCCATCCCTGGCGGTTCGAGATGAGCGGCGCATGCCCTCGGCGATGCGATGAGGGCGGGACGGCCGCCGTGGCCCCGAAATAATCCGACGAGCATCGGCGATTTTCCTTGAGCGACCGGCCGGACGGTGGCTACCCTGTCCGGGCCTGCCAATTGGTGTCGCCCCGCCGACGAATCAGCCCGTCGTAGCCCCTCCCGCCGACGACGCGGCCCGATCGCACTCGAATCGGAGTCCACTCGGAATGCGTACCGCCTGGACGCTCACGGTCGCCTGGTTCCTGGCCGGAATGGCCGCCGAGGCCGGGGATCTCCGGATCGGCCGGGCCGCCGTGGAGATCTCGCCGGCCCCGGGCACGCCGATGCTCGGCGCGCAGAGGGCCCCCGGCGGCAAGCTGGGGAGCGAGGAGCCGCTCGACCCGATCCGGGTCAAGGCCGTGGTCATGGATCAGGGCGGGCGGCGGGCCGCGCTGGTGGTCTGCGACCTGACCAGCATCCCCCTGGCGATGATCGTCGAGGCCCGCCGCCTGATCGGCGAGTCCACCGGGATCGCCCCGGAATCGGTCATGATCTCGGCGACCCACTGCCACACCGTCCCGCAGATCCGGGCCCGCCTGCTCGGTTCCCTCGACGAGCCGACCCGCGGCAAGGCCCTGGCCTACATCGCCGCGCTGCCGTCCCGGATGGCCGAGGCGGTCCGACTGGCGGAGGCCGACCTCCGTCCCGCATCGGCCCTGGCGGGGCTGGGTCACGAGCCATCGGTCAGCTTCAACCGCCGATTCTACCTCAAGGATGGGACGGTCAAGACCAACCCGTTCAAGGATGATGACTCCAAGATGGACCAGGTCCTCCGGCCCACCGGACCGATCGACCCCGGGGTCGGCGTCGTCGAGTTCCGGGCCGCCGACGGAGGCCGTCCCCTGGCCACCCTGGTCAACTTCGCGATCCACCTGGATACGGTGGGCGGCTCGCGCCCCTCGGCCGACTTCCCGGCCGCCCTGGACTCGACCTTGCGGGCGTCCCTGGGGGCGGAGATGCTGACAATCTTCGCCACCGGGGCGGCGGGCAACATCAATCATTATGACCTGCTGAACCCGGCCGGGCCGCGACGCCTGAAGGGGCCCGAGGAAGCCGCCCGGATCGGCGGCAAGCTCGCCGCCGAGGTGCTGCGGACGCGGCCCCAACTCACCGGGGTGGTCGACGCCCCCCTGGGGATGGCTCGCGAACTGGTCGAGATCGACTACCATCCCGACAAGGCCCGCAGGCTCCGCGAGCAGATCGGCTCCAAGCCCCGCCACTTCGACGGGGAGGTCGAGGTCCGCAACGAGCCGGGACGCACCTTCTTCCTGGCCGAGGTCCAGGCCATCACCTTGGGGGATGAGCTGGCCTGGGTCGGCTTCCCGGGCGAGATGTTCGCGGAATTCGGCCTGGCCTTGAAGGATGCCTCCCCCTTCCGATACACGATGATTCACGAGCTGGCCAACGGCTCGATCGGTTACGTCCCCAATCTCCGGGCCTGCCCGGAAGGGGGCTATGAGGCCGAGGCTACCCGATGCGCACCGGGGTCGGGGGAGCGGATGGTCGACGCGGCCACGCGGCTCCTGATCCGGCTCAAGTCGCAGGCCCGGCCGAAGTCGGATCGCATCCAGGAGAGCCCCCGTCCATGAAAGCTTCGCCGCTCCTCGCCCTGTGCTGCGCCGCCCTGCTCCTGGCCCCCGGACGATCCGGCGCCGACGAGATCACCTGGACCGACGCCCTCGCCCTGCGGGTGGAGGGCCGGGGCTGGTCCGATCTCAAGTCCCCGTATGATCGCCTGCCCGCGCGGGCCGAGGGAGTCGTCCGGCCCGAGGTCTGGAACCTGTCCCGCCACGCGACGGGCCTGAACGTCGGGTTCGTGACCGACGCCACGGCGATCTCGGTGCGCTGGACTCTCACCTCCTCGCGGATCGCCATGAACCACATGCCCGCCACCGGGGTCAGCGGCGTCGACCTCTATGTGCGCCGGGATGGCCGCTGGCACTTCCTGGCGGTCGGGCGGCTGGAGGAGAAGGTCGAGAACGAGCTGCGGATTGTCCAGGGATTGCCCGCGGGCGAGGCCGAGTATCGGCTCAACCTGCCGCTCTACAATGGGGTCAAAAAGGTCGAGATCGGCGTGCCCTCCAGGGCCTCGATCCGCCCGTCCGCCGGCCCGGCGCCCGGGGTCAAGCCGATCGTCATCTACGGGACATCGATCACCCAGGGGGGCTGCGCGTCCCGCCCCGGCATGGCGTATCCGGCCATCCTGGCGCGGCGGCTCGATCGCCCGGTCATCAACCTCGGTTTTTCGGGGAACGGCAAGGCGGAGCCGGAGCTGGCCCAACTCGTGGCCGAACTCGACCCCGCCGTGTTCGTCCTGGATTGCCTGCCGAATCTTTCGGTCGAGCAGGTGGGCGAGCGTGTGCCGGGCTTCATCCAGGCCCTCCGCGACAAGCATCCCGAGACGCCGATCCTGCTGGTCGAGAACATCGTCTACACCGACGCCGACTCGGTCGCATCGCGGGCCGAGAAGGTCCGGGGGGCGAACGCGAGCCTCGGGAAGATTTATCGGGATCGCGTCGCGCAGGGGGATCGCCGGATCTCGCTCCTCCCGGCGGCCGACCTGATCGGCGGCGACGGCGAGGGGACCGTGGACGGGACGCACCCCACCGACCTCGGCTTCGCCCGCATGGCCGACGCCTTCGAGCCCGCCCTCCGCAAGATCCTCGCGACCCCGGCCCCTTGACCTCCCGCCCCCTGCCATCCGTGAGCATCACCATGGAACGAGCCCGGCATTTCTCTTTGATGGTCATCGCGGCCGGCTGGCTGTTCGCTGGTTCGCCGGGCCAGGCCCAGGCACCCCCGCCCATCAGCCCTCCCCGATCGCCCCAGGAAGCACTCGCCGCGTTCCGGGTCGACCCCGGCCTCCGGGTGGAGCTGGTGGCGGCCGAGCCCGAGATCCAGAGCCCCGTGGCGATGGCCTTCGACGAGCAGGGCCGGCTCTGGGTGGTGGAGATGCTCGACTACCCGCTCGGCCCGAAGCCCGGGGCACCCCCCGAAGGGCGGATCAAGATCCTCACCGACCGCGACGGGGATGGCCGTTACGAGACCTCGACCCTGTTCGCTGATCACCTCCTGTTCGCCAATGGCCTCCAGCCCTGGAAGGGCGGGGCGATCGTGACGGCCGCCACCGAGATCGTCGAGTTGCCGGACGGCGACCGCGACGGCCGGGCCGACGGGCCGAAGCCCCTGTTCACCGGGTTCTCGACGCAGAACTCGCAGCTCCTCGTCGCCTTCCCGACGCTCGGGCAGGACGGCCTGATCTATGTGGCCAACGGCCTCCGCAGCGGCCAGATCAAGCGGGCGGCCCAGGGGGAGATGAAGCCGATCAACATCAGCGGGATGGATTTCCGCTTCGACCCGAACGGCCCCCTCTGCGAGGCGGTCGCGGGGATGGGCCAGTTCGGCCTGACCTTCGACGACTGGGGGCGGCGGTTCGTCTGCGACAATCGCCACCATCTCCGCCATGTGGTCCTGCCCAACCGGGCGTTGGGCCGGAACCCCAACCTGGCCGTCCGGCAGGTCGTCCGCGACATCTCGGAGATCGATGACCCCGAGGCGAAGGTGGGGGCCCGGCTCTATCCCCTGAGCCAGAACTGGACCACGTCGTCGCAGCACGTGGGCCGGTTCACGGCGGCCTGCGGCGTGTTCGTCTACCGGGGCGGCCTCCTCCCCGAGCCCTACCGCGACGCGGCCTTCACCTGCGACCCGACCGGCAACCTCGTCCACATGGAGGTCCTCCGGCCCGACGGGGCGTCGTTCCGCTCCAAGCCGGCGCGGGACGGCGTGGAGTTCCTGGCCTCGCCCGACGACTGGTTCCGCCCGGTCGCCCTGAGCCACGGCCCCGACGGCGCCCTCTACGTCGTCGACATGGGCCGGGCCGTGATCGAGCACCCCGAATGGATGCCCCCGGAACTCCAGAAGCGTCCCGACCTGATCCAGGGCAAGGAACGCGGCCGGATCTGGCGGATCGTGCCCGAGAAGGCCGAGGCCCGGACCCCGGCCCCCTCTTTGGCCAACGCTCCGACCGCCAACCTCGTCCCTCTGCTCGGTCACTCCAACGCCTGGCACCGGACCACCGCCCACCGCCTGATCCTGGAGCGCAATGAGCCGGCCGCCATTGCCCTGCTGAGGGCGGTCCTGGATGCGGCGGAATCGGCTCCCATCGCCCGCCATCTCGCCGCCCAGTTGCTGGCCAACCGGGGCGAACTCGACGAGCCCCGGCTCCTGGCCCTGCTCCGGTCCCCGTCCTCGGGGGTCCGTGAGAACGCGGTGCAACTGGCCGAGCCCCGGCTCCCGCAGTCCGAGGCCCTCCGGGATCGGCTCGTGGCGATGGCCGGAGACCCCGACGCCCGCGTGCGGTTCGAGGTGGCCCTGGCGCTGGGCGCCTGGGACGACCGCCGCACGGTCGAGCCGCTGGCGAAGATCGCCCTGTCCGGCGTCGACGATCCCTGGACCCGGATCGCCGTGGCCTCATCGCTCGCGGATCGGGCCGGGCTGGCGATCGCCGCGATCTGCCGGGGGGAGTCGGCCTCGCCGGGCGGCCTCCAGATGATCCGCGAACTCGCCACCCTGGTCGGTGCGCGTCGCGACCCGGACGAGGTCCTCACCGCCCTGGAAACCCTCACCCGGGACCGCGTCCCGAACCGGGAACGCTTCGGCCTGCTCGGGCTGGCCGAGGGGATGAGCCGGAGGGGGATACGCCTCGACGCCTTCCTGAAGTCCCGGCCCGCCGACGGGCGCGAGGCCGAGCGGGCGGCTCGCCTGAACGAACCCATCGCCGCGGCCTTCGCCCGCGCCGCCGCCGACATCGAGCGTCCCGACCTCGACGAATCCACCCGCCTCGGTGCGATCCGCCTCCTGGGGCAGGCGCCCTGGGAGCAGGCCGGGCCGACCCTGGGCCGCGTCCTCAAGGAATCGCCCGAGCGTGAGGTGCGCCTGGAGGCCGCGCGGGCCCTGGAGGGCCAGGTCGGCCCCGAGGTGGGCCGGGCCCTGATGGCCGCATGGCCGTCGGCGACCCCGGCGCTGCGGGGGTCGATCCTCGCGGCGATGCTCCGCCGCCCCGAGCGGGCCGCCACCCTGCTCGACTCGATCGAGGCCCGCGACCTGTCGCCCGGGGACCTGGACCCGGCCTCGTCTCGGCAACTCACCGAGCACGCCGTCCCGGAGATCCGCAACCGGGCCCGGGTCCTCCTGCGTGGCAACCTCCCCGAGGAGCGGAAGGAGGCCCTGGCCCGCTACCAGGCCGCCGTGGACATGCCCGGCGACAAGAAGCGGGGCCGCGAGGTTTTCCGCAAGAATTGCACCTCCTGCCACCGCGTCGACGACATCGGGGTCGCCGTCGGCCCGGACATCGGCGATACCCGGACCAAGACCCGGGCCATGCTCCTCAATGACATCCTGAACCCGAACGCCGCCATCGATGGGGGCTCGATCAACTATTCGGTCAGCCTCCGCGACGGGCGGGTCCTCACCGGCCTGATCGCCTCGGAGTCGGCCGCGAGCCTGACCCTGATCCGCGCCGAGGGGCAGACCGACATCGTGCTTCGTCAGGATGCCGAGGAGATCCGCTCCACCGGCGTGTCGCTCATGCCCGAGGGGCTCGAACGCAACTTCTCCGTCCAGGAGATGGCCGACTTGCTCACCTTCCTCAAGGACTGGCGCTACGTCGACCAGACCCCGGTCGGGAGGGGCGACCGGCCCGGGAATTGACGCCTGTCCGAGTGGTGATGGGGGTGGCCGATGGATCGCGATCCCTGCGGGGCGATCCATCGGCCCGCCTCGATCGATCAGAGCTTCCGGATCTCGAAGCGCCAGGCCGTCCGTCCGACGCGGTCGATCCCCCGGCCCTCCCAGATCTCGGCGGCCAGCCCTGACCACGGGGCTTCATGGCCCGAATCGAGGAGCAGGCTGTTCAGGTTGACCCCGGCGGCGAGGGCCCAGGCCGGGGCCACGCCGATCGGATCGCCCTCGCAACGGATGAGGTAATCCCCATCGGGCAGGCCGTCGATCCCCAGGAGATACCGGGACCGGGACTCCAGGGGGACGCACCCTCGGGGCGGCAGTGGGCCGGGCGGGAGGATCGGCAGGATCGCGTCGCAGCGGGTGAAGGCCAGCCCATCCTCGGACGCCTCGACATCCCGGACCTGGCAGGAAACCTCGGCCGTCAACCGCCCCTCGGCCGTCAACCGGGCCTCGCTCCGGGCGGGTGGCAGGCCGAGCCGATCGAAGAAAAAGAAACCCCACGCGACGTAGGCCGGGTCGGTCAGGTGGATGTCATCCCTGAGGATCGAGAAGGTCGGGTTCATCCGCTGCCCGTAGGTCTGCAGGACGTAGCTCGACCAGTGGATGTCGATCACCGGGAGGGCACGCCCCCGCCCCGCCTTGAGCATGGCCTCGGCATACAGCGTCCGCTGGGCGGCCGAGACCACGCCCGACTTCCGGACGTCGGCCGCCTGGGGCGTGACCAGGATGACCCGCGCCCCGGCCGCGCGGGCCTTGTCCACGCAGCGGTTCATGTTGTCGAGGAACTTGGGGATCCCCTTCCGGCCGGCCGCGGCATCATTCCCGCCATAATTGAAGACCACCAGCGACGGGCGGAACTCCCCGATCCATCCGTCCAGATGCTCCAACCCGGTGGCGAAGGTGCCGCCCCCGGTCGTGCACCTCTGGAATTCGAGCGAAAGCCGGGGCTGGCGGGTCCGCAGCAGGAACTCGGCCGTCCGCGTCCAGATCCCGATGCGGGTCGATGAACTCCCGACCCAGGCGATCCGATCGCCGTCCCTCACCAGTGGGCTCGCCGGCCGGCGAGCGGGGACCTGTGCGACCGCTTCGCCGCACGCGAGGGAAGCGAGGAGGAAATAGAGCCACATCGGCCGGCGAGGGCTGCGGGAGGCCATCGTCGTACTCATCGGGATTCGTGATCGGGGTCGGTGCGGAGGGGTCCCTCGTTTGTAGCGAAGTCCCGCGCCACGAAACAGGGGAACCCTCCCGAAATCCCGCGTCGGGGACGTCTCAAGGGCGATCGCGTGGCTTTTCCCCAATGATCAGGAAGTTGACACCATTGCCGCCCACTCGCACCTTCAATTGAAGCAATCCCCCATCGCCGATTTGATGGGTGGATTCGGCGGTCGGCCGCAACTCGGAGAGCGAACGGAGCCGCTCCACGTCATCCGCTCTCAGGGGGGCGTCGGCCATCATGGCGGCGAGGGCGTTTCCCCCCTCGGCCTTGAGGCCCTCGTCCGCGAGCCGCCCGACCCGCGCCATCAACGGGCCGACCGCCGCATGCGCCGAGGGGCCGAGCTTGCCCAGGGCCTGGAACGCCTCGCGCAGGACCGCGGGATCATCCGCGCCGAGCTTCTTGACCAGCGCATCGATCGTCGCCGGGTCCGCCTGGGTGGACTCGCGTCGGGACCGGATGGCCCTGGCCTCCTGGTAGTAGGAGTTGTGCGACCGGTCGAACCGAAATTCGCGGACGGACGCGGTCGGCCCGGCCAGACCGGCAAGGTCCAGCGCAACCTCGAACTCGGCATCGGAGCGGGACTGGGTATCCTGCCCGTGGTGGGCATAGAGGACGACCCGCGTCGTGTCGCCCTCCCGCGAGGCGAATCCGCTGACGACCTGGCCGCCGATGACCTGCTCGGGCAAGGCCCAGAATCGGTCGGAGAGGTCGGAGAGGAGGCCGAAGGCGTGGAAGATCGGCATCGGGATCGTGACGTCCCGGTCCGCCTTGCCGTCGCCGTCGTCGTCGGCGTGGAGGATCCTGGTCACGGCATTCAGCCCGCCCAGGTCCTGATTCGGGGGCCAGACGGTCAGGATCGACTCTCCGAACCGGAATCGGGGATCCTCGGCCGCCTTGCGGAGCTGGCGACGGACCACGTCGACGCACCAGGTCGGGAAGAACCCGTTGCCCAGGTAGCTGTCCGCGGCCGCCTCGTCGGGCGGGGGCAACCAGTCCGGGCAGTTCTCGTGGGAGTTCACCCACAGGTCGCGATAGAACTCGGGATCGACGGCCAGCGCCATCTCCTTGGCCCGGATCAGCTTGGCCGCCATCCCCGCCGAGCCGTTGTAGGCGTGGATCGACACGAAGTCGCACGGGCTCCCCTTCCCCCCGTGGGCCTTGCACAACGCCTCGACGCGGCGGGATCGCTTGCCGTCCAGCCTCGCGTCGGCGTAGGCCGCATTCAGGGGCAGCGCCCCGGGGGCCTTGGCCCGGGGCGAGCAATGGGCCAGGAACTCGTTCAGCTTGAGGTGCGTACCGAAGATCCCGCCGAGTTCCAGGCCGCCAATGAAGACCCGGTCGGAATCGTAGCCCCGATCCTCGAAGGCCCGGAGGATCCCATCCACCGCGTAGTCGTAGAACCGCTGGAGTTCGTCCCAGTCGGCCCTCCAGAACAGGGGGCCGAGGTCGGGCTCGTTGAAGATGCTCCAGGTGAACGCGAGCGATTCCTCGCCGTAGCGATCGATCACGTGACCGGCGATCTCGCGGGCCACCTCGTGCCATTCGGCGAGATCCTTGGCGGTCGTCCAGGATCGCCCGTCGCGCGCGAGGTCGCCGGGCGCATCGGCGAAGTTCGGGAGCAGTCGTCGCCCGTAGCGGCGATGGGCCAGGTCCCACTCCTTGTCGAGCCGCCCCCAGTAATAGCAGGGCGTCCCGTGCGGTCGGAGCTTTCGCAGGTAGCATCCACCCCGCGCGAACAGGCCGGGCTTGTCCGGGTCCTCGACGGTCGGCAGCGGGGCCTCGTAGTCCAATTTCCACCCGCCCGGTGGGGCCTTGATCGGCGTGACACGGACGCTGCGGCCCCTGTCGTCGACGGCGATCACCCGGGCCGTCGCGTCGGCGATGCCGTCGGCGATCAGGACCTCGTCGCCCGGATGATAGTCGCCCGAGATCGGCCGCCCCGGCTCGATGCCGTATTGGTGGCCGCCGAAGACATCCTCGACGCGCAGGACCGTCTCCCCCTCCGCCGTCTCGATGGCCGCGATCCGGCGCGTCTCGCGCTCGCGGACGATGTTGGGCAGTTCGAACCCGAGCAGGCCGGGCGGCCGGAAGTCGGTCCCGGTCATCCAGAAATCCCTTTGATAGGACCAGGCGCGGGGATGGGCCTTGCGTGCCTCCGCCATCAACTCGTAGGTCGGCCCAAAGTTCTTGGCGGTCGTGCAGAAGGCGATGTTGCCGAAGCCGGTGAAGAAGCCCCCCTGCCAACGGATCGGGTCCGAACTCAAATCGAGCTGGAAGGCGACCGGATGGAGGCGCGGGGCCTCTTCGGTGGTGAACGTCCACGATCGCAGCGGATCGGCCAGCACCGCTCCCGACCGTGACCGGGCGGAGGCCGAGGCCGTATAGGCGGTTAACGGCTCCAGGGCGATCCCCGTCTCGATGTAGACCGCCACCGCGGCCTCACCCTGGAGGTTGGAGGTCGGTCGGATCCAGCCCGACGCCCCGCCGACGAATCGGCTGCCCTCCCGGAGTAGCTCGCGAACCGGGCCTCGGCCGTCGCCCAGCACGACGGCGATGGACCCGGGATCGACGGCATCTGCCGCCTTCGGGTCCGTCGCGAGTTCCAGGTAGAGGCTCGTCTTCAGCGGGACATGGATGGCCCCTCGCGCCGGGCGGGGCGACCCGTGGGGATCGGGGGCCTTCTCGACGATCTTGATCCCCGGCCCGGCGGCCGCAGGGCACGCCTGGCCCATCAATCCGAACGCGAGCAGGGCCGGGAACCCCCGGCCAGTCCAGGATGCCATGATGACCGCCCCCCGCCATTCGATCGCGGATCACGACCCGATGCCCGGTGGAGTCGGGCCCCTCAACGGATCATGCCCGCATCGAACCCGGTCATCAAGGAGTCGATCCCGGAGTCGCCCCACGAATCGTCGCGGCTTGGGCGTCCGGCAGGGCCCCACAACGAAGTTCGAGGTCCACCATGCAAGAAGCCCGGATCACAACCTCCCGAAGGAGATGCGATCCGGGCTTGCATGCAGGAAAACAGCGGAGAGGGCGGGATTCGAACCCGCGGTACCTGTGACAGTACACGGCATTTCCAGTGCCGCACCTTCGGCCTCTCGGTCACCTCTCCGGCTGGGGCTAACGATAAAGATTCGAGCGCTTTGGGTCAAGACCATCGGCGACGATCGGCGAATGAATGCCGTGATCGTCGATCGAATCGTTTTGCTCGCCGCCTGGACAGGATACAGCGCCGGACCGGGATTTGGCAACCTCGCCCATGGCCGACGACACCGGGCCAGTGGATGTCTCCGGTCCCGGTGGCCATAAGTTTGCCGAGGGCACTTCGCGCCGTTTCCGGATCTCGTTATAATCCCGGATTCACTTTGGAGACGACGTCCGTCCCAGGTCCATCGGACCGGCGAAGGCGGCCGGGATCGTTTTCTGCTCGGCGGGGTCTCGAGGACGACGATGATCATCGTGTTGAAGCCGAATCCGACGCAAGATCAGGTCGATCGGGTCGTGAAGCGAATCGGAGAGTTGGGGTTCCAGGCGCACCTGAGCCAGGGCGTCGCGCGGACGATCATCGGCGTCATCGGCGATGAGAGCAAGCTCCAGGCCGAGCCCCTGTTGGCCATCGAAGGGGTCGAGCAGGTCGTGCCGATCCTCAAGCCGTTCAAGCTGGCCAGCCGCGAATTCCACCCCGAAGACTCGATCTTCGACATCAAGGGGGTCCGGGTCGGCGGCGGCCACCTGATGATGATCGCCGGGCCCTGCGCCATCGAGAGCGAAGAACGGCTGGTCGAGATCGCCGGGATGGTCAAGGAGGCCGGGGCCAACGTCCTTCGCGGCGGGGCGTTCAAGCCCCGGACCAGCCCGTATAGCTTCCAGGGGATGGGCGAGGACGGGCTCAAGATCCTCCAGGCGACCGGGGAGCGATTCTCCATGCCGGTCGTCACCGAGGTGATGGACCCGCGCCAGCTCGACCTCGTGGTGAAGTACACCGACATCATCCAGGTCGGCGCCCGGAACATGCAGAACTTCGATCTCCTCAAGGAGATCGGCCGGACCCGGACGCCGGTCCTGCTCAAGCGCGGGATGTCGGCCACGGTCCGCGACCTGCTCATGTCCGCCGAATACATCCTGGCCCAGGGCAACAGCAAGGTCATCCTCTGCGAGCGCGGGGTGCGCTCCTTCGAGGATTCGACCCGCAACATGCTCGACCTCTCCATCGTCCCGAACCTGAAGGGCCAGAGCCACCTGCCGATCATCGTTGACCCCAGCCACGCCACCGGCCGGCCCGACCTGATCCCGGCGATGGCCCGCGCCAGCCTGGCGGCCGGCGCCGACGGGGTCCACATCGAGGTCCATTCCTGCCCGGAAAAGGCCCTGTCGGACGGACCGCAGGCCCTGCTGCCCCCGCAGTATGCCAAGTTGATGACCGAGTTGCGTGGCCTGGCCGACCTGATGGGCCGCACGATCGATGCCTGCGAAGGGGTGCCCGCCTGATGCGTCCGATCTTCATCGCCGGTAACTGGAAGATGAACCCCGGCACCGCCGAGGCCGCCGTGAAGCTGGCCGAGGCGGTCAAGGCCGGCGTCGGCTCGTCGGTCGACGTCCGCGTGGCCGTCTGCCCGCCGGCCCCGTTCCTGCACCAGGTGGATTCCGCCCTGGCCGGCTCGCCGATCGGGCTCGGCGGCCAGAACATGAGCGCCAAGGCCGAGGGGGCCTACACCGGCGAAGTCTCGGCGGCGATGCTTCTGGACGCCGGGTGCACCCACGTGATCCTGGGCCACAGCGAGCGCCGCCACGGCATGGGCGAGACCGATGCCCAGGTCAACGCCAAGCTCGTCGCGGCCCTGGCCTCACCGCTGACCCCGATCGTCTGCATCGGCGAGACGCGGGAAGAGCGTGAGGCGGGCCGGACCGAGGAGGTCGTCGCGGCGCAACTCGACGGGTCCCTGGCGGGGATCGAGGCCGATCAGGCCGGCCGGGTCGTGCTGGCCTACGAGCCGGTGTGGGCCATCGGCACCGGGTTGACGGCCACCCCGGAGCAGGCGCAGGCGGTCCACGCGTTCATCCGGGGTTGGCTCAAGGACCGGTTCGGCGAGGCGATCGCCAACCGCGTCACCGTCCAGTACGGCGGGAGCGTCAAGGCCGACAACGCCCAGGAACTCCTCTCCTGCCCCGACATCGACGGCGCCCTCGTCGGCGGTGCCAGCCTGAAGGCCGACGATTTCGTCGGCATCATCCGGGCCGGCCAAGCGGTCATGAACGCGAATTGAATCACCGGAGACTCGCCCCGCTCGGGCGGCGATGTCCTCTCGGATTCGACGGTACGAATCCACGACCATAAGGACCATGACCGTGCTGTTCTTCCAGTATCTGCTCGACACCTTGCTGGTGCTGACCTCGCTGTTCCTGATCTGCCTGATCCTGATCCAGCGCGGCAAGGGGGGCGGGCTCGCCGGCGCGTTCGGCGGGGCGGGCGGTTCCAGCGCGTTCGGGACCAAGGCGGGGGACGTCTTCACCCGGATCACGATGATCACCGCGGGGATCTGGATCTCCCTGAGCATGCTGCTGGTGGTCCTCTCCAACCAGCGGACCTCGGCCTTCATCCCGGCCTCGGGCACCGAGACCAAGTCGCCGTTCACGCCTTCCAAGGACGGCGCCGCCAAGACCGAAGGTGCCACCGACAAGGCGGCGAGCCTCGAACCGGCCCCGGCCAACGCCCCGGCGGCGGCCGCCCCGGCCGCCCCGCCCGTGGCGCCGATCTCCAGCCAGGGCCCTTCCGCCCCGATCCCCGTCACGCCCTTGCCGACGACCCCGGCCCCGAAGTAAGCCCAAGTCCCATCCCGTCGGCTTCCCCTCTCCCGAGGCATCCCTCCGTTGCTGTTGAGCATGACCGGTTTCGGCGAGGCTCGGCTCCAGGACGACCACTGGTCGGTCGGGGTCGAGGTACGGTCGGTGAATAATCGTCACCTCAAGTTGAACGCGAAGATCAGCGAGCCTTATGGATCGCTGGAACCCGAACTGGAACGGCTGGTCCGCGAGTCGGTCCGACGCGGCACGGTGCAGCTGTCCCTCCGGGTGGAACGGCCGAGGCGGCCCGAGGATTACCGCCTGAATCTGGTTGCCTTGAAAAGCTACCGATCCCAGCTGGCGGAGTTCCTCGGGCCGAATCCGCCGACCGGGGCGACGGGCCCGGGCTCCGACCATCCCTCGGTCGACCTGGCGGCCTTGCTGGGACTGCCCGGGGTGGTCGAGGAGCGGAAGCCCGCGATCGCCGACCCGCGCGAGGACTGGCCCAGGCTGGCGGGGGCCGTGAGCGAGGCGATCGCCAAGCTCCAGCAGTCGAGGGCCGAGGAAGGGCGGGCGATGGCCGACGAGCTTCTGTCGCTCGGCCGGGCCGCCGCCGCCCAGCTCGACCGGATCGCCGAGCGCGCCCCCGAGGTCGTGGTCGCCTACGAGCGCCGGCTGACCGAGCGGGTCCAGGCCCTGATCCAGAATCAGGGGGTCGTGGTCGAGCCCAAGGACCTGATCCGGGAAGTGGCCATCTTCGCCGAACGGGCCGACATCGCCGAGGAAATCACGCGGCTACGGGCCCACTTCGCCCAGTTCGTCGAGGTGATCGGCGAGCCCGAATCGGCCGGTCGCAAGCTGGAATTCGTGGTCCAGGAGATGGGCCGGGAGACCAACACGATCGGATCGAAGGCCAACGACCTGGAGATCAGCCGCGGGGTGGTCGAGATCAAGGGCTTGCTGGAGAAGATCCGCGAGCTGATCCAGAATGTGGAGTGACACTGGCTTGGGCAGCATCCCCGATCGAATCGTCGACCCATCGCGTTGGCGCGAGTTGCCCGGTCGGCTGGTCGTCCTCTCCGGGGCGTCCGGCTCGGGCAAGAGCACGATCGTCTCCGCCCTGCTCGCGCGCCAGGACATCCGCGCCCGGGTCTCGATCTCGGCGACGACCCGCGACCCCCGTCCCGGCGAATCCCCGGATTCCAGCTATTATTTCATGACCCGGGAGCGGTTCGAGGCGGACCGGGCGGCGGGCGCGTTCCTGGAGACGGCCGAGGTCCACGGACACCTCTACGGGACGCCGGCCGCGCCGATCCAGGACAGCCTGGCCGACGGTGTGTGCGTCATCCTGGTCATCGACGTCCAGGGGGCGATGACCGTCCGTTCGCGGGTGCCCGATTCCCTGCTCATCTTCGTCCACGCGCCCAGCCCGGAGACGTTGGAAGCCCGGCTCCGGGGTCGGGGCACCGACGATGAGCCGACGATCCGCCGCCGCCTGGACAATGCCCCGGGCGAGCTCGCCCTGTCCGACCGCTACGACTATCAGATCATCAACGACGACCTCGACCGGGCCGTCTCCGACCTGGCCCAAATCCTGATCCGGAACCACTGCGGAGGCTGATCTCGCCATGCTCGAAGAATTGAAGGAAGAGTACATCGTCAACAAGGTGGGCGGCCGGTTCAAGCTGTCGACCCTGATCCAGAAGCGGATGATCGCCCTGAATCAGGGGTCCCGGCCGCTGATCGACGGCCGCGGCCTGGAGAAGATGGCGATCGTGATCCAGGAGATCATGCAGGACAAGATCTTCCTGGACCTCAGCGGCAACCTCCAGGTCGGCGAGCCGACCGAGGAGGACGAGGGCGGGACGGTCGACCTGACCCAGCCGTCAGAATGAGCAGGGCCGGCACGTTCTCGGCGGATCGATCGTCGGGAACGTGCAAGTTGGGCGGCCTCCTGGTCCGATCAGCAAGGGGTGAGTCGGCGTCGTCGGAGGACCGGCGGCCGGGGGTGCGGCCCCCGAAGACGCCGGGCTCGCGTGTTGCCGAGGATGACCGATGCTCGACCGTCGACGCTGGGCCCGGCACGGATGGGCCGGGTCCTTGCTCTTCGCCGTGTCCTTTCTCGCCCTGTGCCTGATCGGATACGATCCTGCCGACCCGCCCGGGTCGGCCGCCTCCCCGGCCAACGATCCGGCCACCAACCCCTGCGGGCCGGTGGGGGCCGCCATCGCCCACGTCCTGTTCACCTCGGTCGGCTGGGCGTCGTTCCTGGTCCTGTATGCCCTGCTCGTCGCGGACTGGCTGCTTTATCGCCGCCGCCGGGTCGCCGAGCCGGCGCAACGGCTGATCGGCCTGGGGATGGTCCTCCTGGTCCTGGCCGCGGCCGTCCAGAAGCTGGCCCCCGACCTGCCCCGCTCGGCGGTGGTCGGCAGCGGCGGCTACGCGGGGGCCCTGGCGGTCGCGTTTCTGGAAGGCCAGTTCGGCCTGGCCGGGCTCGCCCTGATCCTCTCGGGCATCGGGCTGGTGGGGCTGGCGAACTGCCACGAATATCTGTTCCTGTGGCCGATCCAGGAGATCTTCCGGGCGATGGGCAAGGAGCCCGCGCACGGCGGGGAAAGGCCCGCGGGCCACGAGGCGGTGGGCACCACCCTGATGCTCCCCGAGCCCGGTTACGCGACGAAGGCGGCGGCCCGGCTCGACCCGCCCCCGGTCAATCGCGGGCCGATCGCCCGCGCCGTCGCCGCTCCGGCCGCGATGGCACACACCGAGATCGTCCCGGCCCGGCCGGCGGCCCGCGCCGTCCCGGCCCCGGTGCCGGCCCCGGTCGGCGAAGGCTTCCAGCTCCCGCCGTTCGAACTCCTGGAGGTCAGCTCGGCGGCCCCGGTGCAGGAGAATCAGGCGAAGATCCACGCCAAGGCGTTGCTCCTGGAGAAGACGCTGCTGGAGTTCGGATGCAGCGTCCGGGTGGTCCAGATCGATACCGGTCCGGTCATCACCCAGTTCGAGATCGAGCTGGAGGCCGGCCTGCGGGTCGCCAAGATCAACAGCGTCGCCAACGACCTGGCGATCGCCCTGGCGGTGCCGAACATCCGGATCGTCTCGCCGATCCCCAACAAGACGACGGTGGGGATCGAAGTCCCCAACGATCGCCGCACGATGGTCCGGCTGGGCGAGGTCGTCTCGGGGGTCCAGGGCGGGCTCCACAAGCTGCGGATCCCCATGTTCCTGGGCAAGGACGTCAAGGGGAGCCCCCTGGCCTTCGACCTCGCGGACATGCCCCACCTGCTGATCGCGGGCCGGACCGGCACCGGCAAGTCGGTCTGCCTGAACGCCATGATCATCTCGATCCTGATGACCAAGAGCCCCGAAGAAGTCCAGATGATCCTGATCGACCCCAAGAAGGTCGAGCTGTCGCAGTTCAAGAAGATCCCCCACCTGATGCACCCGGTGGTCACCGACGAGAAGAAGGCGGAGTCGCTGCTGGCCTGGGCGTGCGACAAGATGGACGAGCGGTACGGCTTCCTGGCCCGCGCCGAGGTCCGGAACATCCAGGGCTACAACGAGCTGACCCCCGACGAGATCATGGAGCGGCTCCGCCCCGAGGACGAGGAGGAGCAGAAGCGCATCCCGCTGTTCATGCCCTACATCGTCATCATCATCGACGAGATGGGCGACCTGATCGCGCAGGTGGGCAAGGAGGTGGAGACCCACATCGTCCGCCTGGCGCAGAAGGCCCGGGCCGCCGGCATCCACCTGATCCTGGCCACCCAGAAGCCGACCGTGGACGTCATCACCGGCCTCATCAAGAGCAACCTCCCGGCGCGAATCGCGTTCCAGGTGGCCAGCCGCAACGACTCCCGCGTGGTCCTGGACGAGATGGGGGCCGACAAGCTGCTGGGCAACGGCGACATGCTGTTCCTGGTCCCGGGCACGTCCAACATCATCCGGGCCCAGGGCACCTACGTCTCGGACAACGAAGTCAACCGGGTCTGCCAGTACCTGTCGCAGTTCCCCCAGCACTTCAGCCGGGAACTGGCCCAATTGCAGGTCGGCGGCGGTGCCGGCAAGGATCGCGACGCCATCAAGGCCCGCGACGAGCTGTACGAACCGGCCATCGAGATCGTGATCCGCGAGGGGCGCGGCTCGACCTCGCTCCTCCAGCGGGCCATGCAGATCGGCTACGGCCGCGCCGCTCGATTGATCGACTTCATGGCCGAGGACGGCATCGTCGGCGAGTTCAAGAGCGGATCCGCCCGCGAGGTGCTCTACACCTGGGAGGACTGGGAGGCCCTCAAGAACGGCGGCAACGCAACGTCCGAAGCGGCCTGAAGTCCTCGGAATGAGAAAAAGCCCCGGCCGGGCTTTTGCAAGCCGGTCGGGGCCTTCGGAGAGTGATGGGACCGGTCGCCCGGGTCATCACCCGCGACGCCTCGACCGCCGAAATCCCCCCCGAGATTCGGCGATCTCATGCGTGCGGCTCGTCGGGAGGCTTTCCCCCCGGTTTGTCTGGCATCGAAAAGATGTGCTCTCCTGAGCAAATCGGGCGTCGATCTATCATGAATAACGCGGAAGGCCCCAGTCTGGCGCCCGGAAATCCCTGTGATTTCACCGAGGAATTTCCCTGATCGATTCGCCTCGCCGGATCAGGGGCGAGCCTTGAGCCGTCGGGACGCCTCCCCGGTCATCCGCAGGTAGGCGTCGACGGGGAGGTCGCCGAAGGTGGCGAACCGGCCTTCGCGGGGCGGGCTCGGCGATACCTTGAAGATCGCCGTACCCTCGTCCACCTCGTCGAACATGGCCACGTAGGCCATGTCGACCCCGAGGTCGAAGGCCGCGTCGAACTGCTCGCGGAAGAAGGCCCCATCGCGTCGCGGGATCGTCTGCCCGGCCGCGGCTTCGCCCTTGAGGTGGGTCCAGGCGAAGCCGGGATAGATGACCGGGAGGAAAGCCATGCCGGTGCGTGTGGCCTCGGCCTGGTCGTCCTTCCAGGTCCGCGTCGCGGCGTGCTTGATCCCCGCCTCGATCGAGACGTTGCCGACGTTCCAGGGGCTGATCGCGCCGAAGCGGCGGAAGGCCCGCGCCCACTCCGGGTCTTTCGCCCGTCGCCAGTCCCAGGGGCAGCCGCCGATCACGAAGGCGGGCGACGGCCCGTCGGCCCGGAACAGGTCGAGGATCTGGTGGGCGATCCCGGCTTCGAATCGGTCGGGGAAGAACCCCCAGACGAAGACGACCGGCTTCCCTTCGTGCTGCAGGTAGCGGTCATCGCCCGTGACTTTGAGTTCCTCGGTCAGCGCTTTCCAATCTCCGGTCAAGCGGTCCACGATCCGGCCGGGACGTTCCCCGCTCAGGTCGTAGCCGATCGCATAGGCACGCCCGGTCTCCGCGGCCGAGGCCCGGACGTGCCCGAGGACGAGGTTGGTCGAGGCCCGGCGGAGGTCGACCAGAAATCTTTGGAGGAAGACCCCGTCGATCTCGTGCTCCTCCATCCAGCGGAAGTGGCGCCCGACCGTCTTCGCGTTCGCCGAACTGAACAGGACGGCGGGCGTGCCGTCCGGGTGGGTGAAGCCGGGCGCGGGGTAACGCTCCTCGGGGGTCAGCTCGGAGGTGTCCGGCCACATCTCGAAGGTCAGCGACCGAGGCGAGATCGCCCGCGTGTCGCGGCTCCAGTGGACCCAGCCCTCGTCGGCAGGATCGCCCGGGCAGCGGAACCAGCCCTGGTAGCCGCACATCAGCTTGCGGTGCATCGTGGTCGCGTCGACCCGATCGGCGGCGTCGACGCGGGCTGGCGCGGGGGCGATCGCCGACAGGACGGCGATCACCCCCGGCAGGATTTGCGACGACCGACGCGTCATTCCCCGCCGCCCGCGACGGTCGACGGCCTCCGGTTCTCCTCGCGTTCGCTGGCCTTGCGGAGCTTGGGCCGGGGCTTTGCGGCCTCGGCCTTCACGTCGGCCGCCAGGACCTCGACCCCCTTGGCGATCTGGGGATCGGCACCCTTGGCGAAGTCGGCTGGGTCGGGCCAGACGATGTGATGCGGCACGGCGCCGTTCAGCTCCATGTCCTCGCCGGTATCGGGCAGGAACCAGCCCCGGGTGGGGAGCCGGAGCGAGCCGAGGTCCATGATGCCGGTCGACCCGGTGCTGACCACCCCGCCGGCGGTCGGCGCCCCGACCAGCTGGCCGCGCTTCAGCGTCTTGATGGCGTGCGAGAAGATCTCGGCGTTGCTGAAGCTGTTCTGGTTGCACAGGACGACGATCGGCTTGGTCCAGGTGGCGTAGATCCGGCGATCCTGGGGATAGCCGGGCCCGCCGCCCCGGGGCACCGTGATGGCGTGCGCCGGCTGGGTCAGGGCCGTGAGCAGGTGGTCGGCCGTCGAGCCGCCGCCGTTCTCGCGGACGTCCACGATCAGCCCGTCCTTGCCGGATCCGGCCGCGTACAGGTCCTGCTCGAACTGGTAGAAGCTCGGCATGTTCATCCCCCGGATGTGGAGGTAGCCGAGCTTGCCGCCGGAGAGCTGGTCGACCATCTTGCGGTTGTCGGCGATCCACTTGTCATACAGGAGCGCCCGGGCGGCCGTGTACGAGATCGGCCGGAGCACGACCTCGCGGTCCTTCCCCTCGGCGTTGCGGATCGTCAGCCGGACGTCGCGATCGGCCGGGCCGTTGAGGACCCTGGTCAGGTCGAGCGCCGGGTCGACCGGGGTGCCGTCCACGGCCATGAGGGTCTCGCCGGCCAGGATCTTGGTCCCCTTGTGATCGGCGGGCGTGCCCGGGATCACGTCGCGGATCTTGAGGCCCGGCCCCTTCCCTTCCGGCTCGAACCGGAGGCCGAAGTGGGGCGTGGAGATCGACCATCGGGCATCACCGCCCCCGAACCGAGGCCCGGGCGTCGGCGTCGGGTCGGGGCCGCCCGGCTCGGGCTCGCGCTCGCGCGACGCCGAGAACCCGAGGTGGGACCCGTTCAACTCGCCCAGCATGAGGTTGACGACCGTGGCGAAGCTCTCGCGGTCGGGCGACTCGGCCGCCATGTCGGAATATTTGCGGCGGATCGCATCCCAGTTGCGATTGCCCAGATTTCCGTCATAGAACCGATCCCGCATCGTCCGCCAGGCCAGGTCGAACCCGGCGCGATACCGATCCGGCCAGGAAATCTCCTGCGGGGCCCGGAACCGATACTGGGTCTCCCCGCGGTTCCCGCTCCCCTCATCGGACGAGCCGCCGAAACGCCCGCCCCGACCGGCGACGGGCGCGGTCGGCGGGGCCGGGGCGGCACTTCCACCGCCCGCGTTGGGGTTCAGGCTCGCCGGGATCCCCCCGGAAAGCCAGACGATCTGGTTGTTCGATTCGAGCCAGCGGGCCTGCGACCCGGGCGAGCCGGACAGCAACTTGGGGCGAAGTTCGCTCGGGAACTCGATCGTGTAGACGCCGGGCCTGCTCTCCACGGTCCCCGTGAAGGCGAGCTTCTTGGAGTCGGGCGACCAGAACAGGCCATTCTCGGTCGAGTTCGGGATCGACACCCGATGGATCCGCTCGTGGAGCCGGTCGAAGTCGATCACGACCTCCGCGGCCTTCTTCGGCTCCTCGGCGGCCGGGGCGGCCGGGGTCGGCGCATCATCGCCGGCGGCGCGGGCGACCGGGGCCTCCTCCCCTCTGGTCGTGGCGGATCCGCCGGGACGGCCGCCCCGGCCCATCGAGGACCGGGCGCCCTTCTGGCGGGCCTTCATCTTCTCGATGGCCTTCTCCAGCGTGCGGTCGCGGTCGGTCCGGTCCTCGTCCTCCTCGCGGAGATAGACGAAGTAGACGTCGACCTCGGTGTCGATCCGCCGGCCGGTGAACGCGATGACCTTGCCGTCGGGCGACCAGACCGGGTTGCCCTCGTTGTCCGGGTGCCGCGAGACGTTGAACGGCGGCTTCGACCCGTCGATCGGGGCGATCCAGACGTCGCTGTTGAAGTCGTCGTCGGACTTGGCGTAGACCAGCCACGTGCCGTCGGGCGACCAGTCGAACCGGGGGGATTCGAACGACTCGAACAGCCGTTTCGCGTCCTTGCCATCGGGGTTCATGATCCACAGGTCGCCGCGCTCGCGGAGGAACGCGACCTTGCCGCCGTCGGGGCTCCACTTCAGGTCGGCCTCGACTTCCGGCCCCTCGGTGAGCCGTTCCAGCTTGAACGAGGCGTTGAGCCACCAGTCCTTGCCGGCGTCGCCCTTCTCGGCCTTCCAGATGTCCGCCTGACCCTTCTGGTCGCTGACGAACAGGATGGCGTCCCCCTTGGGGGAGAAGACCGGGTCGCGCTCCTCCTCGGCGGTCTTCGTGACCTGCTTCGGCTCGCGCAGCTCGGTGTCCATCACCCACAGGTCGCCGCCGGCGATGAAGGCGATCTCCAGCCCATCCTTGCTGAACGCCACCTGCGAGGCGGTGGTAGCCACCCGGCGCTCGATGGGGTCGCGCGAGTCGTCGGCCTCGCGGTAGATCTCGATCTTCTCGGCCGGGGTCTTGCTCCCGGGCTGGACCCGATAGAAGTCGAACAGGTGGCGGAAGACGATCGTCGACCCGTCCCGGCTGATGCACGGATAGACGACCGAGTCATCGGTGAAGTCGGTCAGGGCCCGATCCGCGTTGGTGGCCAGGTCGCGTTCGAACAGGTTGAACGCCCCTTTCTGGACGCCCACATAATACATCGTCTTGCCTTCGGGCCCCCAGAGCGGGAAGAGGGCACCGCCCGGCGGGGCGAGCACTTGCTGGAACGCCTTGGACTCCCGGTCGTAACTCCAGATCTGCGAGTCCTGCGAGCCCTTGTATCCCTTCCGCCACCACTGCGTCCCCTCGCGGGTGAACAGGACGGTCTTGCCGTCGGGCGAGATCGCCGGGGACTTGCCGGCGGAGTCGAAAAGCGGGATCTCGGCGGACCGCTCCTCGGTCGGGATCAGGAAGAACCGATCGGCGTCCCGCCAGTGGTGGTCGCGCGAGGCCGAGACCAGCAACGATCGCCCGTCGGACGACCAGCCTTCCACCGCATACCCGGCGGAATGGAACCCGACCTGGCGGGGCACCCCGCCATCGGCCGGCATCACGTAGGGATGGAATGTCCCCTGGCGGTCGCTGGTGAAGGCGATCGTCTTGCCGTCGGGCGAGAACTCGGGCTCGCGATCCACGGCGGCGCTGCGGGTCAGGGGCTTCGCCTTGCCGCCGGCGGTCGGGACCGACCACAGGTCGCCCCCCCAGGCGAAGGCCAACGTCGATCCGTCGGGCGAGAGCGTGGGCTGATTGGCCAGCCGGATCGGCTCGCGCGGGGGCTGCTGGCCGGCCGCCGGCGCCGAGGCCGCCACGAACGCGGAGAGGATGGACAGGGCGAGACACTTCAAGGTGGGCTCCCCGAAGGTGGGCCGAAGGAGGGATGAGCGGGCCCCGGGAGAGGGAGGGCCACGATGGATCGTCCCATTCCATTCGATCGCACGCGGCGACTCAAGACTGTGCCGGCACCACCCGCCCATTTCCACGGCCCGAGCCGTCCGCCCGGAGGAAATTCGCTGATCCGGGAAAAAAGTGTGATTAACGTGCCGTCATGATCCTGAATATATCGGGCGAGCCAACCCGCCGACCGACATCCATCGAACCAGGACGCCGCCCATGCCCGCCTCCCCCGCGCAGATCGAGGCCAACCGCAAAAATAGCCTGAAAGGCACGGGGCCGACCTCGGAGGAGGGCAAGGCCCGGTCCCGGTCGAACGCGCTCAAGCACGGGATGACCGGGGCCGGGATCGTCCTGCCGGCCGAGGACGCCGCCGAGGTCGAGCGCCTCACCGAAGCGTTCCGCGCCGAATTGAAGCCCGAAGGGGAGGTGGGCGACGTGCTGGTCCGGCGGATGGCGGTGCATTCCGTGCGGATGGACCGCGCCGTCGTGCAGGAGTCGGCCGCCCTGTCCCGCCACGTCCGCGAGGCGACCCGGGCCTTCATGGCCTCCGATGATCGCTACGCCGGCAACGCGCGGACGCTGCGGGCCGAGGCGGCCAACCGGGCGCTGTTCGACGCCTCCAGGGAGGCGATCCTGGCCCGCAAGTACGAGGCGGCCTCGGAACGCAGCTTCCTGGCCGCCCTCAGAGAGTTGCGCCGGATGCGGGCCGAGGCCGGGCGGGCCGCCGTCGAGGAGCTGAGAGCCTCCAAGGCCGTCGCCAGCACGCCCGCCGAGGCGTCGATGCCGGCGGGGGAATTGGCTTCGTTTTTCCCGGCCTTGCCCGAGCCCCAGGCGGCTCCCCAGGTGCCGGCCTCGTCCCCCAACGTGCACCGCGCCCTGGCCCTCACGTCCGCCTTCCTGGGCATGGATTCCGAGGTCGACGGCGGATGCGGCCTCCCGATCACGATCGGGAGGGCCCGCTGAACCCCGTTCGTGCCGGATCCGGGGGAAGTCCATCGGCCGATTACCCTCGGCCGCCGATCAGACCTGCGCGGTCCCGCCGTCGACGAACAGGTCGATCCCCGCCACGAAGCTGCTGTCGTCGGAGGCCAGGAAGACGGCCGCCTTGGCGATCTCGTCGGCATCCCCCATCCGGCCCAGCGGGACCAGGGACGCGTAGCCCTGCTTGACCTGATCGACGTCGCCCGACTTCCCGGCCAGGTCGTCGAACCCCGGCGTGTGGATCGGCCCGGGGCTCAGGGCGTTGACCCGGATCTTGCGGGCCTTGAGGTCCGAGGTCCAGGTGCGGGCGAACGAGCGGACGGCCGCCTTGGTCGCGCTGTAGATGCTCGAACCCTCGAAGCCCTTCACGCCGACGATCGAGGCGTTGAGGATGATCGACCCGCCGTCCGCGAGCAGCGGCAGCGCCTTCTGGACCGTGAAGAACAGGCCCTTCACGTTAATGTCGAACTGCCGGTCGAATTGCTCCTCGGTCGCCGCTTCCAGGGGCGCCATCTCGAAGATCCCGGCGTTGGCGAACACGATGTCGACCCGCCCATGCTTCTCCCGGACCGTCGCGTAGAGCCGGTCCAGGTCCGCGAGATTGGCGACATCCCCCCGGACGCCGATGGCCCCGTGGCCGATCTGCTCCACGGCCGCGTCGAGTTCTCCCTGCCTCCGCCCCGTGACGACGACCTTCGCCCCTTCGCGGGCGAATCGGAGGGCCGTCGCCAGCCCGATCCCTCCGTTGCCGCCGGTCACCACCGCCACCTTGCCTTCGAGCTTTCCCATCGATCCACCCTCCCCATCGGGAACCGCCATTCGCCGCGACCCCGGGATCATAGGGCTGGTTTTCCGCCGGCCAAGTGCTTACCTTTTTGTCAGTGGGCGACGCCGCGGAGGGGCACGATGCGAAAGCCGGTCCGGTTCGGATGCGGAATCGAGGCGGCGCTGGCCGTCGTGGGCGGCAAGTGGAAGGTGCTGGTCCTGTGGAACCTGTCGCAGGGCCGGCTCCGGTTCGGCGAGCTGCGGCGGCGGGTGGCGGGGATCAACGAAAAGATGCTGATCCAGCAACTGCGAGAGCTGGAGGCCGACGGGGTGGTGTCGCGCGAGGATTTCCGCGAGGTCCCGCCCCGCGTCGAATACGCGATCACCCCCTTCGGGATCACGCTCGCCGAGGCGCTCCGGCCGCTCTGCGAATGGGGCAAGACCCACACGGCTCGCATCGAGGCGACCAAGTCCGCGCCCGAAGCGGACGGCCCGCGACCCGCGATCGCGCCGGCGATCTCCTGCGGAGAGCCGACGATGTGACCTCGATCCGGTCGTCCCGCGCGGACGGCGGCCCGAAGCACGGGGAGGGATGCCGATGGCGATGCCGAGAAGGCCGGGGAAGCGGAGGCTCATCCGCGCGGGCGCGGCCCTGACGTTGCTGGCGGTCCTGGGCTATGGGGCCATCTCGCTGCTGGCCGCCGACGTCCTGACCCGGACCCGGAACCGGCACTCCAGCTTCGCGGCCGCCCAGATCGGCGCGGGGACGAGGGAATGGTCGACCCGGACCGCCGACGGGATCACGCTCCGGGGCTGGTACTGCCCGACCGACATCCATCGTCGCCTGATCGTCCTGGTCCACGGGATGGGCGGGTCGCGGGACAATATGGCCAACCTGGCCAGCGACCTCCGGGCCCGGGGCTATGATGTCCTCCTGTTCGACCTGCGGGGCCACGGCGAGAGCGACCCCTCGCGCCTGTTCATGGGGCGTCGCGAGCGCGAGGACATCCGGGCCGTGCAGGCCTGGGCGACCCGGGCCGGCTATCCGGCCGACCGGATCGGCTGGCTGGGCCAGTCGATGGGGGCCTCGACGCTGCTGATGGAGGCGGCCCGCAACGAGGGGATCCGGGTGGCGGTGCTCGACAGCCCGTTCGGCAACCTGCCCGAACTGCTCCGCGACCAGTTGACCCGGCACAGCCACCTGCCCCGCCTGTTCAACCCGGGGATCCTGCTGGCGGCCCGCGTCGCCTTCGGGGTGAGGACCGACGACCTGATCCCCCTGATCTCGGCCCGTCGCTGGGGCGGCCGGCCGATGCTCCTGATCCACGGCGAGGCCGACACCATCGTGCCGGTGGCCCAGGCCCGCCAGATCGCCCGCGTGGCCGGGACCTCGTGCGAGACGATCATGCTCCCGGGCGTCCCCCACGTCGGCGCCTATCGCCGCGACCCGGCCCGCTACGTCGCGGCGGTCGGCCGGTTCTTCGACCACAACCTGAAGCATTAGGTCGGGGGGCCGCCCGGGATCGTCGGGCGATTTTCCCCTCGGCCCTGGAAATCGGCCCGGGGCTCGCCGATCATGGCCCGGTCGCCGGCGATCCCCCTGATCGGGATGGCCGGCCCGCCCGCCTTTGTTCTCCCCAACGCGACGACGACCGGACCCCAGGCGCCCCGCGCCGACGCGGGCCGGGCGTCGGGAGGGTCATCGATGAAGATTGCGACGCGACGCTGGTGGATCGCCGTGCCGGTCCTCGCGGGGCTGACCGCCCCGGCCCGGGCCGACGTGAAGCCCAACCCGCTGTTCTCGGAGGGGGCCGTCCTCCAGCGCGGGATGCCGGTGCCGGTCTGGGGGACCGCCGATCCCGGCGAGTCCGTGACCGTGAAGGTCCAGGACCAGTCGGCCACCGCCACCGCCGACAAGGACGGCAAGTGGATGGTCAAGCTGGCCGAGCTGAAGGTCGGCGGCCCGTATACGCTCACCATCGCCGGCAAGAACACCGTGGAAGTCCCCGACGTCCTGGTCGGCGACGTCTGGATCTGCAGCGGCCAGTCGAACATGGAATGGCCCCTCAACCGGGCCGCCGAGTTCAAGGAGGCCGCCGCCAAGTCCGCCGACGGCAAGTATCGCCTGTTCACGGTCCAGAAGGCGATCTCGATGACGCCGCTGGACACCGTGGCCGTCGACCCCAAGGGGCAGAAGGGCGTCTGGCTGGCCAGCGGCCCGGACACGGTCCCGACGTTCTCGGCGGTGGGCTACTTCTTCGGCCGCGACCTCCGCAAGGCGCTTGACGTGCCGATCGGCATGATCCACACCTCCTGGGGCGGCACGCCCGCCGAGGCCTGGACCAGCCGCGACCAGTACGGCGCCGAGCCCGATCTCAAGTCGATCCTCGACGACCACGACGCCTACGTCGCCAAGTTCTCCGAGGCGGACTACAAGGCCGCGGTCGAGAAGCACAAGGAGGCCGCCGCCGCCGCCAAGGAGGCCAAGAAGCCGATCCCGCCGGCCCCCGTCGGACTGAACAACCCGCATCGGCCCACCGCTTTGTATAACGCGATGATCGCCCCGCTCGAACCCTATGCGATCAAGGGCGCCATCTGGTATCAGGGCGAATCGAACGCCGGCCGCGCCTTCCAGTACCGGACGCTGATGCCGGCCATGATCAAGTCGTGGCGGAACGCCTGGAAGCAGGGGGATTTCCCGTTCTTCATGGTCCAGCTCGCCCCGTTCAAGAAGATCGTCACCGAGCCGGGCGACAGCGACTGGGCGGAACTCCGCGAGGCCCAGCTGCTCACCGCCCAGACCCTGCCGAAGACCGGCATGGCCGTGATCACCGACGTCGGCGAGGAAGACGACATCCACCCGACCAAGAAGGAGCCGGTCGGCGCCCGCCTGGCCCTGGCCGCGCGGATGATCGCCTACGGCGAGCCGATCGTCGGCTCGGGCCCGGTCTATGACGGCATGACCGTGGAAGGCGACCGCGCCATCCTCCGGTTCAAGCACGTCGGCGGCGGGCTCGTCGCCAAGGGCGGGCCGCTCACCGGCTTCGCCATCGCCGGCGAGGACCGCAAGTTCGTCAACGCCGAGGCCGAGATCAAGGGCGACACCGTGGTCGTTCATAGCGACAAGGTGTCGCACCCGGTCGCCGTCCGGTACGGATGGGCCAACTTCCCGGTCGTGAACCTGTGGAACAAGGAGGGACTGCCCGCCACCCCGTTCCGCACAGACGACTTCCCGATCACCACCGCGCCCAAGGCCAAGCTGCCGGCCGCCGCGGCCGCCTCTCGCTGAGCCGCCACCGAGCTTGGTCGGGCGGGCGGCCCCGCGGCCGTCCGCCCGATTCCCGACAGGGCGCGTTGGTCGCGGGCGAGTTGGGTGTATGATGGAGGGCCCTCCCCGGCACGCGGTCGACCGGGCGGTTTCCCGGGGAATGTCATCCGCACCGTGTCGTTCAAGAGTCTCCCGACGATGGCGAAATCCGGCAAGGCGACGAAGAAGGACGCGACCGACAAAGATGGCCGGCTGGTCGTCGCCCGGAACCGTCGGGCGAAATTCGAGTACGACATCCTGGAGGTCGCGGAGGCCGGCATCGTCCTGACCGGGACCGAGGTCAAGAGCCTCCGCACCGGCAAGGCCAGCCTCGAAGAAGCCTACGTGGACATCGACAAGGATGAGGCCTGGCTGATCGGGAGCGACATCCCCGAGTACGTCCAGGCCAACAAGATGAACCACAAGCCGAAGCGGAAGCGGAAGCTCCTGCTCCACCGCCAGGAGATCGACCGCATCGGCGCCCGGATCTCCGAGCGCGGGCTGACGATGGTCCCGCTCCAGGTCTACTTCAAGAACGGGATCGCCAAGGTCGAGATCTGCATCGCCCGCGGCCGCAAGCTCTACGACAAGCGCCAGGCCCTCAAGACCAAGGACGCCAAGCGCGACATCGACCGCGCGGTGCGCGGCCGGGATTGAGCCCGCTCAGCCGTCGAGATAAGGGTCGTAGAACTTCCGGGCCGTCTCCCCGAAGATGGCCGCGCGCTCGCCGTCGCCCAGCGGCCCGAGGGCCTCTTCGAGGGCCCGCTTGATCCGCTCGTAGGATCCCGCCAGCTCGCAGACCGGCCAGTCGGAGCCGAACATCAGCCGATCCGGCGTGAAGGCTTCCAGGGCGGTCTGCACGTAGGGCTTGAGGTCGGCGGCCGTCCAGGACGACCAGTCCGCCTCGGTCGCCATCCCCGACAGCTTGCAGTGGACGTTGGGGAAGGTGGCGGCCGCGCGGAAGTCGCCGGCCCAGGCCTCGAAGCCCCGGCCCTTGATGTCGGGCTTGCCCAGGTGGTCGATCACCATCGGCAGGGTCGGTATCTCCCGGGCCAGGGTCGGGACGTGGCGGAGGTGCCGGGGATAGACCAGCAGGTCGAACGGCATCTCGTGCTTGGCCAGGACCTTCAGGCCCCGGACGATCTCGGGGCGGACCAGGAAGTCGTCGTCCGGCTCATCCTGCACGAGGTGGCGGACGCCGACGAACTTGGGGTGATACTTGAAGAAGTCGACCTGCTCCTCGCACTTGTCGGAGGCCAGGTCGACCCAGCCGACCACCCCGCAGATGAACGAGTGATTATCCGCGTGGATCAGCGCCCAGCGGTTCTCCTCGATGTCGTGCTGGGTCTGGACGATGATCGAGGCGTCGATGCCGTTGGCCCGGAGCAAGGGCTCCAGGTGCTCGGGCAGGACGTCGCGGCGGATCGGCGCCTTGTCGGGGGCGTCGAGCCAGAGGTGGTCGAAGGGCTGGCCCAGCTGCCAGAGGTGGTGGTGGGCGTCGATGGTGATGGGCATGATGGTGCGGGCTCAGTCCATGCGCACGCCGATCGACAGCAGCACGTTGGCGAAGCGCTGCTGGTCGGCGGTCTGGATGGTGAGGACGTGGTCGGGGGTCTCGACGGCCTTGTAGAAGTCCCACTTCTCGATCGGTTCGAGGGCGAGCGGCGTGCCGGATTCGGCGATTACCCCGCGGTACTCGTCCCAGACCGGAGGGTCTTCAGTCAGGGCATAGGGGCCGGTGGTCTCGTAGTTCATGGTCCGGATCGCGTCGATCGGCGCGGCCGACAGGATCGCCCGGAGCACCTGGGCGCAGGTCACGACCCCGGGCATCAGGTTCAGGCAGACGACCTCGGCATTCGGCCCCTTCTTGGTCGACGCCGGGTAGTTGCCGTCGGCGATCAGGATCTGGGCGTGGTGCCCGGCGCGGCCGATCACCTCGTTGATCTTGGGATGGACGAGCAGGCGGTGCGTGAGCATGGGCGTCCCGGGGATCAGGGTCCGAAGAAGCGGCGAAAGGCCACCATCGTCTGCTCGGCGGCCGCTTCCGGGCTCGGCAGCGGGAAGGCTTCGGCCGAAGCATAGCCCGAATAACCGATGTCGACCAGGGCCGAGGCGATCGTCGGGAAGTCGAGGTGGCCGGTCCCGGCTGGCCGCCGGTGCGAGTCGACGAAGTGGACGTGGCCGATCTTCGGCCCGCACGACAGGATCGCGTCGGCCAGGTCCGTCTCCTCGATGTTCATGTGGAACAGGTCGGCCAGGAGAAGGACGTTGCCGGTGGACAGCGAGCCCAGCAGCGAGGCCCCGGCGTCGAGGGTCACCGCCAGGTCGGTCTCGTACCGATTCAGGGGCTCGTAGAGCAGCGGGACGTTGTACTGCTTCGCGTGCACCCCCAACTCCTCGAGGGCATCGGCCAGATAACCCAGGGCGGTGGGGCGCGGGACCTCCGGGCCGGACCGGCCCTGCATCGACCCGATGATTGCCGGCGCGTGGAGCGAGCCGGCGAAGTCGATGATCGAGCGGATGAAGGCGCGGGCCTCCGCCCGGACGGCCGGGTCGGGGTGCGTCAGGTGGAGCCGATGCTTGACCCACCCGGCCCCGGTCCCCACCGCCGCCAGGCCCAGCCCGTGGTCGTTGAGCTGGAGCCGGAGCCGCGAGGGATCGACCGCATCCGGGCCGGGCGGGAACAGCTCGATGGCATCGAAGCCGACCGCCTGGGCCTTGGCGCAGGCGGCGGGCAGGTCGTGCCAGAAGACGAACGGGCCGCCCCGAGCCTCCTCGACCAGGCTGACCGTCACGGCGGATCGGATCACGGCAGGGCCTCCGGTGGTTCGGTCGGGATCAGAGGCGCATGGCCGTGAAGCCGCCATCGACGTAGTAGGTCGCCCCGGTGATGAAGCTCCCGGCGTTCTTGGAAAGCATCAGCAGGGTGGCACCGACCAGTTCCTCGGGCTCGCCGAAGCGGTTCATGGGCGTGCCGGCCATAATTTTCTCGACCCGCGACGCATCGAGGATCTTGCGGTTCTGCTCGGCCGGGAAGAAGCCGGGGCAGAGCGCGTTGACCCGGACCCCCATCGGGGCAAACTCGCGGGCCACGTTCTGGGTGAGGTTCACCACGGCCGCCTTGGAGGCCGAGTAGGCGAACACCCGGGACAGCGGCAGGTGGGCCGACACGCTGGCGATGTTCACGATCGACCCCCCGCCGTGCTGGGCCATGTGGCCGCCGAAGATCTGGCACCCCCAGTGGACCGCCTTGAGGTTGCTGGTGATCACGCGGTCCCAGTCCTCATCCTTGGCATCCAGATAGGCGCTGGCGCTGTTGACCCCCGCCCCGTTGATGACCATGTCCACCCGGCCATGCTCGGCGATCGTCCGGGCGAGCAGTCCGGCGATCGAGGCCCGATCCATCACGTCGACCGAGAGGAAGGCCCCCTTGCCGCCGGCCTCGGAGATCTCGGCGACGCGGGCCGCCCCCTTCTCGGGGTCGCGGCCGGCCACGATCGCGGTGGCCCCGGCCTTCGCCAGTCCCAGGGCCAGGGCGCCGCCCAGGACCCCCGTGCCGCCGATCACCACGGCCACCTGGCCATCCATGCCGAACAGTTGATCCAGAAAACTCGCGGGCATCGCGGCGATTCCTTGAGGGAGGGGTCTCGAAATTCACAGGCCTGCGCGGAGGGCGTCCAGATGGCGGGCGAAGTGGTCGGCGAGGATCTCGGTGTAGTCGTCCACATACTGGTGGACGACGCCCCGGACCTCCGCCCCGAGCGTGGCGTCGGTCAGGGTCGAGCCGAACGTGCAATGGAGGATCTGGCGGTTCGGCTGGGTGAAGCCCAGCCCGGCCGGGGTCTCGTCCCACAGGCCGAGGTAGAGCCGTTCCAGGTCGCGTTCATCGGCGATCGTCCACGGGTCGGGCGAGGCCTCGCGGGTCGCCGAGACGTGGTAGGTCGCCCGGTCGGCGTCGTAGTGGTTCCGGGCGAACTCGATCACCCGGCGGAACAGGTCCGGCTCGCGGCGGGCGACCACACGCAGGGCTTCCAGGTAGCTGGTCCCGGCCGTCTTGACGTGGAACATCCCCCGGGTGGCCCGGGCCAGGGCCGGGTAGATCGACAGCTTGTCCGACCCGGAATGGAGGCTGAGCTTGTACGGGCCGAGCTGGGCGGCGATCGCGGCGTGGTCGTGGAGCGAGCGTTCCAGGGCGGCGAGGTCCCCCTTGAAGTCCACCCCCTTCTCGAAGTCGCCGACGAACCGGGAAGCCAGGCTCACCAGCTTCATCCCGGCCCCGAGGCAGCGGTCGGCGATCAGGAAGTGCTCGGCGAGCGTGGTCGGATGCTCGGTCTCGTCCACCGAAAGCTCGATCTCGTGCCCGGCCCCCCGGGCGTCGCAGGCCTTCTTGATGTGGTCGGCCAGCGCGATGGCGTGCTCCACGGCCCGGCCGTACTTGGCGGTCGCCCGGAGGATCGACTCCTCGTCGAAGTCGATCGAGGTGCCGGTCCCCAGGGTGATCGACTTGCCGCGATAGCCGAGCCAGCCGATTTCCTCGGCGAGGCCCGATGTCCTGGAACGGAGGGTGGACTCGTCGTAGATGTGGGCCTGGGGGTCGACGTGCTCGGACGGGTCGATGGTGAAGAAGGTGAAGCCGACGGCGGCCGTGGCGTCGGCATCCGAGTCGGTCTTGAGGTGGTCGGCGTCGGCCCCGATCCGGCCCGACCAACCGGCATGGCGGGCGCTCAGGAGGGCGTCGTCCATCACCTGCCGGGGCGTGCGCTGGGTGCGCGACATCTCGCGGATCGACTGCTGGGGGAAGATCGGCTCGATGCCCGCCCCGGCCCTCCGCATCGCCTCCACATGGCCGGGCGTGGCCAGCCCGAGGCGGTCGCCGAAGCCGAAGCTCGGGCTCAGGCCGAGGGGGACGCAGGGGGAGTCATCGGCGGGTTGGGCTTCGACGCTGGACATCGTTCATGGACTCCGTCGAGATTTATTGGACCGAGGGCCGGGGCGAGGGTGTCGGCGCGGCCGGGTCCGAGAGGATGGCGGCCCTGGCCTGCGCGCTCGATTCCTGCAACTGCCTCAACTCTATCTTGCCCCCGGCATAGTCCCCGATCGCCTTGGCGAGTCGGGTCAGCTTCTCCGCCTTCGAGCCTTCCTTCGGCGACCAAACCTGCCCGCTGATTTCCCCATATCCCCGGACCCATGCCGAAAAGTAATAAGTGATCCCATCCAGGCCGCGACCCGGCGTCTTGGGATGCTTCGTCTCCAACAGCATCCGTTCCCAGAGCGACCTGATCTCATCCGCGAGCGGGCCCGGGACCGGCCGGCTTCGACGCGTCGCCTTGATCTTGCGGAAATCCTCCGCCTTCTTCTTCGTGAGGTATTCCAGGCGATCGAGCAAGTGCCTGGGCACCGCGGTGCCATCCTCTTTATGGGCGTCGATCGAGTCGCGACAGTCTTCAAGGCTCTGACTGAGCAGCAGGCTCGATGTCGGTTCGAGGAGAAACGCCTCGGCCTGGCCCTCTTTCATGGTGATACCGACGCAAACCTCCCCGTCCACGATACGGCGCGAGTGGAGCGTGATGGCCCTGAGGGCGACGCCATCCTCGAAGGCCTGGGAGAAGACGTGGCCGACCTTGAGGAGATAAGGCTTCGGGTACTCAGCGGCATGGAAATAGGCCGCCCGATCGGGGGTCAAGTGATCCTGGGCCGAGCCGGGGGAAACGGCCGAGGCCAGGACAGCGAGAATCATTGGCCATCGGCTCATCGCGTCCCCCCGAGTCCTGGGCTGCCCTTCATGGAACGATGGATCAACCGACTTCGACCACGGCCTTGATGACGCCGGTCTCGGGGCGGGTGTAGTCGTGGAACACCCCGGGCAGGTCATCGAACCGGGTCCGGTGGGTGATCCAGGGGCCGGTGTCGATCCGGCCATCCTCGATCAGGCCGATGATCCGGGTGAAGTCGCGCGGCAGGGCGTTCCGCGAGCAGAGCAGCGTCCCTTCGGGCCGGTGGAAGATCGGGTGGCGGAACCGGACCTCGTCGGTGGTGATGCCGACATAGACCAGGCGACCGCCGGGGGCGATCCGGCCGAAGGCCGCCGACATCGAGGCCGCCGAGCCGGTGGCGTCGATGACGACGTCGGGCCCGTGGCCGTCGGTCGCGGCCAGGAGGTCGGAGTCGGTGTTCTCCGAGGCCAGGATCGTCCGGGTGATGCCCATCGTCGTGCGGCAGAATTCGAGCCGGGCCTCGTTCACGTCCAGGACGAGCGGCGTGGCCCCGGACAGCTTCACGAATTCGAGCGTGGCCAGGCCGATCGGGCCGGCGCCGATCACCAGGCACGTCTCGTCCGCCTTCGGGCAGCCCCGATCGACGGCATGGCAGCCGATGGCCAGCGTCTCGACCAACGCCAGTTGATCGAACGCGAGCCTGCCGGACGGGTGCAGCTTCCGCGCCGGTAGCGTGAACATGGGACGCATCCCGCCGTCGCGGTGGACGCCGAGGACTTCCAGCTTCTCGCAGCAGTTCGGATGCCCGCGCCGGCTCGCGTAGCTGTCCGGGTCGTTGATGTAGGGCTCGACCGAGCAGCGGTCGCCGGGCGCGACGTGGGTGACCCCCGGGCCGACCTCCAAGACCTCCACGCCCAGCTCGTGGCCCGGGATCCGGGGGTAGCGGAAGAACGGCATCTTCCCCAGGTAGCCGCTGATGTCGGTCCCGCAGATGCCGATCCGGTGGACCCGCACCAGGGCTTCGCCCGGGCCGGGGGGGGCCGGCGTCTCGGCCTCGATCACGCGGAAGTCGCCGGGCTTTTCCAGCAGGAGCGCTTTCATCGGGCCGCCTCCCAGGGCGGGTCGTTGTTCTCGGGACGCCCCTCGATGTATCGCCAGTCGTGGATCGGTTCGAGGATCCGCAGGACCTCGACGAGCAGGGATTGGTCGATCGGCATCTCCGCCCACTCGGCCCACTTGCGGACGTTGGCCGGGTTGGCCGAGCCGACGATGCAGGTGGCCAGGTCCTCGTTGGCGATCGAATACTGCAAGGCGAGCTGGGCGATGTCGACGCCGTTCGCCGCGCAATGCTTCGCGGCCCGGCCGGCGATCTCCCGGACCTCCGGCGTGGCCTTGTGCCAGGGGGGCAGCTCGCCATTCGTCAGCAACCGGGCCGAGAAGGGGGCCGCGTTCATGATCCCGACCCTCCTGGCCTGGAGCGTCGGGATCAGGTCCAGGAGCATCGTGTTCTGGAGCGTGTAGTGGTTGTACGACAGGATCACGTCGAGGTCGACCCGCTCCAGGACGTGGCGGAACATCGCCATCGGATACCCGCTGACGCCGATGAACCGCGCCTTGCCCGCCGCCTGGATCCGGCGGAGGGCGGGGATCGTCTCCTCGATCACCTGGTCGACGTCGACGAACTCGATGTCGTGGCAGAGGAGGATGTCGAGGTGATCCACGCCCATCCGGTGCAGGCTGACGTCGACGCTCTCCACGACCCGCCGGGGCGAGAAGTCGAAGTGGGCCAGGTCGTACCGGCCGAGCTTGGTGCCCAGCAGGTAGCTGTCCCGGGGGACGCCGCGTAGGGCCACGCCCAGGAGGCATTCGCTCATCCCCCGCCCGTAGAACGGCGAGGTATCGATGAAGTTCATCCCCAGGTCGAGCGCGGTGCGGACCGACTGCAACGCTTCGCCGACGTCGACCGACCGGAACTCCTGGCCGAGCGACGACGCGCCGAAGCTGAGAACGGGCAGGTGCAGGCCGGTCCGGCCCAGCGGTCGGGTCTTCACGCGATGCTCCCCACGGGATTCGTGCTCGATCGAGCCGGATCGACCCATCCTATCGGGTTGCATCGGGAAGGCCACCCGGTCGCGTCCCAAAATGGACCGGAGTCAGCGGCGGAGGACGTAGAAGCCCCGGTCCCCGTCGCGGTGGAACCCCTCGGCCCGGTAGCCCCGTGCGAAGGCGTCGGGGAAGGCGGCCCGGAGGGCCGAGGTCCAGGCGGCGGCCCGCGTAGGATCGTCGCGGCGGAGGGACGTGATGTCCGCCGGGATCTCCAGCAAGGCAACCGGCCCGAGGTCGGCCGCGGGGATCGCGCCCTCCGGGATGGGGGAACCGGCCTCGTCGATCCTGGTCCGGATCAGCCGGGGCAGGTCGTCGATCCCGGGAAGCTCGGGCCGGGGGGACGGGTCGGGCACGGCCGGCCATTCGGCGATCAGGCGGTCGGTCGGGGTGTCCGCGTTGAGCGCATCGGTGCGTCGGCCGTACATGTCCTCGATGAACCGGGACGAGGTCGCGCCCAGGTGGTGGAGGTTGAACCGGGCGTTGCCCGCCTGGAGCGGGTCGAACGACCAGGCGAGGCTATCCAGCCCCTCGGATCGGGCGAACTCGCGCTGATACTGCTTGAGCCGGTTGCCGATCCCCTTCCCCTGCTGGCCCGGGACGACCCCCGTCAACTGGGAATAGAGGCAGAAGCGGCCGTGGATCCGGCCGAGGAAGGCGAACGAGACGCCGAGGATGGCCCCGGAGGCGTCGAACGCACCGAGGACCAGGCCGCCGTGATGCTGGACGCCGACCATGGTCGCCAGCGGGATCAGGTAACTCTCATCGGTGATCCCCCAGGCCACCTTCTGCGCGTGCTGGCAGGCGCGGTAGTCGTCCAGGGTCTCGGCGCGGCGGATGGTGATCTCGTCGGTCATGGCGGTCGGCTCGGTTCAAAGGTCCGTCAGGAGCATGGCCAGCAATGCGGCCCGTTCGGCCAGCGATTCGACGACGATGTGCTCGTGGGACGCGTGGGCCCCGGCCCCATGGACGCCCAATCCGTCGATGGTCGGCACGCCGAGCGCGGCGGTGAAGTTGCCGTCGCTGCCGCCGCCGGTCGCCCCTTCCCCCAGGTCGAGGCCGAGCTTCAGCCCGCAGGCCCGGGCGCGTGCGAACAGGTCGGCCACGGCGGGCGTCCGCTCCATGGGCGGGCGATTGAACCCGCCCCGGATCGTGAGCCGGGCCCCGGGATGGATCGGCGTGAGGCCGAGCATGGCCGCTTCGATCCGCCGGGCTTCCGCCAGGGTTTTGGCCCGGACATCCACCTTGGCCCAGGCGTGCGCCGGGACGACGTTGGAGGTGGTGCCGCCGCGAAGCTCGCCGACGTTGACGGTCGTCCCCTCGGCGGGGTCCGCCAGCTCGTGGATCCGGAGGATCTGCCCGGCCATTTCGCGGATGGCGTCGATCCCCTTCTCGGGCTCGACCCCCGCGTGCGCCGCCCTGCCCTCCACCTCGACGGTGAACCCGCCGACCCCCTTGCGGGCCGTCTTGAGCGAGCCGTCGGCCAGCGGCGGCTCCAGGACGAGGACGTGCTGTGCCTCGCGGGCGCGGGCCTCGATCAGGGCCCGCGAGGTCGGGCTGCCGATCTCCTCGTCGGAGGTGATCAGGAATTCGACCGGCCGGGGGGGCGTGATCCCGAACCTCCGGAGGGCGTCGATCGCCATCTCGGCCAGGATGATGCTGGCCTTCATGTCGAACACGCCGGGGCCGTGGGCCTTGCCCCCTTCCAGGCGGAAGGGCATGGTCGCCAGCGTCCCGAGCGGCCAGACGGTGTCGTAGTGGGCGAGCAGCAGGGCCGGCTTCTTGCCCGAGACGTGGTCGAAGAACCGGACGCGGACGTGATCGCCGCCGTCCGCATTCTCCTCGATCGCCACGGACCCGCCGATCGCCGCGAACCGGGCGGCCAGGGTGACGGCCAGCGCGTCCAGGCTCGGCTTGTCCCGGCTCGGCGACTCGTGCGTCACCAGGCCGGCCAGCGAGGCGAGCCATTCCGCCTGGTGGGAACGGAAGTCGTTGAGGATGTCCCGATCGCCCATGGGTCAGGCCTTCGCGGCGACCAGGGTCGCCTCCTTGAGGGTGTGGCGGGCGATCCGATCGAGCACGGGGCGATGGCCCAGCCCGGGGGTCGTCGGGACGGCCACGGCGCCGTGGACGGCGACGATGGCGGGCTCGACCAGGTCCTCGCGGTAATACTTGTCCGAGCCCGACACGTCGCCCGGCAGGGTGAAACCGGGCAGGCTGGCGATGGCAACGTTGGCCGCCCGGCCGATGCCGAACTCGTGCATCCCGCCGCACCAGACCGGGATCCCGCGATCCAGACAGAGGTCGTGGACCTTCTTGGCCTCGCGGAGGCCCCCCACGCGGCTGACCTTGATGTTGATGATCCGGCAGGCGCCCAGGTCGATCGCCTTCCGGGCGTCCTCGGCCGAGTGGATGCTCTCGTCCAGGCAGACCGGGGTCCGCAGCTCGGCCTGGAGCCGGGCATGGTCGATGATATCGTCGTGGGACAGCGGCTGTTCGATCAGCAGCAGGTCGAACTCGTCGAGGGCCTTGAGGCGATCGACGTCGGCCAGGGTGTAGGCCGAGTTCGCGTCCACCTGGAGCGCGATGCCGGGGTGGCGTTCCCGCACGGCGCGGACGACCTCGACGTCCCAGCCGGGGGCGATCTTGAGCTTGATCCGCCGGTAGCCTTCATCCAGGAAGCGGTCGATCTGCTCGTGGAGCGAATCCAGGTCGCGCTCGATCCCCAGGCTCACGCCCGACAGGATCTCCGTCCGGGTCCCGCCGAGCAGCGAGGCCAGGGGCTTCCCGGCCCGGGTGGCCAGCACGTCCCAACAGGCCATCTCCAGGCCGGCCTTGGCGAAGTTGTTCCCCTTCACCAGGCGATACAGGGAGACGAACTCGTCGATCGTCCCCCACTCCTTGCCCAGGACCAGCGGGCCGAGGAAGTCTTCGAGCAGGTGCCAGCAGGTGCCGGTCGTCTCGGGGCAGTAATAGGGATCGTACGGGCTGGCACATTCGCCCCAGCCTTCGGAGCCGTCGTCGGCGACGACCCGGACCAGGATGTGATCGATGTGATCCTTGGTGCTGGAGCTGGTGCGGAAGGTCCGCGCCAGGGGCACGCGGACGAGCTTGAGTTCGATCCGATCGATGCGCATAAGCGGGTCGCTGGGCGTCCTCTCGGGGATCAGTTGGACTCGGGGACCCACGACAATCCGAGTTCGATGGGGCCGGGGGTGCCGAGGACGGGGACGAGTTCCCGCGTCGGGTCGTCGGACCGGCGGCGGGCGATGAAGTCGGGCAGGGCGCGGAGGCAGGCGTCCAGGAGGTCGATCTCCCACGACAGCGGGGGGCGCATCGAGAGCCCGCGCTCCTTGCGGAACACCGACGGGTAGGCCTCGGGGGCGGCGATCTCGAAATCGTGGGCCTCGATCGCTTCCAGGTCGGCCTCGGGGAGGCTGGACTCGTCGTCGAAGGTGACGGTGAGGGCGACGGTCTTCCGCGCCCCTTCTTCGTCGGAAAGCTTGCCCGACCACATCTTCTGGAGCAGCTTGAGGTCTTCGTAGAGCGCCACGCCCAGGGTGAGCCCGGACTGGCCCATGACCACCGCGAACCAGGGCCCGCTCTCGTAGCGGTCGCACTCCACACGGATTACGGCCTCGTAGCCCAGGGACCGCCACGGCGCCCGGCGATAGAACGAGGCGGCGGCCTGGAACAACCGGGCCACCTGCTCCGGCTTCACGCCGGGCATGTCGAGGATGCCCGGCGGCTCGGCGCCGGCCAGGTGCCGGGTGAGGTCGTCGAACAGGAGGTCGATCTGGTCGAGTTCCGGGACCGTCACCACCTCCACGCCGATGGCCTCGAACTGGTTCTCCAGGGCGTCCCACTGGGGGTGGGTGCGGACTTCGAGCCCGGCCGGGCGGTGGGGCTCGCCGGCGAACGGCTTGCGGATCGCCGAGGCGACCAGGTCCCAAAGCTCGGCGGGGGTGGGCAACTGCTCGGCCAGGTCATGGGCCAGGACCAGGCTGTTGGTCCGGCTGGCCACCAGCATCATCCACGGGCGGATCCGCTCCCCGGCCACCTCGATCCGCCGGGCGAACTGGCGGAAATCGACCTGCCAGATGTCGTATTCTTCCGGGAGTTCGAGCAGCTTGGCCCGGTCGCGGGGCGTCGGCCCCTCGGCGGCCGGGGGCTTCGCGGCCTTCTTCCGGGCGGGCTTGAGCGTGGCCCGGGCCCAGGAGATCGCCCCGGGCGTCGCCTTCCACGCCCCGAGGTGATTGCCGACGTAGAGGATCGCCTCGTCCTCCCCGCCCGGGCTGTAGACCTGGGGCGGCTCGGCGGGCAGCGTCTTCTCGCCGAGCAGGTAGTCCGGGACGAACTTGTTCCCCTTCTTGGCGGCGCGGAGCAGCTTGCGGGCGGCGGGCGTGTCCCCCTGGCGGCGGAACGCCAGCAAGGCCCGGGTGAAGCCCAGGGTGGCCGAGTCTTCCTCGCGGAACCGCTCCAGCAGCGCGTCGAGGTCGTCGAGCCGGTCCAGGTTGATCAGCCAGGAAGCCAGGGCATACCGGACCCCCTGGTTGTCGTTCGGGTTGAGGCGGATCATCGCCAGCAGGTGCTCGGCGGCCTCGTCGCGACGGCCTGAGGTCCAGAGGGCCTCGGCCAGCGCCTGCCGGGCCTGCATGTAGGTCCGCGTCTCCCGGATCTCCCAGAACCGCCCCTCTTTGGTCTTGAAGACCTCCGGACCCAGGGCCCGCTCCGCCGCGGCCAGCGCCTGCTCCAGGTAGGCCAGCGCCTGCTTGCGGTCCCTGGCATTCTCGGCGAGCAGGGTGTAGGCCTCGGCGCAGTCGGGATCCTTGGCGATCGCCTTCTTGGCCAGCGCATTCTGCTTGGCCGGCGTGGCGGCCTGGAAGGCCTCGGCGAGCAGGGATTCGGCCGGGCTCGGCGGGCTTTCCCCCACCGAGGCGCCGCCGAGCAGGTTGCTGAAGAGGGATTCCAGCTCGCGGAGCTCGGCCGGGGTGGGGGCCGGCGGATCGGGCTGGGGCTGCGAGGGATCGGACTTGGCGCGGCCCCGACGCTTGGGCGACTCGTCGGGCGGCTGGGCTTTCTTCTTGGCCATGACGGGCGGTCTCTCCGGGCCTCGGTCGAACCAGTCTACACGACCTCGCGATTCGATGCGCGGGGCTACCGCCATCGAAGGCCCCCGGCGGTCCCTCACGTCGGCGGAATGCGGCCTCCACGCGCCCGGGAGGACTGGCGGATTAGGACGAGGGAGAGGATAGCGGGGAAGATGGCTCGACAGCGGGGGCCGGGGAGCCTACAACCACGGAAGGATGCGGGTCGGGCATGTCACCGACCGTCCGACCCGGACCGATGGATTTCCCCCCCGTGATCGACCTCCTGCTCCGCTCCCGCCACATCCTCCTCGCCGCCGTCACGCTGGTCCTGGCCTTGCTCATGATCGCCGGCAAGAGGGTGGATTACGAGCAGTCGATCCGCTCGTTCTTCTCCGAGGACGACCCGGCGATCGTCGACTACAACCGGGCGTCGGCCGCCTTCGGAGACGACAACTTCGTCTTCGTCTCCTACGCCGACCCCGACCTGCTCACCGCGGACGGCATCGCCCGCGTGGCCGAGCTGTCCCGGACGCTCGGCCCGGCGAAGATCAAGGGGGTGGTCCGGGTCGAGTCGCTCGACGCGATGCCCCAGCTCTGGCAGGTCGATGACGGCCTGATCCAGATGCAGAAGCTGCCGGGGTTCCTCCGGGACCGGGCCCTCACGGCGATCCGCGATCGGATCAAGAACCTGGACATGGCCGGGTCGGGGAATGCCCTGACCATCGGATCGGCGATCCGGTCGGCCGACGCCGCCGGGCTGGAGGTGCTCAAGAAGCGGATCACCTCCCACCCGCTGATCGTGGGCACCCTGATCGATGCCGAGGCCAAATCGACGGCCCTCGTCGTCCGGCTGATGAAGACCGAGGAACACGTCGTTACCGACACGGTCAAGGCCCTGCGGGAGAAGTCCGACGCCTTCGCCGCCCGCCACAAGCTGGGCCGGCCGGCGATCGTCGGCCCGCCGGTCCTGCTGGCCGACGGGTTCAGCAGCATCGAGGTGGACGGCCGCCGCCTCGCCGTCGTCGGGATGATCCTGATCGGGATCGTCACCCTGACGGCGACCCGGAGCCTGTGGTGGGCCGTCGTGCCGATCCTGGCCGGCTGGCTGGTCTGGCTGGCCACCGAGTGGGTCATGGTCAGCTATGGGCTGAAGCTGGCCCTCTCCGGCGGCCCCCTGGTGGCGCAGATCATCGTCCTGACGATGCCCGCGGCCAGCCACCTGGCGATCCACTTCCGGGACGAGCGCCGGCGTGAGGCCGACCGCAAAGTGGCCGCCCGCTCGACCCTCCGGGCCGTCTCCTTGCCGATCTTCTGGTGCGCCATGACCGGGGCGATCGGCTACGGGGCGCTGGTGACCAGCAACGTGATGCCGATCCGCCAGTTCGGCTGGATCATGGGGTCGTGCACCCTGCTGGCCTCGTTGCTGGTGATGGCCATCGCCCCCTCGGCCATGCTGCCGCCGTTCCGGCTCGACCTGCCCGCCGCCTTCGGCTCGCGTTCCCGGGTGGGCGCCGGCGTGGGTTGGACGACCGGATGGGTGGTCCGCCGGCCCCTGTTCATCGTGCTGGGCATCGTGGCGATCGTGGCGCCCATCGCCCTGGGGATGACGCGCCTGACCTACGAGTCGAATTACATCAACGCGTTCATGCCCGAGACGCGGGTCGTGCAGGATTATCGCGCCGTCGAGTCGCGGCTCGGCGGGATCGGGGTGGTCGAGATGATCGCCCCGGTCCCCGCGACGATCGACCGCAACGTCCTGGCGAAGATGGAGGCGGCCGGCGATGCCCTGCTGGCCGAGTCCCCCCCCAGGCCGTCCTATGTTCTGAGCCTGGCCACGGTCCTCGACCCCGACCGCAGGCTGGCCGCGCTCTCGGACGAGGCGGCCCGATGGGTGCTGGCCACCAAGCTCGAACTGATCGCCGCGTCGCCCCAGGCCGAGCTGCTCCGGGGCTTCTACAATCCCGACAGCCGGCAGGCGCGGATCCTGCTCCGCCTCGTCGAGCAGCAACCGGCGTCGGACAAGGCGGCGATCTTCGTCCGGGCCATCGATGAGATCTCGAAGAGGCTGGGCAAGACCGAGTTGACCGGCCTATCGTTCCTGATGACCCGGACCACCGAGGCCGTGATCCGGACCCAGTGGTCGACCTTCGGATACTCGGTGGCCGGCATCCTCCTGATGCTGACCATCGCCCTGAGGGGGCCGATCCTGGCCGCGCTGGCCCTGCTCCCGACCCTGCTGGCGGTCGGGCTGGTGCTCGGGCTGATGGGCTGGCTGGGGATCAAGCTCGACCTGGGCACCGCCCTCGTGGCGAGCGTGGCGCTGGGGCTGTCGGTGGACGACACGTTCCACTGCCTGCTCCAGTTCCGCCGGCTGAGGAAGGTCGAGGGGTTCGAGCCGAGCCTGTTCGCCTCCTACTCCGTGACCGGGCCGGGCGTGATCCTGTCCAGCACGGCGGTGGCCCTGGGCTTCCTGGTTCTTTATTTCAGCGAGTTCGCCCCGTTCTCGAATTTCGGCGTGATGGTCGCCGTGGCCACCGCCGGCAGCACCCTGGGCAACATCCTGTTCCTCCCCGCCTGCCTCACCCTGGGCGAACGGATGCGGGAACGGTGGACGCGGAAGCAGCCCGCCGCGCCACCCGTGGCCCCGGCCTGAACCGAGAGGGGGGGCCGAGGCCGGGATGCGGCCCGCCCCCCTGCGGATTTGGTCCGGGATGGCTCAGGCCCGGGCCGGCTTCTCCCAGCCGCCGGATCGGCCCGAGGCGAGGATCGCCTCGATGACTTCCATGTTCCGGATCGCGTCCTCGATCGGCGTCGGGACCGGGGCGTCTTCGAGGATGGATCGGGCGAAGAGGTCGCCCTGGATCGTGTACTGATCGCAGGCCGGGACTTCGATCCGCTCGACCGGCCCGTCGCCGACCTGGACCCGGAGGGCGCACGGCCGGTCGGGCGGGGCGTTGAACGGGATCTCGGACAACTCGATCCGCCCCTTGGTCCCGACGACATGGACCACCTGGAGCGGGGCCACCGCCATCGAGCAGGTGAACGAGGCCGTGCCCCGGCCGGCGAAGTCGAGCACCGCCGACGAGGTCCGGTCGACGTTGCCGAAGGCGGGGTCGGTCTGGACGTGGGCGATCACGCGGTCGGGCTCGGCATCGAAGAGCCATCGGGAAAGGGAGATGGCATAACACCCCACGTCCATCAGGGCCCCGCCCCCTTTGGCGAGGTCGTGCCGGATGTTGGAGGGGTCGTCGCTGAAGAACGAGAAGAAGGTCTGGATCGTCTTCAGCGGTCCGATCCGCCCGGAATCCACCATCTCCTTGGCCCGGACCCACTGGGGGTGGTGGCGGTACATGAACGCTTCCATCAGCCTCAGGCCGGGGTGGCGTGCCCCGGCCTCGGCCAGCTCCCGGCCTTGCCGCGACGTGAGGCCGATCGGCTTCTCGCAGAGGACGTGCCTGCCGGCTTCGAGGGCCTTGATCGACCACGGGACGTGGAGGTCATTGGGCAGCGGGTTGTAGATCGCGTCCACCTCGGGATCGGCCAGAAGTTCCTCGTAGGAGCCGTAGGCCCGGGGGATGCCCAGCGAGGTCGCCGCTTCGCGGGCGCGGTCGATGCCCCGGGAGGCGATCGCGACGACCTCGGTCAGCTCCCCCTTCTGCATGGCGGGGATGACCTTGGCGACGCCGATCTTGGCCGTGCTCAGGATGCCCCAGCGGATCTTCTTCATGGCGGTTCTCGGACGAGATTTGGGCCGGGGTCGTGGCCTGCGTTCAGGCGATCGCCATTATCCCCGCCGGGGCGGCGTCTTCAACTCCCGAGGGGGAGGGCGAGGCGGTGCGATCCGCCCCCGATGATCCCCCTGGCATGGTCTCGGGTGCTGTGATAGACAGATGCGTCGATCATCGACGGTTCGACGATCGACCTGACGGCCCGAGGACGAGTTGCCATGAATGCGATCGCCGCCATCAAAAGTTCCTTGCTCTCCACCCGGCACTTGACCGAGATGCTCGTGTCGGATCTCTCCGATGCCGACCTTCTGGTCCGGCCCGTGCCGAAGGCCAATCACATCGCCTGGCAGCTGGGCAACGTGATCGCCGGCGACCTGTTCCTGGTCAAGTCGCAGATCCCCGAGGCGGAATACCCCGCATTGCCCGATGGGTTCATGGAGAAGCACGGCCCGTCTTGCGCCTCGGACGATGGGCCGGACGGATTCTTGACCAAGGCCGAATATCTCGACCTGCTGAACCGGACGCGTGCCGCGACCGTCGCCGCGCTCGAAAAGATGACCGAGGCCGAACTCGATCGCCCGCCCAGCGAAGACATGATCCGATTCGCCCCGACCCTCGGCGACGTCTTCATCGCGACCGCCAATCACACGCTGATGCACGCCGGCCAGTTCTCGGTGGTCCGCCGCCTGCTGGGCAAGCCGGTCCTGATCTGAGCCGATTCCCGGGCCGGGCGGTCGACCGTCATCGCCCGGCGAGGAGCAAGCTGGCGTTGAACCCGGCGGGCTGGTTGGGGTCGGCGATCGAGTCGGCGTACCAACGCACCAGGGAAAGGTGGTTGGAGCGGAGCGGGCAGACTACCCCCACGAACGGGGTCGGCCCGGCCACCCGGTGATTCTGGACCCCGGCCTGCGCCACTTCGCGTCCGAAGGCGCTCGGCCCGGGGGACCAGTAGTTCTCGACCCGCGAGGCCAGCGAACCGGCCGACAGCCGCCCGAAGATGACATCGTGGTAGAACGCCGCCGGTTCCAGCAGCGTCAACTGGGCGGCGTGCTGCCCGTAGAGGGTCGCGAAGTCCCAGGCGGCCGACGTCGCGACCAAACCCCCGGCGCTGTGGCCGATCAGGTGGGTCCGGGATGGGGCGACGCCCGCGCGGATCAGGGCCGCGGCCAGCAGGTGCCCCTGCCCGACCGCGTCCTCGACATTGCTGCGGACGCTCAGGGAGTCGAAAGTCGCCGCGTTCCAGTCCCAGGCGAGAAGATTGACCTGATTCGAAAGCCCGCGCCGGTTCAGGCCATCGGCGAGCCGCTCGGCCATCGTGAAATGGACGGTACGCGGCATCGGGTTGAAGCCGTGGATGAAGACCACGGTCGGCCGCGACGGGTCGGGCGGCGCGAAGGGGGGCACGCCCGGGTTATGGTTGACCAGCACGCCCCGGGCCGGGTCGCTGCCGCCGACCAGCAAGGGTCCGCGCCGTAATCCTGGCCCCGCGATCGTCGAAACGAGCGCGACCATCACCATGGCGTGCGTCAGCATGACCAAGCCTCGTCACGGGTGCCATACAGGATGCTGCTATCCTGTAGGTCGGACCACCCGTGGCGAAACTTGAGTCGAAGTCGAACGATTTCAGATCGTGATCCCATCCTGGAGGATGGTGAACTTGGGGATCACCACGATCTTGTCGCGGATCACGTAGTGCGGGGCATCCTCGGAATCGACGATCCCGGCTTCGTTGACGATCCGGACGCCCTGCCCGATCCGGGCGTTCTTGTCGATGATGGCGTTTTCGAGCACCGAGCCCCGGCCGATCCCGACGTGGGGGCGATTGGCCCGGATGTTGGTATCGAGCTGCTTCTGGGACTCGTAGCTATCCGCGCCCATGAGGTAACAATTGCGGATGACGACGTCCTCGGCGATCTGGGCCCGGACGCCGATCACGGAATTCTCAATCACCGAGTTCTTGCCGATGACGCAACCGTCGGAGATCAGGCTGTCGGTGACCTTGGCCCCGGCGATCCGCGAGCAGGGCAGGTAGCGGGGCCGGGTGTAGATCGGGTGGTCGGCGAACATGAAGTCGAACGGGGGGTTCGGGCGCGTCAGGTCGATGTTCGCCTTGTGGAAGGCGCCCACCGTCCCGATGTCCTCCCAGTAGCCGTCGAACAGGTGGGCCTGCACGCGGTGGTTGGCGATCGCCTGGGGGAACAACTCCTTGCCGAAGTCGGTCGCGTTGCCCGAGGCCAGCAGGTCGATCAGGGTCGACCGATTGAACAGGTAGATCCCCATGCTGGCCAGGTAGGGGCGGCCGGCGGCCTCGATCCCCAGGCGGGCCATCCACTCCGGGTCGGTGTGGACGCGGTCCAGGAGTTCGCGGGTCTTGGGCTTCTCCTCGAAGTCGATGACGCGGCCGCTCGTCTCGACCCGCATGATCCCGCACGCCTTGGCCTCCTCCTCGGGGACGGGGAGCGTGGCGATCGAGACCTCGGCCTTGTTCTCGATGTGGTTGCGGATCATGTCCCGGAAATCCATCCGGTAGAGCTGGTCCCCGGACAGGATCAGGACGAGGTCGAACGACGATTCGGTGAAGTGGGGGATGTTGCGGCGGACGGCGTCGGCCGTCCCCTGATACCACCCCTCGTATTGCATCGTCTGCTGCGCCGCCAGGATCTCCACGAACCCCCCGCCGAACGGGTCGAACGTGTAGGTGTTGGCGATGTGGCGGTGCAGGCTCACCGAGTTGAACTGGGTGAGGACGAAGATCCGGTTCAGGCCGGAGTGGATGCAGTTGGAGATGGGAATATCGATGAGGCGATACTTCCCGCCGATCGGCACGGCCGGCTTGCTGCGGGAACGGGTGAGGGGGAAGAGGCGAGTGCCCCGCCCTCCCCCGAGGATCAGGCTGATGACCTTGGACATCGCGACGCTCCGGCCGATACGATCTGTCGTGTCCCGAGAAGATCGGCAGTTTGCGCGCCAAACTCAAGTCTCGAACCCGGTCCCACCCCGCGACCGCCGGCCGGCCGTCACCAACCCAGGGCCATGTTGGATTCGATGACCTTGCGGGCCCCTTCCAGGTCGGTGCCGGTCTGCTGCATGTAGAGCCGGACCGCGTGGAGCTTGTCGCCCTGGGCCTTGGACAGGCAATCGCGCGCCTTGACGCAGGGGTCGCCGGCCTTGGTGATGCCCAGCAGGTTCTTGGAGATCACCCAGGCGTCCCTGGGCCGGTGGCTGACCCGAACGACTTCCTCCTGGGGATAGTTCTCGGCGGCGAACCCGCGTGCGGCGGCCTCGTTATCGGCGCACGCGATCATGATATGCGACGTCGTTTCCACTTCGAACAGCGGCATGTTCCACCCCTCCCTCGCGTTGGATTCGATCGGGGGTCGCGGAAGGATCCGCGGCCGGACATGACCTGACTCGATTGATCCTATCCCTGCCGGGTGGGGCGGTCAAATCCCTGGCGGCCCGCGCCGCCCGGGAAAATGTCCGCCACTCCAACCGGCGGCATCAGGGGAGCGGCTGTCCCGTGGCGATGGTCGCCTGGTCCTCGTAGATCTGGGCCATGATCAGGGAACCGAGGCTCACGACCTCCTCGCCGACGGCCAGCCCGCGACCGACCACCACGGCCTCGGCCCCCTCCTGCTTGACGTCGAGCTTCCTCCGCTCGAAGCGATCGCCGTCGCCGTCGCGTGACTTGCGGACGAAGGCATAATACTGGCCGTTGATCACCGTCAGGCTGCCCCGGAGGATGACCGTATCCCCCCCCTCGGGCGGGATCAGGAGCGTGGCGCGGACCAGCATGTCCGACTTCAGCCGCTTGCCCGGGTTGGGGATCGTCGCGCGGATCCGGACGGTATGGGTGTCGGGATCGACGCGGCTGGAGATGCTTTCCACCTTCCCCTCGACGTGGTCGTTGAGGTAGGGGAAGTCGATGTCCCAGGTCTGGCCGAGCCGGACCTTATCCTGGTCGCACTCGAACACGTTGCCCCAGACCCAGAGGCGGTCCATCGGCGAGATCGTGATCAGGTTGTCCTTGCTGTCGTAGACGTTGCCGGGGACCACCTCCTTCTCGACGACGAGGCCGTCGACCGGCGAGAGGACGACCATCCGGGAGATGTCGTTGGACTCGTTGGCGGCGGAACCGCTCGGGACGCCGTCGTTGGCGAGATTCTTGAGCAGGCCATCGATCTCCGCGCGGTTCATCCCGTAGGTGATGAGCTGGTCGCGGGCCACGTCGTAGTCGAGGCGGCTCTTCTGCTCCGAGTTCTGGGTGTCGGTCCAGAGCACCTGGGTGATGCCCCCGCTCTTGGCCAGGGGCTCGCGGGCGATCATGAGATTGCGGTCGTGATTCCACTGGACGTACTTGGTCCGGCAGTCGTTCTTGGCGGCGGCGAGGTCCGAGCTGTAGAGCTCGAAGAGGGGTTCGCCCCGCTTCACCATCTGGCCAGTCGTGGCGTAGACGTGCTGCACCAGGGCGTTGTCGAACCGGGGGCGGATCTTGTTGAGCGTGGAGTGGTCATAGTCGGTGCGGCCGCTGAGTTCGAGCTTGATCGGCACGACCTGCGCCTGGACCGGCACCAGCTTCAGCCCGATCGAGGTGGCGTCCTCGTCGCTCAGCCGGATCGTCCCATCCCAGGGCCGGGGCTTGGGCAGGGCGATCGTGGGCTGGACCGGATTCGGCTCGTGATGCCCCGGGATGTGACGGCGGGCCTGTTCGTAGAGTTTGATGAGCCTGGCTTTCCCCAGCTTCGCGGCCCCGGCCCCGAGTCCTCCGACGATGAGGAACGTGACGATCAGGGCCCAGGGGACCGACCGCTTCTTCCGCGACGGGTCCGCCGGCCGATGCCCGGCCACTCCCCGGTTGGGTTCGTTTTGATGCGGCGCGGCCTCGGCCATCGCCACGGACGTCGAGATATCCATCAGATCCCCTCCCCCTGGGCGTTGTGATCGGGAATGAACGAGCCGTCGCCGAGTCCGCTGACTTCCTGATCCAGCCCGTCGGGCGCCGGGAAGTAGCTGTAGAGGACCGGCATCAGGTACTGGGTCAGGAGCAATGCCGCCGACATGCCGCCGACCACCACGATGGCCAGCGGCTTCTGGGCCTGGGAGCCGATCGAGTTGGCCAGGGCGGCCGGCAGCAGGCCGAGGATCGCCGTGAGCGAGGTCATGACGACCGGCCGGAGGCGAAGCTCCGAGCCCCGGATCACGACCTCGCGGACCGGGATGCCCGAGGCCCGCATCTGGTTGAAGTAGGAGATCAGCAGCACCCCGTTCTGGACCGCGACGCCGAAGATCGAGATGAAGCCGACCGCCGCCGAGATGCTGAACGGGGTCCCGGTCAGCTTCAGCGCCCAGACGCCCCCCATCGTGGCCGTGACCACGTTGGCCATGACCAGCAGGGCATCCTTGATCGAGCTGAACGCCGTGTAGAGGAGCATCAGGATCAGCCCGATCGAGACCGGGACGATCCACATCAGGCGGGCGTTGGCCGCTTCCATCTGGGCGAACTCGCCCGACCACTCCAGTTCGTAGCCGCGAGGGAGCTTGGCCCCATGTTCGGGGTGGTCCACCTCCTGCTTGGCCGCTTCGATGGCCGAGGCGAGGTCGCGGCCCCGGACGTCGAACTTGATCGGGATGTAGCGGCGGTTGTTCTCGCGGTAGATGTACGAGGCGCCCGACTTGTGGGGCTCGATGTGGGCCAGCTGGGAGAGCGGGATCCGGCTGCCCGGCGTGGTGGGCGTGGCGGGGATGTCCACCGTGATCCGCTCGATCACGTGGGGATCGTCCCGCAGATCGACCGGGAGCCGCAGGACAATGTCATAAAGCTTCTCCCCCTCGACCATCTGCGAGAACGCCTTGCCGCCGATGGCCACCTGCACGGCCGCCTCGACGTCGGCCACGTTGATCCCGTAGCGGGCGCAGGCCCGGCGGTCGATCTTGATCTCCAGGTTGGGCTGGCCCAGGATGTGGAACTGGCCCACGTTCTCGATCCCGGGGACCGACCGCAGGAGCCCGACGACCCGCTGGCCGGCGTCTTCGAGGGTCTTCAGGTCGGTGCCGAAGATCTTGACCGAGTTGGACCCCTTCACGCCGGAGAGGGCCTCCTCGACGTTGTCCCGGATCAACTGCGAGAAGTTGAAGCTGATCCCCGGGAACTTGGCGAACCGGCGGGACAGCTCGTCCTCGATCATCGGGCGGGTCATCCCCTCGCGCCACTCCTCCATCGGCTTGAGCGGGACGTTGAACTCCAGGTTGAAGAAGCTGGTCACGTCGGTCCCGTCGTCGGGCCGGCCGATGTGCGACATCACGTTGCGGACCTCGGGGACCGAGGCGATCACCTCGCGGAGCTTCGGGGCCATCCGCGAGGCTTCTTCCAGCGACACGGTCCGGGGCAGGACCGCCCGGATCCAGAGGTTCCCCTCCTCCAACTGCGGCATGAATTCCCCGCCCAGCCCCGGTACCAGCGAGGCCGTGAAGGCGAGCAGGCCGGCGAGGAAGGCGAGGAAGATGGGCCGGTGGTTCAGGATCCAGCCCAGGACCGCGAGGTAGCGCCGCTTCATCAGGCGATCGATGAAGGTGTCCTTCTCCTCGTGCTTGTTGTGGAACAGGAACGAGCAGAGGACCGGGGCCAGCGTCACGGCGATCGCCAGGGCGCCGAAGATGGCGAAGGCATAGGTGTTGGCCATCGGTCCGAAGAGGGCCCCCTCCGGCCCGGTCATCACGAAGAGAGGCAGGAAGGCACACACGATGATCGTGGTCGAGAAGAACAGGGGGCGTTCGATCTCGTGCGAGGCCTCGGCGATCCTCTGGATCAAAGGCCGGGTGCGGTCGGCCCCGTGGGCCGTGATGTGCCGGTAGATGTTCTCGACGATGATCACCGAGCTATCGACGATGATCCCGAAGTCCACGGCACCGATCGACAGGAGGTTGGCCGACTTCCCCTGGAGGTACAGGACCGTCACCGAGAACAGCAGCGCCAGGGGGATCACCAGCGCCACGATCCCGGCGCTGATCAGGTCTCCCAGGAAGATGAACAGGACGCCCGCCACCAGGGCCATGCCCACGACGAGGTTGTGCATCACGTTCTCGGTCGTGACGCTGACCAGGTCGGTCCTTTGGTTGAAGACGCGGATCTTCATCCGGGGCGGGAGGATGCCCGACGACTCGATCTCCTTCAGCTTGGCCTCGACCGCCCTGGCCACCGGGATCGACTTCTCGTACTTCCGCATCAGGACGATGCCCTCGATCACGTCGTCCTCGTCGATCGCGACCGGCTTGCCGTCCTTCTCCTTGAGCCTCCGGCCGACCTTCCCCTGGCGCGGCTGATGATCGATGACCACGTTGGCGAGCTGCCGGACGTAGATCGGCACGCCGTTGGTGGAGGTGACCACCACGTCGTTGATGTCCTGGATCTTCCCGGTCTCGATCGCCTGGGCGTCGGCCACCAGCAGCGGGTCGAGCGGGTCCACGCCGCCGCCCAGCAGCCCGACGGCCCGGACGTTGTGGGCCTGCGTGCCGAGCGTGATGATGTCGCCGCCGACGTTGGCGTTGGACCGCTGGACCGCGTCTTCCACCTGCTGGAGCGTCACGTTGTATTGCTTGAGCAGGCGGCTATCGACCTGGATCTGATACTGCTTGATCTCCCCGCCGTAGCCGGTCACGTCGATCACGCCGGGCACCTGCTTGAGCGCCCGGTTGAGGACCCAGTCCTGCACCGCCTTGATCTGCTTGGTGGTGTATCCGGGCCCTTCGAGGACGTAACGGACGATCTCGCCGGTCGGGCTCCAGGGAGAAAGCTTCGGGCTGATGTGCTCGGGGAGTTCGGCCTGCCCGATCCGGTTGATGACCTCCTGGCGGGCCGACCAGTAGTCGGTGCCGTAGGCGAACTGGCATTTGATGTCGTTGAGGCCGGCGATCGACGTGCTGCGGAGGTCTTCCAGGCCCGGCATGCCGTTCAGGGCGGTCTCGATCGGGATGCCGACCAGCCGCTCCATCTCCTCGGGGCTGGCGCCGGGGTTCTGCGTGATGACCTCGACCAGGGGCGGCGTCGGGTCGGGATACGCTTCGACGTTGAGATTGAGCGCGGAGTGCACCCCGGCCGCGATCAGGGCCATGATGCCCAGGATCACGATGAATCGGTTATGCAGGCTCCACTTGATGATCAAGTAGACCATGGGGATGACGCCTTCGAATGGGGCGATGAAGCCGACCGGAACGGCCCTGCGCGAGGAGGGCCGGCGACGGGGTGCGATCGGGCGCGTCTGGCCAGGGCCCCGATCCGATCACGCGCGGGCGTGGGATGGTTCCGAAGGCGAGAGCGGATGGTGGAGGGACCGTGCAGCCTGCCTCAGCAGCGCAACGGAGGGGCCAGCGCGAACGCCTGCCGGTGCCCGCCGAGGGCGGAGGGCCGGAGCGTGGCGGTGGCCGGGATCAGGCCGGGGAGTTGGATCCGGTGATCGGCCGGGCCCGGGAGCATGGTCCGGGCCTCGGGCTGGCCGTCCGAGTCCTCCGCATCATCCAGCGAGGAGGATTCCCTCGACCACCCGGGGGCGGTCGGTGCATCGACCCCGCGGACCGAGGCGTCGGCCTTCACCAAGGTGGGGAACGCCGGTGCACGGTCGGCGCCGGGAAGGTTGATCGACGCCAGCGGGTACTGCTCCGGCCAGGCGACCAGGCAGGACAGGACGAGACAGAGGATGGGCAACTGGCGGAACCGGTTGAACAAGCTCGTGGAGTCCCGATCGGGCGAGAACCAAGGATGAAGGCGATCGACCCTCGATCATACGACGCATTCGTCGCAAAGGGCGAGATCAATCCTCGGAAGTTTTCCGTGTTGCGGTTTCGATTCAATTGCGATCGAACCAGCGGCTTGGTTCGATGCTCTGAGGGACTGAGATCCCGATCGGCATCCGACCCGGCCCCACTTTCCTCCAAAACGGATCGAGCCACCGACCATGAACGAAGCGTCCCCAGGCGACCATGACCGCAATCTGTCCGCGGCCTTCGACGGCCAGGCGTCCCAGTTCGAGAAGGCCCCGGTCCAGACCGATCCCGCCGCGCTCGCCCGCCTGGTCCGGTTCGCGGACCTGCCCGGGTCGGCTTCGATCCTCGACGCGGGGTGCGGGCCGGGGCTGGTCAGCGAGGTCTTCGCGGAGGCCGGCCATCGGGTGACCGGCGTGGACCTGTCCGCCGAGATGGTCGATCGTGCCGGCGTCCGATGCGCGCGGTTCGGCGACCGGGCGCGGTTCGCCCGCCAGTCGTTGTACGACCCGATCGACGGGGGCCCGTTCGACGCCGCCGTGTCCCGCTACGTCCTCCACCACGTCGCCGAGCCGGAACGATTCATCGGCCGCCAGGTCGAACTGGTCCGCCCCGGCGGCGTGGTGATCCTGAGCGACCACACCACCGACCCCGACCCGGCGCGGGCCGAATGGCATCGCGACCTCGAATGGGCCCGGGATCGGACCCACACCGCGAACTACACGGCCGGCCGCATCGCCGATCTGATGGCGCTCGCCGGGTTGGGCGAGCTCCGCCTGTTCGAGGAGCCTTTCACGCTCGACTTCGACGAATGGTTCGACCGCGGCACCCCCGCCAGGCCCAAGGATGAGGTCCGCGACGCGCTGCTGGCGGGGAGGTCGGCCCGCGGATTCCGCCCGGTCGCCGGATCCGACGGGTCGATCACGCTCCATTGTTGGCGGGCGGTGGTGCGGGGCGTGGTGCCGTCCTGACCGGGTGGGGGTCGCCTTGTCCCTCCCCCGGATTGGCCTTAGGATAAGGCCATCGCCGCGCGGAGGGATGCTCCGCCCGGACGGCTTTCCCCGGGGGACTTGACGTGATCAGCCTTTCACTTCACCGGCCACGGTCCGCGACGTCGTGCGTCCGGCTCGCGTCGGCCGTCTTGCTCGCCCTGATGACGTTCAGCCCCCCGGCCGCCCCGGCGGCCGACCTGCAACCGGCCAAGAAGGACAGCAACAAGCGGGCCCAACCCAAGGACGCGACGCTGACCGCCAGCGTCACCCCGGCCGAGGCCCGGCCGGGAGAGACGGTCACCTACAAGGTCACGGCCCGGATGGAGCCGACCTGGCACATCTACGCCTATAACAAGACCCAGCCGGACGACGGACCCCGGCTCACCCAGTTCGACTTCTTCGACCCGGCCGGCCTCAAGGTCGTCGGGGAATGGACGCCGTCGCGGCCGCCGATCCAGAAGAACGAGCCGGCGTTTCCCGACATCCCCTTCCTCGAATTCTACGAGGAGGAGGTGACCTGGAGCATCAAGCTCACGGTCCCCGCCGACGCCGCCCCGGGCAAGAAGACCCTCAGGTGCCAGGCGGCCTACCAACTCTGCTCCGACCAGAGTTGCAGCTTCCCCGGCCAGTGGACCCTGCCCGACGTCTCCCTCACGATCAAGCCGAAGGCCGCCGGTGCGGCTCCCCCGCCCGAGGTCATGAACGATATCCCGGCCGACGCCTCGCTGGTGCGGGTCTCCGCCGAGGCCCCGTCCGCGTCCCCCGCCAAGCCGGCCAAGAAGGACAGCAACCCCCGGGCGAAGCCCAAGGATGTCGCCTTCACCACCGCCATCGAGCCGGCGACCGCCCGGCCCGGCGACACGGTCCAACTCCGGGTCACGGCCAGGATCAACCCGCCCTGGCATCTCTACAAGTATGCCAAGGTGCAGCCGGACGGCCCGGGGCCGAAGCTCACCACCTTCGACCTCTTCGATCCCGCCGGCTTGACCCCCCAGGGGGAGTGGGCGGCCTCTCGGGCGCCGATCCAGAAGAAGGATCCCGCCTTCGAGGAGCTGGAATATGTCGAATTCTACGAGGATGAGGTGACCTGGAGCCTCCCGCTCCTGATCCCCGCCGATGCCACGCCGGGCAGCAAGACGGTCCAGGTCCAGGCGGGCTACATGATCTGCGCCAAGGTGTGCAGCATCCCCGGCCAGTGGACCCTCCCGGCGGCGACCTTGACCGTCGAGTCCGGGGGGACGGTGCCGGCAGCGGCTCCGGTCGCGGCGATCACCCCCCCTGCCCCGATCGTACCGGCCTCGGAGACCAGGTCGACCGATGACACCGCCGAGCAGGCTTCGCTCACCGGCCATCTCGAATTGTCGTCCATGAAATCGGACCGGGGCGGATTCCTCGGATTCCTCGTCCTGTGCGCCGGTGGGGGCCTGCTCGCCCTGGCCATGCCGTGCGTCTGGCCGATGATCCCGGTGACGGTGAATTTCTTCGTGAAGCAGGGCCAGAAGAAGGGCGGAGGCAACGCGACCGGGCTGGCGATCACCTACTGCCTGGCGATCATCGGGATCTTCACGGCGATCGGAGCGTTGTTCTCGGTCTTCCTGGGCGCCGGTTCGCTGTCCAAGCTGGCGAACAATCCCTGGCTGAATTTCGGGGTGGCCGGCCTGTTCATCGTCTTCGGCCTGAGCCTGCTCGGGCTGTTCGAGATCCGGCTGCCCAATGCCCTGCTCAACGCCTCGGTCCAGGGGGAGAGCCGGGGCGGGCTGGTGGGCGTCATGTTCATGGCGCTGACGCTGACGATCACCTCGTTCACCTGCACCTTCCCCGTGGTCGGGGCCCTGCTGGTGGCGATGGCCAACGGCGAATACTTCCGGCCGATCATCGGGATGATCACGTTCGCCTCGGTCGTCGCGTTCCCGTTCTTCCTGCTCGCCCTGTCGCCGGGCCTGCTGGCGAAGATGCCCAGGAGCGGCGACTGGATGAATTCGGTCAAGGTGGTCGGCGGCCTGATCGAACTGGGGGCGGCGTTCAAGTTCCTCAACACCGCCGAATGCGCGTTCGTGGTGCCGAAGGAGGCCTGGACCAACGCCTACGCCGTCCTGACCATCTGGGTCGTGCTGGCAATGATCTGCGGGATCTACCTCCTCGGCCTATTCAAGACCGACCACGACCACGGCGACGCCGGGGTCGGGCCCGGCCGGATCGTCTTCGGTTGCGCGTTCCTCAGCCTGGCCCTGTTCCTGGCCCCGGCCCTGTTCGGGCGTCCTCCCCAGAGCCCGCTCTGGTACACGGTGGTCGGGCTCTTGCCCGCCGATGCGGGCGACCTCAAGGCCGAGAGCCACGGCGGAGGCGGCGGGGAGCGCCGGACGGCGGAGGCCTCGTCGTCCGATCCCAAGAAGGCGGAGCGGGAGCAGGTCGCCTTCCACGGCGTCGCGTGGGGGATGAGCTACGACGCCGCCATCGAGACCGCCAAGGCGACCGGCAAGCCCGTCCTGATCGACTTCACCGGGGTCAACTGCGCCAACTGCCGCCTGATGGAGCAGCAGGTCTTGCCCCGCGAGGACGTGGCCAAGGTCCTCGGCGAATTCGTCACGATCCAGCTCTACACCGACTTCGTCCCGATCAACTCGATCACCAAGGAGCAGCGGACCGAACTCGCGGAGCAGAACCTCGACCGCGAGATCAAGCTGACCGACGAGGCCACCAACCCGAACTATGTGGTCGTCGACGCCGAGGGCCGATTCATCGGCAAGATGGGGGGCTGGAATTCCCCCGGCGACTTCATCGCCTTCCTGAACGACGCCCTGACCCGGGCCCGGCAGACGGCCAGCCTGGGCCGGCCCGGGGTCGGGGGCTGATCGATCGCCCGGGCCGTGAGAGCCCGCCTCAGGCGGCGGGCGACTCGTCCCAGGTCACGCCCTTCTCGCCCTCGACGACCTCGCCGATCACCCAGGCCGGCTGCTTGACCTCGGAGCGGAGGTAGCGGGCGATCGCCTCGGCGTAGTACTCGGCGACGACCAGCACCATGCCGATCCCCATGTTGAAGACGCGGAACATCTCCTCATCGGGGATGTTCCCGACCTTCTGCATCCACGGGAAGACGGGCGGCACGTCCCAGCACTTCCGCAGGCGGATCGCGCAGCCGTCGGGCAGGATGCGAGGCGGGTTGTCGATCAGCCCGCCGCCGGTGATGTGGGCGATCCCGTGGACGATCCGCTTGACCCGGTAATGGCGATAAACCGTCTTGAGCGCCCGGGTGTAGATCTTCGTCGGGCGGAGGAACTCGTCTGCCACCGTCGCGCCGAACTCGGGCACGAACGAGTCGGCCTGGAGCCCGGCCCCCTCGAAGGCGATCTTCCGGGCCAGGCTGTAGCCGTTGGAGTGGAGGCCCGAGCTTCCGAGCCCGATCACCTTGTCGCCGGGGCGGATCTCGCGGCCGTCCAGCACCTGCTTGCGCTCGACCACGCCGAGGGCGAAGCCGGCCAGGTCATACTCCCCCGACTTATAGAAGTCGGGCAGGATGGCGGTCTCGCCCCCCATCAGGGCGCACTCGGCCTCGATGCAGCCGTCGCTGATCCCCTGGACAACCTTGCGGGTCAGCTCGGGGTCGTCCTTGCTCATGGCGACGTAGTCGAGGAACATCAACGGCTCGGCCCCGGCGCATAGGCAGTCGTTGACCGACATCGCCACGAGGTCGATCCCGACCGTCTCATGCCGGCCGGTGGCGAAGGCCAGCTTGAGCTTGGTCCCCACGCCGTCGGTGGAGGCCACCAGGACCGGGTCGTGATACTTGCGGGTCAGCAGGCGGATGCCGTCATCGAGCCGGAACAGCCCGGCGAAACCGCCCGGCCAGTCCATGACCCGGGGCGAGTAGGTCCGCCGGAGCAGCGGGGGCAAGGCGGCCATCGTCTGCTCATAGGCGTCGAGGTCGACTCCGGACGCCTTGTAATCGAACGGCTCGGGCATGGTCATTCGCAGGGGCTTGGGGACGTCGCGGCATTGCGGGCACCCCAGGAGTGTACCCCAGGGATGCGGCCCGCGAAATAACCGTTCCGGCCCGACCTCGCACGAGGGGCGGGTGAGGCTTGATCGCGGCGTTGGCGCCCTATACTTTAGAGGCCTTCCAACCGGCACGCCTCTCGTCCCAACGATCCTGGAGCCTCGCTCATGCTGCGCAAGTTCGCGATCCTGGCCGTCAGCGTCTCCGCCCTCGCCGGCCTGTCGTTTGCGGCCGACGATGACGATACCCCGTTCCAGAAGTCGATGACCCAGGTCAACAAGGCGAACGGAGCGCTCCGCAAGGCGACCCGCAACGAGGCCGAATTCAAGAAGGCCGGCGACTCGATCGGCAAGAACGCCGAGATCATCGCCAAGGTCGGGAAGGAATCGCGCGAGCTGAAGGACTTCGCCGAGAAGGAGAAGAAGCCGCTCGCCGAATGGACCAAGCTGATGGACGAGATGACCAAGGCCGCCGAGGACGTCTCCAAGGCCGCCGCCAAGCCCAAGGCAACCGCCGAAGAGGCCAAGACCGCCTTCACCGCCCTCAACAAGACCTGCGCCAACTGCCACAACGTCTTCAAGAAGGACGAATAAGATCCGCACGGCCCGGGCCTGCGACCCTCAATTCCGGGTCGCAGGCCGGCCGAGTGCGGCGGGCCGGGCCGATCACCCCCTCTGCCGGCCCTCGATGGCCAGCAGGAGGACGACGGTCGCGACGGCCAGGGGGCGGGGCAGGAGCTGATCCGTGTCCTGGCTCAGGTCGACGTCGAACTTCTGGATGAACGGGTTGAAGTGCTGGCGCATCGAGCCGACCACCTGCCCATCCACCTCGATGTTGAAAGTTTGCGGCAGGAACAGCGAGGCCGCGTCCACGAACCGGCGGGCCAACGCCTTCCAGGTGCTTTCCTCGACCACCTTGCCGCGGACCACCCCGTCGGCGTCGAGGATCTCCCACGAGTCCTTGAACATCGAGGACCAGCCCTTCCGCCTCAGCGTGCCGATATGCTCCCCGGTCTGTGCATCATCGACCCGATAGGCGGCGCTGAAGTCCACGATGCGATCGGCCTTGATCCGGAGAAGTTCGGCCCCATCTCCGCCCGGTTCGTTGATCCGGATGTCTTCCTTGAGGCGGAAGGCCTTCTGCTCCGAGCGGGCCAGCGGGCGGCCATCGGTGGTCTCCAGGGTGAAGCCCGCCCCCAGGAGCTTGAAGACCTTTCTCCTCGCCCGGAAATGGTCCAGGCGATAGACTTCGGGTGTTTCCATTGTCATCCGGTCGGACCTCCGGTCGATGCCTGATTTCTGGATGGCAGAGATGGTCGCCGACTCCCCGGCCGCGATCAAGTCCTTCGCCCATTGAACTTCGTGCCAAAAAGGCGGATCGGCCCGTGACCTGGCCAGCGCAGACCGCCATCGACTTCACCCTGCCCGGGATCCCGGCCAACCTCGCCGCCGATGAAGCCCTGCTGATCGAAGCGGAGGAATCCGGCCATCCGGCCGTCCTCCGGTTCTGGGAGGCGGACGAGACCGCGGTCATCCTGGGCGCCTCGTGCCGGATCGCCGCGGAAGTCCACGTCGAGGCTTGCCGCGACGACGGCGTGACGATCGCACGCCGGTCCAGCGGCGGCGGCACGGTGGTGATCGGGCCCGGTGCCCTCAACGTGACCGTGGTCGTGCCGATCGCCGCCGACCCGGAGTTCCTGTCCGTGGACCTGGCCCAGCGGGCGGTCCTCGGGCGGATCGCTTCGGCCCTGCGGCAGGCGGGCCCCGCGGTCGATGTCCAGGGATCGGGCGACTTGACCCTGGGAGGCCGGAAGTTCTCCGGGAGTGCCCAGCGACGACTGCGCACGATGATGATGATCCATGCGAGCATCCTGTACGATTTCCCGCTCGACCTCGTGGATCGCTACTTGCCCATGCCCCCTCGTCGACCGTCTTATCGCGCGGAACGGACCCATGCGGAGTTTCTGACCAATCTCCCCCTCCCCCGGGCAAAAATAATCGAAGCGATCTCGGGAGAGTTGGGGGCGTCGCAACCAATGGGTCAGGAGGGAGATACGCTCATCCCGATGGGGCGGGCACGGCGGCTCCTGGGGGAGAAATTTTCAGATCATCGGTGGATCGGGCGACTTTGAACGTAATGCGAGTTGGGCCCATCGCGGGGGGCCGACGTCGCGGGTCATCGGGCAATGAACCTGCCGCCGGTCCGTCGGGGCTCTATACTATTGCAGAGAGACCGACGAACAGGGTTTGGGTCCTGTCCTGATTTCGGTATGCTGGGCGGAGGAGACATGTGCCTCAGGACGGCGCAAGTCCTCGCCCAAGTTTTGGCGAAGCACGTCTAATCGACTGGGGCCGCGTCGCCCGCGCCGCCCCCAGGGGATCAAGCTCCCATGAATCGCTCGACGGTCGCGAACCGGCAGAATCTCGGGCTGATCGAAGAGAATTACCGGCTCTGGCAGCTCGATCCGACCTCGGTCGACGCGACCTGGCAAGCCTTCTTCGACGGATATGATCTGGGTCAATCGCGCAGCGGGGCCGAGGGATCGACCCCGGACGACTTCGAGGCGCAGGCCAAGGTCACCCGCCTGACCGATACCTACCGCGAGATCGGCCATTATCTGGCCGACCTCGACCCGCTCAAGTTGAGCAAGCCCGGCGAGGCCGAGGCCCTGCTCGACCCCGAGACCTTCGGCCTCACCGCCGAGGACCTCGACAAGTCCTTCCATACGCGCCTGCCGGGTGCGAGCCGCGCGACCCTGCGCGAGATCCTCGCCGCCCTCCGCGAGACCTACTGCCGGACGATCGGCGTCGAGTTCATGCACATCCGGAACGAGCCGATCCGCGCCTGGCTCCGCGAGCGGATGGAGGCCTCGCGCAATCGGCCCCAGCTCGACATCCGCCAGAAGCGGCGGATCATCCTCAAGCTGAACGCGGCCGAACTCTTCGAGGAGTTCCTCCACGGCCACTTCGTCGGCGCCAAACGGTTCTCGCTCGAAGGCGGGGAGACGCTGATCCCCCTGCTCGACGCCCTGATCGAGCGTTCGGCCAGGCATGGCGTCAAGGAAGTGGTCCTGGGCATGCCCCACCGTGGACGCCTCAACGTCCTGGCCAACATCCTCGACAAGCCGTACGGGATGATCTTCGCCGAGTTCGAGGATAACCTCCCGGAGACCGTCGCCGGCGATGGCGACGTGAAGTATCACCTCGGCTTCTCGGGCGACCACATCTCCGCCGATGGCCACTCGATCCACCTGTCGCTGACCCCCAACCCCAGCCACCTCGAAGCCGTCAACCCGGTGGTCGAGGGGCGGATGCGGGCCAAGCAGAGGCGATTCAAGGACAAGGACCGCAAGCTCGGCGTGCCGATCCTGATCCACGGCGACGCTGCGTTCGCCGGCCAGGGCCTCGTGGCCGAGACGCTGAACCTGTCCCAGCTCCGCGGCTATCGGACCGGCGGCACGGTCCATGTCGTCGTGAACAACCAGATCGGGTTCACCACCTCGCCCGTCGATAGCCGGTCCACCCGGTATTGCACCGACGTCGCGAAGATGATCGAGGTGCCGATCTTCCACGTCAACGGCGAGGACCCCGAGGCGGTGGTCTACGTCGCCGAGATGGCCCTCGACTTCCGCGAGACGTTCGGCCGCGACGTGGTGATCGACCTGGTCTGCTACCGCAAGCATGGCCACAACGAGGTCGACGAGCCGGCCTTCACCCAGCCGCTCATGTACAGCCGGATCAACGGCCGGCCGACGATCCGCGCCCTGTACACCCAGTCCCTGATCGAGTCCAACGAGATGACGGCGGCCGAGGCCGAGACGATCGCCGAGACGTTCAAGGACAAGCTCCAGGCCGTCTACGACGAGGTCCACCATCAGACGCCCAAGCCCCTCCCCTCGACCGGGTTCGGCGGGCCGTGGAAGGGTCTTCAGCCCAAGTATCGCTTCGAGCCGATCGAGACCGGCGTACCGCACGAGGTCCTGACCCGGATCACGCAGGCCACCACCTCGGTCCCCGAAACCTTCCACATCCACCCCAAGATCGGCCGCCAGCTCACCGCCCGGCTCAAGACCTTCGAGAGCGGCGAGGGGATCGACTGGGCGTTCGGCGAGACCTTCGCGTTCGGCTCGCTGCTGGCCGAGGGGACCCCGGTCCGGCTCAGCGGCCAGGATAGCCGCCGGGGCACGTTCAGCCATCGCCATGCGGTGCTGGTGGACACCCAGGATGGCGAGACCCACGTCCCGCTCAACGCCCTCTCCCACAACGGGGCCGAGATCTGCGTCTACGATAGCCTGCTGTCCGAGGCCGCCGTGCTCGGCTTCGACTACGGCTACTCGCTCGACGAGCCGAACATGCTGATCCTCTGGGAGGCCCAGTTCGGCGACTTCGTCAACGGCGCCCAGGTCATCATCGACCAGTTCATCAGCTCGGCGGAATCGAAGTGGAACCGGGCCAGCGGCCTGGTCATGCTCCTGCCCCACGGCTACGAGGGCCAGGGCCCCGAGCACTCCAGCGCCCGCCTGGAGCGGTTCCTCCAGCTCTGCGCCGAGGACAACATCCAGGTGGTCTACCCCACCACCCCGGCGCAATACTTCCACCTGCTCCGCCGCCAGATGAAGCGGGACTTCCGCAAGCCCCTGATCGTGATGACGCCCAAGAGCCTGCTCCGCCACAAGGCCGCGGTCTCCAGCGTGTCGGAATTCACGGCAGGCAGCTTCCGCGAGGTCATCGACGACACCGTGTCGCCCGAACGGGTCAAGCGGGTGGTCCTCTGCTCGGGCAAGGTCTACTACGACCTCATGGCCAAGCGAGACGAGTTCAACAAGTCGCGCGAGGTGGCCATCGTCCGCCTGGAGCAGTTCTATCCCTGGCCGGGCGATGCCCTGAAGGCGGTCGTCGATCGCTACCCGGCCGTCAAGGAATGGGTGTGGGCCCAGGAGGAGTCGCACAACATGGGCGGCTGGTCGTTCGTGGCCCCGCGCCTCAAGGACCTGACCGGCCACGACTTCGAGTATGTGGGCCGCGACGCCAGCGCCAGCCCGGCAACCGGCTCGCACACGATCCACGACCGCGAGCAGAAAGAACTGGTGGAAGCCGCCATCGGCGCCGCCATCCCCCACCAGGTCAAGGCGCATCCGGCACGCCCGGCCGTCGCCCTCACAAGCAAGGATTGATCCGATGGCCGCCATCCCGATCAAGGTCCCGTCCGTCGGCGAATCGATCTCCGAAGGGATCCTGGCACGTTGGCTGAAGTCCGACGGCTCGATGGTCAAGGCCAACGAGCCGCTGTTCGAGCTGGAATCCGACAAGGCCAGCCAGGTGGTCAATTCCCCGTCGGCCGGGACGCTCAAGATCGAGGTCCAGGAAAACGAGACCGTGGCCATCGGTGCCGTGATCGGCTCGCTCGATCCCAACGGCACCCCCTCGGCATCGGCACCCGCCGCCGCCCCGGCGAAGGCGGCCGAGCCGGCCCGCGCGGCGGTCGCCCAGGCCCCGGCCCCGGCCGTGCCCGCGACCAATGAAGCCCGGCCCGTCGACTCCACCGTGACCGGCGGAGGGGCGGATGCCCTGGCCCCGTCGGTTCGGCGCCTCGTTGCCGAAAACAACCTCGACCCGTCTCAGGTCGAAGGGACCGGCCGCGGCGGCCGGATCACCAAGGGCGACGTCCTCGCCCACATGGAGACGCTGCCGGCGAAGCCCGCCCCCGCCCCCGCCGCCCCGGCCCCGTCCCCTTCGCCGGTCCCGGCGGCCGGGCGTGAGACCCGGAAGCGGATGAGCGGCCTGCGGCAGAAGATCGCCCAAAGGCTGGTCGAGGCGCAGCACACCGCCGCGATCCTGACGACCTTCAACGAGGCCGACATGACCAAGGTCATGGAGCTTCGGGCGAAGTACAAGGACAGCTTCAAGGCCAAGCACGGCGTCGCCCTGGGGTTCTCGTCGTTCTTCATCAAGGCGACGATCGAGGCCCTCAAGACGTTCCCCGGCGTGAACGGCCGGATCGACGGCGCGGACATCGTCTACAACAACGTCTACGACATCGGCGTCGCCGTCAGCACCGAGCGCGGGCTGATGGTCCCGGTGATCCGGGACGCTGACAAGCTGAGCTTCGCCGCGATCGAGAAGGCGATCGGCCAGTATGCCGCCAAGGCCCGCGAGGGGACCATCGCCGTGTCCGACCTCCAGGGGGGGACGTTCACGATCACCAACGGCGGGGTGTTCGGCTCGCTGCTCTCGACCCCCATCCTGAACCCGCCCCAGAGCGGCATCCTGGGGATGCACTCGATCCAGAAGCGTCCGGTCGTGGTCGACGACCAGATCGTGATCCGCCCGATGATGTACCTGGCCCTCTCCTACGACCATCGCATCGTCGATGGTCGCGAGGCGGTCAGCTTCCTGGTCAAGATCAAGGATTGCATCGAGAGCCCCGAGCGATTGATGCTCGAACTCTGAGCCATCCGGCAACCGGACCTCTATAATGGACGCGGCGGCCCCGGCCCTGGCTTCGATCGCGAAGCCGACCGGGTCGCCGCGTCCGGCATATCCTCAATGTCGAAGGAGCCTCTGGTGGCGGAGCGTTACGACCTGGTGGTGATCGGCGCGGGTCCCGGGGGCTATGTCGCCGCCATCCGCGCGGCCCAGCTCGGCATGAAGGTGGCGTGCGTCGAGAAGCGGGCGACCCTCGGCGGCGTCTGCCTGAACATCGGCTGCATCCCGAGCAAGGCCCTGCTCGACTCCAGCGAGTTGTTCTACCTGGCCAAGAAGCGGTTCGGCAAGCACGGGATCAAGGTCGGGGAGATCGGCCTCGATCTCCCGGCGATGCTCGCCCGCAAGGATCAGGTGGTTAAGGAACTGACCGACGGCGTCCGCTTCCTGTTCCGCAAGAACAACATCACGACGGTCCACGGCTCGGCCCGGATCGCCTCGCCGACCTCGGTCGTCGTCGCGGGCGAGGATGGCCAGGAGACGACCCTCGACGCCGGCCACATCCTCATCGCCACCGGCAGCGCCCCGGTCGAGTTGCCGTTCCTCAAGTTCGACGGGACGACCGTCGTCAGCTCGACCGAGGCCCTGAGCTTCTCGAAGGTGCCCGATCAGCTGGTCGTGGTCGGCGGCGGCTACATCGGCCTGGAACTGGGCTCGGTCTGGCTCCGCCTGGGGGCCAAGGTCACCGTCATCGAGTTCCTGGACCGGATCACCCCCCTGGCCGACCTCGAGATCGGCGGGCTGCTCCACAAGTCTCTGGCCAAGCTCGGCATGGAGTTCCAGCTCTCCACCAAGGTGACCGGCGCCAAGGTCGAAAAGGGCCGGGCCCTGGTCTCGGCCGAGACCAATAAGGACGGCCAGAAACTCACCTTCGACGCCGAGAAAGTGCTGGTCGCCGTGGGTCGTCGCGCCTACACCGACGGCCTGGGACTCGACGCGGTGGGCGTCAAGTACGATGCCCGGACCGGGAAGGTCGCCGTCGATCCCCACTTCCGCACCAACGTCCCCTCGATCTCGGCGATCGGCGACGTGATCGACGGCCCCATGCTCGCCCACAAGGCGGAGGATGAGGGGACCGCGTTCGCGGAGATCCTGGCCGGCAAGGCGGGCCACGTCAATTACGACACGATCCCCGGGGTCATCTACACCTGGCCCGAGATGGCCAGCGTGGGGATCACCGAGGAACAGGCCAAGGACAAGGGCCTGGACTACAAGGTCGGCAAATTCCCGTTCGTCGCCAACGGCCGGGCCAAGGCGATGGACGAGCCCGAGGGGCTGGTCAAGATCCTGGCCGACGCCAAGACGGACCGCGTCCTGGGCGTGCACATCATCGGCCCAAGGGCCTCGGACATGATCGCCGAGGCGGTCGCGATCCTCGAATTCTCGGGAAGCGCCGAGGATATCGCCCGGATCTGCCACGCCCACCCCACCCTGTCCGAGGCGTTCCGCGAGGCCGCCCTCGACGTGGACGGCCGCGCCATCCATTCGGCCCCCCGCGTTTCCCGGGCGGTGGCCGCTCGCTGAATCTCGCAGGAGGACGACATGACGGCCATGCTTATCTGCGATCCCGACCTCATCGAACGACTCAAGGCCGAGCGGCAACGCCTCGGCCTCGATAAGCGGGACGAGATCTGGGATGGAGACTACGTCATGTCGCCCTTGCCCAACGTCGACCACCAGTGGATCGTGACGGAACTTGCGGCGATCTTCCGGACCATCTGCCGCTCCCGGGGGAATGGACGGTCCTTCGCAGGTCTGAATGTCAGCGATCGCGGCGAGGGCTGGACTCAGAATTATCGCGAGCCGGACGTGGCGGTTTATCTGGATGGTAACTCGGCGAAGGATTGGGGGACGCACTGGGAAGGCGGCCCCGATTTTGCCGTCGAGGTCCTCAGCCCGGGCGACCCGGCCCGTCGCAAACGTGATTTCTATGCCAAGGTCAACGTTCGCGAATTCATGATCGTCGACCGCTCCCCCTGGTCTCTGGAATTGTACCGGGCAAACGCTGGCCGCCTCGACCTCGTCGGCAAGGCGACGGTCGATGGCGCGGAGGTCTTGGCGAGCGAGGTCCTGCCCCTGACCTTCCGTTTGATCCCGGGCCAGGAACGCCCTCGGATCGAAGTCGCGCGGACCGACGAAGGCGAGACGTGGGCCATCTGACACCTTCCGCAGGCCCGAATAGCTGGGGACCGTTCTCTTGACACGCATCCTGACCACCGCGAGCCTCGACGGGCAGGCAGAACCCATCTCCCCCTCTGATCTCCTGGCGCGTTATGTGGCCGTCCGGGGCCAGACCGACCGCCTCTGCGAGCCGCTGGAGCCCGAGGACTTCGTCGTCCAGTCGATGCCGGATGCCAGCCCGGTCAAGTGGCACCTGGCGCATACCTCCTGGTTCTTCGAGACCTTCGTCCTGGCCTCGGCCCTGCCCGATTACCAGACGATCGACCCGCGATACAACTTCCTGTTCAATTCCTATTACAACGCGATCGGCGAGCGGATCGCCCGCGATCGCCGCGGCCTGCTGTCTCGCCCCACGATCGGCGAGGTGGAGCGTTATCGCCGGGGCGTCGACGACCGGATGGGGGAATGGCTCGGGGCCGCGGACGGGGATACGCTCGAACGGCTGGCCCCTTTGATCGTCCTCGGGTTGCATCACGAGCAGCAGCATCAGGAACTGATCGTCACCGACCTCAAGCATGCCTTCGCCAGCAACCCGCTTCGACCAGCCTACCTGGACCGGCAGCCCGATTCGACGTCATCACCCGGGCCAGTCGACTGGGTCGAGTTCGAGGCGGGGTTGAACGTGGTGGGATTCGAGGGCTCGGGGTTCGCGTTCGACAACGAGTCGCCCCGGCACAAGGCATACCTCGAGGCCTTCGCGCTGGCCAGCCGACCCGCGACCAACGGCGAGTTCATGGCCTTCCTGGACGACGGCGGTTACGACCGGCCGGAGTTCTGGCTCTCCGACGGCTGGGCCGCCCGCAAAACACGCGGCTGGTCGGCGCCCCTTTACTGGGTGCAGCACGATGGAGCGTGGTCGACCATGACCCTCGCCGGCCTGCGCCCGGTGGTCGCCTCCGAGCCGGTGACGCATCTGAGCTATTACGAGGCCGACGCGTTTGCCCGCTGGTCGGGCGCCCGGCTGCCGACCGAGGCGGAGTGGGAGGTTGCCGCGTCCCGGTCGCCCATCGAGGGGAACTTCCTCGAAAGCGGCCGGTATCACCCCGCACCCTCGCCAACCCGGGACGCCGGCCTCGTCCAGATGTATGGTGACGTCTGGGAATGGTCCCAGAGTCCCTACACGCCCTATCCCGGTTATCGGCCGGCGAGCGGGGCGCTGGGCGAATACAACGGGAAGTTCATGTGCAACACGATCGTCCTCAGGGGCGGGTCGTGCGCCACGCCGAGGTCCCACATCCGGCCGACCTATCGCAACTTCTTCGGGCCCGAAGCCCGCTGGCAATTCAGCGGCGTGCGACTGGCCAGGGACCTGCAATGAGGTAAATCGGGCCGAACCGGCCTCGACTTGCGGTCGAGGCCGGACGGCGATCTGAGATCAGATGTGGACAGATTCGCCCAGGGCCTGCCCGGCCGCTTCCATGACGGCCTCGGAGAAGGTCGGGTGCGGGTGCATGGCGTGGATGATTTCTTCTTCGGTCGCTTCGAGCTTCTTGGCCATGACCAACTCGGCGATCAGCTCGGTGGCCTGCGAGCCGACGAGGTGGGCGCCGAGTAGTTCGCCGTGCTTGGCGTCGAAGATCAGCTTGACGAACCCTTCGGTCTCGTCGGCCGCCTGGGCCCGCCCGCTGGCGACGAACGGGAACTTGCCGACGCGGATCTCGTGGCCGGCCTCGCGGGCCGCCTTCTCGGTCAGCCCGACGCTGGCCACGCCGGGGTCGGTGTAGGTGCAGCCGGGGACGTTGGAGTAGTCGACCTCGCGGTGGGCCTTGCCGCAAAGGGTCTCGATGCAGGCGATCGCCTCGTGATGTGCCACGTGGGCGAGCCAGGGCGGCCCGATCACGTCGCCCACGGCGTAGACGCCCGGGACGCTGGTCTTGTAGCCGTTCTTGGGATCGGCCTTGATGTGGCCCTTGACCAGCTCGACATTGAGGCTGTCGGCGAAGACGCCCTCGACGTTGCCCAGCACGCCGATCGAGACCAGCAAGACGTCGGCCTCCAGCGTCTGCGGGCCCTTGGGTGTCTCGACCTCGACCTTGACGCCGTTGCCCGTCTTCGTGACCTTGCCGGTCTTCGAGCCGGTGAGGATCGTGATCCCGCGCTTGGTCAAGCTCCGCTGCAACGCCGCGGACGATTCCTCGTCCTCCCCGGGCAGGATCCGGTCGAGCAGCTCGATCACCGTGACCTTGGTGCCGATCGCGTTGTAGAAGTAGCCGAATTCCAGGCCGATCGGGCCGCCGCCGATGATGATCATCGACTTCGGCTGGGCGGGCAGGGACATCGCTTCTTTGTAGGAGATGATCGTCTTGCCGTCGAACTCGGCGCCCGGCAGGGGCCGGGGGCGGACGCCGGTGGCGACCACGATCGACTCGGCCGTGACCTTCTCATCCCCCATCTGGACCGTGTGGGGGGCGACGATCTTGGCGGTCCCGAACTTCGAGGCCACCTTGTACTTCTTGAAGAGTTGCTCGATCCCCTTGTTCAGGTTCCCGGCGACCGAACGGCTCCGGGCGATCATCTGGCCGAAGTCCCAGCCGGGGGTGCCGGTGAATCCGAACGCCTTGCCATGGCGTGAGATCAACTCGACGAGGTGGGCGTTGGTCAGCAGGGCCTTGGTGGGGATGCAGCCCCAGTTCAGGCAGATGCCGCCAAGCTTGTCGCGTTCCACGCAGAGGGTACGCTTGCCGAGTTGTGCCGCGCGGATCGCCGCGGCGTAGCCCGCGGGCCCGCCGCCAATCACGACGAGATCGAAATCGTAAGCCATGGGTTCCCTTCGAGGATCGATCGGGCGGACAACCCGCCGGGCTCCGGGCGGTGACCGGGCCGATCCGGCCCGATCATCGCGTCATCGAAACCATTATAGGAGCATCGAGGTCGGCTCTTCGAGCAGGCCCTTCAGGGTGCGGAGGAACTCGGCGGCCAAAGCCCCATCGACGGCGCGATGGTCGGCGGTCAGGTTCACGGTCATGACCGTGCCCACCGTCAGGGTGTCATTCACCACGACCGGCCGCTTCTCGGCGGCGCCGACGGCGAGGATGGCGACCTGGGGCAGGTTCAGGATCGCGTCGAACATGCTCACGCCGTACATGCCCAGGTTGCTGATCGTGAACGTCCCGCCGGTCAGCTGCGTCGAGGTCAGCTTGCCGGCGCGGGCGGCATCGACGATCGCCTGGCTGCCGGTGCGGATCTCGCGGAGGCCCAGGGTATCGGCCTGATGAATGACCGGCACCATCAGGCCGCCTTCCAGGGCCACGGCGATGCCGACGTTGACGTCGGCATGCTCGACGATGGCGTCGGGCTCGAACGTCGCGTTGACCCCGGGATGCTTGCGGAGCGCCAGGGCGACGGCCTTGGTCACGAAGTCGCCGACCGAGAGCTTGACCTTCTCGGCGGCCAGTTGCTTGTTGAGCCGCTCGCGGATCGCGACCACCTCATCGACCCGGATATCGACCGAGACGTGGATCTCGGGCGCCGTGGTCTTGGCCTGGATCATCCGCGCGGCGATCGTCTTCCGCATCGGCGTGTGCGGGATCCGGCGGGGCTGGCCGGAAGGCCGGGGCGCCGAGGGGGCGGCGGCCGTCTTGCCGGCAGGGCCGGCGGCGGGCTTGGCCGCCAGGAAGGCCTCGACGTCGCGGCGGATCACCCGCCCGCCCGGCCCGCTGGGGGCGACCTGGCCGAGGTCGACCTTGGCCTCGGCGGCGATCTTGCGGGCCAGCGGGGTGGACTTGATCCGGCCCCCTTCGTGGATCACGGCGGCGGTGGCCGGGGCGTGGTCCTGGCCGTTGGTCGCGGAGATCTCGGGGCGGGTCGGGCTGCTGGTGTTTTCCCGATAGGGGACGCCCGACTGCTGGGCCTCCGGCTTCTCCTCGGCCGGTTCGGCCTTGGCTTCGGGCTGGGTCTTCGCGGCGGGCTTGGCCGAGGCGCCACCGCCGGCGGAGGCCGCGATCGCCTTGGGGTCTTCCCCCTTGCCGGCGAGGATCAGCATCCGCTGGCCGACCGGGACGTCGTCGCCGACGTTGGCCAGCAGGACGGCCACGATCCCCTCGTCGAACGACTCCAGGGGCATGACCGCCTTGTCGGTCTGGACCTCGGCCAGGGTGTCGCCTTCCTTGACCTTGTCGCCGACCTTGACCCGCCACTCGACGATCTGACCGCTCGACATCGTGGGGCTGATCGCCCCCATGGCTACTTCGATCGGCACGGGGGCTATCTCCCAAAAGGCATGTCGGCGCGGGCCGAGAGCAATGATTCGATGGGCCGGAGGGTCGGAACCGGGGACGGACCCGCTACATCGCGGAGTGGTCCGTCCCCTTCATCCCGAGGAGTCGCCAGGAACGGCGACCCGAGATCAAAGGCGGCTATACATCACGTCGTGGACCTGGGCGACGATCCGGTCGACGTTGGGGAGCATCGACGCTTCCAGGGCCCGATTGTAGGGGATCGGGGCATCCTTGGTGGCAACGCGGCGGATCGGGGCGTCGAGTTCGTCGAACGCCTTCTGCATGATCCGGTCGGAGATGCCGGCGCCCAGCCCGCAATAGGGCCAGTCTTCCTCGATGATGACCGCGCGGTGGGTCTTGCACACCGAGGCCAGCAGGGTGTCCATGTCGAGCGGGCGGATCGTCCGGAGGTCGATCACCTCGGCGTCGATCCCCTCGCCGGCCAGGACTTCGGCGGCGGCCAGGGTCGCCTTGAGCGACCGCGAGTAGGTGATCAGGGTCACATCGGCGCCGGGGCGGACGATGTTGGCCTTGCCGATCGGCACCAGGTGCTCGCCGTCGGGGACCTCCCCCTTGTCGCCGTAGAGGACCTCGTGCTCGATGAAGACGACCGGGTCATCGGACCGGATCGAGCTCTTGAGCAGGCCCTTGGCGTCGGCCGGGGTGGCCGGCATGACGACGGTGAGCCCGGGGATGTGGGCGTACCACGCCTCCAGGCGGTGCGAGTGGGTGGCGGCCAGGCAGCCGGCCATGCCCGAGGAGCCGCGGAACACGATCGGCACCGAGAACTGGCCGCCGCTCATGTACCGCATGTTGGCGGCGTTGTTGACGATCTGGTCGATGGCCACCAGGCTGAAGCTGAAGGTCATGAACTCGATGATCGGCCGGAGGCCCACCATCGCGCCGCCGATGCCCATGCCGGCGAAGCCTTCTTCGGAAATCGGCGAGTCGATGATCCGACGCTCGCCGAACCGGGCCAGCATGCCCTGGCTGACCTTGTAGGCGCCATCATATTCGGCGACTTCCTCGCCGATCAGATAGACGCGATCATCGCGCTCCATCTCCTCGGACATCGCCTGATTCAGGGCTTCACGATAGGCAATGACGGCCATGGTCACTCCTGGGGGATGTGGTGGGCCACCGTGACGTCCTGGTAGAGCGCCTCGGGCGGGGTGGGATCGCTGGCCTCGGCGAAGGCGATCGCCTCCTCCACCTCGGCCTTGACTTCCTCGTGGTAGCGATCGAGGGTCTCGTCGTCGAGCCAGCCTCGCTCCTTCAGGACCATCCCGTAAGAGACGATCGGGTCGCGTGCCTTGGCCTCTTCGAGTTCCTGCTTGGTCCGATACTTGGACGGGTCGCTCATCGAGTGGCCGCGGAAGCGGTAGGTCTTCATCTCGATGAAGCTCGGCCCCTCGCCGGCGCGGGCGCGGGCGGCGGCCTCGCGGGTCGTCTCGGCCACCAGCTCGATGTCGTTGGCGTCGATGGTCACGCCCGGGATGCCATAGGCGGTCCCGCAGCGGATCGTCAGGTCGGTCAGGCAGGAGTGGCGATGGAGGTGGGTCCCCATCGACATCATGTTGTTCTCGACGACGTAGATCGCCGGCAGCTTCCACAGCGAGGCCATGTTGAAGGCCTCGTGGAGCGAGCCCTGGTTGATGGCCCCGTCGCCGAAGTAGCAGATGACGACCTTGTCTTCCCTGCGGTACTTGATCGCGTGGGCCACGCCGGTGGCGACCGGGATGTGGCTGCCGACGATGGCATGGCCGCCGAGGAAGTTGCGCTCGGCGTCGAAGAAGTGCATCGACCCGCCCTTCCCCTTGGAGCAGCCGGTGTACTTGCCGAGCATCTCGGCCATGGCGTGCTTGGGGTCCATGCCGCGGGCCAGGGCGTGGCCGTGGTCGCGGTAGGCGGTGATCACATAATCGTCGTCGCGGAGCGCCCCGATCGAACCGACCGCGACCGGCTCCTGTCCGCTATAAAGGTGGCAGAAGCCGCCGATCTTGCCGCCCATCTGATAGAGCTTGTAGGACTGCTCTTCGAAGCGGCGAATCAACAGCATCATCCGCAACCAGCTGAGGGCCTGGTTCTTGGTCGTCGCGGGCTTGGCTTCGGTCGTCGCTTGCGACATGAAGGCCGACTCCTGAATAAGATCGCCGGTCGGCCGTCGCGGAGGAAGCGACGCCGGCGCTTCGGGGAGGGTGAGCGAGACGGAAGCCCCGATGGGCGGCACGGCCGGGGCTCGCGCGTCGTCCGCCGGGCGGAACCGATCGCGAACCCAGCCGATCAACTGTGATATCTTAACCGAAATCACGGTTTGCGATCCAGCCGGGTACGACCGGGCCCGAAGGGCCCGGGACGGGATCGCCATCGACTCGCGGCCGACGGGGCGATCGTCGGGCCGATGACCGGCCCGTCGACGCCGCCTGATCGGCCCGATTCTCCTGCCGCGCGGGTTGCGACAGGCTCATGATCGGGCGCCATCCGCGGTCGACGCGGAGGACCCTGCCAGCAGCTGACGCAACACGTAGGGCAGAATCCCGCCGTGTTGATAGTACCGGATCTCCTGGGGCGTGTCGATCCGCACCGTGGCGGTGAACTCCTGCACCGCTCCATCGGGGCGGGTGGCCTTCACCGTGACCTGGCGGCCGTGGGCGAACTCGTCGGCCAGTCCCGCCGCGAGCCCCTCGATCGAGTAGGTCTCCTCGCCGGTCAGGCCCAGCGACTCGGCGTCGTCGCCGGCGCCGAACTGGAGCGGCAGGATGCCCATCCCCACCAGGTTCGAGCGGTGGATCCGCTCATAGCTCTCGGCGATCACGACCCGGATGCCCAGGAGCTTCGGCCCCTTGGCGGCCCAGTCGCGGGACGAGCCGGAGCCGTACTCCTTGCCGGCCAGGATCACCAGCGGGATGCCTTCCTGCTGGTAGAGGGCCGACGCGTCGTAGATCGGCATCACCTCGCCGTCGGGCAGGTGGCGGGTGACGCCGCCCTCGGTGCCGGGGGCGAGCTTGTTGCGGAGCCGGATGTTGGCGAACGTGCCCCGAACCATCACCTCGTGGTTGCCGCGGCGCGACCCGTACGAGTTGAAGTCGGAGACAGCCACGCCGTGCTCGATCAGGTAGCGGCCCGCCGGGCTCTGGACCTTGATCGCGCCGGCCGGGGAGATGTGGTCGGTCGTGATGCTATCGCCCAGGACGGCCAGGACGCGGGCGTCCTTGATCTCGACGATGGGCGGCGGCTGGTCGGGCATCCCCTGGAAGTAGGGGGGATTTTTGACATAGGTCGACGCGTCGTCCCACTCGTAGAGGTCGCCCTGGGGAACTTGCAGCGAGTTCCAACGCTCGTCCCCCTTGAAGACCTCGCCGTATTCCTTCTGGAACATCTCGGCGCGGACCGAGCGGAGGATCGTCTCCTGGACCTCGGCCTGGCTCGGCCAGATGTCCTTGAGGTAGACGGGCTCGCCGTCCTTGCCGTGCCCGATCGGCTCGGTCGCCAGGTCGATGTCCATCGTGCCGGCCAGGGCGTAGGCGACCACCAGGGGGGGCGACGCCAGGTAGTTGGCCCGGACGTCGGAGTTGATCCGACCCTCGAAGTTGCGGTTGCCGCTCAGGACTGCCACCGTGACCAGGTCGTCGTCGTGGATCGCCTTGGAGATCTCCAGCGACAGCGGCCCGGAGTTGCCGATGCAGGTGGTGCAGCCGTAGCCGACCAGGTTGAACCGGAGCTTGTCGAGGTAGGGGGTCAGGCCGGCGTCGTCGAGGTAGCTGGTCACGACCTTGGAGCCGGGGGCGAGGCTGGCCTTCACCCACGGCTGGGTGGACAGCCCGCGCTCGACGGCCTTCTTGGCCAGCAGGCCGGCCGCGACCATCACCGACGGGTTGGACGTGTTGGTGCAGCTGGTGATCGCGGCGATCACCACCGAGCCGTTGTCGATGTAGCCGTTGCGGAGCGGGCGATAGGCGGCCGCGGGGGCCGTCGGGTCCTCGGTGCCCACGGCGGTGCCGCCGCCCCCTTCCCCTTCCAGCCGGATCTCGCCCTTGACGTCGGCGGCGGCCGCGACCGGCGTGGATGCCTTGGCCGGGCGGGCATCGTGCATCGTCTTGAGGGCCTTCTGGAACGACTCCTTGGCCGCCGACAGGGCCACCCGGTCCTGCGGCCGCTTCGGGCCGGCCAGGCTGGGCTCCACCGTCGCCAGGTCCAGCTCCAGGACGTCGGTGTAGGTTGCCTCGGGGCCCCCGGCCTCGCGCCAGAGCCCCTGCTCCTTGGCGTAGACCTCGACCAGGCGGATCAGGTCGGCCGGGCGTCCCGAGAGTTCCAGATAGCGGAGCGTCTCGGAGTCGATCGGGAAAATCCCGCAGGTCGCCCCGTACTCGGGAGCCATATTGGCGATCGTCGCCCGGTCCGCGAGCGGGAGGCTGGACAGGCCGTCGCCGAAGAACTCGACGAACTTGCCGACCACGCCCTTGCGGCGGAGCTGCTCGGTGACGGTCAGCACCAGGTCGGTGGCGGTCGCCCCTTCGCGGAGCTTGCCCGAGAACTTGAACCCGATCACCTGGGGCACCAGCATCGACACCGGCTGGCCGAGCATGGCCGCCTCGGCCTCGATCCCGCCCACGCCCCAGCCCAGGACGCCCAGACCATTGACCATGGTCGTGTGCGAGTCGGTACCTACCAGCGTGTCGGGGTAGGCGACCGGCTCGGGGTCGTGGGCCCCTTCCAGGGCATCATTGGAGTTGAACACGACCCGGGCCAGGTACTCGACGTTGACCTGGTGGACGATGCCGGTATCCGGCGGCACGGCCCGGAAGTTCTGGAACGCCGTGGAGCCCCAGCGGAGGAACGCGTACCGCTCGCGATTACGGGCGAACTCCAGCTCGGCATTGGTGAGGAACGCCAGAGCGGTGCCGGCCTCGTCCACCTGGACCGAGTGGTCGATGACCAGCTCGACCGGCTGGAGGGGGTTGATCCGCTTGGGGTCGCCCCCCATCCGCTTCATGGCGTCACGCATCGCGGCGAGGTCGACCACCGCCGGCACGCCGGTGAAGTCCTGGAGCAGGACGCGGCTGGGGCGGAAGGCGATTTCTCGGCTGGGGATGGCCTTGGCATCCCAGTTGGCCAGGCCGAGGATGTCATCGGCCGTCACCGTCACGCCGTCTTCGTTGCGCAGCAGGTTTTCCAGGAGGATCTTGAGCGAGAACGGGAGCCGATCCAGGTCGATGTCGTGCTTTTGCAGGGCGTCGAGGCGGTAGAGCTGGAAGGTCTTCTCGTCCACCTTGATCTTGGCCAGGGCATCGAAACTTTTCGGCATGGGCGGAGGACCTCTCCAAAATCGCGACCAAACGGGGGAGCGGTGACCATCACGGCGACGGCGGGATCGGCTCGGCGAAGACCCCCAGTGTAGCGGAATCGGCCCGGGGCGCGGACCTCTCCGGGAAAAAATCCCGGAGGGGGACCGCCCCGATTCCGGTCGGGTCAGCCGATGAACTGGACGTCCAGAGGGCCGGGGATGATCCCCGCCTCGGCACCCCGCTGGAGCAGGAGCCGGACCGCGGCCCGGCCGCGTTCGCCGTAGTCGACGGTCCACTGGTTGACGTACATCCCCACGAACTCGTCGGCCAGGGCAGGGTCGAGGTCGCGGGCGTAGTTCAGGGCATAGTCGAGGGCTTCACGGCGGTGTTCCAGGGCGTAGACGATGCTCGCCTTCAGGAGCCGGGCGATCTCATTCACCGTCTCCTCGCCCAGGTCCCTGCGGACCACGTTCCCGCCCAGAGGCAGCGGCAGGCCGGTCTGCTCCTGCCACCAGACCCCGAGGTCGATGACCTGATGCAACCCCTTGTCGCCGTAGTACAATTGGCCTTCATGGATGATCAGGCCGGCGTCCGCCCTCCCATCGACCACGGCCGGCAGGATCTGGTCGAACGGCATGACCTCGACCTTGACGTCCTTGCCCAACAGGAGCTGGAGGGTCAGGTAGGCCGTCGTCAGCTTGCCCGGGATGGCGATCGTCCGGCCGCGGACGTCGTCCAGGGTGGCGGGGTCGCGGGTGACGATCTTCGGGCCGTACTGGTCCCCCATGCTGCAACCGGAGGCGAGCAGGGCGTAGCGGTCCGCCAGGTAGGCGAACGCATGGATGCTGACGGCCGAAACCTCCAGCTCTCCGTTCAGGGCGCGACGATTGAGCGTCTCGATGTCTTCGAGCTGATGGACGAACCGGAGGTCGCCGTTGTCGAGCTTGTCGTGAGTCAGGGCATAGAACATGAAGGCATCATCGGAGTCGGGGCTGTGGCCGACCCGGATTTCGCGGCGATCCGTACTGCTCGTCATCGGAAGGGCGTCCTCAGTCCTGGTGGGGACGCCGCCCTGCCCCGGACCGCGCCGGGACGGAACGTCCCCCATCTTTGATCTACTGTAGTCAAAATGCCCCCCCACGACCAACAGGCTCCCATGCGGGGGGTTACGTCGATCTTCCGGGATGGGCCAAATTCTCCGGTGGGAATCATTGTGAGAATGATGAGTCCCGGGCCGATAAGGGGGTGGAGACCTCGGCGTGGTCGCATCCCGTGTGGGATGAGTGGCAGGCTGCCGGGGTCTCACCGTCGAGGGGGCGCTCGCCGATGAATCGGTCGGGAATGGGGCGGGATGCCGGAGAGGTTGGCGGACCTTCGGCTCGGCTGGTCGGGCTGGAAGGCCCGGGAATGCGCGGAGTGGCGCAGGTCCTGGCCCGGCAGGGCGAGGCCGTCTCGGGTACGATCGCGGAGGAAGGGGCGACCGCGTCCCGGCTCCGGCGGCTCGGCATCCGCGTCGATGCCGGCCACGCCCACCGGAGGCTGCCCCGATCAACCCGCATCCTGATCCACGACCCCGACCTCCCTCGGACTCATCCGGCTCGGCTGGCGGCGACGCTCCGGGGCATCGAGCAGACGACCCCCGCCGACGCGATCGGCCGTTGCCTCGGACAGGGCGTCGGCATGGCCGTGTCCGGCGACCGCCGGGCGGGCGTGGCCGCGTCGATGATCGGCTGGACGCTCAACCACTGCGGGTACGACCCCACGGTGATCCTGGACACCTTCACGCCGCAGCTCGGCGGTTGGGGGCGATCCGGCCGGGGCCCGCACGTGGTCGCCGAGGTCGCCGCCGAGGAGGTCTCCGCCGAGATCATGGTCCTGATCGACGGCTGGATCGACCCGGCCGAGCGATCGCGGGCCCTTCGGAGTCGCGTCGCGGCGGCGTCGCCGGGGGATTATCTCCTGGGCCTGGCCCTGGAAGGCGACCCGGATTGCGCCAACGATCACCGACCGTCCGGGGTGGAGGTCGAACGGTTCTCGCTGGCCCGTGGGGTTGAGTGGTGGGGGGCCGACGTCCGCGAGGCGGGGCAGGGCTCGCGGTTCCGGGCCTTCCATCGCGGCCGGTTCGTCGCCGAGGTCCGGCTCCAGGTCCCCGGCCTGTCGGCGGTGGTCTCGGCCCTGGCGACGGTGGCCGCCTGCACCCGCGCCGAGATCCCCGCGAGGGGGATCAAGGAAGCCCTGGAAGAGTTCGCGGGCGTTTCTCGCGGATTCGAGTCACGCGGGAGCTATCGAGGTGTTACCCTGTTAGACGACGAGGCGCGAGGACCGTCCGCGGTCGGCGAGGCGCTGGCGATGGCACGCCGGGTCCACGGGCGTCGTCGGCTCTGCGTCGTGTATCGCCCCGATGGGGCGGGGGCGACCGGGCTCGATGCCGGGGAGTTCGCCCCGGCCGACCTCGTCTGGATCGTCGACGAACTGGGCAGGCCGGGCGGCCCGATGGCCGGGCTGCTGGCCGGTGCCTTGATCGAGGCGGGGATCCGGGTCTCCCGGGTCGCCTGCCTGGACGAGGCGATTCGCGAGTTGGACCGGGATCTCGAACCTGGCGATGTGCTGGTGACGCTCGGGGCCGGAGATGTGGGGACGATAGCCGATGCATTCCTTCGAAGAGTTTCGCGAGATCGTCACGACTGACGAGCCGCTGGCCCCCCATACCTGGTTCCGCCTGGGCGGCTCCGCCGCCTTCCTGGCCCGCCCCCGGGATGCGTCCGAGGTGGCCGCCCTGCTCCGCCGGGCCCGGGAGTCCGACATCCCGGTGCGGATCCTGGCCGGCGGGTCCAACGTCCTGGTCCGCGACGAAGGCTTCCCCGGGCTGGTCATCCACCTGGAAAGCCCGGCCTTCTCCGACGTCGCGATCGACGGGGGCCGGGTCACGGCCGGCGCGGCCGTCCCGCTCACGGCCCTGATCTCCCAGACGACCCGGGCGGGGCTCGCCGGGCTCGAAGTCCTGACCGGCATCCCGGGCACGGTCGGCGGCGCCGTGAAAGGTAACTCCGGGGGACGCCAGGGGGCCATCGGCACCCACGTCCGGAGCGTGACGGTGGTCGACGAGGCCGGAGAGTTGGTCGTCCGCGACGCCGACGAACTCCGGTTCGATTACCGATCCTCCGACCTCGATGATCCGGTCATCGTGTCGGTCGACTTTCAGCTGGAGCGGGAAGATCCGGAGACCGTCGTCAAGCGGATGCGGCGGATCTGGATCATCAAGAAAGAGAATCAGCCCTACGGCCACCAGTGGTCGGGCTGCATCTTCAAGAACCCGTCACCCGAGCTTTCGGCCGGCACCCTGATCGAGCGAGCCGGGATGAAAGGTCAACGCGTCGGCGCGGCGGAGATCTCCGACCGCCATGCCAACTATATCGTCGCGCATCCCGGGGCCACGTCCGATGAGGTGCTCCGGCTGATCGACCTGGTCAGGCAGAAGGTCAAGCAGCAATTCGGCCACGACCTGGCCTTGCAGATCAAGATTTGGTGACGGCGACTCGCCGGGCATCGCGGCGATTCGAGATTGGGCGGAGGCCCACGCGGAGGGGCAGACCGGGTGACGGAGCACCGCGACATCACAGGCCGGTTCGAAGCCGACGCCCCCGACGAATCGCGTCGGGGGTCGACGCGCCGGTTTGCGCGGTTGGTGGCCCACCCGACCGCACGTCGCCTGTCCGTCTCGCGCCTCATGCTAGCCTTCCTCGCGATCGCGGCGATCGTCGGCGGGATCTATGTGGTCGGCGGATGGGCGCTCCGATCGTCGGGCGACTGGCTCCAGTCCCAGCCCTCCCAGCAGATCGCTCTCAGTGACGTCCGGCTGGTCCCGCCCCCGGACCCCTGGATCCGCTCCGGCTCGGCCCAGTTCCTCAAGGCCATCGGTTCGGGCGATCGCATCTCGCTCCTGACGCTGGATCTGGACGAACTCCGCAAATCGCTCCGGCTCTGCCCCTGGGTCAAGGATGTGGGCCGGATCGAGAAGGCCCACGGCTCGTTGACGATCCCGCTGACGTACTATCAGCCGGTGGCGATGGCCCAGTTCGAAGGGGGCCGGATCGTCATCGACCGCGATGGGGTCATCCTCCCGGCCCAGGACCTGGCCTGGGAGACGGCCGACCCCAAATCCCGGAGGCTAAGGGGGCGCGCCGAGCCCTTGATCCTCTTGGAGGGGTTCGATGGTCCCGATCAGATCAAGGCGGGTTCATACTGGGGTCGGGAAGGGAGAGTTGACCTCAAGGTGCTCCGGGCCGCCCGGCTGGCCGACTTCCTCACGACATCCGCGATGGCCGATGGTCCCGAGGCGATTCGATTCGCCGCGATCGCTCCGCCCAATCCCCCCGACCAGGGCCTCTTCGCAAGCACCACGAAAAATGTCCCCGTCTACTGGGGGTGGTCGCCAGAGGTTGAGACGCCCGGTCAGCCCAACGCGGCGGAAAAATGGGCCATGCTCCGGGATTGGGTCAAGGATCATGGGATGCCCCGGGTGACGGCCCCCAACTACCTTTACTTCACCCCGACCGGCTTGCAGGACCATAAAGATACCCTGACGCGCCGCCCGACCCGGGATCCATGACGATCGGGTCGGGAAGTTCGATCGTCCGGGCGTCCCATTCCTGATGGCGACCCGCGCCGCCCGTCGAACCGTCCGAGCATTTGGGGGTCCACCGTCATGGCGAGTCAGCTTGGCCCGAAGTGGTTGAACCGTGTGAACCGGATGGCGGCGCCCACCCACGCCGGTCGCCTGGGCCGATATGCCCTGCTCGCCGATCAGGTCAACGCCCTGGAGTCGACCCTGGAGGCGGAGACCGACGCCCAGCTCAAGGCACGCAGCACCGCCCTCAAGCTCCGCGCCCGGCAGGGCGACTCGCTCAACGGACTTTTGCCCGAGGCCTTCGCCCTCACCCGCGAGGCCGCCAAAAGGACCGTCAAGCAGCGCCACTATGACGTTCAGCTCGTCGGCGGGGCCGCGATCCACTTCCGATGCCTGGCCGAGATGGAGACGGGCGAAGGGAAGACCCTGGTCGCCACCCTCCCGGCCTACCTGAACGCGCTGACGAGCAAGGGCGTCCACGTCATCACCGTCAACGACTACCTGGCCCAGCGCGACGCCGACTTCAACACCCCGGTCTTCCAGATGTTGGGGATGACGGTCGGCTGCATCCAGACCGGCCAGCCCGACGCGGCCCGGCGGATGGCCTATGCCTGCGACATCACCTACGGCACCAGCAAGGAATTCGGTTTCGACTTCCTCCGCGACGAGCTGAAGCGGCTCCAGCTCGGCGATAACCCCCGCAAGACGTTCGAGCAGGCCTTCATCGGCCAGACCAGCAACGGCGGCGACTCGCCGGTCCAGCGCGGGCATTCGTTCGCCATCGTCGACGAAGCCGACTCGATCCTGATCGACGAAGCCCGGACCCCGCTCATCATCGGGGCCAATAATCAGCCGACCCAGGAGGAGGCCGCCGCCTACCTGGGGGCCGACCAGCTGGCCGCGACACTGGTCCGGGGCAAGGACTTCAAGTACGACCCGGCCGAGCGCAAGGCCGAACTGAACATGTCGGGTCGCCGCAAGGTCCAGGCGGTCGCCGGCCACTCCTCGTTCGGGATGCTCACCGTCGACGGGCTCTACGAGTATGTCGAGCGGGCGCTGCGGGCCCAGATCGCCTACATCAAGGATCGCGACTACGTCGTCTTCGACGGCGAGATCGTCATCGTCGACGAGTTCACCGGCCGAATGATGCCCGGCCGCCAGTGGCAGGACGGGCTCCACCAGGCGATCCAGGCCAAGGAACGGCTCGAAATCACCCTGGAAACGATCACCGCCGCCCGCGTGACGGTGCAGGACTTCTTCCTCCGATACAAGAAGCTCGCCGGGATGACCGGCACGGCGTCCTCCGACGCCCGCGAGCTGAAGCGGGTCTACAAGGTCAACGTCTTCAAGGTCCCCACCAACCGGCCGGGGCGACGGTCGTGGGTCAATGACCGCGTCTTCTCAACCGAGGACGAGAAGTTCCAGGCCGTGGCCGATCAGATCGTCGCGTGGCACGGCAAGGGGGTGCCGGTGCTGATCGGTACCCGCTCGATCGAAAAGTCCGAGAAGCTGAGCGCCCTGCTCCACGTCGCCAAGATCGAGCACCAGATCCTCAACGCCAAGAACCACGAGATCGAGGCCCAGATCGTGGCGCAGGCCGGCGGGCCGGGCAAGGTGACGGTGGCCACCAACATGGCCGGCCGAGGGACCGACATCAAGCTGCTCCCCGAGATCGCCGCCCAGGGCGGGCTCCACGTGATCGGGACGGAGCGGCACGAATCGCGGCGGATCGACCGACAGCTCGCCGGACGCTGCGCCCGCCAGGGAGACCCCGGCTTCTGCCAGTTCTTCGTGTCGCTGGAAGACGAGATCATCGAGGCCTACGGCGAAAAGCCCGCGATGCGGATCCGCAAGCGCTATCGCGGCAGGGGCGAGTTGACCAGCCTCCGGATGCGCCGGCTCGTCCTCGCGGCCCAGGCCCGCAAGGAACGGCAGCACTACCGCGACCGCAAGATGCTGATGCAGTACGAGAAGCAGAGGGCCGACATGCGGAAGAACATGGGCCTGAACCCCGTGCTCGGTTGATCGTCCCGGCTCACCTCGACCGCTGCAATAGGCGGTCGAGACGGGCCAGGTCGCCCAGGTGTTCGGAGGCGATGGCGATCCGTCGCCCGGGGTCGGGGTTCTCCCTCACCGCGGCCAGGTAGGACCGGAATTTCGGGGTTCGCCCCAGATCTTTGAGGAAGTAGTAGCCCAGCAACCAGGCCTCGACATATGCCGTGAGCTGGGTCGCTTCGTCCTCGAACAGGGCGTCCTCGGTGAGCAGGCGTTCCAGGGGGATCCAACGGTCGCCGCGGCGGCCGTCGAGCCTCAGGCGATTTGTCCGGCCGATCTCCCCGGTCCGCCTCGGCCCCCAGGTCTCGGCATAGGTGGCCAGGGATTCGCTGATGGCGACCGGGGTATCGTGGCTGCGGTCGAGCACGCCCGTGTTGAACGTCAACTGATGGACGGTCTCGTGCACCAGCGTGAACGTGTTGATCCGCAAGGCGTTGGGCGTGGCATCGGGCCCGCCGGATCGTGAATCGAACGTCACCTGCTGGTTGGCCGTGAGGTCGTAATGGCCCCCCACCGCCTTCTCCAGGTCGTGCTGCTTCTCGAAGGCCGCGTAGGCCCGGGGGCTCGATAGAAGGATGACCCGGAGCTTCGCGGCGGGGCGGGTCAGGGCGAAGCCCTTCCGTTCGAAGTGCTTGCGATAATCGGCGGCCAGGGTTTCGCAGAGGCCAAGGGCCTCGACCATGAACGCTTTCGGTGCATCGCCGATCCCCTGGAAGGCCTCGGTCTCGACGGCCTGGAACGGTTCGAGCCCGGCCGCCTTGCCGGCCTCGCGGATCCGGTCCAGCTCAGCGGCGGCCCGGACCCGGGCGGGAGCCAGGGCGAGCGCGATGCTGCCGCGAAGCAGGGCGCGACGGCCGATCGTCCGACGACGGTCGTTCATGGGCGGGATCCCCGGGGACTCGGAACGGCACCGGCCGACGCAGCATTGTAGCGGGCCGGCGGCCGGGGTCGAGCGGGTCGGATTGACCGCCATGCCATCGCGGGATAGAGTTGACTGGATCGACGCGGGTCCGCTGCGCGCCGACGGAGCACGCCACGATCGACCCCGGCTCGCGCCGCGATCCTGACCCCTTCCCGGCCCTTCCTTCCCTCGTTCCCGGGAACCCCATGGCCTTCGATCCCCGGTTCATCCGCAACTTCTCGATCGTCGCCCATATCGACCACGGCAAGAGCACGCTGGCCGACCAGCTCCTGCTCCAGTCCGGCGCCATCACCCAGCGCGAGTTTCGCGAGCAGCTGCTCGACGACATGGACCTGGAGCGAGAGCGAGGGATCACGATCAAGGCGCGGGCCGTCGCCATCAACTATCTCATGGATGGCCAGAACTACGAGCTGAACCTGATCGACACGCCGGGCCACGTCGACTTCCACTACGAAGTCTCGCGGAGCCTGGCGGCCTGCGAAGGGGCGATCCTGCTGGTCGATGCCACCCAGGGCGTCCAGGCCCAGACGGTGGCCAATGCCTACCTGGCGATCAACGGCGACCTGACCATCGTCCCGGCGCTGAACAAGATCGACATGCAGGCGGCCCGCCCCGACGAGATCCGCGAGGAGATCGAGTCGACCCTGGGCATCGACCCGTCCGAAGTCCTGGCCGTCAGCGGCAAGACCGGCGTCGGCGTGCCGGAGATCCTCCGGGCGATCATCGAGCGCATCCCGCCCCCGCCCGGCGATCCGAAGGCCCCGCTCCGCGCCCTGATCTTCGACAGCAAGTTCGACGACTATCAGGGGGTCGTGATCTACTTCCGGATCATCGACGGCAACATCAAGGTCGGCCAGAAGATCCGCCTGATGGCCGGGGAGACCGAGCACGAGGTGATCTCGCTCGGACAGTTCCGGCCTCGCGAGACCGCCTGCGAGAACCTCGGCGTGGGCCAGGTGGGCTACGTCACCGCCAACATCAAGCGGCTGGCCGACGTCCGGATCGGCGACACGATCACAGATGCCCTCCGCCCCGCGACCGACGCGTTGGAGGGGTATCAGGAGCCGGCCCAGGTCGTTTATTGCGGCCTGTTCCCGGCCACTCACAACCAGTTCGAGGACCTGCGGACCGCCTTGCAGAAGCTGTCGCTCAACGACGCCAGCTTCACCTTCGAGCCGGAATCGTCGGACGCTCTGGGCTTCGGCTTCCGCTGCGGGTTCCTGGGCATGCTCCACATGGAGATCGTCCAGCAACGCCTGGAGCGCGAGAGCAAGCTGATGCTCGTCCAGACCGCGCCCAACGTGACCTACGAGATCGTCACGAAGAAGGGCGAGACGCTCCACATCTCCAACCCGACCCGCATCCCCGACCCGGGTGAGATCGAGGAGTTCCGCGAGCCGGTCGCCAAGGTCAACTTCATCCTGCCGTCGGACTGCATCGGCGCGATCATGCAGCTTTGCGAGGATCGCCGCGGCGTCTACCTCAAGACAGAGTACATGACGCCCACCCGCGCCATCCTCTCCTATGAGCTGCCGCTGGCCGAGATGATCTACGACCTCTACGACAAGCTCAAGAGTTCGACCCGCGGCTACGGGACCATGGACTACGAGGTCCTGGGCTACAAGGCGAACGATCTCTGCCGCCTCGACGTACTGGTGGCTGGGGCGAAGGTCGATGCCTTGTCGGTGGTCGTCCACCGCGCATTCGCCGAGCGGAGGGGCCGGAAGCTGGTCAAGAAGCTCCGCGCCGAGATCGATCGCCACCAGTTCGAGGTGGCCATCCAGGCGGCGATCGGCACGCGCGTCGTCGCCCGCGAGACGATCTCGGCCCTCCGCAAGAACGTGACCGCCAAGTGCTACGGCGGCGACATCAGCCGGAAGCGGAAGCTCCTGGAGAAGCAAAAGGAAGGCAAGAAGCGGATGAAGCAGGTGGGCAACGTGGAGATCTCCCAGGAAGCCTTCCTTTCGGTGCTCGACGACGGGGACGAATGACGCGGCGGCTCGCTGTACGGGCCGCTCCTCGGGGGGCGCAAGATGGACGAGCGATCGGACGGCCCGGAGCTTCGTGTCTCGACCGATGAGCCGGCCGACCGCCCGGGACGCGCCCCCGGAGACGATGGGATCCGCCGGCCGACCATCGAGTTCCTGATCCTCCTGGGGATCGGGATCTTGCTACTTCGGACCTTCGCGGCCGAGGCCTACGTCGTGCCGACCGGTTCTATGGCGCCGACCTTGCTGGGCTATCACAAGGAAGTGACCTGCCCGAACTGCCGGTTCCCGTTCGTGGTCGGGATGGATGAACGCGGCCGGTCGCCCCGCCCGGTCTGCCCGAACTGCGGGCAGGATGACCTCGACCGCGAGGTCTCCGTGGAATGCAACGGCGACCGCCTCCTGGTCCAGAAGTTCTTCTTCGACGTCCGCACGCCCCGCCGCTGGGAAGTCGCCGTCTTCCAGAGCCCCGGGGAACCCGATCAGGCCTACGTCAAGCGCGTGGTCGCCCTGCCCGGCGAGTCGATCCAGGTGGTTGATGGCGATGTGTTCATCGATGGGTCCATCGCCCGCAAATCGCCCCGCGAGCAGAAGGCCACCCGGATCCTGATCCACGATGCCGCCTTCAAGCCGGCGGACGTGGACCGCTTCCCCAGGTGGACCTTGCGGGTCGAAGGATCGCGCCGGCCCGCCCCGAGCGGGTGGAAGGACCTGGGGACCGGCTTCGTCCACGATCCGATCCCGGAGGCCGAGGACGAGGACGCGATCGACTGGCTCAACTATCGCCATTGGGATCCGGATCGGGGCCGGTTCGGCCCGATACGGGATTTCTGCCCCTACAATGGCGGGGATCTCCGGGGCGACAACCTCGTCCGCGATCTGGCCTTCGAAGCGCAGGTCGCCCCGCAGGCCGGGGCGACCGGGCTGTTCATCCGGATCGACCATGGCGGGGACCGGTTCCTGGTCCGCATCCCGGTCGATGGTCAAGGATCCGTCGAGGTCCGCCGGAATGGCCGGACCCTGGAGACGACGGGACATACCCCGGGCCTTGCGTCCACGCCGGGCGGGACGCCGTCGTTCGCCCACCTCGAAGGCTCGACGATCGACCGTCGGCTGACGATCTCAATCGACGGCGTGCCGCTGTTCGACCCCATCGACTTCGAGAACGCGGCCGACGGGGTGTCGGGCAGCTTCGCCAGCCCTTTGGCGTTCGGGATCGGTGGGGGCGGCCAGGTTGAGGTGAAGGGGATCCGGATCTATCGGGACATCTTCTATACCGGGAGCCTCGCGGTCGGGCCCAGGCGGCCCTTCGGGGTGGATGCCCCATATCGGCTCGGCCCCGACGAATACTTCGTGCTGGGGGACAACAGCCCGGTCTCCAACGACTCGCGCTTCTGGGATGGGAGCCCGGTGGTGAGGGGGGACCGTTTCCTGGGGAAGCCCTTCCTGGTCCACCTGCCGGGCCAGGTCTTCGCCCTGAGCGTGTTCGGGCGATCGCTGGGCTGGATTCCCGACCCCCGCGAAATACGTTACATTCGTTGAGACGGGCGACTTCGACCGACCGCTCGATGCCCGATGTCAGCCAGGGACCTCGCACGATGAGTCGGACACCCACGATCCCCGCCCCTCAACCCAAGATGGCCCAGACCCCCCCTCCCCCTTCCAAGCCCAAGGAATCCTGGCGCGACCTGATCGAGCAGTTCGTCGTGGCCATCGTCCTGGCGATGCTGGTCCGCGGGTTCGATGCCGAGGCGTTCGTGATCCCGACTGGATCGATGGCTCCCACGCTCATGGGCCGCCACAAGGAGATCAACTGCCCCCAGTGCGTGTTCCTCTACGCCATCAACGCCTCGGATGAGAGCGAGGCGATGGTCCGGCGGGGCCGCCTGGAGGAGGTCGGGATCTGTCCGAATTGCCGGTACACCGCCCGGGTCACCGACACCCCCAGCTACAAGGGGGACCGGATCCTGGTCATGAAGTTCCCCTACGACCTGCCGTTCCTGCCCGGTTCCTCGGGCCCGAGCCGGTGGGACGTGGTGGTCTTCCACTACCCGGTCAATCCCGAGACCAATTACATCAAGCGGATGGTCGGCCTGCCCGGCGAAGACCTGCGTCTCAACCGGGGCGACATCCAGACCCGGCCGGGCGGCACCGCGGACGCCTTCCGGATTCAGCGCAAGCCGCTCCATCACCAGCGTGCGATGCAGATGACGGTCTACGACGACGCCCACCGCGCCGCGAAGCTCCGCGACCTCCACGAGTGGGATCGCTGGAAAGGGGCCGAAGGCTGGAAGGAAGAGACGCCCGGCCGCTATGTCGCATCGGACCCGGCCGGCGTCGAATGGTCGAGGCTGGCTTATCGCCACCTGATCCCCGACCCCGAGCAGTGGGCCGCGATCGAGGCCGGCGAGAAGCTCCCCCGGGCCCCCCGGCCCTCGCTGATCACTGACTTCTACGGCTATAACAGCAACGTCGGCCAGAACCCGTACGACAACTGGCTCCAGTCCAACTGGGTCGGCGACCTGACCGTCTCCGGGCGGGTGGACGTGACCAAGGCGGTGGGCCATGTCCGTTTCGAGCTGGTCGAAGGCGGCGTGACCAACCGGTGCGAGTTCGACCTCGCGACCGGCAAGGCAACCCTCTACCACGGCGAGGCCAAGCTCGGCGAGGCGACCACCGCGCTGGTCGGGCTCGGCGGCCATGATGTCGAGTTTGCCAACGTCGACGATCGCCTGACCCTGTGGGTCGACGGCCAGACCCCATTCGGCGACGGCCTCGTCTATGAAGAATCCCCGGACATGACCCTGGCGCCCGATGCGTCGGACCTCACCCCGGCCGGGGTGTCGATCCGGGATGGGGCCGCGGTCGCGGTGAGCGGCCTTGTCGTGAAACGCGATATCTACTATACCCTGGACCCGAGATTCCCCGACGTGAAGATCCCGGTCGGTCTTGGCGCGACCTCCGAGACAAGCCGCGTCATAGCGATGTTCGACTTCCTGTCCGATCCGGCCCAGTTCGCGGCCTTCGGCGAGTTGCCGCCGGGCGATCCCTACGCGATCCGCCCGGACCATTTCATGATGATGGGCGACAATAGCCCGAGGAGCTGGGATAGCCGGGCCTGGAATTCGGACGACAGGGCGTGGAGGACGGTGGAGCGGTCGAGCTGGGAAGTCCCGCGTTCGATGCTGATCGGCAAGGCGTTCTTCGTCTACTGGCCCCACGGTAAGCCGTTCGGCCCCGACATCCGCCTGAATCGCGACCTCCAGGTCCCCTTCCGCCCCTATGTCGAACGGATGAAATGGATCCGGTGATCCAGGCCCGAGCCCCACGACCGAGCCCGCCTCGCCACGCGATCATGGAGGATCGTCCTGATGCCTTTGCTGGATGTCCGCGGCCTGGAGAAATGGTACGGCCGCCGCAAGGTGGTCAACGGCGTCACGTTCGACGTGAACCAGGGGGAAATCGTCGGCTTGCTCGGGCCCAACGGTGCCGGCAAGACGACCAGCTTCCGCATGACCGTCGGCCTGATCGATGCCGACGGCGGGTCCGTGGTCTTCGACGGCCAGGTCGTGACCAAGCTGCCGATGTACCAGCGGGCCCGCGCCGGGATGGGCTACCTGGCCCAGGATTCGAGCGTCTTCAAGCAGCTCTCGGTCCAGGATAACCTGATGGCGATCCTGGAGACCCGCAAGGGGCTGAACCGCCGCGCCCGGAAGCTCCGGCAGGACGAACTCCTCAGCCAGTTCGGGCTCAACCACATCCGGGCGACCAAGGCCAACCGCGTGTCGGGCGGCGAGCGGCGACGCCTCGAAATCGCCCGCTGCCTGATCACCGAGCCGAAGTTGATCCTCCTCGACGAGCCGTTCGCGGGCATCGACCCCAAGACCGTCGGCGAGATCCAGGATGCGATCCGCAACCTCGCCGAGGTCCACAACCTCGGCATCCTCCTGACCGACCACCAGTTTCGCGAGACCCTGGAAGTCACCGACCGCACCTACGTCATCCGCGAAGGCCAGGTGTTCGCCTACGGCGGTCGCGAGGAGATCATCAACAACCCGGACGTCCGCCGGTACTACATCGGCGAGCGGTTCGACGTCGGGCACCTGCTGGATAAGCGGCATCGCCACGCCCTGCCGGGCGAGGGCGTCCCGCCCGGCCAGGCCCATCCCACCGACGTCGTCATCGACCACGTCGATGATGGTCCCGCGTCGCCCTATCCCGCCGATCACGACGACGAGGGGCCGGTCCCCGACTGAGCCTGCCGAGGCCCCATGATCCCGATCCTGTACGAAGACAATCATTGCCTGGTGCTCAACAAGCCGGCCGGCCTCCTCTCGCAAGGGGATGCCGGCGGCGACCCGAGCGTGGTGGATGTCGTCGCGGCCTATCTCAAGGAAGCCTACGCCAAGCCCGGCAACGTCTTCGTCGGGCTGGTCCACCGGCTCGATCGCCCGACCTCCGGCGCCATCCTGGTGGCGAGGACCAGCAAGGCCGCGACCCGGCTGTCCGACCAGTTCCGCCGGGGCGGCGTGACCAAGACCTACCTCGCGGTCGTGGAAGGCCTTCTACGCCTCGACGATGAAGGGGAGATGGTCGATTGGCTCGTCAAGGACGAGTCGACCAACACCGTCGCATCCGTTCCGCAGGGCACGCCGGGCGCCCAGCACGCCCACCTGGCCTATCGCGTCCTCGACCGTCACCTGGGGCGGGCGACCCTGGAACTGACCCCGACGACCGGCCGGGGCCATCAGATCCGCGTCCAACTCGCCTCCCGGAAGCTCCCGATCGTGGGCGACCGGAAGTATGGCTCGCGGGTCCGGCTCGACGCGGAAGATGGGCGGCCCCGGATCGCCCTGCATGCCCACCAACTCCGGTTCACGCATCCGACGAAGGGCGAGCCTCGATCGATCGAGGCCCCTTTGCCTTCCGATTGGCCCGCGAGGACCGGGCCAGGCTGAGGGCCGATCGGCTCCAGTAGGCCAGGGGCAGGCCGACGAAGGCGAGGACCAGCGTGGCCACCGACTTCCAGGCCTTCGGGTCGAAGGGGATCTCGGGTCGATGGGCGTTCGCCTGGGGGCGGAGCACGTCGCTCATGTCGGAAGCCGGCTCGGTCGTCGGTTCCGGCGCGGGGGCCGGCGCCGGCGAGGCCGCCACGGGAGTCGCCTCGATCGGAGGTGCCTCGATCACCGGGGGCTCGACCTGCTCCGACTCGGGGGCATTGTCGGAACCCTCGCCCGAGGACATCGCGAACGAAGCCGAGGGCGGAAGTTCCACCTCGGCGGTCCGGGCGGGCGGCGGGCTGGGTGCGGGCTCGGCGGCGACCGGTGCCGGGGCCGGCTTCTCCGCAGGCTTGGGTGCGGGGGCCGGGGTAGGTGCCGGGGCCGGTGCCGGGGCCGGCATGGCAGCGGCGGCCGTCGGCATGCGCGAACGGACTCCCTGAGCCGCCAGATACGCCTTGGCTTCCGCGAGCCGGTCCCCCGGGAGCCCGACCTCGATGGCTTCATGCTCGGCGGCTTGCGCATCGTAATGGTCGACCGTCATCCGGTGGATGTACCAGGCCAGGCCGGCGCGCGATCCATCGGTGTCGCAGAAGTAAAGGGGACGGGCTTCGGACTGGGAAACGAGATCGTCGAAACGAGCCAAACGGGCGGAGTCCAGACGGTTCGCCAGGATCGGAAGTGCAACGTAAACCAGGCCACGATCGGAGACGGAATCGACGAAAGCCGGATCGACCTCGGTGCGGGCGCGCAGGTCCAGGAACGTCTTGTAGCCGCGTTGCTTGAGCCAGTCGAGCCCTTCGACCGTGGGGAGGCTGCCCCCCATCAGGTGGGGTTCCACCGAGCTGCAACGGACGATGCCGGGGGTGGCGCTGGAAGCAATCGGGGCGGCGAGCCTGGGCAACGCAGCATCCGCCCCCTCCGCCGCCGAGAGATTCTCGGCGACGGGAGCGGCGGCGGGTCGAGCTTCGGGGGCCGGTGCGACGTCCTTCGCATCCGGCGAGACGGCCGGGGCCGGGACGTTCCCGACCGGCACCACGGCCTTGCTGGTCACGTCGGTCGACAGGTCGACGGGCGGCAGGTGGTCGAGGAAGTTCGACGCCCCGCCCGCCGCCGCCCCGTTGCCGGGGGACGACGGGGTGTGGACGGCCCGGGCCACGTCGCCATAACGGCTCCGCGTGGGCGAGGCCTTCCGATTCGCCTCGTAGGCGGACCGGTTGGCCCCGACGGGAAGTCGGTTCTGCGAGGTCGATGGGGTCGATACCGCGCCGGTCGGCGAGGGGCCGGCCGGCTTGGGGTCGAGGGGCTGCAACTCGGTCGGGCCGGTTTCCACCGGGGCCGGGATCAGACCGCCGGGCACGACCGGGACGACGGGCGTGACGGGCACGCCGCCATCGATGATGAGCCCTTCTTCGACGGCACCGCCGCCGCAGCACCCCCCGCCGCCGGTCACGACGGTGGCCCCGCGTTGGTGGAAGCGGGAGCCGAGGGCCTGAACCCCATTGCTCAACTTGGTGCCGATCCCCCCCAGGCCGCAGGTGCTGCACCCATCGGATCGGCAACCCACCTGGGCCAGGGCGATCAGCGCCAGCGCCAGCAGGCCCAGTCCGGGAGGCTTAGCCCAACGGCGGGGTGCCAGGGACCCTTTCGGGAGCCCACCGGCCGAACTGCGATTCATCGTCATCGCGGAACTCTCCCATCTTCTGACCCAGATCCTCGCTACCTCGGCCGCGTCCGGCTTCGCCGGTCCATCGAACGCCGACGACCGGGCCGTCGGGCCCGATGATGCCGGGCCCGAACGAGGGTCTTCCACCGCCCCGCCAGTCCTCCGCTCGAGCCGGGCCACATTCGAGATCTCGACGCGCGGATCCGGCACCATTCGCGACCCGCGCCGAGGCCGGACCGACCCGGGGAGATCCCGGCGCGGTTCGTCTTGGGACAGGAAGTCGTTCGAATGACGCACGGGACGCCCTCGATGGTGTGATTTCAAGGTGACCGGGTCGATGTCGTGGAACGTGGATGCTCGCTGCTTCGACCGTCCTGGCCGTCCCGTCATCGTCGCGATGGGCGACCCCAGGTCAGGGGCAAGCCTCATCGATCGGACCCGGGTGACGGCCCCGTTTGGTGCCGTCGAGGAAACTTAGCCGATGAACCGGGCGTTGCCAAAAATCCGGGAGGATTTCTAAGATGTGGGTGGATTCGGGCCCTCCATCCTGACGAATCGACGGGAAAACGTGACGAATCTCTGGCATAACCCGCAGCATTTACCCGGCTTACGCAACTGGCTCGACGCTCATTCTCGCTGGGTCGGGGGGCTGGTCGGGGTCATGGCCCTGGTCGTGTTCGGGTCCAACTTATCCGCAGAACCCCACTTCGTGGACGAGTCTGCCTACATTTCGCAGTCGTTTTATGCGGACTTGTTGATTGGTGGCAGGCACGACGATCCGACCTGGCTCGAATATCCGGGGTATGATCTACCCCCCCTCCCGAAATATCTGATCGGCCTGGCGCTCCGCCTGGAGGGGTTCCCCAGGCCGGGGCCGGCCGCCGCGCGGGCCTGGTATGCCAACACCAGCCGGCAATTCGTCTCGCCCGAGGCCCTGGTCGCCGCCCGCCGCCCCTCGGTCCTGTTCGGGGCGATCGGCTGCGTGGCGATCTTCGCCCTCGGGACGATGAGCTTCGACGCCCGGGTCGGCCTGCTCGCCGCCCTGGCCCTGATGGCGAACCCGCTCTATCGGATGCATGCCCGCCGGGCCATGTCCGACGTCCCGAGCGAGGCCATGATCCTCGCGACCGCCGCGATCGGCCTCTGGGCCTGGAAGCGATTGCTCGGCGGCCGATCGATCTGGTGGCCGACGCTCGTCCTGGCGGTCGGCGGCGGGACCTGCGCCGGGCTGGCCGTCCTGTCCAAGCTGAATGGGGCCCTCGGTGGGTTCGTTCTGGCGGGGTGGGCGGCCCTCGGTCTGGCGTTGGGTTCGTTTTCGCTCCGGGGTCGATGGGCGTTTGTCGGGGATTGTTTCGCCGCCGGGATCCTGGCCTTCGCCTTGTTCGTGGCTTTGAATCCATTCCTCACCGCCCGGCCGCCGGGACCAATCCCGGCGAACCTGGAACCGATCGCCAACCTGACGTTCCTGGAGCGGGTGCAGAAGGTCAAGGATCATCGCGCGGGTGTCTCGAAAGATGCTCGGTTGATCTTCCCTGCCGACGCCCTGAACGGCCCCATCGATCAGATCAAGGCGGTGGCCATCCAGGGTTTCGGGCGATTCGGGCTGTTCGGGCCGAGGGGCTGGACCGACTCCACCCGCCGGTTCGACTGGTCCCAGGACCGGGGGGCGTGTGTCTGGCTCCCCCTGGTCGGGGTTGGGTTCGTTTTGGCTATTCGGTTCGGTCGCGATCAACTCAGGGCCGGGTCGCCCCCTACGGCATGGGCCGTGGCGCTCCAGGCCTTGATTGCGCTCGGCGTGGTGGGTTCGTTCATCCCGCTGGCCTGGGACCGCTATTACCTGTCGATCCAGCCGGGGTCGGCCCTGCTGGCGGCGATGGGCCTGGTCCTTGGGTTCGATTGGGTGCGCCGGTCCGTCCGGACGGAGAAGGCCGCGTGAAGCTTGCCCGCCACCCCGCCGCCTGGACCTTCCTGATCCTCCTGGCGAGCTACGCTTTCTTCTGGCATGGGCGGGACTGGAACACGGCCAGCCGGCTGATGCTCACCTATGCCATGGTCGACCGCGGCTCGCTCTCGATCGACGGCCTGGAAACGCAGACCGGCGACCTTGCCCGGCGCGACGGTCACTATTACACCGAGAAGAACCCCGGCTTCTCGCTCCTGGCGGCCATCCCCTACAAAATCGCCAAGCTCATTTTCTCGTCCCCCGATCACCCGCTGGGCGTGCCCGGGTTCGCCTACTGGCCCGCCGATTATTGGATCACGCTGGGGACGTCAGGGGTGATGACGGCCGGGGCGGGCGCAATCCTGGCTGTGCTGGCCCTCCGCCTGGGATGCGGGCCGAGGCGGGCGGCCTTGGTCGGGCTGGCCTACGGGCTCGCGACGCCCGCCTTTGCCTATGGGACGCTGGCCTACGGGCATCAACCGGCCGCGTTCTGCCTGCTGGCCTCATTCGCGCTGCTCTGGTCCGGGGATGGGGCCCGCCCGCGTCTCCGCTGGTTCGCGGCCGGGGCGTTGGCGGCCTACGCGTCCGTGATCGAGATCCAGGTCGGGCCGGTCTCGTCGATCCTGGCCGGGTTCGCGTTGTCGCTCGTGGTCAGTCAGCGGAGGCCGCTCGCGCTTCTCCTGTGGTTCGCCCTCGGGACGGTCGGGCCGACGCTGATCCTGCTGACCTACAACACCCTGGCGTTCGGATCGCCCTGGAAGATGGGCTACTTCTTCCTGATCCTGGATCGTTTCAAGGAGGTCCACTCGGACGACAACCCGCTCGGCCTGGCCCGGCCCGACTGGCATCGGGCGGGGGAACTCCTGTGGGGGGAGCGTCGCGGTCTGATCCGCTACGCCCCGATCCTGATCCTGTCGATCCCGGGGCTCGGGGTCCTGGCGGCCCGCCGGGCGTGGGGGATGGTCGGGGTCGTGGTGGCGACGGCGGGGGCCATTCTCCTGGTCAACCTGAGCTATCCCGAGTGGACGGGCGGGTGGACAACCGGCCCTCGGTTACTGGTGCCGATGCTCCCGTTCGCGATGCTGCCGGTCGCGGCCCTGCTGGCCGCGGGCGGGCGGTGGGCGAGCTTCCTGGCCCTGATCCTAACGATGGCCGGCGGTGCGGTGATCCTGCTGTTCCAGGGGGTCGGGGCCCGAGTGCCCGACCCGATCGCATCCCCCCTGGCCTCCGCCGTGTGGCCCCTGTGGCGGGGGGATACCCCCCTGCCCGGCTGGACCTTCGGCCGCCGCTTCGCGGTCAACCTGGTGGAACTGGCCTGGCCCGGATTCGTGGCCGGGCTCCCCCCCTCGGCCGCCTGGCTGCCGTTCGCGGCGCTGGTCCTGGTCCAGATCCTCCTGATCGGCGCGATGCTCGGGGCGATCCAACCGAAACAGGCCGGGACCGATCCACGCCCGCCGGCCTAGCCGGCCTCGCGGGCCGGGGCGATCTCGGCGGGTAGGCTCCGGGCCACCGCCCGCCAGACCCGTTCCGGGGTCAGCTCGGCCATGCAGATCAGGTCCGGGCAGGTCTTGCGATAGCTCGGGGCACAGTGGACACAGCTGCGGACCGCTAGGGCGCGGGGCCCGTAGGGGCCGGTGCGTCCGGGGCTGGTGCAGGTGTAGACCCCGACCACCCGTGGCCCGGCGGCGGCGGCCAGGTGGAGCGGCCCGGTGTCGTTGGACAGGAAGACGTCCACCTCGGACGCGATCGCCGCCAGCTTGGGCAGGCTGGTCCGGCCGCAGAGGTCGAGGGCCGGGATCGACCCGAGGTGGCTGAGCAACTCGTCGACCAGGGGACGATCCTCGGGGGCGCCGACCAGGACCAGCCCCGCGCCACGCTCGGCGACCGCGCGGCGGGCCACCGCGGCGAACTGGGCCGGCGGCCAGCGCTTGGTCAGCCAGCGGGCCCCGACGTTGAGGGCCAGCCGGGGCCGTGGCACGCCCTGGAGGATCGTCGCGGCCCACCGGGCGTCGTCGAGTCCGATCGCCGCGCGGAACCGGGGGTTCGTCGCGTCGGCCCCCAACGCCGTCGCGACCCTGAGGAGGCGGTCGACGGCATGTTCCTCGGGGTCGGGGGTCTCGACCCGGACGTTGTAGAACCGGGCGGCCCCCTCGCGGGCCGAGGCCAGGCCGACCTTGTACTTCGCCCCGGTCGCCCAGGTCATGATGCCCGATCGGAGCAGGCCCTGGAGGTCGATCGCCACGTCGAAGCGGCGGCGGCGGAGGTCGCGGAGGAATCCGCCGACCGAGCGGGCCCCGGCCACGCCAAACTTGACGGCGGCGCGATCGAAGGGGATCACCTCGTCGAGGTCGGGATGGCCGTCCAGCAGCCCGCGCAGGCCGCGATTGACGACCCAGGCCAGGTGGGCGTCGGGCCAGTGGGCCCGGAGCGCCGCCAGCACGGGCAAGGCGTGGACGATGTCGCCCAGCGAACTCGGCTTGAGGATGCAGACCCGTTCGGGTCGGAGGCCGCGCAGGGCGGCGAGGCGGTCGAGGCTCATGGCGGGAATTCCCTTTCCCCCGGTGGACGAGGCGGGGTACTGTAGCGACCGCCCCCGATCCTGGCAACCGCGACCCGATGGGACCCGCCCTCATGCCGCCCGCCCTTGCGGTTGCGACCGTCCTCCTCGCCCAGACCGTCACCCTCGGCACGGCCACCTTCCGGCCGACGCCGGCCGAGTCGCAGGTTCCCGAGCTGTTCCGGCTCCCGGCCGCGACCTTCACCTACGAGCGCGAGACGGTGCGGGTCACCCCCGCGTACGACGTGAGCAAGGTCCGGTTCCCGTCGCCGGTCGAGACCCCCGATACGGCCAACAACACGGTCCACGCCGAATACTTCCGCCCGACCCGGCCGGGCCGGCATCCGGCTGTGGTGGTCCTGCACATCCTCGGGGCCGACTTCGCCCTGTCCCGCTATTACGCGGCCCGGCTGGCCGACCGGGGCGTCGGGGCGTTGTTCCTCAAGCTGCCCTATTATGGGGAGCGCCGCCCGGCCGGCGGGGGCGTGAAGTTCCTGTCGGAAGACATCGAACGGTCCACCCGGTCGATGCGGCAAGGGGTCCTGGATGTCCGACGCGGGATCGCCTGGCTCGCGGATCAGCCCGGGGTGGATCCTGCCAGGCTGGGCGTGACCGGCATCAGCCTGGGCGGGCTGACCTCGGCCCTGGCGGCGGCCGCCGACCCGCAGATCGGCAAGGTGGTCACCCTGCTGGCCGGCGGCGGTCTGGACGAGATCCTCTGGACGATGGACGAGCCCGACGCCGCCCGCTATCGCAAGGGCTGGCTGGCCTCGGGCCGGACCCAGGCCGACCTCCGGGCGATCACGCTGCCGCTCGACCCCCTGACCTATGCCGACCGGCTGGCGGGCAAGAAGATGCTGATGTTCGCCGGGAGCATCGACGAGGTGATCCCTCCGTCCGCCGCCCGCAGCCTGTGGGATGCGGCGGGCCGCCCGCCGATCGTCTGGTTCCCCTGCGGGCACTACTCGGCGGCCGGATTCCTGCTCCCCGCGATCCGCCAGGCGGTCGATTTCTTGGCGGACGACGCGCCGAAACCGTGAGCCCCGCCGCCGCCCAGGCTCGCGTTGCGGAACCCGGGGGTACAGGGTATCCTCCCGCCTCGACACGTCTTGGGGCGATCTGAGGAGGGAGACACGATGGACGTCCAGGTGACCAGCGTCTTCATGTATGTCGACGACGTCCAGAAGTCGCTCGACTTCTACCACGAGATCGTCGGCGCCGAGGTCGTGCAGCTCCACGTCGAGGAAGAAGGCGGCCCGCTTACCCTGGCCCTGCTCCGCCTGGGCGACTTCACCCTGATGCTCCACCCCCAGGACGAGGAAACCGCCGACTTCCAGAACAACAAGTTGGGTGTCGGGATCCACCTCCAGGTGCGGGTCGACGACGTGGATGCCTTCTACCACCACTGCCTCGACGAGGGGGCGATGCTCTCCGTCTCCAGCGAGCCGGTCGACCAGCCCTGGGGCTGGCGGGAATTCGCCCTGAAGGATCCGGACGGCTACGTCTGGTCGATCTATCAGGATAAGTCGGGCGGGCAGTGGACCTGAGCCCCCGGCGCGGATAAGGTTCGAAGGAGGGATTGCCCGCCGGCGATCCCCGCGATCGCCTCGGCAAAGCTCCTCTCCCGGGCCTTTGATGAGCCGCGAAACCTTCCCGCCCTCCCTCGCCGAGCCCCGCGAGGAGCGTCCGCCCGCTCCCCGGGATGTCGCGCCCCTGCCGATCGTCCGGTATGGCCCCGAGGCTGCCGTGCCCGACGAGGACTGGGTGGCGGTCGAGGAACCGCTGGAGATCCGGGCGCGCGGGCCCGGGCAGGTGCCCGTCAGCGTGGCCGTGACCATGCGGACGCCGGGGCATGACCTCGAACTGGCCGTCGGTTTCCTGTTCACCGAAGGGCTGATCCGTTCCCGCGACGAACTGGACCTGTCGGCCCGGCACCTGATCCACGATGGCGACATCGTCCGGGTCGCCCTGAACCGGCCGTTCGACGGGGAGGGCCTGACGCGGCACTTCTACGCGACCTCCAGTTGCGGGGTCTGCGGCAAGGCCAGCCTGGACAAGGTGGCCGTGATCTGCCACCCGGTCGGCGATGGCCCGGTGGTCGGACGGTCGACCATCGTGGGCCTGCCCGATGCCCTGCGGTCGGCCCAGAGCGGGTTCGACCGCACCGGCGGGGTGCATGCGGCCGGCCTGTTCGATGCCGAAGGCGGGCGGATCGCCCTCCGCGAAGACGTCGGGCGGCATAACGCGGTCGACAAGATCGTCGGCCGGGCGTTGCTCGACGGGATGGTCCCGCTGGGCGGCCACATCCTGATGGTCTCGGGGCGGACCAGCTTCGAGATCTTGCAGAAGGCGGCCGTGGCGGGGGTGCCCATCGTCTGCGCCGTCTCGGCCCCGTCGAGCCTCGCCGTGGCGGTCGCCGATCGGCTCAAGATCACCCTGGTCGGCTTCCTCCGGGGCTCCCGGTTCAACGTCTATACCCATGCCCACCGGATCGACCCGCTCCGCTAGACGCCAGGAAGGGAGGGCGACGTGTCCGATCCTGAGAAGAAGCCCGAGACCGCCGACGTCGATGTCCGGCCGTATCATCATCCGGCCGCCGGCTTCGGCGCGATCCTGAGCACGATGAAGCACGCCGTCAACGAGATGGGCGTGCTCCGCAGCGTGTCGATGCTGCTCAAGGTCAACCAATCCAACGGGTTCGACTGCCCCGGCTGCGCCTGGCCCGACCCCGGCGCCGGGCACGGGTCGCACGCGGAGTTCTGCGAGAACGGGGCCAAGGCCGTCGCCGCCGAGGCGACCAAGCACCGCGTGACCCCGGAGTTCTTCGAGGAGTGGCCCGTCTCCCGCCTGCTCGACCAGTCCGACCACTGGCTGGAATCCCAGGGACGGCTCACCACCCCGATGCACCTGGCCCCCGGCTCCGACCACTACGCTCCGATCGCCTGGGACGAAGCCTTCCGCCTGATCGCCCGCGAGTTGAACGCCCTGGCCTCCCCGGATGAGGCGATCTTCTACACCTCCGGCCGGACAAGCAACGAGGCGGCGTTCCTCTACCAGTTGTTCGTCCGCCTGTACGGGACCAACAATCTCCCCGACTGCTCGAACATGTGCCACGAGTCGAGCGGTGTCGGGATGGGGGAGACTCTCGGGGTCGGCAAGGGGACGGTCTCGCTCGCCGACTTCGACCTGGCCGACGCCATCTTCGTGATCGGGCAGAATCCCGGGACCAACCATCCCCGGATGCTCTCGGCCCTGGAAGCCGCCGCGCGTCGGGGCTGCCACATCGTCAGCATCAACCCGCTCCACGAAAAGGCCCTGGAACGCTTCTCCCACCCGCAGGACGTCCGCGACCTGCTGACCGGCGGGACGGCCATCGCCGAACTGTTCCTCCCGGTCCGGATCAACGGCGACGTGGCCCTGCTCAAGGGGATCATGAAGGAGGTGCTGGAGGAGGAGCGTCGCCGGCCCGGCGAGGTCCTGGATCACGCCTTCATCGCCGAGCACACCTCCGACTTCGAGGCCTTCGCCGCCGCCCTGGAGGCGACCTCCTGGGAGGAGATCGTCCGGGAGAGCGGCATCGATCGCGAACTGATCCGCCGAGCCGGGCAGATCTACGCCAACGCCGGGCGGGTGATCGTCTGCTGGGCGATGGGCCTGACCCAGCACAAGAACGCCGTCGCCAACATCCAGGAAGTCGTCAACCTGCTGCTGTTGCGGGGCAACCTCGGCAAGCCGGGCGCCGGGGCCTGCCCGGTGCGGGGGCACAGCAACGTCCAGGGCGACCGGACGATGGGGATCTACGAACGCCCCTCGGAGGTGTTCCTCGACCGCCTCGGCGCAGCGTTCGGGTTCGATCCGCCCCGCCACCACGGCCACGACGTGGTGGCGGCGATCAAGGCGATGCACGAGGGGCGGGCCCGCGTCTTCTTCGCGATGGGCGGCAACTTCCACTCGGCATCGCCGGACACCGACTACACCGCCGAGGCCCTCCGCCGCTGCCGCCTCACCGTCCACGTCGCCACCAAGCTCAACCGCTCACACCTGGTCCACGGCCGGGAGGCCCTGATCATGCCCTGCCTCGGCCGCACGGAGCTGGACGTCCGGGCGTCCGGCCCTCAGTTCATCACGGTCGAGGATTCGATGAGCGCCGTCCACGGCTCGCGGGGGAGCCTTCCCCCGGCGTCGGACGACCTGCTCAGCGAGCCCGCCATCATTTGCGGGCTCGCCCGCGCCACCCTCGGGCCGGGCTCCCCCATCGACTGGGAGGGGATGGCGGACGACTACGACCGGATCCGCGACCGGATCGCCGAGGTCATCCCCGGCTTCGAGGACTTCAACGCCCGGGTCCGCCGGCCGGGCGGGTTCGCCCTGCCCAACAACGCCGCCCGGCTCCGGTTCGACACCGCAACCGGCAAGGCCCGGTTCACCGTCCACCCGATCCCGAAGATCCCCCTGCTCCCCGGCCAGTTGCTGATGATGACGGTCCGCAGCCACGACCAGTACAACACCACGGTCTACGGCCTCGACGACCGCTATCGGGGGGTCTATCACGAGCGTCGGGTCGTCTTTTTGAACCCGGACGACATCCGGGACCTGAAGCTGGTCGATCGCCAGGTGGTCGACCTGATCGGCGAGTTCCGCGGCGAGACGCGCCGCGCGTCGCGATTCATCGTCGTGCCGTATGACATCCCCCGCGGGTGTGCGGCCACCTACTTCCCCGAGGCCAACGTGCTGGTGCCGGTCGATGACTTCGCCGACGGCAGCCGGACCCCCGCATCGAAGTCGGTCGTGATCCGGGTCGTCCCGACCCACTCGGCGGATCGAGTCGAGGCCCCGATGGCATAACTTCGCCGCCCTGATCGATGTGAGGCCGATTCCGCCCGCCCCGACCGGCTGGTAGGATGGGCTTCCGCGTGCGCATGGGTTTCGGATCGGTCGTCAGGGGTCGGGGTTTGCTGATGCGATCAAGCGTCCTGGTCGGGGTGGTGGTCGGAGGTTGGTTGGCGGTTTGGGGTCCGGTCCGGGCATCGGCCGAGGAAGGGCAATTTCGCTCGCGGGTCGTCGTGTCGCAGCAGGAAGACGCCTCGGCGGCCGGCCGGCAGGTGATGCGGGATGGCGGCAACGCCATCGACGCGGCGGTGGCCACGGCCTTCGCGCTGGCGGTCACGCACCCGGCGGCCGGCAACCTGGGCGGGGGCGGGTTCATCGTCGCCTACCTGGCCGACACCCGCGAGGTCGTCACGGTCGACTTCCGCGAGATGGCCCCGAAGGCGGCCACCGAGCGGATGTACCTGGGCGAGAACGGCCTGCCCGCCCGCGGCCATCGCGCCGGGCCGAAGGCGGCCGGCGTGCCGGGGACCGTTCGGGGGCTGGGCCTGGCCCACGCCCGCTGGGGCCGGGCCAAGTGGGCCGACCTGGTCCGTCCCGCCGAGGCGCTGGCCCGCGATGGCTTCGTGATCTCCGACACGCTCGCCCGCTCGCTCAACGCCCAGCTCGAATCCAACGACCCCAAGGACGGCGCCGGGGTCCCCGAGGACCTGGGGACGACCGGCGACCGGCTCGCCGACTTCGCCGCCTCGGTCGCCGCCTTCCGCAAGCCCGACGGCGCCCGCTGGAAAGAAGGGGATCGCCTGATCCAGCGCGACCTCGCCGACACCCTCGCCCGGATCGGCCGCGACGGGCCGGGCGAGTTCTACACGGGCGAGACCGCCCGCAAGATCGTCGCCCACATGGAGTCCCTGGGCGGGCTCGTCACCATGGACGACCTGGCCGCCTACGAGGCCAAGGCCCGCACCCCGATCCACGGCACCTACAAGGGCTACGACATCTTCGGGATGGCCCCGCCGGCCTCGGGCGGGATCCTGATCGTCCAGATGCTCAACATCCTGGAGCGGTTCGACCTCAAGGCCGACGGGGCCCAGTCCCCCCGCACGCTCCACCGGATCACCGAGGCGATGCGGCGCGGCTTCTACACCCGGGCGACCGCGATCGCCGATCCGGCCTTCTTCACGGCCCCCGTCGAGAAGCTGATCTCCAAGTCATACGCGGACGAGTTGGCCGGATCGATTGACGAGGGCAAGGCCACGCCGAGCGAAAGCCTCGCATCGTTCCCGATCATCGGGGCCGAAGGGAATCACACGACCCATTTCTCGACGCTCGATGAGAAGGGGAACGCCGTCGCCCTGACATATACGCTGGAGGAGGGCTACGGCAGCAAGTCGGTGGTGGCCGGCGCCGGGTTCCTGCTCAATAACGAGATGGGCGACTTCAACCTCGTCCCGGGCCGGACCGACACCCTGGGCCGGATCGGCACCCCGGCCAACCTAATCGCCCCGCGCAAGCGGATGCTCAGCTCGCAGTCCCCGACGATCGTCCTCAAGGACGGCAAGGTCCGGCTGGTCACGGGCTCTCCGGGCGGCCGGACCATCCCGAACACGACCCTGTGGGTGATCCTCAACGTCCTGGAATTCGGCCTGAGCCCGCGAGAGGCCGTCGATGCCCCCCGGACCCACCACCCCTGGTTCCCGGATGTCCTGAACATGGAAGGGACCGCCTGGTCCCAGGCGACCCGGGAAGCGTTGCAGGCGATGGGCCACAAGCTCCGCGTCGGCGGCATCCAGGGGGATGCCCACACGATCGTCGTGGACACGGACGGCACGATCCACGGCGTCGCCGACCCGCGTCGGAAGACGTCGCGGGCTGTCGGCGACTAATCCTCGGTCGCATATTCAGGATCCAGGATGAAGCCGCCGGCCGGCGTTCGGGATGTCACCCGATCCGCCCGCCGGCCTCCCGGTATCGATGAGCGAGGTTCGGTCTAACATGTTCGAGACGATCTTCCGATCCGTGGTCGGCGAGTTTTCCGACCTGTCCCTGCCCCACGCCGTGCGGCTGGCGGTGCGGCTGCTGGTCGCCGCTCTGATGGGCGGCCTCCTGGGGTGGGATCGCGAGCGTGCCGGCAAGGCGGCCGGGCTCCGCACCCACATCCTGGTCGCGACCGGGGCAGCTGCCTTCATGGCCATCCCCCAGCAGTCGGGGCTCGACCCCAATGGACTGTCCCGGGTCCTCCAGGGATTGATCGCAGGGATCGGCTTCTTGGGGGCCGGGTGCATCATGAAGGGGGATACCGAGAGCCAGGTGAGGGGTCTCACGACCGCCGCCGGGATCTGGCTCACGGCGGGGGTCGGCGTCGCCGCCGGGATGGGCCGGGACATGTCCGCCCTGCTGCTCGGCGGCTTCGGCTACTTCACCCTCTCCGCCATCGGACGCTGGGAGAGGAAGCTCGGCCTGGACGACCTGAGCGACGAATCAAATCGGGCCAGGTGACATCATCGGGGGGGCCTATGATCCGGCCCGCCCCCGGGCATTCAGTCGAACACGATCGCCGCGGCGAGGTCGTTCCCGAAGATCTTGTGGTCCTTGAGGGTCCAGACGACCTTCTTGTCGCGGGTCACCTCGATGAGCTGCGGATTGCCGGGCCCGGCGTGGGTGTTGCCGAAGACGAGGTTGCCGTTGGCGAGCGGCTGGAGGTTGGTGACCCAGGCCAGCTTGATGCCGGGCAGCTCGTCGTGGTCGATGCTCCAGACGAGCTTGCCGGAGGGGTCGACCTCGAACACGCGGTTGTTGTTGCCGCCGGCGATCAGGGTGTTGCCGTCCGCTTTGCGGAGGGCGTTGAAGACCTCGGTGCCGTGGCCTTCGTGGCCTGGGGTCGCCGGGCGGCCGGCGAGGTCGAGCTTGTAGCTCCACACCACCTTGCCCGCGTCATCGTACTCGCGGACCACCCCGTCCAGTTCGTGGCAGACGAGGTAGTGGCCATTGTCGAGCTTGCGGGCGCGGCGGGTGTCCCGGTGCGAGTCGGGCCGATCGACGACCAGGGGAATCTCTTTGACGATCTTGTCGTCCTGGTCGACCTCGATGATCCGCCGGTTCCCAGCCTCTGCGATCATGGTCCGGCCGTCGGCCAGGCGCTGGAAGGCGTGGATCTCGACCTTGCCGGTGTAGCCCGGCTTGGGCTTCGAGACGTGGGTCCAGACGACCTTCTTGTCCGGGGTGACCTCGACGATCGTGGTGTTGCTGGTCGGGATCAGGAAGTTGCCATTGTCCAGCGCGGACAGGTCGTGCGCCGTGTGACGGGGGGTCGGGAATTCCCAAGCGACCTGCCCCGCGGCATCGCGGAGGACGACCCGCCCGCGATCCTGGCCGAGGACGCGATGGGCGAGTTTCGCCGAGGCCGGCTCCTCGGCCCGGGTGGAACGCAGGACGATGGGGCCGATGAACGCCAGGGCGGTCATCGCGATGATCGTAGCAACTCGGGCGGTCATGAGCAGGTCGTCTCGGTGGAAAAGGGATTCTGTGACGGCAAAGGCCCGGGTTGGGCCCGCCCACCGTTCAGGCTTCGGGCACCGGCCCGGCCGGGCCTGGGGGCGTCTGGATCGGGTGGGGTTCGATCTGCTGACCTTCGGGATGCCACACGACGCCCTCGGCCCGGCTCATCTCGATCGCGCGTTCGACCATCCGCGGGACATCGATCCGCCCCGTCCCGTCGGGCTGCTCGATCATCAGGTCGCCGGTCACCGGGACGCTCACGAAGGCGTAGTCGGTCGTCGTGCGGCGAAGACGCCAGGAGATCGAGTAGGTCGGTTGGGTCGGATCGTTCAAGGAATTGCCCTCGGCGCCGGCCGGGATGATCGCGACGGATGACTCAAGCGATGATCTGGGTGATGGGGTCGGCCCCCTCCACGCCGACGAGCTTCTGGTCGAGTCCGCCGTAGAAGTAAGTCAGCGCGTTGGGGTCGAATCCCATCTGGTGCAACACGGTCGCATGAAGGTTCTTGACATGGAAGCGATCGGAGATGGCGGCCCCGCCCAGTTCGTCGGTCTCGCCCACCGAGATCCCCCCCTTGATCCCGCCGCCGGCCATCCACATCGTGAAGCCGTAGGCGTTGTGGTCGCGGCCGGTCCCCTCGGCGTACTCGGCGGTCGGCTGGCGGCCGAACTCGCCGCCCCAGATCACCAGGGTCTCGTCCAGTAGCCCCTTGCGCTTGAGGTCGGCCAGCAGCCCGGCGATCGGCTTGTCGGTCCGGCCGGCGTGGTAGTTGTGATTCTTGAGCAGGTCGCCGTGGGCGTCCCAGTTGCTGTCGTTGTGGGCGCCGCCGGCGTAAAGCTGGACGAACCGGACCCCGCGCTCGACCAGTCGGCGGGCCAGGAGGCAGCGGCGGCCGAAGTCGCGGGTGTTTTCCTGGTCGATGCCGTAGAGGGCCTTGGTCTCGTCGGTCTCGGTGTCGAGGTCCACCGCCTCCGGTGCCGAGCTTTGCATGGCATAGGCCATCTCGTAGCTGGCGATCCGCGCCGCGAGGTTCGAGTTGTCGAGCCGGTGGGCCTGATGGTCGGCGTTGAACCCGTTCAGGGCGTCGATCATCCGCCTCTGCTGTTCGGGCGAACGCCCGTCGGGGCGCCTGAGGTCGAGCACCGGCGTGCCCGCCGACCGGAGGATCGTCCCCTGGTAGGTGGCCGGCATGTAGCCGCTCGACCAGTTCTTGGCCCCGGAGATCGGCCCGCCGGTCGGGTCGAGCATGACCACGAACCCGGGCAGGTTCTCGTTCTCGCTGCCCAGCCCGTAGTTGACCCAAGAGCCGAGGCACGGGCTGCCCGAGAGGATCTTGCCCGTGTTCATCTGGAGCATGGCCGACCCATGGATCGGCGAGTCGGCCGTCATCGAGTGGATGAAGGCGATGTCGTCGACATGGTTCGCCAGGTTCGGGAACAGGTCGCTGACGTACTTGCCGCACTGGCCGTATTGCTGGAACTTCCACTTGGGGCCGACGACGCGCCCCTCGTTCTTCTTCCCGCCGCGACCGAAGGTCTTGATCGGGATCGACTTGCCGTCGAGCTTGTACAACTCGGGCTTGTAGTCGAACGTGTCCATGTGGCTCGGCCCGCCGTACATGAACAGGAAGATCACGCTCTTGGCCTTGGCAGGCAGCGGCGGCAGCTTGGGGGCGAGCGGGTTGGCAAACGCCCTGGCCTCCGCCGGGATCTCCGCACCCTTGGCGAGCCCGTCCTTGCCGAGCAGGCCGGCCATGGCCACCCCGGTGAAGCCGGCGCCGGCCTCCCACAGGAACTCGCGGCGGGTGCGGCCGCAGAACGTGCCCCGGGGCTGATCGGATCGAGGACGACTCATCGGATTCCTCTTTCGCGTGGTGTTCGGGCCGATGGCCTGCGGTGTTCGGGGGATCAGGGGGGCCGGGGCCCGCCCCGCGATCAATCGAGGTAGATGAACTCATTGAGGTTGAGCGCGACCAGGCAGAACGCCTCCAGTGCCTCGCGGGCCGAAGCGTGGTCGCGATCGCGGAGCGTCCGCATGAGGTCCAGGGCGCGGGAGATCTCGTCGGGCCGCGCGGGCCGGCAGGTGACCAGGGCGATCGCGCGGGCCGCCTGCTTCCCCGGGTCGTCGCCGACCTCTCGGGTCAGCCGGTCGGCGAGCAGGACGGCCTGCCGGTTGAGGAACGAGCCGTTGAGCATCCCCAGGGCCTGGGTCGGCTGGGTCGTCGCGAACCGGACCGGGGTCGACCGGTCGGTCTCGGCGAAGTCGAAGCTCTCCAGGATCGGATAGAGCAGGGATCGCTTGACGTGGATGTAGACGCTGCGGCGGGCCTGTTCCTCGGGCGAGGATTTGCCCCAGCCGTCGCCCGGCTTCGACTGCCCGGCGAGCACCTCGGCCGGGATCGCGGGATAAACGCCCGGCCCATACATCCGGGGATTCAGGGTCCCGGTGATCGCCAGGACCGAGTCCCGGATCTCCTCGCCCGAGAGGCGACGCATGTCGAACCGCCAGAATGCGTCGTTGGTCGGGTCGGCCTTCGCCGCCTCGGCTCGATCGCGCGAGGACATCCGGTAGGCGTTCGACAGGAGGATCGTGCGGTGGAGCGACTTCAGCCGCCAACCCCCGGCGACCAGCTCGCTGGCCAGCCAGTCGAGCAACTCGGGATGGGTGGGCGGGTCGCCCTGGGTGCCGAAGTTGTTGGGGGAACGGACGATCCCCCGGCCGAAGTGGTATTGCCACACGCGGTTGGCCATCACGCGGGCGGCCAGGGGATCGCGATCCGACACGATCCATTCGGCCAGCGCCAGCCGGCGTCCGCTGCTGTTGATCTCCGAGGACAGCTCGGGGATCCGAGGTTCGTCGGTGGAGAGGACCTGGAGGAACCCCGGATCGACCTTGTCGCCCGGCGTGTGCGGGTTGCCCCGGAGCATGACGTGGACGTCGGGCGCCTGCCGGCCGGCCTCGGTCACGCGGAGGATCCGCTCGCCGGGGGGCTGGGCCTTCTTCAGGGCATCGAGTTCACGCCTCAACTCCCGGTAGCGTGCCGCCTTCTCCGCCCCGATCAGCGAGGCGCCCTCCTCGCGGATCATCCGGGCCAGCTCTAATGGGCTGGCGAAGGTCGTCCCCTTCGCCTTGCCGTTCTCCTCGGACCGGTCCTGCATCGGGGCGGAGAGGGCTCGGTTCCGGAAGCCGGGGCCCGACCAGGCCACGGTGAGCCCGAGCCCGTGCCCCTTCTGGAAGTATTCGAGGCGGATCGGCACCTGCCCCCGGGTCAGGGTGATGGATCCGCGCTTCGGGTCGCCTTCGCCGTGGATGCCGTCGCGTTCGGCGACCTTCTTCTCATCGACGAGGAGCCGCGAGCCGTCGTCGGAGTCGAGGGTGAAGGTGTAGCGTCCGTCGGCCGGGACGATCAGCGTCCCCTCGAAGACGAAACCGAAGGCCTCGTCGCGGGTGCGGGGGGCGAGGTCGAATCGGCCGCCCGGGAGCTGGCCGGTCTGCTCGGGCTTCAACTCGTCGAAGGTCGGCAATTCGTCCCAGGTGTCCCGATAGAAACGGTAAGACAGGTCCACGATGTCCGCACGCTGGACGACCCCTCCTCGCCCCGAGGCCCGGTAGCGATCCTGGAATTCCGTCTCGATGGCGGTCAGTTCTGCCTGGGCGCGATCGCGCTTCTCCTTGATCTCCGCGATGGCCGCCTCGTGGGCCTTGCGGGCCTCGTCGTCGCGGAACATCAAGGACTCGTCGGTCGGCCCGCCGTTGCGGTAATCGTTGATGTTGCCGAAGAACGAAAGGAACCGGTAGTAGTCCTTCTGCGGGATCGGGTCGAGCTTGTGGTCGTGGCAGCGGGCGCAGTCGACCGTCAACCCCAGGAAGACCTGGCTGGTGGTCGCGACGATGTCGTCCAGCGAGTCGAAGTGGGCCTGTTCCCGGTCGGCCGGCTCGTCATCCCAGAGGCCGAGGCGATAGAAGCCGGTCGCCGTCAGGCCATCGACGCCGCCATCGGGCATCTCGTCGCCGGCGAGTTGCTCGCGGACGAACCGGTCGTAAGGCTTGTCTTCGTTGAACGATCGGATCACGTAGTCGCGGAAGCGCCAGGCATTCGGCTTGGCACCGTCACGCTCATAGCTGTTGGTCTCCGCGAAGCGGACGAGGTCGAGCCAGTGGCGTCCCCAACGCTCTCCGTAATGGGGCGAGGCCAGGAGCCGGTCCACGAGTTTCTCGTAGGCATCGGGGGCGGAATCGGCCTCGAACGCGGCGACTTCCTCGGGCGTCGGCGGCAGGCCGGTCAGGTCGTAGGTGATGCGTCGGGCCAGCTCCGACCGCGATGCGGGAGGGTTGGGGGCGAGCTTCTTCGCCTCCAGCCCCCGGGCGATGAACGCGTCGATCGGGCGGGCGGCCCAGGCGGCATCGGCGACCTTGGGGACCTCGGGGCGGACCAGCGGGCGAAATGCCCAGTGCGACCGATCGGCGTCGGTCACGGCGTAGCCGGGGCGGCGGATCGACCCATGCTCGGGCTCGGCGGCAACCTCGGCCGGGGCGGCGTCCCCGCCCGGCCAGGGGGCGCCCATGGTGATCCACTGGGCGATGGCCTCGATCTGCCGGGCCGGCAGCTTCCCCTTGGGGGGCATTTCGGGCCCCTCGTAGCGCAAGGCGGCCATCAGCAAGCTCTCGTCGGGCTTGCCGGGGACCACGCCGGGGCCCGTGTCCCCGCCGGAGATCATGGCGGACCGCGAGTCGACGCGGAAGCCCGCCTTGGGCTTGCTCGCCCCGTGGCACTTGCCGCACTGCTCCACCAGGACCGGACGCACCTGCGATTCGAAGAATCGAACCTGCTCGGCCGTCGGGGCCTGGGGCTCGGCGCCGAACGCCCAGCCGGCGGAATGCCAGCAGAGCACGGCCGCGAGCATCAGCTTCGACGAGTCGGGACGCGACATCGTGGCACCGTGTTGGAAGGGGGAGCGGTTGTGGGCGGGATCGCTTCGGGCGGGATGCAGGGAGGGAATGCCCGATATGCCAACCATCTTACGGCGTCGAACAGGCGATTGCCACCCGGTTTCCGAATCAATTCAACCAACTTTCGTGACGATTCGGTCGTTCGGCCCGATTTACAAGATGGCCCGGATCACCTCGCCGCGGCTGAGAGGAAGGGGTCGGCCCAGCGGGTCGCGGTATTCCGAATCGGGGGCATGCCCCAGGCAATGGAAGATCGTCGCGGCCAGGTCTTCCGGCCGGACCAGCCCTTCCTTCGGGTAGGCGCCGATCTTGTCGGAGGAGCCGTGGACCTGGCCTCCGCGCACGCCGCCGCCGGCCATGGCGATCGAGAAGACGGGCCCCCAGTGGCCGCGGCCGCCGTTGGCGTCGATGCGAGGGGTCCGCCCGAACTCGGCCATGCAGACGACCAGGGTCTCGTCCAGCCTGCCGCGACGGTCCAGGTCCTCGACGAGGGCCGAGAAGGCGCGATCCATGGGCGGGCCCAGATTGTCCCGGAGCCGCGATGCTTCGTTGGCGTGGCTATCCCAGCAGGGGTTGGCCGGGGGCTCGTCGACGCCCCGATACCAGTTCACCTGGACGAGGCGGACCCCGGCCTCGACCATCCGACGGGCCTGCAACACCCCTTCCCCGAAGGGGGTCCGGCCATACCGATCCCGGGTCGCGTCGTCCTCCCGGTCGATCTGGAAGGCGGCGCGGGCCTCGGCGGAGGCCAGGACGCCGAAAGCCCGGCGGGTGTGCTCGTCGAAGGCCGTGCCGACGGGGCTCCGGTCGATCTGTTCGAGGGCATGCCCTAGGCGGTCGAGGAGGTCGCGGCGGCGACCGACGCGATCGGGCCCAAGTCCTTCGGGCAGTGCGATCTCGGCGACCGCCTCGCCCCCGGCCGAGCCCGGCTTGACGTTCAGGAGCCAGGGGTCGCTGGCGCGGCCGAGGAACCCGGCATCCTGGCCGGGCCAAACGCTCCCATCGGTGTTAGAAATCCGGTGCGGCAGGGTGATCGCCGGGGGCAAGGTGCCGCGGGCGGGCGAGACCTGCCCGACCAGGGCACCCAGGCCGGGCCAATCGTTGGGTGCCCCCGGGTTGGCGTTCTCCACGTTCATGGGCTGGTGCGGGTTGCCCGTGAGCATGTAATAGCCGCTGGAGGAGTGGGCATTATCGCGGGTGCTCACCGCCCGGAGGATGCAGAGCTTGTCCGCAACCTTCGCCATGCCCGGCAGGATCGATCCGAACCGGATGCCGGGCACGGCCGTGGCGATCGGCCCGAACTCGCCGCGGATCTCCGCCGGGGCGTCGGGCTTGGGGTCCCAGGTCGAATGCTGGGGCGGGCCGCCCATCAGGAACAGGACGATGCAGGATTTGGCCCGGCCGAACGAACTCCCAGACTCGGACCGATCGGGGCGGGTGCCGGCGCCCGCGGCCTGGAGATGGGCCAGCGACAACCCACCCCCCGCCAGTCCCAGGCTCCCCAGGCGGAGGATCTCCCGGCGATTGAGCCCGTCGCACAGGGACGTTCGGGGGCCGAGGAGATGGATCATGATCGTTCCCGGGACCGGCCTTCGGCATCGGAGTCGGTTGTTCAACAACCCGAACGATAGCCGGTCCCATCGATCACCTCAAGGGACGATCGGGTCGCTGCCCCCTCGCCCCAGATCGTCCGCAACCCGGGCCGTCGATCCTCGCGGGCCCCACCGACCTCTGTCGGGGTGGTTGAACCGCCTCAGGCCGCGATCTCGTCGTCGCCGGACTCGTCGGCGTCATCACTGTGGTCCAGGTCGATTTCGAGGCGATCGTGGCGTTCCATGTTGGTCCAATCCAGCCCGAGGTCATCGAGCGAGACGGCCTCGGCGCGATCGTGGGACGATTCATGGCGGGCGTCGATCGGATCGTCGTCATACTGGTCGAGCCAATCTTCCTCGTTTTCGAAGCGGTCGGGATGGGGGACGCGATCGCGGACGCTCATGGCCAGATCTCCCGTGCGGGCGTGCTGTGCGGTACAGGTCATTCTATGCCACGGACGTCAAGGGAGCAGGATTCGGACGGCGACTTTCTCCCCGGATGGTCCACGCGTAAGATGTCAGGGATGGGGGACGAACGCGTCGGGGCAGATGGCAGGGCCCGAGGGGTCGAAGGGGTCCAATGACCAATCGGTTGGGTTCGGTCCTGGTCGTCGACGACGACGCGAATAACCGCGACATCCTGTCGCGACGTTTGCGACGCCTGGGCTATGACGTCGAGGTGGGCGCGGACGGCCAGCGGGCGTTGGACCTCGTCGCCGCCCGGCCATTCGACGTCGTCTTGCTCGACGTGATGATGCCGGGGCTGGATGGCTTCGAGGTCCTTGCGAAGATCCGCGAGGCCCATCCCCCCACGGCGTTGCCGGTCATCATGGCCACCGCCAAGGACGAGAGCGAGGATGTAATCCGGGCGCTCGGGTCGGGCGCGAACGATTACGTGACCAAGCCGCTCGATTTCCCGGTGGTCGCCGCCCGGGTCCGTTCCCAGGTCGAGTTGAAGCGCGCCGTCGATCAGGTCCGGGAACTGGAGCGGCAGCTGTCGGATCGGAATCGGGAGTTGGAGCGGGCCAATGAGAGGATGTCGCGCGACCTCCGCGCCGCCGCCCGGGTCCAGGAGGCGTTGCTGCCCCACCCCAGCCCGGACCTGCCCGGGCTCGACGTGGCCTGGGCATTCCGCCCATGCGACGAACTGGCCGGCGACGGCCTGAATGCGATCGCGTTGGATGGGCACCGCGTGGCGCTCTACGTCCTCGACGTGAGCGGCCACGGCGTCGCGGCCTCGATGATGTCGGTGAGCCTGGCGCGGCTGCTCTCGTCGCCGGCCGACGCCTCCTCGATCCTGATCCGGGGCGGCGACGGGCCCGAACGTCACGAGATCCTCTCGGCCTCGGAGGTCGCGGGACGCTTGAACCGGCTCTTCCCCTTCGAGTCCACGGCCGAGCAATATTCGACCCTGGCCTTCGGCATCCTGGATACCAAGGCCGGCACCTTGCGCTACACCCTCGCCGGGCACCCCGGCCCGATTCACCTGCCCGCCGACTCGTCCCCGCGGATCCTGGCGGGGCGCGGTTTCCCGGTCGGTCTGGCCGAGATCCCGTACCAGGAGCATGCCGTGGACCTGAAGGTTGGCGATCGCCTTTTCCTTTACTCCGACGGCATCCCCGACGCCCCCGACCTCCGGAACCAGCCCTATGGACAGGAACGGCTGATGGCGGCGATCGAGGCCCATCGCGGCGAGCCGCTCGGCGATGCGGTGGCCGCGATCATGGCCGACGTCGAGCGATGGTGCCAGGGGGAAAGCATGCGTGACGACGTGTCCCTACTGGCCGTGGAAGTTCGACAACGCGAAGAGGGCCTCGGCACATGACGGACGAGCGAGCCCCCTACGAGGACGCCGCGACCGTGGTCGTCGCGAAGAGCCGGATCACCGAGCGCAAGTTGCTCTGGGGCTTCGGGCTGGTCCTGATCGTCCTCGCCGGCAACGCCCTGATCTCCTATCGCATCCTGGGCGACATGATGGTGAGCAGCCATCGCGTCGTGAAGGCCCGCGCGATCCTCGACGAAGTCGACGAGATCGCCTCGGAACTCCGCGATGCGGAGACGGCCCGCCGGCTCTACATCAACGGCGGGGACCCGGCCGAGCTGGAGGAATTCGAAGAATCGGCCGAGCAGATCATCCAGAAGATCGACTTCCTCATCGAGCTGACGGCCGACGACCCCAAGCTTTCCGAGAAGGTCGCCCGGCTCGATGCCCTTGCCCGTTCCCACATTCATGACCCTCGACCCCATCGCGCGGCGATGGAGCTGGCACGAAAGACGGGACTTCGGGCCCGGACCCCCTGGGCGACCGGCGGCCGGTCCCACATGGGCCTGGAGGCGATGACCCGCCTGGTCACCGAGATCCACAACTCCGAGTCCCGGCTCGTGGAGGAACGGCTCTCGCGGCGGCCGAACGGGATCTATAGCGCGATGGCGACCTTCTCGGTCGCATCGACCCTGTCCCTGCTGCTGACCGGTTTGATCTATGTCCTGGTGCGTCGCTACCTGGCGGAACGATCGCGAGCCGAGCGGACGCTCCAGGAGAGCGAGACCCGGGTCCGGCTCCTCCTCGAATCCGCGGGCGAGGGGGTCTACGGGGTCGATGCGGGGGGCCGGTGCACGTTCTGCAACCCGGCGGCGCTCGACTTGCTCGGATTCGCCGACCCGTCGGAAGTGCTCGGCCGGAACATGCACGACCTGATCCACCAGAAGTGCGCGGAGGGGAAGACCCCGGGCGGCTGCGCCTGCTCGATCGATAAGGCGTTGCTCACCGGGCAGGGCGTCCTCGGCGAGGAGGAGATGTTCTGGCGCACCGACGGGACGCCGTTCCCGGTCGAATACCGAGCCCACCCGATCCGCAAGGAGGGGGAGACCCAGGGGGCCGTGGTCACGTTCGTCGACATCGCCCCGAAGCGCCAGGCCGAGGTCGCGATGAGGCTCCGCGACCGGGCCCTCCAGGCGATCGCCCAGGGCATCTTCATCACCGACCCGGCCCGTTCCGACGAGCCAATCATCTATGTCAATGATGCCTTCGAGCGCCTCACCGGCTATTCGCAGGAGGAGGTCGAGGGTCGGGACATCGGGATCCTGTTCGGGCCGCTGACCGATGCGACCGCCAAGGATCGGCTCCATCAGGCGTTCCAGGACCGCCACGAAACGTCGGTCGAGATGCTCTCGTACCGGAGAGACGGGACAGCCTTCTGGATCAGCCTGTCGGTCGCCCCGGTCTTGCGCGGCGATTGCTCGGTGTCCCACTTCGTCGGCGTGGTCACCGACATCACCGAGCGGAAGGAGGCGGAGGAAGCCCTCCGCGCCGCCAAGGAAGCGGCCGAGATGGCCAGCCGCGCCAAGAGTTCCTTCCTGGCCAACATGAGCCACGAGCTGCGCACGCCCTTGAACGCGATCATCGGCTACAGCGAGATGCTGGAGGAGGATTGCCGCGAGATCGGCCGCGAGGAGTTCATCCCCGACCTGGAGCGGATCCGGGGCGCGGGCAAGCATCTCCTCGCCCTGATCAACGACGTCCTCGACCTGAGCAAGATCGAGGCGGGCAGGATGGACCTGTTCCTCGAATCGTTCGACATCAGCGAACTGGTGCGCGGGGTCGCGAGCACGATCGGGCCGATCGCCGCCAAGGCGGGCAATTCCCTGGTGATCGACTGCCCGGACGACCTCGGCCTGATCCGGGCCGATGCGACCAAGGTCCGCCAGTCGCTGCTGAACCTGTTGAGCAACGCGGTCAAGTTCACGGAGAAAGGGACGATCATCCTCCGCGTCTCCCGGTCCGGCGACCCGGAGAACGGCCAGCTCACCATGAGCGTGATCGACAACGGGATCGGGATGTCGCCCGACGAGATCGGTCGCCTGTTCCGGCCGTTCACCCAGGCCGATGCCTCGACCACGAGGAAATACGGCGGGACGGGGCTCGGGCTGACGATCACGAGGCGATTTTGCGAGATGATGGGTGGGAGGATCGAGGTGGAGAGCCAGCCCGACCGGGGTTCGACCTTCTCGATCTTCCTCCCCACCGAAGTCGTCCCGGCCCGGGCCGTCGCGGATCAGCCGGAAGATCCCCCGTCGCGATCGGCGCCGAAGTTCGATAGCCCCCGGCCTCACCCGGAGGGCCGCCGTCGGGCCGAGGTCGACGCCACGCCGGTGGGCGGGACTTCCCCATGACGGTCCGGATTGGAGCCGCCGCGGTCATGGCAAGGATTTTGCTCGTCGAGGACAACGAGTTGAACCGAGACATGCTCTCGCGCCGGCTGCGTCGCTACGGATTCGAGGTCGAGATGGCCGCGGATGGCCTGCGAGGGCTGGAGGCGGCCCGGCTCGGCTCGTTCGACCTGATCCTGATGGACCTCAGCCTGCCGGAGATCGACGGGTGGGAAGCGACCCGTCGCCTCAAGGCTGACCCGCAGACCCAGGCCATCCCGATCATCGCACTGTCGGCCCACGCGATGTCCGGGGATCGCGAACGGGCCATCGAGGCCGGGTGCGACGACTACGATAGCAAGCCCGTGGAACTCGCCCGGTTGCTGGCCAAGATCCGGGCCACCCTCCCGCATGGGGATTGAGCATGAACCTTCCCGATCGATCCGAGCCAGGCGAGGTCGACCCCGGGGCCCGGTTTCGCCACGACCTGCTGACGCCGGTGAATCACATCCTCGGGTACTGCTCGCTCCTGATCGATTCGGCCCGGATGCGCGACGCCCGCGAGCAGCTGATCGACCTCCGGTCGCTGTTCGATGAGGGCCGGCGAGTCCTCGACGTGATCGAGGACATCTTGCCCCGGGACCCGGCCCCCGATCAGAGGCTCGACTATGCGCTCCTGGCGGTCCGCCTGGCCGGCCCGGCCGATGCGATCGTCCGGAGTTGCAATCGCCTGGAGACGATCCCCTCGGATCACCGCGACCTCGATCGCGGCGAGTATCTGGACGACCTGCTGCAAATCAAGGAAGCATCCCAGCGTCTGATCGAAATGGCCCATCGCGGCCCGTCCGCTCGAGCTTGACCGTCGGATCAGGCGTCGGCCGACTTCCTCCCCCGGCGAGCCCGGAGGAAGAGGAGGGCGGTGGCGGAGGCCGACCACAGGGCGATGGTCGTCGGCTCCGGGACGGGGGCCGGATCGACGAACTGGGCGGCCAGGAGCAGGCTGTTGTTCTTGGCCTTGAAGTCCCGGCTCAGGAGGTCGCGGACCGCCGATTCGCTGAAGACCGCATTGGGGTCGGTCATCATCCGCCAGCTGGCGTTGCGGGCATCGATGAAGTTGCCGGTGGCGTCGTGCACTTCCGGCACTCCGAAGGCCAGCATCAGCTCGTGGGCGAGGTTGTGGGCGACGATCCAGGCCAGCTGATCGACGTTGTTCGCGGCCCGCCCCGCCTGATCGATGAAGGTGAATCCGTCGCCGCCGACCTGGGTCATCCCGATGGCTTCGGGCATCTGGGGGTTCGCGGTGTTGGAGACCAGGCTGAGGGTGTGGGCAGCGGGCACGCGGCGGTCGGTCGTGAGGTCGATCGGCACGTTGGAGAGGGCGAAGGTCCGCTCGACCCGGCTCTTCACCAACCCCTCGAAGTTGGTGCGGGCCACGTCGTTGGGCGGGCCGCCGAACAGGCGATTGACCTGGGGGCTGTTCCACCAAACCTGCGCACCGCCCCGGGTCACGGCCGCTTCGGCGGCGTACGGGCCACCCCCCAGATTCAGGAATGCATCGGCGGTCGCCTGGCCGATCGGCACGGGGGCGGAGAATGTGGTGACCTCCGCCGGGGGGGCCTGCCGAGCCAACATGACCGGGGCCGGTGCCACCACCGGAGCCGGAGCCGCAACCGGGGCGGCGGCCTGGATCAGCATCGCCGGAGCTGGAGCCGGAGCCGGGGCGGCGACCACCGGGGACGAGACGGCGATCCGAAGGGGGGGCGTGGACGTCGTCGGGGCCGGAGTGTAGGCGGAGGGATTGGTCGTGCCGAGGGTGAGGCCGAGAACGGGCGAGGCGTATCTCGGGGCATACGAGACGGTCGAACCGCCCGAGGAGATCGATGAGGTGGTGGCCAGGGTCAGGATGGGAGCCGCGTGTGCGGCGGACCCGACCAGTCCGAAAATCAGTACCCCTCGGGCGACCGCTTTGGCTACGACCATGAGCGAACCTCCTTGTTCGGCGTTTGGAGCGGTCGTCTTCCGTGACGACTCACCAACGATCGCCATCCGTCACGCCGAGAGAGTGTGTCAGGCCGGGGCTTGACACGATCGAGGGGTCGTACCGAGCGTTAAGATATTTATGGAGTGCAATAAACTGCGGAGGGGCGACGACGCTGTTAACAAGCACATGGCGGGCCATCCCATAGAAGCTTCAAAGAAAGATCCGGTTCATTCTGCGCAAAATATTAAGCGATAGCGATTTAGATTTTTCAAGACCGGAACGTCCATGTTTTTCGACGCCCGATCTTCGGACGATCCGTTGTAACCCCTACCATCCGTTGTAGAACTTTCCAAACGGCCTCGTCACGGTCGTGTCATTTTTTACCTGGCATGGACTGTGCTTCGGTTCCGGCCCCAAGCGATCCCCCGGGTTGTGTCATTCCGAGGCCTGATCCAATGACTGTGGTCCCTACCGAGTTTGCACGCCCATTCAAATCCGACGTCCCCGCGCGTATGGACCGGCTTCCCTGGGGCGGTTGGCACTGGCGGGTCGTGATTGCGCTTGGCGTGACCTGGATCATCGACGGGCTGGAAGTGACGCTGATCGGATCGGTAGGGGGCGTTCTCCAGGATCGCCGCAGCCTCCACTTCACGCCGGACCAGATCGGAGCCTTGGGAACGTCCTATCTCATCGGAGCCGTCTTCGGGTCGCTGGGCTTCGGCTACCTGACCGACCGGCTCGGCCGCAAGAAGCTGTTCACGGCCACGCTGGGCCTCTACCTGGTCTCCGCGATCCTGACGGCCTTCGCCTGGGACTTCTGGAGCTTCGCCTTCTTCCGATTCCTGACCGGGGCGGGCATCGGGGGCGAATACTCGGCGATCAACTCGGCGATCGATGAACTGATCCCGGCACGGGTCCGGGGCCGCGTCGACCTCGCCATCAATGGCACTTATTGGATCGGCGCCGCGATCGGGGCCCTGTCGACGCTGGTCCTGCTGGACCCCCGATACTTTGCCGTCGACGTGGGCTGGCGCGTCGGGTTCGGGATCGGGGCCGCGCTCGGCCTGATCATCATCTTCTACCGCAATCACGTCCCGGAGAGCCCGCGATGGCTGATGACACACGGCCAGCCCGATGAGGCGGATCGTGTGGTGACCGAGATCGAGGCCCACCTGACCGGGGAAGGCAAGACGCTCGACCCGCCCCAAGGCACGATCACCGTCAAACCACGGCCGGCGATCGGCTTCGGGGAGATTGCCCGGACGATGGTGCACACCTATCCGGGACGCACCACGCTCGGCCTCACGCTGATGATTTCCCAGGCGTTCCTCTATAACGCCATCTTCTTCACCTATGCGCTGGTCCTGACCAATTTCTACATGGTGCCCGCCGATCGCACCGGGCTTTACATCGTGCCGTTCGCCGTGGGTAACTTCCTTGGGCCGATCCTGATGGGCCACCTGTTCGACACGGTGGGACGCAAGCCGATGATCGCGGCCACCTATTCGATCTCGGCGATCCTGCTCGCCGCGACCGGGTGGCTGTTCGCCAACGATTACCTGACCGCGACGACGCAGACGGCCCTGTGGTCGGTGATTTTCTTCTTCGCCTCGGCGGCGTCCAGCTCGGCCTACCTGACGGTGAGCGAGGTCTTCCCGCTGGAGATGCGGGGCATGGCGATCGCCCTGTTCTACTCGGCCGGGACGGCCGTGGGCGGTACGGCCGCCCCGTGGCTGTTCGGCTACCTGATCGGCACCAAGTCGCGCATGTTCCTGTTCTATGGCTACCTCTTCGCGTCGCTGCTGCTCGCGGTCGCCGTGGTGGTGACGCTGATCTTCGGGGTCAAGGCCGAGGGGGCATCCCTGGAATCGGTGGCCCGTCCGCTGACGTCCGGGGATCCGGAGGATGATCTCGACGCGTGATGTTCGGCGGGCGGCATGCTTGTTGCACCCGCCCATCGGCTCGAAGATGATGCGGAGATTGGACGGGCCGAGCGTGCCCCGAAGATCCGGCAACCCGAGGGTGCGTCATGACGGCGGTAGGTGGAACGGGGGGCCGACTGGCCCCATCTCGGGTCATCATCGAGGGGGTCTCCCCCGAGATCGATCAAGGACGATTCCCGATCAAGCGGACCCCGGGCGAAGACGTGGTGGTCTCCGCCGACATCTTCGCCGAAGGGCATGATGTGGTCCGCGCGGTGGTCAAGTACCGGGCGGTCGGGTCGCCGGAGTGGTCGGAAACGCCGCTCACCCTGCTGACGAACGACCGATGGACCGGATCGTTCCGGGTCGAGGGACGGGGACGGATCGAATACACGATTGAAGCGTGGGTCGACCGCTTCGATTCCTGGCACAAGGAGCTGGGCAAGAAGGCCGAGGCCCAGCAGGACGTGGCCAGCGAACTCCTCGAAGGCGCGGAACTCGTCCGAGCGGGTTCCGCCCGGGCCAAGGGGAATGATGCGGCCTGGTTGAAGTCGAGGGCCGATGTGCTGGCGCGAGGCGGCGAACAGGGCGGCCGGATCGCCGCGGCGCTCGACCCGGAACTCTCGGCCATCATGGATCGGTACCCGGACCGGAGCCGGGGTGCGACCTACGATCGGACCCTGCTGGTCCTGATCGAGCGTGAGCGCGCCCGCTATGGCGCCTGGTACGAGATGTTCCCCCGCTCGGCGTCCCCGGTCCCCGGCCAGCACGGCACGTTCAAGGACGTGGAAGCCCGCCTGCCCTATGTGGCCAGCATGGGTTTCGACGTCCTTTATCTGCCGCCCATCCACCCGATCGGGCGGTCGTTCCGCAAGGGTCCGAACAACACCCTGACGCCCGGCCCCGATGATCCGGGCAGCCCGTGGGCGATCGGCGGCCCGGAGGGGGGCCACAAGTCGGTCCACCCCCAACTCGGCACCTTCGAAGACTTCGACCATCTGGTCGCGGCGGCCAAGAAACTCGGCATCGAGATCGCGCTGGATATCGCGTTCCAGTGCTCTCCCGACCATCCCTACGTCAAGGAACACCCCGAGTGGTTCCGCCATCGTCCCGACGGGACGATCAAATACGCGGAGAACCCACCCAAGAAGTACCAGGATATCTATCCGATCGATTTCGAGTCGGACGACTGGGAGGCCCTCTACGCCGAGATGCGGGACATCTTCCTGTTCTGGATCGGGCACGGGGTTAACATCTTCCGGGTCGACAACCCCCACACCAAGCCGTTCCGATTCTGGGACTGGGTCATCGATCAGGTCCGCCAGCGGCACCCCGACACGATCTTCCTGGCCGAGGCCTTCACCCGGCCCAAGATCATGAAGAGGCTGGCCAAGGGCGGGTATCCCCAGTCCTACAGCTACTTCACCTGGCGAACCGCCAAGGGGCCGATCACCGAGTATTTCACGGAATTGACCCAGACCGATTCCGTCGAGTACATGCGGCCGAATCTGTTCGCCAACACCCCCGACATCCTCCACGAGTCTCTCCAGGTCGGCGGCCGCCCCGGCTTCCAGCTCCGGCTCGTCCTGGCGGCGACCCTGGGCGCCACCTACGGCATCTATGGCCCGCCCTTCGAACAGTGCGTGGGCCAGGCCTGGAAGCCGGGCTCGGAGGAATATCTCGACTCGGAGAAATACCAGATCCGCCACTGGGACCTGGATGCCCCGGGGAATCTGCGGGACTTCATCGCCCGGGTCAATACGATCCGCCGCGAGAATCCGGCCCTCCACCAGGATCGCAACCTGCGGTTCTACCACATCGACAACGATGAGATGATCGTTTATGGGAAGGCCACGGCCGACCTGTCCAACATCATCATCGTGGTCGTGAACCTGAACCCGCACCATGCCCAGTCGGGTTGGCTCCGCCTCCCCACCGAGGAACTGGGCCTGGGGTCCGACTACCAGGTCCACGACCTGCTCAGCGATGCCCGATACCTGTGGCATGGCGAATGGAATTACGTCCGGCTCGATCCGTTCACGGTCCCGGCCCATATCTTCCGGGTCCGACGCAAGGTGAAAAACGAGCGGGATTTCGACTATTTCGTGTGATTGGCCTGGGGGGTCAGGGAACGATGTCGGTTGCGCCAATCAGACGCGGGTGGGATGCCTTGCTGGAAGGCGAAGCCCGCCAGGTCCTGGAAAGGGATCTGCTCCCTCCCTTCCTCAACCGGCAGCGATGGTTCGCCGGCAAGGCCCGGCCCATCGATCGGGTCCGGATCGTCGATGCGGTCGGGGGGCCGGGCCTGCCCGAGACGACCCGGCTCGCCCTGATCTCGGTCACGTTCAACGACGGGGGGACGGATCGCTACTTCCTTCCCCTGGGCCTGATGTTCGGCGCCGAGGCCGAGGTCTTCTCGCGGGATCGGCCCGGCCCCTCGATCGGACGCCTGGATCGCTCCAAGGGGGGGCCGGTCCTGGTGGTCGATAGCCTGTCCCAGCCCGGGGTCGGGCAGGCCTTGCTGGAAGCGATCGCCGAGGGCCGATCCTTCCGAGGGTCCGCGGGGACCTTGCAAGCCAGCTCGACCTCGGCATTCGCGGCCGCCCGCGGGGACGATGCGAAGCCATTGCCGGCGCGGGGCGGGACGGCCGAGCAGAGTAACTCGGCGGTGATCTATGGCGATCGCCTGATCCTCAAGATCTTCCGCCGCCTCGAACCCGGCATCAATCCGGACTTCGAGATCGGCCGGTTCCTGTCCGAGCGGACCGACTTCCACGCCATCCCCCGGACGGCCGGGGCCCTGATCTTCGAGTCGGAGCAGGACGGCGGCCAGCCCTTGATGATCGGCATCCTCCAGGGGCTCGTCCCGAATCAGGGGACCGGCTGGGAGCATGCCCTTCGGGAACTGGGGGATTTCTACCGGCGTATCCCGTCCGGATCCAGCGTTCCGGCCGCCGAGGGCCTGTCCTGGACCGAACTGGCCGGAACCGAGCCCCCGGCCGAGGTCGCCGACGCGATCGGCTCTTATCTCAAGGATGCCGCGACCCTGGGCCGACGGACCGCCGAGCTGCATCGGGCCATGGCCAGCGACCCGGATGACCCGGCGTTCGCGCCGGCCCGGCTGGAACCATCCGACCTCGCCGAACTGGCCGGGGAGATCCGGACCCAGGTCGAGACCGCCCTGGACGCCCTGCGATCGACCTTCGACCGGCTGCCGGCCGAGGCGAAAGAACAGGCGACCGGCGTCCTGGCCGGCGGGCCCTCCCTGCTCGCCAAACTCGACGCCCTGCCGGGCCTGAACGTCGATTCGACCCGGATCCGGGTCCACGGCGATTACCATCTCGGCCAGGTCCTGCGGACCGACGACGACTTCGTGATCCTCGACTTCGAGGGGGAGCCGGCCAAGCCGTTCGCCCGGCGGGTGGCCAAGCAGATCCCGCTCAAGGACGTGGTCGGCATGATCCGGTCGTTCGACTACGCCGCCTTCGCCGCCTTGTTCGCGCACGAGGCCGAGTACCCCGGCTCGTTCGAGGCCCTCGCCCCCTGGGCCAAAGCGTGGCGGTCCTGGGTCTCGGCATCCTTCCTCCGCTCCTACCTCGACGTGGCCGAGGGCGCATCGTTCCTGCCCGCCGATCGATCCGCCCTGTCGGCCTTGCTCGACGCCCAGTTGCTCGACAAGGCGCTGTACGAACTGCTCTACGAACTCAACAACCGTCCCGACTGGGTCCGCATCCCGTTGCAAGGAATCGCCGCTTTGATCCCCCCGGCCGCTTCGACTTCATCCCCGCCCGCCGAAACGACCCGCAAGCCGTCCTCATCCGCGACGGACATCGGCGACTTCGACCTCCACCTGCTGGCCGAGGGCAATCACTGGCGGTCGTACGACAAGCTGGGCGCGCACCTGGTGGAGCGGGATGGAGTCTCCGGGACCCGGTTCGTGGTCTGGGCCCCTAACGCCAGGGCGGTCGGCGTGATCGGGCCGTTCAACGACTGGCATCCCGATGCCGACCCGATGTCCCGCCTCGGCCATTCCGGCCTCTGGGAGCGATTCATCCCCGGGGTCGGGCCGGGCATGGCCTACAAATATGCGATGACCTCGGCGGTGGGCGACTACAGGGCGGACAAGGCCGACCCCTACGCGTTCGCCGCAGAAGTTCGTCCCGGCACGGCATCCCGCGTCGCCGACCTCGACGCCTATGCCTGGAAGGACCAAGAATGGATGGCCAACCGGGCGGCGGTCCAGGCGTCGGGCGCCCCGCAGTCGATCTATGAGGTGCATCTCGGCTCCTGGATGCGCGGGCCGGACCACCGATGGCTGACCTATGCCGAGCTGGCCGAGAAGCTCGCCGACTACGTGCTCCGGATGGGCTTCACCCACGTCGAGCTGATGCCGATCGCCGAGCATCCGTTCGACGGGAGCTGGGGCTATCAGGTCACCGCCTACTTCGCGCCCACCAGCCGCTTCGGCACGCCCGACGAGTTCATGGGCTTCATCGACGCCCTCCACGCGAAGGGGATCGGGGTCATCCTCGACTGGGTCCCGGCGCACTTCCCCCGGGACGAGCACGGCCTGGGCTACTTCGACGGGACCCATCTCTATGAGCATTCGGACCCGCGCCAGGGGTTGCACAAGGACTGGAACACGGCGATCTTCAACTTCGGCCGCCCGCAGGTGGTCAACTTCCTGATCGCTAATGCCCTGTTCTGGCTCGACAAATATCACATCGACGGGCTCCGGGTGGATGCGGTGGCGTCGATGCTCTATCGCGACTACTCGCGACAGCCGGGGGAGTGGGTCCCCAACGAGTTCGGGGGCCGCGAGAACCTGGAAGCGATCGCCCTGCTCCGCAAGTTCAACGAGCAGGTGCATTCCGCCTTCCCCGACGTCCTGACCATCGCCGAGGAGTCCACCGCCTGGCCCATGGTCTCGAAGCCGACCAGCGTGGGCGGGCTGGGGTTCGACCTAAAGTGGGACCTGGGTTGGATGCACGACACCCTGTCCTACTTCGAGAAGGATCCGATCCACCGCCGACACCACCACAATCAGCTCACGTTCCGGGGCCTGTACGCCTACACGGAGAACTTCGTCCTGCCGCTGTCGCACGACGAGGTGGTCTATGGCAAGGGCTCGCTCCTCGCCAAGATGCCCGGCGATACCTGGCAGAGGTTCGCCAACTTGCGACTCCTGCTCGGCTACCAGTACGCCCTCCCCGGCAAGAAGCTGCTGTTCATGGGGGATGAGTTCGGCCAGTGGCGCGAGTGGGACCATGATGGCCAGCTCGACTGGGGCCTGCTGGACGACCCGATGCATTCCGGCCTGAAACGATGGGTCCGGGATCTCAACACCCTGTATCGGGGGGAGCCGGCCTGGCATGTCCTGGAGCAGAGCCCCGAGGGATTCGTCTGGGTGGATGCCAACGACGCCGAGCAGAGCGTCCTGAGCTTCATCCGCCGTGGGCCTTCGGGGGATGACCTCCTGCTGTTCGTTGCCAACTTCACCCCGGTCCCCCGCCACAATTACCGCGTCGGCGTCCCCCGATCCGGCCGCTGGGAAGAGATCCTCAACGGCGATGCCCCCCTCTACGGCGGGAGCGGCCAGGGGAACATCGGCGGTGCGAGCACCGCGCCGGTGTCGGCCCACGGCCATCACCAGTCGTTGAATCTCACCCTCCCGCCGCTGGCCATCATCGCATTCAGGGCCCCTCGGTGATGCCCTGGCGACCCTCGCTCGGGGCCTGGCCCGAAACCGGCGGGATCCGGTTCCGCGTCTGGGCCCCGAGGGCCGAGCGAGTCTCGGTCGTCCTCGAAGGGGCGTCCGAGGAGATCCCGCTCGATCGATTCGACGACGGCACCTTCGGCGCCATCACGCCGCGAGCGGGTGTCGGAGATCGCTATCGCTACCGGGTCGACGGGGCCGGCCCCTTCCCCGACCCGGCCTCCCGATCGCAACCCGAGGGGGTCCACGGCCCCTCGGAGATCCTCGATCCATCGCGGTTTGCCTGGACGGATCATGTGTGGCGCGGGCCGGATCGGGACGGCCTCTCGATCTACGAGCTGCACATCGGCAGCTTCACGCCCGAGGGGACGTACGCGGCGGCGGCCGGGCGGCTCGAAGCCTTGCGGGACCTCGGGGTGACGGCCATCGAGGTCCTGCCGCTCAACGACTTCCCCGGCCGATGGGGCTGGGGCTACGACGGCGTGGCCCTGTTCGCGCCGGCGCGGTGCTACGGGTCGACCGACGACCTGCGTCGCTTCGTCGATCATGCGCATTCCCTGGGGCTGGCGGTGCTGCTCGACGTGGTCCACAACCACCTCGGCCCGGACGGCAACTACACCGGCTGCTTCAGCGCAGACTACACGTCGCCCGGGCGGCCGACCCCCTGGGGCCCGGCGATCAACCTCCTGGACGAAGGCTCGGAGATGGTCCGGGCCTTCTTCGCGGAAAGCTGCCTGCACTGGCTGCACGAGTACCACTTCGACGGCTTCCGATTCGATGCGACCCATGCGCTGGTCGATGGGGATCGGCCCCTCTGCGCCGAGATCGTGGCGAAGGCGCGGGCCGCGATCACCGACCGCACCCTGATCTTCGTGGCCGAGGACCATCGCAACCTGGACATGATTGTCCGCCCGGCCTCCGTGGGCGGCTGGGACCTGGACGGGGTGTGGGCCGATGACTTCCATCACTTCATGCGGTGCTATCTGACCGGGGACGCCGACGGGGTGTACCAAGACTTCGAGGGGACCACGGCCAATCTCGCCGCCACGATCGGCCGGGGCTGGTTCTTCCGGGGCGAGTGGTCGGCGTATCGCGAGAAATACCGGGGCACCGACCCGACCGGGATCCCGCCCCAGCGGTTCATCTTCTGCACCCAGAATCACGATCGGATCGGCAACCGCGGGCGCGGCGAACGGCTGAACCATGACCTCGACCCCGCCACCTTCCGCGCCGCGACCGCCGCCCTGCTCTGCTCCCCCGAGACGCCGATGCTGTTCATGGGGCAGGAATGGGCCGCTTCGACGCCGTTCTTCTATTTCACCGACCACAAGGAAGAACTCGGCGTCCTGATCCACGAAGGCCGGCGGACGGAGTTCCGCAAATATCGCGACTTCGCCGATCCGGCCCGGCTCGCGCTCATCCCCGATCCCCAGGCCGAGGCGACGTTCCGCGCCGGCGTCCTGGACTGGACCGAGCGGGACCGCGAGCCGCACGCGGGCGTGTGGCGACTGCACCATGCCTTGCTTGAACTGCGGAAGGACCCGGCCTTTCGAGATGGCGGATTCGATGCCCAGCCCGTCGGCGACGATGGCCTCGCGCTCCGGCTCGGCATCGGGACGGGTCATGAGTTGCGGGCGGTGATCCGACTGCGGGGCGAGGGCGATCTGGCCCCGGGATGGCCATCCGGCGGGACCGGCGATGGCGAGGTCGTCCTGCAGACGGAGGATGCGTCCTTCGTGACCGATCCCGAGCCGATCGCGATCGTGCCCGCCCGTCTCCCGACCGCCTATCGGTTTCGCCGGCCCGGGGCGATCGTGATGCGATGGGCGACGGCGAAACCCTCCGCATGAGTCCGGCGGTTGATCGAGGGGAAATTCTTCAGCGGGATCGGGTGTTCCCGAGCAAAGGGTCCGAAAGGTGCGGTGTAGGGATTATCCCTATTTCCGTACCATTGATCGCATCTTCAGGCGTATTTAAACTCATGCCCGATGATGAGATCCTGGCCCTGATTCGCGAGGGTGGCCCGCATTGATCGATGATCCCGAAGTCCCTCCGGTCGGCGTGATTCCAATCGATGACCAGACCGCTCACTTCCGGGTGTGGGCGGATAAAGCGAAGTCTGTCGAACTCGTCCTCGGCACCGGCGAGGCGTCTCAAACCATCGCCATGGAGGACGAGGGGCGCGGTTTCTACGGCGCGACGGTCCCCAGGCCGAAGGCCGGCGACCGGTATGCCTACAAGCTCGATGGCGGCGAGCCGAAGCCCGACCCGGTCTCCCGGTGGCAGCCGGATGGCGTGGCGGCCCCCTCGGCGGTCTTCGACCCCGGCGGGTTCGTCTGGGACGAAGGGGGCTGGAACGGGATCGCCCGCGACAAGCTCGTCTTCTACGAGCTGCACGTCGGGACCTTCACGCCCGAAGGGACGTTCGATGCCGTCATCCCCCGGCTGCCCGACCTCGTGGAACTGGGCATCACCGCCATCGAGATCATGCCCGTCGCCCAGTTCCCGGGGGAGTGCAGTTGGGGCTACGACGGCGTGCATCCGTTCGCCGTCCAGAACACCTACGGGGGTCCCGAGGGGCTCCATCGGCTGGTCGAGGCGTGCCACAGGGCGGGGCTGGCGATCTTCCTGGACGTGATCTACAACCACTTCGGGCCCGAGGCGAACGTCTTCCCCGAGTTCGCCTCCTATCTCACCGAGAAGTCCAAGACCGACTGGGGCCCCGCGGTCAACTTCGACGATCGCGGCTGCGACCCGGTCCGGGCCATGGTGATCGACAATGTCCGCATGTGGATCGGTGCTTATCGGTTCGATGGGCTGAGGCTCGACGCGGCCGACCAGATCTACGATCGGGGGCCGACGCCGATCCTGGCCGACGTTTCGCGGGTGGCGCATGCCGAGGGGCTGAAGCTGGGCCGGCCGGTCTACCTGTTCGCCGAGACCGACCTCAATGATGCTCCCCGGTTCCTGGGCGATCTCGACCGGGGCGGGTACGGGCTCGATGGCCACTGGACCGATGACTTCCACCACGCCGCCCACGTGGTCCTCACCGGCGAGACCAACGGCTACTACGAGGACTTCGCCGACGGGCCCGCCGCACTGGCCAAGGCGTACCGGTCCATCTTCGTCAACGACGGCGCGTACAGCCCGTTCCGGGGTCGCAGGCACGGCACGCCCGCGACCGGGATGACCGGCGATCGGTTCGTCGCGTTCACCCAGAACCATGACCAGGTCGGCAACCGATTCAAGTCCGACCGGCATGGCACCAGCCTGCCGCCGGAGCGGGGCCGATTGGCCGCGGGGATCCTCCTCCTCGCCCCGCGCCTCCCCCTGCTGTTTATGGGCGAGGAGTATTTCGAGTCCCGGCCGTTCCCGTTCTTCTGCGACTTCAAGGATGAGGAACTGACCAGGGCCGTCCGCGAAGGGCGCAAGAAGGAGTTTGCTTACTTCGGATGGGAAGGCGAGGTGCCCGACCCGTTCGATCGGAAGACGCGCGACTCGGCGGTGCTCTCCTGGACCTGGGCCGATGATCCGACCCGCGCCGGCCTGCGACGCCTCTACCAGACCCTGATCCGGCTGCGTCGCGAGGTCCCGGCGCTGCGGGATTTCCGGACGCCGCGCGCCCGCCTGCTGGGCGAGGCCGGCCTGCCCGACGTCCTGGAACTGATCCGCGAGGCCGACGATCCGACCCGGACGTTGCGGATCCTCTACAACCTCGGCGACGAGCGGCGGGACCTGCCCGGCGAACTGGCGGGCGATGGGCCTTCCCTGCGATCCGAGGTCGGAGAGTTCGGCGGGTCGGCGGGCGAGGAGGCCGGCCCGGGTCGCCTGGCCCCTCGCGAGTTCGCGATCTTCGGCCCGCTGGCCTGATCGGCGAAATCAAAAAGGCCGGCCCCGATTGATTCGGGGCCGGCCTGGTTCGCGGTTCGATCATCCCACCCGTCGATCAGCCGGGCGGCAGCGGCGGGAGTTCCGACTCGGGCGGGAGCGGGGGCAAGGTCATCGGGATGTCCTGGATCGGCTCGCCGGCCGGCAAGGGCGGCAGGTCGTTGCCGTTGGAGACGGGGAGTTCCGGCAGCGGCGCGGGGGCCGATTCGGGGACCGGGATCATCTCCGGAGGCGAAGCCGGGGCCGGGGCCTTGGCCTGGATCACCCCAGGTTCGGTGATCCCGCCGGAGACCGGGAGGTTCTCCGAGAGCGAGTTGGGCTCGCCGGCCGGGATCGTGGGGGCGATCGGGGTGGGGGGCGGCCCGAGCGGCCCGACCGGGGCCGGGAAGAGGGCCTTCGGACCCTCCTGGATGGCGTTGGGCGGGCTCATCGGCGGTACCGGGTCGGGGATCACCGGGGCGACGACCGGGGCGGGCTTGTAGGAGCCGTCGAGCGGGACGTGGAACTGGCGATGGCCGGCCCGCTGATCCTTGGCCTGTACATAGGCCTTGCGGGGCGACGGGCCCTCGTCGACCGCGATGTTGTCGTAGGCCAGCAGGGTCCCCTTGGCCTCTTCGAGGGCCGCGATCGAGGTGTTGTAGCTGGTCTTGTACTGGGCTTCCTGGGCGATCGCGTTGGCGTACTGGCTGACGGCGTCCAGGAGGCGGTCGATGGTGATCTTCCCTTCCTCGTAGAACGCCCTCTGGGCTTCCAAACGCTGCGAGGCCGCGGCCCGGAGCCGCTTGGCGGTCCGGAACTGCTTGTAGTTGGCATCCACTTCCAGGAAGAAGCGGTGCAGCGAGTGGGTCGTCTGGTGGACGATCTGCTGGAGGAACGCACGCTGGCGAAGGAGCTGATATTGGGCCTGGCGGACGTTGGCCAGGGGGGCCCGGAAGCCGATCGTCATCGAGTAGGTCAGGCCAATCTGCCACTGGTTGAAGCCGCGGTAATCCTGGGGCTGGGCATTCAGGCCGGCGGCCCTCTGCCTCTGGGCGACCAGGGGATTGATGGCCCGCAGCGAGGCCCCTGCGGCCACGGCCTCGGCGCTGTCGAGGCTATCGCCCAGCCCGTTGAACTGGTACAGGGCGTTCAGGTTCAACTGTGGCAGGAGCTGGTTCCGCTGGAGGAGCAGCTGGAGTTCGGTGAGCCGGACCAAAAGCTGCTGCTGGACGATGTCGGGCTGGAAGGCGAGCATCTGGGCCAGGCTGGTCTCGTAGTCGGGCTCGATCCGGGCCTCGGTCGGCTCGGTGGCGGGCACGATCCGGCGATTATCCGCGGGCGGCAGGCCCAGGATGTTCCGGAGCTGACGCTCGGTGGTGACCACGTCCGAGGTGGCCGTGACGAGCTGGAGCCGGAAGTTCTCGAGTTGCTGCTCGGCCTCGGCGACGTCGGCCTGGGTGGCCCGGCCCACTTCCAATTCCGCCCGTTCGCGGCGGAGGATCTCCTCGCCGAGGTTCACCGCGGTCTCGCGGCTCCAGAGCTGGATCTGCTGCTGCGACAGGGCCCAGTACTGCTGCTCGATCGACCGGACGTGGGCCATGATCGAGGCCTTGAAGTTCCACACCGAGGCGTCGGCGTTGAGCCGGGCGATCACGATGTTGGCCCGGTTGGCTTCCAGGCCGCTCGGGTTCTGGGCGGTGCCGCCCAGCAAGGGCTGGGTGATCGAGAGGTTGGTGTTGGTCGTGTAGGCCGACGGGAAGGCGTTGGCCGGGCTGTTCGAGTAGAGGTAGCTGACGTTGTGCTGCACCTGGAGGATGGCACCGGTGGCCGCCCTCTTCTGCAACGTCGTCTGGAACGTCGCGGTGTCCTGGGTGAAGATGACCGGGAAGCGGGGCCCGGCCTCGAACACGCCCGCCGCGAGGCTGTTGTTCTGCGGGGCGGTGCTGTTGCCCCAGAGGATGCTGGTGGTGAAGTTGGCGTCGAAGTTGGCCAACGCCGTGGCGATCTGAGTCTCCTGGATCGCCGGGTCATAGACCGAGGACAGGGTGCCCGCACCCAGCGAACTGGCCACGCCGGCACCGGCCCCGGTGTTCAGCGGCGTCGGCTCGAAGCCGCCGACCGGGATCCCCTGGGCGCCCAGCGAGATCACCCGCACGACCTCGGAGTTATCCAGGCCGATCCGGATCGCCTCGGGCAGGGTGAGATGCCAGATCTCCTCCGCCTCGGGGTTCTCGGTGGTCCGGGGCGGGGCCACCTTCGGCAGCGACATCGGGAGATTGCCGGTGAACGGCTTCTCGGCGAAGTTCGCCTGCTTCACCTCGCGATCCTCGGCGGCGATCTTCGCCATCGGGTCGTGGGGGACCGCCTTGGACTGGTCGAGGTACGGGACTCTCTGGCATCCGGCCATGCCGGTCAGGGCCACGATGGTCGCCAGCGTGAGCCGGTTCGCGAGATTGGTCAATCGCATGGCCAGTCCATCCTTGACATTGAGCGCCATGTGCCGAGCGGGGCGAGGCCGCAAGGTCCCATCCCTTCGCCCGAGGCGGCCGGGACGGGCACGCCCTCCAGCGGCAGTCGGCCGTGCAGGAAAGTCCGCACCGGCCCACGTTGGTCTTTGGAACCTCACGATGACCACGCCCTCCCCATCCTTGGGCCGCCGGCCCGCATCCCGCATGTCGATCGACGCCGGTCCGCAAGGCGATCCTTCGCCGGGCGAGAACACGACCGATCGGTATCGTTGGTTTGTATCGGGCGTCGCGGGAGTGCGTCTTGAGGGGAGTTTGCGGATTGTATGGAAAGTCCGGGTCGGGGCCAGGTCAGTCCAGTCGATCCGCGCAACCAAGCAAGCGAGCCACGCCTCGAATTCACGAGGCGTGGCCGTTATCTACTCGGAATTGATCGATCGAGCAATAGCGATCGCTCTCAGGCCGCCCGCTCGGGGGCAGCCGTGAATCGCGTCTGACGCCGGCGGGCCCAGGCACGCCGCAAGGCCCGAATCTCGCCCGGCTCGCTGCCGTCGAGCGCATGCCCCAGGAACTGGAGGCAATACCCGCCCAGGAACAGGGCCACCGCCAGGAGGAAGATCCAGTAGGAGAGCAGCATCGTATAGACGGGCAACAGGAGGACGCCCAGGATCGTCGCGGGGATTCCGATCAGGTGGAGCAAGAAACTCCGGGGGTCGCGATGCCGGGCGATCCAGTCGGAGACGATCGGCGACGGCGGCTGAGGGGTGTAGATCATCGGGGGGTTCCGATCGACGATGCCGGGTGGGGGCCGATGACGCGACGCTTGACGCCGCCACGGTCCACGGTTAGGGTGGCCGTTCCGGTGGAAAACCACGATAACCGAGCGGGTTCAGTCCTTGCAACCCGTTGCCGACAAATGAAAAAGATCGCGTCCGCGGCCCGTCCGCGTGGCGCGGGGAGTTTGCTGCCATGGCGCATGATGTCACCCTGATTCCCGGCGATGGAGTTGGCCCCGAGCTGGCCGAGGCCACCAAGTTCTGCATCGAGGCCACCGGCGTCGCCATCAACTGGGAGGTGGAGGAAGCCGGCGTCGACGTGATGGCCCGGCTCGGCACGCCCGTCCCCGATTCCGTGATCGAGTCCTGCCGCCGCACCAAGGTCGCCCTGAAGGCCCCGATCACCACCCCGGTCGGCACCGGCTTCCGCTCGGTGAACGTCTACCTCCGCCAGGCGCTCGACCTCTATGCCTGCGTACGCCCGTGCAAGCAATATCCCGGCGTCCGCTCCTACTTCGACAAGAGCAAGGTCGACCTGGTGATCGTCCGCGAGAACACCGAGGACCTCTACCTCGGCGTCGAGTTCGAGAAGGGCAAGGCCGAGACGGCCGAGCTGATCGCCGACATCAAGCGGCTCAACGGCAAGGCGATCCGCCCCGACTCCGGCATCTCGATCAAGCCGATCTCGGTCACCGGCACGGAGCGGATCGTCAAGTACGCCTTCGAGTATGCCCGCAAGCACGGGCGCAAGAAGGTCACCAGCGTCCACAAGGCCAACATCCTCAAATTCTCCGACGGCCTGTTCCTCGAAGTCTCGCGCGAGGTGGCCAAGGCCTACCCGGAAATCGAATTCGAAGACCGCATCGTCGACAACATGTGCATGCAGCTCGTCCAGAAGCCGGAGCTGTATGACGTCCTGGTCCTGCCCAATCTCTATGGCGACATCCTCTCGGACCTCTGCGCCGGGCTCGTCGGCGGCCTGGGCGTCGCCCCGGGTGCCAACATCGGCGAGAACGGCGCCGTCTTCGAGGCGACCCACGGGTCGGCCCCGAAGTACAAGGGGCAGTGGAAGATGAACCCGGTCGCCCTGATCCTCTCCGGAGCCCTCATGCTGGACCACCTCGGCGAGCACGAGGCCGCCAAGAAGCTGGAAGCCGCCGTGGCCCAGGTCATCAAGGAAGGCAAGGACGTGACCTACGACCTCAAGGCCGACCGCAACGACCCGTCCGCCGTCGGCACGATGGAGATGGCCAAGGCCATCGCCAAGGCGATGGGCGCCTGATCCGATCGTCGCTCGAAGCGAAGTTCCGGTTTCAGCCGAATAGCGGCCAGGGACGAGCGGAAGACGTCGGGGATTCGCCCAAGGTCGATCCACGACGGAAACCCTCCGATCCTGGCCGTGTCTGCTACCGGCTTCATGGCCCGATCCGGCCGAACCTGAAGGAAATCATGAGTCGTCTCGACGAAGCCGCATTCCTCCGCTTGGTCCAGGGCGAGACGCGAGGGTTGATCGCCGGGGCATCTCGCCTGGGCCTGGGAATCCTCGCCGGGGGCTATCGCATTGGCGTGGCCGGCCGGGGGTTTGCCTTCGATCGGGGCTGGAAGCGGACACTCCGCGTCGGCGTCCCGGTCGTCTCGGTGGGGAATCTCACGCTCGGCGGGACGGGCAAGACCCCGATGGTGGAATGGGCGGCGCGGTGGTTTCGCGCCCGGGGGGCCCGGGTCGCCATCCTCAGCCGGGGCTACGGCGGCACCGGGGGGCTGAACGACGAGGGGCGGGCCCTGGAAGAAAACCTGCCGGATGTGCCGCATCTCCAGTCGCCCGACCGCGTGGCCCTGGCCCGGAACGCCATCGAGGAACTGGAGAGCGAGGTCCTGATCCTGGACGACGGCTTCCAGCATCGGCGGCTGGGCCGGGATCTCGACATCGTCCTGCTCGATGCGCTGGACCCGTTCGGCCTGGGCCGGATGTTCCCGCGTGGCCTGCTCCGCGAGCCTGCCTCGGCCTTGAAGCGAGCGAGCCTGGTCGTGCTCTCCCGGGCCGACCTGGTGGACGAGGCCGATCGCCGACGGATCCGGAGCCGGGCCGAGCGGGCCGCGGGGCCGTTGCGGTGGATCGAGACGCGTCACGCGCCGATCGATCTGATCGACCACGAAGGCCGGTCCGAGCCGCTGTCGACCCTGGCTGGGAAGAAGGTCGGCGCCTTCTGCGGGATCGGCAACCCGGAGGGTTTCCGGCGTACCCTGGCCGGTCTGTCGGCGGAGGTCGTCGGGTTCCGGCCCTTCCCCGATCACCATCCATATACGGCCTCGGACGTGGCCGAGATCGGCCGGTGGTTGCGGTCCTCCGGGGCGGACCTGGCCTTGACCACTCAGAAGGATTCGGTGAAGCTGCGCGCCCCGACGATCGGGTCGGTGCCCCTCCGCGCCCTGCGCATCGGCCTGGATGTGACCGAGGGGTCCGAGATCCTGGACGCTGCGTTTGCCGACCTCTGGAACCACCGGGAAAGGATTCCCCATGAGTTCGCCGGCCCTGGATGATGCGCTCGACCTGGACGCCCTCCGCTTCGAACCGCTCGCCGATCGCGCGAGCAAGGTCGCGTTGGCCGATCTCGGCCGCCCCTCCGGTCCCGGGCTGAGCCTGGCGGGATGGGTCGATCGCCTGCCCGATCAACTCGCGGGCAAGGGACTGCGGCGGCTGCGGGACGCCATCGTCCGGGCCCATGCCGGCGGTTCGACCGTGGCGGCGGCCCTGGGCGGCCACGTCATCAAGACCGGCTGCGGCCCCTACCTGATCGACTGGATGGACCGGGGCATCCTCGGCGGGCTGGCCCTGAACGGCTCGGCGGCGATCCACGACCTGGAACTGGCGATCGCCGGGCGGACCAGCGAGGACGTGGGCCCGCGCCTGATGGCCGGGACCTTCGGCTTCGCCCGCGAGACCTCGGACCTGTTCGCCCGCGCCTGCGACCGGGCCTCGGACACGCGGATCGGGCTGGGTGCGGCGCTCGGCGACGTGGTGATCGAACAGGGAGGGCCGGGGCTCGGCTCCAGCGTCTTGGCGGCCGCACGCCGCGCCGGGATCCCGCTGTCGGTCCACGTCGCCATCGGCACGGACATCGTCCACATGACGAACCAGCTCGACGGGGCCGCGCTGGGGCGGGCCACGCTCGACGACTTCCGCAACGTGACCGAGTTGATCGCCCGGATGGCCGACGGCGTCTGGCTGAACCTGGGCAGCGCGGTGGTCCTGCCCGAGGTGTTCCTCAAGGCGGTGGCGATCGTCCGCAACCTGGGCCGCTCGATCGACGGCCTGACCACGGCGAACCTTGACTTCAACCAGCAATATCGCGGGCTGCTCAACGTCCTCCAGCGCCCGGGGGCCGAGGGGATCGCCCTGACGGGGCACCATGAGTTGATGATCCCCCTGCTCCACGCCTCGGTCCTCGACGCGATCGCCGCCGGGAGCGGGAACTCGTGAGGCCGCCGCGTTCGATCGCGGTCTTCTGCCCGAACCTGGTCGGCGACACGGTCATGGCCACGCCGGCCTTCCGGGCCATCCGGGCCGGCTTCCCCGAGGCCCGCATCGCCGCCGTGGTCCGATCCCACGTCGCGCCCACGCTGGGGGGCGGCCCCTGGTTCGACGAGATCATCCCCTTCGCCCCCAAGGGGAAACGCCCCGAGGAGCGGACCTGGGCCGTGGTCGGTCGTCTTCGCAAGCATCGCCCCGACCTGGCCGTCCTGTTCCCGAACTCGCTCCGATCGGCCTGGATGGCGGTCGCGACGGGCGCCCGTCGGCGTGTCGGTTACGCCCGGGGCGGGCGGAGCCTGCTCCTGACCGATCGCCTGACGCCGCTGCGCGGGGCCGATGGAAAATACATCCCGACTCCCATCGTCGACGATTACCTCGGCCTGGCCCGGGCGGTGGGCTGCCCGGGCGACGGACCTCGCCTCGAACTGTTCACGACCCCGGACGATGAGGCCGCGGCCGACCGCGCGTGGGGCCGGCTCGGGCTGCCGCGCAGCCGCCCCGTCGTCTGCCTGAACACGGGAGGCGCCTTCGGCCCGGCCAAGAGCTGGCCCGTCGAGCATTTCGCCGCGGTCGCCCGCAGGCTGGTGGACGAGCGCGGATTGTCGGTGCTGGTGGTTTGCGGGCCGTCCGAACGCGACGCGGCCCGGGCGATCGTGGCGAATGCGGAGCGCTTCGCCGTGACCAGCCTGGCCGACGAGCCGCTCGGGATCGGCCTGACCAAAGCCTGCGTGCGTCGTTCCGCCCTGATGATCACGACCGACTCGGGCCCCCGGCATTTCGGCGTCGGGTTCGACATCCCGGTGCTGTCCCTGTTCGGGCCGACCCACATCGCCTGGACCTTGACTCACCACGGCAAGTCGCTCCATCTCCACCACCCGGTGCCGTGCGGTCCCTGCCAGCGGCCGATCTGCGTCGAGACGCACCATCGCTGCCTGCGCGACCTGGCGCCGGACGCCGTCTATCGCGCGGCCACGCGGATGCTCGACGGGATCGGGCTCGGCGTCGAGCGGACGGAGGCGGTGTGACGGCACTCACCTGGCTGGTCACCGGCGGGTCGGGGTTCCTGGGCCGCCCGTTGCTCGACCAACTTCGGGCGGACCGGCCCGGCGATCGGATCGTGGCGATCGGCCGGTCGATCTCCGAGGCGTGGCCAACCGTGGATTTCCAGGCCGCCGACCTGGAAAGCGACGACTCGCTGGCCGAGGCCGTGGCCGAGATCCGGCCGGATCGCGTGGTCCATCTCGCGGGCCGGACCCCGCCCGCCTCGGCGGATCAACTCTATCGATCCAACGTCATCGGGACGCTCAAGCTCCTGGACGCCCTGCGGGCGCTCGACCGCCCGATGCGGATCGTCCTGGCCGGTTCGGCCGCCGAGTTGGGGCCGGTCCGGGAGGCAAATCTCCCGGTCGGCGAGGACGCCCCCTGTCACCCGGTCGGGCCTTATGGGCTGAGCAAGTTCTTGGCGACCACCGCCGGGCTGGCCGCCGGCCCTCCGCTGGAGGTCGCGGTGGCCCGGGTCTTCAACCCGATCGGCCCGGGGATGCCGGTTTCGCAGGCCTTCGGCCGGTTCGCCTCCGCCCTGGCGAGCGGGACGGGGCCGATCCGCCTTCCCGTCGGGGACCTGGAGGCGCGGCGCGACTTCATCGACGTGCGCGACGTGGCGCGGGGCCTGCTCGCGATCATCGAACGCGGGCACTGCGGCCGGGTCTATCTTGTCGGCACCGGGCGATCCCGCCGCGTGGGGGATGGGCTCGACACATTGATCGCGCTGAGCGGTCGCGAGGTCACGGTGGAGGCCGGGCAGGCCCCGCCCTCGGTCCCCGCGGACTCCCGGGCCGACATCGCCAGGATCGTCCGGGAGACCGGCTGGAACCCGGCCGTCCCCTGGGAACAGAGCCTCCGCGACCTCTGGGATGAGGCCGTCCGGCAGGCCCGCCCTCGGGATTGACCGGATCGGAGGCCGCTCGTATGATGCCGGCGCGTGCGGACCAGGGACTCGGTTCGCGCTCAGGAAGTAATTGACCAGGGAGGGTCAGGATGGCCAACCGTCGATGGTTGTATGCGGTCGCCGCGATGTCGGCGGCTCTGCACCTCGCCGGCATGGCGCGCAATCCCCTGCCCGCCCAGGATGGCCTGAAATTCCTTCGGGTGGCCCGTCAGTTCCAGTCCGCCCCCTGGGTGGATGTGATCCGGGGCACCGACCAGCATCCGCTCTATCCCGCCCTGATCGCGGTGGCGGAGCCGGCCGTCTCGGCCGTGATCGGACCCGGGCCCGACGCCTGGCGGATCGCCGCCCAGGGCGTTTCCCTGATCGCCGCGATCGGCCTGCTCTGGCCCTTGCATTCGCTGGCCCGCAGCCTGTTCGGCGACGCCACGGCGAACCTGGCCGTGTTCCTCTACGCGCTCCTGCCGAAGCCAGCCGAACTCGGCCATGACACCCTGGCCGATGCCCTGGCGCTGGCCTTCCTGGTCACCGCCCTCTGCCTCGGCGAGCGAACTTTGATGGCCGGATCGTGGAGATCGGCCCTGGGATGCGGGCTCGCCCTCGGGCTGGGATTTCTCACACGCCCCGAGGTCCTGCTCGCGGCCCCCGCCATCGTCGTGGCCGGGATGGCCCGCCGGATGGACTGGGCCGGGCGGAAGGCAATGGCGGCCCGGTTGGCCTCGATGGCGGCCGTCGCCGGGTTGCTCGTCGGCGGATATGCCTTCACGAAGGGCGCCCTGTCCGAGAAGCTCTCGTTCCGGATCGGGACCAGAATCGGGGTCGATGCCTATCAGGCCCGGAAAGCCCCGCTCCGATTGCCGCCGGGCCTCGATGACGCGCGGTGGGATTTCTCGCCCAAGGAGGAGACCGGGGATGACGCGTTGAAATCGCGCCCGATCGATGCCTTCGGGGTCCTGATCCGCGACTGGATCGAAGGCCTTTCCTGGATCCTCGCGCCATTCGCCATCTGGGGCGTCATTCGTTCACGATCGATCCCGGAGTCGGCGTCCGGCCGACGTCTCGCCCTGGCCTACGTCGCCATCTTCGCTGCGATCCTGCTCCGGCATGCGACCACCCTGGGCTATGCCTCTGGGCGGCATGCTTTGGCCCTGGTGGCCGTCGCGGTCCCCTGGGCGGCCTTCGGCATCATGGCCTGGGCGGCGGGATTTTCGGCACGACGGGGCATGAGCCTGGAACGGGGCGGGCGGCTCGGCCGGGCCGCGCTGGCTGGCCTGGCCTGCGTGGCGATCGCGGTCCAGCTCAAGGCCGGGCATCCGAGCCGATGGGGCCATCAGGCAGCCGGTCGATGGCTGGCGAGCGCGGCCGGGCCGGACGAGGCCGTGCTCGATACGCGGGGTTGGGCCTCGTTCGTCCGGGGCGGGCCGAGCTACGACTACTGGCATGTCCGCCAGGCCCTGGGCGACGCGAAACTGGCCTATGTCGTGGTCGGTGCCGATGAGATGGAGGCGCCGAGTCGCCGGGCGGAGACGCTGCGGGCCGTCCTGGGCTATGCCGGCCGCCAGGTGGCGGGCTTCCCCGGGCGCGAAGGCGGGCGGGCCGATGATGTCCGCGTCTTTCGATTCGAGCGGCCGGAGTCCTGGGAGGGGCTGCGACGATGACCGTCGACCACGGAACCTTGATCCGTCGCCTGGTCCGGGGGACGCGCTGGTCGTGGCGGGCCGATCGCCATGCTCGCGCCCTCCCCGGCGATTTCGACGCGATCGTGATGGACCTCGAATCGACCGACCGCCATCACGCCAAGCAGGGCCGATCGACGGCCCGGGTCCGCTTCGATGCCGGCCTGTCCGTCTACCTGAAGCGGCATTATCGGCTGCCCTGGTCCAACCGGCTCGCCGCACTGATCCGGCCCTCGGGCCGGCATACGCCGGCCTCCGCCGAATGGGCCCACCTGGAGAGGGCCCGCGCCCTGGGGATCGCCGTCCCGGAGGTCGTCGCGGCCGGCGAGCGGATCGGCCCTTGGGGTGGCCTGAGCAGCTACTTGATGGTGGCCGAACTCGTCGACCATGAGCCTCTGCACGAGGCCTTGCCGGATTTGTCCCGGACGATGGAGCCGGCCGCATTCGCCCGGCTCAAGCGGGCGCTGGCGATCGAGATGGCCGAGATGACCGCGAGGCTCCATCGGGCCCACGCGTTCCACAAGGACCTGTACCTCTGCCATTTCTTCCTGGATGGTCGACCGGGCGTCCAGGACGGCGGTCGGCTCTGCCTGATCGACCTGCACCGGCTGGCGTTCCACCGCTGGACGGCCCCCCGCTGGCGCTGGAAGGACCTGGGGCAACTGCTGTTCTCGACCTTCGGCGTGGCCGGGATCGACGATCGCGATGTCCTGCGATTCTGGATGCATTACCGCCGGCGGATGGGCCTGAGGCGGGCCGGGTTCGAACGGGCCCGGGTCCGCGCCAAGGCCGAACGATACCGGGCCCACAACTCATGAATCGGGGTCGCTCATGCGTCTCGCTCTGAATTTCCGGAGGGTCGATCCCTCGCGAGGCGGCGCGGAGACCTATCTGGTCGACCTGTGCCGTCGCCTGATCCATGCCGGGCACCAGGTGGACCTGTTCGCCAACGCCTGGAAGGAAGGCGCCCTCCCCGGCGCGGTCGGGCTGCACAAGGTGGAGGCCCGCGGGCTGACCCGGTGGCAGGAGACCTGGGACTTCGCCCGGAACTCCGAGGCCGCCCTCCGGGCCGATGAGTGCCGCTACGACTGCACGGTGGGCTTCATCAATACCTGGCATCAGGATGTCATCATCCCCCAGGGGGGCGTCCACGGCGGCAGCCTCGATGCCAACTCCCGACGCTTCCCGGCCGGGCTGCGCCGCGGCCTCTATCGCCTGGGCAAGCAGGCCAATCCCAAGGCGTGGGTCTACCACGCGATCGAGTCGAGGCAGTACGACCCGGCCCGGAAGACGCGGGTCGTGGCGGTCTCCCACATGGTGCGGGGCCACCTGAACCGCTATCACGGCGTGCCCGACGACCGGATCGACGTGGTCCCCAACGCGATCGATGCCGGTCGGCTCGCGGTGGCCGACCCATCGGCGGCCCGCGACCGGTTCCGCGCCGAGCATGGCCTGGCCCCGGATGCCCTGGTGGCCCTGTTCGTCGGCCACAATTACCGGCTCAAGGGGTTGGAGCCACTCCTGCGTTCGCTGGCCCTGAGGATGGAACGGGATCCGGACGCCCGGCCGATCCATCTCCTCGCCTGCGGGGGGGGCCGACCGGGCCCGTTCCGGCAACTGGCCGACCGTCTGGGGCTGGGGGATTCGGTCAAGCTCCTCGGATTCCTGCCCGACATCCGCCCGGCCTTCCACGCCGCCGACTGCTTCGTCCTGCCGACTTATTACGACCCCTGCTCGCTGGTGGTCTTCGAAGCCCTGGCCTGCGGCCTCCCGGTGATCACCACGGCCTGCAACGGGGCCGGGGAACTGATCACGGGGGGGCGCGAGGGGTTCGTCGTGGAATCGCCCGACGCCATCGGCCCCTTGGCCGACGCCCTCTCCGCGATGGCCGACGACGAGGCCCGGCGGGCGATGGCGGTGCAGGCGGAACGCCTCGGCCGCGAACAGACCTTCGACCGCCACGTCGCCAGCCTGATCCGGGTTTTTGAGCGGGCCGCCGAGGAACGGCGCGGACGCGGCCGGGTCGGCCGGATCCCGGCGCCGAAATCGTCCGCTCGTCGTCCTTCCACCTCCCCTGTCTGATCGGAGTCCACCGATGCAAGCGATCCTCCTGGCGGGCGGCAAAGGGACCCGGCTCCGGCCGTACACGGCGGTGCTGCCCAAGCCATTGATGCCGATCGGCGAGGTCGACCCGCTGCCGATCATGGAGGTCGTGCTACGCCAGCTGGCCCGGCACGGGTTCCGAGACGTGAGCGTGATCACCGGCTACCTGACCGAGCTGATCGAGGCGTTCTTCGGCGACGGCCGCAAGGTCGGGACCCGGCTGACCTACCATCGCGAGGTCACTCCCCTGGGCACGGCGGGCGGGTTGACCCTGCTGGAGCGGCCCAAGGAGTCGGTCCTGGTCATCAACGGCGACATCCTCACGACGCTCGACTTCGGGGCGATGTACGAGTTCCACCGGGAGCGTGGGGCCGCCGCGACGATCGCGTCGTACCCCCGCGAGGTGAAGATCGACTTCGGCGTCCTCGACTTCGACGGCGACCCGCATGTTCTCGCGGGCTATCGCGAGAAGCCCGAGTTCTCGTTCCAGGTCAGCATGGGCGTCTACATCCTCCACCCGTCGGCCTGGGACTTCCTGACGCCGGGCCAGCCCCTGCCGATGCCGGATCTGCTGGAAAACATGCGGGGGACGGGCCACCCGATCCATTGCTTCCGCCAGCCCTGCTACTGGCTCGACATCGGTCGCCACGACGACTACGCCACGGCCAACGAGGTCTTCGAGGCGCGTCGCCATTCGTTCCTCGGCGATCCGGCCCGGCCGCTGGCGAAGATCGGGCGCGACCAGTGAATGGGGCCGCCGCGACGATCCTGACCCTGGGATTGGCTTATCTGATCGGGTCGATCCCGTTCGGCTTGCTGATCGCGCGACGGTTCGGCGGGATCGACATCCGCACGGTCGGTTCCGGGAACATCGGCGCGACCAATGTGGGCCGGACGCTGGGGCTCCGGTTCTTCTTCGCGGTGTTCCTGCTCGATTTCCTCAAGGGCCTGCTGCCGACCCTGGCGTTGCCCGGTCTCGGGATCCGGATGTCGGGCCTGCCACTCCCCCACCTGCCCGTGGGCGTGGCGGTGGCGACGATCCTGGGCCACAACTTCCCGCTCTACCTCCGGTTCCGCGGGGGCAAGGGCGTGGCCACCAGCCTGGGGGCGGTCACCGCCCTGGATGCCTGGGCCAGCCTCGCCGCGGCGTCGGGGTTCGCTGCCATGCTGGGCGTCACCCAGTATATCTCGGTCTCCTCGATCACCGGGGGATTGCTGTTCGTCCTGGTCCACTTCCTCCGGGTCGAAGGGCCCTGGCATCGGGATCATATCGCCATGAGCGTCGCCACGATCGGCCTGATGGGGCTCCTCATCGCCCGCCACCGGACCAACTTCACCCGCCTGGCCCGGGGGACCGAGCCGAAGGTCAAGTTCGGCAAGAAGAACAGGGATCGCCACCCGTCGGGGCGGATCGCGACCATCCTGATCGTGCTCTTGGCCACGGGCGGAGGCGCGACGGCCCTGGCGCTGAATGCGTCCCGCAAGGCCGAGGTCGTGGCCGGCGACTTCCGCCTCACGATCGCCGATCGGACCGTGACCGGGCATCAACGGGCAGAACGTTTGGCCTTCGCCGACGGCGGCAAGGTGCTGATCGCCACCTGCCCGCGCTATGGCCGGGTGCTGGTCTATGCGATCACCGAAGGGCGAACCCTGTCGCTCGCGCGCGACATCGTCCTGGAGGGGCGTCCGGTCGCGATCTGCCCGGCCGCCGATCGCTTCTATGTCCTGATCCGGCCCAAGGATGATGCCCGCCATGTCGAGGTGGGTTGGTGGGAAACGTTCGACTTCGCCGGCGAGCCGATCGGCTCGAAGGTCCGGCTCGACTTCTACCCGGACGATTTGGTCGTCTCGCCCGACGGCCGCCGCGTGATGGTGCTGTCCTCGGGGCGGGGCGAAGGGGGCGATCACCGCCCGATGCCCGCGCTGACCGTCTTTCAGATCGATGCATCGGCCGCAGCGGCCCCGGCCCGGCTCGCCGGTCGGCTCGAATTCGATCGGCCCGGGGATGATCCGGCCCACCTGGCCCTCGCGCCTGACGGCGTCAAGGCGGCCGTCTCCTTGCAGGGGTCGAATCAGGTGGCCTGGATCGACCTGGCCGACGCGGATCGCCCGGCCCTGATCGCGCGATGCGATTGGCCCGAGGAATCGCGCCCCGACGTCCTCCGATTCGATCGCCAGGGCGGGCTGCTCGCCGTCGACGACGGCCGCGAGGCGCTCTGGCATCAGGACGGACCCGCCGCCAGCCCCGAGATCCGGCCGATCGATGGCGGGATCGGCGATGCCCTGGAACTGACCGGAACCACCGACTTCTGGGCCTGCACGCTGCCCTTCGGCTCGGGGCTGGCCCTGGTGCCCGTCCGCGATGCGTCCGAGGAGCCGGCCGTCCTGCCGTTGAAGGGGACGGCGAACCTGTCCTCGACCCGGCCGATGGGGCTGGCCCATTCGCCCGAACGGTCGTTGATGGCGGTCGCCAACCGTTCCGGCGGGAGCATCCACCTGATCGCCATCGAGCGGGAGTGAGATCCGGCCCGGATCAGTCCGGGAGCCGGATCAACCGGACGTTGCGGTACTCGGCCGGCGCTCCGTGGTTCTGAAGGCCGATGTAGCCGCGGAGCGGCGGGGTCGGCAAGGTCGGCAAGGTCTCCGGGTGCTGATCCAGGAGGGTATCCAGGACCTGGGTGCCGTTGCTCCAGACGTCGACGCGCGTCCCCCGGGCCCGGACCGTGTATCGGTTCCACTCGCCCCCCGGGGGATGAGTGGGGTTGGTCGCGGGGGCGGCGTGGCGGTAGAGCGACCCGCTGCTGTAGCGGTTGGCGACCCCCGGATCGTCCTGGGCCTGGAGTTCCAGGCCGCTCCGCGAGGGCCAGTCCAGCCCGAGCGCCCCGACCTGCACCTTGGACCGATCGCTCGGCGCGAAGGCCCAGGGGACCGGTCGGGCCCGGAGGAAGATCCCGGCGTTCCCCTTCGGCGGGACTTTCCACTCGATCCGCAGGACGAAGTTGCCGACCTCCACGGGCAGGCGGAGCCAGCCATATTCATTCGGGCCCGGCTGGCAGCGGATCACGCCATCGGCCCAGGTCCAGGTGTCCGGTCGTTGGGCCATTTCGGCGGCCCACCCGGCCATCCCCTGCTCGGAGAGATTCAGGGCATCGGGGCCGACCTCGGGCTCGGGCTCCGGGGCGTGGCCGAGGGGGGCCGGTCCCTGGGGCCGGAATGCCTTGTCGAAGTGTTCCTGGGCGGCCATCCATTGCAGGCGGGTGGCGATCGTCTCGTGGCCGGCGAATTCGCCGTGGTGGGTGAACGCAACGCCCATCCCCTTGATGTTGGCAGACCGATACGTCCCCTTGACCGCCCGTTCGACCCGCCTGCCCGGCGAGTCATTGCGCAGGGGGATCCGTTCGCCCACGATCAGGCTCAAGGGCCTCGGCGAGCAGAGCGCGGCGAGGGCGTCGGCCCAGGTCCTGGACTCCAGTTTCTCGGCCGCTTCCGGCCCGTAGACATCGGCCACCGGCCGCCGGATCGTGTCGGCCTCCAGGCCGACCACGCCGCAGGCGATCCGCTCGTCGACGGCCATCAGGCCGAGCGCGACCGGCCCCGCCGCCCCCAGGCCGATGATCGCGATGCGGTCGGGGTCGATCTCAGTCCGCGTCAGGACGGCATCGATCGCCATTCGCAGCGTCGGTGCATCGGCCCCATCGAGCGCCAGCACCGCATAGCCGAAGCGGGCGAGCGAGAGGGCATCGGGCTGGCCGTCATGGCCCGGGACGTCGACCGCGCGACGCCCGGCGACGCCCGGATCCGAGACCAGGATGATGATCGGGACCCGAGATTCGGGGCTCGGGGCCTGTTGTTCGCCATTGGCGGGATGCCGGGGCAGGACGAGCACACCCGGCGTCCCGCCGTCGAGGGTGATCGTCTCGACGGACATGCCGTCCTTCATCTCTCGGCCCCCGACCATCAGGGACGGGGCCCGGACCGGGATGCGCTTGGGGGCCACGGCCGCCTCGGCGGCCCGGTGAAGCACCGGCCGTCGAGCCGTCCATTCGGCGGCATTCTTCGGCGGGACGAACGCCTTCGGAGCATCGGCCGACGCCGATGGGGCCAGGGCGGGCAACAGCCCGATCAGGACGAGGGACCGGCCGATGGAATGACGCACCATGTTGCGAACCCCGGGAGGAGGAGACGGATCGCGCGGAGCGAACCAGGCTAACCGCCTCCCGGGGCCAAATCCAGCGATCGCCCTCACGCCGATGGGGAGGTGACGGGGGATGCGGCGTCCGCGACGGGGGCGGGTGCGGGGGCCGGCTTCTGCGGGCGCGGGGACGAGGTGCGGAGGGCGTCGACCCGACGCAGGGCGGACAGGACGGCCGGATCCCGGCTGAATTCTTCGAAGCTCTGCCGTAGCTTCCGCCTCCAGTTCGGCCGCTCCTCGACGGTATTAGGCGTGTTCTGGGGTTCGGTCTCCAGCCAGAAATCCTCGACGTTCAGGAGGAGCACCCGCGACGGCGAGGCCGCCAGCCAATCCCACATGGCGTGGAGGATCGATCTTTCGTCGTCCGAACCCTCCGCGAGGAATCCTTCCCCCCGGAGGAAGGTGGCGATCGACCGACGGAGCAGGTCGCGAGCCTCGGTTTCCTGGGCGTAGGTCGTGTCGTCGAGCAGGCCGAGTTCGCGGCGGTCTTCGAGATCGAGCCCGCGCCAGAACGCGGCGAATGGGGGCATGTCGTGGGTGTTCACGCTGGCCACCGTCGCCTCGGGTGCGGGCGGAAGGGCGTGCTCGGGGTCCGGCCGGGCCTCGTACTGGACGACGTACATCCCGCGCACGCCGTGGCGGGTCATCGACTCTTCGACCTCGGGCGGGACCGTCCCCAGGTTCTCGCCGACGAGCCAGGCCTCCCGGCGATGCGACTCGATCGAAAGGATCGCGTAGATCTCGTCGGCCGGCGTGGACACGAAGGCGCCGTCCCTGGCCTCGGCGCCATCGGGGATCCAGAAGAGCCGGTGCAGGCCCATCACATGATCGATCCGCAACGCCCTCGCGTGCCGGAAGTGATTCCGGAACGACGCGATCAGGTAGCGATATCCATTCTCGCGCTGGCGTGCGGGGTGGAGGGGCGGGAACCCCCAGTTCTGGCCCTTGGTGAAGACCAGGTCGGGCGGACAGCCCACGCTCGCCCCGATCGCGAACGAATCCCGCTCGCGCCAGACATCGTAGCTGCCCCCGTCGACGCCGACCGGGAAGTCGAGATACCAGGATAGACCCTTGGCCCTGGCCTTGTCCGCCAGCTCGCGGAGCTGCTCATCCGCCTGCCACTGGGCGAACAGGTGATAGTTCCGGATCGAGGGGTCGACCGAGTTGCGGTCGATCGTCGAGGGCCAGGACCTCCAGTTGCGCCCCAGGCTCTCGCCGGCCGCCTGGAAGGTGGCATAGTCCTCGACGTCGGGGCGTTCTTCGAGGAATGCCCGATAGGACGCGGTGTATTCTCCCTCGCCTTCGAAGAAACCGTCCGCCATGAGGCCCAGGGCCCGGCGTTTCTGACTCATCTGGCGCCCGTAATGGACCAGGTCGCCCGAACGCAGGGCGGCGACCTCGGCCATCGTGGCACCGCCCTCCCAGGCGTCCTTCGCGGCCTCGGTGCGGATCGCCTCGGGGATCCGCTCCAGGTCGAGGTAGAACTCGTTCCAGAACAGGCGGCTGGTCGGCGAGTAGGGGCTGATGATCGGATCCTCGCCGTCGAAATGGGCGGCGAGCATCGGCAGGGTGGCGATGAGCCCGCCCCCGAGCCCGGCCGTCCAGTCCATCAGGGCGTCGAGGTCGCCGAGGTCGCCGCCGCCCCGGCTCCGCGAGCCGTGCAGGGCATAGAGCGGGCAGAATAGGCCCCAGGGCCTCTTGCCGTTCTTCTCCGGTTCGGAATACACGCGAGGAGGGGCGGCGATCACCAGCGACTCCGCCTGGACGTCCCGGGATGCGACGGTCAGGCGATGATAGCCGGTCGGCAAACCATCGGGCAGGATCAGACGTTTAGCGCTGAATGCCTCGCCCCCGATCACCTCCGAGGCGACGGTGTCGAGATCTTCCAGTCGGATCGACCAGCCTTGATCGCCGCCGGACTCGAATGTCAGGCGCACCTGGGCCGGCCCCCGGGCCTCGGCATCGCGGAGCCTGAGGAGGACGGGTGACGGAGCGCCGTGCCAGGCGACCACGACCGGTTCCAGCCGGCGGTTCCACTCCTCCATCCGATGGGCGAGGAGGGCCGCCGGCGCGTCGTCGATCGTGGCCACCGGCGCGCCCAGGACGCGGAGGACCGACAGGAGGGACCGGGCCGGCGCGGGCTGGGTCCTCCCGGACGTATCGATATATTCGACCTGGATCCCGTGGCGTCGGGCCAGGTCGCGCAACGGCTCGGGGGCGGGGGCGTCCGCGATCATTGTTCCTCCGGGCGGATCATATTCAGGACGCCGATGATCGGGATGCGGACCCAATCGGGGCGGTAATCGAGCTCGTAGCGGAGTTCGAACAGGGTCTTTTCGAGCCGGAACAGGTCGAGCAGCCGGCGGGTCGCCCCCGAGTCGGCCGGGAGGAGCGGCGCGGCCACCTCGCGGTACGATTTGAGGAAGGTCGCGGAGATCCACGACTGCCAGATCCGGGCCCACGGCTCGAGCCTCTGGAAGCTCTCGGCGTGGACCTTGGCGGTGCGGACGAGCCCGCTGTAGGCGACGTAATCGAACGAGCGGAGCATGGTCGCCACGTCCTTGAGCGGCGACTGCTTGGCACGCCGCTCTTCGAGCGATCGGCCCGGCTCCCCCTCGAAGTCGAGGATGAAGAAGTCGTTCTCCTTCCACAGGACCTGGCCCAGGTGGTAGTCGCCGTGGACGCGGATCTTGCGGAGGTCTTCGCTGGGCGACGGGAGGTTCGTGACCAGTTCCCGGAGGCGGGGCTCGGCATCGAGCACCTCCTTGGCCAGCGACCGGAGGTCTTCGGGCAGAGTGGGGAGGCGGTCCTTGAGCGACTTCAGGCTCGATCGGACCTGGGCGGCGACGCGATTCGATAGCTGGGCCATCTCATCCGCACCGATCGGCTCGGGGGCGAATGCGGGGTCCTCGGGATCGGAGGCGAGGGCCAGGTGGAGTTCGGCCGTGCGACGTCCCAGGAGCTCGGCCGCGAGCGGCGTCGTCCCCAGGATCTCGGCGACTTCCTCGGGGATCTCGCGCTCGCTCAGGTCGAAGGGTGAGGCAGGGTCGAGGTCGAGGCGGGGCAGCCGGTGCCCTTCCCCGGAGGCCTCTTCGAAGTAACGACCCACGATCTCCATGGCCTGTTCCCAGGCCTGGCCCTGGTTCGGGACGAACTCGCGGAGCATGCCCAGGCTCATCGTCTGGCCCTTGGGCAGGCGATACTCCAGGGCCCCGGCCGTCTGGGGGACGCGCGGGAAGTCGGTCTTCTCGGTCAGGAACCGGCCGATTTCGAAGTCGAGGCTCGGGCCGTCGTAGATTCGGCGGAGGATCTTCAGGTAATAGCGTTCGCCGAAGATTACGCTGGAATTGCTCTGCTCGGTCGCGGTCCTCCGGACGGGCTCGATCGCGAGATCGCCCCCCTCCAGTGATTCCAGCGCCGTGGTGGGCACGCCGACGAACTTCCCCTGCCTGGCCTTGACCGTCTGCCCCTCGACGATGAGCTGGAGGAGCCGATGGCACATGGCGTCGCTGTGCAGGGCGTCGCAGAGGATGCCCTCCCCTTCCGTGCAGGAGACGTGGGCCAGCACTGACCCCGGCCGGGTCTGCAACATTTGCTCGGCATCCGCCCCGGTCAGCACGACCAGCGGCAGCTGGTATTTCTCGAACTTGCCGTCGGCGTCGTAGGTCCGGACCAGGACGTTGACCACGGGCGTTTCCGCCACCGGGAAGTAGACCCAATCGCGGATGCTGACCGTCTCCAGCGAGCGCGACTTGGCGCCGAACCATCGCTGGCGTCGTATGAACTGCGGCAGGACGGAGCGTTCCATGATGGCCCGCTCTCGCCCCTCCAGCAGGAATTCCCAGCCGCCCACCAGGGTGAGGCGGGGGATGGGCTCGGCCTCGATCGCCGGGCTGACCTCGGTCCCGCCCAGCACCGATCCCGACACCTGCTCCAACTGGAACCAGATGCAGGAGGATGGGGCCAGCGTGAGGAAATAGGGTTGGTCCCCGATCGTCGGGAACTGGACTCGGCCGAACATCTCGAACGGGGTATATCCCTTGTATTCGGCCATATCCAGCTCGACCGGCTGGACGAACCGGGAGAGATTGGCGACCACCAGGATCAGCTCATCCTGATAGTGGCGGAAGTAAGCCAGGATCTTGCGATTGGCCGGGTGGAGGAAGGAGAGGGTGCCCCGGCCGAACGCCTTGTAGCCCTTGCGCAACGCGATGAGCCGCCGCATCCACTGGAGCAGCGACGAGGGGTCGCGCTCCTGGGCCTCGACGTTGATGGCCTGGTAGCCATAGATCGAGTCCATGATCGGCGGGGCGTAGAGCTTGGCGAAGTCGGCCCGGGAGAACCCGGCGTTGCGGTCGCCGGTCCACTGCATCGGAGTGCGGACGCCGTTGCGGTCGCCGAGGTAGATGTTGTCTCCCATCCCGATCTCGTCGCCGTAGTAGAGGACCGGCGTCCCGGGCAGGGAGAACAACATCATATTGAGGAGTTCGATCCGGCGACGGCTGTTGCCGATCAGGGGGGCCAGCCGGCGGCGGATGCCGACGTTGATCCGCATCCTTGGGTCGGCGGCGTACTCCTTGTACATGTAGTCCCGCTCCTCGTCCGTGACCATCTCGAGCGTCAGCTCGTCGTGGTTGCGGAGGAACAGGGCCCACTGGCACTCGTCGGGGATGTCCGGCGTCTGCCGCATGATCTCGACGATCGGGTGCCGGTCTTCCTGCCGGATCGCCATGTACATCCGGGGCATGAGCGGGAAGTGGAAGGTCATGTGGCATTCGTCGCCGTCGCCGAAATACGGCAGGACGTCGGCCGGCCACTGGTTCGCCTCGGCCAGGAACAGGCGATCCTGGTAGTTGTCGTCCATCTCCTTGCGGAACTGGCGGAGGATCGCGTGGCTCTCCGGAAGGTTCTCGCAGTTGGTCCCCTCGCGCTCGATGAGGTAGGGGATGGCGTCCAGCCGCATCCCGTCTACGCCCATGTCGAGCCAGAACCGCATGATCTTGAAGACGGCGGCCAGGACCTCGGGATTATCGAAGTTCAGGTCGGGCTGGTGATGGAAGAAGCGGTGCCAGAAGTAGGCCTTGGCCACCGGGTCCCAGGTCCAGTTCGACGGCTCGCTGTCGGTGAAGATGATCCGCACGTCCTTGTACTTCTGGGGCGTGTCGCTCCAGACGTAGTAGTCGCGCTTCGGGTCGCCGGGCGGGGCGTTGCGGGCGGCCTGGAACCAGGGGTGCTGGTCCGACGTGTGGTTGATGACCAGCTCGGTGATCACCCGGATGCCGCGCTTGTGGGCCTCCTGGACGAACTCGCGGAACTCCTCGATCTTGCCGTAGGAGGGATGGACTTCGTCGTAATCCGAGATGTCATACCCGTCGTCTCGCAGCGGCGACGGGTAGAACGGCAGGAGCCACAGGCAGGTGATCCCCAGTTGCTGCAGGTAGTCGAGCTTCTGGATCAGGCCCTTGAAGTCCCCGATCCCATCCTCATTGCTGTCGAAGAACGCCTTGACGTGGAGTTCGTAGATGATCGCATCTTTGTACCACTGAGGATCCGATTCGATCATGGGCGGGAGGCTCCGGCGGCGAAAGTCCCTGGGCGTTCGATCGGGCAAGATGGAGGTTCCCCGAGCCGCTACATTGCGGCCCGGGGCGTCGCGGCGTCAATGACCGCGGATTATTCAGCCCGCGAGAGGATCGCGACCGGGAAGCGGGCGAGCAGCGTGCCGAGATCCGCGTCGCCCCCAGCCACCTTCTCCCCGGTCAGCTCGTTGATCCAGGATCCGTCCGGCAGCGTGACCGTCGTGCCGCCCCAGTCGCCACCCAGGCGGATGGGCAGCCGTGGGGCGATGCAGAGGACTTCTCCCCCCCGGCCGAAGGCGACCGCGTGATCCGACTTGGGACCCGAGGCCGAGAGCGGCGAGTAGGTTCCTTCGGGCCCGAACGCATCCGGCTTGCGCCTCCGCAACCCGAGCGCCTGCTTCGTGACCCACAGCTTGGGCAACCCGGAGTCCATCCGGGACAGGATCGCTTCGGGGCCCGGGTTCGCGGCGAGCTCTTCGAGGAGCCCGCGGCGGACATCATAATCGACCGGGCGACGATTGTCCGGATCGACCAGGCTCAGATCCCAGAGTTCGTTGCCCTGGTAGATGTCCGGCACGCCCGGGGCCATCAGCTTGATCGCCGCCTGGGCCAGCGAATTGATCCGGCCGGGCCCGACCAGGGGCGCGACGAAGGCCTCGAAATCCTCCAGGAAGTCCGCATCTTCAAGGATCGCCGCGATGAATCCCTTGAGGGCCGACTCGTACTCCTCGTTGTTCTCGTTCCACGACGTGTAGGCCTTGGCCTCGCGTGTGGCCTTGAGCATGTACTCGGTCGCCCGCTCCACCGAGATCGGCCAGGCGCCGATCAGGATCTGGTAGAGCAGGTATTCTGCGTTGCGATCCGGGAAGTTGCCGTTCTTGAATTTCTCGGTCAGTTTGGACCAGCGGGCCAGGGCCTCCCCCCACGCCTCCGGGATCTCGGCCAGCAGCGAGATCCGGGCCCGGACGTCCTCGCTCCGCTTCGTATCGTGGGTCGTGGTCGAGGTCATCGACCGCGCCCAGCGGTCCTGCATGACCCGGCATTCTTCATGGAACTGGTCCAGGGTCACCCCGAACCGGCCCGGGTCCCCGCCAACCTCATTGAGGGCCACCAGGCGGTTGAAGTTGTAGAAGACCGTATCCTCGACACCCTTGGCCATGATCGGCCCGGTGTTCTGCTGGAACCGCATGGCGAACTCGGCCTCCAACTCGCCACCTTCGACCCGGAGCAGCAGGAGGTCTCGGACGAAGTCGAGCAGATCCGTGTCGATCTCGGGCCGATTCGCCTTGGCGGCCTCGATGGCCTCTTCGACATAGGCGATGTCCATCGGGCTGACCTGGCCCTGCTTCGCGCGGACATAGGTCCGATAGACCGGGAAGCAGGCGATCACCTCGCGAAGGACCGCGATCAGCTCTCGTCGCGTATAGTCGCGATATCGTTTCTGCCGCTCGCAGACGTTCATCAACAAGGAGGACAACCGGTAGACGTCGCTGGCGAACAGTTCCTTGAGGACGTAATGCTTCTTGTCCCGGACCATCCCCTTGTAGTCGACGGGCTGCCCGGTGAAATCGACGTAGATCTCGTTGATGGACGCCTCGGCATCGGCGGGGACCAGCAGGCCGGCCAGGCGATTCATGAAGTCGTAGCCGGTCGTGCCGGCCACCGGCCAGTCCTCGGGCAGGGCCTCGCCCGGTTCGAGGATCTTCTCCACGACCAGCCAACCATTTGGCACCGACCGGTTGAGCCTCTGGAAGTATTCGGCCGGGTCTCGGAGCCCGTCGGGATGGTCGACACGGAGGCCGTCGAGCACGCCCTCCCGGACCCATTCGAGGATCTTGACGTGCGTGTCGCGGAACACGCGCTCCTGTTCCATCCTCATGCTGACGAGCGTATTGATGTCGAAGAAGCGGCGATAGTCGAGTTCCTGGACGGCCGTCTTCCAGAACGCCAGGCGATAGTTTTGCCGCTCCAGCAGGGCATCGATCTTGGATGGATCGGCGTTGTAGCCGCCGATCACGGCATCGATCGACGAACCGACCTCGGGGTGGTCGGCGATCAGGCGGGCCAGGGCGTTGCGGATCACCTCCTTGTCGCGGTGCCGCAACGCCACGCTTTCCAGGTCCGTGAACGTGGAATGCGGGAGCCTGGCCAGCGAGTCGGCCAGGAAGGCAAGGTCATCCGACCCGACCCGCTCGGCGGCCTCGTTGAGCAGGTCGTTGAGCGATCGGGGCGCGACCGGCATGACATGGTCGCTGTAATGAAAGGTGAACGTCCCCCCGACGCGGCGGAGCGTGATCTGCCCCGCCTCGATGATCCGGCCGTAGTGATCCCCCAGGATCGGCATCAGGACCGTATCGCGGAGCTTGGCCTCCATCGGATGCCAGTCGACGTCGAAATAGTTGGCGAACCGGCTGGATGGGCCGTTCTCCAGGACATCCCACCACCAGGCATTCTCGCGGCTGGCGATGCTCATGTGGTTGGGTACGATATCCAGGATCTGCCCCAGCCCCGCCTCGCCGAGCTTCTGGCACAGGCGGGCGTGGGCCTCGGACCCGCCCAGTTCATCGTTGGGCTTGGAGTGGTTCAGGACGTCGTAGCCGTGAGTGCTGCCCTTGCCTGCCTGCAGATAGGGGGAAGAGTAGAGGTGGGTCACGCCCAGTTCGCGAAGATAAGGCGCAATCGACGCGGCCTTATCAAAACCGAAGCCGGCGTGCATCTGGACCCGGTAGGTGGAAAGCGGCGCGGGCATGCAAGTTCCCATCGGTCGAATTGGGGCCATCGCCGCCGCCCCTCATACCGGGGGCCAATCGTTCCGGCGACGGCAGGCCCGTCGAATTCGCCAGCCGAATCTGCGAACAGCGTGCCATGTCCGGATCTCATTGCCCGTTTGCGTGACGGCCCCTGGGCATACAACTTGCTGGCGACGCCACATCTTCCCGCTCCGCTCCCGGCCTCGTTTCGCCGGCATCATGTTCAAGGACCGAAAAGTCATGGCCATCCATCACGTCTGGGCCCCCACCGCCCAAAGCGTGGAGATCACGATCAACGGCGAGAGGTTCCCGATGACCCTCGACCCGGAATGGGAAGGGTGGTGGGCGACGTTCGAGCGTTCCCCGCGACCCGGCGATGATTATGCCTACTCCGTGGACGGCGGCCCCGAGCGTCCCGACCCCCGATCGATGTGGCAGCCCCACGGCGTGGCCGGCCCATCGCGGGTCGTGGACCATTCCGCGTTCCGCTGGAGCGACGAGGGGTTCCAGGCACGCCCGCTGTCCTCGGCTGTGATCTACGAACTCCACATCGGGACATTCACGCCTGAGGGCACGTTCGACTCGGCCATCGGCCGGCTCGATCACCTCAAGGAACTGGGCATCACCCACGTCGAGATCATGCCGGTGGCCGACTTCCCCGGCAACTTCGGCTGGGGCTATGACGGCGTCTCTCTCTACGCCCCGAAGAACGAATATGGCGGGCCGGACGGGCTCAAACGGCTGGTGGACGCCTGCCATGCCCGCGGCCTCGCCGTGGTCCTTGACGTGGTCTACAACCACTTCGGCCCGTCCGGGAATTTCCTCGCCGAGTTCGGCCCCTACTTCACCGACCGCCACAAGACGCCCTGGGGATCGGCCCTCAACTTCGACGGCCCCTATAGCGACGAGGTGCGGCGCTTCTTCTGCGACAACGCCCTGATGTGGCTCCGCGACTATCACTTCGACGGTCTCCGCCTCGACGCCGTCCATGCGATCGTCGATACGTCTGCAATCCATTTCCTGGAACAGCTCGCCAACGAGGTCGATGTCCTGAAGGCGCACCTCGGCCGTCATCTGATCCTGATCGCCGAGAGCGACCTGAACGACCCGCGCGTCGTCCGGCCGTTCGAGCTGGGCGGATTCGGCATCGATGCCCAGTGGAGCGACGACTTCCACCATGCCCTCCACTCGGCGATCACCGGGGAAGTCAACGGATACTATTCGGACTTCGGGTCGCTCTCGGACCTGGCGACCGCGTTCAAGTCGTCCTACGTCTACTCAGGCCAGGTGTCCAAGTACCGCCTGCGACGCCATGGCCGCCCCCCGATCGGACTGTCGGGGCATCACTTCCTGGGATACGTCCAGAACCACGACCAGCTGGGCAACCGGGCCCAGGGCGATCGGCTCTGCCACCTGACCACCCCCGAGCGGGCCAAGATGGCGGCGGCCTTGGTCCTGACCTCGCCGTTCGTTCCGATGCTCTTCCAGGGGGAAGAATTCCGCGCAACGGCCCCGTTCCAGTACTTCGCCGATTTCTCGGACGACCCGGACCTGTCCCGCGCCGTCTCCGAGGGTCGGTGCAAGGAGTTCGGCCAGTTCGGGTGGCGGCCCGAGGACGTTCCCGATCCGGCCTCGCCCGAGACGTACCAGCGGTCCAAGCTCGACTGGTCGGAGGTCGACCACGACCTCAATCACTCGCTTTACCGATGGCATCGCGACCTGATCCGGCTGCGAAGGTCCCTTCCCCAGCTCACCGATGGCCGGCTCGACCTGGTCGGGACCCGCTTCGACGAAGAGGAGAAATGGTTGGTCATCGAACGAGGATTGGTCTCGATCGTGACCAACTTCTCCGATGAACCCCGGGCCGTCCCGATCCGCGACGGCTTCCCGACCGAGATTCTCCTGAGCAGCGCCGACGACGTCTCCATCGTCCCGACGGGCGTCATGCTCCCGGGCAACTCGGTCGCCATCCTCGGCCCCTCGACCGACGAGACGGCCCAGGCCCTGTTCCGATCCACCATCGAGGCGGCCGCCAAGCTCAACGGTTTGCCCGCCTGAGGTCCGGCCTCGCCCCTCGGGCGAACCAGCGGATCGGCGCCGGGTCCGGAGATGGGACTCGACGCCGATCCCGCTCGTGCTCGCGGATCAGACGGCGGAGAGCTGATCGCTGACCTGCCCGGCCGCGTCGGCGGGGACCGGGAAGTCGCGGGCGAACTCGCGGATGGCGGCGTGGGTCTTGGAGGCCACCGAGGCATCATCGGGGGCGGCCAGGACCGCGACGATCCAGGCGGCGACCTGGCGGATGGCGTCCTCGCGCATCCCCCGGGTGGTCAAGGCGGGCGTCCCCATCCGGATCCCGCTGGGATCCAGGGGCTTCCGCTGATCGAAGGGGATCAGGTTCTTGTTGACCGTGATGCCGGCGTTGCCCAGGGCCTTCTCGGCGATCTTGCCGGTCAACCCCTTGGAGGTCATGTCGATCAGGACGAGGTGATTGTCGGTCCCGCTGGAGATGAGGCGGAAGCCGGCGGCCATCAACTCATCGGCCAGGACCTTGGCGTTGGCGATCACCTGGGCGCCATAGGCCTTGAAGTCAGGCCGCAGGGCTTCGCCCAGGCAGACCGCCTTGCCGGCGATCACGTGCATGAGCGGCCCGCCCTGGAGGCCGGGGAAGACGGCCGAATCGAGCTTCTTGGCCCACGCCGACGTGCACATGGAGATGCCGCCGCGGGGCCCCCGAAGCGTCTTGTGCGTGGTGGTCGTGACGAAGTCGGCCACGGGGACGGGGTTCGGATGATGGCCGCCGGCGACCAGCCCGGCGATGTGGGCCATGTCCACGAAGAAGGTCGCGCCGATCTCCCGGGCGACCTCGGCGATCCGATCGAAGTCGATGATCCGGGCATAGGCGCTGGCGCCGGCCAGGATCAGCTTCGGCTTGTGCTCGCGGGCCAGCGCGGCGAGCTTGTCGTAGTCGATCCGCTCGGTCTTGGGATCCAGGCCATAGCCGATCGTGGGGTAGTACCGCCCGGAGAAGTTGAGCTTCATCCCGTGGGTCAGGTGCCCGCCCTGGGCCAGGTCCATCGCCAGCACCGTATCGCCCGGCTCCAGGGCGGCATAATAGACGGCCTGGTTGGCGGAGGCGCCGGAGTGCGGCTGGACGTTGACGTGGTCGGCGCCGAAGACCTGCATGGCCCGGTCGATGGCCAGCTGTTCGATCACGTCGACGTGTTGGCAACCGCCGTAGTAGCGCTTGCCGGGGAGGCCCTCGGCATACTTGTTGGTGAGGACCGAGCCGAGGGCTTCCATGACCGCGGCGCTGGTGTAGTTCTCGGAGGCGATCAATTCCAGTTCGTCGCGCTGGCGGTTCTCTTCGGCGACGATCGCCTCGAAGATGGCGGGATCGGATTCGCTCAGGATGCCCATCGGTGTCACGATCTCCAGATAGAGTTTGGGGTCAGCCGACGGACCAGCGCCAGCGATAGCGGAAGCGGTAGGTTTGCGAGGCCGGTTCGATGCCGGCGAGGATCTGGGCGTGGATTCGGGGGCCGGGACCGGAGGCCTCGACGATCGCCCGGGCCGATGGCACCGCCTGGAGGATAAGCCGGGCTCCGCCGGCCCGGAGGATCACCTCGGCCGAGCCGTCGCCGTCGATCTCGGTCGAGGCCGGGTCCAGCTGATAGGTGGCGGCGAGGGCGGCGATCGGTGAACGGCAACGGTCGGCCACGTCGGCATCGAACAGGGTGCCCGACTCGTCGGCCGTGACGGCGAAGGCGGCCGAGAAGTGGTGGGGTCCCGACTGGCCGACCAGCAACATCCGGACGATCCCATCCGGCCCGATCTCGACGTGGGCCTGCTGGTAGGCCGGGCTGATCACCCGGGCCGGGTCGTCGCGGTCGGGGTCAACTTCCACGGTCGCGACCGGCGGCAGCTCCGGGCAGTCGCCCACCCCTTCCATCGTATGCACCCAGCGATCCTCCCGCCAGGCGAACTCGATGCGAGCGTGGGGCGTGAGGAAGACATGCCGATCATCACCGCTCTCGATCCCGACCATCATCTCGGCTTTCTGGCTGGCGCCATGGAAAGGCGGGCGGGCCCATCAGACATGGGCCCGCCCGCGACGATCTTAGCGCTTGGTGACGTCGCCCTTGGCGAGCTTCTTCCGCAGGTAGGCGTCGATGAAGATGTCCAGCCCGCCGTCGAGGACGGCATGCGGGTTCCCCACCTTGACCTCGGTCCGCAGGTCCTTGCACCACTGGTCGGGCTGCAGGACGTAGTTGCGGATCTGGCTGCCGAAGCCGATCTCCGCCTTCTCATTGTAGGCCTTGGCGAACTCGGCCTCGCGCTTTTCTTCCTCGATCCGGATTAGCTTGGCCTTGAGGAGCTGGAGCGCCAGGTTGTCGTTCTTGTGCTGAGACCGTTCGCTCCGCGACTCGGCCGCGACGCCGGTCGGGATGTGGGTGTAACGCACCCCCGATTCGGTCTTGTTCTGGTGCTGGCCGCCGGGGCCGCCGCACCGGAACACGTCCCGCTTCAGCTCGTCGTCGCGCAGCTCGATGTCGATGGTATCATCGATCTCGGGCGTCACCTCGACGGAAGCGAACGACGTCTGACGCTTGTCGGCCGTGCCGAACGGGCTGATCCGGACCAGGCGATGCACGCCGGTCTCGCCGCGGAGGTAGCCGTAGACGTAGTCCCCCTTGACGTGGATCGTCACGGTCTGGACGCCGGCCACTTCTCCATCTTCGCGGTCGATGATCGCGGCCTTGTACCCGTGCGATTCGCACCACATGAGGTACATCCGCATCAGCATCTCGGACCAGTCGCACGCCTCGGTCCCCCCGGCGCCGGGGTGGATCGTGATGTAGGCGTTGCAGTGGTCGTTCATGCCGCTCAGCATCGAACGGAGTTCGAATTCCTGGAAGTCGGCCGCGGCTTTCTTCGAAGCCTCGCGCAACTCCTCGTCGAATTCGTCCTCGCCGCTTTCCTCGGCCAGTTCGATCAGGGCTTCCAGGTCTTCCGCCTGGCGCACCAGGGCTTCGAACGGCTTCAGGACGTTGTTCAAGGACTTCATCTCGGCGATGATGGCCTTGGCTTTTTCCTGGTCATTCCAGAAGTTCGGCCCTTCCATCTCGCGGGCCAGCTCGTCGCGTTTTTCGGTCTTGTCGCCCAAGTCAAAGAGAGTCTCGGAGCTGGACGATCCGGTCGATCACGCTGCGTACGTCGCGCTTCAGTTCCAAATCCATCGCGATATGTCCTTGATTCGGCCGGGGATGTCCGGGCCGATCCGATGGATCGGCCGGCCCTCGGCACCGGAAGATTATGACCGATCGCAGCCCTGCCGAGAAGACGGAGCCAGAGGCGATGCCGCCCATCACCACGCCAACCCCGACGACCGGCCGCCTCGCCCCCTCCCCGACCGGCGGCCTCCACCTCGGCCACGCCCGCACCTTCCTGCTGGCCTGGCTCTCGGCCCGGGCGGGCGGCGGCCGGGTCATCTTCCGCCTGGAGGACCTCGACGCCTCCCGCGCCCGGCCCGACGCGGCCCTCGCGGCGATCGACGACCTCTGCTGGCTCGGGATCGACTGGGATGAGGGGCCGGACATCGGCGGCCCATCTTCCCCTTACGTCCAATCCCTGCGGATGGATCGGTACGAACATTCGCTCGAACGGCTCAGGGAGCAGGACGCGATCTACCCGTGCACCTGCACCCGGGCCGACATCGCCCGGGCCGCCTCCGCGCCCCATCCCGAGGACGAAGGCCCCGTCTACCCGGGGACGTGCTCCGGCCGATCGGCCCGCGATGCCGCGTCCCTCGGGGATCGGCCCTTCGCCTGGCGATTCCGCGTCCCGCCCGGCCCGGTCGCGTGGCGGGACGGCTTTCGCGGAGAGGTCTCGCTCGATCCCGCGCGGCTCGGCGGGGATTTTGTCGTCGCCCGGTCGGGAGTCGGCCCGTCCTACCAGCTGGCCGTGGTCCACGACGACGCGGCGATGGGCGTGACCGAGGTCATCCGGGGCGATGACCTGATGCCCAGCACCCCCCGCCAACTCCTGCTCTACCGATCGCTCGGGCTTGAGCCCCCGACCTTCGCGCATGTCCCGCTGGCCATCGGCCCCGATGGCCGACGCCTGGCCAAACGCGACGGATCGCTGAAGTTGTCGACCCTCCGCGCGTCGGGCTGGGATCCCCACCATCTGGTCGGATGGTTGGCCCGGGCCTGCGGGATGACCGACCGGATCGAGCCCGGCCCCCCGGCCTCCTGGATCGATCGGTTCGACCTGGGCCGGGTCCCACGGCAGCCCTGGGTCGTCGATCTCTCGCCGATGTCGCGTCCGCCCGGGTCATGACGGCGGGCGGTCAGGATGCTGCGGTGGTCATCGGCCCGCTCGTCCTGATGGCGTCGCGCATCCTCGCGATCACCGCGTGCCGCTCGGCAGGCGTCGGGAAGGCCCGGTCCGGGATCAGGAGCGCCGACCCGGCGACCCGGAGGTGGACCAGGGAGACCTGGCCGTGATGCGACACCTGGGCGATTTCCGACCAGGCATAGGTCCGGCCGATGCCGTCGGCATCCGGCTCCAGGACGACCCCGTCCGGGGTGATGAGCAGGGCGACGTCGCGCGGCAGGCCGAGGAGGCGGGTAAACTCCCGGCAGCGGAGGCGGGCGAGCCCCTCGCGAACCAGGGCGGCGAGCAGCAGGATCCCCGCGACCCCCGCGATCTCCACCGCGACCGCCCGGAACCCTCCGGACCGGGCCGAGGCGAGGGCCAGGACCACGGCGATGGGGGCGAGCAGGCTGAGCGAGCCGACCCACCTCAGGCAGTGGGATCGGCACCAGCATCGCCGCTGCGATGCGAGCACCCCGGTCAGATCGCCGGGTTCCAGCCGGTAGGCCAGGCGCGTGATCGTCTCGGTCATCGTTGGGGCTCCGCTTGCCCAGGTGTCATCGGTACGGTGGGGGCCGCATCGATCGCGACCTCCGCCGCGGCCATCGACGGCCCGCCATCGACGGCCCCCAGGCCGCGAAGCCGGACGAATCGCGCGAAGCGTCCAGGCCAGGCGACGGGCTGGGGGGCCGGATCGTCGGGCCACGCCCCACGAACTATCGAATGCCATGCCCGACCATCTTCGGAAACCGAGATCTCGAAGTCCTTGACCCTCCCGATCGGGGAGTCCTGCCGGGGGACGTAGACCAGGCCCCGGACCGTCCGCTGGACCCGGAGGTCGATGGTCAGGTCGTGCGGATAGCCCGGCGTTGCGCCGATGAATTCGGTCTGCCAGATCGTCGACAGGTCGCCGTCCAGGGCGAGGCCCGGCTCGTGGCCGGGGGCGTGGTTGTCAGACGTCGCCGGATAACGATCCTCCCCGACCGACGCGGCCGAGGCCGCGCGGATCCAGCCGAGGGCAGCTCCGTAGGCCGGGTGGTCCGGGTCGTCCCACCGCGTCCCTCCGGCGTGGGTCAGGCCGGTCGGGCTGGACGGGTCGGCAGCCCCCTGCCCTTGCGGGCTCCGGGGTTTGCGGAGCAGGAGGCTCGACTCGGGATCCGCGAGTTGGATCACTCGCGTGGCCGACGCATAGTTCATCATCAGGGCCGAGGCCTCGGTGATCCCTCGCGCCGGGTCGGGGGCGGCGAGCCGGAAGACGGCGTGGTTGGAGTGGCACTGGACGCACGAGGTTCCGTCGGGCCCGGGCCGCGTCAGCCAGGGATCGACCTCGTCCCGGAATTTTGAAAGGCCGAGCGGTCGCATCCGGGCCGTGAAGGCATCTGCGACGAGACCGGCGGGATCGAAGCCCTGATCCCTCAACGCCGCGTCGGCCCGGGTGCCCAGGGCCGGATCGCCGGAGAGGGCCCGGACGCGCAGGGCGAGGTCGCGGCGGCCTCGCACCAGGCGTAGCCGCTCGACGACAGACAGGGCTCGGTCCCGGACCCCGAAGTCGGGATCGATGAGCAGCGACCGCAGCCGCTCGACGGCATCCGGCCGGTCCCAGAATCCCGGACGCGACGAGGCGAGGCCCAGCGCGAGTCGCCTGACCGACGGCGCCTCGTCGGCCAGGGACGCGACCAGAAAGCCCAGCGCGGCCCGGCCATCGCGGAATCGACCCCACTCGAAGGACGTATTCAGGGCCCGCTCGCGGATCGAAGCCGATGGATCGGCCATTCCCAATCGGATGATTCGAAGGGCGTCCTCGGCGGGTGCAGGCCGGTCGAGCAGCCAGGGCCGGGCGAACAGGGCATCGAGCAGGCGGGACCGATCCCGTGCCTCGGGGGTGGTCGCCCAGGCGCGGGCGATCGCCGTGAGGACTTCCTCATCGTCGAATGACCGATGGCCCAGGACGGGCACCAGGCCGGACGGGTCGTCCTGCATCAGACTTCGGACGACGGCCCGCACGTCGTCCCGGTCCAGGAGCGACGGGTTTCGGCCGACGGCAGCGGCGACCGCCGAGCGCACCTCGGCGGGGCCGCGGAGACGGTCGATGATCGCCCCGATCAGGTCGGGATGATCCTCGGCGTCGATCAGGCCCAGGTCATTGGCCACCGCCTCACGCGTGGCCGCGCGAATCCCGTCGTCGGGGTCGGTCAGGCCCTGCAAAAGGGCCATCTGGATCGCCGGATTCGCAGTCCGCTCGACCACCCGGAAGAAGCAGGCCAGGCGGATCGCCCGCGACCGGGTTTCGGATTCCATCGTCAGGGTCGGGGAGAGCAGGATCGCGAAGATCCGATCCAGGCGGTCCGGGTCCGGCTCATGGAGGAAGCCGAACTCGCGGTCATTCCCCACGTCCAGCATCCCTTCCGGCCGCCTGGCGAACGATCGGCCCTTGAGGAAGGATCCGTCGAACGAACGGATCAGGGCGTCTCGCCGGAGCGGGTCGCCCGCTTCCAGGGCATCCAGGATCGGCCCGAGCAGGATCGCTCGCTCCACGTCCTCCCGGCCCTTCAGGGCCGACGCCCTCTGGGCTTCGGGCAATGCCGCCAGGTTTTTCTGGAGGCTGACGCCACCGCCGAGGTTCTCGTCGAGCAGGATGTACATCCCTTCGATCAGGGCGCGACGGATCACCGGCTCGTCGGGCACGGACATCGCGGCGAGATAGGCGTCGACGATCCTCCGGCGCAGGCCGTCGTCGTTGGTGCGGTAGAACCATTGCCGCAACGACCGGAGGGCCTGGAGCCGGGTCCAGAGGTCGGCATCCCGGGTCCGGGCAGTGAGCCGATCCGCGATGTCGATCCGCCCGTCCATGCCGTGGAACTGGGCGGAGAAGATCCGGGTCGTCCCGCGTCGTACGGCCGGGTCCGGGTCATCCAGCGCCTCGGCGATCGCATCCACGCCCAGGCCCCGATTCCCCAGCGAGCGCAGGGCCCACGCCGCGGCCCGCCCGACGATCTTGGACGGGTCGCCCAGGCGGGCGATCAGCGGGCCCACGGCCTCCCCCCCGCCCACCCGGCCGAGGCACGACGCCGCCGAGGCCCGGACCAGGGGTTCGGCATGGTCGAGGAACCCGGCGATCTCCGCGGTCATGCGGGGCCGATCCGCCTCGGGCACATCCCACAGGTTGTCGAGGTCATCGAGCAGGGGGACGATCGGGCCCGGCCGGGGAGATCGCGGCGGGCCGCCATCGCGATTACCCCATGAATTCAGGGCGGGGCCGGGTCGCGGGAAGCCCTCCGCCAGCGCCTCGACCGCATAGCGGGTCTCGCGCATTGGGGTGCGGAAATTCTCGTGGGTGTCGGCCTGAAACCAGCCGCCGAACGGTTGCTGCCGGTCCAGGAGGAACCGGAGGGCCTTGCGGATCCGGGGATCATCGCGCCGGGCTCCGGCACGCAGGAGCGTCCAGGCCACCTGGCCGGTCGCGTAGATGGCACTTCGAGCCGGCTTGCGCCCCAGCTCATGCCACCCCCCGTCCTCGTTCTGGAGTGCGAACAGGGCGTCCACCTCGTCCTCGATCCGGCGGGCATATCGGTCGGGGTCGACCGTCTGCCAGGCATGGAGGCGGTGGAGGCGATCCTGAAATGTCTCGACCCGCTGGTCGGTCTCGGGGTCGCCGAGGATGTCGGCGATGTTGTCCGAGGCCCGCGCGTAGGCGATCCGGCCGGTCCGGCGGGCCGCCAGTTCCAGGACCCGCCAGTCGCGCCACAGGAGGGCGAACTTGCTATCCGCCGGGACCACGCCGTTCTGCTCGTCGCCGGGGATCATCGCCCGGGACGACCACGCGGCGCGGAGGAACGGGGCGAACCGCTCGAAGGCGGGCGTCTCGCGGCCGCTCACCTGGGCGTCGAAGTCGGCCAGGATGCCTCCCTGCTTCCCCTGGGCCTGGAGCGGGATGGCGATGAAGCGTTGCCAGTTCAACCCGCCATCGCCGTAGAGCGGCGTCGGCGAATTGGCCAGCCGTTCGATCAGCGATGCCATGCTCGCCTTGGATCGGATCGGATAACCGTTGCGCTGGGCCACCAGCGCGGCCTCGGTCGGGTAGCTCGACGCATGGCAGGCCGTGCAGCGCGTGGCCGTCTCGTGGAGGTTCGCCGCACGAGTGTAACGGTGGCCTTCCCGGGGGATCTGGGCGAACCAGGCATCCCCGGCGTCCAGGAGATAGTCCGAGCCGATTGCGACCGCCTCGCCCGGATCCGCCAGAGGCGGGACGGGGCGTCGGCGGGACCGCAGGATGTAGGCGGGATGGTTGGCGTTGACTTCGAGGTAGTAGGTGCCTCGGGTCAGCGTGCGGGTGATGTAGGTCGAATATCGCTCCCGCTCGCGGTCGTGGATGACCTCGGTCGGATCCTTCCCCATTTCGAAGGGCTTCGTGTTGCCGGCCTCGTCGACGACGTGGAGGCGCAGGTTGGCCGAGACGTCGCGATCGAGCAAATCGAGCTGGAACGTGGCCAGGATCGGCCCATCCTCGGCGATCTCCAGCCGGAACCAATCCAGCCCGGAACGCCCTTCCTCGGGATTGTCCAGGTAGTCGACATCATCGCCCGAGCCGTGGACGTCGCGGCCCAATGTCAGGGGATTCGCCATGCGCCAGGAGTCGTTGGGCTCGGCCTCGATCCGGTCGCTGTCGGGGGCGGAGATATTCAGGCGAGACCACGATGCGGTCGCCTCGCCATCGATGACCAGGCGGGCCGGCCCGGCCACCGTCGGGCGATAGGCGAACGTGATGTCGGGGTCGCCGGCATGAAGGGCCTTGGCAATCCGCTCCCCGCCCGCCCCTTCCAGCATGACGCGGGCCCGGGACTTGGCCGGGAATCCGTTCGGCAGGGCCGCATGGACCCGATAGGTGGCCCCGGCTTCGAGGCCATCCATCGGGACGACCGGGGCGAGAGTACCGAGGGCCAGGAGCATGGCGAGCATGGTCGAGACCCTCGGTGTCGATCATTCGTCCCAGTAGCCGCAGGATCGGAGGTGCTCGACGCTCCGGGCCACCCGCTCGTGGCGGGCTTCGGGTCCCGGTTCTGGCTCCCCGCCGATCCCTTCGATCTCGATGGTATAAGGGCCGGCGAAGCCGACGCCGTCGAGGATCTCGCGGACCCGACGGAAGTCGACCGCCCCGCCATCGCCGATGGCCGGGAAGTACCAGTCCTCGAACCCGCCCCGGTTATCCTTCAGGTGGACGTTGCGGACCAGGTGCTTGACCTTGTCCAACTCGTCGACCGGGTCGACGCCTCGATTATAGTAGGCGATGTTTCCGGTGTCGAAATTGAGGAGGACCGACGGATGGTCGACCTCCGCCATCAGGGCCAGCATCGCGGCGGCGTTCTCGGTGGGCCCCTTGTGGGTCTCCAGGGCGATCACGACCCCGACTTCCCGCGCGACGTCCCCCAGGGCCTGCAACCCGGCCACGATGGCCTTGCGCTCGGCCTGATCGGCGGGCTGACCCACCCCGGTCACCACAACGTCCACCCCAAACCATTCGCGGGCGCGGCGGATTTTGTTCGCGGTCTTCTCCACCCCTTCGGGCGTGCGGAGGTCGCCGCCCCCCACGTTGCAGCCGCTGATGGACACGCCGTTGGCTCGGAGCTGATCCTGGAAGGCCCGGACCGTCGGCTCGTCGGCCTCCTCGGTGATGACCGCCGAGACGGGGATCACCAGCCCGCCGAAGTCGTGGCCGCGCATGGCCAGTTCGAGATGGTCGATCCCGGCCGAACGGACGAGGTCGGCGGCGGCGCGGACCCCCTCGGGTCCGTAGCAATTCGTATAGCAACCGATGATGCGACGCATGGAAACTCCGGTCACGGGCGTGCAGGACGATCGGATCAGGCGGGCGATGCGGGGGCGTCCACGTCGTCGAGCGCGACGGGGACCTCCGCCTCGGGGTCGACGATGCGGAGGGCGCGACGGCCGGAGAGGACGTCCAGGAGGGTCTTGCCGCAGACCTCCGCCCGCCAACCCTGGAGCAGTTCTGGGGTCCGGTCGGACGGCTGGCCATCGGCGTGCCAGCGGATCAGGTCCTTCAAGTCGCTGGCCCCCCCCGTCAGGCCGACCGCGACGTGGTTCTGGGCGCACGACTGGGCCAGGGTCGCCGCCAGGAGGCTGACCACCATCGACTGGCCCGGGCGGTCGTCGTGTCGGGCCGCGGTTTCGGGGAGGTGTTCGGGCAGGACCTTCTGCCCCTGGGCCACCACGTCGAGGATCTCGTGGGTCCGGGACAGCAGGTGGGGGCGATTGAAGTCGCGGAGCGTCTCCAGGTCGCGCGGGTGGCCCGGTTTCCGCTTGGCGATCGCGACCAGCAGGTCGTCGCGGAGGACGTACCTGAGGGGGCGGTTGGCCCGCCGGGCATCCTCCATCCGCCATTCATAGAGCAGGCGGGCGATCTCCAGCCCTCGGCGGTCGAGCATGTGCAGGCCCGATAGCTTGCGCCAGCGGTCCTCCTCGCCTCGGTGGTCGATCTTGTGGAGGAATCCGGCGAACTCGCCGGCGACCCAGTCTTCCCGGTGGAGCCGCCTCAGTTCCCTCTGGAACAGGTCGGCGAGGTCGAGGAGATGGCGGACATCCTCCAGGGCATAGCGGAGCTGGTTCGGGGTGAGCGGCCGCTTCCGCCAATCGGTCCGGGTCTCGCCGCCGAGGAGGGTCACGCCCAACGCCTGGTGGACGAGATTGCCCAGCGACAGGGGATAGCCGTAGCCGACCAGGCCGGCCGCGATCTGGACGTCGAAGATCCTCCGGGGGACGGCCCCGGCCTGGATCCGGCAGATCCGCAAATCCTCGCCACCGGCGTGCATCACGACGTCGAGGTCGGGGTCGAGCACGGCGTCCCAGAACGGGCCCATGCCGCCGATCTTGATCGGGTCGACCACCGCCAGTCGATCGGCGGTCGCGACCTGGACCAGGCACAACACCGGCTCGAAGGTCTCTTCCGAGACGAACTCGGTGTCGAAGGCGAAGCGTCGGGCCTCGCGGAGGTGGGCGATCAGCTCTCGGAGCGCAGCGGGCGTCTCGATCAACGGGGGCGGAGCACTTTCAGCCATCGCGGTCGCTCGCCGGTTCGATCCTGGACGGGGCGATCCGCCCGGCCCTCGCGTCGACGAGGTGCCATCCGAGGCGTCGGCCACCACGATCACGCCCGGAATTATGCCCCCCATGACCGGCCCACGCAAGGGGATGGGCCGGCGCCCCGGATCACCAGAGGGCCTGGAGGAAATCGAGGATGGCCGCATCCACGGCCTCGTGTTTCTCGATCGGCGCGAGGTGGCCCGCGCCGGCGATCGTGACCAGGCGGGCGTTGGGCAATGCGCCTGCCATGCGGTCGGTTTCCTCGGCGGGGACAATCTGATCCTCGGCCCCGGCGATCACGAGCGTGGGCACCTTGATGTTGGGCAGCAACGCCATGCGATCGGGCCGGGTCGCCAGTCCCCGCAAGGTCCCGGCCACCGCCCTCGCGGTCATCCGGGACATCCGCCCGTGCAGCCGGGCCACCGTCTCGGGATGCTCCTGGAAGCTGGAGAGTGAGAACAGCCGGGGCAGCATCTTCGCGATCACGGGCTCGATGTCGCCGGTCCGGTCGACCTCGGTGGCCATCTCCTCGCGGAGCCGGGCCGTCTCCTCGGAGTCGGCCGAGGCCCGCGTGTTCATCAGCATCAGGGCCCGGATCCGATCCGGGTAGCGTTCCGCGATCGAGAGGGCAACGTACCCGCCCATCGACAGCCCGCCCAGCGTCAACGGCTCGTGGAGCTGCAGGGCGTCGAGCAACTCGATCACGTCGTCGGCCATCTCGTCGACCGAATAGACGCCGTCGGGGGCGGCCGAGGTCCCGTGCCCGCGAAGGTCGGGCGCGATCACGCGGTAGATCGACCCGACGCTCGCCTGCTGATGGGACCACATCGAGCGATCGAGCGGGAACCCGTGCAGGAGCACGACCACCGGGCCGGGGCCGTCATCGTCGAAGGAGAGCAGCATTTGGGACGCTCCCGCGGAGGTGCGGCCCCCCGGCCATCTCATCCGGGCGTCGAGGCCGAGCGTATTTTGACCGCGCCCCGCGACGCGGTCAATCCTCGCCCCCGGCCCGGGACCCCGCCCGTCAGCGGCCGATGTGGACGGGGTTGGGGGCCCATGGGACCCCCGGCAGGAAGCCGGGATACCAGCCGGGTTCGTTGGAGGCGCCCGGGGTCGGGCCGATCCCGCCTCCCAGCTGGGAGAACCGTGCCATCTTCGCGGACGGCGTGTCCGACTGGGCCAACGCGTAGGCCCAGGGGCGGCGGCCATACGAGGGGGGCGTCAGGGCGGCGGGCGATTGCAATCCCGGCTCCGCCCATCGGGGAGGGACCTGGGACTCGCGCCGGGGGTGGAGGGGCCAGCCCGCATCGCTGGTCGCGTTCAGGAGCAGGGGAAAGGCGAAAACTAATAGCAACCGCTTCATGGAGATCCCTTCCGGAAGGACGGTTGGACGGGGGGGCGAGGGTTCCGTCAGGAATATGACCCATCCCACCGACGCAGGGATGAATTCCTGCGGCCTTCTTCGGGGCATCACCCGATGCAACGCTCTCGACCCTCACCGCTTGCCGTCTCCCCGGTCCGGATCGACACATCGTCTCGGGTGGGGCGCCTGCACGCCCCGGGCGGGATCGTGCGAGGGCGTCGATTGGCCCGATTCCCCGGCCCTGGTCTCCCTGCAGACCAGCCGAGCCCCCTCCGAGGCGATTCCCCGGCCTGATCGTCGCGATCCAGCGAGCCGATGGGCCTGGAGGGATGGGTCGAAAACGAAGCCAATCGGACCGCGCGCCTTGTCGATCGGGCGTTCGTCCATTATAAAGAACTTCAAGCTCATCGCCCCGACTTGCGCTCGGCCCTGGCCGAGACCGGAGATCGAGGGCGGTCCGCACCCTCCCCCGCCCGATGCGAAATCGGCCCCGCCCGATTCGATACGGCCTTGCCCCCGCGGCGGTCCGCATGACCAAGATCGCTCCCCGCCACCTGAGCGTCGTTGCGCTGCTCGTCCTCGCCGCCGCCCCGTGCCCGGCGAAGGCCGACGACCCGCACCCCGGCGCGGCGACCTATCAGAAACGATGCGCGTCCTGCCACGGGGCCGACGGGGCCGGCACCGCGGAATTCCCGCGTCCCCTCGAAGGGGACCGATCCGTCGCGCAGCTGTCCCGCCTGATCGCCAAGACCATGCCGGAGGATGATCCCGGCACGTGCGTCGGCGAGGAGGCGGATCAGGTCGCGGCCTACATCCATGACGCCTTCTACTCCCCCCTGGCCCGGGCCCGCAACCGCCCCGCCCGGGTGGAACTGTCCCGGCTCACCGTGCGGCAGTATGCCAATGCCGTCGCCGACCTGATCGGGAGCTTCCGGCAGGCCCCCGAACGGCCGGGGGACGCCCAGGGCTTGCACGCGGCCTACTTCAAGAGCCGCCGGATGAGGGATGCCGAAAAGGTGATCGACCGCGTCGACCCGGCGATCCGGTTCGATTTCGGGACGAGTGCGCCGGCCCCGGAAGGCTTCGATCCCAAGGAGTTCGCGATCCGGTGGGATGGGTCGATCCTCCCGCCCGACACCGGCGAATACGAGTTCCTGGTCCATTCCGACCACGCCATGAAGCTGTTCGTCAACGACCCCCGCAAGCCGCTCATCGATGCCACGGTCCGGTCGGGGTCGGACACGGAATACCGGGCGACGATCCACCTGCTGGGCGGTCGCCGGGTGCCGATCCGGCTGGAGTTCACCAAGGCCAAGCCGGGCGTCGACGACTCCAAGGATAAGAAGGAACAGGAAAAGCCCCCTGCGCCTGCCTCGATCACCCTGGCCTGGAAGCCCCCGGGCCGCGTGACCGGGCCCATCCCCGAGCGTTACCTCTCGCCCCAGAACGCGCCGATGGTCTACGCCCTGGAAACCCACTTCCCGCCCGACGACCGGAGCGTCGGCTACGAGCGGGGAACGGCGATCTCCAAGGCGTGGGACCAGGCCACCACCGAGGCCGCGATCGAGGTGGCCGGGTATGTCGTCGACCGGCTGCCGGAACTGGCCGGTGCCCGAGACGATGCGGGCGATCGGCCCGGCAAGATCCGCGAGTTCGCCGCCCGGTTCGTCGAGCGTGCCTTCCGCCGGCCCCTCGATGATGTCCAGAAGGCGACGTACATCGACCGCCAGTTCGCCGAGGGGCGGCCCCCCGAGGAGGCCCTGAAGCGGACCATCCTCCTGGCCCTGAAATCGCCCCGGTTCCTTTATCGCGAGGTTGACCGTCGGGACGACGCCCATGAGGTAGCTTCCCGGTTGTCCTTCGCCCTGTGGGATGGCCCCCCCGACCGGGCCCTGCTCGATGCCGCCGCCTCGGGCAAGCTGGCTAAGCCGGATCAGGTCGAGGCCCAGGCCCGGCGCATGGCCGACGACCCCCGGGCCCGCGCCAAGCTCCGCGAATTCTTCCTCCAGTGGCTCAAGGTGGATCAGGTCCACGACATCGCCAAGGACCCCGCTCTCTATCCGGGGTTCGATGCCGAGGTCGTGGCCGACCTGCGTACCTCGCTCGATCTCTTCCTGGATGACGTGATCGCTTCGCCGGAGGCCGACTTCCGCCGGCTGCTTTTGGCCGATGACGTTTATCTCAACGGGCGGCTCGCCAAGTTCTATGCCCAGGAAGCCCCGGCCGACGCCCCGTTCCGGCGCATGCCGCTCGACCCCGACCAGCGGGCCGGCGTCCTTTCGCATCCCTATCTGATGGCCAGCTTCGCGTATACCGGCTCCACCTCGCCGATCCATCGCGGGGTCTTCGTCGCCCGGAGCGTCCTAGGCCGCGGGCTGAAGCCCCCGCCCGTCGCCGTTTCCCCTCTGGCCCCGGATCTCCACGCCGGCTTGAGCACGCGGGAACGCGTGACGCTCCAGACCAGCCCGGCGGCCTGCATGACCTGCCACGGGATGATCAATCCCCTGGGATTCGGCATGGAGCGCTTCGATGCGGTGGGCCGCCTCCGAACCGAGGAGAAGGGGAAGCCGATCGATGCCTCGGGCAGTTACGATCCCCCCTCGGGCACGCCGATCCCGTATGATGGGGCGAGGGGCCTGGGGAAGATCCTGGCGGAGAGCGATGAGGTGCGTGAGGCCTTCGTCGGACAGCTTTTCCACTTCATGGTCAAGCAGCCGATCGCGGCCTATTCGCCCCAGGCGCGGGCCGAATTGGCCCGCTCGTTCGCATCGTCCCAGTCCAACATCCGCGAGTTGATGATCTCGATCGCCGTGCTCGGTCAGAAGCCGGTCGCCGTCGCCTCGGGGGCAAGTCCAGCGACGGCCTCTCGGACCGATGACTCGAAACCGGCTTCCCCGACGAACCAGTGACGCGGCGGACCACCTGTCCCGGGAGCATTCCGATCATGGCCCAGACGAAGACTCGACGCGATTTCCTTCGTGACCTGGGCGTCGGGGCCGCGGCCCTGCCGTTCCTCTGGAACCTGCCCAGCCTGGCCCGCGCCGGGGACGGGGCGGCGGCCGGGGAACTGCTGCGCAAGAAGCGGCTGGTCATCATCTTCAGCCCGAACGGGGTCATCCCCAAGAACTTCTGGCCGGATGAGGAAGGCCCGCTCGCCTCGTTCAAGGAGAGCCTCACGCCGCTGGAACCGTTCCGGGACCGGACGCTCACCCTCCACGGGGTCTGCGACAAGGTCCGCGGCGACGGCGACAACCACATGCGCGGGATGGGCTGCCTTCTGACCGGCATCGAGCTGTTCCCCGGGAACATCCAGGGCGGGTCGGACACCCCGGCCGGCTGGGCCAGCGGGCACTCGATCGACCAGGAGATCAAGAACCACCTCCAGGCTAACCCGGCGACGCGGACGAGGTTCGGCTCGCTCGAATACGGGGTCCTGGTCCCCGACCGGGCCGATACGTGGACTCGCATGGTCTACGCCGGCCCCAACAAGCCGCTCACGCCGATCGACGATCCGTACCGGATGTTCGCCAAGATGTACGGCGGGGCCAAGGATCGCGCCAGCCTCCGGAGCATCCTCGACGACCTCCAGGACGATTTCAAGAAGGTGGGCGCCTGCGTCGGGGCCGAGGACCGGCGCATCCTGGACGAGCACGCCACCTTCGTCCGCGAGATGGAGCAAGAACTCCGGGCCGACGACAGCGCCCACCTCGACCACGAGGTCCCGGAGCTGGAGCCTGGGGTGAAGGCCCAGAACGACAACATCCCCCGCCTGAGCAAGATGCAGATCGACCTGATGGTCAACGGCTTCGCCGCCGACTTCAACCGCGTCGCCACCCTCCAGTACACCCACTCGGTGGGCGGGGCCAAGATGCGCTGGATCGGGGTCGACGAGGGGCATCACGAACTCTCGCACAACCCCGACAGCGACGAGAGTTCGGTCGAGAAGCTCACCAAGATCAACAAGTGGTACGCCGAGCAGGTGGCCTACCTCGCCAGGCGCCTGGCCGAGACGCCCGAGCCGGGCGGCCCCGGCACCCTGCTGGACAACACCACGATCGTCTGGACCAACGAGCTGGGCAAGGGCAATTCCCACACCCTGGACAACATCCCGTTCGTCCTGGTGGGCAACGGCCTCGACTTCAAGATGGGCCGTTCGCTCAAGTACAAGAAGGTCTCCCACAACCGCCTCCTGATGGCGATGGCCCACGGCATGGGGCACACGATCGAGCGGTTCGGCAACCCGGACTTCTGTGGCGATGGCATCCTGCCCGGCCTGAGCTGACGCCCTCACGATCGATTCCCGATCGAACCCATCTCGGCCCGGATCCGGCGGTTGCCCACCGCCGGATCCGGGCCGTTTTCGTCGTGCAGATCGATGGGCGAAAAAGGGCGTCGAAAAATGACGCAAATGGTTGTGCTTTCGCGAACTTGGATCGTCTCGCCGGCGTATTAATGGGAGCCAAATCGAACGAGTATGGACCACTTCATTCATCGAGGTTGACCACCGTGCGGAAGCTCCAGAATTACGTCGCGAAGTATGGCCCCGAGGTGGGCCCCCGGTTCTATCACCTGCTCCAGAGCCAGGCCGCGCATGCCAGCGTCTCGGCGCGGCTCCGGAAGAAAATCGAAGCCATCCGTGGCCGTCCGGCCGTCACAGAATCCGTCGTCAAGGCGGAGGCCGACTCCATGCCATTGTTCTCCCGGCCCTCCGCGATCGATGGGGCCGCCCCCTGCCCCATTGCCGACCTACCGGCCGTGGGGTAAACCAGGGGCCGACACAGGCCCCCTCGTCCCGGACGGAGCATGCCCTTGGCCGAGCCAACCCGACTCCCCGGCGAGGGCCGCCCGACCTGGTCCCTGAACCGGATGGCCGAGGCATTCGCCCTGGTCGATGCCTGGACGGCATCGGGCGAGGTCCCGGGGCTCGCCGTCTGCGTGGGCCAGGCCGGTGCAACCCTGGAGAAGCTCGCCGGGCGGGTCTCAAACGAACCCAAGGCCGGTCCGATCGGCCCGGAGACCTTGTTCCTGGCCGCATCGCTGACCAAGCCGGTCATCGCGGTCGCCGTGATGCAGATGGTCGAGCGCGGCTGGCTCGCCCTGGACGAATCGGTCGCCTCGATCCTGCCCGAGTTCGCGGCCGAGTCCAAGGGGTTGGTCCGGGTCCGCCACCTCCTCGCCCACACGTCGGGGCTTCCCGACATGCTTCCCGATAACGACGCCCTCCGCGCCTCGTTCTCTCCCAACGACGCGTTCGTCGCCGGGTCCTGCCGCCAGCCCCTCCTGTTCCCGCCCGGCTCGCGGTCCTGGTATTCGAGCATGGCCTTCGCCGTCCTGGGCGCCATCATTTCCAAACTGTCGGAGTTGCCGCTGCCCGAGGCTCTGGCGTCCCAGATCTTCCGCCCGCTCGGCATGACCGACACTTCGCTGGGTGCAAGCCCGGACCGCCAGGCGCGGGTGGCGAGGATCCAGCTCGATCCCGAGACGAAACGAACCCAACATCACTGGAACTCGCCCTACTGGCTCGGGCTCGGTTCGGCCTGGGGCGGGCTGATCACCACGGCCGCCGACTACGCGAGGTTCCTCCGGATGGCCCTGGACGGCGGGAGCCTCGACGGGGTCCGCATCCTGGGCTCGGCCTCGGCCCGGCTCATGACCGCAAACCAGACCGCGACCTTCCCCGGGATCGAGGCCGAAACTCGTCGGCTCCGCCCCTGGGGGCTCGGATGGCGGCTGATGTGGCCGGGGACCTCGGCCTACTTCGGCGACCTGGTCGGCCCCCGCGGTTTCGGCCACTGGGGAGCCACCGGGACCGTCGCCTGGGCGGACCCCGATAGCGACTCGTTCGCGGTGATCCTCTCGACCCTCCCGCAAGGTATAGAAGGGGCGTACCTGGCCCGGCTCTCGAATGCGATCGTATCGGCCCTGTGCTGAAGGCTCACCCGGACGTCCGCCGGCTCCCCTTGGCCTCGGCCCGGGCCGCCAGGGGATCATCGGGCCACGAATGCTTGGGATACCGGGAACGGAGATCCTTGCGGACCTGGAAATACGTCTCCATCCAGAAGTTGCGCAGATCCTCTGTGATCTGGACCGGGCGATAGTTGGGCCCCAGCAGGTGCAGCACCACCGGCATCCGGCCCCCGGCGATCCTCGGGGTCTCGGCCAGCCCGAACATCTCCTGGAGGCGGACCGCCAGGATCGGCGGGCCGTCGGGCCGGTATTCGAGACGGATCCGGTTGCCCGACGGGACCGCGAGCGCCTCGGGGACCTGCTCGTCGAGCGTCCGATTCAGGGCGTAGTTCAGCTTCGATTTGAGGGCGGCGAGAACCATCCCCGACCTGATCTCATCCAGCCCCTTGCAGCCCCGGCAAGCCGAGGCGATCAGGTCGGACCAGTCCTCCTCCGAGAACTCCGGCCAGCCGACCTCGGGCATCAAGCGCCGGGCCAGGTCGAAACGGAGAAGCCACGGGCCGCACGACGGATCGGCCTCGAACCAGGATCGGCCCTGGGGCTGGAGATAGTCGGCGAGGCAGGCCGCCGCGGCCTCGGCATCGACCGGCGCGTTGGCATCATCGCGGACGGTCAGCCCGCGATAGACCAGGGACGCGACGCCGACCGCGCGACGCCGACCCTCGTCGAACCGGACCGCGCGGTCGCGGCCCACCGAGCCGGGGAACAGTTCGTTGAGCCAGGGCAACTCGATCGCGCTGGCGATCCGGACCCGGGCTTCAAGGGTGCCGCCCCGGCGGTCTTCGCGGGGGTCGATGGCCAGGAAGAATTCGGCCTCGCGGACGACCGAGGCCGGGTCGAGTTTCACGCCCCGGCCGCCGACCATCACGCCGGTCGAGCCGTCGCCGCCCCGGCGTCGGACCACGCGGTCGGGGTAGGCGAGCAGGACCAGACGGAGCAGGTCCGCCTCGTCGGGGTCGCGGCGGCCCTCAGATCCGGGCAGCCTGCGCGCGATCCGGAGCAGGTCATCGCGGACCTTGGCCGCCTGGCGGGCTGAGTTGGGGTCGATCCCGCTGTCGCGAAGATGCGGGGCGAATCGGGCACGTTCCGCCTCGCCGAGCCGGTCGAGCCGGATCAGGATGTCCGATGCAGCATGAACCGAGGGCCTGACCGCCCGGCCGGGTCCGCCCGCCAGGATATCCTTTTCCGAGAGCAGGGCCGCCAGGGCAGCCCCCTCCTCCGCCAGCCCCATCTCCGCCGCCCCCAGCAGCAATCGGCCGATCCGGGGGTGGGCCGGAATCTCCAGGAGACGGCGGCCGATCGGTGTGATTTCCTTCCGGACCGGATCGAGGGCGCCGAGCATCGTCAGGAGCGACTCGGCAGCTTCGAGCGACAGGGCCGGCGGCGCTTCGAACCAACCGAATCGGGACGGGTTGGCCTGCCCCCAGGCGTGGAGGGCCAGGACCGTCCCGCACAGGTCGACCCGGCCGATCTCCGGCACGTCGGCGTCGAGCAGGCCCCGGTGTTCCCCCTCGCTCCACAGCCGGACGCAGCGTCCGGGCCGGGTCCGGCCGGCGCGACCGGCCCGTTGGTCGGCCGAGGCCCGGCTGATCCGCCCGAGTTCGAGCCGGTCCAGCCCGCGCTCCGGGTCGTAGCTGGCATAGCGGGCCCTCCCGCCGTCGATCACCGTGGCCACGCCGTCGATGGTCAAGGATGTCTCTGCGATGTTGGTCGCGAGGATGACCTTGCGTTGCGCGGCCGGCCGCAGGGCCCGGTCCTGCTCGTCCGCCGACAGGGAACCGTGGAGCGGGAGGACCGAGGCGTCCACCTGCCGGGCCCAGCCTTCGAGGGCGCTGCCGGCCCGTCGGATCTCCTCGACGCCGGGCAGGAACGCCAGGATGTCCCCGGTCGCCTCTCCCGAATCCAGGACGTCCCGGACCGCCGACGCGACGCGGTCGTGGAGCGGCGTCGTCGCATCGGCGCTTCCCCGGTAGGAGATGCTGACCGGGTAAGAACGGCCCTGGGCGCGGACGATCGGGCAATCGCCCAGGAACCGCGCGACGGGGCCGGCCTCCATCGTGGCCGACATCACGACCAGGATCAGGTCCTCGCGAACCGTCTCGCGGATCTCGCGGAGGAGGGCGATGGCGAGGTCCGAGTCGTGGCTCCGCTCGTGGAACTCGTCGAGCACCACCGCCCCCACCCCTTCCAGGAATGGGTCGGCGACGAGCTGCCGGTTGAGCAGCCCTTTGGTCAGCACCCGGAGCCGGGTGCGCGGGCCGATCTTCCGTTCGAACCGGATGTGATAGCCGACCTCCTCGCCGAGCCTCCAGCCGTTCTCGTCGGCAATCCGCGCGGCGGCGGCCCGGGCGGCGACCCGCCGGGGCTGGAGTAAGACGAGGCGGGGGTGGGCCGGGTCGAGCAGCCCCGACCCGAGCAAGGCCGGCGGGACCCGGGTCGTCTTGCCCGCGCCCGGGGGGGCGATCAGGACCAGGCTCCGCGCAACCCGCGCGGCCTCCAGGATCTCGGGGATCGAGGCGTCGATCGGCAGTGGATTCATGGGGCAATCGTGACGGATGGACCGGGGCGGGGGGAAGATCATTCCGGGAACCGCGGCCGAACGCCGCTTCGCCCGCGAACGTATGTTACGATTACGCAAATCCGCGGGGAACTCCGCTCGGCACCGCCTTGCTCCCGGCCGACGACGTCCGGCCTCCTGGAATCTCGGGCCCTCCCGGGAACTTTCCGCCGGGATCCTTCGTCGAATGGGTTGCCAGTCGATCGTTCGTCCCTCCGACGCATTGGACATCGGGCGAACGGCTATGCTAGCGTGTTCCTCCGATAGGCGGGCGGCTCCACCGGCCGACCGGTTTGCCCGGTTTTCCCCGTCGCATGGCCTCGACTCATCGGATTGACCGGTTCGTCCGACCCCCGGCCCGTTCCTCGGGCCTGGACGGCGGCCCCCATGGAGACTGATCGCATGGCGAAGATCCAGGCCGTCTGGGCGCTCGACATGGGCCAGGCCGCCCTGAAGGCGCTCAAGCTCGTCCCGGGCGAGACGCCCGACGAGGTCGTGGCCGAGGCCTTTGACTACGTCGAATATCCCAAGATCCTCAGCCAGCCCGACGCCGATCCCGAAGCCCTGGTCAGCGAGGCGCTGGCCACATTCCTGGACCGCAACGACCTGAAGGGCAGCAAGGTCGCCATCGCCGTGCCGGGCCAGGCCGGCCTGGTCAAGTTCATCAAGCTCCCCCCGGTCGAGAAGAAGCGGATCCCCGACATCGTCAAATTCGAGGCCCGGCAGCAGATCCCCTTCGCCCTGGAAGAGGTGGTCTGGGCCTATCAGCAGATCGGCAACGACGACGAGGAGGCCGAGGAAGAGTTCACGATGGCCGAGGTCGGCCTGTTCGCGATGAAGCGCGACCAGATCCACCGGGCCATCGCCCCGTTCAAGGCCGCCGGCATCGAGATCGACGTCGTCCAGATGGGGCCGATCGCCCTCTATAATTACATCACCTTCGACCAGCTCAAGGGCACGGGCCAGAAGGGGTCGATCGTCCTGCTCGACATCGGGGCGGACAACACCGACCTGATCATCAGCGACGGGACGAGGATCTGGCAGCGGAACGTGCCGATCGGGGGCAACCACTTCACCCGCGCCCTGACCAAGGAACTGAAGCTCACCTTCGCCAAGGCCGAGCACCTGAAGCGGAACGCCACCAAGGCGCCCGACCCGAAGGCCGTGTTCACGGCCATGCGCGGGGTTTTCAACGACTTCGCCAGCGAGGTCAACCGCTCGATCGGCTTCTATTCGAGCGTCAACCGCCAGGCGACGATCCTCAAGGTTGTCGGGCTTGGCAACGGGTTCAAGCTGCCCGGGCTCCAGAAGTTCCTCCAGCAGAACCTCAACGGCCTCGACGTCGAGAAGCTCGACGGCTATGTCAAGCTCGTCGGCGACGAGGTCAAGGCCGCCCCCCAGTTCGTCGAGAACCTGCCGTCGTTCGCCGTCTCCTACGGCCTCGCCCTCCAGGGGCTGGGCAAGAGCCAGCTCAAGACCAACCTCCTCCCGCCCGAGGTCGAGCAGGTCCGGCTGATCCGCCGCAAGAAGCCGTGGGCGCTGGTCGCCTCGGCCATGCTCATGCTCGGCTTCACGGCGCTCTATGCCGGCGCCTACAAGGCCTACGCCAAGGTCGTGAACCCCGAGTTCAAGTCGGCCACCGACCGGGCCAAGAGCGTCGCCGGCCAGGGCGCCAGCTTCGCCTCCGATTTCTCGGCGGCCAAGGGGGCCTGGGAAGGGGAGTTGGCGAAGGGCAAGGCGCTGGTGGTGGCCGACACCGACCGGGCCATGTGGCCCAAGTTCCTCCAGACCATCAATGCCCACCTGCCCGATCCGGCCGCCCAGTACAAGCTGGACCCGCGGATCCCGGCCAACGTTAAGGTCCTGGATAAGCTCCGGGTCCACGTCGACAAGATCAAGCCGGTCTATCGGACCGACGTCGCCGAGTGGTACGGCACCATCAAGGATGCGTTCAAGGGGACCCTCCACCCCCTCGACCGCAAGGAACCGCCCGCCGGCGAAGGCTGGATCATCCAGATCCTTTGCCACCACTACAACCCGACGCCGACCGCCCAGCAGCGCCTGGCCCAGCAGAAGATGCCGCAGGCGCAGTGGGTCGAATTCGGGCCCTACAAGTACATCACCGACAAAATTCTGCCCGAGTTCTACAAACCCAGGCTCCGCGAGATGGGCGTCCACCACGTCGCGTTGACCTGGCTGTCCATCGACAAGAAGTGGACGGCCGAGAGCGGCGCCGCGGGCAATGCCTCCAACAACATCGCCACCCTCCTGGCCCGGGCCACGCCCCCGGTGGCCGCCGCCGGCGAAGGCGGGATGATGATGCCGGGGATGGAAGGCCCCGGCGGGATCGGCGACATGATGGGCATGGGGATGGGCATGGGGCGAGGCATGGGGATGGAAGGTGCCATGCCCGGGATGGGAATGGGCATGGGTATGGGCATGGGGATGGGTATGGGTATGGGAGGCCCCGCGGCCAAAAAGATCGAGCTCGTCACCCAGACCCGGACCGACTTCCTGATCCAGTTCGTCTGGCAGCCGCCCACCGCCGAGAAGCCGGCCAAGCCGCTCGCCGAGATCGTCAAGGAACTCCAGGCGGCCGAGGGCGACGAGAAGAACAAGGGGACGATCGCGGCCACGGCCGACATCGAGATGGAGAAGACCCTGGAGCAGGAGTCCCTCAAGAATTCGCAGGAGGTCCAGACCAAGGTCCAGGAGGCGATGAAGGCGGCCGGCAAGGCGATGCCGACCCCGGCCACGCCCCCGCCGGGCACCGGCGATGCGCCCGCGCCCGGAGAAGAGGCCGCCCCCGGGACGACCCCCGCCCCGGCGCCCGGGGCGGCCCCGGCCGCTCCGCCGGCCGCCCCCTGATCTCTGCACCTTCGATCTCTCACGACCCCGGCGGCACTAACCGGCCGCCGGGGGCCGTGACCCCCGTCCACAACCGATGGCCGCGATGGCCCGATCAGGCCCGGCCCGGACCGCCCCTCGACTTCCCCCGTTCCAGGGCAGGATCACCATGGATCAAGTCAAGGTCTTCCTCCGACAGTGCGTCAAGCATCGCTTCTGGATCGCCGTCGGCATCTCGATGTTGCTGCCGATGATCGGCTATTTCCTCGGCATCGGCCCCATCGTCGAGGCCACCACCAAGGCCGAAGGCGAGATCAAGAACGCCGACACCGAGGTCAAGAAATACAACTCCCCCGGCCTCCCCAACTCCCAGTACCCGCCGATCGTCAAGGAGAAGACCGAACTCCTCACCAAGGACGTCGACGCGACCTGGCAGAAGCTGTTCGAGCAGCAGGAGCCCCTGCTCCGCTGGCCCGCGGTCGTCGAGCCCCAGTTCCGGGCCTGGGGCAAGAAGTGGCCCGAGAACGTGGACCGGGGCGTGGTGACCCAGGCCATCGTCGACTACACGATCGCCTATCCTGACTTCGTCACCAAGCTCTACAAGTCCTTCACCCCCTGGGATCCCCTGGAAGGCACGGGGATCGTCGCGGCCCCCGAGGAGCAGATCCTGATCCGGCCGGCCGCCTTCGACCCCGCCGTCCCGCCCGAACTGGGCAAGGTCTGGGCCGAGCAGGAACGGCTCTGGGTCGTGACCGCCCTGCTCGACGTGGTCCGGAAGGTCAACGACAGCGTCGGCGCCAAGGACTGGGACGGGGCCATCATCAAGCAGATCAACGGCATCGAGGTCGGCACCCAGCTGGCCCAGGATCAGGTCTCGATCGCCCGGGGCGAGACCCTCGAGCCGGCCCAGGATCTCTTCCCCGAGGGCCAGGAACCGGCCGCCGCCCCCACCGCCGACGCGAGCATGGACCCCACCATGATGGGCATGATGAGTCCGAACCCCAACGCTCAGGCCGGGCTCGTGCTCTACATCAAGACCGACAGCACGCAGTACACCTCCCTGCCGATCATGATGAGCGTCCTCGTGGACCAGGCCCACCTCCAGGATTTCCTGATCGGGCTGGAGAACTCCCCGATCTCGATCCAGGTGAAGGAGCCCGAGATCTCCAAGCCGATGAAGCCGGTCGAGAAGCCCGTCTACGGCATGAACATGAACTTCGGCTATGGCATGGGCGGCTATGGCATGGGGATGGGCATGGACGGGGCGATGATGCCCGGCGGCTATGGCATGGGCATGAACATGGGCATGGGCCGAGGGATGGCCATGCCCGGCGAGGGCATGCTCGGCATGGGCATGGGCATGGGCATGAACCCGGCCGCCAAGCAGGGCAAGAGCGTCCGCGACATCGACAAGAAGGCCTTGCGTGAGAAGGCGGCCAAGGAGGCCAAGGCGAAGCCCGTGGTCAAGGCGAAGGCGCTCGATCCCTACTACAACGTGATCGAAGTCACCGTCTACGGCCAGGCCCGGTTCTACAACGCCCCGCCGCCCCCCGCCCCCGCGGAGTCGTCCTCGACCCCGCCGGCCGATGGGGCGACGTCCCCCGATCCGGCCGCGCCGGCCCCGGCCGCCGATCCGGCCACCCCGGCCCCGGCCGATCCCGCCGCCGCCCAGCCGGACGGCGCCGCCCCGGCCTCCGCACCCGCTCCGACTCCGGCCCCGGCGCCTCCCCAATCGTGACGGCCCGTCCGAGTCCCTACCTGACGCCCGGGGGCGGGCTTGGGGCCCGCCCCCCTCGCCGAGGCCTTTCTCGAAAGGGTTTCTCCCATCATGGCTAACGCGGCAGTCGAGAAGCTCAAATCTTTCGGACTCCACCACGGCGAGAAGCTCGTTGTCGGCCTGGCGGCCACCTTGCTCGTCGCGTTCGTGGGCATCGCCGTCAGCAAACCCACGATCGAACTCCAGCCCGATCAGCTCCTCAAGGCGGCCGAGTCCGCCCAGGCGAACATCAATCAGCAGCAGAAGCCCGAGGACATCCTCACCAAGCTGGAAGAAGCGGGCCTCAAGAACCCCGGCTTCCTGGAGATGGTCGAGAATCAGGCCAAGAATGCGTTGAAGCCCGAGGACTACAAGGTCCGCACCGACTGGGCCACCCCCGAACCGGGCGCCGGCCTGATCCGCGACCAGCCCGAACTGGTCGCCCCGACCGATCTGGCCGCCTTCCCCGGCCGCGGGGGGCTTCTGCTCTTCGCGACCGACGAGAAGGGGGAGAAGATCGTCGACGAGGAAGCCTCCAAGAAGATGGTCATGAACTTCGGCGAGGCCGGCATGCCGGGTGGGGCCGCCGCCGATGCCAAGGCGAAGGCCGAGATGGAGCGGCAGCGGGCCGAGGCGGAGAAGCGCCTCAGGAGGAGCCTCGTCGGCATCGGCAAGGTCGACAAGGCCAAGGAGAAGGAAGAACAGGCCAAGATCGATGCGTTGGCCGTCGCACCCCAGCAGATTTACAAGGAGGAAACCAAAGGCCAGCGTTGGGTGACGATCACCGCCGTGATCGATAACGCCAAGCTCCGGGAGAACTTCTCCACCGCCCTGAAGATGCCCCCGATGACGGCCTATCCCAACTACTACGAGGTCGACCTGGAACGCCAGCAGCAGCTTCCCGATGGGGAGTGGACCGAGTGGAAGGCCGTCGACCGCAACGCCAACTACAAAGTCCTCGACAACATCACCGAGGTCGATGAGGAACTGGTCCCCGACGATCGGCGGTTCGAAGCCCTGGTCGACCCCCTGCCGTTCCTCAGGGCCGGCTACTGGACCGGAGTCCACGTCGCCAAGCTCGTCCCGGCCGAGGCGCGGGAGATCCCCAAGGCCAATCCCAACATGATGGGGATGGGCATGGGCATGGGTATGTCCGGCATGGAAGGGGCCGGCATGCAGGGCATGGGCATGCAAGGCATGGGCATGCAGGGCATGGGCATGGAAGGCGGGATGATGATGGGCGGGATGGGCCCGGGCGACGACATGAACTTCGTCAAGTCCGAGCAGCCCGAGCTGATGATCCGCAAGCTCGACTTCAGCGTCGAGCCCGACACGACTTATCGATTCCGTGCCCGGATCCTCGTGGTGAATCCCAACAAGAACCACACCGACGTGAACCCTGGCGTTGATACGGAGTCGGACCACCTGGCCGGCCCCTGGAGCGAGCCCAGCGACGAGGTGACCGTCCCGGCCGACGTCGCCGCCTACGCCCAGACGCCTGTCTCCACCGACCGTCGCAACGACATCGTCCAGTTCCAGGTCGTCAAATGGGACTCCAACACCGGCCAGACGGTCGTCAGGAATGACGACGTCACCCCCGGCGAACTCGTCGGCGAGCAGGCCTCGACCCTGGTCCCGTCCTCCGACGGCAAGGGGGCGTCGAACTCGCTCATCGACTTCAACGCCCGGGCGATCATGTTCGACGCGATCGGCGGAAAGCAATCCCTCCCCGTCATCGCGGGGCTTGAGCGGAATCCGTTCGTCGTCCCCGCCGTGGCCCTCATGGTCCGGCCCGACGGTTCGGTCACCGTCCGGAGCCAGGCCCGCGATAAGGCCGATGACGTGCGACGCGACATGGAAAATAACTACCGCCAGGCCATCAAGGATTCGACCAAGAAGCGCGAGCCGAACATGATGGACGGGATGATGCCCGCGCCCTGATACCAGGCCGCGAAACCTCCCGACCGCGACCAACACCCGACGGCCCTCGGAACCCGCTTCCGAGGGCCGATTTCTTTTGTCGGCGGAATTCCACCGAGATCGTTTTCGACCCTTGAATCCATTGTCCTGGATTTCACCACCAAGGAGTTGACGACCGGCAGTCCAGTCGCTAGAGTCTCATTCAATGAGATTGAGATCCAATCTCATTGAGGTGCATCCTCGCGTCGGTTCCTGGTCCGACCTGGCGCGTGGTCCTGACCGAGATGATGGCTCCGATGGATCGACAGCGACGCTGGCCGCATCGTTCGCCCCGACGTATCGGCTTCACCCTGATCGAGTTGCTGGTGGTGATCGCGATCATCGCCGTATTGATCGCCCTGCTCCTCCCCGCCGTGCAGGCGGCCAGGGAGGCGGCCCGCCGGGCCCAATGCGTGAACCATCTCAAGCAATTGGGCCTGGCCCTGCAGAATTACCACGACACGGCCGGCGTCTTGCCTCCCGCCGCGCAGGGGGGGATGGGCCACGTGTATCTGAACTACACCGGTTATAGCTTCCTCCTGCCATTCCTGGAGCAGGGTAACGCCTACAACACCTTCAACTTCAATCTGAATTCGTACAGCGGCACGACCGCCTACTTCGGCTGGTCTTTGCCGGGGAACAGCACGGGCTTTTCCATCCAGCACTCGGTGTTCCTCTGCCCCTCCAACCGGGCGATGGGCGAGGTGGGGGCGACGGTGGGATCGGGATCGGCCGCCTACTCTCTCGCCCCGGGCAAGGTGGCGGTCACGGACTACCTGTTCAATGGTGGGGCCGGGCGTTACGCGATCTCCGGCTATGGCGAGAGCGATCGGATGGGGCCGATCGGCTTCAATTCGTCGACGAGGCTCGCGGACATCGTCGACGGAACGAGCCAGACCTTCGTGATGGCCGAATCGGCGGGCGGGAACCTCCGCAACCGTTACCGGGCCGTCGGCGGCGGCGCGAGCCGGGTGTGCGTGCCCCTGAGCCCGGGGCTGGCCGCCGCGCCGACGGCCACGGTCTATTATGACAACATCATGTTCATGGCCTATGGCCGGTCGAGGACCTGGGATTCGGACAAGCGGATCATCGGCGGGCTGGTCGCCCGGACCGTCGATCACCTCGGCGCCCCCTACCGGGCCAACGACTGCGGCTTCGACTCGATCACCGACGTCTACACCGACCCGCCCGGGGCCGCCGCGCCGGCCGCTGGGCAGCAGTTGCCCAACTTCCGCTCGGCCCATCCCGGACTGGTCAACGCCGTCTTCGGCGACGGGAGCGTGAGGGCGATCAAGGACACGATCGCCATGCCGGTCTACATGGGCCTGTCGACCATCTCCGGCGGGGAAATCCTCTCATCGGACGCCTTTTGAGGCCACGGGCATGACCCCCGAATCGACCCCGGCGCTCGACACAAGCCGGGCCGCCCTGGCGGTGCTGGCCGCCGGCTTCGCGCTCTTCGTCGCCTCGGGGGGATGCGATCACGGATCGCCCCCCCCCGATGCCTCGCCCATCGTCGATGCCAACTCGGAGCAGGGCAAGAAAGCCCTGGCCGAATCCGAACAACTGCTCAAACTCCGCCAGCAGCAAGAAGCGACCGCCCGCAGGCGGAATCGCGGCCTTCCCGACGAAGGCTGATCCGAATCACGACGCGTCGACCCATACGAAACCCCTCGGAAACCCAAGATGACCCGGTTCGCATCCCGCTGCTTCACGTTGGGCACGATCGCCGCCGCCCTCCTGCTCGCCCCCCGCTCCGGCTCGGCCCACTTCGTCTGGATCACCCTGGAACCGGCGGCCGAGGCCGGAGCGACCACGATCCGACTCTTCCTGAGCGAGACTCCCACGCCGGGCGGCCCCGAATTCCTCGGCATGGTCCGCGACATCCGCCCGAGCGTCGATGGCCAGCCGGTGCCCGCAACCGCAGGCGAAGAGACGATGGATTCTCGATGGGCGGGCAAATTGCCCCGATACGTCGACGCCGCCAAGGATCTCGGTGTCAAGTCGCGCGAGGGGAAGGACTACCGCCTCTATTACACGGCGAGGGCGCAGACCGCCCCGGTCGCGGCCGATGCCAGTGAGGAAGGGGACAAACTCCGGGCCCGCCTCGTCACGGTCGAGGGCAAGCCCCGCGTGCAGGTCCTCTTCGAAGGCAAGCCGGTGGCGAAAGCCCGCCTCAAGGTCACGCCGGAGGACGGCGACCCCTTCGACGCGGTCGCGGACGACGCCGGGATGGCCGACATCGCCGGTTTGGCCGAGGGCAAGTCGGCCCTGTGGGCGAACCATGTCGACGCGAGGGCTGGCGAGATTTCCGGCAAAGCGTTCTCAGAGACCCGCTATTACGCCACCCTGACCGTCTTCCCGAAGATCAGGCCGGTCGCGTCGAGCGACGCCCAGGCGGGAACTGCACCGTTCGCCACCATGACCGAGCCGGCTGTCAACAGCTTCGGCGGGGCTGTCCTGGGGGACTGGCTCTATGTCTACAGCGGACATGTCGGCCATACGCACGAATACAGCGTCAATACCACGTCCCGAAGCTTCCGTCGATTCAACCTCAAGGATCGGACGACCTGGGAATCCCTGCCCATGGCCCGGGACGTTCAGGGGACTGCGCTGGTCAGCGATGGGACGACGGTCTATCGGGTCGGGGGGATGTCGGCCCGGAACCAGCCGGATCAGGAGCACGACCTCTACTCGGTCGCCGACTTCGCCCGGTTCGACCCCGCGACGAAGAAGTGGACGGACCTGCCTCCCCTGCCCCAGCCCCGCTCCACCCATGATGCCGTCATCGTCGGCCGGACCGTGTACGCCGTGGGCGGGTGGGAGATGAAAGGAGCGACCGAGAAGGCCACGTTCGTCGACCACGTCGCGGCCTTCGACCTCGATCATCCCGAGCTTGGCTGGAAGAAGATCGATCAGCCGTTCCGGCGCCGGGCCCTCTCGGCGGCCGAGGCGGGCGGCAAGATCTTTGTCCTGGGCGGCCTCACCGACGGGATGAAGGTGGTCCGCCGGGTCGACGTCTTCGATCCTTCGGCCGGCACCTGGTCCCAGGCCGCCGAACTCCCGGGCACCGGCAAGAATGATGGCTTCGGGACGTCGTCTTTCGGCGTCGACGGCCGGATCTACTACAGCGGGGCCTCCGGCCGGATCTTCCGGCTCGACGATTCGGGCCAGGCCTGGGAGGCCATCGGCGCCTGGGAACTGCCCCGGATCACCCACCGGATCCTGCCCGGCCTCGACCATTCGCTGCTGGCCGTGGGCGGGAATTCACGGGGTCAGCAGACCCCGGTCATCGAATGCGTCCCGCTGCCCCGGCCCCGGACCTCGCCCGCATCGGCCGGCGAGTGATCTTGAAGTCGGCCGATCCTCACTTTCAGGGTCCCGGACGCACCTCGGAGCGAGCCCGGCGTCCGGGACATCGCATGGACGAAGGATATGCCACATGCGACCGTCATTCTCTTGACTGGGCGGACCGTTCAGCCGATATCCATCCTCGGCCCGCCCTATGGGACTCGGGATGGGCCGTGGGATGGAAGGCCTTTCTCGTTATAAAAAGCGGTCGGCAGATACCGACTCGAGCGGCCGCCGATTCCAGGAGAAAATGCCGGCCCGGGCGTCCCAAAATAGGAGGCAGGAAAACACCCCCAAGGTGGTTTGGTATTGCACGGAATTTAACCTTAGGCAATATTCCTCAATCCCTTGTTCACAGCCTTTGTGTTCTCGACGGCCTTGCCCCGGATAGTACATCCCCATGTTCAAATCGTTAGCCGATCTGGTGACTCGTCGGGGGTGGCTGGTCGTCCTGATCTGGCTGATCGCGGTCGGAATCTTATATCGGTTCGCGCCATCATGGGAGACGGTGAGCAAGGATGATGATGTGAGCTTCTTCCCGGCCGGCTACCCCAGCGTGGTCGGCCAGTCGCTCCTGAAGCGGGGATTCCCGGGGGAAGTCGCAAGCTCCCAGGCGGTCATCGTCACCGCCCGGGAAGATGGGCCGTTGAGCCAGGATGATTTCAGGTTCATCGCGGAGCTTTCCGCGGCGATCACCCAATTGAAGAAGGCGGAATCTACCCTGGGGATCCGTCAGATCGTCGATTATCGACTGCCCGTCCTCGGCCCGCGGCTGATCGGCGATGCTCGCGAGGGGAAGGGCCAGGCCGCCTTGATCCTTGTGTCGCTGAATGGGACCTATATCGCCAAGCAGACGAGGATCGCCGTCGATCGCCTCCACCGGCTGATCGACGACTTCCGTCGGCCCCCGCCGGGCCTGAGGCTCTCCATCACCGGGTCGGCCGCCGTCGGCCGTGATATGAACCGGGCCGCCGCCTCGAGCGTCTCCACGACCACTTATGCGACCATCGGCCTCGTGGTCCTGATCCTGCTCGTCGTCTATCGATCCCCGCTGCTGGCCCTCCTGCCCCTGGCGACCATCTCCCTGTCGGTCTGGACATCCCTCCTGGCGATCGCGTCGTTGACGTTGTTGCCCGGACTGCGGTTCCAGGTGATCACGATCACCAACATCTTCGTGATTGTGGTCCTATTCGGGGCGGGGACGGATTATTGCCTGTTCCTGATCGCTCGATATCGCGAGGAACTCGCCCGGGGTCGATCCGGCACCGACGCCTTGCGGGAAGCGATCGAGCAGGTGGGCGGGGCCCTGGTGGCCAGCGCCGGGACGGTGATCGTCGGCCTGGGGATGCTCTGGTTCTCCAGCTTCGCGAAGATCCAGTACACGGGCCCGGCGATTGCCCTGAGCCTCGCCATCGGCCTGCTTGCGGCCCTCACGCTGGCCCCGGTCCTCCTCCACCGACTGCGTGGGGCCGTCTTCTTCCCGTTCCGGCCTCCGCACCATGAGAAGGGGGCCGATCGGGATCAGGAAAGCCTGGCACAGATCCCGCTGTCCGCCTTCTGGGAGTCCGTCGCCTCCTTCGTGATCCGTCGGCCGGGGCTCATCCTCCTCCTCAGCCTCGGCGCACTAGCACCCTTCGCCCTGATCGGTGCCCGGACTTCTTCCAACTACAGCCAGCTCACCGACCTGAGCCAGGATCAGCCCAGCGTGATCGGTGCCAAGATCGTCCGGGGCTATTTCGCGGCCGGCGAACTGGGCCCGACGACCCTCATCCTGCACCATCCCGGGCTCGATTTCCGGTCCGAGGTCGGGAGGGTGGAGACGGAAAAACTCTGCAAGAAGCTGGCCCAGCACCCCAACATCACCGAAGTCCGCTCCGTCTCCCGCCCCCTGGGGTTGCCGCCCGAAAATCTCGGCGAGATCCTGTCCGATCGCATCCGCAGGCCGTTCGTGGATCCTCGCTACGTCGGCATCTCGCCGGTGGATGCTTCCGATCGGAATCATATCAGCCGCATCGATCTCATCTTCAAGAGCGACCCGTTCGCCGATGCCAGCCTGCTTTCGCTCGATGAGGTGCGCCGGATCGTGGGCGATCATCTTTCGACGGATCCGGCGATGAAGGGCGTCGTAGCCCAGGGCGTCATCGGCTCGACCTCGATGGTGGCCGACCTCAAAAATGTGACCACCGAGGACGAGTACCGGATGTATTATCTGGTCACCCTCGGGGTCTATGTGATCTTGGTGGTCCTCCTCAAGAGGCCACTGATCTGCCTGTACCTGATCGCCACGGTCATTCTGGGCTATCTCGCGTCGCTCGGGATGACCGAACTGGTCTTCCGGTATCTCCATGAAGGCCCGGATCCCTGGGTCGGCCTCGACTGGAAGGTGAGCTTCTTCCTCTTCGTAATCCTGGTCGCCGTCGGCGAGGATTACAATATCTTCCTGATGTCGCGCGTCATCGAAGAAGAGAAGAAGCATGGGGTCATCGAAGGGACGCGGCAGGCGATCATGCATACGGGGGGGATCATCAGTTCGTGCGGGCTGATCATGGCCGGGACCTTCGGTTCCATGATCACCGGCAACCTGACGGCACTGCGCGAACTGGGGTTTGCCCTGGCGCTAGGTGTCCTCCTGGATACATTCATCGTCCGCCCGGTCCTCGTCCCGGCCTTCCTGGTCATCCTCGATCGCTACAGGCCACGCCCCATTCACAATGGCCAGGTGATGGTGAAGCCCGTGGGCGTCGTGGATGATCCTCGCGATGCCCAGGCCTGATTCGAGCCGGATTCCTCCGCGACCCGGAACCATCCCTTTCAAATGAACCGATTGCCGTCGATCCTCAGCGAGACGAGGGTCTCGGCCGATGGAAGCCGTCCCATCTCTCGGTTTTCTCGTTACTGGATCCGCATCCGATCGTTCCAGGAAGCGACGACAAGGCCTTTCCCGACCGGGGCATGAAAGACCGCGACGCACAAACGTCGTGGTGGTTTAGAAATCGGATGGGTCGCATCAAAGAAAAATCGGCGGGTCGGGATCGCTCCCAACCCGCCGATCATTGGTTCACGACGATGTGACGCCGAAATTTACGAAGCCTTCGGCTTCGCGGGCGGAGGTGTTTCGCCGCCCACGGCGGCGAGGTCGGCTTCGCCCTTGAGACTCGGGTCGAAGACGAGGTGGCGGTCGCGGTCCTCGCCGGTGATCGACACGTTGATCGTATCCATCCCCTTGTAGCGGCCGCTGAGGATGTCCTCGGAGAGGGGATCCTCGATGAGGTTTTCGATGGCACGACGCAGGGGCCGGGCACCATACTCGGGGTTGAACCCCTTGTCGATGAGGAAGGCCTCGGCCTCGGGGGTGAGGATGAGTTCCAGGCCGCGATCGCGGAGCCGGCCGCGGACCTTCGACAATTCGATGTCGATGATCTGCCGGAGGTTGTCGCGGTTGAGGCTATGGAAGACGATCACATCGTCGAGCCGGTTGAGGAACTCGGGGCGGAAGTACTTCTCGATCGAGCCCCTGAAGTCTTCTTTCATCTTCTCGTACGACTTGGCATCGTCGCGGCTCCCGGGGAAACCGAACGAGTTGCTGGAGCCGGTCTCGGCCCCGGCATTGGTCGTCATGATGATGATGGTGTTTTTGAAGTCGACGTTGCGGCCGAAGCTGTCGGTCAGCCGGCCTTCCTCCATGATCTGGAGGAGCATGTTGTAGACGTCGGGGTGGGCCTTCTCGATCTCGTCGAGCAGGAGCACGGCATAGGGGCGGCGGCGGATCTTCTCCGTCAGCTGGCCCCCCTCCTCGTAGCCGACGTAGCCCGGAGGGGCACCGATCAGCCGCGAGACGTTGTGCTTCTCCATGTACTCGGACATGTCGATCTGGATCAAGGCATCCGCGTTGCCGAACATGAACTCGGCGAGGCTCTTGGCCAGCAGCGTCTTACCGACGCCGGTCGGGCCGGCGAAGATGAACGAGCCGATCGGCTTCTTGGGGTCCTTGAGCCCGGCGCGGCTGCGGCGGACGGCCTGGCTGATCCGCTTGATCGCCTCGGACTGCGAGATGACCTTCTTCTGGATCTCGCTTTCCATCGCGATCAGGCGGGCCGATTCCTCGGCCTCGAGTCGGGTGAGCGGCACCCCGGTCATCTTGCTGATGACCTCGGCGACCACCTCCTCGTCCACGGTCCCGTCCACTTCCTTGGAGCGCTCGCGCCACTCCCGGTTGATCGTCTCTTTCTTCTTCTTGAGCTTGTCGGCCTGGTCGCGGAGCGCGGCCGCCCGCTCGAAATCCTGGTTGGCGACGGCCTCTTCCTTGTCCTGGTTGAGGCGCTCGATCTGCTCGTCGAGATCCTTGAGGTCGGGCGGCCGGGTCATCGCCTTGAGGCGGACGCGGGCGCCGGCCTCGTCGATGACGTCGATCGCCTTGTCGGGCAGGCAGCGGCCGGTGATGTAGCGGTCGGACTGCTCGATGGCGGCTTCCAGGGCCTCGTCGGTAATCTGGACCCGGTGGTGGGCCTCGTACCGGTCGCGGAGTCCGCGGAGGATCTCCAGGGCCTCGGCCTTGTTGGGCGGCTCGACAACGATCGTCTGGAACCGGCGCTCCAGGGCGTTGTCCTTCTCGATGTACTTGCGGTACTCGTCGAGGGTGGTCGCCCCGATGCACTGGACCTCGCCGCGGGCGAGGGCAGGCTTCAGGACGTTGGAGGCGTCGATCGCCCCTTCGGCCCCGCCGGCGCCGACCAGCGTATGCAGTTCGTCGATGAACAGGATCGTGTTCTTGGCGCGACGAACCTCGTTCATCACCGCCTTGATCCGCTCCTCGAACTGGCCGCGATACTTGGTGCCGGCGACCATCATGGCCAGGTCTAGCACGACGATGCGGCGGTCCCGGAGCAGTTCGGGGACGTTGCCGTCGATGATCATCTGGGCCAGGCCCTCGACGATCGCCGTCTTGCCGACGCCGGCCTCGCCCAGGAGGACCGGGTTGTTCTTCTGGCGCCGTGAGAGGATCTGCACGACCCGCTCGATTTCATTGAAGCGGCCGATGACCGGGTCCAGCTTGCCTTGCCGGGCCAGATCGGTCAGGTCGCGGCCGAACGAGTCCAAGGCGGGCGTCTTGGACTTGCCCCCCTTGGAAGCGGCACGTTCGCCCCCTTCGCCACCAGCCCCGCCACCGCCGCCGCCAGCGTCCATCCCGTGACCGAGCAAGTTGAGCACCTCCTCGCGCACTTCTTCCAACTTCAGATTGAGGTTCATCAACACCTGGGCGGCCACGCCTTCTTGCTCGCGCAGGAGGCCCAGCAGGAGGTGTTCGGTCCCCACGTAGTTGTGATTGAGGTTGCGAGCTTCCTCGATCGCGTACTCGATCACCTTCTTGGCCCGGGGGGTCTGGGGCAGTTTCCCCATGGTGACCATGTCGGGCCCGGATTGGACGATCTTCTCGACCTCGACCCGGATCTTTCGGAGGTCGACGTCGAGGTTCTTCAGGACATTCGCGGCCACGCCGCTGCCTTCCTTGACCAGTCCGAGCAAGACGTGTTCCGTGCCGACGTACTCGTGGTTGAAGCGCTGGGCCTCCTGATTGGCCAGCTGCATCACCTTCCGGGCACGATCGGTGAAGCGTTCATACATGCGGGCGACTCCGACGATTCGACCGGGGCGAATCCCGGCCTGGGGCAGTCAAGACGTCTCGCTCGGAGGTGTCGAACGACGCGGGAAGGACTCTGGCATCACCCATCCCCGTTGAAGGCCGACCCTCTGTGCAACCGGCCTCGCCGCTTGCGGCGACAGGACGGGGAGTCAACAAGGCGGGAGGCTCTCGCCGGAAAGTTGTCCACAAACCATTGTAAGTCCCGCCCGGCTCTCGCCAAGGGGAAGATGGCGGATCGAGGACCGGAGACAATCCCCACCCGGCCATCCGACAAGCTCGCTCCTCATCATTGCCGTGGCTGTCACGGGTCGGATTTCGCGATTGCCTGAATTCTAGCCCCGGTCACTCGCCGAAAGCAAGCCGCCCGATCCGCGTGCCTCCACGGTATCGATCGATCATTCCACGCTGCCGAGAAGCCGTCATCCGACGGGCTTCGTTTTGCCGGCCGGCAGCGAGAAATGGATCCTCTCTGTTGATCCGTTGTTTGACATGGACTCCTTTCGCCGAACCGAGCTTCGACACCGGCCCGATCGACTCGGTCAGAAGGGAGGTGGAATCCTCAAGGGCTGCAGCCAATCCCCGATCCGAGAGAGGACAAGGGATGAGCTTGACCGAACATCAATCACAACCATGCATGGATTGCCTTGGGAGGCGACCCCTTTCAGGAATTGGGGCGGCCGGCGACCACCGACCCGACACCGGCATTGGCCGCCGCCCAGTTGACAATGTCTTATCAGAGAGCCTTGCCCCGCTGTTGCCCTTGATCTGAGTGGACCGCTTCAGCCTGCTAATCATTATCGCCAAGTCGTCGGCAACACAGGTCGTGAGGGCGAAGATTTTTCGAGTTGTCCGACCAATAGGACAGGAATGCCACCTTCGACTTCGGGAATCGGCCCAGATCGCTTGCAAATTCATAGGGGAGGAAACTCCGAAATTGGATCGACCTGAAAGAATTACTCCATCGCAAAAGGGTGGAGCCCGCGTTGGAGCCAAGGGCTAAAACCGTTACGTGGCGTGTCAGGACTTGAACCCTCGCAGTCAAACCTGCTTCCGGCCCGGTCTCATATCAGAGATCCTTCGGAACGCCGAAAACTCCTTCGTCCCCTGGATGAAATCATTCACCGATGCAATTAAACTGAAATCTCTTTTGTTGCCAGAGTGTCAGCCATGAGTGAAAGGAGTGAGTTGATGAATGGCAATCAATCCCATGCGAGTCTTTCGGCCGCCGGAGACCTTGCCCTTGAGACCCGGGAAAACGCAACATTCGGCTCAGCAATGCCAGTTCGCGGCCTCCGACTGTCCGAGTCGATGATCCTGATCGCTGCCCTGGCGACCGGGCTCCTGTTCAATAAATGGATGCAGCCAATGGCCCATCCGTTGATCCGATCAGGCAACTTATATTCCAAGGATTCTCTCGTCATGGGAATGCGGTTGGTCATGCCGCATCTGGCCTCGCTCTCGGCGGCGATCTGGGCGATCTCCGTCCGTCGGCCCCGGCCTGGGCTCGAACCTCGCTCCAATCAGCCTGGATTTCTTGCCTGCACAATCGCCTCGGCGGGGGTCGCTTCGTTGCTCGGTTGGCTGGCCCTGAATCGCGTCATCGGGCGTGATGTGATCTGGAATCTGGAAGTCATCTCGATGGAGCCCGGGAACCGCACCGCGGTGTTCCTGGAACCGTTCTGGCACGGGGCCTTGCCCAACTATGGGGACCGCATCGGCCTTGCGGTCGCGAGTGCCTGGCTCACCCTAAGGATGTTGGGTCGTTGGGAGGCCCGACCGGACTGGATCGACCGATGCGGCCGAATCCTGGGAGCCGGATGGATCTTCTGCGCAGGTCTGATCTGGGCCCGCCCGCTCCTGCCGTGATTCGAATCGGCCTGTAGCTCAGTTCTTCGCCGTCAGGATCCCATCCTCTGCGGCGGGAGTCTCGATCGGCGGTTGCCAGCTCTGGCTCATCAGGTCCGCCCAGCGATACAACTCGGGGACGGTCTGGAACACCAGCTTCAGGCAGGCGGTGATCGGCATCGCCAGGACCAGCCCAACCAAGCCCCAGAGATAGCCCCAGAACAGGCAGGCGATGAGAATCACCGTGCCATTGAGGTCGAGCGAGCGGCCGAGGATGTAGGGGGTGACGACGTATCCCTCGACAGTGACCAGGGCCAGATAGACCGAGGCGACTATCAGGGCATCCCCGAACGACTCGTACTGTGCCACCGTCACAAGGAACGGGAGGCCCCCTCCGAGGAGCTGCCCGACGTAAGGGACGAAATTGGTCAAACCGGCGAACAGGCCCAGGGCGAAGGCGAATCGAATCTTGAAGATCCAGAGGAACAGCCCGAACGCCAACCCCAGGCCGAGATTGATCAGGGTCCGGGCTACCAGGAACCCTCGAATCTGGCGAGTCAGGTGCTTGAGCGTCTCCTCGGAGGCCGCCGCGTCGCCCGGGGTCCTGGCGAAGAAACGGATCACCTTGGGGGTGAGCATCTCGCTCTCGGCCAGGAGGAACAGGACAAGGATCAGGACGATGAATCCCTGGGCCACCCAACGCGACAGGTCGGCCAGCCCGTAGCTCAGGGATTCATAAAGGAGCTGATTGTTGCGATCGCCGAGCTTATCGATCGTGCCCGGCTCCGGCAGGACGAACCGGAGGTAAGGGCGGTCGCGGAGCAGCTCCGTGACACTCCGACTGGCCTGGCCAGTAAGGCTGTTGATCTCGGTCGGCAGACGTGTGCTGGCCTGGACCAGGCTCTCGGCGGTGAGGCTGGCGACGTAGAGGCCGAACATCAGGCTGAGCAGGAACAGGACCGCCGCCGCGCCGGTCGAGCTGAGCGGCAGGATGCGGCGGAGAAAGGTCGTGGCAGGGGCCAGCACGGTCGCCAGGATCACGGCGAGCGTGATCGGGATCAGGATCGACTTCAACAGGTACAACGCAGCGATCGTCGCCAGGACGGCGAGGATGATCTGCGATGCGTTGCGATAGCGCGTACCATCCTGCACCGTGCGCACGACCATGCCTTTCTCCCGCAAGGATCCTCGATGTCATGATGGGCCGAATCCTGCCCGATCGCAAGGGTGGACCACGCTGATCCGCAGTTCCTTGCCGGTCCATTCGCCGGACCATGAACCTCGGAGGTCGATTTTGGAATGGCATTCGCCCGATGCTAGACTGGAAGGATGGCCTCGGACGCGAGGCCAGGGACATGGGGAGAGGTGACTCATGATTGCGATGATCGTGGGACTTGCGACCCTCCTGGGTCCGATGTCGACCGCGGGTAGTCATGGACATAGGGTCAAGATCGACGCACCGCGTGTCTGCCAGGCGTGCGGCGTGGATGGCCGGGCGACCCTCCCGTTAATCACCCGCCTGCAATCCGACCCGCGCTGGAAAGTCCGGGACGACGCGGCCCATGCGCTCGCCAAGTTCGACTGGCGGGCCCATCCCGAGGTCGTCTACGCCCTTTGCGATGCATTGCTCCTCGACCCCAAGGACGATGTCCGCGAGGAGGCCGCCGAAGCCCTGAGGGACATGGCCCCCTGCGTGCCTGTGGCCCACCAAGCGTTAAGGCAGGCCGCCATGCACGATCCCGAGGACGACGTCCGCGAAGAAGCCCGCGAGGCTCTGGGCCGACTCCGTCGCCGCCGTTGCATCGCCGATTGCACGCTCTGCGGGCCGGCCTCCGTGATCGTCCTCCACGGTCCGAGTGCCCTGCCGCCCGCCTGGGTGCCGATGCTGATCCCGCCTTCTTCGGGTGGTGGGAACCCCCTTCCCGGCGATCCTCCGGTTGAACTCGACCCACTGCCCCCCGCCTTGCCGGAACAAGGCCCTTCAATGGATCCGGGGAGCGGCTTGGAGCCGATCTTGGAAGGCCCGATGGGGTCGAGGACCGGGCGTTCGCGGCGCGGCTGACTTCGACGCCCTCAACGCAGGCCGCGGCGCAGGGCGGACTGATAGACCTCGAGATATCGATCGATGTTCCGTTCCATGCCGAATAGCTCTCGGGCCACAGGGCCGGTTGCGGAAGCAAGCCTCTGGGCGAGGTCAGGATTGCGAAAGATCTCGACGATCTGCCCGGCAATCGAAGCCGTATTCTCCTGGGTCAGCAGGCCCGCCCCGGTCGGCCCGAGGATGGTCGCGTAATCGGCAAAGTCGGTCGCCACGATCGGGCGGCCGGCTGCCAGGTAGACGGCAATCTTGCTTTGAACCGAAAAGTTTTCCCTGCAAGCGAGCCGGGAATGGACCAGGACGTCGGCCCTCCGGGTGAGGGCCACGACCTGCGAAGGGGTCTGCCCGGTCAAGACGATGAGGCGATCGCCATACTCACCGAGTTGATGACGGTAAGCTTCGCCCGCCTCGGCGGGGCCGCCGACGAGCACGCACCGGGCCTCCGGCACGGCGCCGAACACGGCGGGCAGGGATTCGACCAGGAGCGGTACCCCCTGGTTGGGGTGGACGATGCTCCCGACATACATGGCGACCTTGTGATCGGGGCCGATCCCAGCGATCTCGGCCGGCCCACCCGGGGCATCGTACTCTTTGAGGTCGATGCCCGGATAGATGACCGTCACCCGATCAGCAGGGACGCCCTTCTCCTCGACCATGACCCTTTTGACTTGCTCGCCGAGAACGATGACCTCAGCCGCATGACGACAGACCGAGCGTTCGAGGCGGACATTGATTCGAAACGCCAGACCCCGTCCGAGGCGGTCTCGCTCGTATTCCTCGCCGAGCAGAGAGTGAAGTTCGTAGACCAGGGGCCAGTTGTATCTCCGGCAGGCGAAAAGGGCTCGTCCGGCCCCTCCGTGATGCTGGGCGTGGACCAGGTCGAATGGGTATTCGCGGTGGATCCGCTTGAGGCCGCCAACCCATTCGCGGGGGTGGAGAACAAAAGAAGGGGTCCCCTCGAACTCCTCGCGAACCATCGAGGCCCATGGCGGACGCGCCTTGAGGTGAGCCACCACGACGTCGATCCCCCGTGTTTTGAGTGCGCGAAGGATCTTGATTGGAAGCATCGACGTCCCGTCGTACTCGCCCGGGACCGGAAACGACGTCGCCAGCAACACACGCATCGGGCAAACTCCGCCAAATTCGGGCCAAAGGGGCACATCCTAGAGGCCCGCCCCGACGTTTGAAAACCCCAATCGCCGAGACGATGACATCTCTAGCCCGATCGCGCAACCAGGAGGCGCTTATACAACGTCAACAAATTCAGAGAATGAGACCACGTTCGCCTCACGATGCGTGACCGCCTTTCACTGCATCAAGAGCATGGGTCTCATCGGTTACAATTCATATTTCTGTTGCCCCGGCACGATCATTCAGAGTCTGCAGTCGTCGAATTGTCATCCGATTGGTGCGGTGGACTTTGGCCCCGTGGGTCCTGGTTGAGGGCGAAAACAAGGAATGGGCCCGGATCAAGGTGATCGAGACGGTGGTCCGTCGCCTCAAGGCCCAGCTTTGAAGGGGCGATCGGGACCGGATGAGGAGGCGCCGACCCGGTCCGGAAGCCTTCGAAACGAAAAAAGCCGCCGCCCGGCATCCCTGGTGGGGGATGTCGGGCGGCGGCTGGTGTGGGATCCGGCGATGACCGACTTTCGCGCCAAGGGCACTATCATGGGCCTGGCGGGCTTAACGGCCGTGTTCGGGATGGGAACGGGTGGGGCCCCGCCAGTATCGTCGCCGGAAGTCGGCCGGGGGAGGGTCAGCTCCCCGCGGTCGCGGTGGTTCGGATCGTCCGCGGAGGGTGGTCGCACGCACGCGTCGTGGTAGCGGATCGAATCGTCCTCGGACATGGACCCGTGGAGGATCATGGATCGTCGTCGATGGGCCTGAGATCCCGAATGATCACCGCCTTTGGGGGCGGCGACGAGTCGGGGTGGTCAAGCCGCTCGGCTGTTAGGACCGGTCGGCTGCGACGGTCGCCCGTCGTGCACTCCCGGCCTATCGACCTGGTCGTCTTCCAGGAGCCTTCGCAGCGTAAAGCTGCCGGAAACCTCGTCTTGAAGAGGGCTTCGCGCTTAGATGCCTTCAGCGCTTATCCTTTCCCGACCTGGCTACCCGACGATGCCCCGAGCGGGACAGCCGGAACACCAGAGGTCGGTCCTCCCCAATCCTCTCGTACTAGGGGAGACCCTTCGCAAGTTTCCAACGCCCACGGCAGATAGGGACCGACCTGTCTCACGACGGTCTGAACCCAGCTCGCGTACCGCTTTCATTGGCGAACAGCCAAACCCTTGGGACCTTCTCCAGCCCCAGGATGCGATGAGCCGACATCGAGGTGCCAAACCTCCCCGCCGCTGTGGACGCTCGGGGGAGATCAGCCTGTTATCCCCGGAGTACCTTTTATCTGTTGAGCGACGGCCTTTCCATCCAGCACCGCCGGATCACTAAAGCCGACTTTCGTCCCTGCTCGACTGATGGGTCTCGCAGTCAGGCACCCTTGTACTTTTGCGCTCATGTTGCCCGATTGCCGACCGGGCCGAGGGTACCATTGCACTCCTCCGTTACGCTTTGGGAGGAGACCGCCCCAGTCAAACTGCCCGATGAACACGGTCCCGATCCGGGCCACGGATCGGTGAGGACCAACGTCGGTTCAGGGTGGTATTTCACCGATGGCTCGCCGACGGCTGGCGCCGCCGGGTCGCTGCCTCCCACCTATGCTACACAAAACCGACGCTGGGCCAGTGTCAACCTGCAGTAAAGGTTCACGGGGTCTTTCCGTCTGACCGCGGGTACGTGGCATCTTCACCACGGCTACAGTTTCACCGGGTCCCTCGTGGAGACAGCGCTCCAGTCGTTACGCCATTCATGCAGGTCGGAACTTACCCGACAAGGAACTTCGCTACCTTAGGACCGTCATAGTTACGGCCGCCGTTTATCGGGGCTTCGGTCGCCAGCGTCGCTTTCGCTAACCGGCTCCCTTAACCTACCGACACCGAGCAGGCGTCAGACTCTATACGTCCTCTTGCGAGTTGGCAGAGTCCTGTGTTTTTGATAAACAGTCGCTAGAGCCGATTCTCTGCGGCTCACCCCTCGCGGGATGAGCACCCCTTATACCGAAGGTACGGGGTCATTTTGCCGAGTTCCTTCACGAGGGTTCTCCCGAACGCCTTCGGATGCTCGCCTAGCACACCTGTGTCGGATTGCGGTACGGGCCGATGGATCGTCCACGGCGGGCTTTTCGTGGCCGGGTGAAGAGGGGCTTCCGGATCGAATGCCGTCGCCCTTGCGGGACGGGGTAATCTAACGCCCCGACCCCTCATTTCCCGGCGTCCTCGCCGCTTCAACCTCACCACCGGGTGGCGGAATATTAACCGCCTGCCCATCGTCTACGCCCTTGGGCCTCGACTTAGGTCCCGACTGACCCTGGGCGGATTGACCTTCCCCAGGAAACCTTGTGCTTTCGGCGGACGGGCTTCCCACCCGTCTTATCGTTACTCGTTCCGGCATACGCACTCGCCATCGCTCCACCGTTCGTCCCCGTACGGCTTCGCCGCGGATGGCGACGCTCTCCTACTGCTCGATAAATCGAACCCGCGACTGCGGCGTGACGCTTGAGTCCCCGTCATTTTCGGCGCGGGATGGCTCGACCGGTAAGCTGTTACGCACTTTTGAAATGGTGGCTGCTTCTAAGCCAACATCCCGGCTGTCACCGCGATCCCACTTCCTTTGCCACTGAGCGTCAACTTGGGGGCCTTGGTCGGCGGTCTGGGTTGTTTCCCTCTCGAGCGTGAAGCTTATCCCCCACGCTCTGACTCCCGGGGTCCGCCTGACGGTATTCGGAGTTGGGTTTCGGCGGGTAGGCGGGAAGCCCCCCGGCCGAATTCCGTCGCTCTACCCCCGTCAGGTACTGCCCGAGGCTGGCCCTAAAGCCATTTCGGAGAGAACGAGCTATCTCCAGGTTTGATAAGACTTTCACTCCTCCCCACGGGTCCTCCCCCGATTTTTCAACATCGGTGGGTTCGGTCCTCCACGGCCTGTTACGGCCGCTTCAACCTGCCCATGGGTAGTTCACCTGGTTTCGCGTCTACTGCGCCCGACATCGTCGCCGGTTAGGACTCGCTTTCGCTGCGGCTCCTCCCCTGAAGGGATTAACCAAGCCGGACACAGTAACTCGCCGGATCATTATGCAAAAGGCACGCGGTCAGGCCGGCCGAGGCCAGACGCCCTCCCACCGCTCGTAGGCACGGGGTTTCAGGTTCAGTCTCCTCCCCTTATCGGGGTTCTTCCCACCGTTCGGTCGCCCTACTGGGTTCGCTATCGGTCGTCATCGAGTACTTAGCCTTGCGGGATGGTCCCCGCCGATTCAGGCCGGGTTTCACGTGCCCGACCCTACTCGGGTACCGGATAGGAGAGTTCGCATCGTCGCCTACGGGACTGTCACCCGCTCTGGTGCCGCTTTCCAGCGGACTTCGGCTGACGCTGGCTCATTCCATGGCTCCGGCCCCACGACCCCGGGTGGTGTCCCACCCGGTTTAGGCTGGTCCCCGTTCGCTCGCCGCTACTGAGGGAGTCTCGGTTGATTTCTTTTCCTCCGGGTACTGAGATGTTTCAGTTCCCCGGGTCTCCGACGGGCATTCCGGGATCGACGCTCTTTGGGCAGCTCCCCCGGACTTATCGCAGCCAACACGCCCGTCATCTGATGACGCCTAGGCATCCCCCCCGTGCCCTTAAGGACTTGACCACGCCGACCCGTGCCCGCCCCGATCCCGTGAAGGATCAGGAGGCCGTGATCGCATGAATCTTGAGTCCCATCGATTCGAGGCCGGCGCGTCTCGCGACGCTCCTTCCCTCGGAGTAACGATCCTCGCATGGGATGGTTTAGTCCCCATGCGGATCCAAAAGGGTCCACGTTCGTGGATGATTCTGTGCCACTACCACTTTCGAGTTTGCACTCGCTTGCGTGTGTGTGACCAACCGCCGAATTGTGAAAGATCCGATGCGTCGGGGCCAACGCCCCGGGCACCTGGCCACCGGCCAGGGGGCGACGCAGCATCCCTGGGGGACCTGCACCGCCCCGCACCCGGTGGGGGAGCGGAGAGGGAAGCGACGGGAGGGCCGGGGAAGGGGTATTAACCCCACCCCCGGCATCCCGGGATTCGATCGATCTGCTGCAAGCGTAGACCACGTTCTATCGAGTCGGGCCCGCAAGGGGGGCCGGCGTCGGGGATCGTGTCCGGGACGGGCCGATGTCATCTCACGGCCCGGCACCGCGGTGAGGATACGGGATCCTCGGTGCGGCGTGTACTCCGGCGTGGATGAAGATTTTCCAAGTTTCCTTAGAAAGGAGGTGATCCAACCGCAGGTTCCCCTACGGTTACCTTGTTACGACTTAGTCCCCATCACGGGTTTCATCTTCGGCGCCTGCCTTTCGGCTCCGGCGACTTCGGATGCCCCCCGCTTTGGTGGCTTGACGGGCGGTGTGTACAAGGCTCAGGAACACATTCACCGCGGCATGCTGATCCGCGATTACTAGCGATTCCGGCTTCATGCGGGCGGGTTGCAGCCCGCAATCCGAACTGGGGGCCGGTTTATGCGATTAGCTCGGCCTTGCGGCTTGGCGACGCTCTGTCCGGCCCATTGTAGTACGTGTGCAGCCCCGGGCATAAGGGCCATGAGGACTTGACGTCATCCCCGCCTTCCTCCGGCTTAACGCCGGCGGTCTGTCTAGAGTTCCCGGCATGACCCGTTGGCAACTAGACACAGGGGTTGCGCTCGTTAGGGGACTTAACCCAACACCTCACGGCACGAGCTGACGACAGCCATGCAGCACCTGTGCACGTTGTACCTTGCGGCCTCACCGACGTTTCCGCCGGCTAATCCGTGCATGTCAAGCCCGGGATAAGGTTCTGCGCGTAGCCTCGAATTAAGCCACATACTCCACCGCTTGTGTGAGCCCCCGTCAATTCCTTTGAGTTTCAGCCTTGCGACCATACTCCCCAGGCGGAACACTTCACGGTTTCCCTACGGCAGGGAGCCCATCGGCGAGCCCCCTACCCAGTGTTCATCGTTTACGGCCAGGACTACCGGGGTATCTAATCCCGTTCGCTCCCCTGGCTTTCGCGTCTCAGCGTCAGAAAGGGTCCAGGACCTCGCTTTCGCCACGGGCGTTCCTTCCGATCTCAACGCATTTCACCGCTCCACCGGAAGTTCCAGGTCCCCCTACCCCCCTCGAGGCCGGTCGTATCCCCGCCACTTCCCCGGTTGAGCCGGGGGATTTCAGCGTCGGACGTGCCGGCCCGCCTACACGCGCTTTAAGCCCAGTAATTCCGAATAACGTTCGCACGGTTCGTCTTACCGCGGCTGCTGGCACGAACTTAGCCCGTGCTTCCTCCAGGGATCGGTCAAGCTTGCACCTTCCTCCCCCTCGACAGGAGTTTACAACCCGAAGGCCTTCGTCCTCCACGCGGCGTCGCTCGGTCAGGCTTGCGCCCATTGCCGAAGATTCTCGACTGCAGCCTCCCGTAGGAGTCTGGGCAGTGTCTCAGTCCCAGTGTGCCGGGCCATGCTCTCACACCCGGTAGGCATCGCAGGCTTGGTGGGCCGTCACCCCACCAACAACCTAATACCACGACGGCCCGTCTCGCGGCGGCCGAAGCCTTTGGCGGCAAACCGATGCCGGTTCGCCGCGTCGCCGGGAATTACCCGGGGTTTCCCCCGGCTATGCCCGTCCGCGAGGTTGGTTACCATCGCCTTACTCACCCTTGCGCCACTCCCCTTGCGGGGCGTTCGACTTGCATGCCTAATCCACGCCGCCAACGTTCATTCTGAGCCAGGATCAAACCCTTCGAGATGGGAGAGCGGACGAGTCCGCTCCCATTTCCTCGGGTCGAGGAAAAACTAACTGGTCGCCCCGGTCCGATCGGTCGGAGATGAACCCGACCTCGCCACCGAGTGCTGCGTGATCCGACCCGGACAACACGGCGAGGCCGAGGCCCCACCCTGCTCATCCCGATCCTCCCACGCCGGCTCCCCTCAAGGGCCCGCTCACATGCGTGTGTCTGCTTGCAGACGATCGACCGAATTGTCAAAGAAGGGACCGGGAGAGCTTCCCCCCGACCCACGCGACCGCGGCTCGTCCGATGGACTCCCCGCGACCTTGCTTTTTCCACCCGCCCTGAGACGCAGCAAGCGACCCTCGCGGGCCGCCCTGTTCGAGGGCTTCGGTGGTGGTTGTCGCCGGTTTCACTCGCAAGTCATTCGCATGACTCGGTTTGTGTCGGCGACGAGTGAGATATTACCGGGAAGATGTCGCGAAGTCAATCACTTCGTTTTTTTCTTCTCGGCCCGCTCCGCGGCGACTCTCGCCCCCGCCTCGCGTCGTCGTCCCGTCTCACAGGCGACAAGGGCTATAATACCGGGGAGCTGGCCGAAGTCAACCACCTTTTCTCAGAAGACTTGAAATCTCAGCGGAAGAACTTCGAGGCTTCCTCGTAGTACTTGAGATCCAACGTCTTCGTCGCAGCAACGCCAGCCTCGAGCGTCGTCTCGATGATCTTGGTCCCCGAAAGGGCGACCATCGTGCCGAATTTCTTTTCCAGGACGAGCTTGGCGGCTCCGAGTCCGAGACGCGTTGCGAGGATTCGGTCATAGGCGCTCGGCGCACCTCCTCGTTGGAGGTGACCCAGCACGACGGCCCGTGTTTCGAACCCGGTCGCGTCCTCTACCATCTTGGCCACCACTTGGCCTACCCCGCCCAACCTGACATGACCGAATGCGTCGGTTTCGGCGGCAATCGTGCTCATCCCCTTATCGGGGAAGGTGGCACCTTCGGAGACGACGATGATGTTATAATTTTTCCCTTCGCTTCGACGGCGCTTGATGACCTCGACGAGGTGGTCGATGTTGATCGGAACCTCGGGCACGAGGATATAGTCGGCCGCGGTCGCGATACCCGAGAGGCATGCGATCCATCCGGCATGCCGGCCCATCGTCTCGACGACGATGATCCGCCGGTGGCTCTCGGCGGTCGTTCGAAGCCGATCCACTGCTTCCGTCACGATATTGAGGGCCGTATCGAAACCGAATGTGAAGTCGGTGACCATCAGGTCGTTGTCGATGGTCTTGGGTACACCGACCATCGGGAGCTGAAACTCTTTATGCAGTCGATGGGCGACGCCAAGCGTGTCGTCGCCGCCGATGGCGACGAGGGCATCGAGGCCGAGCTTCTTGAAATTCTCGCGGACTGCGGGGACATCCGTCTCTGCGTTCTTGAAGGGATTGGTCCGGGATGACCCGAGGATCGTCCCGCCGCGGGCCAGGATTCCGTCCGTCTCGGAAATCTCCAACGGGCGGCTGTTGCCGCGCACCAGCCCTTTCCAACCTTCGAGGATGCCGAGGCAAGACCCGCCATCATTGACGACGTCCTGGACCACCGCCCGAATCACCGCGTTGAGACCGGGGCAATCGCCGCCACCGGTCAGAAGACCAACTTTCATGGAGAGCATCCTGTAATGCAGGGCGATGTGAGCCATGCTCACGAAGTGGAGCGACCGTCCGCTCGGGACAATATGCCGAGGATTCGGCTCGAAAATAACAGAGATTCGACGGATGAACCAGCCATGCGTCGGGTCGTGTCGCGCCAACCGATCATGGAACCTGGATGGTCGGACTGGCTTCGAGCAGCCGATGGCCTCGCTGTTCATCCACTTCGAGTTTGGCGAGCAGGCGGTGACGGACCAAGGAGATGGCAGCCTCAACCGTCTCGGGTCGGGTGTCCGTCAAGGGTATCGCCCCTCCCGCCCGCTTGTCATGGCCTCCCGCCGTACCCCTCCCGTCGACGACTTCCCGGAGCACCTCGCCGGAGTGGCCTCCAAGATGCGCGGCCCGGATCGAAAGTTTGAGAAGGTTGTCGTAGAGGCCGATTGACAGGGCCCAGGTAACGCGATCGAATCGGATGAAGAAATCGGCCAATTCGGCGATGATGTCGGGCTGGGTGACGGTCCCGCACCAGCTCACCACGACGTCTCGATAGAGAAATGCGTTATTCAAGGCATGTTGGAAGGTGGCAAAGTGGCTCTGGGGTAGTTTAGGGTTTTTGATCCGGGCGAGCAGATCCTTGTCGGCACGCGGGAAGAGCCAGGTCAAAGATCCATCGTCGATCGGGCCGGCCTCCCGGGGATAGCCGGAAACCTCGGATTCGATCCCGTAGAGCAGGCTCGTCGCCAGCCGGGGCGAGACGCTGACGCCTTGCTCCAGCAGATAGCCGGTCACCATGGTGCTGGTGGCTCCGACCTTGTCGCGAATGTCGCGATACTTGACCCCACCGAGATCACCGCCGGTTTCGTGGTGATCGAGGACGGCAAGTGGCGTCTCCGATTCGCTGGCATGTCGGCCGGTGCGCGGCTGGGAATCGACCATCACTACGGCATCTTCAGGGCCGATGATGATCTGCTCGACCGGAACCAGCGGGATCGGCACCAACTCCACCATCGCCCGATTTTCGGCGCGGGCGATGATGCCATCGACGGTCATGATGACCGTCTTGCCTGGAAGGCGGTGCTCGACCAATGCTTTGAGGCCGAGCATGCTCGCCAAAGCATCCGGGTCGGGATTGACGTGGGAAACCAGCACGACGCGAGAATATGGAGCGACGGCCGCCAGGAACCTTTCGGAGCGATGGCGTCGGATCAAGGCGGATTCCGCATCGGATTCGACCATCATCGCGGACGATCCCCGGGCGTATCGGAAGTTTGGGCGGACGCTGCAGCACGGGTATCAAATCTCGTGCCTTAGACCCACCGAGCTTACGACAGCTTACCCCGGCGATCCAGTCCCATCATTGGACGTGGGCAACTCAGGCAGTTCGGCCGATGATTCCGATTCTGGCTTCGTCGCCGATTCAGGATCTGCAGTCGAAACACCGGCCAACCGGGCCTCGACGGACTGCAGAACGGAGCGGCTCATGGCAGGATCGCCGGATGTGTCGAACAGGACGCTGGCCTCGGAGCCGGCTTCCCCCTTGAGCTGGATCACGGCGGCGACGCGGTGGTTGTTGACCGTCTTGGCGGTGAGGGCAAAATTAACGTCACGACTCGGCGAATTCGGTCCGAGTGCCGCCTTCTGGTCGCGGGTCAAGGGGCGAGAGCCCCGTGATCGCGGCTCGGCCACAAGCGACACATCTTTATAGAATGGGTCGGAGGCCAAGACGTCGCGCATTGCCTGCGCAACGCGGAAAGCGGGAAGTGAGAAGGATTGATTGACCGCATAGGGATTCGGCTCAACGATCCCCGGGAAATTGCGACCGCCCGGCATCAGTCCGCATCCCGTCGCGAACCAACAAATGGCCATCAGGCCGGGGACGAGAGCTTCCTTGCGCATCGTCCAATTCCCTCACGCGTATTAGATTGACAAGATCTGGGTCCGTCCCATTTCTCCGCGCGGCAGGTTAGGGCTTCCAGGGATCTGGGTCAACACGGTTATCGGGGACGACATCGCCGGTGTCGTACCGTACGACCATCAACGGGATTCACCCCGGGCGGCCGATCTCTTCAGAACGGGGATAGATCTTGTGGCGGGGCGGATGGCGGAGGACCGTTTCGCGACCCCAGGCCGTGACGGATCGGAAGGCCTCCGATCGGATGAACGCCTGGAACGCTTCGGGATCATCCCATTCGCTCAAGATGGCGAACGAGTCCGGGTCGTCGACGCGTTGATACAGGAAACTGGATTTGTGCCCTGGTCCGGTCTTGAGCGCCTGGACGACCTCCTCGAACTTGGCGCGAAACCGCGGTCCCTCGCCGGGAAGGACGTCGTAGTACAAACCGACCGTCACCATGTCGCGAACTCCGAGATCGGGCGAGTACGGGTCGAGCCGTCACTCAACCTCCAGGCCACCATCGATCCACCCGCCGCCCAGGACGACATCCTCTTGATAAACAGCGACGACCTGTCCGGGAGTTACGGCTGCTTGAGGGATGTCGAAGAGGATCCGAGCTCGACCTCCATCGATCGGCTCGACAGTGGCGGGCACGGCCCGATGATGGGCCCGAATTTGTGCCAAACAGCGTGTGGGCCCTGCCGGAGTCTCTTCATGCCAGAGGAATCGTGAGGCAATCAACCCTGGCTTGTCCAATGAGGCACGACGGCCCACCGTGATTGTGTGGCTGGCGGGCTCGATCTGAACGACATAACGGGGTTCGCCCACGGCGACTCCGAGCCCTCGTCGCTGACCGATCGTGTAGCCTTCGATCCCGTCGTGCAGCCCGAGTGTCGTTCCATCTTCATCGATGATGGTCCCCGGGGTTGTCGCGCCCGGTCGGCGACCACGGACGAATCCGAGGTAATCATCATCGGGGACGAAGCAGATTTCCTGGCTATCCGGCTTGTCATGGACGGGCAGTTCCTTGGCCCGTGCCAGATCCCGGATCTCTGCCTTGGTGTAATGCCCCACTGGAAGGAGAACATAGGGCAGCAATTCTCGCCGGAGCCCGAACAGGACGTAGGATTGATCCTTCGAGGAATCGACCCCGCGTACAACCCTCGGTGTCCCTTGCGGGCCCGGCATCATCCGGGCGTAATGGCCCGTGGCGACGAAATCGGCACCGACTTGCTGTCCATACGCCCAAAGCTTTCCGAACTTCAACCAGATGTTGCACATGACGCACGGGTTGGGCGTTCGACCGCCGAGATACTCGTCGGCAAACTGATCCATGATCCGGGCGAAATCCGCCTCGAAGTCCAGGGCATAGAACGGAATGTCGAGGCGATCGGCGACGTTGCGAGCATCGATGGCATCGGTCGCGCTGCAGCACGTCTTGGCACGACGGTCGAGCGAATCGCCGTGCGCGCCGGTGCGCATGAACAGACCGATGACCTCATGGCCTTCCTCTTTGAGGAGGTGTGCCGCCACGGAGCTATCCACCCCCCCGCTCATCGCCAGGACGACCCGTCCAGCCATCAGTCATGCCTCGTCATCACTCGATCCACAACGTCGCCGCCTCCAGGATAGACGCATCTTGGAAGAGACGGCAAGGTGAGTCGCGCGAATACGCTTTCGCCACCCTCCTTGCCGATCTTGATCCGATGAAGTCGACGTCACAGCCTTCAAGGTTGCTGATTCGTACCGGGTCCGGCCGCACCCGGCGTCGGCTTCGCCCCTTCCGTGGTGGCATCCGAGCCGGCCCCCGACTTGGACCCGCTGGTCTGCCCGGAGTTCGTGTCGCCGGACGGAGGGGCCCCGGGGGCGGGCGACACGGGAGGAGCCGCCCCGGCCCCTCCGCCGCCGTAGGGAGTGCTCGCGTCGGCCGTGGCCGAGCCGTCGTGCGCATTTTCCTTCTTGAGCTTGTTGACGTCGTCGGCCGCGCCGATGTCACCCTGGTTGGTGACGGGGGCGACATTGTCGACCCGAGTGCCGCCGCGGGTCTCGGTCTCGTTCATCTTCTCTCCGCCGCAACCCGCCGCCCCGAGGGCGAAGAACAGCGAGAGCGGGGCCAGGCTTCGTGTGATTCGGAACATTGTCTTCGTTGCTCCTGGTATCGGTCGAGGGATTTGCCAGGCGAAGCAAAGATCGCCCTTCACCCTCTTCTGATGGAGATCAGGGCAAATGGCGATCCAATCGTCGGCGAATGGAGCACCAAACTCGTAAACCGATCAAGGAGGCGCAAGGCCTCTGCGTTGCGCCTTCCGTTCCATCCGCCTGGCCTTCCTCTCCTCGGGTGACGGACGCGGCTCGGGAGCGTCCTCGGCGGTGTCTCGGGGCCGGGCCAATCCTTTCAGGAGTTCGATGGCCCCTCGGGTTGCCCCCCGTGTAATCAGGGACTGACCAAGGTCTTTGAGGTGGGCGGCGAGGGCTTCTCGATCGAGCTCGGGCCGGTCCAAATTCCCGCGAATCGGGAGCGAGACACGCGTCCCTCCGGCGATATCAGCGAGCATGGCATACTCGCCAAACATCGCCGGTGTCATCGGGAGGATCGCCGTCAAGGATAGGCTGCGGTCGAAACCAACCCAACCTTCGATCTCGACGCGAGACAGTTCTCCGATCGGGATCGCCAGGCCTCTCTGATTGACCCGTCCATCAGCGATGGTCAGCGTGATGGGTTGGTCGAGCCGAAGCCGAGTCTCCTGGCGGCCCGTGGCGCGGATCAACTGGTCGGCCAGGGGTCCGGGGGTGAACTCGACGTCGGCAAACTCCACCTCACCTTCAAGCCGAGTGGCCTTCGCTCGCCCCGCCAACAGGGGGATTTCGGCATGGTCAAGATCGACGCTGACCCGTCCGGTGGCCGTGGTCGCCCCTTCGAGGACCGGGGCGACGAAGGCCAGGACCCGACGCGATACCTCATCGTTGATCCGGGCGTCTCGGATCGTGGAATTCTTGCCGAACCGAAGCGAAGGCCCGTCCGGCCCCTCCCAGTCCAGTTCCGGCTCCAACCGGAGATGACCCTGGTTGAGCGTTGTCGAGATCGGTTCCACGGACATCCGGCCGGCCCTCGCGTGCATGAGGACCGCGGCCGGGCCGAGCTTCATGCCGTACACATCGGCCGATTCCAGATCGAGACCCAGGTCGCCTTCGAGATCGGAAGGCCACCCCCGCTCGAACGACCCCGAGACCTGGAAGGGCCGTCCCCGACCGGCCACCTTCGCCCCGGATTCCACGTTGGCTTCGAGCCAGGCATTCATCGCAGCGACATCGGGAGCGATCGAGCCTTTCAGATCGAATCGACGACGCGTGGAAAGATCCTCGACCCGGCCCGAAGCGTCCAGGACGCCGAAGGCAGAGGCCAGTGTCACTTCGGCCAGTTCGATGCGGTCGGCCTGCGGATTGAATCGTCCCTGGACCATCGCGGTGGTCGCGCGAGAGAACGTTGCCCCGGGCGATCCTAGAGCGAATTTTGCGGCCAGATCGACCCCCGTGCCATCGCCTTCGATCTCAACGAGACCGGACCATTGGCGATCGGGACCTGTGCCTGAACTCGGTTGTCCCGATCGGCCGGCCAGATGACCGACCAGGTTGGCCGAGGCGTGGAGATGGGCAAGTCCCCGGCCGATCCCCGAAATCGTCATCCCCTCGGGTGCCAGACCAATCCAATTCGGGTGGGGAGTGTCGGGGCCCGGACGAAGCCTGAGCGTGCCCTCGTCGTGCTCATATCGGCCGACCGCGACGACCGACAGGGGGGCCGAGCGATCCCCTCGGTCGACGACCAGCGAAACGGGCGCGATGTCCAGAGCCTGACGATCGGCGAGCCAGACCGCTTGAAGATCGACGTCGCATCGGGCGGAACGGTTGCCGGCATCGATCGGAATCGAAACGTGCGCCGACATCCGTCGGGATGGCAACCCTTGGGGGGATCCTTCATCCGACGCGGGCAGCATGAAGCTCGCCGACTCCCCGGCTGACGAGACCGCAAGATGAGCCTGTCGGATCTGCCAGCCGTCCTCAAGCCGTGCATCGATCCGGCCCTCGACGGTGACATCATCCCGGCGGATCGGTGAGGCGAGGAGACCATCGACCCGCAGGTTACCGATCTTGGCTTCGAGGTTCGCGTCGAGTCCCTTGTGCTCGAAGCGGAGATGTCCCTTCACCTCGGCGTGTCCCGCAAATCCGTAGTCGCCCAAATCCACCCACTGGCCGAGTTGTCGGTGCAGTTCGCCGAGGTCTGCCGACCCTTCGAGGGCCATCGAATCAAAACCGATCGGGCGGGTGGTGGGCGACGTCTCGTCGATCACGTTTTGGGCCCGGCCCGACATTTCCAGGAACGGGGTTTTGATGCCGATCCGGTCGAGGCGAGCCCACTGATCCGCTGTTGAACGAGGCCTGAGAACGGTCAGCGAGGCCGAAAGACTGGCAGAATCGCGGATGCTGAGCTGTCGATCTCCATCATGGCCGGCAAGGTCGCCGAGTCGCGCCTCGGCATCCCAGATCATCCCCTCCGGACCTGGGGTTGCATCCATTTCGAGGCGGGCCGTGCCTCGTTCGAGGACCAATCCTTCCCGCAAGCCCAGCGTCCGGGGAATCTGTGCCGCGATGGCGGCGAGATCGAGGCGTCCCGTGATCCGTTTCCGGCCATTGGGGTCCAAAGACCCTTCGGCCTTGAGGTCTCCGAATCCGCCCGTGACATCCAGTCGGCGAATCGCCCAGCCTTCCGAAGCCTGTTCCAGGTCCCAGCCGGCGTCCACGCGGTCGAGGTCGAGGACGTCGCCATGAAGGGCATCGCCCCGGACTGCAACGCCGAGCAACTGGGTGTCGCCGAGGAGATGCCAGAGGTCGCGACGCCGGATCACGTCGACGCTCCCATCAAAGTGGCCGGATAGGTCCACTCCCCCCGAGCGGACGGCGAATGGCCATCGACGGCCGCGCAAGTCGAGTCGGATCTCGGGGAGTCCACCCCGGTCGCCCGTCGTCTTCCACCGGTCCAGCGAACCACCAGCCACGAGCGAGGCATCGCCCAACTCAAGACTCAGAGTGCCGGTGATCGGATCGGGGGCGGCGGGGAGGCGGAGCGAGAGCTGGACCCGGTCGGCGGTCGCCGGCACGGTCAGATCCGGATCGCGATAGCGGAGGGTGCCGCGGGTGATCTTGATCGTCAGGTCACGCCGGGGGTCGGGATGTTCGATCAAGGAGGCCAGGGCTCGGCCAAGGTTGATCGTCCCGTCGGCGGAGCGTTCGATATCCAGGGCCGCATCGGCGAGCGTGAGCGTCGCCCCCCTCAAGCCCCCGGTCCACAGGTGCCACAGGCCTCGATCCAGCGTGGCCGAAGGGGTGGCAACGACTACCGCCCCTTTCGGATCGAGGAGGGTCACGCGTTCCAACCGGATGGGCCCCGACCAGCCGAGTTGCAACGCCCCCACTTCGAGGAAGCCGGGCGCGAGCACCTGGTTGATCTTCCCGACGATTCGAGACTTGGCCGCCCGCGTGCTCAGAAGCGACGGCAGGGCCAGGACGAATGCCAGGAGTATGGCCGAGGCGATCATCGCTGCGATCAGCACGCGACGCTTCAGCGGACGCCGGGGGTACATCATACCAGGGGACTCCCGAGCACCAAATCGCCGATGCCACCCACTACGCAGGGCCCGACTGCTCGGGCCGTATGATGTGCAACCATGATACCCAAAGTCCCGGCCGATGCGACTTCGCCTCGGCTCGACTCACGACGATCTGGATCGAGTAGGGGCGGCGAATCGTCGGCTGTTCGTGGGGCGGTCAGGGCCCGGGAAGCTTGAACGTCACGCCCGGTCGGACAACAAGGCCTGGAGGTCAATCGCTCGGGAGAGGTTGATATTGTCCTTGACCTCGGGCCCTGAGCTTCATCGAATCGGAAGGAGATTGCCGGCCGTCAGAGAGGCCTCCGCGTGATACCCTTGCTCTCAAGGCGACAATGGGTTCGATTACTCCTTGGCATGCCCCAGTATGGCAGGTCATGAAAGGCCGGGGCCATCGATCCTGAGTGCTTCTGCAAGGCCGTCGCTCAGGCTTTCGTCACCCCGGAGGGACCCTGAGCGCGACCCCGGCAACTTTCCCAGGAGGTCAACATCACTCCTCGCTGGCCGAGCCCTGGCCTCTTCCTCATCACCGCGATCGCCATCGCGTCTTTCTTCGGGCTGGCAATCCTGGCCTGGGGCAACCTCGACGACTTTTTCAGCAATCCCCTTCGGATCGCGGGGGTCATGGTCATCGCCCTGGCGGCGATCGCATCCCTATTCACAGGGATCCACCTGGGCGGTTGCGTGCGATCCGATTCGCACGGTCAATGGCGATTGATCCCGCTTGCGGTGATCAGCCTGGCCCTGGCATGGTGGCCCCCCTATGCGGATCGTCGCGACCTGCTGACGATCGATGGCCAGGGTTGCCGGATGCTGGGGCTCGTCGGACTCGTCCTCGGGGCCATCCTGCGAGTCGGTCCCATGTTCCTCCTGGGCGATCGATTCACCTGGCCACTGGCCTCGCAGAGGGATCATGGGCTCCACACGTCGGGTTTCTACCGGGTCGTCCGGCATCCGAGCTACTGCGGCGCCGTGGTCGGGGGCGTCGGATGGGTCTTGTTGTTCCGGTGCATGACCGGCCTCATCCTGGTGGCGTTGCTGTTTCCATTCTTCTTACCGGTCATCCGGGCGGAGGAAAGGCTCCTGGATGAGGAATTCGGAAATGCTTATCGCGACTATCAAGGCAGGACATGGAAATTGATACCCTACCTCTATTGATCGACTCCCTGTCCCGCCCGAGGAGGATCAGGCGTCGTCGGGCTTGCTTTCCGCAGAAGGCTGCTGGGCCACTTTTTTGGCGCGGGGTTTCCGCTTCTTGGGTGCAGGCTTGATCGCTGGAGGGATGGGCGGGGGCATCATGGCCATCTCGTCGAACGTATCCGCCGACTGTTCCAACTGGGCCACCAGAAGGCTCAGGAAATGGAGCCGAGTCCCCTGAGACTCCAGGAACTCATTGAACAGAAATCCTCCCTCCAGCAAGTCTTCCTGCTGTTCGAGGACATCTTCGGCCAGGTCGCCGACCAGGAGATCGCGACCCTTCATGAGGACCTGGATGGCGGCGCGATATTTATTGAAGGTTGTGTCGTTCATGATCTTCCAACCTCCGGAGTGGAATGAATTTGGCCGGAATCGTCTCGGTGCGCCGTCGATCGACCGAGCGGCCAACGTTCAGCGAGCCATGCAAGGATGCGAGCATCGAGCCAGCGGCGGTCACCTTTCCAGCGGTTGCGACTTAAGTACCCCAGATGACCACCATGAGGAATCAATTCCAATGCCAAATGCGGAGGAAACGCGAGCTGCAAAAACGGGTCAGCGGGGATGAAAGGATCATCTTCCGCATGGATCACCAGGCCAGGCAAGGTGATCCGTGGCACCAATGGACCCGCACTGGATCGGGCGTAATAGTCCGAGGCGTCGGCAAAACCGTTCCTGGGGGCGGTGTAGTGGTCGTCGAAATCGAGCAGGCTGGAGGCCGACGACAGATCGATCGGGCCCAGTTCCGGAAATGCGTCGTGGAGACGAGACACCTCGGCGCAGAGCAATCGGAGGAACGCCCGATCGTAGACTCGATTCCCGGGCCGGTTGATGAACCGGCAGCAAGCATCGAGATCGAGCGGTGGATTGGCGGCGACCAAACAATCGAGCCCGGGAAGCGGATCGTCGGCCGCCTCTCCGGCCAACTTCAGGACCAGATTGGCCCCGAGCGAGAAGCCGACGAGCCCGATTGGCGAATCGGGCGAATGCTCGGCCAGCCAGGAGACCACGGAGCGGAGATCCTCGGTCTTGCCGCTATGGTAGAAACGACGAGCTGCGCCGAATCCTGCGCCGGCCCCCCTCAGATTCATCCGCACCACCCGGACACCGCGGTCGAAGAGCTTCTTGGCCACACGGACCACGTAGGGAGACCGGGCCGTGCCGCCGAGTCCATGGATCAGGATCGCGGCGGGATCGCCGGCAGCCCAGAGCGGAGGGCAAGACTCCAGGATGCTGATCCGATCGCCATCCTCGACCTCGACCTCGACGTAACTGGATGCGATCCGAGCCCGCGGATAAGGCCAGTACCGCGCGATGATCGTCTGGGCGTGAGGACCCCGGAGCCAATGGGGGGGCTCGAACGGAGGCGGCGAACTGACATCGTCGCCTTCGTGGGCGAGCGGCATACGGGTCGCGGTCGTCATGCGATCGGCGGGCTCCATCGCGAGGCCCGGCTGGTGTCCAGATGAATCCTGATTTTAACCACCTCTCCCCCCCGGCGTCGAGAGCGCGTCCGGACGCGTGTCCTCGGAGTTGAATCGAGGCCCGGTTTCGTTCGCGACCGCGATTCGTTTATGATGGAGATCCATCGCAGGGTCGACTCGCGTCGCGAAGCGAGGCATGGCCGCGGGCCCGCACTCCCAAGAAGGAATCAGGATCTCGCATGGCCGACATCGTCTTGATCAACCCGCGGTTCGAAGTCTCCTACTGGGGCATGGAACATGCCCTGCCGTTCATGGGGAAGCGGGCCAACCTGCCCGTGGCCTGCCTCCCCCTGCTGGCGGCGCTCACTCCCGAGGGGGAGGGGCACACCATCACCCTGATGGACGAGAACGTCGAGGCGATCAACTTCGAGCGTTGCGCCCGGGCGGATATCATCGGCGTGACGGGAATGAGCGTCCAGCGCTTCCGGATGAAGGAAGTCCTGGCCGAGCTCAAGCGGCGGGGCTGCTTCACGGTGGTCGGAGGGCCGCTGGTCACGGTCCAGGAAGATTACTTCGAGGGCCTGACCGATGTCATCTTCGTCGGCGAGGCCGAAGAAACCTGGCCGCAATTCCTCCGCGAGTGGAAGCAAGGGCTGCACCAGGTCCGCTACGAGCAACTCGAAAAGACCGACATGACGAAGCTGCCGACCCCGCGCTTCGACCTCCTGAAGATGCGGCACTATGCCTTCGGCAGCCTCCAGTTCTCGCGCGGCTGCCCGTTCCAGTGCGAATTCTGCGACATCATCGTGACGTTCGGCCGCCGGCCCCGGCTCAAGACCACCGACCAGGTGCTCGCCGAGATCGATGCCCTCTGGGCGCAGAAGATGCGCATCGTGTTCATCGTCGACGACAACCTGATCGGCAACAAGAAGGCGATCAAGGAAGTCCTCCGCGCCGTCGCGGCCTGGCAGGAGCGGCACGGCTACCCGATCACGTTCTTCACCGAGGCCTCGATCGACCTCGCCGACGACCCCGAGCTGATGGCCCTGATGCTGGAAGCCAACATCATCGCCACCTTCATCGGGATCGAGAGCCCCAACGAGGCGTCGCTCCGCGAGACCAAGAAGTTCCAGAACGTCCGGTCGGGCGGGACGATGCTGGAGAAGGTCCACCGGATCCAGGACGCCGGGATCGAGGTCTGGTGCGGGATGATCATGGGCTTCGACAACGACGACGAGACGATCTTCGACGCCCAGATCGAGTTCATCAAGGAAGCCCGGATCGCCCACTCGATGTCGGGCATGCTCTACGCCATCGCCAAGACCCCGCTCCACGCCCGGCTCGCCGAGGAGGGGCGGCTGGACTACTCAGACCAGCCCGAGTTCGGCACCAACGTCATCCCCTTGAAGATCAGCCGCGAGGAACTCCGGAACGGCTACGTCAAGGTGATGACCGAGTTGTACCAGCCCGATGCCTACTTCGACCGGATCGAAGACCTCTGGATCAAGGGGAAGTTCCACATCGGCGCGGGGCGGGAACGCTACTGGAAGAAGCACCCGCTCCAGAAACTCAAGATGGAGACGATCTGGGCGGTCCAGGCGATCGGCCTCTTCGCCCGACTGATGAGCGGCATCCCCGAAGCCCACCTGCGGAAGGAATATCGTAAGAGGCTTTGGCGCTACCTCAAATTCCGTCGCAACCCGGGGATGCTCTTCACCTACATGGTCAAGATCGCCCAGCATTACCACGCCTACACGATGGCCACCCAGATGGCCAGCGGGCGGACCCAGGTGTATAACTCTTACTGACCGATCGGGGGGGCGCCACGCCGTCGTCCGCCCCTTCGATCCCCTCCACGGACCCGGGCGGGACGAACTTTGCCACCGATCATCGAGGCCGACGGACTGACCAAGACCTATCGCGTCGCCCAGAAGAAAGAGGGGCTGCTCGGGTCGATCCGGGGGCTCGTCCACCGCGAATACAAGGAAGTGAAGGCCGTCGGCGGCGTCAGCTTCCGGATCGAGCCCGGCGAGATGGTCGCCTTCCTCGGGCCCAACGGCGCGGGGAAGACGACGACCCTCAAGATGCTCTCCGGCCTGATCTACCCGTCGGGGGGCACGGCGAAGGTCCTGGGCTATACCCCCTCCGACCGGGTCGATGCCTTCCGCCGCCAGTTCGCGCTCGTCATGGGCCAGAAGAATCAGCTCTGGTGGGACTTGCCCGCAGCCGACAGCTTCGAGCTGCACCGCGAGATCTACTCGCTCCCCACGGCCGAGTTCCGCAAGACCCTCAACGAGCTGACCGAGTTGCTGGATGTCGCGCGGCTGACCCGGCAGGCCGTCCGCGAACTCTCGCTCGGCGAGCGGATGAAGATGGAGCTGATCGCCGCCCTGCTCCACCAGCCTCGACTTTTGCTCCTCGACGAGCCGACCATCGGCCTGGACGTGGTGGCCCAGGTGGCGATCCAGAAGTGCCTGCGGGATTACCACGCCCGTCGCGGCGTGACCATGATCCTGACCAGCCACTACATGCGCGACGTCGAGGCCCTGTGCGACCGCGTCCTGGTCATCACCCACGGGACTTTGGTCCATGACGGCCCGCTCAAGGAGCTGACCGAGAAGTTCGGGCGATCGAAGCTGGTCAAGCTCCAGTTCGCCGACAATGTCCCCGAGGGGCTGGAACGCTTCGGCGAGGTGACCCGCCGCGAAGGCCCCTCGGTCGACCTGAAGGTCGATCGCTCCCGGGTCGGCGAGATCCTCGGGGCGATCCTCGACCTTTCCGCCGTGGCCGACGTCAGCGTGCAGGACCCGCCCCTGGAACAGACCATCGCCCGCGTCTTCGAGGAGGGCCGTCCCACCCATGACGCCGCCTGACGTCGCAGCCATCGCATCGCCCGACATCCTCTCGGGCGATTTCGGCCACGAAGCCCCCTTTCCTGCCCGACGCGTCCAGCGGGGGCCGCTGGCGATCGCTCGCAAATACGGGAAGATCCTCCGCGCCTCGCTGGTCGAGCGGATGGCCTATCGCGGCGATTTCCTGTTCGGGACGATCCTCCGCTTCCTGCCGATGATCACGACCATCCTGCTCTGGAAGGCCGTCTATCAGGGGTCGGGCAAGGACTCGATGGCCGGGTTCAAGTACGACGAGATGATCGCCTATCTCCTCCTGGTCAACATCAGCCGGATGTTCTCCAGCATGCCCAACCTGGCCGGCGGGATCGCCCGCGACATCCGCGAAGGAACGCTCAAACGCTATCTGGTCCAGCCCATCGACATGATCGGCTACCTGATCTCCTATCGGATCGCCCACAAGCTAGCCTACATCGTCACGTCGGCCATCCCCTACGCCCTCCTGTTCTTCGTCTGCCGGGGCTACTTCACCCACCTGCCCGACGCACCGACGTTCGCGGCCTTCTTGCTCTCGCTGATCCTCGCGTTCCTGGTCGGATTCTATTTCGAGACCTGCGTCGGGATGGTCGGCTTCTGGTTCCTGGAAGTCACATCGTTGCTCTACATCGTGATGACCCTGAACTTCTTCATCTCGGGCCAGATGTTCCCGCTCGACCTCCTGCCCGAGCCGTGGTCCTCGCTCTTGAAGTTCCTCCCGTTCCAGTACATGGCCTACTTCCCCGCCGTCGTGTTCCTGGGCAAGGCCCAGGGAGCCGACCTGGCCTGGGGGCTGGCCGCCGAGGCCGCCTGGGCCGTCGGCTTCATGTTCCTGGCCCGGTTCCTCTACCGGCTCGGTCTCAGGCGATACGGGGCGTATGGCGGATGAGTCGCCCGAGATCGGATCGGGACCCGGCGGAGTCGCGTCATGGAGCGGATCGGCCCGCATCGGCTCTGGATCGGCCACGCGGGCGATGTCCGGGATTTTGCGGCCCTCCATCGGGAGGGTATCGAAGTCGTCGTCCAGCTTGCGATCGAGGAGGTCCCCGCGACACTGCCCCGAGGATTCCTCGCCGCGAGCTTCCCCCTGATCGATGGGCCCGGCAATCGGCCCGAGATCCTCGATCTCGCGATCCGCTTCATCGGCGGCTCGATCCTACATCGCTTGCCGATCCTGGTCTCATGCGGCGCGGGCCTGAGCCGATCCCCGGCCCTCACGGCGGCGGCGATGGCCTGGGCCGGCGAAGGTTCCCCGGACGAATGCCTGGCTCATCTCTCGACCCATCGCCGAGCCGATGTCTCGCCCGGCCTCTGGTCGGAGGTCCGCCGCGCCATTCCGAATCGTTGAACGATCCTGGCTTCGTTTTTTTCACCGTCCCGGGACTCATCCGATATGGCCATCGCCCGATATTTCCGCTTGATCGGCAGCCTTGCTCGATACGGACTGGCGCGTGAGCTGGCATTCCGGGGCAACTTCCTCGTCAAGCTGTCGGTCGAGGTGATCTGGCTGGGGATCATGCTGTCGTTTTACGAGACCGTATACGGGCGGACGAACTCGATCGCCGGCTGGACCAAGCCCGAACTGCTCTTCTTCGTCGGCTGCTTCTTCATGCTCAATGGGCTGATCGAGACCCTGTTCCTGGAAAATTGCAACGAGTTCAGCGAGCTGGTCCGGACCGGCGATCTCGACTTCCTCCTGCTCCGGCCGATCGACGAGCAATTCCTGATCACCTGCCGCCGGTTCGACTGGGCGACGGCCCCCAACATCCTGATGGGGCTGGCCGTCATGGTCATCCAGCTCGTGAAGATGGGGTGGCAGTTCGACCCGACGCGGATCCTGGCCTTCGCGATCACCTTTTCGAGCGGGGCCCTGATCGCATACAGCCTGATGGTCACGCTGACCGCCACGTCGGTCTGGATGGTTCGCAACCAGAGTCTCATGGAGATGTGGTGGCTCTTTTCGAGCCTGGCCCGCTACCCCAAGCAGATCTTCCTGGGCACCCCGGCCGAGCCGATCGGATTTCTGTTCACCTTCATCCTGCCGATCCTGTTGGTGGTGAGCGTCCCGGCCGAGTCGATGGTCCGGACCCTCGACTGGCGGATGGTCGCTTTCACGACGGTGGCCGCGTTGCTCTGCGTGAAGGCGAGCCGAGCCTTCTTCCGGCATGCCCTGCGGTCCTACCGCAGCGCGAGCAGTTGAATCGATTTTTCCGATTCTGCTCAAGATCACGGTGATGGCAGTCCGATGATGAGGAGGAATGGAGTCGACCGGACCGCAACGGATCGCCGTCCCATCGGGCAAAGCTGCCCCTGGGATGATCCGTCCGCGCCCGGAACCCGGCGGGCCCGCCATGAATCGATGGTCCAAGTCTCCCGATCGTTCCAGGGATGCCCGCCGTCGGGCGGTCCGCCCCGCCATCGAAGGTCTGGAAGGCCGGATGCTCCTCTCCAAGGCCGGCTCCCCGGCGGCGGTGGCGCGGGCCCGGAATCAGAACAGCAACAGCCCGAACGTCCCGAAACTCGACACCCCGATCCCCGTGATCTACGACGGGATCTCCAGCGACAATGACCCGGCGAACACCGGGTATGTCCTTTCGCCCAAGGTGAAAATCACCGGGGCGATCACCGCCTACATGGGGACCGTCTGGCTGGGACGCGGCCCGCGCGGGCAATTCACCGAGTCGTTGGTCACCGAGCCGAGCGGGAAGTTCGAGTTCGACGTGACCGCCCGGCCCGGCGATAATGTGTACCGACTGCTCGCCGGCTCGACCAGCTTCCTCGGTGTGCCCGCCCAGTTCTCGGAGCCGAAGACGCTCCGCTTCGTCCTGGCCGACCCGGTGGTGGGATGGGATGCCATCGCCACCCGGGCTGTCGCGAATCAGCAACTCGCGGCCCCGGAGGCCGCCCGCGACCTGGCCACCCTCCATGTCGCCCAGTACGACGCGATCGCCTCGATCCGGTCGCCGAAAGCGGCGCTCCGCAACACCGTTGATGCACCCCGGGGTTCCTCCGAGGCCGCCGCCGCGACCGCGGCCGCATACAAGGTCCTCTCGGCCCTCTTCCCGGTGCAATCGTCCCTGTTCGACAAGAGCCTGGAGGCGGCGAAGGCGGGCTTGCCCGACACCAAGGCGACCCGCGACGGATTCGCGGTCGGAGAACAGGTGGCCGCCGCGACCCTCGCCTGGCGGGCCAAGGATGAGCTGGCCCCGTTCTCGATCAACTCGGCCTCCCGGGTCCTCCCCCCTCCCCCCCCTGCGATCGGCTCGGCGGCCTTCGACGCAGCCCTGGTCGAGGTCCGCTCCCTGGGTGGGGTCGTCAGTAATGCTCGCACCGATCGTCAGACCCTGACGGCCAAATTCTGGGATGACGGCGTCGGGACCTCGACCAACCCAGGAATGTGGAACCAGGCCGCCCAGCGCCTGGCCTCCAAGCAGAAAACCTCGCTCTGGAAGAACGCCCGGACGTTCGCGATGCTCGACATGGCGATGGCCGACGCCGGGATCGTCTCCGAGGTCGCGAAGGCCACATACGGCACGCCCCGACCCGAGACCGTGATCCGGCAGTCCGACCCGGCGTTCGCCTCGCTCCTTCCGACGCCCACCGAACCCTCCTACAACTCGGATCAGGCCGCCTATGCCTCGGTCGCCTCGGCCATCCTCGGTTCGGCGTTCGGCCAGAAGGAACTGGTGACGATCTCATCGGTCCCGCTCAACTCGTCGCGGAACTACGCGAACGTGTCGCTGGCGGCTAGCGATGCGGCGAACAGTGGCATCTACGGTGGCGTCCAGTACAGCTTCGACGTTTCGGCCGGGACGAAACTCGGCGAACAGGTGGCCAAATCCGTTGTCTCCGATTTCCCGGCCGGTTGAGGAGACGGATTCGCATCCGCCCCCTTGGACGGGTGGACTTCCCGGGCGACAATGGGGTCGGGAGCGGCCGATCGCAGGCCGATCCCCCACCCCGGGTCGAGGGATTTCCATGCGTCGCCGCTTCTGGGCCGGTGCGGGCCTGTTGGGTCTGTTCTTCGCCGCGAACGTCCGTGCCGATGAACTCGATCGGATCGATGGCCGGTCTTTGCTCAAGGCCCTCGGCGATCCCGAAGCTCGGGCGGTCCCATCCCTCACCGTGCCGGAAATCGCGGCCATGCCGGCCGTGTTCCGCGACACGCGATCGGCGTTCCTCCTGGCCAGGACCGATCGCGGCAATCCCGCGCGGATGCTGGTCGTCCCCGAGTTGCGTCGACCGAACTCGGGCGAGGGCGAGCCGATCCCGGTCCTGGTCCTGGAACGGGTCGATTCCTTCGACGCCGGCGAGCCGGGGACGAGGCTGGCCCACTCGCGCGATCTCGTCCTCTTCGATGGCTTCCGGGTCGATCTCGACTCGGGCCACATCGTCCCGGAAGGTCAGGGCGAGGATTTGATCTTCCGGGCCGGCGGCGATGGCGGGCCGCGCCTGGAAGTAGTGGGAGCCTCGAAACTCTTCCCGATCACCCGGCCGCCGAAATCTGACTCGGACACCGTGCATCGGCCCACGCCGGGGCGGGTCATCGTGCCTCGCGACTTCTCCGGCCGTTACCGGCTCTTTGCCAACGGGCAATGGTCCGGGCCGATCGAACTCAAGGTGGATGCCGGAGGAGTGGTCACGGGCCATTTCACCTCCGACCTGAACGGCAGTCGCTACCCCGTGACGGGCCAGGTCGCGGGAGATCGGCCGGGACACCTGCTGTTCGCCGTGGGCGTCCCCCGGGCCCGCTTGGAATTCGACGGGCTGTTGTTCGGCGAGGGCAAAGGGGCGATCGCCGGGACGGTCAGCCTGGTTGATCGCACCTTCGGCTTCTTCGCCATCCGCGACGGCGGGCGGATCGCGCCGTCGGGACACGACGTCGCCCCGTTAGCCTCCGATGATGCCAACGAGGCCGAGGGTCGGCATGTGGTGGCGATCTCCGGCGAAGAGATCTCCCTGGACGGGAAGAAGTTGGGGGCCGAAGCGCTGGGCGGATCGCTCCGCGCCTTGATCGAGTCCGAGCCCCAGGCCTGGATCCTGATCGAAACGGACAAGGACCAGCCGATGCACAGAGTATGGCTGTTGGTCGAGGAGATCCGGCGGGCTGGCGTCGGCACCGTTCGCCTTCGGATGGGATCCGTCGTCGGGGCTCAGTGAGTCCCGGCGTCTCGGATCCGGTAGACAGAATAATGTCCCTCGGAACGGAGCCATTGCAGGGGGCCGGCGGGATCGCGTCGCGACGCGCCGGCCCGGGTTTCCAGCAGGAGATGCGTGGCCCCCCACCGAGTGCCCAGGGCCGCGAGTTCGGCGTTGGTCCTGGCGCTGAACCGCGCCTCCAACGCATGGCGACCGGTGAGATAAGCCTGGATGAAGTCGCCGGTCGTCCCCCGAAAGTCGACATGGTCCCGATAACGCTCGGCCCAGTCTCCCAGACCCCGGGCATGATAGGGGCTGGCCGCGCGATTGAAGGCGACGGCCCGCCGCGACCAGAGTCGAAACTCCTTGGGGCCCGGCGGGCCGATGAAGAGGGAATCCTCCGGCGTATGGTCGCGGCACCAGGCGGCCAGCCGCTCCAGGTCATCGGTGGGGATCTCGGCGAACCGGCATTTCGCCACCAGCGGCCTCAGCCATTTCGCGCCAGCCGGATCCTGGACGAACAGCGGGCCGATCGCCGCCAGTGCCGGCACGACCCAGGCGATCCCGGCGACAAACACGACGCGGCGACGATTCCAGGCCAGGTCGCGACGACCCCCGAGGAGATGAAACAGGCTCACGGCGGCCAGGCCGATCAGGATCGGGATGTGCCCCGACTCCGTGTCGTGCCGGGCGAGAAACCAGGTTCCGCAAGCGATCACGACGATCGCGACGAACGACCGGCCCGCGCCCCTTGCCCGCAAGAGGTCAACCGCCGTCATCGACAATTCGTAGGCGGTCGCGACGATCATCGTCCGATCCCCGGTCAGTCCGACCGCCAGGAGGGCCACCCGGGTCCGGCCGAACCAGTCATCCCGATTCCAGAGAGCGACGGCGCGGCCGGCCAGGGCCACCAGCGCCAGGCCCCGGGCCAGGGTCGCCATCCGGAACGGCTGGAATATGGTCACCCGGAGGTCGCCCACCACCTCGACCGCGAGGTAAGCGGCGAGGAGGCTCGCCAGATTCACGGCGATCAGGATCGCCAGTCGGACGCGACCCTGCGACGCCGGAGCGCGGTCGCCGGTCAGGCCGACGCGAGCCAGGGCGACGACGGCCAGGATCGGGTAGCAGGACCAGGCGAGCCATTGGGGTCGTCGCCATTGCGACGGGAGCATGTGCTGAGGGCCCTGGATCAGGACGGCCAGGGAACGGAATTCGTGCTCGGGCAGGCCCTCGAATAGGCGTTTCCCCTGGCTGCTCATGGCCAGCATGCCGGGGATCAAGGCCAAACCGAGGGCCAGGATCGCCCCGGCCGCCTGCCGTGTAGTCACTCCCGAGGCTCCGGGCAACAGGGCCCAGGCGAACCATGCGGCGGCCAGGGTCAGGCCGATCTGCAGGCCGACCGAGGGGTGGATCAGCGCCGCGATGCCGATCGCCACGGCCCCTATCCAGATCCCGTGACGACGCTCGCCCACAGCCGATGCGATCGCGAGCCATCCCAGGGCGAACCCGATCAGGCGATCGAGCAAGGTCGCCTCGAACAGGTGGTTCGTCCCGATGTTCCCCGCCTTGGCCAGAAGGACCAGGACCACGGCGACGAAACCGACCTTGGTGCCCGATTCGGGCCAGGTCGTCCGGGCAAATCGATCGATCCCGAGGACTGTCGCAACCCAGGTCAGGGCGAAGAGGCCGGCCAGCGCGGCCGCCAGCCCGAACGGACGGCTGGCCAGATCCAGGAGGGCGAGGTATCCGCGGTGCGGATTGAAGACTTCGAAGGCCCGCACGAACGGGTCGTTGGCGTAGACCTTCGGGTCCAGGCGATGGAGCAGGAGCGGCAGTCGGTACGCCTGATCCCCATCGAAGCTATGATAGCCACGCAACGTGAGATAGGCGCCAAACAGGATGGCGAAGGCCATCCATCGTGGGACGATCGCGGGGCTCGATTCGGACGCGGACTGGGCCATGAATGACGATCCCCCGACGACCGGCCAATCCGGAGGTCGGGGGAAGTTTGTCGAGGGTTCGCACTGAGGTCAACCTGGCTTTGGCGTCATTGCCGGGGCTCGGGTCGGTCGAGCTTCTCCAGGGCTCGGTCGAAGGACTGGAGAAAGTCATCGGACGAAGGATTCGGCAAAGACCCGGAATCGGGCAGCGAAAGATGGGGGGGCCGGGCCGCGGCGGTCTGCACCGCCGGGATCTCGGCGACTGGCGCGGGAGCGTCCTGGCCCGGAGTCTCCGCCGCCTCTCCGGAAATGCCCATCCTTCGGATATGCGCCACGAAATGCCGGACGGGGGGCGAAGTCCAGATCCGCTCGGCGGGCCGATACTCGTCGTTCAGGACCAGGGCGCGGGAGGTCTTCGCCTGCTTCTCGGCCCAGGGGATCGTGTGGGCCCACTCTCTTGCGTAGCGGTCGAGCCCGGCTACCAGGAACGCGGCCACGATCGTGGCCTTGGCGCCGCCGAGCAGCATCCCGGCGAACTGGTCGGCCCGATTCTCGTCCGGCTCGCCGAAGGCGGGCTTGCGACGCTGGAGCGCGATGGCCAGGCTCGAAAGGCCCACCACGGCCACATAGGACACGACCGCCGAGGCCCACCAGAGCATCTTGTCGAGCATCGCCGGCTGGATCGTGGCCAGGTAGGGAGTGACATGGGGTCGGGCCTGATCGCGGAGGGGCGCGGCGGCAAAAACGCACCCGATCAGGGCGGCCAGGCGGATCCCAGGCAGGAGGAAGCCGCGGAACCATCCGCGGATCGCCCCCAGTAGGATCACGACCCCCAAAGCAATATCCAGGCCCATGTGTTCGCCCCCTCGGTCGCTCGATTCCGCGGTGCCTACTCGTGTGTTCGCCGGTCAGGACCCAATCTTGGGCCGACCGGCAGACCGTGTATCGAGTTCATCGGCTCGACCGCGAGGAAATCTTGAGGGAATCCCGGGAAACGGTCCATCATTTCTCGATCATTCTTCGCCGGAGTAGTCCCAGAGGCAACGACCCCTGCGAAAGGAGTCGATCGTGGAACGCCCGGATGTCGAACCGAGGCCCGAGCTTCTTTTCAACCTCGGCACGGATCGAGCGGATCTCACGCTCGCCGATCTTGTAGGCGAGCGCCTGCCCCGGCCAGGCGATGTAGCGATCGACCTCGCTTTCCACCTCGATCCGGGGCATGGCCGTATTCGCCTCCAGATAGGCGATGGCCCGGTCCCGGGTCCAGCCCAGGTGGTGCATGCCCGTATCCACGACCAGCCGGGCGGAACGCCAGGCGTTGTACTGGAGCCGGCCCAGTTCGGAATACGGGTCGGTGGCCAGGCCGACCTCGCGAGGGAGCCCCTCGGCATAGAGGCCCCACCCCTCCCCGAATGCTGGGAAGTAGCCGAACTTCCGGAATGCGGGCCTCCCCTGGACTTCCATCGCGAGGGCGATCTGGAGATGGTGCCCGGGCACGGCCTCGTGAAACGCCAACGCGGGCATCGAGTAAGTCGTCCGGTCCTGGGGGTCGGACACGTTGACGTAGAAATAGCCCGGTCGCGAACCATCGTCGGGCGGCGGATAGTAGTAGCCGCCGGGGGCCGACCGGGCCCGGTAGGCTTCGATCGCCTTGATCCCGTAGTCGGTCCGGGGGAGGCGACCGAACAGGTCGGGCAATCGGGCATCGACCCGGGAGAGGATTTCGCGATACCCCGCGAGCAAGCTGGCCTCATCGCGTCCACGCCGCTGCGGATCGGATCGAAGCTGGGCCAGGAATGCGTCCAGTTCGCCGGGGACGCCGAGCCGGAGGCGGATCGCGTCCATCTCCGACCGGGTCCGTGCGATCTCTTCCAGCCCGATCGCGTGGATGGCATCGGGAGTCAGCGGCAGCGTGGTGAAAGACCGGGCCAGGTAGGCGTAGTGGGCTTCGCCGTCGATGGCCGATCGGAGCCCGACCTCGTCGCGACAGGCGGGCAGGTATTCGGACTCGACGAAGTCGGCGAGCCTGCGGTAGGCCGGCGAGACGGACTCGGCGACGGCACGCTTCACTTCGTCGCGGACCCGGCCTCGGTCCGCCTCGCCCCAACTCTCGGGCAATCGAAGGGCGAGTTCATAGAGGGGACTCGCCTCGGGCTCGCCGGCCGCCACGGCGCGGAGTTGGGGGAGCGTCTTGGCCATGCTCACGCGGGGCGGGACGACCTTCGCGGCCATCCCAGCCCTCATGACGGCGATCGTCCGATCCACGGCCTCCGGGAAGGCTCGCAGTCGCCGGAGATAATTTTCGGCGTCGCCGATCGTCGCGATCGGGTGGAAGTTCACGCTCTGGGCGAACTGGAGCGGCAAGCCCTCTTGCTGGGTGAACGGAATCAAGTGCCCCCGGAACCTCTCCCCGGCCAGGCGATCATCGAGGCTGTAGATCAAGACCTCACGGTCGAGACGATCCTGTTCGTTCAGGGAATCGGGCGGGATGGCATCCAGGGCGGCCCGGGTCGCGCGGATTTGCTCCAGGCGGCGATCGTGGGCGGCCACCGAAGGGTCGGCCAGGCGATCATTGAAGCGATGATCCCCGTTGTAGGTCGCGGTGAGCGGGTCGGCCCGCATCTCGTCGTCCCAGTAGGACTGGAACACCGTCCGGAGTTTCTGGGCGGGCCCCTCCGCCGACCCGATCAGGTCGGCGTGAGCCGGAGGTCCGACGGCGATCACAACACCGAGCGCGATCACGATCGCACCGGGATTCATCCGGATCATGGTGTGCATCCTGTTCGGTTCGATCCATCTTGGGGAGGGACGGATCCGGGTGATGGGCGGGCTGCTTCGGGGGGATCGATTCGGGATGGGATCAGGTCGGACCGACGTTGCCGTGCTGGGCCATCAGCCGATCCACGGCCTCGCGGGTCGGCAAGGCTCCCTGGGCTCCGGGCCGGGTGGCGGCCTGCGCGGCGGCGGCATTCGCCCGACGAGCCGCCTCGGCGAGCGACCGGCCATCGGCGAGGGCGGCGGCCAGGTTGGCGGTGAACGCATCGCCCGCGCCCACGGTGTCGACCGCCTCGACCGGGTACGCCGGGATCGCAAGGGTCCCCGAATCCTCGGCGATCAGGCAGCCGGCCGACCCCAAGGTCATGACGACCGCACCCGGGCCCCGGCCCGTTCGGATCGATTCAGCCAGGTGCGAGGCCTCGACGCGGGTCGCATTCGTGAGCGAAGTGAGGGCTTCGGCCTCGCCCCGGTTCGGGGTCAGGATGTCGACCTGAGGCAGCAGGCCGGACTCGACCAGACCGCTCACGGCCGGGGCCGGATTCAGGATCACGATCAGCCCGCCCGCCCGGGCACGCTCCACCGCGCGGGCGACCGCGGGCAAAGGAACTTCCAGGCTCGCGAGGAAGACCCCCGGGCCCCGGAAGATCTCCTCGGGCAGGCCGTCGATGAGCGACGCGTCGACCCGGGCGTTGGCCCCCATGGCCACGCCGATCAGGTTTTCCCCGTCATCCCCCACCAGGATGAGGGCGACCCCCGACGATTCCCCCTCGATGACCGAGGCATGCCGGAGGTCGATGCCTTCGCCGAACAGGTTGTCGCGGATCGCACGCCCATTCGCGTCCCCGCCGATGGCGGTCACGAAGGCCACATCCGCCCCGGCCCGCCGCGCGGCGACCGCCTGGTTGGCCCCCTTGCCGCCGGGCATCGTGAAGAAGGACCGGCCCAGTCGCGTCTCGCCGGGCACGGGGAGACGTTCCAGGCGCATGTTCATGTCCATCAGGCTGGCGCCCAGCACCACCACCCGCCCCATCGAAGCCCCCTCTCAGCGGTAATCTTCGCGGACGGGATGGAAGACATCGAGAGCCACGGCCGGCCCATCCAGGGAACGGACCCGATGGAGCACGCCGCCGGGGATCCGCCAGATGTCGCCGGGGCCCAGGACCCGGGTCTCCCCCCCGATCGTGAATTCGGCGCGTCCCGAGATCATCATCCCCATCTGCTCATGAGGGTGGGAATGATCGGGAACCTCGGAGTTGGGCTCGAACCGTACGACCGAAAGCATCAGATTTTGTCCGGCCGTGGCGTCGATCTCGACCCCGGGGAACAGGCGACGGCGGGTGCCCCCGCCGGCCGGTACGAAGAAGGGAGAGTCCTGGGGTTCGGGACCCTCCGGAATGGCATCGCTCATCGGCTGCCCGCATAGCGGCCGCCGATCCATTCGCCGGACATCTGGAGGAAAGCCTCCCGGTTGGCGATGCCGAGGACGTTGCTGATCGCTTCGTCCAGCTTGTCCTGCCCTTCGAGCATTTCTCGCAAGAAGGTCGAGAGGGTCTGGGGCGGGGCATTGGCGGCCATCCACTCGAACAGACCGAAACCTACGGCCCGGATTGCCTCGTTGGGGGCCTGCCCGCCCAGCACCTCGTTGCAACGCGGGATCCAACCGATGCGGTAATTTTCGGCGGCCTCGGCCCGCAGCCCGCGGTAGTAGGAACTCCCGCCTTCGATGGTGGATGCGAGATAGGCCCCCAGCCCGAAGGAGATCCAGCGGGGGGGCTTGCCGGCCTGATTGCAGATGCCGACGACCAGGGATTCGACCATGATACCCGCCAGGGTCCGCTGGCCGGACGATGCCGCGGCCGATTCGGCGGCTCCCTTCCGGGAGCGACCCGACTTCTTGGCCGGGGCGGGGGCTGCCTCCTCGCCGCCGCCGGCCGGATCGAGCGCCACGACGTAGGGGGTTTCCACGTTCAGCCGGACGCGAGCCACCTCATCGGACTCGACCTCCTGGTTCTCGGTCGTCCGGACGAATTCGACGAAAGTGTTGCGATCTTTGAAGACATAGAGGCTGACCTTCTCCCCGGTGCCCACCGCCTTGTCGCGGGGGACTCCCACGATGCGGTTGACCGAGGAAAGCTGCGTCTCCATCGTCTTGAGCAGCTTGTCGTGCCGGGCCTTGGGCATCTCGGCGAAGAGCATGAAACTCGTGCCCGTGGTGATCTCGGGCTCCGAATTGTTGACCTTCTTCCAGCGGGCCAGGCCGGTCTCGCGGGTGAGCGCATCGCGACGATCGGCCGGCATCCGGGCGATCTCGGTCTTGCGCAGGTCGGCCGCGGACGCGGCGTATTTGGTGAGGAGGGCGTTGGGATCGATGCCGGCATCGAGCCGGGCCCCTTCCTTGACCCAGGTGGCGATCTTGGCCTGCGCGCCGGCGGAGAGCGACACCTGATTGCCCTGCGGCATCCTCGGCGTTTCCTCGCCGGTGATCATCCGGACCAGGGTGCTCCCTTCCGGATCCTCGGGGACGATGTCGACGCCCCGCTTGCCCCCGGCCATGATCAGGGCGAAGGTCGTCATGTCATACTTGCCGCGCACCTTGCCGTTGCCGGTGCCGCTGTGGCAGCCGACGCAGTTGGCGGCGAAGATCGGGGCGATATCCTTGGCGAAGGAGAGTTTCCCGTCATCGGCCGCCGCGGGGGCGGCCGCCTCCGCCTTGGGCATGGCGGCCTTGCCGTCCCCTTCGGCCTTCTCCATCGCATCGTCGGCGGATTTGGGAGCATCCTTCCGGGCGATCGACTTCTTCTTGCCGGCCTTCTGGGCGACCAGGCGGGCCACGCCGGGGCCATCGGCCGAGAGGACTTCCGCCCCGGCGACGAGGCATCCGGCCAGGCCGATCGCGATGCCCCAACGCCTACCGGTTCGAATCGACATAGGCGATCCCCATCGAAGTGACCATTCGCCGGGCGAAGGAAAGTAAGTCGATGGGCGCCATTGTTTCGCATCAATCCGGGGTTGGCAAGGTATCGATCCGGTAATGCGCCAGACCTGTCAATCCCGAGCGATCACGACGGGCACGTCCCGGGTGGCCGACCGGTCCGAGGTGAGATCCCTCACGGTCAGACGCAGCATGTAGCGGCCGGGGGCGATGGTCTTCGGGACGGTGAAGATGTACGGGATGAAGAAATCCCTCCGCCGAACCCGGCACGGATCGTCGCCGATGCCCAGCGGGATCGACCAGACCGGGGAGCCTCCCCCTTCGGGCAGGATTTCGAGCTGGCCCGCCACCCGGTAGCGGAAACCCGAGGGGATCGACTCGTAACGGATCCCGTCGATCTGGCTGTAGATCACGACCTGCTGGCCGGCTCGGCGGACGGGCGGGTCGATGACCTCGTAGTCCCCGAACCCGTTGACCTTGAGGCAGAGCTGGAGATCCGTGATCTCCATGGGAACGCGTTCTTCCAGGACCTGGATCGCCGATCGGACGTCCTCGGGGCGCGAGGGCGTCCCGGTCGGTGATCCCGACAGGGCGAGCAGGACGGAGCGAAGACCCCGGGCTTCGGGCTGATCCCGATCCGGGTCGATGTGGGGCTCGGCCAGCCAGGCGAGGACTCGGGTACGGAATTCCCATGGGGCACCGGCTTCGCCGGGACGGCCGGCCTGGTCCCGGGCCAGCCCGCTGAGCCGATCGATCCCGTCGCGCCAGGCGTCCTCGGGGGGGAGGGACGCGGGGGGGGCCGGCACGGTTTCGGGCTTGGATGCTTCCATCGCCTTCTCGAGCCGGTCCGGCTCGGGGGCGGCCGGCGGCGGCATCGGCATCGGCTCGGGCGTCGCCGGCGCGAGGGGTTCGGCCGGGGGCGTCATCTCCTCGACGATGGCCTGTTCCAGCCCCTTGGCCCGCTGGAGGGCCGCGTCGAGAAGCGGCGTCTCCGCCGGGACGACGGGCGGGCTTTCCTCGCTCGCGGGGCGCGGGATCAGCGGTTTGGGATCGGCGGCGATCCGGGACGAGGGCTCGGTCACCTGTCCATCGCGGACCGGCTCCATCGCCGACATCTCCGCCGGGGTTTCCAGCGCCACCGTCGCGGGAAGGAGGGCGGCGCGCCCCACCTCGGCGATCGTCGATTGCGGGCGATTCGGCGTCGGGGCGATCTTGGCCATCGGCACCGAATGGCATCCCGCCTGCGCCACGACCGTCAGGGCGAGGAGCCCGAGTGCGGCCCGCCAAGTCTGGCTGCCGGGCGTCATGCATGCCCTCCGGTTCATTCGAGTCTGTGAATCCATACCGGGAGAAGACCGACGCGATCTGATACCGGATCGGGCCCCATCCGGCAAGCTCAGGTCGGCGAATCGAAACCCCGGATCTGCTCCATGACGCCGGCCGAAGCCGCGAGTCGAGTCATCCATCGTCGGCGGGCCGATCGCTCGGATCGATCGATGCGGCGAGCCTCCTCGACCGCGACCCGGATGAACCGAATCGCCTGCCCGGGCCTCAGTTGTCCGAGGCGATCGAGATCGGCGGAGATGACGTGGGCCACGTGGGGATAACCGCCCATCGTCCCGCCCGCGACGCCCAGGATCATCGGACTGCCCCCCGCCACCTGGATGGCTCCGGGGGCCACCGGCATCGAGGGCCGATCGTGCCCGATCGCCGCGACGACGGGCGGGCCTTCGAGACGGAGCCCCATGCGATCGGATCGGGTCGAGACGGTGAACTCGATTCCATCGAGGGCTCCGGCCATCGAGGTCACCGATCCTGCGTCCGGCCCATCGACGAACCGGATGGGCCGGGAGGCTTGCCGGCACACCCCCCAGGGCCAGGCGGAGGGGCGCCTCACCGGGGTCGATCCCGGGGCTGCATCCAGTCGATCCCCCACTTCTAGCCGGTTTTCTGCGGAGCGACTCCCGAGGATGAGGGGTGTTTGCCACCCGCCCCGGACGGCCAGATAGGCTCGGGCGCCGGCCGGCGTCCCCCCCACCAAGAGCCGGTCACCTCGCCGGAGCGAGAAGGATTGAGGCACTGTTAAATTCCAAGCGTGGCCGGCCGTGGGATGGACGCGGACCATCATCGGAGCACCGGCCAGGGCGAAGGCCATGTCGCCCTCGGCCAGATATTCGCCGCCAACCAGGGTCATCTCCAGGGTCGCATCGTCGGGATGATTGCCGAGCAAGGCATTGGCCAGGCCGGATGACGTGCCATCGAAGGCCCCACCCACCGGGACCCCCCAGGACCGATATCCCACGCGACCCCGATCCTGGACCGTGGTCGCCAGGCCGGGTTGGAGCACGATCAGGCCCACGAGGCAAACGCCCTCGGCTCGATCGCCTGCCTTTCCAGGATCCCTCGGACTCGCCCGGCCAGGGCCACCGCCCCCGGGTCGTCCCCGTGGAGGCACAAGGTCTGGACCCGTCTCCCCTCCACCAGCTCGATCACCTGGAGGCTCATCAGGGTCGGATCGTCGATGATGGCCCCCGGCTCTCCCCTCGGGACGAGCCGTCCGCCGGGCCGATAACGCCGATCCGCAAACCCCTCCGCGATGAAGCGGACGCCCTGCTCGACCGCCTGGCGTTCCACGGCCGCCCCCGGCAATCCCAGGATGGGCAGTTCCAACTCCTTCGCCGCGGCCACGACGCCGGCCGCCACGGCGTCATCATCCTGGGCCTGATTATAAAGGGCTCCGTGCGGCTTGAGGAATCGGAGCGGCGGGCCGGCCCGGAAGGCCAGGGCCGCGAGCGTCTCGACCTGATCCAGCACCAGCGAGCGGGCCCCATCGGCGTCGATCTCGCGTGGCCGCCGGCCGAAATGCTCGCGATCGGGGTAGCCCGGGTGGGCACCGATTGCGACACCGCGATCGGCCGCGATCGACAGTGTCCGCAAGATCTCGTCGGGATGCCCGGCGTGGGCCCCGCACGAGATCGCCGCCGAGGTGACCAGCCCCAGCAACGGCTCGTCCCAGCCGCATCCTTCGCCGAGGTCGGCGTTGAGGTCGATCGTCCCGCGTTTGTCGTAGCTCATGGGATCGCCTCCGTTCGCGGACGCTCTCAGGCGTCCTTGTTGCATTATGGTGGGCAGGGCTCGCCGATCCCAGGCCGATTCTGGAAGGGCGATGATCAGCCTCGGGAAGATTGATGAAGTTTCCCGCACTTCGTGTCTCCCCCGCTCTACCCGGTCGGCTACAATGCAATCGACGAAAGCGTGAGGCCCCCTCATCCGAGTTGGGAGCATCCCCTTTGTCGCTCCGCCCGTCACTTCCCCCGGCCCGCGGGCCTGGCCCGCGGGGGACCCGCCGTCGCCGAGGATTGCCGTGCCCCAATTCGCCCTCGACAGCACGCTCGGACGGTTGACGCCCACGACCGATCGCGATCAGGTCGACCGGGATCTGGCGGACTTCTTCTCGGAAGCCCGGCGCTGCGATGCGGGCAACCCCCACGTCCGGCCGCTCTACGACCAAATCACGGACTTCGTTCTTCGGGGGGGCAAGCGACTTCGCCCTCGCCTCTGCCTGGCCGGCTATCGGATCATCACCGGGAGTTATGGTCCCCCGCCACGTCCGATCGCCCGGGCCGCGGCCAGCCTGGAGGTCTTCCATGCCTTCATGCTCGTCCATGACGACCTGATCGACGGGAGCATCTTGCGCCGGGGCAAGGCCACGCTCCACGAGGCGATCCGTCGCGGCGACGATCAGCGCCATCGCAAGCAGGCGGCCGATCTCGGCCTCATCGGCGGCGACCTCCTGTTTGCGCTCGGCATGAGGCTGCTGAATCGCGCCGGGCTCGATGACGCGGCGTCGGCCCGTGCCGGGCGCCTGATGGCTGACATGTTGTTCGAGACCGGGTTGGGCGAGGCCCTGGACGTCCTCTACGATGATTGCCCGCTCGATGACCTGAGCGAAGGGCAGATCATCGAGTCATACCTCCGCAAGACGGCCCGGTACAGCGTCTCCGGCCCCCTGGTGCTCGGGGCCACCCTGGCCGGGGCCTCGCCGGCCGCCCTGAAGGCGATCGATCGATTCGGCGACCTGCTCGGCTTCAGCTTCCAGGTCCAGAACGATCTCGATGCCCTGGAAGTCGACCCCGCCCTGGACGATCAGCCCGATCTGGATGGCGGGAAACGGACTTATGTGCTTTGGGCGGCCTACCAGGGCTTGACCCCATCCGGTCGCCGAGACCTCGTCGCGGCGCTCGACGCGCCGGTCGGCCTGGAACGCAGGAAGGCCCTCCTGGGGTTGATCGCGGACGCCGGCGCCGTCGAGATCTGCCGAGCCCGCATCGAGCAGGCGCGAGCCGAGGCGATCGGCGTCCTCGAAACTTCGCCGATCGACGCCCGGCAGCGATACGATCTGATTTCATTGATGGGACTCTTCGGGGATTCGTACGGTCCCCCGATCGATTTCCCCGGCTTTGTGATCGAGGGGATGGATTCCATGACGGGCGCCGCCGAAGGCCGGATGGTCGACGCGTGATGGATCCGTCCCAACCACGCCGCGCGGTCGTGATCGGGAGTGGATTCGGGGGCCTGGCCGCCGCGATCCGGCTCCGAGCGAAGGGGTACGAGACGACCCTGCTGGAGATGAGGGACCAGCCCGGCGGGCGGGCCTACGTCTACCGCGATCGGGGGTTCACCTTCGATGCCGGGCCGACGATCATCACCGTCCCGTTCGTGCTCGAAGAGCTGGCCGCCCTGACGGGCCGCAACATCGGCGACTATGTGACCATCGTGCCGTGCGATCCGTTCTATCGGATCTACTTCGACGATGGGCGGACCTTCGACTACACGGGGGACACGCCCCGGCTCGAAGCCGAGATCGCCAAGTTCAACCCCGAGGACGTGGCGGGCTACCGCCGATTCCTGGCCTACACGGAAAAGGTCTTCGCCCGCGCCTTCACGGACCTGGCCGACCATTCGTTCCACAGCGTCTGGGAGATGGTCAAGGTCGCCCCCGACCTCATCAAGCTCCGGGCCGAACAGTCGGTGTACCGCCGGGTCTCGTCGTTCATCCAGGATCCTTGCCTGCGGCAGGTCTTCTCTTTCGAGCCCCTGCTCATCGGCGGGAATCCCCTGCGCTCCTCCTCGATCTACTCCATGATCCATTATTTGGAGCGGACCTGGGGCGTCCACTTCGCGATGGGAGGGACCGGGGCGCTCGTCGCGGGGCTGGTCCGGATGTTCGAGGACATGGGCGGCCGGCTCATCCTCGATTGCCGCGCCGAGGAGATCGAGGTGGAGGCCGGGCGGGTCGTCGGCGTGCGGACCAGCCGCGGGGAACGCTATCCCGCCGACGTGGTGGTCTCCAACGGGGATGTCGCGAATACCTATCGGAAGCTGATCCGCCCCGAGCATCGCCGTAAGTGGACCGACCGTCGGATCGAGCGGATGAAGTACGCGATGTCGCTGTTCGTCGCCTACTTCGGCACCGACCGGACCTATTCCCACCTGCCCCACCACTCGATCGTCCTCGGCCCTCGCTACCAGGACTTGCTGGGCGACATCTTCGACCGCAAGATCGTGGCCGACGATTTCTCGCTCTACCTGCACGCGCCGACCCGCACCGACCCGTCGCTGGCCCCTCCCGGTTGCGAGACCTTCTACGTCCTGAGCCCGGTCCCCCACCTCGGCGGCGGACAGGATTGGGACGCGATCAAGGAGGAGTATGCCGATCGCATCCTCCGATCCCTGGAGAAGGAGCACCTCGTCCCCGGTCTCCGCGACCATCTGGTCACGCTCCGGCTCTTCACGCCCAAAGACTTCGAAACCGACCTGGATGCCTACATGGGGTCGGCGTTCCAGTTCGAGCCGGTCCTGACCCAGAGCGCCTGGTTCCGCCCCCACAACCGCAGCGAGGATGTGGGCGGGCTCTACTTCGTCGGGGCCGGCACCCACCCCGGCGCCGGCCTCCCCGGCGTCATCAGCAGCGCGAAGGTGCTGGAGAAATTCCTTTGAGGGGAGCGGACCGGGGGGCCCGGGTCTGCCGCAGGATCACCCGCCACCACGCGCGCACCTTCTACTTCGCCTCGGCCTGCCTGCCACGGTCCACCCGCGAGCACGCCTACGCGGTCTATGGATTTTGCCGTTGGGCCGATGACGGGGTCGATCAGGCACGGGATCGGGCCGAGGCGGCCTCAAGGCTGGAGGAGGCACGGGGAACCCTCGACCTGGCCTATGGGGCCGGTCCGGCACCGCCGGGCCTGCTGACTTTCCGCCGGACGGTCCGCGAGCGGGGCATCCCGCGGCAGCTTTTCGAAGATCTGCTCGACGGCATGGCGATGGACCTGGATGTCACCCGTTACGCCGATTTCGCCGCGCTCGATCTGTATTGCTACCGGGTCGCCGGCGTGGTCGGGCTGATGATGACCCACATCTTCGGCTACCGTTCCTCGGTCTGCTTCCCCCAGGCGCAGGCCCTAGGCACGGCGATGCAATTGACCAACATCCTCCGCGACATCGCCGAGGACTGGTCGCGTGGGCGGGTCTATCTTCCCCAGGATGAAATGGCCCGATTCGGCGTCTCCGAGACGACACTGGACCGGGGTCGGCCCGATCCCGCATTTCGCGACCTGATGCGGTTCCAGATCGACCGCGCCCGGGGCTATTATGCCGAGGCCGAGGCGGGGATCCCCTGGCTGGTGGGGGCCTCCAGCCGGACGACCGTCCGGCTCATGGGCCGGACCTACGGCGGCATCCTCGACGCCATCGAGCGGCTCGACCTCGACGTCTTCCGGGCCCGCGCACGCGTCTCGACCCCGCGTAAGCTCGCCAGCCTCGCCTCCTGCCAGGCCGAATCCTATGCCGAGGAGTGGCGGCGATTCTGGGGCTGATCCGAGCCATCTGACGAGTTCCATCGATGCCCACCCACGACGGCCCTGATCGCTTCATCAATCACCCCGGACCGGGTGCCCACGAGTGGTGGTACTTCGACGCCATCTCCGACGACGGCCGCGATGCGCTGGTGATCGTCTGGTATGCCGGCCTCCCCTTCGACCCTTCCTACGGCGTCGCCACCCTCCGCCATCTCCGCAACCCGGACCGACATCCCGCGCCCCATGCCCTTGATCACTCGGCGATCGGCATCAGCTGGTATCGCGACGGCAAGACCATGGCCTATGGCCTGAACGGCCACCGTCGTGGGGCGTTCCAGCATGAGGCCGAGCCGTTCGCCGTGACGGTGGGCGAGAGCCGCGTGGAATGCGATGGCGATGGCTATCGACTCATCGTCGCGACGTCCGCCGTCAACGGACGGACCCCGATCCGCGCCGAGTTGCGATTTTGCCCGTCCGCCGAGACGATCCCCTTCGAGCGAGATCTGGGCGGGCCCGAGGCTCCGCACCTTTGGATTCTGGCGGCTCCGGATTGCCGGGTCGAAGGCCGGGTGGGCTTCGGCGGGACGACCCTCGCCTTCCAAGGCCGGGGCTATCACGATCACAACGCCGGTGCCGAGGAGATGTCCCTGGCAATGCGGCGGTGGGAATGGGGCCGCGTCCATCACGGGCCCTTCACCGAGATTTATTACGATTGCGAACCCCACCGGGGTGAGCCGCAGTCGCTCTGGATCACCTGCAGGGACGGCCGCCCGGAAACGATCCGCGAGGATGCTGAATTCCTGGGGGATCGCCGCGATCGGACCGTGTTCGGGATGGGCCACGACCGGTCTTTACTCGTCGACTCGACCGAAGGTCGGCTGGTTCGCCAGGTCCGATCCAGGGTCGACAGCGGGCCGTTCTACCTCCGGTGGACGGCTGACTACACGATCCGAGGATCGAGTCAGGAAGCCCCCGAAGTTGGGATGGGGTTTGCCGAACTCCTCGACACGCGGAACATGAACCGGCCGTGGTTCAACTGGATGATCCCGTATCGATTGAAGTGGCCCCGGGCTTGACAGAATCCCAGGGAAAATTACTTCCCATTGTCGCAAATGAGGATCGGAATCCGACGAGTTTTATGGAGGGGCAACGAGAGTCGACCCCGAAGAGAATTAGACCTCTTCGTTTCAAGGAGGAAACGATGCTCGTCTTGAGCCGCAAGCAACTGGAAGGGATCGTGATCGGGAACAACATCCGGATCAAGATCGTCAAGATCGACCGCAACCAGGTCCGCCTAGGCATCGAAGCTCCCGAGGACGTCCTGATCGTCCGCAATGAGCTGATGCATCCCGAGGAAGAGGAAGCTCGCGAGGCCAGGCTGGCCTGGGAAGCCTCCGAGTCCTCCCATTGAGCAAATCTCATTCTGAGCCGCTCGTCCCGGCATGGTCCGCCCGGACGATGCGTGCGACCCACTCGACCTAGCCCGGCACCTTGGCAGCAACCGAGGGGCCGGGCTTCGATCGCCCCGCTCAGAAGACGGTCGCACCCCCTTGATCGTCGGCAGGCTCCTCGACGACCGAACCGCCGTTGTACTTGTTCGTTGCCCTCTGGCCGACCGAGAACGAGCCCAGGCAAAGATCGACCTTGGAACTGATCGTCTGGCGGATGCCCACGTCATAGACGAAGATCAATGCGACATCATAAATGTCTTGCTTGTAGATGTAGACGGCGACTTCCTTCTTTCCCGCCGAGAAGATCAACCGTTTGAACTGGTTTTTGGGCGCGCCCTCGATGGTCCCCTTGGTCTCGTCCTTGAACTTGGAGACCTGGAGTGCATCCGAGGGACCGAACACCTCGGTCAACACGGCCACGACATCGCCGGTGAACTCGCCGCGAGGCGCCGCGGGTGCCGGGGCCGGTGGAGCCCCCTTGCCCGCCGGTTTCTTAGGCTTCTTGACCCTGGCCAGGACGTGCAGGGCCGATTCGGTCTTGTCGTTGAAGGTGGCTTCGAGATCGAACTGGCCTTCCGGCGCGCGAAGTTGAAAGGTCTTGGCCTCGACCTGCTCCTTGGGAGGCCGGACATAGATGGCCTGCTCCCTGAACTTCTTGTCCTCCGGGGCCGGCATCAGGTTTTGATTGAGCCGCTTGGTGTATTTCAGGAGGTTCAGGGTCGATTCCATCCTCTTTTCATAGCTGGCCCGCCCTGCACAACCGAGGGCGGGCACGAGGATTGTCGACGCAACCAAGACCCAAAACCGTCGCATGGATGAACACCCCGAACTGACCTGGGACGATCGATGAGCGAGCCACTCGCCGGCCCGATCCCGGCGCATGGGACTTGGTCCGACACGCCCGATTGGTTACTGTCCGATGGATCGTTGGCCCTGTCAAGCAAGCAGGGCGGCGTGATCGGTTCGCGGGGGGTTGGATCACCGGCCGGAGGAAAGGGTTTACGTTGATGGGACTGGTCCAGATCGTCGCCATGATCAAACCGTTCCGGGCCGGTGCGGTGCTGTCCGCCCTGGAATCGATCGAGATCGTGGGCGGGACGGTCCGGGAAGCGATGGGCTACGGGCGTCAGAAGAACCGCCTTCATCGCTATCTCGGCAGCGAGTACAACGCATCCTTCCTCCCGAAGGTGGAACTGACCCTATTCGTCAGGGACGAGGACGTGCCTGCCGCCGTCAAGGCGATCGTCGGACAGGCCCGCACCGGTCGGATCGGCGACGGCAAGATCGTGATCACCCCTTGCCTCGGCGAATTCATCTCCTGGTAGCCGGCCGGGGGTAATCAATGCGGAGTGCTGATCCAAAGCACTCGGTGATAGGCCGAATCGCCCTCGGCAGACGGATCGACCAGGATGGTGGGCGGGTCGGTCGCGGGGTTCTCGGCGCGGAGCAGGGCATATCGGCCGCAATGCTGGAACCAGCGGACGTATTCCTGACCGTCGATCTTGGCGACCACGAGCTTGCCGTCGAGCATCTCGGAGATCGGTTCGGCCTCGGCATAGGCGACGATCGCCTCCTCGGCAACGATCGGCGTCATGCTCGCATCGGCCACCCGGAGATGCCTCAGGGACCGGCGGGCGTCCTGCCACTCCCGGCGGGCCGCAGCATAGGAGGTCCCATCGGCCGGCGTCAGGGGATCCATGGAAACGCGATCGCCGCCCACCAAGGATAGATCGTCCTCCTCGCCATCGGCCTCACGCCCGTCGCGGGGCAAAACCATCGGAGGCGCATGCTGCATCGGCAACGGCTGGCGTTGAGCCTGCTCCAGCCGATGGAGGGCGGCCCTCAGCAGGGCGGGCACGGAGCTTTCTTCGAGCATCGGGTTGGAGCCAGGATTCGACTCGTCCGCCCGGGCCCGGAATTTGGGTCCTTCGCCACGAAGCAGCCAGATCGGCTCGACCGACGTGAGTTCCACGATGCGGAGGATGATCTCCGCCGGCACGGTGACGCCCGTCTCGTAGTTGTACCAGGTACGAACCGGGATCTCGAGGCGGCGTGCCAGATCGGGGCCACCCCTTTCGCCGAACAACTCCGTGCGGATCTCGCGGAGTCGTTCCGACAAACCATGCTTCACCTTGACCGACTCAGGTGCGTTTTTGCGTCGTGCCATGGTCTTCTATGACTGGTAAAAGTGGGGGAGAGGAACTCCTCGACAACTCCATGATAGTCCAGAACGGTATTATCGTGACATCCTGGAGCTATTTTTAGCAACCATAATTCAATAACGATTCGCGTTTTTCAACGGTGTCGACGCCACGCCTCATGTTCAGACAACACCGGAGATGCGAACAGGTCGCGACCCCTCGCCGGTTGCCCAGAGAAGAGACGCGACCCTCGGCGCCGGATCGTTCTGGTCGGGAAAATGTGGGCTCATGGCCCGACTTTCCCGGTTTACTCGTCGTCGTCGAGCTTGATGTCGAGCAGGAAGTCGGCGATCGCATCGTCGCCGAGTTCGGCGGGACCCGAGTCGGGAAGGTCGGGCTCCGCGGCCTTCGAGGTCGATTTCGCCTCGGACTTCTTGGGAGGGACCGCGACGGTCTTCTCCTCGGAGGCGGGCTCGGGCGTCTCGTCGAAATCGATCTCGAATTCGTCGGACGAGGCCCCCGGCGAGATCTTGGTGGGCACGGCGGTGTCGCCCGGCTTGGGCACCCCGGGCTTCACCCCGGTCTTCGAGGCGGAAGGCTGGCCCGCCTTCTCCACGCGAAGCTTGACCGGTCCGATCGCGAGTTCGTCACCCGGCTCCAGGACCCTCTGCCCTTCGATCTTCTTACCGTTGAGGAAGGTGCCGTTGGAACTGCCGAGGTCCTTGACCAGAAGCATGCCGTTCTTTTCGAAGAATTGGCAATGCCTCCGGCTGACCTGCGACGACTTGATGCGGAGCTGACAGTCTTCCCCGCGCCCGGCCGTTGTGGCGGTGTCGCCGAGCTTCAGGGCGGTGGTGGCACTTCGACCACGGAGGACGACGAGCTGGAAATCCATGAAGTCCGATCCTGCACCGGGTCACACGGAGGCGGGGCGAGGCGATCCGGCCAGGCGCCCATCAGATAAGGCTACCCCGTCTTTTCGGGGCACGCAAGCACGGAGACGCGCAACGCGCGGGGAGGCGAGATCGACCGAACCTGGGGCTGCTTGACGGCATCCATCCCCCGGGTTAATTTTGGAGCCGGGCCCGGCTCGGGCTCCTTGGACCCTGGACGCGGCGGATCGGCGAAGAACATGCTCAAACGGACTCATACCTGCGGCGAGTTGACCCGAGACCACATCGGCCAGGAGGTCATCCTCAATGGTTGGGTCGACGTGCGCCGCGATCACGGGGGGCTGGTCTTCATTGACCTTCGCGATCGCTACGGGATGACTCAGGTCGTCTTCGACGAGTCCGACGCCGCCGGATCGCTCCAGGGGGCCCACGACCTCCGCAACGAGCATGTCATTGGCGTCCGCGGACTGGTCGCGCCTCGCCTTGCGGGCAAGGAGAACCCGAAGCTCAAGACCGGCGCCATCGAGGTCAAGGCGACCGCCCTGGAAGTCTTCAACGCCACGCCAACGCCCCCCTTCGAAATCCAGGGGGCCGAGGCCAACGAGGAACTTCGGCTCAAATATCGCTACCTCGACCTCCGACGGCCGTCGATGCAGCAGATCTTCATCCTCCGCCATCGCCTCGCACAGCTGATGCGCAAGTCGATGACGGCACTGGGATTTCTCGAAATCGAGACACCCATCCTGGGGCGGAGCACACCGGAAGGGGCCCGCGACTTCCTGGTGCCGAGCCGGGTCAACCCGGGCCATTTCTATGCCCTGCCCCAGTCGCCCCAGCTCTACAAGCAAGTCCTCATGGTGGCCGGGCTCGACCGCTATTTCCAGATCGCCCGCTGCTTCAGGGATGAGGACCTCAGGGCCAATCGCCAGCCGGAATTCACCCAACTCGACGTCGAGATGTCGTTCGTCGAGGACGAAGATGTGATCGGCACGATGGAGAACCTCGTCGTCGAGATGGCGACCGAGTTTTCCGACCAGCCCCCGCCAACCCTCCCCCTGCCCCGCATCCCTTACCATGAGTCGATGGAGAAGTACGGGAACGACCGCCCCGATCTCCGCTACGACATGGAGATCAAGGACATCGCCGACCTGGCGGCGGAGACCGAGTTCAAGGTCTTCCAGCAGGCGTTGGCCGCGGGCAACCGGATACGCGGCCTTTGCGCCCCCGATGGCGGAGCTTCGACCAGCCGCAAGGATCTGGACGGTCTGACCGAGATCGCCAAGTCGTTCGGGGCGAGCGGGTTGGTCTGGATCAAGGTGGAGGCCGAGGGCTTCACCGGGCCGACCGCCAAGTTCTTCCCCGCGCCGGTCCAGGCCAAGCTGCGCGAGCGGTTCAACGCCAAGCCAGGCGATCTCATCCTGATCGTGGCCGATACCCAGTCGGTCTCCAGCCAGGTCCTCTCGACCCTTAGGATCAAGCTGGCCGCCGACCTCAAGCTCTACGATCCCAAAACCTTCCATTATTCCTGGGTGATCCGCTTCCCGCTCCTGGCCTGGGATGCCGAGGAAGGTCGCTACTCGGCCGAGCATCATCCTTTCACGATGCCCCTTCCCGAGGATTTACATCTGCTGGAGACTGACCCCGCCAAGGTCCGGGCCCAAGCCTACGACTTGGTCGTCAACGGCGAGGAGTGCGGGGGCGGGACGATCCGTTGCCACGACCCCAAAATCCAAGCCCGGATCTTCGAGCTTCTCGGGCTCAGCCCCGAACAGGCCGAGGAGAAATTCGGTTTCCTCCTCAGTGCTTTGAAGAACGGGGCGCCCCCCCACGGCGGCATCGCCCTGGGCTTCGATCGCCTGGTCATGCTTTATGCCGGGCTGGATAACATCCGCGACTGCATCGCCTTCCCCAAGACGTCGCGAGGGGCCGACCTCATGACCGGGGCGCCGGGGACCGTGGACGATCGGCAGTTGCGAGAACTACACGTCCGCACGACGGAATGATCGCAATCCCGGGTGATTCCATCGGTGGGTGTCACCCGGGGCCCATCGCAGCGTAGACTAAGATTGGCGTCCGGCTCATCGCCCAGGATGCGCAGCGGGTCACCGATCAGGCTGGGGGTCCGATGCTCGGGATACTCAAGGGACTCCTCGGTGGGGCCGGCCGGGTCAACATCGAGCGTCGCTTCTCGATCCTCAACGAGACGCCCCAGGGCAGCATGTCCCGGGTCTATCGCGCGATCGACAAGGAGAACGGCCGGACCGTCTGCCTGAAGGTCCAGATCCCCGACCGCCAGTCGGCGGCCATGTCGCGGGCCGTGAGCGCCGAACGCCCGTCCGAGGGCGAGATCGGGATGCAGATCGTCCATCCCAACGTTGTTCGGACGTATGAGCACGGGCTGACCACCAACGGTGAGCAGTTCCTGGCGATGGAGTTCATCCACGGCGTCAGCCTCAAGTTCGTCCGCGAGGCGACCAACCTCGGCCTCCGCGGGCGGGTGAAGGTGCTGGCCCAGGCCGCGGACGGGCTTGCTGCGGTCCATGCGGCGGGGTTCATCCACCACGACATTAACCCGAACAATTTCCTGGTCGACCGCGAGAACAACGTCAAGCTGATCGACTTCGGCTTGGCCGTCCCCAACCTGCCGGCGTTCCACCGCCCCGGGAATCGGACCGGGATGCTCCAGTACATGGCCCCCGAATTGATCCGCCGCGAGCCGACCAACGAGAAGATCGACATCTTCTCGTTCGGCGTGGTCGCCTACGAATTGCTCACTGACAAGCTGCCGTTCGGCGGGACGGGGTCATCCATGGCCCAGATGACCCAGAAGATGAACTCCGACGCCATCGACCCGGCGCTGGCCAACCCTCGGCTTTCCGAACCGCTCTGCGAGATCCTCCGCCGGACACTCGCCCGCAAGGCCAAGGATCGTTGGGGGACGATGGCCAAGCTGGCCGAGGCCCTTCGCGAGGTCCCGGTCAAGCGGGACGGCAAGAACGATCCGGACGGGCCCGATACGCCCTGAGACGGGCCCCGCCCGCCTTCATGGCTTCCGCCGTGTGGCCCGGATCACCCGGGGATGATTGGCATGGTCGCGGATCGTTGCGGACAGCTCCAGCTCCGATTGATTGGCGATCAAGGACCGGACCGGGGCTTCCTGGTCGCTGCCGATCTCCAGGATCAGGTGGCCGCCCGGCTTGAGCAGTGGCACGGCCTGTTCGATCAGTCGGGCGACCACGCGTAGGCCATCCGGACCGCCATCGAGTGCCAGGTGGGGCTCGTAGTCACGGACGCCGGCCTCCAGAGTCGGGATCACGTCGGTCGCGATGTAGGGCGGATTCGAGACGATGGCATCGAACGGACCGTCCTCCGCGACCGGGCCCAGCAGATCCCCCTGGCGGAATTCGACCCGATCGCCGAGTTGATGGTTCGCGGCATTGGTCGAGGCGATAGCCAGAGCGTCGGGGCTGAGGTCGATGGCGATGAAACGGGCCGACTTGTGCTGATGGGCACAAGCCAGGGCCAGGCAGCCCGAGCCGGTGCCCACGTCGACCGAGCGCGGCCCCTCAATCCCTTTGAACCGGTTCAAGTACTCGACGACGACGAATTCGGAGTCGGGGCGTGGGATCAAGACGGCGGGCGAAACGGCCAGGGAGAGGGAGTAGAACTCCTTCTTGCCGACCAGATAGGCCACCGGTGTCCCTTCGGATCGACGACGGACCAGCTCGCGATACTTCGCTTTATCGGACTCGCCAACCTCGTCCTCGTAGCGGGTGTAGAGCTGGACCCGTTCCCAACCCAGGACCGACGCGAGCAGGACCTCCGCGTCGAGGAGGGGGCTTTCCGACCCTTTCTTCTTGAGAAAGTCGCGGGTCAATTGCAGGAGCCGCTTGACCGTCCACCGGTCGGCGGGCGCTGTCTCGATCTCGGTGGTCATGCGTGTCACCTGGAAGCAAGGATCGGGCCGGCGCGTCAGACCTCGCCGAGTTGCTCGCGACGGTCGTGGTCGATCAGCGCGGTGGTGACGGGGTCGAGGTCGCCGAGGATGATTCGGTCCAGGTTATACCAGGTCTGGCCGATCCGATGGTCGGTGACGCGGTTCTGTGGGAAGCTATAAGTCCGCACCCGCTGCGAGCGGTCTCCCGAGCCGATCAGGGTCCGACGGGCCTCGGCCCGCTGCGACGCCGCCTGAGCCTGGGTCAGGTCGTACAGGCGAGAGCGGAGCAGCCGCATCGCCTTGGCCTGATTCTTATGCTGGCTCCGCTCGTCCCGGCAGAGCACCACGATGCCGGACGGCTTGTGGGTCAGCCGGACCGCGCTCTCGGTCTTGTTTTGATGCTGGCCCCCCGGCCCGCCGGCCCGCATCACGTCGCGCTCGATGTCCTCGGGGCGGATCACGATGTCGACGTCTTCCGGTTCGGGAAGGACCGCCACGGTGGCCGCCGAGGTGTGAATCCGGCCCTGCGTCTCGGTGCTCGGGACCCGCTGGACGCGGTGGCCGCCGCTCTCGAATTGAAGATGGCGGAAGGCCCCCTGCCCGGTCACGCCGAATGAAGCCTCGCGAAAACCGCCGAGTTCGGTCGGCATCGTATCGAGCACCTCGAAAGACCAGCGCTTGGACTCGGCATACCGGCGGTACATCTCGAACAGGTCGCGGGCGAACAGGGCCGCCTCATCGCCGCCCGTGCCGGCGCGGATCTCGACGATCAGGCTGGCTCGGTCGTTGCCGGCCGCCTTATCGTAGAGGAGGTCGCGGAGTTCCTCCCCGGCTTCATCCTGGCGGGCTCGGAGTGCCTCGACCTCGGACTCGGCGTAGGCCCGCATCTCGAAGTCGGACTCCGCCGCGGCCATGGCCTCGGCCTGAGTGACCTGTCGGCCGAGATCGAGATAGCGGCCGTAAGGGAGGGCGAGCTTGGCGAGCGACCCCCGCTCTTTGGCGAGCGCCGCATATCGCGACGGGTCGGCCGCCAGCCCCGGGTCGAGCAAGGCGGCATCCAGTTCGAGGAACCGTTGATAGTCGGCCTGGAGTTTCTCGAACACCGACGGTCTCGTGGGAGGGTCCGGCAAACGACCGACGGCCCGACCGGGCTGCGCCTCGGCGCCCCCCGACGGGCCGTCCCATGATCCAACCCGCGAGCTTTAGCTCGTGGCGGACGTCTCGGCGGGGGCCTCGGCCGGCTTCTTGGCCTTGCCGTAGGTGCCCTGGAACTTCTTGTTGAACTTATCGACCCGGCCGGCGGCATCGACGAGCTTCTGCGACCCGGTGTAGAACGGGTGGCACTTGGCGCAGACCTCGACCGCAATCTTGGGCTTGGTGCTGCGGGTCTGGAACGTGTTGCCGCAGCCGCAGGTCACGGTGCAGTCCTGGTAATTCGGATGGATCGCGTCTTTCATCGTCGTCTCGCCTTCGGTTCGAACGGCCGCGATGCCCGCCGAGACCCGTAAGTCGAGCCTCGGAGCCGCGAGCCAAGGGATACTACGATACTCGATCGCCCTGGGATCGGACAATCGGGCTCGGGGTTATTTCTTGGGGGAGGTGTCGGGCAGCGGCTTGCCGTCAAGATAAGCCTTCACCGCCTCCTCGACCTGCTCGTAGGTGAACAGGTTGTTGACGTCCTCGAGCGTGAACCGCTTGATCTCCTTGCCGTCGGGCCCGAACAGGAAGACGGCGGGGATGGCGGTGATGTCGAGCTTCTCGAACGCCTCGTCGGTCGGCTCGTCGAGGATGTAGTTGGCGAACTTCGCGTTCTTCTCGACGAGGAAGGCGGTCGCCTCGACGATCTTCTTGGGCTTGTCGATCTCGTCCAGCGAGAGCGAGACGGCCACCAGGCCCTTATCGGCGTACTTGCGGTGCATCTCGACGAGATGCGGGAAGTTTTCCTTGCAGGGGCCGCACCAGGTCGCCCAGGCGTCCACGACGGTGAGCTTGGCCTTCTTGTTGGCGGCGATCCGGGCGAGGAAATCCTTGTACTTCACCGGGACCAGCTTCACTTCCTCCGACGGGGCGTCGGCGGCCGTGGCGGTGGGGGTCCGGGTCGCGACCCCGAATCCCAGGGCCAGCGATCCGATCAGGGCGAGCGGGGCGAGGCGGGCGATCGCGTTCACGGTCGAAGTCCTCGATGTCGGGAGGTCGCGGATCAACGAAGACGCCGCCGGGGGATGGCCCGGCGGCGTGGAGGGTGAGCAGGAGTGGAGGCCAGGGCTCAGCGCTTGTAGGCGACGCCGCAGCCGTTCTGCTTGGTCTCGGGAGTCTCGACCGAGTCGCCGGCCAGCAGGGCGTCGACGGCGAGCTTGGTGTAGGGCTTGGTGACCTTGCTCTCGTTCATCTGGCTGTCGTCGAGCAGGCCGGTGTACTGCACCGTGCGGTTCTTGTCGAGCACGAACACCTGCGGGGTGACGGTGGCGCCGAAGGCCTTGCCGACCTTGCCGCTCTCGTCATAGGCGTAGGTCAAGTTATACTTGTCTTCCTTGATCTTCTGCTTGATCGCGGCGATGTCGTCGGCTTCCTTGAGGTTCTCGGTGCCGGTGCAGCACACGCCGACGAACTTGACGCTCTTTCCCTTGTAGGCCGAGACCATCTCGTGGAGGCGGTCTTCCACGGCCTGGACGACCGGGCAGTGGTTCGCCAGGAAGACGACGACGACCACGTCTTCCTTGACGTCGGCCAGGTTCATCGTGATTTCCTTGTCGCCATCGACGGCCGGGATGCCGGCGATGGCCGGGGCCTTGTCGCCGATGCTCAGGACCTTGTTGAACTTACCGGCGAAGGCGGGGCTGGCGACCAGGGCGAGGGCGGCCAGGCTGAGGAACCACTGACGCATGGGGCGTTCTCCTTGGGGTGTCTGCATCGGGATCGGGCGGGCGATGAAGCGGGACACTTCAGGGCGAAGGCGGGGCGAACCAGGGCCGATGTAACCTCCACCATCCCGGAGGCGTTTCGGGCTATGGGTCGCCATGCCGGCGGGTCGACCCCGCTGGAATCCTGAGGAGATCAGCGACGGAGTCGGCTGATCGGTGCCGGATTTCCTGCCCTCGGCCCGATTCCGCCCCGATTATATGTGGTCCAACCGGGGAGTCAACCATCCCCGAGGGCGCGTAACACACGCCAAAATCATGCCGTCGGAGCGGCCCAGATGGCCGCATTGGCCACTACGCGGCGCACCGCCGGGTGGAAGAGGACCGGGAAAGCCTCGTTGCCCGGCCGGAAGTAGGCCACGCGTCCGCGGCCGACGGTCCAGGTCAGTCCGCTCCGAAAGGTCTCGCCGCCGGAGAAGGTGGAGAGCAGGACGACCGTCTCGGGGCTGGGCACCTGGAACGGTTCAAGGTACATCGATGTCTTGGGGATCGTGAACGGGGCGACCCCGCGGGCAATCTCGTGGTCCGGGGCAGCGATGGTGACACGCTCCGGCCGTCCGTTGTCTCGCCAGCCCCCCGGCTCGCACGAAGTCCCCATCAGGTTCACGAAAGGCTTGCTGCCGCATGAGGCGTGCAGGGCCACGAAGCCGAGCTTGCCCGCCCGCACCCGGTCGGCGATCGCGGCGGCGCGGTGATCGGGAAGGTCGGCATGGCGGAGCCTGCCCCACCAGATCAGGACATCGGTCGCATCCAGGGCCGCGTCCGAAACGCCGGAATCGGGCTGATCGAGCCGGCCTCGCTTGACGTCGAGCCGAGATTGCCCTTTAAGGAACTCGCTCAGGGCCCCGTCGATGTCCCGCGGGTAGACCGATCGGGGTGCCCCCCCCTCGCACCAGACCCGGACCCGGATCTTGGGCGTGGCCGGCGATGCCTCCGCCATCGAACCGCGGAGAGCGATCGAAGATGCAGAGGCCAGGGCTGCGGATGAACGACGGACGAACGCTCGTCGGGACATCCCGACTGGTCTCTGACTTTCGTTCATCGTGACTGTCGCCCGATACGGAGGGAGGTCGGGGGTGGGCCGTGCGGCGGTGCTGATCCGGGCCGATCTCGCCGGATCGATCATCCATCGGCGGTTCGCCATTCTAGGGGGGCAGCGCCACCGGATCAAGGAATTTGTTCAACCTTCTGACGAGGAGAACGGCTGCAATCGAAACGCGAGGGGCAGCAGGTCGGCGAGGGTCATCGCCCCGACCCGATCGACCACGACCGGCGTGGCCGGCCCTGCGAATTCGGCGAGCACCTGCCGGCAGGCCCCGCAGGGCATGAGTTGCTCGGACGCGGCGCCGTCCGGGGCATCGACGCAGGCGACGGCGATCGCCTCGAAATGGGTCTCGCCGGCCAGGATGGCGGCGAATGCCGCCGTCCTCTCGGCGCAGACGGTCAGGCCATAAGAAGCGTTCTCCACATTGGCCCCGGTGTAGATCCGGCCACCGGCCCGGATCGCCGCGCCGACGTGGAAATTCGAGTAGGGACAATAGGCCCTGCGGCTGGCCTCCCGGGCCGCCGCCAGGAGTTCGTCGAGGGGAGGGTTCATCCGGGTCGGGCTCCGTATCGGATCGATCTCGCTCGGCCATCCGATCCAGGATAACGAACCGGGCGGGCCTTCGCGCGTCGTCCGACGCCGAGGCCCGCCCGGTTGGTGTTTTCGGCAATCGGCCCGATCACTGATTCGGGTTGAACTTCACGTCCTGGATGTCGTCGCCGGGGGCATGATCGACGAAGTGCCAGGTCAACTCGGTCCCGACCAGCTTGAGGAACTTGATCCGGAAGGAGGACGGGGAGACGCCGGTATCCCGCGAGACCGGGCCACGCACCGGGAAGGTGGTGTCGGCCTGCTCTTCGTAAACCTTGCTCCCCTCCTTCTCCTGATCCTTGAGTTCCTTGCCCTTGGTGTTCTTGGGATACGCCATCTCCCACACCTGGATGTGGATGTTGGACGTCCCTTCCATCAGATCCGGGCTCCGAGGATCCTCGGTCTGGAAGTGGGAGACGTCGAACAGGATGGCGTAATCGGCCTCGAAGGCCTTTGCGGCCTCGGAGGGGTCGGTCCAGGTCGGGTGGGCCTCCACCCAGGCATTCACCCGATCCGGCTCGACGACGTCGATCTTCTTGGTCTTCTTGCGGAGGGCGATGATGAACTCGCGGGTGAGTTCGCGGTCGAGCGCCTGATAGTCGACGCCGGCGCCCGGGTTGACGTGGGTCAGCACGACGACCTTCTTGCCCTTCAGCGACGGCCCAGGCGCGGGGATCGTCGGTTCGAAGGGCTGGAGGAAGTACAGCAGGGTGCGGGGGTCGCACCCCGGCAAGGACAACAAGCTCGCCGCTGCGAGACAGGTCGCCAGGGCGGCTCGACGCATCCTTGCGTGTGGCCGAGGGGTCATCCTAACGCCCTCCAATGACAAGACGGACAGACCAGGAAATGACGGTCAGGGCCACGGTGGCCACCGCCAGGTAGATCAGGGGAGTTTCCAGCGTCCGGGATCCGAAGGCCCGCCCCCGCGCCGCGACGGCGACCGTCCACGGGATCAGGGCGATGCAGGTCGGGACCAGGAGGAAGCCGGCGGGGTTCGCCCGCCAGGACTGCCCCCACTCGCCCCGCGTAAACCAGGCGAACGCGGTCGTCATGCCACATGTCGGGCAAGGCCGGCCGGTGGTCGCCCGGAATGCGCAGGGCCAGAGGCCGAGTTGGGTATGGGTTCCGAATCCTTTGGGATCTGGCTGGAGCCATCGGGCCACCCCGAGCAACGCCACCAGGGCCACGGCCCAGCCGACCAGCGCGAGGCGGGTCGAACGACCGAGGGGCTGGGCGGTAGGATCGGGACGGCTCATGTTGCGAGTGGGGAGTGCAGAGCGGAGGTGTCGCGGCACCTTATCCCAAGCCGCACAACCCGGCAAGTCCAATCCCGTCGCTCGTCCCCCTTCAAAGGGATTGCACCCACGACTCGGCCTCCCGGGTCGAATCGTTCATCCGCCGTTCCACCTCGGCGCGGCAGGCTTCCAGAACGTCGCGATCGGCGTCGGGCGGGACGAAGACGGGCTCCGGAACGACGCAGGCCGCCGGGCGGAAGGGGCGAGGGACCGCGAATCGATCCCAACTGTTGGCCCGCCAGGGGTCCTGGAAGGCCATGCCCGCCCCGACGATCGGCAGGCCGGTCCGGCTGGCCAGGTAGGACAAGCCCTGATGGACGTGGCGTCGAGGACCCTTGGGCCCGTCGGGCGTGACGCAGAGATGTCCCCGGTCGATCCTCCGGGTCATCTCCCTCAGGGCGCGTGCACCGCCCCGAGTCGTCGAGCCGCGGACCACGCCGAATCCCAACCGGCGGACCACCTGCGTGATCAATTCCCCATCGCGGTGGTCGCTGATCAGGATCTGCATCTCCGGCCAGGACCAGTAATGGGCCGGGAAGAGCATGGCCTCGTGGAAGAAGGCGTAGATGAACCGTTGGCCCGTCCGTCTCGCCACCTCCGGGTTGACCGACGGGTCGGCATACCGGAAGTGGAACCGCGAGGAGCCTGCCAGGCCGCGGACGGCCAGCGCCCCCACCCGACCGACGGCCCGGATCAGGTGTGGATTGCGTATCTTCACGTCGCAGCCCTCCCTGGCTGAGGAACGACGCCCGATCATCCGAGATGGGCCCGAACCATCCCGATTCCTACTCGAAACCGGCCGCTCGGGGAACCCGAAACCGGCAGCGCCCTCCGCGCAAGACGACGGGCCCGTACCAGGAGAGTTCCCTGGCCGGGCCCGGACTAGCGATCGATCGTTCGACGCCGAGGGCGTCGAGTCGGCTTACATGCCCTGGTGCGAAGCCTGGGGAGCGGCGTAGATGGGCGACTGCGGGGCGGCGTAGGTCGGCTGAGCGTAGTAGGTCGGGGCGCAGGTCGGGGCGGCGTAGGTGACGGTCTCGCAAGCGGCCTTCTTGTGGCAGCCGAACTTCGGCATCTTCATCTTCGGCATCTTGAAGCAATGCTTCTTGGCGGGGGCCTCGCAGGCGACCGGGGCGGGCTCGCAGACCGGGGCCGGGGCGCAGACCGGGGCCGGGGCGCAGACCGGGGCGGCGACGTAGGTCGTCTCGCACGGGGTCGCACAAGCCTTCTTCTTGTGACAGGCGCTGGCGTTGCCGCTCAGGAGGAAACCCGCGAACAGACCGGCCAGGGCGAGGGTGGTGAGCTGACGACGCATGGGAAAAAGCTCCGAATCTCGATTGTGAGGGCCGATGGCTCGATCGTGAGCCGGTCGGTAACGATCATCCAGGCTTGGCAAACTTGGTGCCAGCACCCATAAGATAGAGGGTCTACGGGGTTTTGCAAAAGATTTTCGGTCAGAAAAGAAAGAAATCTTTTGCAAGCCCCGTCCCTTACATAGAGATTTCCGATCAGCTAAGAGGTTACGATCCCGAGGGTTGCGCCGTCATTCGTTCCAAGTCCCATCATAAACGTGAGTTGCTGCCCCCGTCATGAAAACGGAGGACGTTCCGCCGTCCCATTCCAACTCCAATGGGCCACCTGGAAGGTGGGCGAGAAGCCGACTGCCAGTTTGGCCGTTCAAAACTCCCGCGACTGCCACCGCACAGGCTCCGGTCCCACAAGCCATCGTGATCCCGGAACCCCGTTCCCAGGTTCGCATCCGGACCTCACGAGGGCTGAGGACCTCCACGAAGTGGACGTTCACGCGTTTCGGGAAGGCGGGGTGATTCTCTAAAAGCGGCCCCAGAGTCTCGACCGGGAAGCGGTCCACGTCCTCGACGTAGATGACCGCGTGCGGGTTCCCCATGGAAACCGCCGTGACAGCCAGGTCATGTCCCCCCACCTGGAGCGGCACGTCGACAGGAGGCTGGCCGGGGAGCGTGGTGGGGATGGCATCGGGGTCGAGGATCGGCGGGCCCATATCGACCCGGACGCATGACGCCTTCCCCCCTTCGATCTCCAGGTCGAGCGTGAGCAGGCCGCGACCGGTCTCCACCGTGACCCGGGGCCTCGGGGCAATTCCGCGATCGTGGATGAATTTGGCCACGCATCGCACTCCGTTGCCGCACATCTCCGATTCCGACCCGTCGGCATTGAACATCCGCATGCGGGCATCGGCCCGATCCGTCGGCTCGATCAGGATCAGGCCATCGGAGCCGATCCCGAAGTGGCGGTCGCTCACCGCCCGGGACAGGGCCGCCGGGTTGCGCGGGGCGGGCTGGTCGAACGTGCTGACATAGACATAGTCGTTGCCCAACCCATGCATCTTGGCGAATTTCACGAGTCATTCCTCCCGACGCGTTCGAACCATTCGAGTCCGCCCGTCAGGGGACGGGCGGCATATTCCAGGTGGAGGACCCGGCGGTGGTGTGGGGCGGTCGCGGCCGATGAACTGTGGAGGATCAACGGTCGCATCAAGATCACGCCGCCCCGAGGGACGAGGCACTCGACCGCCGAGGCTCGATCCAACCATTGGGAGGACTCGCGGGCATCCAACCGTCCGCCACGGTGTGACCCCGGGATGACGCGAAGCGGGCCATTGCTCGTGTCGCAGTCATCCATGTGGAGACGCAGCGTGACCATGCCCTCCAGCACCGAGGCCGGGGGGCGGACATGGGTGATCCCCATCTTCACCGTCCAGGGCCCGAAGCCGGCGGCCTCGCGACGCTCCCGGACGGCGATCGTGGTGTCCTGATGCCAAGGTACGCCCCAGTTGGCCCCATCCGTCTTGTCGAACCAGAGCCCCCGGACCGCGAAAGCCCCCGGCCCGACGATCGTCTCCGCCAGGCCCAACAAGACAGGATCGCCGGCAATCCGACGGGCCTCCGGCACCGCCCTGAGCAGGTCCCTCATCCCATACGTCTCGCCATCGCGTTGCAGCGACTCCGATCGGGCCTCCTCGACGGCGGAGAGGACCCGGTCAACCAACCCGGCCGGCACCACGTCGGCGACCACGGCGAAGCCGTCCTGCTCAACGGCCGCGCCCAGTCCTGGGGAGGATCGAGTCAAGGAACCGCCCCCTCGCAGATGTGCCGTGACAACCATCGAGTTGTTCCGAGTGTCGAGACCAATTCCAGCAAACCCGTGAATGACGTGTTTCTGTGCCACATGGCGAAACATCCCACCGCTGGACCGGCTCAGGTGTGTCCCCCGACGATGGGCCGGTTGGCCCTACAACTATGGCGAAACGATGAGCCCATCACCACCCATCCCGGAATATCCCGGACGGGGAATCGATGGGCGAGGGTCGCCCGCTCCTTGTCCCCCGGGCGGAGACATCCTAACCTAAACGTTAATCCACTCCGAGCCCGCGACGTGCCAGGTGCTTCATGTTCGGAATCCCCGCCCCGACCGCCTACGACCTGAATTTTCGACTGCTGGGCATCCCCGTCCGGGTCAGCCCGTGGTTCTGGGTCATCTCGGCCATCATCGGATGGAGGGGGGGTCAACCGCTGGGGATGGTTCTCTGGGTCGGTTGCGTCTTCGTATCGATCCTCGTCCATGAATTCGGCCACGGCCTCACAGCGAGGGCCTTGATCCACCAGCGGCCTTCCATCATCCTCCACGGGATGGGAGGGCTTTGCGTCTACGATCGCGAGCACAACTCCCCCTGGGGTCGGGTCGCCGTTCTGTCTATGGGCCCCGGGGCCGGGTTCCTCCTGGCTGCGTTGGTGGCAGCACTCGGGGCGGTCGCCTTCGGGATCATCCCTGCCATCGATGACGATTACTCGCTCACCTTCAACGCGATCCGCTTCAATCCGGGCTCCTTCTGGCTCTCCCATCGCAGGGCCCTGGTGATCGCCTCTCAGATCTACGAGAACCTGATCTTCATCAACATCATGTGGGGCCTGTTCAACCTCCTGCCCATCTTTCCGCTCGATGGCGGCCAACTGGCCTCCTCGTTCCTGTCGATGCATAGTCCCCGCGACGGGCAGCGCAGGGCGTTCATCGTTTCTTTCGTCACAGCCTCGCTGGTGGCGGTCTATTGCTTCCGTAGCGGGAATGAGATCACCGCGATCTTCATCGCCTATCTGGCTTTGATAAACTTCCAATTCCTCCAGGCTGCCACCCATCAGAAACGATATGGCGACTCCTTCGACGACGACAACTGGTGGCGTCGTTGAACGCGTCGGCCTGATCCGCCAGGAATCGCGATCGAGGCGGGGGTGCCCCCTTCCCTTCGGGCCGGAGATGACCAACAATCCCGGGTGGCCCGGGTGTGGGGGAGCGACCCGCCGACTCCACCGCCGGACACCACTTTCCTGGCCGCGCAGACTGCACACGCATGACCAAAAAATCGCGAACCAAAGCCCCGAAGTCCGCCGCCCCCCGTGCCCCCAAAGAGGAGGCCGTGGGCATGGACGAAGTCATCGAACCGTCTTCGGGTCGCATCCTGGTCCTGCCGGAAAAGTCCGAGACCGGCAGCCCCTTGCCCGATCGCATCCCCTTGCTGCCGCTCCGCTCCGACGTGGTCTTCCCGCAGACCGTCGTCCCGCTGGTCGTGAATCGGGCGGCCGGGATCAAGTTGATCGACGACATCATGGCCGAGGAGAAGGTGCTGGGTTTGATCGCCCAGCGTCACCCTGAGACCGACACGCCGACCAACGCCGACCTCTACCCGACCCTGTGTGTCGGCTCCGTCCTGAAAATGCTGAAGTTCCCGGACGGATCGACCCGGATCGTCTGCCAGGGAATGTTCCGCGCACGCCTGATCGAGGTTATCCAGACCGAGCCGTTCCTGATCGGCCGGATCGAGCCCCTGGAAGATACGATCGAGGAAGGCGTCGAACTCGACGCGCTGGTGCATCACGTCAACCTCCTCTTCCAGCGGATGATCGAGCAGAGCCAACAGGTCCCGGAAGAGTTGCAGGTTGCGGCGATGAACACGCGCGAGCCCGGCCGCCTGGCCGACCTGCTCGGATCCAGCCTCCCGTTCACCGTCGAGGAGAAGCAGACCCTGCTGGCCGAAACCAACGTCCGCACCCGCCTGGAGAAGCTGGGGACCTTCCTGACCCGCCAGCTGACCGTGCTCGAACTGTCCAGCAAGATCCAGGCGCAGGTCGGGTCGGAGATCACCAAGGCCCAGCGCGATCACTTCCTCCGCCAGCAGATCAAGGCGATCCAGGAAGAGTTGGGCGAGAGCGAGTCGGACAACCCCGAGTTGGACGAGCTCTGGGCCAAGCTGGAGAAGGCAAAGCCGCCCAAGGAAGTGCTGGCCGAGGCCGAGCGAGAGATGGACCGGCTTTCGGGCATGCACCCGAGTTCGGCCGAATACTCGATCGTCCGGACCTACCTGGACTGGATTGCGGTCCTCCCGTGGGACCATTCGAGCCGCGATCGCCTGGACCTGCGCCGGGCCCGAAAGATCCTCGACCAGGACCATTACGACCTGGAGAAGATCAAGGAACGGATCCTCGAATACCTGGCGGTCCGGAAGCTCAAGAAGGACATGAAGGGGCCGATCCTCTGCTTCGCCGGCCCTCCCGGCACGGGCAAGACGTCGCTCGGCAAGAGCATCGCCAAGGCCCTTGGGCGGGAGTTCGTCCGGGTCAGTCTCGGCGGGGTCCACGACGAGGCCGAGATCCGCGGCCACCGCCGGACCTACGTCGCCGCCATGCCCGGTCGGCTGATCCAGGGGCTGCGCAAGGCGGGGACCAACAACCCGGTCTTCATGCTGGACGAGGTCGACAAGCTCGGCAACGACTTCCGCGGGGATCCCGCCGCGGCCCTGCTGGAAGTCCTCGACCCCGAACAGAACTCGACCTTCCGCGACCATTACCTGGACGTCGAGTTCGACCTTTCCAAGGTGATGTTCATCGCCACGGCCAACATGCTGGAGACGATCCCGGCCCCCCTGCTCGATCGGATGGAGATCATCCAACTCTCCGGTTACAGCGAGGAAGAGAAGATCCTGATCGCCAAGAAGTACATCGTCCCCAAGCAGTTGGAGGCCCACGGCCTCACCCCGAAGCTGGTCGAGTTCGATGACGAGGCCATCCGCCGGATCATCGCCGACTACACCCGCGAGGCGGGCCTGCGGAACCTTGAACGCGAAGTCGCCACGGTCTGCCGGAAGATCGCCCGCAAGCACGCCGAGGGGAACAAGGCCCCAACCATGGTCCACCCCGAAGATCTTGCGGCCGCCCTCGGGCCGCCCCGGTTCTTCCGCGAGGTCGCCGACCGCACCGGGACCCCCGGCGTCGCCACCGGCCTGGCCTGGACCCCGACCGGCGGGGAGATCCTGTTCATCGAGGTGACCGGGATGCCCGGCAAGGGGTCGCTCACCCTGACCGGCCTGCTCGGCGATTCGATGCGCGAGTCGGCCCAGGCGGCGCTGAGCTACCTGCGGAGCCACGCCAAGGCGATGGGCCTGGACCCGGCGCGGATCGTCAAGACCGACCTCCACATCCACGTCCCGGCCGGAGCCGTGCCCAAGGACGGCCCGTCGGCGGGCGTGGCCATCGCGGCCGCCCTGATGAGCCTGTTCCGCGACCGGGCGATCCATCAGGAGATGGCGATGACCGGCGAGGTCACGCTCACCGGCCGTGTCCTCCCCGTGGGCGGAGTGCGCGAGAAGGTCCTGGCCGCCCGACGGGCCGGGATCACCACCGTGCTGATCCCCCGCCACAACGAGAAGGACCTGATCGAGCTGCCGCCCGAGGTTTTGGCCGACGTCACGTTCCACACCATCGACACGCTCGACGACGTCATGGGCTACCTGTTCCCTCCCGAATCCAAGGCGACCGTCGCCAAGCCGCCCGCCAAGGGACAGCCGAAGTCCTCGCGGACCCCGATCTTGCCTCCGCCCGCCGGTCCTACCGAGGTGGAACTCCCCGGCAAGCCGTCGCGTCGACCCCGTTCGGTCTAGGGATCTTCACCGCCGAATCGCATCCAGCCATGGCCCGCTTCGCCTTGCCAGGGCGGGGCGGTTCGGCTACCTTGCCGCGATCCGGGAAGGGCTCGCGAGGACGCGCGATCTTCCCGACCGATCGACCTCGTTGGAGCGCATGGATGCGTTCTTCCTCCTGGATTTGCCTCGCTGTCATCGGCTTCGGCCTGATCTTCCCCGGTCCGGCCCGGTGTGACGAGCCGCGTCTCCTGCCCCGGGATGCGTCCGGTGGCCTGTTCCCCGCGCCGCCCACCGGAGCGGGGGCGAAACCGAATCCCTCCCGACCTCTCCCGAGCGCAAGGGCCGCCGACGGGACCGCGGCCGTCCCGGTGGTGATCGTCGAGCCGTCGCCCTCCTCGGCCGCGTCAACCGCCATCGCCGACGGCAAGGCTGCCGATGGAGCCTCCGCGACGGAGCCTTCGGCCAGGCCCGACGCCGCCTCGAATGCTCCGGAACGTGAAGCAATCCCGACCCCGGCGCAGGTGGCGACGGCCACGGCTGAGGAAGCCGGCCGGATGTTCGCCTCGGCCGAAGCCCAGCTCAAGGCGCTTGGCGCCGCCGACGCCAAGGGGAAGGCGGAAAACCAGGCCCTCCGCGAGGTCCTCGAAGAGCGGAAGCGAAGGCTCCTCGAATGGAAGGCCGCCGCCAGGATTCATCATGAAGTCGAACACCCCGAACCTAGCCCGGATCTGCAGGCCGCCGAGGCCCGGGCGGATCTGGAAAAATGCCGGGCCATCCTGGAGCAGATGATCCATTCCCCCGATCAGCCGCTCCCCGCGATCTTCCGCGACGCGTCGGGGAAGACGTCCGAGGCCCGACTCTTAGAAATGAAGGAAGCGATCGACTCGGTCCGTGAACAGCTGAAGGAACAATCCAACCGCCTGGACGTTCTCCGTGCCGAGTCCAACCGGGCCGCGTCCGGGGAGAATGCCGCGCTCCGGGCCAAGAGGGACCAGCTTCACCAGGACTTCAGCACCGTGACGGCCCGTCGCGTCGAGCGCGAGTCTGCGGTGGCCTCGGCCGCCTCGCCCGAGGCCCGCGACCTGGCCGCCGAACGCCTCGCCAACTTCGAGTGGGAAGCCCGGACGATCGCCGAGAAGCTCGACACCCAGGAGGCCCGGATCACCCTGGCCGCCAAGCGTCTGGACGTCTCTGCGATCCTGGTCCAAGCGGCGGAGGCCCGCGTCCACCTTTCGAAGAAGCTCCTGGACCGGATGGAGGAGCACTACACCGCGTTCTCCGAGGCCCAGCGCAAGGTCCTCCAGCAGGCCGTCGCCCTGGAGCAGACCCGCGCGGCGGTGGCCGGCGATCCGATCCTCAAGCACCGATCCAAGAAGAACGCCCTTCTCCTGGCGCTGGAGTCGCAGGTCGTGGCTTATGAGAAGGCCCAAGCCGCCAGCGAAGGTCTCTCCCAGGAGGAGCAGGATAGCCTCGCCGATGCCGCCGAGACGGCCTTCGCCGGGCTCAAGAAGCTGGTCGACGACGGCAATCTCAGCACGCTCGACGCCCTACGGCTCAAGAACGAATATCGCCGGATCGGACCGGAGCGGGACCGGATCTGCCAGACCGACCTGGTCGCCGCTGCGGCCGAGATGAGCCTCTACGAGAATGCCCTGTCCGAGGCCGAGGTCGACATGATCAACGACTCCCGCGACGATCGGCTTGAATACGATTCGCTGCTGGAGAAGGTCGGACCGTCTCGACTTCGCGAGGCCCAGGCCATGCTCGACGAGTTGGAGGCGAAGCACGACGACCTCCTGAATCGGCGCCGCGACGTGCTCCAGAAGCTGGCGATCCGCGCCGAGGCGATCCACACCTCCGTCAAGCGGAGGATCCGGATCCTCGACCAGCAGAACGCCTTCATCCAGACTCACATCTTCTGGGTCCGCGACGTCGAGCCGATCGGCCGGGCGACGTTCTCGCGAGCCAGGGGCGAGACCGCCCGGATCATCCGGGCCACGGCCAGCCTTGCGGGCCGATCGTTCGCCCGGGAGCATCTCAAGAACCTGGACGTCCGATTCGCGATGGCCATCACCGTCGCGATCTTCCTCCCATTACCCCTCTGGTTCGGCCGCCGCTGGATCGACCGCTATCGCCTGAACCTCCTCTCCTGATCCGCCCTTCCACCTCATCGACCCCGACACTTGCGACCCCAAGGATGGGAGCCGCTTCCATGAGATATCCCCGACGTCTCGCTCTCGGGCTGCTTTCCGCGGCGATCTGGCCCGGATACGTCGCCGTGCTCGGATTCGCAGCCTACGCCGCTCCATGGCCGCGCAACGTGGCCTGGCCGCTCTCCGTGACCCTCCTGTTCGCCTCGTTTTCGCTCTTCTTCATCATCCTCGGCTGGATGGCGACCGGGCCGGGGGGATGGGCCGAGGTGAGTTTCCAGGCCCCCCCCCGGGCAATCCGCCAGGGCCGCCGCGTCATGATGACGCTGCCGGTCGCCTTCATGCTGTTCCTGCTGCCGACCTTCCTGGCCCATCAAGGTCTGATTGCGCCGGAGGAACGCCCGGTATCGGCGGTCGCACTGTGCCGCCTGTTGGTCCTGGCGTTCGAGTTGACCTGCTGGGTCCTGGCGTATCGCCTGCTACGTCGTACCTCGCCGATCCTGCAATGGCTGATCTCGGACCCGGAATGGTCGGGGTGGATCGGCCGCCATCATCTCTCGATCACCCGATCCATCCTGGTGGGCCTCGCCATCGTGATCGGCCTGGACGCGGCCGGCTATCGCTATTCGGCCCAGCGGTTGACCTTCGGATGGGGCGGGTCGCTGATCGTGGCCCTGCTTTGCTGGGGGCTTTACACCCTGCTGGTCCGCTTCATCGGGGGTCATGCGTGGCGCTGGACCAAGGCCACCCCCCCATCTGCCACGACGGCCGGGGTCGTGCCGGGCGATGCGACCGCCGAGGTGGATGACCCCGCCGCCAGGTTCCGCACCCTGGCCCGGTACTCGGTGGCATTCTTGGGGATGTTCGCGGTGGCGCTGATCTGGAACGTCGACATGGCGCTCTTCAGCTACCTCGGCGAGCAGAAGCTCTGGGGGCCACCGACCGAACGTGGCGTGACCCTGGGCGACTTCACCCAGATGGTCCTGATCCTGTTCGCGACCGGGTTCGCCTGGCGGCACCTCAACGCCTGCTTCACCATGATCGTCTTCCCCAGATTGCCCGACGATCCGGGGATCCGTTACGCGGTGGTCACGCTTTGCCGATACGTGGTGCTGGGGGTGGGCCTGCTCACCGGGTTGTCCTCGGTCCAACTCGGGCTGGAGCGAATCGGCGTGGTGGTCGCGGCGCTCGGCGTCGGGCTCGGGTTCGGCCTTCAGGAGATCGTCTCGAACTTCGTCAGCGGGATCATCCTCCTTCTGGAGCGGCCGATCCGCGTGGGCGACGTGGTGACCGTCGGCGGGATGAGCGGCAAGGTTGATCGCATCAACATCCGCGCCACCACGATCATCAACGGGGAAAACCAGAGCATCATCATCCCCAACCGCCAGTTCATCACCGGCAACCTGGTGAACTGGACGCACAAGGACAAGATCATCCGCGTCCAGGTCGACGTGAGCGTGGCCCATGGGACCGACCCAGATAAGGTGACGGACCTCCTGCTGGCGATCGCGCAGGAGGACGCCGACATCCTCAACAACCCGGTCCCTTCGGCCCTGCTGGACTCGTTCGGCGAGTCGACGATGAACTTCAAACTCTGGGCCCACGTTCCCGATCCCAGCCTGATGGGGCGGGTCCGGCACCGGCTGTTCGGGCAGATCCAGAAGCGGTTCGCGGCCTCGGGGATCGTCATCCCCTTGCCGACCCGGGAACTGCGCGTCCATTCGATCGAGGAGGCGGCGGCCGCGCATCCGATCGCGAGGCCGCACATCCGCCCGCCCGAATCCCCCGTAAGCTCGGCCCACTCCCCTTGGACCGGCCGGATGCCGCTGCCGGTCCCGGCCGAGTCGTGCTATCGGGGCGTGGACGAGTGAGCCCACGCCCTCCGGGGGCGGGTCGGTTTGAAGCTCACCGCCCGCCCGGCGGGGCCTCGGCGGGCCGGGCCGGGTTGGCGACCGGCATGGGCTCCTCATCGTAGAAGACCTCGCAGAGCTTCCCGAGGCGACGGCCCGCGGCCCCCGAGGCTTCGGAGATCGGCCCGCCGATCAGGTCGATCGGCAGGTTGTTGACGAAGAAGGCGAAGGCGAGCTTCTGGCCCGAGGCGGTCTCCAGGTAGCCGGCCAGCGACTTGCTCACCAGGATCGAGTGGCCGCTCAGCCCGTTGTCGACCCAGAAGGTTCCCGTCTTGCCCCGGGCATGCCCGCGGGCCGGGCTGTCCGATGCGACCGCCCGCGCCAGGGTCCCATCTCGTCCCAGCACCGGCAGCGCCGCGTCGTAGGCCGGGAAGTCGGGCCGGGTGCTCATCGACCTCAGGAGGGCCACCGTGGCCCTGGGCGTGACCAGATCGGCCCGGGCACCACCGGCGCCGCCGCCGAACGAGATCGTCTTCACGTCGACGCCGAGTTTCGCGAGCAGTTCCGACTCCCTCCGCAGGCCGCTCGCCAGGTCGGTCTGACCGTGGTTCGCGGCCACCAGCAGGGGGAGGGCGCTGGCGTGGAGGTTCTGGCTCACCTTGAGGAGGACTTTGAGGTATTCGCGGAACGGCGGCGAGGTGTATTCGGCCACCTTGGGCAGAGTGCTGACGTCCACCTGGGTCGGGAGCCGCCACGCCTGATTCTCGGCCAGGGGCGACGCATCCACCACGACGCCCCGTTTCCTCAGGGTCTCGATGAACAGGGCGCGGGCGAAGGCGGCCGGTTCATCCACCTCGTAGGTCCGAAGTACGGGACGATGGCCCACCGGGACCCGGCCCCGGATCGAGAATCGACGCGGGCCGACCACCTCGACCGCAATCGCGGCCTGGCCGTCCGCGGCCACCGTCTCGACCCGGGCGTCATACTGGACGAACGACGTTTCCGGGACGATCCGCACCCACGCCGGCTCGCCGACCTTGGCCCCGGGCGTCACCAGGATATCCACGACGTTGTCATTGATCATGATGGGCGAGACGCGTGATGGCCCGCTCCCGGAACTGGGCGCGGCATCGAAGTAACGATCGTCGACCAGGATGTGTCCGGTCACCACCTTGATCCCCGAGGCCGACACCTCGCGCGCCAGGTGGTCGAGGCCGGCCAGCGGGTCGGTCGAGACCAACGCGGCGTCGGGGTTGCTCGCCGCGTAGGAGTGGTCGTTATCTTCGAAGAGCAGCGACCCATCGGGGCCCGTGCGGCCCCCCAGGCTGGGATCACCCTTCGCGACCAGGATCAGGTCGCCCCGGAGCGTCCCATCCTTGCCGACCTCTCCCCGGCGGACGACCGGCGTCCGGAAGCGGTAGTCGGGCCCGAGGTCGGACAGGGCGGCCGCCGAGGAGAACAGCTTCGCGACCGAGGCCGGGCAGAACATCTGGTCTGGGTTGCGCTGGAAGATCGGCTTGCCCGTGGCCAGGTCGACGACGAGGATCCCCCAGTGCCCGGATTCATACCCGGCCGCCTGGGTGACCGCATCAACGCGTTCATCGAGGGTCGAGGCGGGGGGCGGTGAGGCATCAACGGCCGCGAACCAGGACAGGGCCAGCCATCCCGCGCACGCCATGAATCCATGGACCTTCGACCGCATCAACGACCTCCGCTCATCGGCCCCGATCGTTCTTCCATCGGCACGCCCCCACAATACGGGCGTGTCGGCCCCGATGATGCGCGAAATCACCCAGAGTCGACGATTTTGACCCACTTGGCCGGGTCGGCGGTGGGGCGTGGTTCCCGGCCGACCGCCCGGTTAGAATCGAGCCGATCCGACGATGCCCCCGCCCTGACCTCGGGCGTCCCAGAGACGACGCCTCCCCGCGGCCGCCGGGCCGCGATGGAGCCTTCCCATGCCCTGCCCCCCGCCTCGGCTCCGCACCGAAGATCGATCCGTCCCCCCTGCCCGATCCCGGACCCGACGCACGGCGTCGAGATGGGTCTTCTCTCTCGCTCTGATCTCCGCCTGCTTTCCCGACCCGCTCCAGGCCTACCCCATCACCCGCCTCGAACCCCTCCGCAATGGAGCCCCCGGCATGCTTCAGCCCCACACCGGGTCGCTGCTCGTCGACTACTACGAGACATTCCTCCGCGATCAGGATGTGGACGCCTTCCGGCGCAGCGTGGCGGCCCGCTATGGCCAGGCGACCCTGGCCCGCCTGCTCCACTCGGGCGATCTCAAGGCTCGACGCGCTTCGGTGCTGGCCCTCGGCCTGTTCGGCGGGATCGAATCCAACGCCGACGTCGCCCGCGCCCTCAAAGATCCAGACCCAACGATCCGCAACCTCGCCGACAACGCCCTGTGGGCCATCTGGTTCCGCGCCGACACGCCCGAGAACAACAAGGCCCTGGAGCGGATCCAGGACCAGATCGGACGCGGCCAGTTCCGCGAAGCAATCGACGCGGCCGACTCCCTGATCGCCAACGCTCCCGACTTCGCCGAGGCTTACAACCAGAGGGCCATCGCCAACTATCGCCTCGGCCGATTCGCCGAGAGCATCGCCGATTGCAAGGCCACGGTCGCCCGCAACCCCTATCACACCGGCGCCCTTTCCGGGATGGCCCAGTGCCAGTACCGGATCGGCCAGACCTCGGAAGCCCTCGCCACGTTCCGACGCGCCCTCGAGATCCAGCCTTACAGCGAATCGCTCCGCCAGTGCATCGCCGAGCTGGAAGCCGAGGGGCAGTGACCGCGGGACACCGACATCGATCAGGGTGCCCTTCGACGGATCGCCGAACGAGCGCATCAACGAGAAAGGGCCGCCGAACACAGGTTCGGCGGCCCTTTAGATTAGGCGACGTCGCCCCGACGGCTCACTTATCGCGGCTGATCACCTTGCCGTCGGCCAAGGCGGCCTGAGCGGCGGCTAGGCGGGCGATGGGGACGCGGAATGGGGAGCAGGACACGTAGTCCATGCCGACCTTGTGGCAGAAGGCGACGGACTCGGGGTCCCCGCCGTGCTCGCCGCAGATGCCGACCTTGAGGTGCTCGCCGGCCTTGGCCTTGCGGGCGGCACGGCCCTTCTGGGTGCCCATCTCGACGAGCTGGCCGACGCCGGTGGCGTCCAGGGTCTGGAACGGGTCGACCTTGAGGATCTTATGGTCGACGTAGGCCGGGACGAACGAGGTGATGTCGTCGCGGCTGAAGCCGAACGTCATCTGGGTCAGGTCATTGGTGCCGAACGAGAAGAACTCGGCCTCCTCGGCGATCTGGTCGGCGGTGAGCGCGGCGCGGGGCACCTCGATCATCGTGCCGATCAGGTACTCGACCTTGGTGCCGGCCCGCTCCATGCACTTCTCGGCCTCGGCGATGGCCCTCTTCTTGAGGAACGAGAGTTCCTCGACCGTGCCGACCAGCGGGATCATGATCTCGGGCAGGACGCTCTTGCCCTTCTTCTTCACGGCGATGGCCGCGTCGATGATGGCGCGGACCTGCATGTCGGCGATCTCGGGGAACTTGATCGCCAGGCGACATCCACGCAGGCCGAGCATCGGGTTGGACTCGTGCAGCGAGGTCACGCGGGTGGCGACCTTCTCCACCGGCACGCCGAGCTGGCGGGCCACTTCGCCCTGGCCGGCGGCGTCGTGGGGGAGGAATTCGTGGAGGGGCGGGTCCAGCAGGCGGATCGTGACCGGCAGGCCGTCCATCGCCTCGAACAGGCCGGCGAAGTCGTCGCGCTGGTAGGGTTCCAGGGCGTCCAGGGCCTTCTTGCGACCGGCCTCGTCGTCGGCGAGGATCATCTTCCGCATATCGACGATGCGCTGCTCGTCGAAGAACATGTGCTCGGTGCGGCAGAGGCCGATGCCTTCGGCGCCCAGTTCCAGGGCCTTGCGGGCGTCGTTGGGGCTGTCGGCGTTGGCGCGAACCTTGAGGGTCCGGGCCTTATCCGCCCAGCCCATCAGGGTGGCGAAGTCGCCGCCCATCACGGCGTCGATCGTCGCGACCTTGCCGATCATCACGTCGCCGGTCGTGCCGTTGATCGTGAGGAAGTCGCCGGCCTTGACGACCTGGCCCTTGATCGTGATCTGGCCGGCCTTCTCGTCGATGGTCAGGGCGTCGCAGCCGACCACGCAGGGCTTGCCCCAGCCGCGGGCGACGACCGCCGCGTGGCTGGCCTTGCCGCCGGTGGCGGTGAGGATGCCCTTGGCCAGGTGCATGCCGGCCACGTCCTCGGGGCTGGTTTCCTTGCGGACCAGCATGATCGGCTCGCCGGGGTTGGTCTCGGCGAACTTCACCGCGTCCTCGGCCGACAGGATCACCTTGCCCGACGCGGCGCCGGGGCTGGCGGCGATGCCGGTGGCGACGATGGTCACCTTGGCCTTGGGGTCGAGGCCCGGCAGCAGCAGGTGGTTCAGGTCGTTGGGGTTGACCCGCTGGATGGCGGTCTTCTCGTCGATCAGGCCCTTCTGGGCCATCTCCACGGCGATCCGCACGGCGGACGACCCGGTCCGCTTGCCGGTGCGAGTCTGGAGCATGTAGAGCGTGCCGTCCTGGACGGTGAACTCGATGTCCTGCATTTCCTTGTAGTGCGTCTCCAGCTTTTGGCGGATGGCCATCAGCTGGTCGTACACCTTGGGCATGTCGTCCTGGAGCCGGCTGATCGGCTCGGGGGTGCGGATGCCGGCGACGACGTCCTCGCCCTGGGCATTGATCAGGTAGTCGCCGTAGAAGACGTCCTCGCCGGTGTTCGGGTCGCGGGTGAACGCGACGCCGGTGCCGCTGTTCTCGCCCATGTTGCCGAAGACCATGGCCTGGACGTTGACCGCAGTGCCCTTCAGGCCGGTGATCCGCTCGATCCGGCGATACTCGATCGCCTTCTTGCCTTCCCAGCTATTGAAGACGGCCATGATGGCCGCCCAGAGCTGTTCCTTGGGGTCCTGGGGGAAGTCCGAGCCGGTCCCCTTCTTGTAGACCGCCTTGTACCGCTGGACGAGGGTCTTGAGGTCTTCGCCGCTCAGCTCGGTATCGAGCTGGACGCCGCGCTCCTTCTTGAGCCCTTCCAGCTCGTGCTCGAACAGCTCGTGCTCGACGCCCATCACGACCGAGCCGAACATGTCGATCAGGCGGCGGTAGCCGTCGTAGGCGAAGCGGACGTTGTTGGACTTCTTGGCCAGCCCCTCGACGGCCACGTCGGACAGGCCGAGGTTGAGGATGGTGTTCATCATCCCCGGCATCGACAGGGCGGCGCCGGAGCGGACGCTGACCAGCAGCGGGTTGCTCGGGTCGCCGAGCTTGGCCCCCATCTGGCTCTCGACCAGGGCGATCGCCTTGTCGACCTGGGAGCGGACGGCGTCCGGCAGCTTCTTGCCGTTCTGGTAGTACTCGGCGCAAACTTCGGTGGTGATCGTGAAGCCGGCGGGCACCGGGATCCCGATGAGGCTCATCTCCGCCAGGTTGGCCCCCTTGCCGCCGAGCAGGGCCTTCATGTCCGCCTTGCCTTCGGCCTTGCCATCGCCGAACGAATACACATACTTGTTCGAGTCGGACATCGGTCGTGCAAACTCCTGACCTGGGGGCAGAACGGGCAATCCCGCGGAACGAGCTATCCCTGAGGAAACGAGGCAAACTAACGGAAATGGCCTCCCCCCGTCAAGAAGTTCCCGGCCGAGGACCGATGTCCGACCGGGATCGGGGCACGAATCAGAGGGGATCGGATGACAATCCGCCAGGGTGACATCTTCTGGGCCCCGCTCGACGAGGCCGACGGCCACGGCACCGGGATCACCCATCCCCACGTGGTCATCCAGGACGACGCGATCAACCAGAGCCGGGTGCGGACTGTGGTCGTCTGCGGCCTGACGACCAACCGCAAGAGGGCCGCGGAGCCCGGGAACGTCCAACTCGACCCCGGCGAAGGAAACCTGCCGAAGCCGAGCATCGTGGTCGTGGCACAGGTGTCCGCGGTGCGAAAGGAAGACCTGGGAGACTACATCGGGACGCTGTCCCGAGAGCGCGTCGGGCAGATCCTCGACGGGATGCGATCCCTTCAGTGGTTCCTGGCGGGGCGTTGATCTACCCGGCCCATCGTCGCCTTGCCGCAGGGCACCGGTCGGATTACACTGTAAGGCCGTATCGTTGGAGGTTGGGCCTGCCCGGCCGGGAGGGATCTCGGAGCCGATGTCGATCCAATTTGCCGTCCTATCCAGCGGCTCGCGGGGGAACGCGAGCCTGGTGCAATCCGGCCACGCCGGGATGCTCATCGATTTCGGCATCGGGCCCCGCGAACTGAACGCCCGGTTGGTAGGCGTGGGTTCGAGCCTGAGCCGGATCGGCTCGGTCGTCCTCACCCACACCCACGGCGATCACGCCCATCCTGCCACGCTGCGGCTCATGGCCCGGTGGAAGATCTCGCTGTATTGCCACGAGTCGCATCGCGAACGCCTCGGGGACAAGCCCGGGTTTCGCGAGTTGGATGCCGCCGGCCTGATCCGGCATTATGACGATCGTCCGTTCATGGCCCCGACCGGCCAGCGGGTGGAGCCGGTCCCACTCAGCCACGACGGAGGGCCGACGTTCGGGTTCCGGATCGAGATCCGGGGCGACAAGGGCAAACGCCCGGTGGCCCTGGGGTACATGACCGACACGGGGTGCTGGACCGAGGCCAACGCCGACGCGATGGCCGACGTCGACGTCCTGGGGGTGGAATTCAACCACGACGTCGCCATGCAGAAGGAGTCGGGCCGGGCCCCCTACCTGATCTATCGCAACCTGGGCCGGCGCGGGCATCTCTCCAATGATCAGGGTTCGGGGCTGGTTTCCGCCGTCCTGTCGCGGTCGAACCAGGGGGCCGTGCGGGATCTGATCCTGCTCCACCTCAGCGATCAATGCAATCGGCCCGCCCTGGCGATCCGGACGGCACGCGAGTCGGTGAAGGCCGCCGGGCGGAGGGTCGCCATCCATGCGGCCACCGAAGGGCTGGCCTACCCCGACCTGAGGGTGAAGCCCGCCCCGAGACGCCGCTCCGCCGCGGGGGCCGTCGCCGGATTCCCCTGGGAACAGGGCTGAGCCAACGGGGCCGTCGGTCCACCGGAGAATGGCAGCCGTGCCGTCATATTTCCTGAGCGACGTCCACCTTCGATACGATTTCCCCGATCGAGCGGACCGCCTCGCCCGATTCGTTGAAGGATTGGGGCCGGAGGACGACCTCACAATCGTCGGGGACTTGTGCGACTTCTGGTTCGCCTCGCGGCAGCTCGACGGATCTCCCCTGCGTTGCGCCGGCCTGGCCGCCCTGGCTTCGTTTAGGGCTCGCGGGGGCTCGCTCACGATCCTCGCAGGCAACCACGACGCCTGGCTCGGGCCGTTCTATGAATCGACCCTCGGGGCCCGATTCGTCCGGGATGCCCTGGAGTTCGAGAGGGATGGGCTTCGCATCCTGGCCGTCCACGGACATCTGCTCAAGGCTGCGACCCCGTGGAAGAAGCTTCTGAATAGCCGGACGTTCCTTGGAGGCTTTCGACTCCTGCCCGATCTCGCCGCCAATGCCCTCGACGGCCTGTTGAACCGGACCAATCGGCGCAATCAGGCCAAGTTCGATCGGCGGGGCATATCCGCCTATCGCGAGCATGTCGCGGGGCTGCGGGACCTCTACGATCTCGTGATCCTGGGACATGTCCACCTGCCCGTATACGAGCAGTCCAACCGTCCCATGATGGTCGTGCTCGGGGGTTGGCAGGAGCGGGGGTGCCACTTCCGGATCAACAAGGGCGAGTGCATACATTTCGTCGACTGAGATCCGAAAGGATGCTCCGGGGATGTCCCCTGAATTCCAAGTCCACACCCTCCACATTCTTCTTAAACCATTCTAAAACGTCTTCTGACGGAATATCTGTCCCGTTCCTCCGGGTCGAGTTCAAGTTTTTCAGGCCCTCTTCCTGGGCTCCACGATCTTCCTGGTGATCTCGCAAGATTGGAAGCAATGGCGAGGACGACACGCAGGCGTCATACGCGCTGATCATCCAATCCGTGATGGTGATCCCAGGATGACTGGTCCCACTCATCCAAATCTCCCGTTTCCGCAACAAGGGGAGGGTCGCACTGGGCTACATGCCCCGAAAGTTCGGTTCTGAACCTTGCCACAGGGGCACCATTCCGGCCACGACAACGGCGACACCGGTGTCAAAGGAGATGGGGGAAATCGCCCTGGTGAACGAGTTCTTGCGGCATCGGAAGGCCATGGGATGGCTCGGCGGAGAGAGGCTCCATGAGGTTTTTCTTAATCCGGGGTTGTTTCTTCTATTCGGGGGGGGCATTATTGGGTATATCAGCTGGAAACAAGGGGTCCAGGTGACCCAGAATGACGATGATGTCTTCATCAAATTTCTCCAGGGGTTGCTCTGCCTTTTCCTCACGGGAATGGGCATGACCGTCGCGAACCAGCTGCCCGATCCGAAGAATGCCGGGCGGCCGTTCATCCACTTCGGCCTGGCAGCTCCGACTCGTCTGCGACATTAGGGACCATGGTGGCTCATTCGTTCAGCTACGCGACGCGGCAACATCGGCGCTGTGGCAGTACGTCCTGTGCACCGCCCTATGTGGAGCGACGTCGTCCGTCGTCGACCTTGCCGTCTAGCAACCGGCCATTCCGGAGGCGAGCCCTACGCACCTTATGCCCGCCACGTGTGGGCTGACTTTCTCGTTCAGCGTTACGATCGGAATCCCGTTGTCCAACCTGCTCGCCGAGGCGGTCATTCCTTCATTCCCGACTTGATAAATAGGGCGGCAAGCCCTATCTTCGTCGCGCCGGCCCGGTGGTCCCGGCCTGCGGCTTGGCTTCGCGTCCCCGGGGGGGAAGACGCGGTGTCGGTCGTGGGCCGGGACCTCCGGGCCGGCCCCGTTTCGAGGAGCCGGCCGGCAGGGACGATTCAAGCCGGTTCTTGCTGGGTCATGCAGTGAATCGTGCCGAGCCCCCAGACCAGGTCGACCGCGTGGATGCCGACCACATGGCGATCGGGGAATAGGGAGGCGAGGATGCCCAGGGCCTCCCGATCGGCCGGATCGTTGAAGGTCGGCACCAGGACCAGGCCGTTGGCGATCAAGAAGTTGGCGTAGCTGGCTGGCAGCCTCTGGCCGTCGAAGATCACCGGCGCCGGCATCGGCAGCTCGACCACGCGGAGCGGCTTGCCGTCCTGGTCAACGGCGGCCTCAAGACGGATCCGGTTCTCCCGCAGGATCTCGTGGTTCTCGTCGGACGGATCGGGCTCGGACGCGATCACCACGGTGTCGGGCGCGACGAACCGGGCCAGGTCGTCGACATGGCCGTGGGTGTCATCGCCCACGATCCCCCGGCCCAGCCAGATGACGTGGTGGGCGCCGAGATAGTCCGCCAGGAATTTCTCGGCGTCGCTTCGATTTAGCTTGGGGTTGCGGGCCTGGATCGGGCTCAGAAGGCACTCTTCGGTGGTCAGCACCGTCCCCCGGCCATTGACGTCGATGGCCCCCCCCTCCAGAACGATGCGGACGGGCTCGGGGATGCCGGGCACCGCCGCTTTCGGCACCCAGCGCCGGGCGCCGAGGATCCGGGCCAGGGCGCGGGGGACCTTCCGATCCGCCAGGTGATTGTCGTACTTCGCCCAGGCGTTGAATTTCCAGTGGACCAGGCCCAGGCGTTCGTCGCCGACCGCGCCGTCCTTGATGACGAAGGAGGGCCCCGAGTCCCTGGTCCAGACGCGATCCGTCCGGACGCGATGGAAGCCGACCGCGGCCGGGTTCACCCCGGCCTTCGCCAGGATCTTGCGGGCTTTCGCTTCCTCCTTGGCCCCCTGGACCAGGATCTCGACCCTTTCGACCCGGCTCAGGTGGCGGACGATCTCGGCGTAGACCCACCGGATCGGGCCGAACTTGCCGGGCCAGTCCTCGCGGTTGTGGGGCCAGGCGATCCAGGTGGCCCGATGCGGCTCCCATTCGGCGGGCATCCGGTAGCCGAGTGCGGCGGGCGTCTCGTTGTCGGGCTCGGGCATCGGCGATGGGCTCCGCGAAGCTGTCTGGTGGGTGAATCTCTCGGGCATGGGTCAGTTGCCGAACCGTTGCGTGATCGGCCCGTAGGCGTCGATCCGCCGATCCCGGAGGAACGGCCAGTGCTGGCGGGTGACCTCGATCAGCTTCGGGTCGCACTCGACGATCAGGATATCCTCGACGTCGTGGCCCAGGCGGCCCAGGACGCGGCCGAAGGGATCGACGGCGAACGTACCGCCCCAGAACTCGATCCCGCCGTCGGCGGGCCCCTCGTGGCCGATCCGGTTCACGGCCATCACGAACACGCCGTTGCTGATCGCATGGGCCCGTTGCATGGTATGCCAGGCATCGGCCTGGGCCGGACCGTATTCGGCCTTCTCGGCGGGATGCCACCCGATCGCCGTGGGGTAGAACAGAATCTCCGCCCCCTTGAGCGCGGTGAGCCGCGCCGCCTCGGGATACCACTGGTCCCAGCACACCAGCGAACCGACGGTCCCCCGGCTGGTCTGGATGGCCTGGAAGCCGAGGTCGCCGGGGGTGAAATAAAATTTCTCGTAGTAGAGCGGGTCGTCGGGGATGTGCATCTTGCGGTACATCCCCCGGGTCGAGCCGTCTGCATCGAAGACGACCGAGGTGTTGTGATAGAGGCCCGCCGCCCTTCGTTCGAAGAACGACCCCAGGACCACCATCCCGGTTTCCCGGGCCACGGCGGCGATCGCCTCGCTGCTCGGGCCGGGGATCGGCTCGGCGAGCTCGAAGAATTTGTGATCCTCGACCTGGCAGAAGTACTGGGTCCGAAATAATTCGGGCAAGCAGGCGACCCGGGCGCCCCGATGCGCGGCCTCGCGGAGCATCTCGCACGCACGGCGGAGGTTCTCGTCGGGGTCGGTCGAGCACCTCATCTGGATCAGGCCGACGGAGACGGGGCGATCGATTCGATTCATGGCATCAGGGCTCATTCGAGGAGGAAACGCGGGGCGGCGAAGGGCCCGGGGGCCGACCGTGCTGGCCACGGCCGATGCGAACGGTCTCCAGGTTCGGGGCCCGATTATACGGGCCAGTCAAGGTTGTTAGCGAGTCCGACCGCCATCACGCGCGGTTGCGTTTCGGGCCGAGGCGCGTTAGCGTCGGCGGCCCGAATGAACCGACCGCATTTCCCCGATCCCGAAGGAAGGCCGCACCATGGGTGCCGACGCCCGTCTCGCCGCGATGAACCTGCCGATCCCGCCTGCCCCCAAGCCGATGGCGGTCTACCTGACGGCCGTCCGCCAGGGCAATCTCGTCTATGTATCGGGCCACGGTCCCCTGAGGCCCGACGGGACGCTCCACCTCGGCAAGCTCGGGGCGGACCTGGACATCGAGGCGGGGGCCGCAGCCGCCAGGCAGACCGGGCTGGCCATCCTGGCGACCCTCCGCGACCACCTGGGGACGCTGGACAAGGTCGTCCGGGTCATCAAGGTCCTCGGCCTGGTCAACAGCACCCCGGATTTCACCGACCATCCCAAGGTCATCAACGGCTTCTCGAACCTCATGGTCGAGGTCTTCGGCGAGCCCGGCCGGGGGGCCCGCAGCGCCTTCGGCGTCGCCGCCCTCCCCAACGGCATGGCCGTCGAGGTCGAGGCGATCTTCGAGGTCGACGACGCCATCCGGGCCACGGCCCTCTGAGTCGACCCGCCGGTAACGCCGGGCGTCCCAGGACTCCCGGCGGCCCGCGGCCGCGATGCTTGATCGGTTGAGTTTACTTCGCGGGCAAGGGCTCGAAGGCCCGGATCTCCGGGTGCATGGTGTAGAGCCGGAGGAGGCCGTCGACGTCGACGAACATCGCGCTGGACGAGTCGTTGCGGACCAGGGGATTGCCCGGGTACTTCTCCCAGTGGATCAGGTCGCGGGATCGGGCGATGTTGGTCGTCCAATCCTTCTGCCAGGGTTCATGGGCATTGGCGTGATACAGGGCATAGTAAACCCCGTCACGCTTGATGATCTGATCGAAGGCGACGGCGTGGCGATCATATGCGTCGGGCCCCATCGCCAGGACGGGCTCGTCCTGGACGTTGGTCCAAACCTTCAGATCCCGCGACCTCGCCAGCCAGACGCCGCGATCGCCCCGTTCGTAGAAAAGGGACCAGACCCCGTCCTCGTACCAGACGGTCGGCGTCCCGTAGGGGCCGGTTGGGATCGGCATCCCATCCACCTTGCGCACGTCCAACGGACCCTGTTCGTCCCAGTGGATGCGATCCTTAGACGTCAGCAGGTGGGCGACGTCCCCCTTCCCCTCGGCGAACATGTAGTAGACGCCATCGTTCTTGAGGATGCAGACGTCCTCAACCCATTCCGTGGGGGGCGAGAGGGGGTTGGCCGGATCGCGGTTCCACCGGACCCCATCCGTTGAAGTGGCATGACCAAGGAACCGCGTCGGAGACTTTGCCTCGTTGTAGCCGGTGTACCAGAGGTGGAATGTTCCGTCCTCGATCAGGATCCAGCCCCGCTCGCGTATCTTGAGATCCCAACGGTCGGGGGTGGTGCCCGTGAAGACGGGATTTGTGGCGATCGGCGCCCAGCGGACCAGGTCGGGCGGGAATTCGTCCGACCGCGCGAGCGTCGCGAATCCGAGGAGCAGGAACGGCGTGATGCGCAGGCTTCGTCGCATGATTGGGGTCATCCCATCGAAGGAACGCGGACTCGACGGCACCAGGAGATTAGGGCGAGGCCCCACCCCAGACAAGGGGCCGGGGCCGATCTGCCCATCTCGGACCGGTGGGCTTGCGTCTCCGGCCGCGCGCGGATAGACTGTCCGGGGTCAGATGAACGAGGGGCGGTAGCTCACTTGGGAGAGCGTCGCGTTCGCAATGCGAAGGTAGAGGGTTCGAATCCCTTCCGCTCCACTCGGCCTCGTTTCTTTTTCGTTTCCCCGCAGCTTGCCTTCATCGTAATGCCCAGGTCCGGCCGGCCTGGGCTCGATCTGCTTCACCGCCCCTCAGTGCGGTCGAGCGGAAACCTCGCTCGCGTTGGTCGCCCGTTCCGTGGTTTTGAAGACCCGGAATAGCAGCCAGAGCGACGGGATGAGGAAGACCGCCCCGAATGGGAAGCTCGCCAGCAAGAAGGCGATCGTCGCCCGAGGCGCCGCGGCGTCGTAGATGGTGACGTCCGGGTAGATCAGGTAGGGCCGCTGGGCCACGCCCCAGCCGGCGAGCATCAGCACCACCTGCCCCGCCGCGAAGAATCGGCTCAGGCGGTGGCGGCGTCCGAACACCGCCCAGGCCGAGGCCGCGAACATCAGTCCCCCGACGGCCAGGATCGGCCAGGCCCTCGGCGCGGTGATCTGCCGGAAGAACCAGTCGGCGCGATCGTGGGCGAGGAACAGGACCAGGGCGGCCAGCATGGCCGTCGTCGTCCCCGAGAGGATGGCGTGGCCGCGGAAGTCGTCTCGCAACTCGCCCGTCGTCTCGACCGTCAGGTAGACCGCGGCCAGGTAGGCGCAGGTCGAGAGGGCGAGGAAGCCGCACGCCAGCGTGTAAGGTTCCAGGAACAGCGAAGCCGGACGCATCGTCACGCCGCCGCCCGGGTTGACGTGCACGCCCCCCTCGGTCACGACCCCGAAGGCCATCCCGAGCAGGAACGGCGAGATCAACGACGTCACGCCGAAGACCGCCCCCCATCGGGACGGGCGGCCCGTCGCCTGGCTCCGGTATCCCCGGAAGATGAAAGCCGCCCCCCGGAGCATGATCCCGATCAGGGCCAGGTGGAACGGGATGAACAGCGCGATCCCCAGCGGCGCATATCCGTAGGGGAAGCAGGTGAACAGGACCACCACGACGAAGATCAGCCAGACGTGATTCGCCTCCCACACGGGCCCCATCGCATGGGCGATCGCCGCGCGTTGGGCGTCGCGGCGCGGGCCGAAGGCGAACAGGTCCCAGACGCCCCCGCCGAAGTCGGCCCCGCCGAACACGGCGTAGGCGGCCAGGCCGGTCAGGGCGAGGATGGCGGCCAGATGGATCAAGAGTTCGTGCGACATCGTCGGCTCAGGCCCCCGGGGTATTCGTAGGGATCGGATCTTCCTGGGGCGCGATCACCCGCTCCCCGGCTCGCAGCCCGCGGAGAAGCATCACGACCGTGACGCCGAGGATCAAATAGAGCAGCGAGAACGAGAAGAACATCAGGGAAACCCCCGACGCCGGGGTCACGGACTCGCTCGTCCGCATCACACCGTTGATGATCCAGGGTTGGCGGCCGACCTCGGTCACGATCCAGCCGGTTTCCAGGGCCAGGAATCCGAAGGAGCCGCAAACGAGGATCGCCCGGGGCAACCAGTAGCCGTCCAGGGCCCCTTCCCCCTTACGCCAGGTGGCCAGCCAGAACCAGGCCGAGAGCCCGATCAGGGCCATGCCGAATCCCACCATGGCCTGGAACGCCATGTGGACGACCTCCACGGCTGGCCAATCGGCCTTCGGTACCTGATCGAGCCCGGGTACCTCGGCATTGAAGTCGTGGGTGGCCAAAAAACTCAACCCGCCAGGGATCTCGATCGCATATTTGGTCTCGCCCGCCTCGACGTCCGGCCAGCCGCCGATCCGGAGCGGGGCATGCTTCTGGGTGCGGAACTGCCCTTCCATCGCGGCGAACTTCGGCTTCTGAGTCTCGAAGACGAACTTGGCCAGGAAGTCGCCGCTCAGCGGCTGCATGACCGCAACGATCGCCCCGACGGCCAGGCTCAGGCGGATCGCCGACCGGGTCGCGGCATCGCGTCGCCCTCGGATCCAGGCGGCGGCGTAGACCCCCGCCACCGCGAACGAGACCGCGATGTAGCAGGACAGGGTGGAGTGCAGGGCCATGTAAAACCAGCCGGGACGCTTGAAAATCGCGATCGGGTCCGAGACCGCAACTTTGCCCCCTTCCATCGTGAAGCCGACCGGCAGTTGCATCCAGGCGTTGACGCCCAGGATGAAGATCCCGGAGATCATCCCGCTGATTGCCACGACGACCCCGCACCACCAGTGGGCACGTTGGGAAAGCCGATCCCACCCGTAGAGGTAGAGTGCGATGAAGATGGCCTCGATGAAGAAGGCGTAGCCTTCCAAACCGAAGATGTGGCCCACCACCGCGCCGGTCAGCTCCATGTATTTGGGCCAGAGCAGCCCGAGTTCGAACGAGAGCGCCGTCCCGGAGACCGCGCCGACCGCGAACAGGATCCCGGTCGCCTTGGCCCAGGTCTTCGCCAGGGCCTTGTAATGGGGCTGCCCGGTCGAGATCCATCGCCGCTCGACCAGGACCATCAAGAGCGGCAGCCCGATGCCGATCGCGGCGAAGATCATGTGAAAACCGAGAGACACCGCCATCTGGAGCCGCGCGGCGACCAGGTTATCCATGGGATCAAGATTCCTTCGGTCCAGTCGGGCCACTCCGACGTTGAGCGGCCCGACATCTTGATTGTATCCAATCCGAACCGGCGTTTCCCATTCGCGTTTCCCGCGAGTCCACCCGATCAGTCGCGGCGTCTCGACGGGCGGCCTCGCGACGACCGGCCGGCCCCGCAGGCGGCGGGGAGCGGCCGGGCCCCGAAGCATGAATAGTTGGAATTAATTTCCCATATGGATTGGTAAATATCGATGGTTTCTCGCATCCGCGACTGGAATCGCCCGGTCGGCCCTGATAGAAGTCGAAATCACGCCTTCGCTGGCCCACCTGCCCGGTCACCGTCCCGATCACGCCTCATCGAACCTCCCTGCGCGGTGCCCACGGCAACCGCCAAATTTCCTTCCATGCGATGTCCGGGCCGGGCACGCAGGCCACCAGCCGAATCACCAGGACAGGAATCGAACTCGTCTCGCGGGAGTGTCATCATGCTCACGAAGATGAATCGGGCGCGACGGCCGGCCTTCACGCTGATCGAGCTGCTGGTGGTGATCGCGATCATCGCCGTGCTGATCGCGCTCCTGCTGCCGGCCGTCCAGGCGGCGCGCGAGGCCGCCCGGCGCTCGCAGTGCGTCAACAATCTCAAGCAGCTCGGCCTGGCCATGCACAATTACCACAGCGGCCTCGGGACGTTCCCGATCGGACGAACCGGGATCGGCTTCACCTACCCGACCAGCGGCGGCCCGAATCGCAGGACCTGGGCCTGGACTCTCCTGGGCCATATCGAACAGACCAGCCTGTACAACGCGATCAATTTCAGCCGCACCTTCTACGAGTGGGAGAACACGACGGCGATGCGCACCGAGGTCGCCGCCTACAATTGCCCCTCGGATCCCAACGCCACGCTCATCCTCTCGACCGCCGATGCCCAGACCACCCGCATGAACGGCAACTACATGGTCAACTGGGGGAACACCCATTTCTACCAGGGCACCCGGACCGATATCGATCCGTTCACCGGGCCGCTGCTCCCCGAGAAGCTGCGATTCCTGGGGGCCCCGTTCGCGGCCAACGAGGCCTTCGGCATCCAGGCGATCGCGGACGGGACGAGCAGCACGCTGATGATGAGCGAGATCAAATGCCCCACGCCCCGGGGCAACAGGAATGGGGATGTTGACCACCGCGGCGACGTCCTCAATGACGACCAAAATTGTGCCATGTTCCATACCTACTCGGCACCGAACACGACTGCGCCCGACAGCGTGCCCGGCTATTGCGTCCCCGATAAAGAAAGGGCCTTGAATCCGCCCTGCGTCGATTTGGCCCCGGCTTTCAGCGCCGCCCGCAGCTTCCACCCGGGCGGGGTGAACGCCCTGATGTGCGACGGGAGCGTTCGATTTGCCAAGAACACGGTGAACATCAACATCTGGCGCGCCCTGGGGACGTCCAAGGGCCAGGAAGTCATCTCGGACGATTCTTATTAATTCAAGCGACTCGGCATGCCGAACCCGGGACAATTCAGCCCATTGTCATCGTCATCTTCGACTCTTTAGGAGGTTCATGCGTTGATGCGATCCATGCAGGTCACGGGGGCCATGACGGCGCTTATCGTCGGGTTGGGCGGTTGCGGGGAGAAGTCGGATGTGCCGCCCGTCGAATACGGGGTCCAGAAAATCAATGCCAAGCCCCAGTCCGGGCCGCCCAAGCATGTGACACCGTCCGGCATGGAACCGGCCGAGTCGCGGTCGGCCAATCCCCTGCCCTGACCCGCTTCGTCTCCATGTCCCGTGAAACATCGGCTGTATTCGAACCGACCATTCGAGCCGAGGTGCGGGTGCATCCCCCGCACCTTGGCCTGATTCTCGGGAAGGATCGGGCGAGTTGGATCAATCGCCGCGGGGAAGGTCCAGGAGCGTCTCGGGATCGTACCGATGGGTGACCATGGCGATCCTCCCCTGGGGGTCGGTCGGCCACTGGTCGCGGGGGCGATCCCAGTAGAGTTCGACGCCGTTGCCGTCCGGGTCGCGGAGATAGAGGGACTCGCTCACCCCGTGGTCGCTGGCCCCTTCCAGGGGGATCTGGGCGGAGACCACGCGGCGGTAGGCGTCGGCCAGCGCGATCCGGGTGGGATAGACGATGGCCAGGTGGTACAGGCCGGTCGTCCCCCGCGCCGGGGGCGGCCCGCCCGCGCTTTCCCAGGTATTCAGGCCGATGTGATGGTGGTAGCCGCCCGCCGAGACGAAGGCCGCCTCGTGGCCGATCCGCTGGATCAGCTCGAATCCGAGGACGCCGCAATAGAAGCCGAGCGACCGTTCGAGGTCGGCGACCTTGAGGTGGACGTGGCCGATCCGTGCACCCGGGTCGATCCCCCGGATGGCCGGTTCCTCCTTGCCGTCGCGGCCGGTCACTGGCCGGTCCCCAAGATCGCGTCGGCCTCGATCTCGACCAGTGCCTCGGGGATGATCAGGCGTGACACCTCGACCATCGAAGTGGCCGGGCGGATCGCCCCGAAGATCGTGCCGTGGGCCCGCCCGATCTCCTCCCACTGGTTGATGTCGGTCGCGAAGATCCGGGTCCGCACGATATCGGCCGCCGTCCCGCCCAGAGCCTCGACGGCCGCCACGATGATCGCCAGCGCCCGGCGGGTCTGCTCGCCCGGGGTCGACGATAGAGAGCCGTCGGCCTCGGTCCCGAGGGTCCCCGAAACGCTGATCGACGAGCCGACCCGAATCGCCCGCGAATAGCCGATGATCGGCTCCCAACTGGACCCGGATGACGCCCGGCTCCGGCCATGTTCGTCGCAGGTCACCGTGATCTGGATATCGCTGGACATCGACTCGCCCCCACCGTTCACGCCCGGGATGGGCCGATGCCGCCATCGCCCCGGCCCACAGAGTAACGTCTGGAACCCGCCCGGTGAAGGACCGGGTGGGTTGTCGGCGGGGCCGGGCGGTCGTAAGATTTCCCGATCCAAACCCTCCCATCGCACAATGGCAACTGGCGGAGACGCGCCGTGGCAGACTTCAAGACCAAGATCGACGACCTCCAGGTGGGTTCGGGCCCGGCGGCCAAGGCCGGCGATCGCGTCTCGGTCCACTACACCGGCACCTTGACCGACGGGAGCAAGTTCGACAGTTCGGTCGACCGCAACCAGGCGTTCGACTTCCCTCTGGGGGCCGGACACGTCATCAAGGGGTGGGATGTCGGGGTGGCCGGGATGCAGGTCGGGGGGCGTCGCCGCCTCACGATCCCGCCCGAAGAAGGCTACGGCGCCCGGGGTGCGGGCGGCGTGATTCCCCCCAATGCGACCCTCATCTTCGACGTCGAGTTGCTCAAGATCAACTGAAACCGGCCAGTCCCGACCGCGGTGGATCGTCGCGATCTCGCCCGCGACTTCCGGGATGGGCGGAATCGACACCAGTGAACCCATCGGGGGGGATGTGGCGGATCGCGTGCCCGACTACTACGCCTTGCTCGGGGTCGATCCCGACGCGGACCGGGCCATGCTGGAGAACGCACTCGCCCGCCTCCAACCGGTCTGGTCGTCGGGCACACGCAATCCGAAGACGAAGCACATCTACCAATCCTACCTCGATCGCATCCCGGAGATGCGTCGCTGCCTGCTCGGGACTGCCGAGGCACGCACAGCCTATGATGCCGAACGGACTGCTTCGCTCCGTGCCGACCGGGAAGCCCGGCTCGATGCCATGCAGCGGCTGGTCCGCCTCCGGGCGGCCAAGGGCGGGCTGACCAAGGCCGACCGGGATGCACTCCGCGAGCGAGCCGGCAGGATGGGCGTCGATGCTGCCGACCTCTCCCACCTGGTCGCCCCATTCCCTGATCTGAAGCCGGAAGCAGCGGTTACCCTGGCTGCGCCCGAGCCATCCTCGGACGTGCTCGACCCGGTGACCCGGACCCAGATCGCATCGGTCCTGGTCCACCTGAATCGGTCCGACCTCTATGATGCCCTCGGCCTCCCGCGGGATGCCCCACTCGACGAGATCGCCGACCGGGCCGGGGCCGAGCGTCGCCTGTGGATGCAGAAGGCCCAGGTGACGGCGGAGAAGACCGCCTGGCTGGAAGCCATCTCCCACGCCCAGACCCACCTGGGGACGCCCGAACGGCGTGCCCGCTATGACCGGACGCTGATCCTGGAGGCCGAGGAGCGGGCGGCCGAAGCGATCGCCTTCGCCCTGGAAGGCGTGACCCGGCTCGACGGCGGGACGCGGCTTGCGCTGATCGAGGAGGCCGCGGCCCGCGGCATCGCCCCCGACCGGGCCCTGATCCTGATCGATCGCGGATGCCAGGCCCTCGGCGTGGGCCGGGACGCAGCGGCGTTCGGGTTGTTCTCGGCCTCGATCGAGCCGCCACGCCACCTCCGCTGCCGGTCCTGCTCGGGACTGACGGAATTCGAGGAGTTGAACGCGCCGGGGGCTCGGCCGGAGTGCCGGCATTGCCGCAAGTCGCTCCGCTGGAACTGCCCGGCCTGCAAGCAAGAGCGTTGGGTGGATGAGGCCCGCTGCGCCTGCGGGTTCCCCCAGGCATTCCGCGAGCCGCTGGCCCGCCACCTCGACGCGGCGCGACGTGCCCACCTGGATCGCGATTTCGCGGCTTCCCTGGATCACCTTCAACGCGTCCTCCACTATGCCCCGACGCATGCCGGGGCCCGCAAGGGGATCGAGTCAATCCGGCGATCGATGGCCCAGGCCGAGGCCGCCCGGACCTCCTGCGAGACGGCGCGAGCCCGAAGGCATCTGGTCGCGGCCCGCGCGGCGATCCTCGCCTGGGGCCGGCTGGTGCCCGATGATTCCGCCGAATTCGCATCGGCCCGGGACGAGATCGCCCGCGGGCTCCGCATGGCCCAGATCGCGGCCGCCCGGGGCAAGGCCGCCGAGGCCGAGGATCCTCGCTCCGCGCGGGCCTGGTTCGAGAAGGCCCTGTCCATCTCGGCCGACCTCGACGACGCGCTCCAGGGGTTGCGGCGATGCCCGCCGGAACCTCCCGCCGGGTTGGTCGCGGATTTCGACCTCGACCGGGTCCGCCTGAGATGGACCGCGCCGGCCCCCGACCCGATCGGGCCGATTCGATTCCGCGTCGTCCGGAAGCGAGACGGCCGACCGACTCTCCCCAACGACGGGGTCGTGATCGCCGAAACGGCCGAGGCCGAGGTCGAAGATCCCACGGTGACGGCCGGGGATTCGGTCGGCTATGCCGTCTTCTCCGTCCGGGGCGAGGCCATCTCGGGCACCCCGGCGGCGGCCGGCCCCGTCATGATCGTCCCGGAGGTCATGAACCTGGCCGCCGAAGCCCGCACCGGCGAAATTCGCCTCACCTGGAATGTCCCCCAGCGAGCCTACGAGGTTCGCGTCACCCGCAATCTCAGCCATCGCCCCGCCCATGCGCGGGACGGCGAGCCGATCCCCGCCACCGATGGCGAGGCCATCGACCGAGGGTTGATCGATGGGCGGACCTACCACTACCTCGTCACCGCGATCTATCGCGGGCCGGACGGTTCCGAGCATCTCTCCCGAGGTCTGGGGATCTCCGCGGTGCCCCAGGCGGCGGTCGGAGCCATCGGCCCCCCTTCGATTTCGCGGAACATCCATGGATCGGTGCAACTGGCTTGGGACAGACCCGCGCGAGGGTCGGTCAAGCTGATCCGGACCGCTTCGGCGCTGCCCCACCAGCCCGGCGATCGGCTCCCCCTGGCGGCCACCGCGCGATGGGAAGGGGCATGGATCGATGTGATGGGCGATGATCATGCCATCGACGAATCCCCGCCGCCGGCCGGTCTCTGCGTCTACACGCCGATCGCGATCGGGGCGGGCGGCGCGACGGTCGGCCACCCGGCCCGCTATTCCTGCGTGGCCGACCCCTCCGACCTCCGGGCGGTCCGGGCGGGGAACGGCGGTCGGGTCCACCTCCGCTGGCGATGGAGCCCCCACGGGACCGAATCTCGCGTGGCGGCCCGTGCCGGGGTGCCACCGAGCGGCCCGGACGACCCCGAGGCGATCGTGACGAGCGTGGCCGACTCCGAATACGGTCGGCTGGGATACCTGGCGATGACCTTGCCGCCCACATCGAATGGCCCGTGGCACCTGGCCGTTTTCAGCGTCGTGTCGGCCCGGGGGGAAGAGATCGTCTCGCCCGGGCTGGAGCCGACCGCTCGCACCGTGGTCCCCGGGCCGAATCCGGAGGTCACGGTCTCCTACGTCCTCCGCCGACCCATGTTCCCAGGGCGGGCTTGGTCGGTGAGCTTCCGCACCGACCCGGCCGGGGCGACGATCCCGCCCACCGCACTGGTCGCCCACCCGCGGACCGTCCCACTCTCGCCCGATGATGGCGAGATCGTGGTGCGATTCCCCGCGGCGAGGGACGGTGAATCGTTCCCGATCCCCGGCCATGTCGACCTCGCCCGGCGGCGGACCCGGGTCTTCGCGGACCCGTCCTCCGACCCGTCCGGGCTGCCTCCGATCCGCCTGCGGCACCCGGAAGGAGGCGGGACCCGGGTCTGACGCCGTCAGACGACCTCGGGCTCATCGGGCACCAGGGTCGGTTCGAGCGAGGTCGCCTCGACGATCGCCGAACGGCCGCGACGGGCGGCGAGCCAACCCTTGGCGAACTCGAAGAGGGCTGGGATGACCGAGATCAGGATGATGGCCACGATCACCAGGTGGAAGTTCTTCTTCACCACCTCCCGGCCCCCGAACCACCAACCTGCGCCGAGGAATCCCGCCACCCAGGCCACCGCGCCGATGACGTTGAAGGCGGCGAACCGGGCATAGTTCATCCGGCCGATGCCGGCGACGAACGGGGCGAAGGTGCGGATGATCGGCACGAACCGAGCCAGGATGATCGTCTTGCCGCCGTAGCGGTCGTAGAATGCCTGGGCTTCGGTCAGGTGCTTCTTGTTGAGCAGCCAGGAGTCGTCGCGAGAAAAAACACGGGGACCGATCCGCTTGCCGATGGCATAGTTCACGGCGTCTCCCACCACCGCGGCGACCAGCAGCAAGATCATGGTCAGGCCGAGGTTGATGGGCGAGCCCGGGCTGGCGGCCACGGCGCCGACGGCGAACAGGAGCGAGTCGCCGGGCAGGAAGGGCACGACGACCAGCCCGGTCTCGGCGAAGACGATTGCGAACAGGATGACATAAAGCCAGGGGCCCACCGACTGGGCCAGGGTATTGATCGATTCCGGGCTGAGATGCAGGAGCGTTTCAAAAAGCTGCTGAAGGAAGGCCATTCCGGGCTCCAGGTGGGATTCGATTCGATGCGAATCAAGAAGGAGGATCGGTCGCGAAGCCGATGGTTCAGCGCGAGGATGAGTCATCGCGAGGTCGGACCGGCAGCCCGACGTTGCGGATGCCGGCGGAGTGGCAGGCGGAGAGCACGTCGGCCACGTCCTGATAGTCGAGCCGGGCATCCGCCCGGATCGTCACCGCCTGGTCGGCGTAGCGGGATCGGGCCTCGCGCAAAGCCTTATCCAGGGCGGGGAGGTCGAGCGTCCGGTCCTCCAGGACGATCCGGCCCGGGGCGACGACCGTCAGCGTCAAATCTTCGGGGGCCGCGGTCATCGGGGCCGCCGCGGCGACCTCCGGGACTTTCACCGAGAACTCGTTCTCATCCCAGTCGTAGAGCTTCGTCGCCGCCATGAAGAAGACGAGCAGGCAGAGGACGATGTCGACCATCGGGGTCATGTTGATGTTGGGCAGCTCGTCGACTTGGTGGCGATCCGAGATCATCCCAGGACTCCGGGGGCCAGCGGGCAGGCCGGGCGCTCAGTGCAGCCTCGACTCGGATCGGGCATGGTCGATCCGCCGATCCATGGCCGGTCGCAGCGCCTCGGCGCAGACCAGGTCGATTGCCGATCGGGCGTGATCGTCCAGTTCCCGGACCAGCACATCGACGCGGTTGAGCAGGAAGTAATAGACGGCCACCGAGACCACGGCGATCCCCAGCCCGACGGCCGTGGAGATCAGCGCCAGGCTGATGCCCTGGGCCAGCAATTCCCCCTTGGCCCCTCCGGCCCGGCCGCCGATCGCGTCGAACGACTGGATCATGCCGATCACCGTGCCCAGCAGCCCGAGCAACGGGGCGAGCGTCGCCGTCCCGTTCAGGACGCGGATGTTGCGCTTGAGATCCGCGACCTCGCGGGCGGCATCGTGGTCGACGGCCTGGCGGATCGTCGCGGCCGGCTGGCCCCAGTAGCGGACCACATGGCCGAACACGCGGGCCACGGCACTCTCATTAGAACGGCACAACTCGGCGGCCCGATCGCGATCGAGCTTGCCACCGGAGAGTCGTTCGGTGAAGCGGTGGACGAAGTCTTTCGGGATGACCCGGCCACGACGCAACGCCACCAGCCGCTCCAGCGTGTACCCGACCGTGACGATCGAGCACAGCCCGAGCAGCAACAACATCGGGTTGGCGGATTTGAACAGAGTGAGGATGCTCTGACGACCGACGCCGGTGGCTGCCGGCTTCGTCCCCGCGGCCCGCGCCGCCGGCGCGATGGTCTCCTGCGAGACATCGACCGGAGTGGTGACCGGCGACGGTATGGCGGGGTCCTGGGCCAATGAGGCGCCAGAAGTCAGCACCAGAGCTAGCGCCAGGCTCAGCCCCAGCGTTCCGAGGCACCGGCGAAGCATGGCGGGTCTCCTCCCCGGGTCGACGATTGGCCGACCGACTCTTCAATCCTCGCGGCATACGCCGAACCGCCGATTCTAGCGTTCGCACCATCGCTGTCAACCAGACCCGATTGCAAGAAAAGATCCCCATCAACCGACAATCAAGACATCACAAATCACAATCCTATGCGGCGTCCGGAGGACAGGGGCGAGGGTAAGTCGCCGCCGTCGAGCTCGCGGGCCCTGGTCAGAGAATCCTCGGACCGGCAACGCATCGGATCGCCTGATGATGAAATGACCCGATCAAAGAGATTGAACATGATTTCCACCTGCCACCCGCGTGCGCATGCAAACCCCCATCCGACTTCCCGAAGGCGTCGGATGGGGGTCCGGAGATCCGAGTGAGTCGAATCGTCCTAAGCGGTCCTGCCGACGAGGATCACTGGCCGAAGGCGTCGCCGCTGACCGGCAGCTGGCGGAAGGCCAACGGCAGGCGGCCGCCGGCGGGGGTGATGAGCTTGGAGTACACGACCCCGTCGATGCGATCGCTGATGAAACGGGCCGCACCGTCGCCGAAGAGCATGTTGACGCCCCCGGTGTGGAAGCTCGACGGGAACGGCGAGGTGCCCTTCTCGGCGAAGTTCAGGCCGGTATTGATGGCCTCGAGCGTGGACTGGTTGTTGGCAAACTTCCAGTTCGTGCCGGAGTCGTCGGTCGGCGTCGTCGGGACGAAGACGCCACCGGTCCCACCATTGCCGTTGGCGACGTTGTCCGAGGCGATGAAGCCGCAGTAGTTCGGGTGCGGGCAGCCCCAGTTGGTGCGGGCCGAGCCGGTCGTCGCGGTCAGTCCGGGGGAGGCACCACCCTGGACGCTCTCCGCCACCACGATCGTGTTGCTGGCGCCGTCATACATGCTGGACGCCGTGGTCTTGAAATCCCAGGAGAACGAGCCGAGATCGCTGGTGAGGAACATCGCGGAGGTCTTCTGAGCGTTGCCCGGACCCCAGACGACATCGCCCACCTTCGCGACGGCCATCCCCCCGCCGCCGGTAGCGCCCCCCTCGGACGTCCCGACCCATCCGATCGAGGGATCGCCGGCGAATCGGCTGAATCCCAAATTGGCCAGATAGGAGAGGTTTCCATCGCCGGGGCTCGAGTTCAGGTCATCCGGGCAGCGGAGGACCGCGATCGCCGTGTTGGTCACGGAGGAGTTGCTCATCACGGTGCCGGGATTGACCGTGGGATTCAGGTAACCGGCGTTCCGGTTGAAACCGTTGTACAGATCTTGATTGTCAAGATACGGCAGTACCTCGACCACCCAGCTATACAAGGCGGTCGCGGCCGTCGTGCCGGTAGCGGTCTTGAACGATGTGGCCGGGGTAAGGATGGCCGACGCGATGATCGAGTCCGAGGCCGTGTCTCCCGGCGTCCCAGTCTCGTGGAATACGCCCGCCGAGGGGTAAGCATTCTTGGCGGTGAGGAATCCCTGGAGGGCGAGACCCACGTTATGCAGGTTGCTCGCACATTGCATGCGGCGGGCCGATCGGCGGGCCGCCTGGACGGCCGGGAGCAGGAGGCCGATCAGGACCCCGATGATGCTGATCACCACCAAGAGTTCGATCAGGGTGAAACCGCGGCGACGACGCCTCATGGTTCGGATCCTTTCGAGATGAGATGGGAGGGGTTGACTTCGATTCTAGCTGCGTTCCCGATGATTCCACAAGCCGTTTCGGCCCGTTATGTGGATCTCTGTACGGTTCGACCCGCGGATCGTGTCGCGCAATCCGCGGGTCCGGTTGACACCCGATGCCGAACGATCATTCGATCCGGCGTCGATAGGTCACGACATCGCGGAAGTCGCCAGGGTTGTAGGGGTTGAATCCCTTGGCCCTGGTCCGGTCCAGCACGAAGAACGAGCGGAACCGGATCTTCGCCCCCGCGGCGCTGTTCAGTTCCACGCCCAACTGGTCGGCAATGCCCATCTCGGGCGTTCCCGTCTTGGTCACCTCGAAGAACCCGACCGTGATCCAGACGGCGAACTGGTGAGTCCGCACGGTGGTCAGATTCATCACCTTCTGGAGCCACTCCGTCCGGTAGAGCGGGTGCTGGCGATTGTCGGTGTTGCCCGTCCCGATCGCCGGGAGGCCGCCGAGATAGTTCGCGCGGCCATAGCCGAGGCCGCTCAGGTCTTGCTGGTCCTCCGTTTGATTATCGGGCATCAACACCTTGCGGTTGCGGAGCACCAGGGTCGGCGGGAAGAGCGTGGCCGGCGAGGTCGACGTGTCCTGCGAGGTCAGGTGGACGTCGGTCGTCTGCTGGTTGACGAAGTACACGGGATCGGGGAGGACCGCCGCGGTGTTGTGGGCCCCATGCAGGCTGGCATTGGACAGCGAGGAGGCGGGGATCGGCGTGCTGCCCTGATTGTCGGGGATCTGGAACAGACGCCGCGCCGGGGTCGGCGGGATTGCACCGTGGTTCGGCTGGAGCGGCGGCAGATTCGCGGCGGCGCTGCTCTGCCGCTCCAGGTAGGGATTCTTGATCCCCGGATCGGCGACATACTGGACCCCCGGGGTGAGCCGGCTCGGCGCCTCGGGAGGATACGGGGTGACGAAGGGTGCGGCCGCCGCCGCGGCATACTGGAGGATCCCCCCGCCGACCGGCGGTCCGGCAGGCCCGACCATCTGGGTGGGGATCAGGGGGAACGACCAGCTGGGAAGGTAGGTCGCGTCGGTCCCGTAGGTCGACGGCGGCAGGCTGGCCGGCCGCATGACCGTGTAGTTGATGTCCGGGAAGCTGAGCGAGCGGAACGGTCGTTCCGAGGCGACCGGGGAGGTGAACAACTTACCGGCCCCCTGGAGGACCGTGCTCACCTGGCTCGAAGGGACATAGGTCCCCTGCCCCGGGGCGCCGGATCCGAAGGCGAAGAGATAACCCGAGCCGCCGTGGCGGAGCTTGAGGAAGTCGTGGAAGGCCCCCTTCAGCCCGTGGATCAGGTTGCCCGAGGCCGCTGGATCGCGATAAACGAACCCACGCCCCAGCGTCCCCGCGTTCACGGGGGCAGGCCGGTTGTGGAGGGTCGTATCGGAGCTGACCGAGAGCAGGTCGGAGATCGGATAGCGGGCCAGGGTGGTCCCGACCAGGATGTCCGGATAGCCGTTGGCGTCGATCTGGGTGACGACGGAGGGGAGGTTGTGGTAGTCGTCGGCCAGGCTCACGAAGGTTCCGGCCGCCAGGTTCTTGTTCAGGCGATCGTCGTCGATGAGGCCATAGAACGCCTCCTCATCGATGATGAGGTTAAGGTTCATCAGGCCCGGCTTGACGTCGGATCGATACCAGTCGAAGTCGACGCCGTTGGCGGCTGTGCCGATGGCCCCGTTGGCCGAGCTGGGGACCTCGAAGAACTCGAACATCTTGAACCAGCCGGCGCCGGTCCGGCCGCCCACCTCGGTCGGGAGCTTGGTCATCCCGGCGTTGGGAGCATCGGGCGGGGTGATCGATGCCGCGGTGTAGTAGAAGGCATCGGGCAGATACGGGAACGACGGGGTCGGCAGGACCGGGGCGGTGACGTTGAAGTTCACCCGCCCTTCATCGTTCGCGTTCCCCGACTGGACGATGGCACCGGCGGCGCCGGGCGGGTTGGCGTCGTTGAAGGCCGTGCCGCCGATGTTGCCGGGATAGGCCTCCTCGACGAATTGCTTGGTGAACAGGCCCGGCGGGCAGCCCGGGACGAGAAGCAACTCGGCCACGCTGGTGAAATCCCGATCATGGAACGGGAAGTGGCACCAGTTGGCATCGATCGCGTCGTTCGCCCTGCCGATCGTGGACTCGATCTGCCGGGTGATGAGGTTGTTCTGGGGATCGCCCATCGCCGCCGTGTTGTTCTTGTAGGCCCCGTAATTCGGGTCCGAGCTGGAACTCACGCCGTCGGCGGAGTCGGTCTGCTCGGTGTAGCCATAGGCATCGCGAGGCGAGGGGCGATTCCCGCCGGGCAAGGCCCCGACCAGATGGCCGCCGCGGTAGGGCTGCAGCCGCTGGGTGGAGAAGATGTGGTTGGCGCCGGGCGTCTGCGGGGCCATCGGAGCCGGGGTGCCGCTCCCCTCGACGAACAGGAAGCGCATCGAATCCACGACCACCATCTCGCGGTTGGGCCTCGCGTCGGTGAGCTTCTCGGTATCGAACGGATTGGCGGGCCGCCTGAGGTAGACCCAGAAATATTTCCCCGCGTTCCTGGCGATGGCCGGCGCGGCGCCATATCGCAGCTGATTGGGATGGGTCGCGTCCGGCGGGGTCGGGTCCTCGGTGGCCGGACGGCCGAAGGGCATCGCATAGTCGGGGAAGAGGCCGGAGATCTTGTGATCGCCGGTCGGGATCGTCCCCGTGAAGTTGACGGGGAGGATCGGATCGACCTCAGCCCCGGCCGGGGAGAGCCCGGCCCCCATCCCGACGGGATCCGCGCCCGCCGCCGCCTCGTTGGCGAGGATGAAGAACCGCCGACCGGCTTCGTCGGCCGGCCCGGCCTGGATCGCCGGGACCCTCGGCGTCCCCGTCACCTGGGGGTTGGCCAGGGTGTTGAGCGGCCTTGTCTCCCCGAAGATGTAGCCGGGCAGGCCCGACCCGCCGTTGACCTGGATCGGCACCATGGGATCGACCGCCGTGGGCTGGGGGGGGAGGTTCGCATCCCCGGCGGCCGTCTTCTTCAAAACGGCCGGGAACTTGACCGTGCTGACGTCGCCGGTGATCGGGTCGGGGCGTCCCCAGCCATAGGCATCGGGCGTGACCACGATATCCCAGCCCCGGAGGTCGATGTCGCTGGCGTTACCCCCCTGGTGGTCGGTCAGGGTGTTGACCAGTTCGATGTACAGACGGTTGTTATCGGTGTCCGTCCCGGAGGCGTCGTACCGGGTGGAATAGGCCAGGACCTCGTTGATGGCGACCGGGCTGTATTCCATCCCATGCTGGACCACGAACCGGGTCTGGGGCCTGAACTCCAGCGGGTCGGCGGGATCGGGCCGGACGTTCAGCTCGAAGAGCGAGGGATCGTAGGGGAAGGCCGGGTCCTTCTCGCCGGGCCGGAGCATGGGGTCGGCGGGCCGGGCGAACCGGACGCCCGCGTGGGTGGTGTCGGTGGCCGGGATGGTCTCGATGTCGGTGTTGACGAACCGGGTCGAGGTGCAATCCGGGTCGCGGAAGTCGATGATGTTCACGACGTACTGGCTGAGGGCCGCGAGTTCCTCGGGGGTGTCCACCGACTGGGGCGGCAGGATCGCCTTGAGGAGCTGGTAGGTCTCGCGGATCCACTTCTGGCGGATCGGCTCGGCCGGGTCGCTGGAGATTGGCAGGGGGAAGTTGAGATTGATCCGCCGATCGCGATGGGCGAGCGACGGGGTCTGGACCGGGGCCGCCGACGATTGCAGGGCGGAGTAGTTGAAGACCCCCGTGACGAACTTGAGCGTGGCCGCGTTGTTGCCCGCGGCCCCAATCAGCTGGGCCGGGGTCGCGGGGGCGGTGTCGTACGGCAGGGCCGCCGACGCGCCTTTCACGTAGATGTAATTGTTGATCGACGCCCCGGCCGTATCCGCGTTGTTCGGATTCGGGTTCATCGGGAGCGTGGGATTGGGGAGAAACTCGGTCGCGATCGGGTTGGCGTGGGTGAACCCGAGATAGGAGTGGAAGAAGGTATCGGGATCGTAGTTGAGGTAGGCATTCGCCGGGTAGCGGGTCCCGCCGGAATCCTCGATCGAGGCGACCTGATTCATCCCGTAGAAGTTGGAGCTGGCCCGGGGGGTGAACCGGCTATTCCACTGGAATCGGGGCTGGAGCACACCCCGATACGGGACCTGCTCGTGCATGTAGCCGGCCGGGTTGTCGTTGGCGTAGACGAAGCTGATCGGCTCCCAGGAATCGATCGAGAACAGGCGGCGGCGGGTGAGCCCGTCCGCCTGGTTCAGGAAGCTGATTGGGGCCAGGCTGGGGAGGCGGCTGGAGAGCGACGCCCCGTCGACGTCGTGCTTGCGATACAGCCATTCCAGGTCGCTGGGGCCGAACGGCTGGTCGTAGATGTTGGGGGTATACAGGTCCATCTCGTCGGCCTCATCCTTGTTGAGGCTGCCGCCGAGATAGCCGTTCACCGTACCGAGGTTCGCCGTGGCGTTGTAGGGTGCGTATGGCCCGACGGCGAGATAGGCCGGCGAGGAGGCCCCCAGATTGGGGCCCCAGTCCGTGTTGATCTTGGAACCCAGGGGCAGGTCGTAGTTCGGGTTGACGGTCGGCGCGGCGATCAGCGGGTCATAGCCGGCGGGCGGGGCCGGGGTCGGGGGCGTCGTGGCCGTGGGGTCGGCCTTCCAGTCGAACGGCATCGCCCCCATCACGGCCACGGCCCGGGCATCGGGGTCGGCGGTGAGCTTGCCGGGCAGGAGGGCCTGCTGGAACCCGTGCAGGACGTTCTGAGTCCGGTTGGTCCCCGTCTCGGGCGAGAGGAGCGCGATGTTGTAGTCGAGGACGCCGCCCGCGTTGTTGTACAGGTAGCTGATCCGCTGCGGGAGGCCGGCCGGGCGGAAGTAGCGGAAATGGCTGACGCGGCCGTTCTTGTCATGGCCCAACCCGTAGTCGTGGGCATCATAGGGCCGCTGCATGTATCCCACGACGCGTCCGGTGCCCGCCGGATCGATGGGGTCGACGAAGGCCCGGATTCGTTCGGAGGCCACGCTCCGCTGCCCGGCGCCGTCGAACGAATCGATCTGCTCGGGCAGGGTCCGCACGACCGGGATCGGCGTGCCCATGAGGGGGCTGATCGGCACGGGATAGTTCACGCCGGTCTGGTCGACCCCAGCGAAGTACGGATCGATCGAGTCGAAGTCGTCGTCCATCACGTCGTTGGAGCCGTAGACGTAGGTCGACCGGCCCGCGCGGACCGGGTTCAGGTAGGGGGCGATCGGGTAGAGGAAGTTCGGGGCCATCGACGTCCCCGAGTAGATCGTCTCGGCGGGGATGGAAGAAGGGATCCCCCCCGCCTCGCCCCAGCGGCCGGGGACCGGCGTGTTGGAGCGGGACATGCTTGTATTGCCCCATGCGTAATCCGCCGGCTCGAAGACGTTGTTCGGGAACACCCAGTCCTGGCCATCGATCCGGACGATGTTCGTATCCTGATTACTGCGGATCGTCGTCGTGTCGATCACGGTCTTGAGCGGGGTCGGCATGTCGGTCGGATACGTCCCGGCCAGCAGGTTCCTCAACTGGGTCAGGGCGACGTCCACGCCGGCGTTGTCAAACTGGCTGTAGTAACCGGCGACGCTGACCGTGCCCCCCGGGTAGAGGCCATTGAACTGCCGTTGCGTCGCGCTGGCGGGGTAGGCGTTGGCCGGGGCATTCTGGAGGGCGTATTTGGGGTTGATCTCGTTGACCGAATAGCCCAGGTGCGAGGCATGGTCCCAGATCGGGGCATCGACCCAGGTCTCGGAGACCAGGAACGGGCTCATGCCCGTGTTGAACGGGTAAGGCGCCGTCGTGCTGGGATCGTAGGCGCCCGCCTGGGGGACGACGGTCTTGCCCAGGGTCGGCGGGGGACCGGCCGCGATGCCGGCCTGACGCGGGGGGGCGACCGGGGTCGCACCCGGCCCGGCGACGGGAGGGACGGGGGCGACCGCGACCGATTCGGGCAGCCCGACGCCATCGGCGCGGGCCTGGAGGTTGCCGGCGGTGTTCAGCGGGAGACGGCCGTTGAGCCCGAGCACCATGAAGGCGAACAGGGGCTTGTAGAGCTTGCCCCCCGGGTCACGCTGGATCGGGTAGCCGAGATCGAGCCAGACCGAGTCGGTGATGCCGTCGCCGTCATTGTCGATGTCGTAGGTGATCTTGCCGGTCGCGTTCGGGGTCGGGTCGATGGGAAACAAAGGCGAGTTGTCGATCTGGCGTGGGCGGAGGATCTTGGCCGCCGACTTGGTGTTCACGTCGTTGGGATCGCTGGTCGGCATGACCGTCCAGTCGGCGAGCCTCAGGATGCCGGGGCGATGGAACGACGGGATGATCACCTGTCCGTCGGCGCTCTGGATGGCCAGGAACCAGTTCTCCAGGTCGCAGGCGTCGTAGTCCTCGTCCATCCCGACCGCGTCGGGATCGAGCCCGGTGAGCCGGAAGTTGGCATAGGCGGCGTAATTCTTGGGATACGGCGCACCCCAGGTCGGGTGAGTCGTCGTCGATTGCGTGTAGTCCGGCTGCGTCATCCCCGGCCCGTTGAACGCCCTCATGTACTGGGCATCGAGCGTGAAGCCCGAGACCGGGAACGCCGTGATCGTCCCGTTCAGCACGCTCCGGTTGATCGGGGCGGAACGGACGACGCTGCCCGTCTCGACGAGGTTCGGGTTCAGATAGATATTCGAGGAGGTGTCCGAGCTGATGTAATTCGGCGCGGCCCCGGTGGGATTCCCCAGATTGTTGCTCAGCGTGAAGACATGCGTGCCGCCGCTCACATTATCGCCGAGGATCTCGAACGTCTGGGCCACCCGATTCGGCGCGGCCGGGAAGGTCAGGATCCAGCGGGTGAAGTTCAGGCCGAAATACTGGCCGTTGGTGGGGATGTTGGTCGTGTACTGGATCTGGTTGTAGAACGGCGCCTCGGTGGAGACCGCCGAGCCCGTCAGGGTAAGCGGCGTGGCCGTCCCGTTCAGGTAGACCTGATCGAGGTGCCCCCGGATCGCGCCGGCCGCGGAGACCGTGGGGTCTCCGCCCCGGAACACCGAGTCGTTGCCGTACATGTCGCGCAGCAGGCTGTGGCCGCGGATCGCCGACAGGGGGTTGGAGGTGTCGTTGATGAGCTGCGCCAGGGCGTAGTCCATCAGGACCTCGGCCGACGGGCGGGCGACCCCCTGCATGAAGTCGCGGCTGCTCTTGAGCGACTGGCCGGCGAAGGTGGCGAAGGTCACCCCGATCAGCGCGACCAGCCCGAGCATGCCGAGGATCAGGACCAAGACGATGCCCCGGCGTCTGGCGCGGGGCCCGAGAGAGCTTGCGAACATCGGCGGTTCCTCCTCGATCCGATCGCCGCGCGGTCCGCGCGGCCGGCGCTCGGGCGGTTGGGTCGAATCAAAGCTTGTCGGTGAAATCCTGGCGGATCGTCAGCACCTTCACGCGTTCGCCCCGGGGATCCGCGACCCGGATCTGGATCTGGATGCCACGCAGCGGCGACGGGTAGGGCGCGGGGAACGACGGGTAGATCGGCACGGCCGGGGCGACCCCGTTCAGGAACAGGTCGCTCTGGGGGGCATTGGTGTAATCGGTCGACCAGGTATCGAAGACGCGTCGCAGCCGGATCACGCCCTTGGAGTCATCGCCCACGTTGTAGGCCGACGTGGCCGGCGACGTGTTGTTGACCTTGATGTCGTACTCGTATTGCGCCTTGCGGGTCGGATTCGCCCGGAAGTCGTAGAGGCTCGGCGGGATCCGCCCTTCGTGGCCGAATCCCTTCGGCTCCTGCCCCCGAGTCTGGAAGAAAAAGAGGTTCTCGGCCTTGTACTCGGCCTCGGTCAATCCCGTTTCGAGCGAGGCATAGCCGAGGTCGTGATAGCCGGCCCCGTACTTGTAATCCTTCTTCGTGGGGTAAGCCGAGTAGTCCAGATAGAGCGGGGCATCCGGGTCGTAGGCCTTCACGTCGAAGCTGCGGACGTTGGTCATGATCAGGTCGTCTTCCCAGATCGCGCCGTTCGTCAGGCCGGCGATCTGGAAGCTGGTGGAGCCGGCCCCGTCGAAGCCGTAGGGAGTCGTCTGCGTGCCGGGGATCGTGACCGGCGGGAGCAGGCGGGCCGAAGTGGTGCTGGGGAGTCCGGTCGGATCGAAGGGGCGGAGCGGGAGGGCCTGGGCGTAACTATTCTTGTTCGGGCTCAGGACCGGGTCCGTCCAACCGAGGTTCGCGGTGTCCTTGTAGCCCGTCATGGTCTCGCGCCAGGTCGGGAACCCGTACCAGGTCTGGTTCGCCGTCGGCAGGTTGGTATCCCCGGATTCGAGCGGTGAATGGTTGTAGACCCCGGAGTTGGGGAACAGCTGGTGGATCCAGCCCTTGGCCGTGTTGTAGTCGGCCGGGACGGAGTACATCCCCGGATAGATGAACGGGAAGGCATAGACGTCGTAGGCCGTCGTGGTCGTGCTATGCCGGCTCATCACGCCATAGGGACGAAACTCGCGGACGCGTCCGTTGGGTCGCCAGTCAGGGCTGGTGCCATTATCGACCCCACCGTCGTAGTAGAGGGTCTGGTAATAGTCGGGGACGTTATCCCCGTTGTTATCGTCGGGGACCCCATCGGGGACTTGGTTGGCGCCGATTGGGTTGGCCGGGGTGGATGGGGTCGAGAAGTCGTTGTTGAATCGAGGGCGGAAGGCGCGATTTTCCCGATTTGTCAGCTGACCCAGGGTGTTCGGTACGGGGGGATAAACTAGCGGCAGCAAGGGGGTTGCCGGGGCCGGGCGGGCCGAAATATCGTTCATGCCCTGCCAGCTGACGCTCGCCGCCGGGCCGAACAGATAGCTCGTGTAGCTCTTGGTCGTGGAATCGGCCGAGCTGAATCCGGTCACGATCGAGGGGGCCCGTTCCGGAACGACGAGGAACGTCCGTCGGTACAGGTTCCCGTTGCGGAGGAAGTAAATGACCTCGGCAACGTTGCTGGTGATCGTGGTCGGCTGGATGTTCTGATTCGCCGGGAGGCCGAGCCACTGGCGGCCGGTGAAGACCTGGCCTTCCGGGGTCCGGGTGGTGAAGGCGAGATAGTCGTCGCCGTCCTCCCCCTGGAAGTCGGCCGGGGCCCCCTCGCCATACTCGAAGTAGCCCTGGTTGTGGATCGGGTTGAGCGGGGGGGTGAAGCGGGCCGTCGCGCCCTGGAGGTCCTGGCGGAGCGTGGTGTCGAGGAGCCGGAGCGAGAGGTCCAGTTCCTGGATGGTGCGCGACGCGGTCATCGTCCCGGTGGTCGCCTGGAAGATCTGCACCAGGATCGTCATCATCAGGACGAGCAGGGCGACCGTGACGAGCATCTCGACGAGGGTGACGCCCCGGCGGGGCGAGGCGGGTCGACGCAGGCTCGCGAACATGTTCGGCTCCCCTCGGTTCTTCCGGGTCGCGGCGTGGGCTGGCATCAGTGGACCTCGAACGCCCGGGGGAACACGTTGATCACGCTGGGCATCACCAGGGCAAAGTTCAGGTGGACGGGCTCGGCGCTGGAGGCTTTCAGCAAGGTTTTCTGCTTCACGTTGGTGTTCAGCGTCACGATCATGCGGCGGTAGTTCCCGGCGGAGTGGGGGCCCGCGGAATTGTCCGTCTCGGTCTCCGCCTCGGTCCGCTTGTTGACCTGATACCAGTGGCACCGAGCGTAGGGGATGACACCACTGTTGGACCGGGTGCCATAGAGCGTGAGATTACGCTCATAGGTCACGTCGGCGATCCAGCCGCCCGGGCGGACCTCGGGGTCGGGCACGCCCACTTTCCACCGCAGGAGCACCATGCGATCGCTGCCGCGGGCGAACTGATTGGTGTCGGCCGCCTTCCCGGTGACGAAATTCCTCCCGAATCCGAAGATCGCCTCGACGGTCGTCTCACCGGCAGGGATCCGCGCCGACTGGCCGTTGATGGTCACCGTGTCGAAGCCGAAGGGGCGGCTGTCGCAGACCACGATGTCGCCGACGAACTGAGAGCTGTTGATGACGTCGACCTGGCGGCCGGTGAAGAACCAGCTGAATCGATAGTCGGCGATCATCGAGCCCGGTGACGTGGTCAGGTCGGGCAGGAGCGGACTGGGCTGCGCGACCTGTTTCGTGGTCGCGTTTTCGATGTATTGCCCGTCCTTGGCGTTGAAGACGATGTCATCCCCGGCGAAGAAGATGTCGGCGGCTCCATCGGGCCTCTGGGCCGCGGCCCCCAGGTTGATGTTCTGGTGGGTGAACGGATAGAGCGGCGTGTAGCCCGTCGCGCTGTAGGGGATGAAGTTGGTCAGGCGCTGGAGCCCGTGGCCGCTGGCGGTACTGCCGTCGGGGTCCTCGCGGATATTGAAGGCGACATCCTCGATCACCGCCGCCCCGAACCGGGCTTCGTGGGCCCCGTTCGCGTAGGCGGGCTTGTAGTCGAGCGAGCTGTCGTAGAGGGCGTTGGACGGGTTCACGGGCATCACCCCGGTCATGGCCCGCCACGCGGGGTCGTAGGCGAAGGGGAGTCCCGACGCCATGTTTAAATCCGGCGCGTAGAGTGCGGATGGCGTCCCATCCCGCAGCGAGTCCTGGATGAAGGGGTTGCGGGGCCCGTACCAGGTCTGGATGAACGACGACGTGGTCAGCAGCGAGCGGGCGTCCATCTCGTCGGCCGCGTTCTCGAACAGCAGGGCGGTCCGCCCGAAGCGGGTCGCCTCGCGCATCCGCAGGAGGCCGAGGGGGAAGAGCGTGGCCAGCGAGATCAGCCCCACGCCCATGATCATGATGGCGATCAGGATCTCGGTCAGGGTGATCCCCGACCGCGTCGAACGGGCGGCACGCGCGATCATTGCGGCTCCTTGATGCCCGTCTGGGCGGCATAGTAGGGGGCGTTGATGTCGTTGGCGTCGAAGCTCTCGATCGAGTTGGTCATGATCTGACCGGTCCGGGTGAACAGCGTCACCAGCCGCCGGTTGCCGGTCAGGAAGACCGGATTAGAGCTATAGGCCTGGGCCAAATTGTTGGGATTGTCGACCATGGGTTCATAATCAGACGGCAAAGCCGGGTTGAATGAGCCCCTGGTCCCCTTCGGCATCGGCAGCAAAAAGCTCTGGGGGTTGGTCGTCGACTTGAGCCGAGGATTATTCTTGAGGATGGCGCCAGGGCTGGGGGGCTCCCACAGGGGCGCATTCACTCCCTCACGCTCGGTCAACCAGAAGTGATAGAACGGGTAGTTGGCGATCGGTGACTTCGCCAGCGAGCCCCCCTGGCCGGCCCCGGGCACGATCACCCGCCCGCTCGGCTCGATCATCACGTCGACGTAGCCTGTATAGGGATCGACGGGCAGGCGCGAACGTTCGGGGAGGAGCGGCCGGGAGTCGGCCGACGGGGTCGAATTGGCCGCATTCCAGGTGGTGAGGTCGATCACGATGCCGTCCGGGAGGAATGTCTCGCGGGCGCCCGGGGAGACCACAGGCCGGCGATAGACGGTGTAGTCGTCATCGAACGGAGGCAAGCTCACCTGCGTGCCGACGAATTTCTCGACCTCATACTCGTCGCCGATCAGCCGCTCTTCGATCTCGTCGACAAATCCGTTGTTGTTATCATCGATACCGTTGAAGAGAGGATCGGTGATCCCATCGCCATCGTTGTCGATCCCATCGCAGGCCTCGTCGATCCAACCGTCCCCGTCGTCATCGATCCCGTTGGTCAGGTTGAGGTATTCGCCGCGCCAGGTGGACAGGTTGGAACTCGTCGCGATCAGGCTTGAACCGGGCTTGCAGATGATGAAACGTTCCTTGTTGGAATCGTTCACATAGCTCGCCCCAGCCGCTCCCGAGTAGGGCTTGGGCGGTGCGATGGGCCCGGCGATCGTGTAGTAGTTACCGGACGAGTTGAAGCGGATCTTGTCGCCTTGCCGCAGGTTGTAGGACCATCCCGTCGGAGGGTTGGTGATCAACAGCTTGGACATGGGGGACGTCGAGACGCGGAGATAGTAGTTAGTCGCGACCGTGGTGGGGGTCGAAGGAGGCTCCTCGACGTAATGGGCCGGATCGGTCACGGTGGTGGCGAACGAGTAGGTCGGATCCGAAGGGGTGCGGACCTTCCCCTCCGAGTAATCCGGGCCCGGCTCGATGGCGACCATGCGATTCGAGGCCAGGGGTTGGCCAGCCCCGCCGGCGAAGATCGGATCGGGGAGGAATCGGACGCCCCTGGGGGCCCCGGCGCGGACGGCATTGTCGCGGGCGCCGGCGAGCACGGCCTGCACCAGCCGGGCCGCCTCGCCGATCTTCCGCTCGTTCAGGGCGGGGAGGACGACCGGGAGCGCGACGGCGCTCACCAGGCCGATGATGGCGATCACCACCAGCAACTCGATCAGGGTGAACCCGCGGGAGGCGGGACGAGGCGTCGCATGCATCAGCGGACTCCCGTGCCGGGGGCTGAGATGTTGTGATTGGTGATGTCGTCGACTCCCGCGACCCCCTGGAGATAGGCCGAGACGTTCGACCCAGAATTCGGGACTGTCTCCCAGAAGGAGTTGACCCTAGCGGCGGGGTTGGGGTCTTCCTGCGCCGCCTGGTTCTCGATCAGGGTCAGATACCGGGCGTTGACCGCGATGCTCTTGGTCGAGTCCGGGAAGGCCTGAAAGCTGACGCCCGTCGGGTCGTCGACGAGCGAGGTGTAGTCCTTGTTGAACTGGCCGACCCCCGGCTCCTTGTCCGGCCCCGAGGAGAGGATGAGGAACTTCGAGAAGTAAGCCCGGCGATTCATCGCATTGGAGCGGTCCCACATCGTGCCGCCCGTGCTGGTGGCCTGGGGATCGACGAGCGAGCGGAAGTAGCTGGTGAACGCGATCGCCCCGGGGCTCATCTTGCCGCTGGAGTCGGTCCCGTTGGGCGGTGCGAACGTAGGGGAGAAGCCCGTGATGGTCGGGAGCGAAGGATTCGCGGTCTTGTTCCACCAGCCCGGTGCGGTCAGCTGTTGGTTCGGATCGTAGTTGTCCTGTTCGCGAACTTCCGCCGGCCCGCCATAAGGCGCCCACCCGCGCTGCGTGTCGGAACTCCCGGGGACGGCCCCGTAATAGATGGGCCAGCGGAAGAATTGCAAGGGCTCGCCCCACGCATCGACGAACTCGGGCAGGCCGTCGCCGTCGGTGTCCCGCACTTCCTTGTCCGTGAAATCGTCGGGGGTGAAGGCGCTCCCCAGCGGGCCGAGCCCCTCGACCAGGGAGGCGTAGAGGACCTCGGCCCGGGCGGTCTTATGGGTGTGCTTCTTCAGCTTCTCGTCGACGGCGTCGAAGGTCGTACCGCTCTCGGCGCCCAGCTCGTCGACATACCCGTTCCCGCCGTTGTCGACCCCGTCATAACCTTGCTTCTGATAGCCCAGGTTCTTGTAGAGCCCGCCGGCGGCGGCGAAGGAAGCCCCGAAGATCCCGGTGCGAGGCAAGTACTCTCCCGTCCCGACGAAGATACCGTTGGCGACATCCAACTGTGTGTAGGGCAGGCCTAGCACGGTGTTGCCCAAAGGCAGCACATACGAATCGATTGCATTCGAAGTCAACGGATAAGGCGAGGCGCCGAAGTTCAGCGGGTACTGGCCGGCCAGGGTCGAGCCATTCGAGGTCTCCGAGTTGCGGAAGAACACCTCGGGGAACTCGTAGCGGAGGAAGTCGTTCTGGGCGATCACCTGGGCGCGAGCCTCGACCGATCCGGGGAGCGGGACGTAATTCGTCGACGCCGGGGCATTGATCGCGGCCAGGAACCGATGCGTCTGATTGATCGGGGCCTGGGTGTTGAACAGGGCATCGATCCGGTCGGCCACGGCGAAGTCGAGCTTGGTGATCAACGACTGCGTGGCCTTCTCTTCCGCCCGGCGGACGCCATCGCGGGCGGCCACCAGGATGAAGGAGATGATGATCCCGATGATGGCGATGACCACCAGGAGTTCGACCAGGGTAAATCCGGCCCGACGGGGGCCGCCGTTCGTACTCATGGTGGTGGTCATCCTGAAATCAACGAGCCTTCGGGGAAAGGATAAGCCGTTCCATCATCCGTCGATCACTCGAGGCGACCGCCCGCGAAGTTCGCCAGGTTGTCCTGCTCGACGAGCCGAGGGTTGCCGGCCGGAGTCGGCGTGATATACGTCCCCGCGTCGAAGAATCGGCTGGTATCGGTCGGGTTGAACGGCAACTTCGGGGTGGTCGTGGAGTAGTCGCCGCCGATCCCCCACTTGCGGTCGATGCCCGAGGAGATGAGCTGGAACGACTGCGGATTCTGAAATGTGGCCGAGGTCATTGCCGCGGCCGTGCCGCCGATCGGCCCGGAGACGGTGTAGGGGTTCGGCCCGGCCGATTCGACGGGGAGGGACGCGGACGGGAGGAAGCTCACGTAGTATTTGCGCTTGAGGGTCGCCCCGCTGCTGTCGTCGATCTCGTAAGCGGCGTTGTAGTCATTCGGGTCGTAGGCATTGTTGCCGTAAGCGCAGAAGTACGCATAAGGACGCTTGTCCGACGTGTCGGTCATCGGCTGAATGCTGGCGGGGCTCCCCAGCGGGTCGAGGTAACTCGGGAAGTCATTCGCGGGGCCTTCCGAATCGTCCAGCCGAGCCGAGTTGAACTCGAACAAGGGGGCCTGCCGATTGGTGGTCGCGGTTCCCTTCTCGGTGATGAACGGATTGAGCGGATCCTTGCCGAACCCCATCATCGCGAAAGAGATCGTGCCGCCCGTTCCGGTTTTTTTGGGGATCCCGCCCAGGAAGAAGACGAGGCATTCCGGGCCCTGCAAGATGTAGGGACCGAGTCCAGGCGTCTTGCTATCGTTGATCGCATTGCCGTTGAAGTCGTAATACCCCTGGCCGCCGATGGTGGGTGCCGTGCCGTTGTTGGTGATGGCGACTCGCGGCCAAAATTTCCTGAGGTAACGCAGAGAACGCTGCTTCAGCTGCTGGATATCGGCGGTATCGGTGGCGGCCACCTGATAGTTGCCATCCTCGGCGCAATAGAAACGGCTGGGCGGATACTCCCCATACCTGTTCCGGAAATCGGCCAGCGCCGAAGCGAGGTTGCTCATCTCGGACGTCACCTGGGCCTGCCTTGCGGCCTTGATGGCCCCGCTCACCGCAGGGATGAGGATCGCCATCAGGGTCCCGATGATCAGGATCACGACCAGCAGTTCGACCAGGGTCAAACCTTGGCGCCTGGGCCTGGTGTTCACAAGCGAGCAACGCATCGTTCGGATCTCCGCTAGCGGGGGCAGGGGTCGATTCACCGTCGTGGTCGGGATGCGGGCCACGGGGGCCTGAGGCGAGTGACGGCCGGGCCGGGCGTCCGCCGGACGCCCGCGTACCGCACTGGGAGGATCCGGGGAGGATCGCCCGATCCTCCCGGGCGCCCCCTACCCCGCCGGGATCAACCCGAGAGCTTGCTGATGAGCGAGATCAGGGGCAGGAACAACGCGATCACGATGAAGCCGATGATGCCGCCGAGGACGACGATCATGATCGGTTCGAGCAGGCTCACGAGGCTCTCAACCAGCGTCTCGACCTCTTCGTCGTAGTTGTCGGCGATCTTGTTGAGCATCGTGTCGAGGTCGCCGGTCTCCTCGCCGACGTCGATCATGTTGACCACGATGTCGTCGACGATCCGGGCCTCGCGGAGCGGCTGGGCGATCGTCTCGCCCTCGCGGATGCTCTCATAAATCCGGGTGAAGGCCCGCTCGAACACCATGTTGCCCGCCGTGTCGCGGACGATGTTCAGCGCCTCGAGGATCGGCACGCCCGACTGCACCAGCGTGCCCAGGGTCCGCATGGTCCGGGCCACGGTCGACTTCTCGACGATCGCCCCCATGACCGGGATCATGAGCAGGATCCGGTCGCAGATATACGCCCCCGTCGCGTTGCGGTAGACGAGCTTCAGGAAGATCCAGGCGAACACCGGCATCAGCAGGACGACGTAGAAGTAGTTGACGACGAAGTGGCTCGCCTTGATCAGAAAGGTGGTCATTGCCGGCAGGTCGACGCCGAAGTCTTTGAAGATCGCCTCGAACTTCGGGATGATGAAGTAGAGGATGAAGCCGACGATCAGGCAGGCGACCGAGATCACCACGCACGGATAGACCATCGCCGACTTGATCCGCCGCTTCAACGTCTGCGACTTCTCCTTGAAGTCCGCCAGGCGCTGGAGGATCGCCTCCAGGGCACCGCCGGCCTCGCCGGCCTTGATCATGTTGCAATACAGGCGATCGAACGCCTTGGGGTGCTTGGCGAACGCATCCGACAGGGTCGAGCCGCTCTCGATGTCCTCGACCACGTCTTCCAGGGAGTTCTTGAGCACCCCCGGCTTGCACTGGCCTTGGAGGATCTTGAGGCTGCGGAGGATCGGCAGGCCGGCGTCCTGGAGCGTGGAGAGCTGCCGCGTGAAGGTACAAAGCTGCTTGGTCCCGACCTTGCCGATCGTGAACGACTTCTTCTTCCCCTTGCGGCCGCCCTTCTTCGCCTGGGCCGGGCCCTTCTTCTGCTTCTTGGAGCGTTCGGAGATCTTGGTGACGAAGAAGCCCTTCTGGCGGATGAGTTGCTGGGCTTCTTCCTGCGTGCTGGCGTCGATGGTGTCCTTCACCTCGCGCCCGGTGTTGTCCATCGCCTCATACTGGAACGTCGGCATCTGAGGGTCTCCTCCACGAGGCGCGGTGGTTCGGGTCCTTCGCTGATTCTTCGGTGGCCGCGGACGCTGGTCCCGGGGGATCAGGCGTCGTCGAGCATGGTTTCACGGATGATTTCTTCGATCGAGGTGTGCCCGGCGTGGATCGCCTGGAGGCCGGACTCGCGGAGGGTCTTCATCCCGTGCTTGCGGCACAACTCGCGGAACACGTCGAGCGAGGCCTCGGAGATCACCATGTCCCGGAGTTCCTCGTTCATGACCAACAGTTCATAGACCCCCATGCGGCCCTTGTATCCGGTATTGTTGCACCGGTCGCAGCCCTTGCCGTAGTAGAACTTCTTGGTCGCGGCCTGCTCGGGGGTCATCCCCAGTTCCATCGCGACTTCGGGGCTGGGGGTGAACTCGGTCCGGCAGTTCACGCAGATCCGCCGCACCAACCGCTGGGCGAGCACAGCCTCGATGGTGGCCGTGATGAGGAACGTCGGGATCCCCATGTCGCGGAGACGAGTGATCGCCGAGGGGGCGTCGTTGGTGTGGAGCGTGGTGAAGACGATGTGGCCGGTCAGCGACGCCTGAATGGCGATTTCTGCCGTCTCCAGGTCGCGCGTCTCCCCGACCAGGATCTTGTCCGGGTCCTGGCGGAGGATGGCCCGCAGGCAGGCCGCGAAGGTGACGCCGATCTCGCCGTTGATCGGGACCTGGACCAGCCCGTCGATGTCGTATTCCACCGGCTCCTCGGTGGTGATGATCTTTTCCTTGACCGAGTTCAGCTCGTTAAGCGTGGCGTACAGCGTGGTCGTCTTGCCCGAGGAGGTCGGGCCGGTGACCAGGATGATCCCGTTCGGCTTGTGGATCACCTGCTTCCAAGTCGCCAGGATATCCTCGGGCATCCCGATCTTGGTGAGGTCGAGGTTGACGACGGTCCGGTCCAGGATCCGGAGCACGACGCTCTCGCCGAACAGGGTCGGCAGGGTCGAGACCCGGATGTCGACCTGGTTGCCGCCAATGGCCAGCTCGATGCGGCCGTCCTGCGGCAGCCGGCGCTCGGCGATGTCGAGGTTCGACATGACCTTGATGCGGCTGGAGATCGCCGGGGCCAGGTGCCGGGGCGGCGGCACCAGCTCGTAGAGGATCCCATCCACGCGATACCGCATCTTGTATTCGTCTTCGAACGGCTCGAAGTGGATGTCCGACGCCTTGTCCTTGATGGCCAGCAGCAGCACCATGTTCAGGAGCTTGCGGACCGGCGCCGCCTCGGCCATCTCCTCGATGGCCTCCAGGTCGATCGTGTTCTCGTTCCGGTTCTGGAACTGGGCCAGCCCCTTGTCGCTCTCGATCTGCTTGACGACATCCTGGATCGATTCCTGCTTGCCGGCGTAGAGCCGCGAGATCGCCGCCAGGACGTCGGACTCGGCGGCGATGACCGCCTTGACGTCGACGCCCAGGAATTGCTTGATGCTTTCCAGGGTCCCCGGGTCGCGTGGGTCGGCCATCGCGACCGTGATGCTCTTATCCTTCTTGGCCTGGGAAATCGGCACGATCTTGAACGAGGTCGCCATCGTCTCGTTGACCAGGTCGGTCAACTCGGCCGGGATCGCCACGTCGCCGAGCCGGACGACCTTGAGGCCGAACTGTTCTCCCAGGGCCTTGAGCACCTGATCTTCGGTCACCAATCCCAGGCGGACGGCGACCTTGCCGATCAGCTCATTGTCGGATCGCTTCTGTTCCTCGATGACGTTCCAGAGCTTCTCCTCGTCGAGGTAGCCCATGTCCACCAGGATCGTTCCGAGTCGCCGAGCCATGCAAGCCACCTTCCGCGCGGGCGAAGACGTGTCCGGGCATCCGCGTTGATCTGAGAGCTTCGTCGAGCGTGATAGGTCTGAAGTTCGTCCCTGATGGGGCCGAACGCCGGGCGGGGCGGTCGGGCCCCGGCCCGGGAGGGCGGCCGACGCGATGACCGGCAGCGGTCGGCCATCGCATCGAATTCTGGGTTGGAGTCGGACGGAAGATGGGAGATGGGGCCGTCCGCTCGGTCATACGCAGCGGGCCGCGAATCGTGACACCGTTGTCACTTCTTGCGCGGCTCTTCTTCCTCCTCGTCCTCGTCCTCGTCCTCGACGATCCCCTTCTTGGCATTCTCGATTCGCATCCGGAGATCGTGCGGCTTGCGGGCTTTGTACAGCACCTCTTCCTCTTCGACGAGCCCCTGCTTCCACAGGTTGTAGAGGCTGTCGTCGAGCAGGATCATCCCGTGCTTGCGGCCGGTCTGGATCGAGGAATCGATGCGATAGGTCTTGTTTTCGCGGATCAGGTTGGAAATGGCCGGCGTCACCACCAGCATCTCGTAGGCTGCGACCAGCCCCTTCGGCTTGCGAGGCAGGAGGGACTGGGCGAGCACGCCGAGGATCGCGACCGAAAGCTGGGTGCGGATCTGGTCCTGCTGTTCCTTGGGGAACACGTCGATGATCCGGTTGACCGTGCCTTCGGCCGAGTTGGTGTGGAGCGTGCCGAAGACGATGTGGCCGGTCTCGGCGGCGGTGATCGCCGCCTGGATCGTCGCCAGGTCCCGCATCTCGCCGACCAGGATGATGTCCGGGTCCATACGCAAGGCACGGCGGATCGCCTCGGGGAAGTCCGGGACGTCGATGCCGATCTCGCGCTGATTGACCAGCGACTTCTGGTGCTTGTGGTAGTACTCGATCGGGTCTTCGATCGTGATGATGTGGCGATCCAGGTTGGCATTGATCCAGTTAATCATGCTCGCCAGGCTGGTCGTCTTGCCCGAGCCGGTCGGCCCGGTCACCAGGATCAGGCCGCGTGGCCGGGTGATCAGCTCCTCGATCACCGAGGGGAGCCCGAGTTGCTGGAACGTGAGGAACTCGTTGGGGATTCGCCGAAGCACCAATCCCACGTTTCCGCGTTGCTTGAAGATGGCCACGCGGAAACGGGCCGCCTCGCCGAAGGCGAACCCGAAGTCAGTGCCGCCGACCTCCTGCAGCTCCTGCTGGCACCGCTCGGGCGTGATGCTCTTCATCAAGGCGGCGGTGTCGGGCGACTCCAGCACCTTGGTGTTGAGCGGCACCATGTGACCACCCAGCCGGAGCATCGGCTTGGAGCCGACGGTCAGGTGGAGGTCGCTGGCCCGTTGGGTCACGACCGTCTGGAGCAACTTATCGATGAGCAGTGTACCCATGAACGTCTCCGCCCTTTCGCTCGATCTTCGCGGACTGACTCCAGGTGCCGGATCCGACCAGTGCAGTCAAGACTTGACTTGGTCTCACGAACCAGGTGTCCAACGAAACGAAGATTGAGCGATGGGATTTACGAAAGGGAGATGGTGCCCCGCTCGAACTCATTATTGAAGTGCTCCGCCACCGATCAAGCGGAGCGGAAGCTGATTTGCAGCGAGCAAGTCCCCTTCTGACCGGTGTAAAGTCCGGCATAAGGGGACGCTGAGCGACAATGACGGGGCGAATGATCATCCACCCCGGCGTGGATGTTGCGTGGAGATATCGGCCGACGTCGGCTTCTCCACGGACGCGATCAAGTGGGTTCCTGGTGGGTGATCCGCAAGACCTCGTCGATGGTGGTGATTCCCTTGAGGGCCTTGATCATCCCGTCTTCGAACAGAGTTCGCATCCCTTGCTTGCGGGCGACTTTACGGATCGCCTGGGTGGATTCGCCCTTGAACGTCATGTCGCGAATCTGGCTGGTCATCCCCATCAACTCATAAATGCCCTGACGGCCCCGATAGCCGGACTTACCGCAGTTGGAGCACCCCTTGCCCTTCATGAAATTCGCCTTCTTGGCGATCTCGGGGCGGAGGCCCAATCCCTTCAAGACATGGGGCGGGGGTTCATAACGAACCTTGCATTTGGGGCAAACCTTCCGCACCAAACGTTGCGCCATGATTGCCATGACCGAGCTGGCAACCAGGAACGGTTGTACCCCAATATCGACGAGCCTTGTCACAGCACTGGGCGCGTCGTTCGTATGAAGCGTACTGAAAACCAGGTGTCCTGTCAGGGACGCCTGGATTGCCGTGTTAGCGGTCTCTTCGTCGCGGATTTCGCCGACGAGGAGGATGTTCGGATTCTGCCGGAGCATGGCCCGAATGATCCGAGCGAAGGTCATCCCGATCTTGGCCTTCACTTCACATTGGTTCACACCCGGCAGGTAATACTCGACCGGGTCTTCGGCGGTGATGATCTTCGTGTCCGGACGATTGAGCTCGTTCAAGGCCGCATAGAGCGTCGTGGTCTTCCCGGAGCCGGTCGGCCCGGTCACCAGGAGAATGCCGTTGGGCCGCTTGATATAGGTGGAGAAACGCTTCCAATCTTCCTCGGCGAAACCCAGGTCCCTGAGCCCGACTTTGATGTTATCTCGGTCCAGGATTCGCATGACGACGGACTGACCGTGGTTGGTTGGAAGAATGCTGACACGAAGGTCGATGTCCTTCCCGGACACGTTGATCTTGATTCGCCCGTCCTGGGGTCGCCGTTTCTCGGCAATGTCGATCGATCCCATGATCTTGATGCGGCTGACGATGGCGCCCAGGAGACGCCGAGGGGCGGAGTCTCGTTCCATGCACACGCCGTCGATGCGATAACGGATCCGGACCCGGTCCCCGAATGGTTCGATGTGAATGTCCGATGCGCGGCTGACCACCGCCTCCTGGATGATGAGGTGGACCAGCCGGATGACGGGCGCGTCGCCCTCTTCCAGTGTATTCGCTCCCGAACCGGCACTCCGCCCCCCTCCCCCATCGTCGGAGAAGTCGATCGCCGTGTCGGTAAACTCCTGGAGCATCGAGTCGACCGACTCGGTCTCCTGCGAGGTGCCGCCGTAATACTTATTGATCGCTTCGAGAATCGCTTCCTTGGACGCGAGCGCGACGTCGATCTCCCGGTTCAGCACGAATCGCAGTTTGTCGACCGTCTCGAAGTCGTCCGGGTTGGCCATGATCACTTTGATCATGCCGTTCTCCTGGGAGAGCGGCATGACGAAGTTTTCCCGGGCCAACGATTCCGGGACGAGTTCGATCACCGAGGATGGGATCTCGATTTCTCGCAAGGCGACGAAATCCATCCCGTTCTGCTCGGCCTTCGCCTGGGTGATGTCGTCGTGGTCGACGTAGCCCAGCCGGACCAGCGCATCCTCCAGCGAGAGGTTGCCCATCTTCTGAGCCTCTCTCAACTGATCGGGGCCGATCACCTGGCGCTTGACGAGGATGTCGCTCCAGTCGCGAGTCTGTTTGGCCATGGATGCGGGGCTCCGGGTAGGGCGGATAGCGGACGACGACAACCGCGATACCCATCACGACCCGCCCCCTCATCGGGGAGGGGGGCGGAACACGCATGAGGGCAGCGGGACTAGAGTATCGAGGGAGAGGTTCAAAGCGCAAGGAAAAGAGTCGGTCGGCGCGATCGAGTTGAAATCAGGGCACACCCGGCGATCGAAATGATGGGTGCATGTCGCAAGCGATCATGCCTAAGTTACCACGACAGCGAGAGATCAGCAAGCAGCCGGGGCAGTCGCGGATTCCAGTCATCGGGATCGTGTCGAGGGAGTCGTCGTCGCGGGCTGGCCCCGTCCGGATGGGCGATGGTCGACCGTCGAGTCAGGCGACTTGAAAGAAAATCGCGAGGCGACGACACATTTCTACAGAATGACGCCCCGACGACCGAACCGGCGAAGAGATCGACGGTCAGAAGAAATATTACTTCCGATCAAGATCAAACATTTTCATATTCCAATTAATAAGCCACTTCCTCCAGGAGTTTCGGGGCGATCATCGCGGAAATAGGGGATCAATCCAATTCCCATTTCTCGTGAGGCGGAAAGAATTCGGGGAAGGGAAGTCGCCGGTTGTCCCGCGTCTGGGGTCGAATCCTGGGCAAATTTCGGGAGAAGTTCTCAAGTTCCAGGGTTCTGGCACGACGAGTGCAACTTACCAGTGCCATCCTGATCCCCCACCTCGCCGAACACCCACCCGAATCCTGGCCGACAATCAAGCCCCGCAGGAGGTTGGAGATGTTCTACAGCGTCGCAAGCCCCGACTGGAAGCCGGGAGAGCCGTTGACCCCCGCCGGTGCCCTCCTGTTCCGGACTCGCGCCGAGGCCGAGGCATTCTCCCCCGACTCGGCGACCGTGGCCGTGGCGGTCAGGTTCGACGAGAAGAAGAGACTGATTCGCCCACAAGGTCCGGTGGCCACGGCCACCGCCGGGGCGTGGTCGGCGGCTGCGGTGGCCAACAGCCTGGGCGGGGTGACGGTCTTCGGTGTCATCCCCCCGTCCCTGGTCCGTCCCTTGTTCGAAGTTGAGACGCTTGCCGACTGGCGTCCGAAGGCGGAGGAACCGCCCGATTCTCGATTCGGGGGCTGGGATTCGCTGACGATGGCGCTGATGGCCTGACGCGGTCGCGATCCCTTTCGCGACAGGATGAGAGGGTCCATCTCCATCACGAGGTCGGAAGGGTACGGCTCGAACGATGAACCGCATGATGTGGCTGGTAGTGATCGGTCTTTCGTTCGCGACGGCGGGCGAAGCCTTCGGGCAGACCGTGGGCGAACGGGTCGGGGAAGGATTGGATGAGGCGGGACGCGCCGTGCGTCGGGGATTCCAGACGGCGGGGCAGGCGGTCCGAGGCGGGGTGAATTCGGCGAAGACCTCGGTCTACAACATGGAGGTCGTCAATCGGATCTACAGCCGACTCCACTGGGATAAGGCCCTGGCGACCTCGACCCTGGAGGCAGAAGTCCGGGCCGGCGGGATCGTCGTCCTGTCCGGCGTCGTCCCGGACCGGGCTGCCAAGCTCAAGGCCCTGACCCTCACGGCGGACACGGTCGGCGTAGTGCAGGTCGTGGATCAGGTCGCCATCGTCACTCCGGGGGCTCCGACCGCGCCGGCCGCAATCGTCCCCGGATCAAGGCCGGCGGTGGTCGAATCGACCCCGGATCCCATCCTCGAATCGGTCCCGGCCGAGACGGTCGTGCCCACGGCCCCACGACGCTGAACCGTCACCGGACGACCGTGAGGTCGATCAGACCGATGACCAGGAGCCCGATGCTGATGGCGATATTGACCTGGAAGAAGGCCACGTTGACCCGCGTCAGGTCGTCGGCCCGGACCAGGGCATGTTCGTAGACCAGGAGCGAGGCGACCACACCGACCCCGGCGAAATAGATCCAGCCCAGCGGGTAGGCCCAGCCCAGCGCGAGCAGGGCCAGGATCATGATCGCATGGCATAAGGCCGCGAATTTCAGGGCTCGCGCGACCCCGAGACTAGCCGGGATGCTGTGGAGGCCCTGGTCCCGGTCGAAGTCGGCATCCTGGCAGGCATAGATCACGTCGAATCCGGTCACCCAGAAGATCACGGCCAGCCCGAGCAGGACCGGGGGCCAGGCGATGTCGGCCCGCAGGGCGATCCACGCCGCCAGCGGAGCCAGGCCCAGGGCCACGCCGAGCCAGAGATGGGCCAGGGCCGTGAATCGTTTCGCGAACGAATAGCCGAGTAGCCAGAGCAGGACCGGGCCGGAGAGGATCAAGGGCCAGCGGTTGGGCCAGAACGATAGTGTGCCGGCGATGAAGCAGGCGCAGGAGGCCACGGCGAAGACCGTGACCGACATCACCGAAAGGCGGCCGCTCGGCAGGTGGCGCGAGGCCGTCCGGGGATTCCGGGCATCGATGTGGCGATCCAGGAGGCGGTTGAAGGCCATCGCCGCCGACCGGGCCGCCGCCATGCAGATCAGGATCCCGGCCCAATCCCGTGCGCGGCCATGCCAGCCATCGCGGCCCCTGGCCGCCAGCGCGGCGCCGAACAGGGCGAACGGCAGGGCGAACAGAGTGTGGCTGAACTTGATCATGCCGAGGATTTCGGCGACCGTCGCGGCCAATCCGCGGCCGGGAGGGATCTCAGCGGTCGGAGCACTCACGGCGGTTCTTCCTTCGTCGCGCATCCAAAGCCGTCACGAGGCGACGGAGGTCGGCTTGGTCCCAACATAAAGGGTGGCGATGCCGAACGTCATCGGCGTCTCCGTCAGATCGACCAGGCCCCGGGACCCGAGGAGGTCGATCATCGCCTGGCCGTCGGGGAACTGGAGGACGCTCGCGGGCAGGTAGCTATAGGCATCGTACGAGTTCGGGGCGATCGTCTGGCCGACCTTCGGCAAAATCTTCCGGAAGAAGGCCAGGTAGGCCCGTCCCAGGATCGCACCCCGGGGACGGGAGAACTCGAGGATCGCAACCTTCCCGCCGGGCCGGGCCACCCGGATCATCTCGTCGATCCCCTGGACGGTGTTCGCCACGTTCCTCAGGCCGAAAGCCACGGTCACCACGCCGAAGGTATTGCTGGGGACGGGGAGCCGCTGGGCATCTCCCTCGATCAAGACCACCGATTCGTCGGCCCTGCTGCGCCGGATCTTGTCGCGGCCGATCACGAGCATCTCGTGGCAGAAATCGGCGCCGACGATCGGGGACCGGCCCTGGCTCGCCTTGAAATATTCGAGTGCGAGATCGGCGGTGCCGGTGCAGCAATCGAGGACCGGCACGCCCGGGACCGGGGGGACGGCCCGCGTCGTGGCCTTCCGCCAGCGTTTGTCGATGTTCAGGCTGAGGAGGTGATTGAGCAGGTCGTAGCGCCGGGCGATCGACGCGAACATCGACCGCACCCGCACGCCGGATTTGTCGACGGCCGGCGGGGTCACTTCGGAATCTTTCTCGGCAACCGCCATGCGATCCACCCAACACCGGGGATGACTCGGGATGGCGCGACCAACTGAGGTCTGGCTCGCCCCCTCCGTCTTTCTGAGTATAAGCAAAACGCCCTCGAAGTCCACGAGCGCGGATCCCCGCTACCCGCCGGCGGCCGTTTTACCTACCATTCTGGCTCGTAGCGGACGGCATCCGTCGAGGGTTCGAGGGTTTCATGGGATATCGCAGCCTGGCCGAATGCGTCGCGGACCTGAGGAGAACCGGCCAGCTCGTCGCGATCGATCGCGAGGTCGACCCGTTCCTCGAAGTGGGGGCGATCCAGCGTCGGGTCTACCAGGCCGGGGGCCCTGCCCTCCTTTTCCCTCACGTCAAGGGGACTCGCTTCCCGATGGTGGGCAACCTCTTCGGGACCATGGAGCGGACCAGATTCCTGTTCCGCGACACGCTGGAGGCGGTCCGGCTTCTGGTCGAGATCAAGGTCCGCCCGCCCGAGGCCCTGCGTCGGCCATGGCGATACCGCCACCTGCCGGCGACGGCGCTCCGGCTGCTCCCCAGGCGCGTCCGGCGCGGGCCGATCCTCGCCCATCAGACGACGATCAGCCAGCTCCCCCGGCTCCAGTCATGGCCCGATGACGGGGGACCATTCGTCACGCTGCCCCAGGTCTATAGCGAGGATCCCGACGCCCCGGGCCTGGCGCGATCGAACCTGGGGATGTATCGCGTGCAGTTGGCGGGGAATCAGTACGAGCCCGACCGCGAGGTCGGCCTCCATTATCAGATCCATCGCGGCCTCGGGGTCCACCATGCCGCGGCGATCCGACGCGGGGAGCCGCTGCGGGTCAGCATCTTCGTCGGCGGGCCGCCGGCCATGACGGTCGCCGCCGTCATGCCGTTGCCCGAAGGGCTCCCCGAGCTGAGTTTCGCCGGGGCACTGGGCGGCCGAAGGGTCCGGATGGTCAGCGACCCCTCCGGTGGCCTGCCGATGCCCGCCGATGCCGACTTCGCCATCGTCGGCACCATCGCCCAGGGCCTTCGCAAGCCCGAAGGTCCCTTCGGCGATCACCTCGGCTATTACAGCCTGACGCATGATTTCCCGGTCCTGCGCGTGGAGCGGGTCTATCATCGGCCCGACGCGATCTGGCCGTTCACCACGGTGGGACGCCCTCCCCAGGAAGATACCTCGTTCGGGGACCTGATCCACGAATTGACCGGCCCCCTGATCCCGACCGTCTTGCCGGGGGTCCATGGCGTGAACGCGGTCGACGCGGCGGGCGTCCACCCGCTCCTGCTCGCGATCGGGAGCGAGCGCTATGTCCCCGACGCGTCGGTCCGCCGGCCGCAGGAATTATTGACCTCGGCCAATGCGATCCTCGGCCAGGGGCAGATGTCCCTGGCGAAATACCTCTGGATCGTGGCCAAGGAAGATGACCCGGACCTGGACATCCACGACATCCCCGCTTTCTTCCGGCACGTTCTGGAGCGGGTCGACTGGGCCAACGATCTCCATTTCCAGACCCGAACGACGATCGACACGCTCGACTACAGCGGCCACGGGCTGAATCAGGGTTCCAAGGTGGTGATCGCCGCCGCAGGCCCGCGACGACGAAGCCTGGGGACGGAAGTCTCCGAGAGTTTGCGACTGCCCGATGGGTTTGCCGATCCCCGGGTCGTCCTGCCGGGGATCCTCTCGGTCCGGGGCCCGTCCTACGCGGCCGTGCCATCCGGAGAGGCGAACGGAATCGGGTCATTCTGCCGGGCGAATGAATCGAGCGTGCTCATCGAGTCCTTCCCGCTGATCGTGATCGTGGATGACAGCGAGTTCACCGCCCGGACCGTCAACAACTTCCTCTGGGTCACGTTCACCCGTTCCGATCCGGCTCCGGACATCCATGGAGTGGCGGCATCGACAGAGCACAAACACTGGGGCTGCCGGGGTCCCCTGGTCATCGATGCCCGGATCAAGCCGAGGCACGCCCCGCCCTTGATCGACGACCCCGAGACGGAGCGGCGCGTGGATGCACTGGGCGCCCCGGGCGGCCCGCTGCACGGGATCATCTGAGCCAGGATGCCGCTCCCCCGGCCGATGGACGACGCCGGCGAACCTGCGAAGTGCGATTGTCGGGTCGACGAGGATGGAGTATCGTCGCCCGCGCCGGCCGGACCGCAGGGATAGGCAAGGATGCGCCGCATCCAGTCGGTCTGGAAACGGACGTGTTGAGACGAGCCGACGGTGCTGGGGAGTCATCCGCCGGAGGATGCCAAGGATGCCCACGAAATGCCCGAGATTGCGGCGCAAACTCATCAAGTTGGGGATCGTCGCCGCACCGGTCCTGGCCTGGGCGGCCGTCATCCTGATCGTGCCGACCGAGTGGGCCCGGACCCGGCTTTCGAATAATCTCAGCCAGGCGACCGGCTGCCCCGTCCGAATCGGCTCCCTCTGGATGGGCATGTTCGGCAGCCTCCGAATGCGCGACATCGTCATCTCGGAGGATCAATCCTCATCGACCTGGCTCGTCGTCCCCGAAGCCCATGTCGACGTGCACCTCGGCCAGGTCCTCCTGGGACGTTGCGCCCCCGGGGAAATCCGGCTGCTCAACCCGTCGATTCGGCTCGAGCGTGCCAGGGATGGATCGTGGGCGGCCGGCCGGAAACGATCCGCCCGACTGGTCCATGAGCAGTCTCCTGATGAGGGGGCGGAACCCGCCAAGGCCAGCACCTGCCTGGTGATCGAGGGGGGCAACCTGGACCTCATCGATCAAGCATCCGGGCTGCAATTTGCGCTGAGCGAGATCGCGGGCCGGGGGACGGTCGGGGATGGTTTTGCCACCGTCGAGGAATTCCGGGGCATGCTCAACGGAGGCCGGCTGAGCCTGGCCGCCCATATCGAACATGAGGGCGAATCGACCCGGTTCGAGGCCGATCTTCGGACCCACGGGGTGGTGCTGGACCAGAGCTTCTCCGGGTTGGCCTACCTGGCGCCGATCGCGGCCGGGGGCGAAGGGGGGGTCCGCGGCACCCTGGAACTCCACCTCGCGGCGAGCGGCGGGGGGCGGTCCCTGGACGAGGCCCTCCGGACGCTCCAGGGGAACGGGTCGGTGATGATCTCCCCTCTCGACCTGGAGGGGTCCAAATTCCTTTCCGAGCTCGACATCCTCGATCAGTGGGATCCGGCCGATCGCGTCGGGGTCCTTTCCTGCGACTTCAGCATCGGGAAGCGGCGGATCAGCACGGAGAACCTGTGCCTGCGCGTCGATCGGCTCCCCCTGGTCATGGCCGGCTGGACGGACTTCGATGGCCGCTATGACTACGGGATCCGCACGGAGCAGATGACGGCGATGGTCCCGCGCGACGCCAAGGGCTGGCTCAAGGAGATGGGCGTCAACTTCGACGAGTTGAAGGGGCTCCGCATCCAGGGGACCACGACGCAGGCGGTCGCCACGCTCAATGGCCATCCTCTCCTGGAAGACCCGAAGGCGGGCCCGTCCCGCGGCCCTCGGGCGGGCCGGGACGACGAACATAGCCGTTTGCGCGAGTCCGCCCGGCGAATCCGCGATCGTTTATTCCGATGAGAGGGGACGGCGGCTGATCCTCGGTCGGAAGAGCCGATCCGGGTCCGCTCGCGCCCCGAAAGGGAGATCCGATGTCGAAACGATCGAGGCGGAGCAAGGCAGCCTGGGGTGGGGTGGCGGCCTCATTCCTCCTGGCGGCGTCGGGCTGCGGCACCACCAAGGTGACCGGGACGTCCCGCACCGGCACCGAACAACTGCTCCTCACCAGCGCCTGGGACAAGGCGCTCCACCGGGTCGATTTCCGGCCGCTGACCGGCGTGCCGGTCTACCTGGACACCACCCACGTGACGGCCGTCGATCAGGGTTGGGTCGTCTCCAGCCTCCGCCAGGCCATGCTGACGCAGGGCGTCCTGATCCGGCCCAAGCCCGAGCAGGCCCAGTACATCCTGGAGGCGGCGGTCGGTGCCTATGGCACCAACGAGGACAGCTTCCTGCTGGGCATGCCCCAAACCACGGTCCCCAATGTCATGCCCGGCATCCCCTCCGGGACGATCCCCGAGGTGACCCTGGCCAAGCGGAGCCGGCAGCAAGCCGTCGCCAAGCTGTCGCTCTTCGCCTACGACCGGGCCAGCGGCCAGCTCGTCTGGTCGTCCGGGACGCTGCTCGACAAGGCCGACACCAAGGATGTCTACATCGGAGGCTTCGGCCCGATCAAGTCCGGCACGATCCAGTCGGGCACCGAGGTCGCCGGCATCAAGATCCCCCTGGGCGATACCTCCGCCGATGCCGAGGAAGGCTCGGATCGACGTCGCGATCGGGACCCGCGACGGGTGGCCGATTCCCTGCCCAACATCTCCGCCCCGTCCAACCTCTCCGACCTCGACTCCTTCAAGCCCTGAGCGCCCGCCCCCTCTCCTCCCCTCCCCCGCCGACCCAACTCCGTGATGACCACCGACAACGGGCCCGGGCCGGCTCCTTGGCCCGGCCACGTCGTTCGGTTAGACTCGCTCGGACTGAGGTGGGCGGATCTCCGACCGGATGGACCGGGCTCGGGCCGCCCTCCGGACAGGGAGCCCGTCCTGAATGAACGAGCCCGCGTCGATCGACCCCCGCGACTTCATCCGCGACATCCCGGACTTCCCCAAGCCGGGGATCCTCTTCAAGGATATCACGCCGCTGCTCGGCAACCCGGCCGCCTTCGGCGCCACGATCGACCGCCTCGCCGAACAGTTCGCCGATCGCAGGATCGATGCGGTGGCCGCCGCCGAGGCCCGCGGCTTCCTGTTCGGTGCTCCTCTGGCGCTCCGCCTGAACGCCGGCTTCATCCCGATCCGCAAACCGGGGAAGCTCCCCTATCACAAGGTGGGGATGGAGTATGCCCTGGAATACGGCACCGACCGACTCGAAGTCCACGCTGATGCGTTGACCCCGGGCCGGCGAATCCTGCTCCTCGACGATGTCCTGGCCACCGGTGGTACGATGGTGGCCTGCCGCGACCTGGTCAGCCAATCGGGCGCCGAGGTCGTCGCCTGTGCCTTCATGATCGAGCTGGGATTCCTGGGAGGAAGGGCCAAGCTGGAGCCCGTCGAGGTCTTCAGCCTGTACTCATACTGAGGGATGCGGGGCGGGATCTTGCGGGGAGAGCTGCGGCAAGAGGGCTCGCGGCGGGAGACGCCTGGTGGGCGAAACCATGCTCACCAGAACGCCCCGATGAAGAAGGTGAAGTAGCGGGTCCGGTCGTCGGGTCCCTTGGAGACCGGGAATGCGATGTCGAAGGCCAGCGGCATCTGCTTGGTGATCTGGGGGATGATTACCCGGAGGCCGGTCCCCACCGCCGCACGGAAGGTCGTGAACGAATAGTCGGACTCGACCGTGCCGAAGTCGGCGAAGAAGACCTGCTGGATCTGGTCGTTGGCCGTCCACGGGAACTGGTACTCGAGCGACCCCACCGTGGTCAGGATGCCGCCGGTGTTGACCCCCAGGATGTGCGGGCCGACGCCGCGATAGTAGAAGCCTCTCATACTGCGGAAGTCGCCCGCGAAGAACCGCTCGTAGATCGGCGTGTCGCGCCCGGTGATGCCGAAGAATCCGCGGGCGGTCAGGGTCCGCTTGCCCGATCCGTCGGGACGGCTGCCGGTGGTCCAGTGCTGACGGCCTTCGACGGTCACCTTCGGGAAGGTGAAGCTGCCCCAACCCTGTTCGAACGCCGCTTCGAGATACGAGCCCTTGCTCGGGGCAAACGGGTTGTTCCGATTGTCGAATCGGATGCTGGGCCGCAGCGTCACCAGGGTGGTATGCCCCGCCACGGCGAGCAGCTCGGCCGGGGCAGGATAATTGAAGCCGGTGATGTTGACGTCCTCGGCCCGGACCGCCACGTCGGCATAGGTCTGGGTGCCGAACTGGTATCCCAGCGACATCCGGCCGCCGCTCCGCTTCTCGGTGAAGTCGGGGTACGAACGGCTGAACTGGTAGCCGGAGACACCGAAGCCCAGCGGCAGGTCGAACAGGTACGGGTCGCGGAAGCTGACGACATAGCGGTTGATCGACGTGCCCGGAGACAACTCGACGCGGAATTCCTGGCCGGCACCCCGGAACGCCCTGCCGTTGCCGATCTCCTTGAAGCTGCGGGGGATGGCGAAGAGGTCGAAGTTCGACTCGTGGAGCACGACGTTGCCGCTCAGCCCGCCGAAGCTGCTGGCTCCCAGGCCGAACAGCAAACGCCCGGTCGGGGCCTCGTCCACGTTGGTGACGATGTCCGCATAGGCACGGCCGGGGAACGGCTCGTTGCGGTCGGGGCCGACATCATTCTGATTGTTCAGCGGGAGGGACGGCTCGCGCCCGAACGAGGGGTCGGTCCTGGGATCGGCCGGGAAGTCGCCGATCACCGGCGGTGCGGCCGGCAGCGGCTCGATCGTCGGGGGGGCCGACGGCACCGCGACCGGGGGCACCGTGTCCACTTCCGGCTGGAACTCGCGGCCGATCGATCCGAACGGCTTGATGGTCTGCGGGCCGGCGGCGGCATCGGGCATCGCCGGGAGTTCCACGGCGGACCCGCCGGGGGCGGGATCGAGGTCGGGGCTCTGGAGCCGGGTCAACTCGTGGGTTTCGGGGCTGACCGTCACGTCCTCGCCGAACGGTTTATCCGCCTTGCGACGATTGACGATCCGCACATCCAGGGGCTTGCCCTGCTGCGGGTCCGTCACGAAATACTGCAGGCCCCCCAACCGCTGCTTGTACTTGTCGATGCGGTTGAGGTCGAGCACCTCGCCAGGCAGCAGCCCGGCCATCAACGCCTCGCGTCGGAGGACCTTCTCCTGGGTCCGGGCGTTCCCCTTGATGATGATCTGCCCGAGGGTATAGAGGTCCCCTTCCTCGATGTTGTAGACGATGTCGACGACGTCGGGCTGGTCGGTGATCTTCTGGCTGGGCACGATCTTGGCGTCGATGCAGCCGAGTTCCCAGTACCTTGAATTGATGAGCTTCAGATCGGCGTCGCGGATCGCGTCGTTGTAGGTCTGGCCCGAGTGGAGGGTCAGATCCTTGCGAAGCTCAGGATCCTTGAGCTTCTGGTTGCCTTCGAAGATGATGTTCCGGATCTTGTACTGCGGACCTTCATCGATGACGAAGGTGATGACATCCTCTCCCAGGTCGTCTCCCTGGCGGACGACCGGCCGGATGTCGATGTCGAAGAACCCGTTGCCCTGGTAGTACTCGATCAGCTTGCGGCGATCCTCGTCGACGCCATCCTTATGACGCTTCCCGCCCAGGAAGTTGAGCCCGAAGATGCCGCGACGGCTCTCGATCTTGGTCTTGAGGACGTCGTCGGAGACGAACTGGTTGCCGATGAAATCGATCGAGGAAACCTTGAACTTCGGCCCCTCGAAGATCTCGATCACGACCCGGGTATCGTCGGGGTTCCCCCCCTCGACGAGCTTGACCTCGGCCTTCTCGAAACCCTTCTCTTCGTAGAGGGTCTTGATCTGATTGACGGCCAGGCGGGCGCGGATCGCGTCGGCCCGCTCTCCCTTCTTGAGCCCGGTGGTCGCCTGGATGTCCTTGAGGCTGACCTTGGAGCGGCCGATGAACTCGACCTCCTTGAGGATCGGCATCTCGGCGACGTGGAAGGTCAGGATGAACCCCTTGCCGTCGGGGGTCGGGTCGAAGTCGGCGTAGACGTCGGAAAACCACTTGGTGGCCAGCAATTTCTTGACGTCGGCGTCGATCGTATTCCGATCGAGGGGTCGTCCGGTCCGGCTGGTGATCTCCGCGCGGAGCTTGCTCTCGGGGATCGAGGCGTTCCCCTCGATCCGGACCTCGGTGATCGGGCCTTCGGGCAAGCCCTTCCCATTGGCCGCCTGCGCGTGGGCGGACAGGGTTGCGAGGATCAGTCCGATCAGGAGCGCCACCGACGACGCTCGCAAGCACCGCCGCAGGGCCGCCGTCTTCCCGGCCGCCCCCGCCTTCCCTGGCGCGGGCGGGATGTTCGTGTCGCCGCGTGTCATGCGCGATCGGCCCCGAGGATGGCCGTCGAATGGCCCGCCGGCCCGAATGGGCCGAGGCTATCGACGAGGAGGATTGGTTCAAACGCCCGATCTCGACTCGACTTGGAGTCGAGGCAGGTGGATCTGGTTGGCGGGCGCCGGCCGTCCTTGGACGGTGCCCGTGATCTGCCGTTCTAGGGGTGCGGGGCCTTGTACCTTAGGAGCCGGTATCCCGCAAGCCCACCCCGGACGATCCGCCGGGCAACTTAAACGTTTTGGTCGCGAGTTCGCTCAGAAGTCCCCGGCCGCAACGCCCTCGACCCGGCCGCCTCGGAGCAGCCCGGCCAGCCCATCGAACCGATAGGCGTCCCGATCCCAGATGAATCGATAGACGGGCCCCTGGCGATCGGTCGGGCACAGCCAGACGTCCGGCCCTTCCCGCCAGGCCTGGAAATTCCGATGGATGTTGCGCGGAAGGTCCGCGACCCCGCCCCCTTCCGATGGCCGGATCTCATGATCGCGGAGGTATCGGCTCGAACACTCGGCCCGCACGGCATCGAGATCCTGCGCATTGGCCGCCGCGATCAATCGGGCATAGGAGGCCACGGCTTGCCGGGTCATCCACAGGGATCGGACCCCGCTGGCCACCGGCCCGGCCGCCATCGAGGCGAGGGCGATCCCCAGCAAGATCCGGAGCGACCGCCGCGTCATGGCGTCCCCTTGATCCGCGACTTGATCCGATCGACCAGCCCGCGCGTCAGGGCACGGCGGTCGGTCGAGGCGGCGACGCGGTCCAGGGCGGCGATCAGCCCCCCGTCCCCCCAGTCGTGGCCATTGTCGAGATAGTCGACGAGGGCCCGTCCGACGACGTGGGCGAAGTACCCGGCCGAAGCCCCCTGCGCGATCGCGCCCGCCACATGGCCGACGCCGGGGACCAGCTTAAGGGCCCCCCCGGCGATCGTCCCGGCCAGCGATCCCCAGAGCCGAATCCGCCCTCCCCGGATCAGTTCCGATGCCATGGCCCGGGTCGCCTCGGCCGTCGGCGTCTCGCCATAGACGCCCATGACGCGACGGACCAGGATGGCCAGGCCGCCCGGGCCGGTCAAGAAGTCGATCAGCGGGACCGGATTGACGGCCAGGGCGATCGCCAGGGCGGCGCCGGTCTCGTCGGCGACCGCCGTCGCCCGCTCTCGAAGCCGTTCCCGATCGGATTCGCGGGCGAGCCGATGTGCGTCCACCCGCCTGGACAGGGTGTTGAGGGCTTCCAGGTCGCCCGCCGATTCTTCCAGGGCCGAGATCAGCCGCCGCTCCAGGGCCTCGATCCCGGGCTCGCCCCGGGTGGTCTCGACGCGTTTCGACCCATCGGGTGCGAAGACGAGGCGTTTCACGATCGGGGCGGCGGCGGTCGGGAGGATGTCTTCTTCCGGGACGAGGCCCGCCAGACCATCGCGGATCGCCCGCAGGACTTCTCCCTGCTCCTGCTCATCCAGCAGGTCGACCTTGTTCACCACGACCAGCATCGGCTTGCCGAGCGCATGGAGGTCGGCGATCGCCCGCCGTGCGGTGGCCGTCAGGTCCTCGGCGAGGACGAAGATGACGAGGTCGGCCCGGCGCGCGGCCTCGGTCGCCAGGTCGTCCCTCCCCTGCCCATCCACCTCATCCAGGCCCGGCGTGTCGAGCAGGCGAATGGCATGGCCCGAGGGATGTCCCCCGTCGATCTCCCGCCAGTCGACCGCCTCGATGCCGGTCGTGGTCCCGCCGATCGGGCCAGTGAGCCGTTCTCCGCGACGGGTCAGGGCGTTGATGAGGCTCGACTTGCCGGCGTTGATGATCCCGTAGACGGCCACGTCGAGCGTAGCTTGATCGGTCATCCCCCGACCTTGCGGCGGAGGTCGTCGCGGAGTCGATCGACGACCGAATCCTGCTTGGCTTGCGCCAGGATCTGGTGGATCACCGTCTTGATCCCGAGGTTACCCCACTGGCAACCCTGCTGCAAGTAGACCTTGGCCGCACGGCCGAGGATGTAGGAGGTCCAGGAAGCGGTCACGCCCTTGCTCAAGCCGAGCGCCCCATACCCGATGGCGGCCAGCGGCGCGGCCAGGCCGCCGGTGGCGATCGTGGTCCCGGCCAGGATGAACTGGGCCCCGCTCAGCATCAGCCGACCGCCCACCTCGACGGCCCCCAGGGCGCCCAGGGTCTTGACCATGTCCTTGACCAGGCTCGATGCCGTGCGGCGCGTGAGCTGGATCCCGTAGACCTTACTCAACGCCACGATCATGCCGACGTCGATGGCCAGGCCCCCGGCCATGTCGGCGACCGGGATCGGATTGATGGCGACGGCCCCCCCCTTGGCCAGGGCGAAGTTCCAGATCATCCGGTTGGCGGCATCGTCGCGGATCCGGACCTTGTGGGCCACAATCTCCTCGTGGATGTCACCGGCGAAGAGGAGGGTGTTGAGGGCCACCAGCGCCTTGCCCTCGCGTTCGAGGACTTCGAGGATGCGCCGCTTCAGCGGCTCGATCACCGGCGCCGGGCGTTCCCAGACCACCTGGGCCTTGCCGTCGGGCCCCTGGATCTTGACCTTGAACGGATCGGGCCGGGCGGCGGTCATCACCACATCATCGGGGCGGATCAGGTGCCGGACACGCTCGCTGGCGATCTTCCCGTAGATCAGGTCGCGGTCGGCGTCCGGGTAGCGGTCGATCTGGTTGAAGACCAGCAAGATCGGCTTCTGGGCCTCGCGCAGCTCCGCGAGGGCTTCATACTCCCGGCGTTGCATGTCGCTCGACACGACGAAGAGGATCAGGTCGGCGTGGCGGGCCACGTCGCGGGCCAGCGCCTCCCTCGCCTCGCCGCCGACCTCGTCGATGCCGGGCGTGTCGACCAGGATCAACTTCGCTTCGTTCCATCCGGGTCCGTCCGAGCGAGAGACTTCCCACCGGCTCGTCGCCTTCTCGACGGTCGTGCCGTGGGTCGATCCGGCCCGGAAGACCTCCTGCCCCAGCAAGGCATTCAGGACCGACGACTTGCCCCGGCTGACCATGCCGAAGGCGGCGATCTCGACCGTGTTCTCGTCGAGCTTCCGGGCCAGGTCGCGAAGCTGCTCCAGTTCGCCCGCCAGGGCCTGCTCCTCGACCGCGGTCAGCTTCATCCCGCCGATGGTCTGCTCCAGGCTCTCGCGGGCACGCGCGATCAGGTCATCGCCCTCGTCGAGTTGTTCGAGGATCCCATCCAGGGTCGGCCCTTCGATCGGGCCGGATTCGGGAATGTCGGAGGTCGCCATGGGATCGGATCTCGGGTGTCGGTGCCGGTCGGGTCGGGTCGGGGCAATGCGGGTCGGTGTCAGTCCTGCGGGCCGCCACCCTTGGAGAAAACCTTCGCCCCGACCCGGACGAGGGCCTGCTTGGCGAACTCCTGGAGGAAATCGGCGCGGCTGGTGAGGTCGAACTGGCGGATCAGCGCGGCCCCCATCCCGCCATCTCCCCAGGATTGGCCCCGCCGGAAGTATTCGGCGAAGGCCTGGCCCGAGACGTGGGCCAGATACGCCATCGAGACCGCCTGGACCGCCCCGCCCGCGGCATAGCCCACCAGGGTGGATTTGAAGAGACCGGCGATCAGCGAGGTCGAGGCCTCCACCAGCCCGGTCTTGAGGAGCATCTGGATCATCTGGCCGCCGATCATCTTGACGTGCGCACCGGTGATCTCGACGCCATAGGCGTTCGCCAGTTCGGTGATCATCTGGTACTGGACGGCCCCGGCCGCCATCAGGTCCAGGGCAGGGACCGGGTTGGCGAACACCGTCCCGGCGGTGATCCACTGGAACTTGTCGATCACCGCCTGGGCCTTCTTGTCCCGCTCGGCGGAGACCTGGTCGCGGGCCTCGGCATTGATCAGGTGGGCCCGGAGCAGGAGGTTTCCGGCCCGGAGCGCATCCCCCTCCCCCTCCAGCACGGCCGCGATCCGATCTCGGAGCGGCTCGATGTCCGGCTCCTCGGCCTCCAGCACGGTCGTCACCGTCCCGTCCTCGCCGCGAACCCTCACCGGCATGGCGCGGGGGGAGGCGGAGACGGCGATCACGTCGGCGGGGGCGATCAGCCCGACCAATCGCTCGCGTAGCTTGGCCAGGATCGCGTCCCGATCCTCGTCCGGGAGCCGGTCCTTCTTGTTCAGCACCAGGATCGACCGTTTCCCCTGCCGGGCGAGCGCGACCATCGGCTCGTACTCGGAGCGGATCAGGTCATGATCGACGACGAACAGCAGGAGGTCGGCACGCGCGGCCAGGTCGCGGGCCTCGGCCTCCCGGGCCGCCCCGCCGTCGCCGATCTCGGAGAGGCCCGGCGTGTCGGTCAGGAAGACCGTCCCGTCCACCCCCTGGATTTCGTGGGTGAAGGCCTCGCCGGCCCGGGTGGTCCCCAGCGTCGCCTCGGTCCGGCCGACCTCCCGGCCCAGCAAGGCATTGATCAGGGACGTCTTGCCCGCCGACCCGGTGCCAAACACGACGACGTGGAAGCGGCGGGCCTGGCGGTCGGCCCGAAGCTCGGCCAGTTCGCGGCGGAAACGGGCCTGGGCCTCGGCGTCCGAGACGCGATCGACGATCGTCTCGGCCTCGCGGGCCTGGACGTCGGCCGCCTGGATCACGTCCTCCGGCGCCTTGCGATCGGCCGTCCCCTCGGGCCGTCCCAGCCTCCAGAACAGGCGGGTCGCGGCGATCGCCGACGTCATGGCGATCGTCACGGCGAGGACCACGAAGCCGATGGCCAGCGGGGGGGAGTAGGCAGCGAGCCGGTCGTGCATCTCGCCGACGGAGGTGATGAGCCAGGCCGCCATCCCCAGGGCGAAGGCCAGGGTCACCAGGGCTAGCCAGAGGCGTTGGGTTCGCATCATCCCGAAAGCTCGGTTCCTGGGGAACGGCCCGCGTCGTCGGGGCGGTGTTGTCTCGACCTCGCGCACTCGGGCCGCCGGGCCGTGGGACGCCCATTCTAATCTTCGGGCCGTCGCTTCATCAAAGGACCGGGGCGGGATCGGCCCGATTTTCGGACCACTCCCCGAGCTCTCCGACACCAGGTCTTCGCCCCGTCATCGATTCCATTCGCGAAATCAGGGTCATGGCTGGAAATCCCCCTTCGGATGGGGAACAATCGCTGGCCTCCGGCGGTTCCGTCCCTGCCGAACGAAGCCAGGCCGAGCCGGATCGCCCGGCTCGCCCGGGGTCGGCCTGGCCGGGGATGACCGATCGGACCCGGAGGCATACTCGATGTCCGCTCCGCCATCGACGGACCGATTGCCGGCCGCGACCGAACTGGCCCTGGGCGCGGTCCTGGTCCAGGATGGCCTGCTCTCGGCCGCCCAGTTGCTTGCCGTCCAGCAGTATGGGGCGGAGCACCACCTGGATCTCCTCCAGTCGATCACCAAGCTGAAGATGGTCGATGAAGGACGGATCCGGGGCATCCTGGTCGACCGCATCCCTTTGATCCAGCCCTCGGCGTCGCCTCTGCTCGTCACGTCCCCCGCCCCCGCGACGGACCATCCTCTCGCCGGACCGACGCCGCCGGCCGCCTCTCCCCAGACGCCGGTCCTGGCGACGACCGGCGATCACCCGCCGGACCTCGCCCAGCGCGAGCTGGACATCCGCGATGAGCTGAAGGCCATCGCCGCCACGGCCGGGTCGCCCGACCTCGTCGCGCAGATCTTCGATCGCGCCTTCGAGACGCGGGCCACCGACATCCATTTCGATCCCCAGGATGCGTGCCTCCGGGTTCGGTTCCGCATCGATGGCCAGCTCCATGATGTTTTGGAACTCGACACGGCTTACGCGACGTCGCTGGTCAGCCGGATCAAACTCCTGGCCGACCTGAACATCGTCGAGCGGCGTCATTCGCAGGATGGCCGGATCCGCCTGCCCCACGGGGAGAAGATGCGCGACTTGCGGGTGGCGACCCTGCCCACCATCATGGGGGAGAAGATCGTCGTCCGGGTCCACGAGACGATCGCCCACTCCTATGGATTCGACACGCTGGGCCTGACGAGCCGGGAGACCGAGCAGCTCTCCAACATCTGCACCAAGCCGTACGGGTGCGTCCTGGTGGCGGGGCCGGTCGGTGCGGGCAAGACGACGACCCTCTATACCTGCCTGAACCGGGTCAATTCCCCGACGCGGAACGTGATGACGATCGAGGACCCGATCGAGCACCGCCTGCCCGGCCTGAACCAGACGCAGGTCGACAGCCGTAACACGGTCGGTTTCTCCGAGGGCCTGAAGGCGATGCTCCGCCAGGACCCGGACGTGATCATGATCGGAGAGATCCGCGACGAGGAGACGGCCCATATCGGCATCCGCGCCGCCATGACCGGCGTGCTGGTCTTCAGCACGATCCACGCGTCGGATGCCCCAGGCACGATCGGCAACCTGTACGACTTCAAGATCCCCGGCTACCTGCTTTCGAATACCCTGCTCGCGATCATCTCGCAGCGGCTCCTCCGCAAGATTTGCCCCTATTGCAAGGTGGAGTACCTGGCGACCGAGCAACATTATTCCATGCTCGGGCTCGATCCGGCCGATCATCCGGACCTGACCCTGTCCCGGGGCGAGGGCTGTTCGGCGTGCTTCCAGACGGGTTACCTGGGACGCTCGGGGATCTTCGAGATCATGGAGATCGGCGAGGTCCTCCGGGAGCTGATCTTCCAGCAAATTTCCAAGGATGTCCTCCGCCGCGTGGCGATTGACCTGGGAATGCGAACGTTGAGGCAGAATGCGGTCGATAAAGTACTGGAAGGCGCGACCACCGTGGAGGAAGTGTATCGGGTCGTGGCGATGTAGGACGTCGCGACGATCCGACGCGGGTCGACTGCCAAGGCCGAGGGCTTACCGACAGGGAGGTCGGCGATGCGTCTCGATTCGATCACGATCCGGACGGCAACCTGGGTCGCCCCAGGGATGATTCTGATAGGGCTGGCCGCGGCGACCAGCCACGGCGACGAACCGGGACGATTCGGTCGCCTGTTCGGCATGGGCGCCTCACGATCCGCCCCGGACGCCCCGGCGGCCGGGGGAAACAAGGGGGGCGCCGCGGGGATGGCGTCGCGAGCCCCCATCAACGCGGACCCGTCCAGCTTCGCCAATCCGGCGATTGCCACGCCCACCGGGCCGGCATCCCCGCCCCCGCCCCGACTCGCACCGAGGGCGCGCAATCTCAAGCCGCCCACCGAGGCCGATCCGATCGTCACCCGGGTCTCGCTCGGCCGCTCCGACAATGGCGGCCAGTTCGGGATGTTCATGCAGGTGTTCGCCGACGGCACCGTGATCGACGGCGAAGGCGTCCATCGCGTCAGCCCCGACGCCCTCAAGCCGGTCGTCGAGGCGGTCCAGTCCGGCGACCTCGCCAAGGCCAAGGGGCATTGCGGCGGCCCGGCCGGCGACTTCATCGAGACGGTACATGTCGTGACCTACGACAGGAGCTACGGCCGGCTGCGGGCCAACTCCTTCTCCTACTCCGGCAACACCCAGGGTTGCGACCACGCCGTCCACCAGCTGCAGACGGCCCTCGACGCGCTCCAGACCAAGATCAGCTCGTCGTCCCCCTCGATGGCCCAGGCCGATTCTGCCCCCCCCGCCCCGAGCGTCCCTTACGCCGCGGCCAACTCCCTGCCGACGCCCCCCCTGCCGTTGACGACCACCCCTTGAGATCGGGCTTGGGAGGCTCATCTCGGGTCGGCCGAGTAGCCGAACGCGTGTTCCACTGATAGAATAAGAATCGTTATTGATTGCGTGCCCCCGCCCGTTCGCCATTGGTGGCGGGGTGGGGGCTCCGTCCGCTCTGGGAATGGAACTGTCATGGCGGACTCAAACCACGCCGGCTCGGTCGTCGAACAGGGCAATGTCGACCTCAAGCCGATCGACCCGGTCACCCCGTCGGGGAGCGCCGAGGATAAATTCCGCGAATTCCTCGAAATCCGGGGCGAGAAGCTCACCGAGCCCCGACGGGTCCTGGTCCGCCACATCTTCGACTCGCACAAGCATTTCGATGCGGACGAACTGGTCGCCGACCTCCGGGCCGCGAATCGCCAGGTCAGCCGATCCACGGTCTACCGGACGTTGCGCTTGCTGGTCGAATCCGGCCTGCTCCGCGAACTCCGCCTGACCAACCGGACCGCCTACGAGCACGACTTCGGCTATCCGTCGCACGACCACCTGCATTGCAGCGGGTGCAATCAGGTGTTCGAGTTCCGCAACGACGAGATCCGGCGTCTCCGCGAATCGATCAGCGTCGAGCATGGTTTCCGCGCGACCGGCCACCGCTTCATCATCACCGGGGTCTGCCCCAAGTGCAGTCGTGCCCGGAGCCCCAGGCGCCTGCTGGACCTGATTTGAGCAGTTCGAAATCAGGATGACCGGCCACATCCGAGATGGGCCGGTCGACAAGGGCGAGGGGCCGAACCCGGCCTCATTCCAGGTAGCCGAGATCGGACAGGCGCTGTTCGATGATGGCCTGTTCCTCGGCCGTGTACTCGAACTGGGACGCCTCGTGCGGCCCGGCGAGTTGGCTCACGGCCGGGTCGAGCCGATGGTTCCGATCCCGCCATCCCAGGCCGGTCAGGCAGGAGAGAGGTTCGCCCTCGACGTGCTTCGGGATCGGCAACCCGAAGTGGGTCAGGATCGTGGGGGCGATGTCGCGGAGGTTGGCCTCGATGGTCCGGCCGGGGGCGATCCCCTTGCCGCTCAGCGCGACGATCCCCTCGGGGCGATGGGTCCCGGGCAACTGCGGGTCGGGCTCGACCCAATCGGTGCCGGGGGCGAGCTTGCAGCGCACCCAGTAGGATTCATCCGGGGGGGCCAGGAGGTCGGGGAAGCCTTCCCTCGCCGGGTCGACGTTATAAGTCTCAGCCACCGAGATGATCGACGGAAACAGTGGGGCGCCGGTCTCGGGGTGTCGTGCCTCGGCCAGAGCGGACGCCGCCGCGGCGCGGGCCTCGTCGATCTGTCTCGGCGTGGTCAGCGGGGCCCCGGCCCGCCGTTCCGACGAATTCAGGTAGACCATCGCCGCCGTGTCCTGGTGCGGGGCGAAGGCCAGGGTCCGCTTCCAGTCGAGCGGGAACTGGGCCGCGATCGATTGTTCGAAGGAGGCCGAGCGGGCCTCGGGGTCGTCGCGCTTGGTCCGCCAGATCCGATAATGCTCCCGGGCCTGAGCCGCACGCCGTCGCAGACGACCGCGTACCCCGGGGAGGCGGGCCACGCCGGCATCGATCAGGATGCGGTTGGCGTGGATCCGTCCCAGGCATGGCCCGAACCCGTGGTCGCTCACGGCGAGGACGCTCGCGCCCCGGCGGTCGGCCAGTTCGCAGAGCATGCCGATGGCGTGGTCGAGCCCAGCCATGACCTCGTGGGCCAGGGCGTTGAACGGCGCATCGTCGATGCCCGTCTCGTCCACGTTCAGGTAACGCCAGGCCCGATGCTGGAAGTGGTCGAGGTTCTGGAACTGGACCAGCATGGCCGACCAGTCGGGGACCATCCGGTCGGCGAGCAGGCCGGCCTCGGCCTCGGCCCGGAAGACGTCGACGGTCTGTCGCGTGTTCTCGGCCATCTCGGCCAGGTCGCGAGGCGGGCGTTTCCAGATCGTCCTGAGGTGATAGCCGGGGATCTCCGCCCGGAGACGCTCGGCATACGCCGGGGCCCGGGACAGGGCGGCTTCCAAATGGGGCGAATCCATCCCCGAAACGACCACCCCGCGTACCGCGAAGGGAGGATACGTCACGGGAAGGTTCAGGCAGACCACCGGGCGGCCGGCGTCGGAGAGTTGATGCCAGAAGGTCGGCAGGCGCAGCCGCCCGGAGTGCGTGACCTTGAGTCGGCCGGAGGCCATGTCGAAATGGCGATGGTCGAAGACGCCGTGCCGGGCCGGGCCGGCACCGGTCATCATGGTCGACCAGGCGGCCGACGTGACCGGCGGGATGCACGACCGGAGGGTCCCGTGGGCCGAGCGGGCCAGCAGGGCATCCAGATTCGGCATCATCCCGCGTCGCCGCATCGGGTCCAGGACCGACCAGGTGGCGCCATCCAGGCCGAGGATGACCATGCGATCGTTGCGACTCATCGGGGCCTCCTCGCTCGCGGCGGGGCAAGTGTAGACGGACGGGACCGGTTCCGGGGTGTCGCGGATCGGCGGGGGCTCGGGTCGGGGCGACTGATCGAGCGTGAACTGGGCCTGGAACTGGGCCGAGACGCGGCGTCTCTCCCCCTTCGAGCGGTAGAGTTGGCCGAACCCTCGCCGCAACCGCTCCCCGATCGGGAGGGAACGTTCGGCCTCGACCAGCCACTTCTGGAACCCGTGGGAGACCCGATCCAGGCGGCTCTTGACATCCGCAGGCGCCGGGGCCTTGATCCCGACGGTGAGCACCGTGTGCGGGAATTTGTGGTATCCCTGCGACCCCGTCAAGCTCGCCTGATACGGGGCCATCAGCCTCCGGAGGCAGCCCGGCGTCATCCGCCAGTAGTCCTCGGGGAAGGCATGGATCCGGAAGTTGAGCGGCATCGTGGCGACGAACAGGCCGCCCGGCTTCAGGATCCGATAGACCTCGTCGAAGGCGCGACGGATCTCGAAGACGTGCTCGAAGGTCTCGATGCAAAGCACCGTGCCCGCGGCGTGGTCATCGAGCTGGATCTCGCTCACATCCTGGACCTGATCGACGCCCGGGCCGGGCCGGAGGTCGCAACCGACATAGGTCCGGCCGGGGAAAAGGCCCCGGAGATCGGCGATCCGATGCTGATCGGTGGTCTGATACGAGCCGAACTCGTAGATGGGGCCTTCGCAGTCGAAGAATTCGGACACCAGCCGGCAGAAGGCTCGCGTGTTGTCTCTCATTGGCGGGTGCTCCTCCTTGAGCCCCGGGCCGCGGCAGATCTCGCCCCGGATGCTCGCCGATCGGGCGAGGCATTCGGGCGGGTCGGTTGGAGCGGATGTTACGCCAGGCCCGGAAGTCGGTCAATCCCACCCGCCGTGCGCCAACACTCCCATCGTCACCGCCCGACCCGGAGTGTCAAGCCCACGGGGCGTGGGGGCTTCGCATGAGGTCGGTTCATGGAGTGGACCACAACTCCGATGGATCCGACCGTCCTCAATCGGGCATCGGCTGCCCCGCCTTGGCTGACCGCCGGACCTGATTGACGTAGTCGTGGGCCATGCGGATCGGGATCGGCAATCGATAGCGGGTCGTGGACTCCAGGACCAACCGCTCGGCCCCTTCCAGGTCGCACCGATGTCCCGGGGAGACGAAGACGGGCGAGACGCGACGGCGGGTCCGCAACACCGTGCCGATGACCTCGCCGCGATGGACGAGCGGCGACCGGTCCCCCCGCTCCTCGCCCGGCTCCTCGAAGGTCCCGCAGAGCAGGCTCTTGGCACAGCCCACCGTCGGCAGGTCGAGCCAGAGCCCGAGATGGCTGGCGATCCCCAGGCGGCGGGGGTGGGCGATCCCCTGCCCGTCGCAAAGCACCGCGTCGGGCCGGGCCTTGAGCCGCCCGAAGGCCTCCAGAAGTGCCGGCGCCTCGCGGAATGAGAGCAATCCGGGGACATAGGGGAACCGCGCGGGGGCGGCCAGCCCGACCCGTTCGACCAGATCGAAGTTCGCGTAATCGACCACCACGACCGCGGCATACAGGAACTCACCTCCCCGATCGAACGAAACATCGGCGCACGCCAGGGTTTGGATCGAATTCAATGGAGTGGCGACGTCGACGCGTGAGGCCAGTTCCTTCTGAAGTTGGACGGCCTCGGTCGGGGTGAGGTCCCACGGGTGTTCCAAAGGTTTCTCCTGATCGGCGCACCGATGAAATCGGCCGGCCAGCCCCGGTCCACCGCCCGCATCGACATCCAGCCCGCGATCTTCGACTGGGCGAGGGGCGCCGGTCGCTTATTTGCCCCGGATCGACCCGACGCGTCGCAGGGCATCGGCCACGCGAACCGCATCCTCGCGAGTGACATCCAGATGGGTGACGGCGCGGATGGCCTGGGGGCCGAGGGCGCTGACCAGGATGCCCTCCTCTTTCAGGCGGGCGGCGAACTCCCTGGCCGTCGAGACCCTGGGGTCGACCGTGATCCAGACCAGGTTGGTCTCCACCGGCCCCGCCTCCAGCGAAAGACCGTCGGTCTCCTCGACCGCCTCGGCCAGGATCCGGGCATGGGCGTGATCCTCGGCCAGGCGATCGACGTGATGGTCGAGAGCATGGAGAGCCCCGGCCGCCACGATCCCGGCCTGACGCATCCCGCCCCCCAGGACCTTCCGGAGCCGATGGGCCTCGCGGATCAGGTCCGCCGAACCCGCGATGGCCGAGCCGACCGGGGCGCCGAGGCCCTTGGAAAAGCAGATCGCCACCGTGTCGAAGTACCGGGCCCATTCCTTCGCGGCGATCCCGCTGGCGACCACCGCGTTCATCAGCCTGGCACCATCCAGGTGCATCCTCAGGGAATGGGCCCGGGCCCACCCCGAGATCTCCCCCACCACGGTGATCGGGTGGACGCGGCCGCCACCCCGGTTGTGGGTGTTCTCCAGGCTGACGAGGCGGGTCCTCGGATAATGGGGGTCATCCGGGCGGATCTTCCCCTGGAGGTCGGCTAGGGTGAGCATCTTCCGGGCGGGCTCGATCGTCCGGGTCGAGGCGCCCCAGAGGCGGGCCACCGCGCCCCCTTCCCAGACGTTGATGTGCGCCGTGGGATCGCAGAGCACCTCGTCCCCCGGGCCCGCATGGACGCCGATGGCGATCTGATTGGCCATCGTCCCGGTCGGGACGAACAGGGCCGCCTCCTTGCCCATCAGGTCCGCGACCCGTTCCTGCAGTTGCAGGACGGTCGGGTCTTCGTTCATCACGTCGTCGCCGACTTCCGCCTCGGCCATGGCCCTTCGCATCGCGAGGGTCGGGCGAGTCACCGTGTCGGATCTCAGGTCGATCGGAGGAGTCGTCATGCGCCACGGCCTCGCAGGATGATCTGGGAAGGATGCCGAGAATGGGATGATAGAGGTTGTTCCACCCTTCCCCCACCAATCTGCCAGGGAACCGGCGAAAAATCGAGGTGGGAAATGGTTCGTCGGGATGGGGGGGCGGGAACGGGATGCGGCGATTAGAATAGGGTGCTGCCCTCGACCCGGAGTAACGATCGGTGACTACCGCTTTGAACATCGCCCGTATCGACTGTGCGTCCGAGTCGGCGCGGGATGCGATCCGCGAATTACGCCGCCAGCTGAGCCCGAGGGGCGACGTGGTGAGCCCTCAGGGGCGAGCCCGGACGATCGCCGCATTCGGGCAACCCCTGACGCCGCAGCAAGTCGTCGAGACGATCTGCGCCGATGTCCAATCGCGGGGGATGCCCGCCGTCCTGGACTACACGGCGAAGCTCGACAACGTGTCCTTGGAGGCATCGAAGGTCCGCGTCTCGGCCGGAGAACTGGCCGAGGCCCATCGCGCCGCCGATCCGGGCTACCTCGCGACGATCGGCCGGGTCCGGGACAACATCCTGGGATTCCAGAGGAGCATCCTCCATTGCGATGTCGCGTTCCGGGGCGAGTCGGGTTCCGACCTCCGGCTCCGCTACCGGGCCTTGCGCCGGGCCGGCGTCTGCATCCCCGGGGGCGCGGCGGCCTATCCTTCCTCGCTGCTCATGACCGTGGTCCCGGCCCAGGCGGCGGGCGTGAAGGAGATCGCCGTGGTCGTCCCGCCGACGCCGTTCGGCGGCTACAACCCGGACCTCCTCGCCGCGTGCCATGAACTGGGAGTGACCGAGGTCCACCGCATCGGAGGGGCCCAGGCGGTGGCCGCCCTGGCCTACGGGGTGGAGGGGATCGAGCCCGTCGACAAGATCGTCGGGCCCGGCAACCTGTTCGTGGCCCTGGCCAAGCGGCAGGTCTACGGCGAGGTCGACATCGACAGCATCGCCGGGCCGAGCGAGGTCGTCCTCATCGCCGATGCCTCGGCCAACCCGGCCTACATCGCGTCCGACCTCATCAGCCAGGCGGAGCACTCCCCGGGCGCCAGCGTGATGATCACCTGGATCCCCGAGCTCATCGACCGCGTGGCCGACGCCCTCGCCGAGCAGCTCGCCCGCCTCAGCCGCGGCGACCTGGCCCGCGACAGCCTGGAACGTTTCGGCGCCCTGATCCTGGCCCGCGACGAGTCCGAGGCCGTCGATCTGACCAACGCGATCGCCCCGGAACACCTCCACGTCTCGACCGCCGACCCCGATCGGCTGGCCGAACGCCTCACCGACGCCGGCGCCATCTTCCTGGGGCACCACACGCCGGTCGCCGTGGGCGACTACGCCGCCGGCCCCTCGCACGTCCTCCCGACCGGGGGCACGGCGCGATGGGCCTCGGGGCTGTCCGCCAACGACTTCCTCAAGAAGACCAGCATGATTCAAGTCGATCGTGCGGCCCTTGCGAACCTCGCCCCCGACATCCGGCGTCTGGCCGACGTGGAAGGGTTGACCGCCCACAAGCTCAGCGTCGACATCCGCCTGGACGAGGCCTGAGGCGATGGGCACGCCCGGCCCGCTCGGCCGATCGTGAAGCCCTCGACGACCGACCCGGACGGAGGCCGCCCTCCGCCGGGCCTTCTCCTGACCCGTGATCGCCCCCGCCTCCCGAGTGAACCGATGCCGCCGACCCTCCGCGCCGCGAAGAAAGAAGATGCCCCGACGATCGTGGAGATGATCCGCGAACTGGCTGCCTACGAAAAGCTCGCCCACAATGCCAGGGCCACCGTCGAAGACATCGAGCGACACCTGTTCGGCGACCGCCCCGCCGCCGAGGCGCTGATCGCCGAGGTGGACGGGACGCCGGTCGGCGTGGCCATCTTCTACACGACCTTTTCGACGTTCCGCGGCCAGCCCGGGCTCTATCTCGAAGACATCTACATCCGCCCCGAGCACCGGGGGCAAGGGGCCGGCACGCTGATCCTGCAAACTTTGGCATCGATCGCCGTCGAGCGAGGGTACGGCCGGCTGGAATGGGTCGTGCTGGACTGGAACGAGCCGGCGATCAAGTTCTACCGGTCGATGGGCGCGATCGGCCTGGACGGATGGACCGTGAACCGCGTCGAGGATGGAGCATTGACGAGCCTGGCCCGTCGGGGAGCGAGCGAGGAATGAGCGGCTATTTTCTCGATCACATCGACCGGATGGCGGGCTACGTCCCGGGGGAGCAGCCCCAGGGCGGGGGCGTCACCAAGCTCAACACCAACGAGAATCCGTATCCCCCCTCGCCTCGCGTGGCCGAGGCGATTTCTCGGATTCTGGCTGGTGATCGACTCCGCCTCTATCCCGATCCCTCGGGCATGGCCTTCCGCCGCGTGGCCGCCGACCTGCATGGCGTCGAGCCCGACATGATCCTGCCGGGGAACGGCTCGGACGAACTGCTCACGATCCTGACCCGGGCCTTCGTCGGCCCCGGCGACCTCCTGGCCTATCCATCCCCGAGCTACATCCTTTACAAGACCCTGGCCGAGATCCAGGGGGCGCGGCCCGCCGTGGTTGAATTCCGACCGGACTGGACCCTGGACCCGGACGCGTTCGCGGCGACCGGCGCCCGGCTCTCGTTCCTGGCCAATCCCAACAGCCCATCCGGCACGGCGCTGAGGCCGGACCAGATCGGCGAGATAGCGGGGCGCCTGGACGGCCCGCTGGTCGTGGACGAGGCCTACGCCAACTTCGCCGAAACCGATGCCATCGGCCTCATCCGCACCCATCCCAACGTCATCGTCTCGCGGACCTTGAGCAAGGGCTACGGGCTGGCCGGGCTCCGATTCGGCTATCTGATCGCACGCCCCGAGATCGTCGCCGGGCTGAACAAGGTCAAAGATTCGTACAACTGCGACGCCCTCAGCCTCGCCGGGGCCACCGCCGCCCTGGAGGACCAGGAAAACCTGGCCGAGACCCGGTCGCGGATCCTCGCCACCCGGGCCCGGCTCCAGACGGCCTGCCGCGACCTGGGCTACCACGTGCCGGACAGCCAGGCCAACTTCGTCTGGTGCACCGGGGGGATGCCCGCAGCCTCGACCTACGAACGGCTCAAGGCGCGGAACATCCTGGTCCGGCTGATGCGATATCCCGGACAGCCCGAGGGAATCCGGATCACGGTCGGCACCGACGCCGAGATTGACCTATTGTTGCAGACGCTCCGGACGCTTTGATCCGCGTGGCGATCGCCGGCCTGGTTTGCTAGGATCATCGCGAGACCCCGACCGGAGCCGCGACCGTGCCCGAAGCCCGCACCGCCGAGATTATCCGCAAGACCCGCGAGACCGACATCCGCCTGAACCTCGACCTCGACGGATCGGGGACGGCGGACAATCGGACCGGCGCGGGTTTCCTGGATCACATGCTCGACCTGTTCGCCAAGCACGCCCTGATCGACCTGAAGGTCGAGTGCCAGGGCGATCTTCATGTGGACGCCCACCACACGACCGAGGACGTCGGCATCTGCCTGGGTCAGGCGATCGACCGGGCCCTGGGAGACCGGGCCGGGATCCGCCGCTATGGCCACGCCATCCTCCCGATGGACGAGACGCTGGTCACCTGCGCCGTGGACCTGGGGGGACGGGCGTACTGGGCCTGGAACGCCCCGATGCCGACCCCCCGCGTGGGAGACTTCGACAGCGAACTGGTGGCCGACTTCTGGCAAGGCGTGGCGATGCAGGCCCGGATGAACCTCCACGTCCTGCTCCACTACGGCCGGAACACGCACCACATTAGCGAGGCGATCTTCAAGGGCCTCGCCCGAGCGATCCGCGACGCCTGCGAGCGCGATCCTCGAAGCACTGGCGTCCCCTCGACCAAGGGCTCGCTTTGACCTCCCGCCCCCTCCCGAGAGCGTTGATGACCACCAAGACCTCCCGCTCGCCCCGACGTTCGCTGATCATCAACCTGTCCCTGGTCGCCCTGGCGTTCGGACTGCTCGGGCTGGTCATCTATCAAAATCGGGCCCAGGTCCGGCAAGTCTTCGCGAAGCCGGTCGATCCCCGCTACTTCGTCGCCGGCCTGCTGATCTACCTGGTCGCGCTGATGATCACGTTCTTCCGCTGGAGCCTGCTGGTCCGCGCCCAGGGGATCGCCCTGAGGCTCCGCGACGCGATCCGGCTCGGTTTCATCGGCAACGTCTTCAACCTGGTGATCCCTGGCGCCGTGGGCGGCGACGTGATCAAGGCGGCCTTCCTGTGCCGGATGCGGCCCGATCAGAAGCCCCAGGCGGTGGCGTCGATGGTCATCGACCGGATCCTCGGCCTGATGGGGCTCTTCCTCCTGGCCGGGATCGCCGGGGGCGTGATGTGGGGCTCGGCGACGCCGCAGGTCCGGATCCTGATCGGGCTGGTCTGGGGGGCCCTGCTGGCCGGCTTCACCGCCCTGGGTGTGGTCTTCTCCCCGCAGTTGTACCAGCCGCTCAACCGCCTGGTGGCCGGCCGCGGGAAACTCGAAGCCATCGTCAAGCGGCTGGAGTCGATCGGGGGGGCTTATCGCCAGAGCCTGGGGACCGTCTTCCTCTGCCTGGGGATGGCCTCGCTGACCCACGGGTTGTTCGTCCTGGCGTTCTACACGGTGAGCGTGGCCCTGTTCCCCACCCTGCCGACGCTGGCCCAGCACTACCTGATGGTCCCGCTGGTCCTGTTCACCACGGCGGTCCCCCTCCCCTTCGGAGCGCTGGGGCTGACCGAGCAGATCAGCGGCCAGTTGTTCCAGATGGTCCATCATGCCGAGGGGGCCGTGGCGATGATGGCCTTCCGCGTCCTCATGTATGGCAACGGGATCATCAGCGCCTGCGTCTACCTCGCCAACCTCCGACAAGTCCGCTCCCTGGAAGCGGAGGCCGAGAAGCTGGTCGAGGGTGATGATGACGGGATCCCGTCGGTCACGGAGCCTCTGCCTTCTTGATCGGCGACTTGCCGGCGAGCAGGGCGTCGATTTGCTCCGCGAGGACTTCGCGACGGGTGACCCCCACGTTGACGGCCCGGACGGTCCCGGCGGGGTCGAGGATCGCCACGAAGGGGATCGCCTCGACCCCATAATCCTTGGCGATCTTGCCGAGCGGGTCGAGGGCGACCAGTCCCACGGGGTTGCCATCGAGCTTCCACTCCTTGGCCGTAAGGGTCTTCTCGACGGTGGCGCGGGCCTCCTTGAGGTCGCCGGCCTCGGCCTGGTCGATGCTGAGGGCGACCACCGCGACCGGCTTCCCGGCCCTGGCATAATCGTCGATGAGCCGTTGAATGTCGGGCATCTCGCTCAGGCAAGGGCCGCACCACGTCGCCCAGAAGTCGATGACGACCACCTTGCCCTTCAGGTCCGCCTTGGTCACCTTGCGGAGCGTGTCCGGCCCGTCCAGGACATCCAGGGTGAAGTCGGGCGCGGACTTGCCCAGGAGGGGGTTGGCCTCCTCCGGCTGGCCTTCCCCCTTGGCCTCGACGGCGATGTCGGACAGCTTCGCGACCGCGGCGAATCCCTCCGGCGGCTTGAAGCTGAACCGATCCGGCGCCGGCCGCTCGGTCGAGATCGGGCCCGCGGCCCAGCGGAGTTGCTCGATCTTCGCGCCCAGGACGGATTTCCCCTTGTCGGCGGGAACCCGGTCCACGGCCAGTTCGATGAAGCCGAGGAGGCCGGTGTCCGGGTCGATCAGGAACCGCCAGCCGCAGTTGTCGGCCTCATCGAGCAGCAAGGAGCGATACGCCTTGCCCTCCACCTGCTTCTCCCCTTCGGCGACGACCCGGGGTGCGAAGTCGAAGATGAGTCGATCGGGCTCGACCCCGGTCACCAGGTTCAACGCATGGACGAGCGGAAGTCCGGCCGCCCCTCCCAGTTCGATCGCACCCAACGGTCCGTTGCGGAACGACGACTCGGCGAAACGCGAAGGGGCGGGGCCGGCGAGATATTTGCGAAGGGGTTTGACCACCGAGGTCGTGGTCGTGCCGTCGCTGACCAGGCGGATCAGGTCGGTTTCCACTTCGAGCCGATTGGGCCGCTCGAACGAGATCCGCGCCGGATGAGTCTCGGACCTGGTCGCATCGCCGATCCGCACCACCAACGTCACCGCTCCCTGGTCGGCATAGGCCGGAAGCGCCTTATAGGCCGAGATCAGGGCATCAAGGACCCTTTTCGCTTCCGGATCAAGGTTCGCTACCTTCGGCCCGTCGGCGAGGGCCGGCCGGGACAGGACAATCGGCATCACGACGAGAGCGATTCGAAGGGCGAGGATCATGGGCAAAGTCCTGGCGGTCCGGCGAGCGAGATCCGTATCGGTTGTACCGATCTTCCCCGATGATCTCCAGGCCGGGCCGGTCAATTCGGGCCTCCTGGCAAGCCATTCGCAGGGATGACGATCATGCGAAACCTCAGCATCGTGACCTTTTTGGCATGTACATTCGGATGGGGCGTCGTCCTGGCATGTCCCGCGTCGGGCGAGGATCCGCCCCGTCCCGACCCGGTCGTCGTCGAGCTTGTGGAAGCCCACAACCGCGAACGTGCCGAGGCAAAACTTCCGCCCCTGACCCTGGAGCCCAAACTTCAGACAGCGGCCCTCAAGCATGCGCAGGACATGGCCGAGCACGAGACCATGAGCCACGAAGGGTCCGACAAATCGACCCCGGCGCAGCGGGTCGAAAAGGCCGGCTACATCTATCGGAAGACGGCCGAGAATGTCGCCTGGGGTCAGCCCGACGTGGCGACGGTCATGAAAGGCTGGATGGAGAGCCCGCACCACAAGGAAAACATCCTCGGCGATTACACCGAGATCGGGGTAGCTCGCGCCATGGCCGCCAACGGCGCCCCCTACTGGAGCGTGAGTTTCGGACGGCCACCGCTCCGCCTCGATCCGGACAAGGCGGCCGCGGATCTCGTGGCCCGGTTGAACGAGGAGCGGGTCAAATCCGATCGCCCGTCAGTCCTGGTCGATGCCGGCCTGACAGCCAAGGCTCGCGAGGTCGCCGGAGGCCGGGCCCGGTCCAAGGACGCCCCGCCCCCGTCCTTCGACGGGATCGACGCGAAGCGTTGGAAGACGCTCGCCATGAACACGGCGGCCGGCCCGTCGACCCCCGAAGAACTCGTCCGGTCCCTCCTCGAAAACGAGGACCAGAAGAAGAATCTCCTCGGGGATGCGAGCCGGATCGGGGTCGGCTACGCATCGGCCGAGGATGGCACGGCTCACTGGTGCCTGATCCTGGGGGTTCCCCGGGGGAAAGATTGATCGGCGGGGCCGGGCCGATCAACCGGCCGTGGGGAACGGCAGTCGGTGGCCCATCTTGTCCCGCTTGGCGTCGAGATACCTGCGACGTTCCTCCTCCTCGGGGGCGATGATGGGGACCTGGTCGACGACTTCGAGCCCGAACCCGTTGTAGACGAATGCGTCGGTCTTCTTGGGATTGTTCGTCAGCAGGCGGACTTTCCCCAGCCCGAGATCCTGGAGGATCTGCATCCCGATCCCGTAGTCGCGGAGGTCGGCACGGAACCCCAGCGCCAGGTTGGCCTCCACGGTGTCCATCCCCTGATCCTGGAGATTGTAGGCCCGGATTTTCTCGATCAGGCCGATCCCCCGACCCTCCTGGGGCAGATAGATCAGGGCACCCACGCCGTCCTCGCTGATGGCCTTCAGCGCCAGGTGGAGCTGGTCCCCGCAGTCGCAGCGGAGCGAATCCAGGAGGTCGCCGGTGAAGCAGGACGAGTGGATCCTCACCAGGGGAGCCGGCACGGAGCGGAGATCGCCCATGACGATTGCCACCGGCTCGTTTCCGGGCTCGTGATCGACGCGATAGCCGAAGATTCGCGCCCGGCCATAGCGGGTCGGCAGGTCGGACTCCGCCGCACGCTGGACCAGCTTCTCGCGGCGGCGGCGGTAGCTGATGAGCATCTCGATCGACACGATCGGCAGGTCGAACCGGTTCGCCAATTCGTGGAGCTTGTCGCGTCCGGCGACGCGTGTCCCGTCGAGGATCTCGCAGATCACCCCGGCCGGGGTGAGGCCGGCCAGGCGGACCAGATCGACGGCCGCCTCGGTGTGCCCGGCCCGGCGGAGGACCCCTCCCTCCTTGGCGATCAGCGGGAACAGGTGACCCGGCCGGACCAGATCCTCGGGCCGAGTGCCCGGGTCGATGATCGCCCGGATGGTCGCGGCGCGTTCCTCGGCGCTGATCCCGGTCCGGCAGGAAATGTGGTCCACCGGGACGGTGAACGGGGTGTGGTGCGGGGCCGTGTTGGTCTCGACCATCGGGTGGAGGTCGAGCCGGCGGGCCAGGTCGGGCATGATCGGCATGCACAACTGGCCCCGGCCGTGCGTGATCATGAACTCGATCGTTTCGGGGGTGGCCCGCTCGGCCGCCGCGACGAAATCCCCTTCATTCTCGCGTTGTTCGTCGTCGACGACGATGACGACCCGGCCCGCGGAGATCGCATCCAGGGCATCTTCAATCTTGGAGAATTCGTAGGCCATGGGAAACACCACCGTCGGGATCGGGTCGAGGGGCAGACGGGACGTCCGGCCCTTGCTGATGTCATTGTAGGCCGCCCCCCCGACGACTTCGAGGGGAGAGCCGTTATGGCTCATCGGAACGGCTTGCACCGAAGGCATGACGTTCATGAGACGCGGGGGGCCGGTGCCGGGTTCGACTGGCACCGATACTGGTTGATCGGCCTTGACCCGACCGATGTGGCCCTTATGATTGTCGTGGTCTGGCACACGGCCCAGGCCATGCCGACCGGGCACAAACCCCGGACCTCCCTCCTGCAGTGTCCGCCATCCAACCCGCACGATCTTCCTTGACGAACGGGCCATTCCCGGCCCTCAAGTACCGCGTTGTGTCCTGATCCTCCATCAGGCCGTCCGGGCCGATCGCGCCTAATGTGAGTCGTTCGAGCATGATGTCACTCCCACGGCTGGCATTGGCGGTCTCCGGGTCGGGGCTGGAACCCAGCGCGGCAAGCCTCGGGCTCCTGGCGGGCCTCCACTCGCTCGGATGGCGTCTCCAGCATTTCCGATCGCGGGCCTGCCCGATCGGCACCGAGGCGATCTTGCAGGCCACCGGCCGGCCGGGCCGGCATCTGGACGCCTGGCTCATGCCCGACGACGTCTGCCGCGGCGTCTTCGCCAGGGGGGCCGACCGATCTCAGCTGGCGATCGTCGAGGGGACCCTGGATCGCCCCGCCTCGGGCGATGAGGCCGGGTGCGGACGTCCGGGCGGGCTCGGCCCCCTCTCCCGCTCGCTCGACCTGCCGATCATCTCCGTGATCGATTGCCCCCGCTGGGATCGTCTCCACCTGCCGAAGCTCCCACCTGAGATGGACGCCGTCCTCCTGGACGGTCTGGAAGACGCCTCGGATTATGCGAAGATCGCCTCGGCGGTCAGCACGATCACCCGCAAGCCGGTCGTGGGGGCCATCGAAGCCCTGCCCGAGGCGCGTCGGATCCTCCAGGAAGCCCCGAGGAATCGCCCCCTGCCCGACGGTGTCCACGGCCCGTTCTCCGCGAGCTTCCTCCGGTTCGCCGACCTCCCCCTGCTCCGCTCGCTGGCGAACAGTCGGCCCTTCCCGGGCGAACGGCTCGCAATAAACACTTCCGAGCGGGCCCGGTTCCGGGTGGCATATGCCCTGGATGAAGCGTTCGGCAGGTACTTTCCGGACACCCTGGAGACCCTGGAAGCCCTCGGGGCGGAGCTGATCGAGTTCTCCCCGCTACGGAGCGAGGCCCTGCCCGAGAGCGCCGACCTGGTGATGATCGGGTGCGGCTTCCCGGACGAGCACGCCGACGCCCTGGGCGCCAATTTCAGCCTGATCAACGCCCTGCGATCCCACGTCTATCGGGGTCGTCGCATCTATTCCGAAGGCGGGGGCACGGCCTACCTCGGGCGATCCATGCGGATCGATGGCCGCGAGGTGCCCGGCGTCGGCATCCTCCCGTTCGATGCCGAGCGTCGGGCCAACCCCACCTCCCCGTATCCGGTGACGCGGACCCTCCGCGAGGATACCTGGCTCGCCCCGCGTGGGACCGTCGTCCGGGGATATCATTCGGGACGATGGGATCTGAAACCGACGTCGGAACTGTGCCATCAGGCGGCCGGCTTCGGTGCGCTGTCCGACGAGAACGATTTCTTCCATCACCACCATGCCGTCGGCGGCCTGATCCACCTCCACCTCGCCGCCCTGCCCCAGGTCGTGGAGGCTTTTGCCGGCCCGCATCGCCCCTCGCTCACCCTCCGTCGGCCGGGCCGGTGAGCGTCGGGGCCGGTCGTTTCGCGGATCAGATGGCCGCGATGTGGGACTCGTCGGGCAGGGCGACACCGAGGTTGGTGGCGACCTCGGCCAGCCTGGCCCAGTGTCCCGTTTCGAGCGGGATGCCCTGAATCGTCCGGTATTCCAGCATGTTCCGCTCCGGATCGCCCGGCAGGAGCACGGCCGAGACCCCCTCGGCACGCGGGGTTTCGCGGACATAACGTGCCACGCCCGACGCCTCGCGGACCAGGGCTTCGCTGCCGGCGAATCGGGCCGGGTCCAGCACGATGAAGACGACATTGTTGCTGTTCGCGGCCCCGGCGCCGGGGTAGCTCGATCGTCCTCCGGACAGGCCACCCGTCAGCATGTCGAGGACCAGGGCCAGGCCGAACCCCTTGTAGGCCTGGTCGCCCCCCATGGGGCGAATCGAACCCATCGGCGCCTCATAAAGCACCGACGGGTCGGTGGTCGGCTGTCCGTGCGTGTCCAGCAGCCACCCTTCCGGCACGGGCTTGCGGTCGTTGAAGTAGTAACCGCGGACCTTCCCCTCGGCCACGGCGCTGGTGCCGAAGTCGAGGACGACCGGGTTCCCTTCGGTGGGCACGGCGGCGCAGAGGGGGTTGGTGCCGAGCCGACCCGCGAGTCCGCCTGGCGGGGCGACCCTCTGCCCGGCGCCGTTGTTGTTGACCGAGGCGATGAGGATCAACCCCTGCTCCGCAGCCTTCTCGGCATATTCTCCCAGCCGGCCGATGTGGCCGACGGACGTCATCACGCCCGATGCCACCCCCAATTCTCGCGCCTTGGGGATGACGAGCGCGAGGAGGCGGTGGGCCTGCACGGGACCCAGGCCCATCTGGCCATCGGCGACCACGACCCCCGGCGCCTCGGATTTGATTCTGAGTTCGACCCCCGGCTTGTAGGTCCCCTTATTGAGGAAGTCGATGTACTGGGCGATCCGCATGACCCCATGAGAGTCGTGACCGCGGAGGTTCGCGCCGACCAGGTGATCGGCCACGATCGTCGCCTCGCCACCAGGAACCCCGGCGGCTTCGAACAGGCGAACGGCGAGGTCACGCAAGATCGGGGCATGGATGGTCGGCACGAGCGGGGCTCCGGGGGGTCGTTTTGCGAATTTTCCGATCTTACGCAGACACCAGGCGTTTGCAATCCGGAGCCGCCGAGGGTCTGATGATCGGAGGGGGGACCTCAACTCTCACCCCCCGATCGGATGACCTCGGGAGGGCCCGCTCATGGCCTATCGCGTCGATACGGAGAATCACGGCGGCCGGACTGTCATCATCCTCCGGGATGAGACGAGCGGGGCCTCGGCCTCGATCCTGCCCTCGTTCGGATTCAACATGTTCGACCTGAGGCTGCCCGCAGCGGGACAGGCCCGGCGGATGGTCGTCGCTGCGGACGACTTCGCCGACACTCCCACCCGGCCGGGCCGCAACGGGACCCCGGTCCTGTTCCCCTACCCGAATCGGGTCCGCGACGGCCGATTTACGTTCCGGGGCAAAGAATATCACTTGCCGATCACCAACGCCCCCAACGCCATCCATGGGTTCGCCATCTCGGCGGCCTGGGACGTCGTCTCCCAGGGGGTCGACGATTCGGGCGCGTTCGCGGTCGGGCGGTTCCACCTGGCCGAGCATGCCCCGGAGATGCGACCCCACTGGCCGACCGACGCGATCCTGGAGATCCGCTATTCCCTGGCCGGTCGCAAGCTCGACATGACCGTGACGGTCACGAACCCCACAGATGCCGAACTCCCATATGGCTTCGGGATCCACCCGTATTTCCGCTGTCCGTTCGCCGGAGCCCCACTCTCTGAGGCCCGGGTGATCCTGCCCGCCTCGCGGCATTGGATCCTGGAGAAGAACCTGCCGACCGGCGAGATCGAGCCCGTCTCCTCCCGACTCGACTTCCGACGCGGGAAATCCCGGGCCGGCCTCGTCCTCGACGACGTCCTGACCGGACTAACCTACCAAGGCGATTTCGGGGTGGCCCGGCTGATCGACAACAGCCTGCGCTCCGAGTTCCGCCTGACATTCGACCGCGGTTTTCGCGAACTGGTCGCCTTCACGCCCCCCCAGGATCAGACCCTGCTGGCCATCGAGCCTTATACCCAGACGACCGACGCCATCAATCTTCAGGCTCGCGGCCTGGATGCCGGGCTCCGAGTACTGGGACACGGGAAGTCGGACACCTTCCGGATCGGGATGGAAACCGTCGACTGGGATGCCCCTGCGAAAGATTGACGCAAATTCACCGGAGGGCGATGGCCGTCTTGGGGAAATCGGCTTATGATAGGGCTGGTCCAAACCCGATCGACCCGATCCGGGCCTGTGGCCTTCTCTCCCCGCCCCGCCTCCCTCGCCCGAGAACTGGCCATGGAGCCGTCCGGTACCGAAAAGCCCACTGCGCAGGGGATGCCGCTCGACCTCCTGCGGAGGGGGATCGATGTCTATCTGGAGATCGCCTATCCGGCGGAGCCGCCGCCCGAATCGGTCCGCCGACGGCTGGCATGGCCCGAGGATGCGACGGCCGAAAACCTGCTTTGCAAGCCCCCATTCGAACGGGTGAGCAAGAAAGGCGTCGAGCCGCCGATCTACGCCCTTCGGCTCGGCAATGCGCGCTATCCGCACATGAAGATGCAGATCCAGCCGTGGGACGGCGAGGCGGGCTTCCTCCTCTCGGTCAATACCCACGACCACGCCCTGTCGATCGACCCGGATGCCCCGGACGCCGCCGCCTTCATGGCCTTGCAGGCGGATAATCAGAGGTTGAAGGTCGCCATCGAGAAGGCCTGGGATCTCGCCGGCCTGCCTACCTTCCCCCGTTACCTCCGCGATTACCTGGTGGCCCAGCAGGCCAGGTCGGTCCAGCCGGGGGAACTCGGCTGATCGGGCCGTTCAGCAACCCGGCTTCGCCCCGGGTGCCGGCGGCTGCCGGCGGGGTAGGCTGAACAGGAAGGTGGATCCTTCGCCCGGCGCGCTGTCGACGCCAACCGTGCCGCCATGCAACTCGACGAACGTCTTGACCAGGCAGAGCCCGAGGCCCATCCCCTTCTTGCAATACTGATATTCGCCCGACGAGTGGTGCAGCGTGTCGTTTCCGGTGAAGAACGGCTCGAACAGGTGGGCGCGATCTTCCGGAGGGATGCCGACGCCGGGGTCCGTCACGCGGACGTAGAATCGCTCGGGGTCGTCCCCCCGGGCCTCCACGATGATGGTCCCGCCATCCGGAGTGAACTTGATCGCGTTGACGACCAGGTTGGTCACCACGTCGGCCAGCTTCGCCGGGTCGACCTCGGCGGTGCCCAGGTCGTCCGCGGCGCGGAAGTCGACCTGCTGGCGGCGAGCTTCCAGGAAGGGCCCGACATCGGCAAGCGCACGGACCAGCAAGGGCCGAAGTTCGACCTCCTCCGTCGCCAACCCCGGGGCGATCTGGTCCGTCTTGAGGAGCTTGAGCATCCGCTCGACGGTCGTCGCCAGGCGTCGCCCGGCCCCATGGATGCGGTCGACCCAGTTCCTCTCGGCCGGGGAGGAGTCCGGGCTCTGGGTCATCTTCCAGAGTTCGGCCAGCCCCAGGACGACCGTCACCGGGGTGTTCAACTCGTGGCTGGCCACCTCGATGAACTTCCCCTTCAGGCGGTCGGCTTCCATCAGGCGCTGATTGGTCTCGGTCAACTCGCGGAGGAGCCGGTTCTTCTCGACGATGAGGGCGTGCTGGTCCACGGCCTGCCGGATCACCGTGGCGAGTTCCTCGGCATCCCAGGGCTTGGTCACATAGCGGAAGATGTTGCCCTGGTTGATCGCGTCGATGACGGCGCGGATATCCGCATAGCCCGTGAATAGCAGTCGGGTGGCGTCCGGGTGGAGCTTTTTGACCTTCCCGAGGAAGGCGACGCCCGTCATCTCGGGCATCCTCTGGTCCGACATGATGACGTCGATTTCGGGGGCCTGTTCCAGGGCGCTCAACGCTTCGGCGGGGCGCTCGTAGGTCAGGACCTTGTAGTCGAGCCGGAAGAGGTCGTGGAGCGACCGGAGGACCTCCGGCTCATCGTCGACGACGACCAGCGTCGGCCGCTTGGCGAGCTTTTTCGGGGACGAGAAGGCGGTGCTCATGACCGATCCATTTCCCGCGGCAGGAACCGCTTGATGAGAGTCACCTCGTTTCCCTTCTCGTTATGCCGCATCTCATCGACCATCCCGTCGGTGACCATCAGCCCGAATCCGCCTTCCCTCAGGCCCAGTTTCTCCCGGACGTCCATGTGCGCGATGGGATCGTCGGCCGAGGCGGCGTGCGCCAGGTTGTTGCGGTCGAAGCCAGCACCTTGATCTCGGATCACGATCTCAACGCGGTCGTCGTGGATCCGATAGGTGATGTCGACAAGCTGCTCGGAGCGGTGGCGATTGCCCCATTCGATGGCGTTCTGCCCCATCTCCAGCAAGGCCTGTCGAAGGTTGAATAGCTCGCTCTCGTCCAGGGGGATCGCCATGGTGATGCCCATCAGGAAGTCGTTGACTTCCTGGAGGAACGCGACCTCGCTGTTCAGCTCGACGTGGATCTCGCCCTGGATCCGGCCCTTCTCCATCCGCTCGCGCCAGGCGCAAGCCTCGCCGATGGCACGGAACAAATCGGCCGCGCCATAGGGCTTCGGGACGTAGGAATTGGCCCCGACGCGGAACCCCCGCGTGCGATTGGTGGCGTCATCCAGCGCGGTGAGCATCACGACGGGGGTGAGCATGGTCGCCCGGTCGGCACGGATCCCCCGGCAAACCTCGAAACCCGAGGTATCGGGGAGCATGAGGTCCAGCAAGACGACGTCGGGTCGGAGGTCCCTGGCCAGGGCCAAGCCCGTGTCCCCGGTCGAGGCGATCACCGGCTCATAGCCGCGATAACGGACCATCCGAGCCGCCATTTCGGCCTGGTCGGCGTCATCTTCGACGATCAGAGCCGTGGGCATCGTCGCCTCCCGGCCGGGATGAAAAGAGCGACCCGGCTCGACCAAAACCGACCTCAGCGGCCAATCCCGGCACCCCGGGGCATGGCATTTCGAAGCCCGATCGAATCGTACACCGTCGAATGGACCGAGTCCAGGAAGCCGACCGGAAAGGGGCATGACCGGACCTCCTTCGCCACGCGGACGGCGCGTGCCGGAGCATCGGAAGATAGGCCTTCGGCCGCACCGAAGCAAGGGCCACCCCACGAGGATGATCGCTCTCCTTAGAGTACGAGCTTCGATGAGGATCGGTGCGAAGCCGAGCGACCTCCGGCCTTCGGATTGGCCCGAACGCGTTCGGGTTTCCCCGACGCACCTTCTACTGCGCATCGCCCGATCGGACACGCGGGGACGGCCGGGCCCCTTCAGGTGAGTTGGCCCATCGTGGCCGAGAGGAAGGCAGATAACCGATCGGCGGCCGATCTGGCATGATCGCGGAGCAGGAGGAGGTCCTTCATGCTCGAAGGACGCTTCCAGATCGCCCCGACGGCCGCCCCCAGGCGAAGCCCTCCCGACCGCCCGAGGATCGCCACCACCTCGGGAGGAAGGTCGACCCCGGCCTCATCGCTGATGACCCGGACCGACAGAAACCGGACGCCCCGCTCCCCGCACAGGGCGGCGACGGACGAGGTCTCCATGTCGACCACCGAGGCCCCGGTGCGAGCGTGAAGTTCCGCCTTCTCGGCGGCCGTGCGGATGATCTCATCGACGGTCAGGAGCCGCCCGGCCCGGATCGCCGGCTGGCCCGGTACGGGCGGAGGCACGGCCACGTCGATCGCGAACCGGCCCCCCTCCAGATTCATGACCTCGTCGGCCAGGACGATGTCGCCGCGATGAAGGTCGGGAGACAGGGCGCCTCCGAAGCCGGCCGAGATTATCCAGCGGGGTCGGTGTCCGTCGATCAGGATCTCGGCCCCGATCTGGGCCCGCTTCCGCCCGGCGCCGGCGACGACGACGGCGATCAACTGATCGCCGAGTTCCCCTTCGATCACGGTGAGCCGTTCGCCGGCATATTTGCGGACGTCACGGAGTCGAGAGATCAACGGCGCGATCTCGATCGAGAGGGCCGCCACGATCCCGATATCGGCCGGCCCTGGCGGGCGGGCCGGCTTTCCTCCGGGTCCCATCACCATCGGCCGGGGCTCAAGCGGTTTGCCACGGGGTTGTCTTCATGAAGGCACCGAGATCGGAGTGAATTCCGGGCGAAACGGGGGTCGGGCCATGCGGCGCCATGGTGGGACCGCATGGCCCGCATGTCAAACCTCGACGGAGCGGGGCTGGGCCGGGATCCGGCTGGCCATCGCGCCGGGCGGTCGGGCCACGGTCGTCATCGCCAGCCGATTCATGGCCGCGGTGTGGCGGGCCACGGCCATGAGCGAGAACGAGACGGCGTAGAGGTGATACTTCATGTAGAACACCAGGGGGAAGCCGGTCCCGGTGTAGTCGGCATCATCCCAGGTGCCATCCTCTTGCTGGATGCTCAGCAGGTAGTCGATCCCCCTGAGAGCGGCGGTGCCCGCCGCCCGACCCCCGGAGACCAGGCCGAGCACGGCCCATGCGGTCTGCGAGGCCGTCGGGTTCCCCTGCCCCATCAGCGAGGGATCCTCGTAGCTGGCGCAGGTCTCGCCCCAGCCGCCCGATTCCTGCTGGACCGATTCGAGCCAGTCGCAGGCGCGGACCAGGGCCGGGTGATCCATCGGGAAGTCGAGCGCCTTCAGGCCCTGGAGGACCTGCCAGGTGCCATAGATGTAATTTACACCCCAGCGGCCATACCAGCAGCCTTCGGGCTCCTGGGTCTTCCACAGATAGTCCAGGGCCCGGACGATGGCCGGATGATCCTTGCGATAGCCCAGGGTGCCCAGCAGCTCGATCACGCGGGCCGTGATATCCGCACAGCTCGGGTCGAGCATCGCGTTGTGGTCGGCGAACGTGACCTTGGTAAAGACCTGGTTGTTGATGTCCTTGTCGAAGGCCGCCCAGCCGCCGTCGGAGTTCTGGAGCGCGAGCAGCCAGTCGACCCCGCGGCGCGTGGCCGCCACGACCTCGGGATCGTCCCGCATGGCCGTCGCCCGGAGGGCGAGGAGGACCATGGCCGTGTCGTCGATGTCGGGGTAATGCTCGTTGTTAAACTGGAAATGCCAGCCCGACGGGGCGATCGGCTTCCAGCGGTCCTGCCAGTCGCTGGCGACTCGAACTTCTTTCTCGAGCAGCCAGCGGGCCGACCGGAACAGCGCCGGGTGGAAGTCGGCCGCCTTCGCGTCCGCCAGCGCGATCGTGGCGATCGCCGTGTCCCAGACCGGCGAGAGACAAGGCTGGATCCGGATCGTCTCGGCTTCCTCGATCAACAGCTCGTCGAGGCGTTCGTGGCACCACCTGACCTCATCCGAGTCCTCCGCGTAGCCCAGGCAGCCCAGCGCCACGATGGCATACACCATCGGCGGGAAGATCGCGCCCAGGCCGTCGGAATTCTCGAAATGCTCCAGCATCCACCGTTCCGCCGCGCGGATGCCGGGGCGGCGCCACGCGGACGGCAGGAGGCGGTCGGCCCACTTGAGGCCCCGGTCCGCCGCCAGGAAGAAGTTCTCCCAGGAGATCCACCGCTTGGTCCACCGAGAAGGCGGGGGTTTATCGGCGGGGAAAAGCTCGGCGATCCCCTGCTCGGGAGAGAGGGGCCGGCAGGGCTTGAACGACGAGATGATCATCAAAGGGACAATGATCGTCCGGGTCCAAGACGACATGGCCGCCACGCTGAACGGCACCTTGGCCGGGATCATCAGCAATTCGGCCGGGACGCTCGGGACGTCGTCGTAGGGGATCTGCCCGAGCAGGGCGAGATAGAACCGGGTGAAGCTATTGCACCGGAGCGCCCCGCCCAGCGAAAGGATCACCTTCCGGGCGCGGACCATGTCCGGGTCTGCGGTGGAGACGCCGATCAGCTTCAAGGCGAAGTACGCCTTGACCGTCGCGCTGATCTCGGGCGGGCCGCCCGGGTAGATCGCCCAACCGCCGTGGTCGGATTGCCTGGATCGGATATATCGGCAGGCTTTGACGCATTCGTCCGAGTCGTGCCGGCCCAGGTAGGCCATCAGCAGGACGTACTCGGATTCGAGGATCGTGTCTCCTTCGAGCTCGCCGAGCCAGAAGCCCCGGGGATCCTGGGACTCGATCAGCCATTGACGGGTGGCGGCCATCGCCGATTCGGCATCTCGCGGGGTCTTCAGGGCCGGGCGAGACGAGACTTGGCCCTTGGCGGGAGAAAGCGCCCCGCCCCTCCGGGCGACGCCCTCCACCGTGTTGACGGTCATTCGATCCGGGCCCCTCTCCCTGGGAATCTCTGGGGTTCCCGGCCCAGTTCGATCTGGGACGCGGGCCGCTTCGCCTCGGCGCGACGGGTCCGAGGCGCGGCGCCATACTAGGAGGAGGAGTCGGGTCGATCAAGATCAATCCATCGTCGCCAAGCCCAATCGACACCAATTTTTGCGTCGAGGCCACAGGTCGGATCATGACAGACTTCCGCAGCTTGCCGGACCCGCAAACTCGATCAAATTCAGGGCGTGTCGACGACGAATTGGGACTCGACCTTGAAATCCCTGAGCAGCGGCATCGAGCGGAGGATCGCATCGAATCGGCCGCGGTCCTCCTCCCGGCCGAGCGTCCCGCGGACCTCGAGCGAATCCCCGCGGGCGCGGACCGTATCGACGTGGGCCAGGTCGCCGACCTGCCGCCTGATCTGGGCGGCGAGGTAGGGCTCGACGTCCTCCGGCCTTCCCTTTTCGGCCAGGGGGTTGCGATGGTTCTCGTCAGGGACGGCGAAGGCGAGCCGGTCATCGACCTCGCGGACCCCCGGAGTCTGCTGGACCGCCCGGTAGGCGAGCATCGCCTCGAAGGCCGTGGGGACGCTGCCCGTCAGCGACGCGATGCCGTCCTTCACCTTGACGCGGGCGCCGGTCTCGGCCAGCGCGGGGCGATCGGCCAGGGCCTTCTCGGCACGCTGCGAGACCGGATCCCCCTCGGCGGGGATCGCGATCGGGGTGCTGACCACCTCGCGGGGGGCCTCACCGGCGGGGGCGGGTCGCTCGCCGGCGGGCATAGGGGGCGGCGGCGGGCCGTCGGGTTTCGCCGGGACGATCCGGACGGTCAGGAGGTTGATGACCTCGGAGATCCCCGGCTCCTTGGCGAGCCTCTGCCCCACGGCAATCCGATCGGCGAGCGTGGGGACAATTCCCCGAAGCGTCGCCACGCCTCGGCCGTCGATCGTCACCTCGATCGGGTTTTCACCCGGGTTGTTCGCGGGATCGAGATGGATCTTCGTCACGTCGTCCTGAGGCGCGGCCGGGTAGGTCATCACGGTCCCGCCGTTGGGGGCGGGGAGGTTCTGGGGCTGCCCCGGATCGATGGCCGCGGGGTTGGTGGCCAGGCGTCGTGCGGTCAACTCCCCCCACCAGGGGGGATATTCGATCGTGGGCGGTTCGAAGCCGTAGAACGGATCGCCGACCAGCCCGAACAGGGACGGGTAATTGGCGTAGGGGGTCGGCCCATAGCCGTACCCGAATCCGACGGACCGCGACGTATAGCCATAACCGGGCCCGAGAGCCGGGGGCCCGTAGCCGTAGGGGACGGTCCGGAAGCCTTCGACCGGCGCGGCATAGCCCGAGGCGATCGCCATGTCGGCCACGCGACGCCCCTCGGCCGTGTCGATCACCAGGGCGTCGTAGACCGGGACCCCTTGAGCGATGGCGATCCGGATCGCCTCGTCATGGACCCGCTTCGAGCCCACGCGTCCGACCAGCGCGATCTTGTTGCCCCTCGGTTCGGTGGCGAACCGATAGGGGGCGGTCAGGGGGTTGGCCTGGAGAGCATGGAGCAGCCCCAACTCGGCCTGCGAGGCGACCGGCGCCGGAGAGACGGCCTGGGCCTGTCCCGAGGCCGGCGGATTGGCGAGGCTCTGGGCCGAGGCCGGGGCGATCAGGCCCGATCCCCCGAGCACGAGCACGATGCAGGATGTCCGATGGCGACTCATGGTGCGACCGCCTCCCAGATTGACCGGGCGTCGCTGGCTTGGAGGTGCGTCGCCCCATCCTCAGTCTACGGACGGCGCCGGCCGACCGGCAAGTTGATCGCCGGATTCGCGTCCCTTGTCGATCACCAGTCGATCCACCTCGCGGCCATCGCGATCGAAGGCCCGATAGGTGAGCCGGCGTTCGCGGACCTTCACGTCGATGGTCTGGTAGGTGGCCACATCGGTGAAGCCCTTGGCCGTGTACCCGCGCGGGTCTTGCTCGCAGAACTTGTCGCCCGACACCGCGACCACGTAGACGGGGGCCACCTCGTCGGGGCTGGCCGGATGCCCGGCCTTCATCGGGACCGTCCTCAGGTAGGCGTGATCGTGGCCTTGCAACACGAGATCGACTCCGTGCTTCTCGAAGATCGGCGACCAGGCCGGGCCGAGCTGGGGGTATTCGCGGGTCCGGTGCGAGGCATGGACCGGGTGGTGGAACGAGACGAACTTCCAGGTGGCTCGGGTCCGGGACAACGCCTCGTCCAACCATCGCGCCTGGACGCTGGCCAGCGACGCGTCGTAGATCGCCAGGTTGCTGTCCAGGACCGCCACGAAGGCGTCGGAATACTCGAACGCATAGACGAGGTTGGGGTCGATCCCGGGCGGCCCGTTCCGGGGCAGGTCGAAGGTCTTGCGATAGATCTCCGGCCCCCTGTCCAGATACTCGTGGTTCCCCACGACCGGCATCAGGGGAATCGACCCGAAGACGTTGCCGGCGCGGAGGAAGAAGTGATCCCAGTTGGTCCGTTCGTTGCCCCGATCGACCAGGTCGCCGGCCATGAGGACGAAGCCCGCATCGGGCCGGTGCCGGGCCATCGCGGCGAGCAGGTCGCCCCACCGCTCCAGGCCGCACTGGGCATCGCCTAGATAAAGGAAGCCGAAATCCGGCCGACCGTCCGGGGCCGTCCGGGTCGACTGCCAGGGGCTCGACCCGGCCTCCGTCCCATCCCCGATCGAGTAGAAGTAGCGGGTATCGGGCCTGAGATCCGCCACGACCACCCGATGCCGGAGGATCGTCGGGTCGTTGAGCAGCCCGTCCGACTCGATCGGCCGCGCATCGCCTTCCACCTCGCGGATCGATCCGCGGTCCCCCTCCGAGGCGATCCGGAGAACCGAGCGCGTGGAGAGCGGATGGGTCCGCCACGTCCAGGACAGGGCGTGCCTCGGATCGTCCCCGAACGAGACGACCACCTGATCAGGAACCGGCCCCGAGGGTTGCCTCGCTTTCCAGACCCGCCCTCCGGCGAGCGACACTTCCTGGCGGCGTTCATGAGCCACCTGGACAAACGTCGCACCTCGAAGTTCTTCGGGAATCACCTCGAAGGGCTTGAAGCGATCGGAGAAAGGTGAGGACCAACGGGTTGCGGCGACCGCCCGCCTCGGCTGGTCGCCGACGGCTTCGATCCCGACCGGCGAACCGTCATCGCCCCGCACCAGGACGGCGTAGTGGGCCTGGGCGGCATGATCCAGCGCATTCACGCCGAGCCCGATGACACCGGCGGGGAAGTGCCTGCGATGAACCGCGAACTCGCCATCCTCGTTGCGGAGGCGAATGCCCGCATCGGCAAAACCTTGATCGGCGAGCCAGAATGGGATCGACCGGATCGGCGCAGCGACCGAGACGATGCAGGGTCGATCGACCCGGAATCGCACCGCATTGCGGCCCAACGCCCAGCGCTCCTCTCGGGTGAGGTTGGCCAGGACCCGATCCCCCCTGCGGGCGATCCGGGTCAGTTCGATCGGGGACAACTCCCGGCCCAGCCGCTTGCCGAGCGCAACTACCGATGCGCGTGCGTCGGGCAGGTCTTCGATGGCCGATCGAGGCCCACGCGAGGCGAGCAGGGACCAGCACAGTCCGAGCCCGGGCGCGAGCCAGAGCACAAGTCGTCGGGCACGCTTCGCCATCGTGGTGGGACTCCATTCCCGGGCCTGGGCGGGGCATCGGCCCGCCCAGGCCCGTTCATAGCCGAATCCCGCCCAGCGGGCAAAGCCAATCGGCCGCAGGGACCGGCTCGCCGACCGATTTCGGACCCGAGCCGATCGGGAATCCCCCGGGTCGTGACAGGCTCAAACGTGAGACGGCCGCTCGACCGGGCGGGCTGGCCCTCGGCCGAACCAGTGCCACAGCGTGATGATCCACGAGGAGATCATGTAGAAGGCCGGGTGGAACAGGGAGATGGTCGCAAGCTGGCGGGTGTCCGAATCGAGTCCCTCCGGGCTGGCCGGATCGCGCCAGATCACATACGCCACCATGACCGTCCAGACCGCGCCGATCACATTGCTGAAGGCATTGAACCGGCCCGGCTGGGTCGGATAGAGGTAGCGGCTCGGGATGAAGGTCATCAGGGCCAGCACGATCACGATCGCCAGGGCCGCGGACGCCGGGAGGTCCAGATAATAGAGATAGAGGGCGACCACATTCCAGAGCGATGGAAAGCCCAGGAAATAGCCGTCGTCGGTCTTGGCCTCGACCTGGCAGAAGCCGTAGGCGCTCGCCAGGAGCGGCAGGAGGAGCCAGCCCTCGGTCCCCGGAGGGAGGAGTTGGGCCCTCCAGATCAGGAGCAAGGGCAGGAACGTGTACGTGAGGAAGTCGGTGATGTCGTCGAGCTTACGCCCGTCGAAGTTGGGCAGGACCGTCTTCACGTGGGCGCGTCGGGCGAAGGTCCCATCGATGGCGTCGATCAGCGTCCCGACCACCATCAGGAAGAAGACCCCGCGAAATGCCGGGGCCCCGCCGCGGACCAGGAGGACCGCCATCGCCGCGGCGACGACCAGCCCCATCCCCGTGAACAGGTGGACGGACCAGGCGATGATCACCGCGGCCAACGTCGGCCGGGGTGCGACGGTCACACCCGTCGCGGCCCCATCGCGGTGTGGAGCCTTCTTCTTCTTGGCGAGGCGACCCATGTCCCGACTCCCTAACCCATTCCGATGTCGGCGACCGGAGCGGGCCGCGTGGCGCGATGTTCTTCGATCACGCCGGCCGACTCGCGACGCCCGATCGCCACGTAATAAAGCGCCCCGAGGGCGAGCAAGGCGATGGTCGCGATCGGGGCCGCATATCGCCCGATCTCATCATCCCCATAGATCGCCTCGCGCGGCCAGCTGATGTTGACGATCACAACAACGCCCCAGGCGACCGCCAGGGCATTGATCGGCAGGCCCCACCGCCCCAGATCGAACAATCCCTTGGCTCGTCTCCGCCGGGGGCGCCCGAGATAGCGGATCCGCTTGACCAGGAGCGGGGCCGTCACCAGGAGATAGGCCAGGTTCGCCCAGACGATCGACACCGAGGCCAGCACCTCGACGATCCGAGGATGGCCCACGTTCGCGATCAGGATGGCAAACGCACAGACGCCGAGCATGACGGCCGCGACCAGGGGCGACCGGGTCTTCTCCGGGAGGCGGGCCAGGGCGACCGAGAACGGCAGGTTGTTGTCGCGGGCCATCGCGAACACCAGGCGGACCGCGGCGGCGTGGACCGTGAGCGTGCAGACGACGATCGCCAGGACGACGTCGATCAGGAGCAGCCGGCCCCACCCCGAGCCCAACGCCGACTTGATGATCGCCGGCATACCGCCGCTGATCTGGCCCAGGGCCGGGTCGCGGAGGTCGGGGGCCGCCCGGAGCGCGCCGAGCAGCAGCAGCGTCCCCATGATGCCCACCGCCGCCAGGGCTCCCAGGATGGCGCGGGGCGCCCTTTTGCGGGGGTTGTCCGTCTCCTCGGCCAGCGCGCCGGCGGTATCGAACCCGTACATGACGAAGGAGGGCGTCAGGGCGGCTGCGCAGAACGGGGCGAAATAACCCCAGGCCAACCCCTCGCCGCGTCCCTGGGTGTCCAGGACGACCGATGACCCGCGTCGGACCGCGGTGAACAGGAGGATCGCCAGGATGATCGCGCCGGCCATCTCGGCGAAGACGCCGACATTGTTGATCCGGGCGAGCAGCTTGACCCCCACGGCGTTGATCAGCGTGCTGAAGGCAATCAGGCCGGTCCCCAGGATCACCGCATTCTTCGCGGCATCCGTCGGGTCGCCCACCTGCCCCACCAGCTGGAAGGCCGGGGAGATTTGCGGCAATGTCGACTGGAGCGCCAGGGCCACCGCGGCCAGGGTGATCACGGCGCAGGCCAGGTAGACCCATCCGGCCATCCAGCCCACCGGGCCGGGGGACACTCGATTGGCCCACTGGTAAACCCCGCCCGAGAGCGGATAGTCGGCCGCCAGCTCGGCGAAGCAGAGAGCGACCAGGAATTGTCCGGCCAGCATCAGCGGCCAGGTCCAGAAGAAGGCCGGGCCCCCGGCCGCATACCCGAGATGGAAGAGCTGGGGCAAACCGGTCAGGATCGACAGGTAGGAAAAACCGGCGGCGAACGAGGAGAACCCGCCCAGGGTGCGGTCCAGCCTCTGCTTGTAGCCGAATCCCGCCAGGTCGTCGACATCCCGGCCCAGGGCCGTCTGCGGATCGGGCATCACTTCGATCGAGGCCAGGAGGCCCCGTCCGGTGGGGACCGCGACGATGGATCGCCCCGGGATACGCATCCCATCCCGCAGGGCCGGATCGTCGTGAAGGGGGGAAGTATAGCAGGTTAGGGCCGCCGGAGGGAACCGGGCTGTCCTGCCTCGGGATCATTCGGCACCGGCCCGCGAACCCGGATCGTCCGGCTCGCCTCTATGGGGCGTGGGCCGCGATTCGCCGGCCCCGCCGATTCGAGTACGACGACGACGTCGCAAAGGAGGACGTCATCATGGCACGCCGACCGCAACCTTCGCTGGCCGATCTGTGGCGGGCCACGCTCGCCCGCCTGGAACGCCAGGGGGTGGGCGATGCGGCCGGCCTGGCCCGCCAGCAGGCCATCGCCGCGCTGATCGCCATCAACGCCGACCCCCCGGGATCTCGCGATCCGGAGGGATGCAACCTCCCCCCTCGCCCGTCGAGGGGCCGCTGTCGTCCGCTGGCTTGCGCCTCGTCCTGAGTCCCTCGGGGCGGGGCGCGGTGGGGGGGCGCCCTCGGTTTCCTTGAAGAAAGCCATCGGCTCATCCGACTCATCACTGTGAGGACGACTCACCGACCACGTCCGCACGACCCGCAAGGAGGATGACCGATGGACGCATCCGCGACGCCCCCCCTCGCCATCGACCTGGTCCGCTGGACCTTCACGGCCGACCCGGAATCCCAGGACGCGATCGAGGCCCACCTCGACGACCTCGGCGCCGACGTCGTGGCCTACGACGATGGCCGGTGCGTCGTCTCTTGGGAGGAGCCGGGCATCGACCTCGAAGAAGTGGTGGAAGCCCTCTGGTCGCTGAACGGCGCCCCGTTCGACGTGACCCAGGAGGAGTTCCACCGCACCAGCCTCAACCTTCTGCAACAGGAAGAAGGCGAGATCCCCACGCCGGATGCCGACGCCGCCTGAGCCCGGCCCGCCGTCATCGCACCAGCGGTTCTCGCGCGATCGCGGCGACGCGGGCCGAGATGGCACGGATGAGGTCGTCGGGGGCGATCACGATCTGGAGCCCGCGCTGCCCGGCCGAAACGCTGATCTCGTCCCACAGGGCGGCCGTCTCGTCGATGACGGCGGGATAGGGCTTCTTGCAGGCGAGGGCCGTCACGCCCCCCCGGACGTAGCCGGTCAGCGGCTGGACCTCCTTCAGCGGGACCGTCTCGACCCGGCGGTCGCCGGTCTGCTGGGCCAGGGCCTTGAGGTCCAGTTCCGAGTCGCCGGGGATGATCGCCAGGCAGATGCCGTGGCGGTCCCCCCGGGCCACCAGCGTCTTGAAGACCTGAGCGGCGGGCAGGCCCAGCTTCGCCGCGACCGAGCCGGCCGATAGATCCTCGGGGTCCACCTCATATTCGCGGAGGCGATGGGGAATCCCCATACGCTCCAGGAGACGGACGGCATTGGTCTTGGTCGTGGCCAAATCGGACCCTCCGGGCCGGCGTCGTCGATCGCTCCCCGTCCCGGGAAATCGTCGATCCTGGCAAATTCTATGCTAAGGATGCCCCGTTCCAACGATCATATGGATCGGGGGCGATGCGCGCCCGTCAGGAGAGTCGAAGGAGGAGGACACAACGAACCGGACTGATCGACTGGCAAAGGTTTGGGATTTTGAACAATATCATCTCCCTGGTGAATGCGCTAGCATGGCCGACGGCATTTGTGGTCCTGGTCTGTTTATTCCGTCGGGAGATTGGGCAAGCATCCGGACGGCTGGGGCGGGTCAAATATCGCGACATCGAGCTGATCTTTCGCGAGGAACTGAGGCAGGCGGAAGTCCTGGCACGGTCGCTGCCCACCGCGACTCCGGCAGCGACGGCGGGGACCCCCTCGGCGGGGCAACCCTTGCTGGAGGCCGATCATGAAGGGGGACCGACCCTGAGCGGCTCGATGATCGTCTCCGCGACGCCGAGCGAGCCTCATGATGCGAGACGGGGTCGGATGCCCTCGGATACGATGTCCCCCCGGGAATCGATCCTCGAAGCCTGGTGGCAGCTCGGCCAGGCGATGATCCGGGTCGCGGCGAAGGTCGGGGACCGCCGGTCGCCGACCCCGTCGCGGGCCGACGACGCCTTCCGGTTCCTGGTCAGCCGCGGACGTTTGGAGCCGGATGAAATCCGCTTGTTCGAAGGCCTCTCCAAGCTGCGAGACCAACTGGACCGCCTCGACGCCGCATCGATCGGGCCGGATGAGTCCCGGAAGTTCATCGGGGCCGCCTCCTGCCTGCTGTCGCGGGTGGTGAGCCGCCTCTGACCGGACAGCGAAGGGGTGGGGGTCGGGATGACCTCCACCCCTCGATTGATTGCCGGGCCGCTCTGCCGTAGATTGGGGCCGGTCGCCGTCCGATGAACCGGGCGTACCCCCGTCCCCGAATCTCCCCCTCCGGGGATTCGAAGCGAGATTGCCATGAGCGTCGATACCGCCGCCCCGCACGCCGAGGCCATCCCGGCGGGCGAGCCCGATGAGGCGTTACCCCCACTGCCCCCGCACTGGCGATCCCTGGCGCGGGCGTTCGTCCATTCGGCCCGCGTCCACTGGTCGCGCCCGGCGGTGGCCGACAGCACCAAGGCCAGCGCGACCTACGGGATGGCCCTGACCCGGGCGATCGCCCTCGGGCGGGTCCTGGCCCGGACCCTCGGGCCCGAGCCCTATGTGGGAGTGATGGTCCCCCCCAGCGTCCCGGCCGTCGTCACGAATCTGGCGCTCATCCTGATCGGGAAGATCCCGATCAACCTGAACTACACCGCCAGCCAGACCGTCGTCGACTCGGCGGTCAAGCAATGCGGCATCCGCCACACGATCACCTCGCACAAGGTCATCGAGAAGACGCAACTCGCGCCCGGCGGGGAGTTGATCTACCTGGAAGACATCCCGGGACGGGTGACGAAGCTCGACAAGATCTGGGCGGCCGCGACCGCGAAACTTGCCCCGATCGGCATGATGGGTTCGTTTTTGCCCGGCCTGAAGGCGGACAGCCTGGATGCCACGGCCACGGTGATGTTCACGTCGGGATCGACCGGCGACCCCAAAGGGGTGGTCCTGTCCCACCGGAATGTCCTGAGCAACGTCCACCAGGTCAACACCCACCTCAGGCTCCTCCCCGACGAGGTCGTCCTGGGCGTCCTGCCGATGTTCCACTCGTTCGGCTTCACCGTGACGATCTGGACCGTGCTGCTGCTGGGCAAGAAGGTCGTTTATCACGTCAATCCGCTCGATGCCAAGATCGTCTGCGACCTGGTCGAGAAGCACGGGGTGACCATGCTGGTGGGCACCCCCACCTTCATGAGGCACTATGCCCAGCGGGCGAAGCCGGGGCAGCTTTCCACCCTGTACCACCTCCTCCTCGGGGCCGAGAAGCTCAAGCCGGAACTGTTCCAGGAGATCGTGGAGAAGACCGGCGTGACCCCTCTGGAGGGATACGGCACGACCGAGCTTTCCCCGGTGGTCTCCGTGAACGCCCCGTTCCCGATGACCCTGCCCGACGGCCGGGTTGTCGACGGCAATCGCCGGGGCACGGTGGGCCGGCTCATCCCCGGGACCGCGGTCAAGACGGTCGGCATCGAGGATGGACAAGACCTGCCGCGGGGCCAGGAAGGGATGATCCTCGTCAAGGGTCCCCAGGTGATGGTCGGCTACCTGGATCGGCCCGAGGCCACCGCCAAGGTCCTGAGGGATGGGTGGTACACGACCGGCGACATCGGATTCCAGGACGCCGACGGCTTCCTCCACATCACCGACCGGCTGAGCCGCTTCTCCAAAATTGCCGGCGAGATGGTGCCGCACCAGGGGATCGAATCGGCCCTGATGAAGGCGGTCGGCGTCGATGAGACGGCCGTCGCCGTCACGTCGATCCCCGACGCCAAACGCGGCGAGCGGCTGGTGGTCCTCCACACCCCTTGGCCGATCTCCCCCGCCGAGGCGTGCAAGCGGCTGGTCGAGGCCCAACTGCCGCGCCTCTGGATCCCCGCGGTCGAGGACTTCGTGCCCATCGAAGCCATCCCGATCCTCGGCACGGGCAAGATCGACTTGCGCCGCCTCCGGGAGATCGCGGCGGAGGCGGCCCGGTGAAACCGAATAGCCTGGTCGGATCGCGCGGGCGGGAGCCGGGGGGCCGGGGATGAAGGTCGTCCTCCGGGTCACCGCCGGGCCGCACACCGGCCGCGACTACACCTTCGACCGGCACGATACGTTCGTGGTCGGCCGATCGTCCCAGGCGCAGTTCCCGGTGCCCGAGGACGGCTTCCTGTCCCGCCACCATTTCCTGATCGAGTTCAACCCGCCGGCCTGCCTGCTCAGGGATCTCGGCAGCACGAATGGGACGAAGGTCAACGGCCACCTGGTGGACTCGATCAGGCTCCGCGACGGCGACTCGATCGAGGCCGGCGAAAGCGCATTCATCCTGCTGGTCGAAGAGACGACCTGGGAAGGGGGCGGGCCCAAAATCCGCTGCCTCGGGTGCGGCAAGCCGGCCCCCCCCGGCATGGCCGTCAACGCCCTCCCCGGCGAGGACCAGATCACCTGGCTGTGCGAGACCTGCATCGCCCACCGCAGGCAGTACCCGACCACCGAATCCGAATACCTGATCGAGCGTCGCATCGGCGGCGGGGGCATGGGCGAGGTCTACCTGGCCCGCGACCTGAAGAACAACACCTCGGTTGCCATCAAGATGATGGTCCCCTCGATCGCCGCCAGCGATCGGGCCAAGCTCCGCTTCCAGCGCGAGCTGGAGGTGCTCAAGAACCTCCGCCATCCCAATATCGTCGAGTTCTACAAGATGTCCGAGCTGGAAGGCCAGTTCCAGCTCGTGATGGAATATGTGGTCGGCAAAAACGCTCAGGAGTGGGCCTCCGAACTGGCCGCCCCGCTCTCGGCCGCCACCGCGGCCCGAATCGGCGTCCATTTGCTGCGTGCCCTGAACCACGCCCACAACAAGGGTTATGTTCACCGCGACATCAAACCCTCCAACCTGCTGGTCGCCGGGACCGCCGCCCGGCCGATCATCAAGCTTTCGGACTTCGGCCTGGCCAAGAGCTTCCGCGACAATGCCGGCTTCGCCGGGCTGACCCACCAGGGGGACATCGGCGGCTCGGGCGGTTTCATCTCCCCCGACCACATCCGTGACTTCCGCGACGCGAAGGCGCCGGCCGACATCTACAGCGCCGGCGCCACCCTTTATAATCTCCTGACCAATCAGTACCCGTTCTACGGCTTCAATCCCAACCGGGCCGACTCCTACAGCATGATCCTGGAACATCCCGCCGTCCCGCTCCGAGCCCACCGACCGGACCTCCCTGAAGGGCTCGATCGGATCATCCTCAAATCCCTGGAGAAGCAGCCCAAGGATCGATGGAAGTCGGCCGCCGACATGGCCCGGGCCCTCCTCCCGTTCGTGGAAGGACGATGACGGGGTAGGAGCCGGTCGGGCGGGACTTACACGGCGAATCTGGGGCGAAGGGGTGGGCGGACGATCGCCCGCGGGAATGCTGAGGGGAGCTGGGATGTCGCGACGACTGGGGACGGTGGCCATCGTGGGAGTCGGCCTGATCGGCGGTTCGATCGGGAAGTCCCTCCGTTCCAAGGGGCTGGCCACGACAGTGGTCGGGCTCGGTCGAGACCGCGACCGGTTGGAGGAGGCCCGCCACCTCGGGGCCATCGACCGATTCGCGACCGACCCGGCCGAGGCGCTGGCCGAGGCCGAGGTCGCGGTGGTCTGCACGCCGGTCACCCGGATCGTCGAGGACCTCCTGGCCGCGGCCGAGTTCGGCCCGGAATCGATCCTGGTCACCGACGCCGGAAGCACCAAGGGGGCGATCGTGGAAGCCGTCGAGCGCCACCCGCGAGGGCAGGCCACGTTCGTGGGCGCCCATCCGATCGCCGGATCGGAGCGGAAAGGCGCCGCCCACGCCCGCGCCGACCTGTTCGACGGCCGCGCCTGCGTCGTGACCCCCACCTCCCGCACGCCCGCCGATCGGCTCGATCGGGCCCGAACCTTCTGGTCCGATCTGGGATGCGTCCTCCACGAGATGAGCCCCGAGGATCACGATCGGGCCCTCGCCCGGACCAGCCATCTCCCTCACGTCGTGGCCGCCGCCCTGGCCGCCGCCGTCCCCGCCGAATTGCTCCCCCTGGCGGCGGGGGCCTATCGCGACGGCACCCGGGTCGCCGGGTCCGATGCCGCCCTCTGGGCGGGGATCTTCCGCGAGAATCGGGGCCCGGTCCTCCAGGCCCTGGCCGGCTACCAGGCACAGATCGACGCCTTCCGGGCCGCCCTGGAAGCCGACGATGAGGACGCCCTGATCGGCTGGTGGGAGGCCGCCCGGGGCCTGAGGAGCCGGTTCGAGGACGTCCCAATCCCACCCATGAGGCGATGAGTCAAGCACTTCGGGTTTGTAATCCCGACCCGACTTGGACATAATGCAGTCACTTGGTTAACGATTTTCAGGACGTGGGTCGCGACCTCGTGCGGTGGGAATCCGCCCGCAGGTTGAACGCTCATCAATGCGATCTCCCGAAGCGAGTCATTGGACCTCATGCTCTGGCACCTGCAAATTGACCCCGCCCCGGGAAGGGTCGACCTCCCCGGGCAACGCGTTTCCGCCGACGCCGCCGAACTGGGCCTCCCCGGCCCCTGGAAAGTCTCGGCCAGCCGCGGCTTCCTGATCGAAGGGCCGCTCGACCGCGCAGCCATCGCCCGAGCCGCCGAGGCGGTGCTGGTCGACCCGGTGGTCGAGGTCTTCTCGATCCATGGCCCGTCGGAGGATGCGTCCCCGACCACCGGCTCGGATCAGGTCATCCATGTCCTGCCGAAGCCGGGCGTGACCGACCCCGAGGCGGAGAGCGCCCTGGCCCTGCTCCGGGAGATCGGCCTGGCCGCCGAGGCCGTGCGGACCATCCGGACCTATCGAGTCGAAGGCCCGGCTGCGTCCCTGCCCCGCCTGATCGGCCGCGTCCTGGCCAACGACGCCGTGGAACAGGCCGTGGTCGGCCCCCTGCCATTCGACCGGCTCGGGCAAGGCTCGACCTATGACTTCCGCAAGGTCGTGGTGCCGATCCTCGGGCGATCCGACGAGGAACTCCTCACCCTGAGCCGTTCCGGCCAGCTCCACTTCAGCCTGCCCGAGTTCCGGGCCATCGAGGCCCACTTCGCCTCGCTGGGCCGCGAGCCGACCGACTGCGAGCTGGAGACCCTGGCGCAGACCTGGAGCGAGCATTGCTCGCACAAGACGCTACGCGGTCGGATCGACTTCGACGGCACGATGATCGAGAACCTGCTCAAGTCGACCATCTTCGGGGCCACCCAGAAGATCGGCGCCGACTGGCTGGTCAGCGTCTTCGCCGACAACGCCGGCGTGGTCCGGTTCGATGATGATTACGACGTCTGCTTCAAGGTCGAGACCCACAACCACCCGTCGGCCATCGACCCCTACGGCGGGGCCAACACCGGCCTGGGCGGCGTGATCCGCGACCCGATGGGGACCGGCCTCGGCGCCAAGCCGATCTGCAACACCGACGTGTTCTGCGTCGCCCCGCCGGACACCCCCGCCGACTCGCTGCCCGCCGGGGTGCTCCACCCGCGCCGGATCCTCAAGGGGATCGTCGCCGGCGTCCGCGATTACGGCAACCGAATGGGAATCCCCACCGTCAACGGGGCGCTGGTCGGCCACCCCGCCTACCTGGCCAACCCGCTGGTCTTCTGCGGGACGGTCGGCCTCCTGCCCCGGGGCATGTCCGAGAAGACGGTGCGGGCGGGCGACCGGATCGTCGCCATCGGCGGCCGGACCGGCCGCGACGGGATCCACGGCGCCACGTTCAGCTCGGTCGAGCTGACCGGCGAGAGCGAGTCGATCTCCGGCGGTGCCGTCCAGATCGGCAACGCGATCACCGAGAAGATGGTCCTCGACGTCGTCCTCCGCGCCCGGGATCGCGGCCTGTTCCGCTCGATCACCGACTGCGGCGCCGGCGGGTTCAGCTCGGCCGTGGGCGAGATGGCCGCCGAGATGGGGGCGGAGGTCGACCTCGATCGCGCCCCGCTCAAGTACGAGGGGCTGTCCTACACCGAGATCTGGATCTCCGAGGCCCAGGAGCGGATGGTCCTGGCCGTGCCGCCCGAGCACTGGCCGGCGCTGGTCGCCCTGTGCCGGGAAGAAAACGTCGAGGCCACCGACCTCGGCCAGTTCGTCGACACCGGCCGCCTGACCCTCCGCTATCGCGGCGAGGTGGTGGCCGACCTGTCGATGGACTTCCTCCACGATGGCCGGCCGCCCGTCATCCGCCAGGCGACCCATACCCGGCCGGCCGAGACGCCGTTGACGCTGCCCGAGGCGGGCGATTTCACCCAGGACTTGCTCTCCATCCTGGGAACCTGGGACGTCTGCAGCAAGGAATGGATCGTCCGCCAGTACGACCACGAGGTCCAGGCTCGGACGGTCATCAAGCCGCTGGTCGGCGACCAGGAAGATGGTCCCGGCGACGCTTCGGTGGTCCTCCCGGTCATCGGCTCGAACCGGGGGCTGGCCATCTCGTGCGGGATCAACCCCCGCCTCGGGATCATCGACCCGGGGGCGATGGCCGGCTGCGTGATCGACGAGGCGGTCCGCAACTGCGTGGCCGTCGGCGCCGACCCGGCGCGGATCGCGATCCTGGACAACTTCTGCTGGGGCAACACCGAGCGTCCCGAGACCCTGGGCTCGCTGGTCGCCGCCGCCCAGGGTTGCCACGACGTGGCCATCGCCTATGGCACGCCGTTCATCTCGGGCAAGGATAGCCTCTACAACGAGTACACCCACGAAGGCAAGAGCCTGGCCATCCCGCCCACGCTGCTGATCAGCGCCATGGGGCAGGTGCCCGACGTCCGCCGCTGCGTGACGATGGATCTCAAGGAGGCCGGCAACGTCCTCCTCCTCGTCGGGACGACCCGCGACGAGTTGGGCGGATCCCACTGGTCGATGGTCCGCAACCTCGAAGGCGGCCGGGTTCCCCGCGTCGTGCCGGAAGCCGGCCCGCCGCTGTTCCAGGCCGTCCACCGGGCCATCTCCGCCGGACTGATCCGCAGTTGCCACGACCTGAGCGAAGGCGGCCTGGCCGTGGCCCTGGCCGAGATGGCCCTGGCCGGCGGCTTGGGCGCCCGCGTGGCGCTGGATGAGGTCCCCGCCGATGCCAAGGGCCGCCACCCGGCCTCCCTCCTGTTCTCCGAGTCCCCGACCCGTTTCTTGCTGGAAGTCCGCCCCGAATCCGCCCAGGAAGTGACCGCCCTGTTCGACCGCCTCCCTCTGGGCCGGATCGGCGAGGTGATCGCCGAACCCCGGCTCGTCGTCATGGCCCAATCGGGCAGCGCCCTGATCGACGCCCCGATTTCCGAATTGAAAGCCGCATGGCAGGCCCCGCTCCGCTGGTGAGCCGGGCATCGCGGCAGTGAGAATTCCTCATGATGGGATCAGCACCGATCGTTTTGGATCGTAAAGGGAAGGACAGCATGCTCCGATTCGTCACATTCGTCGACGGCTCGAATCTCGATGGCGTCCTGAAACACCTGAATCTACGCGTCGATGATTATGGTTCCTTCTACCGCCACGTCTTCGAGCAGAGCGTCCACTACTGGGGCCGGACCTTCGCCGAAGGGTCGCCCTGGCCCTCGGCCCAGCACACCCGCATCTACTGGTACGTCGTCGGCAAGATGGACGAGTGGGACCTGAACGACCCCAAGGCCGAGGCCCGGCTCCGGAGCCGGTTCGAACTCAACCCCCGGCTCCGCGACAGCTACATGGAAGACATCCAGAGGCGGATGCCGGACCTCCCCCTGGACCGCCGCAACGAGGAAGCCTGGGCCCTCTGCTTCGCCGAGACCCGAGACTGGTACGACAACAAGCGCCGGGCCCTGGAGCGGAAGAAGCGGTTCTATCACGGTGTCCAGGCGGCGACCGACTTCGTCGAAATCCGCCAGGAAGGGCACTGGAAGGTCGACCTGCTCCACCACACGTTGAACGAGAAGGGGCTGGACACCAGCCTCGCCGTCGACATGGTGGCGCTCCAGGACACCTACGACATCGCGATCCTGATCTCCGGCGACGCCGACGGGATCCCGGGCATCAACTACGTGAAGGGCCGATCCAAGCACGTCGGCGTCGCCGAGTTCCGCCGGGGGGCCCCGGCCGACTTCCCGACCAAGGGGGCGTCGTCCCGGCTCAAGATCGCCGCCGACTTCGTGGTCCAGGTCTATGAGTCGGACCTGATCCGCCGCAACCTGGCCTATCGCGCCGAGCCGGACTACCCCAACGTCTCCTATAGCTCCACGTCTTCCCCGAACGATACGGGCTATTGAAGGTGGCTTCCATGACGATTGCACCCCGCGTCCTCGTGCTGAGGGCCCCCGGGACCAACTGCGACGAGGAGACGGCGGAGGCCTGGCGTCGGGCCGGGGCCTCGACCGAGACCTGGCACGTCGGCCGGATCGTCGAGAAGCCGGAGACCCTGGATGCCTTCCAGGTGCTGACCATCCCCGGCGGCTTCTCCTATGGCGACGACCTCGGCGCCGGGCGGATCCTGGCCACCAAGATCGGGTCGGGATTCGGCGACGCCATGCGGCGGTTCCACGACCGTGGCGGCCTGATCCTGGGGATCTGCAACGGCTTCCAGGTCCTGGTCAAGTCCGGACTGCTGCCCGGTCCGGCCGCCTCCGGCCGTGCGACCCTGACCTTCAACGACTCGGGCCACTTCGAGTCCCGGTGGGTCCACCTGGTCCCGACGCCCGGCCTCAGCCCGTTCGTCACGTTCGACGATACGATCGAGTTGCCCGTGGCCCACGGCGAGGGCAAATTCGTCGTGTCCGACCCCTCCGGCCTGGCCGAACTTGAGTCGGCGGGCCAGGTGGTGCTCCGGTTCGCGACGCCCGACGGCTCGCCGGCCACGGCCTATCCGGCCAATCCCAACGGGTCGGCCGGGGCGGTGGCCGGCGTCTGCGATCCCACGGGCCGGATCTTCGGCCTGATGCCCCACCCCGAACGCCACGTCGACCCGCTCCACCATCCCCGCTGGACCCGCGAGGGATTGGCCAGCGAAGGGGATGGGCTTCGGATCTTCCGCGATGCCGTCCGGTCGCTGGCCGGCTAGCCCCCAGGGCTCATCGCCTCGGCTCAGGCCGAACAAACACATCGCCGCGGCGAGTCCTCGGCCCCGACGCGGGGCAAGGGGCTCGCACGCACCGGCGAGATCGGCGTCGAGCCGCGCCGGCTGGCCGGGGCCTCCTTGACGGGCCCGGCCTCGCGCCGGGTCGCGTCCGCGGGCTCATCCGGGAACAAGATCGAAAGCATCATCCCTTCGAATCGCGTCTGCATCGGCCCACCTCTTCGCACGATCCGCAATTATCAGTCGTCGAGCCCCCATGCCCGGAGGGCGGGACCTCCCCGGCGGGCCGGCGGTCGTCGTGCGACGCGCCGATCCCGCCGGGAAGGCGGGTGAAGTGATTCGGTCCCCTCATCCCGGGCGGGACTTGCGATCGGGGGCGGCCTCGGCGGCCGATGGTCCTGCCTCACCCTGGCTTCGACCCTCGTATAATTAGCATCCATCGCCCGAATGTCAATCGTTTCCCGATCGATTTAGTCAAGAATAATGCGCGAAGCATTGATGTTACGTTGAAGAAGTCCGTCCAACGGCGATCCGACCGTTCGGATTTGCCGGATACCAACTTCACGCAGGTTTCAATCGGCGAACACGAAACGTACCCGAGGCCGGCCTAGAATCCGCCCGACAGGAGATCACACCCGGATCGGCGCCCTTCGTCGGGGTGGCCGCCGGAACGAACCGTTGTCGGAGCGATCCCAACGTGCCCATTCGATCTGTCGGACATGAGAAGGCCCAAGGCCCTGGAAGTTTTATTCGTCGCGGTTTCACGCTGATCGAGCTTCTGGTGGTGATCGCGATCATCGCCGTCTTGATCTCGCTGCTCCTGCCCGCCGTCCAGTCGGCCCGGGAGGCGGCCCGCCGGGCCCAGTGCACGAACAACCTGAAGCAGATCGGCCTGGGCTTCCTGAACTTCGAGTCCACGAACAGCATGCTGCCGCAGGGGCCCTTCGACGGGATGGCCAGCAACAACTTCGCCTGCTGCAATGCGGCTTCTCCCGATGGGTGGAATCACTTCTTCAAGATCCTGCCGTACATCGAGCAGCAGAACGTCTTCAACCTGGCCAACTTCCAGATCGCCCCGGTGCATGACAAGCGGGACACCACGGCCAATGGGGAGGTTTTCGTCGCACGGACGGCCATCCCGGGTTATTACTGCCCCTCGCGACGCGTCAACGAGCGTTACAACGGCGACCTCGTGACCGCGACCTCGCGCAATGATTACGCCGGGTCGGCCGGATTCCGGACCGGGCCGGCCTACAGCTGCGCCCCGGCCTCCACGATCCCGGCGGCCCCCAATGGGCTTGCGGGGCACACCGGCGCCGATGGCAAGGACGATAGCGGGCTGGTCGCCCAGGGAAATTACTCGGGTTACAAGGGGGCCATCGTCTACAGCGCAAAGGGAGCCAAGCGGACCCTCGCCGATTTCAAGGACGGGACCTCGAACTCCATCCTCTGCGCCGAGAAGAGCATCAACACCAAGGGTTTCGGCAATGAGGGCGGCGACAACGAGACCTGGATGAACGCCGGGTGGGATGAGGACAACGTCCGCTGGCACTTCGTCCCGGTGGCCGATAACGGCAGCCCCTGGAAGTGCGATGGGTTCAAGAATCCGCCCAACCAGGAGACGGGCGACACCGTCTGGCGTCGCAACTTCGGCGGCCCGCACCCCGGCGGCATCAACGCGGTGCTCGGCGACGGCTCGGTGAAGTTCATCAAGTTCACCGTGAATCCCGGAACGTTCCGGAAGCTCGCCGTGATCGATGACGGCGAAGTCCTCAGCTCGGACGAGTATTGATCGAACCTCCCGCCCGGAATGAGAACGGAACCATCATCATGCGTCTGCGAATTCCCCCTTCCGCCGTCCTGCTCGCCTCCTCGCTCGGCCTCATCGGGTGCGGCGGCAACTCCACCGCGATCGACGAGGCCCCGAAGCGGGCCCTGACCGATGCCGAGAAAGCCCAGTTCCAGTCCCAGCTCGACGACGCCAACAACGCCGAGCGGGCGGAGCGGAAACGCGAAGCGTCCGAGAAGCTCGCGACCAGGCCCGGCCGTTGACGCCCAGTGGACCGATTCATGCGAAGGGGCGGCCTCCCGGATCGGGGAGTGCCGCCCTCGCTCGTGGCCCGCGTCCTGGTTTGTTCGTCCGAGAGGGCGTCAGGCCTTCCGGGCGTGTGCCAGGGCCAGCAGGCCATACGCCGTCACGAGGTTGGCGTCCCCTTCCATGAAGCTGTCGGCCTTGTTGACCCAGCTGCCATTAGGATCCTGGCGGGAGGCCAGGGCTGCGGTCAGATCGGCTCGCCAGTCGTGCGCCGTCCCCTTGTCATCGACGAAGGTATCTTTACCGAGCAGCGCCATCGTCTTGCTGAACGTCTGGTAGTAGTAATAGAGCCCACGCTGGCCGAGGCCCGGGTTCTCGTCCAGGGTGTAATGCTTCGCGATATAGGCGGTGGCGGCCTTGACGCGGGGGTCATCGGGCTTCAGGCCGGCATAGATCATGCTCTTGAGGCCGGCATAGGTCATGCTCGCGTAGGAGCGGAGGCCGCCCCCCTCGCCCTGGCCCGCGACGCTGGTCCCGCCGTTGGCGGCGGTGTAGATGAATCCGCCGTCGTTGATCTTTCCGGCCCAGGGCTGGTCGTTGAACTCGCTCTTGAGGTTCTGGCACCGCGAGACGAACACCAGGGCCTTCTGGAGCGCGGGGTCGTCGGCGGGCAGGCCCGAGTCGTGGAGGGCCTCCATCATGAAGGTGGTGTTGGACAGGTCGGGTCGGCTGTTGTTGCCCCCGTAACCGGCCCCCCCATAGAACGGATCGGACGGCGCCTTGTCCTCGGACTCATCCCACTGCTTGTCCTTGAGGAACTCCTGGCTCCCCTTGATCAGGGCATCGTATTTACCGCCGGTATTGGCCTCCTTGAAGGCCATCAGGGCCACCGAGGTGGCGTAGTTCGCGTGCGCCGCCTCGCTGAGGCCGCCCTTGGGGCCGACGAACTTCTCCAGGTAGGCCAGGGCCTTCACGGAGACCGGGTCGGTCGGCGTGATCCGGCGGGAGCGGAGCAGCGAGGTCACCACCAGCGCGGTGATCCCCGGCTCCTTGCGGAGGGCCGACCAGCTCCCATCGGCGTCCTGCCGTCCCTTCAAGAAGTCCGCGGCCCGGGCGATCATCGCCTCGGACGAAGGGCCCTCGTCGCCCCGGGCCCGACCCGCGATCGGCAGGGAGCCCAGGCCCAGGAGGCCCAGCGTGCCGACACCGCTGGCCAGGAAGACGCGGCGAGAACGAGTCGTGGACATGGTGTCATTTCCTTTCCGGGAGGCTCGAAACCCCGCGATTCGGGGCGGACGTCCGATCTTCCGGGCAAACCCCGTTCCCAGGCCCGGAGATCGCGATCTCGCCGAAGGTTTGCCCGCGAGTCGGACTTCTCGCCAGGCATCGCGATGAAATTTTCCCCCGCCGCCGGTGAAAGTTTCACCGGCGTGCTTGGCCCGATCGGCGCGCCCGGGCCTGGCGGGCGGTGACCCCGGAAGGATGCGGGCCCGGTGCTTTACGAGCCCCGGCCTTCCGGTTAGGCTGGAATGGATCGATCGTCAGTTCGTCGCGATCGTCGTCCCTTCCCCGGGACCGACACCACCTCTTCACCCATCGCGGTCGGGCCCCCTGGCCCCCTCGGTCGAAAGGACGTCCCATGGCGCAAGCCGTCGTCGACCCGTCCGAACTCCGCAGGTTCGCCCAGAACCTCCGGCATTTCAACACCGAACTGCACAACAAGATGGCCGTGATCCACGGCCAACTGACCGGCCTGGGGCAGACCTGGCGCGACAAGGAACAGCAGAAGTTCACCGAAGAATTCGAGGCGACGCTGGTCGTCATCAACCGGTTCATCGAGGCGACCAACGCCTTCGTTCCGTTCCTGCTCCGCAAGGCCGAACGCGTCGAGGAATACCTCCAGCAGCGCTGAGGTGAGGAACCGGACCGACCCCATCGTTCCCGACCCAGGAGGCCCCGATGGCCGATTCCGCACGCGTCGGCAGGATCGACGACATCCGCGTCTTCCGCGAGGCCCTCGGCACATTCATCGAGGACGCGCGCAACGCCCTGATCGCCGTCGACATGGAGAACCGGAGGATCACCGACTGGGTCAAGAATACCCAGAAGTTCCACTGGATCAACGAGGTCAAGCGTCGCCGCGAGAAGATGAACGAGATCCGAAGCGAACTCCACCGCAAGAAGCTCTCCGGCACCGGGGAGACCGAGGCGAAGGAGGCGACCCGGATCGCCAAGCAGCGGCTCATCGAGGCGGAGCAGAAGGTCGAGATCATCAAGAAGTGGGAGCCCCAGCTCGACCACGCCATCGCCGAATATCTGAGCCACTCGCGCCCGCTCGGCGACATGCTCACCGGCGAGCTCGAATCCGCGATGGCGATGCTGGAACGGATGGCCGACGCGCTGGACAAGTACCTGGCCACCGCACCGCCGCCCGGCTCCTGAAACGGATCCCGGATCAGCCCGATCGGCCGACAGCGAGGGGAGTCTCATGAGCAAAGAAGGCTCGAACAAGCTGACTTATGCGATCAAGAATCTGCGCAAGCACTGGGAAATTGCCAAGGAACACTGGCAAGACCAGGTGCAGCGCGACTTCGAACAGAACCACCTGTTCCCCCTGGAAACCCGGGTCAACGCGACGATCCGGAGCATGGACAAGCTGTCGGAAGTGACCGCCAAGGTCCGACGCGACTGTTCCTGAACCGGCATCGCCGCCCACGTCGACCCCGCCCTTCCCCGATCGCCGGGCCTCGGCCCACCCCCGGAGGGTTGCTCTCCGGGGGTGGATCGCGACGGCCGCTTATGATCCTGTTGCGCACCCCGTGCTGGACACCCCGCGATGCCTGGACCGTCCCTGATCCAACGTCAAGTCGACGCCATCCGCGACCTTTCCCGCCTGGCCACCGAACGCGCCCAGCGTGAGGCCGCGATCGAGAAGGAGTTCGCCAAGGCCCAGGCCGCCGCCGAGAAGCAGTATCAGGCGACGCGGCAAGGGATCGTCCGCCGCCGCGACCTGCAGATCCAGGCGATCGACGGCGACATCCAGCAGGCCCGCGCGGCCATCGAGGCCCGCGCCCAGGCGGAGCAGGTCGCCGCCAAGCAGGAGCACGACCAGGCCCTGGCCCAGGCCAAGAAGGTCTACAAGTTCGAGACCGAGAACGCGGCCACCACGCTCGAAGAGGCCGGGTGGGAGACCACGGCCGTCTACGACGCCAACATCGTCAAGGTCCGCCAGCGCTACGATCAGATGAAGCGTCGCCTGGCCGAATCCCTGGCCACCTACGCCGAGGTCAAGGAGGCGGCCGGCGGCTTCCCCGCCCGATACAAGGCCTTCGTCACCCCGGACACCACCCCGCCGCCGCCCGCCGACGGTGAATCCGAAGACCCGATCGTCAAGCTCGACGAGTCGACCCAGGAGATCCACGACGCCTGGGTCGCCGCGACCCAGCTCAAGATCCTGCCGATCCTGGAGATGAGCTTCTTCGTCTTCCTGTGCGTGGTGCTGTTCCTGGCCGTGACCGGGGCCGTCGGCTACTTCGCCGGCTGGATGGTCGGCCTGGCGGTCGGGGCGGTGGCCACCGGCGTGCTCGGCTTCGTCGCCCGGTCGGCCATCAAGTCTACCGCCAGGGGCCAGATCAGCCGCGAGGTCAACGCGCTCTCCCGGGCGATCGCCCTGGGAGACGCCCGCGAGGCCCGCGCCACCGCCTGGGTCGAGGACTGGAACAAGAAGGCCACCGCCGAAGTTGAACGACGCCGCGACGCCGACGCGAAGAAGGCCAAGGACAGCTACGACCGGCTGATCCCCGAGTTGGAAGCCCGCCGCGACAAGGCGATCCGCACGGCCGAGGATCGCTACCCCAAGGCCCTCGCCGCCGCCCGGAAGAAGTGGGAAGACGACCTGGAGGCGGCCGAGGACAAATCCGCCCGCGAGATGAAGGAGGCCAAGGAGGCCGGCGAGCGGGAACTCCACGCCCACGACTCGGCCCACTTCGCCGACGTCGAGGCCCGCCGCATCGCCTACGAGGAGTCCTGGAACAAGCTGATCGCCGACTGGCGCCAGGGCGTGGCCAAGATGAAGTATGAGCTCGGCGAGGTCGATGCCGAGGACCGCCGCCTCTTCCCGCCCTGGCATGACCCCGCCTGGGACCCCTGGGAGCCGCCCGCGGCGTCGCCCGGCGTCCTCCGGATCGGCGAATTCCACGTCGATCTGGCCAAGATCCCCGAGGCCATCCCGGCCGATCCCCGGCTCAAGGAATTCACCCCCGAGTCGGTCGACCTGCCCGCCTTCCTGTCGTTCCCGGACAAGATCTCTCTGCTGCTCAAGACGCACGACGAGGGGCGCGGGCCCGCCGTCGCCGCGCTCCAGGTCGCGATGCTCCGGTTCCTGACGGCGATCCCGCCGGGCAAGGTCCGGTTCACGATCATCGACCCGGTCGGCCTGGGGCAGAACTTCTCGACGTTCATGCACCTGTCCGAATACGACGAGCTGCTGGTCAACAACAAGCGGATCTGGACCGAGCAGCAGCAGATCGACCAGCGGCTGGTCGACATGACCGAGCACATGGAGAACGTCATCCAGACGTATCTCCGCAACGAATACGAGTCGATCGAGGAATACAACGAGATGGCCGGCGAGGTCGCCGAGCCCTATCGCGTGATCGTGGTGGCCAACTACCCGGCCAACTTCTCCGACATCGCCCAGCGCCGGCTGGTGAGCATCGCCAACAGCGGGCCCCGCTGCGGCGTCTACACCCTGATCAGCGTCGACACCAAGCTGGCCGGCGCCACCGGGCCGCTGGCCAAGGATCTGGAGCCGAACTCGATCAACCTGGTCTGGAAGGACGGGCGATTCGTCTGGAAGGACAGCCCGTTCGAGCAATACCCGCTGAAGCTCGACCCGCCGCCCGACGACGACGAGTTCAACCGCATCGTCAAGCTCGCGGGCGAGGCCGCCAAGCAGGCCAAGCGCGTCGAGGTGCCGTTCGAGGCCATCGCGCCGACGCCCGACAAGTACTGGACCTGGGACAGCCGCAGCCTGATCGACGCCCCGCTGGGCCGGGCCGGGGCCACCAAGTTCCAGAACCTGAAGCTGGGCAAGGGCACTTCTCAGCACGTCCTGATCGCCGGGAAGACCGGCTCCGGTAAGTCCACGCTCCTCCACGCGATGATCTCCAACATCGCGCTGATGTACAGCCCCAAGGAAGTCGAACTCTACCTGATCGACTTCAAGAAGGGGGTCGAATTCAAGACTTACGCCGCCTACAGCCTGCCGCACGCCCGGGTGGTGGCCGTCGAGTCCGAGCGCGAGTTCGGCCTCAGCGTTCTGCAGCGGCTGGACGTCGAATTGAAGGTCCGCGGCGACAAGTACCGCGTCTCCGGCGCCCAGGACGTGGCCAGCTATCGCCGCAACACGGGCGAGTATCTGCCGCGCATCCTGCTGCTGGTGGACGAGTTCCAGGAATTCTTCATCGAGGACGACAAGCTGGCCCAGGAGGCCTCGCTGCTGCTCGACCGCCTGGTCCGCCAGGGTCGTGCCTTCGGCATCCACGTCGTCCTCGGGTCGCAGACCCTGGGCGGTGCCTATTCGCTGGCCCGGACCACGATCGCCCAGATGGCGATCCGCATCGCCCTCCAGTGCTCGGAGGCCGACTCCCACCTGATCCTCTCCGAGGACAACGCGGCGGCCCGGCTCCTGACCCGTCCCGGCGAGGCGATCTACAACGACGCCAACGGGATGATCGAGGGGAACCACGTCTTCCAGGTCGTGTGGCTGCCCGACGTCAACCGCGAGAACTACCTCAAGACCCTGCACAAGATGGCCGAGGAGCGGAACCTGCTCCCGGACACCCCGCAGCTCGTCTTCGAAGGCAACCTGCCGGCCGACGTGGCCAACAACCCGCTCCTCAACCGGGCCCTGGCCGAAGAAGCCTGGCCCGCCGAGGTCCGCTCGGTCCAGGTCTGGCTGGGCGACGCGATCGCCATCAAGGACCCGACCGCCGCCCTGCTCCGCCGCCAGAGCGGTGCCAACATCCTGATCATCGGCCAGTACGAGGAGATGGCGCTAGGCACCCTGGAGATGGCCGTGTTGAGCCTGGCGGCCCAGCACGTCCCGGCGATCAATGGCCACGAAGGGGCCGGCAATGCGGCCAAGTTCTTCGTCCTGGATGGCACCCCGACCGACTCGCCGCTCTACGGCACGTTCAACAACTTGGTGGACGTGATACCGCATCCCTACAAGATCGTCGGACCTCGCGAGGTCGAGCCGGTCATCAACGAGATCGCCGAGGAGCTGGCCCGGCGGCAGTCCGAGGATGTCGCAGATGCCCCGTCGATCTACATCATGATCTACGACCTCGGCCGGTTCCGCGATTTGCGCAAGTCGGACGACGACTTCGGCTTCTCTTCGAGCTACGGCAGCGAGGAGGCGAAGCCGAGCGCCTCGAAGCAGTTCGCCACCCTGCTCCGCGAAGGTCCGAACTTCGGGATCCACTGCATCGCCTGGTGCGATACGGTGGGCAACCTCAACCGGACCTTCGAGCGGCAGACGGCCGGCGAGTTCGAGCTTCGGGTCCTGTTCCAGATGAGCGTCAACGACTCCAGCGCCCTGATCGACTCGCCGGCCGCCGGCAAGCTCGGCGAGAATCGGGCCCTCTATTACAACGAGGAACAGGGCCGGATGGAGAAGTTCCGACCGTACGGACTCCCCTCCCCCGAGTGGTTGGAGACGGTCCGCCAGCGGATCGCAGCCAAGAGCATCCTCGATCCCGCCGCCGGAGGGACGACGGGCTGAACCCGATCGAATCCCGATCGATCGACGCGGGATTGCCGCTCCTAATCGCGGGGGCGGCGATCCCGTCGTGCGTTCTGGGCCGGTCCTCGGGCTTTTGACGCGGGGCCTCGCGATTTCTCCGAGATCGTTGCCCGGTTTCGACCCGGAATCGCAACGAGGGAGTGGGGACGACAGCTTGTGTTGCCCCATCTCCAGGGAGGAAAGCCGATGACCCGCTCCGACAACGCGTGCCCCCCGCGGCCTCGGGGGAAGATCGTCTGGAAGGCCATCGATCATCCGGGGCAGTTCTGGTCCGCGACCAGCGTCGCCGACCTCCACCGCCGCATCAGGATCCGCAATGACCTGCTCCGGAACATCGAGGCCTCGCGGCGATTGACTTCCAGCCAGGACTAGGCGAGCGGCCAAGGGCGACGAACCCGGCGGGGAAAAGGGGCGGCACCTCCGCCGACCACCCACGATCAGCCCCTTTTCCCGCCCGTCTCATCCGAGCGAGGCCCGACCCGAGTCAGGCCGGGCGATGGCCGGAGACGTTGACCCCATTCCCTTGCCCGGCGTGGAAGAAGACCTGCGATCGGGACAGATCCTGGATGTCGACGAGCCCCGCCTCCGCGAACCAGCTCATAACCTCCTCGGTCGTGTGCCGCGAAAGGTACTTCGGCGCGTACCAATCGAGGGTGTCGCACACGCGCACCTCGGGGTCGGGGTGCATTGAGACGCCGATCGTGGCCACGTTGAGGGCGACGCCCAGGCGTGATACCAGCCGATGGGGGCTGGCCATCAAGCGCCGCTTGAGCCCGCCGACCGGCGCCATCGCCCGGCTGACTGCCATCAGGGCCCCGAGCGGGAGCCGACGGGAGATGGCCCGATGAACCTCGATGATCCGTTCCAGCGCGGGACGCTCGCGCGAATAGACCCAGATGACGATCCGGCCGCCCGGCTTCAACAATCGAGCCAGGGCCAGGAACGCGGCGCGGGGGGCGGGCGTGTGGTCGAGCACGCCCAGCGAGTAAATGTGGTCGAAGGTCCCCGGGCCGAAGGGGGGTCGGAGCAGGTCGCCCCGCACCAGGGACACTCCGGGCAGGTCGGCCGTGAGGGCCTTCGCCGCGATCACGGCCTCGCTCAGGTCGAGCCCGACGACCCGGGCCCCGGCCTCCGCCGCCACGCGCAGATACCGGCCCATCCCGCAGCCGCCGTCCAGCACCGACCTCCCTCGCAACGCCTCGGGGTCGAGGCCCGTCCGGTTGCGGAAGGTGGCGCGGTCCTCGTCGGGCCGGAGGATCCGGAACGTATTCCACTGGAGGCTGTAGGCCGATTTGGTGCGCGATTGGTCGCGATCGGGGGTCATGTCCGCCTGTCCCACTGGTCCTCGGCGGCGCTCCGCCGGAAATAGGCGGGCTCCAACGTCCAGGGATCGTCGCGCCGGTCCGAACGGGTCGCGTCCCGGGCCAGGGCGATGAGGCTCGCGGGCGAGGGATGCCCCTCCTCGCTCGTCCCGGTTTGGACCCCTTCCGGCCATGGCAGGGAGAGGCGGTCGAGGCCCGGGCCGAGCACCAGGGTCCCGGGGTCGAGCCCCGCCGCCCAGGCGTCGCCCCGCTCGATCCGGGTCGGGGCGAGCCGCACCATCCCGCCGGGGCCCCGCGCGAATTCGGCCGCGTAGACATCGCCTCGCTGCGCGTCGGCCACGACGGCCACCCGCGCGGCCCCGGCCGGGGCCCCGGCAGCGATCACTTCGAGGCTGTCGAGCCCGATCAGCTTGCATCCGCCGGCGAATGCGAGGGTCTTGGCCGCCGTCAGGCCGATCCGCAGGCCGGTGTAAGAGCCGGGCCCGACCCCGACGGCGATCAGGTCGAGTTGCCCGGGTCGCAGGCCCTGGCCGTCCAGAAGGGCCTTGATGGCCGGGACCAGGTTGCGGCCGTGACGCCGGTCCGGCTCCGTCGCGCCGTGGGTGATGGGGGACCGATCGTCGGCCCCCGAGAGCGCGATGGCGGCGCGGAGCGTGGATGTATCGATGGCCAGGATCCTCACGGCGCCTCCTCCACCGCCGGCGAGATTGGGCCCGACGCCATCCGGACCACCGGACTCCGGGCGGGATCAATCACGGAGAAGGGCCGGGCTTGGCCTTGACCCCCGGGCCGTCGCGGCTCTATTTTAACAGTTAAGAGCCCCCCGTCCGTCGTGTCAACGCCGAGCGGAGTTCCGGTTACCTCTCTCCTCGCCGTCCCCGCCTCGTACGGAGGTCTCCCCCGGTGCGCCGCGCCCTGATCAGCGACATCCACGGCAATCTCGAAGCCCTGGAGGTCGTCCTGGACGACATCAAGTCCCGCGGGATCTCCGAGATCTTCTGCCTGGGCGACGTCATCGGCTATGGCCCCAACCCCCGCGAGTGCATCGACCGGGTGATGGAGCATTGCACGATGACCCTCCTGGGCAACCACGACCAGGGGGCCATGTTCGACCCCGACGGGTTCAACATCGGCGCCGAGCGGGCGATCTTCTGGACCCGCGAGCAGCTCGAAAACCCGTCCGACCGCGTCAACAATGAACGCCGGTGGGAATTCCTCGGACTCCTCCCCCGCCATTACCGCCACGAGTCCTTCCTCTTCGTCCACGGGTCGCCCCGAAATCCCCTGAGCGAGTATATCTTCCCCGAGGACATCTACAACCACCGCAAGATGGAACGGCTGTTCCAGCTCGTGGAAAAGTACTGTTTCCAGGGGCATACGCACGTCCCGGGCGTCTTCACCGAAGGGTATCAGTTCTTCTCCCCCGAGGAGATCGACCACGAATACACCCTCGGCGAAGGCAAGGTGATGATCAACGTCGGGTCGGTGGGCCAGCCCCGCGACGGCGATCCCCGATCTTGCTACGTGATCCTGGACGACGGCCAGGAAGATTCCTCGCCCGCGCCGAATTCTCCCAATGAAAGCCAGGGGTCCGACGAACAACGAGCATCGGGGACGCCCGGCAAGGCGGCCGGCCCGGTCCGGGTGACCTTCCGGCGGCTGCCCTACGATCACGAGGCCACGATCCGGAAGATCTACGCCATCCCCGAACTCGAAGCATTCCTGGGCGATCGGCTCCGGCAGGGACGCTGAAACCATCCCGGGCCTTCGTCCGGCCCGACCCTTCCCCGCGCGCCTCCCACCGCGCTTCCCCCGGACGCCAAGGTCTCCCATACGATGAGCAGCGAGAAGCGGCTGGTCTTGTTCCTGGTCCTCACCATCGGATCGATGTACGGGATCACGTTGCTGATGGACGCGATGGGGCTCAACCCGCCCCCGCAGAAGCCCGCACCGCCCGCCGTCGCCTCCAAGGCGGAGAAGGACGCGAAGCCCAAGGCCGAGCCGACCCCCGCCGAGGTGGCCAAGGCACGCGACGATGCGATGCCCGCCGACCCGTTCATGAAGGATGAGCCGGCCCGCCCGGCCGAGCCCCGGGTCCAGCGCGTCGACCAGCCGCTGATCATGGGCGCCAGCCCGAAGGCGGGCGGCGCCGCCGGCTATCACCTGGAGGTCCGGCTCGACCAACGCGGGGCCTCGGTCGCCTCGGCCATCTCGACGCTCTACGAGGGGGAAATCGATCGCGAGGCGGCCCGGAAAGGGCTTCAGAAGGATTCGCGGCTCGTCCTGATCCGCCAGAACCCCCGATCCGAGGCCCCCTGGCCGCTGGCCATGACGCTCACCTCCGATGCGAAGGAGGGGGGGAACGCCGCCGGTACGGAAGGGCGCAAGAAGATCGAAGCCGGCCTGTATGACCAGATCTGGGAAGTCGTCCGCGACTCCGACCAGGCCCCATACATCCGCACCATCTCCAGGCCCGACCCCAAGGGCACCGGCAAGATCGAAGGGCAGGAGATCGCGTTCCGGGCCAAGGTCGACGAGCCCGCCGTCACGGTGACCAAGACGTATCGCCTCTGGCAGGGCGAGGACGGATTCGATGTCGAGTTGAAGTTCACCGGGGATCGTGCCGCCAAGTTCGCCTACACCCTGGTCGGGCCCTACGGGATCCCGATCGAGGGGGAATGGTACACCTCGACTTTCCGCGACATCTTCTTCGGGCTGGTGAAGGAAAACACCACCGAGATTTCGACCCGCGCCGCCTCGGACGTCGTCGGGACGATCGACGACCCGACCCAGCGTTTCTCGCAGCTGCCGCTCAAGTTCGCCGGCGTCGAGGACCAGTACTTCGCCACCTTCGTCCAGCCCTGGCCGATCCCCAAGACCAACGCCGATCGATACGACCAGGACTCCGGCCCGATCGCGGTCTTCAAGGATGAGAAGGCTCCCCAGAAGTCCGACGTCGGGGTCGAGATCACCTCAAGGCCGCTCGTCGTCGGCCCGAATCTGGGCGAGACGACGCACACCTACAAGGTGTTCGCCGGCCCCAAGACCTATGATGCGCTGGTCGGGTACGGCGCCGACGAACTGGCCTCCTACCGCAAGACCTGGCTCCCGATCCCGTTCGCGTCGCAGCTGGCGAAGAACGTGATCGCCCCGCTCCTGGTCCGGATCTATGCCCTGACCGAGCAGGTTTCGCGGATGTTCGGCGGGACCAAGGGCAACTACGGCATCGCCATCATCCTCCTGACCATGTGCGTCCGCCTGGCGATGTTCCCGCTCGGGCGGAAGCAGGCGGTGATGGCCAAGAAGATGCAGGATCTCCAGCCGCTGCTGACCGAGGCCCGCGAGAAGTACAAGGACGACAAGGAACAGCTCAACAAGGAAACCTGGGCGATCTTCAAGGCTAACAAGGTCAACCCGGCCTCGGGCTGCCTCCCGGCCCTGATCCAGATGCCGATCTTCGTCGGCCTCTGGCAGGCGTTGAATAACAGCGTCCACCTGCGGCACTCGTCGTTCCTCTACATCCGCGACCTCGCCGCGCCGGACATGCTGTTCAAGTTCCCGTTCGAGCTGCCCCTGATCGGCGGCTTCCTCGGGCCGTACTTCAACCTCCTGCCGCTGCTGGTCGTGGCGTTGATGCTGATCCAGACCAAGCTATTCTCGCCCCCGGCGACTACGCCCGAGGCGGAGATGAACCAGAAGATGATGAAGTACATGATGGTCTTCATGGCCTTCATGTTTTACAAGGTCCCGTCCGGCCTGGGCCTCTACTTCATCACCAGCAGCCTCTGGCAGATCAGCGAACGCCTCCTCTTGCCCAAGGTCCTCCCGATCGCGTCGACCGCCCCGGTCAAGGGCGGCGACCCGGACTTCGGCGGGCCCGGGGACCGCGGCCCGTCCGGCGGCCGGGGCCCGAGCACCGGCAATGGCCCCGCCCCCCAGGGTTGGCTGGGCAAGAAGCTCGAGAAGCTGATCGAGGAAGCGAACAAGGAGAAGACGATCCGCAACGACGATCGCGACCGGATCCGCGACCGCGACCGCGACAATCGCTCCCGTTCTCGCCCGGGCAAGAAGCGCTGATCCCGGACGCGCACCGGGCCGATGGCCCCTGCCATCCCGTTCCCCATACCCCTGCGGCCCGACCCTTCACGGGTCGGGCCGCTTCGCATTCGGGGAGAACGTCGGATCGGTCCCGGATGAAACGCACCGATGGATGGCGTGCGGAGAGGCGACGTCACGCCGGCAGAGCCGGATCCACCGGCCCGGTTCGAGACGCAGCGAGGTCGCGATAATAGAACGTGGTGCTGCAAGGAGCTCCGCCCGGCATCAGGGCAAAGCCGGGGACATCGCCGACCCGCACCCACCCCAGGCGTTCATAGAGGCGAGAGCCGTCGCCGTCCGTGACGGCGTCGAGCACGAGCAACGTCCGGCCGCGAGCCCGGGCCTCCGCCTCGGCGGCCCGGACCAACGCCGCCCCCAGGCCCCGGCGGCGGGCCCGGCGATGCACCAGCATCTTCACCAGATCAGCGCGATGGGGCTGATTCTCGGGCAAGTCGAGGACGAGTTGCACGGTCCCGCAGGGCCCCGACTCATCCTCCGCGATCTGGAGGACCCGCCCGCCGGAGGCAACTCCGTCCGCCACCCGGCGCCAGAAGGCCAAGGCCCGATCACGCGAGAGCGGATGCATGAAGCCGACCGAGGCGCCGCCTTCGACGCAGTCGATGAGGATGTCGGCCAGACGGCCGATGAGGTCGTCATTGACCCGGTCGAGGCGGCGGATCGTCGGCTCGGGCATGATCATGGCTGAGAGGCGGGCGAATGCCGTGCTGCGCGTCATCGCAGCACCGGATCTGTCTCGGCCGGAACGACACCGACTTTTGACCTAAGTCCTGGCCTGACCTAGTGGAGATGATGGGGGTCGAACCCACAACCTCGTGGTTGCAAACCACGCGCTCTCCCAGTTGAGCTACATCCCCAGGAACGGCCGATCTCGCAATCGGCCGCTACGGATCGATTCTAGCGTTGGTCCAACGGATTGGGAAGGATCTTTTCGCATCACTCGGGCGTTGATCTTCGGGGAAATCCCGACGTCCATCGATCCTGACGAACCCTCATGGCCTCCTACAATCGCCCGGTCCAGGATGGTCGGATGACGTGTAGTCGGCAACGATTGGACCGGTACTCTTGAGGCTCGCTGTTATGATGAGCTTGGCCGAGGCGTCTCGGATGGTCTCGTTCGGGCTGGTGGTCCTGATCTGGCTCGTCCAGATCATCATCTATCCGTCGTTCGCCGAGGTCGCCCCCGATCGGTTCCGGGCCCACCATGCGGCGTATACCCGGGCGATCTCCTGGTTCGTGATTCCCCTGATGTTCGGCCAGGTCTTCCTGATCGGCCGGGGCCTCGTCGATCGGCCGGATCGCTGGGGGATCCTGGCCGCGGCCCTGGTAGTGGCGGCCTGGGTGTCCATCTTCGTGCTGTCGGTCCCGCTGCACGGCAAGCTCCAGGAAGCGGGCTACGACGCAGACCTGATCCGCCGTCTGGTCGCGACGAACTGGCCCCGGACGGTCGCGTGGACGCTCGCGTTCCTGGCCCTGCTGATGAAATGAGGAGGTTCTCGCGCACGCTGGCACGGGATCAACACACCATATCGTCCCTGCATGGGCCGTGCTATCGTGGCGGCGACGATCCGCGCACACCCGATGGCGAACGATCTCCATGACTCTCGCGATCGAGACGCACCAGCTCACGCGATATTTCAACGACTTCCGCGCCGTGGACGGCATCGAATTGGCCGTGGAGCGCGGGACGTTCTACGGCTTCCTCGGACCCAACGGGGCGGGGAAGTCGACCACGATCAAGATGTTGACGGGCCTGCTCACGCCGACCTCGGGCCGGGTGATGGTGCTGGGCCGGGACATGCTCGACGCGGGCGAGTCGCTGGAAGCCAAGCGGCACATGGGGGTGATCCCCGAGGACCTCGCCCTGTTCGACTACCTGACGGCCCGCGAGTACCTGACGTTCATCGGCCGCGTCCACCTGATGCCGAAGGAGACCATCCGCGAGCGGATCGAGGAATTGCTCTCGATCCTGGATCTCCAGGACGAGCACAAGAAGCTCACCCTGGAGTATTCCCACGGGATGAAGAAGAAGCTCGCCCTGGCCGCGGCGCTGCTGCCCAACCCCGACCTCCTGTTCCTGGACGAACCCTTCGAGGGGGTGGACGCGGTGACGTCGCGGGTCATCCGCGACCTCCTGGCCGGCTTCGTGGCGAGGGGATCCACGGTCTTCCTCACCTCGCACGTCCTGGAGATCGTGGAACGGCTCTGCACCCACGTCGGCATCATCGTCAAGGGGAAGCTGGTCGAGCAGGCGTCGCTGGAGGAGATCCGCCGGGGGGGCTCGCTGGAGAGCAGCTTCCTGGAGAAGGTGGGGGGCCACCCCGAATCCGCCGGCAAGCTGAACTGGCTGGAAGAGGCCGCCCCGTGAACATCGAGCACCTGCGGGCCTTCGTCTGGCTGAGATGGCGGATCCTCTACAACACGGCCCGGAAGGCGGGCGCGGTCAGTGCCGCGCTGATGGTCGTGATCGTGGTCGGGTTGGTGGCGACGGCGATCCCGAACCTGATCGGGACGTTCGCGCTGGGTGCGTACCTGATCCCGAAGGCCACGCCGGATCAGTTGATGTTCGCGTGGGATGGCCTGATCCTGGCCTTCCTCCTCTTCTGGACGATCGGGCTGTTGACCGATCTCCAGCGGTCCGATTCGCTGTCGCTCTCGAATCTGCTCCACCTCCCCGTCTCGGTGCGTTCGGCGTTCCTGATCAACTACCTCAGCTCGTGGACCCGGCTCAGCCTGATCCTCTTCCTCCCGGTCATGCTCGGGTTTGCATTCGCGCTGATCTTCGTCCAGGGCGTGGGGCAGCTCGGGGTCCTGCCGCTCCTGGGCGGATTCCTGCTGATGGTCACGGCGTTGACCTATCAACTGCAGGGGTGGCTGGCGGCGTTGATGAGCAACCCCCGACGCCGCCGCACGGTGGTCGTGATGGCAACCGGCGTGATCGTCCTGCTCGCTCAGTTGCCGAACCTGATCAATATCGTCGCGCCCTGGGGCGATCGCGGCGATAACGGGCGAGCCCAGGCCCTCCAGCGGGAACTGCAGGCTCTGGGCGAGCAGTACAACGCGAAGAAGATCGAGGCCGCCGAACATCTGCGGCGGCAAACCCAGTTGATCGAGTCGAGCAAGCAGGCCCAGGGCTCCGCGCGGCGCCGCTCATTCGAGGCCATGACGCGGGCGGCCCGGCTGGCCAACGCGATCCTGCCGATCGGGTGGCTGCCGATGGGGGTGAGGTCGGCGGCCGACGGGCAGGCCCTGCCGGTCATCGCGGGCGGCCTGGGGATGCTGCTGATCGGTTCGGCCAGCCTCGGGCGGGCCTATCGATCCACGATCCGGGCCCACCAGGGGCTCGACGCGAGCCGGAAGACGCGTCGAGCTTCGCGACCCTCGCCGGCCGCGACGCCCGGCCGGGCCGGCTCCTCCCTGCTCGAAGCCAGCTTCCCCGGGCTGTCCGAGCCGGTCTCGGCGATCGCCCTCGGCGGGCTCCGGTCGCTCCTGCGGGCGCCCGAGGCCAAGATGATGCTGCTCTCGCCCCTGATCATGTTCCCCATCCTGGGCACGGTCTTCTTCCGCCAGGGGGCCGCGATGCCGGAGGGGGTGCGGCCGTTCCTGGCCGTCGGGGCGATGATCTGCCTCCTGTTCGGATTCCTGCAGCTGATGGGAAATCAGTTCGGGTTCGACCGGGACGGGTTCCGCGTCTTCGTGCTGAGCGCGGCCCGCCGGAGCGACATCCTGCTCGGGAAGAACCTGTCGTTCGTGCCGCTGATCGCGCCGATGCTGGTCATCGTCCTCATCGTCTCGCAGGTCTTCTTCCCGCTGAAGTGGGACCACCTGGTCGGGATGGTCCCCCAGTACGTGTCAATGTTCCTCCTGTTCTGCATGCTGGCCAATGCCCTGTCGATCCTGGCCCCGTTCCACATCGCCGCCGGGACGCTCAAGGGCTCGCAGCCGAAGTTGAGCATCGTCCTGCTGCAAGTGGCTATGTTCATGATCCTGTTCCCGCTGACCCAGGGCCTCACCTTGATCCCGCTGGGCTTCGAGACGCTGGCCCGGCATCAGGGCTGGATCGGGGACGCGCCGGTCTTCCTGATCCTGGCCCTGGCCGAATGCGTGGCGGTGATCCTACTCTATTGGCTCACCCTGGGCTGGTTCGGGTCGATGCTCCAGTCCCGGGAGAAACTCATCCTGGAAAACGTAACGAACCGGGCGTGATGCGACCGCCGGGCCTCAACCGCTGGCGCCGACCCCCTTGAGGTCGGCCCGGCGATCGGCATAGGTGACGTCGAAGGCCAGGACCGCCGGGTCGGGCTCGATGCCCCAGCGTTCGCAGGCCTGGCGATAGATCGCGGGCCACCAGTTCTCGTGGTCCGTGAGACCCTGTTCGCGGACCTCCGCCCAGTTGCTCAGGATCTTGGACCAGGCCCGGTCGCCGAAGGCGAGCCCCTCGCGCCAGTGGTCGAACTGCGGGAGATACCACTCGCGGCCGATCGCGGCGTGGAGCACCTCGTCGGCCCAGTCATAGTCCTGGATCGTGGCCATCAGGGGGTCGCCCGACCGGACGCCGACCTCCCACTCGTACCGCTTGCCGGTCTTGGGCATGAGCCCCTGCTCGATGAAGTAGAGCACCCCGTGCCGCTCCAGGGGCGTGCATTCGGTGTTCAGCCTCAGCGACCAGTTGTGGGTGATCCGGGCCTCGGTCCAGTCGATGCCCGATGCGACGAAGCCGACCTCGCCCATCATGGCGTGGCGTGCCTCGTCCCAGAGCTGGCGGGTCATGTCGCGGTAATAGCCCCAGGGCTTCCCCTCGGTCTCGACGATGATGCTGGCCATCATCTCCGGGACGTCGATCTCGCGGATCCGCTTGTAGAGCATCATCAGGGCCTTGGCCCGGTCGGGTAAGCCCTCGGTGTAAAGGAACGCCTCGGCGTTGACCCCCTGGTTGTACAGGTCGCGGAACCGCTCGTCGCGGCGAGGCACCAGGTCGAACCGGAACGGCTCCGCCGAGTGGGTGCGATGCGCCGGCGATCCCGAAGGCTCCGCGGTCCCGTCCAGGCCGCCGGCCGATGCCAGGGCGGCTTCGAGCGAGTCCACCCACGGCCGCATCGCCTCGCGGTCGGCCTCCCCGACCAGGCACGCGATGGCCTTCCGCCCGAAATCGATCATGTCGGCCAGTTCGAGCCGGGCGAAGCGGCAGATGCGGAGCGACGGGGCGTCGGTCAGCGGGTTGGTGTCGATCGCATGCCGGGCCATCCCCCGATCGAGCGCGGGCAGGGCCACCTCGTAGATCCCGACGATCAGTCCCGCCGTCGTCGGGGCCGCCCGGACCTCGTCGAACAAAACTTCCAGGGCCGGGTCGGGGACTTCCTCCAGTCCCAGGGGCGGCTGCCGCATCTCGCCCACCCGGTCGCGGAGGGCCTGGACATGCTCGGAGCAGAGATAGGCGTGGTGGGAGAACGCCGTCTTCAGCTCGTAGATCGGCTCGGCGATGATCCGGCCCGTCAGGATCTCGTGGAGCCTCTTGAAGGCGTAATGGTAGCGTTTCAGCCGGGCGACGCAGGCCTCGACCGACAGCCCGGGCCGGGCGGCCTCCTCGTGCGTGGCCAGGCCCGCCAGGGGCGGCAGTCCTCGATAGGTCTGATAGGACTCGATCATTTCCGGCGATCTCCCCGACCCGGGCATTCCGGCGAACCGGCATTCGCAGCGACGTCCCATGATAACACCCGCCCTAGTCCGCGTGGCGGAGGAAGGCGGGCGTCATCTTCGGAACCGGGCGGGCCGCCGGGCGTCGAGTTGGATCATCCGCACGAAGCGAGCCCGCCGATACCAGTGGCGGGCGAAGACGAGCCCGGAGAGCGATCGGTCCGGGGCCGCTGGCCCCCGATGCGGGGGGGCGAGATCATGATGTGCCGGCGCACCGCGGCGGGCCCCCCTCGGAGGGCCATCCCCTGGGGATTGCTGGGGATGATCGGGCTGATGGTGGTGATCGAATCCACCATCGCTCGCCACGAGTTGTGGCTGCCCGAGCAGACCATGTCCTGGGCCTGGAAGATCGGTCGGGAATCGGCCCGCGCCGACGCCCCCGGCGCCGAGATTCTCTGCTTCGGCGACAGCCTGGTCAAGCATGGCGTCCTGCCCCGCGTGCTGGAGGCCGAACTCGGCCGCCGCGCCTACAACCTCGCCCTGCCCGGCGCCCAGCCTCCGGCGACCTATTTCCAACTCCGCAAGGCCCTGGAAGCGGGGGCCAAGCCGGACGCGGTGATCGTCGATTTCAACCCGGCCACGCTCACCGCCTCGGTCCAGCGTCGCCTGGAATTCTGGCCGGAACTGCTGGAAGGCCGCGACCTGATCGACCTGGGCTGGGAATCCGGCGACGGCCCGTTCATTGCCTCGACCGTCTCCGCCTGGGTCTGGCCATCGATCCGCCATCGTCGGGGGATCCGCGAGGCCGCCCACGCCCTGATCACCGGGATGGATCCGGGGCAGGCCTCGATCCTGGAGGCCTACGTCAGGAACGGGCGGATCAATCGCGGGGCGATCGTCAGCACCCCCGCCCCGATGGCCCCGGCGGACGAGCCGGCCCGCGGGAAGGCAGGCTCGACCCAGTGGCGGCCCCACCCGACCAACGTCCCCTACGTCGGGCGATTCCTCGACCTGGCGGCCGCCCATCGGCTCCGGGTCTACTGGGTGATCCCCCCTTTCAGCCCGTCCTGGCAGGCCCGGAACGAGTGGACGGGGCTCGATGCCCGCTACACCCGGTTCGTCGACGCGATGGTGAAGGCCCACCCCGGCCTCGATCTCGTCGTGGTCGACGGCCGATCCTCGGGCTATGCCCGCGACGCCTTCTCGGACACGACCCACCTGAACGCCCGGGGGGCCTCCGCCTTCTCCCGGGCGCTGGCCGCGATCCTCCGGGCCACGCCCCCGGGCCGGGATCCTCAGCTCCGACGCATCCCCCTGCCCGCCTATGGCGATCGGCCGGGCGAAGACGAGTTGTTCGAGGATTTCGAGCGGTCCCGATCGGCCGTGGCCCGACGCCCCGGCGACGCCCGGATCCGCTGAGCCCAGGCCACCGGGATCAACCGGCTATTCGCCCGGAGCGAGGCCGACGGCGGGCTGTTCGACGCACTGCATCCGGCCGCGGATCTTGCGGGTGATGCAGGCGATGGTGATCCCCGCCAGGTGGCGGGTCATGCCGTCCTGGACCTTGTCGTAGACCTCGGTCAGCACGCCCTGGATGTGCTGGCCGCAGGGGCATTCAGGGTTCGGCTCGGCGCGGTGGAGGGCGAAGATCTCGTTGTGGGGCTCGACGGCGCGGAGGATGTCCAGCAGGGTGATCCGCTCGGGGTCCATCTGCAGCGACCACCCGCCCCCGACCCCGGTCTTGCTCTCCACGATCCCGGCGGCGCGGAGCGAGCCGAGCAGCCGGCGGATCACCACCGGGTTGGTATTCACGCTGGAAGCCAGGAATTCCGACGTCAGCGCCTGCCCACCCTTCAGCGCGAAGATGGTCAGGAGGTGGATGCCGACGCTCATCTTCGAACTCAACACGGCATCATCCTTTGGGATGGGCCGGGGCGGAAGCGGCCCCGCCCGATCCTGGGTGACACGTCCATTATACTCCCCCGGGCCGGATGCGGCCCGGGATTCGGCCGGGGACGGAAACCATGCCCCGCCCCCGGCCCGATGGCATCAATGGGCGCCCACCGGGACGGCTTCGTGCGCCGGGGCGTGATGCTCGACCGCATGAACTTCGCTCGCCGGGCGGCCCGGGTTCGAACGATTGCGGCGTTCGGCCAGGTACTCGATCAGCCGTTCGCCCAGCACATAGTAGATCGGGATCACGAACCGGCCGAGGATCGTGCTGACCGCGATCCCGAAGGCGATGACGATCCCCAGCGAGTTCCGGCTGTAGGCGCCGGCCCCGGTGGCGCGGGCCATCGGCAGGACGCCCATGACGAAGGCGAAGGAGGTCATGAGGATCGGCCGGAGCCGCTCTCGCGACGCCGCCTTGGCCGACTCCAGGATGCTCATCCCCTTCTCGCGCATCTCCACGCCGAACTCGACGATGAGGATGGCATTCTTGGTCTCCAGGCCGATCAGCATGACCAGCCCGATCTGGCCGAACACGTCGAGCGGCATGTCGTAGATCCAGAGGCCCACGATCGCGCCGAACATGGCCAGGGGCACCGTCAGGATGATGACGGTGGGGCGGATCCAGCTCTCGTAGAGGGCGGCCATGAACAGGAACACGCAGACCACCGACAGGGCGAAGATGTAGGTCGCCTGGTTCCCGGTCTTCTGCTCCTGGAAGGTGGTGCCGGTCCACTCCGTTCCGAACCCTTCCGGCAGGACCTGCTCGGCCACCTCCGTCATTGCCGCGAGCGCCTGGCCGGAGCTATACCCCGGGGCGGGCCCGCCGTTCATCTTGGCGGCGGCGTACATGTTGTAGTGCGGCACGTCGATCGGGCCGAGGGCGTAGCGGACCGTGCCCAGCGAGCTGAGCGGGACCCGTTCTCCCTTGCGGTTCAGGACGTACAGGTTCTCGATGTCCTCGGGCTTGGTGCGGACGCCCCCCTCGGCCTGGACCATGACCTTCCAGACCTTGCCGTAGAGGTCGAAGTCGTTGACGTAGTAGCCGCCGAGGTTGGCCTGGAGCGTGGCGAACAGGTCGGTGATCGGCACGTCGAGGCGGCGGGCCTTGGTCCGGTCGATGTCGAACTTGAGCTGGGGCACCCGGGCCGAATAGGTCGAGAAGACGCCGGTCAACTCGGGCCGCTTGCGGGCCTCGTCCTGGAACCGGTCGACGACCTGCTGGAGGGCATCCACGCCCTTGCCCGCCCGGTCCTCGATCATCAGTTCCAGCCCGCCGGTCTGGCTCAGGCCGCGGATGGGCGGCGGCTGGAGCACCATGACGGTGGCCTCGCGAATCTTGCCCGACATCTGCTTCTGGAGGCTCTGGACGATGCCGGCGGCCCGGAGTTCCGGCGTCCTCCGCTCGTGCCAGTCTTCCAGTCGGGCGAACACCACGCCGCAGTTGGTCTGATTGGCCGAGGTGATGATGTTCATCCCCTCGATCGTGACCGTGTGGGCGACGCCGTGCTGACCGCGGGCGATCGCCTCGACGCGCTGGATGGCCGCGGCGGTCTTCTCGCCGCTGGTGCCGTCGGGGGTCTGGACCACGCAGATGACGTAGCCCTGGTCCTCGGTCGGGATGAACGCCTTGGGCCGGGTCGTGATCATGTAGCCGGTCAGGATCAACAGGGCCAGCGAGGGGACAACGATCGTCCACCAGTGCCGGGCCGTGAACTCCAGGACCGAGTCATACGAGTCTTCGATCCACTTGAGCCCCGCGTTGAACCAGCGGAACAGGAAGAACTTCGTCTCCCCATGCTTCTCGCGGAGGAACAGCCGCGACATCGCCGGGCTGAAGGTCAGCGAGTTGAACGCCGAGAAGACAAATGAGAAGACGATCGTCATGGCGAACTGGTTGTAGAGCTTCCCGGTCATCCCCGGCATGAACGCGACCGGGACGAACACGGCGGCCAGCACCAGCGTGATCGTGACGATCGGCGTGGTGATCTCCTTCATCGCGGCCTGGGTCGCCTCCAGGGGGGCATAGCCGCGGTGGAGGTATTTCTCCACGTTCTCGACCACGATGATCGCGTCGTCCACCACCAGCCCGATGGCCAGCACCAGCCCGCACAAGGTCAGCGAGTTGATCGAGAAGCCGAACGCCGCCATGACCGCGAACGTCGCCACCAACGACACCGGGATCGCCAGCATCGGGATGATCGTGGCCCGGAAACCCTGGAGGAACACGAACACGACGATCATGACCAGGATGAACGACTCGACCAGGGTGTGCTCGACCTCCTTGATGTTCTCGTCCACGTAGTCGGTCGTGTTGTAGACGATCGTGTAGTCGAGACCCTCCGGGAAGTCCTTTTTGAGCAGGTCCATCTCCTCGCGGACTTTGTGGATGATGTCCAGGGCGTTGGCGTCGGCGTACTGGAAGATCAGGATCGATCCGGCCGGCTTGCCGTCGATGTAGCTGGCGGACTCGTAGTTTTCCGACGCCAGTTCGACGCGGGCGACGTCCTTGACCCGGACGATCGAGCCGTCGTCGTCGCGCCGGACGATGATCTCCTCGAACTCCTCCGCCTTCTCCAGCCGCCCCTTGATCGTGATCGGCAGCTCGAAGTCCTGCCCGTTGGGGACCGGGCGTGCCCCGATCTTGCCGGCGGCGGCCTGGACGTTCTCCTGCTGGATCGCCTCGATCACCTCGCTGGGCGAGATCCGCATGTTGGCCATGCGGTCCGGGTCGGTCCAGATCCGCATGGCGTATTTCCGCCCGCGGACCGTGGCGTCGCTGACCCCGTTGATCCGGCGGAGGATGTCGCCGACGTAGATCTGGCCGTAGTTGTCCAGGAAGCTCGCATCATAGCGGCCGTCGGGCGACACCAGGTTGACCACGCACACCATGTCGGTGGAGGTCTTCTTGATCGTCACGCCGAACTGCTTGACCTCGGGCGGGAGCTGGGCCTGGGCCGTCTGGACCTTGTTCTGGATGTCGACGGCGGCCATGTCCTGCGAGTAGCCGACGTCGAACGTGGCCACGATGTTCGACACGCCGTTGCTGGTGCTGTCGGAGTTGTAATAGATCATCCCCTTCGTGCCGTTGACCTGCGTCTCGATCGGCGTGGTCACCGTCCGGGCGACGCTCAGGGCGTCCGCCCCGGTGTAGGTCGTGGTGATCTGCACCTGCGGGGGCACGACCTGGGGATACTGCGCGATCGGCAAGTTGACGGCGCAGATCGTCCCGATCAGGAGCATCAGGAGGGCCGAGACCGTCGCGAAGATCGGCCGTCGGATGAAGAAGTCAACCATGACCGGCGTGTTCCCCGGGTGGATCGAACGAATATTCAGGGCACGAGGAGCGGATGGGGCGACGGTGGGCGAAAAAGAAGGGGATGGGCCCGCGGCGATCGCGGCGGCCCATCCCCGGATGCGTTCGAGGATCCAGCCCTCAGGACCTGGGCGGGGCCGGGGCCTCGGCCGAAGTGACCTTGGTCCCGTCGTCGCGACGGGTCAGGATGGCGGGCTCGGTCTTCACCGTGAGGCCGGGGCGGATCATCTGGAGGCCCTCGACGATCACCGAGGCGCCGGGGTCGAGCCCCTTGCTGATCACGCGGAGCCCCTCGTGGGTCTGGCCGGCGACGACCTTGCGGACCGCCACCTTGCCATCCTTGTCGACGACGTGGACGACCGTCCCGGCGGTCGACTCGACCACCGAGGCGGCCGGGACGACGACGGCATCCTTGAGGTGCTCGACGGTCATCCGCACCTTGACGTATTCGCCGGGCAGGAGCTTGCCGCCGGGGTTGGGGATCGACGCCTTGGCCAGGAAGGTGGAGGTGGTCTCGTCCACCGCGTTGTCGATGAAGTAGCACTTCCCTTCGTGGGGATGTTCCTTCGGGCCCGACGGGCCGGGCCGGGTCAGGCGGACGGACAGTCCGGCCGCCATCAGCTCGGTGGTCCGCTCCAGGTCGCGGGAGCTGAGCCGGAGGTCCACGCCGATCGGGTCGAGCTGCTGGATCCGGGCCAGGTCGGAATAGGCGCCGCCGCCCGACGGGTCGGGGCCGACCAGGTTGCCGACCTTGACCCGGGCCTCGCCGATCCGCCCGTCGATCGGGGCATACATCCGGCAATAGCCCAGGTTCAGCTCGGCGTCGCGGATCTCCGCCTTGGCGGCCGTGACCTGGGCCTGGGCCGCGGCCACGCCCACCGCGTAATCGGCCATGGCCTGCGCCAGGTGGGCCCGATCGGCTTCGAGCTGCGATTCCCACCGCTTGCGGTCGGCCTCGGCCTTGTCCAGGTCCTCGGCCGACCCGGCATTGCGGCTCACGAGCGACCGGTTCCGCCGCTCCTGGATCTGGGCCAGGAGCAGCTGGGCCTGGTCGAGGCTCATCTGCGAGGCGGAAACCTCGCGCCCCTTGGACTCCTCGGCCTTCTTGAGCGAGGCCTCGGCCTCGGCCAGCTTGGCCTGGGCGGCCTGGAGGGCGACCTGGTAGGGCTCCTCGTCGATCACGAGGAGGAGGTCCCCCTTCTTGACCATCGCCCCCTCTGTGAAGTGCCTCTCGGTGAGGAAGCCCCGCACCCGCGCCCGGATCGTCACATCCTCCAGGGCCCGCGTCGTCCCGTTGGGGACCACCTCGATCGGCACGTCCATCCGGCGCGACTCGACCACCCCGACCGTCGGGGGAGGCGGCGCCACCTTCTCGGCCGCCTTCTGGCAGCCCGGCAGGGTCCACGCGGCGAAGGCCGCCAGCGCCACACCCCCGATGCGTCGAGCGATGACCGGAGCGTTCATGCAACGAATCCTTCTGATACGGGGCGGGCCGCCGACCGCCGGGCCTCTTGGTCCCCGGCCGATCGGGCGGATCGCGTCCACGGCGACCGATCCCAGACCCGGATCGAGTCGATCGAGTTCGGGCCCCGGACCGCCAAACCAGCCCGGTCGACCACCCCTCTTGAATCGAAACCATGCTAGTTGCGATTCAATCGAAGTCAACCCTCCGCGGCCCCCGCCGTTCCTAATCCCTTTCGCTGTAGGTAGATCCGAGATTCGGCAAAACCAGCGACCCAGCCTATTTTATCGATAATCCATCATTCCGCACCCCGAGATCGCCGCGATCCACTACCCGGCGGGCGATGGAAATCGACGGGCTCAGCGGCGCATCACCGCCTCGTCGTAACCGAGAAGGGCCTGGGCGAGCACCGCAAAGGAGGCCAGTTCGACCGGATCCAGGCCCGGGTCGGCCGGGAGTTCACCGACCGCGAGGTAACGCCTCGCGGACACGGGATCGCCCTTGAAGCCGGCCCGTTGCTCGTCGACCAGCCGGGTCAGGATGGCCATCTCGCTCGGGCCGGGAGGGCGGCCGAGAGTGAGGCGGAAGGTCCAGGCGATCCGGGACGCCTCCTCCCGGCCCCCTTCCCGCAGCGCCTTCTGGCCGATCCCGCGGGCGGCCTCGACGATCTGGGGGTCGTTGAGCAGGACCAGGGCCTGCATCGGGGTGTTGGTTTCCTGCCGCCGGGCGATGCAGACGGAGCGGTCGGCGGCGTCGAAGGCGACCATCGCCGGGTGCGGCACGGTCCTCTTCCAGAACGTGTAGAGCGACCGGCGATGGAGGTCGTCCCCCCGACTCTGCTCGTACTTCGGACCGTTCATCGCCACCTCCCAGAGGCCCGCCGGCTGGTAGGGGCGGACGCTCGGGCCGCCGATCTTCTCGGCGAGCAGGCCGGACAGCGACAGAGCCTGGTCGCGGATCATCTCGGCGGAAAGGCGTCGGGCCGATGCCCGGGACAGCAGGAGGTTCTCCGGGTCGCGGGATCGGGCCCCGGCCTCGGCCCGCGACGATCGTCGGTAGGCGTCGGACGTCACCATCAGGCGGAGGAGACGCTTGACGTCCCACCCGGACGCGACGAAGTCGCGGGCCAGCCAGTCGAGCAGGTCGGGATGGCTGGGCGTGGCCCCCTGGCTGCCGAAGTTATCCACGCTCTCCACCAGCCCCCGGCCGAAGGCGAGACGCCAGTAGCGGTTGACCACGACCCGGGCGGTCAGCGGATGTTCGGGATCGAATAGCCACCGGGCCAGCCCCAGCCGGTTGCGCGGCTGGTCGGCCGGGAACGGCGGCAGGGCGCCGGGCGTGCCCGGCTCGACCGGGTCGCCGGGGGCGTCGTAGGCCCCCCGTTGGAGCAGGAAGGCCGGCCGGGGCCGGTCCATCTCCCGCATCACCATGATCTCGGGGGTCGGGTCGATGACCTGGCTCTTGCTCTTGCGCAGGCCGGTCAAGGCATCGGCCAGCGCCTTCGCCTCCGGAGAATGGGCGGCCAGGAACTCGTCGATCCGGGCGGCCTCGGATCCTTCCAGTTCCGCGACCAGGCCCGGTCTCCCGGACAGCCGGGCCACCTCCAGGGGGGCGAGGCCGCGATCGAACACGGCGAAGTCATCCACGAGCCCGCCCGCGAAGCCGTTGTCGCGGAACCGCTGGCCGATCGCCAGGTCGGGCTCGCCCCCCTCGTAGGTGATGTTCCTGGTGAGGCCGTCGCGGATCACGTCCAGGGGCCGGGACTCGCCATCGACGTAGATCCTCACCCCATCGGCCCGGCCCGACCCGTCGTGGGTCGCCACGACGTGGGCCCACGCGCCGATCGGGATCGGGTCGCGGGTGATGACCTTCATCGAGTTGCCCGGCCACATGTGGTGCAGCCCGAACGCCACCCGGTCCCGTTCGATGAGCAATTCGTAGCCCCGGCTCCCGGCATCGATGGGGGCCTTGCTGTGGTGGACGACCACCGCGCGTTCGGTCGGCCCCGGCACGCGGACGCGGATCGCCAGGCTGAATGCGTCGTCGCAGGTGAAGTGGCCGACGCCGGGGAAGCGGAACCCGTCCTCGCCGCTCAACGCGGCCGCCCGGTCGCGCCCCTCCGCCCCGTCCACCAACTTCGGCGACTCGATCAGCACGCCCGAATGCTCCGCGTCGACGGCGTTGGCCACCTTGCCTTCCCGGATCGCGTCGAGGTCAAACGAAGCCACCGGCCGGGGCGGGCCGGGGGCCTCGGTGCGATGGGCGATCCACTCGGCGCAGGCGCCGGCCGATGCTGCGCGGTGGCGGGCGATCTCATCCGACTTGGAGGCGATCTGGCGGTCGAGGTCGGCCAGCTTGGCGTCGGTCGCATCGTTGGTCAGCAGGAGCGCGGGCACCGGCGTGGCGGGGGTGAAGTAGGTGGTCTGCCCGGACTCGTCGATGTTCTGAAACAGGGCGAACAGCCCGTAGTAGTCGCGCTGGGTGATCGGATCATACTTGTGGTCGTGGCACCGGGCGCATTCCAGGGTCAGGCCGAGGAACGCGGTGCCCAGGGTGTTGACCCGATCGGCGACGTAGGAGACGCGGAATTCCTCGGCGACGATCCCCCCTTCCTCGTTCTGGACGTGGAGCCGGTTGAAGGCGGTCGCCAGGCGTTGCTCGCGGGTCGCGTCGGGCAAGAGGTCTCCCGCCAGTTGCCAGGTGCCGAACTGGTCGAACGGAAGGTTGCGGTTGAAGGCCCCGATCACCCAGTCGCGATAGGCCCACACCGGGCGGGGGCGATCCGCCTGGTAGCCGTGGGTGTCCGCAAACCGGGCCAGGTCGAGCCAGTCGACGGCCATCCTCTCCCCGTACCGGGGCGAGGCCAGCAGGCGGTCGACCACCCGTTCGAACGCATCGATCCGATCGTCGGCGAGGAACGCGTCGATCTCGGCCAAGGTCGGCGGCAGCCCGGTGAGGTCGAGCGTCGCCCGGCGGATCAGCGTCTCGCGGGAGGCTTCGGGCGCCGGTACGATCCCCTCGCGGGCCAGCCGGTCGGCGATGAACGCGTCGATCGGATGGCCGGCCGAGGCCGGCGGGGTCGGGCGTCCCGGCGGCTCGAACGACCAGTGCCGGCCCCACTTCGCCCCCTGCTCGACCCAGCGCCGGAGGACATCGATCTGCTCCGGGGTCAGATGCCGGTTCGACTTCGGCGGCGGCATGATCTCCAGGGGGTCGCGGCTGGTGATCCGCGCGATCAGCTCGCTCTCGCCCGGCTGGCCCGCGACGACGGGCGGGCTCTCCCCCCGCAGGACGCCTTCCTCGGTATCCAGGCGGAGATCCGCCTGGCGGGTCCCGGGGTCGTTGCCGTGACAGTGGAAGCACGCATCCGAGAGGATCGGCAGCACGTCCCGCCCGAACACCACCGGCCCCACCTCCCCGGCCCGGGCCGATGGCGGCAGCAACGCGGCAACGAGGGCTAGCGCCGAGGCGAAGGCCCCCATCGGGCCGAGGCCGGCGAGAAGATGCATCGTCGTTCGCATCGGGGTCGGGCCCGGCGGGGGAATTCGGGAGGGTCGGACGGCTCGGCCTCCATCATGGGCGGACGGCGGCGGTCCTGGCAACCGGCCCGGCATTCCAGACCTTCAGGTCATCGAAGCGGCCGTCCTTGCCGCCGACCCCGAGTTCGATCTTGCTCTTGGTGGCGTGCGCGATGCCAGACGACTTGAGGTAGCCGGCGGGCTGGCCGTCCAGGGTGACCCGCATCTCGTCCCCGACGGTCTCGACGACCAGGGTGTACCACCGCCCTTGCTCGATCTTGGCGGGATAGGTGACGCTCCGCCCCGCGACGAGCTTGGCGACCTCGGCCCGGCGGGCGGGGTCCTGCTTCATCGCATAGATGTCGTTGCGCATCCCGCCGTCGCGCTCGTCGATCAGGGTGACGCCATTGGGGCGGACCTGGGCGCGGCAGATGTGGCCGTAGTGGGATCCCTTGAAGGTCCGGTCGTCGAACTCCACGTCGATCATCGTGGCCCCGTCGAACCGGATCCGCGCCTCGACGACGCTATCGCGGGTCGGGATCTCCAGCCCCTGCACGGCCGCGTGGGCCCGGATCGCCGGCTTGCCGCCCTCGCCGGGTACATCCTTATCCCGGGCCTGGGTCCCCTTGAGCGTCCCGCCCTCGAAGGCGAAGGCCGGGACGACGGTGCGCCAGACCTTGGCCGGCTCGGCCGCCTCGAAGTCGTCGGAAAAGAGCAGTTCCTTCTTCTCCGCGATCGGCGAGGCCGGGACCGGGGGCCGGTCGGCGGCCAGGGCCGGGGCGGCAACGAGGAGGCCCAGGGCCAGCGCATGGCGTGAGATCATGGATCGCTCGGTCGGTTCGGGTGGGGCGGGATTGCGGGCGTCGGTCGCGTCATGTTAGATCAGCCGATAGGTCCGCTCAAGATCCGACCTCCGCCGCAAACTTACCGAGACCCGGCCATGACCGACCGACGATCCACCACGTTCGACCGCAGGGCCTTCCTGGGCGGGGTCGCGGCCATGGCGGCGACCGGCCGGGCCATCGCCCGGGCCGACGAGGCCTTGCCCCCGGTCCGGGCGATCACCCGAGGGCCGAAGCATCACTGGTTCGGCTATTACGACAAGCTCGAATTCGACCCCACGTGCCGGTATGTCCTGGGCATGGAGGTCGATTTCGAGCATCGATCGCCCCGGCCCGAGGATGCGATCCGGGTCGGGATGGTCGACCTCCGCGACGGGGACCGCTGGATCGACCTGGGGGCCAGCACCGCCTGGAACTGGCAGCAGGGCTGCATGCTCCAGTGGCTCCCGGGCTCGAAGACCGAGGTGATCTGGAACGACCGGGCCGATGGCCAATACGTCTCCCATGTCCTCGACGTCGCGACCCGGTCGCGGAGGACCATCCCGGCGCCGATCTACGCCGTCAGCCCGGATGCCCGGTGGGCGATCGCGCCCGACTTCCGCCGGCTCAACGACACGAGGCCCGGCTACGGCTATGCGGGCATCGCCGACCCGGCGCCGAATGTCGCGGCCCCCGATGATGCCGGGATCACCCGCATCGACCTGGAGACGGGCCGGTCCGACCTGATGCTCTCGTTCCGGCAAATCGCCGCCCTCCCCTATCTGGACGGGGGGCCGAAGGAGGCGAAGCACTGGTTCAATCACCTGCTGGTCGCGCCCGGCGGCCGTCGCTTCTGCTTCCTCCACCGCTGGCGGACCCCCGCCGACGGGACGAAGTTCCGGACCCGGCTGATCACCGCCGACGCCGACGGGTCGAACCTCCACGTCCTCGACCCCTACGGCAACACCTCGCACTTCATCTGGCGCGACCAGGACCATCTCCTCGCCTGGGCCACGCATCCCTCGCGCGGCACGAAGTTCTACCTCTACACCGACCGGACCGACCGGGTCGAGGTCGTCGCGCCCGACGTGATGGCCGAGAACGGGCATTGCACCTACCTGCCCGGCAACCGCTTCATCCTCAACGACACCTACCCCGACAAGCAGCGGAACCAGCATCCCTACCTGTATGACACCCGGACGGGCATGAGGCACCCGCTCGGCCACTTCCAATCGCCCGCGATCTATACCGGGGAGTGGCGATGCGACACCCACCCCCGGTCCAGCCCCGACGGTCGGAGCGTCGTGATCGACTCCCCCCACGGCGGCCAGGGGCGGCAGCTCTACCTGATCGACGTGGGAGGGATCGTCGATCGGGCCTGAGCCGCGGGGGATCAATCGGGCAGCGGCCGGCCCTTGGTCTCGGGCGCCAACCAGATCAAGACCAGTCCGAAGGCGTAGATCAGGCTGGTCGCGGACAGGCTGGCTGGCAGGTCGCTCTTGAACCGCTCGTAGAGCCCCCCGGTCAGCACCAGCGTCCCCACCCCCGCGAAGATCCGGCCGAAGTTGTAGGCGATCCCCTGGGCGGTCGCCCGCACCCGGGTCGGGAATAACTCGGGCAGGTAGAGCGGCGCCCATCCATAGAACGCGGCAGTGGTCAGCCCCACCGCGAACACGCCCCACAGGAACCCCGGGCCGAACGTCTGCGGGGCACGGAACAGCCAGCCCGTCGTCGCCAGGGACAGGAGGCACAGGAAGAAATAGGCCGGGCGGCGGCCGAATCGGCCCGCGAACAGGGCCGCCGCCAGCGTGCCCAGGCAGGCGCCCGACGCCGAATAGCTCTGGGCGAACTCCTTGGCCCGGGGCTGCGCGGGCCCGGCCAGGTCCACGGCCCACATCGGGATCCACTGCACCGCCCCCCAGGTCCCCAGCAGGGCGATCCCGGTGAGCAGGGTCGCGACGAGGCACCGGCCGCGGATGCCCGGGGCGAGGATCTCCCGAGGCCGGACCGGCTCCGCATCGGCCACCTGGCTCTCCCATCTGGGCGACTCGGGCACGGCCAGCCGGATCAGGAACGTCAGCGCGGCCGGGGCAACCCCCGCGAACATGAGGATCCGCCAGTTCGATGGCGAGTCGCCCATGATCCGGCTGACTTGCAGGCTGGTCTGCGCGATCAGGAGATAGCCGAGGTTCCCCGCCACGCCGATCGCCCCGGCCAGGTAGGGTCGGGCCCGGGTCGGCCAGATCTCCATGACCAGCGCCACGCCCAGGCTCCACTCCCCACCCATCCCCAGGGCGGCCAAAAACCGGACCGCCGCCAGGTGCCAGACCGAGGTGGCGAACCCGCCCAGCCCGGTCACGCAGGTGTAGGTGAGGATGGTCAGCGTCAGCGCCCGTGTCCGGCCGATCCGGTCGCCGAGCCAGCCGAAGACGAACCCACCGGCGGCCGCCCCGAACAGGAACAGGGCGGTCAGGATCGCGTTCCACCAGTTGACGACGACCCCCAGCCGCGCGGCGACCTCGGCCGAGGTGGCGCCGCTGCCGAGTTCGGCGGCGACGCCCGGGCCGAGCAATTCCCGCAGGGCCGGGTGGGCGATCAGGGGATGCAGGCCCATCTCGAAGCCGTCGAACATCCACCCGAGCGCCGCGGCCACCAGGGCCAGCCACCGCCCGCGCCGGAGTCCACTCTCGCCGTCTTCCATGAGTCCATCCTCCGGGGAGATCAATGGCCCAGGCCCAGGCCATCCAGCACGCCGGTGCGGATCACGCCGTCCCGGGGGCGGAAGGTGTCGGGATAGGCCGGTTCCAGGGCCCGATTGGCACCGGGGCAGTATTGCCGGCCGTTCCCCTCGATGGCGGCCACGCCCGGGATGCGGGCGGCCATACCGGCCGAGTGGAGGAACGAGGCCCCCGGGCAGGTCAGGTCCTGGACGCAGAGGAACAGCCCATGCTTGCGGGCATATGCCGCCATCAGCAAGGCCTGGCCGTGCCCCTTGCAGGTCTTGAGCGCCACGCCAGAATAGCCCCGATCGCGGGCGAGCAGCAGGCTATCCAGCCCGGTCAGGGACTCGTCGATCACCACCGGACGGACGGCCGCGACCTCGTGCATGATCGCCTCGGGGTGGGCGTGGAGGTCCCGCGCGGTCGGCTGCTCGACGTACTGGACCTTCTCCAGCGCCCCCGGGGCCTCGGCCCGGAGCCGGTCGAACAGGTCGAGCACCTGCCCGGCCGAGGAGCATCGCTCGTTGAAGTCGAGCGAGAACCGCCAGCCGCCATGACCGCGTTTCCTCCCCGCCTCCTCGGCGATCCGGTCGATGGCCATGACCCGCTCGGCGTCCCAGGCCGGATCGTCGCCGTTGAGCTTGATCTTGAGGTGGGTCAACCCCTCGCGGTCGATCCACTCAACCAGCGTCTCGGGCAGCCCGTCGCCGATCGGTTTGCCCACGTCGGCCGCCGTGAGCGGGTCGACCGCGCCGACCAGGTGATAGAGCGGCAGCGTGGGCAGCGGTTGGGTGTTGATGTACCGATCCAGGAACTCCCCCCGGAACTCCGGGGTGAGGTAGTGCGACAGGTCGCGCGAGACGAACTCGGGCCCATAGCAGGCGTAGACGTTCCGGCCGTGGGCCTTGCCGTAGGCGTCGTGTAACGCGGCGTCGACCGGCGAGGCGGCGACCAGCGCCATCATCCTCGGCATCGCCTCGGCCAGCCCCATCTCGGCGACCACCCCGGCGGCCAGGCCCTCCAGTTCATGCTCCAGGACGACGCCGATGTCCAGGGGATGCCCCGCCTCGCGGTACTCCGACAACCACTTCGATGCCGACTTCGCCAGCCGGCGGACGGCCTCCTCGGTGTCGGCCGGGCCGACGCGGGAGGTCGGCCAGCCCCAGACGTTGCCCAGGGGCATCGAGCCGGTGCCGGTCGCCGTCCGTCCGTCCCGCGTCTCCACCGTGACGCTGACGTGCGAGACCTGGCTCCCGTCAACGATCCGGCCGCCGAATTTGAGCGGGGCCCGGAACGGGGTGTCCTCGAAGTCGCAGCGGACCTCTTTCACGCGGATGTCGTTGGGGTTCGTCATGGGCGTCGAACTTACCGCAAGGGCGGCCCGCTCGCCAGGTCCGGGGCCGCCGCAAGCTCCGATCGGTCGGGCCGGGGACGACACGCCCGATTCTCGATATTTTTCGACCCGGCTCGATCCTTTCCGCCCAATCATGTCGCATAGTAAGAACGGGACAATAATCCCGCTTACGGGATTAATCTCGGCGAAAGCCATCCCGCCCGTCGATCATCGAACCGGAGCCGCCCATGGCGAAACGGAAGCCCCGAATACCGCCGTCCACGCCCGTACCCGACGATCCCGCCCGGACGCCCGGCATCGGGAACCGGCCGGACCCGTCCCCGTCGCCCCATTCGGCCGGGGTGGACCCGCCGACCGCCGATCCCGCCGATGCAGGATCGGCCCGGGGTCTCCTCGACCGGGCGGTGATCGCCATCCCGTTGCTCAAGATCCTCGAAGCGGAGGCGGCCGGGCCGGAGGCCGGCCGCCTGGTGTTCCTGGAAGGCCCGCCGCCCGCCCCGAAGCTCCACCCGATCATCATCGACCTGAACCTGCTCTACCCGCGGGAGGGGCGGATCGGCGCCAAGCGGAGGGTGGCCGAACTGATCGGGCGCGCGATCCGGGCGGCTTCGGGCGATGAGTCGCGGGAGGGGATCAACCACGCCAGGAGCGGGCGGAGCGAGCAATACCTGTTCTGCCGGCTCGCGGCCGAGACGATCCGCCGCCTGGTCGCGATGGATTCCGACCCCAATGAACCGGGTGCAACGAAGCCGTTCCACCGGTCGATCCACCACGTCTGGCCCGACTTCCGGGTGAAGGGGCTCATCAACCGGTCGATCTCCACGATCAAGGCCGACGCCGCCCATCGGTCCTTCTCGGCCCTGGGCGAGGACATCGTCTGGGCGGTCATCGACTCCGGGATCGATGGCAATCACCCCCACTTCCGCAAGTACGACAACCTACGGCTCGACGACCCGATCGCGCCCGCCGACTTCACCGTGGTCGGGTCGGCACCGCCCCGGCCGATGCAGGATGTGTACGGGCATGGGACCCACGTCGCCGGGATCATCGCCGGGGGCCTGGATGCCAGCAAGAAGGCGCCGATCCTGGTCACCACGCGGCACCGCGACGAGCGGGGGGAGGTCCGATCGAACCAGGATCGCCTCACCGCCCCGATCACCGGGATGGCCCCGCGCTGCAAGCTCTTGAGCCTGAAGGTGCTCGACGACGAGGGCGAAGGGGAGGCGAGCAGCATCATCGCGGCCCTGGAATACATCCAGGAGATCAACGGCAACGGCCGCCACATCCGGATCCACGGAGTCAACCTGAGCGTCGGCTACGACTTCGATCCCGAGTGGTTCGCCTGCGGCCAGAGCCCGCTCTGCGTCGAGGTCAACCGCATGGTCCGCTCGGGGGTGGTGGTCGTCGCGGCCGCGGGGAACTCGGGCTATGGCCAGATCGCCCCCAGTTCCCCCGGCCTGGTCCGCGAGGCCGGTCTCGGCCTGACCATCAACGACCCGGGCAACGCCGATCTCGCCATCACGGTCGGATCGACGCATCGGGATATGCCCCAGGTCTACGGCGTCTCCTACTTCTCCTCGAAGGGGCCGACCGGCGACGGCCGGTACAAGCCCGACCTCGTGGCGCCGGGCGAGAACATCCTGTCGTGCCGGTCCGCCGACGAGGCCCCGCGCTCGGCCGAGCACTACCAGGAAAAGAGCGGCACCAGCCAGGCGACCCCCCACGTCTCGGGCGTGATCGCCGCGTTCCTGTCGTGCCGCCGCGAGTTCATCGGCCGGCCCGAGGAGGTCAAGCGGGTCTTCCTGTCCAGCGCCACCGACCTGAATCGCACCCCGTATTTCCAGGGCAAGGGGCTGGTCGACCTCATGCGGGCGATCCAGTCCGTCTGATCCCCACCCGCTTCATCATCGAGGACATCATGCCAGTCGTCGCGGACATCGCCGGCTTCCCCGGCTTCGAAGTCGAGTTTCGGAAGGACGGCTCGCCGGCGGTCGCGTCCGACCTGGAGGGAGCGGCCCGATTCGCGAGCGAACGGGATCTCACCGACCTCGTGGTGGCCTCCCACGGCTGGAATAACGACATGGCCGAGGCCCGGGCCCTGTACGCGAACCTGTTCGGCCGGGTGCGGGGCCTCCGCGACGGCGGCCGATCGACGAGGCTGGACGATCGGAAGATCGGGGTCCTGGCGATCCTCTGGCCATCCAAGAAATTCGCCGAACGCGACCTGATCCCGGGCGGTGCGGCGGCGATGGGCGGGCCCCCTTCCCCCGGGCAAGTCCGGGAGATCCAGGGTCATATCGACGCCTTGGGCGGATTCTTCGATCGCCCCGGCGCGGATCAGTCGCTCGATCGGGCCCGATTGCTGATCCCGCAATTGGAGGACAGCCCCGGGGCCCGCCGCCGATTCGCCGATCTCATCCGATCGACTTTGGCCGTCTCGGAGTCCGATCCCGAGGGGGAGCCCGGCCGGTTCGTCGCCCGGGATGGCGAGTCCCTGATGAGGCAGTTGCGGGCCCCGATCCTCGTCGGCCATCCGCCGAGATCTGAAGGCGGGAAGGCCGCGGCCGGGCTGCGTGACATGATGGGCGGGGTCACCAGGACGATTGCCGATGCCGGTCGCGCCGCGACCGACGCAGCCGGGCGACTGCTCAACCTCGCGACCTATTATCAGATGAAGGATCGAGCCGGGGTGATCGGGCTGGACGGTTGCCATCGGATGCTCGGCCGGGTGCGGGCGGAATCCCGAGGGATCAAGCTCCACCTGATCGGCCACAGCTTCGGAGGCCGGCTGCTGACGGCCGCTTGCCTGGGCCCGGAGGGTCGGCCGGCGATCGTGCCGCAGTCGCTGACCCTGCTCCAGGCGGCGTTCTCGCACGACGGCTTCGGGACGAAGATCGATGGGACGCGCGACGGGTACTTCCGCCGGGTCGTGGCCCAGGGGCGGGTGGCCGGGCCGATCCTGATCAGCCATACCGCGAACGACTACGCGGTGGGCATCGCCTACGCCCTCGCGTCGCGGCTCGCCGGTCAGGCGGGGGCCGCAATCGGCGATGCCGGCGACCGCTTCGGCGGGATCGGCCGCAACGGCGCCCAGAAGACGCCCGAGGCCATCTTCACGACCCTGGGGCCGGTCGGCACCCCGTACGACTTCCGGCCCGGCCGGGTCTACAATCTCCGGGCGGATCGATACATCGGGGGGCATGGCGACATCGCCCGGGACGAGGTCGCCCATGCCCTGCTGTCGGCCATCGCCGCGACCTGATCCGGGTCAGGCGAACAGGGCCGCGATCGGCCGCCCGTTGTCGGTGATCGGCACCGGGCGGTCGCCGTCGTAGAGGTTCTTGCCGGGGTCGATGCCGAGCGCCGCGTGGATCGTGGCGAAGAAGTCGGGCACCGAGACGGGGTCCTTGACCGGCTTGCGGGCCAGTTCGTCGGTCTCGCCGAACGCCCCCCGGTGGGACAGGCCGCCGCCGGCGAGGACGCAGGTGAAGGCCGTCCCCTGGTGGCCGCGACCGCCCCCGCTGTCGAACTCGGGCGGTCGGCCGAACTCGGACGTGATCATGATCAGGGTCTTGTCCAGCAGCCGCTTCCGTTCGAGGTCCTCGATCAGGGCCGACATCGCGGTGTCGAGTTCGCGGATCAGGGCATCCTGGTGGAGGATGCCGGCGTTGTGCACGTCCCAGCCGGTCCCGTTGAGGAAGTTGAGGTTGTGCGACACCTCGATGAACCGGACCCCGCGCTCGACGAGCCGGCGGGCCAGCAAGCAACGCTGGCCGAACTCCCCGCCGTAGCGGGTCCGCAGGTCGCCCGGTTCTTCTTCGAGGCGGAAGCCCCGCGTGAAATCCGGGCCGCTCAGCTTCAGGCCTAGGTCGATGGCGGCGTCGTAGTCGCGGAGCCGGTCGTCGGCCGACTCCTGCCCCTTCCTCATGGCGGAGAGCAGGGACTCGCGGCGGGACTGCCGGCCGGGGGTGATCCCGTCGGGCCGCGACAGCCCGGCCGGGCCCTGGCTGGTGTCCGTGAGGTAGAGATAGCTGTGCCGGGCCCCCAGGAAGCCCGGCCCCCGGGTGATGTTGGGATAGCCGATCAGGACGTAGGCCGGGACGCCGTCCCCCGCCGCGCCGAGTTCGTGGGCCACGGCCGAGCCCAGGGACGGGTAGACCACCGTCCCGCTGACCGCCCGGCCGGTGTGCATCCGGTTGGTCGCGGCGGCATGCTCGTCGATCACCTCGTGGTGGACGGCTCGGACCGCCGTGACCCGATCCATGAGCGGGGCCATCTGGCTCAAATGCTCGCAGACCGACACCCCGGAGACCGCCGTGGGAATGCTCGGGTAGAGCGACCCGGCCAGCTTCTTCTTCGGGTCGCCCAGCCGCTTGGGGTCGAACGTGTCGATCTGGCCCATGCCGCCGCCCAGCCAGATCGAGATGACGTGCTCGGCCTTGCCCCTGGGCGGGGCGTCCCCCGGCCGGGCGTTGGCGATGGCGGGCCAGAGGGCGGCCCCGCCCAGGGCCGAGGCGAATTGGCGACGGTTCATGGTCAGGGCATCCACACGAATTCGCGGGTAATGATCAGGGTCCACGCCAGGTCCTCGAACCGCTCGCGCCACTCGGGCCGGAGCCGGGGGTCGGCGGGCGGGCCGACCCGGGCCCGATGCTCGACCTCCAGCTTGACCGTGGTCGCCTCGGACACCAGGTGGTTCGACCAGGTGACCCGGGGCAGGCGGGGCAAGGGCTCCAACGCCGCGACCTCGGACGTCGGGAACAGTCGATCGTCGAATCCCTCCGCCAGCGAGGAGCGGGCCGCGTCGCGCTCGGCCGGGGTCGGCGGGCGGCCGAGGAATCGGAAGAACATCGACTCGGCCAGCCCCTCGGGGGACGTGGCCTCCGCGGCCAGGTCGGCCAGCGCCCCGCCGGCCGAGGCCCGCGTGACCCAGGTCGAGACGATGCCGTTGGCCAGGATGCCGGGCTGGAGCACGTTGGGGTCGGATTCGCGGTCGGTCCGGGGGTTCTGCCGCGACCCGGACCAGCCGAAGGCTTCGAGCACGTCGGTCACGGCCTGGGCCCTCGGCAGGCTCAGGCTCGGCCGGTCGCGCTCGTTGGACAGGCTGGCGAACATCCAGGCCCGCGACGGCGCGCCGAGCGAGATCATCGAGTCAGGCGGCCGGCGGGCGTCGGGGTCGAAGGTGATCTCCTCGACCTCGATCGGCCTTCCCGAGGCGAAGAACAGCGAATCCACGACCTGCTCGGCCGACAGCCGTCGCCGGTCGGGGGCGGCGAAGAACCTCCGGTCGGGCGAGGCGGCCAGGTTGTGCCCCTCGGCCTCCCTCTGGTAGGCCCGCGACGTGAGGATCAGCCGGGTCAGGTATCTGAGGTCGTATTCGTGCGCGATGAACTCGCGGGCGAGCCAGGCGATCAGGTCGGGGTGGCTGGCGGGGTGCCCTTCCCAGTCGTGGGCCGGCTCCACGAACCCGGCCCCCATCAGGCGTCTCCAGATCCGATTGACGATCACCTGGGCGAACCGCTCGTCCTGCGGGGCGGTGATCAGGGCGGCCAGCCGCTCGCGGGGATCGTCGGGCGACTGCATCAGGGCCCGGACCGAAGCGTCATCGGCGCACCCGGTGGCCTTGGCGAACGGCCAGGCCGGCTCGATCACCTCGCCGGGCTTGAGCGTCACCCGAATCAGGGATTCGCGGGCCTTGCGCTCGAAGAACGCCGCGGGCACGGTGCTCGTCTTGGGCACGGTGACGGGCTTGCGCTCGAACAGGGCCGACAGGGCGTAGAGGTCGCGTTGCTTGGTGCTGTGATAGGGGGAGTCGTGGCAGCGGGCGCATTGCAGCTCGATTCCGAGGAAGGCGGAGGCGACGACGTGCCCCTTGGCCGCGAACGGGGCGTCGTTGTCGGCCGCCAGGCCGAACCCGGCGCTTCCGCCCTCCCGCTCGCTCCCCTTGAGGAGGACCAACTCGGTCACCAGCCGATCCATCGGCTTGTTGTCGCGGAGCGCCTCGTGGAGGAACCAGCGGAACGGGCCGGTGTTGTTCAGGCTGGGCTTGAGCATGTTCGGGTTTTCGGCCAGCACGTCCTGCCAGTAGCCGACCGAGTGGTCGGCCGTGCGCTCGTCCGCCAGGAGGCGGTCGATGGCCCGCTCGCGCTTGTCGGGCGAGGCGTCCGCCACGAAGGAGCGGGCCTCGGCCTCGGTGGGGGGCACTCCCACGGTGTCGAGCGTGACCCGGCGGAGGAACGCCGCATCGCCAACCACGGGAGGCGTCCGCACCGAGGCCGGGTCGACGGGCGGGGCCGGCCACGGGGCCCCGGCCTGGATCCAGGATTCCAGCGCGGCCACCTGGGCAGCGGAGAGCCCTACGCCCTTGGGCGGCATCCGCTCCCCGTCGTCGTGGCTCTTGATCCGGGCGATCAGGGCGCTCGCCGCAGGGTCGCCGGGGACCACGGCCGGCTGCTCCGAGTCGCCCCCCTTGAGGGCGGCCGCCCGATCATTGAGCTTCAGGCCCCCCTTCTCCTTCTCTCCGTGGCAGCGGAAGCACTGGTCGCGGAGGACCGGCAGGACCTCGGCCTGGAACTTCCGCGACTCCTCGCCCTTCGACCGCTCGGACTCGTCCACCGCCTGCCGGATCCTGGCGGCGAGGAAGGCGTCGATCGGGTGATCGCCCGGGGGAGGCGTGGGAGCCGGGTGCTCGGCGGCCCAGGCCCGCGCCTTCTCGTGGCGACCGGCCCAGTAGGGATCCTGGCTGGCGGCGGCCGCGCGGCGGGCCCGGTCGTCGTGTGCCAGGAGGGAGGCCTCGATCCGGGCCAGGGCCGACTCGATCTCGGCATCGGCCAGGGGGATCGCCGAAGCCGACCGGGGGTCGGGACCGAGGATTGCGAACGACCGGCCGTCGGCCCCCTGGACCGCCACGCACAGCTCGCCCGGCTCGGCGCGGAACTTCTTGCCGCCCACCATGGTTTCCAGGACGACGCGGGCCGGACGGCCGGGCGGGATGTCGGCCTCGCCGAAGGCCTCCTGCTGGTCGAACCCGGCCGGCCGCACCCCGGGGAACGGCGGCACGGTCAGCGGCGGGATCGGCTGGTGCCCGTCCGAGGTCGGCGCGAGCGGCTTGGTCCGGGCGACGACCCGGCCATCGACCCAGAGGCGGGACAGGCCCCTCGCCCGGATGAGGAAGCGATGCCGGCCGGGGGGGAGCGTCACGTCGGCGGCCAGCCGGGTCAGCACCGGGGCCTTCCAGCCCTCGCGGATGCCCCAGGCGTCATAGCGGCGGGGGAGGCGCGGGAGGAGGAAGTCGGTCCCGGACCAGCGGGCCGTCTCGCCGGGGATCGGGTCGCCGACCTCGGGCCATCGCAGGTGCGACGCGAGCCCTTCGTGGAAGGTCGCCCGGACCTGCCCGGCGGGCAAGGGGCCGAGTTCGGGCATGACCTCCGGGGCGACCTTGGCGACCGTCTCCGGCCCTTCGCGGCGGAACCGGGCGAGGAGGACGTCGTCGCCGAGGATCTCGCGATGGACGGCGACCGCGTCGAGCGACCCCTTGAAGCTGTTGGAGGCGTTGCCTTTCATGGCCGAGCCGATCCAGACGGCATCGTCGTCGGTCACGGGCGCCTCGGCGGTCGCCCCGCCCATGTCCCAGCGGCCGGGCTTCGGCTTGCCGTCGATCCACCCCTTGATGCTCGCGGGCTCGCCGAACCGGTAGGCGACGGCGATATGGTGCCAGCCGGAACCCGGGACGAACCCATCGTCGCTGGTCCAGCGGTGCCAGTGGGCGTCGGTCTTGGCGGTCCCGCTGACCGGAGGGGTGGCGAACAGGAAGTTGACGCAGGCCTTGCCCTTCCCCTCGCGGACCCGAAGGGCCCAGTTCTGGTTGTCGCGGGGGAACTCCTTGGCCCAGGTCCGCCCCTTACCGATGACGTAGCCGCTCTCGCCGGCGCGGAGTTCGTCGACCTTCACCCAGGCTTCCAGGGTGATCGACTGGCCGTTGGTGAAGGTGAGCGGGCCGCCGGAGAGCGGGCCATCGAAGGCGAAGTACCCCTCCCCATCCAGCCGGACGGCGAGGTTGCCCGGTTCGAGGTCGGGGAACTCGGGGGGCCTCGGCCCCGGCACGTCGCGCTGGACGGTGCCCCTGGCCACCAGGGGCGTGGTCTCTTCCTGCCCGAAATCCCACCGCACGGCCGGCCCGGCGGCCCGGGCGGTGAGGGCGGAAACCACGATCAGGAGGGGGACGAACCGATGAGCCTTCATGGGTCGATCTCCGACCGGGCCGCCCGAGGCAGGATGGGGCGTCGGTCTCCGGGTAGTCGCACCGAGTGGGATCGATGCATTGGAACCGACATGCGTGGCTTTCACAAGCCAATTCCGGGCCCGTCGTCAGGCGAGGACGTCGCGGATGACGCGACCGTGCACGTCGGTCAGCCGACGCTGGGCCCCGTTGTGGTAGTAGACCAGGCGGGTGTGGTCGAGGCCGAGGAGGTGGAGGATCGTGGCGTGGAAGTCGTGGACATCGACCACGTTCTCGACCGCACGATGGCCAAACTCGTCGGTCGCACCGAAGCTGAAGGCCCGCTTGACGCCGGCCCCGGCCATCCAGGCGGTGAACCCGGACGGGTTGTGGTCGCGTCCCTCGGCCCCCTTCTGGAAGGTCGGCATCCGGCCGAACTCGGTCGTCCACAGGACCAGGGTATCGTCGAGCAGGCCCCTCGACTTGAGGTCGCGGAGCAACGCGGCGGCGGGCCGGTCGAGGATCGGGCCGTGGCGGTCGTAGTCGGACTTGATCCGCCGGTGGCCGTCCCAGTTCAGCGCCCCCTCCCCCATAGCGAACGCCCCGTTGTAGAGCGTGACGAACCGGACCCCTCGCTCCAGGAGCCGCCGTGCCAGCAGGCAGTTGCGGCCGAACGCGGCGGTCAGGGGGTTGGCATCGTCGAGCCCGTACAGTTCCCGCGTGGCGGGCCCCTCGCCCGACAGGTCGCTCACCTCCGGGGCGCGGAGCTGCATCCGTGCGGCGAGCTCGTAGGAGGCAATCCGGGCCGACAGGTCGGCGTCTCCGGGATAGCGGGCGAGGTGGTCGTCGTTCAGGACCTTCAGGAAGTCGCGAGCCGCGCGGTCGTCCCCCTCGGACAGCCCGGCCGGGCGGGCCAGGTGGGGGATCGGCTTGTCGGCGTTGAAGGCGGTCCCCTGGTGGATCGCCGGCAGGAACCCCGCAGCCCAGTTGGCCGGCCCCTGCTGGGGGACGCCCCGGGGGTCGGGGATCGCGACGTAGGCCGGCAGGTCCGAGGTCTCGGCGCCCAAGGCGTACGACGCCCAGGCCCCGAGGCTGGGGAAGCCCTCGGTGGTGAAGCCGGTGCTGAGGAACATCTCGCCCGGGCCGTGGGTGTTCGTCTTGGAGGTCAGCGAGTGGACGAAGCACATCTCGTCGGCCAGCTCGGCCAGATGAGGCAGCAGGTCGGAGACCATCTTGCCCGACTCCCCGCGCGGTCGGAACGCCCAGGGGCTCCGCGCCAGGTTGCCGTTCTCCCCCTGGAAGGTGACGAGCTTGTCGACGCCCGGCAGCGGTTGGCCGTGTCGCTTCTCCAACTCGGGCTTCCAATCCCAGGTATCGAGCTGGCTGAGCGCCCCGGTGCAGAAGATCTGCACGACCCGCTTCGCCCGGGGAGGGTGGTGGGGGATGCCCGGTGGATGCTCACTCGCGAGGTCGCCCGCGAGCAGTCGTCCTTCGGCCAGCAGGGCGCCCAGGGCGATCCCGCCCAGACCGCCGGCCATCCCGCCCAGGAAGCGGCGACGATCCAGCAAGCAACGACCACCGGGGCTCAGGGTCGGGTCGGCCATGGGCGGCGGGCTCCGGGGACGGATTCAGGGGACGTGGAGGAATTCGTTGCTGTTGAGCAGGGCCCGGGCCAGCGTCGACCCGCCATGATCGCGGATCAGCATGGAGGCGTCGTTCCACTCCGCTTCCGTCGGGGATCGACCGAGGGTCAGGACGAAAGCCCGCTCCGCCTGCTCGCCGAAATCCGCGCCAACCTCCCGCTCGACGCGGGCCGCAAGCCGGGCGGACTGGTCGAGCATGAACCGGCTGTTGAGCAGGTTGAGAGCCTGAAGCGGCGTGGTCGAGACGTTTCGCCTCGGGGCGACGAGTCCGCCGTCCGGACAGTCGAAGACGCCGAAGGTCGGGTCGGGCTGGCTGCGGGGCTTGAACTGGTAGACCATCCGCCGGAAGGCGTCGGGGCCGAGTTCGGCCCGTGGAGTGAAGACGGCGACGTAGTTGGTGTTCGGCTCCCACAGGCTATAGCCCGGCCCGCCCATCCTCGTGTCGAGCGAACCCGATGCGGCGAGGATCGCGTCCCGGATCTCCTCGGCTTCGAGCCGCCGGGGGGGGAACCGCCAGAGCAGTCGGTCATCGTGGTCCCGGGCCAGGCCCGACGCGTCGGGCCGGCTCGACTGGCGATAGGCCGCCGAAAGGACGATCAGTCGGTGGATCGGCTTGAGCCGGCCGCCGTTGGCCAGGAACTCCGAGGCGAGCCAGTCGAGCAGTTCGGGGTGCGATGGGGCGACGCCGTTGAAGCCGAAGTCGCTGGGCGTGGCGACGATCCCCCGGCCGAAGTGGTTCTGCCAGGCCCGGTTGACGTGGACCCGGGCGGGGAGCGGGTTGGCCGGGTCGGCGATCCACCGCGCCAGGGCCCGGCGCCGGTCGACCTCCGGGGCGTCGGCGGGCAGTTCGAGGCCGGGCGGGACGGCCAGGATGCCCCCCGGCACCACCGGCGCCTGCGGCTGCGTCGGGTCGCCGCGGCGGAGGATCCGGGTCGGGCCGGGCTGGGCGAACGTCCCGGCATAGACCGAGATCGTCGGAGACAGTTCGGCGATCCGCTTTCGGAGGGGGTCGCGGCGCTCCCGCAAGGCCCGATGCCCGGGCGACTCCTCGAAGCCCTCGCCGGAGCGGGCCCGATCGGCCGACGAGGCGACCGTTTGCCAGCGTCCCGGCTCGGTCTCCAGTTCAACCAGATAATCCGTCGGGGTCCGATCCTGGTACTTCCCCTCGCGATCCCGCCCCCAGACGACCCGGTCGACGGATTCGGCCTCGGGCCATTCCACCTGGAGCCAGCCCTGACCGTTGACGGCCGAGATCCAGCTTCGCCCGTTGCCGACCCGGCCGTCGTTGGCGTGTTCGAGCCGGTGGATGTCGGACCCGGGATAGGTCGACGAGGCGAGCGGCTTGCCGCCGGAAGCGGCCAGCGCCACGTTGCGGGGGGTCGGGCCGGCCGTCCAGACCTCCAGCTCATCGATGCAGGGCTCGATGCCGTTGTTGGTGGCCCGGGTCGTGAACCGGACGGCCCGGGCGCGGGCGGGCTCAAAACGCTCGACGTTCCGCCTCGGCGACACGGGAGGACGCGACGGCGTGGCGAGTTCGGGATGGGCCAGCGGCTCGGCCTCGTCGAGTTCGCGGTCGATCCGGATCACCTCGGCCTCCGCCTCGGCCCGCTCGACGGCGCGGCGATCGGCATCGGGGGCGGGGAGGGCGCGATCGGCATGCTGGATCCCGGCGAGCAGGGACTGGAGCCGGTAGTAATCGGCCTGGCGGATCGGGTCGAACTTATGGTCGTGGCACCGGGCACACTGGGCGGTCAGGCCGAGGAAGGCCGTCGAGGTCGCGGCGAGGATGTCGTCCAGGTCGTCGACCCTTTGCTGGAGCTGGGCCTCCGGGATGGCGTTGGTCACGACGTCGTGGGACCCGCCGACCAGGAAGCCGGTCGCGGCCCGCCCCAGCCAGTCGGCGTCGGGCAGGGCGTCGCCGGCCAGTTGCTCCTCGACGAACCGGGCGAATGGGGTGTCGCGGTTGAACGCCCGGATCACATAGTCGCGGTAGGGCCAGGCGTTGGGCCGGAGTTGATTCGTCTCATAGCCGTGGCTCTCGGCGAACCGGACCACGTCGAGCCAGTGCCGTCCCCACCGTTCGCCGTGGTGGGGCGACTCCAGGAGGCGGTCGACGAGCCGTTCATAGGCATCGGGCCGGTCGTCGGCGACGAACTCGCGGACTTCCTCGGGCGATGGCGGCAGGCCGATCAGGTCGAAGCTGACGCGGCGGATCAGGGCCGCTCGTTCGGCCTCGGGAGCGGGTCGGAGCTGGGCCTTCTCCAGCCCGGCGAGGACGAAGGCATCGATCGGGTTCCGCACCCAGGCCGGGTCGCGGACTTCCGGGACCGCCGGGCGGCGGATCGGCCGCAACGACCACCAATCGGGCCCGGCGCGCCGGGGTTGCAACGGCTCGACCTCGTAGGCGGCGCCGGAGTCGATCCAGGCGCGGAGCGCCGCGATCTCTTCCGGCTTGAGCGCGCCGCTGGGCGGCATCTCGCCGGACTCGACCCGTTCGAAGAGGAGGCTGTCGGCGGACTTGTGCGGCTCGATGGCCGGCCCGGTCTCGCCCCCGGCCAGGGCCGCCGCCCGCCGGGACAGGTCCAGCTTGCCCTTCTTCGAATCCGCCGAGTGGCAGCTCAGGCAGCGATCGACCAGGAGCTCGCCCACCTTGGGCCCGTCCGAGGCCCTGAGGGCACCGGCAAACAAGGCGAACAGCAGACCGCCCCGGATGATGACGCGTCGCATCCTGATGTCCATCATCCGGCCCCTCGACCACACCTGGTCCGCCCGGTCCACGAGGGTTCATCCTAACCAAATGATTGTTCAACACAAGGAGCCGGGACGGTTGCATCGGGACGGATACGATGCGAAGCTCCGGGACCGAACCCCATCGACCCGGAGCCTCCATCATGCCCTCCGCACGTTTCGCCGCCGCTTTCCTGGCCGGGCTGTTGCTCCCGGCCGCCTCCCGCGCCGATGGGCCGGGGCTGGCCCGCGCCACCCCGGAGATGCTTCGGGCGCCGCGGGTCGAGCCCGCCCCTGGCTTCTCGGCCGAGGGGATGGAGGCCGTCTTCTACGATGCCCTACCCTGGAAGGGGAAGCCGACGCGGACCTTCGCCTGGATCGGCATGCCCAGGGTGGAGCCGGGGGCCAAGGTACCCGGGATCGTGCTGGTCCACGGCGGGGGCGGGACGGCGTTCGAGGACTGGGTCCGGCTCTGGACCGGGCGGGGCTATGCCGCGATTGCCATGGATACCTGCGGCACGGTGCCGCGGGGCAGCTATGGCAAGTGGGATCGCCACGACGCCGGCGGCCCGCCCGGCCCTGACTTCGCCGCCTCCGATCAGCCGGTGGAGGACCAGTGGCCCTATCACGCCGCGGCCGACTTGATCCTCGCCCACTCGCTCCTCCGGTCACGGCCCGAGGTCGACCCAAACCGGATCGGCCTGACCGGGATCTCGTGGGGCGGCTACCTGACCTGCCTGGTATCGGGCCTGGACGACCGGTTCAGGTTCGCCGTCCCGGTCTACGGCTGCGGCTTCCTGGGCGAGAACTCGACCTGGAAGCCGGAACTGGAAAAGCTGGGCGAGCGGGGTCAACGCTGGCTCGACCTCTGGGACCCCAAGCATTATCTCCCCCACGGCAAGATGCCCAAGCTCTGGGTCACCGGGACCAACGACTTCGCCTATCCACTCGACTCGCTCATGAAGTCCGTCAAGGTTGCGGGCGGATCATCGACGCTCTGCATCCGGCCCAGGATGCCCCACGGCCACGGCGGGGCCGGCGAGAATCCCGAGGAGATCCACGCCTTCGCCGACGGCATCCTCCGGGGCGGGAAATCACTGGCGAGCTTCGACTATTTCGAGTCGGACGGGAACATCCTCTCGGTCGGATTTCGCGGGGAAATCCCCATCACCAAACTCGAATTGATGTGGACCAAGGACTCGGGACCCTGGAAAGATCGCCGATGGGAGGCCACGGAGGTCCCCATCACGGCGAAGGCCACGAATTTATTCGGCGACCCCATCAAGATCCCGGCGGGCACGGGGACAGCTCCGCTTCCGTTTGGTTCCACGGCAAGTTACTGGAACCTAACGGACCAACGCGGGTTGGTCGTTAGCAGCCGCTTCTGGCCCATCAAGACGGGCCAGGGCGACTGAAGCTGGGGACCGTGGAAGGGCCAGAACTCACGGCTTCTTCCCGGGGTCGATCAGGTCGCGGCCCACCCCTTCGAGCACCTTCAGGGCGTCGTTGCCGATCGAGCCCCTCGCCCCCGGCTTGCCCGGCTTGCCCGGTTTGGCGGCTCCGGGAACGACGCTCGGGAGGACCTGATCGAGCACGCCGTTGAGTTCATTCCGCACACCTTTGCGGACCATGGTCTTGGCCGCATCGCGGAGGGCGACCTGGAACGCCTTCTTATCCAAGGCCGGGCGCGACAGGGTGCCGCCGATCGGGATCGTCACCTTGGTGTCGCCCACGATCTGATTGAGGGTCTTGTCCTTGCCGAGCATCTGGCCGGTGATCGGCATCTGGGCCCTGAGGGCCAGGGTCTGGTCGAGCCCGACCGAGCCGTCGAGTTGGACCTTGGAACCGCCCGGCACGTCGATCGACAGCCCGCTCTGGTTGACCCGGCCGTCGGCGATCAGGATCTTCAGGGTCTGGTCGAGCTTCAACTGGGGCGCGGCGATTCCGCCCATGCCGAGGACTTCGGAGACGAACGGGCCCGGCTGGAAGATGACGTTCTCGAATCGGGTCAGGGCATCGGCCTGGGTGAGCGTGTTGCCCACGATCGGGACGACCGCGGTGTTGACGACCAGGGAGAGCTTGCCCCGGACCTGGGTGGACTGGCTCAACACCGGTGCGATGTAGGTCAGGATGTCGTGCGAGACGACCTCGTTGATCGCGGCGCCGTCGATCCGCGACCCCCGGGCGATCCGCAGCCCCAGCCCATTGGGGTCGTCGAGGATCAGGTCGGCGTTGATGGCGACCTTGCCGTCGTTGAGCGTGGTCTGGATCGGGTCGAAGGCCGCTTTCCCGTTGCCGAGCCGGAGCACGACCGGGGCCGGCCCCAGGGTCATCCCGAACGCACGGGTCGAGGTCAGGTCCAAGCCGATCTCCCCGGTCAGATCCTTGAGGATCTGCGAGGCCGACTCGCCCGACGCCCGGCCGGCCAGCTTGAATGCCCGACCCTTGCCCCGGATCTGGGCGTTCGGCTCGATCGAGGTTGCGACCATCTTGTCCAGCCCTTCCCACCGGGGCTCGATCGTCCCGCTCAGGTCGATGAACCGATCGCCGGTCAGGTTGGCGATGTTGCCCGCGACGACGAACTGGCCGAACCGGGTCTGGAGGTCCAGGGCATCGAGGTGGAGGTAGTTGACGTTCGGGACGTATCCGCCCTTGGCGGCCAGCGAGACCGGGCCTCGGGGCGAGGTCATGACGAGGTGGTCGATGTTCATCCCGCCGTCGAACCGGAGGACGCCGTCCAATCCGCGATTCACGGTCAGGCCCGACGCCCACTTGCCGCCCAGGCCACGCGGCTCGGCCCCGGCCCAGACCACCAGCATCTGGTCGAGGGCCCCGAGGTCGCCGACCAGGTCGGCGCGGACCGTCACCGGCAGGCCTTCCTGGTTCAGGCCGCCGACCCGGATCCCTTCGTTCGCCAGGGCGATGGCGCCCGACGCCCCGGCGGCCAGCGGCATCAGGGTCAACTCCCCGGCCGTCATGTCGAGCCGGCCCTTGACGTCGAGGGCGATCCGGGCCTGGGCGGCCTTGGGATCGTCCGGGGTCAGGGACACGTGCAGTTCATCGAGGTCCTGGACCAGCCCGACGGCCGCCTTGGAGCGGCGGAAGGCCACCCGGGCCTCGGCCCGCGACGGGATCGGCGAGGTGAGCGGGACCGACGCCCCCGCGTTCAGGGCGAGCGCCTCCCCCTCGGCGGCGGCGTGGAGGTCGGCCTTGGCATCCCCGCCGTCGATCGCCACGCGGCCTTGAGCCCAGCCGTTCGGGATGCCGATGGGGGTGCTCGGGCCGTCGGCGGTCCCCTCGAACCGGACGCGGTCGCGGGCGATCGGGTCAGCGGTCAGGCCGGCGACCGAGAGGCCGGCGACCTCCGAGGCGAACCGGGCCTCGTAGGCCGTCCCCTTGTGGCGATAGTCCGCCTTGAACCGGGCCTGGCCGGCCACGGCGACGGCCCCCAGGTCGAGCCATTCGCGGAGCTGGGCCTCGGCCGCGGCGAGGTCGGCCGTCCCGTCCAGGACGATCCCCCGCTGGAGGTCGCCGGTCGCGGTCGCATCCAGCCCGGCGGCGCGGATCGAGAACCGCTCGACGGCCACGTTCCCCCCCGATCGCGTGAAGGCACCCGAGAACGTGGCCGGGTCGCGCAGGGCCAGCGGCTTGCCCCGATCCTCGCCGGCCAGGTCGGCCAGGCTGGCCATGACCCGGAATCGTTCGGCCCCGTCGCCGGTCGCCATCTCCGCCTCGATCTTCGCCGTCCCCTTGTGCAGCGCGAGGCCGTCGCGGAGCGGGATCAGGTGAGGCAGCATCCGCGACAGGGCGGCGAGGTCGACGTGCCCATCCACCCGGGTCGGCGCCGTGGCCGAGGCCGGGATCGAGCCGGTCGCGCCCAGGGCGGCCACGGCGCTCTTGACGTTCAGTTCGTTGATCTGCCAGCCCGATGCGGACTCGGCCACGTCGCAGCCCAGAGCGACGCTCTCCAGCGACACGCGGTCGCCGCCCAGGATCGGCCCGTCCGCGACCGCATCGCGCAGCTCGGCCGCGCCGCTGGCTGACCAGAGGCCGCCCCGGCGATTCGCGCCGAGTTCGCCGAAGTACCGGCCGCGGGCCGCGAGCCCGGCCTGGCTCACGGCGACCGGCCACCCCTTGCCGACGGCGTTCGCGCTGAGGTCGGCCGGGGTCCCCGCCTTGGCCCGGTGGTCGTAGGTGGCGTGGAGGTCGAGCGATCGGTCCTTCTCGATCAGCGTCAGCGCGAGGTCGGCCGGCTTGGCCGGGGCGACGGTGAGCTTGCCCCGGAACGCCTCGGCGACGATCCCGCCCGGGACCTCCGGCGTCTTCACGCTGAACAGGCGCCCGGCGACGACCACCACGACCGAGGGGTCAGACGGCTCGGATTTCTTGGGGTCGCTGGGTCCGTTCAGTCCGGCCAAAGCATCCAGGACGTCGATCGAGCCGTCGGCCCGGCGCTCGACGTCGACCCGAGCCTCGTCGACCGTGATCGTGCCATAGTCGCCCTTCGATCGGATCAGGGCGAGCAGGCCCTGATCGATCCCGACCTTCCGCGCCGAGACGACCATCTTCCCCTTGGGGTCGAACAGGGCGACATCACCCAGCTCGATCGGGCGGGTCCAGGACAGCGACGCCCGCCCAAGTTGGATCTTGCCCGGCTTGAGCTGGCCGTTCACGACCCGGACCAGCAGGAGCCGGCCCGGCCATGAGCCCAGCAGGGTCGGCAGGGCGACGACCAACGCCAGGGTCACGATGACCAGCAGCGCCGATCCGATCTGGATGCGACGCTTGAGCGATCTCGGGCGACGCGGGGTTGGGGCGGGGGGATGGTCCATGGCGGGCGAACTCCATTTCGGCGCGGATGGGCTTCCTCGCGGCCGGGCTCCGCCCGACCTCTCGCTCATTCACCAAACTCGGCGCATGGCGTCACAAGACTTGATCAATCAGCCTTCTCTGAACCCATTCGTGGTTTCAGCCGCCCGGGCGACAGAAGCCCGCGAAAAAGGCGGTCAGGCGAGGATTTCCCGGATTGGCCGGCCGTGGTCGATGTCGAGCCGTTTCTGGCCGGGGACCTCTAGGCGGCGGGAATCGAGCCCGAGCTGGTGGAGCACCGTGGCGTGGATGTCCGTGACGTAGTGCCGCTGCTCGACGGCGTGGAAGCCCAGCTCGTCGGTCGCGCCATGCACCACCCCGCCCTTGATACCGCCCCCGGCCATCCAGACCGAAAACCCGTAGGGATGGTGGTCGCGTCCATCCTTCCCCTCGGTCCCGGGGGTCCGGCCGAACTCGGTGGCCCAGACCACGATCGTCTCGTCCAGCAGCCCGCGCCGCTTCAGGTCCTTGAGCAGCCCGGCGATCGGCCGGTCGACCTGGCCGCAGAGCTGGGCATGGCCGTTCTTGAGGTCGGAGTGGGCATCCCAGGCGCCGGCGGCCCCGTTGGCCCCGTGGTAGACCTGGACGAATCGGACCCCCTTCTCGACCAGTCTGCGGGCGGCCAGGCACTGGGCGCCGAACGGCTTGGTGGCGTCCTGGTCGAGGCCGTAGAGGGCCTGAGTCTCGGGCGTTTCGAGGTCGAGCTTGACCACCTCGGGGACGCTCGCCTGCATCCGGAACGCCAGCTCATAAGAGCGGATCCGGGCCCGGAGGGCGGGATCGTCGGGATAGCGGGCGGCGGACATCCGGTCGAGCTTGCCGATCAGGTCGAATCCGGCGGCCTGCTCCTCGCGGGTCACGCTCGACCCGGGCGAGGCGAACGGGAGGGGATTCTTGGGGTCGACCGAGAGCCGGACGCCGTCGTGCTCCGGGCCGAGGTAGTTCGACCCATGCCCGTTCATCCCGCCGCAGCAATCGGCCAGGGGGGTCCCCAGGACGACGAAGCTGGGCAGGTCGTCGTTCAACGACCCGAGGCCATAGTGGATCCACGATCCGATCGTCGGGAACGCCCCTTCCAGGGCGTGGCGGCCGGTGTGGAACTGGAGCTGGGCCCCGTGGTCGTTGTCGGTCGTCCACATCGACCGGACCACGGCCAGGTCGTCGACGCACTCGCCCAGGTGGGGCCACCAGTCGGACACCTCGATCCCGCTCTGGCCCCGTTTCTGGTAGCCGACCTGCATCGGGAAGATGCTCGGCTGGATCTTGTGCTGGCCGGCGACGAACTCGCGGAGGTTCTTCTTGGTGAAGGGGGATTCGAGCACCGCCTTGTGCGGGGTTTCGGCGATCGTCTTGCCGGCGTACTTGTTCAACTCCGGCTTGGGGTCGAAGCTCTCCATGTGGCTGGTGCCGCCGATCATGAACAGCCAGATCACGTTCTTCGCCCTGGGCGCGAAGTGGGGTTTGCCGTCGGGCGGGGTCCAGAGGCCCGTTTCGTCCGCCCGCGCCACGCCTTCCCTCTGGAGCATCGCCCCCAGGGCCAGGCCGGTGAATCCCATCCCCATGTCGGCCAGGAACGCCCGCCGGGGGACTCGCCCGTGATGGGTTGCCATGGATCGAGCCCTTTCAGCGGATGGTCAGGAAGTCGTTGTGATTGAGCAGCACGTGCACCAGCCCTTCGCGGGCCCTCTGCCGAGGGTCGGCGGCCGGGGCGACCTCGCAGGCGGCACCGCCGTCGATCGGCTTCAGGTCGGCCGGAGACTCCAGCGACCGCGCCAGTCGCGTCAGGTGATCGACGCAGGCGGCCCGTTCCTCGTCGGTGGGGCCCCGGCCCAGGGTCCGCTCGAAGGCCGACCGGACGAACGCGTCATCCGCATCCGGCGCGATCGAACGCGACAGGTCGGCGGCCAGGCGTCGGCTCGCGGCCAGGACCAGCGGGCTGTTGGCCATCGCCAACGCCTGCTGGGGGACCACGCTCTCGTCGCGACGATAGCACGAGCTGACGTTGGGGGCGTCGAAGATCGCCAGGAAAGAAACCTGCTTCTCGGCCGCGTGGCGGAAGTACAGGCTTCGCCTCTTGGAGGTCAACCACGCGTCCGGATCGAGGTCCGGCCCGCCCCTCGCCGGGTCGAGCGTGCCGGAGGCCAGGAGGACGTTATCCCGGACGATCTCGGACTCCATCCGCCGGGGGTTCATCCGCCAGTATTTGGAGTTGTCCGGATCGACCGACGCGGCATCGTGGCCGGCCCCGGTCGAGACGCGTCGGTAGGCATCGCTGGTGACCAGGAGGCGGTGGATCGCCTTCATGCTCCAGCCCCGCTCCATGAACTCGACGGCCAGCCAGTCGAGCAACTCGGGATGGCTGGGGGCCCGGCCATTGAGCCCGAAGTCGGCCGGGGTGCCCACCAGGGGGCGGCCGAAGTGGCGGAGCCAGATGTGATTGATCGCGACGCGGGCCGTCAGCGGGTTGGCCCGATCGCCGATCCGGCGGGCCAGGGCGAGCCTCCGGCCCGTGCTCGTCCGAGGATAGATCGGGCCGAACGAGGTGTACCGCCCGGTCGGGTTGACGGCCGCCGTGCCCGCGGCATACATCGCCTCGCGGGCCTTGGCCGCCTTGGCGTCGGCCCTCGCCTTCTCGTCGGGCTTGGCGGCGAGCTGTTGCGCCATCTCGGCCTCGGCCAGCGTCGCCTCGGCCCGCCGCAACGTCGCTTGACGCTCGACCTTGAGGGCCTCGGCCGCCGCCTGCTCGGCCGCCTTGGCATCGCGGGGCTCGGCATACTCGGCGCGATCGGCGGCGATCCGCAGGCGGGTCGACTCCCGCTCCCAGAGTGCGGCCGCCAAAAGCTTCTCGGCCAGCGCCGCATCGGCATCGACGCGCGGGCCAGTGAGCAGGGCCTTGTCGTGCGCGGCGCGGGCCGACGCGAGCGAGGTCTCGGCCGCGTCGGTCGCCTCGGCCTGGACGAACGATTTCATCCCCGGATAGAAGGCCGTGAGCGGCAGCTTGACGGGCTCGATGGCCACCGGCCCGCCCAGGAACGCCGGCAGGCCGGGCGAGAGCGGGTGATCCTTATCCGGGCTCTTTTCGTCGCCGCGGGCGTAGAGGAACGTCGGCGTGTCCGGATTGGCATCATAGACGCGCGCCAGGGCATCCTTGGTGAGATCCGCCTGGCCGGGACGCCGGTCGGCCCGGACCTCCTGGGGCTCGAAGAAGGCGCGGAGGCGATAATACTCGGTCTGGCTGATCGGATCGTATTTGTGATCGTGGCAGCGGGCGCAGGCGAAGGTCAGCCCGAGGAAGGCGCGGGCCGAATGGTCGACCGTGTTCTGGAGGGTCGTATCGCGGCTGAACTTGGACCAGTTGCGGGCGAGGAAGCCGGTCGCGCGGAGGGCGGATTCGTCGTCCGGGGCGGCCTCGTCGGCGGCGAGCATTTCGAGGATCATCCGGTCGTATCCCTTGTCATCATTCAGGGATTCGACGATCCAGTCGCGCCACCGCCAGATGTGAGGCTGGCTCTCGCGGACCTCCGCCTTGTAGCCGGCCCAGTCGCTGTACCTCCAAATGTCCATCCAGTGCCGTCCCCACCGCTCCCCATAATGGGGCGAGGCGAGCAGGCGATCGACGGCCTTCTCGTACGCATCCGGCGCCGGGTCGGCGAGGAAGGCCGACCGCTCGGAGGGGCTGGGGGCGAGGCCGGTCAGGTCGAGCGAGACCCGCCGGAGGAGTTCGCCCCGGTCGGCCTCGGGTGCAGGCGTGAGACCGGCCTTTTCCATTCCGGAGGCGAGGAAGGCATCGACCGGGTTGCGGATCTCCCCCGGACCGGAGACGCCGGGGACCTCGGGCCGGGTCGGTGGCCGGAAGGACCAGTGGTCGCGAGGGTCGGGTTGGGGCTTCTCCTCGGGGGCGTGGGCCCCCTGGTCGATCCATCCCCGGACCAGTTCGAGTTCCTTCGCGGACAGGGGCTCTCCTTCCGGGGGCATCCTCAGCCCGCCCGCCCCGGTGAGCTTTTCCACGAGCAAACTCTGATCGGACTGCCCGGGCTCGATCGCCGGACCGCTCTCGCCACCCCGGAGCATCAGGGCCGCGGTATCGACGCGGAGACCCCCTTCCTGCTTCAAGGCACCGTGACAAGCCACGCAGCGCCGGGCCAGGACCGGCTTGATCTCGCGCGGATAGTCCACGGTGGCGAGTGGCGAGGCGACGAGGGCGAGCGCCATCAGGGCGGGGAGCGTCATGGGTCGACTCCGGAGGGGCGGTGTCGAGGCGGGGGTGGCGGTGGGGTCGCCCGGGAAGGTTCGGCGGGAAGTCGTTCGCGGTCCCAACCTAGCGTCGGATACGACCATCGTCAAGCAAGGCCGGCGATGAGGGCGGTTTCCTCCGGGCGTGGGGCCGGCTAGGATGCCCCCGAAGACCTTCGTCCACGGGCCGACATCCGATACCCTGGGGTTGCACCGCCATGATCGCCCTCGCCCTGGCCTTCTCCCTCGCCGTCGCGACGCCGCCCGCCGATGAATTGCGGGTGCTGGACGAGGCGGCCCGACCCCGCGAGATGCTCGGCGATTGGCTCCGGGCGGAGGCCGGCAAACATTTCCGGGCGAGGAGGGAGGCCGTGGCGGCCTTAAAGACGCCCGAGGCCTGGCAGGCACGCCAGCGGGACCTCCGGGGAAAGTTCCTCGCCTCCCTCGGCGCCTTCCCCGAACGCACCCCGCTGAATCCCCGCGTCACGGGCCGGGATCGTCGCGACGGCTACACGGTCGAGCGGGTCGTCTTCGAAAGCCGTCCCGATCACCACGTGACCGCCTTGCTCTACCTGCCCGAGGCCTCGGGCCCGGTGCCCGGCGTCCTGCTCCCCTGCGGGCACTCCGCCGAGGGGAAGGCGGGCGAGACCTATCAGCGGGCCAGCATCACCCTGGCCCGGAATGGACTGGCCGTGCTCTGCTTCGACCCGTTCGGCCAGGGGGAACGGGTCCAGATCCTGGACGCCAAGGGCAAGCCGGCCATCAAGGGGAGCGTGACCGAGCACACGATGGCCGGCGTCGGGGCCCTGCTGGTCGGGCGGCAGGCGGCCCACTATCGGATCTGGGACGGCCTCCGGGCCATGGACTACCTGGCGGGCCGGCCCGAGGTCGACCCGACGCGCCTGGGGTGCACGGGGAATTCCGGGGGCGGGACCGAGACGGCCTACCTGATGGCCCTGGACGATCGGATCGCCGTGGCCGCCCCGTCCTGCTACATCACCTCGCTGGAACGGCTGTTCGCCACGATCGGCCCGCAGGACGCCGAGCAGAACATCACCGGCCAGGTCGCCTTCGGCATGGACCACGCCGACTACGTGACCATGAGGGCCCCGAAACCCACCCTCCTCTGCGTCGGGACCCAGGACTTCTTCGACATCGATGGGGCCTGGGCGAGCTTCCGGGAGGCCAAGCTGGCCTACGGCCGATTCGGCTTCGGGGAGCGCGTCGACCTGTTCGAGTCGGACGAACCCCACGGATTCACCGGGCCTCGCCGCACCGCGGCCATGCGCTGGATGAGGCGGTGGCTGCTCGGCAAGGATGACGCACCGGTCGAGGTCGATGCCACCATCGCCACCCTGGAGCAGGCCCAGGCCACCGCGAAAGGCCAGGTCGTGCAGGAGTTCCCCGGCGAACGCTCCGTGTTCGCCCTGAACGCCGAACGTGCTGACGAACTTGACCGATCTCGCGTCAAAGCATCGGCCGGACGCACCATGGACGCAATCCGGGAAGCAATTCGGACGCGGTTGGCCGTGCCGACGAACTTGCGCCCTGTCATCGTCTCGGGGCAGGATCGGACGATCCGGCGGTCGGAATACTCGGTGGACCGCTGGAGCGTGACCACCGAGCCGGGCATCACGGTGCCCGTGCTCCTCCTGCGCGGGGATCGGACCGACGGAGGTAAGCCCCTCGCGGTCTACGTGGGAGCCGACCGGACGATGTTCGAGCCGGGAGGGGCCATCGAGTCGCGTGTCAGGGCCGGCGAACAGGTTGCTCTGGTCGAGCCCCGCGGAATGGGCGAGACCACGCCGGCCCCCCCGACTCGCCTTGCCTTCGGCCCCGATGAACGCGAGGCGTTCCTGGCGCTCCACCTGGGCCGGCCGCTCATCGGGATGCGGGTGCTCGACGTGCTGCAGGCCCTCCGGGCCCTGGATGGAGGGCGGGGCTTCCATCTGGTCGGGGTCGGCGCCGGGGGGCCGATCGCCCTCCACGCGGCGATCCTCGACGACCGCGTGCGGTCGGTCGAGATCGACGGGTCGATCCTGTCCTGGTCGGCGGTGGCGCATGCCGGGATCACCCGCGACCAGCTCGCATCAGCCGTGCCCGGGGTCCTGGAAAGCTACGACCTGCCCGAACTCGCGGCGGCCCTGGCGCCGAGGCCGCTCACGATCCGCAGCCCGATCGATCCCGACGGGCGGCCGGCGGCCCGGGAGACCGTGGATGCGGCGCTCGCCCCGGTGATCGATGCCTTTCGTTCTCGGGACTCGGCGGATCGGCTGACGATCCGGGTCGCTCCCTGATCGGTCCCGCCGATGGGGCCCTGCCCCGCCGGTACGAACCCGCGGCACGGGTGTCCCGCCCCCTGATAGGCCAGGTTCGCCGGGCCCGGGATCCCGGCGAACTTACCCGGTTGGATGAATTCGATCGGCCCGTGCGGCCGATCAGATGGGTACCGGGCGGCGGTGAGGATGCGTTGCGAATCCCAGGATTCGCCCGGCTCGCCGACGCATGTTGCCATCGCGCCGACGCCCCTTGATCTCACCCATCGGACCCGGATAAAGTCCACCCATCCCTAATTCCACCGGAGATCATCCCGGCACGGCCCCGCGAGGCCGTTTCGGGCCGTCGGGATCATTACTTCTACTTCGGGCGAATCCATGTATCGATCGAATCCCGTCCGCCGCGGCTTCACGCTCATCGAACTGCTGGTGGTCATCGCCATCATCGCCGTGTTAATCGCCTTGCTCCTGCCCGCCGTGCAGGCCGCCCGCGAGGCCGCCCGCAGGATCCAGTGCACCAACAACCTCAAGCAGTTCGGGATCGCCCTGCATAATTACCACGACACCCACGGCCGGTTCCCCAACGGACTCCTGGGGCGTGAGCCGACCACCGGCAAATACCCGGGCGGGGGGAACGGGTATCGCCAGGCGTTCTGCGTGTCGATCCTGCCGTTCGTCGAGCAAGGCGCCGCCTTCGCCTCGTTCAACGCGAACCTGGGCGTGCTCAACGGGGCGAACCAGACGACGAGGCTCGCGAAGATCGCCGTCTACCAGTGCCCCTCCGACGTGTCGGTCATCTTCGCCGACCCCAATCCGACCGACCACAAGGGGAACTACGGCGTCAACTTCGGGCCCGGCGCATTCTTCAATCCGGGCCAGCCCGGGGGTGCCTTCGGGATCGCCTACGGTGCGAGCCTCGCGGAGATCACGGACGGGTCGAGCAATACCCTGGCGATGATGGAGTTGCTCCAGACCCCGACCCCGCTGAACGGCAACACCGACCGCCGGGGCCGGATCTGGAATGACGATTCCTCGACCTATCAGGTCACGGCCCAGCTCACGCCCAACAGCAAGAGTCCGGACGCCGGGGTCTGCGGCAACGACCCGGTCCGCAACATGCCTTGCACGGAGCCCGGCGCGGGCAATCCGGGCAGCTTCTGGCTGGCTTCGCGAAGCCGCCACCCCGGGGGCGTCAACAGCCTGCTGTGCGACGGTTCCGTCCGCTTCTTCAAGGACACGGTCGCCATCAACAACTGGCGGGCCCTGAGCACCCGAAACGGCGGTGAGGTCCTCTCGTCCGACGGATATTGATCGACGCGGAGGGGCCGACTGTCTCCGAAGCCGGGGGGCCGGCCTCCTTCCTCGATCCGTGCGGGCGGGAGGTCAACGAAGGAGTGTCGCCGATGCCGATCGAAGATCTCGACGCATGGCTGGCGCGGTCGTTCGAGGATTGGAAGCTCTCCCGCTCCGAGCGTCAGGCTCTCGTCGCCTCGCCATTCGGGTCGGGGCCTCCCGAGGCCAGGATGGCGACGATCCGGCGGGCCTTCGCGGCGGCCCGCGGGGCGTTGCCCGGGGCCGATCCCGTCGAGGTCCTGGCATGGCTGGAAGAAGTCGTGGCGGCCCTGCGGGAACGAGGCGAGCCGCCGACGACAATCCCCCGCGCCGAGGCCTACTTCAGCCCGGGGGATGACTGCCCGCGTGCCATCCTCCGGCTGCTGGATCAGGCGCGATCCACGGTGGATGCATGCGTCTTCACGATCACCGATGACCGCCTGGCCGATGGACTGATCGCCGCCGCCAGGCGCGGGCTCGAGGTGCGGGTGATCACCGACGACGCCAAGGCCGACGACCTCGGCTCCGACGCGAGCCGCCTCAACCGGTCGGGGATCGATCTCCGGATCGACCGCAGCCCGTTCCACATGCACCACAAGTTCGCCATCGTGGACCGGAGCATCCTGTTGACGGGGAGCTACAATTGGACCCGTGGCGCCGCCAATGATAACGAGGAAAACCTCATCATCAGCGACGATGCCCGATGGCTCGCCCCGTTCCTCGAGACCTTCGATCGCCTCTGGCGGAAATTCGCCTGACTTTCGCCGGGGATGATACACTGGGCCTTACGCCAAGATGCCGGGCCGACCCCGATCCGAGAGACGCCCCCGTTGACCGACGACCCGCATCCCGACCATCCACCCCGACCCGACGCAATGGACGATGGCCCGGCCGAACGGCTCTCACGGCTGGAGTCGGAGGTGGCCGCCCTGAGGCGACTCGCCGCGTTCGGCCGCGACCTGGGCATCGACCTCGCCCGGGGGGGGGATGATGCGGCGGAGATGCTCCGGCGTTGCGTCGAGCTGACGGTCGTCCACCTGGATGCGGCCCTGGCCCGGATCTGGACCGTGGATGCGACGGGCATATTCCTGGAGTTGCGGGCCAGCGCAGGACTCTGCACCCACACCGACGGCGTGCACGGACGGATCCCGATCGGGCGGTCCCAGATCGGCCGGATCGCCCAGGACCGTCGCCCCCTCCTGTCCAACGCGGTGATGGGCGACCCATCCGTCCCCGACCAGGACTGGGCGGTACGAGAGGGGATCGCCTCGTTCGCCGGCTTCCCGCTGGTCGTCGACAATCGACTGGTGGGCGTCTGGGCCATGTTCGCCCGCCATCCGCTGGCGGAGGCGACGTTGAGCGGGATGGCCTCGGTCGCCGATCAGGTCGCCCTGGGAATCGAACGCAAGGGGGTGGAGGAGCGTCTCTCCCGGGAGCGGGAACGGCTCCGCGTGACCCTGGAATGCGTCGGGGATGCGGTGATCTCGACCGACGGCGAAGGACGGATCACCTTCCTGAACCCAGTCGCCCGCCAGTTGACCGGATGGACCTCGGAGGATGCGGTCGGCCTCCCGCTGGATCGGGTCTTCCGGATCGTCGACGAGGCCAGCCGCGAGCCGGTCCCCAACCCGGCCCTGAGGGCTCTGCGCGAAGGGGCCATCGTCGGGCTCGCTAATCACACCATCCTGATCGCCCGGGACGGGACCGAACGGGCGATCGACGATAGTGCCGCGCCAATCCGGGACGACGGCGGGAATCTGGTCGGTGCCGTCCTGATCTTCCGGGACATCGACGCACGCCGCCACGCCGAGCGCGAGCTGGAGCGGAGCGAGGCCCGCAAGGCCGGCATCCTCGCCTCCGCGCTCGACGCGATCATCTCGATCGACCACGAAGGGCGGATCGTGGAATGGAACCCGGCCGCCGAGCGGATCTTCGGCGTGGGCCAGTCCGACGTCCTGGGCCGTTCCATGGCCGAGATCATCATCCCTCCCCGGATGCATGAGGCCCACCGGCGGGGCCTGGCCCATTATCTCGCGACCGGCGAAGGGCCGATCCTGGGGCGTCGCTTCGAGATCACGGCGATACGGCCCGATGGCGAGGAGTTCCCGGTCGAGATGGCGATCACGCCGATCGCCGGGTCCGGCCCGCCCGTCTTCACCGGACACCTCCGCGACATCACCGACCGCAAGCAGGCCGAGGCCGAGGCACGCCGGAGCCAGGCTCAATTCCGGACCCTGGCCGATTCGATCACCCAGCTCGCATGGATGGCCGAGGCCGATGGCCACCTCACCTGGTACAACCGCCGTTGGCACGAGTACACCGGGACGACCCCCGAGGAGATGAAAGGATGGGGCTGGCAAAAGGTCGTCGATCCCGCCGTCCTCCCCTCGGTCCTGATCCGGTGGCGGGAGTCGATCCGGACCGCCGAGCCGTTCGATATGGTCTTCCCGATCCGCAGGGCGGACGGCGTCTTCCGGCCGTTCCTCTCCCGGGGCGTGCCCCTGCACGATGAGAAAGGCCGGGTCGTCCAGTGGTTCGGGACGAACACCGACATCGCCGATCGGATCGAGCTGGAGGAATCGCTGAGGGCGGCCAAGGAGGAGGCGGAGCAGGCCAATCATGCCAAGACCCAGTTCCTGGCCGTCCTCTCCCACGAGTTGAGGACCCCGCTGAATCCCATCCTCCTGGCTGCGACCTCGATGATCGACGGGTCGGCATTGGCCGATGACCTGCGGCCGACGATGGAGATGATCCGCCACAATGTCAACCTCCAGGCTCGGTTGATCGACGATCTCCTGGACGTGATGCGGATCGTCCAGGGGAAGATGCCCCTCCACTGGGGCGTGGCCGATTGCCACGAGATCATCCGCCACGCCGTCCAGGTCTGCCAGAGCGAGATCCGCGGCGGGAGGGTCCGGCTCGAAGTCGATCTCCAGGCCCAGTTCCGCCACGTCAACGCCGACTCGGCCCGGCTCCAGCAGGTCTTCTGGAACCTGATCAAGAACGCCGTGAAGTTCTCGCCGGAGGGCGGCCTGCTGACGATCCGTTCCCGCGATGCGGGCGACGAGTCGGAACGACGGCTGATCGTCGAGGTCATCGATACCGGCATCGGAATCGATCCCCAGGTCCTGCCCATGATCTTCGACCCGTTCCAGCAGGGCGAAACGTCGATCACCCGTCGTTTCGGCGGGATGGGCCTGGGCCTGGCCATCAGCCGCGGGGTGATCGACGCCCATGGCGGCACCATCGTTGCGGAGAGCGCGGGGCCGGGATTCGGGACGACCTTCCGCGTCACGCTGAATGCGCTCCCGGGCCAGCCCGACGTCGCGGACGGGGCATCGCCGAAGCCCGTCGAACGCCCGGCGTCTTCCCTTGCCCTCCCCGCCCGCCTGTCGATCCTGGTCGTCGAGGACGAGGACTCGACCCGACGGCTCATGGCTCGGCTGCTCCGGGGGCACGGCCACACGATCACGATGGCGGGCACGATCGAGGAGGCCGCCTCGGAAGCGGAGCGGGGGCGGTTCGACCTGATCATCAGCGACATCGGCCTGCCCGACGGCTCGGGGTTGGAGCTGATGCGGCGGATCGTCGCGATGAAGGGGGCGGTCCCGGCGATCGCCCTGACCGGTTACGGCATGGAAGAAGATATCGTCCGCAGCCGCGAGGCCGGGTTCACCGCCCACATGACCAAGCCGATCGACTTCACCAAATTGGAGGCGATGATCCGCCAGCTCGTCCCGTGAACGAGCCGGCTGGATCCGCCGGGCTCAGGATTGGCCCTGGGCGGCATCGTTCCCGGGCCGCTTCGCCGTTTGCAGGGCGGAGACGACGGGACGCCGGGGAAGTGCCGCCCTCCGCGTGACGGAGGCGGCTCGCGACCCTCGACCCGGCCTCGGGTTCGCGTCCGGGACCTGGGCCGTGCGGGGCGGCGTGGTGACCGAGCCGGACGCGGCCGCCCGATGGCCCGGAGATTCGAGGGCCGGCAGCGTGGTCGCGACGCCGGCCGACCCGAACGGGACGATCACGTCGGGACCTCCTCCGGCCGGCCGGAAAGCGAAGTTCGCCGAGGGGGCATGGAAGAACGCGATTTCGGTCCGTCCCGATCCCGAGTAATCGCCGGGCACCGGGATGGTGTTCTCGCCCCCCGACCCGAACCGGGTGATGGCGTCCGGGCCGCCGCCGGAAGGACGGTAGGCGAACAGCGCCGAGTCCGGGAAATACAGGGCGAGATCGGTCCGGCCGTCGCCGTCGTAGTCGCCCGGGATCGGCACGGCATTCAGGCCGGCGGCCCCGAACTGGACCAGGAGATCCCCACCTCCGCCGGATGGCCGGATGGCCATCAGGCCGAGCGAGGGGAGATAGGCGGCGATGTCATCCTTGCCGTCCCCGTCGTAATCGCCGACGGCGGGCAGGGTCCGCCCCGCCCCGGCGAGGCCGAACGGGATGATCACGTCGCCGGTCCCCGTGACGGGGCGGATGGCGAATGCGCCGAAGGCGGGCAGGTAGACGGCGACCTCATCGCGGCCGGTGCCGAAGTAGTCGCCCGGGACCGGGATCGAGCCCCCCACCCCGGCGGCGCCGAACGAGATCACCACGTCGCCTCCGCCGGACGACGGGCGATACGCGTAGAGTGCCCGGCCCGGCAGATAGGCGGCCACATCGGACCGGCCGTCCCCGTCATAATCGCCGACCGCCGGGATGGTCTGCCCGCCGCCCGCCAGCCCGAACTGGGTCAGGACGCCCATGCCCGAGCCGGACGCGAGATAGCCGAACGCCCCAGCGTTCGTCAGGTAGACCGCGAGGTCGGTCCGGCGATCTCCATCGAAATCCCCCGCCACGGGGGGCCGGACCGGGATGATCGGGGGCGGATTGATCGGCGGAGGATTGATGGGCGGCGGATCGATCGGCGGCGGATCGATCGGCGGCGGGTCGATCGGCGGCGGGTCGATCGGCGGCGGGTCGATCGTGTCGACAATCTCCTTGAAGGAGGCCACGTAGGTCGTCGCGACCATCGGCGTGATGATCGTGTGGGTCGCTGCCCCTCCATCATTCCAGGACACGAACTCGAAGCGGCGGCCATCCAGCGTTTGGACCTCATCGACTCCGATCGGCCGTTCGAATCCGACCACGCCTTCGAAGGTGATCGGGGCGGCGGATGGTTCGCCATCCAGCGTGGTCGTCAGCCCGGAGGGGTCGGTGGTCACGGTGATCGTGGCCACGTTGGGGAAGAGATCGCGCGACGCGGTGGAGGTACGGCCTTCGGAATCGGTTGCGGTCACCGTGATCCGATAGGCCACGTCGGCCAGCGTATACGGCCCCGTCGTCGCCGGGGAGAAGGTCATCAGATCTTCCACGCCGGCCTCGGGAAGGAAGGGCCGGAGCGGCGGGTTGCCGCTGGCGATGCTGGTGATGTACTCGACGCGGTACGTCAAGCTCGCATTCCCCAGCGGACCGTCTTCCGGGTCGGTCCCCGTCGCGGTGAAGACGACCGGCTGCCCGGCGATGAACTTGCCATCGACGAGCCCTCCATCGATGGAGATCGTAGCCGAGGGACGTCGATTGGTCGTCGTGCTCAAGGTCGCCGGAGCCGAAGTGTCCGACCCGAACATATTGGACAGCACCACCCGGAATCGGGCACCATTGTCGGCGATCTGCGGGCTTGTCAGGACATAAGTCGCCTCGGTGGCCCTTTCGATCGGGACGAAGACGTCCGATCCGGCCTCGGCCCGCTCCCATTGGTAAAGGAACGGGGTCGCACCGCTCGCCGTCACGGTGAACGTGGCGGGCTCGTCCACGGTCGAAAGCAGGTCTTCGGGAGGGCGGGTCACGCTGGGGAGGCGATCGGCGGACGGGTAGATCCGGAAGACGCCCTTCTCGCCGCGTGAGAGGTAGAGCAGGCTCCCGTCCGGTGCCACCCTCAGATCCAATGCATAGCTGATGCCCGTCGCAAACTGGCTCACGGCCTTGGTTTCGGCATCGATGACGTTGATCCAGCCGTTGACGAAATCGGTGATGAAATAATCGCCATCGAACAGGCTGGGGAATCGCTCCGTCGCCGTGCTCGGCGGGTTATAGAAGGCCCCGCCCGTGATCGCATAGCCTTCCAGGGCCCCGGACCCATGAGCATAGGAATAGATGGGCCGGGTGAAGTCGGGATAGGCGGCCGGGTCGAAGTCCCCTTCGGTGAGTGGCCAGCCATAGTTGGCCCCGGCGACCCCGAGGTTCACCTCCTCGAAGTCGACCTGCCCGACATCATTGATGTACATCACCCCCGTCCCCGGCTGGAACGTGAAGGTGTACGGGTTGCGGAGGCCGACGGCCCAGATGGCACGGTTGACCCCGGTGGTGGTGCCGGAGATCCCGGGGAAGCTGGCCGGATTGTCTTCGGGGATGCTTCCGTCGGGATTGTAGCGGAGGATCTTGCCCAGGCGATTGCCCAGGTTCTGGGAGTTCGTCCCGTCCACGTTGTCGCCGACGGCGACATACAGCTTGCCATCGGGGCCGAAATGGATCGCCCCGCCGTTGTGGGCGGTCGCGGTGGTCAGGCGGTCGAGATCGACGATGACCGTCTCATCGGAGAGGGTCGGGCGGTCGGGGTCGGCGTTATCGACCGTGAATCGACTGATCCGGTTATGGACGTCCGTGCCGGAGACCGAGGTGTAGTAAAGATAAACGTAATCCGGCGCCGGGCTGGCCACATCGTAGGAGGGATCGAAGGCGATCCCGATCAGGCCGCGCTCGCCGATGTAGTCGATTGTGGCGGGGGGGATGGTGAGGGCTGTGAAACCCTGGGTGCTCCCGGCATGGAAGACGCTGACCTTGCCCCCCTGCCCCAACACCCAAACCCGACCCTCGGGCGCGACCTCCATGGTCGCAGCATCCGCGAGCCCGGACGAATCGACGATCCCCGTGGCCACGGCGGCCTCGGAAAACCCGATCGGCAGGGTCGTCATCAGGCGGCGATCTTCAAGCCCTTCGATCCGAGGACGACGGGCCGACGATCGGTTCGAAAGACGCATGATAGAGCCCCGGGCGATGAATGGATGCATACAGCACCAATTGTATCGGTCGCGAGGGGCCTAGCCCAAAACACTTTATCTCCGAAGTAATGAAAAGGCCGCCCGATCGGGGTGAAATGGCCGAGCCAAGGGCGTGCCACCCTGGACCCGGCATGGACCTCATCTCCGCCGGATGCGGACCTGAAATGGCATCATGGCATCGATTTGCGCCAGTGCAACAACGCCTCGGACAGTCGACTCGCCTCGCCTGGATTCTCGGACTCCAGGTTGGCCGTCTCGCGTTCATCTTTCGTGATGTCGTAAAGCTCGCGCTGGGTGCCGTCGGCGTTGATCAGCAGTTTCCACCGACCGTCGAGGATCGCGAGGTTCGGCGATCGGTTGTTCTTGTTGCCCGGGTAGTTGAACCCCTCCGCGTTTCGCCCGAATTCCCAGAACAATGGACGGGTCCGGGCCGGCGCCGGTTGGCCCAGGAAGGCCGGGCTCATATCCTCGCCGTCGGAGACATATCCCTCCGGCAGCGGGGCATCGGCGAGCCGGCACAGGGTCGGGAACAGGTCCACCGCCGCGAGGACGGCCTCCTCGGACCGGCCGGCGGGGATCAGCCCCGGGCTCCAGGCGAAGAAGGGCAGGCGCAGTCCACCTTCGAACAGGCTGAGTTTGCTGCCGCGCAGCCCGCCGGTCCGCTTCTGCTCCGGGAACGGGGGCAACGGCCCGTTGTCGGAGAGGAACAGGACGATCGTCGGGCGATCGTCATTGCGGTCGCGGATGGCATCCAGGAGCCGGCCGATCTGCCGATCCATCTCGACCAGCACGCCCTTGAGACGGGCCGGGGTGTCCCCCTTGCCGGTGGCCTTGCCCCGGGCGTTCAGCATCTGATCGTCGACCGAGGGGACCCACGGCGTGTGCGGGTCGTCGAGCCAGAGATTGACGAAGCAGGGCCGATCGGGGTGAGCCTTGAGGAAGTCGAGCGTCCGGTCGGTCATCCACCGCGTCCGCTCCCACCGCTTCACCGGATCCCTGTCCGACCAGATCCACTCGTTGTCGGTGGTGATATCCGGGTGGGGCTCGGGGCTTTCCCAGGTGCCGAAGCCGACATCGTAGCCATACGCGGCGAATTTGGGCGGATCGACGACGTCTCGGCCGCCTCCCAGGTGCCACTTGCCCACGTGGGCCGTGGCATAGCCGGCCGCCTTCAGCGCCCGGGGCAGGCTCGGCGCCTTCGCATCCAGGAAATCGGCCTGCTCCGCCTTCCGATTCCCCTCGCGGGTTTGGAGGAACGTCGTGATCTTCCAACGCGCCGGGAACTGTCCGGTCAGGAGCCCGCATCGGGACGGCGAGCAGACCGGGGCCGCCGAATAATAGCGGTTGAACCGGGTCCCCTCGCGGGCCATCCGGTCCAGGTTCGGGGTCTTGGCCACCCCCCCGCCGATGTCCCCGGGCCCGAGGTCATCGGAGAGGATCACGACGATGTTGGGCTGGACCGGCTTCGCCGGGGGCGATCCGACGATCAGGGCGGCGAGGAGGGGCAAGGTCGGCATCATCATCGGGAGGCCTCCGCCTTGGCTCGCGGGTCCGGCAGGGCTCGTTCGGTCGTCATCCCTTCATCCCCCTGATCTTTCATCCAGGTATCGAGCTCCTGGCGGAGGGCCGCCAGGGTCTCCGCATGGTCCCGATCGGCGGCGAGATTCCGCAACTCCCAGGGATCCGTCCGGAGGTCGTACAGTTCCTCGGCCGGCCGTCGGTGATAACGTTCGAGGACCGCGGCGGCCCCGGGGTCGGTCTTCGCCTTCGCCACCCACGAATCGAAGTAGTTCCGACCGTCGCCCCCGGCCGCCTTGTCGACGTGGGTATGATGCTCGGCGGTCGGGTTGAGGTTGCGGATGTACTTCCAGTCGGCGGTCCGGACCGCGCGGATCGGATACTCGTTCATCTTGCCGTCGCCGCTGTGCGTGAGGAAAACCTTGTCGCGATGCGTGTCCTTCTCCCCCCGGAGGACGCCCAGGAACGAGCGGCCGGAGAGGCCGGCGGGGGCCACGCCTCCGACGGCCTCCAGGCAGGTCGGCAGGATGTCGGTCCAATTCACCATCGCGTCGGTTCGTGACCCCGGCTTGATCCGTCCTGGCCAGGCGACGATGAGCGGGGTGCGGACCCCGGCGTCATAGCAATTCCACTTGCCGAACGGGAATTGCGACCCGTGATCGCTGCTGAACAGGAACAGCGTCTCCGGCCCGAGCGACGCCCGGGCCGCGTCATAGGCCATCCCCAGGTCCCGATCGGCGTTGGCGACCGCCTGGGCATAGCGGGCGCGGGCCCGTCGGGTGGCCGGCGTATCGACCAGAGTCGGAGGCAGATCGACATCCCGAGGATTCAACGCGCCCTCGCCCGGCCAGGGGACGTGCGACCAGTTCGTGCCGATGATCAGGCAGATTGGCCGGAGCGGTTTCGGCCCGGCGGCCCGCTTCGCGAGCCAGGAGACGGCCTGCTCCACGCAGGTGTCATCATGGTAGGTGTAATGGCTCGCATGGTCGAACCCGTAGGTCGTGACCTGGGCATAGTGGGCCGTCTTGCCGATCGCGGCCACCTCGTAGCCGAGGGCCTGGAAGTAAGAAGGCCAGGTCCGCACCGACGCATTCGGCCGGGCATGATTCAACATCGCCCCGTTCCGCATCGGGTCGAGCCCGGTCAGGAGGGCGGCCCGGCTCGGGGCACAGCTCGGCGAGGCGACGAACGCACGCGAGAATGTCATCCCGTCCGCGGCGAGGCGGGCCATGTTCGGCGTCGCGACGTCCTTGCCACCGTGGATCGGGATATCTCCCCAGCCCAGGTCATCGGCCAGGAACAGGACCACATCGGGGCGACCCGACCCATCGTCTCCGCTCGCGCGGCCGGACGGGACCGCCAGGCCGATCGCGACGAGCAGCAGCACCATCGACCTCATGATCGCTCCACAAAAACCGGGATGGGCCTGGAATGCGGGAAACTCGACTCTAACCTCGATCCCTCGCCGATTCCAGGAGCGGATCCCCTCGCCCTTCGAACTCCGCGTCCCGATCACGGCCGGGTCGCGGCCATCCCGGCCACGGATTGCGCCAGCACCAGCTTCCGGATCGGAGGACCGCTCGAACCCACCTTGACGATCCTCGGCCCTCTCTGCTAATCTCTGCCTGACGCCGGTCCTCAAGGCCGGTTCCGCCATCCCGGAGAGGTGGCTGAGTGGTCGAAAGCGACGGTTTGCTAAACCGTTATACCTGTCACAGGGTATCGGGGGTTCGAATCCCCCCCTCTCCGCTCGGTTGTCGTCCGTCCCCGCCAGGGTCGACCCAACCCGAAATCACCATCGACAATCTTCGATGAGACCCCGGCCATCCCGCCGGGGTCTTTTTCGTTCGGCATCCACCCTCTCTTGAACCCGCCTGGATCGCCTGACTACGGTAGGAACTGTTGATGACCGCCCCCGGTCGCGGTGCCCATGATCTCATGGACCGAAACGCATCCGAGGTGAAAGCCACCGTCCTTGAGAAGGTCGACCCCGTCGGAAATCATCAGCGTTTCCGCAGACCCGACCATGCCGAATCGCTCGGATTCCGAGGCGGCGAAGCGGGAGAGGCAGCGTCTCATTTCGGCGGCCCCACCGAACTGGAAGCCGACCTGCGATGCATAACGGGAGCAACCCTCCAGCTTGGCGGCGAAATCCTCCGCGGCCAGGCTGACCAATCGATCCGCTTGGTCGGCAGGGACCGCCGGGTCGGGCCGGGCGTCGGGGAACCTCGCCGCATAGGGGAGGTCGCGATACCAGGCCACCGGGCAGGCAGGTGTCAGGGCGGAATCTTGCATGGCGGCGATGACCTGCCGGTGGTCGACATGGCCGCCGACCCCCTGGGGGGCGAAGATCACGGCGGGCTCGTATCGACCGATCAGACTTTGGATGGCATCCACCAGAGGCTCGGCGATGCGATCCTCGGTACGCATGGGGCCGAACAACTCGGCCGGCGAACCGTATCCCCGGTGGGGAGCCTCGGGCAGGTCGAGCCAGAGCACCTCGGAGACCCCGAGGGCACGGCCGCACGCCAGATCCTCGTCGCGACGGAGGGCCATGTAATCGACCTCCGGCCCCAAACCCTTGTCGAGCTGGCAGGCCAGGGCGAATCCGGCCGGATCGGGCACGCTCGCCGTGAAGGCGGTCGCCAGCACGACCCGCCAGCCCTGGCGGGCGAGCGAAGCGATCGTTCCGCCGCACGAGAAGGCGGCGTCGTCGAGGTGGGGCGAGATGACCAGGGCGGTCGTCTGAGACATCGTTCGACCACCCGATTCAAAGGAGATGCGGTTGGAGCCGGAACCGGCACGACAGGTCGGAGGTCGCGACGGTGGACCCGCTCGGGTCGCAGAACTCGGTCCAGGAGTTGTCCACCGGCCGCACGGCGACCTCGGCGTAGGCCTGCTCGATCGTCCGGGTCACCGCCGGCCACGAGTAAAGGGACCGCACCTCATCGAGGGCGGCGCCCGCGAGTCGGCGTCGCAACGTGTCGTCGTCGAGCAGGCGGGCGATGGCCCCCGCGAGCGCGTCGGCATCCTTCGGCTCGACCAGCAGGCCGTCGCGGCCGTCTTCCAGGCAGTCGACGACGCCGACCGACCGGGTCGAGACGATCGGCAGCCCCGAGGCCATCGCCTCCAGGATGGTGTTGGAAAACCCCTCGGAGTAGGTCGGCGAGACGAAGATGTCGCCGCGACGATAGACGGAAGGGGCGTCGGCGTAGGAGGAATACCCGGCCAATTCGACCGCGTCGTCGAGCCCGAGGTCGGCAACCCGCCGGCCCACGGCCTCGACATCGGGGCCGATGCCGGACACGATCATCCGCAGGCGCCGGCCCCCGCAGCGGAGGGCGGCGAAGGCGTCGATCAGTTCGATGATCCCTTTCCGGGCGTCGACCCGGCCGTGGAAAAGCAGGACGGGCGGCTCGCGGAGGTCGCCGGGCACGGCCCCGTCGCGGGGGCGGAACCGCTCCGTGTCGGTGGCCCCGGGGATGATCGTGAACCGCTCGGGGGAGATCCCGTGCAGCCCGCAGACCTCCTCGGCGAACGAGGCGCTGCCGATCAGCAAAGCCCCGGCGTGCCCGAGCACGGCGCGGATCGCGTCGCGATGGGTCGAGCAGCAGGTGCCGACCCAGTGGCCGTCCCCCCCCTGGATCGAGACCAGGTTGGGGATGCCAAGGCGTCGGCTGGCCTCCATCGCCGCCAGGCCGTTGGGATAGCCGTACTGGGCGTGGATCAGGTCGAACGGACGTCGGGCGTGCTCGGCCTCGACGGCGGCGACCATGGCGGACAGGTCAGCTTCGAAGTCGGCCGGCTCGCCCCGGCCCACGGCCTGCTCCCCCTTGGATTCGAGCCCGATCACCCGCACGCCCGGCACCGAAGGGGGCGGCCCGCCGCCATAGACCCGCACCCCGTCGGGGTCGGCCCGATATTGCGAGATCATCGTGACCTCGTGCCCGTCCCGGGAAAGTTGGCGGATCAGGTTCAGGGCATAGACGCTCATCCCGGAGATCGCCGGGAAGAATCGCCGGGAGATGAAGCAGATGTGCATGGATTGGCCACCGAGGATGGGGATTCGGGAGGGTCTTCAGGCGATCGCGGCCGAGCGGCCGGCGCGGACGACCTGCGCCGCGTGGCTGCTGGGCTCGCGATAGAGCGGGTACAGCGGGCCGACCGCCGCGTCGACGGCCCTCGGGTCGAGCCAGGCCGGGCCGCCGAGTCGCTCGGTCCCCGCCTCGTCGAGGATGACCGGCAGGCAGCCCGGGGGCGGCGTGCCGAGACCGACCATGGGGCTTCCCCGTTCCAGGAGCTTCCGCACGCCCCGGCCGCCGATCCGGCGATAGCTCATCGTCTCGACCTCCAGGCCGGGGACGATCGCCTTGCATGCGAAGACCTCCCCGCCGGGAGGGGAATGGTCCACGTAGAGGACGTCGAGCCCGGCCTCCGCCAGACGGCCGGCGACGGTCGCGAGCCGTTGCTCGGGCGTGTCGCAGCGGTCACCGACCGAGGGCAACTTCGAGAACCTGACGCTCGACCGCTCCGAAAGCACCGAGTCCGCCAGGATCGCGCGGAGCCGTTCGCCCGTCGAGCCGATCCAGTCGACCATCGCCGCCAGGGCCCGGGGTTCCTCGCCGTCGGTGGAGAGGGTGGCCAGGTAGCCGTCGAGGTAGCCCGGCGGTGAGGCCGCGGCAACGGCGTCGAGCGGCCCGTGCATGAACGCCTTGCGGGCCCGGGCGGCGCCGAATTCCAGCAGGGCCTTGCGCAGGGCCCGGTCGCGGTCGGGATGGGCCGCCTCGCCGCAGGCGGTCAGCTTGATGGGGAGGTCGCCGTCCGGGTCGTCGTCGCAGCCGACGACGTACAGGTTGGCCAGGCCGAACTCGGTACTGGCCAGCTTGGGGATCACCCGCAAGCCGGCCTCGCGGTAGCGGTCCAGCAGGGCCAGCGCCGAGGGGTCGGCCACGGCGTCGAGGTTCAGCACGACCCCTTGATCGAGGGCCCGGAACGAGAGGCCGTTGCCATCGCGCTGGAGCAGTTCCAGCAGGCCGTGGGCGAGGGCCTGGTCCCGCGACAGCCCGGCCCCCTGGCCGTTGGTGATCGGGGTGATCAGGGTCCTGATCCCGCCGAGTTGCCGGCGGCTGATCGCGGCGAATTCGATGGGAACGAGGACCGAACTCGCATCGGATAGACGCCGCGCCTCGACCCAGGTCAGGGGCATGTCGGGCGAATAGGGCGAGCCGGCCGGGAGGCAGAGTGTTCGGGGATCGCAGACTCCATCGGGGCCGAGCCTCGCGGAGAGTTCGCGATGGCTCCCCTCGACTCGGCGGGCCCGGGACAGGGCGTCCTCGGCGTGGACGTCCTCCGAGAGTTCGCCGAGGGCCCCGACCATCGCCTCCTCGGGCGTGGCGCCGTAGCCGAAGCCGTCGAAGATGTAGTCATCGGGGAAGGCGTAGCCCGCCGCGACCACGGGAACGCCGAGTCGATCGAGCCCGCCATAAGCGAACGTCCACCGCCGGCCCTCCGGGAGGTTGCGGAGGTAGGCGTCGGCGACGCGGGTCAGGTCAGCCATGGGCGGCGGTCTCCATCGGCAGGGGTTCGGTCGTCGGGCGGCCGGCGATCAGGCGATCGAACAGGGCCAGGGCGTCGTCGCGGCCGACGTTGGGCGCGAACTCGAACGGGGTGAACGCCCGGTCGAACGGGAGTTGCTCGTAGACGCGGCGGTAATGGGCCAGCTCCCCCTTGCTCAGGGGGATGTGGTAGTGGTAACCCTTGTGGCAGCTCAGGGCATGAACCCGCCCGTCCGCGTCGAAGTCGTCGAACTTGAGGCTGTCCCCCACGAACAGGGCCCGCCGGCCCTGGTCGTGGAGCACGCATTGACCCTCGTAATGGCCGCCGACGTGGTGGAGCGTCAGCCCGGGAGCGACTTCGTGCCGGTCGTCCGCGACGGTGGAGACGTGGAACGCCTTGGTGTAGCGCACGTCTTCCCGGTGGATCACCAGTTCGGGGCGGAACCTTTCCTGGAGCTGCCACAATGCCCCGTAGCCGTGGGGGTGCGAGGCCCCGAGCACGCGGATGCCGCCCAGCCGCTCGATCTGTTCCAGGGCATCGTCGTGGTAGAACGGGGCCCCCTCGAACGCGACGTTGCCGTCGTCGCGGAGGATCAGCCAGCCGGTCCCCGCCAGCCCGTATCGGGGCTCGCACCAGAAGCCCCAGATCCCGGGGGTGAACTCCTTCCATTGCGTCCGGACCGTCCCGGCCACCCGGGCGGCGTCGGCGTAGTCCCAGCCGTCGGGGGGGAGGGCGTTGCGGACGTCGGAGCAGAGGACGCAGTTCAGCGTCATCGGGTCCTGCCGCTCGAACCAGGTGTGCCAGAAGCCGCAGTGGGTGCAGGAGAGGTGCGTCAGCGGCATGCCGCCTCCAGGAGCGCATGGTGGGCCAGGTCGGATGCCGGGGAGAACGGGTAGGGACGGCCGGACAGGACCGCGTCGGCGAACGCCCCGGCCTGCTCGCCGAACGGGCCGCGGTCGGCCGCCCCGCCGAAGGGGACGGCCGTCGATCGCCCGGTTTCGGCGTCGACCCATTCCAGGGTCCCGCCCGGCGTCTGGCCCATCGTGTTGGTGGCCGTGGCCATGCCCCGCGTGCCGATCAATTCCAGCCGGCGGCGGGGGAAGCTGTCCGGGCAGTTGTAGGCGACGTGGAGCGTGGCGAGGGCACCGCCGCTAAATCGCCCCGCCAGCACCGCGCCGTCGTCGACGGCGTAGCCGTGGACGCGAGTTTGAGTCAATGCGATGAGCGACTCCCAATCGTCGCCGAGCAGCATGGCCAGCAGGTCGATGCCGTGGGGCGCCAGGTCGATCAGGGCACCTCCGCCGGCCCGGGCCGGGTCGACCCGCCAGTTGTCCGGCGCCCAGTCGGCCGGCAGCCAGCAGGCGTAGTGGATCCGAGCCTGGGCCACGACGCCGAGCGTCCCATCGGCGACCAGATCGCGAAGCCGGACATGTGCGGCGTGGAACCTCTGGTCGTAGGCGGTCGCATAGACGACCCCGGCCCGATCGCATGCCTCCACCATCCGCCGGGCATCGGCGAGCGTGGTCGCCATCGGCTTCTCGCACAGGACGTGCTTGCCGGCGGCCGCGCAGGCGGCGACGATCCCGGCATGGGCGTGGTTCGGCGTGGCGACGTAGACGGCCTCGACCGCCGGGTCGGCCAGGAACGATGGGAGGCTGTCATGGGGTATGGCCACACCGCGATCGGTCGGAAGGGTTGCGGCCAGCCGAGCCATCGAGTGCGGATCGGGATCGAACAGCCCGGCGACGCGACCGTTGCCCGAGGCGACGATCCCCGGCACGCCATAGTCGCGTGCCACCCAGCCGCAGCCCACTACACCCCAGCCCAGGCGGCGGGTCCAGCCCGCATCGATGGCCATCACCAGCGCTCCGGAAGGTCGAGCAGGATCCGTCGTCGCGCCAGGCGGGCCACCTCGTCCCGCTCCGGCCGCGAATGATCCGGGGGCGTCGGCTCCCCGATCAGATAGCCGGACGCCTCGGCGTATTCGGCCTCGAACCGGGGCGACGGCCAACGCGGCACCATTTGACCCCCTTGGTCGACCAGCAGTGGATTGACCCGGAGCGGGCGCGAGCCGGGGGCCGGGTCGAGCAAGGTCCGCCCGGTGTCCAGGCCGTCATCTGGCCAGGCCAGGGCGACCGCCTCGACCCCGGCAAGCGAACCGGCGTCTCGCGCCGGGGCCGGCGTCTCGGCCCAGGCCCAGCGGGCCAGTTCGGCGTCGTCGTACATCCGGCATCCCGGCAGCAGGCCGGCATACGCCTCGGGCGTCCAGGGATCGCCCGCGACACCGCGATGGTCGAAGTCTCGGTTGTGTGCGTGGCCGATCAGGATCCGCCCCGCATCGCCCGCCGTCCGACGGAAGGAGGCGACGACCCCCGGCTTGTCGTCGAGGAAGTAGAACGCGTCGTGGCAGAAAACGGTCGGCGACGAGGACGCCCGCCCCAACGGCCACCCGGCGACCGCGTCCGCACAGACGAGACCCACGTCGCCCGGCACCACGAACCGGCGGGCCAGCCAGATCTTGGCGAACACCACGTCGAGGCCCAGGCAGTCGATCCCTCGCAGTCGCAGGTCGCGGAGGTAATGGCCGATCCCGCAGGCCACCTCGACCACAGGCCGACCCGGGGGCGCGTGCCTCCCCAGCAGAGCGAGCCCGGACAGGTAGGTCGGGGCCGACCAGCGATAGGCGAAGTAGTCCGCCACCGGGCCGAATCCCAGCGCCCGCATTGCGTCGCGAAGCGTGCCATCTCCTTCCGCCGCGTCGATGGCCCCAGCAATTGAGGCCGCGTCGGGGGGCGGGGTGCGGGCGAAGTCGTCCTGATCGGCCAGCAAGAGGCCCAGGGCCGATCGAGCATCGCGGGAATCCAGGGCCTCCAGGGCGTGTTGACGCAGATGCTCACGACCCACCCGGAGGAACGGGATCCCCTCGACGACGGGCCAGCGGCCCCCGCCCTCGCCGACGAGCGAGTGGGGCGAGTCGGGCCGAAGCGGGGTCGCGTCCTCCGGGTCGACGAGCGCGCAGCCGCATCGCTCCCCCACCCGGGCGGAGGGGCCGGTGATGGTGCTCATGGAAGCAGCCCCGCATCGCCCAGGACATCGAGGTGGAACGCCTGGATCGGCCCGGGATGGACGAGATCGAGGTCGACGAGTGCCTGATCGATCCGGAATCCCGCGGCTCGGGCGTGGTAATCCATTTGCAACACCCGGTCGAGCACGTCGGCGGCATGGAACGCCCGAGCCTCGGGGGTGTCGGCATGGGGCAAGATGAGGCGGGCCCGGGCCACAACCTCGGCCAGCGCCGGCGGCAGCTCGCCCATCGCCCGGGCCGTGAGCCGATCCATGATCGGCCCGAGGTGCCGGCCCAGAAGCTCCTCGCCGGCGAAGCCGGAGTCGGGAAGCTCCGCGTTGTGGAGGTGGTGCGACAGCCCGGCCAGGAACGGGATGGCCGGGTCGGCATCGAACGACGACGCGACGAGCACCGCGTAGACCGCCGTGACGTAGCAATGGTCGGCGTGGCTCTCCGCCGGCTCCAGGATCAACCTCGGGTGGCCCGGGCGCGTCGCCCCGGCCCTCGGCTGATCGGCGAGACGGCCGACCCATCCGGGCAAGGGCTCCAGCCCTCCCGGATCGGCCGGGAGGCCGCCGACCGCCTCCCCGAGACGGTCCCGGATGCTCGGATCGAGGCATTCCGCGAATGAGTCGACCCCGGCGCGGAGGACCTCGATGGACTCGGTCTCCGAGAGGCCCGCGTCCGCGAGCACGGCCGCATCGATCGCGCCGAGGCGGGCGGAGGCGACCCCCGAGGCGGCCTCGGCCCAGGCCACGCGGGCGGGGTCCGCCCCGGAGATCAGGGCGGCCCAGGCCCGGGCGAAGCCGTGCGCCGCGACGCTGCCAGCTCGGCCGGCCCGGCGGATCCGCTTCAGGTCGTTGATTTCGCCGAGGAGCGGGCGGAGCCGGCCAAACCCCATCACCCGAGGAGGACCGCTCATCTCCGGGACCCCGAGGCCTCGGCGAGCGGCTCCCCGGCGGGGTGGCCGCGCGACGCGTCGTGGTCCTGGACGCGGCCGATCGCCTCGCGCATCAGGTCGCGGTCGATCTCGTGGACGTCGACCGGATCGCCCACCGCGCGGAGCATGGTCACGGTCAGGCGGCCGCCGAGGTGCTGGCGGAACTCCTCCAAGCCGTCGAGCAGAGGGCCGACATCGCGGAGCATCGGGTGGCCGAGCGTGAAGCCGAGGTCGGACAGGCAGCGGAGGATCCGCGCCGAGTCGTCCCAGGGAAGGCCGATCGCCAACGACGAATAGATCGCATCGATGGCCACACCGATGGCGACCGCCTCGCCGTGCCGGACCGCGAAGCCGGTCATCGGCTCGAGCTTGTGGGCCGACCAGTGGCCGAAGTCGAGCGGGCGGGCCTCCAGCGCCTCGAACGGGTCGCCCCCCTCGGCGATGTGGGCGAGGTGGAACTCCACCGAAGCCCGGATCATCGGCATCGCCACGGATAGGTCGCGCCGGCGGATCCGCCCCGCCCCCCGGCAGAGTTGGTCGAAGACCTTCGGCGACTTCAGCAAGGCGACCTTCACCGCCTCGGAGAAGCCGGCGATGAAGTCGCGGTCGGGCAGGCTGGACAGCAGCCCGGCGTCGTTGATCACGGCCCAGGGGACGGCGAACGCCCCCATCCAGTTCTTCTTGCCGAAGAAGTTGACCGCGTTCTTCACGCCGACGCCGCTGTCGGCCTGGGCCAGGGTCGTGGTCGGGAGACGGACCAGGCGGATGCCCCGGTGCGCGACCGCCGCCGCGAAGCCGACCGCATCCAGCACCGCGCCGCCGCCCGCCACCACGACGTAGCTCCTCCGGTCGAGGTCGGTGTCGTTGAAGGCGCGGAGGATCCGATCGAGCTCATCCCGGTCGTTCTTGATCGATTCCCCGCCCGGGACGACCCGGACCTCGCCCGCCAGGGTGCAGCGATCGGGGTGATCCTCGATGATCCCGGCCAACGTGGGGAGGATCTCGGGGCGGGCGTCGGCCACATGGGAATCGACGAAGATCTGGACCTTCGCCGGGGACTGGCCCGATGGCTCCAGCACCTCGACCAACGCCCCCCGGTCCTGGCCGAGCACGTCGTCGGTGTAGCGGAGGCGGTGGTGGAAAGTGACGGCGAACGGCGAATCGACGCGCCTGCCCTGTGCGGGCTGCGCAATGGTGCTTTGGATCACCGACGACGTCTCCGCGAGGATGGCCGGGGACGAGGGCCCCGTCCGAATCGATCAATTCTGGGATGAATGGTCTTGTAGGCGGCCGCATACGTTCGTCCACCCTTGAGGGCGATCCGAAACCGTTTTTCGATGGAATGGCCCGTCGCGGAGGTCGGGGATCGGGTCCATGCCGGGGGCCGCGGCCGATCCCAAAATGGTGGACAAACCCGAGTTGGGAGACGCCGGGAGGTTGACCACAGCCCGGAGCGTCGGCAGCATGGGTCCTCCGCCCGGTCTCCCCTGGTCCTGCCGATGACCCATCCCATCCCCCCGCTTAGCGAGAGCCGGTCGCTCCGCGCCGTCGTGTTCTTCGCCCTCTATGCGGTCGAGGGGATCCCCTCGGGCTTCGCCCTGACCGCTGTCTCCAACTACCTGGCGGCCGAGGGGGTCGGATCTGAGGTGATCGGGGCCTTCGCGGCCCGGATCGGACTGCCATGGACCGTCCAGTTCCTCTGGGGCCCGATCATCGACCGCCATCAGGGGTCCCCGATGGGCCGGCGCAGGCCGTGGGTCGTGGGTTCCCAGTTCGCCGCCTTCGTCGCCTCGCTCGGGGTGGTCGCCGTCCGGGATCCCAGGAATCAACTCGGGATGTTGTCGCTGGCCTTCCTGATCCACGGGATCTTCGCGTCGATCCAGGATGCCAGCGTCGATGCGATGGCCATCGGCATGATCCCGGAAGAGGAGCGGGGGCGGGTCAATGCGTACATGCGGGCCGGCCTCCTGTTCGGATCGGGGGCCGGCGCGGCGGCATGGGCGGTCCTGATCCGGTCGGCCGGATTCACCGCCGCCGCCGTGGCCCAGTCCGCCGTGCTGCTGGCGATGACGGTGCTCACGTGCTTCGTCCGGGAGCGGCCGGGCGATCTCCTGCTTCCCTGGGGCCGGCCGGCAGCCGACCCCGTCGCCGGATCCGCGACGCCGGATCGGCCCGTGGCGGGTCGTCGGCCGTTCGCGACGATCCTGGCCGAGTTGGTGCGGGGCCTGCTGGAACCCCGGGGCCTGCGGATCTTCGCCTCGACCCTGGCCGTCTACGGGGCGATGGCCGTCTTCATCCGGGCGTTCTCGTACAGCCTCGTCGGCGACCTCGGCTGGTCGGACGAGGACGTGTCGGTCTATTCGGGGGCCTACGGCACGGCGACCGGCCTGGCGGTCTCGCTCGCGGGGGCCGCGATCGCCGATCGGATCGGTCCCCGCCGCCTGATGATCGGCTCGATGGGCCTGATCGGAGGCTTCCTGATCCTGTTCGGCGCCTCCGCGCGGTCATGGGCCAACCCGCCGGTGGCCGCCTCCGGGCTGATCCTCTGGTCCGCCTTCGATCCGATCTTCTCGATCGCGTGCATGCCGGTCTTGATGTCGCTCTGCCGGCCGGGCGTCGAAGGCTCCCAGTTCACGGCGTATATGGCCCTGGTCAACCTCGCCAACGCCGTGGGGACGTATGTCTCGGGGCAGCTCCAGGGGCGATTCTCGGCCGGGAGCCTCGGCCTGTTCGCCGGCCTCGCCATCTGGGCGATGCTCCCCTCGGCGATCGGATCGCTCCGCTCGGCGGGAAGCCCGCGAGAAGGGTCATGGTCGTGATCATCCCGGATGGGTGACAACTCATGCAAGGAGATCGCTCATCACCCGGCCGTGGACGTCGGTGAGCCGGCGATCGAGCCCGTCGCGGCGGACGGCAAGGCGGGTGTGATCGATCCCCAGCAGGTGCAGGACGGTGGCGTGGATGTCGTGGACCTCGGTCGGATGGCGTCGGTCGGCCGGCTTGAAGCCCCACTCGTCGCTCGGGCCCAGGCTGATCCCCCCCTTGATCCCGCCGCCGGCCAGCCAGTTCGTGAAGCAGTGGGGGTTGTGGTCCCGTCCCCGGCCCCCCTGGCTCGACGGCATCCGGCCGAACTCGGTGGTCCAGAGGATCAGGGTGTCGTCGAGCATCCCCAGCCGCTTCAGGTCGGCGATCAGGGCCGAGGCCCCCCGGGCCATCCCCCGGGCGAGCGGACCATGGTCGCGGGCGACGTCCTCGTGGCTGTCCCAGTTCCGCCGGGGGAAGCCGTTGTCGTTGCCGCTCCAGACTTGCACGAACCGGACGCCCCGCTCCAGGAGCCGACGGGCGATCAGGCAGCGCCGGCCGAAGGTGTCGATCTCCTCGGTCGCATTGATGGAAGGGCCGAACGTGGTCCCCGAAGGCTCGACCCCGTAGAGCCGCAGGGCCTCCTTCGATTCCGAGGCGAGGTCCAGGGCCTCGGGCGCGGCGAGCTGCATCCGCGCGGCCAGCTCATAGCTTCGGACCCGCCCGGCGAGCCGCTCGTCCCCGGGATGGTCCTCGGCGTGCCTCCGGTTGAGCCGCGACAGCAGGTCGATGCCCGCGACATCGCCGTCCCTCCCCCCGAGGGCCACGCGCTCGTCGGGGAAGAGATCCTCGATCGGCGTCCGGGCCCCAGGCGACAGGACGGTCCCCTGGTGCTGGGCGGGCAGGAAGGCGTTGTCCCAGTTCTTGGTCCCGTTCGAGGCGAACCCGCGGGGGTCGGGCAGGACGACGAAGGCGGGCAGGTTCTCGGTCATCGACCCGAGCCCGTAGCTGACCCACGCCCCCATGCCGGGGAATCCCGGACGGTCGAACCCCGTGGTCTGGAGCAGCGTCCCCTGGCTGTGCACGCCCGTCTTGCCGACGACGTTGTGGACGAACGCAATCTCGTCGATCACCGAGCCCAACGCCTCGACCGGCTCGCCGAGCATCTTGCCGCACCCGCCGTGCGGCCGGAAGTCGAACACCGGGCGGAGCCAGGGGCCGAGGCCATCCTGGAACGTCTCGACCCGCTCGCCGAAATCCGCCGGCTGGCCGTGCCTCTTGACCAACTCGGGCTTATAGTCGAACAGATCGATGTGGCTCGCCGCCCCCGCCATGAAGAGTTGGACGACCCGCCGGGCCTTCGGGGCGTGGTGAAGCCCGCCGTCCGGCCGGAGCCCCCCGCCCGCCCGGGCATCCTCGGCGCCCAACAGCGACGCCAGCGCGATCCCGCCCAGGCCGCCCCCCGATTGCCACAGGAAATCGCGACGATTCATCCGCCAGCCTCGCTCATCGGGTTCGATGCCGAAGGGGTGATCACGGCGGGTCGCCCTCAATCGACGAAGACGAATTCATTGAGGTTCAGGATCACGCGGCAGGCGTTGGCCAGCCCGTGCTGCCGGGTATGGTCGCCGAGCGCATCGCGTTCCTCGGGCGTGGGCGCCCGGCCGATCGCCCGCATGAAGGCACCGGCGACCTGCGAGGCGGGGTCGCCCTCCGCTTCGAAGGCCTTCGCCATGTGCCGGGCGCTCGCGAGCATGAGACCGTTGTTGTAGAGCGCCAGGGCCTGGAGCGGCGAGAGGGTCTCGTTCCGCCGGTCGACCTGCATCGAGGGGTCGGCGCAGTCGAGCGCCGCCATGAACGGCTGGGGGCGGGACCGGGCCAGGAAGCGATAGATCGACCGCCGCCGCGAGGCCGGGTCGTCCGGGTCGTGCGCGCGGTATTCATAGTGGGGCGAATGTTCCGGGCGCTCGATCGCGAAGTCGCGGAACGGCGGGCCGTACATCGTCCGGTCGAGCGTCCCGGCGGCGACGAGCGTCGCGTCGCGGATCGACTCGGCGTCGAGCTTCCTCCGATTCATCCGCCAGAGGAGAAGATTCTCGGCGTCGATCGCGGCGGACGCCGGGTCGTCGGCCGAGGATTGCCGGTAGGCCTCGCTGGTGACGATCCGCCGATGCAGGACCTTGAGCGACTGACCTCCGTCGCGGAAGTCGGCCGCCAGCCAGTCGAGCAGTTCGGGGTGGGTCGGCGGGCTGCCCATCCGACCCAGGTCGTTGGGGGTGGCCGCCAGGGCCCGGCCGAAGTGGTACTGCCAGACGCGGTTGACGATCGACCGCCAGGTCAGCGGATTCTTCGGATCGATCAGCCATCGGGCGAGCGCGGCCCGCCGGGCCGACTCGGGGTGCCCCTCCGGAAAGTCGAACTCGCCGGGGCATTCCGCCGAGACGGCCGGGACGCCGGGTGCGACCTCCGGGCCGGGGTCATCGACGTTGCCGCGGCGGAGCCGGTGGATCGGCCGGGGCCGGCCGCCGTCGGCCCCGGTGCCCCGGAAGTTGCCGGTCCCGGTGTGGATCGTCCCGGCATAGACCAGGCCCGTCGGAGCGAACCGCTCCAGGTCGGCGGCGTTCGCGGCCAGTGCACCTTTCAGCTCCGCAAGTTCCCAGGACGCCCCGGGGCCGGCCGTCCGGCCGATCAGTTCGTCCCGCTCCGCCGCCAGTCGAACCGGATCATCCTTCGGCCCGGCCCGGCCTGGGGCGTATCCGTCGGTCAAGTTGGCCGAACGCCATCGGGGGGGCGCCTCGATCGAGTTGGAAGACGCCACCGGCGAGCCGGCCGCGAGGTTCTTGCCGGAGGCGTTTATGACTTCCAGCTCGGCCATCGCGAGGTGGTAATCCCCCTGGCGCAAGGCCAGGCGTGTGGCCGTGAGCCGGACGTATCGGGCCGTGGCGACGGCTTCGATGGCCTGGGGCGTGATGCCCGGATTCGGGACGTCGGCATCGGTCCGATCGACGAGGACGGAGACCTCGGCGCGGAACTCGGGGTCGTCGGACGCCTCGATCCGGTATCGGGGCGGGAAGCCGAACCCGGCGCCAATCCCGTTGAAGTCGTCGTGCGCCCCCCAGAGGACGACCCGGTCGATCCGGGACGGCGCCCCGAGGTCGACCTGCACCCACTCGGTCGCGTCCGGAGTCGGGGACAGCCGGCCATGATAGCCGAACTCGGGCCGGGCTTGTGCCGGGGCGTTGGCGGCGGCGATCCTCCGGTCGAGTTCGGCCAGCGCCGACCCGCCGGCGGCCCGGATCCGCTCCTCGACCGCCTTCTTCCGCCGTTCGAGAACCTTGCGTCCTTCGGTCAGGGCGGCGTGCTTCCGGCCCGCCTCGGGATCGTCGTGATAAGGGCGATCGGCCCGATCGATCGCGGCGAAGATCGCCTGGAGTCGGTAGTACTCCTCCTGGCGGATCGGGTCGAACTTGTGGTCGTGGCAGCGGGCGCACTGGACGGTCAGGCTCGTGAACGTGTTCAGGGCGTTCGCGACCATGTCGTCGCGATCCAGGTGCCTGGCCACCTTGCCGTCCAGCTTCGTCTCCGGGACCTCGGCGTGGCCGATCAAGTCCCACGGCCCCGCCGCGATGAAGCCGAGGGCCGTGATCCCGTCGGCGGTCCCCGGATAGAGCCGATCCCCGGCCACCTGCTCGGCGACGAATTGGCCGTAAGGCTTGTCCCCATTCAGCGATCGGATCACATAGTCGCGATAGGGCCAGGCGTTCGGCCGGGGCTGGTCCTTGTCGTAGCCGTGCGAGTCGCCGTAATGGACCACGTCCAGCCAGTGCCGCGCCCAACGCTCGCCGTGATGGGGCGAGGCGAGCAGCCGGTCGACCAACCGCTCGTAGGCGTCGGGGGCCGGGTCGGCCGCGAAGGCCTCGATCTCGGCCGGCGAGGGGGGCAGGCCGATCAGATCGAAGGAAAGGCGGCGGATCAGTGTCCGACGGTCGGCCATGGGCGAGGGCCGGAGCCCTCGCGCCCGGAGGCCGGATCGGATGAAGGCATCGATCGGGTTCGACGCGCCCATGTCAGGCACCGCGGGCCGGCGCAGGGGGCGGAGCGACCACCAATCGCGCGGGTCGTCGCCCGCGGCATCGCCCCCGGGCCATTCCGCGCCCTGGTCGATCCAGGTTCGGAGGAGGCCAACCTCATCCGGGGTCAGCCGCTCCCCGGTCGGGGGCATGATCCGGTCGGGTTCCAGGCCCGACGCCAGCCGGACGACCGGGCTGTCGGCCCCCCGACCGGGCAAAATCGCGGCATCCTCTCCCCCGCCCAGGGCCGAGGCCTTCCGGTCGAGCCGAAGGCCCCCCTTCTGCTTGCCCGGCCCGTGGCAACCCAGGCACGATCGGGCCAGGATCGGCCGAACGTCGCGATCGAACTCGATGTCGCCGCCGGCGCCCGCGGCGACGGCGGCCACGATCGCGATGAGGCCATGGAGCATGGGTCGATCTCTCGCCGGGCCGGATCAGGACATCTGGGTGCATGTTACCCCGACCCGGGCCACTCCGGCCAGGGAGGCCCAACGGCCCGGCGGGAGATCCCCGGCGGCACCGTCTCGCCGGGAGGCCGGGCGGGGAGGGGCCGCCCGGCCAGAGCGATCCGGCGGTCAGCCGACCTGGAAGTTGATCGGGGCCAGATTCAGCCGATCCCTGCGGCCGGTGAAAATGTTCGTGCCCGTGCCGCCATCGGCGCGGAGATCGAGGAGGGTCGTCGCATCCGCGACGACGAGCGTATCGTCGCCCGAGCCCATCCGCAGGTCGACCGGGCCATTCGTCGCCGAGGCGGCGGCGATGGTCACCAGGTCCGTCCCGGAACCGGCGTCGATGCCGGAGCGCCGCGAGCCGACCCGGCCGAACAGGCGGTCGAGGAACCCGCCGATCCCGCTGCGATCGCGGCCGGAGGACGGGCCTCCGATCGTCCCGTTCAGGGTCAAGGCGTCGTTGCCGGCGCCCAGCCGGACGATCGTCTTGCCGGCGACGCGGCCGTTGAGGGTCGCCGAGTCGTCCGCGTCACCCATGTCGAGCGTGAGATCCTCGCCGATCGAGGCCGAGATCGTCGCCGAGTCGTTGCCGGTTCCGAGCCTGGCCGTCAGGTCGCGGGCCAGGGCCGACGACCCGCCGACGGTCAGCGTGTCGACATCTCGCCCGCCGTAGACGAACACGTCGCGGTCCACCCGGCCATTCAACGCGAACGCGTTCGCCGCATTGAGCGCCCCGTTGAGCGACGCCCCGCGCAGGAGCACGCTCCCGGATCCGAGCGTGACCGCATTGACCGATGAGGTCGACAGGTTGCCCTGGAGGGTCGCGCCTTCGCCGACGTCCAGCGAGTCGCCGCGGCCATCGCCGCCCCCGACGCTCGTCGAGCCGGCGACGGTGATCGCGCCCGCGGACCCGCCGATCCTCACCGTGTCGGCCCCCACGCCGGCCGAGATGGTCAGGTTGCGGACGATCCGTCCGTTGCCGACGTCGATCATGTCGTCCCCGCCCCGCGCGACGATGGTCAGGCCTCGGGGCGTGGACCGGCCGCCGAGATCGACCGCCACCGTGTCAGTCCCCTCACCCAGCGAGACGCTGACATCGCGCGTCACTCCGGAGTACCGCCCGACCAGCGTGCCGCCGTCCTGGACTTCGAAGGTCCGGGCGTCCACCTGGGTGATCCTCAGGTTGGAGCCGGCCGAGTCGCCGGCGATCATCAGGGTACCCCGGACGACGCTCGCCGAGGCCGCCAGGCATCGCCTCACTTCGAGCCCTTCCGCATCGGGCCTCATCTCGCGACGGCGCATCGATCCATCCTCCGGGCCACCCGCCGAGCGCCGGCGGTGTCTGTGATCAGTTCACAGACATGGTATTCCTCGGATGGGTCGGGAAGCAAGCGACGCCGGTGCGGCAATGACCGGCCGGGCCCGCGCGTCGGCCTGGGTTCGTCCGGGACGGTTCGGCAGGGCGTCCGAGGCGGTCCCAAAGGGATGCGAAAATGTCGAATCGAAGGGGACATCCCCGAAATGTGAGCTATGTTTCATCAGGACGCAACGGCCCTTCCGCAAGTCCCATCGAGCCCACCCACCATGATCCGGGATCTTGCATCGAGCCTGCGGCATGGCGAGCAAGGGGCCACGACCGTCGAACATGGGTTGATTATTGCCCTGATCGCCCTGGCCGCGATCACGGTCGGCGCCGGCCTCTCCTCGGCCGTCCAGGACAAATTCAACCAGATGATCTCGTCATTCAGATGACGGTCGGCCGGCGCGTCTCCGGCGGCCGCCAGGGCCATGATCATCCTCCCCCACATCGAAGTCACTGGCCGCCGGGGCGGCCGATCGAACTGGCTTCGATCAGGGCGGGCTTCACGCCCGGGTCGGACTGGGCCAGGGCGCGGCCTTCCGAGCCGACCCGGTGCCAGGAACGCCAGGCTCGGTCGAGTTCGTGGACGTTGGCCAGCCCGTAGTGGGCCCGGGCCGACGCATCCCAGCCGGCCTTCTCGCCGTCGCGGACGAACTTGAGGAAGCGGGGACGCCCCCCCATCTCGATCAGGAACCGCGAGATCGAATAGCCCTGGCCGTAAAAACCCATGAGGTCGCTGGGGTACTCCTCGACCACGAACAGGCGGTCGAGCGGAAGGTTGCCCCGGCGGCGCATCAGGTCGTCGACGATGTTGTCGTGGCGACGATGCTCGCGGCCATCCTCGCTCAGCAGCGAGGCCCCTTCGTCGGCCCAGCGGGGCATCGGGCCGCCGAAGAACGCGGCGAAGATCGTGTGGGTCACCTCGTGCGGGAGCGACGAGGCCAGGATGCGGTCGAGGCGGCCCTCGACGCTCATCGTCTGATCGGTGACCTTGCCCCGGTGGAAGCCGAACGAGGTGAGGCCGCCGGCCTCTCCGCCGGTGATCTTGACCTGGATCGGACAGGGGGCCGGCCAGGCGGGGAGTTCCTGGCCGAGCCAGGCGCGGGCGATCGAGACCCGGCATGCCTCGGCATGTTCGGCGACCTGCCGGGCCTGCTCGGAGGTGGGGGCCTCGACGATGAAGTTCCGGGTGCGGTGCGAGGCCCCCGCGAGGGCGGGGAGCAGGGCGACGGCGACGAGTGACGCGGCCAGACGACCACGCGCGGGCGTGCAATGGCGAGCTTCCATGCTCGACGCTCCTCCATGACTTCGTTGTCAGGTCGCGGGCGAGTCCGGGCCGGCGTCGGCTCGGGCTGATCTCGGTCGGTGAGTCGGGGGGTTCCGGCCGGGTCGTTTCCTTGACCCGGGCCGGTTCGACGGGGACTCTAGCACAACCCAGCCGGGCTGTCCCCCCGAATTCCGGTCGATCGGCCGGAAAAGATTCAAGTCCGGGCCAGCTCGGTATCGGGGCGGACGCCCACGGCGTCGACGATCGCGGCAACTCGTGCCGAAGCGTCGGCGTCCAGCGACCGGAGCGGGGCGGGCAGCATCCGGTCGAACAGCCCCCGGTGACGGCAAAAAGCCTCGACGACCGCGAACAACGGCCCGTTGCCGAAGGCCTGGGCCAGCCTCGTCAGCTGCGTCTGGAGCCGGAAGGCCCGCTCGGCGTCGTCGGCCCGGACGGCATCCCAGATCGCCACGCACAGCTCGGGGAACGGGTTGCCCATCGCCGAAACGAACCCATCGGCCCCGACCTGGGCCGAGAGGGCCATCTGGTCGTAGGCGTGGAGGTAGCTGAACCCGACCTGGCGGCGTTCTTCCACCGGCCAGTCGAGCGTCCGGGTGAAGCCGGGATCGCCATCCTTGCAGCCGACGATCCTCGGGTGTTGGGCCACCTGGCGGAGCTGGGCGAGGGTGAGCCGATTGACCACCCAGGGGGCATTGTAGATGACCAGCGGTTTGGAAAGGCCGTCGGCCAGCGCGGTGAAGTAGTCGATAACCTCGGCCGGAGTCATCGAGAAGAACCAGGGCGGGAGCGCCGTGTAATAGTCGTAAGGGAGGTCGTCGAACATCGCGGCGCGGGCCAGGGTCTTCTTCGTCCCCTGGTCGGAGACGTTGAGCACCAGGGGCACGCGGCCCCCGGACGCCTCCGCAACGGTCTCCGCCACGATCCTCTGCGACGCGTCGGGCAGGAGGTCGAACCGGCCCGTCGTCCCCAGCGCCCAGAGGCCATGCACGCCGGCGCCGAGCACGAACTCGACCAGCCTGGCGAGGGCCGCGGCATCGACCGACTCATCCGGCCGGAGGGGGGTGGCCAGGGGAGGCACGACGCCGTGAAGGTGCGGGAGTTCCGGGGAATTCGCGACCATGAGCGGGGAATCTCCGATCGAGGCTGGGTCAGTCGTGGGCGAGGGTCCACGCCCGGGGAGCGTCCAGTATCGTCGCCCATCGACGGCCATGCAAGCCGCCGACCGGACGGGTCCGAAGGGGCAGAATCACTATCAGACAACCGTCTGAGAAAATTTTCCGCGCGATCAGGCCGATTTTGGCTGATGCTCCGCTCGTCCTGCGGCCGATCCCTACTTGTGACGACCTCGGGGAGTCAAGGAACCCGGAACGAAGAAGCTGTGGGCCGCCCCGATCGGTCCTGGAACATTCGGTGGATCGTCGCCCTCGTACGAGGCGATGGCCCTGCGAACCATCAAGCCCGTGGCCTGGCTCCGACGCCGAGGTTTGCCGCGGGACCGCACGGAGGAGGATTACCCTATGGCCACCGCCCGCTTGCGCGTCTTCCAGCCCGACAGTCAGCCCGCCGAGGAACTGTCCGAGCCGTCGGTCCCGATCCGACTGGCCGAGCTGTATCCCCTGCTCGCCCAGGCCCAGCGCGACAACTACCAGTGGCTCCGCGACTTCGAGGACGAAGACCTCTTGGTCAGCCGCGACCTGTTCGAGGTCGTCCGGGCCTTCTCCGACATGCGCCGGCCCTCGGCCTGAGATCGGCCGAACCGCCGCGACGAGATCGAGCCGCCCGCGTCCCTTCATCGGGACGCCGGGCGGTGCTCGTTTGCGCTCACTTCCCGCCGACGATCGCGAATTCGGCCGACGAGCCGGGCGGCTTGACGACCTCGACTTTCAGGGTATCCGCCTTACGGGCGACAGTATCGACGGCCAGCAACAGCTCATTCTTGCCGACCTTCAGCATGACGGGATCCGGCCGGGCCGGGTCGAATCCGTCTCCGTTGAGCCTGGCCGTGATCCCCTCGGCCGAGTTCAACCGAATCGCCACGGGGCCCGACGATGAAGCTGTGATCTCGGCCAAGACCATGACCTTCGGAGACTTCACCTCGGCCACGACCTCCGCCAGAGGCAGATCGCCGTTCGCCCTCGAATACGCCGGCTTCGTGTGATTTTCCGGCCCGAGCTCGGTGCTGGTGATCGTCGTCGCCGAACCCTGGTTGAATGGGATGTGGAGGTCCCCATCGCCCACCCGCCAGCGGTGCACCGTGGGGGTGGCGTTGACCGCGTAAGGGCCGGGCTTGCCGAGATCCGCCAGGAACCGGACGAGGTCGACGAACTCGGCGCGGGTCAGGAGGTTGGCCAGCCCCTTGGGCATGAGCGAGCCGCCGACCTTGGATTCCTCGACCGACGCGGCCGGGATGGTGCGGACCTCGGCGGTCGCGTCCTTGAGGACGATCTTGTCGTCGTCCTTCTCGACCACGATCCCCTGGTAGACGCGGCCGTCGTCGGTCAGGACCATCAGCGTCTCATAGACCTCCTTGATGGCCAGGTCGGGCAGGAGGATCGAGTTGACCAGGTAGTCGACCGGCGAGCTGACGCCCACGGCGCTAAGGTCGGGGCCGACGCCGCCGCCCGCCGATCCGATCGAGTGGCACTTCATGCAGTTCAGCTCGGCGCGGCGGAAGATCGCCTCGCCCCGGGCCGGGTCGCCGAGCTTGGCCACGTCGGCGACAAGCTTCTCCATCTCGGCCGGTTCCAACGGCTTGCTCTCGGCCTCGATGCCCGCCGCCTTGCTGAGCGACGCGACGAGCGCCTCGTCGGCGTGGCCGATCGCGTACAGTGCGCGGAGGCCCAGTTTGGCGGCGTCGGCCCCGGGCGGCTTGCGATCGAGGGCCGCCGCCAGGATCTCGGGGCCGCCCTTGAGGTCCACGAACGCCGAGAGCACCGGCGACAGGTCCTGCCCGGGCTTCGCCGCCACGATCATCGCCGCGGCGCGCTCCGAGGCGGCCGCCGCGTCGAGCCTCGCCAGGGCCGCCACCGCCCGGCCGGCCACCACGGGATCGGCTTCGTCGGTCGCCGCGACGATCGCGGCCTGATTCTCGGGGCCGCCCAGCGAGGCCAGGCAGTCGAGCGCGGCCGAACGATCCGCCGTGCCCGCCTTCGGATCGGCGACGATCGCCCGCACGGCCGCCGCCGCCGACTCGACCTTCCAGGCCCCGACCAGCCGTAGCGCGGCGAGCTTGGTCTTCTCCCCGGGCTTCGCGGGCTCGGCGAGGAGTTTCGCCACGTCGCCGAGATCGCCGGCCGGCTTGAGCTTGCGCTGATTCGCCGCATCGGCCAGCACGTCCAGAACCTGGAACCGGATGGCCTCCGGGAAGCCATCCGGCATGACGACGCGGCGGAACAGGTAGTCGAGGTCGATCACCCCGCCCCGCTGGCCGATGCCCTTAATGGCCACGCCCAGGCGATCGGCGGGCAACTTGCCGCTCTTGAGCAGGCGGACATAAGGGCTATCGGGGGGGGCGTCGTCCTGGCCACGGGCATTCGGGAGGGCGGACAGCGCGATCACGCAGGCCAGCAGGACGCGCGGGGGACTCATCGGGGAAGGCCTCATGGATATCCTCGGTGCGGTTCGATGAGGGCGGATCGGCAGGGGAACGGCACGAGGCCGCCCGGCGATCCGGGCGGCCTCGGGGTGGGGTTATCGGCGGCGGACGTTGCGGTTACTTCGCCTTCTCGAAGGCCTTGATCCGAGCGTCGAGGGTCTTGTTGGTCTCCCCCAACGTGTACTCCAGGTAGTAGTCGGACGGCATGAGCAGCGACTCCATCGCCACTTCCTGGGCGGGGGCCGCGTCGGCGCCGTCGAAAAAGCTCAGGGCGCGGATCGCCTCCAGGCGGACCCGGGGATGGTCGTCGGCGATCTGCTTGCGGAACAGCTCCAGGGGCTTTTCCACCCGGTCGCGCCAGTAGCCCAGGACGCGGGTTGCCGCGGCGCGGGCGCGGGGCTCGGGGCAGGTCAGCACCGTCTTGAGCAGGGCCGGGTCGACCTCGTCGAGGCTCTGGTGCAGCCACAGGGCTTCGAGCATGCAGTGCCAGTAGTCGGCGTCCCCCTTGGACAGGCCGGCGGTCCACTTGTCGAGGGCGGCCAGGACATCCTTGGGCGGGTGTTCGCGGAGTTCGCGGCGGGCGCGGTAGCGGGTCCGGTCTTCGTAGCTCCTGAGCAGGTCGAGCAGTTCGGGCACCGTGGCGCCGGCGATCTTGGCCTTCTCGACCAGGGGCCGCTTGGTGTAGTGGACCCGCCAGATCCGGCCGTGCTCGACGTCGCGGTTCGGGTCGCGGAGCGAGTGCTGCATGTGCCCGACCAGCGGGTTGAACCAGTCGACCAGGTAGAGGGCGCCATCGGGGCCGAATTCGAGGTCGACCGGGCGGAAGTTCTCGTCGGTCGAGGTCAGCAAGGGCTCGACCGGGTCGGCGTGGAAGCCCGAGCCGTCCTCCTTGACCCGGTAGCGTAGGACCCCGTGGAAGGTGATGACGTTGTTCAGGAGGTAATCCCCCTGGGTGTCATCCGGGAAGTTCCGGCTGGAGACGAGCTCGCAGCCCGACGTGGGGCGGAACTGCTTCTCCAGGAACTGCTTCATGTTGCCGTGCTTGCGGGGATAGTCGACCTGCCCGGAGAACGCGGTCCCGTAGTAGTTCGCCCCGCCCGAGGCGTCGGCGACGAAATTCTGGCCCCACTTGTCGAAGTACTGGCCCCAGGGGTTGGCGAACGGGTAGGACACGAAGACGTCAAACTTCAGCGTCTTCGGCTCGAACCGGAAGATCCCGGCATCGGCCAGGCGCTTCGGCCCGTAGGGGGTCTCGACCTGGGTGCGGTGGAACACCCCTTCGTTCCAGTAGAGCGCCCCGCCCGGATCCCAGGTGAAGGCGTGGAGGGCATGGTGTGAGTCGCCCGAGTCGAACCCGCTCATGATCAGGGTTTTGACGTCGGCCTTGTCGTCGCCGTCGGTGTCCTTCATGAAGAACAGGTTGGGCTGCTGGGCGACGTAGGCCCCTCCGTCGCCGAGTTCGATCCCGGTCGGGACGTGGAGGCCGTCGGCGAAGACGGTCTGCTTGTCGGCCTTTCCGTCGCCGTCGGTGTCTTCCAGGATCAGGACCTTGTCATTCACCGGGCGGCCGGGCAGGTACATCGGATACGACGCCATGGTCGTGACCCAGAGCCGGCCCTTGGCGTCGAAGGTCATCTGCACCGGCTTCTTGAGGTCGGGGAACTGCTCCTCCGACGCGAACAGGTTGACCTCGTAGCCTTCGGGCAGCTTGAAGGTCTTCCGCGAGTCCTCGGGGCTGGTGAACGCGGCGGGCCGGGGCTTGTTGGTCTGGACCCGGACCAGTTCGCCGGTGTTGGAGTCATCGATGGCTTCCGGGACGGCCTCGCCATTGGCCACGGCCCAGACGCGGGCTTCGCGGTTCTCGACCATCTTGCGGAGCTTGGCGAACTCGGCCGGGAAGTTCACGATCCCGAACGGGGCCTTGCGCCCGCCGTAGATGTAGCAGCCGTTGATCGCGCGATAGTCATAGAAGAACTGGAGGTTCTTCTCCAGGATCTCGGCCTTGAGCCTGGCGAGGTCCGCCTTGACGGTCGCCGGACGCGGGCCGAACAGGGCCTCGTCGAGGACTTTCGCCACGGCGGCGTCGCCGGCCTCGTTGAGGTGGATGCCGTTGATCGTGAGCGGGGCCTTGGCCTCCGCCATCAGCTTCATGGACGGGCCGAAGAGGTCGACGTAGACGAAGCCCTTCTCCTTGGCGATCTCGGCCATCGCGTCGGCGTAGAGCTTGATGTTCTCGTTGTTCTGCTTGCCGTCGGTGATGTGCGGGTTGCCGAGATTCTCGTGGGCGATCGGCGACAGCAGGACCAGCCGGGGGGCGGCGTTGCCGTCGTACTTGGTGGTCGTCGTCTCGTCGACGAACTTGGTGAGATCCTTCTTGAACTTGTCGAGCCCCTGGGGACCCTTGAAGGACTCGTTGAACCCGAACGCAGCCACTACCACGCTCGGTTTCTCGTCCTTCAAGGTGTGGCCGTGGTCCTCGAAGCCGGCGGAGCGGGGCCGCAGGGTCAGCTCGTCGGCCGACCAGCCGAGGTCGTGGACGACCAGCTTGAGTTCCGGGAACCGCGATTGGAGCAGGGTTTCCCAGTTGCCGAAGTACTGCATCCGCTCGGCCAGGGTATTGCCGATCAGGATCATCCGATCGCCCTGCTTGAGTTCCAGCTTCGGGGCGTCGGCGGCGTGCGCCGGGGCGGCGACGGCCAGGGCCGACGAAATGGCCAGGGCGGCCCAGCTTGCGAATCTCGCCCTCATCATCAGTAACCCTCGGCGGACAATGGGTGTAGGCTCGTCGATGAGCGGACCGGCCTGGCCCTCCCGGGCCATCGGGCAGCAGGATCGGTGGGATCGGGCCGCGAGGCACGACCGGGCGGGCAGGGAAGCGAAATCGAGATCAGGACCGCGGATGGCTGTCCATGCTACCGGGTTGCAGGCCGAATGCAATTCCTCGACCCAGCGCGCGGCGGAATTGGCCCGGCCGAATCAAGGGAGGGGATCGCTGCTGAGCTTGCGATAGGCCGCCGGGGATTCCGGGGCGATCAGGTTCAGGTTCGACAGCGCGGCGCGGGCCTCGACGCGGCGGGCCTTGGTCAGGTCGATCCGCTCGTCGCTGAGGTTGACCTCGAACTTGCGATTGCCGGGCAATTGCAAGGGGACGCGGACCGTGAAGGTGCTCCCCTGCCCCGGCCGGCTTTCCAGGTGGACGTCGCCGCCGAGCAGCTTGCTCAGCTCGCGGACGATCGACAGCCCGAGGCCGGTCCCCTGGTGCTCGCGGGTCAGCACCCCTTCGTTCTGGCCGGGGTGGCCCGCCTGGCGGAACTTCTCGAAGATCGTCTCCCGATCCTCCTCGGCGATCCCGATCCCGGTATCGGCCACGGACAGGACCAGCGTCCGCCCCTCGGCGTGGGCGCGGAGCGAGACCCGGCCCCCGTCCGGGGTGAACTTGATGGCGTTGCTCAGGAGGTTGTAGATGATCTGGCGGATCTTGCCGGGGTCTTGCCGCATCAGCGGGATGGCCTCGTCGAGCCGGCATTCCAGGTCGATGTTCTTGCGGTCGGCGATTGGCCTCGCCAGCGCCGTGAGCGACTCGCAAACGTCGCGGATCGAGAAGTCCTCGGTGCGGACCTCCATCTTCCCGCTCTCGATCTTGGCGAGGTCGAGGATGTCGTTGATCATCCCCAGGAGCATCTTGCCCGAGGTCTGGATGTTGGCCGCGTACCGCTTCTGGCGGTCGTTGAGCTGGTCGCTGCCGGACAGCACCTCGCTGAACCCGATGATCGAGTTCAGGGGGGTCCGCAGCTCGTGACTCATCGTGGCCAGGAAGTCGCTCTTGAGCCGGTTCATCTCGAACAGGGCCAGGTTCGCCTGCGCCAGCTCGTCCACCTTGCGGTCGAGGTCGTGGTTGACGTCGCGCAGCTCCTGCTGCATCGAGACGAGGTTGTGGAGCATCCGGTTGAACGCGTGCGACAGCTCCTCGAACTCGTCCCCGGTCTGGATCTGGGCCCGGATGTTGAGCCGGCCGGCGGCGATCGCGTCGGACACGTCCCGCAGGTGCTTGACCGGCTTGACGATCACGTATCGGACGATCGTCCAGGAGGCGGCCATCGCCGCGATCGCCGTGACCAGGGCGATCGCGATCAGGATGGCCCGATTCTGGTTGATGTCTTTATAAATCTTGTTCATCGGCACCTTGATCACCACGGCGCAGGCGAAGTCGCCGGGCTTCAGGTCGACCCACTTCCCATTGGGGAGTTGCCGCATCCCGTGATCAACGTGGCATCGCAGGCAGTCGGGGGTGAACAGGACCGCCTGGATGTAGCGATACTGCTGCTCGCCGACGATCGGTTCCGAGACCTCCATCGAGGTGCCGTCGGCGAAGGTGAAATCCTTGTTGGGCGGGGGCGGCTTGTTGGCGTTGCGTTCGGCCGCCTCGATGAACCTGGCCAGGACTTCGGCCTCGCGCGCATCCATCGGGTCGGGCGGCTTGTCGCCCTCCCTGGCCGGCCCGTTCGCCTTCGGCTTCCCGCTGGCGGTCAGGATATAGCCGTCGGATCGGGACGTTTGATTCTGCCTGGACAGGCTCTCGTCCTTCCGCTTCGACAGGCTCTCGTCGAGCAGGTCGAACATCATGGCCGTCTCGGGCAGGACGAACTTCTCCCCCTTCGTGTGCATCCCCTTGATCGTCGGGTCGACCAGGATGCGGGCGTTTTGCGTGGCCTGATTGATGACCAACGCCTCGGTCTTCCGGCCGTACCAGGTGAAGCTCATCGATACCAGGACGAGGATGCCGCCCCCGAAGATGAATCGGCACTTCCGCTCCAGGCTGGTCTCGCCCAGCAGGTGCTTGAAGGTGCGGTACGACATCGGTGGACGATCCCCCCGCCTCAGCACGCCCGATCCATGCCCCGACGCCGTCGTCGCGGGCCTCCGCCTCGTCCTGCCACCCTAACCGAAGCCTTTCGATCCGGCCAGACGAGACGGCTCGGGCCGGGGCCGATCAACCCTTCGGCCGCCTCGCCCGCTTCGGGGCGATGCTTTGACAGGTCGGACAATAGTGGGTCGGCCGGCCAATCAGCCCGGCGATTTTGGTCTTGAGGATCGGGCCTTCGCAGCCCGGGCAGGGTTGGCCCCCCCGCCCATACATGGCGTTGATCGCCAGGAATCCCCCCTCCAGGCCCAGCACGGTGCGGTAGCCGGCGTCGAAGCTCGACCCCTCGGCCTCGATCGCCTTGTGGAGGATGATGCCGATCGCCTCGTGCAAGCGGGTGATCTCGGCAGGCTTCAAACCGGATGCCGGGCGCTCGGGGTGGATCCGGGAATGGAACAGGGTCTCGTCGGCGTAGATGTTGCCGATCCCGGCCAGGACCTTCTGATCCATCAGGGTCGGCTTGATCCCACGAGAGGTGCGGGCCAGCCGCACGGCGAGGTCGTCGCGGGTGATCTCCAGGGCGTCGGGGCCGTGGGAACGGGCGAACGCGGATTCGGCCGCGGACTCGTCCGGGAACCAGGCCACCTTGCCCAGGCGGCGCGCGTCGCAGAACCAGATGGACGTGACGCCCTTCTCCACGCCGAACGACACGCGGATGTGTTCGGGTCGGGGCGGATCCAGGAGCCAAAATCCTCCCGTCATCCGGGGCTGGATGACGATAATCCCCCGGTCACCGCCCAGCTCGATGACGACCCATTTGCCACGCCGGCCGATGCGATGCACCGTGGACCCGCCCACCCGGCGTTCGAACTCCTCCGCCGTCGCCCCTTGAAGCAGATGCGCGTCGTGGACCCGGGCGTGGGCGATCGATCGGCCTTCCAGGGCCGGCCGAAGTCCCCGCACCATCGTCTCGACCTCGGGCAGTTCGGGCATGGTTCGACCTCTCGTGATTCCTCGATGATGAGGCCGATTGTAGACGAAGGGGTCGGGATGCCACAAAGTTGACGGAAAGTCGCCAACTTCTTGACAGGTTGTGAATGGTGTTGGAAGATCCTGGTGGGTCGCGAGGCAGAAGCCGTCACGAAAGGTCTTATGCTCGCTGAAACTCGTCGTCGTCACCTCCTCGACCGCATCGCCCGCCAGGGCTTCGCCTCCCTGGATGAGCTGGTCAAGGAATTGGCGGTCTCCGAGAGCACGGTCCGCCGGGACCTGGAAGCCCTGGAGCTTTCCGGTTCGATCAGGCGGACCCACGGCGGTGCCATGCTGGCCGACGAGACGCGCTCCATCCTTTCCTTCGACGAACGCTGCACCTCCGCCACGGCGGAGAAACGGGCCATCGGCCGGGCTGCGGCGTCCCTCATCGATGATGGGGACACCGTGCTGCTGGACGGCGGGACCACCACGCTCGAAGTCGCCCGAGCCCTCCAGGGGAGGCCCGTCCAGATCGTGACCAACAGCCTGCCCATCGCCCAGCTCGCCGCGACCAACAAGGAAACCGATCTGATCCTGCTGGGCGGCTACGTCTATCCCCGGACCGGGGTCGCCCTGGGGCCGCTGGCCATCGCATCGATGCAGGGCATCCGGGTCCGCAAGGCGATCCTGGGGGCGGGCGGGATCATGGCCGAGGGGATCTTCAACGCCAACCTCCTGCTGGTCGAGACCGAGAAGCAGATGATGGCCTGCGGGCAGGAGACCATGATCGTCGCCGACCGATCCAAGTTCGGCCGGCTATCCCTCGCCTGGCTGTGCGGGCTCGACGCGGTGGCCGACCTCGTGGTCGACGCCGGCGTGGCCGAAGTCCACCGCCAGATGCTCGAATCCGCCGGGGTCCGGGTCCACCTCGCCGCCCCGATCGCCGACGCGGGCGATGGCGAGGCCGCCGCCCCCCTGATCCCCGCCCGCTTCCCTGGCCCGAGGTCCTCGTCATGAGCGCGACCGCCGCATCCCCCGACCGCGACCAGATCGAACAGCTGGTCCGCTCGATCCTCGCCCAGTCCTCGGGTAACGGCTCCAACGGCCCGGCCCGGTCGGGCTACACGCCCAACCTGGTCGTCAACATCTCCGCCCGGCACTGCCACCTCCGGCAGGAGGACGTCGAGGCGTTGTTCGGGCCGGGCTACAAGCTCACGGAGTTGAAGCGGCTCTACCAGGCGACCGACTTCGCCGCCAACGAGACGGTGGCGGTGGTCGGCCCCCGGCAGCGGATGATCCCCGGCGTGCGGATCCTCGGCCCGGCCCGGTCGTACAGCCAGGTCGAGCTGGCCTTCACCGACGCGATCAGCCTGGGGATCGAGCCCCCCGTGCGGATGTCCGGCGACATCGAGGGTTCGCCCGGCTGCCTGCTGATCGGCCCCAAGGGGAGCATCGTCCTGCCCAAGGGCGTGATCCGGGCCGAGCGGCACGTCCACATGGGCCCCAAGGATGCCGAATACTACGGGGTGAAGGAGAAGGACCGGCTCAACCTCCGCGTCGAGGGCCCGTGCGGGGCGACGCTGGAAGGGCTGCTGGTCCGGACCCACCCCGACTGGAAGCTCGAAGTCCACATCGATACCGACGAGGCCAACGCCTGCGACCTGACCCGCGCCACCAAGGTGACGATGTTCAGGCCGTGACCGAGGGCTCGCCGATCGTTCCGTCCGCCGATTCACCACTGTCCGAACCGTCCGTACCAAGGGGGCCGAGATGGCCAGTTCCAGCGTTGAAGCATTGGGCATGATCGAGTGCAAGGGTTTCGTCGCCCTGGTCGAGGCCAGCGACGCCATGCTGAAGGCGGCCAACGTCGAACTCGTCGGCTGGGACAAGATCGGCTCCGGCCTGGTCACGGCGTTCGTCTCGGGCGACGTCGCGGCGGTCAAGGCGGCCGTCGATGCCGGTGCCGCCGCCGCCAGCCGGATCGGCGAGGTCGTGAGCGTCCAGGTCATCCCCCGCCCCCACGAAGACCTGTCGGCCGTCCTGAGCTTCACCAAGGCCGCCCCCGCCCCCGCCGCCAAGATCACCACCGGAAATGGAGCCTGACCCATGGCGATCACCCCGCATCGCGGCAACGGCTCGCTCAACGGCGACGCCCTCGGCCTGATCGAGACCAAGGGCCTGGTGGGCATGATCGAGGCGACCGACGCCATGCTCAAGGCGGCCAACGTCAGCCTGGTCGGCCGGGTCGGCATCGGCGCCGCGTTCATCACGACCATGGTCCGGGGCGACGTCGGCAGCGTCCGCGCCGCCGTCGAGGCCGGGGCCGAGTCGGCCAGCCGGGTCGGCGAACTGGTCAGCGCCCACGTCATCCCCCGGCCCGACGAGGCCGTCATCCGCACCTTCGTGGGCTGATCGCCCGGTTCAAAAGGATCGGTGAACTCCCATGAATGAAGCGCTCGGATTGGTGGAAACGCAGGGGCTGGTCTGCCTGATCCACGCCATCGACGCCATGCTCAAGGCGGCGAACGTCGACCTGGCCAGCACCATCATCAAGCTCGACGGCGGGATCGTCAGCGTGATGATCCGCGGCGACGTCAGCAGCGTCCGCGCCGCCGTCGAGGCGGGGGCCGAGGCGGCCGCCCGCGCCGGCGAATTGAAGGCGGCCCACGTCATCCCGAGGCCCGGCTCGCAGGTCCTGGCCGCTTTCGGCGGGGGCCGTTGATGAAGATCCTGGTTGCCAACCTCGGCAGCACGAGCTTCAAGTACCGCCTGTATGACCTCTCCGAGGCCGGGGAAAACCTCCTGGCCCGGGGGGCCATCGAGCGGATCGGATCGGACAACGCCAAGGTCTCGACCCAGTCGGGCCGCGGAAAGTCCGAGCAGGTCCGGCCGATCAAGGACCACGGCGACGCGGTCCAGATCTGCCTGGACCAGCTCGTCGACCCGTCGGCCGGCGTCCTGGCGGACACCTCGGAAGTCGCGGCGATCGGCTTCAAGGCCGTGCTCGCCAAGGACGTCTCGGGCGTCCAGCTCGTGACCCCGGCGGTGCTGGACGCGATGGACGCCTTCGCGGACGTCGCCCCGGCCCACAACCCGCCCTACACCGCCGCCATGCGGATGCTCGGGGAGCGATTCCCCACCATCCCGCTGGTCGCCGCGTTCGAGACCGGGTTCCACCAGACGATCCCCGACGGCAATCGCCGCTACGCCATCCCCGACGACTGGACCAACCGGCTCGGCATCCGCCGGTGGGGGTTCCACGGCAACAGCCATACCTACATCTCGCGTCGGATGGTCGAGCTGGTCGGCCGGGACGGCCTCAAGGTCATCTCCTGCCACCTCGGCGGAAGCTCCTCGATCTGCGCGATCCGCGACGGCAAGTCGGTGGCGACCAGCATGGGGATGAGCCCCCAGTCGGGCCTGCCCCAGAACAACCGCGTCGGCGACCTCGACGTGTTCGCCCTCCCGGCGATCATGAGGGCCACCGGCCTGACCCTCGAACGCGTCCTGGACACCCTGGCCAACCAGTCGGGCTTCCAGGGGATGGGCGGGGTCGGCAACGACCTCCGCGACATCGAGGCCGCCGCCGCGGCCGGCAACGACCGTGCGAAGCAGGCCCTGGACGTCTACATCTCCTCGGCCCGGCACTACTTGGGGGCCTACCTGGTCGAGCTGGGCGGGGCCGACGCGATCGCCTTCACCGGCGGGATCGGCGAGAACTCGTCGCTCGTCCGCGAGGGGATCTGCCGCGACCTGGGCTGGTTCGGCATCAAGCTCGACCCGGCCGCCAACGCCTCGGGGCCCGACGAGCGGATCGTCTCCACGCCCGACTCGCGGGTCGAGGTCTGGACGGTGCCGACCAACGAGGAAATCGTGGTCGCCCGCCACGTCCGCGACCTGCTCTCGTCCGGGCAGAACGCCTGACCTCATCTCGTTTCGGGGAGTGACCGCCCGATGTTCGTCGCCCGCGTGACCGGAAGCCTGGTGGCCACCCAGAAGGTGGCGTCGATGACCGGGCACAAGCTCCTGACCGTCGAGCCCTACCGGATCGACGAGAAGGATCGCTCGCGCCTGGTCCCGACCGGCCGGACCTTCGTGGTGGTCGACGCCCTCGGCGCCGGGCTCGACGAGATGGTCCTGATCTGCCAGGGGTCGAGCGCCCGGCTCACCCCCGAGACCGAGAAGCTCCCGATCGACGCCGTGGTGATCGGCCTGGTCGACACCATGGACGTCGGCGGCAAGACGATCTTCTCGGCCCGCGACGGCGGCGAATAAACCGCGACGGCTCAATCCCCGAACCGAACACCGGCCCTACCTCCTTGCCACGGTGCCCGCCATGGACATGACCGAAGACCTGATCCGCAATGTCATCCAGCAGGTGCTGACCCAGATGGGCACCGGCGGCGGCGCCCCCGGCTCCAACGGCAACGGCTCGCCCCGGCCGTCCGGCAAGGACGGGGTCTACCCGACCGCCGACGCCGCCGTGCAGGCCGCCGAGGCCGCCTTCCAGAAGTACCGGACCCGCCCCTTCGCCGACCGCAAGGCGGCCGTCGCGGCAATCCGGACCATCTGCGTCGAGCAGTGCGAAGAGCTCGGCAAGATGGAGATGGACGAGACCAAGATCGGCCGGCTCGACCACAAGATCGCCAAGCTCCGCGACGCGATCCCCCGGGCCCCGGGCGTCGAGTACCTCCGCTCGGACAACTGGTCGGGCGACGACGGCCTGACCCTCACCGACTACGCCCCGTTCGGAGTCATCGGGGCGATCACCCCGGTCACGCACAGCCTGCCCACGCTGGCGGGCAACGCCATCAGCATGCTGTCCAGCGGCAACACGGTGGTCTACAACGCCCACCCGTCCGGGGCCAAGGTCGCCGCCGAGGGGGTCCGCCGGTTCAACCGGGCGATCCACAAGGCGATCGGCATCGAGGACTTGCTCACGATCATCGAGACGCCGACCCTGGAATCGGCCGCCGCCCTGTTCGACCACCGGGGCGTGAAGCTTTTGGTCGTCACGGGCGGCCCCGCCGTGGCCCGCGCCGCGCTGGCCAGCAAGCGTCGCGCCGTGGTCGCCGGCCCGGGCAACCCGCCGGTGGTCGTCGATGCGACGGCCTGCCCCGATCATGCCGCCAAGTGCATCATCACGGGTGCCGCGTTCGACAACAACCTGCTCTGCATCGGCGAGAAGCAGGTGTTCGCCGTCGCCGGGATCTTCGACAAGCTGATGGACTCGGTCGGCCGCCACGGCGGCTATCGCCTCACCCCGGGCCAGATCGACGCCCTGACCGCCAAGGCATTCACCAAGGGGGATGACAACCATCTCCACGTCAACAAGGACCTCGTCGGGGCCGACGCCGCCGTGCTGGCGAAGCACGCCGGGGTCGACGTGCCGAAGGGGACCGAGATCGTCTTCGGCGAGACCGGGGCCGACCACCCGTTCGTCCAGCACGAGCAGATGATGCCGTTCATCCCGTTCGTCCGGGTGCCCGACGTCGACCGGGCCATCTCGATGGCCAAGGAGAGCGAGCACGGCTACGGCCACACCGCCGTCCTCCACTCCCGCGACACGTCGGTCATGCAGAAGATGGGCAAGATCATGGACTGCACCATCTTCGTGGTCAACGGCCCCAGCACCGCCGGCCTGGGCCTCGGCGGCGAGGGCGTCCTGTCGTTCTCGATCGCCGGCCCGACCGGCGAGGGCGTGACCACGCCGTTGACCTTCACCCGCCAGCGTCGGACGACGATCGCAGGCGGCATGCGGTTCATCTGATCGGTCCCGAGACGGGAGGCGTACCGCGATGCAACTCGGCCGCGTGCTGGGGACGGCGACGACGACGGTGAAGCACCCCACCTTCCATGGGGAGAAGCTGCTCGTCGTCCAGATCGAAGGGACCAACGGCCGCCCCGAGGGCGAGCCGGTGCTGGCCTTCGACCGCCTGGGCGCGAGCCGGGGCGACGTGGTGCTGCTGACCACCGACGGGCGGATCTTGCAGGAACAGATCGGGCGGACCACGCCCGGTCGCTGGACCGTGATGGGGCTCCCCGACGGATGAATCCGAGCTGGCCGGAGGTGAACGCGGCCGTTTTGGCCGTTCTGGGCGACTTCCTCGGCGGACGCAAGGCGTCGTCCCGCCCGGCCCCGTCGCGCAACGGCCACCACGCCGCCGGCACGAACGGGAAGGCGGACGGGTTCGTCTTCGCGGATCGGCTCCTGTCGCTCCGCCATGCCGAGACGCTGGCGAACGGGTCGGCCCGCGAGATCCGCGTGGCCCCCGGCACGGTGGTCACCCCCCTGGCCCGCGACTGGCTGAAACGGCAGGGTCTGGTACTCCGCATCGTGTCGGGCAAGGACGCCGCGGCGGCCCGGGCTCGGGCGGTGGGCGAGTGGGGCTTCGCGATCGAGTCGCGGTCGGGCCAGGCCGAGTCACTGCGTCGGTCCCTGCTCGAAGGCGATGCCTGGTCGGAGGTCGGGGCCGACGCCACCGAGGCGGCGCACTGGGTCGTGGATGGCGAGGGTCGGGGCGTGCTGGTGGTGGCCGACGAGGCGTCGGTGGCCTGCTGGCGGGCGAACCGGGTCGAGGGGATCCGGGCGGCGAGCGTGGCCGAGGTCGACGCCGTGGCCCGGGCGATTCGCCACCTCGGGGCCAATTTGCTGGTGGTCGAGCCGGCCGGCACGTCGATCTATCTCCTGAAACACCTGGGGGAGCGGTTCCGCCGCGGCGGGGCCCCCGCCCTGCCCGACGGCTGGGACGACGATGGGCCCGAGATCGGGACGGGGGGGACGCGATGAGGATCGCCGAGGTCGTCGGCCGGGTCACGCTGAGCCGGGTCCATCCCAGCCTCCGGGGGTCGCGCTGGGTCGTCGCCCTGCCCATGCCCCGCGAGGCGCTGGTCGAGGACTCGCCGAACCGGGGCGAGGAAGTCATCGCCTACGACGAACTCGGGGCCGGACGCGGCTCCCTGATCGGGCTGAGCGAGGGAGCCGAGGCGGCCAACCCCTTCGGCAAGGACAAGAAGCCGGTGGACGCCTACTGCGCCTGCCTGATCGACCGACTCTACCTCTGAGCCAAGACGAAACACACACGCGGACGAAACGAACCCATTTCACGGGGATGACCGACATGGCCGGCGACTTGATGAGCGAGTGGAAGCTTCGGGAAGAGATGTGCGAGATCGGCCGGCGGGTCTACAACAAGGGCTTCGCCGCCGCCAACGACGGCAACATCAGCTACCGCCTCAGCGACGACCGCGTCCTCTGCACCCCGACCCGCGTCTCCAAGGGGTTCATGAAGCCCGACGACCTCTGCATCGTCGACATGGACGGCAAGCAGGTCTCCGGCAAGCGGAAGCGCTCCAGCGAGATCCTGCTCCACCTGACGATCATGAAGGAACGGCCCGACGTCAAGTCGTGCGTCCACTGCCACCCGCCCCACGCCACCGCCTTCGCCGTGGCCCACGAGCCGATCCCCAAGTGCACGATGCCCGAGTTCGAGGTCTTCCTCGGCGAGGTGGCGATCGCCCCCTATGAGACCCCCGGCACCCAGGCGTTCGCCGACACGGTGATCCCCTACGTCCGCGACACCGACGTGATCCTGCTGGCCAACCACGGCACGATCACCGTGGGCTCGGACCTCACCGATGCCTACTTCAAAACCGAGATCATCGACGCCTACTGCCGGATCCTGATCCTCACCAAGCAGCTCGGCCGGGTCGAATACTACGACGACGCCAAGGCCGCCGAGCTGATCAAGATCAAGCCCAACCTGGGCATCCGCGATGTCCGGCTGGAGAAGGGGCTGGAGAACTGCGACCTCTGCGGCAACAGCCTGTTCCGCGAGGGGTACACCGACTTCAAGCCCGAGCCCCGCGCCTTCATCCCGGCCAAGCTCCAGGAGACGCTGACCTCGCCGCCGACCTCCGCCCCGGCCTCGAAGCCGACCGGCAATGGCCAGGGCGACGTGAGCGAGTCGCTGGTCCAGGCGATCACCGACCAGGTGATGCGGGCCATGCAGTCCGCCGGCAAGAACTGACCTGAATCCCTACATCCACACGCAAGAGACGGCCCGGGGAGGGCGAGCATGAAGGTCAGCATCATCGGCGGCGGCGGTCTGGTGGGCTCGTGCGCCGGGTACGCCTTGCAGTGCGGCGCGATCGCCAGCGGCATCGACCTGATCGACGTCAACGGCGACCTCTGCAAGGGGCAGGCGCTCGACCTGCTCCACGGGGCGTCGATCGCCGGCGATCAGCGGATCCGGGCGGTCGGCTACGAGGCGATCCCGGAAAGTGATGTCATCTGCATCACTGCCGGCCTCCGCCGCAAGCCGGACGAGAGCCGCCTGGATCTCATCAACCGCAACGTCCTTCTGTTCCTCGACATCCTGGCCAACGTCAAGGCGGCCGGCCCGAAGAAGGACGCGATCGTCCTGGTCGTCTCCAACCCGGTCGACGTCCTGACCTACCTGGCAACGATGCAGCTCGGCCTGCCGGCATCGCAGGTGATCGGCCTGGGCACCCTGCTCGACTCGGCCCGGTTCCGCTCTTTGATCGCCGACTCGCTCAAGCTGCCTGCCACCCAGGTCACGGCCACCATCCTGGGCGAACACGGCGACAGCATGGTGCCGATCTGGTCGGCGGCGCAGGCGGCGGGGCTGCCCCTGGACAAGTTCCCGGGCTGGAACCCGCAGTCGGCCGACGCCCTGTTCCTCAAAACCAAGGGCAGCGGCGCCGAGGTCATCAAGATGAAGGGCGGGGCCGGCTTCGCCGTCGGCCTGTCGATCCGCGAGGTGATCCACGCGATCGCCCTGGACAGCAAGCGGATCCTGCCGGTGGGCTCGCTCGTCGATGGCGTCTACGGGATGCGGGACGTCTGCATCTCGGTCCCCACGGTGGTCGGCCGCAAGGGGGCGGAGAGGCAGCTCGAAATCGAGCTGTGGGGCAAGGAAGTGTCGGCCCTCCAGAAGTCCGGGCAGGTGCTCCGCGACACGATCGACACCGTGCTGAAGGCCAACCCCAACGCCGCCAAGGGCGCCGTGGCCCGGCCGACGGCACCGGCCGCGAGCAAGCCGGCCGGCAACGCCACCGGCTCGGGCGTGCGGGTGACGATGGGCTCGGGCGGTGGGATCAATAATGGCGGCCGTCCCCGGGTCACGATCTCGGGACAGGGGGGATCCGGACGTGGTTAAGACGCTCGACCGCAAGCTCGAAGCGATCCACGCCGACCCGTCGGGGTGCCGCGAATTCATCCTGGCCGATGCCAAGGACGCCGACATGGCGTTCGGCATCGGGGCGCCGGGGCTGTCGCCCGAGATGCACGCGGGCGAGACCCGGTTCAAGACCCTGGAAGAATACCGCGACCAGATCCGTGCCATCGTCCGGCAGGGGCTGGTCGACATCATGCTGATGTCGGCCAGCACCAACCACGCCCTGACGATCCGCGAGCGTCTGTTCGAGGGGTCGCACATCACCCCCGCCGCCCGGGCCAACGACACCACCGACGTCCACATCGCCCGGGGGTCGAGCTACGCCAGCGTGGCCGCCCAGCCGTTCCGGTCGGCCAGCCTGGACCACATCCAGTGCGGCCACCTGGACTGCTCGCCCGAGGAACGAGCCCTGGGGGCCGACCTCGGCCTCTATAGCGTGACCTTCAACAACGACCTCGCCCGGGACCGCGACACCCTGCTCCGGTTCCACGAGTTCCGCGAGGAGGCCGAGCGGAAGAAGTTCCGCTACTTCCTGGAAGTCTTCGACCCCAACGTCCCGGGGGCCGTGGATCCGGCGATCCTGCCGCACTACCTCAACGACATGATCGCCCGGATGCTGGCGGGCGTCGCCCCGGCGGGCCGGCCGACCTTCCTCAAGATCGTCTACCACGGCCCGAAGGCGATGGAGGAGCTGGTCCGCTACGACCCGCACCTCGTCGTCGGCATCCTGGGCGGGTCGGCGGGCACCACCCGCGACGCCTTCCAGATGCTGGCCGACGCCCAGAAATACGGCGCCAAGGTGGCCCTCTACGGGCGGAAGATCAACAACGCCGAGAACCAGCTCGCCTTCGTCCAGTTCCTCCGCCTGATCGTGGACGGGGTGATCGGGCCGGTCGAGGCGGTCAAGGCGTACCACGCCGTCCTCCAGAAGCTCGGCGTCCGGCCCCACCGGTCGCTCGAAGATGACCTCAAGACCCAGGACGCCGCCATGAGCTATGGCGGGACCAAGTCGAAGGTCGTCGTCCCCGAACGCGCCGCCCCGGCCGAGGCGGCCCACGCCTCCTGCGGATGCAATGGCGCACCCAAGCCGGCTCCGGCCGCCGCCAAGCCCGCCGGCTGCGGCTGCCACGGTGCCCCCTCGCCCGAGGTGGTGCTGGCCGCGCTCACCACGCCGCCTAAGGCCAGGCCCACGACCTCATCCAACGGCTACCCGACCCACGCGGACGGCCTGCCCGACTTTGCGAAGATGGACGTGGGGCAGAGGCTGGCCTATCATCGCAATCGGCTCGGCCTGGGCCGCTGACGATCGCGCGAGCCGGGCCGATCGGGGGATCATCCGATGGCCCGGCTCGTTCTCGATGGGGTCCGCAAGACGTTTCCCGGCGGGGTCGTCGCCGTCGATGGCGTCGACCTGGCGATCGAGTCGGGCGAGCTGTTCGTGATCGTCGGCCCGTCGGGGTCGGGCAAGAGCACCCTGCTCCGCCTGACCGCCGGCCTGGAGGCCCTGGACGCCGGATCGATCTCCCTGGGCGGCCGGCGGATCGACGGCCTTGCGCCCCGCGATCGCGGCGTGGCGATGATCTTCCAGGGGCAGGTCCTGTACCCCCACCTCAACGTCTTCGACAACCTCGCCTTCGGCCTCCGCGCCCGCAAGAAGGCCGGGGCCGAGATCGACGCCGAGGTCCGGGCCGTGGCCGACACCCTGGGGCTGGGAAAAGTCCTCGATCGAGCGGTCGCGACCCTCTCCGGCGGCCAACGGCAGCGGGTGGCCCTGGGGCGGGCGATGGCCCTCCGCCCCGACGCCTTCCTGCTCGACGAGCCGTTCACCGGGCTCGACGCCCCGCTGCGTGCCTCGACCCGCGCCGAGCTGGCCGACCTCCGGAGCCGGTTGGGATCGACGATGGTGATGGTCACGCACGACCAGTCCGAGGCGATGGCCCTGGCGGATCGCCTCGCGGTGCTCGACCACGGCCGACTCGTCCAGGTGGGCACCCCGCAGGAGGTCTACGACAATCCCGCGAGCCGCTTCGTCGCCCGCTTCATCGGCCACCCGCCGATGAACCTGGTGCCCGGTCTGGTCGCCCGCGAGGGGGACGGGTTGATGGTCCGGATCCTCGATGCGGACCACCTCGCGCCGTTCCGTCTCCACGGTTGGGCCCCCTGGCTCGACCCGATGTTCGCCTTCGGATCCCCTCGTGTCGACTTCGGGCTCCGCGCCGAGCATTTCCGGCCGCTGCCGGCCCGCGGGGAGACGCCCCCCCATGGCACGGTCGTCCGGCTCGAACCGACCGGCCCGGAGACCCTGGCCACCATCGTCGTGGGATCCCACCGCGTCGCCGCCTGGATCCACGCCCATTCGCCGATCCGGGTCGGGGATCCGGTCCACCTGGTCATCCAGTGGCAGAGGGCCTGCGTCTACGACCCGGAGACCGGCCGGCGGCTCGGGCTCACCCCGCCTGCCGGCTGATGTCCTCGAACGACTCGCCCTCGGCGGTCGGGATCGTCCGGATCTCCTTCGCGTCGAGGTCCAGCCGCCGGAGGTCGACCATCCGGACCTTGCGATTGGCCTCGGTATGGAAGTGATAGCGAAGGTTGGCCAGGTCGGCCACCGCCGTCCACTGCGTCACCTCGAAGGACTCGGGCCCCTTCCCGGTCTCGCGCACCGAGCCCCGGGGGATGTCGAAGTGGTTCAGGATGTGGAACGCCTGATCGACGGCGTCGCGGGCCGTCGCCGTCGGGGTCGCCGTCTGGGTGAACGCCACGGCGCGGACGAATCGCGAAGGCGGGGTGAAGTCGCCCGGGATGCCGAACAGTCCCGCCCCCTGCCCCAACGGGGCCAGCCGCAGCCCGGCCAGTTCGACCGGGGGTACGCTGTTGACCGAGAGGTTGACGTAATTCCGCAGGTTGGTGACGTGCCAGTCGAACGTCGGCGAGTTCGTCGTCACCCCAAGCGGGTTGTCATGGACGACCAGCTTCCCGTCGACGAACTCCAGGACCGCCGACCTTCCCGAAGCATCATGCACGGCATAGTGGACCGGCAAGACCGGCCCGTCTTTCCCCAGCGGGATCTCCCCGACCACCACCTCGCGGGCCTTCGCGATCGCCTCCGCGACGGTGGCCGAGGTCCCCAGCAGGTAGCCGCCGAGTTCATGGGGCGCCAGCGACCGGGGGATTTCCCCCTCGCCCACCGCCTGATACGTGGCATATCCCGGGAAGTAGAAGATCCCCACGGCCAGGCCCTTCTCGTTGAGCCCATCCACCACGGTCGGCAGGCCGAAGGCGTTCATCCCGGCGAAGCCATACGTCCCCGCCCACGACAGGCCCGCCTTGCCGCCCGGGCCCGATCCCACGTAGGCCCGCCCTCGGGGCACCACGATGATTTCCGACCGGAGGTCCGGCGCGAACTCCATCGTCCGGGCCGAGATCACCGACCCATCCCCGGCCTTGAGCCGGATGCCGGTGCAGGCCGAGGCCGGGACGATCGCGAGCAAGGCGGCCGGGATGGCCAGGAACCAGGGGAAGCGTCGGGTGGACATCGGGGATCTGCCTGGGAGGAGGGGTCGGATCGAGTCACGTCCCCCCCCACCATAGGACGGGGCCGGGCGGAAGTCGCACGGCCCGCACCGTTATCTCGATCAGTCCCGCCGCTCGTCGGGTCCCTGCGACTCGACCTGTTCGCGGAACTTCATCGCCGCGGATCGCTCCTGCCTGGTCTCTTGTCACCTGGGCAGCTTGTCGGCGTGGCAGATGCCGCAGCGAGCCTGCCCGCAGTCAAACGCATCCATCTTACGAAACCGGCCTTTTTGCAGCTCGCACGGGCAATCAATGGCGTCCGGGCTCCAGCCGAAGGCAAGGTTAATCGCAACGTGCCGCAGGTAATGTCTCTTCCACTCCCGCTGGGTCCGCGGGAAGTCCTCGTGCCAGCGTCTCATCCGAGCCTCGCATGGTGGGTCGCGACCCCTGCGGGATGGCCATGCGTGGCCTCCAACCCGCAGGGCATCGCATGCCCTCCCAGCTCGGCAATTTGATGGGTGTCATGGTCCGTCTCCCCGGGCGCACAGCCCTCGCCGGATCGGACAGGATCCAGGCCCGTCGGGTTCGCTCGACCGGGGAATGCTCGGGTTCAGCTGGCCACGGCGGTCTCGGCGACCTGCCCATAGACCTCGGCGGCGGCGGCGAGCCCGGCGCCGGGTTCGAGGCGATGGCCGAGGTCGCGGAGGCAGGTCTCCAGGGCGGCCAGGACCAGCGTCACGTTGAACGGGCGGGCGTTCTGGCCCATCAGGCCGATCCGCCAGGCCTGGCCCTTGAATGGCCCGAGGCCGCCGCCGATTTCGATGCCCCATTCGGAGACCAGCCGCTTCCGCACCGCCACGTCGTCGATCCCGTCGGGGATGCGGACGCAGTTGAGCTGCGGGAGGATGTGGGCCTCGTCGGTCAGGTAGGACAGGCCCATCGCGGTGAGGCCGGCCTTCAGGGCGCGGTGGTTCTTAAGGTGGCGGGCGTGGCGGGCCTCCAGCCCCTCCTCGACGATCAGGGCCAACGCCTCGCGGAGGGCGTAGTTCATGCTGATCGGGGCGGTGTGGTGGTAGAACCGGTCGCTGCCCCAGTAGCGCTGGATCATCTGCATGTCCAGGTACCAGCTTTGGACCTTGGTCTTGCGGCTGCCGATCACCTCGGCGGCCCTCGGGCTGAACGAGACCGGGGCCAGGCCGGGGGGGCAGCTCAGGCACTTCTGGGTGCCCGAGTAGATGGCGTCGATCCCCCAGGCATCGACCTCGACCGGCACCCCGCCCAGAGAGGTCACGGCGTCGACGGCGATCATCGCCCCTTCCTCGTGCGCGACCTTGCTGATCTCCTCGATCGGCTGCCAGGCTCCCGTCGAGGTCTCCGCCTGGACGATCCCGACCACCTTGGGCTTGTGCTGGCGGAGCGCGGCGCGGACCTCCTCGGGGTCGAACACCTCGCCGTAGGGACGCTCGATCGTCGAGACCTTGGCGCCGGCCCGCTCGGCCACGTCGACCATCCGGCCCCCGAACACCCCGTTGACGCAGACCAGCATCGGGTCGCCGGGCTCGATCAGGTTGACGACCACGGCCTCCATGCCGGCCGACCCGGTGCCGGAGACGGCCATGGTGAGCCGGTTCTCGGTCCGGAAGACGTGCCGGAGCAGGTTCTGGGTCTCGTCCATCAGCGCCACGAACGCGGCGTCCAGGTGCCCCAGCAGGGGCATGCCCAGCGCGGCCAGGACCCGCGGGTGGACGTCGCTCGGCCCCGGCCCCATCAGCACCCGGGCCGGGGGATTGAGCGGGGCGGGGACGTCGATCGGGAGGGATTTGGTGGCGGCCACGACGGCACTCCGGGGCTACAGGGCGGGACACGCTCGACGCGCGAGATCAAGGCCCCAAGGTAGGGCAATCCGCCCCGGCGATCAATGCCCCCCGGCTAGGCCGGCGTGTCGGGGGGCCGATCCTTGACCAGGGCGGCGATCCGCTTGAACAGGGGATGGGCGGCCGTCTCGGCCCACTCGAACAGGGCGGCCTCGGTGGTGGTCAGGACCGCGCCGGCCCGCTCCAGGCGGCGGAGGGCGACGTCGTGGTCGAGGCGGAATCGCGAGCCCACGGCGTCGACGGGGACCTGGACCCGATAGCCGAGCCGGAGCAGTTCCACGGCCGTCTGCGCGACGCAGATGTGGGACTCGATGCCGGTCACCGTGACGTGTCGGATGCCCGCCCCGCCCAGGTGGTCCACCAGGCCCGGGGCGCCGCAGGCGTGAAACGTGAGCTTGGCCGGACGCTCGGCGAACAGGCCGGCCAGTTCGGGCACGGTGGGGCCGAGGCCCTGGGGATATTGCTCGGTGGCGAACGAGGGGACGTCGAGCATCCGGGCGGCGAGGGCCAGCCGGATGGCGTTGGCCACCAGGCGGTCGCGATCGAGGATCGCGGGGATCAGGCGTTCCTGGACGTCGACGACGAGCAGGGCGCCGTCGCGGGCGGCGAATCGTTCGGGCATCGGCATGGAGTCGGACTCCGACGGGTTTGGGAGCCTCATCCGGCCGCCTGATGCTAGGATGCGACGCCGGCACTCGTCAAGTCGCGGCTTGCCGTTGGAAGCCGGGCATGAAAAGCGGTATACTCGCGGCTCCACAGCCGGCCGGCCGGGGATGTCCCGGGGCCGGCCCCTTCGCCGCACGGGCGAGTCGGATATCGGACGGGGGCCGTCTCTCTTGGCCGACAAGCCTCGCCTCCTGGTCATCGAGCGCGACACGCCGGAATCCGCCGCGATCCGGTCCCGCCTGGCCGACGGGTTCGACGTGATCGGGGCGCGGACCATGTCCCGCGCGCTGGTGCTCCTGCGCGAGCAGGAATTTGCCGGGGTCTACGTCGATACCGCACAGCTCTCGCTGGTCCGCTGGGCGGGCGTGCTGATCCAGGCCGACGAGATCCTCGATGCGATCGCCGACGGCGTGGCGGTCGTCGACCCCGACCTCCAGATCATCTGGACCAACCCCGAATTCACCCGGCTGGTCGACCCCGATGTCGACCTGATCGGCGCCAAGTTCTACCGGGCCCTGGGCTCTCCGGAGATCCTCGGTCCCGAATCCTGCCCGTTCGCCACCTCGGTCGCCGCGCGGGAGCCGGTCGGCACGGAGCTGCGGATCGACGCCAATCGCTACCTCCGCGTGACATCCACGCCCGTGTTCGACAACTCGGGCCGGCTCACCCACCTGATCGCCCTGACCCGCGACATCACCGACGAGACCCTCCAGCAGCAGAAGATCACCGCCATCCACAAGGCCGGCGACGAGCTGGCCGACCTCACCCCCGAGGAACTCGCCGAGATGGGGGTGGAGGAGCGGACCGACCTGTTGAAGTACAACATCGGCCGCCATATGAAGGACCTGCTCAGCCTGGACTTCATCGAGATCCGCCTCCTGGATCGCGTGACCGGCCGCCTGGTCCCTCTGCTCACCGAGGGGATGACCCCGACCGCTGCCAATCGCGAGCTGTTCGCCCGCGTCCATGGCAACGGCGTGACCGGGTTCGTCGCGGCGACCGGGCAGAGCTACCTCTGCCCGGACACCACCAACGACCCCCTTTACCTGGAAGGGGCGGCCGGCGCCCGCAGCTCGTTGACCGTCCCGCTCAACTACCACGGCACGGTGATCGGCACCCTGAACGTCGAGAACAACGAGCCCAACGCCTTCGACGACCGGGACAGGCGGTTCCTGGAGATCTACGCCCGCAACGTCGCCTCGGCCCTCAACACGCTGGAACTGCTCCAGGCCGAGAAGGAGAGCACCGCCTCCGCCTCCGTGGAGGCGATCAGCCGCGAGGTGGCGATCCCCCTGGACGACATCCTCAACGACGCCACCACGGCGCTGGACCGCTACGTCGGCCACGACGAGGAGATCGTCGCCCGGCTCAAGCACCTCCTGTTCCGGGCCCGCGAGATCCGCGGCCTGATCCAGAAGGTCGGCTCGTCGCTCGCCCCGGAGCCGAAGCGGAGCGGCGCGGCGGCCCCGCCTCGCCTGTCCGGCCAGGTGATCCTGGTGGCCGACGCCGACGAGGCGATCCGCAAGGCGGCCCACCAACTCCTGGGCCGCGAGGGGGCGACCGTCGAGACCGCCCGCGACGCCCACGAGGCGATCGCCCTGGCCCGGCAGACGCCCTACGACGCGGCCATGATCGACATCCGCCTGCCCGACATGGACGGCTACCAGACCATGTGCGGGCTCCGCGAGGTCCAGCCCGGCGTGCCGATCATCCTCATGACCGGCTTCGGCTACGATCCGACCCACTCGATCGTCAAGGCCCGCCAGGCCGGCGTCCAGAACGTGCTGTACAAACCATTCCGGGCGGAACGGCTCCAGGAAGTGATCGAGCTCGCCCTCCGACCGCCCACGGCGCCCCCCACCCCCGCGCCGGCCGTCCCCCCGGAGTCCCCTCCGCATGACGCTCCCGCTCGATAGCTGGCCGGCCCTGATCGCCCTGGCCGTGGGCCACGTCGCCCTGTTCGTGGTGGTCCTGAACGTGGTCCACGCCACGTCGATGCCCGAGCGTCGGCTCAACGTGATCAACCTGATCTGGCTCGCCCTCCTGCTGGGCGGCCTGGCGGGCCTGCTCTTCGGCGGCCCGTGGACGGCCTGGCCCCTGCCCGGCCGGGTCTATGCGATCGCCTGCCTGGTGATGACCCTGGGCGTCCTCCCGCTGGTGACGGCGATCCGCGCCCTGCGCCGGCCCCCGGCCGGCATCGCCGTGCGGGGCGAGGACCTCGACCTGGGCTCCGGCCCGGGGGCCGTGGATGCGATCGGCGACGGGCACCACAACTGGCTACTCCGCCTGCCCGGCAACCACGCGCTCCGGCTCCGCAAGCTCGAGTGCGACCTGACCCTGCCCGGCCTGCCCCGCGCATTCGACGGGCTGGCCATTGTCCACCTGACCGATCTCCACTTCGCCCGATGCTATCGCCGCGAGTTCTTCGAGGCCGTCGCCGACGAGGCCGCGCGGTGGGACGCCGACCTCATCGCCTTCACCGGCGACCTGCTCGATGACCCGGAGACCTACGTGTGGACCGAGCCGGTGATGGGGCGGCTGCGGGGACGGCTCGGGCAATTCTCGATCCTCGGCAACCACGACCACCTGCTCCGGCCCGGCCGGGCCCGGCGATGCCTCCGCAAGGCCGGCTTCACCGACCTGGAAGGGCGATGGGAGCGGATTGAAATCGATGGGGCGTCCTTGATCATCGGCGGAACCTCGGCCCCCTGGGGGACCCGGATCGATTTCCAGAATCTGCCCGAGGCCGATTTCCGGCTCCTTTTGAGCCACTCGCCCGACCAGTTCCCGGCGGCCGCGTCCGGCGGGGTGGACCTGGTCCTGGCCGGCCACAACCACGGCGGCCAGGTCCGCATCCCCGGCTTCGGGCCCCTCCTGATGCCCAGCCGCTACTGCCGGCACTTCGACCGGGGGTTCTTCCGCCAGGGCCGCTCGACCCTCTACGTCAGCCAGGGGATCGGCGGCAAGCACCCGATCCGCTATGGCTGCACGCCCGAGATCACCCGATTCACCCTCCGTGCCGCTCCCGCCCCAGCCTCTCACCTGAAACCGGCCGCCAGCCTGGCCCGCCAGGCCTGAGCCAACCCCCGCCCGGCCCGGCGCGGCGGCCGCACAAACCGGCGTTTCGGCCGGCTCAGGCCGTCGAGCCCGGAGCCCGGAATCTCCCGTTGCATCCCGGGTGGCCGCAAACTCGGCGTCGGCCGACCCCGGACGTTCGCTCATCAGGCCACAGCCACGACTCTCAATCGCCTCGATCGACAGGGCCGGTCGGGCCGGCATCGGGCCGCGAACCCCAGCCACCCGGACGCAACGCGATCCGCGATCAAACCTCGCGCGATTGGACGGCGTCGCCTGCAAGTCGGCATCGCTGGCCCTCCTCGGGCATGGCGACGGGCTGGGCACGACCCGTCGAGGGTCACATCTCGCGGGAGTCGAGCGGGTCGGGGATGTGGCGGAGGTCAGGACCTGCGGCGAATGCGGGGCTGCTGGGATCGAGGCGAAGGTCATCCCGGCTCATGGTCCAGGCCGCGCGGTTGGTGGACGCATCGTTGACGAATTTCAGGTCGCCGTGGATCGCGGCTTCCTCGGCGCGGCCGACCGACTGGCTCCATGAAGCCCGGTTGAGCAGCCGAGGCATCCCGTCGGGCCGGCTTGCATCATCCCGACGGTAAACCGACACGCGGTGATAAGCGACCCCCCGAGCCTGCCAGCGGATCAGGTCGGCGAGCTGGTCCAAATCCTCCTGCCCGATCACGCGGATCAGGGGCAGGCTGGGGTCGCCCGTCGTCAGGATCGAGTCGCGGGCGTCGACATCGACGATCGGCAACTCGGGGTCGCCGGGCTTCGATTCCAGGAAGATTGTCCCGCCTCCGGCGCGCGACGTGGTCCGGCTCATCTCCAGGCGGATCAGGCCGGTCGTCCGCCCATCGGGGAGGCCATGCCCGTGGATCAGCGAACCGCCGGTGAAGACAGCCGCATCTTCGATCTTGAGTTCCAGAGGACACCCCGCCGCGATGTCGACGAGGTCTTGCCCGGACCGGAGCAGGCATTCCTTGATACGCACCCGGGCCGGGATCGACCCGGCGGGGACGACCGCGAATGGGGCCGGGACCCCGACGGCCGGCGGGTCGTCGCCGGACGAGGCGGCGATCACGGCCGATCGTGCCCTCGTCCCCTCGATGGTCACGGTGCACGAGACGAGTTCGAGCTTCGCCCCGCCCGATCGCAGGTCGAACGCGGCCCAGCGACCCGGCAACGGGGCATCGCCGGCTGCCAGGAGGATATCGATCCCCTCCCACTGCACGGCGCCCGACACGATCGTCGCGAATGCCGGCCAGTCCCAGGCCCCGGTGATGTAAGCCGGATCGGGGCGGAAACGGATCTGGGGCCTCGTCGGGCCGGCCTCGGCGCGGATCACCCAGGAGGTATTCGCCGGGAAGCGGATCGCGGGCAAGGACCAGTCGGCGTCGGAGGCGATGATCAAGGTCCGGGTGCCCGTCGTCGATCGCGTCAGGGCATCCATGAACTGGACGGGGGTCCGCAGGACGGCGTTCGGCCCGCCGCTGCCGCCACCGTTCCCGGCCGGCTCGACCGGCCAGGTCAGGGGGTTCAGGGGGCCCGGCCCCGGAGGGGCGGCGGGCGGGGCGACCGGCGCCGGGGCCAGATCCGGCCGGGCCTCCCCCTCGACGATCTCCGCGGGCCGGCCCGCCGGGGCGGTGCGGCTCCCATTGGGGGCCGGCATCGGGATCGGCATGGGGATGGGCATCGGGACCTCCTCCTCCTCGGGCTCCTGGGGGAAGGTCCGGGGGGGAGGAGGGGAGGACGGTGAGGGGACTGGGGGTGGCGGCTCGGCGATTACCTCGTCGCCGCCGCGGTCGCTCCTGGCCGCCGGCAGGGCCGCGACCGCCATGACCGTCGGGGCAGGGAGCGGGCCGGCGGGCCCCTGGCGTGCCCCGGCGCGGTGGGGGGCCTCGCGCGGCAGGGCCAGGCGGAAGGCGCGGGCGGGATCGGCCGGCCCCCCCGCCAGGGTGGCCATCGGGTCCGGGTCGTCCCAGGGGTGGAGATCCGCGGGGAGTGATCCCGCTTCGCGGAACACCTCCGGGTCGTCGGCCCATCCCGCGAACGATCGGATCGGCAGGCGGTCGGCCCCGACGATAGCGGGCTGGAGGTAGGAGCCGACCCGCGCGTAGACGTTATCCTGGCCCCACCAGTCCAGACGTTCCGGGTTGTCGATCGTGACCAGGGTCGCGGGCGAAGCGCCCGGAGGTCCCACCACCGAGTTCAGGAGCCGGACGCGCGGCGAGGTGCCCGAGAACCGGAACACCGGCCCGGCCCCAGCCAGCACGCTGACGTGGAGCATCCTCAGGTCGACCGCGACCGAGCCGGCCCCCCCGGGGTCGGGGTTGTCGCACCAGAAGTTCGCCAGCGACGACGGCGCCGGCCCCAGCTCGCAATCGCGGACGTTGAGGTCGACCGGGCCCATCGCCAGGATCGACGCCTGCCCCCCGGCGAAGAAGCAGGCATCGGCGAGGATCGTCGGCACCCTCTCGCCGGATGTGCCCGACTTGGCGCCGCCACGGGCCTGGATCGCGGCAGGCCGCCCCCGGGGGTTGGCAGAGGCCGAGGGGCGGAGGAACGAGCAGCGGCGGACCGTCAGGTCGGTCTCCTCGGCCCGGATCGCAGCCAGGTCCTCGTTCTCGACCACGAAGGTGACGCCGTCGACCGCCAGTTTGCCGTTGGCCACCTCGATCAGGGCGGGTGACGCAGCCCCAGCGAGGGCGACCATCCCATCGGCGGCCAGGCGGACGACCGGCCGGACGCCCGCGTCGGCCTTGATCGATACATCGATGCCCGGCAGCTTCCGGCCCGGCCCCGGCCTCAGCTCGTAGGGGCCATCCTCGACCAGCAGGATCGTGGCGCGGCGGGGGGCCTCGGCCAGGACCCGGAGCAGGTCGTCGCCGGGCCGGACCGCGATGTCGCGGGGGGGCTCGGCCTCGCGTGCGGGGACCTTCTGGGTGGCGACCACGGGAATCGGGCGCGGCACGGGCGGGGACACCGTCTCGATGACCGGCATCGTGGGACCCGTGCCGTCCCCCCACCACGCGAGGGCCCCGAGGATCATCGCGAAGGCGACGACCACCACCCCGCCGGGCACGTGCCGCTGCCAGGCCGGGGTCGGGGCCGGGGGCGACCAGGTGATCCCCTCCGGGCTGCTGGGGCGGAGGCCGAGCGATCCGGCCAGCGCCAGGAGGTCGCGGGCCAGTTGCTCGGGCGTCTGGTAGCGGCGGTCGCGATCCTTGGCCATCAGCTTGACCAGGATGCTCGCCAGCCCATCCGGGACGGAGGGGTTGAGCAGCTGGATGTCGGGCGGAGCATCCTTCTGGTGGTTCAGCAGCTTCTGCGTGACCGTCCCTTCCGGGAACGGCGGCTGCCCGGACAGCATGTGGAACAGGGTGCATCCCAGCGAGTAGAGGTCGCTGCGGATATCCACGTCGCGCGGGTCGCGGGCCTGCTCGGGGCTGATGTAGTCGAACGTCCCGAGGGTCATTCCCGACTGGGTCAGGCCGGTCTCGTCGTCGCGCTCGAATCGCCGCGCCAGGCCCATGTCCACCAGCTTCGCCCGCCCCTGGGGCGTGACGATGATGTTGGATGGCTTGATGTCCCGGTGGACCACCCCTCGCGAGGAAGCATGGACCAGCGCCCCGGCGATCTGGAGCGTCAGGTTGATCGCCCCCTCGGTCGTGAACGGGCCACGGCCCTCCACGACCTGGCGGATCGTCGTCCCCTCGATATACTCGAAGGCGATGAAGTGATACCGGCCATCGTATCCGATCGTGTAGACCCGGGCGATGTTCTCGTGGTCGAGCCGGGCCGCCGCCCGCCCCTCCTGGTAGTACCGCTGGACGACCTCGGGGTCGACCGCCTGGTCGGGGGGGAGGATCTTGAGCGCGACGTATCGGTCGAGCTTGATGTCTGCGGCGCGGTAGACGGCCCCCATGCCGCCGGCCCCGATCGACTCCTCCAGGGCGAAATCGTCGATCCGCTCGCCCGGCTCCGGCAGGGGCAGAGCGGCCGGCTTCGGCCCCGGCCTGGAGAGTTTTGAGCCGTGGGCCGACCCCGAACGGACCGTCGGTGGATCGTCGCCGTCCCCTCGCGGGGGCCCGGGAGCGTTCGGGCCGGGCAGGCGCCCCGAGCCCTGGGCTCCGAGCGGCCCGGATCGGGGCGTCGGGTCGAAATCCGGCATCGGGGCGTTCTCTCTCGGGTGGGGCCCGAGGAGCCCCTTGTGGCGACAGTCCGTTGTTCCACGACCGGACGAGCGGGCCGAAGCGGCCCGACCGCGGGCGGAGACGCGAGGTTGAAAGGGCGACGGGATTTCGCGTCGAGTCCGCCTTTCATCCTAGATCGCGACATTCGTCCCTGTCAATCGCCGCGCGAACCATCTTCCTCCGACCATCGTAATGTCGGGAAAATCCGCGTGGGGCCTCGGCGCGGGTGGTTTCGGGCCTCACAATAGGGGGACTGTCGGAGTTATCATCGAGCGAGGCGTTCGCCCTCGATTCATCGCCCCCCGACCATCCGTCGCATTGCCCAGGAGACGACTCCGTTGAATCGGCGATCCCCCGCCTTGTACGGCATCCTCGGCCTCGTCTCATTCATCGCCGGGTGTGATTATGGGTCGGGGCCCGCCCCGGTGTTCAGGCCCGATCAGGTCCGCGGCCCGCTCCCCACCCAGGGCCGCCAGGCCGCCCCCGCCGCGCCGGCCTTCGACCCGTCGGCGGCCCTGGGCGAGTTATCCGACCAGGAGAAGAAGCGCCGCGACGCCATCCTCAATCGTGTCATCACGCTGATGAAGTCGGCGGCGATCAACCCGGCCGGCGGCCAGATCCGGATCGCCACGGACAGCCTCAACGAGTTGTTCGAACAGGGGACCATCGCTTCCGACTATGCCGTCTCGGCCGGAGAGGCGCGGTTCCTGGAATTGAAGCTTCCGGAGTTGTTCCGCGACCCGCAACCGGTGGTCGACCAGATCATCTCGAAGAAGTTCACCGACCGCGACGCCCGCCACATCGAGGACTGCATGTTCTACCACGTCGTCGCCACCCGGGTGGCCGGCGAGGGGGATGAGCTGACGCGGGTCCGTCGCATCTTCGACTGGGTGCTCCGCCAGGTCCAGCTCGTCCCCCCCAACTCGCTCTCGGGCGACGGCATCCCGCAGGCGGAGGTCCGCCCGGCCGACGCCCTGTTCCGGGGCATGGGCGTCGAGCAGGGCGGCCGCTGGTCCGAACGGGGCTGGCTGTTCATGGCCCTGTGCCGCCAGATCGGCGTGGATGTCGGCATCCTGACCTACTCCCCCCGTCGGGCATCGGGGCCGGTGGCCGACCAGGCCGCGCCGGCGCAGCCGCCGGTCGCCTGGGCCTGCGCCGCGGCCATCGGCAAGGAACTCTACCTGTTCGACGCGGCCCTGGGGATGCCGATCCCCGGCCCGGACGGGACGGGCGTGGCGACCCTGAACCAGGCGATCGAGATCCCCGACGTGCTGGACCGGCTGAGCCTCCCGGACCAGCACTACACCTATCGGGCCAGCCGCGCCGACCTGACGGCGAGCCCGACCAAGATCGGCGTCCTGGTGGATTCCAGCCTGGCCTACATGGCCCCCCGGATGCGCCTGCTCCAGGGCCAGCTCCGGGGCGAGTACAAGACGATCCTCTTCCGCGACCCGGCCGAGCAGGCGGTGAAATTCCGCGAGGCGCTGGGGCCCCGGTTCGGCGGCACGACCCTCTGGGAGCTCCCGATCAAGGTGGAGACCTTGCTGTTCAGCGACGCCGAGTTCGTCCAGTCGACTTTGATCTCGCTCCGATTCTTCGATCCCAAGTTGCCGCTCATGCTCGCCCGGACCGCCCAGCTCCGCGGCGACCTGCCGGACGCCCTCCAGCGGCTGGCCACGCTCCGGTTCGCCGACAACCCGGTCATGAACAACAAGGAGCAGACGCCGATCCCCCCCGAGGTCCAGCAGGGCCTGGACGTCTACGCGACCTGCTTCCTGGCGGAATGCCAGCTCGACTCGGGATACCCGGACAAGGCGGAGGAGATCTACCGCAAGGCGCTCGACCTGATCCCCGAGCCCGGGCCGGGCCGGAATGCGTTCTACATGCTCAGGTGGTCGGCCCAATCGAACCTGGCCCGCCTCTGCGAGGCCCGGGGCGACGTCGCCGGCGCGATCGATTTCTACACCCGCCCGGACCCCACGCCGCAGCATGTCGGCAACCTGATCCGGGCCCGGGAACTGGTCTGGGCCGACCCGTTCGCCGACCCGATCCCCACGCCCCCCCCGGCGCCGGCCGACCGGTCGGGACCGCCCCCGACGGCCACCAATCCGTGAGCGGCCGGGGCCGGCCTACCGGCCCGCCTCATCCGTGTGATAGATTCAACATGCCGGGCCGGGCGGCGAGGCGCCGCCCGGCCCGCCCCCTTGCGTGCACCTAATGAGGTTCGTCGATGCGTCCCCGGTCCTGGAGGCGTCATGCGGGATGGTGATCGCGGGAGCGTGCCCAATCCCCGCGCGGGGGGCGAATCGGCCCTGATGGCGGATCGGGGGGCGGCCCCGGCCCCCTCCCCGGGCGCGATCATCGTGACCGAGGTCAGCCCGTTCCATTGCCTGTATCAGGATGCGCTCGAATTCCACAAGCAGAGCCGCCTGGCCCTGAAGCAATCCGAGTCGGCGGCGAGCCGGTTCGCGCGGGCCTCGCTCCTGCTCTACGTCGCGTCGGCCGAGGCGTTGATCCACCAAGCGGCGGCCGAACTGGGCCGGGCCGATCTGGCGGCGGTGGTCGCCGACCCGATGCGGCCCCTGCCCCTGGCCGACGTCTCGAAGCTGCTGCCCGGGATCCTCGGGGCGCCCAAAGCGTGCGACCACGACACGCCCCCCTGGCCGCAGTTCGCCGAATTGCTGGCGTTGCGGGCGACGTGGTCCCATCCCGGAGAGGCGTCGGCCCGGCGGGCTTATTACGTCCAGTCCCGCCCCGATGCCGATTTCGAGCCGCTCCAGCCCCACCAGATCCCGCCGGGGTCGGGGCTCCGGCCCGATGCGTTGATGTTCCCCCGGACGGGCCTCCCTCGCGACCCCTATGCCATCCGGCCGCGGCACCTGGACACGGTCCGGAGCGTCCTGGACAACGCCGTCGAGGCCCTCGACCGGAGGCTGGACGGGGCCCTGACCCGCGACAATCGGCACCGACGCGAGCCGACCCGACGGGTCCCGGCGAACGCCCCGTTGCATCAAAGTTGAATCGGATCGATCGGGCGGAATTTCCCGTCACGAGCTTGTCCGCCCGCGTATGATGGATGGACATCGGCCCTGCGTGATTCCCACGCGGGGCGACTCATCCTGAAGGGCCCCCAACCTCGTGTCCGCCTCATCTTCGTCCGTTCGCCAACTGTCTCGCCAATGGACCGGCCGCCTTTCCACCTATCGCCTGCACCGCAACGATGAGCATCGGGAAGCCCTGGTTGCCGACGCGACCCGATATGCTGGCCTTCACCTGGAAAACGACCTGTCCCGCTCCGCCTACTGGTCCAAGGCCCCCCTGGCCCGCCGCGCCGCGTTGATCCTGTTCCTGGTCGACCGCGGGATCGTGAGCCGCGAGGTCCGCGAGGGCCGCGTCGTGTTCGTCGTCCGCGACCACGCCTCGGACTGGGCCGCCGCCCAGCCCACGATGGCGTCCTACCTGGAGCCGACCCTGGAAGTGCTCGCCGCCCTCCGCGGCGCCCAGGGCGTCTGTCCCCCGGCTTCGGCCAACTGACCGTCCGGGGCATTGAATGGCCCGCTCCCGAGCCCGCCAGGGCCCGGGGGCATCTCCCATTCCCATCCTGACCGACCGGCCTTCCCGCCATCGCTCGCCGGCGATGACGGGACGAGACGCTGCGCGGTATCACGGCGGGCCGAGCGGGACGTCGTCGGCCAGGGGAAGCGAGACCGCCGCGCCGGTGCGGGCGGATCGGTAGATGGCCCGGATGATCTCGACCGCCTTGCGGCCCTCGCGGCCGTCGACCTGGGCGGGCTTGTTTTCGTCGATGGCCCGGAGGAAGTCGGCCAGCTGGTCGCGATGGCCGGCGTGGCTGATGGCCCGGGGGTCGCCCGCCCCGCCGGAGACCTGCCCCTTGGGGGCCAGCAGGTCCGCGTCGCCGGGAAGTTCGGACGCGAAGGTCCAGAGGGTGACGTCGTCCTGCTCGACGCGTGCCGAGCCCTGGCTGCCGTGGATCTCGGTCCGCTTCAGGAGGCCGGGCGATGCGGCGGTCGTGGCCTCGATCACGCCCAGGGCCCCGTTGCGAAACCGGAGGGCGGCGACGGCCACGTCCTCGACCTCGATCCGCTCGTGGGCCAGGGTGGCGGTCATGGCCTGGACCGACTCGACCTCGCCCATCAGCCACTGGATCAGGTCGACGTTGTGGATCGCCTGGTTCATCAGGGCGCCTCCGCCGTCGAGATCCCAGGTGCCGCGCCACCCGCCGGAGTCGTAATACTCCTGGGTCCGCCACCACTTGACGTAGGTGTCGCCCAGCGTGAGGCGGCCGAACCGCCCCGAGTCGATCGCCTCTTTCAGGGCGATATTCGCGGCCGAGAACCGAGAGGGGAAGATGGCACAGAGGCGGACGCCGGCCGCGTCGCACGCCTCGATGATGGCGTCGCAGCGGGGGACGGTGATCTCCAGCGGCTTCTCCACCACGACGTGCTTGCCCGCCTTCGCGGCCCGGACGGCGGGGTCGAGGTGGGCCCCGCTCGGGGTGCAGACGCAGACCACGTCGATGTCGGGCCGGGCCAGCATCGCATCGAGGTCGTCGTAGATCGGCACGTCGCCGCCTGCCAAGGCGGCGATCTTGGCACCGTTGGCCTCCGACCGGCTGAACGCGGCCACGACCCGCGCCCCCTCGATCTCGCCGATGGCGCGGGTGTGATATTCGGCGATCATGCCGCAGCCGATGATCCCGAAACCGTGGGGCTTGGCCATGAGAAGATCTCGCGGAGATGAAAGGGTTCGAGGATCAGTCGCCCCGGCGGATCCGGACGATCTTGAGCTTGCCGACCCGGACGATCAGCCCGTCGGCCGCGTCGATCTCCGCCTTGGCATCGGTGATGACGGCCCGGTCGGGGCCGATCTTGACCCCGCCCTGCGCGATCACGCGGCGGGCGTCAGACGTGCTCTTTTCCAGGCCGAGGGCCACCAGCAGGCGGGGCAGCGGCACCGGGGCCGTCGGCCAGGCGCCGTCGATCCTCAGGGTCGTCTCGGGGATCACGTCCGGGTCGAGCTTCAGCGACCGGCGGCGGAAGGCGTCGGCGGCGGCGTCGGCGGCGGCCTGCCCGTGGTACTGGGCCACGATCGCCTTGCCGAGCACTTCCTTGGCGTCGCGGGGATTCACCCCCGGGGCCAGCAGGGCGTCGACCTCGGCCAGCGGTGTTTCGGTCAGGAGGGTGAAGTACATCCGCATCGGGCCGTCGGGCAGGCTCATCACCTTGCCGAACATGTTCTCGGGCGTCTCGGCCACGCCGATGTAGTTGGATAGGCTCTTGCCCATCTTCTTGCTACCGTCGGTGCCCACCAGGATCGGCATCGTGATCGCCGTCTGGGGCCGGAGGTCGCGGGTCGCCTGGAGGTCGCGGGCCAGCAGGAGGCTGAAGAGCTGCTCGGTCCCGCCCAGTTCGACGTCGGCGCGGATCTCGACCGAGTCCCACCCCTGCATCAGGGGATAGAGGCACTCGTGGAGGAAGACCGGCTTGGCCGAGGCGATCCGGTTGGCGAAGTCCTCGCGGGCCGAGATCTGACCCAGGGTCAGGTGGCGGGTCAACGCCAGGACGTCCAGGAACGACCATTTGGCGAACCAGTCGCCGTTGTGGTGGACCTCGGCTTTCTCCAGGTCGATCAGCTTGCCGACCTGCGTGAGGTAGTCGCGGGCGTTGTTGGCCACGTCCTCGGCGGACAGGGCCTTGGCCCGGGCCTCGTCGCGGCCCGAGGGGTCGCCGACCATCGCCGTGTAGTTGCCGATGATGACGACCGCCGTGTGGCCCAGGTCCTGGAACTGGCGGAGTTTCCGGAGCGGGACGGTGTGGCCGAGGTGGACGTCGATCCCGGTGGGATCGATGCCGTACTTGACCCGGAGTGGGACGCCGGTCGCGACCGACTTTTCGAGCTTCTCGACGAATTCCTTCTCGGGCGTGATCGCATCGACCCCCCGCCGGAGGATTTCGAGCTGGGCGGCAGCATCAAGGCTCAACGCAGGGCTCCCTGGCCGGTCGGGCCATGATTCGAGGGAAAAGGATCACGATTCTAGGCCAGGGGCAGGGCCCGGGGCAAGGTGGCCGCGGCGTGCCCCCGCGCGTTAAGTTGGTGGATCGCCCGGGGCCGCCGGGCTTCGCCCCCGAATCGGGATCGCCCCCCCGAGCGCCCACGAGCCCGCCATCATGCCGCCCCTGACCCCGACCCAACTGATCGCGGCCCTCCTGATGATGATCTTGATGGCCTCGGTCGTCGCCGTCTGGGCGATCGTCTTCGTCCGGATCCTGCTCGAACAGCCGGTCTTGCCGGATTCGACGCCGAGGGTCGTCCCCTGGGGGGCCGGCTCGGTCCTCGGCTCGATCCTCGCCTGGTTCGGATTGCAGAATGTGACGGCGCTCCTTTACCTGATCGCCACTAGGCCGCCCGGAGGGAATGTTCCGAAGACCTCGGGATCTCCATTCAGCCCGGCCGAGCAGATGGGCCTCTCGGCCGCCGCCAACGTCGCGGCCGTGATCCTGATCCCCCTGCTGCTCCGGGCCAGTTCGGGCGCCCGACTCCGCGACTTCGGCATCGAGGCCCGCGGCCTCGCGCGGAGGATCCTGGAGGGCGTCCTCGCCTATCCGCTGCTGGCCCCGTGCGTCTTCGGGCTGATGCTGGTCTGCGTCGCCATATGGGGCAAGAGCGATCATCCGCTCCAGCAGGCCATGATGGACGATCGATCGGCGGGGACCGTCGCCCTGCTCTTCTTCGCGGGGTCGATCATGGCCCCGATCGCCGAGGAACTCCTGTTCCGCGGGGTCCTGCTCGGATGGCTGACCCGGCTGGCGATGCGACCCGAAAAGCGGGACGAACCCGACGCCGCGAGCGACTGGACCGGTGGGCTCGACTCGGATCCGGGGCCGGCCCAGGGCTCCTTCCTCACGCCCATCTCCATCGAGGCCGAGGATGCCGAGGGCGAGCCTTTCAATCCCTATCAGCCGCCCGCGGCACCCGTCACCGCCGACCCTGCGCCGAAGGTCGCGATCCCTTCGCGGCTGATCCTCGCCAACATGGCGGTTTCGGCGGTGTTCGCCCTGCTGCACGGCCCCCAGTGGCCGGCCCCGGTGCCCTTGTTCGTGCTCTCCATGGGACTCGGCTTCCTCTACCAGAGGACCGGGAGCCTGGTCGGGCCGATCGCCCTGCACATGACCTTCAACGGCATCAGCACCCTGATGCTGTTCCTGGCCGGACCCATGACGCCAGCCGCGCCGAAGGCCCCCGCCCCCATCCCCGGACCGGCTTTTCACAGCATCGAAACAACTCCTTCGCAGATTGGGGCGGTAGCCCGTTGACTCGCCGGGATTCGCGGTTAAGATAACCCTCGTCTTGCATGAGTCGCAACGAATTGCAAGACGCACAACGAATCGGGCGCATAGCTCAGTTGGCTAGAGCGCACCCCTGATAAGGGTGAGGTCCCAGGTTCAAATCCTGGTGCGCCCATTCATCAAAAAGCCTCTCGGTGGGATCATCCCATCGAGAGGCTTTTTTTGTTCTTCAGTCTGAGGCGATCACGCAGCCGATAGCAAAGATCCGACCCAGGATCGCTCGGCCTCCACACCCCCTAATCCCATGGGACCAGGGGAGGTGGAGCAGGTCGAGGCGGCGTGCGAAAGGGCCCGAGCCAAGGCGAGGGCGGCCCATCGCCCGACTCGGATGCCGATTCAGAGGCTGAAGGCGAAATCGTGCTGGAAGTTGTGGCGGCAATCCCGGCACGCGCAGCGATGCACACGCGGGACGAATGACTTCTCCGCATCGCCGATCGGTGAACGCGCGGGGGATTCGGCCCGGTCGCCCACGACCACTTCGAGGCTGCCGCACGAAGGGCAAGGGACTTCGAGTTTGTTCATGTGAGTTCCCGTCCGAGGGTCAGGATGGTCGCCACCAGGACACCGGGGGTAGCATGCCCGCGCGTCCCGGGCCGGTCAAACGACGCCGGGCCCGTCGCCCATCCCCTCCGTCCGGTCCTGACACCATTCCGCCTCGCGCCGGTCGGACCACCCCGGCGAACGGCCTCGACGTCTCCTCACCGAGGGCCCGCGATTCGTGTGATAGACTCCCCTCACGCGGAGATCGAAGGGACTCGATGTGTGGAGAAACGAATGATTGCGATTCCATGCCGGGCCAGGATCGCCGGGGTCGCCCTCGCGGCGATCCTCCTCTCGTCTCGCGGCGCCAATGCCGATGGGGACGAGCACGCTTTTCAGACGGCCGGATCGACGAACCCCGTGATCACCGGGGCCGCCTACGATATCGTCAACCAGCAGAAGGCCGAACGACGCCTCGGCTTTCTCCAGGGGAAACTCCGGCGCGATGAGGAGCGGGGTAACGCCTCCGCCGTGGAACGCGATGTCCGGAAGATCCAGAACACCTCACAACGCATCGCGGTCGACGAATGGCTGATCCGGAAGAATCTGCTCCAGGAGCCGGGCTGCTACCCGTATCCTCCCCGGCTCGATTCGATCACCTGCGCCGCGATCGGTCAGTATCGCCGACCGCCCCACGTCCATTACGGGCGGTGAGCCTCGACGATTCGGTTTGATGGCCGCGTTAACCCGAGCCGACCCGGCCGGCATGAGGGGTCGATGGGATTGCGCCCGAGCCGGGCATCAGCCGGGGTGATCCATGATCGATCCCCATCGGCCAGGGATGGGGCCGTTCGGTGCCCCTCCTGGCCGCGGCGATATCCGTGATGATGCGACGGGGACGGCGGGACGATCAGTCGTCGCCGTCGTCATCGTCCATGTCACCATCATCATCGTGATCTTCGTCTTCTTCGATTTCTTCTTCATCGTCGGCGACGGCATCGGCCACCTTGGCGGCGACCGGCTCGGCGGCGGGTTCGGGCCGGGGGATGGCCGCGCCCAGGCCGGGGGCGTTGTCGGGCATCGCCTCCTTGGTCTTCTGGACGAAGTGGGTCCCCTTCCCCTTGGCCGTCAGCTCCTCGGCGCGGGCCAGCGCGGCCTCCTTCTGGGAGTACTCGAACGTCCCGACCGGCTTGAAGGCGTCGTTCAGCACGGTCCAGACGATCCGCATCCGGGCCGAGGGCTTGACCGGCTTGGCGGCCTTGGCCTTGGACTTGGCGGGGGCCTTCTTCTTTTTTGGCTTGCGCTCTTCCTCGTCATCGTCCCCTTCGACGATCTCGACGGCATCTTCTTCCATCGGATCGAGGGGCTCGGCGGCGTCATACTGGCGACGCAACTCGCGGCGATTCTGGGGTTTCCCTGCCATGCAGACCGTCCTCCGCCGCGGCGGACCTCAAGGAGTTTCGGCGTCGGGGCCCGGCGCGGTCCGGGCGCGACCGATCGCACCATCTTAGTCCAAGGCTTCGAGAATCGCCAGCGATCGGAACCGCCCGCGTGTCGCGGCGATCGGGCTGGAGTCGGCCGGCCGCCTCACCTGGTCCGGGCGGCCTTCGATCCGACGGCCCGCCCGAGGGCGGAGCGGCCCGAGTCCCCGGCGTCCCTGGCGCGAGGCGGAGCATCGGCCCCGATTCAGATCACGCCGACCGGGGTCATCAGGGGGATCGGGGTCATCATCGGCGACCCGGGGCCGGGGTCGATCTCGCGGCGAATGTTGGCGACGAGGTCGTCCGGGTGGTATGGCTTGGTCATCATCTGGTTGACGCCGATGGACCGGAGTTCCGTCTCGTGCCGGGGGACGATCGCCGCGCTGCAGATCAGGATCTTCTGGGATGGGGCTGCTTCGCGGATCTGCCGGCAGACCTCGACGCCCGAGAGCCGGGGCAGGTTGAGATCGACCAGGCAGAGGTCGAACGGACCTTCCTCGGCGAACTTCTCCACCCCTTCGACGCCGTCGGCGGCCTCGCAGATCCGGTACCCTTCCGCCCTCAGGAACTGGGAGACCAGCATCCGCAGGATGTCCTCGTCTTCCACGATGAGCAGAGAGCCTCGCCGATCCATCGGCCACCATCCTTCCCTGGGTCGCGTCATAGCGGAGAGTCGGCCATTTCGGCCCCTTCATCGGGGCCGGCCTGGCGGCATCATAGCCCGATCGACGGCCTGCGCCCACCCACAATGCCCCCCCCGGCGGCCGGGGCAGCCCCGGCCGGGGGCGATCCCGGACATAAGTGAATGCTTCGATCGGGCTTCGGGAGTTCCCCTTCCCTGCGATTCACCCCGGCATTCCGGCAGACCGCGGCGATTGCGACGTGCTTGGTCAGGTTCAGCCCGATCAGGCCCGGCAGCGGACCCATGCGGAATAACCAGAGGTTGAACGCCACGCAGGCGACGATCGCCAGCAGCCCCGCCACCCTGCTTTCGAATCGAGGTCGGTCCATACCTCCATCATGGGCATCCCGGCCCCGCGCGGCCAGCGGCTTCCCCCTGGCGAACCGGGGGCCGGGCGTTTAGCATGGGGCCTTGCGGGCCCGGGCCGGCCCGCCCCCGACGCCGGATGGACAGCAAGAAGGGTCGCCGAGAGTCCCATGCCGAGACCCACGATCACGCGGCCCGAGTGGAGCACGGCGATCGACCCCGTGCTCCAGAAAGAGCTGGAACAGCACGTCCTGGTCACGGATTGGGACAAGCTGCTGAGCATGGTCGACGTGGTGTACAACTGGGGGCGGCGGTCCAGCCTCTGGCCCCTGGGCTTCGGCCTGGCCTGCTGCGCCATCGAGATGATCTGCACGGCGTCCAGCCGGTTCGACATCGCCCGGTTCGGCGCCGAGGTCTTCCGAGGCTCTCCCCGCCAGGCCGACGTGATGATCGTCTCCGGCACCGTCACCAAGACGATGATGCCGATGATCGCGCGGCTCTACGACCAGATGCCCGAGCCCAAGTATGTGATCTCGATGGGCGCCTGCGCCTCGGGCGGCGGGCCGTTCAAGGAGGGCTACAACGTCGTCTCGGGGATCGACAAGTATCTTCCCGTCGACGTGTACATCCCCGGCTGCCCGCCCACGCCCCAGGCGCTTCTCAACGGCGTTATCGCCCTCCAAAAGAAGATCGACGGCGAGAAGATCACCCGGTCCCCCTGGTACCGCGACGATGTCGAACGCGACGTGCCCATCCCGGTCCTCGGCCCCGACCTGATCGACCTCCGCACCGTCGAGATCACCGCCGAGAAGGTCGCGCGCGGGTTGGTCGAGGCCCGCGAGGCCACCCTCGAACACCCGCCCAAGATCCCCGCCCCGGCCGTGGAAGGCCCCGCGGCGGAAGCCGTCCCCGGCGCCAAGCCGACCAAGAAGGTGAAGCAGGCGGAGGCCCGCCCCAGCCTGGTGTGGTCGGGCGCCGCGAAACTCGCCGAACTCGCGTCGCGGATCGACGCCGAGTTCGGCGCGGGGACGGCCTCGGTCGTCCGCGCCGCCCTGCTGATCCCGGCCGATCGCTGGCTCGACGCGGCCCGGTTCCTCCGCGACCGGAACCCGGTGCGATACGACTACCTGGCCAGCCTGCAGGCGGTGCACTACGCCGATTGCATCGAGATCGTCTATCACCTGGAAAGCACGACCACCGCCGGCCAGTTGATCGCGGTGCGGGTCCGGGCGGCCGAGGCGGAAGGGGCGGGCGAAGTCCCGTCGGTCCAGCCGATCTGGCCCGGGGCCGACTTCCAGGAGCGCGAAATCTTCGACCTGTTCGGGGTCCGGTTCCCCGGCCATCCCGAATTGAAGCGGATCCTGATGTGGGACGGCTACGCCTACCACCCGCTCCGCAAGGACTTCCTCGAACCCTACTACGAGGGGCCATCTAAGGTCCTCGACAGCCGGATCGAGGACGGCCAGCACTTCCGCTCGGAGGAACTCGCCCCGCTCGGCCCCAACGTCAAGATCCCCCAGGGGTATGAGGGCTGGGCCGGCCTCAACCCGGACGGCGACCCCAAGGGGGTCGAGCTGACCCCGGTCGGTGTCGCGCTGGGAGAGTTGGATACCGACCAGTTCGTCCTGAGCATGGGCCCGCAGCATCCCAGCACCCACGGGGTGTTCCGGATGAACCTCCGGGTGGACGGCGAGACCGTGGTCGGGCTCAAGCCGGTGATGGGCTACATGCACCGGAACCACGAGAAGATCGGCGAGCGCAACACGTTCCTGATGAACATGCCGTTCACCGATCGGCTCGACTACCTGACCAGCATGGGCAACAACTTCGGCTATGCCCTGGCCGTCGAGCAGTTGATGGGCGACGAGGCGAAGCCGCCCGAGCGGGCTGAGTACATCCGCGTCATCATGGCCGAGCTGACCCGGATCGCCAGCCACATGTGGTCGACCGGCTTCCTCCTCAACGACCTGGGTGCGTTCTTCACGCCGGCCCTGTATGCGATCGAGGAACGCGAGCTGATCCTCGACCTGTTCGAGTGGGCGGCCGGCAGCCGGATGATGTGCAACTACTTCCGGTTCGGCGGGGTCGCCTTCGACCTCCCGCCGGGCTGGGTCGAGAGGGCCCGACCGTTCGTCAACGACCGCCTCGATCGCAAGATCGACGAGCTGGACCGGCTCCTCTCGGCCAACGAGATCGTCCTGGATCGCACCAAGGGCGTGGGCGTCCTGACCCGGGAGCAGGCCATCGCCTTCTCGACCGGCGGTCCGGTCCTGCGTGCGTCCGGGGTGGCCTACGACGTCCGCCGGGCGGCCCCCTACAGCATCTATGATCGGTTCCAGTTCGACGTGATCACCGGCCGAGACGGCGACCTGTATGATCGGTACTACGTCCGGGTCCAGGAGATGCGCGAGAGCGTCCGGATCCTCAAGCAGGCCCTCCGCGACCTGCCCGACGGGCCGATCCTGGCGGGCAAGAAGACGTACCTGATCAAGGTGCCGGCCGGCGAGGCCTACTCGCGGGTCGAGAACCCCAAGGGGGAACTCGGCTACTACGTCATCTCCGACGGCTCGGCCAACCCGTATCGCTACCACGTCCGGAGCCCGAGCTTCATCAACCTGACCGCCCTGGAATCGATGTGCGTGGGCCACACCATCGCCGACGTGGTGGGGATCCTGGGCGGGCTCGACATCGTGCTCGGGGAGGTCGATCGATGACGATGCTTCGGGCGGAACGAAGGCGGGCCTTGAGTTTCGGCAAGGGCCTGCTGGTCGGGCACTGGATCACCCTCCGGCGATTCCTCCGCACCTTCCTGGTGGGCGACGGCCGCACGCTCCGGCGCCGGGGCGGGGGCGACCTGCCGGTCGACCTCTGGACCCGCGCCAAGGCCGACCGGCCGACGATCCGGCAGGACTCCCGCACCGAGGGGCTGTTCACGGTCGAGTACCCCGACGAGCGGCTGCCGGTCTACGAGCGGTTCCGCGTCCTGCCGATGCTGATCTACGACGCCGACGACGGCAACGTCCGCTGCACGGCGTGCAACATCTGCGCGAAGGTCTGCCCGCCCCAGTGCATTTGGATCAGCCAGGCGACCAAGCCCGACGGCAAGCCGGTCCCCCTGCCCGCCGACTTCTACATCGACATGGACGTGTGCATGAACTGCGGCCTGTGCGCCGAGTACTGCCCGTTCGACGCGATCAAGATGGACCAGAACTTCGAGCTGTCCAACTACGAGCGGCACCAGTCGCACATCTACGACCTGCAAGACCTGCTGGTGTCGAGCGACTACTACGCCCGCACCCACCCCGAGGCGTACGCAGACGCCGACGAGCAGGCCGAGCGGGCCAAGGTCGCCAAGAAGAAGGGGCAGCGGCTCCAGAAGGCACTGGCGGCCGTAGCGTCTTCTCCGGCGACCGTTGAACCTCCCTCACCCCCGCCGGAATAGCCGATGGGGCTGATCAATGGCAAAACCGACGATGTTCGATCCGGAGATCGATCGGGTGGCAAAATCGAAACAGCATGATCGGCATCGTGCCCGTTCCCTGGATCTGATCGCGATCGTTCTGGCGATCGCTTGCGACGTCCTATTTGCCAACGCTACGCAACATATCGACATCGACAAGCGCACCCGATTTGCCGTCGTGACCTGGGATTGGTTCGGCTACGTCTACGGGATGTCGGGTGCGGTTGCCTCGCTCGCGTCCGCTTCCCTTTCGGCGAGGCGGATGCTCTTGATGGACGTCTTTGCTCCACCTCCCCCGATGAATGGCCATTCTGCAATCAACATGATCGCCCTCTTCATCAATGCCTGCGGCATTGGTCTCTTCCTCTTCTTCTATAGCGAAGCAATCGAGACCTGATCTCGCCGGAGAACGATCGGCCCGTTGGGTCTCAATGCATGGCCGCTCCAGGGATCGTCGGCGACAACCATCGGGGCCTGGGGCCTTGCCCGGACCCGATGTTTCTCTGTAAGATGCCCGTTTCCCACGGGATGAGCCGTGCCGGGGCCGGCCGTCGATCGGTCCCGGAAGGAGCGTTGGAGCCCGAGATGATCCCCACGCCGCCGAAGCCTCGTTTCGAGCCGGGCACCCGCGTCCGCGTCACCCAGCATGTCCGCGTCGGCCACCGCGAGTGGACCACCCAGGTGGTCGGCATCGTCGAGCGCGAAGGCGTCCGCCCCCTGGGCGGGATGGAGATGGGGGGCAAGGGCCTGTACGCCCGCCAGCAGACCATCCGCCTCCGCCGCGACGACGGCGAGATCATCGACGTGGCCCTCGACGAGCAATCCGAGCTGGTCGAAGTCCCCGCCTGACACCCGACCGGGATGGTTGAGCGAGAAGGCCCGCGATGATCATCGTCAACTACGTCTTCCTCGGGGTCCTGCTGGCGGGCGCGATCGCCTTCGGCCTGGCCCCGATCGTGATCACCGGGCTGATCGCCCCCCGCAAGCCGTCGCGGACCAAGGCGGCGACCTACGAGTGCGGCGTCCTGACCGTGGGCGACTCCTGGGTCCGGTTCCGCATTCAGTATTACCTGTATGCGTTGCTGTTCGTGGTGTTCGACGTCGAGGCGGTCTTCCTCTACCCCTGGGCCGTCAGCTACGCCGGGCTCGGCTTCTACGCCCTGGTCGAGATGGTGATCTTCCTGGTGATCCTGGCCTTCGGCCTGGTCTACGCGTGGGCGAAGGGCATGCTGCGATGGGCCTGACGGCGTGGTGGGGATCGGGCCCGATGATGCCGATCCTGTGGGCCGAGGCGGGCGCACGCCACGCGACGCTCGGCACCGGGTTCGACGGCATCCCCTGGATCCGGTGGTTCCTCGCCCTGGGGGTCCTGTTCGGGCTCTTGCCGGGGGTGGTCGCCTACCTGGTCTGGGCCGAGCGCAAGGTGGCCGGGCGGTTCCAGGACCGGATCGGGCCCAATCGCGTCGGCCCGTTCGGCCTGCTCCAGTCGATCGCCGACGCCATCAAGCTGATCACCAAGGAAGTCCTCGTGCCGGAGGGCGGCGATTTCTGGGTCCACATGCTGGCCCCGGTGCTGCTGCTGATCGCCTCATTCATGGTCCTGGCCGTGATCCCGATCGGCGCCGGGGTGGCGGCGGTCAACCCGCCCCTGGGACTGCTGTTCGCGATCGCCCTGACCAGCCTGTCGCCCCTGGGCGTGTTCCTGGCCGGGTGGTCGAGCCGCAACAAGTTCGCCCTGCTCGGCGCCATGCGGGCGGTGGCCCAACTGGTGTCTTATGAGCTGCCGCAGGTGCTGGCCACGATCCCAATCGTGCTGTGGACCGGTAGCTTGAGCCTGGTGGCGATCTTCGACAGGCAACTGGACCTGGGCTGGTTCCTGTTCTCGCCGCCGGGTTTGCTGTCGTTCGCGATCTTCATGATCGCCAGCGTGGCCGAACTGAACCGCGCCCCGTTCGACCTGCCCGAGGCCGAATCCGAGATCATCGCCGGGTTTCACACCGAGTACTCGGGGATGCGCTGGAGCCTGTTCTTCCTGGCGGAATACCTGGGCATCCTGGGGGCCAGCAGCCTGGCCACGGTGATGTTCCTGGGGGGCGGGACGCTGCCGTTCCTCGGCGACTTCCCGATGAACCTGTTCGGCTTCGGGACCTGGTACGGGGCACTTTTCACGAATCTCTTTTACATGACGGTGTTCACGATCAAGATCGTCGGGTTCGTGTTCGTCTTCTTCTGGGTCCGCGCCACGCTGCCCCGGATGCGGGTCGACCGCCTGATGGACTTCGCCTGGAAGGTGCTCGTGCCCTTGGCGATCCTGAACATCCTGATCGCGGCGATCTGGTACGAACTGACGATCCGGCCGGCCTCGCCCCGGTGGGTGCTGGGATGGCTGGTCACGTTGCCGCTGGCGGCGGGGTCGGTGGCGGGGCTGTTCGCCCTGAATCGGGCCCCGGCCCGGTCGCGCGAGGGGATGGTGGTGACGCCGTGATTCGCCTGGTCTTCCTCCTACTGGCGACGATGGGGCTGCTGGCGGCCCTGGGCACGGTGATGGCCCGGAACCTGGTCCGCGCGGCGCTGCACCTGGTGGCGTTCTTCTTCATCGTGGCCTGCCTGTTCATCCTGCTGGAAGCCGAGTTCATCGCGATCGTCCAGGTGCTGGTCTACATCGGCGCCGTGGCCATCCTGATGATGTTCGGGATCATGCTGACGCGGAACGTCCAGGGGGACGAGACCACCGAAGGCCCCTGGACCCGGATGATCCCGGCCGGGATCGTGGCGGTCGGCTTCCTGGCGGTCATGGCCTTCGGCATCGGCCGCGAGAAGGGGCTGGGCCCGCGGGCCCCGTGGTCGCGGATGGTCGAGCGGCCGGCGATCGGGCCCGACCCTGCCCTGAAATCCACCCCGCGCGGCCGGGCGGTCAGCGACATGGGCCGGACCCTCGGCGATGAGTTGATGAGCCGCTATGCCCTGCCCTTCGAGCTGGTGGGCCTGCTGCTGACGGCCGCCGTGGTCGGCTCGATCGCCCTGGCCCGGCAGGACGGGCCCGGCGACGATGCGCCGGCCGACCGGGTGGGATCGGGCCGGAGGCGGGTCGTGCCTTCGCGCTCCACCGTCGAGCCCGTCCTCCCCAATGCGAGCCAGGACGGGGGGGCGGCATGAACGACATCCCTTTGACCTGGTTCCTCCTGTTCGCGGCGGCCTCGTTCGCCATCGGCCTGTTCGGCGTCCTGGTCCGACGCAACGCGGTGGCGGTGCTGATGGCCGTGGAGATCCTCCTGAACGCGGCCAACATCAACCTGGTCGCGTTCTGGCGATATGGCGCCATCAAGCCCGGGGACGGCCCGCTGTCCGGCGTGATCCTGGCCCTGTTCGTGATCGCGATCGCGGCGGCCGAGGTGGCGGTCGGGATCGGCCTGATCCTGCTCTGCTACCGCCGCCGGCAATCCGCCGACGTCGACCGCTTCGACAGCCTTTCGGGCTGAGCCCGCCGAGCCGAGCCCCCGGAGTTCCCGCTTCGATGCCCGTCACCGTGATCTCGCCCGACCCCCGCGACCTCCTGCACCTGGCCCCGGAGGTGATCCTGGCGACCTGGGGGCTGGTCGTCCTGGGCATCGACTTCGGCCTGCTCCGCCGCACCTCGGCCGACCGGAAGGGGCGGGTGCTCGGGCTGATCACGCTGATCGGCGTCCTGGCGGCGCTGGTCTCGACGATCCTGCCCGAGATCCCCGGGCTGGCGCCCACCACGCACCGCGAGCCGTCGCTGATGCTGGGCACGGTGGTCGGCGGAACCCTGGTGGGGCGGATCAACGCCGTGGTGCTGATCCTGCTGGGGCTGGTCGTCGCCCTGTCGACGACCTGGCGATTCACCGAGCACTGGGGCGAATACTTCGCCCTCACGCTCTGGGCGGCGGTCGGGATGCTGTTCCTGATCGCCTCCGAGGAGCTGGTGACGCTGTTCCTGTCGCTGGAAATGATGACGATCTGCCTCTACCTGCTCGCCGCCTTCGAGAAAGGGCAGGGACGATCCCCCGAGGCCGGCCTCAAATACTTCGTCTACGGCTCGGTCTCATCGGGCCTGTTCCTGTTCGGCCTGAGCCTGGTCTATGGCCTGACCGGCACGACCCGGCTGGCGGGAATCGGCCAGGCGTTGATGGCCGACGGGGCGCGGGCAGGGCTGGATGGCGACGTGGCCAGGGCGATGGCCGTGCTGCTCGTGCTGGTCGGGTTCGGCTTCAAGGTCGCGGCGGTGCCGTTCCACCAGTGGGCGCCCGACGTCTACGAGGGAGCCCCGGCGCCGGTCACGGCGTGGATCGCCACCGGGTCGAAGCTGGCCAGCGTGATCGCACTCCTGAAGGTCATGGTCCAGTCGCTCGGCCCCTGGGCCTATCGCGCGACGATGGAACCGGGCGCCGCCAATGGCCCGGCCTCGGCCGGCTGGGTCGGGCTGGTCGCCCTGATCGCCGCGGCCACCATGACATTCGGCAACGTCGCGGCACTGGTGCAGACCAATTTCAAGCGGCTGCTCGCCTACTCGTCGATCGCCCACACGGGGTATCTACTGGTCGGCGTGCTGGCGGCGGTGGTCTCGGTGAACAACGCGTCGGCATCTCGGGCGGTGCTCTACTACCTGGTCGTCTACTCGTTCACCACGCTCGGTGCGTTCGCGGTGGCCGCCTGGCTGTTCCGGGACAAGGGGTCCGAGCGGATCGACGACCTCGACGGCCTGGCCTCGCATTCGCCCGGGCTGGCGGTCTGCATCCTGATCCTGATGGTCTCCCTGATCGGGATCCCGCCGCTGGGCGGCTTCTTCGGCAAGCTGTTCCTGTTCATGGAGGCGCTGAACACCGCGCCGGACTCGGCCCATCGGTTGACCTTCCTCTGGCTGGTCCTGGTCGGGTTCCTGAACAGCGTGGTCTCGGCCTTCTATTACGTGCGGGTGATCCGGGCGATGTTCCTCCGGCCCCCTTCGGGCGTCCCGATGCGGCGGGCATCGCCGGCGATCGCCACGTCGATCGTGCTGGCGGCGGTGGTCGCGGTGCTGTTCGGGATCTACGCCCGGACCGTGACCGACGCGTCGGTCATCCCCCACTCGCGGATGTTCCGGGTCGGCGGGGCGGCGCTGGTCTCGGAGATCTTCGAGGAGGACGACGACGACATCGATCCGGTCCTGCTCCCCGCCCCCCTGCCGGTCCAGCGGATCGGGCCCGACGCCCAGGCCAAGTGACCCGCCCGGGCTCCCCACCGAGGTCGACGCGCATCATGGCGATCATCAATACCTTGCATAAGTGCCTGGATAGCCCGTACCTGTTCCCCGACGAGGATGCCCCCGGCCGCGTGCCGGGGCTGCTCGCGCTGGCGGCCGAACGCCTCGACGCGGCGGGCCGGGTGCAACGCTCCGGGCAGGCGGACCAGACCGATGCCGGCCTGTTCGCCTACGAGGCGATGTTCGCCGACCTCCGCGCCCTGGTCTATGCCCGGGGGTATCGCGAGGCCGGGCTCCGCTGCCTCCTGCTGGCCTGCGAACAACTCTATGTCCGCGCCGATTTGCTCGACGCGGAGCACCTGCGGGCCTTCGAGCGGGCCCAATCCCTGAAGCTGGAGCCGGCCCAGGTCGTCGAGGCCGCCGCGGCATTCGACCGAAAGGCCAGGGAACTGCTCACGCTCTGAGGCCGATCCGGCCGATCTGGGGGAAAGCCCATCGTCCCCGAGAGGCGGTGTCCGGCGGCGAGCCGGCGATCCTCGGGCGACCTCCGGCTCGGGAACCTGCCGACGCCGGTCGTCCATCGGCCGGGCCCGGGGTCCCGCGGTCCGTTCGCGGCCTTGACCTTGACGATCGATTATGACACAACTCGGCCGAGTCCCGGGATGGACTCGTGAATCGGTCCGTCCCGGGCCGGATCTCGGCCGTTTACCATCGAGCCAAGGAGGGCCCTGATGGGTATCGATAATCCCTCGCCGCGACCGGAACGGGTCCGCGGCGGACTCCCGCCCCACCGCTGGACGAGGGTCGACGACCCGGGCGAGATCGCCGTCGTCGCGTCCCATTCCACGGTGATCGCCGGCGCGGGTCCGGCCGGCCTGACCGCGGCCTACGAGCTGACCCGGCACGGCCATTCGTGCGTGGTGCTGGAGTCCGAGGCGCAGCTGGTCGGCGGAATCAGCCGGACCGACCAGTACAAGGGCTATCGGTTCGACATCGGCGGCCATCGGTTCTTCAGCAAGAGCGACGAGGTCAACAAGCTCTGGCGCGAGATCCTGGGCGACCAGCTCATCACCCGCAAGCGGATGAGCCGGATCTACTACAACCGCAAGTTCTTCCACTATCCGCTCAAGCCGCTCGACGCCTTCCGCAAGCTCGGGCCGATCCGCGCCCTGCTGATCGTCCTCAGCTACGCCAAAGCCCGCCTCCGGCCCATCAAGCCCGAGCGGAGCTTCGAGGACTGGACCGTCAACCGCTTCGGCCGGGTCCTCTTCGACATGTTCTTCAAGACCTACACCGAGAAGGTGTGGGGGATGTCGACCACGGAGATCTCGGCCGACTGGGCCGCCCAGCGGATCAAGGGTCTGAGCCTGACCCGGGCCGTGTGGGATGCCCTGTTCGGCAAGCGGGGGAGCGGCAAGGGCGAGGTCATCAAGACCCTGATCGATAGCTTCCAGTACCCCCGACTCGGCCCCGGCCAGATGTGGGAAGCGGCCCGCGAGAAGGTCCGCGCCGGCGGCAACGCCGTCCACCACGACCGCCGCGTCGCCCGGATCGAGCACGACGGGACGGCCGTCACCGCCTTCGTCGCCTCGGACTCGAACGGCCGGCAGACCCGGTATCGGGGCGAACACTTCGTCTCGACCCTGCCGATCCGCGCCCTGATCCGCGCGATGGACCCGCCCGCGCCGGCCGAGGTGCTGAAGGCGGCCGAGTCGCTCCGCTATCGCGACTTCCTCACCGTGGTCCTCATCCTGGACACCCCCGAGAGCTTCCCGGACAACTGGATCTACATCCACGAGCCCGACGTCCGGGTCGGCCGGATCCAGAACTTCAAGAACTGGTCGCCGGACCTCCTCCCGAACAACATGACCACCAGCCTCGGCCTGGAATACTTCTGCTTCCAGGACGACGACTTCTGGGCCAAGAGCGACGAGGAGCTGATCGCCATCGGCCGTCGCGAGATCGAGGCCATCGGCCTCGGCAAGTCCGCCGACGTGATCGACGGGTGCGTCGTCCGGATGCCCAAGGCCTACCCGGTCTATGACGACGTCTACCAGGACCACCTGGCGGTGATCCGCGGTTGGCTGGCGAAGCTGGGCAACCTGGAACTAGCCGGCCGCAACGGCATGCACAAGTACAACAACCAGGACCACTCCATGATGACCGCGCTGCTGGCGGCGCGGAACATCCTGGGCCTGGGCGAGTTCGATACCTGGAAGGTCAACACCGACGCCCAGTATCACGAGGAAGGCGAGGAGGCGGGCGAGGACGCCCGCGCCGTGCCCCGGCGGGTCTCGGCCTCCGCTTGATGCGATCGGCCCGGAGGATGGCCTCCGGGTGCGTGACGTGTTAGATTGGGGCGATCAGACCGGCACAGCACCGGTCGTCGCCCGCCCGCCGTCCGGGGATCGCTCCGTTGCGCGAGATCGGAACCATCGCCGAGGAGAAGGCCGCACGCGTCCTGGAGGATTATCTCCTGACGCTCGGCATCTCGACCAAGCTCATCCCGGCCGCCGATGGCGTCCAGATCTGGGTCCATCGCGAGGATCGGGTCGAGGAGGCCCGCGCCGTCCTGGAGGAGTTCCGCAAGGCCCCGGATGACCCCCGGTTCCGGGCCGCCTCCCGGGAAGCCCGCACCCTGCGGCAGAAGGCGGAGCAGGCCGAGGCGGAATACCGGGGCAACATCCGGGAGGTCAGCGACCGCTGGAACGGCCCGTTCCACCGCCGCGCCCCGCTGACGGCCGCCCTCCTGGCCGCCTCGATCCTGGTCGCGATCGGCACCGACATGGGTGAGCCGCTCACCCGGGTCGGGGAGTGGCTGTCGTTCTCCACCCACAAGGTCGAGACCGTCGGCAACTTCCGGGTCCTCCGCGACAACGGCCTGTCCGACATCGAACACGGCCAGTTCTGGCGCGTCCTGACGCCGATCTTCATCCACTTCGGCCCGATCCACCTGATCTTCAACATGCTGGCGCTGATCGCGCTGGGCGAGCGGGTGGAATCGCGCAAGGGATGGCAGAAGATGGCGATCATCGCCGTGGTCGCGGCGGTGCTGGGCAACATCGGCCAGTTCTTCGAGTCCGGCGGGAGCTTCGGGGGGATGTCCGGCGTGCTGTTCGCCCTGGCCGGCTACCTCTGGGCCAAGGGGCACGCCGACCCGGAGGACGGCCTGGCGCTGCCGCCCAACGCGGCGTTCATGATGATCGCCTGGTTCCTGTTCGGGATCATCAGCAAGATCGACGTCTCGCCGGACGCGCCGATGCCCACGGTCTCGTTCGCCAACGTCTGCCACGGCGTGGGTCTGGCGGTGGGCATCGCCTTCGGCCTCCGCCGGTTCTGATCCGGGCCGATCGCCCGGCCTCTCGGGAGACTTCCTCATGGGTGCGCCCCACGTCCTGCCCCACCCCCCGGGCGTCGCCCTGGTCGGTGGCGGGTTCATCGGCCCGGTCCACGCCGAGGCCCTGCGGCGGATCGGCGTCCCGATCGTCGGCCTGCTCGGCTCGTCGCCCGACCGGGCCCGGGGCCTGGCCGACCGCCTGGGCATCCCCCGGGTGTACGATGACCTCGACGCGTTGATTGCCGATCCGGCGGTCGGCGCGGTCCATGTGGCCTCGCCGAACGCGGCCCATTTCGAGCAGGCGACCCGGGTCCTCGAATCGGGCCGTCACATCGTCTGCGAGAAGCCCCTGGCCGTGACCTCGGCCGAGACGGCGGCCCTGCGCGACCTGGCGGAGTCCCGCCCCCGGCAGGCGGCGGCGGTCAACTACAACGTCCGGTTCTACCCGATCTGCCAGGAGATGAAGGCGCGGATCGCCCGGGGCGACCTCGGGCGAATCTTCCGCGTGACCGGGGCCTATGAGCAGGACTGGCTGCTGTGGCCCGAGGACTATAACTGGCGGGTCGAACCCGACGGTGCCACCAACCTCCGCGCCGTGGCCGACATCGGCACGCACTGGATGGACCTGGCCCAGTTCGTCGTCGGCGCGCCGATCCGCCGGCTGACCGCCGACCTGGCCACCTTCCACCCGATCCGCCAGAAGCCGACCGGGCGGCCCGAGACCTTCACCGATCCCCGAGCCTCGACCGTGGCCCGCGAGCCGGTGGCGATCTCCACCGACGACCATGCCGCCGTCCTGTTCCGGATGGGGGACGAGACCCGGGGCGGGTTCCACGTCTCCCAGGTCTCGGCCGGGCGGAAGAACCGGATCACCCTGGTGATCGACGGGTCCGAGGGGTCGATGAGCTGGGACAGCCAGGATCCGAACGTCCTGTGGCTCGGCCATCGCGACAAGCCCAATCAGATCCTGGAACGCGACCCGGCGCTGCTCTCGCCCGAGGCCCGCGACTTCACCCACTACCCGGGCGGCCATGCCGAGGGGTTCCCGGACTCGTTCATGCAGTTGTATCGCGCGGTGTATGCCTGGGTGGGCGCGGGCGGGGTCGGCGATCGGCCGTTCCCGACCTTCGCCGACGGGCACCGGGAGGTCCGGCTGTGCGAGGCGATCGCGCGGTCGGCCGCGTCGGGATCGTGGGAAGATGTCGAGACGGCCTGAGACCGAGGAAATGAGATGATGAGACTGGGATTCGTCTCGGCAATCTTCCCCGAATGGAACCTCGACGAGGTGCTCGGCTTCGCCGCCGGGGCCGGGTTCGGCAGCGTCGAGGTGATGTGCTGGCCCCCCGGCAAGGCCGATCGCCGCTATGCCGGGGTCACCCACGTTGACGTGACCGGTTGGGGCCCGGGCTCGGCGCAGGCCGTCGGGGACCTGACCGAGCGTCACGGCGTCGCCATCTCCGCGCTCGGCTATTACCCGAACCTTTTGGCCGCCGACCGGTCCCGGGCGGAGGTCGAGGCGGCCCACCTCCGCAAGGTGATCGACGCGGCGGCCGACCTCGGCATCGGCGTGGTCACCTCGTTCGTGGGCCGCGACCCTGCCCTGTCGGTCGAGGCCAACTGGCCCCGGTTCGTCGAGGTCTGGGCGCCGATGATGGCGTATGCCGAATCGAAGGGCATCCGGATCGCCATCGAGAATTGCCCGATGTCGTTCACCGCCGACGAGTGGCCCGGCGGGAAGAACCTGGCGACCAGCCCGGCGATCTGGCGGAAGATGTACGAGTCGATCCCCAGCCCGAACTTCGGCCTCAACTTCGACCCGTCGCACTTCGTCTGGCAGGGGATGGACGACATCGCCCCGCTGGCGGAGTTCCGCGACCGCCTGTTCCACATCCACGCCAAGGACGCGCGGGTGGACCGGGCCAAGCGCGACGCCCACGGCGTGCTGTCCTACCCGAATTTGTGGCACACCCCCAAGCTCCCCGGCATGGGCGAGGTCAAGTGGGGGGCGTTCCTCGGGGCTCTGGCCGACATGGGTTACGACGGCGACGTGGCCATCGAGGTCGAGGACCGCGCCTACGAAGGCCCGATCGAGAAGCGGTGCGAGGCGTTGCGGATCTCCCGGCGCTACCTGCTCCAGTTCCTGCCCGGTTGAGGGCTGCTCGCATCGGCGGGAACGGGTGGTATCCTTGCCCAATCGAGGTCATGGCCGGTACGCGATTGCGATGAGGGAGCGGATGCCGATCACCCACCAGCAGCTCGGCGAGCCCGCCGCCCGCCTGTCGATCCTGATCCCGGTCTACAACGAGGCCGGCAACGTCGTCGAGCTGCACGCCGAACTCGACCGCGTCCTCCGGGGCCTGCCCAACGACTACGAGATCATCTTCGTCGATGACGGCTCGACCGACGGCACGGTCGCGCTGCTCCGGCAAATCCAGGATGCGGACCCGGACCACGTCCGCGTGGCGTTCCTCCGCCGCAACTGCGGCCAGACCGCCGCGCTCTCGGCGGCGCTCGACCTGTCGCGCGGGTCGATCCTGATCCCGATGGACGGGGACCGCCAGAACGACCCGGCCGACATCCCCCGCCTCCTGGGCAAGCTCGACGAGGGGTTCGACGTCGTCTCCGGCTGGCGCAAGGATCGGCAGGACCGATTCCTGTCCCGCAAGGTCCCGTCCTGGATGGCCAACCGGATCATCGCCCGGATCTCCGGCGTGGCCCTCCACGACTTCGGCTGCACCATGAAGGCCTACCGCCGGAGCGTCCTGGAAGGGGTCCGGCTCTACGGCGAGATGCACCGATTCATCCCGATCTTCGCCTCGTGGCAAGGGGCGAAGGTCACGGAGATGGTGGTCAACCACCGCGCCCGGACCGCCGGCAAGACCAAGTATGGCCTGGGCCGGACCTTCAACGTCGTCCTCGACCTGATGCTGATCCGGTTCTATCAGAAATATGCTCAGAGGCCGATCCACCTGTTCGGCCGGATCGGGATCGCGTCGATCACCGGGAGCATGTTCTGCTTCGCCCTGATGCTTTATTACAAATACTTGCACAACGCGATCACCGGGGGCGAGCCCAAGACGTTCATCCAGACCCCCCTCCCCCTCGTCTCCGTGATCTGCGCCCTCGCCGGGGTCCAGAGCATCCTGATGGGCCTGCTGGCCGAGATGGTGATGCGGACCTACTACGAGTCGCAGTCCAAGACGACCTACCTGCTCGGCGAAGTCCGCCAGTCCTCGACCCTGGAATCGGGGCCGCTCGGCCGCCAGGAGTGATCGGACGGGGCGACCCCGACGCGGGCGGGCATCCATTCCCGCCCGGGCCCGGGTCCAGTCTTCGGGTGGATCCGTTTCATGCCGACCGCGCGAAGACCAGGTCGCAGAGGCGGAAGATCGGGGCCAGGTCGATCGGCTTCCAGAGCAGGACTTCCGGGCGGAGCGACCGGACCTCCTCGATCTGCCGGGCATCTTCCGACCCCGAGCAGACCGCCACCAGGGTCGATGGGTGCCGGCTGCGGACCTGCCGAAGGATGGTCTCCCCGCCCCCATCCGGCAGGTTCAGGTCGAGGATGATGCAGTGGGGGGCGGGGTCGAGCCCGACCAGCCCCTCGGCGACCGAGCCGGCCAGTCCGACCTGCCAACCCCTCGGGGTGAACAGGGCATGGAGCGCATTCCGCGTGTAGACGTCGTCGTCGATCACCAAAAGCCGTGGCCGTTCCATCGGGCGAGTTCCTCTCGAAAGGATGGGGCTGCGGGACACGCTCGATCATTCGAGCAACGCGCGTGCCCCCGGCCGCCTCCCCCGCCTCGCCGACCGATCGGGTCGGATCGATCGGCGCGAATCGATGGATCGGGACGATCCGACCCGCTCCGGTCCTGACAAAAGTCCGCGACCCGATTGCGTCCCATTCCTCTCTTGATTACATTTGTCGGACGGCGGAGGATCCTCGACGATCACGGGCGGAAGGAGGGCCGGCGATGGACGGTTTATCCGGATTGGGTCAGGCGCGGCGCCAGCTCGGCCTGGGCCTGACGGCGGCGGTCGCGGGGCTGCTGACCTGGGTGGCGTCCCCCGGCCTGCCGATCTGGTGGGCCCCGCGGGCCAGCGCCTCGGCGAAGGCGGCCGGCCTCGCCCTGTTCGAGCACGAGTGGACGCCCCACGACCCGCTGGCCAAGGGGGACGGGCTGGGGCCGGTCTTCAACGGACGGTCGTGCGTGGCCTGCCATTTCCAGGGCGGCGTCGGCGGGGGCGGCAACAACAAGCAGAACGTCCGGTCGTTCATGGCGCTGCCGACCAAGGATCGCCCCGACCTCAGCGGCGGGTTGATCCACGCGTTCGCCGTCGAAAACAAGTTCCTGGAAGGGGATAAGAAGCTCCGGAAGATGTTCCCGATCATCCCGGGCAGCGTCACGGTGTCGGGGGATTGCCGGGTCTTCACCCGCGACTTCGACCCGCTCCGGACGGAGAGCGTGAACTCGACCGCCCTATTCGGCGCCGGGTGGATCGACCGGCTTTCGGGCAAGACGATCTACCAGCACGGGCTCCGCAAGGCGGTGGCCAAGGTGGGGCGCGAGGTCACCGGCGAATTCGGCGGGGTGTTGCCGGGCCGGCCCCGGGTCCTGGCCGACGGGCGGGTGGGCAAGTTCGGCTGGAAGGCCCAGTTCGCCACGCTCGAAGAATTCGTCGCAGCCGCGTGCGCCAACGAGGTCGGGCTGGGGAACCCCCGGATGCCCCAGGCCACGCCGATCGGGCACAACTATCCCGAGGTCGACCCCGACCTCGACCGCAAGCAGTTCCGCTCGCTGGTGGCGTTCATCGACACCCTGCCCCGTCCGACCGAGCTGGTCCCCGACCTGTCGGACAAGGCCGCCGAGGCGACCCGGGGCCGCGAGGTCTTCGCCTCGGTGGGCTGCGCCTCGTGCCACACCCCGGACATCGGCGGGCTGGCCGGGGTCTACAGCGATTTCCTGCTCCACCGGCTCGACGACCGGTCCAACGGCGAGGGGTCGGGCTACAGCACGCTCGATTCGCCCGAGGTCCCGCTGCCGGATGCCTTCCCGCTGGCCGAGGAGTGGAAGACGCCCGCCCTGTGGGGCGTGGCCGATTCCGCCCCGTACTTCCACGACGGGGGATCGCCGACCCTGGAGGCGGCCATCGCCCGCCACCACGGCGATGCCGAGGAGGTCCTGAAGCGCCATCGCGGCCTGACGCCCGGCGACGCGCAGGCCCTGCTGACCTTCCTCGGGACCTTGAAAGCCCCGGCCGAGGCCAAGCCGGCCATCGATCCCGACCGGGGCGTCCTCGCCTCGGCCCGCTGATCCGACCGCGAGCTACCACCTGCGACCGAACGATTTCGAGGGGGCCCGATCCCGGTCGGGCCCCCTCGTTCCATTTCCCGGCCCGAGCAGGCCGGAAGGTCCATCCGGCTTGCCGCGGCGGGCCCGCGTTCCTATCCTGTTGTTGTCGAACCCCTCTCCGGGCCCCGCCATGCCCGCCCCCCCGCCCAGGTTTCCGACCGAGCAGGAGACGGACCTTCCATGACCCATCGGCTGACGCAGACCTCGGCATGCCTCGCGATCCTCGTCGCGACGGCGGCCGTCCCTGCCCGGGGCGGAGACGCGCAGGCCCCCGACCGCTCGCCGATCGCCCTGGCGATCGCCCGCGACGGGTCGCGGATGCTGGTGGCGAACCAGACGGCCAACTCGGTCTCCTGGCTCGATTTGATCGGCGGGAAGGTGATCGTCGAGGTCCCCACCGGCGACATGCCGGCCGGGGTGGCCATCTCCGGCGACGGCACGCGGGGCATCGTGACCCACTGGCGCGGCTATGACGCGGCGGTCCTGCGCCTCACGCCCGAAGGGGTGAAGGTCGAGGGCCGCGTCGAGGTCGGGCCCGAGCCGCGAGGCGTCGCGATCGGCCCCGACGGCCGTACGGCGTTCGTCGCGGTCGGGGCCGCCAACGAGGTGGCGCGGGTGGACCTCGTCGACCGCAAGGTCACGGGCCGCGTGGCCGTTGGCCGCGAGCCCCGGGCGCTGGCGATCACGCCCGACGGGTCGCTGCTGGTCGTCGCCAACACCCGGGGCCGGTCGGTCTCGGTGATTGGGCTGGCCTCGTTCCAGGTCGAGCGGACGCTGGACCTGGGCGGTGACAACCTCCGCCAGGTGGCGATCACCCCGGACGGCAAGACGGCGTATGTGGCCGGGATGAAGAACCGCCGGTTCCCGACGACCGAGAACAACATCGACCTCGGCTGGGTCCTGGGCCAGCGGGTCTTCCGCGTCGCCCTGGACGGGTCGGCGAGGCCCGACGGGCTGTCGATCGACCCCAAGGGGGACGCCGCCGGGGATGCCCACGGCGTGGCCCTGGTCGGCCCCGAAGCGAACACCCTGGCCGTCTCGTGCGGCGGCACCCACGAGGCGATGCTGATCCGGCTCGACGGGAGGCCGCTTTCCTGGCGGGGCGGCCTGGGCCGCGACCTGATGGCCGAGGACCTGGTCGGCGACCCGTCCCGGTTCCGTCGGGTCGAGTTGGGCGGCCGCCCGACCGACCTGGTGGCCGCCCCGGATGGCCGGACGTTCTACGCCGCCAATTACCTGTCCAACGCGATCCAGCAGGTGGACGCGGCCACGGGCCGGGCGACCCGCACGATCGCGCTGGGCGGTCCGGCCACGCCGTCGCTGGCCCGACGCGGCGAGGCCCTGTTCCACGACGCCGACCGATCGGCCAACCACTGGTATAGCTGCAACACCTGCCACAGCGACGGCCACACCAACGGCCTCGACTTCGACACGTTCAACGACGGCTGGATCGACGGGCAGACCGCCCACGCGCGGAGCCGGAAGAAGGTCCCCACCCTGCGGCGCGTCGATAAGACCGCCCCCTGGACCTGGCACGGCTGGCAGGAGAGCCTTTCCCAGGCCGTCGCGGAATCGTTCACCAAGAGCATGCAGGGGCCGAAACCGGCGCCCGACGAGGTGGAGGCGGTCGTCGCCTACCTGGCGACGCTCGACTTCCCGCCCAACCCCCATCGCACCCCGGACGGCGGGTTGACCGAGGAAGCCCGGCGCGGAGAGGCCCTGTTCCGCTCCGCCAAGGCCGCCTGCTCGTCGTGCCACAAGGGGCCGGAATTCACTGACGGCCGCAAGCACGACGTCGGCCTCGGCGAGCGGGGCGACGTCTACGAGGGGCACAATCCCCCGTCCCTGATCGGCGTGTATGACAAGGACCCCTATCTCCACGACGGTCGGGCCCCGACTTTGCGTGCCATGCTGACCGGGGATCACTCGCCCGAGGCCGTCGGCGGATCGGCGCTGACCGAGGCCGAACTCGGCGATCTCATCGCCTACTTGCAAAGTCTCTGAACGAGCACGAGAGGATAGGTGAGCCGGATCCGGGGCGTCGGGATGGTGCGATTTCGGTGGCGAGGTGGTGATGTGAGGCGCTGGGCCGAATTCCTCCCCAGGTTCGGGTTCCTGTCGGCGGTGGTGGTCCTGCTCGCCAATACCCTGGTCACGGTCGAGACCCTGACGAGGCTCGGGGCGGACAACCAGACGCTGTCCGAGACCCGGGAATTCCTCCGCGCCGTCAGCCGGGTCCGGATCCTGTTCGCGGCCGAGTCCGGCCCCTACCTGTTCGCGGAGACGGGGGATCGCGGGGCCCTCGAGTATTACCAGAGATGCGACCAGGCCATCGATGCCGAGATCGCGAACGCCAGTCGGATGGGCGAGCACATCCTCAAGGACGCCCGCGACGTCGATGAGCTCCTGGGTTTGCTGCAGGTCAAGCGGGACGAGCTGGCGAGGCTGATCCGGTCCGGTCCGGGCGAGCCGGGCGCGAAGATCCCGCGCGATGGCCGGACGACGGAACGCGCCCGCGAGCTGCTTCGTTCCATCGACCAGAGGGTCGACGCCTTCTACCGCCAGACGTCGAGCGATTCGCTGATGGCGGTCCGGAAGGCGGGCGTCTCATTCACCCTGGCATCGGCCCTGGCGGTGCTCCTGCTGGGCCTCGCCTTCCACCGCGACCAGCGCGACGCCCACCGCCGCGAGCGGGCCGCCGCGATGGTCCGCCAGCATGAGCGCTGGCTGGCCGCGACCGTCGAGAGCATCGGCGACGGCGTGATCGCGACCGATCCCCGCGGGAACGTCCTGCTGGTCAACCCGGCGGCGGAGGCCCTGATCGGCTACGCCCCGGCCGAGCTGATCGGCCGGCCGATCGCCGAGGTCTTCCGATTGATCGACGAGGAAACCCGGCGGCCGGTCGAGAGCCTGGCGGCGCGGGTCGCGCGCGATGGGAGGGGCGAGCAGATCCGGGGCGTCGCCGTGCTGGTGGCCCGGGACGGGCGCGAGACGACCATCGAGGACATCGCCTCGCCGATCCGGGGCGAGCAGGGCAACATCCTGGGCGTGGTCAAGGTCTTCCGCGACGTCGGCCGGCAGAGGCGCGAGGAGGCCGAGCGGGATCGGCTCCTGGCCGAGGCCCGCGTGGCCCGGCAACGGCTCCAGGACCTCGTCATGCAGGCCCCGGCGATGATCGTCACCACCCGGGGCCCGGGCCACCTCGTCGACCTGATCAACCCGACGTCGCTGGCCTCGTTCGGTCGGGAAGACGCCGCCGGGATCGTCGGCCGGTCCCTCGAAGGGCTATTCCCCGAGGCCGATCGGGGGGAGATCCGCGCCATCATGGACCGGGTCTACGCCGAGGGGGGTCGCCACGCGGTGGACGAGCAGCCCCTCCGGCTCTTCCGGCCGGGGACTTCGACCCCCTATCAGGCCACCGCCCGGGTCGTGTTCCTGCCGACCCGCGACGCCGCCGGGTCGATCGACGGGATCCTGATCCATGCCGTCGAGGTGACCGAGCAGATCGAGGCGAGGCGGTCCCTGGAACGGCTGGCGGGCGACCTCCGCGAGGCCCGCGACGCGGCCGAGGAGGCGAATCGATCCAAGGACCGATTCCTCGCCGTGCTGTCGCACGAGTTGCGGACGCCGCTCAACCCGATCCTCCTGGCCGTCTCGGCGATGCTGGAGAAATCCAACCCCCCGGCCGAATTGCGTTCGCTCCTGGTCATGATCCGCCGCAACGTCGAGCTGGAAGCCCGCCTGATCGACGACCTGCTCGACGTGATGGGGATCCTCCGCGGCAAGATGGCCCTGCAGTGGGGCATCGCCGACGCCCACAACCTGATCGGCGAGGCGCTGACCATCTGCCACGGGGAGATCGCCGAGGCCGGCCTCCGGGTCATCCTGGACCTGGAGGCGCGCGAGCGGACCGTCAACGCCGACCCGGCCCGGCTCCAGCAGGTCTTCTGGAACCTGATCAAGAACGCGGTCAAGTTCACCCCGGCCGGCGGCACGATCCGGATCTCGACCAGGAACGAGCATGGCGAGCCGGGGAAGGCCCCCGGCTTCCTTGCCATCGAGGTCGCCGACACCGGGATCGGCATCGAGCCCGAGGTCCTCCCGTTGATCTTCGAGCCGTTCCGCCAGGGGGAATCGTCGCTCAACCGGCGTTATGGGGGGCTGGGCCTGGGCCTGGCCATCGGCCGATCGGTGATCGAGGCCCACGGCGGTTCGCTCGCGGCCGGCAGCGAGGGCAAGGGCCGGGGCTCGACCTTCACCGTCCGCCTCCCCTCCCTGGCCTTCGCGCCCGATGCCCCGGCCGATCCGCCGACGAGCGACGCACCGGCGGACGGCCCGCTCAAGCTCCTGCTGGTCGAGGACGACATCGCCACGCTCCGCGTCCTGTCCCGCCTGCTCCGGGGCATGGCCCACCGGGTCACCACCGCCGACACGCTCCAGGACGCCCTCGCCGCCTTCGACGCCGACTCGTTCGACCTGGTCATCAGCGACATCGGCCTGCCCGACGGCAGCGGCATCGACCTGATCCGCGCGATCCGCCGCCGCGACGCCGTCCCGGCCGTCGCCCTGACCGGCTACGGGATGCAGGAGGACATCCAGCGCTGCCGGGACGCCGGCTTCTCGGCCCACCTCACCAAGCCGATCGACTTCCGGAAGCTGGAGGTCGTCATCCGCGAGGTGATGGCCTGATCGCGCCGGCCGGCCTTGGGGCCCGGGGGCGGGATCTGGTACGATCGCCATCGGCGACGCGAGGCCGGCTTGACCCCGATTCGCGCCCGCCCCTAAGATGGACATTCGTGAAGGCCGAGAGCGGCGGCGAGCAACAGGATCGGCGGACCCACCAGTGACGATCACCTTGAACGGAGAGCGGCGCGACCTCCCCGGGCCATTGACCGTGGCCGGGCTCCTCGACCACCTGGGCCTGAAGCCCGAGCGCGTGGCCGTGGAGCGGAACCGCGACCTCGTCCCCCGGGCCCAGCATCAGGGCGTCGAGATCGCCGAGGGGGACGTGCTGGAAGTCGTCACCCTGGTCGGCGGCGGGGCCGCGGTCGCCCTGGAAGAGCCGCCGATGCTCCAGATCGGCCCGCACCGCTTCCGGGGCCGCCTCCTGGTCGGCACCGGCAAGTACAGCACGCTCGACCTGATGCGCGACTGCCTGGAGGCCAGCGGCACCGAGGTCGTCACCGTGGCCGTCCGACGCGAGCGCCTGTTCGACCGCGAGGGGCGGAACCTCCTCGACTACATCGACCCGGACCGCTACACGATCCTGCCCAACACGGCCGGCTGCTTCAACATGGACGACGCCCTGCGGACCGCCCGGCTCGGCCGCGAGTTGCTCTCCGGCCTCGGCAACCCCGGGGCCGACTGGGTGAAGCTGGAAGTCCTGGCCGACACCCGCACCCTCCTCCCCGACCCGGTCGCCACCCTCCGCGCCACCGAGGCGCTGGTGGCCGAAGGCTTCCACGTCCTCTGCTACACCAGCGACGACCCGGTGATGGCCCGCCACCTCAAGGCGGCCGGAGCCGCCAGCGTGATGCCGGCCGGCAGCCCGATCGGCAGCGGACAAGGCGTGCTCAACAGCAACAACCTGCGGATCATCCTCGAAGACCTCAAGCACGGCGACCCGGACTACCCGGTCATCATCGACGCCGGGGTCGGCACCGCCAGCGACGTGGCCATCGCCATGGAACTGGGCTGCGACGGCGTCCTGCTGAACACCGGGATCGCCGGCGCCCGCGACCCGCTCCGCATGGCCCACGCGATGCGATTGGCCGTCGAGGCCGGGCGGCTCGCCTTCGGCGCCGGGCGGATCGCGAAGAAGCTCTACGCCACCGCGTCGAGCCCGACCGAAGGGTCGATCGCCGCGACCAGGCCGTCTTGATCGACCAGACGGGGTGGGTGCCTCTCCATCCGGACAGTTCCCTCCCCGGGTGGCTGTGGTTGGCTTGCCAACCACAGGGCCGACGGGTTGGAGCGGCAGCGTCGGGCGTGGATCGCGCGATCGGCCCGATCGATGGCCGACCTCACGAGGCAACAGCACCGGCCCTGTGGTTGGCAAGCCAACCACAGCCACCCGGCCGGATTCAAAACGTCTTGATCGAACGGGGAGCGGGAGGGCAGGATGCCGCAGCTTGATCCGGCCCCGATCCTCGGCCCCGGCGGGGCGATCGCGCGGCGTCTGCATCATTACGAGGCCCGCGACGAGCAGATGGCCATGGCCAACGCCGTGGCCCACGCCATCGCGACCTCGTCGCACCTGATGGTCGAGGCCGGGACCGGCGTCGGCAAGAGCTTCGCCTACCTGGTCCCGGCCATCCAGGCGGCGGCCGAGACGGGCAAGAAGGTCGTCATCTCGACCCACACGATCAGCCTCCAGGAGCAGCTGCTCCAGAAGGACATCCCGCTGCTCCAGGCGGTCATGCCCGAGGAGTTCTCGGCGGTCCTGGTCAAGGGAAGGTCGAACTACGTCAGCCTGCGCCGGCTGGACGGGGCGGCGTCGCGATCCGGGGCGATCTTCCTCAAGCCCGAGGAGTTCGACAACCTCCACGAGATCAAGCACTGGGCCGGGGAGACCACCGACGGTAGCCGGTCCGACCTCGGTTTCCGCCCCGCCCCGAGCGTCTGGGATGCCGTGGCCAGCGAGCACGGCAACTGCCTGGGCAAGAAGTGCCCCAGGCATCGCGACTGCTTCTACTTCGCCGCCCGCCAGCGGATGCGCTCGGCCAACCTCCTGATCGTGAATCACGCCCTGTTCATGAGCGACCTCGCGCTGCGGGCGTCGGGCGGGAGCATCCTGCCCGACTACGACGTGGCCATCTTCGACGAGTCCCACACCCTGGAGGCCGTGGCCGGCGACCACCTCGGCCTCCGCGTCAGCAACAGCCAGGTCGACTTCGCCCTCGGCCGGCTCTACAACGAACGGACCCGCAAGGGCCTGCTCGTCTTCCACCAGTTGACCGACGCCGTCTCGCTGGCCATGCGGGCGAAGATCGCCGCCGAGGACTTCTTCCTGGCGGTTTCCGAGTGGAAGGGCCGGCGCGGTTCGGCCAACGGCCGGCTCCGGGGCCCGTCGGGCCTCCACGACACGCTGGGCGAGGCCCTCCGCAAGCTGGGGACCGCGATCGACGATGGGGCCCAGAAGATCGAGGAGGACGAGCAGAGGGTCGAGCTGGTCGCCGCCTCCGAACGCTGCGCGGCGATGGCCAACGGGCTGTCCTCCTGGCTGTCGCAGGACATCGATGAGGCGGTCTACTGGATCGACGAGGACCTCGGCCCGCGTCGGCGGATCACCCTGGCGTGCGCCCCGCTGGACATCGGGCCGATCCTCCGCCGCGACCTGTTCGACCGCGTGCCGACCTGCGTCCTCACCTCGGCCACGCTCAGCGTCGGCTCGCCGCCCGGATTCACCTACGCCAAGACCCGGGTCGGCCTCACGAAGTGCGAGACGCTCCAGCTCGGCAGCCCGTTCGACTACCCGAAGCAGGCCGCGATCCACATCCCCCGGAACCTGCCCGACCCGTCGAACGATCCGAAGGGGTTCGAGGAGGCGGCCATCCGGGCGCTCCCGTTCTACCTGGAGAAGACCCACGGCAAGGCGTTCGTCCTGTTCACCTCGAACCGGATGCTGGAGGCCGCCGCGCGGGCGTTGACCCCCTGGTTCGCGGCCCGCAACATCGCCCTGATCGCCCAGACCGACGGCATGCCCCGGTCGCGGATGGTCGAGGCGTTCAAGGCCGACGTGGACAGCGTGATCTTCGGCGCGGAGAGCTTCTGGCAGGGCGTGGACGTGCCGGGCGAGGCATTATCCCAGGTCATCATCGTCAAGCTGCCGTTCAGCGTCCCCGACCGCCCTTTGCTGGAGGCCCGGCTGGAGGCGATCCGGCGCCGGGGCGGCAACCCGTTCGTGGATTACCAGGTGCCCGAGGCGGTGCTGAAGCTCAAGCAGGGGTTCGGCCGGCTGATCCGGTCGCGGGGGGATACCGGGATCGTGACGATCCTCGACCCCCGGGTCCTGAGCAAGCCTTATGGCCGGACCTTCCTGGCCTCTTTGCCCGAGTGCCCCCGGGTGGTGGAAGTGCTGGCGCCCACGGGCCGCCCCGGGGTTTGATTTGACGTTGCCGCGCAGGGCGGGTCTACTGGAGGGCCGGCCGGGGGATGTCCCCGCGCCGCAGTCGGCCGCGGACTCGCCCACCGCGGCCGGGATCGCCTGGAGACGCACGGCATGCCTTCGATCGCCCGACTCGCCGCACGCACGGCCCTCGCCTGCGGTTTCGCCCTTGCCTCCTTCGCCGCGACGGCCCCGGCCGCCGACGCGGGGCTGCCGAAGCTCAAGCCCGTGGTGGCCTTCCCCAACCTCACGTTCGACCGCCCCGTGGCGCTGGCCTATCCGGCCGACGGCAGCAACCTCCTGTTCGTCGTCGAGCAGCACCAGGGCAAGATCTTCTCGTTCCCGAACCAGGCCGACACCTCGGACAAGAAGCTGTTCCTCACGCTCCCGGACAAGATGAACAAGGGGAACGAGGAAGGGCTGCTCGGCCTGGCGTTCCACCCCAAATACAAGGACAACGGCGAGTTCTTCGTCTACTACTCGGCCAACGACAGCGAGAAGCAGGGCGAGCGCCGGGTCTCGGTCGTGTCGCGGTTCAAGGTCTCCAAGGAGGACCCGCGCGTCGCCGACCCCGCCAGCGAGCAGCGGGTCTGGGTCTCGGCCAAGGATCCCTTCGAGAACCACAACGGCGGGTGCATCGCCTTCGGCCCCGACGGCTACCTCTACATCTCGCTGGGCGACAGCGGCGCCGCCGACGACCCCCTGGTCACCGGCCAGAACCCGACCGACTGGTTCGGCTCGATCCTCCGCATCGACGTCGACCACCCCGCCGAAGGCAAGGCCTACGGCATCCCCTCGGACAACCCCAAGCTCCGCGATTCGCGGTTCGAGAAGTGGGCCCCCGAGGTCTTCTGCATCGGCCTCCGCAACGTCTGGAAGTTCAGCTTCGACAAGGAGAACGGGACGATATGGGCCGGCGACGTGGGCCAGAACAAGTGGGAGATGGTCCACATCCTCACCAACGGCGGCAACTACGGCTGGAGCATCGCCGAGGCGTTCCACCCGTTCAAGGCCCGCCAGAAGGCCGACCCCGCCAGCCCCCTGACCAAGCCGATCGTCGAGTATCCCCACGACGTCAAGCTCGACCCGAACCGCAAGGACGTGGGCAAGAGCATCACCGGCGGCTACGTCTATCGCGGCGATAAGCTCAAGGACCTGGTCGGGACCTACGTCTACGGCGACTTCGACTCCGGGCGGATCTGGGGCGTTCGGGCCGAGGACGGCAAGGCCGTCGCTTCCGGCGAGCTGATCGACGTTGCCAAGAAGAAGCTGGCCATCGCGGGCTTCGGCGAGGCCCCCGACGGCGACCTGTTGATCCTCCCCTTCGAAGGCAAGAACAGCAGCCAGAGCCACATCTATCGCCTGGTCCCCGACGCCGACTGAGCGTCCGGCCCATCCGCGTTGTCCGACCCGGCTCGATCGGCTAAGCTGAGGCATCGAGCCGGGTCGTCCCATGCGCGGGAATGTCCAGGGAGGAACGCCTTGAAGATGCCGAGTTTCTCCCGCCCATCGCCATCGGCCCTCCGTGCATTCCTGGTCGCCGGGCTGCTCTCCGGCGTGGGGGCGTCCGCGGCCTGGGCCCAGGCGGCCCCGGCGGCCGGGGAGGCCGCCCGCAGCGGCGGGTTCCTGACGGACCTCCGATGGATCGCCGAGTCGTCGGGCCTGATCGGGCTGGTGATCCTGGTCCTGTCGTTCTACCTGATCGCGCTGATCGCCTGGATGGCCATGGAGTACCGCCCGTCGGTCGCCCTGCCTCGCGACCTGATCCGCGAGCTGAACGACCTGCTGGCGCTGAAGCAATACACCCAGGCGTTCGAGAAGGTGTCCGAGAGCCCCTCCTTCTTCGGCAAGGTGCTCACGGCCGGCGTCCGCAAGCTGCCGTCCGGCCTGGCCCCCGCCCAGAAGGCGATGGAGTTGGCCAACGACGACGCGACGATGGCGATGGAGCATCGGACCACCTACCTGGCCACGGTCGGGACGCTCGGCCCGATGATCGGGCTGGTCGGCACCGTCTACGGGATGATCCTCAGCTTCCAGGTGATCGCCACGGCGGGGGCGTCGCCCCAGGCGAGCCAGCTAGCCAAGGGGATCTCGACGGCCCTGTTCGCCACCCTGGAAGGGATCGCCCTGTCGATCCCGGCGATCTTCTTCCACGCCCTGTTCCGCAACCGGATCGCCCGGCTGTCGATGGAAGTCGCCATGCTGAGCGAGACGATGCTGGAGCAGTTCGCCCCCGGCGTCCGCGCCCCCCACCCCCTGGCGGCCCGGCCGATCCCGGCCGCCCCGAACCCTTCGGCCAACGACTAGCCCGCGACATCCAGGAGCGAGGCCATGGGCTATCGGAACCGGGTGCGGGGCAAGGAAACCCTCGAACTCAACCTGACGCCGCTGCTCGACGTGGTGCTCCAGCTCATCACCTTCTTCATGATGCTGATCCATTTCGGCAATCAGGTCGAGGGGGAGTCGGCCAGCATCAAGCTCCCGTCCGCGCCCGCCGCCCTGCCCGCCGGCGACTTGGCCCTGGACCGGCTAATCGTCAACATCGACGCCCGGGGCCACCTGCTCGACGAACGGGCGGACATCGACGCCAAGACGTCCGGCGACTGGTGGGCGGAGCAGGCCCGCCGCCGCAAGGCCGGGATGGAGGCGCTGGGCGAGGGGGGAGGCGAGTTGTCGACCGTGGTCGTGGTCCGCGCCGACAAGGCGACGACTTACGGGGCGGTTCGGGGCCTCCTGGCCTCGGCCCAGGCCAACGGGTTCGCCCGGTTCTCGCTGGTGGTCCTGCAGGGGGACGCCCGATGACCCCACGCACCGCGAAGCGTCGCGCCTCGGAGCCGATCGAGGTCCAGTTCCCGGTCACGCCGATGCTGGACATGGCGTTCCAGCTCCTGGCCTTCTTCGTCCTGACCTTCCAGGCACCGTCGGGCGAGACCCGGCTGGACCTCTACCTCCCCTCGACCCCGGCGGCGCTGCCGTCGGCGGCCCAGGGACAGTCGCGCGAGGCCCCCGCCCGCCGCGCCGACCTCGACCTGGAGAACGACCTCCGGATCCGGGCGGAGGCCGACGACCTCGGCGGGCTCAAGTCGATCCGGCTCGGGGATGCCCCCCTGCCCGACCTCGAAGCCCTGGCCGACCGCCTCCGCCGCTATGCCTCGGTGCTGGAAGGCCGGCCTTTGCGGGTCCGCCTGCTGGCCGACGATGCCCTGACCTACGAGGTGGCCGCCCGGGTGATCGGCACCTGCAACGCCGCCGGTGTGGCCACGATCCGCCTGACCGACCCGAATGCGTCCGGTGACCCGGCCCCCGGGGCCGATCGGGGGGTGCCATGATCTTCGGGCCCGGGCTGATCGGGCTGATAGCCCTGGCGGCCGCGGCGGGCACCGCGGCCCCGCCCATCGCGGGCGACTCGGCGCTGACGCTCGCCGATCTGGAAGGTTATCGCCGGGCCCTGTCCGAGCCCGCGACCGGGCCGGCCGCCCCCGTCGCGTTCCGCGACCTGTGGGACCGCCCCGGGGAGTTCGTCGGCCGCCGGGTCCGGATCGCCGGCCGGGTCGCCCGCATCTTCCGCCAGCCCCCGGTGGGCACGTTCCCCGGGCTGGTCGAAGCCTGGGCCGTGGCCCCCACCGGCGAACCCACCTGCCTGGTCTTCCCTGACAAGGGCGGGGCCCCTAAAATTCAGATCGGCGAATCCGTCGAATTCGAGGGGACCTACCTCAAGCGCCTCCGCTACCCCGGAGGCGATGCCGATCGCCTGGCCCCGCTCCTGGTCGGCCCCGCGCCGCCGTCCCGGGCGAACCCGGGGACGCCTTCCGGAGCGGCCCGGCCGTGGGCCACGGCGGACCTGATGGTGGGGCTTGGCGTGGCCGCGGCGGTGGCGTTGCTGCTCGCCCGGCGCCACCTGGCCCGGCCGGCCCGCCCGATCCGCGAGCGTGGGACGGATCCCGAGCCGGAATTCGACGACGGGGGGGAGCCGCCCCGCCTGGAATTCGTGGATGCACCGGGGGATCAGCGATGAGCGGACTCATGCCCGACCGGCCGATCGCCACCGTGGCCGTCCCGCCGGAACGATCGAACCCGATGGCCTGGTGGCCCTTCGCCCGCTCCCCCCTGACCGACCCGAGGTCGCTGGCCAGCTCGTTCGCGATCCATGCGCTGGCGCTGGTCGTGGCCTCCCTGGTGGCCTTCCGCGTGGTAGGCATCGAGGAGCCCCCCAAGCCGAACCCGTCCATGGTAGGGGAGATCGACCCGATCGACACCCGGGCCCCGTCGCAGGACGGAGGGGGCGCGGCGGGCGAGCTGGGCGGCGAGACCTCGGAGGTCGCCGTGGAGAACGGCGTGCCCCTCCAGGCGACCCGCGACCCGGCCGCCGATGAGCTGCTCGCCGAGATCATCCCCCGGAGATCGGGCGTCGAGCCCGGCCCCCAGGTCCTGCCCGGCCCCTCCACCAGCGGGCTGGGCCTGATGCCCGGCCCCGGCACCGGGGGGGGCGGCGGAGCCGGCGGGGGATCGAACCTGGGCGCGGGGACGGGCACCGGCCCCGGCACCGAGTTCTTCGGCGTCCGCGATCGCGCGGGGTCATACGCCTACGTCATCGACTGCTCGGGGAGCATGTCGGCGCGGGACTCGCTCGACGTGGCCAAGCGCGAGCTGCTGGCCAGCCTGAACCGGCTGCCGCCCGAGGGGCGGTTCGGCGTCGTCTTCTACAACCTCACCCCCACCGTGTTCACCGATCCCCAGGGGCGGCAGGCCCTCATGCCGGCGATCCCGGCCAGCAAGGAGCGTGTCCGCGCCCTCCTGCAAGGGATCCAGCCCTACGGCGGGACCGACCACATGACGGCGATCCGGTCGGCGATCGCGCTGAAGCCCGAGGTCATCTTCTTCCTGACCGACGCCGACCTCATGACCCGGCAGGATGTGACCCAGATCCGGTCGATGCTGGGGAAGACCCGGATCCAGGTGGTCGAGTTCGGAGTGACCGGCAGCCTCGGCGACTCGGCCCCGCTCCAGTCCCTGGCCCGCGAGACTGGCGGCTCGTATCGCTACATCGACGTCCGCACCTTCAAGAAATGACGGCCGGCCCCGCCTCGACGATTTCCGGGACGGCCGGGAAAACTGTGCAAAGCGGGCCGCGATTCCTCGATGGTATAGGGCGGGCCCCGAGCCACGGCGGATCCGGGATCGCCACCCCCGTTGATCGCCTCGCCCCGGGGAAAAACGAACCCAACCACCGGCCCGAAGACCCGAGAACATCGATCCCAAACGAACCCAACCATCGGCCCAGAGGTCGGAGAACATCGATCCCAAACGAACCCAAGGCCGGCCGCCGAGCCGGTGCCGGGCGGTTCGACCAAACGAACCCAACGACCCCGAGCGGGATGCCGACGTTCCGGCCGAGCCTGGCCGGGGCATTGTCCCGGCCCGACGGTCGCGTTTATAATCCGGAATGAATCCGGGGGTCCAACCCCTCGGATCCCCGCCGCCCACCCCAGACCCAGCCCGTTCCGACCCCAAGGGAACGCCCGTGATCGGCAAAATCACCGAAATCCTCCGGGATGATCCCCTCAAGACCCTGGCCCTGTTCGCGGCCCTGATCGCGCTGGCGACCACGCCGATCGCCTTCGCGGTGCTCGCGCGGATCGACTGGTTCCGCGCCCGGCGCGGCCGGGTGATGCAGAAGCCCGAGTTCTGGTCGGTCGCCTGCGGGATGGCCCTGGTCATGGCGATCCCGGCCATCTTCGCGGCCCTGGTCATCAAGAGCCAGGACTTCGACCGCGACCGCTACGAGTTCGACCCCAACAAGACCTGGTCGGTCCTCGACCAGGGGCGCGAGTTCAAGTCGGTCAAGGACGCCGATGATGCGGTCCGCAAGGAAATGGAGCGGCTGGCCGAAGAGCGGAAGAACCTGGTCAACGCCGTCAAGAAGCTCGACGACGCGATGCTGGCCATGCGGGCCGCCTCGGCCCAGTCCCCCGCCACGGCGCAGACGATCCCCGTCGTGCTGGACCGGCTCGCCGCGATCCGCCGGGCGGTCAAGGTGGATGGCCCGCAGCAGTTGATGGACTTCACCGCCCCGCCGGCCGCCCTGCCCGCCAGCCCTCCCGTGGTGGCGGCGTCGTCGTTCACCCGCCCCGAGACGGCCATGATCCCCGCCCCCGGCACCCAGCCGGCGGGCGCCCTGGTCCCCAAGGCCCCCGAGGGGAACGGGCTGTCGAAGGCCGAGGCGGAGGCCGAGCTGGCCACCGTGCCCGAGCCCCAGCGGCCCCTGGCCAGGATGCTCCCCCTGGACAACGTCCCCAAGGGATGGACCGTCGGCAAGTCGGGCGACAAGCACCTGGAGACGTTCAACGCCGACAACCTGTTCGAGAAGATCGACGGGCGGGCCGAGAGCTTCACCCAGAACAACGTGATCGGGATGGCCTACGCCTACTACCACCCCGACGGCGACGACTCCAACGAGGTCCAGGTCTACATCTTCGAGTTCGACCACTCCAAGCCATTCCGGGCCCAGAGCAAGTACGGCACCGAGAAGCCCGAAGGGGCCAAGCCGATCAAGGTCGGCACCGAGGGCTACACCTCGGCCGGTTCCCTCCTGTTCTACGTCGAGCCTTACTACACCCAGATCGTCTCGACCAAGGACGACCCCCAGTTCGAGGCGGTCTCCAAGCAGATCGCCGAGCAGATCGCGGCGGTCCAGGCCCCCGCCCCGCCCTCCGGCGAGAATCCCGAAGGGGGCGAGATGGTGGCCAAGGCGCCGGCGATCACGCCCGACGCCATGTTCGCCCTCCTGCCCAAGACCCCTGACCACGGGGCCCCCAACTTCGTCACCCAGGATGTTTTCGGCTATAGCTTCCTGTCGGAAGTGTTCATGGCCGACTATACGGATGGGGACGCGACGTGGCAGGGCTTCCTCCGCCCATACGCGACCGAGGACGAGGCGAAGGCGACTTTTGCAAAATATCTGGACAACGCCAAGCAAGATGGCGCCGAGGTCAAGGAGATCAAGGCGGAAGGGGCCGACGAGATGATCTCGATCAGCAACATCGGCCTGATCGACGTGATCTTCCGCCGCGGGAGCCTGGTGGGCGGGGCCAACGGTGCGACCGACGCCGCCAAGGCCGAGGCGTTCGCTCAGGCGTTCGCCAAGGGCCTGCCCGCCCAGATCCCCGGGATGGCACCGCCCCCGAAGTGAGCAGCCCGTATCGAACCTCCGCCGCGTCGCGACGCGCGGGGATGTCCCCGACACAAATCCAGCGAGGTCGACGATGGGCGAGAAGCTGACCAAGACCCAGATCAAGAACCTGGAGAAGTTCGGCGGCAAGAACCCGGCCGACGAGACGTTCTCACGCCGCCAGTTCGCCACCCAGGTCGGCGGCTATGCGGCCGTGGCCGGCGCGGCGGTCGGGGCCGGCCTGCTGCTCCGCGACCGCTGGGGGATGGAGGGCGTGAAGCCGCCGCCCCCGGTCAAGCTCAAGGACTACTCGGTCGCCGTCCCGGTCAGCAAGCCCAGCCTGGTCGTCGTCCGCTCCAAGCCGGTCGTCGCCGACGATTACTCGAACAAGTCCGACGAGTTGCAGGCACGCGAGGACCAGGCGCTCAACATGATCAAGGCGGCCCTCGGGGAGATGGGGGGGGACCACGGGGTCAACCACTTCATCACCAAGGGGGACGTGGTCGTCATCAAGCCCAACGTCGCGTTCGACAAGAACCCCGACCTGGCGGCGACCACCCAGCCCGACACGGTGTCCGCCGTGGTCAAGCTCTGCTTCGGGGCCGGCGCCCGCAAGGTCATCGTCTGCGACAACCCGATCAACAACCCGGAAAGCTGCTTCTTCAAGACCAAGGTCGGCGACGCGGCGCTCCGCGCCGGGGCCGAGCTGATGATGCCGCAGGACAGCTACTTCGAGCAGTTGTACGTCGGCGGCGAGACGATCACCAACACCTGGCGGATGTTCTACCGGCCGTTCCGCGATGCCACCAAGGTCATCGGGATCTCGCCGGTCAAGGACCACAACCTCTGCAAGGCGACGGTCACCCTGAAGAACTGGTACGGCCTGCTGGGCAACCCCCGCAACCAGTTCCACCAGGACATCCACGGGATCATCGCCGACTTCGCCCTGATGATGAAGCCGACCCTGGTGATCGCCGACGCCCGCAAGATGCTGATGCGGAACGGCCCGACCGGCGGCAGCCTCAACGACGTGAAGAAGTCCGACGCCATCATCGTCGGCACGGATCACATCGCCCTGGACAGCTACGTGATCGGGCATAAAGACCTGCTGGACAAGGACCGGAGCGAGATCCTCTACCTCGACAAGGCGATCGCCCGCAACCTCGGCAAGGACTGGCGTCCCCAGTGGACCCGCGAGATGTCGATCTGATCCGCCAGGCAAATCAACCCTCTCCCGCCCGCCGCGCTTCTCCACCCGCCATCGGGCCCGGCCCGATGATCGACCGATACGAGGGGACCGATGGTCAAGATCCGCCGGGCCTATGAGGTTCTCTTCCTCGGGCTCTTCCTGTTCTTCCTGCTGATCACCGACCTCCGCTACCTGCGCGGCTGGCCGGTCTCCCTGTTCCTGGAGGCCACCCCGCTGGTGGCCGTCGCCACGGCGCTGACGACGCACACGATCTATCGCAACCTGGTCTGGGGCCTGGTCATCATCGCCATCACGATGATGCTGGGCCGGGTCTGGTGCAACTGGATGTGCCCGTTCGGGATCATGCATCACTTCTTCGGCTGGATCGGCAATCGCCGGAACACGAAGCAGATGATCGAGGTCAACCGGTATCGCAAGATCTACGCGATCAAGTACTACATCCTCGCCGCCATGCTGGCGATGGCCAGCCTGTGGATGATCCCGACGGCGATCGACACCCCCGGCCAGATCATCTCCGCCTACCGCTCCGAGGAGATCAAGGGTTCCGGCCTCGGCCGGGTGTTCGCCTCGGTCGGCACCGGCATCGCCCGATCGGCCGAGGCCCACAAGCCCCAGCAGAGCACGCTCCAGATCGGCCTCCTGGACCCGATCGCGCTGACCGTCCGATCGATGACCACCAGCGTCCTGCCCACCGTCCACATGGCCACCGAGGGGGTCTACACCGAGCCCCGCGAGTACTGGGGGGCGTGGATCGTCGGCCTGATCTTCATCGGCTTCCTGGTCGCCAACTGGTGGATCCCCCGGTTCTTCTGCCGGGCCATCTGCCCGCTCGGGGCGTTGCTGGGGATCTTCTCGCGGTTCTCGCTCTGGCGGATCGACCGCGACCCGGTCCGTTGTACCGACTGCGACCTCTGCATCAAGAGCTGCGAGGGGGCGAGCGACCCGCACGCCGACCTCCGCAAGAGCGAGTGCTTCGTCTGCCTGAACTGCATCGACGACTGCCCGCATGATGCCCTGTCGTTCCGGTTCCTGCCCCGCAAGGCCAGCGAGGTCACGCTGCCGCAGGTTGGCCGGCGGCAGATGATGCTGGCCGGGGCGTTCGGCCTGATCCTGTTCCCGATGGTGCGGAAGTCGGGCGGGGTGAAGAAGAACTTCAACCGCGCCGTGATCCGCCCGCCGGGCTCGGTGGAGGAGGACGAGTTCCTCCGCCGCTGCATCAAGTGCGACCAGTGCATCCGGGTCTGCCCGACCAACGTCCTCCAGCCTGCCCTGTTCGAGGGGGGCCTGGAAGGGCTTTGGACCCCGATCATGATCTCCAAGATGGGCTGGTGCGAGCTGAACTGCACCCTGTGCAGCCAGGTCTGCCCGACCGGGGCCATCCGCGAGATCTCGATCGCCGAGAAGCTGGGCGCCGGGCCGTTCGAGAGCAAGGGGCCGATCAAGACCGGCACCGCGTTCTACAACCAGGGCCGCTGCCTTCCCTGGGCGATGGACACCAGTTGCGTGGTCTGCGAGGAGGTCTGCCCGGTCAGCCCCAAGGCGATCTTCACCCGCAACGTGGACGTGACCGACCGCTGGGGGGCGACCCTCCAGCTCAAGCGGCCGTTCATCGACCCCGAGAAGTGCATCGGCTGCGGGATCTGCGAGCACGAATGCCCGGTCAAGGACGATCCCGCCGTCTACGTCACGGCGATCGGCGAGACCCGGTCCAAGGAACGCTCGCTGCTCCTGACACTGGTCGAGGACGACGCCCAGGAACTCGTCTCGGTCTGATCCGATCGATGGGATCGGCCCTTGTTTCCGCCGGGCCGTCGCCCCACACTGGGGCGACGGCCCGATTGCGTCCCGGTTCGGGAATGGGTCCGGGCCGAGGGGGGTCTGCCGAGATGAAGACTCTCTGGAAGTACGCCGCGGCCCTCTGCCTGGTCGCCGGCTCCTCGGCGATCGCCTATCAAAAGGGCGCGTCGACCCGATCGAGCTACACCGATGAGAACTACGGCTTCTCGATCGAAACCCCTCGCTACCCCGGGGCCGGCCCCAGGACCCCGGGGATGGTGCTGATGGTGCCCGGTCCCCCCTCGAAGGGATTCGCACCGAACCTCAACATCACGGTCCAGGACGTCGCGACGACCACGAAAGACTATCTCGAAATGTCCCTCGGCCAGTTCCCCAAGCTCGGGTGGAAGGTCAACACCCATCGCGAGTTGAAGGTCTCCGGCCGGGACGCGATCGAGATCGACTATGAAGGGGAGGCCAAGCCGGGCCAGAAAATGCACTTCCTCGCCGTCGCGGTGATCGAGAAGGACCGGGTGATCCTGGCCACCGCCACGGTCCTGGCGGCCGATTTCGCCGAGGTCGAGGCCGAGTTGCGTGCTTCCCTGGCCAGCCTCAAGCTCAAGTAATGCCCTCGCCGTCAGGGAGCGTCCCGTGAAGAAGCTGATCAACGACCCCGGTTCCGTCGTCCCCGAGATGATCCAGGGGCTGGTCGCGTCCCGCCCCGGCCTCTCCATCGTGCCCGGCCACGCCGTCGTGGTCCGGGACGATGCCGATTTCGCCGCGAACCGCGACCGCCGGGTCGCGCTGATCTCGGGCGGCGGCAGCGGGCACGAGCCGGCCCATGCCGGGTACGTCGGCCCGGGGATGCTCTCGGCGGCCGTCCTGGGGGATGTCTTCACCTCCCCTGCCCCGGACGCCGTGCTCGCCGCCATCCGCGCCTCGGCCGGCGCGGCGGGCGCCCTGCTGATCGTGAAGAACTACACCGGGGACCGGCTCAACTTCGGCCTCGCCGCCGAGATGGCGCGGGCCGAGGGGATCGACGTCGCGATGGTCATCGTGGCCGACGACGTCGCCCTGGCCGGATCGACCGCCGAGACCGCCGGCGCCCGGGGCCTGGCCGGGACGATCCTGGTCCACAAGGTCGCCGGGGCCGCCGCCGAGGCGGGGTTATCGCTGGCCGAGGTCGCCGCCGAGGCCCGAGCCGCCGCCGAGGCGGTGGCCACGATGGGGGTCGCCCTCTCCTCCTGCACCGTCCCCGCCGCCGGCAAGCCGGGGTTCACACTGGGCGAGGATGAGGTCGAACTCGGCCTCGGCATCCACGGCGAGCCCGGCGTCCGGCGCATCCCGCTGGAACCGGCCGACGCGCTGGTCGACCGCCTGCTCGGGCCGATCCTGGGCAAGATCCCCGCCGGCCCGGTCGCCCTCATGATCAACAACCTGGGCGGGACGCCGCCGATGGAACTCTCGATCGTCGCCCGTTACGCCCTGGCCCGGCTGGCCGCCGAGGGGCGGATCGTCGAGCGGTCGTATGTCGGGACGTTCCTCTCCGCCCTGGAGATGGCCGGCGTGTCGCTCTCCGCCCTGGCCCTGGATGACGATCGCCTGGCCCGGCTCGACGCCCCGACCGGGGCCCCGGCCTGGCCCAACGCCCCGGCGCGTGCCCGTTCCACCCCCCCGGCACCTGCCGAGGCGGCGGAGACGGCCGGCCGGCCGACCCCGGCGACCCCGGCCTCGACGGAGGCCGGGCGGTCCCTGGGCTCGGCCCTCCAACGCGCGGCGCACACCCTGATCGACCACGCCGATCGCCTGACCGACCTGGATCAGAAGGTGGGCGACGGCGACCTCGGGATCAGCCTGGCCCGGGGGTCGCGTGCCGTGCTCGAAGCCCTGCCGACCTGGCCGCTCGACGACCCGGCCGCCACCCTGTCGGCGCTCGGCACCCTGCTCCAGCGCGTGCTGGGCGGGACCTCGGGGCCGATGTACGCCATGCTCGCCTTCCGGGCCGCCTCGGCGCTCCGCGACGACCCGGCCGCCTGGCCGGACGCCTTCCGCGACGGGGTCGCCGGGGTAATCGAGTTGGGCGGGGCCCGGGCCGGCGATCGGACGATGCTGGACGCCTTGATCCCCGCGTCGGAGGCCCTGGCCGAAGGAAGGTCGCTCCGAGAGGCGATCGAGGCCGCCGAGGCGGGTGCCGAGGCGACCGCCGCGATGATGCCCCGGCGCGGGCGGTCGAGTTACCTCGGCGACCGCGCCCTGGGCCATCCCGACCCGGGCGCCGTGGCCGTCGCCCTCTGGCTGAGGGCGATCGGGCCGGATCGTTGAATTACTTCTGCTTGGCGACCCAGGCCACGTGGCGGGCGATCGCCTCGTGGCTCAACAGGGCTTCCTTGGTCGCGTAGCGTGCGGCGAGTTCCTTCTCGTCGGGGATCAGGTCGTGGATCCCCGAGTGGCACGGGCTGCACAGATAGAGGCCGGAGTGCCGCATCTCGGCCTTGGTGTACTGGTCCTTGAACCGGTTCTTCTTGTGGACCGACTTCGGGATCAGGTGGTGGAAGGTCAGCGGCTTGTCGCGGTCGCAAAGTTCGCAGGCATCGGGCTCGGCCGGAGGGGCCATCGTGGGCATCTCGACCGCGGTCTCGGATCGGCGTGCGCGAGAAATGGGAGTAGCTCCGGGGAGGGATAATTCAGGGCCTGGGTGCGAAATACGTTCGGATCAGTTCGGGCAGTTCGAGCGTGAACTTGCTGCGGGGCATGACCGGGTCGCAGCCGGCGGCGCGGGCCGAGGCCAGCGCGTCGGTGTCGACGTGGGACCCGAACGCGAGGAACGGCGTCGAGGCCGGGATCAGCTCGCGGAATCGGGCGAGGTTGGCGGGGGCGACGAGGTCGCCGGCGGCCAGGTCGGCGAACACGGCGACCGGCGTCCAGCGTCCCAGCATCGCCGACGCCAGGGCCACGTTGCCGGCGACGATCACCTTGTGGCCCAGGGCCGAGGCGGTGCCGGTGACCTTGGACGTGAAGATCAGGTCGCGGGACAACAGGAGGCCGGCCGGCCCCTCAGGGACCGGGACGTTCAGAGATTCGTTCATCAGTGTCCATTCGTCCCCGGGGCGGAGAAGGTTCGATCGACCCAGTCGGGGGTGAACTCGGCGGTGGTCGCCAGGGTCGCGTCGGCGCCGGACCCGGCCAGCTCGGGCTGGGAATAGGTCTGGGCCACGCCGACGGCGAGCATGCCGGCTCCCTTGGCCGAGGCCACGCCCTGGAGGCTGTCCTCGATCACCAGGCACTCGCCGGGCTGGAGGTCGCCGAGGCCGGGCAGGGCGCGGAGCGCCTCGTAGGCCAGGCGATAGCCTTCGGGGTCGGGCTTGCCGCGGCTGGTGTCCTCGGCCGAGACGATCGGCCCGACCCGGTCCCGGACCTTCAGCCGCTTCAGGGCCAGCTCGATTTCGGGCCGGAGGGCCCCGGAGTTGATCGCGATCGGCCAGCGGTCGGCCATCGCGGTGACGACCTCCCCGGCCCCCGGGAAGTAGGGCAAGCCTCCTTCGGCGACTTCGAGGTAACGCTTCGCCTTGCGGGCGATCATGTCATCGACCCGGGCCCGGCCGGCCTCCTGCCCCGCGTCGGTGAGGGCCGCCTCGAAGCAGCCCCGGTCATCGAAGCCGAGGTAGTCCTCGTGGTAGGCCTTCATATCGAAGGGGACGCCTTCCTCGGCGAGGATTTCGCGGAAGAGGTCGCAGTGGACCGACTCGTCATCGAGCAGGACGCCATTGAAGTCGAAGATCACCGCACGAATCGTCACCGTCGTCGCCCCTTGCCTTCTCGCATGCGCCTGGGATCAGATCGCCTCGGGCCCGCGCTCGCCCGTCCGGATCCGGATGCAATCGTCCATCGGCAGGATGAAGATCTTGCCGTCGCCGATCTTGCCATCGGGCCCGCTCCGCCCGGCCTGGATGATCGCGTTGACCGTCGGCTCCACGAAATCCTCGTTGACGGCGATCTGCAGCTCGATCTTCCGCAGCAGGTTCACCGTGATCTCGTGGCCCCGATACACCTCGGTGTACCCCTTCTGCCGGCCGAACCCCTGGACGTCGGTCACGGTCAGGCGGAAGACCTCGACCTGGGAGAGGGCTTCCTTGACCGCCTCCAGCTTCGTCGGCTGGATGATCGCGATGATCAGCTTCATGGAGGACGACCCGGCGGGTGGGGACGGTCGGTGGGGACTTCCGAGTAGAGTCCTCTATTGTGGCCAAACCGCACGGCTCGTCAAGCGGCGAATCGGGCCGATCAGGGATGTCCGGCCGCGTGGGGGTCCACCCGGCGGAGCACGCGGGTCAGGGCCAGGCGCAGTTCGGCGGGGGTTGCATAGCGGTGGGCCGGGTCTTTCTGGAGGCATCGCTGGACGATCTCGTCGATCGCCCCGGCCTCGCGGGCATACTTCTTGGGGATGAACGGGACCACCGAAGGAGGGGCGTATTTGGTGTGCTGGCGGTCGTACTTGGCGAGGGTCTTGCCCCGGAACGGGGTCCCGTGGGTCAGCATCTCGAACAGGACGATGCCGAATGCATAGATGTCGGCCAGGCTGTCCACCGCCTTGGAGTCGCGGAACTGCTCAGGGGCCATGTATGGCAATGTGCCGAGCAGCGAGCCGGTCTGGGTGACCCGGGCCGACCGACTCTCTCCATTGGAACCCGTCGTAAACGACGTATCCTGATCCGAGATCGAGTGGTTCGCCGAAGGATGCTCAGCCTGGGCCGACGCCGCTTCCGGCTTCGGCGCGGGGGGAGGTTTCTCGGCCTCGTCGGGCGGAGGCCCCTCGACGCCGGAATAATAATGGGGGACCGGGGCGACCGGCTCGTCCAGGTCGATCCCCTGGGGGGAGATGCCCGCATCGAAGGATTCGAAAAGCTCGTCGCGGATCACGGCGAGCCCGAAATCGGTGATCTTGAGCATCCCGTCGACGGACACCAGGAGATTGCCGGGCTTCACGTCGCGATGGCACCGCAGCCCCTGGCGGATCGCATGCTCCATCCCCAGGCAGAATTGGATCCCGTAGCGGAGGGCCTGGACCACGTCCAGCGTCGGCGAGCCGATCCGCTTGCGGAGGTCGCCGCCGGTCACCAGTTCCAGGACGATGTGCGGCTTGCCGTCGATCTCCGCCACTTCATGAGCGTGGACGATGTTGGGATGGGAGCCGAGCTGGACCCAGATCCGGCATTCGGCCGCGAACCGGGCCCGCCGATCATGATCGTCGAGCCACTCGTCGCGCAACGTCTTGAGGGCGACCACCTGGCGGCCGGCCGCGCCGAGCCGATCGTGCGTGACGTAGACCACGCCCATCCCGCCGGGGTGGACGGCGAAGACCTCGAAACGGTCGGCAATCCAATCGCCTTCCGACCTGAGACCCGCCTTGCGTCGCATCGTCGGATCCTCAAGCGAGCGACCTGATCGGCGTCCGTCATCGGGATCAACAGCAAATGTCTCGCCAGTCGCCGGCTCAGGAGAACAACGACTCGACGAACGGCTCGGGCTCGAACGGCTGGAGATCCTCGATCCCCTCGCCGATCCCCACGAACTTCACCGGCAGCTTGAGGATCTGGCGGATCGCCACGACGACGCCCCCCTTGGCGGTGCCGTCGAGCTTGGTCAGGATCACCCCCGTGCAGCCGATCGACTTGGTGAACTCCTCGGCCTGCCGGATGGCGTTCTGCCCGTTGGTCGCGTCCAGCACCAGCAGGACCTCGTGCGGGGCGCCGGCGATTTTGCGGGCGATCACCCCGCGGACCTTCTCCAGCTCGCGCATCAGGTGGGCCTGGGTGTGCAGCCGGCCGGCCGTGTCGACGATCAGGACGTCGACCCCGCGCGCCAGGGCCCGATCGCACGCGTCGTGGGCCACGCTGGCCGGGTCGGACCCGGGGGCCCCGCGCACCAGGGCCGAGCCCGACCGTTCGGCCCACACGGCCAGCTGGTCGGCGGCGGCGGCGCGGAAGGTGTCGCAGGCGGCCAGCAGGATCGTCTTGCCCTCGTCCTTGAGACGCTGGGCGAGCTTGGCGATCGAGGTCGTCTTGCCCGAGCCATTGATCCCGGCGATCAGATAGACCGTCGGCTTGCTGGGGGAGACGGCGAGAGCCCCCGGCTTCGTGTCGGCCAGGAGGGTCCGGAACTCCCCCTTGACGAACTCGACGAGGTCCTCGTTGGCGGTCTTGTCCGCGAACGCCTCCCGGACGCGATCGACCACGGTGCGGGTGGCCGAGACCCCCACATCGGCCCGGATGAGCCTGGCTTCCAGCTCATCCAAAAAGTCCTGATCCACCTTGCGGCCAAACCAGGAGCGGACGTCGAACAGGCGGGCCGTTTTGGAGAGGCCCTGGCGGAATCGGTCGAGCAGAGACTTGAACGCCATGGTCGCGGGATCTGGGGCCCGAGGGCCGCCGTCTCGGGGAGGAGTGGGGGAAGATCGGGTCGACTCACGGGGCCGCGAGGGCCGACGCCCGATCGCGGAGGGAGGCCAGTTCGATGGCGGATGTGGTGATGGCGCCGACCCAACGCCCGGGGCGATCCGGGGCGTGGAAATCGGTCCCGGCGATCGGGACCAAGTCCATCCGCCCGGCATGATCGCGCCAGCGACGGCCCAGCCGGGTGTTGATGCCGGGGCCGTCCACCTCGATCGAGCCCAAACCGGCCTCCGCCATCGATCGAAGATCGATTTCCCGTAGATCATAGGGGGGATGGGCCAGTCCGGCAACCCCGCCGGCCCCCCGGATCAAGTCGATGGCCCGATCCCACGCGACGCGCGGCTTGGGAACCTGGGCCGGCCCCCCATCCCCGAGGAACCGGGCGAACGCCTCGCGCGAGGATTCGACCTGCCGGGTCCTCGCCAGCCAGTCGGCCAGGTGCTTCCGCCCGAGGGTGGCCCTCGGGAACATCGACCTCAACTGATCGAGGTCGACGGCGACGCCGAGTCCGGCCAGCCGCCCGGCCATCGCCTCGATGCGATCGCGACGCGCGACGCGGAGCCGGTCGGCCTCGGCCCCGAGTCCCGGATCGTCGTCGCGGACGAAGTGGCCGAGGATGTGGATCTCGCGCCCCTCCCGCTCGGCGGTCAGTTCGATCCCGGCGATCAACTCGACGCCGACGCGGTCCGCCTCGGGGCGGGCCACGGCGATGGCCGAGAGGGTGTCATGGTCCGTGATCGCCACGGCCCCCAGCCCGACGGCGGCGGCCGCCCGCACGATCTCGCCCGGCGAGCAGACCCCGTCGGAATGGGTAGTGTGGACGTGGAGGTCGGCCACCGACGCCCGGGGCGACGCCGGCCGGGCCGGGCCGGGCCGGCGTGCGGGCATCACTCGGCCCCGGCAGGGCCGGCCGGCCCGGGCTCGGGATCGGGATCGGACGGCGGCGCATCGGCCGGGCTGTCCGGGCCCGGGTCGGGCAGGACCACGGCCGCGGCCTCGGCGGCGCGGGTACGGGCGGCGTCCGCCGACTGGAGCCGGTCGAGGATCCCGTTCACGAACCGGCTCGACTGGGCGGTGCTGTACCGCTTGGCCAGTTCCAGCGCCTCGTTGATCGCCACCTTCACCGGCACGTCCGGGCAGAACAGCAACTCGAAGGCGCCCAGGCGGAGGATGTTGCGGTCGATGGCCGCCATCCGATCGATCTTCCAGTTCTCGGCGACGTCCTGGATGACCGCGTCGATCCGCTCCTGGTGCTCGTGGACCCCGGCGACCAGCGCTGAGGCGAAGGCATTCAGGGTCGGATCGCCGAGCCTGCGTTCGATGAATCGGGCGATCTCTGCGGGTTTCTGGCCCGGGTTCTGCTCCATCTGATACAAAACCTGGAGGGCGATCTCACGCCCTCGTGTCCGTCGGGTCATGGCTGAAATCTCGGGGCCAGGGAGCCGTGCCGGTCCTCCGTCGCGGGCCCGGGGCAGGCGGTTCGTCCACCCGCGATCATACGCAACGGCCCGGGCGATCGTGAAGGGGAGAAGCTCACCGCCGCAGCGCGACCAGATCCTTGTAGGCCGCCACGGCCATCCGGTCGCACGCCTCGTTCTCCTCGTGGCCGTTGTGGCCCAGGACCACCTTCACCTTCACCTGATGGCGGGCCACCAGCATGTCGAGCTTCTGCCACAGATCCAGGTTCACCACCGGCTTGAACCCGCTCCCTTCCCGACGCCTCCAGCCGTTGGCCTTCCACTTGGGCATCCATTCCTGGATCCCCTTGCCGACGTAGGTGCTATCCGTGACCAGTTCCACCTGGCAGGGTCGCTTGAGCGTGGCGAGCCCCTCGATGGCGCCGGTCAGCTCCATCCGGTTGTTGGTGGTCTGGGGCTCGGCCCCCTTGCCGTCGCGGACCTGCCCGCTGGCCGGGTGCTTGAGGATGAACGCCCAGCCGCCGGGGCCGGGGTTGCCGCTGCATGCCCCGTCGGTGAAGAGGCGGACGAAATTGGGGGGGCTGGAAGGGTCGGGCATCATGCGGTCGATCATCCCTGCCGGGGCCGGAGGCAAAACGGAGCCGGGCGGACGCGATGCCCGCCCGGTCGATCGAAGTGATCTGGCCCCACCCTAACGAGGGGCCGCCCCGGGCTCAATACTTCCGGACGACCCCGACCAGCACGCCGATGATATCGACCTTGTCGCGGAAGATCGGCTTCATGGTCTTGTTGGCCGGCTCCAGGCGGATCCGGTTCCGCTCCTTGAAGAAGGTCTTGAGGGTGGCCTCGCCTTCCTCGTCGCGAACCGCCACGATCTGGCCGTCGCGGGCCTGCTCCTGGCGGTGGATGATCACATAGTCGCCGTCGGCGATGTGGGCGTCGATCATCGACTCGCCGGTGACGCGGAGGGCGAACTTGTCGTCGGCCCCTTCCCACTCGGTGAACTCCAACTCCTCGTCGACCTGCTCGATCGCCTCGATCGGCGAGCCGGCGGCGATCCGCCCGAGCAGCTTGACGCCGGTCGGCGACGGGGCCGACGCGGGGGCCGAGGTCGGGTCGTCGACCAGCGAGATCGCCCGCGACATGTTGGGCTCGCGGTTGATCAGCCCCTTCTTCTGGAGCGCCTTGAGGTGGCACATCACCCCGTTGGGGCTCTTGATCTCGAATTCGTTGCCGATCTCGCGGACGGTCGGGCCGTAGCCCCGCCCCTGGATCTTGCTCCGAATGAAGATGTAGATGTCTTTCTGGCGTGAGGTCAAGGCTTCGAGGTCGGCCATGGGCTGGCACTCCGTAGGGAGGAAGGGTCGATCCTTCGGCCCTCCGAAGGAAGCCCCCGCGCGGGGCGCGAGGAGGGTCATCGATGATGCCATGACGTACGAACACCACCTGACCCTTTGACGGCTAATGTACACCGGTCGCCCAGCGCACGCGAGAACATTTTCCCGGAAAAATCGTTGACTCCACGTCCTGCGCCCGAACAACCCTCCGACTCGTGCCCCCGCCGCCGATCAATCTTCCCCTTCGAGTTGGTCCAGCCAGGCGATCAGCCGGCGGAGATTGGGCGTGGTCGGGCCGGGATCGCGCTCGATGGTCACGTCGATCGGCTCGACCTCGTCCGGGTCGACCTCGACCCCATCGACGGTCTTGCTGACGACGGTGAAGACCTCATCGTCCATGTCGTCCCCGGTGACCGTGACCGTGCCGCCGAACTCGCGGACGAGCACCTGGAAGAACTCCTCTTTGGGGCCGTCGTTGACCACCTCATCATGCAGGCCCAGGGCCAGGAGGCCGCGGCAGACCTCCTCATAGGGCAGGTCGATCTGCCAGGACTGGGTGTCGCGATCGACGTCCGGCTCGAAGAGGAGGCAGAGGATCGGCCGCGTGAGTATACCCGAATGGAACAACCAGTCGAGCGCCTCGGCCAGACCTCGGCCGATCCGGTAGACGACATCATCATGGCGCGGCAGGGCATAGATCACGTCGGGGTCGTCGGGGTGGAAGATCAGGGTATCCCCACCCACCGTGTCGCCGAAGGCGACCGCCTCGACCGCCCGCGAGGGTGGTAGCACCCCGTCCTCATCCCAGAACCAGCGCCCCCCGGCGATCTGCTCGCGGAGGAAGTCGCGGAGCCAGAGGGTGAACCGCTCGACCTCGGCGGGCTCCTTGATCCGCACCCAGTTGGACAGGCTCCCCTTGCCGTACCGGGTCAGGAAGGCCTCGTAGCCCTCGGGGAAGCGGACGCCGAGGCGGCCGGCGACGGCGGCGATCTCGGCGGGATCCACGGGCTTGCGAAGCGTCGAGGCGACGAGGATTTCCCAGGAGGGCTCGGGGCTGGGCATCGCGGGAATCCTCCGGCCGGGTGGGAGCGGGCATCGGGACGATGTCGAGGTTATAGTGGGCCCCGGCCGGGCGGGCAAGGAACCGCAACCGGCCCTTTTTCGAGCCCCTCGGAGCGTATCATGGCCCCGGCATCGCCCGCCCGCGTCCTCGCGATCCACGCCCACCCCGACGACATCGAATTCCAGTGCGCCGGGACGCTGGCCCTGCTGGCCGATGCCGGATGCCACCTGACCCTGGCGACGATGACGCCCGGTGATTGCGGAGGCGCGGGGATCGACCCGGAGGAACTGGCGGCGACCCGGCGGGCCGAGGCGAAGGCGGCGGCCGACCTCCTCGGTGCGGACTACACCTGCCTGGAGTTCCGCGACCTGGCGATCTTCGACGACGACGAGTCGCGCCGGCGCGTGACCGAGGCGATCCGCCGGGCCCGGCCCGACGTGATCCTGACGGCCCCCCCGATCGACTATCTCGTCGACCACGAGACGACCAGCCGCCTGGTGCGCGACGCCTGCTTCACGGCGACCCTACAGAACTACGCCACCCGGCGGTGGGAGCCGGCAACGCCCCTGGCGAAGATCCCCCACCTCTATTATGTCGATCCCATCGAAGGGCACGACCGCGACGGGAACCCGGTGCCGGTCGGGTTCCACGTCGATGTCTCGGCCGTCTCCGAACGCAAGAAGGCGATGCTCGCCTGCCACGCCAGCCAGTACCGGTGGCTCCAGGAGCAGCACGGCATCGCCGATTACCTGGAGGCCCAGGCCCGATGGGGGGCCCGGCGCGGCTCGGAGATCGGCGTGGCCAGCGCGGAGGCGTTCCGCCAGTACCTCGGCCACGCCTACCCGCACGACAACCTCCTGCTCGCCCTGCTCGGGCAGGACGGTCGCGGCGGCCTGGCCTGACGCTCAGGGGGACGGCGGGGTGGTCCCGGCGGGGTAGACGATCAGCCACCAGGTCCGATGCATCTTCCCCGCGTCGGTCTCCAGTTCGGCGACCGCCTGGATCGTCTCCCCCTTGGCCAGGCCATCGAAGTCGATCGTGGTGAACTGGCCATTCTTGCCGGCCTTCATCAGGAGGGTCTGCTTGCCCGTGGCGAGGCCCCAGGTCTGGGCGGCGCGGGCCCCCTTGGCACCGGCCTCGGGCAGGACCAGCGACAGGGTCTTCGCCCCCGGCGTGATCTCGCCGATCGTCCCGGTCAGGGTGCGGAACCCGCCCGATTTGGCCTCGCCGACTTCAACCGTTTTGGTCACCCGCTCCTTGGTCGTCGTCGGCCTGGGTCCGGCGGGTGGAGGGACGGTCTTGGTCGCCTGGGCCATGCCGATCGAGGCGGGGCCGACGATCAGGGCCAGCGTGGCCAGCCCGCGCGCGAGGATGTGCATCGTTGATTGCTCCGAGATGAGTCGAGGGGCGGCCGGATCGGCCGAGACCCCTCCGACTCTAACGGCTCCCGATGGGGCGGGCCAGGATGGACCCGCCGATCATTTGCGGGTGGCAAGGAAGGCGATCAGGTCGGCCAGCTCGGCGTCGGACAGCACCTGGTCGAGCCCGGCGGGCATGACGGAGAGGTCGCCGGGGCGGATCGACTCGACCTCCTCGCGGGGGATCCGGGCCTCGCGGTCGGCCCCGAGCGTGAGGGTGATGCTATCGGGCGTCTCCTCCTTGACGATGCCGGACTGGACCTGGCCCGACTGGAGGGCGACGGCCACCGGCTCGTACCCCCGGACGAAGCTGGCGCTCGGGTACAGGATCGCCTCCAGGAGATCCTGCTTGCCCCGGATCTGGCCGATTTTCGAGAGGTCCGGGCCCACCTTGCCGCCGAGGTAGCCGATGGCGTGGCAGGTCGAACAGGCCGCCTTCGGCCCGTTGAATACGGCCTGGCCCCGGCGGACATCCCCACCGTCGATCCGGCCCAGCTTCTCGCGGAGCCGGGCGACCTGCGCCGCCTCGTCGACGTGGAGCGAGGCGTAGAGCCGACCGGCCGCCTCCCGCACCGGCGGGCCGAAGCGATCGAGGATCGGCCGGATCACGCCGACCCGGATCGCAGAGCGGGCCTCGGCGTGTTCCAGGGCATCGACCAGCGCCAGCCCGGCCGCGTCGTCCTTGGTCCGCTCGAAGGCCAGCGCGAGGCGCTCGACCTCCAGCGGGCTCGCCGCGCGGATCGCCCCGGCGAGGGCCGAATATTGATCTTTGGACAGGGCCGCACGGGCCAGCACCTCGGCCGCGTCGGATCGTTCCGGGGCGGGCCGGTCGGCGGCGAGGTGGTCGAGCAGGAACCGCAGGTCGGCGGGCCCGACCGGGTCGAGGCCGCCGGGCATCGCGGTCAGGGCGGCCAGGCGGAGCGGGTCGGCCGCCTTCGCGTCCCGGGCCAGGGCAAGCAGGCCCTGCGCGATGGCCGAGGGCCGCGACCGCCCCCAGGGCAGTGACCGGACGGTCCGCACGGCCTCGGCCGAGAGCGCCGGGTCGCCCGAGGTCAGCGCCTCGCCCAGGGCCGGGATCCACGGTTCGGGGGCCGCTTTCAGGCCGGATCGCCCCATGACCCGCGCGGCGATCCGGCGGCCCTCGGCGGGCGTCTCCCGGTCGGCGAGGGTCGCGGCGAGCAACGCCTGGATGGCGGGGGCTCCCAGGACGCTGCCGAGTTGCCGCTCCAGGTCGGCCCGGGCCGCCTCGGGGAGGTCGGGGGACCGGAGCTTCTCCCGGAAGGACGGCGCGACGGACTCGCCCCAGGCCGGGTGGCGTCCCAGGATCCACGCGGCGATCTCGCGCGACCGGGGGTCGTCCGAGCCGAGGAGCGGCGTGACCCGGTCAGGACCGCAATGCTCCGACCCCATCTGGTCGAGCGCGATCATCGCGGCCAGCCGGACGGCCGGCGATGGGGAGTCCAGCCCGAGGCGGACGGGTTCGGGGACGTTCAGCTCGATCAGGGCATGGATCAGGGAGTGCTCGACGATCGGGTCCCGGTTGGCGTCAATGGCCCGGAGGATCGCCGGGACGACCGAGGGATCGCCGAGCCGGCCCAGGGCCTCGGCGGCGGCGCGGGCGTTGGGGCGGGACGGAGCGGCCAGGATCGGCTTGATGGAAGCGATGGCCCCGCGATCCCGATGGAGGCTGGCCACATGGAGGGCCGCCTGGCGGTTGGCCTCGTCGGGATCGTTCAGGCCGGCACGAGCGGTGACCCGGGCCTCGGGCGCGTCGATCCGGGCCGAGGTCCAGATCGCGTTGCGCCGCGCCTCGGGGTCGTCGCCCCGGACGATTCGTCCGAGCGCGGGCAACGCTTCGAGGGACCGCCGTCCCAGGGCATCCATGGCGCGTCGGCGGACGGCGGGCCGGGGGTCGCCGAGCCGATCGGCCAGCGCATCGGGCGTGGCCTTGGCCCAGTCGAGCTTGAGGCCGCGCGGGTCGTCGACGCGGGAGGCCCCGGCCTTGCGGACCCGGTAGATCTTCCCGAGGACGTCGGGCTTCTCCAGCTGCGAAGTCGGGCAGCAGAGCTTGTACCATCCCCCGGTGTCGATCACGACGATGCTGCCGTCGGCGTCTTCCAGGACGTCGGTCGGGTGGTAGTCCCGATCCTCGGAGGCGAGGAAGTCCTCATCCTGGGTCCGGAACGTCGCCCCGTCGGGGACGAGGACGTGCCGCGACACCTTCCGCATGTTGAACTGGGCCGCGAACAGGTTGCCGCGGAAGCCGTCGCCGAAGCCCGATGATTCGTAGCAGGCCAGCCCGGAGGGGGCCGCGGCTCCCAGGTGGGTCATCACCGGCATGAAGTCGGGCCGGGTCCGGGTGTGCCCCTCGGCGGCCGGGTTGAGCTTGCCATAGAGGCCGCCGTAGATGGCGTGCAGGATCCCGTCGCGGCGCCCCCCGGCTGGGATCTGGATGAAGGTCGTCGTGAAGAACCGCTCCCCCCCGGCCGAGAAGGCGACGTCCACCGGGTTGTCCATCCCGCCGGTCATCACCGGCTCGATCCCCGAGCCGTCGGGGCGGGCCCGGAAGATGTGGGACGCCTTCGTGACCAGCGGGGACCGGCCCGGCCGGTCGTAGGTCTGCTCGGCGAACGCCCCCTTGGTCCAGTAGATCCAGCCGTCGGGGCCGAGATACGGGCCGTGGAGGTCGTTGCCGCACCCGGTCAGGGTCTTGCCCTGGAACCACTCGGTGCGGCGGTCGGCGACGCCGTCGCCGTCGGTGTCGGTCAGCTTCCAGATGCTGGGCGGGGCCGCGGCGTAGAGCGACCCGTCGTGCCAGAGCGTCCCGGCGGGGAACATCATCCGGTCGGCGAAGACGGTCCGGCGGTCGAACCGGCCGTCGCCGTCGTCGTCCACCAGCTTGACGATCCGGTGCGTGGGGTTTTCCAGCTGCTTCGCCAGGGGCTCGTTCGACCCCGACGAGTCGGCCACGTAGAAGGCCCCTTGCTCGTCGAAATCCCCGGTGATCGGCCGGTCGACCAGGGGCGGGCCGGCGATCGCCTCGACCTCGAATCCGTCGCGGACCGAGAGCGTGCGGCCGTCGATCAGGGCCTCTCCGGCGTCGAGTCGATGGGCCATCAGGATCAGGAAGAGGGCGAGCCCGCGGAGGGTCGATCGGGGAGCGGTCATGGCGTGCCTGCTGGGTCAAGCTAGGGGTGGGACGCGGCTGCAGGATGTCGAGGATAACGATGTAGGCCGGCCGGATCTCCCCTTTTCCCCGATCAGAAGGCGAGGACGAGCGAAGCGAAGGCGGCGACGGGCGTATCGACCCGGCGGCCGAAGTTGCTGTAGATGTCCCGGAACCCCATCCCCGGCAGCAGGGCCGCCACGCCGCCGACCATCACCACGGCATCGTTGAGGAACGGGCGGTATTCGAACCCGGTGCTCGGTTCGACGCCGATGGTCCGGTGGATGTGGCCGGCATACAGGAACTGCTGGAGCACGTTGGTCTGGGCGAACTGGACGAAGTTGATGTTGTTGATCATCTTGAACTTCGGGGTCAGGTCCATCTCCTGGCCGACGTTGAACAGGAGTTGGCCCGGGTTCACGAAGTTGCTTTGGCCCTGGATCTTGGAAGACCGGAGGTCGGGCAGGAAGCTCCCCAGGTTCACCAGGTTTACGCCGAAGATCGGCACCGCCTGGCGCTGGAGGTAGCTGAAGACGCCGCCAGCGAAGACCTGCTGATCCAGGATCGAATCGAAACCGGTGGCGTGGCCGTTGTTGATGTTGCTGTCGCCCGACGCCCAGAGGATGGCCGTCTTGAACCGCATCCAGTCGCGGTCGTAGGACAGCTCGAAGGCGGCGAGCTGGGCGCTGATCAGCTGCGATCGGTTGGCCAGGGGGTTCAGGCTGTCGCGGCCCACCACCCAGTAGAAGGCGTTGTTGACGTTGAACCGGCCCCAGTGGCCGTCGCCGGCGAACCCGAGGTAGACGGCGTCGACCTGGTGCTTCTGGTTGATCCCGACCGGGTCCGGCCGGTTCAGGAACCGATTCTTGTTGATGAGGAAGGCCGGATTGTCGTTGTTGTAGTGGACGCTGGCCTCGGCCGTGTAGCCGGGGAAGATGAAGTCCTGGCGGTAGTAGTTGGCGATGAAGATGTTCTGATTTCGGTCGTGGAACGAGTTCAGGCCGCTGTTGGTGTCCTTCTCGAACTGGCGGTTATACAGGAGGTTGTACTGGTCGCGATTGCCGTTGCGGGTGCCGAAGATCCGGGCCCCGCGATTCACGTCCGAGAAGATCAGGCCGCGGAAGTCGCTGATGAACAGCTGCGACCCGACCCGCGCCGACACGAAGTCGTAGTACGGGCTGGTGTCGGCCAGCTTGACCTCGCCGAACCACTCCTGGAGCGCGAAGAAGGTCCGGGCCCGGGTCGTGCCGGCGGTCACGCTCGGGTTGACCTGGGCCAGTTCATTGGTGGCCAGGTAGTTGACGTTGAAGACCGGGGTGATCTTGATCCGCCAGTCCACCGGCTTGAAGCCGGCATCGCCGTGGAAGATGTCGAGCGTGATGTTGTTGAACTGGGTGAAGAAGAACTGGTCCGGCCGGCCGAAGAACGGGAACTGACCGGCGCGGGCGGTGCTCTCGAACGGCGTGGTCTGGGTCGGGACCCGCCGGTATTCCATGAAGGTCAGCTGGTTTGCCGTCAGGTCCATGAAGGTGTTCTGCCCGACGATCGGGTAGTCCCCCTTCAGGACGCTCTGGCGATAGGGGTTGATCAGCCGGCCGAGCTGGAACGGGTACTCGTCCAGCAGGGGGTGGCCCTTGCCGTAGCGGTCCCAGGCCGGATAGCCGATCCGCCAGCGGTCCTCGATCGGGACGAAGCTCGGGTCGGTCTGCCCTTCCTTGGGCTCGACCCCCGAGTTGCCCGCGAACCCGGTGGTCGGGTCCATCAACGTCCGGAAGAACTCGCCTGGCGGCGTGACCGGCGGCGGCTCCGGGTCGGGGAAGCTCGGGTCGGTCGGCGGGCGGAGGCCGGGGAGGGTCTCCGGTTCGAGCGGGGCGAACTGGACCGGCCGCGCGCCGTCGCCGAAGGTCGAATGAGTCGCCGGGGCGGACGCCGCCGGCTCATCGGGCAGGGGCGGGAGGTCATCGGGCCCCGCCGACCAGGACCGCGCGGCCGAGCATGCCACCAGGACGGAGGCCATCCCCCAGGATCGAATCGGCCGGAGGGCGCGGGTCGCCAGATCCGCGCACGACACCCGCCGGGGGAGGGCCGGGGTCGCATCATTCGGGCCAGGATGCCCGGAACCGATCCGTCGTGTCTGGGGATGAGGCATGTCTGACCTTCCGGGATCGAGATCCAATCCAGGACAACCGGCGCCCTCGGAAAAGTCCTCCGACCTTCCACCCCCTGAATCGTCGCGACGGATCGGGGACCTTGAGTCATTTGTCGAATTGAGCGGTATTGACGGCAGAAATGATAGGGACGCTTGTGCGGGTCGCGACAATTCCGCCTTTCTCGACGGTCACGCGGACTTTCCGTCAATTTCCGCGAGCGGCCCGCCGAATGAAATGGTCCGAGGGCGGGATCGATTCTCGCACGTCGGCGCGACCCAGACGACGGGACCGGGGACCAGCCCGGGCGCCGCGTCTCAGGAGAAAGGGACAGCGATGCACCTCCCCGGCGATCGAATCCTCCGGACCGGCCGCGACGCATCCGGACGTCCGCGTCAGTCCCATCGTGCCGCCCGCCCGGGCGTCGAGGGGCTGGAAGGCCGACAGCTCATGGCCGCCGACCCGGTGGGCGGCCCGGCCGTCGCCGCCGCGACCCTCACCGCCCAGCTCAATCCGTCCGAGGTGCAGCAGCTCCTGCAGAGGGCCAGCGCCGCCACCGCCAGCACCGATGCGATCATCGCCATCACCGACCGGGGCGGGCGCGTCCTGGGCGTCCGGGTCGAGAACGGGGTCTCGCCGGAGATCACCGGCAACGCCCAGAAGCTGGTCTTCGCCGTCGACGGGGCCCTGGCCAAGGCCCGCACCGGGGCCCTGTTCGGCAACAACCAGGCGCCGCTGACCTCTCGGACGATCCAGGACATCAGCCAGTCCACGATCACCCAGCGCGAGATCGAGGCCAATCCCAGCATCCAGGACGTCAATTCCAACCTGCGCGGGCCGGGCTTCGTCGCCCCGCTGGGCATCAAGGCCCACTTCCCGGCCGGCGTCCCGTTCACGCCCCAGGTCGACCTGTTCGAGATCGAGCACACCAACCGCGACAGCATCCGCCACCCGGGCCCCGACCGCGTGAAGGGGACGGCCGACGACGTCACCCTGCCCAACCGATTCAACGTGGCCCAGGAATTCATCCCCGAGACGATCGCCTTCGACGGCACCGAGCTGACCGCGCCCGAGTCCTACGGGTTCGTCTCCGGGCTGGAGCCCGACGCCCAGGCGCGAGGGATCGCCACCCTGCCCGGCGGCATCCCGATCATCCGCCGGGTCATGGTCGACGGGAAGATGACCTCGATCGTGATCGGCGGGATCGGCGTCTTCTTCCCGGGCACGACCGGCTATGCGACCGAGGAGAACTCCCGGCTCAACGACTCCTTCTACAATCCCAGGAAGCGCGACCGCTCGGCGGAGGCCGAGTTCATCTCGCTGGCGGCATTGGGAGGAAGCTCGGCGAAGAATCCCATCACGGGCGCATCGTTGAAGATCGGGGCCCTGGGCAATGTCAAACCGGTCCCGGGGCTCGACCTCAAGCCGTTCGGCCGGATCGACCTCGTCGGGATCACGCTCGACGTCATCGGCCCGCACGGCAACCAAGGGCCCAGCCTCCTCCTGAAAGAGGCCAAGAAGTTCGGCATCGGCAAGGGCGATCCCAACGGCGGCACCGACCTGCCGGTCAGCAACGACGTGTCCAATCAGATCTTCTCGTTCACCACGGCGCCCCAGGACACCGCAGTCTATCCCGGCTATGAAACCACGTTCGTCGTCCCCGGGACCGGGCAGGTCGACGTCAACCAGAGCGTCGACCCGGCCACCAACACCCGGGGCGGCCGCATCGTCCCCGACGGCTGGCTGGTCACCCCGCACGGCGGCGACGGGCTGACGGCCGAGGACGTGGTCCAGATCGTCAACCAGGGGATCGCCCGGGCCAACACCACCCGCGCGGCGATCCGCCTGCCGATCAACCGCCACGCCCGGATGGTGTTCACGGTCACGGACAGAGAGGGCAACATCCTGGGCCAGTACCGGATGCCCGACGCGACCATCTTCTCGATCGATGTGGCCACGGCGAAGGCCCGCAACGTCGCCTACTATGCGGACCCGGCCCAGCTCCAGCCGGCCGACCAACTGCCCACGGTCCCGGTGGGCACGGCGATCACCAACCGGACGGTCCGCTACCTGGCCGAGCCCCGGTTCCCCGAGGGGATTGACGGGTTCCCGCCCGGCCCGTGGTCGATCCTCAACGATGGCGGTTCGGACCGCTTCACCGGCCTGAACACCGGCCCGGCCCTGCCCGCCTCGGCGTTCCAGAGCGTCCAGGGCTACGACGCCTTCAACCCGGGGACCAACTTCAAGGACCAGACCGACGTCCTGAACCAGAACGGGATCGTCTTCTTCCCGGGCAGTTCGGCGCTCTACAAGGACGTGGACGGCTCGGGCCGGAAGGTCCTGGTGGGCGGCCTCGGCGTCAGCGGCGACGGCGTGGACCAGGACGACGTGGTCACCTTCACCGCATCGCTCGGCTTCCGCCCCGAGGCCCCGACCCCGCGTGCCGACCAGGTCTTCGTCCGGGGCATCCGACTGCCCTACCAGAAGTTCAACCGCCAGCCCAACGTCTGAGGCCCGGCGGGCCGCCCCGGATTCCCTGTCGGCCCCGTCGCTCGGATGCCGATCGATGTCCCAGGACGATTTCCTCCCAGCCGAGCGGGAAGACCCATGAAAAAGACCATCCTCGGGCTCGCCGTCGCCGCCCTGGCCGCGTCCGCCCCGGCCGCCCGGGCGGGCGACCACCACCACATCCATACCCCCCGGCACGTGCCCTCACTCCCCCAGACCCACCACCAGGCCGGCCACCCGCAGTGCGTCTCGCCGTTGGCCCACCCGTCGGACACCGGCCACTATCGCGGCGGCTACGTAGGCGGCGGCTCGGCCCATCCTGGCGACCACGGCCGCCGCGTCAATGAAGGCACCTGGGGCTGGGACTACGTCGGCCTTCGGCCCGGCGGCTCGCGGATCTTCAACAACTGGTCCCACGGACGCCGCTACCAGGGCGGCTACAGCACATACAAGACCGACGGCCCCAAGCCGGTCGAGCACCTGATCGAGACGATCCACGGCGAGAAGGGGAAGGAGTGATCCGGGCCCGAGGGGGCCGGATCGAACTGCCCCTCCTGCCCCGGCCGGGTCGGCGAGGGGTCATCCCTCACCGCTTCACCACCCGGGATGCGAAGTCGAACACGACCGGCGAGGCCGGGTCGTCGGGCAGGCCGATGTCGGCATTGATCTTGGTGTGGAACGTGTCCTTGCCGGCATAGACGGTCACGGGGACACCCGCCCCCTTCAGCGCCGCCGCGAACCGCTTCGCCTGGGCGGTCGTGTCCGGGTGTCCGGCGACGTGGAGGATCAGGAACGGGGGGATTCCTTTGTCCCGGGCCACATGGGTCACGGCCGAGAAGTCGCGATGCTTCGCCGGGTCGTTGCCGAACTTGTGGCGATGGCCATTCGCGCCGGGCAGGGGCAGGCCGTGGACCCGGCACCGGGTCTCCGCGACCTCGATGATGGCGGGGATGTCGAAGGTGTCGCCGTCGGTCGGGATGCATCCCTTGATGATGTCCAGCGACAGGCCTTCCTTCTTGAGGTAGCGGTCGTCGGTGCAGATCAGGGCGGCCAGCTGGGCCCCGGCGGAATGGCCCATGACCACGATCCGGGACGGGTCGCCGCCGTGCTCGGCGATGTGGTCGTGGACCCAGCGGAGGGAGTGGGCCACGTCCCCCACGATCGTCGCCATGTCGACGTCCGGGAGCAGCCGGTAGTCGGTCGACACGAACACGAATCCCCGATCATTGAAGGCCCGGGGCTTGCTCATGACGGTCGACTTGTCGCCGGCCGTCCAGCCCCCTCCGTGGATCCAGAACAGCACCGGCAACCCCTTCGCGCCGGGCGGCGCGTAGATGTCGAGCGCCCCCCTGGGATGGGCGGGATCGGCATAGGGGATGTCGCGGCGAATCTCCTGCCCGAGGGCCGGGCAGGCCGTCGCGAGCGCCGCGATCAGCAAGGCGAGGCGGATCGTCATCGGGCGAAGTCCTTCAACGGTGGATCGCGGGACGGGGTCGGGGGTACGAGTCCCCGGCCGGGATGCCCCGCATGCGATCGACCCGGCCGGGAGGATTCTTCCAGGACGGGGGGCGTCCTCGCAAGGAGTTCCCGCCCCTCCGGCCGAGGATGGCGGGACTTCGCCACCCTCCGTGACCGCCGAATCTTCGGATTGACCGATCCGGGGGGAATCCCGATAGTGTCGGCGGATTTGACCCCAGACTTGAGCCGATTTCCGTCGGCCCGATGGTTTATGGAGAGACCACCGATGAACGCATTGGATCGTGGCCGAGGGATCGCCCGCTCGATCGTCGTCCTGGCCGTGGCCGGGGCCTCGATGCCCGCCCTCGCCCCCGCGCAGGGCATCCTGGGCCGAGGTGCGGCGAAGCCGGCCCCCGCCGCCCCGACCACCCCGGCCGCCCTGCCCAAGGCCGCCGGGGCCGAGGCCGAGGCCCACGGGCTCGTCGAGGTCGCCGTGCCGGCCAATCCGAGCGATCCGATCGCGATCGTCAACAAGGAAGTCATCACTCGCGATCGGCTCGCCTCCGAGTGCGTGGCCCGCAAGGGCGAGGAGATCCTGGAGACCCTGATCTCCAAGACTTTGATCGACCAGGCGCTACGCGCCCAGAAGATGGAAATCACCGCCGCCGAGATCGACTCCGAGATCGACTCGATCGCCATGAAGATGGCCGGCGTGACCCGCGACGTGTGGCTCCGCACGCTCGACAAGGAGCGTGGGATCAGCCCGGCGCAATATGCCCGCGACATCATCTATCCGGCCCTGGCCCTGCGCAAGCTCTCCGAGAAGCGGGTCCAGGTCACCGAGCAGGACCTGAAGGACGCCTTCGAGGCCAACTTCGGCCCCCGGCTCCGCTGCCGGATCATCATGACCAACGACATGACCAAGGCGAAGGACATCTGGGAGGCGGTCCGGAAGAACCCGGGCGGCTTCGAGAACATCGCCAAGGAGCGGTCGATGGACACCAGCACCCGCGCCGTGGGCGGGATGCTCCCCGAGCCGATGGCCCGCCACGCCCAGCCCCGTCACGTCTCCGACCGCGCCTTCGAGCAGCTGGTGGACGGCGACCCCAACGACAAGAACCCGGCCCACAAGCCCAAGGATGGCGACTTCACAGGCCCGATCCAGGTGAATGACGCCGGTTGGGTCATCGTCCAGCGCGTCGGCGTCGACGGCGGCAATACCGGCAAGACGCTCGCCGAGCCCGACGTCCGCGCCATGCTCACCGCCCAGATGAACGAGGTGAAGCTCAAGGAGAAGATGGGAGAGGTCTTCCAGGAGCTGATCGCCGCGGCCCACATCGACAACAAGCTCACCGGCCAGGTCAAGCTGGCCCACGAGGAGAACGAGCCCGGGTTCCGCGAGGGGATGGACCGCAACGTCAAGCTCATGAATGCCGCCGGAGAGACCAAGGCCGTCCCGCCGTCGGGGGCCAAGGCCGTGACCCCCGCCGCGACCTCGCCCAACGGGACGAGCCGGCCCCCGGCCGGCGTCCCCGCCGATGCCGCCAAGGCCGCCGCCGTCCTCCAGAACGCGATCAAGGCGGCCCCCCCGGGCACGCCCGCCGCCCGCCGTTGAGACCGGCCTGAGCGGATCGCCCGGTGGTGAAAACAAGGGGGGCGGCATCGGATCACTCCGACGCCGCCCCCCTTTATATGATGAACCGGATGGCGGCCGGGCGAAGGGGCGGGTCTCGTTGCGATCGTCGGGGCGCCGGTATGGTCCGGTGGCAGTTTCCTTATCGGCGATCCGGGCGGGAAAGTTGGGCCGAGTTCGGCCCATGCCCGGAATGCCGACGCGTCGCAGGTGCAACCGCCCCGCCCGGCGAGTATGATGGGTGTCCGGACGAAACGCCCCGATCGGACGTCGGCCGGACCGGACCGACAGGATAGAGCCAGCGATGATCGACCATACGACCCAGCCCGACCCGATCGAAGCCTTCGACCTCGAGGTCGCCCCGCGCGTCCGGGGGCTGCCCCCCTACCTGTTCGGCAAGATCAACGAGCTGAAATACCGCAAGCGCCGGGCCGGGATCGACGTGATCGACCTGGGAATGGGCAACCCGACCGACCCGCCCGAGCCGTGGGTCATCGAGAAGCTGTGCGAGGCGGTCCAGGACTCGCGCAACCACCGCTACAGCGTGGCCTCGGGCATCTTCAACCTCCGCAAGGAGGTCGCGGCCCGCTACCAGTCGCGGTTCGGCGTCGATCTCGACCCCGAGAACGAGGTCGTCGCCACGATCGGCTCCAAGGAAGGGTTCAGCCACATGTGCCTGGCCCTGCTGGGGCCGGGCGACACGGCGCTGGTGCCCGCCCCGAGCTTCCCGATCCACGTCCACGCCGTCGCCCTGGCGTCGGCCAACGTCATCACGCTCGACATCCGCGACCCGGACGCCTACCTGTCCAACATCGCCCGGGTGTGCGAGAGCCTGACGCCCAAGCCCAAGATCCTGATCATGAACTACCCGCACAATCCGACCTCGGCGGTCGTCGATCGCGGGTTCTTCGAGCAGGTGGTCAAGCTCGCCAAGAAGCACCGGTTCTTCGTCATGCACGACTTCGCCTACGGCGACATCTCGTACGACGGGGTGCAGGTGCCCAGCTTCCTGGAGGCCGAGGGGGCCAAGGACGTCGGCTGCGAATTCACGACCATGTCCAAGGGCTACAACATGGCCGGCTGGCGGGTCGGCTTCGCCGCCGGCAACCGGCAGATGATCTCGGCCCTGAAGGCGATCAAGGGCTATTACGACTACGGGCTGTTCCAGGCCGTGCAGATCGCCGCGATCGTGGCCCTGCGGCACGGCGAGGAAGGCCGGCTGGCGCAGGTGGCCGAGTACCAGGCCCGCCGCGACGTGCTGGTCGACGCCCTCCGCCGCTCCGGCTGGGAGGCCGAGACCCCCAAGGCCGGCATGTTCGTCTGGGCCCAGATCCCCGAGCCCTGGCGCTCGAAGATGGGCTCCATCGACTTCGCCATGAAGCTGCTGGAGGAGGCCGAGGTCGCCGTCAGCCCGGGCCGGGGCTTCGGCGAGACCGGCGAGGGGTATCTCCGCCTGGCCCTGATCGAGAACGAGCAGCGTCTCCGCCAGGCGGTCCGCCAGATCAACCGTTGCCTCAAGCCCGAGAAGGTGGCGGAACGCGACTGATCGCCAGGGAGCGACCCGATGGACTGCCTCTTCTGCGACCGCCCGCTCGAATGCGACGGCTGCGGCGAGCCCTACGAGCCGCGCGGCCGGGCCGAATACGAGGCCCTGGGGCGGGTCGAGGTGCCGGTGGCCTGCCCGTCCTGCGGCGCGGTCCTGGTCTGCCACTGGTGCCGCGCGCCGTATGATGGCGAGGACGGCGGCGGCCCGGCCGGCGATTGATCCGGGCGGCCGGCCAACAATCCCGGCCGCCCGACGAACAGCGATGAGAACCCGAGACGCCCCCGGAGAATCCAGCCGTGAGCGATGGCCTGAAGCGCGTGTTCGGGATCGACTTGGGGACCACCTACTCGGCCATCGCCTACGTCGATGAACACGGCAAGCCCGTGGTCGTGCCCAACCAGGAGAGCGAGCGGATCACCCCCTCGGTGGTCCTGTTCGAGGGCGAGAGCGTGATCGTGGGCGATACCGCCAAGGAGGCGGCCCGGGTCGAGCCCCATCGCGTCGTCTCGCGGGTCAAGCAGCACATGGGCGACCCCCACTTCGTCTTCGAGAGCGAGGGGAAGCCCTACGGGGCCGAGGACATCAGCTCGTTCATCCTCCGCAAGGTGGTCGGCGACGCCGAGATCGCGCTGGGGGGGGACAAGATCACCGACGTCGTGATCACCTGCCCGGCCTACTTCGGCACGGAGGAGCGCGAGGCCACCGCCAACGCGGGACGCCTGGCGGGCCTGAACGTCCGATCGGTCCTGAACGAGCCGACCGCCGCCGCCATCGCCTACGGCCTGGAGCAGGGCGAGGACCAGGTGGTGCTGGTCTACGACCTCGGCGGCGGCACCTTCGACGTGACCATGATCGAGATCAAGGACCGCCTGATCCGGGTCATCTGCACCGGCGGCGACCACCGCCTCGGCGGCACGCTCTGGGATGAAGCGATCGTCCTTCACCTGGCCGAGGAGTTCCGCGTCCAGACCGGGGAGGAATCCGACCCGATGGACGACCCCGAGGTCCTCAACGACCTGTTCCTCCAGGCCGAGCGGGGCAAGAAGACGCTCACCCAGCGCGACAAGGCGCCCTTCCGCGTCACCCACGCCGGACGGCAGGCCCGCGTCGAGTTGGAACGCCCCCAGTTCGAGTCGATCACCCGCCACCTGCTGGACCGCACCATCGAGCTGACCCGCGAGATGCTGGCCGACGCGAAGGCCAAGGGCTGCGAGCGGTTCGACAAGATCATCCTGGTCGGCGGGTCGACCCGGATGCCCCAGGTCCGCGACCGCCTGCTCGCCGAGTTCGGCATGGAGCCCGAGAGCTACGACCCCGACGAGGCCGTGGCCAAGGGCGCCGCCCTGTTCGGCCTCAAGGAGTCGCTCCAGGACGAGGTCCGCGAACGCCTGGCGCCTGCCTCGGCCGCCGGCGAAGACGCCGCACCGATCGACCTCGCCGCCGTGAGCGAGGCCGAGGTCGTCGCCGCGCTCGACAAGATCGAGCGCGACCTGGGCTTCACCCTGACCGGCCCGGTCCGCGAGCTGGTGAACACCCGGATCGTCAACGTCCTGAGCAAGAGCCTGGGCGTGATCGCCCGCGACGAGTCCGGCCGCGAACTGGTCGTCTACCTCCTGCCGCGCAACGGCGAGGTGCCGATGGAAAGCTCCAACGACTTCGGCACCGACACCGCCAACCAGTCGGGCGTCGACATCCGAATCATGGCCGGCGAGCGCGACAACCCCGAGCCCCTGGACTGCAAGGAAGTGGGCGTGGCCACGCTGAGCCTGCCGGAGAACTTGCCCGCCCGCAGCCCGATCCGCGTCAAGTTCGCCATCAGCGCCGACGGCCGGCTGTATGTCACCGCCACCGACCTGACCGGCGGCGGCTCGATCGACGTCGACTTCGCCACCGAGGCCGTCATGAACGCCGAGGAGGTCGCCGAACGCTCGACGGCCTTGAGGCTGATCAACGTCTCCTGAACCCAACTCCAGCGAGGCCAAGCCCGATGGCCACCGCATCTTCCACCGGCAACACCCATCTTCAAGCACCCACCGGGGAGATCCGTACCCTGATCCGTGGCGTGGGTTGGGAAGGATACGAAGCCCTCCTGGATTGGTTCGGCGACGACAGTCCTCGCCTGTCTTACGCTCGCGGGAATGTGGAATTCATGTCGCCACTCAACCGTCACGAACGCGGCAAGAAATATCTCGGTTTCATGATCGAGACCATTGCCGAGGAGACGGGCCTGGATTTCGCCTCATTCGGATCGACGACTCTCAGAAGGCGGGACATCGATTGCGGACTCGAAGCCGACGAATGCTATTATTTTGCCGGCATGGAGCACCTAAGCAACACCGACCGAATCGACCTGGAAGTCGAACCTCCGCCCGACCTTTGCCTGGAAATCGAGATCACGAACAGCCTGCTGCCCAAGCTCGAAATCTATGCTCTCATCGGAGTTCCCGAGATCTGGCGATTCGACGGCAAGTCGATCACCATCTTCCGACTCGGCCTCGAATCTCGATATGTTGCAACGGAGAGGAGCCTTCACCTGCCCTTCGTGCCCTTCGAGGATCTTCGGCGTTTCCTGGCGGAATCGGGGGCCGAACCGGAGTTGACCTGGCGGCGTCGGTTTCGGGCCTGGGTGCGCGAGGTCCTCGTTCCGCTCCATCGCGACCATCCCCCGGGGAAGTGACGTCGATCATGGCCACCGCCCTCAAAGACAGCAGTCCAGCGACCCCGGCCCCGGCCGGGCCGGCGATCGGCGAGCGCCGCTTCCTCCTCCGCAACCTCGGCTGGTCCGGCTATGAGGCCCTGCGGGCCTTGATCGGCGACGGCTCGACGCGGGTCAATTATGCGAACGGGGATGTGGAGCTGATGTCGCCGATCTCGCATCATCATGAACGGTTCAAATCGCTCCTCGGCTTCATGGTCCTGGCTCTCACCGAGGAGCTTCGGATCCGGAGGAACGTGCTCGGTTCGACCACCTTCAAGAAGCGGCTCGCGGATCGTGGCCTGGAGCCTGACGAATCCTTCTACCTGGCCAATGCCGGGCGGATCCGGGACCAGGATCGAATCGATCTCGATGTCGACCCGCCGCCCGATCTTTGCATTGAGGTGGAGATCACGAACAGCCTGCTCGACAAGTTGGACATCTACGCCGCCATCGGCGTGCCCGAGATCTGGCGTCACGACGGCGATCAGCTCTCGGTGCTCACGCTCAACCGCGACGGGCGGTATGTCGCGACGGGGGAAAGTGCATCCTTCCCCTTTCTCCCCCTCGATGGCCTGACTCGCTTCCTCCGCGATTACAATCCCGCGGAAGAGACCCAGTGGGGACTGGATTTCCGCACCTGGGTCCGCGAGGTGGTCGCTCCTCTCCGCCAGCAGGCCGGGCCGGGGCCGGGGTAATCGCATGGGCGTATGCGTCGGGATCGACCTGGGGACGACCAACTCGGCGGTGGGGCGGAGGAATGCCTTCGGCCGGCCCGAGGTGCTCGCCAATCGCGAAGGCAACCCGATCACCCCCTCGGTCATTTACTTCGGCACCGACCCGCCCGCCGTCGGGGAGGAGGCCCGGGAGTGGGCCCGCCTGGGCAATGCCGAGGTCGCCAGCTTCTTCAAGCCCCACATGGGCAGCCCGCACTATCGGCTCCGGTTCCACGACCGCGACTACGACGCCGCGGCGCTCTCGGCCCTGGTCCTCGGGCGGCTGAAGGAGGACGCCGAGGCACGGCTCGGGCAGGCCGTCGACCGCGCCGTGATCACCGTGCCGGCCTACTTCGCCGACGCCCAACGCAAGGCGACGCTGGAGGCCGGCCGACTCGCCGGGCTGGACGTGCCCCGGATCATCAACGAGCCGACCGCCGCCGCCCTGGCCTACGGGCTGGGGAAGGCGGGGGCCGAGGAGACGGTGCTGATCTACGACCTCGGCGGCGGCACGTTCGACGTGACCGTGGCCCGGATCGAACCGGACGCGGTCCAAGTCCTGGCCACGGCCGGCGACCACGACCTCGGCGGCAAGAACTGGGACGACCGGATCGCCACCTTCCTCGCCGAACGGTTCGCGGCCGACACCGGCGTGGACCCGCTCGACGACCCCGTGGCGCTCAACGAGGTCCTGTCACTGGCCGAGCAGGCCAAGTGGGCCCTCTCGGGCCGAGCGGCCACCCGAATCACGCTCCAACTCGGCCGCGACCGGCGGACCTACGAACTCGCCCGCGCCGAGTTCGAGGCGATGACCGCCCCGCTCATGGACCGCACCCGACGGCTCGCCGAGGAGGCGCTGGACGAGGCGAAGCTCGACTGGGGCCGCCTGTCGGGCGTCCTGCTGGTGGGCGGGTCGACCCGGATGCCCATGGTCCGCTCGTTCGTCCGGGAGATGGCCGGGCAGGACCCGCGGGCCGGGGTCAACGTCGACGAGGCGGTCGCCCTCGGGGCCGCGATCCAGGCGGGCATTGAGGAGGGGCTGGAGGCCGAGTCGGCGGTCCCCCGGTTCACCCTGGGGGGTCGGCCCCAGCCGTCGCCCGCCTTCACCCTCCCGGGGGCCCGGCGGGTCGTGGACGTGATGGCCCACAGCCTGGGGGCGGTCGCGGTGAGCCAGGACGGGTCGAGCTACGTCAACGACATCATCCTCCGCCGCAATCTCCCGATCCCGGCGGAAGGGACCGTCCGCTACCTCCACGCCACCCACGGCGGCGCCAATGCCAACCTCGACGTTTATCTGACCCAGGGGGAGAGCGACCGGCCGATCGACTGCACGATCCTCGGCAAGTATGCGTTCTCGGGCATCCAGGCAACCGATGCCGAGGTCACCGTCGAGGTCCGCATGGCCTATGATGCCAACGGCGTGGTCCAGGTCCGCGCCGTCCAGCGCGACACCGGGCACGCGCTCCGGATGACGGTCGAGCCGGTGCCCGCCGACCTGTCCTGGCTCGGCCGCCCCCCGGCCTCGGCCGTCCGCGCGCCGCTCGCACCGACCCGGATCTTCCTCCTCATCGACGTCTCGGCGAGCATGGCGGGCTCGCCGTTGATGAAGGCCCAGGCCGCCGCGCGTGCGTTCCTGGATCGCTGCGACTTCACCGGCACCGAGGTCGGCCTGATCGCCTTCTCCGACGAGGTGACGCTCCAGTGCGACGCCACCGACAACCCCCGCAAGGTCCTGGCGGGGCTGGCCCGGCTGGAGGCCGACGGCACCACGAACCTGGCCGATGCCATCGAGCTGGCCCGCAACCGCCTGCTCCGGATCGACCGGACCCGCTACCTGGTGATCCTGACCGACGGCTACCCCGACGCGGCCGAGGCCGCCGCCGAGCAGGCCGCGCTGGCGCGAGGCGAGGGGATCGAGATCGTCGCCATCGGCACCGGAGATGCCGACCTCGCCTACCTGCGGCGACTCGCCAGCACCGAGGAAGGATCGATCTTCGCGCGGGAGGGGGAGCTGGTGGGCACCTTCGGCCAGATCGCCCGGATCATCGCCGAGGGAGGCCGATCGTTGCGGAAGCTCTCATGAACATCCCGCGGACCTGGCGGGCCAACGGCCGGCAAGCCCACGAGATGAGCATCGCCGGCGCCCTGGGGGGGGTCTTCGGACTGTTCTTCTTCGTCGAGCTGGTCCACGCCAGCTCGATCTGGTTGCGGGACGCACTGGCGGGGGCGACGATCGGCGGTGCGATCGGCTTCTTCATCGCGGCGGCGGGACCATTCCGGGACGCGGCCTGGCTTCGCCTGTCCCGCGACGCGACCCGGGGTGTCCTGCTGGGCGCCCTCGGCGGCGCGCTCGGGCTGGTCCTCGGCGAGGTCATCCTCGACTGGCTCCGGGGGGGCCTGATCGGCCGCTCGCTGTCCTGGGCCATCCTGGGCCTGGGCATCGGTGCCGGCCTCGGCCTCGGGCCGGGGTGGCGGCCCCGGATCTACCACGGCATCGTCGGCGGGGCCGTCGGCGGCCTGGTGGGCGGCTGGCTCTTCGAGGCGCTCCGCGCCCGGATGGGCAATCGGATCGAGCTAGGCCAGGGGCTGGGCATCGCCCTCCTGGGCGGGGGGATCGGGCTGGGCCTGGCCCTGACCGAGCAGGTGCTCCGGCGGTCCTGGGTCCAGGTGGTCCGGGGCCGCCAGGAAGGCCGAGCCTACCTCCTGACCGGCAAGAAGACCACGCTCGGCCTCGACGAACGCGCCGGGGTGGGGCTATTCGGCGATGCCACGGTCGCCCGCCAGCATGCCGAGATCGCCGCGACCGGCAAGGACTACATCCTGACCAGCCTCGCCCCGCCAGGCCGGACCCGCGTCAACGGCGAGGTCGTCCACGCCCCCTGGACGCTCCAGGACGGCGATCGCATCGAACTGGGCCAGACCCTCCTGCTGTTCCGGAGGCGCTGACCGATGACCGCCCCCGACCCCATCACGAGCTGGAGCCTGGAGGTGGTCCGCGGCCGCAAGCCGGGCCAGGTCTATCCCCTGGCCGCCAACGAGATCGTGCTGGGCAACGCCCCCACCCCCCCGAGCGTGGGGATCGACCTGGCCGGCCAGGAAGCCCCGACCTCGCGACGCATGGAGGCGCAGCATGCCGCCCTGACCTGGCCGGGGGGGGAGCCGTCGATCCGCGACCTGGATTCCTCGTGCGGGACGTTCGTCAACCGCCGCCGCGTCCTCCCCGGCCAGGTCTGGCCGCTCCGGGCCGGCGACGAGATCCAGCTGGGGGCCGTCGTCCTCCGGATCAGCGACGACGCGGCGCGGGCGGCCGAGCCGGATGAGGCGGGCCCGCCCGATACGTTCTTTTACGTCCTGGCAGGCGGCCAGGCGTGCCGGACCTGGGATGACTTCCTGACGGCGTCCGCCCAGCGTTGGGATTCCCTCCGGGACGAACTGGCCTCCGGGCGGATCGACGCGTTCCTGCTCGGGATCGGCCGGGGGGACCTGCGGCCGCGATCGGCCCTGGGCAGCGGGGCCGACGATCGGCTCGACGCCTGGCTGGCCAGCCTGCCGACCTCGCGGCCGTCGCGGCCGGAGCTGGACGTCCACCCCCGGCGGATCCTGGTGAGGGCGAGCCCCGGCGGCGGGGTCGTCCGCAAGACGATCCGTGTCGCCAACGTGGGCTACCGCCTGCTCCGCTCGTCCGCCCGGGTCGATCCGCCCGACAGCCCCTGGCTCAAGCTGGCCCCGGAGTTCGACGACGCCCCCTTCGCGACCGTCGAGGAGACCGAGATCGCCTTCGACCTGATAATCCCCGAACTGCTGCCCGTGCCCCTTGCCGGCGAGATCGTCGTGGAGGGGAACGGGGGGACGAAGCGGGTCGCGATCACGCTGGAGCCCAGGAGGGACGGCGACGCCCCGCCCGAGATCCTGACGAACGTGGCGACGCCATCGCCCCTCGGGGGATGGATCGATCGGGCCGGCCCCCGGCAGTTGGCCCGGGAGATGTCCCTGGGCCTCGCGGGCCTGCGGCTGATCGTCGCCGTCGCAGGGCTGTTCGGCAGGCCGGCGGGCCTGCCGCCGGGCAGCCCGGCCTTCCCCGGGGTCCTGGTCGCCTTCGGGGCGGCCGGGTCGATCCTGGGGCTCGGCCTGGCCGCCAGGCTCGGGGAACCCCGGGAGATGCCCTTCGGCGCGTTCGCCGGCGGTTGCGTCGGGGCTCTGATCTCGGCGGTGGTCCTGGCCGCGTGCCGGGCCTTCGACCCCCAGGTCTCGGGGGGATGGGCGATCGCGACCCTCGTCGCCTGCCTGATCTGGGCCGCGATCGGGGCGGCCGCGGCCGGGCTGGCGAAGCTTTCGAGGAGGTGGACGCAATGATCGCCCGATGGCTTTCCATCCCGACGCTGGCCTGGCTGGTCCTCGCGTCCTCCGGGCCCGCCCGGGCCGTCGAGGGCGAGGCGGCCCCCGACGCCACGACGGTGACGATCACCCAGGCCGACGAATCAAACTTCCCCGAGATCTCGGTCTACTTCGAGGTCGCGAAGGCCGGCGTGCCCCTGCTCAACGCCGGAAAGGAGGAGTTTCGCGTCGTAGAGGAAGATCAGGAACGGCCGATCCTGGCGTTCGAGGCCCCCGAAACCCTCGTGAAGCGGCCGACCACGGTGGTCCTGGTCCTCGACCGGAGCCGGAGCATGCTGCTGGAGGGCCGCATCGTCGGCCTGAAAGCGGCGGTGGCCCGCTTCCTCGACGGCCTGCCGCGCGGGTCGAGGGTCGCCGTGATCGCTTTCAGCTCGTCCGTCGAGCTGATTCTGCCGTTCACCGAGGACATGGCGGCGGCACGCCGCGCGGTCGAATCCCTGGAGGCCGACGGCGGCACGCACTACTACGATGCGGTCGCCGCCGCGCTCGAACTCCTCCGGCACGAGGCCGGACGCCGGGCCATCCTGGCGATGACCGACGGCGAGGATACCTCCAACCGCCCGGGCGCGCTCGATGCGGTAATCCTCGAATCCCGCCGGCTCAACCTGCCGATCCACACCCTGGGCCTGGGCACGGGCCCCCAGGTGACGTCGGGGTCCCTGGCCCGGCTGGCGTCCGAGACCCGGGGCCAGGCCTACTCCGCCCGGGATGCCGGGCAGTTGCGGTCGATCTACGAGGAGATCGCCCGCCGGCAGAGGACCAATTACCGGCTCTCCTACCGGACCGACCGGCCCACCCAGGACGGGACCCTCCGGCCGATCCGGGTGTTCCACCGCGAGGCGGCGCGGGCCGCCCATTCGGCCGTCTTCATCCGGGGCATGGTCGCCCCGGCGCCCGGTTGGCCGGGGCTGTTCCTGGTCCTTCTCGGCCTCCTCGGGCTGCTGGCGATCCTGCCCGGGCGGATCGCCGCCGGGTGGCGGAGGGGCTGACGCGCGAACCACCATGCTCCCACCGATCCGCTATCCCCTGCCCTCCCTGGTGATCCTGACGGTCGCCACCCTGGCGATCTGGCAGGGGGAAGCCTGGACCCGCGACGCCCGCGCCGCGCTGGCTGCTCGCCTGCGGCGGGCCGTGGAGGGGCCCCCGATCCCGGCATCGCCCCGGCCCCAGGTCATCGTCGGCAAGGTTACGCGCCGGGCGCTGCTGCTCGACGAGGTGACCGAAGTCGCCGTCCGCCCCGGCGGTCGTCTCTTCGCCACCATCGACGCCCGGATGTTCGTCGAGGTCTACGACGCCTGGCCCCCGTCCGGCCCGGCCACCCACCTGCGGATCGGCCACGGGACGCCCACCGGATGGGCACGCGCCAAGGCCCTCCTGCCCTGGAACACCAGGCTGGTCGCCTTCCTTCCGCCCGGCCCCCGCCCGCTCCGACCCGGTCCCGAGAAGCCCGCCGACGCGACGGCGGAAGTCGGGACCGAGGCGTGCCCGGTCCTGAGCTGGACCGACGAGGCGATCGAGGTGGCCGTCTGGGATCGGTCCGCACCCTGGTGGCGGGTCGCCCGGACGGGCTGGATCCGCATTGATGAACTCCCCGCCGATGTTTGGGGGGCCTGGATCAGCGACGTGGAGCTGCCGATCGCGCTCCGGCTGTCCGTCGGCGCCGACCCCTCGGCGTCTCGCACACTGGCCGCGCTGGGCCATCTGATCGACGGACAGGCCTGGTCGAAGGCCGAGATCGCCGAGGCCCGACGGGCCTTGCCGCCCTGGTTCCCGACGGCCTCCGCGGCCCCCCGCAAGTCGCGCGTCTTGCTGGCGGAAGCCAACGCCCAGCCGAAGGCCGAAGCCTCCTGGGGCGGCTTCTCGTTCCGCGCCCTGCCCCTCGATCACTTCCCCTGATTCGGGCCGAGCCAGCCCGACGGGGCGGTCGGATCGGGGAGCGGGGGCGTGAAAAAGCCCCGCGCGATCTGGATCGCGTGGGGCTGGCGTGGTTTCGAGAGTCGGGCTGCGTGCCGGCTTACTTGACTTCGAGGAGTTCGATCTCGAACAGTAGGGTGGCGTTGGGGCCGATCGGCCCGCCCGGGCGGGGGTTGGCGCCGTACGCCAGGTTGCCGGGGATGAAGAGCTGCCACTTGTCGCCGACCTTCATCAGCTGCAGGGCCTCGGTCCAGCCCTGGATCACGCCGTTGACCGGGAACTCGGTCGGCTCGTTCCGCTTGTACGAGCTGTCGAACTCGGTCCCGTCGATCAGCGTCCCCCGGTAGTGGGTGGAGACGACGTCGGTGGCCTTGGGGGTCTTGCCGGTGCCGGACTTGAGGACCTTGTACTGGAGCCCGCTGGCCGTCGTCTTGACGCCCGGCTTGGTCTTGTTGGCGGCGAGGAACGCCTCGCCCTCCTTCAGGTTCTTCTCGCCGACGCCCTTCGCCGCCTCGGCGGCCTTGGCCATCATCTGCTGCTGGAAGGTCTGCATCGCCTCCATGATCTGCTCGTCGGGGATTGCGACCTTGCCGCCGTATCCGTCCTTGATCCCCTTGGCCACGAGGTCGAGATCGAAGTCGACCTGCTGGCTCTTGATCTTCTTACCGATGTCGACGCCGATCCCGTAGGCGACCTTCTGCTTGACGTCCTTGAGTTCGGTCGCCCCCTGGGGAGGGGCTTGCCCGCCGGCCATCGTCGAGGTGAAAACCAGACCGGCCCCGATCAGGGCGAGCGTCGCATACTTCATCGGAATTCCTTGCGAATGTCCCGGGACAGATCTTGAATGGTGAACGACCATCGTCGGCCACTCATCCTAACGCAACTCATTCGATCGCACCACGCGCAGAACGACCCGGTCCAGCCATCTTCTCGAACCGGAATCCCGCGAAAATCGTAATTCGGACAAAGTGAGATCACGTCTTGGCCCCAGAGTTGCCGAACCTGGGTATATTGGAGAAGCTAGATAACAAAAGGACGACTTCGGATTCGACATCCGAACTCCGCCACGGAACGGGAACCGTCAGCGCGCGTCGCGGGGTTTGCTTCCAAACCTAGAGCGGGGGGACGTGTCATGAAGAAGGTTCGACGGAACCGTCAGCACGCCAAGATCGCCCGACTTCGCCGCCACCTTGAGATCAGCGGGGATGTGACGCGACCGCGTCGGATCCGCACCCGATCGGCCCGCTATGCGGCCGCCCTGGCCGAGCAATTGCGGATGATCGAGCGTCCGAAATGCTGCTCCTGGTGCCGGAGGCGACGCCCCCTGGAGCGCCATCACTGGAATTATGACGAGCCATTGAACGTCACATTCCTGTGCTGCGACTGCCACCCGATCGCGGATTCGATGAATTACCAGGCGAACTCAGCCTAGCCGTTGGGCAGGGCATGGGACCCGTTGGACGGCCCCGGTCGGAGATCGCTCTCGATCGGGGCCGAATCCAGGACCGGGTAGGTCATCTTGAAATTCGTCCCGAGCCCCGGGGCGGAGTTCCACCGCAGCTCCCCGCCGACCCGGTCGATGATCCGGGCGGCCCGTGGGAGGCCCAAGCCGAGGCCGCGGCCGGCCTGGCGTCCGCAGAAGAACGGGTCGAAGATCCGGGCCCCCTCGTCGGCCCCGATGCCCCGGCCATTATCCCGGACCACCCACTTCAGGGACTTGCCGTCGCCGCCGGCCAGGAAATGGACGGCCCCGCCGCTCGGGGTCGCTTCGAGCGCGTTGCGGACCAGGATGTCGGCGAGTTGCCGGATGGCGTCGGGGTCGCCCCAGGCCCTGGGGTTGGCCTCCCGGGACTCGGCCGTCAGCAGGATCCCGCGGGCCTCGGCCTCGGGTTGGAGGTCGCGGATGCAGGCCCGGACGATCTCGTCGGGCTGGCAGGCGCGGACCCTCGGCTCGGGGGGACGGGCCACGTACATGAGGTCGCGGAGGATCCGGTGGGCCCGCTGAGCTTGGGTGATGATGGCCTGGAGCGACCGCCGGGCCTCGGTATCCTCCACCCGCCCCATGACCAGCTGGGCCCGGCCCAGGATCACCGCGAGCGGGTTATTCAACTCGTGCCCGGCCCCGGCCGCGAACTCGGCGAGCCCTTCGACCAGGGCGAGCCGGCGTGTTTCGGACTCGGCCGCTGCCCTCTTCCGGAGTGCCCGGGTGGCGATGTCGAGGCGTCGGCGGAGGCGGGACCGTTCCTCGACCTCGCGCGACCAGGCGGCCCAGGCGGCGCGGGCCGGATGCGGCCCGGCCGGGACGGCATGCTCCGGCGTGTCGACCCGCCAGAGCTGGATCTGGGCGGTGGGCCGATGGGGCTCGCCCAGGACAATGACGGTCGAGGGGGGGCGGACCGGCGCCGTCGCCGACTCGGACGCGGCCGCTTCGGTCCTTTCGGGCGAATCATCGGCCCAGACGACCCGGGCCGCGGCCACGCCGGGTTCCTCGCACCAGGCCAACCCGGCCCGCTCGACCCAGGTGGCGGGCGAGTCGCTGGAGGAGGACGTCGAGAGGACTTCCAGGAACCGGTCCCGGGCCTCCTGCCCGGCGAGGAGCCGGGCGTTCTCGATCCGGAGCCGGGCGTTCTCCCGGGTCAGCCGCTCCTCGCGGGCGGTCGCGTCGGGCTCGACCCACGGGCCGCCGGTCCGCGCCTGGACCTCGGCGATCAGGATGCGGACGCGCGGGTCGGCCGAGGCCGGGTCGCGCCCGAAGCCGTCGCCGGGGGCCCAGGGCGTGCGCCGGGCGCGGTCGTACGCCTGCTGGATCCAGGCCAGGCGTCGGGGCTGGTCGATTTCCGGCGTCAGGTCGCCGTGGCCGTCGCCGTGGAGCCAGGCGGCGGCCTCCACCAGGGGCTCGCATCCCCAGCGGCCCGCCAGGTGCCGCCCCAGGTCGGCGGCCTCGCACCCGAGCCAGCGCCACTCCAGGTCGGATCGGGCGGGCCCATCCGGCGCCGCGAACCACGCTGTCAGCCGGGACGGATCCGTCGCGGCGATTGCCCACATCCCGAGGTTGTGGAGCAATCCGGCCCGCGCCACCGCATCGGGATCGGGGTCGTCGGCCTCGACGGCCATCTTCCTCGCCGCGATGGCGACGGCGACGGAATGCCTCCAGAGGCGAGTGATCGCCTCCTGGGCGGGCCCGGCCGCGGGGCACGGCCACCAGGCATGTTCGGCGATGATGGCCGTGGGATCGAAGCGACCGTCGCCGATCCGGGACCTCGCCAGGGCCCAGCCCGGATCCACCAGGAGGCAGGAGGTCGGTCGGCTCGCGGAGGCCTCCATGATGGGAGGACCATCCTGCCTGTGCGGTATCGCCGACGCCAGGCGAGCCGAGGCAGGGCGGATCGGGAGCCCTTCCATCCTCTCGATCGCCCGGAGGAGGGTCTCCACATCGCCATTCAGATTTCGGGCGGTTTGAACACGCACCGAGCCGGGCTCCTTCCCGTCGGCGACGATCAGTCTCGGCGACTCGAACGATTCGAGCCCATTGCAGACGGGGCCATCCCGGCCCTCACGGTGGCGCGATCAATCGGTCGGCCCCGTCTCGATGTCCAGCAAGCGACAGACGCGGCGGATCAACTCGTCGATATCGAGGGGCTTGTGCAGGAAATCATCGGCACCCGAGGCCCGCAACTCCGCGATTTTCTTGTCTTCGATCAGGCCCGAGATGCAGATGATCTTGATGTCGCTCATCGACGGGTCTTGCCGGATCAGCTCGCAGACCGCCTGGCCATTGATGTCCGGGAGCATCACGTCGAGGATGATGAGGTCCGGGTGGTACTCGGCGGCGAGCTTCCCCGCGCCGAAACCATTGTTGACGTACTTGGACTCGAACCGCGAATCGTTGGCCAGGACGTCCGAGATCAGGTCGACCACCGCCTGGTCGTCGTCGACGATCAGGATCCGCCTCCGTCCGCTTTCCAGCGCATCGGTCGGTATGCTATTTTCCTTCATGAAGCGATAGAGCGCCTCGCGAGGGATGCGGCGAAACCGCGAGCCGGGGACGCGGAACCCTTTGAGCTGGCCCGAGTCGAAGCAGCGAATGATCGTCTGCTGGCTCACCTTGCAGATCTTGGCGGCTTCCCCGGTCGTGAAAACGGTCTTCATGGTCGAGTTCGCCCCATGCCTTTCGGTTGAGCGCCCGGGCTTCCCGACGCCCCCCGATCATTGACGCCACGATCGATTCCCGGGCCGGTTCAACCCTCAAAGAGACCAATAGGCCGGCCCCTCGGGTCCATCGTGGATGCGAGAAACCGACAGATCGGTCGCAGATGGGAAGTCTAACGGCCCGCAGGGATAATCGGCAGAATCCGCGAAAGCTATCAGCTTTGCCGAAGTTACCAACAGTGCCAACTATAGTGTAACTGCCCATCCTGTCAACGTAAATGCAGCCCGCTTTAATTCCGGGCGAGCCGGATCGGCATCGAGACCGCCCAATAACCCCAAATTCATCGTGATGCCTGGCGACAACCCTCTCATGCGGGGGGACCGTGACAGACCGGCCATTGCGACCTGGCCACGAATGCTCCGCGTGGCGGCCCAAGCCTTGCCTGGTATAATCGGTCGTGTCAGGACGTCTCAGAGGGTGACGGGTTGGAGCCGATGATGCGACGGGATATCGACGATGCGTTGCATGGATGGCACTACAATCCCGAGCCCGGCGAGGTGATCGTCCGCAAGATCGTCGCCCGCGACGGTCGCGAGATCCTCCAGATCCGGATCGAGCTTGGCCTGATCCAGATGGAGGTCGCGGGGCGGCCCGATGGCGTCCGTCCCCACGATCACGAGACCTACCTCTCCTATCTGGAGAGCCGGGCCCGCTCCGGCGGGAAGCGGGGCGGGTGGTCGATGACGGCCGAGCATTGCGCCGAGGTCGATCGAGAGTTTGCCCAGTTCTACCATCGCCGCATCGCCTGGCTGACCCTCCAGGCCTATGACCGGGCCCTGCTCGACGCCGACCACACGCTCGCCCTGATGGATTTTATCCGAAAGCATGCGAAGGACCAGGAATACATCGCGGTCCACGAACGCTTCCGGGGCCTGGTCCTGTTCCACCGCACCCAGGCGGAGACCGCGCTGGCCCTGGAGAACCGCCGCGCGGACCTGGCGATCGACGCCGTCCGCGAGGGGATCGCCCGAATCAGCGCCTTCCACGAAACCTGGACCGCCGAGGTGGAGCGTGATGAGACGCCCAGCGAGTCCCTGATCGAACAGCTCAAGGTCCTCGAAGTCGAGATCCGCAAGAACTTCTCGGTCGAGAAGACCCTGAGCGAACAGCTCGATGAGGCGGTGGCCGACGAGGACTACGAACGGGCCGCCCTGCTCCGCGACCAGATCCGGGCGCGGACCCGTCGCTGAACTCGACCCGATCGATCCGACGGGCCGGCCGTCATCAAGCCCGGGGCCGATGGCCTCCAGGATGCCGCCCACCCGATCGGAGGATTTCTCCGATCGGGGCGGGACAACGCCCACCATGCGGCGGGAGTGGGACGATCACTCGCCGGAATCGTCGGCCGGGCCGCGGCGGCGCGGCATCGGCTTGGGGCCGCGGCCGGGCGGGGGCTGGGGGCGACGCCCCGGGGGCCGCTTCATCCTCGGGCGAGGGCGATCATCGCGGGTCGGTTCCGGGGCGGGGGCGGACTCCATCCCGATCACGCGCCGCTGGGGAGGGCCATCGACCCTCGGCGGCGCGGGCCGGCGTCCCTGCGGCGGGCGCGGGCCGTTCGGTCCCCTTCCCACGCCGGGGCCCATGGGGGGCCGGGCATCGCGATCGAACCGACGCGGGCCGTCATTCCGAGCCTGCTCCGGCCGTCCGCCGCCACCCTGCCGGTCGAACCGGCGCGGCGGGCCGTCCTGGCGCGGGCCCTGACGATTCTCGTCCTCGAACCGACGAGGCGGGCCTTCATACCGGCCCTGGGGCGGGCCACCCTGACGGTCGAAGCGGCGGGGACCGTCGTGCCCACCCGGTCCGCCGGGACGGCCCTGCTGATCGAACCGACGCGGCGGACCGTCGTTGCGGCCCTGCTGATCGAACCGACGCGGCGGCGGCCCATCGTTCCGGCCCTGCTGATCGAACCGACGCGGCGGACCGTCGTTGCGGCCCTGCTGATCGAACCGGCGCGGCGGCCCATCGTGGCGGTCGCCTTCGCGGTCGAAGCGGCGGGGCGGCCCGTCGGCCGGACCGCGCAAGGGGCGGCCGCCGGGCCGGTCCTGTCCCTGGTGGGGGCGGGGGCCGGAGGAATAGCCGGGTCCGGGCCTGGGGGGCCGCTGGTCGCGCATCGGGGGACGATCGCCATCGGGGCGGCGGGCGGGGCCGGAGGGACGGCGATCGAACCGGGGGCCGCCCGGCTCGGGACGGCCGGCGGGGCCATCCCGGCGGTCACGCTCGGGTCGGGCCTCCCCCTGGGCGCGTTCGGGTTCTCGGGGGGGTCGCCTCTCGCCCATCCAGGGCATCGAGACCGGCTCGCCGGCTGCGACCCGACGCAGCAGGTCGATCTCGCGCCCGGTGAGGGCCCGGAACTGCCCCGAGGCCAGCCCCTTGACGGTGATCGGCCCGATCGCAACCCGCGTCAGGTTCATCACCTTGTGGCCGAACTTGGCGAGCATGCGACGGACTTCGCGGTTCTTGCCCTCGGCCAGCACCATCTCCAGGACCGTGGACAGCCCCTTCCGCGCGACGATGCGGACTTTCTTGGCGCGGACCTTCCCCTCGGCGAGCCAGACCCCTTCGGTGATCTGGTCGAGGACCTCGCGGCCCGGCACCCCGGCGACGACGACCCGGTAGAGCTTCTCGACGCCGAAGCTGGGATGCGACAGCTTGTTGGCCAGCTCGCCGTCGTTGGTCAGGAGCATCAGCCCGACGCTCATCTCGTCGAGCCGCCCGACCGTGTAGACCCGCTGGGGGATCTCCGGCAGCAGGTCGATAACGCGGGGCCGGCCCGAGGGGTCCGCATTGGTCGAGACGTAGCCCTTGGGCTTGAAGACCGCGAAGTAGACCGGCCGTTCGGAGTGGATCTTCTGGCCATCGACCGAGACCGGCGTCTCGAGCGGGTTGACCCGGGTCCCCAGCTCGCGGACGACCTGGCCGCCGACGGAGACGCGACCCTGGAGGATCAGCTCTTCGCACGCGCGACGCGAGCCGATGCCGGCGTGGGCCAGGATCTTCTGGAGGCGATCGAACCCTTCCGGCTCGTCCCGGGCGACGGCGGGACGGCCCTTGGACTTGAACGGACGGCGGCCGGGGCCCGAGTTGGGGCCGGGGCGACGCGAGGCGGGGCCTCCCCGATGAGGGGGGCCGCCCGCCTTCGAGCGTGGGCCATGAGAGGGAGAATTCCCCCGGCGCGGGGGACGCGGAGCAGCCATGAGACTTCCGATCGAGTGGGCGACGATCGCTTTCCCGGCGCGAGCGAACCCGGGGCGATCGCGGAGTGCAATCTCCCCATCATAGCAGGAGGGGTCCGGCCGCGTCCAGGAATCGTTCTTGCGCGTCGAATTCGCCCCCGTCGCGGGAAGGAAACGGTTTGCCGGCCGCGAATCTGCTAGGCTAGGGGATCCATGTTCCCGAGACGCATCGGCCGGTCCATCCAGAAAGCCTCCACGATCATGAAGCCATCCCCCAGCGCCGCCGAGTCCGACCATCCCGAGCTGACCGAGGGGGGGTCGGATCCCGCGATGACGAGCGGTGCCGGGCTTCGGCCGATGGCGCTGGCGACGCTGACGCTCACCCTGATCGTGCTGTGCGTGATGCTGGCCTATCCGGTCCTGCCGGCGATCACCTGGGGCCTGGCCCTGGCGATCCTCGCCTATCCGATGCACCGCCTGATCGCCCGCTACGTCACCTGGCCCGGGCTGGCCGCCGGCATCAGCAGCGGGGTGGTGGTCGCCGTGATCGTGGGCACGATGGTCTTCGTGACCTATCAGCTCACCAAGGAAGCCCAGACGGCGGTCCGGAAATCGGAGGCGGACGCCGGGAAGGGGACCCTGCTGGAGAAGGCGAAGCAGGCCAAGTTCGTCGGGCCGGGGATCAGGTGGCTCGAAGGGACCGGGATGGACGTGGAGAAGGAGGTCATGGCCCGGGTCGAGGGGGCCACCAAGGACGTCAAGTCGCTGGCGCAGGGGTCGATCGCGGCCCTGGTCCAGTTCCTGGTCGCGATCTTCATCCTCTTCTATCTGCTGAAGGAACCCGGCATCTTCCTGGATGGGATGAAGGACGTCCTGCCCCTCACCGAGTCCGAGAGCGACCACCTCTTCACCCGGGCCACCGACTCGATCCACGCCAACCTCTACGCCACGCTGATCACGAGCATCATCGACACCGTCGGCTTCGGCGTCCTGTTCTGGTGGGCGGGGTTCCCGGCCTGGGTCCTTTGGACGGCCGTGATGTTCCTCCTGAGCCTGCTGCCGATCCTCGGTTCCGGCGTCGTCTGGGTGCCGGCGATCGGCTATCTGGCGCTGCAGGGGCACTATGGCCAGGCGGCGGTGCTGCTGGCGTGGGGGATCTTCACTTTCACCCTGATCGACAACGCCCTGTATGCCCGGATCGCCGGGAGCCGGATGAGCCTGCACGAGGTCCCCTCGCTGATCGCGTTCCTGGGCGGCCTGGTGATCTTCGGCATGTCCGGGATCATCCTCGGACCGCTGATCCTGGCCGTGGCCGTCGGGTTGCTCGAAATCTGGAAGGGCCGGATGGCCCGGGCCGCCTGACCATCGGGAGTGCCTCCCGGCCTCGCCGGCCGATCCGTCGCGGCTCGACGACCTTCCATCTTCCCTCACCCGCGATGTCCATGCTGCTGCCGATCCTCTTGATGGCGACGGGATTGCCCCTGCTGGTGGCGGGCGGGGAGGCGCTGCTGCGGGGGGCCGTCGGGCTGGCGAGCCTGTCCCGTTTGGCGCCCGCCGCGATCGGGCTGGTCGTGGTCGGCGCGGGGACGGCCTTCCCCGAGCTGGCGGTCTCGGCGATCGCCGCGGCCCGAGGCCACACCGACGTCGCGGTGGCCCACGTCGTCGGCTCGCACCTGCTCAACTCCACGCTCATCCTGGGCGCCGCGGCCTTGATCCGCCCCCTGGAGATCGCCGGCCCCGCGGTCCGGCTCCAGTATCCGATCCTCGTGTTGGCGACCTTGCTTTACCTGACCGTGGCCGACGACGGCCTCCTGGCCCGGATGGACGCATTCCTGTTCCTGGCCTGCTACGCGGCGACCTGCGCCTATCTTGGGGTCCTGGTCCGCGACCGGATAGGACCCGGGGAATGTCGGGGGGTCGAGGCGGGCGTCGGGGAGATCCGGGACGCCCTGCCCCGGGCGTCACGATCCTGGGTCGGAGGCGTGGCGCTGGCCTGCCTGGGCATGGCCCTGCTGGCGGCGGGGGCCGGCTGCTTCCTGGCGGGGGCCGTGCAGGTCGGGAAGATGTGGGCACTGCGGGAGCGGGTCATCGGGCTGTCGATCGTGGCCCTCGGGACGGGGCTGCCCGAGCTGGTCACCGTGCTGGTCTCCCGCTTCCGCGGCCGGGATGACCTGGCCATCTCCACCGTGATCGGATCGAATCTCTTCAGCCTCCTGGGGACGCTCGGGCTCACGAGCCTGGTCGACCCGTTGCCGGTGCCCCTGGGGTTGATGGCGTGGGATCACTTCTGGATGCTGGGGGTGACCCTGCTGCTGTTCCCAATCCTCTGCGGGGGGCGCCGCGTCTCCCGCGCGGAAGGGCTGACCCTGGTGGCGACCTATGGCGTCTACCTCGGGATGTTGCTGACCCGCGACATCAATCATGAGGCGGCGGCCGTCGGATCCTGAGCCGGGGGCGGCCGGCCCCGACGCGTGCTGGCCGCGATGGCGGGCCATCCCCGGGCGCGTTAGGTTCGGGGAGGGGGCTGCATGGGTGCCGGCCGAGCGCCGCGCCACCGGAGAGGTGCCGTTCTCACGTGCGCGGCGGAACCCCTGGCCCGAACCGACCGAGGGCGGTCTCTCAGATGACTCCGAACCTGATCACCGACTCTCACCTCGACATGCTCCAGTGGGTCTCGCTGATCTACTATCTCCGCGAGACCAACCCCGATAACGGCCTGGTCGCCGACAAGACCGCGCCGGGCTCCCCGTCGAGCATCGCGGCCGTGGGCATGGCCCTGTCCACGGCCCCCGTCGTGGTGGAACGCGGGATCATGGAGCGGGACTATGCCATCAACCGGGTGTTGACCAAGCTCCGGTTCTTCCGGGACAGCAAGCAGGGCCCCGAGCCCGACGCCACGGGCTACCGGGGGTTCTATTACCATTTCCTGGACATGGAGACCGGGCGCAGGGTGTGGGACTGCGAGCTGTCCACGATCGACTCCGGCTTCCTGATCGCCGGGATCCTGACGGCGGCCACCTACTTCGACCGGGACACCGCCGACGAGCGGGAGATCCGCGAGATCGCCGACTTCCTGTATCGGCGGGTCGACTGGCAATGGGCCGCCAACGGCGGGGCGGCCCTGACCCACGGCTGGCGCCCCGAGACCGGCTTCATCCCCTACCGCTGGACCGGATACGACGAGGCGCTCCTGCTCTACCTCCTGGCGCTCGGATCGCCCACCTACCCGCTCCCTGCCGAGAGCTATGCGGCGTATTGCGCGACCTACCAGTGGCGGGACCTGTTCGACGTGGAGATGCTCTATTCCGGCCCGCTCTTCACCCACCAGCTTTCCCACCTCTGGATCGACTTCCGCGGCATCCAAGATGCATTCATGAGGGAGCACAGGCTCGATTACTTCGAGAACTCGCGAAGGGCCACCTATCTCCAGCGCGATTACGCGATCCGCAATCCCCTGGGGATGGCGATGTACGGCGAATTCTGCTGGGGATTCACGGCCTGCGATGGCCCCGGGTGGATCGACCGCAAGGTCGACGGCGTGGACCGGCGCTTCTATGACTATGTGGCCCGCGGGGTCCCGTTCGGCCCCGACGACGGGACGATCGCCCCGTGGGCGGTGGTCGCGTCGCTCCCCTTCGCCCCCGAGATCGTGCTGCCGACCATCTACAATTTCTACAAGCTCGATCTCGGGATGACCGATGATTATGGCTTCAAGACCAGCTTCAATCCGACCTATCCCGTCGAGGGGAGCCAGTGCGGCTGGGTCTCCCCGTACTACTTCGGGATCGATCAGGGGCCGCTGGCCCTGATGATCGAGAACTACCGGACCGGCCTGCTCTGGACCCTGATGAAACGGTGCCCGCCGCTGTTGACCGGGCTGCGCCGCGCGGGATTCACCGGCGGCTGGCTCTGAGCGGACATCCGCCCCCGCATCCCCACCCGACCCCGGATCCTGACCCATGCCCAAGTCGAAGAACGGCCGCGCCCTGGGCCGGATCCTCATGATCGTCAGGCCGGTGTTCGTCTCGGACGTCCGATGGAGGGTCTTCGCCTGGCTGGGCCTCCTGGTGAGCCTCGTCTTCGGGGTGATCATCCTGAACGTGGTCAACAGCTACGTCAATCGCGGCTTCATGACGGCGATCCAGGAGCGCAAGAACGACGTCTACATCCGGATGGGCATCCTGTATCTCCTGGTGTTCGCCGCGTCGACGGTGGTGGCGGTCTTCCAGAAGTTCAGCGAGGAACGGCTGGCCATCCTCTGGCGGGGCTGGCTGACCGCCCACCTGCTCAACATGTACCTGAATGAGCGGGGGTATCACCGGCTCATGGAGCGGGGCGACATCGACAACCCCGACCAGCGGATCTCCGAGGACGTCAAGACCTTCACCACCACGACGCTCTCCTTCCTGCTGATGCTGACCAACGCCACGATGACGGCCATCGCCTTCGCCAGCGTCCTCTGGATGATCACGCCGGTCCTCCTGTTCGTCTCGGTCGGCTACGCCATCGTCGGGTCGCTGGTGACGATCCTCGTGGGCCGGAAGCTGGTGGGACTCAATAATCTCCAGCTCAAGAAGGAGGCCGACTTCCGCCACGACCTGATCCACGTCCGCGAGTACGCCGACTCGATCGCCCTGTTCCGGGGCGAGGCCAAGCAGAAGGCCCGGCTCTACGACCGGCTGGGCGAGCTGGTGGAGAACTTCCGGGAGATCACCTCGGTCAATCGGAACCTGGGGTTCTTCACCGTCGGCTACAACTACATGATCCAGATCATCCCGATCCTGATCGTCGCCCCCATGTTCATCCGGGGCCAGGTCGAATTCGGGGTGGTCACCCAGTCGATCGGCGCGTTCGCCACGATCCTCGGCGCCTTCTCGCTGATCATCACCCAGTTCCCGCTCATCTCCTCGTTCGCCGCGGTGGTCGAACGGCTGGGGACCATCTGGGAAGTGCTCGACGGGGAGAAACGGCCCCCCGAGACGTCGATCACGATGATCGACGACGACAATCGCCTCGCCTACGAGCACCTCACCCTGGTCACGCCCAAGGACGGCAGCGTTCTGGTCCGGGACCTGACCCTGGATGTGCCGACCGGGCGCAGGCTGTTGATCCAGGGGCCCGACGGCATCGGCAAGAGCGCCCTGGCGCGGGCCACGGCCGGGATCTGGCCGACCGGCACCGGGACGATCATCCGGCCGGGCCGGGATCAGATCATGTTCGTCCCCCAGCGGCCCTACACGGCCTTGGGCACGCTCCGCGACCAGTTCTACGACGTCTACCACGGCAAGAGCATCTCCGACGAGCGGCTCATCCAGGTGCTCTGCCAGGTCTCATTCGGCCCGCACCTGGACCGGCTCGGCGGACTGGATGTGGAGCGGGACTGGGCCAACCTGCTGACCGTGGGCGAGCAGCAATTGCTCTCGATCGCGCGGCTGCTGGTCGCCGCGCCGAAGTATGCCTTCCTGGACCGGGCCACCAACGCCCTGAGCATGCCCCGGGTCCGGCACATCTACCAGATCCTCTCCGAATCGAAGATCACCTACATCAGCGTCGGGGATCAGCCGGGGCTGCGCGAGTTCCACGACGACGTCCTGGAACTCCTGCCCGACGGTCAATGGACGGTCGGCCCGACCCGCGAGCCGGCCGCCGCCTGATCCCGCACCCGGCCCCGGCCGCCCCGCTCCCCGGCGGCGTCGTCGAGGTCGCGATGGTGGCTGACCCGGTCTCGCCCCGACCGCTTCGAGGCGTAGAGGGCGAGGTCGGCTTCGGCGATGAGGTCGGCGGGGCATTTGGACTGGGGGGCCAGCGTGGCCGCCCCCAGGCTCGCGGTGATCGCGCGGCGCGGCCACGCGAAGGCGGAGAACGCCCTGCGGATCCGCTCGCAGACCGCGAGGGACGCCTGCTCGCCCAACCCCGGCAGGATCGCGGCGAATTCCTCGCCGCCGATCCGCGCCACCACGTCCTCGCAGCGGGCGAGGTCGCCGATCATCCCGGCCGCCAGCCGCAGGACCTCGTCGCCGGCCGGGTGGCCGAACGCATCGTTGTAGGCCTTGAAGTGGTCGATGTCGAGCAGGATCAGCGACAACGGCGACCCCAGGCGTCGGGCCTCGAAGAACCGATCCTCCAGCGCCCGGAGGAAGTGCCTGCGGTTCTTCGCCCCGGTCAGCTCGTCGGAATCGGCCAGGGCCGCGAGTTCGCGATTGCGCCGAACCAGTTCGTCCTGGAATCCCAGGATGCGGCCGGCGATCTCCAGCCGGACGGCCAGTTCCTCGACGTGTGGGGGCTTGACCAGGAAGTCGTCGGCCCCGGCGCGGAGCCCTTCCAGCCGGTCGGCGAGGTCGCGCTTGGAGGTCAGGAGGATGATGTACTGATAAGGGGCGACCCGGCGGGAACGGATCCTCCGGCAGAGCTCGATCCCGTCCATGCCGGGCATGATCCAGTCGGAGAGGAGCACGGGATAGCGGCCCGTCTGGACCATCTCCCAGGCCATCTGGCCGTCCTCGGCGATGGTGGACTCGTGGCCGAGCCGGCCGAGCAGGCGGCGGATGGCCAGGGCGGAGGACGGTTGATCTTCGGCGATCAGGACATGCATCCGAGTCGGTTCTCTCGCGCCTTGCCCCGGGGATGCCCGCGGGGGCCCGCCGGAAACGGGCCGCACCGCGATGAGCATAGCACGGGTTCGCGGATCCGGCATGATGCCGCCTCATGCCCGGGAAGACCTGGATCGGCCGCCCTTCTTGGCCCGGCGGGCCTCCTCGATGAGCGCGAACCGGGCACGACGCTTGTCCTTGCGGGCCCGGGCCTCCGCCTCGCGTCGGGCGGAGCCCCCGGCCGGCTCTCGAAGCTCGGGGATCGTCGCCGGGCGGGCCTCGGCGACCTCCGCGACGATCCGATGATCCAGGCCCCAGCGGTCGCAGGCCAGGCAGTACATCGTGGGCTTGAGCGGCCGGTCGCCGCAGATCGGGCAGGCCTGGCCGGCGTCCCGGTCACGCCCCGGCCCGGGCCAGGGGCTCGCCCCGGTCCCGAGCAGGAGGGTCGGCCGGGGCATCCGCCCGGCCCACGAGCCGGGCCGGAGCGTTTCGGCCTGCGGTGCCGCCAGGGACTCCGCGGCGGCCTCGGCCGACTCCAGCGCGACGTCGGGCCGCTCGCGCGGGTCGATCACCATCTCCAGGGAGGCGGCCCGCTCGCAGCGGAACACGCCCAGGGCGCGGTGCGGGGGAGGGTCGGCCTCGCCCCGGGTGGCCCATCGGGGCAGTTCGTCGGCCCCATGCTCGACCAGCCGGGCCCCGAGCCGGGCGGCGGCCGCGGTCGACAGCGTGACCGCCGGGCCGGCACCGTCGCCCCCCTCCCACGCCACCAGCCACCCCTCGGCGTCGAGGGTGGCCAGGTGGTCGGTCGTTTCTTCCACGTCGGCATCCAGGGCCGAGGCCAACTCGGCCGGCGTCTGCCAGGCCAGGGGGGCGGCCAGCAGGGCCTGGATCACCGTCTGATACGCCTCGGGCAACTCGACAATCGCCATCATCGCTCTCGCTCCCGGATCTCCGGCCTCGGCCCAACGAACCGCTCAACCGATGAATGTCACGTCGTCGTCCGGGGGATTCCCCCCATCCGCCACGGGGGCGGGCCGGGCCATCGCCATCGAGGCGAGGCGTTCGGCACGTTCCAGGTCGGCGGCGGTGGGCGCCGCGAGGCCCTCCAGCCGGGCCTCCGACTCGGCCATCGCGATGGCCAGATCGGCGTGGGCGCGGGCGGCCTCGGCCTCCCTCTGCCGGGCCTCGGCCTCCATGGCGCGGAGGGTGGACAATGCGGTATCGGGGAACTCCGGCAGGCCGGCCAGCACCCGGCGGGCCCACCGGGCGTCGGCACGTGACGGGTCCTGCCGCGCGAGGGTGAACGCCGCGACGCAGGCGCTGGCATCCCCCTCGCCGATCGCCCGATCGACGAAGACCTCCAGCTCGTCGGAGGGCCGATCGGCCATCGCCGCCAGGTACACGCCGACCAGCCGCGGGTTGACCCGGTCGGGCAGGTCGCAGGCCAGGTCGATCCGGCGGAGGTCGGCCTCCTCCATGACCCGGGATCGGAACGCCTCGAGTTGCCGCCTCGACCACTCCAAGGCGGCCTCGTCGCCGGCCTGCTCGGCCGACCGGTGGAGGCCCAGGAGCCCGTCCAGGGTCGGGGCGGGGGCCCCCCCGGCGACCGGACGGGAGAAGGCCCGCGCCTCGAACTCGGGGGCGCGGCTCTGGATCTGGCCCTCGACCAGGGATCGGCGGAGGAGCCGATTCGTCTCGCGCTGGAGCCCTTCGAGCGACATCGTCTCGCGGGCCTTCTGCCGCTGCTGGATCGCCTCGACGAGTCGATCCAGGAAGGCGACGGGCACCGGGCTATAGCCCTCGGCCCGCGCCGTCAGCTCCGTGCGGAGCTTGTGGGCGGCCGCCTCGGCCTGCTCGCGGGCGACCTTGGTCGTCAGGTCGCCGCGTCGCACCAGCGATTCGACCTCGCCGCGGGCGGCCCGGAAGTGGGCCAGCGCGGCGTCGGCCTCGGCCTTGAAGGGCGTCGAAAGCTCGACCGCCCGCAGCCCCGCCTGGAGGATCGCGCTGGATTTCGGGTGGATCATCGTCGGAGTGTTCCCTGGGTGTGAGGTCTAGATGTGCGGGCGACGGAGGCCGGCGCGGCTCCGCAGCGCCGCGAGGTGGGCCGCGGAGATCGCGACGAGGCGAGACCCGCCCCGACCCGTGAAGGCGTGGGGGATCGGCGGGACGGTGACGACCGCCCTCCATAGACCGGAGGTCTCGCGGGACCACTGGAGGCCCCATCCGTCGGCGAGGATCGACGCGCCCAGCGCGTCGGCCAGGCGGGCGTCGCGGCCCTGATAGGCAATCGCCCCGGCCATCCCGGCGGGATGGCGCTTCCGCTTGATGCATCGAAGGAGTTTCACGGATGCCGCTCACGCTGTGGGGCGCGATGGGCATCTCGCGGCGACCTTCGAGGTCGCCCCGGGCCTGCTTTCCTTCGGACAATATCGTTCCGAGGTCGGCGCCTTAGCATAGTTCTTGGCAAAATTCCCGAAATTCCCCGGGACCGGCGCAACGGCCCCATCGAGGCGATGGCCACGGGCCCCGTGGATCGGTACACTGGAGGATAGCGACCACATGATCGAACCTGCCGGATCGCCCCCGTGTCCGGCCCTCCGCCCGCCCGCTCGCTCGTCGAACGTCCGGCCGCGAAGGCCGACGACGATCCGGCGCGATGCGAATGCCCTGGACCCCGGTGCGATGGCCCATCCCAATCAGAATCCGTCCCGTCCCGCCCCGATCGGCGCGAACACGCCCCCCCAGGAAACCCCGAGGCGGAGACGGCCCGCCCCCCCCCTGCCCCAGGACGACGTGGCCCATTCGGCCGCCGCGCGGTCCCAGCCGGCCCGCGTCCCGGTGGCGATCGAGCGCGCGATCCAGTGCGCCCGGATCGCCGACGACAACCGCGGCAAGGATATCCTGGTCCTCGACCTCCGCAACGCCACGCCCCTGCTCGACTTCTTCGTGATCGCCACCGCGAATTCGCGCCGCCAGGCCAACGCGATCGCCTCGGAGATCGACCAGGAGATGAAGAAGGCCGGCGAGCGGAAGCTCGGCATGGAAGGGACCGAGGAAGGCCGCTGGATCCTGATCGACTACGGCGACTTCGTCGTCCACGTCTTCGCCGACGACGCCCGCGGCTACTACGCGCTGGAGGAGATCTGGGGCGACGCCCCGAGGATCGACTGGCGCGACCCGTCGCGTCCCCAGCCCGCCCCGGCCGCGCCTCCGGAAGGCTGATCGATCCAACCCGCCCCGGCCCTCGTCCTCATCGCCCCGAGATCCGAGTTCCATGAACGTCCTCGCCCGCCTGCGCCTCGCGTTCGCCGCCGCGACCCCCGAAGGCGGCGACGCCGCCACCTTCGCCTCGGCGGTCCGGGTCGGGACCGACCCCAAGTTCGGCGACTACCAGGCCAACGGCTGCATGGCCATCGCCAAGGCCGCGAAGGTCAACCCCCGCGCCGTGGCCGAGGCCGTGGCGAAGGCGGTCGATCTGGCCCCGATGGCCGGCACGCCCGAGGTCGCCGGCCCGGGGTTCCTCAACGTCCGGCTCGACGACGCCTGGATCTCCGGGACGCTGGGCACGCTGCTCGACGACCCCGCCCTCGGGGTCGAGCCGCCGGCCGATCCGCTGACCGTCGTCATCGACTACAGCTCGCCCAACGTCGCCAAGCCGATGCACGTCGGCCACATCCGGTCCACCGTGATCGGCGAGAGCCTGGCGCGGATCTTCACCGCGCTGGGACACAAGGTGATCCGCGACAATCACCTGGGCGACTGGGGCTCGCAGTTCGGCATGATCCTCTGGGGCTGGAAGAACGAGCGGGACGACGCCGCCTACGCCGCCGACCCGGTCGGCGAGCTGGCCCGCCTCTATCGCCTGGCCCAGTCGCGGATCAAGCCGGGGGAGACGCTCGGGGCCCGCTACGGCAAGGCCATCAAGCTCCACGAGGACGGGAAGTCCGAGGAGGCGGCGGCCCTGTTCGCCAAGCTGGCGGAGGGGACCGACGACACCTTCGAGGACGTCGCCCGCCGCATGGCCGACGCCCGCGACGTGGCCGACGCCTGCCGCGCCGAGACGGTCAAGCTCCACAAGGGCGACTTCGAGAACCGGGCCCTGTGGGAGCAGTTCATGCCCCACTGCATGACCGCCCTCCGCACCATCTACGAGCGTCTCGACGTCCATCACGACGTCGAGCTGGGGGAGAGCTTCTACGACCCGATGCTCGCCGGCATCGTGGCCGAGCTGGAGCAGAACGGGATGGCCGTGCCCAGCGAGGGGGCGACCGTCGTCTACTCCGAGGGTTTCAAGGCCCCGTTCATGATCCGCAAGAGCGACGGGGCGTACAACTACGCCACCACCGACCTCGCCACGATCCGCTATCGCGAGGAGACGTGGGACCCGGATCTCAGCCTCTACGTGGTCGACCATCGCCAGGGGGACCACTTCCAGCAACTGTTCTCGGTCGCCCGCCGCTGGGGCTACGACCAGACCCGGTACGAGCACGTCGCCTTCGGCACGATCCTCGGCCCCGATCGCAAGGCGTACAAGACCCGCCAGGGGGATGTGATCGGGCTGGAGTCGCTGCTCGACGAGTCCGTGGCCGAGGCCCGCAAGGTCGTCGACGAGAACAGCGCCCACCTGCCCGAGGAGAAGCGGCAGCAGATCGCCGAGGTCGTCGGCCTCGGCGCCATCAAATATGCCGACCTGTCCCAGAACCGCATGAGCGACTACGTCTTCGACTGGGCGAAGATGCTCGCCAAGAACGGGAACACGGCGACTTACCTCCAGTACGCCTATGCCCGGATCCGGAGCATCTTCCGCAAGGCGGAGGTCGAGCCCACCGCGATTCGCGCGGCCCGGCCGCCGATCATCCTGACCAACCCGGCCGAGCGGGCGCTCGGCGTCCGGATCCTCCGGTTCCCGGAGACGCTGGAGTTCGCCGCCTCGGAGTTGAAGCCGAACATCCTGGCCGACTACCTGTTCGACCTGGCCAACGCCTACAGCACCTTCTATGAGGAATGCCCGGTACTCAAGGCCGAGTCCATTGAGCGTCGCGACAGCCGCCTGGCGCTGATCGACCTGACCGCCCGCACCCTGGAGTCGGGCCTCCGGCTGATGGGGATCGGCGTCGTCGAGGAGATGTAAGCGGATCCAAAAACGTTCCCGTCGGAATCCTTGGATTCTTCGGCGCGGTGTTTGCTGGGACAGCGGGCCGAGCCGGCCACGCCCCGCCCACGGCGCCGGCCTCGATCGTCCAACGATCCCAAACCCGAGGGAACCGCACCATGATCCGCAACCTTGCCCTGGCCACCCTGTCCGCCGTGCTCCTGGCCCCGTCCGCCCAGGCCCAGGCACCGGCCCAGTCCGCCCAGACCAAGATGGCCGTCAGCGACCCCCTCTTCGCCGCCGCCGCGGCCGAGGGGGGGTTGAAGGAAGTAACGATCTCGGAGCTGGGCGTGCAGAAGGCGACCGACCCCGAGCTGAAGAAGTTCAGCCAGCACATGGTCGACGAGCACACCAAGATGAACGCCGAGCTGGCGGCCCTGGCCGCCAAGAAGCAGGTCGCCCTGCCCAAGGCGCTCTCGCCGTCCGCCTCGTTCTGTGCCCAGGACCTGGCCGGCCTCTCCGGCGAGGATTTCGACGCCTGCTACGCCAAGGCCCAGCTCGTCGTCCACATGGACTCCGTGGCCACCTTCACGGCCGAGGCCGAGCGCGGCCAGGATGCCGAGATGAAGGCGCTGGCCGCGAAGTCGCTCCCCCACATCAAGGAGCACCTCAACACGATCAAGCCGATCGCCATGAGGTATGAGGAGAAGATGAAGCAGAAGAAGGGCGAGAAGTAAGCCCCGAGCCCTCGGCCCATCGGAGTGTCAGGCCTTCGTCCCCCGCAACGATCGGGGGCCGAAGGCCTGTTTCATCGGCCCATCAAAGTTTGGGCATTCCTTCGACGAGTTCGTCTTCCCACTGGTCCAGCAGGGGCCAGTCCACGGCGCAGGTGCCGAAGTCGGCCAGGTGGGTGTAGGTCTCCAGCCGGGCGATGGTGGCGTCGAGCATCGCCTTATCCTTGCGGAAGATCGGCCCGTGCGACGGCAGGAGGTACTCGGCGTCGCAGTCGCGGATCCGCCGGAGGCTGTCCATGTAGTCCGGCAGGCTCGACCCGTGGTGGGCATCGATCGCGCCGACCGCCCCGTCGCGGAAGATGTTATCCCCCGAAAACAGCAAGTTCCCCATCTTGAAGGCGAGTTGCCCGGCGGTGTGGCCCGGCGTGCTCCAGACCTCGATCGCACGGTCGCCGACGGTGATCACGTCCCCCTCGTCGATCGCCTTGTCGACCTTGCATTTGGGCATCTCGATCCGGATCCCTTGCGCATCGATTCGCGCGAAGGTCTCGATCTCGTCCCCGTCCTCGATCGGCTTGATGCTCTTGGGATGGGCGTAGACCTTGCACTTCAGGATCGAGCGGGCGCGGGCCAGCCCCTGGGTGTGGTCGACGTCGGCGTGGCTGACCAGGATCGCCTTGCACGCCGACAGGCTGAAGTTCATCTGCCGGATCATCTCCAGCACGTCGCCCAGTTCTTCGAGGAAGCCGACGTCGATCAGAGCGAACTCGGTCCCGCCGTCGATCAGGTAGATGTTGACGCCGAGCCGACGCCTGGCCTGGACGTTCAACTCGATCACGCCGGGGAAGATATAGCGACGCTCAAGCATGCGGTGGAAAGCTCCGGGGGCCAGGCTTGCCCGAGGACCAATCGGGCCAGCGATCGGGCGGACTGGGAGATGGGCGGTTGGATGAGGACGGGCGCACGGCCCCGCTCGATTCTAGGAAAGCCGACGCGGGACGACAACACCCATTGCGCGGGTCGGGCACCACGACCCGGGGTTTGCCGAAGCCGTCCGGGCCTGGCATAGTGGGGATCCTCTCCCGAGATCCCGCCGCCCGGACCAGATCCACACCCGCCGAGACCGACCCATGAGCACCGCCCGGAAGCCCGCCCTGCTGCCCTGCCTCGCCCTCGCGATCGCCCTGCTGGCCCCCCGCGTCGCGCCCGGCGACGACGCCCCGAAGGCGGGCGCCCTCGTGATCGTCGGCGGCGGGGGGATGCCGGACAACGTCCGCGACAAGTTCATGGCCCTGGCCGGGGGCAAGGCGGCGAAGCTGATCGTGATCCCCACGGCCAGCGAGGACGCCGACAAGAAAGATGAGGAAGAGGCCTATCTCAAGCCCTGGCGCCGGTACGAGCCGGCCAACCTGACCCTGCTCCACACCCGGTCCCGCGAGAAGGCCGACACCGCCGAGTTCGCCCGTCCGATCGCCGAGGCCACGGCGGTCTGGTTCAGCGGGGGCGACCAGAACAAGATCATCGAGGCCTATCGCGGCACCGCCGTCGAGCGCGAGTTCCACGCCCTGCTCAAGCGCGGCGGCGTCCTCGGCGGCACCTCCGCCGGCGCGGCGATCATGTCCGACGTGATGATCCGGGGGGGCAACCCGGTGGCCGAGGTCGGGCGCGGCTTCGGCTTCGTCAAGAACGCGGTGGTCGACCAGCACTTCCTCAAAAGGAGCCGGATGAACCGCCTCTACGGGGTGATCTCCGCCCACCCGGAATTGATCGGCATCGGCATCGACGAGGGGACCGCCTTCATCATCGAGGGCGACCGCTGGAGCGTCGTCGGCCGATCCGCCGTGCTCGCCTTCGAGGTCGGCAAGGACGGCCAGCCGCCCCGGTTCGCCTCGTTCACCGAAGGCGACCGCGGCAAGTATCCGGCCACCGGCCTGCCGACCCCGGAGCGGTCCCGGCAAGCCGAGGACGAGTGAGGGGATGATAGCCTTCAAGGCCGGAGGCACCCGGCCGCCCGATCGGGGGCGGCCGGGGATCGATCCCGGGAGATCGAGGCGGCGATCAGTACTGGTCGGAGCTGACAATCTCGCCGAAGGCGCGGGTGGCGAGCTTCTGGAAGACGCCCAGCTTGGCCGTGGCCGGGTTCAGGACGATGATCCGATTCGTCGAGTCATAGGACATCCCGGGGCCATAGCCGCTGGCATCCACGGGCATCGAATCGACCGTATCCTTGATGAACTTGACCGAGCCGTCGCAGAAGGCGAAATTGGCCCCGCCCGGGTGCTGGCTGCCCGAGATCATGGCCCAGCTTTCCTCGGCACCGTTCAGCTTGGCGACGTTGGTCGGCGTGTAGAAATTCTTGTACTTCAGCTGGCCGTTGACGGGGAAGATCGTCTCCATCAGGCAGTCGGTATAGTAGCCCGAGTTCCACCAGTGGTACTCGGGGCCGGCGCCCACGCCCATCCGGCGATGCGACTTCTCGCCGAACAGGAGGGTGTTGCTGGTCCCGTCGGAGATCTCGGCGATCTTGGTGTTCGAGCTGGGGTAGATGACCCCGTTCATGTTCGCCACGCGCTGTGCGTATGTCGCGTTGTTGGTACGGGCCGCGAGGCCCCAGATGCCCATGACGCCGGCATAGCTGCTGAAGCACTGGCGGAGCGTGGTCGGCGTCGGCATCCCGTAGGTGGCGCCGAGCGGCTGGCCGGTCATGATCTCCGGATCGCTCGGGCACCAGAAGGTCGAAGTGGCCACCCCGGCGACGGTCGCGTTGACCCGGCTCTGATACGAGGAAGCGAGGTTCGCCGTGTTGAACGTCGACTGCCCCTCGATGAACGGGGCCAGGCGGACGAGGACGCTCACGCCGTCGCTGGTCGCGGCGGTCCAGTCCTTGATCGCCGTGTAGTTGCCGGCGGGGAAGCAGCCGTTGGCCGACTCATAGTTGTGGGCGGCCATCGCCAGCTGCTTCAGGTTATTGGTGCATTGCATGCGGCGGGCGGCCTCGCGGGCGGCCTGCACGGCGGGCAGCAAGAGCGCGATCAGGACGGCGATGATGGCGATGACGACCAGAAGCTCGATCAGGGTGAAGCCTCGACGGCGAGGCGAACGCGAGCGGATCATGGGAGGCTCCGGGAGGCAGATGATGGGCAGATGCCAGGGGATGCGTCGTCCTCCGGACATCCGACGAGGGCGGGGATTGCGAGCGGGGAGAGGAGAGGCGGCGGGTCGGACGGGGGGCCGGGGCTCAGCGGCCCGCGCCGCCACCCCCCGCACCGCCCTTGCCCGAGTAACCTTCGGCACCGGGCTGCATCGACTTGACCGGGGCCTTCGGGGTCGCGACCGGCTCGGTCGCGGCCGGCTCGGCCGCGGGCGGCGGGACATCGGCGGCCGGGCCCGAGCAACCGTGGAGCGGGAGGATCAGGAGGGCGAGGCAGGAGCCCAGGATGAGGCGGCGAGTCGGCATCGATTGAACGGATCGAATCATGACTCTGAAAACCCAAGGTAAACGGGCTCGACGTGTGCATTTCCTCGTGCCGACCCCTTAATTTATCAAGGGTTGACTCCCCTGGCAAGCTGCGCGGCGGGGTGCGTTAACGAAAAGCATCCCGATCATCCGGATCATCACGGACCGGCCCTGCTGGCGATCGGGCAGGGCCTTTGCTAAGATCGCGGGATGACCACGCCCCTGTTGCCCCAAGCCTTCTGGTTCCGGACCGCGTTCCCGTGCCGCCGGGTCGAGGGGATACCGCGCGACAAGGGGCGGCTGCTCGACCTGCCCGACGCCTGCGCCCTGCCCGACCTCGCGGCGTGGGAAGGTCGGGAGTCGTGGGGGTCGGCCCGGGTCGGCTGGAACGAGGCGGGGCTGGGCATTGCCTTCGAGGTGGGCGGCAAGGTCGGGCAGATCTCGCCCGAGTGGGAGCGGCCGTCGGGGGCCGATGGGGTCCAGGTCTACGTGGACACCCGCGATACCCGGACGGTGCACCGCGCCACCCGGTTCTGCCACCGCTTCGCCGCCACGGTGAGGCCGGCGTCCGGGAAGGCCCTGGCCGTGGAGGTCGCCTCCAAGCCGATCGCGCGGGCCGTCGCCGATGCCCCGATGGCCCGGCCCCAGACGATCGCCGCGAGGGCGGAGCGGACCGTCTCGGGCTATCGGCTCGAACTGTTCTTCCCGGCCGAGGTGCTCCACGGTTTCGACCCCGAGACCAACCGGCGCCTCGGCTTCTTCTATATCTTGAACGACCCCGACCGCGGCGAGCAGGGCCTCGGGGTCGGCCGCGAGTTCCCGGTCGGCGAAGACCCGAGCCTCTGGTCGGTCCTGCAGCTTCAGGACGCGTGAGGCGCGAGCCCGACCGGCCCATCCGACCAAAGATCCATCCGGATCGCCCAACCTTCCAGGATCAGCCCGATGTCTGACGAGAATTTGCGAGGGGCCTCGGACCGGGATGCCGCGATCGACGCGGCCCTCGATGCGGCGGCGAAGGGGACGCCCCGGAAGATCGAGCCGGCCGGCGAGATTTCCTTCAAGCGGCAGTGGGACGAGGACCTCGACGCCGAGCTGGAGGCCGCCATGGCCGGCTTCGACGCCGACGCCCTCGACGTCGGCGGCAAGAAGCGGCTCCCGCCCGGCGAGCGGGCCGGCGGCATGGCGCCGAAGTCCGAGAGGGGCCAGGAGTCGCGGCAGGGGCCGCAGCTCGGCAAGGTGATCTCGATCCGGGGCAAGAGCGTCTTCGTCGACCTCGGCGCCAAGAGCGAGGGCGTGGTCCCGGTCGACCAGTTCGGCGACGCCCTGCCCTCGCCCGGCGACACCATCGAGGTCCGCGTCGACCGCTTCGACGCGGCCGAGGGGCTCCTCCTGCTCTCGCTCAAGGGGGCCGCCGTCGAGGCGAGCTGGGAGAACCTCCGCAAGGGGCTCATCGTCGAGGCCAAGGTCACCAAGACCAACAAGGGCGGGCTCGACGTCGAGGTCGACGGCATCCGCGGCTTCTTGCCGATCGGCCAGATCGACATCAACCGCGTCGAGGACGCGTCGGTCTACGTCAATCAGAAGCTCCGCGTGGTCGTCACCGAGGCCAACCAGCGCGAGAAGAACCTCGTCGTCTCCCGCCGGGAACTGGTCGAGCAGGAACGGGCCGAGCAGAGGATCGAGACCTGGAAGACCCTGGAAGAAGGGCAGGTCCTCAAGGGCACCGTCCGCTCGGTCAAGGACTACGGCGCGTTCGTGGACGTCGGCGGGGTGGACGGCCTGCTCCACATCGGCGACATGAGCTGGTCCCGCCTGTCCAGCCCGACCGGCGCCGTGAAAATCGGCGACGAGGTCGAGGTCAAGGTGCTCAAGGTCGACCGCACCGCCCAGCGGGTCAGCCTCGGCCTCAAGCAGCTGATGCCCAGCCCGTGGGACCTGGCCGAGGACAAGTATGCCCGGGGCCAGACGGTCAAGGGCCGCGTCACCCGGCTGATGGACTTCGGCGCCTTCGTCGAGCTGGAGCCCGGCATCGAGGGGCTGATCCACGTGTCCGAGCTGTCGCCCAGCCGGGTCCGCCGGGTGTCGGACATCGTCAAGCCCGAGCAGGAGGTCGAGGTCCGGATCCTCAAGATCGAGCCCGAGGCCAAGAAGATCTCGCTGTCGCTCCTGCCCCTGCCCGACGCGGCCCCCGCCGAGGAAGAGGAGGAGGAGGAAGACGAGGCCCCGCGGCCTCCCAAGCCCGAGCCCAAGATCCCCTTGAAGGGTGGCCTCGGCGATCGCGACCCGTTCCTCAACCCGCCCAGGAAGAAGGGCTGAAACGAAAGCGGGCCGGCCCCATCCCCCCCGGGTGGTGCCGGCCCGGCGACGTCGCCGACGCCGGCTTATTCGTGATAATGGTCCACGAGCTGGCGGACGGCCTCGACCCGGGGGTCGTCGCAGGGCGCCTTCTCGATCGGCTCCCAATGGATCGGCGTGGTGGCCGGGGCGGCGTCCCTCGGGGCGGCCTCCTCATGGGCCGGCTTCAGGGCCTCGGGGAGCTTCGGATGCAACTCGGCATCGGCCCTCTCGATCGAGTCGATCAGCGTCTTGGCGGCCCGGGCCTCGGCCATCGAGACGCAGAGGGCCATCCGCGGGCTCCCCTCGCGGCTGAGGTCGCGCTTCTCGACCTCGAAGCCGTGGTGGTTCAGCCAGTAGCGGGCGCGGGCCTGGGCATCCGGCGAGACGAACAGGTGAGTGAGGATCATGATCGTAGCTCCGAGAATGGAGTGAATGGGATGGGTTCATGCCATCGATTGGGTAGGACCGCTCGGGAACCGATCGGCGTCGAGGATGCAGGGCCGGGGCGTGGGAGCCCGGGCCGTGCGGACGCATGAGCGATCGCCGGCTGCGGCAAGAATGGGCGGGCCGTGCGGCCCTTGGGGCGGGGTGGGTCTAACAGCGGAGGATGGGGCTACGATCGATGAGCGGCCGGAAGGACCGTGAGACGGCCGGCCTCGCCTCGCAGGCGGAATGGCGGGGGATCGGCACCCAGGCCAGTTCCATCCCGATCAGCTCGACGTCCCGCGTATCGTCGGTCTCGTCGAGGGCTTCCTCGGGACGCCCGGAGCGGAGGCGTGGCTCGGACCTCCGGAGCAGCGGGCAGAATTGAGCGAACCGGTTGCGCCCCGCGTCCTTCAAGACCATCGGCTCGGTCGCCCGCGCGGGGGCATCGCAAGCCCCCGCGTCGGGGGATGCCAAGACCAGGGTCAGGAAGATGATCGTCGAGGTCATCGGAATTCGTCACCCGGGGGTTTCGAGGGATCCGTCCGACTCGCCGAGGGAAGCATACGGGCCATCTCGGGGAAGGCAATCCCGAAAATCCGGATCTTCGGGGGCGCCGAACGGGCTCATTCTTCGTCGTTCAGGGACGAAAGGTTCGTTTCCCGCCCGGGGTGTGGGGCCATGATCGCCCAGGCGGCCACGCGTCGGCCGCCTGAATCCGTGCCCACCGCCTTGAACACCAGGGGGCCCTGCCCGTCCAGGACGCCGGCCATGGGGATCGGCCGGGAAGCGAGCGTTCCCCTCGCCGGCAGGGCCGAGGTCCCGAACGCGCGGGCGATGCCCAGCATGTCGATCCCGCCCCGGCCGAACCCGGCCGCGCGGGGGTTGCTGGCCGGGACCAGCGGCTCCCAGGCCAGGGCACCCAGCCGGATCGGCGTCCCGTCCCGCTCGACCACCGACGCCCGGAAGCCGATCGTCCCGCCCGGCGCCATCGCCGGGCGCACGGTCAGCTCGGGGCGGCCCAGCCCGGGGGGCAGGGACACCGCCGTGACCTGCATGTCGGCCGCCGCCGGGCCGTCGATCTCGACCCGGGTCGCCTCGCCGGCGGCGCCGGCGACGATCGCGTAGTGGGCGGTGGTCCCCCCCGCATCCCAGAGGTCCAGCCCGCCCGGGCGGACCGTCGAGGCGCGGGGGCCGGCCAGGATCCAGTCCTCCAGCTCGGCCCGGGGGTCGATCGATCGGTAGGACCCGTCGGCATCGGCCGCGGGGTCGAGGCCCGACGTGTAGAGCGCGACCGTCCAGCGGCGGAACAGCTCGGCGAACGGCATCCCGGTGGCGGCCTCCAGCCCGGGGCGGCCGCGCCGCTCGGATCGGATCAACGCATCCAGGAGCCCCGGCCCGTACCGATCGACGCACCAGCGGAGGAACAGGTAGGTCGCCCCGCGGTTGCCGTGGCTCCGGAACAGGTCCTCGCCGTAGTAGTCGTCCACGACCAGCCGATAGCGTTCCGGCTGGGACAGGTAGGCGCTGACGCGGTAGTCCAGGTTCGACCGCGAGAAGCCGTGGGCGTCCTCGACGAGGTGGGCCAGCGCCTCGTCGAGCCAACCCTCCTCCTCGGTCCCCTGCACGCCCCGCGCGGCGGGCGCGAGGACCTTGCGGCTGAACGTGATCGCATGCGTATATTCGTGGGCCATCACGGTCCGGAGGTGGGGGCCCGCCTTGAGCGTCGTGTTCAGGTACATCATGTCGCAGCGGTTGCCCAGCGGCGCGGGCAGGACGAGGTCGAGGTCGGCCCCTCGCGTGAAGCCGTCCAGGCTCACCTTGCCCCCGGCGAGCTTGGCCAGCCAGCCCGAGAACAGGACCGTGAACCGGCCGTCGCCGTCGACGTCCCGGGGCACCCCGAACCGGAGCGCCGCGACCGGATAGATCTTTTCGTCGAAGGTCGCCACCACGTCGCGGAGCGTGGCGACGTCGACCCGGTCGACGTCGTCCTTGTCGACGTAGACCTGGACCCGGAGGCCGTAGGCGCGGAGGTGACCCTCGACCACGCCATAGCTGGCCGCCTGGGTCACGTCGCCATCCTTGGCGAGCAGGTGGAACGACCGGACGGACGGCGGGATCGTCGCCGGCGCGGCGGGGATCGGCCCGGGGTGGGGGGCATCGCGGAGGGGCAGCGAGCCGACGGGATCGGGCAGCACCTCCGCGGGCCTCGCCTTGGCGACGGCCCGGGTCGACAGCCGGATCGGGAACGGGCCGACGCCGTCCCCCAGGGCCGAGACGATGACCAGGGTCTTGCCGTCGCGACCCGAGGCGGGGAGGTCGAACGAGGCGTGCCCGTCCCGGACCGCGATCGGCATCGGCCGGCCGACCCCCGGCGACGCCGGTGCGGCCCCGGGGGCGAGGCGGCACGGGCCGAGCCCTACCACCAGTAGCAGCAGCACGGCGATTCGGGTCATGCCTGGTCCAAGCATCCGCACCCATCCCGGCCGGGTCGACTGTGCCCCCCGCCCGATCCGGGCGGCCCTGGGGTTGACTCCAGGACTTACGATCGACCCGCCGCGGGGCCGGCCTTGAATCGATCGCGCGGGACGCGACGGTTCTGCCGGTTTCCCGGGGAAGCCGGACCGAACCCTGGGGAAATCCCCAAGTTTCGCCGAGCAAGGGCCGAGGGCCCGGCCCCGATCCGCGGGCGAAACTCGTGGCGAGGCGGGGGGCGATTCTGGTCTATAATGGGTGTTGCCGCCCGCCCGACCGATCGGGCCGGATCTCGCCGCCCTCTTGCCGGGACGCCCATGGCTCGCTCGCGTTACATCGTCGGGATCGACCTCGGCACCACCAATTGCGCCGTGGCCTATGTGGACACGAAGGGGAAGGAGCGGCCGAACGCCGACGTCCGGGCCTTCGACGTCGCGCAGCTGGTCGCGCCCGGGGAGTCGAGCCCCCGGGGCATGCTCCCGTCGTTCATCTACCTGCCCGGCCCCCACGAGCTGCCCGCCGGCGCGACGCGTTTGCCCTGGCGGGGGGACAGCGACCGGATCGTCGGCGAGTTCGCCCGCTCGCAGGGGGCGAAGGTCCCCGGCCACCTGGTCGCCAGCGCCAAGAGCTGGCTGTGCCATGCGGGCGTGGATCGGGAAGCGGCCATCCTCCCGTGGGGGGCGGCGCCGGAGGCCCGCAAGATCTCGCCGGTCGAGGCGTCGGCCGACCTGCTCGCCCACATCCGCGACGCCTGGGACGACCACTTCGCCAAGAACGACGAATCGGCGAAGCTGGCCCACCAGGAGGTGATCCTGACCGTCCCGGCGTCGTTCGACGAGGCGGCCCGCGAGCTGACCGTCGAGGCGGCCAAAAGGGCCGGGATCGAGCGGCCGGTCCTGCTGGAGGAGCCGCAGGCGGCCTTCTACTGCTGGATCGTGACCCACCAGGACGGCTGGCAGCGCGAGGTCCGCGCCGGGGAGCTGATCCTGGTCTGCGACGTGGGCGGGGGGACGACCGACTTCAGCCTGATCACCGTGGTCGAGACCCCCGAAGGCCCCGGCTTTCGCCGCGTGGCGGTGGGCGACCACCTGATGCTCGGCGGCGACAACATCGACCTGGCCCTGGCCCACAAGGTCGAGGCCAAGCTCGGGGCGAGGAAGCTGGACACCGAGCAATGGTCGGCCCTCCGGCTGTCGTGCCGGGTCGCCAAGGAGAAGCTCCTGTCGGACACCCCCGCCGCGCGGTGGCCGGTGATCATCGCCGGCCGGGGCTCCAAGATCATCGGCGGCAGCCTCCAGTCGGAGCTGACCCGCGAGGAAGTGCTGGCCACGGTCCTCGACGGATTCCTGCCGCTCTCCCCGGCGGGCGAGGAGCCGGGACGCGGCGGGCCTCGCGCGGGTCTCCAGGAATTCGGCCTGCCGTTCGTGGCCGACCCGGCGATCCCCCGCCACCTGTCGTCGTTCCTCCGCCGCCACCAGGCCGAGTCGGGCGGGACCGGGCCGGCCCGGCCCGACGCGATCCTGTTCAACGGCGGGGCGCTGACCCCCGCCCTGCTCCGCGACCGGGTGGTCGAGGTGGTCCGGTCCTGGTTCGGCGAGGCCGACCCGACCTATCGCCCCCGGGTCCTGAGCAATGCCTCGCTGGACCTCGCCGTGGCCCACGGCGCGGCCTATTACGGGGTGGTCAGGCGCGGCGGCGGGATCCGGATCGGCGGCGGCACCGCCCGTTCGTTCTACGTCGGGTTCGAGGCCGAGGCCGCCGACAGGCCCTGGCTCTGCGTGGTCCCGCGCGACGCCCAGGAAGGGGACGAGATCCGCATCGACCGCCACGACTTCGACCTGCTCATGGGCCAGCCGGTCGCCTTCCCCCTGGCCAGCAGCTCGGTCCGGCCGCAGGACATGCCGGGCGACCTCGTGAAGGCCGACCCCGACTCGATCCGCGTCCTCCCGCCTTTGGTGGGGGTCATGCGGGTGGGCCGCAAGGCCAAGGCGGAGCGGGTGCCGGTGCGTCTGGAAGCCCGCGTGACCGAGGTCGGCACGGTCGAACTCTGGTGCCAGTCCCGGACCGACGAGCGCCGCTGGCGGCTCCAGATCCAGCTGCGCGGGCCGAGCGGCCCGGCCACGCCCCGCCCACTGGAGGTCGGGCGCGAGTCCGACGCCACGGTGATCGAGCAGTCCGAGGTGGACGCCGCCATCGAGGCGATCCGGTCGGCGTTCGCCTCGCCGCCGGGGACGGTCGAGGGGGGGCCGGATCGGCTGCTCAAGACCCTGGAGGTGGCCCTGGACGCCCCGCGCGACCAGTGGCCGCCGTCGGCCCTGCGGGCGATGTGGGAGCCGCTCCGGGAGGCGACCGACCTCCGCGCCAGGGGACCCCGGCACGAGTCGCGCTGGTTCAACCTGGCCGGGTTCTGCCTCCGGCCGGGGACCGGCTATCCGCTCGACGAGGCGCGGATCAAGGCCCTGTGGTCGGCCTTCCACCAGGGGGTCAAGCACACCAAGGACACCCAGTGCTGGGTCGAGTGGTGGGTCCTGTGGCGGCGGGTGGCCGCCGGGCTGAACCGGGCCCACCACGATGAGATCCACCGCCGGCTCGCCCCGCTGATCTTGCCGTCCCGTGGCGGAAGCTCGGGCAAGAAGGCGACCCGCCCCAAGCCCGAGGCCCACGAGCTGGCCGAGATCTGGCGCTGCGCGGCGAGCCTGGAGCGGCTGGCGTCCAACCTCAAGGAGCCGTACGGCGACCTGCTCGCCAAGGAGATGGCCAAGCCGAACCCGCCCGCGTATGCCGCCTGGTGCCTGGGGCGGATCGGGGCCCGGGTGCCGCTCTACGGACCGGCCAACACCGTGGTCCCGCCCGAGAAGGCGTCGCGGTGGGCTCGGGTGCTGCTGGACCGACCGGCGGCGGCCGGTCGCGAGGCCGCCGACCTCATCTTCGCCCTGGGGCAGATCGCCCGGGTCTCGGGCGACCGGACCCGGGACCTGGAGGAGCCGCTGCGGCTGGAGATCATCGCCCGGCTCGAGGCCCTGGGGGCCGACGCCGCGGCGACCGACCCGATCCGCGAGTTCCGCGAACTCGAAGGGGCGAGGCGGGACCAGGCGTACGGCGACGCCCTGCCCGCCGGTCTCCGGCTGGTGGTCGGGGTCGAATAGGACGGGCCGGCCCTCGTGGCCTGCGGGGTCGCGAGGGCCGGTCGGTGGGGTCATGGCGTCTTGAGCGTCACCTTGTCAGGCGCCCCCGGGGTGAACTTGACCGGCACGTTCCAGACGTAGTTCTTGGTCGTGCACAGGCTGTTGGGCAGGCAGATGAACGCGGAGACCGAGACCCGGAGCGGCAGCGTCGCGCCGGCCTCGGCCGGCTTCGCCAGCGTGACCTTGATCGGGAACTGGGCCTGGGGCGACTCGATCTTGTTGCCGGACGGCGAGACCTCGGGGCCGAAGACATCGGCCTGACCGGGGGACTCGACCAGGTAGAGCATCGGGGCCTCGGCGCTCAGCTTGAACCCGTCCGGCAGGCTGAGGGCCACATCCAGCGTCACCGATCCGCCCGGGGCGACCTCGGCGGCCGGCAGGTCGACCACGGCAGGGTTGGGGAATTTCGGCACCCGGACCCGGGTCGGCGCGACGATCGAGGCGATGTCCAGGGTCGCGACCTTGCGGGTGGCCAGGTCCACGGTGCGGATCGCGTGGTTGTTGGTGTCGGCCACGTAGAGGACGTTCCCGGCCAGGCTGAGGCCGGCCGGCTCGTTGAACAGGGGGGGCCGGTCGGTCTTGCCCCGCCGGACGTCGCCGACCAGGGACTCCACGGCCCGGGTCTTCGGGTCGCAGACCTTGATTTTGTTGTTATAAGTGTCGGCAATATAGAGCTTTTCGCCGCCATAGGCCAGGCCCAGGCAGTGCTGGAGCCGGACCGCCTCGCCGATGCCGTCCTTATCGCCGAAGCCGAACAGGCCGACGCCGACGATCGTCTCGACCACCGGGTCGGCCCCGAGGCCGATCGAGCGGACGCCGGAGACTTCCGAGTCGGCGACGAACAGGTGCTGGCCGTCGGTGGCCAGCCCGCTGGGCTGGGCGAGGTTGGCTTCGAGGGCCGGGCCGTCGAGGATGTTCTCCCGCCCGTCGCCAGCGAAGTTGGCGATCGTCCCGGCGGCGAGGTCCAGCTTCCAGATCTGGTGGGGCCCGGCCATCGCCACGGCCAGCGACCGGGTGCCGGGCATGGGCAGGACGTCCCACGGGCTGTTGAGCCGCACCCCGGAGGCCTTGCCCTCGCCGTAGGGCGGGTGGGCCTGGGTGCCGTCGCCGGCGACGGTCGCGACCGTCTTGCCGGCCAGGTCCACGACGCGGATGGCGTGGTTCTCGGTATCGGCCACGTAGAGCTTGCCCTCGAACAGGCAAGTCCCCTGCGGGCGGTTGAACTGGGCCTTGGCGTAGGCGCCGTCGACCAGCCCGCCTTCGCCGCCGCCGATCGCCTCGATGAACTTGCCGGAGAGGTCGGCCACCACGATCCGGTTATGGCCGGTGTCGCTGATGTAGAGCTTCTGGCCGGCGGCGTCGGCGGTGATCTTGCCGGGATAGAGGAGGCCGCCGTCGTGCGGCTTCTCGATCTCGCTGGGGAATTCGACCGGGGTCTCGTCCAGTTCGCCCTTGGCCCTGTGGAGTTCGACCAGCTTGCCGATGACCTGGTCGAGCCGATCGTAGTGCCCTTCGCCCGAGACGCTGCCGATGTACCGGCCCCTGGCGTCGATCAGGGCGAGCGTCGGCCAGCTCCGGACGCCGAATCGGTTCCAGATCACCTGGTTGGCGTCGTTGGCCACCGGGTGCTTGATCTGATATTCGTGGACCTTGGCGCGGATGTTCTCGGTCTCGCGCTCGGCGTCGAACTTGGCAGTGTGGACGCCGACCACCACGAGGTTGTTCTTGTACTTGGCCTCCAGCTTGGCGAGGTCGGGCAGGACGTGGTGGCAGTTGATGCAGCAGAAGGTCCAGAAGTCCAGGAGGACGATCTTCCCCTTGAGCCGATCCAGGTGGATCGGGTTGTCGGTGTTGATCCAGCCCACGGCCCCGTCCAGCGAGGGCACCTCCTCCTGCCGGGCCGGGGGTGTGGCCTCCGACCGATACCCCCACGCCGCCGTCAGGAGCGCCGCCAAGGCGACTCCGAGGCCCGCCTTGACGAGGGCCTTCGCCAGTGCCGGGTCACGCCGATGCAACCGCATGGAGAGCGTCCTTCCGCGATCGAGTGGGAGGTTCGGGATCAAGGATGCCGGTCCATTCTAGGCCGGGCGGGGACGATCGCAACTTGATTCGCCCCCCCGCCGACTTCACGCCGTCTCGGGCTCCGCATACACGGCGATGGGGCGGCCATACAGCGGGCCGCTGACCGCCTTGAGGGTCGGGTGGCGGATCAGCCCGCCCTGGCCCATCTTGCTGGTCCAGGTGCCGTCCTCCTCCTGGACCGCCGCATGCTTCACGCCCCGGACGACTCCCTTCTTGTCGACGACCCCGTAGACGACCACCTTGTCCACGCCGTCCTGGAGGCTGGTGTCCAGCGTGGCCAGGCGGGTCATCCCTTCCTTGGCGTAGGTCTTGTCGGCCCAGGAGAGGGGATTCTTGGCCGTGCCGAGCCGGGGGGAGACCCACCGATCGCGGTGGCCCAGGCTCCAGGCGATGCAGTTGTAGCGGTTGGAGAACGGGGCGATCACCTCGAACTGGCGGCCGAGGTTGGGGAACTCGCCGGGGCTCAGGTCGCGGCGCTCGGCCGGGAAGCGGGTGAGGTTGTACTTGCGGGGTGCCGGTGCGGAAGCCGCGGGCGGGGCGACGGCCGCGGGCGGGGCGACCGTCGAGAGCAGGAGCCGGGATTCGATCCCTTCGACGGCGGGGCGGAACGTCGGTCGTTTCCTGGTGAGCATCATTCGGTCCGGGGGCCTCGTTGGGTTCGTTCGGTCAATCGGCCTTGGGGGCGAGCACGGCGGTCACGGCATGGTGATCGGACGGGGCGCGGCCGTCGCGGTCGGCCCGGACGATCCCGGCCTCGCGGACGGTCCAGTCGGTCGAGGCGCCGATCCAGTCGATCCGCGGGCCCTTGGTTGCGGCGGACTTGAAGCCCGAGAGCGTCCCTTCGGCCTCGCCCCCGCCCGGGTGGGCGGCGCGGTACGTATGGTACGTATCCTTGAGATAGTGGACGCGCTGGAGCTTGGTGGCGAAGAGGGTCCAGTAGGCCTGGCTCCCCACGCCGCTGTTGAAGTCGCCGGTCAGGACGACGCGGGATCCCCGGCCCATCTCGTCGATCCTGGCCCGGATGAGGCGGGCGGCCTCGGCCTTGGACTTCGGGCCGATGTGGTCGAAGTGGGTGTTGATGAAGAAGATGGGCGGGCCGTCCGGGGCGCGTCGGTCGCGGAGCTTCGCCCAGGTGGCCATGCGGGGCAGGGAGCTATCCCAACCCTTGCTGCCGGGCACGTCGGGGGTCTCGCTGAGCCAGAAGTGGCCGGAATCGAGCTTCTCGAACCGATCCTTGCGGAAGAAGAGGGCCATCATCTCCCCCTTCTCCCGGCCGTCGTCGCGGCCGGCCGCCAGCACCTCGTAGCCGTCGAGCCGGGCCGCGAGGTCGTCGCGCTGGCGGGCCAGGACTTCCTGCGTCCCCAGGAGGTCGGGGCCGAACGCCTTGATGGTGTCGGCGAGGAAATCGCGGCGGTTCTCCCACACGTTCTCGCCGTCGCCCGGGTTGGCGAACCGGATGTTGTAGCTCATCACCCGGACATCGGCGGGGGCCGGCTCGGGCGCGATCAGTGCGGCCAGGAGGGCGAGGGCGGGGAACATCGTCACGGCTCCGGGGAGGGAGGGGGTCGCGGGGAGCGATCGAGCCTAACGCCTTCGGACCGCGATGTCACGGGGCACACGGGGGAGACGCGCGACCGTCCACCCGGGTCGTGGGCCGATCGGTCAGCCCGGGCCCCGCGATGGCGACGGCCGGGCGGCGGGCGTTGGGTTCGTTCGGTGCGGGGGTGCGAGCACCGGCGGGGCCGCCGCGATCGGCGGGGCGACCGGGACGGGGGCGGGGACGGCCGGGGCCGCCGCGTGGGGTCGGGGACGAGGCTCCGCCGGGGCGGGTCGGGGCGGCGATTCGGTGTCCGGCGCGGTCGCTGCTACGCTCTCGGCCCGCTCCTCGACCGCGTGGAACTCGCGGAGGGCGCGGAACAGCCCGCGCTCGGCGGCGGCCTCGTATCGCCGCGCCATCTGGCCCTCCTCCGACGGGTCGAACAGGGCGCGGTCGGCCGCCTCGGCGCGGTCGATGGCTTCGTTTTCGCCATCGACCTGCACGCGAAGCTCGCGCAGGGCCTCCACCTCGGCATCGATCAGGGCGGCCAGTTGTTCGAGGGCCCACCGCTTCCGCTTCTTGCGGTCCACCCCGGCCCTCTGGTCGGCGGTCAGGCCCGAGAAGTCGCCCTGGATGGCCCGGAGGATCGGGGTGAACGGGGTGGGCGGGTAGATCCCGGGGTGGCGGCCCAGGAGGCTTTCCAGGCGCTCGTCGTCGTGGTGATTCCAGGCGAGCTTGCCGGGCCGGTCCAGGCGGCCCCGGAGGACGTGCCATGCCTCGATCAGCCCGTCGATCCCCTCGGGGATCTCCTTCATCCGCGCGACCGCGCGGTCGGGGTCGGTGTCCAGGAGGGCGGCGAGGACGTTGACCTCGGCGCGGCGGGCCTCGTCGCGGTCCTTCTGGGCGTCGCGGACCCGCCGGGCGGTCATCGCCGCCTCGTGCCGGCCGCAGCGGTCGAGCCGGGCCGAGAGCGTGGCGACCCGCCGGATCAGGATCCGGCCCATCTCCCCGGAGGGCTTCATCTCCGCCGCGAGCCGCGCGGCCAGGGCGTCGGCCTCCGAGTTCGCATGTTGACATGAACCGTCGTTCGATCCCAACGGATCGGCGGCGGGGCCGGGGCCGGCGCCCCGTTTCGGGTGCGGCGGGTCGGCGGCGAGGCGGGCGGGGCTGCCAGTCATCGGGGGGTCTCTCGGCGTGGGGTCGGCGTTGGCTCCGTGATGCTCGCTCCTGTCGCCGACATATTCAGGATCGCGCGCCGACCCTTATCAGTGTTTTTCCGGGAATCGCGTCGGATTCCCGAAAAAAGTTGGCGAGGCGTCGTCCGGAGGGCGGGATCCGTCCCCGAGGGGGGCCCGGGCCGTTGCCGGAAATCCCCGGGCGATGACCGGAGGCCCCGAACCGAGGGTGGGGCCGGATCCCCGGTGGAGTTCGGGAGGGGGGCGCGTTAAGATACCGCGAGGATGGCGGACGTCGGCGGGTCGGTTCGAGAGGGCACGCGCAGGCTCATGGAAAATCCACTGTTCAGCTCCGCCAGGCAGACCGACCCGTTCGGCGAGCTGAAAATCTTCGCCGGTCGGGCCAGCCGGGTGCTGGGGCAGTCGATCTGCAACCACCTGGGGATCGAGCTGGCGAAGTCGGAGACCAAGATCTTCAGCGAAGGCAACGTCTTCGTGCGGGTCCTGGAGAACGTCCGGGGCCGCGACGTGTTCGTGGTCCAGGGGACGGAGTTCCCGGTCAACGACAACTTCATGGAGTTGTTGTTCTGGATCGACGCCCTGAAGCGGGCCAGCGCCTCGCAGGTCACGGCGGTGATCCCCTTCTTCTCCTACGCCAAGGGGGACAAGAAGGACGAGCCCCGCGTGTCGATCCGGGCGCGGGTCTGCGCCGACGCGATCGAGGGGACCGGGGCCGACCGCGTGCTGATGATGGACCTGCACAGCCCGCAGATCCAGGGGTTCTTCAAGGCCCCGGTGGACCACCTCTGGGCCATGCCGGTGCTGGTGGACTACTTCCGCAAGAAGCAGATCCCCGACCTCGTGATCGCCTCGCCCGACGTGGGATTCAGCAAGCAGGCGTCCAAGTACGCCGAGGCGATGCGGACCCAGTTCGTGATCGGCTACAAGGTCCGCGACGACCACGAGGAGCGGGCCGCCGTCCTGGACATCATCGGCAGCGTCGAGGGGAAGAACGTCCTGATCGTGGACGACTTCACGATCTCCGGCGGCACCCTGATCGAGATGGCCAAGGTGTGCAAGGCCCACGGGGCGAAGGACATCTACGCCTGCGTATCGCACGGCATCCTGTCCAAGGGATCGGCCGCCAAGATCGCCGCCAGCCCGATCAAGGAGCTGGTGCTCACCGACACGATCGGCTACCACCCCGAGGCCCTGCCCCCCAACGCCACCGTCGTCAGCGTGGCCGGCCTGTTCGCCCAGGCGATCCACTCGATCCACAGCCGCGAGAGCGTGAGCCGACTGTTCGAGATCTGAGCCCGACTCGATCCCTTCGCAAAGTCCCCATGGCCCGGCCCCGTCCCCCGAGGATGGTCGCCGGGCCGCGTTGCGTTGACTTGCCCTTTTCGCCCGCCTAGCATAATCGTGCGGCTTCGGCCGCGCCGGCCCGCCTTGCATGCTTTGCCCGCCCCTTCGCCTGGCCGCGCCACCTACACCCTGGAGCACGAATCGATGGCGATGGAGCGACCCCGGACCCTCGGCGAACTGACCGCCAGCGGCTACAAGGGCGAGTCGGTCAAGGACGAGATGCGACGGAATCTGATCCGGAAGATCCGCGCCGGGCAGCCGCTGTTCCCCGACATCCTCGGGTATGAAGACACGGTCGTCCCGCAGATCCAGAACGCGATCCTCAGCAAGCACGACATGCTGTTCCTCGGCCTGCGCGGGCAGGCCAAGACGCGGATGCTCCGCCAGCTGGTCCACCTGCTCGACGACGCCCTGCCGGTGGTCGAGGGGTCCGAGGTGAACGACGACCCGTATGCCCCGCTCTCCAAGGAGGCGCGGGATAAGGTCAACGTGCTGGGCGACAAGACGCCGATCGCCTGGGTGGGCCGCGAGGATCGGTATCACGAGAAGCTGGCCACGCCCGACGTGACCATCGCCGACCTCGTGGGCGAGGTGGACATGATCAAGCATGCCGAGGGGCGCTACCTCTCCAGCGAGCTGACCATGCACTTCGGCCTGATCCCCCGGACCAATCGCGGGATCTTCTGCATCAACGAGCTGCCCGACCTCTCGCCTAAGATCCAGGTCGGCCTGTTCAACGTCCTGGAAGAGCGCGACGTCCAGATCCGGGGCTATCCGATCCGGATGGAGCTGGACCTGTGCATGGTGTTCTCGGCCAATCCCGAGGACTACACCAATCGCGGCCGGATCGTCACCCCGCTCAAGGACCGGATCGGCTCGGTGGTGCGGACCCACTACCCGCTGACCCGCGAACTGGGCATCGCGATCAACGACCAGAACGCCTGGCTCGACCGCGACGGCGGCAAGCTGGCCGTGCCGGTCTACATCAAGGAAGTGGTCGAGGAGATGTCCCGGCTGGCCCGGACCTCGTCGCACGTCAACCAGGCGTCGGGCGTGTCGGTCCGGATGTCGATCGCCAACCTGGAGAACGTGATTTCCAACGCCGAGCGTCGGGCGTTGCTGAACCAGGAGCGGTGGATCGTCCCCCGCGTGTCGGACCTCGCCCACGCCATCCCCAGCTCGCGCGGCAAGCTCGAACTGACGATGGCCGAGGACGACGGCAATGAGGACAAGCTGATCGGCCGGATTGCCGCCGAGGCGGTCAAGAACGTGTTCGACCACCACCTCGACATCAAGGAGTTCCGCCAGTCGGTGGACTTCTTCGAGGGGGGCAAGGGGATCGAGATCGGCGACACCCAGGCGTCGCAGTCGATCCTCGACCGGATCGAAAAGGTCCCCAACCTCCGCAAGAAGGCCGAGGAGCTGGCGAAGAAGTTCCTGCCCGAACTGGCCGAGCCCGAATCCAAATCCGCCGCCACCGCCAGCGCCGCCGAGTTCATCCTCGAAGGGCTCCACGTCCACAACAAGCTGAACAAGACGGCCAAGGACGGGGGATCGTCGTATCGTCGTTGATCTGTCGTCGAGGAGACCGAGGGCGATTCCATGCTGTTGCGAGCCTTGATCCTGGCTCAGATCGTATGGGTCGCCTTCTCCGGCGCAGTTGTCCGTGGGCGGATGATGGGCTATCCCTTCCCCATATTGGCGGAAGAGGCGGCCGCCCTCAGCTTTTATCCCCTGGTGATCGGCTTCCCGATCGTGGTTGTTTCCGTCGCTCGAAGGGCGGCCTGGCCAGGGTGGAAACGGTCTACGCTCCTCGTTCTGGAGATGTTGCTGACTTATGCCGCTTTCATCGCCATCATGCCCTTAGTTCAATAACTGGTGGGCTGGTCCAGAACACGACGCGGAATTGTCGGTGACATCTCCATGTCGGAATTTTCCAGACTGACCACGATGCTCGTCACCCCGGTGTTGAGGCATCAAGGTTTCATCAAACATGGCGCATTCGATCACAGCCCGACACACGATACGGCCTGTTATCATAAAGGAAGTCTTGAGTTGAGCTTGACGCTCGCCTTTCATCCTTATGACTATCCCGAGATGGGCATTCGCATGCAGGTGCGTGATGCCGATCGCATCCTCTTCGATCGGCTTCATCCACCGACTGAGGGAGGGATAGAGGCCATGCTGCAAGCCGTATTAAAAGACATCGAGGCTTCCGCAGTTTGGTAGGGTGGGCACCGCCCACCGTCCCGAGGTGTGATGGTGGGCGGTGCCCACCCTACGTAAGTGATCGATCGCAGGGCAGTTGATCGGATGAGTGACATCGTGAAAACAGAGATAACCATCCGAAACTGTCCCGCGCCATTTCAATTCCAGTGCTCGAAGCTCTGGACGGAACTCGCTGTCACATCCGATCCCGGCGTCCGGCATTGTGATCGATGTGACAGCGATGTTCACTTCTGCACCACCGATTCGGAGACGATCGAACACGCGAGAGCCGGGCATTGCATCGCTCGCGAAGTGCCCGACCGTGCCGAACTTGGCCTCATCCATCTGGGCAGGCCATCGCCGATCCTCGAAACGATGACACCCCAACAATCGCAAGCACGCTACTGGTTTGCGCGGGAATCGGGGATCGACGATTCCATCCGCAATACGCACAGGGCGACTCGATCCTGCCCAAGCTGCCACTATCCGGCAACCGAATGGCGGAAGACGTGCCGCGTCTGTGGTTATGAGATGGGCCGAGCAAATGACGCATCCCGAAGATTGTAGGGTGGGCATCGCCCACCGGTCCGTGGCGTGATGGTGGGCGATTCCCACCCTACGAGAAACTTCCAGTCCTACCCCTCCGCGTATCTTATCGAGGATGGATCATGTCGCGATTTGAATACACGAAGTGGGACGGCTCTCAGGAGTTCCAGCCCCAGTCGGCGGAGAAGGCGTTCGACCAGCTTTCCGAATACCTGATGCAGTACGGCGACCAGGTCTTGCGGAATCTGGACGACGTCGAGGACGAGGACATGAAGGACCTCGTCGAGTTGATCCAGAAGGAAGGGCTGATCGAGAAGGACGAGGGAGGGCAGTACCAGGTGAGCCCCAAGGGGCTGCGGCGGGTCCAGGACTCGGCGCTGGCCAGCCTGTTCCAGACCTTCAACCGCGACGCGATCGGCAAGCACGACACCCCGCAGAAGGGGGACGGGTCGATCCGCCACGAGGACAGCAAGCCCTACGTCTTCGGCGACTCGCTGTCCAACATCAACATGCACGAGACGCTCAAGAACGCGATGGCCCGTCGCGAAGGCGGCCCGCCGATCAAGCTCCGGTATGACGACTACGTGGTCCACGAGGTCGAGCACCAGACCCGGTGCGCCACCGTCGTGCTGATCGACATGAGCGGTTCCATGAGCCGCTACGGCAAGTACGCGACCACCAAGAAGGTCGCCCTGGCGCTGCAGTCGATGGTCCGGGGCCAGTACTCGGGCGACAGCCTCCAGATGGTCGGCTTCTACACATTCGCCAGCGTGATGACCGAGCGCGAGCTGATCAACTCGGCCCCCAAACAGGTCAGCATCTACGACAGCCGGGTCAACCTCCGGTTCGACCTCGACAACATGCCCAAGAGGGTGCCGCAGCACTTCACCAACATCGACGCCGGCCTCCGGCTGGCCCGCAACCTCCTGGCCCGCTCCGGGGCGACCAACAAGCAGATCATCGTCGTGACCGACGGCGAGCCCACCGCGCACATCGAGGGGCGGCAACTCTGCCTGATCTACCCCCCGTCGCAGAAGTCGGCCGACCACACCCTGAACGAGGCCCGCCGCTGCGCCGCGGCCGGCATCCGGGTGTCGAGCTTCGCCCTGATCGAAGATTACTTCTATTACGGCCTGATGAACTTCGTCGAGGAGATGGCCCGGGTGTCGCAAGGCATCTCGGCCCACTGCTCGGCCGACGACCTCGGCAAGGTCGTCATCGACAGCTTCATCGGCGGCCGCCGCAAGCGCCGGTCGGGGGCATGATGCACCGGGCCGTCAGCCCCACTTCCCCACGGCCGGGACCTTGGGCCCGAACTTTCCCGGCCGGTCGGCGGCGATCCGGCGCGTGAACCAGTCGAGGAGGATCAGCAGGACGACCGGCGCCCCGAGCATCAGGGAGAAGATCACGACCAGCATCGGGACGACGGCCCCTCCAGTGTCAATGGCGGCCGGGGCACTGATGAGCAGGATCGTCCCCGGGAGCAGCACGAGGCAGGCGAACCCGACCATCAACATGGCGAAGAGCAGCGTCCGCGTCTGGTTGATCCCCTCGCCGACCCAGACCCGCATCCCCGAGCGGAAGGCGAGCACGAGGCCGCCGGCCGTCAGGATCGCCGACGCGACGAAGCCGAGGACCCACAGGACCATCGCCACGATGCACGCCGGGGGCATCTCCCCGGCCTCGCCCCTCAGCGCGGAGATGATGGCGGCGACGAACAGCATCACGAAGGCGACCATCCCCAGCTTCCAGGCTCCCCAGGCATAACCGAACAGGGAGCAGATGCGGCCGCCGGCCTTGTCCGGGATCACCCTCGACGCCTGCCACGCGGCCCGGAAATCCTGGTACGCAGACGCCAGGCACGCCAGGATCACGGCGAGCGGCGGTTGGATGGAAAAGATCCATGCGATCAGGACGAAGGAAATCGCCCCATCGCGGAGGCGGTGGGCGGGCCGGGCCAGCGCGGGCGACGCGGGGAACAGTTCCCAGACAGGATCGCCCGCGAGTCGGTCGTCGGCTTCCATCATCGCACGGCCTCCCAGCAGGTTCGGCCCGATGGTTCACTTCGAGGAGAGGGTCCAGACCGGGTCGAAGCTGTCGCCGTCGCAGAGCGCGGAGACGACCCGGCTGAGCAGGATCAGCGAGGGGCCGTCGGTCGGGTTCTCGACCTGGAGGTTCCCCAGGAGGCGGGCCGAGGCGCGCAGGTCCCGATTTTCGTAGTGGGCCAGGGCCTTCTCGTGGGCGGCGCGGAGGTCCGCATGCCTGGGGTCGTCGCCCGGGACCACCTCGTAAAGCTCGACCGGCTCGGCGATGTTGACCACGCGGACCCGGCCGAGGCGGCGGGTGGCGAAGCCGGCGTCGAGCTTGGCGTGGGTCTCGCCGGTGACGATCAGGCGGGTGTGGAAGTGCTTGGTCGCCCCCTGGACCCGGCTGGCCAGGTTGACCGTGTTGCCCAGAGGTCCGTACTTGAACTTGCGGGGGGAACCCGTGTTGCCCACCTGCGCCGGGCCGGTGTTCAGGCCGATGCCCAGGTCGAACGGCTCGCCCAGGATCGGCTCCCACTTGCGGACCAGGGGGTCGAGCTTGCCGAGCATGTCGAGCGCGGCGCGGCAGGCGAGCCGGGCGTGGTCGGGCTGCGCCTGGGGGGCGCCCCACATCGCCATCAGCTCGTCGCCGATGTAGTCGACCAGCACGCCGTGATGCTCGGCGACCGAGTCCGACAGGGTGGCCATCACGTCGTTGATCCACTCGACGGTGCGGGCCGGGCCGAGCCGGGCGCTGATCCGGCTGAACCCGCGGATGTCGCAGAACAGGACGGTGACCTCGCACTCGCGCCCCTTGAGCAGGTCGGGGTTCATCTCCAGGTGGCGGGCCAGGTCGGGGGTGAAGAACTGCTCGAACTGGACCCGGGCGGCCATCGCGGCCTTCTCCTGCTTGAGCCGCTCAAGTCCGGCGGCGATCCCGCTGGCGATCAGCTCGATGAGCATCGCCTGGACCTCGGTGATGTTGCCGCGCGACAGGCTGATCGGGTTGAGGTAGGAGCGGTCGCCGTAGAGGGCGCCGATGACGTCCCCCTCGCGGTTGAGGATCGGCGAGGCCACCACCGCCGCGAGCGAGTCGATGCTGGCGGTGACCCCGACGGAGGCGTCGGCGGTGGGCACTTCCCAGAGGGTCTTCTTGCGTTCCAGGACCATGCGGAGGACGTGGCGATTGGGCCGGGATTCGGCGGCCTTGGCATTGTTGGGCGCCGCGCGGAACGCCTCGACGGCCCAGGCCCCGTCGCGGAGCCGGAGCACGCTGGCGGAGTCCAGCCCGACCAGTTCGAGCGTCGCCTGCGCGGCCTTGTCGAAGAACTCCGAGGTGGTGGCGGCGGCCTGGAGCACGTCCATCGCGACCCGGAGGCCGCGGACCATCCCGGCGCCGTCCAGACCGGCGAAGGAACTGCCCAGGCTGGGGGGCATGGCCCCGCTGGACATGGCCCCCGGGGGCAGGGTCGCCTCGGGCAGCTCCTGGATCAGGCCAACCCCGGTGGAGGGCTCGGGCGCCACGACCCGGACGGTCTTCCGCCCGATCATCAGCTGCAGGGGGATCGCCAGGTCCACCGTCTCGCCCGACAGGATCTCCTGGCCGGAGAGGGTGCGGATCGGGATGGCGCGGCTGCCGTTGCGCACCCGCATCCGCCCGTCGGGCAGGGGCTCCAGGCTGAGGTGCCGGCGCGACACCGTGTCCTCGGTCAGCGGGGCGATCACCAGCCGCCACCGGCCGTTCTCGAAGCGGTGGGAATAGGGGCCCGGCTCGCCCCGGTCCTGCCGGCCGATCTCCACCGCCTTCGAGAAGTCGTTCACGAAGACGACCTGCTGATCCTCGTTGACGACCCGCACCCGAAACGTGGCATTCATGGAGGACGGCCCACCCGCGGCCCCGGACGGCATCCGATCTCGATCGCACGACCCGCCGATTGTACACGCGGGCGGCCCGGAGCGGGCCGTCAATCTTCGGCACGGGGGCGGATGCGGGGCGATCGAGGATCCCGGGGCGGGCCGCTTCGGGATCAACCTGTTGCATCGCCGGGCCGGGACGATTCCAATCGTGCACGAGATCGGGACACGCCAAAGATGTCTTGATCTCGCCCGAGCGAATGACGCTCGCGGCCCATCACGAGCCCCGGAGCCCCCCCATGCCCCGCAGATCCCCCCCCGCGATCGCTGCCGCGTTGGCGCTGGCCGCGTGCGTCTCGCCGCCCGGCCCGGCGAAGTCCCAGGAGATCCCGACGGCGACCACGCCGAAGCCGGGGCCGAGGCCGCACGGCGCCTCGGAGAAGATCAAGGAGGATCACCAGCAGCTCCGGCGGGCGTTCCGCGAGCAGGCGGCCCGGCGGGCCGCCGGGGAGCCGGTCGTCGCGGAAGTGGCCGCGCCGGGCGGAGGGCTGCCCGCCCCCCAGCGCCGCGACCTGGCCGAGTCCAGCTCGATCTCGTTCCAGAATCCCGAGGAGATCCGGTCCGCCGACGGCCAGTTGAAGGTCACGCTGGTGGCCATGAAGACCCACGGCCGGATCGGCGACGACCCGGTCTTCCTCCGGTCGTACAACGGCCGGCTGGTCGGCCCGACGCTCCGGGCCCGGCCGGGGGACATCCTCCGCATCAAGCTCGTCAACGACCTGGAGCCGGAGGTCCACCACGCCGGCGACTTCAACACGATCCACAAGCTCAACACGACCAACCTGCACACGCACGGGCTGCACGTCTCGCCCAACGGGATCAGCGACAACGTCCTGCTGGAGGTCAACCCGCAGTCGACCCAGGACTACGAGATCAAGATCCCGGACGACCACGTCGCCGGCACGTTCTGGTACCACGCCCACCGGCACGGCTCGACCGCGGTCCAGGTGGGCAGCGGGATGTCGGGGGCGCTGATCATCGACGGCGGGATGGACGCGATCCCGGAGATCGCCGCGATCCGGGCCGGCGACCAGCGCCGGGATCGGGTCTTCATGCTCCAGCAGATCCCCTATGCCTACAACACCACGATCAGGGACCAGCAAGGGCAGGTGATCCATTCCTTCAACGACCTGCCCGAGGGGATCATCGAGGTCGAGCAGGCCGACGCCGTCCTGGCGCCGAGGGCGTGGCCGCAGCTCGGGCGATTCACCACCATCAACGGCATCCGCCTGCCGGTGCTGCGGGTCCGGCCCGGGTCGCTGGAGCGTTGGCGGTTCGTCCACGCCGGGACCCGCGAGACGATCCGGCTCCAGCTCGAGAAGGCCAAAGGGGGCCCGGCCGCGCCGGAGGCGCCCCCGCTCAACGAGATCGCCCGCGACGGCGTGCCGCTCGGCCGCATGATCCCGATGCCCAGGATCGACATGTATCCGGGCTACCGCTCCGACGTGCTGTTCCGGGCGCCCGACGCGGCGGGGGCCGAGTACCTGCTGGCCGACGCCGAGGTCGAGGCGGGCCGGACGGTCCTGGGCGATGCCAAGCCCCGCCGCTACCTCGCCCGGATCATCGTCGAGGGGGAGCCGGACCCGATGCCCCTGCCCCGCGACGAGCAGCTGGCGCCGTTCCTCCCGCCCTCCCTGGGCGACCCGACCGAGGTGGAGACGCCCGAGACGGTCAAGCGGATCGTCTACGGCGCGACGGGGGGCAACCCCCTGGTCATCAACGGCAAGTCGTATGACGGCAACACCTCGCAGTCAAATCAGGTGTATCGGCTCGGCGACATCGTCGAGCGGACGCTGACGGCGGAAGGGTTCCTCCACGTCTTCCACATCCACGTCAACCCGTTCGAGATCATCAAGACCACCGGCTCGCCCGGTGGCGACATCCCCCCGGGCCAATCCTACTGGCGCGACACCATCGCCCTGGCCCCCGGGGAGGAGGTGACCATCCGCATGGAGCTGAAGGACTTCGCCGGCCTGTTCGTCCAGCATTGCCACCTCCTCCAGCACGAGGACCTGGGCATGATGGACCTGGTCGAGATCCGCCCGCCCGCCCAGGGCGCGGTGGCGGCGCGGCCCCGGGTCCCCGAGCCCTACCCCGCCCCCCGGTGGGACCTCGCCGCGGCCGACGGCACCCGCCTGACGTCCGACCGGCCCGGCGACCGGCCGACGCTCATGGTCTTCTTCGAGGGCTTCGGCTGCGTCCGGTGCAACGAGCAGCTCGTCGCCCTGTCGGCCCGCAAGGAGTGGTTCCGGGCCCGCGGGGTCGACCTGGTCGCCATCAGCTCGGACACGAAGGAGGATCTCGTCGCCTCGGCCCGCGAGGCGAAGTTCGACTTCCCGCTGGCCGCGGACCCGGACGGCCGGGCCTTCCGCGCGTTCGGCTGCTTCGCCGCGGGCTCGCCGCTCCACGGCATCTTCCTCCTGGATGCCTCGCGACGGGTGGTGTGGCAGGACGTCTCGACCCGGCCCTGGGCCGACATCGATGCCCTGCTCAAGGAGTTCGATAACCTCCTGCCCCGGGCGAACGTCACGATCCGCTGATCCCGGCGGGGATCCGCCCGCCCCCCGGCCCGATCGTCGCGCCGAAAGACGGGCCGGGGGAGGGCCGATGCACCGATTCCATTCGCACTTGACGGCCCGTACCCATCGTGCTTAACTCCCGACGCTTGCGCCGAGGATGGCGGGAAGATGGGCCGGACCCCCGGGGCCCGTCGGTTATCAGGAGGATGACGGGCCCATGACGCGGCATCATCGAAACATCGACCGAAATCGGGCGCGTGGATCCCACCGCGTCGTCCCGGGCCTCGCCTGCCTGGCCCTCCTGGCGATCCTGGGGGCGGGGCGGGCCGCCGTCGCCCAGGGCCCGCCGCGATTCATCGGCCGCCCGGCCGCCGCGCCCGAGCCGTTCCCGCTGCCGCCCGAGTACCTCGGCCTCGACCTCTCCAGGCAGGATCCGCAGGCGGCGTTCGACAAGAGCAACGGCTGCATGACCTGCCACCAGAACACGCACGACCCGCACGGCAAGGAGACCGTGAAGCTGGGCTGCACGGACTGCCACGGCGGCAACGCCAACGTGCGGGTCAAGGAGATCGCCCACGTCCAGCCCCGGTTCCCGGACGCGTGGGTCAGCTCCGCCAACCCGGTCCGGTCCTACACCCTGCTGAACCACGAGTCGCCCGAGTTCACCCGGTTCGTCAACCCGGGGGACCTCCGCGTGGCCCACATCAGCTGCGGGACCTCCGGGTGCCACCCCAACGAGGTGGACAACAACCGCAAGAGCATGATGACCCACGGGGCGATGCTCTGGGAGGCGGCTCTCTACAACAACGGCTCGTTCCCGCTCAAGAATGCCCGCTTCGGCGAGAGCTACAGCATGAACGGGACGCCCCAGAGGCTGCTGACCAACCCCCCGCCCACCGAATATGAGATGAAGGTCAAGGGGGTCATCCCCTACCTCGACCCCCTGCCCCGGTTCGAGGTGAGCCAGCCGGGCAACATCCTCCGCATCTTCGAACGCGGCGGCAAGGGGCGGGCCGAGGTCGGCATCCCCAACCCGTTCAACCCGCCGGGCCGCCCGGAGATCCGGCTGTCCGACCGCGGCCTCGGCACCCAGAACCGGACCGACCCGGTGCTGATCGGCCTCCAGAAGACGCGCCTGCTCGATCCGACGCTCAACTTCATGGGGACCAACGACCACCCGGGAGATTATCGGTCGAGCGGCTGCACCGCGTGCCACGTCGTCTACGCCAACGACCGCTCGCCGGTGCACTCGGGGCCCTATGCCAAGTACGGCAACATGGGGCTGAGCTGCAACCCGGACCCGATGATCCCCAAGGATGAGCCGGGCCACCCCATCGAGCACAAGTTCGTCACGTCGCCCCCCACCAGCCAGTGCATCGTCTGCCACATCCACCCCGGCACGACGGTCATGAACAGCTACCTCGGCTTCATGTGGTGGGACAACGAGACCGACAGCGAGCTGATGTACCCCAAGCATCAGAAGGACCTCACGGCCGAGCAGCTCGTGCAGGCCGCGATGAACAATCCAGACGAGACCTCGGCCCGGGGCAACTGGTCCGACCCCCGGTTCCTGGCGAACGTCTCCGACCTGAACCCGCAGCTCAAGCACACCCAGTTCGCCGACTTCCACGGCCACGGCTGGGTCTATCGCAGCGTGTTCAAGAAGGACCGCAAGGGGAACCTGCTGGACTCCGCCGGCGAGGTGGTCCCCGACGTCGGCCCGCAGCAGCTGATGGACTCGCTGAAGCCGCCCACCGACCAGGAGAAGGTCGTCGGCAAGGACGGCCGCGCCGGCACGCCGCTGCACCTGATGGACATCCACCTGGAAAAGGGGATGCACTGCGTGGACTGCCACTTCCAGATCAGCGCACACGGCAACGGCAAGCTCTACGGCGAGGTCCGCAACGCCATCGAGATCCAGTGCATCGACTGCCACGGCACGGCCAGCAAAAGGCCCACCCTGCGGACCACCGGCAACGCCTCCCCCGAGGGCGGGCTGAACCTCGCCGCGCTCCGCACCCCGTTCGGCAAGAAACGGTTCGAGAAGCGCGGCAATGCCCTGATCCAGAACTCGATGGTCGAGCCCAACGTCTCCTGGGAGGTCGTCCAGACGGTCGACACCCTGATCCCGGGCAGCAAGCACTACAACGAGAAGTCCCGCCTGGCCAAGACGGTCCGGTTCGACGAGAACGGCCGGATGGCCTGGGGCGACATCCCGCTCGGCCCGGACGGCAAGCCGCAGGAGACCGCCTGCGCCCACGCCGACGACAACATGAGCTGCATCGCCTGCCACTCCTCCTGGAACCCCAGCTGCTACGGCTGCCACCTGCCGCAGAAGGCCAACATCAAGATGCCGGAGCTGCACAACCAGGGGGATGTGTCGCGCAACTACGTCCATTACAACTTCCAGACGCTGCGCGATGACGTGTTCATGCTCGCCCGCGACGGCGACGTGACCCGCAACCGGGTCAACCCGGCCCGGTCGTCGTGCGCCATCCACGTCGGGTCGTACAACGCCAACCGCGAGTCGATCTACGTCCAGCAGCAGACGGTCTCGGCCGAGGGGATGTCCGGCATCGCCTTCAGCACCAACGTGCCGCACACCGTCCGGGGCGGGCCGACCACCGACCCCCGCACCGGCCGCGCCGTCAACCCGGCCGCCTACCTGCCGGGGCGGAACGAGACCAAGCAGTGCACCGACTGCCACATCAGCAAGGAGAACGACAACAACGCCATCATGGCCCAGCTGATGATGCAGGGGACCAACTACCTCAACCACATCGGCCGCTATGCCTGGGTCGCGGCGGGCGAGGAAGGGCTGGTGGCCGTCGTCGCCACGGAGCGCGACGAGCCCCAGACCGTGATCGGCAGTTCCATGCACAAGCGGGTCTACCCGGAGAACTACGCGAAGCACGAGGAGCACGGGAAGGTCCTCAAGGACTTCCACGAGCACGTCGGCAAGGATGTGGGGACGTCCCTTCTCAGGCCTCGGGCGAAAGCGGACGTCCTGGGCGTCCAGATGCGGGGCGAGTACCTCTACGCCGCGTGCGGCGAGGGGGGCCTGCGGGTCTTCGACATCGCCTTCATCGACCACAAGGGGTTCTCGGAGCGAATCACCACCGCGCCGGTGTCCCCGCTGGGCCAGCGGTTCTACGTCGAGACCAAGTACGCCGCGGCGATCGCGTCGCCCACGACCCTGGCCCCCGACCCGACCCGGACCCACAAGCCGGAGAACCGCGAGGGCTCGGTCCACGCGATGTACGGCTACCTCTACGTGGCCGACAAGTTCGAGGGGCTGATCACGGTCCCGGCCGCGACGATCATCGACGGCAACCCGCTCAACAACTTCCTGGAGCGCGAGGTCACGTTCAACCCGGGGGGGATCCTCTGCGGGGCCAACGCGATCACGATCTTCGGGACCTATGCCTACATCACCTGCGACGCCGGGCTGGTGGTCGTCTCGCTGGACGACCCCAAGAAGCCCAGCATCACCGCGGTGATCGGCGGCGAGTTTCTCCACAAGCCCCGGGCGTTCCAGGCCCAGTTCCGCTACGGCTACGTGTGCGATGAGGAAGGGATCAAGGTCCTCGACGTGACGGATCCGGCCCACCCGCGGCCGGTCAGCACGCTCCACCTGGAAGATGCCCACAACATCTACCTGGCCCGGACCTATGCCTACGTCGCGGCCGGCAAGCAGGGGCTGGTCATCCTGGACATCGAGCGGCCCGACTTCCCCCGGGTCGACCAGGTCTACAACGCCGGGGGGTGCATCAACGACCTCCACGACGTGAAGCTGGGCATCACCTACGTGAGCGAGTTCGCCTACCTGGCCGACGGCCACAACGGGATGCGGATCGTCCAGCTGACCTCGCCGGAGACCCCGGGCAACGACGGGTTCAGCCCCCGGCCGACCCCCGAGCTGATCGCCACGTTCCCGATCCCCAAGGGGGGCGAGGCCCTGGCCATCTCCAAGGGGCTCGACCGAGACCGCGCCGTGGACGAGAGCGGCAACCAGCTGTCCGTCTTCGGGCGGGTCGGGGCCCGGCCGTTCAACCTCCAGGAACAGCGGAAGCTCTACCTCCGCCCGGGCTCCGCCGTCCCCTGGTGGGTCAGCGACGACCCCAGCGACTCGGTCTACGGCCCGCCCCGGCCGATCCGCCGCGACTGACCGGCCGGTCCGGGGGGCGCGATCCCCCCGGCGGATCGCCGCGACCGCCCAACGAAAAGGGGCCGACCACCGGTCTGGTGGTCGGCCCCTTCGTCATTCTTCCCGACACCCTCGCGGCCCGATCAGCCCGGCGGCAGCAGCGGGAGCAGCGCCATGAGGCGTTCGCGGAACGGGTTGGGGTCGTACTCGGCGGCCCGGTTGAGCGCCCGGGAAAGGTACTCCTCGATCGACTGCTCGCGGCCGGTGGGCAGGTCGAGGTCGAGCTGGGTGCGGAGGTCCTTGAGGATCGCCTCGACCTCGGCCTTGCGGGGCAGGTCGCCGTCCAGGTCCTTGATCAGCACCTCGATGCCCCAGCCGACGTGGCGGGCCGCGTCGAAGTCCGGCGCGGTCTGGATCGACGACTCGACGAGCTGATGGAGGAGCTTGCGGGTCACCGCCTTGTCGTACGAGGCGGCCGAGAGCCGGTCGATCAGCAGGCTGGTCCACGACGAGAACGAGCGGGCGGCGGCTTCCACCGGGCCGCGCCGGCCGAACGGGCGGGCATCGGTCGGCGCGAGCATCGCCTTGTGATTCATCTCCAGGCCGGCGAGCAACTCCTTGGCGGCCGGGTCGTCGAGCATGAGCCGCTGGATGCCGAGTTCGACCATGGCCAGGGGCCACTCGTTGAGCACGGGGCGGCCAGGCGTCCCTTCGTAGCCGCGCTCCTGCCGCCAGCTTTCCCGCTTCAGGGCGTGGTGGCAGGCATAGCAGTCGAAGCGGGCGTAGTCGGGCCAGGTCTGGCCGGGGGCCTTGAAGCCGTCGGAGGCGTGGGCCTCGTCGGCGATCAGGTTCATGGTGGTCCGCAGGGCGACGGCGGCCCCCACGATGGCCAGCTTGGTCCGGTCGCGCTGGCCGTCCTTGGTGCCGAGTTCCTTGCGGACCGTGGGGTCGGTCCGCTCGTCGTCGAGATTCCAGTGGCGGGGCATCTTGTCCGAGAACAGGGCCACCTCCACGCTGGGCAGCGGCGGATGGCCGGCCGCGTACATCGCGTGGGTGACGACCTTCTCCTCCTTCACGCTGCCGATGTGGCACGACAGGCACTGCTCGGCCAGGTGCTCGGAGGTTCGCAGGTCGTTCAGGCCCAGCTGGGCCCGCTCGGCGGGGGTCTTCAGCCGGAGCGTGCCGAGGGCGTGGGTGGTACCGCCCCAGTTCGACGCCGGGCCGTGGCAGTTCTCGCAGCTCACCCCCTCGTCGCGGTTGAACAGGTTGCCGACGACCCGATTCTGCAGCTCGGCCGCGCCGGCGGAGTGGCAGCCGAGGCAGCCGGCCTCGGCCTTGGTCACGTCCACCTTGAGCTTCTCGGCCATGCCCCGGCCCCGGGGCCCGGTCAGGTTCTCATAGGCCAGCGAGTGCTTGTCGTGGTTCCGCCAGGTGTCGAACTCGTTGAGCCGGATGAACGTGCGGGCCTTGTCGAAGGGGGTCTGCTTCGAGTCGGGCGGGACGTTGTGGCAGACCACGCAGGACTGCGACCCGGTGTACAGGTTGGGGACGGGCGGGGCCTGGGGGTCGGCCGTGAGCCCCGACCGGGGCCCGGGCGTCGCGAGGGCGCCGATCGCCAGTCCCATCCCGGCCAGCAGGCCGCCCCGCTTCCACCACGACAGCGCGATCATGACGAGGGTCCTTACGGATGAGGGGGCAGCGCGTCGCGGACGTTGATGAGGTCGCCCTGGATCCGCGCCGGGTCGAAGGCGACCGGGCTGTCGAACAGGGCTCCGCCATCGCGGGCCGGGAGGTTCAGTTCCTGGTACATGCCGGCCAGCCCCGAGCGGATGCGCGGGTCGGCATAGCGCGCGTCGAACTCCATCAACGAGGCACGCAGGGCCACGATCGCCAGGTAGCTCTGGGCGGCGGTGTCCCAGTCCGACCGGAGCGAGGTCGGCGCCTCGGCGATCACGTCGGCCAGGCTGGCGCGGATCTCGGCGAGCGAGAGCGGGCTCCGGTTCAGGAGTTCGGCCCGACGGCCCAGCTCGTCGGCCGCGGCCCGGGCCCGCCGGGCGACGGTCGCGGGATCGGGATCGGCCTCGACCATCACGCCCCGGAGCAGCCCGAGCGGCGACTCCGGCTCGCCGATGGCGAGGCGGCCGGGCGACGGGCCGGGGATCGGGGCCGAGGCCAGGGTCCAGCTGCCCCAGGGGAGGCTGCCGGGGATCAGGCCGGGGGATTTCACCGTCGACCGGCCGCCGGTCCGGTCGAGCCCCTGGTGGCACGAGAAGCACCCGTACTCGGAGAACTCGGGCCACGGCGCCCGCGAGTCATCGGGGGCGGCCCGGCGGGCCCGGCTTTCCAGGAGGTCCAGCGCCGCGCGGGCCCCGGCCAGCCGGCCCAGGGCCCAGGCCTTCGCCTCGTAGTCCGGGTGGCGGGCCTTGTCGTCGCCGACCCGCCAGTGCTTGGGCAACTTGGCCAGCTGCCCGGCATAGTCGAAGTTCAGCCGGGGATGGCCGGCCGCGATCAGGTCGTGATTGACCTCGGCCGAGCCGTCGCCGACGTGGCACTCGGCGCAGATCCGGGCGCGGACCAGGAGGTCCTTGGTCGTCCGGAAGCCGAAATCGGCCTCCTTCTGGGCGACGGAGAGCGACCGCCAGCCGGCCTCGGTGTGCGGGGCGAGCCACTTGCCGGCCGGGCCGTGGCAGCTCTCGCACCCCGCGCCGTCGTCCGAGGCGAAGCCCGGCGCGTGGGCGGAGGGGTCGCGGGAATCGTAGCCCTGGTGGACGTGGCACCGGAGGCAGAGGTCGTCGGCGAACGCGCGGGCGTTGTCGACGTCGACCAGCCGGCGGTAGTTCGCCTCGATCTGGCGGGATCGGTCGTCGAACAGGACCGAGAACGCCTTGTTGTGGGGGTCGTAGCTGGCCCAGTAGGCGTATTCCGCGCCGCCGGCCCGGGCCGGGTCGCTGCGTTGCCCGTGGCAGGCCAGCGCGGCGCAGGAGCCGGTCCCGACCCAGACGGGGCGATCCGGGGGGAGGTCGGACCGGCCGGGCGTGGCCGACCCGAGGATCAGCGACGCCGCCGCGAGCATCAGGCCCGTGCGGGAGATCTTCACACCCATGACGACTGACCCACGGGAAGGGACCGGGGTTGGACGCGATCCCGGCGGCGGCGGGGTCCGCCCCGCCGAGGGACGCGGACCCGGGGTCGCCCCCGGGGCTCATGCATGAGTCTAACATGCCTTTTCGGGTTGACAAATGCCGCGCCCTGATCGGGCCGGGTGCCCGGAGGCCGTCCGATTCAGACGTTGGCGCCGACTTCCTTGACCGGCCCGAGCGTGGCGTTCCTCCGCCCGAGGGCGTCGTAGGTGGCGTACTTGTAGAGGTCGGAGAGCGTGGGGTAGTTGTAGCACGAGTTGATGAACAGGTCGGCCGTGGCGTTGAGCATCAGCGCGGTCAGGCCGACGTGGACCAGCTCGGTCGCCTGCTCGCCGATCACGTGGACGCCCAGCAGCTTCATGTCCTCGGCGCGGAACAGGAGCTTGAGGAAGCCGTCGCTGTCGCCGATGATCTGGCCGCGGGCGTTGGCGGTGTAGCTCGCCCTGCCGACGATGTACGGGACCTTCTGCTCGACCAGGGCCTCCTCGGTGGCCCCGGCCATCGAGCATTCCGGGATCGTGTAGATGCCGTAGGGGAGGAGCTGGGCGACCCCCTTCTTGTACTTGAGGTCGAAGGCGTTGACCATCGCCACCCGCGCCTGCTCCATCGAGGTCGACGCCAGGGCCGGCACGCCGATCACGTCGCCCGCCCCGTAGATGTGCGGGACCGCCGTCTGGTACTGCTCGTTGACCGGCAGGAGGCCGCGCTCGCCCAGGGTGATGCCCACCTTTTCGAGGCCGAGCTCGTGGGTGTTGCTGTTCCGGCCCGACGAGACCAGGACGTAATCCCCGGTGACCACCGCGCCCGACTTCAGGTGCAGCTCGATGCTATCTTCGTTGCGGACCGAGACCACGGCGTCGGACATGAGCATGGTGATGCCCAGCCCCTCCATGCCGCGCCGGAGGGCATCGGAGATCTCGTGGTCGAGGAAACCGACCAGGCGGTCGCGGCGCTCGATCACCGTGACCTTCACGCCCAGGGCCGCGAACATGCTGGCGTATTCGCATCCGATCACGCCGCCGCCGCAGACCAGCATCGTCGCCGGCATGTCGCGCAGGGTCAGGATCGTGTCGGAGTCGAGAACGCGGGGGTCGTGGAACGGGAAGATCGGCGGCCGGAACGGCGAGGATCCGGTGGCGATCAGGATCTTCTCGCCCCGGATCTGGATCTCCGGGCTGCCCGATGGCTTGATCGCCAGGGTGTGCGGGTCGACGAAGCTGGCCTTGCCGGAGTAGACCCGGACCCGGTGCCGCTTCAGGTTGGCCTGGATGCGCGCCCGCTCGGTGTCGCAGATGTAACGTTCGCGGGCCATGAAGTCCCGGACGTTGACCTGCTGCTTCATCTCGAACGACAGCCCGTACAGGGCGCGATTGCGGAAACCGGACAGGAACAGGGCGGTCTCGCGCAGCGTCTTGGAAGGGAGCGTGCCGGTGTTGGCCGAGGCGCCGCCCAGGTACGGTTCCTTCTCGATCAGGGCGACGCTCTTGCCGAAATAAGCGGCCTGCGTGGCACCTTTCTCGCCGGCCGGACCGGAGCCGATGATGACCAGGTCGTACGACTTCGGTTCCATACGGGCAGTCATCCTGAGGAGTTCATTGAGCGTAAATTGACGTCGACGCTACATCCGCCCGGCCCTGCCAGTCAAGCGGCCGACGGAGAAACCCGCCTGCCCGGCCTATCCGCACCATAGGTCACCCACGAAACGACGACCGGGAGCCTCGATGGCGAGGGCTCCCGGTCGGGTGGTTGGTCGGCGGGTCGCGGCGAGGCTCAGCGGGCGCCCGAGCCGATGTTCAGGTTCGTCACCGGGGTGGTCCCGCCGTTGTTGGTGCCCGTCCCGGTCCCGGTGTTGTTGGTCGGGAACAGCGGGGCGTTGATCGTCTTCACGGTCCGGGCGGTGATGCCGTACTGGAAGATCGTGTTCAGCACGCTGTTGAACGGGGCCGCCAGGCGGTCGATGAACAGGGTCGTCCGGACGATCGGATCGCGGTAGACCACGATGCGGTCGCCGGGCATGAGCTGGTAGTTGGTGGTCGTGTCGCCCGCGTTGACGATCGCGGTGATGTTGATCGGCAGGGTCTGCTCGCAGCAGGCCCCCGGCGGGGCGGGGCGGACCAGGCGGATGTTGGGGACCGACGCCGTGGGGATCAGCCCGCCGGCATACTGGATCGCGTCCAGGACGGTCTCGTTGCCGGTGATCGGCAGGCGGCCCGGCGAACCGACGTCCCCCTGGACGTAGTAGACCTTGCTGTTGTACGAGCCGATGTCCACGAACACCCGGCTGGTCTTGGCCGGCTCGACCTCCTCGGTCTGGCCGGTCTCGTTGTTGAGCCGGACGAGCCCGAGGACCTCGTCGGTGAGGTCCTTGCGGAGGTGGAGGATGATCTTCTCCTTGATCTCGTCGAGGGTCAGGCCGGCGACGTAGACGTCGCCGTAGAACCCGAGCGAGATCTTGCCGTCGGGCCGCACCAGCCGCTCGCCGGTGATCGGCCGGCCCGGCAGGGCCTCCAGCACCTCGACGATCAGGATGTCGGGCGGCTCGACGACGTAGTCGGGCATCGAGACCTTGTCCAGCTCGCGGGGGATGTTGCTCTTGGCAATCTGCTCCTCCGGCGTCTTCACGGTCTGGCAGCCGGTCGCCATCAGGGCGGCCAGCAAGGCCAGGCTGCCAATCCATCGGCGGTCGAACGACGAGCGATCCATGCCTCACTCCTGCCCGGCAAGCCATTGCCGGCTCGAACGGCCGGGGGTTGATTTCCGGCCCTGATCCCGCGAACGAGTATTGCGTCGTCGCGGTTTCAGGGGTAACGGCCCCTGACCGCGGCCTGAACCCTCGACCCATCGGCGACGGGTCGATTCGTCAGTCAATCCATCGGCCGATCCGACGGCCTTCTGGAGTCAAAACGTCGGATTCGCCGGCTCATCGGCGGGCCGGCGGGGCGATCCGCTCGCGCCGCCCGTAGAAATCGTTCATGTGATTGGCGGCCCCTTGCCCCGAATTGAAGTAGCGCGACGCCCCCGAGCCCGGGACCATCGCCGCCGGGGCGATCTGGGTCGGGGCCCGGTTGGTGGTGGCCGCGCGCCGGCCGGCCCCGGGGTTGTTCGCCATCAGGCCCGAGCCGATCCCCCCCTGGGCCTGCCGCGACAGCAGGTAGAGGAAGGCCGCGTCGCGGGCCATGGCCGGGTCCTGCGCCGGGCCGGCCATCGGGTTCAGGTAGGGGTTGAAGGCCGGGCTCATCATCGGATTGGAGAGCATCGCCGGCGGCGCCGCGGGCGGGGCGGCCCCGGTCCTCGACGCCGGCATCGGCGTCACCTGGCCGGCCGCGACGGCCGGGGCGGCCAGCCCGCACGCCAGCGCGACCGCCGCCCATCCCCGATGTCGGTTCTTCGTCATCCGTGCGACCTCCCGCCTCGCGCCATGATCCTGACCTGGCACATCCCGACCAGGACTTATCGGCCGCGACCGGCCGAAGACCGCAGCCAATCCCGGCAGATCGCCGCGATCGGGATGGTACACGGGTCAAACACCTCGGAAGCGCCACGGACCGAGGAATCGCCCAGGTTTTCCATTTTTCCTGGCTTCACAATTTCGATCGAGCGGCGCGTCCCATCACCCGATCGTTTTCGATGAACGCCCCGACCGCCGCGACGACCCGGCCCCCGGCCGGATCGCAGCGGAGATTCCAGCCACCTGATGGATGAGGCCAAGGATGATGCAAGCCACACGGAGGATCCCCGGATCGCCGGCTCTCCTGGCGATCGGGCTGATCGCGGCCCTGCCCTCGATCGGCAACGCCCAGCTGTTCCCGAATCAGCACATCAAACGCGAGCGTCCGGCGTGCGTGCAGGAGCCGCCGTTCAACGCCCACGTCCGCCGCGACTACTTCGGGTACTACCCGACCTGCTGGAACCGATTCCCGGCCGGCTGGGCCTGCCCCTGCCCCAACCCCGAGCTGCCGAACGCCGCCGAGTCGTTCCGCCAGCAGCCCCGCGACAAGCCGACCGGGCTGGGGCCGGGCCCCGACTCACCCGAGCCCGAAGACCCCGGGATGCCGGGCGACCTGCCCGACGATCCCAAGCTCCCGGCGATGCCGAGCCAGAGCCGGAACCCGTTCGAGCTGGACAACAAGCCGGGCGCGATCGATCCCCTGGATACGCCGCCGGCCGCACCGTTGCGGAACCCGAACGCACCGGCCCCGGCCCCGGCCCCGGAGGCCACCCCGGCCCCGATCCCGTCGCCCACCGGCCTGCTGGAGATGCCCAGCCTGCCCAGCCCGACGACCGGCAGCGTCCTGCCGGGTTCGATGGCCCTCCCGCCCCTGGATGAGGCGACCCTGGCCTCCTCGCCGGACGGGATGGACGAGGCGCCGATCCAGGCGAACCTCGGCCCCCTGCCCGCCCCCCGCGCCGTGGCGACCGGCCCGGCCGTGATCGACGCCGAGCCGATGGTCGGCGCCGCCCCGGCCAAGGCCCCCGCCCGCAAGAGCGTGCTGGGCGGCCTGTTCAACATCGGCAACCGCCGCCGCCGTTGAGTTGACGCCGCCCGCGCCCGACGGCCACGATGTCCCGTGAGATCCGATCGACCCCGACCCGGCCCCCATCGGCCGCGCCGGGGTCGATCTTCGTCCTCGGGAGGCGGGCGGTCATGGCGTGGGCGGTTCTGGGATGGCTCGCCCTGATCGGCGCGGGGGGGCCGCAAACTCCCCCCGATCGGGCCCCGATCTCGGTCCGGGTCGAGTTCGACCGGGCCTCGGAGATCGACGTGGCCGAGGTCGTGACCCGCCTGGCCTCGGCGCTGGGCGTCCCCCTCGACCGGCCTCCGACGCCGCTTCGCCTGCCCGTGGCCGGCCTCGCCGCCCCGCTCGCCCGGACCCTGCTGGCGGAAACCCTCGGCCCCGATGCCGGCATCGAGGTCCGGCCCGACGCGGTCGTCTTCACGCTCCGGACCGGAGGCGCCGCCGCGAGCCGGGACGACTGGGCCCGGAGGCTCCGCGACCTTTCGGACCGCGCCGACCGCGAGGCGCAGCGACGATCGAAGTACGGGATGCACCCCCGGCCGTCGTACCGGCCCGACGACCCCGCCCGGCCGACCGTCTGCCTGATCCACGGGCTGAACTCGACGTCGGGCGTGTTCGCCCACTTCTTCAAGCCCCTGGAGGACGCCGGCTACGGGATCGTCAACTACGACTTCCCGTACAACCGCGACCTCGACGAGACCTCCGAGGCGTTCGCCCGCGACTGGGCCGCCTTCCGGCGCGAGCGGGGGGACCGACGGCCCTGGGGGATCGTCGCCCACTCGATGGGCTCCTTGCTGGCCCGCTCCTACGTCGAGGGGGACGCCTATGAGGGCGACGTCGCCTCGCTGATCCTGATCGCCCCGCCCAACCACGGCTCGGCCCTGGCCCAGGGGCAGACCCTGTTGCAGATGACCCAGGGGCTCCGGTCGGTGCAGGGGTCGCGGCCGACCGACCCGCTGGCGGTGCTGGGCGACGGCCTGGGGGCGGCGGCCGACGACATGATGCCCGGCTCGGCGTACCTCGGTCGGCTCAACCGCCGGCCGCGCCGGGGCGGGATCCGCTACCACATCGTGGCGGGCGACGTGGGCTACCTGTCGGCCTCGGCCCGACGGCAGATCGACGCGCGGGCCTCGGGCGGCGGGCTGCTGGGCGGGATCGGCCGGATGGCCCTGGCGGGCACGTCGGGGGCGCTCGAGGCGATCACCGACGGGCGGGGCGACGGCTGCGTGTCGGTGGCCAGCACCCGGCTGCCCGGGGTGGCCGACCACCGGGTCATGCACGCCAACCACCTCGAATTGATCCGCGCCCCGCTGCTGTTCCCCGACCCGGGGCCGGTGATGACGATGCCCGACATCCTCCGCTGGCTGGCCGAGGACCTGGGACGCTAGGGTCTTGGGGGATGGCGGTGGTTCCGGTAATCTGTTCGCTCGGCGGCTCGGATCGACCTCTCCCCGGTTCTCGCCCGTCATCGCAGGCCGATCGCCCTTCGATTCGATCACGAGGTCACGCCCCATGGCCACCGCCGACATCTCGGAATCCCGGCCCGGATCGCCCGCCGACGAGAAAGGGCACCCGCCCGGCCTGTACGTCCTGTTCGGCGCCGAGATGTGGGAGCGGTTCAGCTACTACGGGATGCGGGCCCTGCTGGTCCTCTACCTGACCAAGCACCTGGGCCAGGCCCGAGCCAGCGCCCTGGAACTGTACGCCACCTATACGGGGCTGGTCTACTTCACCCCCCTGCTGGGCGGCTACCTGGCGGACAAGTTCCTCGGCCAGCGCAAGGCGATCCTGATCGGCGGCATCGTGATGGCCCTGGGCCACTTCGCGATGGCGTTCGAGAGCCAGCTCTACCTGGCCCTGAGCCTGCTGATCCTGGGCAACGGCTTCTTCAAGCCGAACATCACGACCATGGTCGGCCACCTCTACACCAAGGGGGATGCCCGCCGCGATGCTGCCTACACGATCTTCTACATGGGCATCAACCTGGGGGCCTTCTTCTCGCCCCTGGTCTGCGGGAGGCTGAACGAATCGTTCGGCTGGCACTCTGGCTTCGGGGCGGCGGGGGTGGGGATGGTCTTCGGCCTCATCTCGTTCCTCTCCTTCCAACGGCTGTTGGCGGGGGGCTATCCGCCGGGACGCGAGGAGCAGGGCGGCACCGGCCTCACCGTCGCCGATTGGGGGCATGTGATCCTGATCTCGCTGGGCTGCGCCGCCTTCGCCTACGGGTTCGGCAGGGCCTGGCCCGGTAACGGCGGCAACTGGCCCGGCATCCAGGGCTTCGTCAAGATCCTGGTCCCGGTGATCCTGGTCGGCTACGCGATCGGGCTGGTCCTGGTCGGGTTCAAGGCCAGCGAGGAGGCGGGGACCGAGGCGGGGCAGGACTGGCAAAGGGTCCTGGTGATCCTGCTGGTCGCCCTGTCGTCGGTGGTCTTCTGGATGGCCTTCGAGCAGGCCGGCGGGACGCTCAACCTGTTCGCCGAAGAGAACACGGATCGGGTCGTCTTCGGCAGGCCGATCGCCGCCTCGTACTTCCAGTCGATCAACCCCTTCTTCATCTTCACGCTGGCGCCCCTGTTCTCGGTGCTCTGGTCCCGGATGGACTCCTCGCGGTACAAGCTGACCTCGACGGCCAAGATGGGGATCGGCCTGATCCTGCTCGGGATCGGCTGCGTGGTCATGTACCGGGCGAGTTCGATCGCGGCGACCGGGGTGAAGGTCGGGCCGTTCTGGCTGGTCTTCACCTACTTCTTCTTCACCGTGGGGGAGATCTGCCTGTCGCCGATCGGGCTGTCGCTGGTCAACAAGCTCGCCCCGGCGAAGGCGGCGTCCCTGCTGATGGCGGTCTGGTTCCTCTGCACCGCCGTGGCGAACTACCTGGCCGGGATCCTGGAAGCCTTTTTGGAAGCCCGGCACATCAACCTCTGGGCCTTCCTGATCGCCACCTCGATCGGCACCGGCGTGCTCTTGCTGGCCTTCACCGGACCCTTGAAGCGGATGTCGCACGGCCGGCTCTGATCGGCCGGGCCGCCCCACCAAGGAACAGCGCACCATGAGACGGACCCTCGGCACCTTCCTGCTGGCCCTCGCCGCGGCCTCGCCCGCGATGGCCGCGAAACGGGCGATGACGGTCGACGACCTGCTGGCGGTCAAGGGGGTGTCCGACCCCCAGGTCTCGCCCGACGGCAAGCACGTCGTCTACGTCGTCTCGGAACTGGACAAGGCGACCCAGAAGTCCAACAGCGACCTCTGGATCGTCCCGACCGCCGGCGGCGAGCCCCGTCGCCTGACCACCTCGCCCGGCCCGGACAACCACCCGCGCTGGAGCACGGACGGCCGGTCGATCGTCTTCACCTCCGCGCGGGGTGGGTCGATGCAGGCCTGGCAGTTGCCCATCGACGGCGGCGAGGCCCGGCAGGTGACCAAGCTGCCGATCGACATCGACGGCCCGATCGTCTCCCCCAAGGGGGACAAGATCGCCTTCGCGGCGCGGGTCTACCCGGGAAAGAGCCCGGCCGAGACCGCCGAGATCGACGAGCGGAAGGCCAAGGAGAAGTCCCAGGTCAAGATCTACGACCGCCTCATGATCCGCCACTGGACCGAGTGGGACGACGGCAAGCGGTCCCACCTGTTCGTCGCCGACCTCGCCACCGGCGAGGCCAGGGACCTGACGCCCAAGTTCGACCGCAACACCCCGCCCGCCCCGTTCGGCGGGTCGAGCGACTACGCGTTCTCCCCGCTCGGCAATGAACTGGCCTTCACCGCCGAGCCGGCCGTCGACCCGGCCCTGTCGACCAACACCGACATCTGGATCGTCTCGACCTCGGGCAACACGCCGGTCAACCTCTCCGAGGACAACCCCGGGGCCGACGCACAGCCCGCCTACTCGCCCGACGGCGAGTACCTGGCCTATCTCAGCCAGGCCCGCGCCGGGTTCGAGGCCGACCGGTGGGCCCTGATGGTCCGCGACCGCGACGACGGATCGACCTCCGACGTGACCGCGCCGCTCGATCGCTCGGTCGCGTCGTTCGCCTGGGGCGCCACGCACCAGGTCACGAAGCCGTTCGAGGGGGTGAGCCGGGATCTGGTGGCGGTCTTCGACGACGCCGGGAGCCTGGTCGTGCGGCGGATCGGCGTCCTCTCCGACGAGGATGGCCACCTCCTGTCCGCGATCCGGCCGGAAGCGATCGGCGGCGGCACCAACACCTCGGCGCAGGCCGTGCCGGGCTCCGACGCGATCGTCTTCGCCCATGCGGCCAGCGACGCCCCGGCCGAGATCGCCCGGGCCAACCCCGACGGCTCGGCGATGGAGCCGTTGACGAAGCACAACGCGCCCCTGGTCGCCGACCTCGACGTCCACCACGTCGAGCGGTTCGACTTCAAGGGGGCCGACGACGACGCGGTCAGCGGCTGGGTCCTCAAGCCTCCCGGGTTCGACCCATCCAAGAAGTACCCGGTCGCGTTCCTGATCCACGGAGGCCCGCAGGGGGCCTGGCACGACGAATGGCACGGGCGCTGGAATTACCAGATGTTCGCCGCGCCGGGCTACGCCGTGGTGGCGATCAACCCACGGGGGTCGACCGGCTACGGCCAGCGGTTCACCGACCAGATCAGCCAGGACTGGACCGGCCGGGTCTACACCGACCTGATGGCCGGGCTCGACCACGCCCTGAAGACCTATCCTTACCTGGACGGGTCGAACGTCGCGGCGGCGGGCGGCTCCTACGGCGGCTTCATGGCCAACTGGATCGCCGGCCACAGCGACCGATTCAAGGCATTGGTCAGCCACGCCGGGGTGTTCGATCTGCCCAGCATGTACGGGACGACCGAGGAGCTATGGTTTGCGGAGTGGGAGTTCGGCGGCACCCCGTGGGAGCAGCCCAAGCGGTATCACGACCAGTCGCCGAGCAACTTCGCCGAGGGCTTCAAGACGCCGACCCTGGTGATCCATGGGGCCCTCGACTTCCGCGTGCCGGAAGCCCAGGGCTTCGGCATGTTCACCACCCTGCAACGGCGGGGCGTCCCCAGCCGCCTGGTCTATTTCCCCGACGAGGGCCACTGGATCCTGAAGCCCGCCAACCGGATCGTCTGGTGGCGCGAGGTCCACGCCTGGATGGCCCAATATCTGAAGAAGTGAGCCGAGGTCGCACCCGCATGTCCACGCCCGCCGCCGCCCTTGCCCCGATCGCCGAGGTCGCCTCCGGCCTCGGCATCCACGCCGACCACGTCGAGCCCTACGGCCGCGACAAGGCCAAGATCCGCCTGGAGGCCCTGGAGAACGCCGGGCGGCCCCCCGGCAAGCTGATCCTGGTCTCGGCCATCACCCCGACCCCGGCCGGCGAGGGGAAGACCACGACCTCGATCGGGCTGGCCCAGGGGCTCCGCAAGATCGGCAAGGCGGCCGTCCTGGCGCTCCGGCAGCCGTCGATGGGGCCGGTGTTCGGCCGCAAGGGGGGGGCGACCGGCGGCGGGGCCTGCCGGCTCACGCCGAGCGACCAGATCAACCTCCAGTTCACCGGCGACTTCCACGCGATCACCGCCGCCCACAACCTGCTGGCGGCGGCGATCGACAACCGGCTCCACTTCGGCGAGACCGCGCTGGACCCGCGCCGGGTCCTGTGGAAGCGGGCGCTGGACATGAATGATCGCGCCCTGCGGCGGATCGTGATCGGCCTGGGCGGGCCGAGCCAGGGCGTCCCGCGCGAGACGGGTTTCGACATCACGGCGGCCAGCGAGGTGATGGCGATCCTCTGCCTGGCCACCTCGCCGGCCGACCTCCGGGCCCGGCTCGACCGGATCCTGGTCGGCTACGCCGCCGACGGCCGTCCGGTCACGGCGTCGGAGATGGGCGTCACCGGCGCCATGAGCGCGATCCTCAAGGACGCCCTCCTGCCCAACCTGGTCCAGTCGATGGAGGGGACCCCGGCCTTCGTGCACGGCGGGCCGTTCGCCAACATCGCCCACGGCTGCAACTCGGTGCTGGCCACCAAGATGGCCCTCGCTTTCGGCGACTACGCCGTGACCGAGGCGGGGTTCGCCTTCGACCTCGGCGCCGAGAAGTTCTTCGACATCAAGTGCCGCTCGGCGGGCCTCAACCCCGCCGCCGTGGTGATCGTCGCGACGATCCGCGCCCTGAAGATGCACGGCGGGCTGGCGCTCGACTCGCTCACCCTGCCCGACCCGTCGGCCGTGGAGCGGGGGCTGGAGAACCTGGCCGCCCACCTCGACGCGGCGCGGCAGTTCGGCAAGCCGACGCTGGTGGCGATCAACCAGTTCGGCACCGACAGCCCCGAGGAACTCCGGGTCGTCCACGACTTCTGCGAGCGGCAGGGCGTCGGTTGTTCGACGGCCGACGTCTTTGCCCGGGGGGGAGACGGGGCGATCGACCTGGCCCGCAAGGTCGTCGCCGCGGCCGATGCCGAGGCCGCGCCGCTCCGCCCGCTCTATGCCCTGGAAACCTCGATCGAGAAGAAGATCGAGCGGATCGCCACGGCGATCTACGGGGCCGACGGCGTCACGTTCCTGCCGGCGGCCGAATCCAAGATCCGCAAGGCCCGCAAGCTCGGCCACGGGGCGCTGCCGATCTGCATGGCCAAGACCCAGGATTCGCTGTCGGACAACCCCAAGCTGCGGGGCCGCCCCCGGGGGTTCACCGTCACGGTGCGCGACCTGGAGATCGCGGCGGGGGCCGGGTTCCTGGTCGCCCTGACCGGCGAGATCGTCCGCATGCCCGGCCTGCCCCAGCGCCCGGCCGGCGAGCGGATCGACGTCGACGAGGCCGGCGAGATCCGCGGCCTGACCTGATCCGGCGGGTCGATCAACGGCGGACCGTGTCGCCGCCCGAGGTGCGGGAGGCGATCACGCGGTCGAGGCGGGCGAGGGTGGCGGCGGTGGCCCCTTCGCCCCGCCACTGGATCTTGCCGGTCCGGTCCAGGATCACCATCGTCGGCAGGGCCTGGACGTGGAGGGCGTCGCGGAGCGGGCACGGCCCGTCCATCCCCGAGAGGAGGACCGAGTAGTTGATGCCCAGCTGGCGCGACATCTCCTCGACCTTGGCCTTCCGCAGTTTGGGCTCATCCTCCTCGCAGGCGATCCCGACCACGGCGAGCTTGCCGGGGCCGAACTTCTTCTGGAGTTCGACCAGGTGCGGCACGGCCTCGACGCACGGCTTGCACCAGGTGCCCCAGAAGTCGAGCAGGATCAGGTCGGCGTCCAGGTCCTTGAGGCTGACCGGGTTGCCTTCGAGGTCGGGCAGGCGGAAGTCGACGATCTTACCCAGGCGAGCATCGAAGGTGCAGAGCGAGGCGAATTCGTCGGTCTTCGCCTTCTCGCCCCGGGCCCGGTCGGGCTTCTTCGACGCGGTCGCGGTCGCCACGGCGGCCTCGGCCACGACGGGGGCCGGCTCCTGGCTGGAGAGTTCGCCCCAGGTCATCTTCTTCGCCGGGGCGGGCTTCGCCGCGGGGGCGGTCGGCGGCTTCCGGGCGAGCTTGCTCGGCCCCGGCTTCACGTCCATCCCGAGCGCCGACGTCGATCGGGGCCGGGCCGCGACGCCGATCGGGCGGGCCTTGGGCGGCTCCTGCGACGCCTGGGTCACGAACGGGTTGGCGAACGGGTTGTAATCGGCCGGCGCCGGGGGAGCGGGGGGTTCAGACGCAAAAACCGGCTCGGGGGCCGGGGTGGTGACGGGGGCGGCGGCGAGTGGATCGGGCCCGGGCGGTGGGGCCGCCGCGGGTAAACTCATGGGGGATGGCGCAGGGTCGCCCCCGGGGGCGACCGGGGGCATCTCGGGGAGGCCGGATGCGGCGACGGCCGGGGCCCCGTCCAGGGTCGGGACCGGCCCTTCGTCGGCGGCCGGGGCCTCGGCGACCGGGGCCGGATCGTCCGCCGCTTCGCGGGCCGGGCGGGATCGGCGACGAGGGGCCGGCTCATCGGCCAGGGCCAGGCCGCCGGCGGTCGCGGTCGGCTCCGAACGGGCGGCCGCGCGGCCCCGCCGATCCGGGCGGGACGAGGTCCGCTCGGGATCCGATCCTTCCCGGTCGATCGCCGGGGGGAGCGGGTTCGGCCCCTCATCGGGGGCCTCCATCGCCGGGCCTTCCGATCCGGCCTCGGGGGGGCCGGAGGGCGGAGCGGGCTCGGCCGGGGTGGCCGCGCCGACCTTCCGCCAGCCCGAAGCCTGCCCCGGCTCGGCGCGGCGAGGCGTCTCGGCGGTGGCCTCCACATCCTCATCGGGGGCCGCGTCCTCGGGCATCGTCCCGGCGTCCTCGCCGGCTCCCGGGCGTCCGACCGCACCCTCGTCCGCCTCGGCTCGATTCGAGACCGACCGGGCTCGCGCCGGCCTGACGGTCCGGCTCGCGGCCTCCCCGTCGCCGTCGGCGAGGGTGATCTCGACGCCGGTCTCGGAGGAGCGGGCCTCGGCCGATCCCCGGCCCCGGCCGCCCGGCTCGTCCGACTCGGCGATCAGCGTATAGATCGACCCGGGGCGGAGGCCGCTCAGCGTGAAGGCGCCCGACCGGTCGGTGGTGGTGCGGAGGTCCCGTCCCGCCTTGGCCGTGCCGTCGGCCAGGCGGACCGTGGCCTCGGGCACCGGCTCCCCGTCGGCGTCGAGCACCCGCCCCGAGATCCGGGACCGGGCCGCCGGCTGGGCGGCGGTCAGCGCGGGCTCATCGGCGTCGCTGGCCACCCGGGAGCCGGGTTCGCCGACCGCCGGGGCCATCGGCCGATCGCCGATCACCGCCACCGAACGCGACCGGGCCCCCGTGCCCAGGGGGCCATGCCGGCCAGTGGTCGAGCAGCCGGCCAGCGCGATCGCGGCGAGGAATCCCAGGGGCTTGAGACATCGGGGCGAGATCATGAGTTGGGCGTCTCCTCCTGGGCGGCCTGCGGCCTGGGGCCTGGGGATCGGCGCGGCCCGGGTCGAACTCCGGTCGACTCCGAGCAACTCCTATCGCCTTCATCGGCCGGGGAGGCGCGATCCTTGAATCAATCCCGGAGGAATTTCGCCGCCGGTTCAGTTCCTGAGGGCGACCTCGCGGAGGGCACCCCGGAGGAGGATGCGGACCGCCTCGACGTCGTCGGCCTCCGGCATCGCTTGCAGGTAGCGTTGCAGGGGCCCGATCGACTCGCCGGGCCGGTCGGCCTGGAGGCAGGCCATCCCCCAATCGCGCTGCTCCCCGGGATCGTCCCGCTGGAGGGCGGCCAGGCGGCGGATCACCGGCAGGGTCGAGGCGGGGTCGGCCTGCTGGAGATAGATCCCCTTCAGGTTGCGGAGCATCCGGGCGACGATGGTCGTCGCCGCGCACGGGGCGAGGTGCTCGGGATGCAGGGTCACGGCCCGGCCGGAGATCCGGGCGAGCAGCGACTCGCACCCCCGGTGGTCGAGGATCGCGCCCCGGTGGAACGGGTCGACGAACCGGGCCGGGCCGGGCTCATCGATCCGCAGCAGGAAGTGGAGCGGGAGGTTGACCCCGGAGAGCCGGAGCCCGACCCGCCCGGCCAGGGTGGCATAGAGCACGGACAGGCTGATCGGGATGCCGAGCTTGCGCGCCAGGACCTCGTTGATGTAGCTGTTCTTCGGGTCCTGGTAGTCCTCGACGTTGCCCCGGAACTCCTCCTCGATGAACAGGACCCAGTTGATCTGGCCGATGACCTGCTCGGGACGGGCCCGGTCCCCGCACCTTTCGCGGACCCGCCGGGCCAGGGCGTCGATCTGCCCGAGGATCGCGCCGGCGTCCAGGCCCGGATAGGCGTCGCGGGCGATCTCGAGGCTGACGCCGACCAGGTCGATCGGCTCGACGCCCCGGATCAGGCGGCCGAACTCGGTGGTCTCGGGGAACGGGTCGCGCACGGTTCAGGCTCGCCGGGGGCGTCGGAGGTGGCCCCGGGCATCGCCCAGGCAGGCGATCGTGAGCGGGAAGCGGGGGCGGTAAGCGGCGCCCCGCGCCAGCTCGGCCCGGAGGCGGCGGCGGCCCACCAGCCCCGGCATCAGGGCCAGGGCATCGAGCTTACCACGGAAGAAGGCCCGATGCCGACCCCGCGCCAGCCGCCAGCCCGCCTGCAACGCGGTGAACGCCGCGTGCGGGACGGCCGCGGCCAGGAGCCACGGGCCCGGCAGGTTGGACCAGAACAGGACCTCGGCGTTGCGGGCCATCCGGCGCTGGAGGGTCGGGCTGCCGTGGTCGTACGAGGCCGACACGTCGTGGAGGATCCGGCAATCCGGGGCGTAGGCGCACTCATACCCCGCCCAGCGGAGGCGGAAGGCCAGGTCCACGTCCTCATAATAAGAGCCGAACGAGGCGTCGAAGGCCCCGACGGCCCGCAGGACATCGGCCCGGTAGAAGGCGCTCGATCCGCTGGCCCCGAACACCCGATCGGCGGGGTGGGCCATCCAGGCCGAGGCGTCCTGCCCATGCCCGCGCTTGCTCGGCCAGCCGAACAGGGCGTAGCGGTCGCCGGCGGAGTCGACCCGGGAGGGGTCCGACCGGACCAGGACTAGCGGGGCGACCGAGCCGACCCGGGGGTCTTCGAACGGACTCAAGCCGGCCTCGATCCAGCCGGCGGCGACCTCGGTGTCGTTGTTCAATAGCTGGATGTATTCGCCCCGGGCCGCGTCGATCCCCGCGTTGGCGGCCCCGCAGAAGCCGGCGTTCCGTTCGAGGGCAACCACGCGGACGTCCGGGTGGGCGTCAGCGAGCCAGGCGACGGTGCCGTCGGTGGAGGCGTCATCGGCGACGATGACCTCGATCTCCATCGAGGCGGGGCGATGGCGGGCGATGCTGGCAAGGCAGGTGGCCAGGAGCGCCCGGCCGTTGTAGGACGGGATGACCACCGAGCAGGCGATCGGCCTCAACGTCCCGGCCTCCGGGGCTTCTTCTTCGGGGCGGGCCAAGTCGTCTTCTTGCAGGCGACGTGCTGGACGGTCATGTAAAGGACCTTGAAGTCGAACCAGAACGACCAGTTCTGGATATAATTCAGGTCGTACTGGACCCGCTTGCGGAGCGAGGTCCGGCCGCGCCAGCCGTGGACCTGGGCCCAGCCGGTCATCCCGCCGGGGACGGCGTGGCGGAGGTCGTAGTCGGGCATGGCCTCGGTGAACTGGTCCACGAAGATCGGCCGCTCGGGCCGGGGCCCGACCAGGCTCATCTCCCCCTTGAGGACGTTGACCAGTTGCGGAAGCTCATCGATGTTGGTACGGCGGAGCCAGGCGCCGACGCGGGTGCAGCGATCGTCGCCGTTGGAGGCCCAGATCGGGCCGGTCGACCCCTCGGCGTCGAGCCGCATGCTCCGGAACTTGATGATCCGGAAGGTCTTGCCCCCCTGCCCGACCCGTTCCTGGGTGTAGAAGATCGGCCGGCCGGTGGACAGCAGGATCAGGGCCGAGGCCAGGGCGAACAGGGGCGAGAGGAGCACCAGGCCGAGGGCGGAGGCGAGCACGTCGACCATCCGCTTGGCGAGCCGATCGACCCGCCAGGAGCCGGGCTCGCGGACCGAGGCCGGGGCGCGGGACTCGCCGGGGCGGGCCGAGGGGACCTCGGAGATCCAGTGGACGCGCAGGTCGCGGCGGCCGATCCGGTCGATCGCCGGGCGGACCCGGCTGGCCGGGCGACCGGACAGGGCGACGACGAGGTCGGTGGCGCGGACCCGCTCCACCCAGTCGGCCAGGCGGTCGACCTGGCCGAGGACCCGCACCGGCTCGGCCTGGGGGTGGACGGCCAGCTGCCGGCCCCCCTTTCGGCCGGCGTAGCCGTCGTGGCCGGCGTCGATGAAGCCGACCACCGTATGGCCGGACCAGGAGCCTTCGCAGAAGCATCGGGCGACCCGCCGCCCCGCGCGGCGGTCTCCGACGATCAAGAGGCGACCGCCCGCCGGATGGTCGGGGGTCGCCGGGGCCTCGCCTGGAAGATTGTTCATCGAACTCCACCGATCCATCGGTGTCGCGAATGGGGCGGGCCGCCTCGCGGAGGCCAGATCCACCCGGTTGGTTGAAGCGAGAGGCTCGAACATCCGTGTCGCCGCCCTCGCGTATTTCCCTTCAAGGTCTTCCATCGGCCGCGTCGACCGATTATTCCAGTGAATCTCCGGAACTCGCCCGAAACCGGCGGGCTCCCCGATCCGAGGGAAACCCGCGTGGAATCGTCGCCTCTCGAAGTCTCGCGCCGGCCCCTCCTGTCGGTCGTCGTGGTCAATTACCGGAGCTGGCCCGACGTCGTCGCCCTGGTCGGATCGCTGGCCGATGAGCCGGAGATCCGGTCGGGCGATTGCGAGGTCGTTGTCATCGACAACGGCTCGCCCGAGCCGGCCCCGCCCCGCCTGATCGACGCCCCGCCGGTAGGCGTGCGCGTCCTGCTCCAGGGGGCGAACCTCGGCTTCTCGGCCGGCGTCAACGCCGGTCGCCGGGCCTCGTCGGCCGGCTGGCTGCTGGTGCTCAATCCCGACGTCGTGCCCGACCCCGGCCTGCTCGCGGGGATCCTCGGTCGGATCCGCGAATACGAGGCGAGGATCGGGCGGGCGCCGGGGGTCGTCGGGTTCGGGCTCCGCAACCCGGACGGGTCGCGTCAGCCTTCGGTCGGGGCCTTCCCCAACCTCCTCCGGACCGCATGGGAGCAGTTGATACCACGGCCCCGGAGAAAGTACCAGCCCGAATGGCGGCTCCGCCCGGGCCCCGTCGATTGGGTCACCGGCGCCTGCCTCCTGCTCAACGCGGCGATGCTCGACGACGTGGGGGGGATGGACGAGGACTTCTTCCTGTATCACGAGGAAGTGGCCCTTTGCCGCGTGGCTCTCGACCGGGGATGGACCGTCGAGTACGACCCCGGGGTGTCGGTGGTCCATTTACGTCCCTTGCAAAATCGGGCGATTTCGCCAAAGATGCGGGTCATCACCCGGCACAGCAAGCTGCTGTATTTCCGCAAACACTTGCCTCGCCGGCAGTTCCTCGCCCTCGGCGTCATCGTCCGGCTGGAGGCGGAGGTCCGGGCCGCCTGGTGCGGAGCCCGCGGCCTCGCCCAGGAAGCCCGAGGGTGGCGGGCCATCGCGGACGTTTCGCGACGGCTGGCGCGGGGCGAAGACCTGGGCGGGCCGGGCGTGCTGGAGCTGGCCGAGGCGGCGACCGGGCCGACGGATCGAGACGATGCGGACGCGACCTGATCTGATGAGCTGACGTCGCACGGAACGCGACCGACCCGCCGCGAAAGGATGGAGCCTCCCATGAGCATGAAATCGCACCTGGCCCGCGTGGTCCTCCTGATGGGATGCGCGGCGGGCCTGCTCGGATACATCGCCGGCCGGTCGTCGATCCTCTTCGCCGACGGCCTCCGCTACATCGACCAGGCCAAGCGGCTGGACCGGGACACCAACCCCGACAACCTGTTCCGGTCGATCGACCACCCGGCCTACCCGCTGGCGATCGCCGGGGCCCACCGCCTGATCGGCGGCACCGGCCCCGAGTCGTGGCAGGTCGCGGCGCAGGCGGCTTCGGTCGCGGCCGGCGTCCTGCTGGTCGTCCCGCTCTACCTGATCGCCCTGGAGATGTTCGGCGCCGCCTCCGCCTGGCTGGCGGTGTTCCTCACCTTCCTGGTCCCCCTGACCGGGCAGGTCATGGCGGACACGCTCAGCGAGAGCTGGTTCCTCCTGTTCTGGAGCTGGGGCGTCTGGTGCGGCCTCCGGTTCCTCCGCGAAGGGACATTCGGCTGGCTGCCGACCACCACGATCTTCGCGGCGCTGGCCTACTGGGTCCGGCCCGAAGGGGTGCTCTTGCCGGTGGCGATGGTGGCGACTTTGGCGGCCGTCCCCCTGCTCCGCTCGACCCGGATGAACTGGCCTCGCTGGTGGGCGGCGGTGGCCTTCCTGGTGATCGGCCCGGCCTGCCTGGTGGCGCCGATCGTGGCGATGAAGGGCGGGCTCGCGACCAAGCCGGCCGTCGCGCGGCTGATGGGGGCGACCGCCAAGTCGGCCCCGACCGCCGTGGAACGCCAGAAGCCGCTCGACCCGGACCAGACCGAGACGCAGACCTGGGTGCTGGCCGTCCGGGCGATGGCGATCTCGGTCCGGGATGCGGTGACCATCCCCCTGCTGCCGTTCGCCCTGCTGGGGCTGATCTTCGCGTGGCCCCCCGGCGTGCGGGCCCGCCCCTGGGTCTTCCTCGGGACGATCATGGTGGCCTGGTGCCTGGCGCTGGTCCGGCTCCACGCGACCAGCGGCTACTGCACGCCCCGGCATGCGATGATCCTGGCGTTCCCGCTGATCGCCTCGGCCGCGTTCGGCCTGACCCGGCTGTTCGAGACGCTGGCGATCCCCGGCCGCTGGCTCGGGCTCGATGACGTCAAGTACACCGCCGGCCCGCTGGTCCGCTTGCTCGCGCTGGGTGGGTTGATCTGGTCCAACTCCGGGGAGATCCGCGAGCCGCTCAACCAGCGCTTCGCGGGCTATCGGGGGGCGGCGGAGTACCTCAAGGCCAACGTCCCCGAAGGGGAGAAGATCGTCGACGTGACCGGCTACTCCCAGTTCTACGGCGAACGGCCCGGCTACACCTATGCCGATCTCGTCGCGGCCAAGGCCGACAAGTCGATCCGCCGGCTGGTGGTGCGCGACGCCCACCTCGTGGGGTCCTGGTGGTACTGCGACGAGATCCGGATCCTGGTCGGCGACCGCAAGCCGGTGGCGACGTTCCCGGAGAACCCGAAGCCGAAGCAGCCGGTGATCCTCGTCTATGACTGGTCCGACAAGGCCGTCGAGACGGCCCGGGCCAAGTCGGCCGAACTGCGGTGAACCCGGATCAGATCGGGCAAACCAACCTCAGCCCCGGCCGCCGCCTGGCGGTGCTGGGGCTGGTGGCCCTGGGGTACTTCGGCTTCGCGGCCGCGGCGACGTATCCCGTCATCCGCACGGCGGGGTCGGCGGTGCCGGGGCACCTGTCGGACCCATTGGAACACCTGTGGATCATGCGGTGGTCGGCGGCGTGCCTGGCCGAGGGGCGGTCGCCGTACTTCTGCCCGGACTTGCAGTACCCGGTCGGGGTGCCGCTGGGCCTGTTCCCGACCATGCACCTCCAGACCGCCGGGTATCTGGCGATGGGTCTGCTGACCTCCAACGACGTGCTCCGGTTCAACGCCCTGTGGGCGTTCGGATTCGTGTCGACCGGGGTGGCCGGGTTCGTGCTGGCGTGGTCGGCGGTGCGTCGCTTCTGGCCGGCCTGGCTGGGCGGGCTGGGGTTGATGCTCTGCGGCCCGATGATGATGCACGCCCACGGGCATCTGGAAACGATGCAGATGGGGGCGGTCCCGCTGTTCCTGCTGGCCTGGCTCCGGTTCGTCGACCGCCCCGGCTGGCGCGGGCTGCTGGTCGCGGCCGGCCTGTACCTGCTGGTGGTGGCGAGCGCCCCGTACTTCGCCGTGCTGGCGACCGTCCCGGCCATCTGGGCCGTGTCGTGGGGATTCGGGGGTGAATCGAAGTCGGAGCGATGGGGCTGGATCCGGGCGCGGCTGGGCTGGCTGGCGGGGTTCGGCCTGGCGACCCTGCCCGGCGTGATGGTGCTGTTTTCGAGCCAGATCTGGGCGATCGCCCACGGCTATGCGATGTCCCGGTCCCGGTCGGAGTTCAATCGGTTCGGGGCCCCGGCCTGGAGCTACCTGGCCCCCACCCCCTGGCATCGCCTGGGCGGCCTCCTGCCGGCGGACCTCTATGCCGCGAGCGGGTTCAGGAGCCGGATCTACGAGTGCTGCTCCTATCCGGGCGTGGTCGCGCTGGCCCTGCTGGGCTACGCGGTCGCCGGCCGGGTCCGGTTCGATCGTCGCGGGTACTGGTGGTCGAGCCTGGCCCTGGTGGTGGTCCTGTCGTGGGGGGCTTACGGCCCCTCCGGGATCTGGCTGCCGGCGGGGTGGCTGTACGAGATCTTCCCGCCGTTCCGGCTGATCCGGGTCCCCGCTCGATTCAACCTGTTCGCGGCGGCGGTCGCCGTCGTCCCGGCTGCGGCGGCGTTGCGGGACCTCCTCGGCCGCGTCGGCTCGCGCGGGGGGAGGGCGGCGATCGTCGCGGCCGTCGCGACGCTCATGGCCTTCGACCTGGCGATCGTTCCGTTCCCGACCGCGACCATCCCGGCGCTGCCGGCGATCTATCGGGAGGTGGTGCGCGACCATCCCGGCGCGGCGATCCTCGACGCCCCCGTGTTCGCCTCCAACCAGGGGAATGTGCTGGGCTCGCTGTGCGGCTACTGGCAGTCGCTCCACCGGGGGCGGACCTCGGCCGGCTACAGCGGCGTGGCCAATACGCCCTTTGACGCCGAGATCGTCGAGGCCTGCCCGTGGTCGGCCCGGCTGATGGCCCTGGGGGGGGACGCCCCTCCCGGGTTCGGCCCGATCTCGGGCGGCGATCCCCGCGATCAGGCCTGGCTGTTCCTGGCCGCCCACCGCTACGACTACCTGTTCCTCCATCAGGGGCCGACGGTCCCCCCGCACTACCTGGCCCGCGTCGCGGTCTGGAAAGACCTGCTGGCACCGGCCCGGATCGCGGAAAGCGGCGACGTGGCGGTCTTCGACCGGGCACGCCTCCCCGCCCCCGCCTCCCCCGCGGCGACCATCGGCCGGGGCTGGAAGCGGGGCAAGGCCGGATCCGCTGCGGGGAAATCGGTTTATGCCGTCCGGCAGACGGCGGGCATCACGGTCTACCAGCCCGAACCGGGGGGGCCGGCCCGGCTGGAACTCCAGGGGATCGACGTCCGGGGGCGGGGGCGCCGACTCAGGATGCTGGACCGGGACGGGCGGGAACTGGCCGCGTCGGACCTGGGACCGGGCCGGGCCCCGGGCCCCGTCGTCCTGACGTTCGCGCTGCCCGCCGGGTTGCAGACTCTGAGGCTCGAATCGGACGGCGAGGACCGGCCAACGCGGCCGGCCGACGTGATCGACGAGGCCAGGACGCCGTACAGCTTCCTCGTCCGGTCGATCGAGTTAGGGGCGAATCCGCCTCCCGACGCAGAAAAGGTTCAAGGACGGCCCGACGACGGCCGATGACTCGGATATTCGATACAAGCGGTACGACAGGACGGCAGTCACCCAGGACGGGGAGATGGCTTCGATGAGGATCGCCTGGTTCATCCATCGCTACTTCCCGTGCATCGGCGGGGCCGAGAATTACGGCCGGGCCATGGTCCGCCGCTTCGTCGAGGCCGGCCACCAGGTCGACGTCATCACCAGCGACGCCCACGACCTGTGGTACTTCACCAACAAGACCCGACGCCGGATCGACGCGCCGGCCGAGTCCGTCGAGGACGGGGCCCGGGTGCGCCGGTTCCCGGTGCTCCACTACCCGATGCAGCGGTACTTCGGCCGGCTGCTGAGCTACGCCCCGAGCTGGCCCATCCGGTGCAACGTGGCGTCGTACCTGCCGGTGATCCCGGGCCTGTATTCGGTACGCGAGCCGTATGACGCCGTCTACGGCGTCGGCTTCCCGTACACCAACTTCTCGTATGCGGCGATGCTCACGGCCCGGGCGGCCGGGGCCCCGCTGATCCTCACCCCGTTCCTCCATCTGGCAACGCCCGGAGATCCGGTGAATAAAGCCTACACCCGCCCCCACCAGATCCGCCTGCTGGCCGAGTCCGATGCCGTGGTCGTACAGACCAACCTGGAGGCCGACGCCGTCCGGGCCTGGGACATCGCCGACGACCAGATCCTCAAGCTCGGCATGGCCGTCGAGCACGCCGACGTGACCGGCGGCGACAAGGGCCGGTTCCGCCGGCAGTTGGGCATCGCCCCCGGCGCACGGGTGGTCGGCCACCTGGCGACCCTGGACCTGAATAAGGGGACCAACGACCTCGTCCTCGCCGTGGCCAAGCTCAACAAGTGGCGGCCCGAGGCCGAGTGGATCACCCTGATCCTGGCCGGGCCCAGCTCGCCCGACTTCGAACGCTTCCTGGACGAGCAGCCGACGGCGTCGTGGCCCTGGCTCAAGCGGCTCGGCCCGCTCCCCCTGGAAGACCGGGCCGACTTCTTCGCGGCGATCGACGTCTTCTCGATGCCGTCGCGGACCGATTCGTTCGGGATCGTCTTCCTGGAGGCGTGGGCCAACGGCATCCCGGTGGTGGCCGCCGCCGCCGGGGGCGTGCCCGACGTGGTGCGCCACGGCGAGGCCGGGTTCCTGGTCAACTTCGGCGACCTCGACCAGCTCTCGGGCTCGATCTCCGACCTGATCGACCACCCCGAGCGGGCCCGCCAGCTCGGCGAGGCTGGGCGCAAGCTGGTGGAACGCGGGCACTCTTGGGAGGACAAGTACTTCACCCTCGAAGCCCACACCCGCAAGCTGATCTCGGCCCGCAAGGCCGCGGGCGGGCCGGGCCGGAAGCAGGGCCCACACCGCGTCGCCCGATCGAGCGCCGCCCCCCGGCAGGCCGCCGGCTGATCCGGATCATGGCCCCGTCCGCCGGCCCATGCGAGGCCGGCGGACGGGGTGGCTCCCTCAGGGCTTGCGCCACCGCTCGTCGAAATAGCCGCCGACGATCGGCTCGCCCGGCTTGCCGACCGGGAACACGGCATAATCCCCGAGCCGTGGATAGAGCAGGGCGTTGGAACCCTTGAAGGCGTCCTCGCCGAAGGTGTGGCCGCTGTTGATCACGACGTACCGCCCCTTGTTGAGCGGGCTGGCCGCCACCAGGACCGGGGCGTGGTCGGCGGCGGGGTGCTTGCCGTCGAGGCCCACGGTGGTCTCGTCCCAGGTCAGGGGGAGGCCCGGCAGGGCCCGGGCGATCAGGCTGTTGGAGCCGGGGTCGCCGAACAGGATCAGGTGCTTCCCCTCGATGTCCTGCTCGGTCACGTCCGCATCATTCTTGATCGGCAGGTCGCCGCGCATCCAGCGGTTCCAGTCCTCGGAGAAGCGGGCCAGGCGGGCGTCGGCCCAGGCCTGGACCTTCGGGTTCCAGGGCTTGCCGGTCCCGCGCACGCACAGGAACGGGGCGGTGAAGGCGTCGTCGATCGGGCCCTGGACGCCGGGGGCCTTCTCGCCGCGCGCGTTCTGCTGGATCGCCCGGGACTGCTCGTAATCCAGGGCCTCCCAGCCGTCGGCGAGCTTGCGGTAGTAGGCGTCGGGCAGGAGGCCGCCGGCCGCGGCGCGGAGCGGGAGCGGCTTGCCGCCGTCCAGCTCGATGGTCTCGGCCACGTCGCGGGCCACGGCCAGGACCGCCACGTTGCCGGTGCGGACGACCGCGAGTTCCCCCTTCAGCTCGGCGTCCAGGGTCGCCCGCTTGTAGTGCTCCGCCAGCCGCTCGATCCGGAGCCAGTCGACGGCGTTGTACTTGAGGGTGTAGGTCTCGAACCGGATTTTGGCGAGGTTGATGTTGCTCCCGCTGGTCGCCCTCCGGTCGTGGAACGCCTTCATCAGCGCGGCGCTCTCCTTGTCGACGGCGTGGCCCATCCCCTTGCCGACGATCCGGGTGAAGTCGGGGCCTTCCGCCGTGGTCACCAGGCCATCGACCTTCATGACCACGCCGAGGGCCTTGAGCGCCTCCTCGATGTTCACGGACGCCTGCTTCTGCGTGTCCTCCTCGCCGCCGTAGCCGACGATCGGCACGTCGAAGGCGTTGAGGGCGTAGTCGGTGGCGTCGTAGATGTGCAGCCCCTTGCGGACCACGTCCGACGGGTCCTTGAGCTTGGCGTACTTCATCGTCTCGGTGAAGCCGGCCCCGGCCTCGACCGACGACCACATGCCGGGGTTGTGCAGGCCGAGGTGCCAGGCCCCGGCGCCGCCCATCGAGAAGCCGCGGAGGACGATCCGGCGATCGTCGACCCGGTAGTTACGCCGGACGGCGTCGATGGCCTCGTAGACGTCGGCCTCGCCGGCCCAGCGATAGGCATTATTGACCCGGCCGAAGACGTGGAGGACCAGCCCCTCCTGCCCCTCGGGGGCCGGCTTGCCGTCGTGGGTGTCGAGGAACCGGGCCTCGTGCAGCTTGGCGTCCCGGCCGTGGAGGATCACGTCGAGGCGCTGCTTCGCGTCGGCCTCGCCCTCCTTCGCCTTCGGGACGATGACGGCGTAAGGCTGGACCGAGCCATCCACCCTGGACCGATACCCGCGAGGGACCGATCCGGTCACCCCCGGCTCGGCCCAGGGGCGTTTCCCCTCGCCCAACGCCCTGGCGCGTTCCAGCCCCCGGTCGAGCCCTTTGAGCGTCCGCGCGACGTCCTTGGCCTCGCGGAAGTCGCCATGCCGGACGATCCAGACGGCCGCCTTGTGGTAGACCTCGGCGTCGGCCAGCGCATCGCGGGCCATTGCCCCGTCGCCCAGCCTCGGGGCGATGGACTTGATCGCCTCGCCGAGCCGGGCCGTCTTGTCGGCGATCTCGGCCAGTTCGGCGGCCGTCGGGCGATACGGGCCGGGGTCGGCGGCCGCCTTCTTGGCGGGGGCCTTCCTGGCGGGGGCCTGCCCCTTCGCGGCCGTCCCGCCCGCCGCCGGCACCAGCCCGGCGACCAGCAGGAAATGCAAGAAACCACGTCCGAACCTGATGCGCATCGCCAGTCCCCCCGGGTCATCGAAGCTCGCCGCCTCGGCGAACGGGGACCAATCTAGCAGAACCGCCCGGCCCGGGGGGGAGGGCCGGGCGGCGACCTTTCGCGTCACCTCGGCGGACGAGGCGAACCTCGCCCTGCCCGGGCGACGAGACGGGCCAATGCGGCGACGACGGGCAAATCCGCCCGGGCTCGGGACGAATATCGCGACGTCAACGTATGATTCGAGTGACCGGCATCAGCGACCGGGTTCGCGGGGCTCTCGTGGCATTCCGCACGGCGGGCCGCCTTGGCTCTTCGCCCGCGGGTCGTCATAATAACCTGGACAAGTCATCTTATTCCCCCCTGATTCAAGGGGGTCGGGCGATTCCGGCCGGAGCCCCCATGTCGAAGTCGGAACTGATTCGCGTCGATCATCTCCGCGGGATCCTCACGCTCGCCGGGGAGTGCCGGGAACTCGGGCACGATCCCATCGCCTGGCGAAGCCATCTGATGAAAGGGCTCGGCCGCCTCGTCGAGGCCGACATGGGCGCGTGCGTCGAGTTGAGGGGGCTGGCCTCCCTGCAGCACAAGAACACGGGCATGACCTACTGGGGGCACACCCACTGGAATTCCGAGAGGGATTTCGCCGGCATCGGCGAACTGCTCGAAGAGACTCCGTCGCTCTACCATCGGGGGTGCCTCTACTTCACGAATCCGAACCGGGAGGACGGGGCCTGCTCGACGCGGAGGGATTTCGTCGAGGACCGCGAGTGGTACCGCTCCACCGACTATGACGTGATCCATCGGGCCCTGAAGATGGACCACTTCCTCTGGTGCTTCACGGCGATCCCCGGCCGGGGCGGCGACGAGATCGGCGGCCTGCTGCTCTACCGGGCCGAGGCGCGTAAGGATTTCGGCCGGCGCGACCGGTTGATCGTCCGGGAGACGCTGGCGGCCCTGGCCCCGTGGGTGGGCGGCCCGCTGGCCCGGTTCGCCGAGCCGAGCGCGCTGGGCCTCACGCCCCGGGCCCGCGAGGTCATGGCCGCCCTGCTCGAAGGGGACGGGGACAAGCAGATCGCGGCGCGGCTCGGCCTGAGCCCGCACACCGTCAACGACCACCTGAAGGGGATCTATCGCCACTTCGGCGTCCGGGGACGCGCCGAGCTGATGGCCCTGTGGATCCGCCGCGGCCGGCGGGCTTCGGGGGCGTCGGGATGAGCCCCGGGGCGGGGTCCGGGAGCCGGCCGGGAAAGGGGATACCCCGGGCGACCGCCCCGGTATGATGGGGGGCCCCGAGGCTGAAACCCACCCGACCGGATCGAGGACCCCGCGATGACCCGCCATCGAACCCTGTTCGCCGCCCTGGCGCTGCTGACGACGACCGCGTCGTGGGCCGCCCCGGCCGCCGCCCACGACGGCCCCCTCGGCCATGCTCACGAGTCGCCGATGGCCCGCGCGGGGCGCGAGATGGCCGAGGCGGCCAACAACCTCTGGGCCTCGCTCACCCCCGAGCAGCAGCAGAAGGTCGCCACCGGCTTCGATGACCCGCTCCGCCACGACTGGCACTTCATCCCCCGCCCCCGCAAGGGATTGCCCCTGAAGGAGATGAGCGGCGAGCAGAAGGCGCTGGCCACGGTCCTCCTCTCCAGCGGCCTGGGCCAGCGCGGGTTCGTCCGGGCGGAGACGATCATCAGCCTGGAGAAGATCCTGTTCGACAAGGAGCAGGGCAAGGGCCCGACCCGCGACCCCGAGTTGTATTTCTTCAACATCTTCGGCAAGCCCGGCTCGGCCGACCCCAAGCAGCCCTGGGGCTGGCGGGTCGAGGGGCACCACCTCGCCCTCAACTTCACGATCGTCGGCGATCAGGGCGTGGCCGGCGGCCCGACCTTCATGGGATCCAACCCGGCCAAGGTGATGGAAGGCCCGCGCCAGGGCCTCCGCGTGCTGGGCGAGGAGGAAGACCTGGCCCGCTCGCTGGTCCGGTCGCTCGACGCCGACCGCCGCAAGAAGGCCGTCATCCTGGAGAAGGCCCCCAAGGACATCATCTCGATGGCCTCGCGCAAGGCCGAGCCGCTGGAGCCGGCCGGCATCCTGATGGCGGATCTGACCGCCGAGCAGAAAGAAACCTTGAACGCCCTGATCGTCCTGTACGCCGAACGGCTCCGCCCCGAGCTGGCCGCCGACGACCTCGCCAAGATCATGAAGGCGGGCGTGGACAAGGTCGGCTTCGCCTGGGCCGGCGAGCTTGAGGAAGGCAAGCCCCACTACTACCGCGTCCAGGGCCCGACGTTCCTCCTCGAATACGACAACACCCAGGGCAACGCCAACCACGTCCACAGCGTCTGGCGCGACTTCGACGGCGACTTCGGCGAGGACCTCCTCAAGGCCCACTACGAGTCGGCCGGCGCGGCCCACGGCCACGCCAAGTAACGTCCGGATCAGCCTCCGCCCGGCAGGAGGGCGCGGATCGTCTCCAGGCTGTCCGCGTCCTCGGGTTTCTTGTCGTCGCGCCAGCGGAGGATGCGGGGGAATCGGACGGCGATGCCGGACTTGTGGCGTGGGGATCGCTGGATCCCCTCGAACCCCAGCTCGAAGACGAGTTCCGGCTTGACCGTGCGGACCGGGCCGAACTTCTCGATCATGTGGCGGCGGATGAAGCTGTCGACCCGCCCGATCTCCGCGTCCGTGAGCCCCGAATACGCCTTGGCGAACGGGACGAGCTTGTCGCCGTCCCACACGCTGAAGGTGTAGTCCGTGTAGAGGCTGGCCCTCTTACCGCTGCCCCTTTGGGCGGCGGTGAGCACGGCGTCGATCGTGAACGGGTTGACCTTCCACTTCCACCAGTCGCCCCGTTTGCGGCCGACGTGGTAGGGGGAGTCGAGCTTCTTGAGCATCAGTCCCTCGGCCTGGCGGTCGCGCGACTCCTCGCGGGCGGCGGCCAGGGCCTCCCACGTCGGGGCGATGACCAGGGGCGAGAGGGTGAGCCGGCCGGGCTGGCCGACCGATTCCACCAACTTCTCCAGGAGCGGCCTCCGAACCGAGATCGGCTCGGTGCGGAGGTCGCGGCCCTCCCACTCGATCAGGTCGTAGGCGACCAGGACCACGGGCACCTCGGCGAGGATGGCCTTGCCCAGTGTCTTGCGGCCGATCCGCCGCTGGAGCTGGGCGAACGGCAACGGGGCCCCGTCCTTGAACGGGAGGATCTCGCCGTCCAGGACCGTGCCGTCGGGCAGGAAGGCCCCCAGGGTGCCGAGTTCGGGGTAGCGCTCGGTGACCAACTCCTCGCCACGGCTCCAGAGGAACGTCTCCCCCTTGCGGCGGATGAGCTGGGATCGGATGCCGTCCCACTTCCACTCGACCTGCCAGTCCTCGATGGCGCCGAGGGATGCGGGCTCCGCCTCCAGGGGGTGGGCGAGGCAGAACGGATAGGGGCGGCCGTGGTCGGCGTCGCCCGAGTCGGCGGCGTGGATCGCCTCGTAGAACGCCGGGGTCGGCTCCCAGTCCCCCATCAGGCGGTGGGCGACCACGGCGGCATCGACCCCGCCCGCCCTGGCCAGGGCGCGGGTGACCAGTTGCTGCGACACGCCGACGCGGAAGCTGCCGCTGATCAGCTTGTTCCAGACGAACCGCTCGCGCCGGTCCATGCTCCGCCAGGCGTCCAGCAGGGCCACGCGGCGGGCCTCGTCGTCGGCCAGCCGGAGCGGGAGCAACCGCTCCTCGACCCACCGGCTCAGGGGGAGGTCGCTCGACCGTTCGGGGGGCGGGAGCAGCAGGGCCACCGCCTCGGACAGGTCGCCGACGGCGTCGTAGCACTCGGCGAACAGCCAGTCCGGGACGCCCGCCTCCTCGGCGGCCCACTCGCGCAGCTTCTTGGTGGGCACCACCTGCTTGGGCTTGCGGCCGATCAGGAAGTAGACCGCCCAGGCGGCGTCGGCGGGGGTGGCCGAGGAGAAGTAGGCGGTCAGGGCCTCGACCTTCTCGCCGGTCCGGGTGGTCTCGTCGAGCGTGGCATACAGGGCGGCGAAGTCTTTCATGCGGTCGGCTCCGCCGGGGACGCCTCGGCGTCGAAATCGGTGTCCACCTCGGGCTCGTCGGCGGGGGCGTCGTCGCGTTCCCCCTCGTAGCGGGTCGGGACGATGCCGGCCTCGATCCCCTTCTCCCGCAGCCACTTGACCACGACGGCCGTGTAGCCGTGGGTGACCAGGACCCGCTCCGCCCCGGTCGCGTCGATCGCCGAGAGCAGGCCGGGCCAGTCGACGTGGTCGGACAGGATGAAGCCGCGATCGACGGCCCGCCGCCTCCGGGCCCCCCGGATCGTCATCCAGCCCGAGGCGATGCCGGCCGACACCGGGGCGAACTTGCGCGACCACGGCGTGCCGTGGGCCGAGGGGGGCGCCACGATCATCGCCCCGGCCCAGCTCTTGCCCCGCCCGGCCGCGCCGGCATACGAGGTGGGCGGCAGGTCGATGCCGCTCGCGCGATAGGCGCGGTTCAGCTTCTCGACCGCGCCATGGGCATAGATCGGGCCGATCGAAGGATCCAGTCCCGACAAGAGCCGCTGCGACTTGCCCAGGGAATAGCCCAGCAGGAGGCTCGCCTTGCCTTCCTCCTTGTTGGACCGCCACCAGGCATTGACCTCGTCGAAGATCTCGCGCTGTTCTTGCCAGCGGTAGATGGGCAGGCCGAAGGTCGACTCGGTCACGAAGGTATGGCACCGCACCGGCTCGAAGGTCGTGCAGGTCAGGTCGGGCTCGACCTTGTAGTCGCCGGACACGACCCAGACCTCGCCCCGGTGCTCCAGGCGGATCTGCGAGGAGCCGAGGATGTGGCCGGCCGGGTGGAGCGAGATCCGCACGCCCCCCTGATCGACGGACGAGCCATAGGGGATCGCGTCGATCACCGCGTCCCGGCCCATGCGGACCTGCAGGACGTTCGCCCCCTCCGCCGAGGTCAGGTAGCGTTCGCACCCCCAGCAGGCGTGGTCCGCGTGGGCGTGGGTGATGACCGCGCGGGGGACCGGCCGCCACGGGTCGACGAAGAAGTCGCCCGCGGCGCAATAGAGCCCGCGATCGGTCGGCTGCAGCAAGGTGGTGGAGTCCATCGCGTCATTATAACCGTCCGGGAATGCGTCCCGTTCGAAACGGAAAAACCGCAGCCCTCGCGACGAGCGAGAGGGCTGCGGCGTGTCTGCCCGTAGGAGGTTCACACCCCCCGAGGCATTCAGTTACCGGCCGGGGCCAGGAACAGCAGGCTGGAGGAGTTGGCCTGGGTCGGGACGGGCGGGGCGGGGGGCACCGAGTCGTCAGCGGCCGGGGGGGCGACCGGGGCGGTCGTGGTGGGGGTCACCTGGCCGCTGCCGTAGGCCTGGGGGGCGGCGTACGACTGGGGAGCGGCGTACGACTGGGGGGCGGCGTACGACTGGGGGCTGGCCTGGCTGGTCGGGTAGACGGCGGGCGTGCCGCAATCTTCGACGGCCTTGGCGTGGTGGACCTTCTTCTTCTTCAGGACCCACTCGTAGGTGTAGGTCTTGGGCTTGGGCTTGAGGAAGTCGAGGAGGCAGCACTTCTTCTTGGGGGCTTCGCAGGTGCTGCAGGTCGTGTACTCGCCCTGGGGCGAGGCCTGGGGGCTGGCGACCACGCCCTGGGGCGAGGCCAGGCCGCAGGTGTCGCAGCCGCCGTGGCCGGCCTTGCTGATGCCGGTGAAGCCGAGGGCGAGGACCAGGCTCATGCTCAACGTCAAGGACTTCGACATGGGAGAAGAAACTCCGTTTTGGGCAAACAAGTAAAGGGCGGTCTCCTGGCCCGAGGGCGACCAGTCGCGTCCCTTGGAATTCCGACCGTGGACAGCTCTCATGGGCGGGACTTCCCGAGTACCCGAGGCCTTGCGGCCCGACCCATCAAACCGTCCCACTCACCGGTGCTCCCCAGTCCTCGCCGTGCGTTACCTTGGCGAGCCATGACTGTTATCGTCGGAACCCGGCCCGGCCTTGACTCCGGTTCTTCTTTTCTGCCAGAGACTTACGGCACGCGAGGTTGACGGTCGTCGCGGTCGCGTAGCCCTGGGGATCTGCATAAGATAAGACGTCGTCACGACCCGCAGAATCGGAAAAGTCGCCACGGAACAGATGACCCGAACCGCAAAGTCCCCCCGGACGCCGCCGGTCGGAGTGACCTGGCAACATCCGGGGGGACTCGATTTCGACCGTCCGGGCGGGGCGAACACGGGGTTCGATCAGCGGCGGGCGGGACCGGCGGCATGGCCTGCCGCCACCCGGGCGCTCCGGGGCCGGAGCAGGACCAGCTCGTTGCGGCGGACGTCCTGCTCGCGGTAGACCGGCTCGACGAGATCCTGGATCTCGCCGGCGAACAGGTCGTAGATCTTGCCGCGGATCAGCAGGTAGGGCGAGGAGGCGGACCCGTCCCTGGCCCAGTCGGCGACCTGGTCGCGGGCCCGGGCGGTGCGTTGGGCCGGGGTGTCGACCTTCTGGCCCGAGGATTCGTCCAGGAGGTCGAAGCCGCGGTTGTACCGGGTCCGCGCCGCCGGCAGTGGCGCGAGGTCGTGGCCCTTCAGGTAGAACCAGAGCCCCTCGTCCAGCTCCGCGAAGAACAGGACGGTGCGGACGTCCGGGGGCACGACCTCCTCCAGCGTCCGCGCCAGGCGGCGATGCCCCCGCGCGGCGTTCTCCGCCGGGGCCAGGGCCCCATACCCGACCAGGGCCACGGCGACCACGGCGCCGGCGATCGGGGCCATGGACCAGGCATCGGCCCCCCGCCTCCAGGCCCAGGCCCCGAGGATTACCGCCCCGGCGACGATCCCCGAGGCGGCCCACGCCCACGGGAGGAGGCCCGGGGCCACCTGCCCGGCCGCGACCGGCGCGACGAGGGCCGCCGCGAACATCACCACCCAGGTGCCTTGGAGCAGCCAGCGGGCCGCCTTCGCCCCCGCCTCGGCCCCCCTCGCCAGCCGGCAGGCCCGCACCCACTCCCCGCCGATCAGCAGGGCCACCGCGGGCAGGCAGGGCACATAATAGCTGGGCTTGGACACCTTCCAGCATCCCAGCATCGCCAGGTTGCCCAGGGCCCACCACCAGACGATCCCGAATCGGGGCGACGCGTCGGGCGACCCGCCCCGGGCCCGGCGTAGGGGCCGGAGCGCCGCGACCAGGGCGAACGGGGTCCAGGGCAAGGCCATCCAGAGCCAGTCCCAGGCCAGGAACTCGCGGGAGCGTCCGTGATGGATGCCCGCCGAGCTGGTCTTCTGGGCCATCTCCAGCAACCAGACCCGTGCCGCGTTGGGATCGCGGAGCAGGACCGGCAGCGGCCAGGCCAGCGCCAGGGCGATGAACAGCGCCACGCCCGGCCCGTCGAGGAGTAGCCGTGCACCGGCCCGCAGCCGGCGCGTGCTGGCCAGGTAGGCCACCAGGGTCGTCCCCACCAGCAGGAGGATCACCGGCCCCTTTGTCAGGAAGCCGAGCCCCAGCGCCGCATACATGAGGATGGCCCATCGCCGCAGCCCGGCGACCTCCGCGGGGATCTCGGCCGGGCCGCCGTGCAGGCGTTTCCATGCGGCGAAGATGGCCAGCGTGGTGAACAGGGCCAGGGGCCCGTCGTTGCCCGCCTGGCGCAGCTCGACCATGAAGAAGATCAGGGAGGCCAGCGCCAGCCCCGACGCCAACCCGACGGCCCGCCCGCCGATCCCCCGGCCCATCAGGTAGACCAGGCCCACCATCATCAGGGCCGCCGCGGCGTTGGGCAGGCGGACAATGGCCTCGTCGCGACGGCCGGTCAGGGTCATCGCCGAGGCCACGACCCATCGGGGCAGCGGGGGCTTCTCCAGCCGGGGGCGGGACTGGATCTCGGCGACCAGCCAGCGGCCATGGTCGACCGTATCCATCGCCTCGGCCGAGGCCCGCTGCTCGCGCTTGCCCCAGAGTTCGGTGGAACCGAGGAAGCCCAGGAATGCGGCCGAGGCCACGATCGCCAGGATGAGTTCCGGGGCCCAGGATCGCCCGGTGTCGGTCTCTGTCGGCATCGTCTCCTCCTTGAGACCACGCATGGGGTCCGGTCCACCCGCCCCGCGCGGGCGGCCGGCAAGCTACCCCAGATCCCCCCTCTCCGCAAGCCGAGCCACGCCGGGCGATTATGGACCGGAGGGCGGAAATTCGTGCATGCCGGGGTCGGGTTGACTTGTGATCGTCGGATCGGTTATACCCCCTCTGTCGTCCAGACGAGGGGGGGCGAGGACGGCCCAAGAGGGCCCGATCCGCCGCCGACGGTGCGGCCCGAAAGTGGGCGTTTCGACGCCCGCCCGAGCGGCCCCGTCGCCACCCTTCGACGCCGAGGAGGCGGGACGCTCGCATCGAACGCCGACACGGATGTTGCGGTCGTTTCGGGGACCACCGGCCCAAGGATGGGCCGGCCCCCGATCTACTTTGCCTCCATCCGCGGTCCGGCCGAGACGTCGGCAAGCCGGCACAGGGATGGGGGGATGGCCCGTGGGACTCGTAACCCGACCGTCGATCGATGCGCGAACGGCGCGGCGGTCCGCACCCCACCGCCGGTTCTTCCCGATCCCGAGCCGGCCCGATCCGTCCGACTCGCCCCGGGGCTGGCTCTATCCCGGCGAGCCCGAGGCCTGCCGCCGCGACCTCCGGAAATTCCTGCCCATCCTCGGCCAGATGGCCGTGCTGCTGGCGGTCATCGGGGTCTATCGGGTCGAGGGGCGGGCCCTGCTCCTCCTGGGCCTGATCACGCTGATCGCCCTGCCGATCCACTATGCCCTGCCCTTCCGCCACAAGAAGGCGTTCTTCCTGGCCGCGTCGCTGATCGGCCTGGGCGCTGTCTTCGGCCCCGGCCCGGCGCTGGCGGTGATCGGCCTGGCCTTGCCCCTGATCGCGGCGACCCGGCTGCCGATCGCCTGGTCGGCCCGGGTGGCCCTGATCTCGGCGGCCGCGCTCGGCCTGGCGATCGGGCGGGCCTACGCAGCCTCCTCGTCGCTGGCCCTGGCGGAGATCGTCTGGCCGGTGGCCGGGTCGATGCTCATGTTCCGGATGATCATCTACCTCTATGAACTCAAGCACGCGAAGAAGCCCGAGCCCTGGGTGGACACGCTCAACTACTTCTTCCTCCTGCCCAACTTCGCCTTCCTCCACTTCCCGGTGGTCGACTACCGGACGATGGGCCGGAGCTTCTTCGCCAGGGACGTCCACGAGACCCAGTTGGCCGGCCTGCGGATGATCTTCAACGGCGTGGCGCACCTGCTCGCCTACCGCCTGATCTATCATCGTTTGCTGATCTCGGCCGACGAGGTGAACAGCCCGGCAACCTTGCTGGCCTACATCGCCTGCAATTACCTGCTCTACCTCCGGGTCTCCGGCCAGTTCCACGTCGCGTGCGGGATGCTCCACCTGTTCGGCTACCAGCTCCCCCAGACGCATCACAACTACCTGCTGGCGTCCGGGTTCACCGACTACTGGCGGCGGGTGAACATCTACTGGAAGGATTTCATGATCCGGGTCGTGTTCAACCCGGTGGCCTTCCGGCTCAAGCGCCGGCCGCGCTGGGTCGCGCTGGCGACGGCGACCTCGGCCGTGTTCGCGACGACTTGGTTCCTGCACGCCTACCAGACCTTCTGGCTCCGGGGTTCCTGGGGCTTCTCCGCCCCCGACGCCCTGTTCTGGGGCATCCTGGGCGGGCTGGTCCTGATCAACGTCCAGCTCGACGCCCGGGCCTCGGACGCGCGGCCGACCTCGCGCACCGACGCGGGATCGCCGAGGGCCATCGCCCTCCGCGCCGCGAAGACGGCGGCCACCTTCGCCACGATCGCGACCCTGTGGTCGCTCTGGTCGAGCCCGAGCCTCGGCGCCTGGGCCGGGATGTTCGGCAAGGCGTTCCGCCCGTGATCGCCGCCCGCCCGATCGATGCCATCGGCGATTCGGTCATCCTGACGTTTGCGGTCCCCGGAGACGAGCGACGATGAACGATCGCAGGCCGCCCCAACCGTCCCCCGCCCGGGTCGTCGTCGCGCTGGCCGTGCTGGCCCTGGGGGTGATCCCCCTGCCCGCCGGGTGGGCCGTGAGCGTCCGCGACGACGCCCGATCGCTGGGCCTCAACCGCGCCGACCGGGCCGAGAACGCCGGGGGCTACTATGAGGGCCTGATCGGAGGCGCGGGGGCCAACCGGCGGGGGGCGCGGTCCGCGCTCGACTCCAGCCTGATCGGCCGGGCGATCGCCTGGAACCGGGTCCAGGCCGCCGACATCACCCGGGGCCTGGACGGCGACTTCCTCCAGTTCGACCTCAAGCCCGACCAGGACAAGGTCGTCTTCGGCGAGCGGTTCACCACCAACTCCCGGGGGCTCCGCGATCGCGAGTACGCCATCGAAAAGCCCGAGGGCACGTTCCGGATCGCCCTGCTCGGCTCGTCGATCGACATGGGCTGGGGCGTCGCCACCGACGAGACCTACGAGAACCGGCTCGAAGACTGGCTCAACGCCGAGGCCGCCCGGCGAGGGCTGGCTCGCCGGTTCGAGGTGCTCAACTTCGCCATCGCCGCCTACGGCCCGGCTCAGCGTTATGAAGCCTTCCACCGCAAGGCTTTGGAATACCAGCCCGACCTCGTCCTCTTCTCGGCGACGATGCTCGACCCCCGGCTGGTCGAGATCCACCTGGGGGCCCTGGTCCGCAACGGCGTGGACCTCAAGTATCCCTTCTTCATCCGGGCCGCCGCCGATGCGGGGATCACCACCGGCCCCGCCCGCGGGGATGCCTGGGCCGACCGCGACAAACGCAACGGCTTCAAGGCCCGGATCAAGGACCATTACTGGACCTTCGCCGACGGCTTCGTCGGGGCCATCGCCGCCGATTGCCGCTCGCTGGACATCCCCCTGGCCTACCTGCTGGTGCCCCGCGCCTGCCGCGACGACGTGGTCGACGCCCGGGCCCTGGCCGCCGCCCGCCACGCCGGCATCGCCGCCCGCCACGCCGTCCCCTTCTTCGACCTCTCCGCGTCGTTCGACGACGTCCCGTCCGCCTCGGTCGAGATCGCGCCCAATGATGATCATCCCAACACGCTGGGCCACCGCCTCCTGTTCGAGAACCTGTCGCGATCGGTCATGGACCGCCCGGCCCTCGCCGGCCTGCTCTTCCCCGGGGCGGGCTGATCGGCCCGGGTAAGTGCAGGTGAAACGCGGAAACATCATTGCCTTCCATCGTTGATCCTGTTTCAATCCGACCGAATCGCCGTCCGTGCCTCCCCTCGGCCCGCGACGGCGCGGGCTCGACGTCGATCCCGCCGTGATTCGGATCGTCATGGAAAAGGACTTCAACAGATGCAATTCAGACGAGCCCTCGCGGTGGTCCTCCTGGTGTTGGGATCGCCGGCGGCATCGCAGACTCAGGCGGGATTCACCGGGATCGTGGCCTTCGGGGACAGCCTGACCGATACCGGCAACGTGTACGCCCAGACCGGGTTCACCTATCCGACGCCGCCCTACGCCGGCGGCCGGTTCTCGAACGGCCCGCTCTGGGTCGAGACCCTGGCCCTGGGCCTCGGCCTGGAAGCCCCCCGGCCCGTCTCGCTGGGGGGGACCAATTACGCCTTCGCCAACGCCGAGACCGGGGCCGAGCCGGGCCCGGGCGGGAGCGTGAGCGGCGTGCCCAACCTCGACACCCAGGTGGGCCTCTACCTGCTCTCCGGCCCCCAGGATGCGGCGAGCAAGCTGTTCGTGGTCTGGGCCGGGGCCAACGACCTCCTGCACCAGGCGGCCCCGAACCCCGCGCGATCCGTCGGCAACATCCTCTCGCAGATCACCGCGCTGAGCCAGGCCGGGGCGAAGGAATTCGTGGTGCCGAACCTGCCGCAGCTCGGCTACACCCCGGCCGTCGCCGCCTTCGGGCCGGCCGCCGCGGCGCAGTTCAACCTCCTGACGCAGGACTTCAACATGAGGCTGGCCGCGGGCCTCGGCGGCCTCGCCTCGGGCCTCGGGATCAGGATCCACCAGCTCGACGTCGACGGCGTGTTCCAGCAGATCCTGGCCAATCCCTCCCGATTCCAGATCAGCAACATCACCGCCGCGGCCAAGAGCGGGGAGACCGGGCTGCCCGGGACCGTCGATCGGGATGCCGACCACTTCCTGTTCTGGGACGGCGTCCACCCGACCGCCCGGGTCCACGACCTGATCGGGCAGGGTGCCCTGGCCCCGTTCGCGGTGCCCGAGCCGTCCTCCTGCCTCCTGGTCGGCCTCGGGATCGCGGCCTGCTCGGTCGCCGCCCGCCGGCGCCGCTGATCGCCCCGCGGAAATCGGCCGGGATGCCTGTCGGCCGCCGGGACGCGATTGCGAGGTGAGACTAGCGGGATCGTCGGACGGGCTCGCGAGTTCCCGACGTCGATCCCCCGCACCCTGATACCACGATACCATTATGAGCATGGATGCTCACCATCTCGGATCCCTGCTGGATCATGCCGCCGATTCGCGGCCCGATCACCCGGCGGTCGTCGACGAACGCGGCCGCGGCCTGACCTATGCCGAGCTTCACCACGCCGCCGATCGGCTCGCGACCCGCCTGGCCCGCTGGGGCGTGGGACGCGGCGATCGCGTCGGCCTGTTCCTGCCCAAGTCGCCCGAGGCGGTCGCGGCCATCCACGGCATCCTCCGCGCCGGCGCGGCCTACGTGCCGGTCGACCCGACCTCCCCGGCGGCGCGAGGGGCCGGCATCCTGGCCGATGCCGGCGTCAAGGCCGTGATCGTGGACTCCGGCTCGGCCCCGGCCCTGCTGGCCGCCTGGCCGACCGGCCTCGGCCCGGTCCCCCGCCTCATCACCCTGGGCGAGGCGACGCCGTGCCCGGCCCGCGAGGCGACCTGGGAGGAAGTGCTGGTCGACGACGCCCCCTCGCCCCTGGTGCCGGCCCGCGTGGCCGACGACCCGGCCTATCTCCTCTATACATCGGGCTCGACCGGCCAGCCCAAGGGCGTGGTGCTGTCGCACGCCAACGCCTTCGCCTTCCTCGACTGGTGCGAGACGGCCTTCGAACTGAACGAGCGGGATCGGTTCGCGTCCCACGCACCCTTCCACTTCGACCTGTCGACCTTCGACCTGTTCGCGTCGTGCCGCCATGCGGCCACCCTGGTCCTGATCGGCGAGGCGTTGGGCAAGGACCCGGCGCGGCTGGGCGGGTTCCTGGCCGAGGCCCGGGTCGACGTCTGGTACTCGGCCCCCTCGATCCTGGCCCTGCTGGCCGAGCACGGCGGCATCGATCGGGAGGGATTCCCGGCCCCCCGGCTCGTCCTGTTCGCGGGCGAGGTGTTCCCGATCGGGCCTCTGCGGCAACTCCGCTCGGCCTGGCCGGCCGCCCGGATGTGGAACCTGTACGGCCCGACCGAGACCAACGTCTGCACCGCCTTCCGGATCCCCGACGTGATCCCGGCCGACCGCGACGAGGCCTTCCCGATCGGCACGGCCTGCCCCCCCGCCCTGACGCGAGTGGTCGACGAGCGGGGCCGCGACGTCGCCCACGGGGTCGTCGGCGAGCTGGTGGTCGCCGGAGCCGGGGTGATGATGGGATACTTCGGCCGGCCCGACCTGACGGCGCGGGCCTTCTTCCTCGACGATCTCGGGGCCTGGTATCGCACCGGGGACCTCGTCTCCGACGACGGCACCGGGTGCTATCGCTTCCACGGCCGACGCGACCGGATGGTGAAGAAGCGGGGCTACCGGATCGAGCTGGGCGAGATCGAGGCGGCCCTGTATCGCAACGACGGGATCGACCGCGCCGCGGTGATCGCCCGGATGGACGCGGCGGATGGCCTGTCCCTGGTCGCGTTCATCGCGATGAAGCCGGGGCACAAGGCGTCGCAGATCGCCGTCAAGCGGCACTGCTCGCAAATCCTGCCGGGCTACATGGTCCCCGACGTGATCCAGTTCATGAACGGGCTGCCCACCACCTCCACCGACAAGGTCGACTACCAGGGGCTCAAGCAGCTGGCCTCCTGCGGCTGACCCGTCGACACCCCCACCCACGGCCGCCGAGTCCGCCCACCATGACGCTTCGCCAGGCCGTGAGTTGGAAAGGGTGGTTCCACGGGGCCATCCTCCCCGCCCTGCGTCGGATGGGCCCGTCCCGGGGAGACCGGGTCCTGGACGCCCTGGGCCGGCTGGCGATGGCGGCTCGATGGCGGAGGCGCCGGCAGATCGCCGACAACCTGAGTCGGGCCCGTTCGGTGCTCGGCGAGGACTGGGTGCCCGGCACGACGGTCGGGGATGTGGCCGCGAACCTCGCCCGGTTCACGGCCCGCGACCACCTGCTCGACGGCCTGGAAGATGCGGAGGCCCTGGCCAGGTTCGACGTCCGGGGGGCCGATCACCTCGACCGGGCCCTGGCCGGCGGCCGGGGGGTCATCGTGGTCGGCAGCCATCTCGGGGCGCATGTCGCCGGGCAGCACTGGCTCCATCGCCGGGGCATCCCGGCGCGGCTGCTGGTCCAGAAGCCCAAGCACGTGTCGTCCTACCTGGCCGGGCGGTTCGACGAGCCCGGCCCGCATCCCCAGTCGGGCTTCTTCCTCCGCCGGGCGATGACCCCGGCCGAGTCGTCCGATCGGCTGCTCCGGGCCCGCGCGGCCTTGCGCGACGGGATGGCGGTCTACCTCACCGGGGACATCCTCTGGCCCGGCCCCAACTGCCGCCCCGGCCGGCTCCTGGGGATCGACCGGACCTTCCTGGCGATCTGGACCGACCTGGCGGCTTTGACCCGCTCTCCGGTCGTCTTCGCCTTCGCCGGCCATCGGCCCGGGGGGCGGTTCTCGCTGACCTTCGACCCGCCCCGATCGATCGACCCGGGGGCCGAGGATGCCGGGGTTGCGGCCTTCCTGGCCCGGCTCGAAGCCGAGATCGCCGCCCATCCCGCGGATGCCGTCGCATACTGGTTGTGGCCCTGCTTCGGGCCGCCGGCGGCGTCGCGGGCCGAGGCCAATCCCCGGATCGGCCGCCGCGTGTCGGTGGCCATCGGCGGCGGATCGTCGCCGACCGCCCGGGCATGAAAACGGCCGGCGTCCCCGCCCGGGATGGGATGGGACGCCGGCCGGTCGATCAGATGCGGTGAGTGATCAGAGGCCGGAGAGGTCCAGCCCGACCAGCTGGATCCCCTTCTTCAGGCCCGTCTCCTGCGCCGCGCGATTGGTGATCGGCAGCGACAGGCTCCGGCCCGGCGCCACGTTCAGCCCCAGAAGGTACTTCGGGGCGTCGGACTCCTTGTGCTCCGTCCCGATCAGCGACACGCCGTTGAGCACCAGCGGCGAGGCGTTCTCGATCCGGACGTGGAACCCGTTGGTCCCGTCCGAATTCCTCGACTTCACCAGCGACGCCCGCACCAACCGGTTCATGATCCCCTCGGCCAACGCGTCGCCGAAGCCCGCCAGGTCCGCCTTGCCGGAGGAGTCGACGGCCAGCGGCAGGGTGAACTTGCCGCCGGAGATCCACTCGCCGCCCTTGGTGGTCCCGGCCAGGCGGACGACCGCCTCCGGCTTGCCCGGCTCGCCGCCGATGGACACCTTGCACCCCACCGCCGGGCCGTTCGGCTTCTCCGGCACGCCGGCGGTCGCCGACATCCCCAGCACCATCCGGTCCCGGAACAGCCCCTCAAGCTCCTTGGCGAGCCCGGCCTGGTCGGCCTTCTCCGCCTCGAAGGAGACGAACAGGCGTCCGGTCTCCGCCTCGGGCAGGACGTCCAGGCTGTCCACCAGCTGCCGGGCCAAAGCCAGCTCCCTCACGTTGGCGAACGGCCGCGAACGCTCCGCGATCGTCGCCCAGTCCATCCCCCCGGCCACGCTCCACAGCACCATCTGAGCCACCGCGTCCGGAGCCTTGTCCTCGGACAGCCGCCGCAACGCCTTGGCCACCCGCGGGTCCGACGACGCCTGGCCGATGTCGCCCAGCTCCAGCCGCTCCCCCTTCGCCGGGGCCGACGCCGCGTCCGGCCCCTGCAACGCGAACAGCCGGGTGGACAGGCCCCGGGTCTGGCCCGGCTCCAGCACCGCGTTGGGCAGGTCGGTCGCCGGCACCGACCGCATCCCCCCGCCCCGGCCGCCCATGCCGCCGCCCATGCCGCCGCCCATGCCGCCCATGCCGCCCATGCCGCCGCCCATGCCCATGCCGCCGCCCATGCCGCCGCCCATCATGCCCTGCATGCCGCGTTGCAGCGAGGTGCGGTCCCAGCTGTCCTTCTCGCCGGTCAGCTCCATGATCAGGTTGGCCACCGACATCATCCCCATCATCGGCGAAAGCGTCAGCATGCCCCCGCCGCCGCCCATGCCGCCGCCCATGCCGCCCATGCCGCCGCCCATGCCGCCCATGCCGCCGCCCATGCCGCCCATGCCGCCGCCCATGCCCCCCATGCCGCCGCCCATCATCCCTCCGCCCATCCCGCCGCCCATCCCGCCCATGCCGCCCATCATCTGGCCGGTGGCGCCGGTGGCGATCAGCCCGGGCGGGAGCACGACGCGGACGCGACGGTTGGTCGGGTTGGTGACGCGCACGGTCATCACGCCGGTGCCGGTCCCCTCGGCCTGGACACCCAGCTCGCCGGAGCGGGCGCCGTCCAGCAGGTTGACCACCGGCAGCTCGGCCGGGGTGGAATTCTGGGCCTGGGCCGTCTTATCGGCCGCGTACACGGCGATGGGTCCCGAGAGGAGCAGCGGGGCCGCCGCCAACGAGAGCAGAGTATTGAGGTTACGCATGGAGACCTTTCGGTAGGCCAGGAGAAACGAAAGTGAGGTGAGAACACATTCCAACGTAGAAGCTGGTCTTTTCGACGCCGGAGGGTGTGGTCGCCTGGCCAATCGACCCGGTTTTCCCGTCCCGGCGTCCCATCCCGAGAGGGGATGGGACGCCGGCCGAATCAGGGACCGACCGCCAGGTTCAGAGTCCGGAAAGGTCCAATCCGACCAGCTGGATCCCCTTCTTCAGGCCCGTGTCCTGCGCCGCGCGATTGGTGATCGGAAGCGACAGGCTGTGGCCCGGTGCCACGTTCAGCCCCAACAAGTAGCGGGGCGAGTCCGTTTCCTTGTGCTCCGTCCCGATCAACGACACGCCGTTGAGCACCAGCGGCGAGGCGTTCTCGATCCGGACGTGGAACCCGTTGGTCCCGTCTGCATTGCGTGACTTCACCAGCGACGCCCGCACCAGCCGGTTCATGATCCCGGCGGCCAATGCGTCTCCGGACACCGCGGCGTCCACTTTCCCATGGGCGTCCTGGGCCAGCGGCAGGGTGAACTTGCCCACGGCGACCCATTCGCCACCCCGAGTCGTCTCGGCCAGGCGGACGACCGCCTCCGGCTTGCCCGGCTCGCCGCCGATGGACACCTTGCAGCCCACCGACGGGCCGTTCGGCTTCTCCGGCACGCCGGAGGTCACCTCCAGCCCCAGCACCGTCCGACCACGGAGCTGATTGGCCAGTTCCTCGGCCGGGGCTTGCCCCTCGAAGGAGATGAACAGGTGACCCGACTCGCCGGCCGGCAGGGCGTCCAGGCTGTCCACCAGCTGCCGGGCCAACGCCAGCTCCCGCACGTTGGCGAACGACCGCGAACGCTCCGCGATCGTCGCCCAGTCCATCCCGCCGGCCACGCTCCACAGCACCATCTGAGCCACCGCGTCCGGAGCCTTGTCCTCGGACAGCCGCCGCAACGCCTTGGCCACCCGCGGGTCCGACGACGCCTGGCCGATGTCGCCCAGCTCCAGCCGCTCCCCCTTCGCCGGGGCCGACGCCGCGTCCGGGCCCTGCAACGCGAACAGCCGGGTGGACAGGCCCCGGGTCTGGCCCGGCTCCAGCACCGCGTTGGGCAGGTCGGTCGCCGGCACCGACCGCATCCCCCCGCCCCGGCCGCCCATGCCGCCGCCCATGCCCCCCATCCCCATGCCGCCCATGCCGCCCATGCCGCCCATGCCGCCGCCCATGCCCATGCCGCCGCCCATCATGCCCTGCATACCGCGTTGCAGCGAGGTGCGGTCCCAGCTGTCCTTCTCGCCGGTCAGCTCCATGATCAGGTTGGCCACCGACATCATCCCCATCATCGGCGAAAGCGTCAGCATCCTCCCGCCGCCCATGCCACCGCCGCCCATACCCCCCATGCCGCCCATGCCGCCGCCCATCCCACCCATTCCGCCGCCCATGCCGCCCATGCCGCCGCCCATGCCCCCCATGCCGCCGCCCATCATCCCTCCGCCCATCCCGCCGCCCATCCCGCCCATGCCGCCCATCATCTGGCCGGTGGCGCCGGTGGCGATCAGCCCGGGCGGGAGCACGACGCGGACGCGACGGTTGGTCGGGTTGGTGACGCGCACGGTCATCACGCCGGTGCCGGTCCCCTCGGCCTGGACACCCAGTTCGCCGGAGCGGGCGCCGTCCAGCAGGTTAACCACCGGCAGCTCGGCCGGGTCCGGGGTCGCGGGTTGTGAGGGGACGTCGGTGGCGAACACCGCGATGGGACCTGAGAGGAGCAGCATGGCCCCGGCTCGGGTCAGGAGCGAATTCGAGTTACGCATGGATCACCCTTTTTGGCGAACGTGGCCAGGTTGATCGGGAAGGGACGCATTCCATCGGAGGAACCTCTGTTCGACGTCCGTGGGTCGTGATTGATTCAATCCACCCGGGATTTTTTGGCCATCTGGGCAGGCCCGCGAAACCTTCATGAGCAACGCGGTCCGGGGAGATGGCCATCGACCAATTCCGGGGAGGTGGCAGGGATCACGACCGACGCGAGGCCGCCCGGCCGGGCCGGAGGGCTCGCGATGCGGATCGAACACGCCGGGGGTCCCCGACGTTCCGTCAAAGATACCACCGATTCGACCCGGGCAATGGCCGCGTGCCGCCCCAATTCCTGCGGGGTGCGCGTCATCGCTGGGACAATCGGCAGGCCAGGCCTATCAGGGACGCGTGCCCCGCATGCCGGGGGGCAGGTCGCCCCAGCCGAGCTTGTCTCGCAGGGTCCGGTAGAAGCTGTGGCCGGGGAGCCGGACCATCGGGAACGGGGTCTGCCCGCGCCGGACGACCACCCGGTCACCCCCCTCGACCGGGACCTGGATCTGGCCGTCGATGACCAGGGTGGTGGGGGTCTCGCCGATGGGGATCAGCTCGAACACCCGGTGATGGGCATCGACCAGCGGGCGCTGCGTCAATGTGTGGGCGCAGATGGGGGTGAGGACGAACATCTGGGCGTCGGGCGGGAGGATCGGCCCGCCGGCCGAGAGGCTGTGCGCGGTCGAACCGACCGGGCTGGCCAGGATCAGGCCGTCGCCCCGATAGGTCATGACCTCCTCGCCATCGATCGAGACGCCGATCTCCAGGAGGTGGAACGTCGGGGCGGCCCGGAGCACGACATCGTTGAGGCCGCGGAAGGTCCGCGTCTTCCCGTCGCGGGTGATGAGCGTGCAGGACAGCGTCATCAGGTTGTCGATCGTGAACCGGCGGGCCACCAGCTCGGGGAGCCGCCCGGCGAATCCATCCGGGGTGAACTCGGTGAGGAACCCCAGTCGACCGAGGTTGATACCGAGGACCGGGGTCGGCCGGTCCCCCATCCTCCGGGCGGTATGCAGGACCGTCCCGTCCCCCCCCAGCACCAGCGCGATGTCCGCCTCCAGCCCCGAGAGGTCGGTCTCGTGGGCCAGGTCCACCTCCGCCACCCGGACCCCGGGGTGGGCCTGCAAGGTCAGGCGGAGCCTTTCGGCCTCGACGATGACGTCGGACTTGGTGCCGTTGCCCAGGATGGCCAGGAGGAGGGGCGGGAGGGGCACGGGCGAGGCTCACTCGGCCTGGGGATCTCGGGACGGGGAGGTCACGCCGATCTCGGCCGGGGAGGAGCCGCGTCGGCGGTCGGTCGGCCCGTTCTGCCGACGACGATCCGACCGCATGGGCGCGGGGCTCGGTTGATAGCGGCCCATGCGTCCGATCCTATCCGGGGGGATCGGCCGCGGCAAGCGGCCCCCCATCCGGCATCCCGGGCTCAGCCCGCGCAGACGCTCCCCTCGCGGGCCAGGGTGCCGACGGCGGCCGAGGGCAGGCCCACGGCCCGGGCCAGGTCCACGGCGGCGGCGGTCAGGCCATCGACGTCCAGGCCGACCTCGGCGAGCTGTTCGTCGCGCTCGGCGTGGAGGATGAAGCGATCGGGCAGGCCGAGCCGGCGGACGTGCGCGGTGTTCAGGCCGGCATCGGAGGCCGCTTCCAGCACGGCCGAGCCGAAGCCGCCGGGCAGGCAGCCCTCCTCGACCGTCAGGACGAAGCCGCATTCCTCGATCGCCTTGAGCGCGACCGGGCGGTCCAGTGGCTTGGCGAACCGGGCGTTGATGACGCCCACCCGCAGGCCGTACTGCTCGCGGAGCCGTTCGGCGGCGCGGAGGCAGGTGCCGACCAGGGTCCCGCAGGCCAGGAACATCCCGTCGGTCTCCCATTCGAGGATCTCGGCCTCGCCGAGCACGATGGGCTGGACGTCGCGGTCGATCGTCTCCAGGTTGGCCTTGGGGTAGCGGATCGAGGTCGGCCCGTCGTGGCGGAGGGCGAAGTCGAGCATCGGCGCGACGTCCTTCTCGTCGCCGGGCGCCATCACCACCATGTTGGGGAACATCCGCATGTAGGCCAGGTCGTAGCTGCCGTGGTGGGTCGGGCCGTCGGCCCCCACCAGCCCGCCGCGGTCCATCGTGAAGACCACCGGCAGGTTCTGCAGCGACACCTCCTGGAAGATCTGGTCGAAGGAGCGCTGGAGGAAGGTGCTGTAGATGTCCACCACCGGGCGGCTGCCCGCCTTGGCCATCCCGGCCGCGAAGGCGACGGCGTGGCTCTCGCAGATGCCGGTGTCGAAGAACTGGTCGGGGAAGGCCCCGCGGATCTTCTGGAGCTTGTTCCCCTCGCACATGGCGGCCGTCAGCACCGCCACCTTGGGATCCTTGGCCAGCGCCTCGTACAGCGCGTCGCTCACGGCGTCGGTGTAGGCCCGGCTGGACGAGGTGGTGAGCGGGATGATGCCGTCCTCGACCTCCTGGAACGGCGCCGGGGCGTGATACTTGACCGGATCCTGCTCGGCCGGTGCGAAGCCGTGCCCCTTGTCGGTGAGGACGTGGAGCAGCACCGGGCCGTCCATCGCCTTGACCTTCTCCAGGTACTTGCGGAGGGTCTTGAGGTCGTGGCCGTCGACCGGGCCGAGGTAGGCGAAGCCCAGTTCCTCGAACAGCATCCCGCCGTGGAGCGACGCCTTGATGGCATCCTTGGCCTGCTGGAGCCAGCGATCGGCCTGGTCGCCGACCAGCGGGATCGAGGGGAGGAGCTTGCGGAGCCGCTTGTTCCAGTCGTTGTAGGCGGGCGCCATCCGCGCCTTATCGAGGTAGTAGGCCAGGTTGCCCACCGGGGGGCAGATCGACATCTTGTTGTCGTTGAGGACGACCAGGAATTTCTTGCTGCCCGGGCCGGCCGAGGTCGCGTTGTTCAGGGCCTCGAAGACGATTCCCGAGGGGAACGCCCCGTCGCCGATCACCGCGACGGAGTGCCGTTCCTCGTGGCCGGTCAGCACGTCGCCGGCGCGGAGGCCGAGGGCCGTCGACGGGGCGCAGCCGGCGTGGCCGGTCATGAACAGGTCGAACGGGCTTTCCGCCGGGTTGGGGTAGCCCATCAGCCCGCCCTTGGAGCGGATCGTGTGGATCTGGTCGGCGCGGCCGGTGATCAGCTTGTGGGGATAGACCTGGTGGCCGGTGTCCCAGATCAGGCGGTCTTCGGTGAAGTCGAAGGCGAGGTGGAGCGCCAGGCAAAGCTCGACCACGCCGAGGTTGCTGGCAAAGTGCGCCGGGCGTGCGTTGACGACGCCGATCAACTCGGTCCGCATCTCGGCGGCGAGCTGTTCGAGTTCCGTCTCCGAGAGCGTCTTCAAGTCGGCCGGGGTTTGGATCCGACCCAGCACGGCGCTGCTGCTCATCAGCGGTCCCTTTCCAAAAGATCCAGGGCCAATGCCCTCAACCGATCGCCGCGATCGCCCAGGGGGGCCAGCGCCGCGACGGCTTCCTCGGCCTGGGCGCGGGCGTGGCGCCGACTACCTTCGAGGCCGAGCAGTCCGGGGTAGGTCCACTTCCCCAGCCCGTGGTCCTTGTTGACGCGCTTGCCCAGCTTCGCCTCATCCCCCTGCACGTCGAGCAGGTCGTCGACGATCTGGAAGGCGAGGCCCACCGCGTGGCCGTAGTGGTCCAGGGCGAGGAGCGTCCGCTCGTCCGCGCCGGCGACGATCCCGCCCATCTTGAGCGAGGAGCGGAGCAGGGCGCCGGTCTTGCGGCGATGGATCGCCTCCAGGGCGTCCAGGGTGGGGTCCGGGCGGCCTTCGGCCAGGAGGTCGGCCATCTGGCCGCCCACCATCCCGGACGGCCCGGCCCCCTCGGCCAGGGCCAGCACGCAGGCGGCGGCCGCCTCGGCCGGGCGGGTGTGCCTGGCGACGACCTCGAAGGCCAGGGTCAGCAGAGCATCGCCGGCCAGGACGGCCGTGGCCTCGTCGAAGGCCTTGTGGCAGGTGGGCCGGCCCCGACGCAGGTCGTCGTCGTCCATGCTCGGCAGGTCGTCGTGGATCAGCGAGTAGGTGTGGACCATTTCCAGGGCGCAGGCCGCCGGCATCGCGGCGTCCGGGGGGGCCCCGCAGGCCTCCGCGGCCATCAGCGCCAGGACCGGGCGGAGCCGCTTGCCCCCGCCCATCAAGCTATAGCGCATCGCCTCGACCAGGCGGGGTGGGCAACCGAGGTCGGAGGAGTCCGGGAGGAATCCGGCCAGGGCCTGCTCCACCCGGAGCCGGGCATCCTTCATGGATTCGGCCAGGGAGGCGGCGTTCAGGGAGGTCTGGGTGATCGTCATGGGCGAGGGGGCGAGTCCCGGGACGGGTCGAGGCAGCGGGCGCGGCGGGCCTGCACGCGATCCTTGCAAGGCCCGGAAGTCCCGCGTTCGGGGCCCCCGACCAACAGAGGGTATTGTGGCCGCTGTGCGGCCGATTGTCCACCTTCTGCCGGCCGAAACCGACGCCGGGGATCATCGCCGGGCCGCTTCCGGTTTCTCGGCGCCGTCCTTGCGGCTGATCGCCCGGACCGAGTCCCCGGCGATCGGGACCGGGTCCATCGAGAAGCTGGGCGACCTGAGCGGACCTTGAACCCGGATCGAGAACAATTGGCCGCTGGCGCGACGCACCACGTCGCCGATCGGGCTCCGCCAGGTGTCCCGGCCCAGGGTGATCGGGAGGTGTAAATTCAGGTTCCCCTGGACGTCTAATTTTCCTTCGCCATGCAGGGTGAAGGCGTTGCCCAGGATCCGGACCGGCTTGAGTTGGGTCTCCCCGTTGGTCGTCTTGAAGCTCACCTCGGCCTCGTCGAACGCCGTCCGATTGTCCTTGCCGCCCGAGTTGATGACCTTGAAGAACGGCGCCAGGACGGCGGGCACCGCGCCGAGTTCCCCCTTGGACAGCCCGACGTGGCCCTGGGCCTGGATGGCGTGGGGGTCGAACCCCTGCCCGGCCACCGTGGCCCACCCCGAGACCAGGCCCCGGTAGGACTGGTGCCCGGGCAGCGCCTTGGCGTACTCCTGGAGGTCGATCCCCTCGACCGACAGGCCGGCGTTGTACTTGGGCGTGGCATCGAGGCTGGACTTGAGCGACCCGCCAAAGTTCCCGCCGAGCAGCCGGCCTTCGAAATCGGTGATGTTGGCCCAGCCGTCCTTGACGTCGACGCGCCCCCCCAGCCGCGTCAATTGCTGGCCCAGGAACGACACGCTGTCCAGGGCCAGGAGCCCGCTCACCTCCAGGGCGGTCCCGTTGGCGAACCCCTTGACCTGCTCGATCTGCCCCTGGATGTGGTCCAGGGCGAGGTCGGAGCCGAGGTCGACCTTGTTGTCCAGCAGGACGATCAGGACGTCCTTCCACCGGCACCAGGCCGATTCGTTCGCCTTGCCCGACCACCCGAGGCCGAGGTCTCCCTTGACCTTGTGGATCTTGCGGTCGTCCAGGCGGCGGGCCAGCTGGGCCATCAGCGGCGGCATCTGGCGGCGGAGCCGCTCGTCGAGCCGGAGGCCCTCGACCTCCAGCCCCGTCACCCCCAGGCTGAACTGGCCGTTATCCTTGACGTCCACCTGCCCCCGGTCGAACCGGACCGGGGCCCCCTGGAAGGTGAAGCCGACGTCGGTCATCTCGGTCGGGATCGGCTGGGCGGTGTCGAAGACGAACCGGCCGGAGACCTCGTCCATCCTCATCTCGACGCGGGTCGGCCCGCCGTCCCCGCCCGCCGTGGCGGGGCGGTCGAACTGGAGCTTGACCCCGGCCCCTTCGCGGGGGGTGATCTGGACTCGGTAGTGGTCCGGCCGGCCCGGCTCGGCGTCGATGTCGGCGTCGATGTCGCTGGCCCCGGTGGGGTTCAGCGTCGCCCACGTCACCTGCCAGGGTCGGAGCAGAGCCTCGCGCAACTGCTGGTCGAACGGCAGGTTGCGGGCCTCGACGTGGGTCTTGACCTTGAACTTGTCGCGGGCGATCTGGTCCACCTGCCCCCGGGCCGAGATCCGCGCCTGGCCATTGACCCCGCTCATGTCCGAGAAGATCCACTGGTTGGGGTGGATCTCCAGCTTCCCCAACAGGTTCCGGACCGGGTACTTCAGCCCGTCCCAGGTGATCGAACACCCCGGCCGCAGGTCGACCCAGGCGTGGAACTCGACCTGGCCGATCGGCGGATCTTGCGGGGTCAGGGGAGGCTTGCGGGTCACGGTGGCGCGGCCCTGCACCGACCCGTCGGGCTGGAATTCGTTGACCACCTTCCGCACGTCCGCCGGGAGGGCCTTGAGCAGGGCCGCGTCGACCGGCAACGATTCGACGTCGAACGACAGGTTCGCCACGGCGTCCGGCCCCGGGTCGTCGACCGTCCCCCGGACCCGAAGCGGGTGGCCCCCCACCGGCGCCGACATGTCGATCTCCATCCGCTTCCCCTCGATCCGGATCGTCCCCCGGACGTGGTCGAGCGGATACTTGAAGTGGACGTATTCCATCGAGACATCCTGGCACGACGCCTCGACCACCGAGCGGACCGGGCCGTCGACCTCGCCCCGCGAGGCGGTCACGACCACATCGACCTTGCCCGCGCTGGTGGATGGGACGTGGCCGACCTTGGGTAGATAGACGTCCCAGAGGTCGGCGAACTTCTCCGGGGTCCAGTCGCGGAGCCTGCGGTCGAGTTCCAGGTTCCTCGCCTCGGCGCGGACCCGGAACGGGGACCGCTTCGGGTCATCCAGCCCGAACTGGCCGGACAGGGTCAGCAGCGTCGAGCCGTCCTTCCCCTCCCCGCGGTCGATCCGCACGATGCCGTCGCGGGCGGTCAGGTCGACGAGGACGTCGGAGATCGGGAACGGCAATTTCGGACACTTCCACGCCCCCTTGCGGAGCCGGGCCGCGGCCTCGTAGGTCAGGCGGGGCGAGGCGTCGGGATCGTAGCCCAGGCGGGCCAGCGAGATGTCGACCTCCCCCCCCTCCAGCCCGGCCTCGTCCAGTCCGCGGCGGGCGACCGCCGGCAGGCGCTCCCTCAGCGCCCCGGACAGCAGGAGGCGGGACAGATCCCCCCTGGTGATCGCGACCCGACCGGTCCTGGGGTCGAACGTCCCCTCCACGGCGACCCGGTCGAGCAGGTCGCCCCGGCCGGTCATCTCGAAGGCGACGATCCCCCCGGAGCCGGCCGGGATCCGGATCGACACGTCGCGCAGCACGGCCGTGCCCGGCCCCTCCTCGATGCCCGCCAGCTCCACCGTGCCGTTGCTGATCTCGACGGGCGGCGTCGGCCCGCCCATCGGGATCGGCAATGGGTCGGCCAGCAAGCCCTGGATATTCCAGCCCCCGCCCCTCATCTCCCGGAGCCGGAGCAGCGGGTGGGCCACCAGGACCTTGCGGGGGATGAACTTCCCCTCGGTCATGGCCGCCCAGGGGTCGTATCGGAGTTGGATCCAGGGCGACATCGCCACCAGCGTGGGGACCGGGGCCCCCGTGTCGCGCTTGATCGTCGCGTGGGTCAGGGTGATCTCGCCGAGCAGGGGCTTGATCCGCACCCTCGCCAGGGAGAGCCGGCCGCCGGGCAGGAACCGGGGCGACTCCTGCTCGACCAGCGCGACGAGGTTGTCGCTATCGGTCACATAGAAATAGGCGCACAGCCCCCCGCCCACCAGGGTCGCCACGACGAGGAATAGGCCCCAGGCCAGAACTTTATGCACCCGGCGGCGGATTCCCATCGATCGGACCCCCTTCCCTGGAGGATGAGCGGATGCTCGGGGCGGCGAACGCCCCCAGTCGGACCCACCCGGCGGCCACCAGGCCCAGGGCCGGGACCATGCCGGGGATGCGATAACGGATCGAGCTGACGAAGAGCGAGTGGAGGGCGCAGAAGTAGACCAGCGGCCCGAGCAGGAGGGCCAACGCCCGGAAGTCTCTTCGGCGATCCCACGCGCCCAGCATGAGCAGCCCGAACGCCGGGAGCGTGATCAAGGCCGAGGCCGCGTCGATCGCGGGGCTCCGCAGCATGGCCGCATTCGGCCAGGGGCTCCAGAACCGGCCCACCTTGACCAGTGCCAGCCGGAGGATGCGGCCGGGGTCGTCCCGGATCGACCGCCAGGAGCGTCGGCGGAAGGCGTCTTCCTGCTCCAGCTCGGGCAGCGATCGGACGTCGGGGGCGTCCACGAAGGCCATGTCGCTCTCCCCGTTGGCCTGCGGCCCGACCCCATCATAGAGGCTGGCCCCGACCCAGAGGGCGGTCGGCACGAACCGGCCGTGGATCCGATAGACTCGGACCCACCACGGCGCCATGAGCGCCGCCATCGCCAGGGCGACCAGCAGCGAACCGCGCAGGGCGGCTCCGCGACGGCCCCGACCCGCCCCGATGACCCAGGCCGCCAGGACCGCCGGGACGAACAGGAGCCAAGAAGGCCGGGCCAGGACCGCCGCCCCCATCGCCAGGCCCCCCAGGATCGCCGCCCGGTCGGGATGACGCGGGGGTTCGGCGCCGCGAGGAGTCCAGGCCGCCGCGATGGCCCACAGCCCGGCCACCATCAGCGGGATGAAGATCGCCTCCGACAGCACCAGGGCGGACATCCCCACGATGTACGGGTCGACGGCCATCACGGCCGCGGCGATCCAGGCCAGGGAGGGCCAACCGTCGCGCCGATCTTCGGGCCAGGCCGAGCGGACCAGGCGGGACAGGAGCCACACGCCCAGCGTGCCCACGCCGGCCTGGACGATCCGCACGGCCAACAGGCTCGGGCCGAACAGCCAGCGGCAGGCCGCCAGGAAGATCGGGTAGCCGGGGGTCCGCAAGGCATAATGCGGCGCATCCCCCTGGAAGACGCGGAACGGCTCGCCCGCGACGATGGCCCGCGCCAGCTCCCAGTAGATGATGGTGTCCGGGAAGACGCAGAGCGTCCCCTTGCGGGCCGTGATCCAGGTCACCAGCACGGCCGCGGCCAGGCGCAACGCCAGGGCCGCCGCCAGGATCCAGGCCCAGGCGGGGATGCGGCGTCTCGGCGCGTCGGGCGGAACGGTCGCGGCCATGAACCGCCGCCCGTCCTCCGGGCGGCCCTCCCCGAATCCGGCGAGCCAGACGAGCCCCACCACCGCATGGGAAGGCCGAGGCGCGGCGGATGGTAAGACGCCCGTCCCCGATCGTCAACCCGAACGCTTCGACCGGCCCCGAACCCGGCCCCCGACCGCGTGTCTTCCGGCTACGATCTCACGCGCGAGACCCGTCCCCCTTCCCGAAGGATCTCCCTCGATGGACAGCGTGACCCTGTTTCGGCCCGTCGGCCAGAAAGAGCTGGACCTGATCCGGGATTCGGGCTTCCGCGAGTTCCCGCCCCGCCTCTTCTTTCAGCCCATCTTCTACCCGGTGCTGACCGAGGAGTATGCCGCCGGCATCGCCCGCAAGTGGAACACCAAGGATGAGGCCTCGGGCCACGTCGGCTACGTGACCCGGTTCCGCGTCCGAAAGGCGTTCCTGGACGGCTACGGCGTCCAGACCGTGGGCAGCTCCCGGCATCAGGAATACTGGATCCCCGCCGAGGACCTCCCGGCGTTCAACCGGAACCTGGTGGGCGAGATCGAGGTGATCGCCGAGTTCCGGCCGGAGTAGGACGGGTCAGCCGTTCCGTTCCTTCCACCGGGCGTAGACCGCCAGGGCGTCGGGGTCGGGCTGGTGGATCATGGGCAGGGACCGGTCCTGCCAGGGCTTGGCGATCTCGCCGTAGAAGTTGGCCAGGGTGAAGTACCTGCGGTCGTCGGAGTAGAACCGGCCGTAGTCCTCGCGGGTGGTGATGAAGACGACCCGCTCGGGGCTGCAATAGTACATGGCGGCCAGGCACATCGGGCAAGGATGGGCCAGGATCGTGAACGTGCAGCCGGTGAAGTGCTCCGAGCCCAGCTTGCGCGACGCCTCGCGGATGGCGACCATCTCGGCGTGGGCGGTCGGGTCGTGGGTCTGGGCGACCAGGTTGGCCGCCTCGGCGATGATCTCGTCCCCTCGCGAGATGATGCAGGCGAAGGGGCGGCCGCCCGCCTCCACATTCGCCCGCGCCAGGTCGATCGTCCGTCGGATCAGGTCCATCGCGGCCTCCAGGCGGGGGGATCAGGGGGTTTCGAGGCGGAGCCCGATCGGGTCGACGGTCTCCCGGGTCAGCCGGACCCGGTGGGCGATCCGGTGCCCGGCCACCCAGACGATGCCGACCTGATCGCAGACCACCGGCACGGAGGGGCGGAGGGACCGGGGGACCTGCCGGCCCCGGAAGAAGTCGGCCAGGGCCTGGGTCCGGCCGTCCAGGCCGAGCGGGTCGAAGCGGTCGCCGTCCCGGGCCGATCGGACCACCAGGGGCGGGACGATCCGGCCCAGGTCCACGGTCTCGTCGCGATCCTCGACCGGGTCCAGGGTCGCGACGATCCGGCGCCCGCCCCAGGCCGCCGAGCCCGGGACGGGCAGTTCGGCCGGCTCGATCACCACGGGGGCGGGCAGTTCGGCCGGCCGGGCCAGGGTCATCAGCTGGGTGTCCGGGTCCAGGGTCGCCTCCACGCCCGCCCCGACCGAGATCCGGGGGCGGTCCGAGGCGATGAACGCGGCCAGCCGGGACCAGCGGCGGGCGTCCATCGCCGCCTCGGGCCAGCCGGCCCGCCTCCAGGCATAGCGCAGGACCTCGGCCCGGTCGAAGGGGTCGAGCGCCAGCAGTTCGCGGCCATCCACGACCATCCAGCCGCGATCCTGCTCGATCACCACGGCGCGGGCGGTCCGGGCGATCCGCTGGTCGGCCCCGTGCGCCGCGTGCCGGGACAGCCGGGCCAGCCGGACCAGCGCCGAGGCGACCTCGGGGTTGTAGTCGGCGGCCAGCCGGGGCAGGAGGTCATGGCGGATCCGCGCCCGGGTCCGCGACCGGTCGTTGTTGGAAGCATCCTCGCGGAACGGCTGGTCGATCGACCGGAGATACTCCACGATCGCGGCCCGCGAGGCATCCAGCAGCGGCCGGGCCAGGGTGATGCCCTCGGCCAGACGGCGCCGCGGGGGGATCCCGGACAGCCCGCGCGGGCCGGTGCCCCGGATGATCCGGTGGAGGATCGTCTCGGCCTGGTCGTCGCGGGTATGGCCGACGGCGACCACGCTCGCCCCCCGCTTGCGGGCCACCTCGACGAGCCAGGCATAGCGGGCCAACCGGGCGTCGGACTCGAAGTGGCCGGGGCGTTTGGACTCCCACCGGCCGTGGTCGAAGGGCAGGCCGAGCGAGGCCGCCAGTTCGCCCACGAACCGGGCGTCGGCCCGCGACTCCTCGCCCCGGGCGCCGTGATCGAGGTGGGCGACCGAGAGCGTCAGCCCCTCGGCGTGGAGCAGGCGGAGCAGCCCGACGCTGTCCCCCCCGCCCGACACCCCCACGACGATCGGGGCGGATCGGTGCCGGTTGGCGAACCGTCGGGCGAGTCGGGTCGGACGTTCGGCGGGCCTTCGATCGCTCACGGCGTTCCCCCGGGGATGGCGTTTGGCTAGAATCTTCCCTCATGGACGCCGAACTCGCCAGCCTGTTCCGCTGCCCCGCCGACCTCGGCCCCCTCACGCGCGTCGATCGGCCCGCACCGGTGCTGGTCGGCGTCCAGTCCGGCATCACCTACCCGATCGAAGGGGGGATCCCCCGGTTCGCCGGGGATGGCTACGTCGCCAGCTTCGGCCGGCAGTGGAACCGCTATGACGTGGCCCGGGATGAGGAAGACGAGGCGACCTTCCAGATCAAGACCGGCGTGGCCGCGAGCGAGCTGGCCGGCAAGCTCGTCCTGGATGCCGGGTGCGGCGGCGGTCGGTACACCCGCCTGGTCGCGAAGCACGGGGGGAAGGTCGTCGGGGTCGACCTGAGCGCGGCCGTGGAGAAGGCCCAGGCCCTCTGCGCCGGGATGCCCGGCGTGGCGATCGCCCAGGCCAACCTGGAGCACCTGCCCCTGGCCGAAGGGGTGTTCGACTTCGCCTTCTCGATCGGCGTCCTCCATCACGGCCCCCGCCCGCGCGAGGCGTTCCGGCAGGTGGCCCGGCGGGTCAAGCCCGGCGGCCGGTTCGCCGTCTGGCTCTATCGCCGCAACACCCGCCCGCAGGAGTGGGCCAACGACGCCATCCGCGCCGTCACGACGCGGCTGCCGACGCGGGTGCTGGAGCCGGCCTGCGCGGCGCTCGGGCTGGTGGGGGGCGTGCCGATCCTCCGGCGGACGCTCAACAAGGTGGCCAACTTCAGCAATCACCCCGACTGGACGCTCCGGGTCTGCGACAACTTCGACTGGTACGCCCCGGAGTACCAGTCCCACCACACCGTCGATGAGCTGTCAGGCTGGTTCGCCGAGGAAGGCTACACCGACCTCCGGGTGCTCCCACCGGCGCGGGGGGGCCGGCTCTATGACCTGGCCTATCGCCACGACCTGGTGATCGGCAGCGGCGTCAACGTGGTCGGCACCCGGGGGGCCTGAGATCATGGCGGCACGCTGGGAGGACGACGAGCCGGGCCCGTACTTCAGCCTGATCGACGCCGAGCGCGCGGCGGCCGAGCAGGACGGCAAGCCCACGGACAAGATCGCCCTGATCCGGCGGCTCCGCGAGGCATCGGGCCTCGGGCTCCGCGAGGCCAAGGACGCCGTCGAAGACTACCTGTCCCGGGTCGCCGTCGTGGCCGGCGGCAAGACCGGCTGGGTGGACGACTTCCTGGACGCCGAGCGGGCCGCCGCCGAGTTCGAGGGGCGCTCGGTCAACAAGGTCATGCTCATCCGGGCGGTCCGGGGTGCCACGCCGGGTCTCGATCTCCGGTCCGCGAACGCGGTGGTCAACGATTACCTCCGACGCCGGGGCGCCAACTTGCCGAACGGCTCGGGTCGGGCCGTGGCGATCCTTTTGTTCCTGGCCCTGCTCCTGGCCGGCGGCCTGTCCTTCCTGCTGATCGCGGCCTGACCGCGCGTGGAGACTTCGACCGTGGCCAGCCTGTTCCCCCTGTTCGACCGCCCCGAGAACCGGGCCGAGTCGACCGTCTCGGAGCTGACCGAGCGGATCAAGGACGCCCTGGAGACCGACTTCGCCGACGTGACCGTGGTGGGCGAGGTGTCCAACCAGTCGCGGCCCCGGTCGGGGCACGTCTACCTCTCGCTCAAGGACGACTCGGCCCAGATCCGCGCGGTGATCTGGAAGAGCCTCGCCGGCAAGCTGGCGTTCGACCTGTCCGACGGCCTGTCGGTCCGGGCCAGGGGGGAGGTCACCGTCTACGCCCCCCGGGGCGAGTACCAGATCACGATCCGCTCTTTGGAGCCGGAAGGGATCGGGGCGCTCGACCTGGCGTTCCGCCAGCGCTATGCCCGGCTCCATGCCGAGGGGCTGTTCGACCCGGAGAGGAAGCGCCCCCTGCCCCGGTTCCCCCGGCGGATCGTGGTGGTCTCCAGCCCCACCGGCGCGGCGATCCGCGACTTCCTCCAGGTGGCCGGGCGGCGGTGGGCGGCCACCGAGATCCTGGTCGCCCCGACGCGGGTGCAGGGGCCGGGCTCGGCCGAGGAGATCGCCGCGGCGATCGCCCTGGCCAACCGGGTCGAGGGGGTCGACTTCCTGGTCGTGGCCCGGGGCGGCGGCAGCCTGGAAGACCTCTGGGCGTTCAACGAGGAGGTGGTCGCCCGCGCCATCGCGGGGTCGCGGGTCCCGGTGGTCTCGGCGGTGGGGCACGAGGTCGACGTGACCCTGGCCGACCACGCCGCCGACTTCCGGGCACTGACACCCAGCGAGGCCGGCGAGCGCTGCCTGCCCGACGCCCGCGAGGCCCGCGCCGTGCTGGACCAGGCCCGGGCCCTGCTCGTGCGCGACGCCCGCGACCGCCTCGCGTCCCACCGGATCGGCCTGGATGCCCTGTCCGAGCGGCTCGACCGCGCCCTGCGTCGCCAGGTGGACGACCGCCGCCATCAACTGGCGCGACTGGCGGGCAAGCTCGAATCCCTGAGCCCGGTGGCCGTCCTGGCCCGGGGCTACTCGCTCACGTTCCGCGACGGCGACCCCGCGCCGATCCGCGACGCCCGATCCGTGAGCCCCGGCGACCTCCTCCTCTCCCGCCTGGCGTTGGGCACCGTCGCCAGCCGCGTCGAGGAGGTCCGGCCCGGCGAGTCGGCCCCCGTCCCCACGCCCGAGACCCGACCCCCTGCCCCCGGTGAGACCGATGCCTGATCAAGCGGATGCCGAGATCGGATTCGAAGCGGCCCTGGACGAGCTGACCCGGATCGTCGCCGAGCTGGAGCAAGGCGGGCCCGAGCTGACCGCCGCCCTGGCCCGCTACGAGCGGGGCGTCCGCCTGCTCAACCGCTGCCAGGGGCTGCTCGACGGCGCCGAGCGGTCGGTGTCCCTGCTCACCGGCGTGGACGCCGACGGCCGCGCGACCACCGCCCCGTTCGACGCCTCGGCGACGGCGGTGGCGGTCGTCCCGGCCCCGCTGACCGGCGTCCCCACGCCGGCCGCCGCCGAGCCCCCCCCGAAGCCGAAGAAGCCCCGGAGCACGCCCGCGGCCCCGCCGCCAACGCCGGCCCCTACGCCGCCTCCGCCGCCCGCGCCGGCCCCTTCGATGGGCCTGGATCCGTTCCCCTCGGGCGACCCGGACGACACCGGGCCGCCCTGGTGATGGGCCGGCCCCTCAGCGAGAGATCGTGAAGTGGTCGACCTCGACCCCGTCGACGTCGATCTGCCGGATCGTGGCCGAGTTGGGCGACACGTCGACGACCGTGAACGAGTGGACGTCGGCCACGAACTTCTGGGTGAAGGGCCGCCACGACGCGGGCCGGGTCGTCTGGTCGGGGTCATAGAGCGGGGCCCCGGCCGCGCCGGTGATCAGGTAGATCACCCCGTTCGGCCGGGTCTGGGTGGAGCCATCGAAGGCCTGATCCAGCGTCCAGTCGCCGTCGACCCGGGTGACCACCCGCTTCGGCCTGGCCTCAGGGGCCTCCTCCCTGGCCGCGAACTTCAGCGGGTAGGACCGCTGATAGTTGTGGACGTGGCCGGCGAAGGCGATCGAAACCCCGCCCCGCTCCAGGAGGTCGGCCACCCGCCGCATCTGCTGGTCCCCCGCGTGGGCCTTGGAGGAGTTGAAGCCGGGGTGGTGGAAGGCCACGAACCGCCAGGGCTTGCCGGCGGCGGCGGCCAGGTCGCGTTCCAGCCACCCGCGCAACGTCGGGTCGTTCCAGTCAACGTAAGGGTTGGCGTCGAGCATCGTCCAGTGGACGTCGCCGATGTCGAAGGAGAAGTTGGCCATCCGCGGGTAGTTCGGCCCGGCCGCGTCCACCAGCGTCCGGATCCGGGCGGCGTTGCCGACGCCGACCGGGGTGCTGGCCGCCCCCACCTCGCCGATCGGCCCGTTCAGGGGCTGCGACCAGAGGTAGAAGTAGGCCATCAGGTCGGTGTTCGCGTCGAAGTTGCGGACGACGTCGTGATTGCCCGGCACGGCGATGAACAGGGTCGAATCGAGCAACGGGGCGCCGGAGGCGGGCGACGCCGTCCGGTGGCCGTAGATCGGATAGAACTTCTCGCGGTACTCGGACAGCCTTCCACGCGAGTAGACGATGTCGCCGGTGATCACCGCGTATTCGGGCTTCGCCCGGTGGATCTGGTAGGCCACCTGCTTCTGCGCGGCCGAGCCCGCGGCGCAGTCGCCGAAGACCGCCAGACGCTGCGGGGCCCCGGGCGCGGGCTTGGCGCGGGCCCGGCCCTCGAAGTCGACCGCATTCCCATACTTGATCCGGTAGTCGAACGTCGCCCCGGGCGTCAGGCCGCCCAGCGTGGCGCGATAGACGCGGAACGGCTTCTCCCCTTCCAGCAGGATGCGGCGATGCACCGCGGCGGCGGCCGGCTTCCACGCGGCATCGACGGGCGAGCGGGACTCCACGGACCAGGGGGCGTCGGCATCCTCGGCGTGCCAGACCACGGTCATCCCGTCGGGGGCGGGCTGGTCCCCCAGTTGGAGGTAGCGGGGCCCGAGGGCGGTCGACCGGGCTCGTTCGTCGGCGGGGGGCGTGGCCCCCGAAGCGGTTGGAATCAGGCAGGTCAGCAAGGCGAGGGCGGCGAGCCCGGCTCGGGAGGCGTGCATCGGTGGGATCTCGGCGTGGGGTTCGATCGGGGTTTCGCGCGGCGGCGTCCCCGTGCTCCGGCATCGAATCTATCACCGAACCGGGCCCGGCTCCATGCCCCGGGCTGACTGTTCGGTCCGGGATGGTCCGCGATTTGCCCGCTACGTGAACCTTTTGCATCGGAGTTCAAGGCCGCGGAGCGGCCGGTTCGGGCGATCACGGAGTCTGCGATGAATTCGGCGAAACTGGACGTGTCTGCGAAGCTCTCGGGGCTTGGGCGACGGGTGCTGTCTCTGGTCATGGGTGCCACACTGCTGCTGCACGGGGCCGCCTCGGCCCAGATGCCGTCCCTGCCGGTCGGGCCGAAGCCGGCGGAGCCGCCCGCCAAGGACCCAGCGAAGATGCCGGTCGCGGCGCCGACCAAGGACAGCCCGGAGGCGGTGTTCGCCACCACGGCGGGCACCATCCAGGTCAAGAACAAGGTGGCCGACGAGGACGTGGCGACGACCCTCAACGACCTGATGCTCCAGTACCCCGGCGTCCGCAACGCGGCCGTCAAGGTGGTGGACGGCGTGGTCACGATCGACGGGCTGGTGGACGACCGCGACACCCGCAACAACGTCACCGAGTTCGTCAAGAAGGTCGAGGGCGTGCGCCTGGTCCTCAACCTGATGAAGACCGACGAGCAGGTCATGACCGGCCGCCAGATGGCGATGAAGTCGCTCCGCGACGTGGAGTTCCTGGTCGAGCAATACTGGCTGCTGGCGCTGATCGCGATCGGATACGCCCTGGGATTCGCCTGGCTGGCGAAGCTGTTCACCCGCCACTCGGAGACCCTGCTCGCTCCCTTCGTCAAGAACGTCCTGCTCCGGTCGGTGGTCGGCTCGCTGGTCAGCTCGGGGATCCTGCTGGCGGGGATCATGCTCGGCCTGTCGGTGCTGAACCTGACCCGGGCGGTGACCTCGGTGCTGGGGCTGGCGGGCGTGATCGGGTTGGCCATCGGCTTCGCGTTCCGGGACATCGTCGAGAACTTCATCGCGTCGATCCTCCTGGGCACGCGCCGGCCGTTCCAGATCGGCGACTTCATCACGGTGGCCGGGAAGTCGGGGTCGGTGCTGTCGCTGAACACCCGGGCCACGAACCTGATCACGCCGGAAGGGCACCAGGTCCGCATCCCCAACGCGGTCATCTACAAGGAGACGCTGATCAACTCGACGGCGTCGCCCAGCGTCCTGGGCTCGATCGAGATCGTGGTCCCCTACGAGACCTCGACCGCCGCCGCGATGGAGGCGATCACCGGGGCCCTGGCCGGCACCGAGGGGCTGATCCAGTCCCCCGCGCCCCGGTGCCTGCTCACGGCCCTGGAGAACAACGGCGTCCGGCTCCGCGCCACCTACTGGATGCCCACCAAGGGGATGGATAACGACAAGCTCCAGAGCGACCTCCGGCTGCGGATCAAGGTGGCGCTCCAGAAGGCGGGGATCACCCCCCAGACTCAGTCGACCACCCTGTCGGTGTCGGGCCGGATCCCGGTCGAACTCCTCCAGGCGAAGCACGACGAGCCCGCGAAGGCGCGATCCAACGGCTCCGAGCCGGTCGCCTCCCCCGGCTCCGCCCTGACCGCCCGGCAGGCCGAGGCCAACCTGCGGAAGGACTCGCGCGCCGCCGAGGCCGTGGCCGCAACCCCCGAGGAAGCCTGCCCCAGCCCCATCGACCACGCCATCCGGCAGGCCGAGACGGTCGGCGTGGGCGAGGGCGGCAACCTCCTGGCCCACGGCAATAAGGAGTGACGCAAACTTCCCGACGCGAACCACTTGGGATGCCGGCCTCCCCTCCGAGGCCGGCATCCCAGGCCCGCCATTGGCTTCGTTTCGCAAACTTTCGGAGGGTCCACCCAGGTTGGCATTGGCTTCGTTCGGGACGGGGCGCGGGCCGGGGGCGTCGCCGTCGTTGGCTTCGTTTCGGACATCCGGCGAACTGGCGCACCGTCCCGGCCTTGGCTTCGTTTCGGAACTCCTGTCAAGCCGCGCACCACCCGACCTTGGCTTCGTTTCGAAATTACTGTCCGGGTTAATGGTGGCCGGTCATCGGTATCTGCGGTTGGCTTGCCAGCGACGCCGGCGACATCGTGCCACGAGGATGGGCCACCGGCCCCCTCCCGATTCCACCAGCGCCGGGGAGGATCGTTCCCACGGAGGGAACGATCTCATTGATGGGGAGACGTGAGGACTTCGGGCGGCGGGCTTGGCCGTATCCGACCTCCGCCCCCCGGGCCGTGGAAGGCGGCCGGTCGTCTTCGCGAGAAATCGGGCCCGCTCACTTCGGGGCGGCCGGCGTCGCCGGTCAGGGCGGGACCGACCCGGTGGGCTGGGCGACGGCGACCTGGAGGCCGACCTCGCTGGCGGCGTCGTAGGCGAGCACCGCCGCCCGGTGCGGGGCGGCGTAGTCGGCCGAGAGGAGCATGGCGGTCCGCCCGGTCGCCTCGCGGGCCGAGCGGAGTCGGGTGGCGATCGCCCCCGGTTCGCCGGGGACCGGCTGGTGGTCGATCCTCAGGGCGCCGGCGCCATCGACCTCGACCAGGATGAAGTCCTTTTCCAGTTCTTCCACCGGCTTGGGCCGGCCCTGGGCGACGACCTCGGGGGGCTTGTCGTCGGCGGGCCGGGGGACTTCCAGGGTCTTGAACATCACGGTAGTGGCCGTGACCAGGAAGAACAGGACGAGCTGGAACGCCACGTCGACCATGGCCGCCAGGTCGAGTTCCTCGACCCGCTCGGCGCCGCCCCGGGCCAGGGTGAACTCGGCCGCCGCCTCGTCCTCGTCCTCTTCTTCATCGGCCCCGAAGCCGAGCCAGCCGGCCTCGTCCAGCTCGGGCAGGTCGGGCCGATGCATCTCGTCGTCGGGCAGGACGGGCAAGGCGGCCGAGGTGGAACCGCCCGGGGCCGAGATCTCCCAGTCGGCGTCGGGGTCCGCGTCTTCGGGCGGGGCGAAGAACTGCGCCACGGGTCGGCGGGCCGGCGGCGGGTCCGGCTCGGGGGGGGCGGGCGAGGGGTCCGGGGCTTCGGCCAGGAAGGTGGGCGAGTCGCCGAGGTTGACCCAGGGGTCCTGAGTGCCGCCCGGTCGGATCAGGTCATTGGGCCGATAATGGCCGCTCGCGAGGCCGGCGCGGACGTCCTCGGTGGCGACCAGCCGGTCGACTTCGAGCTGTTCGGAGCGGAAGACATCCCAGAAACCGGCCACGGCTCACCCTCCCAACCCGCGCGGATGCGGCCCGAATCACTCGGGCTCCTGGACGCCGACGTGGATCGTCACGCCCGTCTCTCGCTTGGAGAGTTCGCCGATCAGGCGGATGACCTCCCCTTCGGGTACCGAGCCGTCGGCCTGGACGATTACCTTGCGGCGACCTTCGGCCACCCCCTGAGAGACGGCGGTGGCCGCCTGCTCGGCGTCGACCTCGGGCCCCTCGCCGTTGCCGAGCAGGAGCCGGGGCCGGGCCCCGGGGCCGGAGGGGGGGAGCAGGGTGATGAACGTGGCCGCCGTCTCCTCGACACCGACGCCGTGGCGGGCGTGGGGCACGTCCACCACCGCCGACGATTCGAGCTGGACCGAGAACAGCATGAAGGTCATGAGCTGGAACACGACGTCGACCATCGGCGTCATGTCGATGTGCTCGTCCCGTTCCTGGGAGATCTGGCGGCGGAGCAGCATCGCGGTCGGGCCTCGCTCGGGGAGGGTCGGCGCTCAATCAGCGAGGGAGGACCGATCGCGACGATCGGGGCTGCGACGTGCCGGCCCGGGCCGGGTCTTCCAGGGCCTCGAATGTCTCCATGAAGTCCTGGAGCTGCCGCTCGGTCCGGTCGCGGAGCCGGCGGAGCTTGGCGTGGATGTCGTTGGCCAGGATCATCATCGGCGTGGCGATCAGCAGGCCCGAGCCGGTCGCCCAGAGGGCCAGGCTGATGTCGTTGGCCAGCGCCGTGGAGTTCACCTTCTCGGCCCCGCCGATCCGGCCGAATGCCCCGATCATCGACGCCACGGTCCCCAGCAGCCCGAGCAACGGGCCCATCCGGACGATCGTGGAGAGCGTGGCCAGCCGATCCTCCATGCTGCCGATGACCTCGGTGTGGAACTCCATGACCAGCAATTGCTTGACCTTGGCCAGCCCCTTGGCCCGGTGGCGGATCGCCACGGCGATCAGTTGCGCCAGGGCGGTGTGCCACGCCGGAGGGCCCTGGCAGACGGCGATCGCCCCGTCGGGCTTTCCCGCCCGGCACAGCTCCGCCACCTGATGGATCAGCGTCTCGGCCCCGTCGCCGATCGACTTCCGCCGCAAGGCCCGATAAAGCAGGATCGCGTTGTACACGCCCCACACGGCCAGGACCGCCAGCGCGGCATAGATCACATAGCCGAAAGCATCGATGATCTCGGTGATCTTCATGGACGGATCCGGGGGGACGGGGACGGGACGACGCGCCGGGATGCGGGACGGCGAGCGTGTCGATCCGACCCGCGCATCCCATCATCCATTGTGGCGCATCGGGGCGACCGCTCGCAAGGGCGAGGGGCCTCGGAATGGACCGAACCTTTTCCACTCGCCCCGAGAGGTCGGCCTATCGGAAATCCTCATCAGCGATGATCAAACACGCCGGTCGGGCAGGGAGTTGGCAGGCGAGCGGCGGCTCGATCGCGTCCTAGATCGGTCACGACGCCTTCTCATGAGCGGCACAACAAATCCCCAGTAGAACAGCTGATAGATCGCGATGACCGCAACGCAGCAGCCGAAGATCAAGAAATCAAGTCTTCGCGATGATGCGGAGCCCAGGCGTGACGCAGCACGGATCAGCGGTAAGCACTGGCCGAGCGACACGGCCAATACGACGATTCCGCCGATCGTCTCACCGATGCTGATGCGCAGTTTCATCACCCTATTTTCCGAACAGCCCGCCCAGGGTGCCGGCGATGTCGCCGAGGCCCCCGCCGCCTTCGGCCGGGGGCGTGCCTTCGGCCGGGGGCGTGGTCGAACCGCTGGCCAGCAGGGTGTCGATGTGGCCGGCGAGGGCGGGGGGCAGCTTGTCCTTGAGGAAGCCGAGGACCGTCTCGGCGGCGGTCCGGGCGTGCTCGGGGGACAGGCCGGTCTTCTGCGAGATCAGGGCGACGAGCTGGTCCATGGCTGCGATCCTCGGGGCGGAGAGTGTGGGCTCTCCGTCCGATGATCGCCGCGCCGGACCCTGAGATCAAGCGAACAGGCGGGAGACGGCCTCGGCCTTGACCAGCTCGCGGGGCTGGTTCAGGTGGTTGTAGACCAGGGTGGTCGGGTCGATGCCGAAGGCGTGGTAGATCGTGGCCAGCAGCTCGCCGGGGTGGACGGGGTCCTCGGCGGGGGCGGACCCGGTCTTGTCGGACCGGCCGTGGACGTGGCCGCGCTTGATCCCGGCGCCGGCGACGACGGCGGTGTAGCAGTACGGCCAGTGGTCGCGGCCGTCGGCGCTGTTGCCGTTGCCCGAGGTGCTGATCCCCTTCTGCGGGCTGCGGCCGAACTCGCCCACGGCCACGACGAGGGTGTCGGCCAGCATCCCGCGCTCGTCGAGGTCGGTCAGCAGGGTCGACAGGCCGTTGTCGAGCATCGGGCCGGATCGGTCCTTCATCCGCTCGGTGAGGCCCGAGTGGTGGTCCCACGAGTGGTTGTCGGAGTTGGCCACCTTGGGCCACACCACCTCGACGACCTTGGTGCCGGCCTCGACCAGACGGCGGGCCAGCAGGCAGCTCTGGCCGAAGGTGTTGCGGCCGTAGGCGTCACGCAAAGCGGCGGCCTCGGACGAGAGGTTGAAGGCCTCGCGGGCCCGGCCGGAGACGACGAGGTCCAGGGCCTTGCGGTAGTACTCGTCGAGGTTGTATTCCTCGGTCGCCTTGTCCAGGGCGGGCATCCCGGCGTTGATCGCCTCGCGGAGCCGGGCCCGGCGCTCCAGGCGGCCGGCGAAGACCTCGGGGCGGAGGCGAAGATCGTCGATCTTGATCTTCTCCATCTTCGCCATGTCCATGTCGTCGCCGTCGGGATAGAGCGTATACGGGTCGAACGCCTTGCCCAGGAAGCCGGCGGTGCCCCCCTTGCCCACCACGTTGGATTCCTGCAAGGGCCGGGGCAGCATCACGAACGGGAGCATCGGCTCGGTGGATGGCTTGAGCCGGACGATGTTGGAGCCGAAGTTGGGGAAGTCCTTGGGCGTCGGCGGTTCGAGCTGGCCCGACGGGCTGACCTTGTCGGTCGTGTAGCCGGTCATCATCTGGTAGATGGCGGCGGTGTGGTTGAACAGGCCGTTGGGGGTGTAGCTCATCGACCGGATCAGCGTCGTCTTGTCGATCACCTGGGCCAGTTTGGGCAGGATCTCGGTGAACTGGACGCCGGGGAGCTTGGTCTGGATCGGCTTGAACGCGGATCGGACGTTGTCCGGGACGTTCTCCTTCGGATCCCACAGGTCGAGGTGGCTGGGCCCGCCCTGGAGGTAGACCATGATGATGCTCTTGGCCTTGCCCCAGCCGGGCCGGCCCTTGATGCCGCCGAGCTCGGGCGCGGCGGCGGGCGGGGCGGCGGCCGACGCCGCCTGGAGCCGCAGCAGCGAGCCGAGCGGGAGGCCGAGCAGGCTCGACCCGCCGACGCGGAGGATGGCCCTCCGGGTCATGCCGAGGCCCTGGTCGCACAAGTCTTTGCCGGGCTGTCCGGGGACGATCAGCATGATCCGCCCTTTCGGGTCGATGGGAGGTGAGAGGGGCCCGGCCGAACGCCGGCCGGGCGGGAACCTGTCGGATCAGTGGTTGAACAGGAACGCCGGGCTGTTGATCAGGGCCCACGCCACGTCCTGCGCGGCGGTGAGCCGCCGGGCGGCGGCCTGGGCGATGCTCTGCTCCACGTCCTGGCGGAGCTGGGCGAGCGCGGGCTCGACCGGCAGCGGCCTGTCGGCGGCCTCGACATTCGCCTTGAGGGTGGCGAGCATCGGGTCGGGCGGCAACGGCTTGCGGGCCGCGTCCAGCTGGTTCTGCCGCTTGCGGGCCTCGGGGGACAGGCCGCGATGGTAGGCCATCAGCACCTCCACCTGGGCCGGGGTCCGGGTCTCCGGCGAGATGGCGAGCACGGCCCGCAGCTCCTCGGGGACGCCCAGGGCGACCTCGCGATCGCCGCGCGTGACCGAGATCCGGAATCGGCCGGGCATGTAGGACATGCCCTGGTACTGGTGGGTGAGCGTGATCTTGAGCGCCGTGCCGCCGGCGGCGCCGGCCGGCTCCTTCGCCGCGAAGACGGCCCAGTGGGGGATGCCGTAGGCCGGGCTGATCGCCCAGCCCCGGGCCGGGTCGTTGCCCGGCTCGATCGCCCCGGCGATCGAGAAGTTGCCCTGGCTGAAGTCGGCCAGGGGCCTTTCCAGGGCGACCGGCTTGAACGCCTTGGGGTCGGAAAGGGGGGCGGCGGCGACGTCGATCCGGTTCAGCACGAAGTTGCCGTCCGGGGCCCGGCCCGGGCCCTGGGCGGGCAGGCTGGGGTCGGGCAGCATCTCCAGCCGGATGCCGACGATGTCGCCCAGGTCCGTGTCGGCCTCGAAGACGATCCCGCCCGGCGCGTCGGGCCCGGAGCCCAGCACCGAGCCGTCGGGCAGGATGGCGAACTTGGCCCCGGCGGTGCTGGTGACCGCCTTGGGCGTCAGGATCCGCCAGCGGTTGACCGGCGACTGCTTCTTCTCCCACTCGGCCACCTGCTGGGCCAGGGTCTTCTCGTACGCTTTCACGGCCTCCTCGCGCTTGGCGACCTTCTCCAGACGCTCCGCCTCGCGGGCGGCGGTCTTCGCCGGGAGGTCCTTCTCGTAGGCGGCCAGGGCGTCGCGGGCGGCGGCGCGGGCGGCCTCGCGCTCGCGTTCCAGGGCGGGCCTTTTCATGGCATAGGCGGCCTCGGCGTGGCCGAGCTTGGCGGCGAGTTTGGCGTGGTCCTCGTCGATCCCGCCCAGGTCCTCCAGGCAGGCGGCGACCTCGGCCGGGGTGGCGGGGCGATTCAGGATGCGGAGGAACAGCTCGGAGATGAGCGGCTTGTCCTCGGGCATCGCCTTGACCATCCGGGTCAGGTCATTGTCCGGGTCGGACAGGGCATCCCCGAGGGTCGGGCCGCTGACCAGGGCCATCACCGGCCCGAGCTGGAGGCCGCTGGTCCGCTCGCACTCGCAGGCGCTCTCGCGGGGCGGGCGGCCGAAGGTGTTGAGGAACCCGCTGGGCAGTTCGACCCCCGAGTCCGGCAAGGCCGCGGCGCGGGTGCCGGCCGGCACGCCCGGGAACTTCGACGACGACCCCGTCACCCGGTACACCGCGTCCAGCAGGACCTCGGCGGGCAGGCGGCGGGCGATCGCGTGCGAATAGTTCGTCCTGTCGTCGGCGTTCCACTTGTTGGTCTCGACCGACAGCCCGTAGGTCCGGGACTTGGCGATCAGCTTGATCACGTGGCGGACGTCGAAGTTGCTCTTGAGGAACTCGGCGGTCAGGTAGTCGAGCAGCTCGGGATTCGTGGCCGGGTTGCCGGCGCGGATGTCGTCGATCGGCTCGATCACCCCGACGCCGAACAGGTAGCCCCAGAGCCGGTTGACGTAGCTCCGGGCGAAGTACGGGTTCTCGGGCGAGGTGATCCAGGCCGCCAGCTCCTGCCGACGCGACGCCTTCTCGGGCGCGGGGTGCGGGCTGGGGAACGGGAACTTCGGCGGGGCGACCTTCTTGGTCCGGTCGTGGATCATCTCGCCGTCGCCCTTGTCGTAGACCTCTTCGAAGAGGGGCTTGGCCCCCTCCACGGCCGATCCGCCGATCGTCTTGCCCATCGAGCCGGGGTCGGCCTTGAGCCCGACCTGAGCGAAGTAGGCGGCGGTCTCGTAGTACTGGTCCTGGGTCCAGCGCTCGAACGGGTGGTCGTGGCACTTGTTGCAGTTGAACCGGATCGCCAGGAACAGCTGGGTCGTGTTCTCCATGGTCGCGTCGGCGTCGCGGAGGACCTTGAAGTACGACGCCGCCGGGTTCTTCTGGTTCGACCCCTCGGCGGTCAGGATCGACCGGGCGAACTGGTCGTACGGGACGTTCCGGTCGACCTGATCCCGGATCCAGCCCCGGAACGCCGTGGCCCCTTCCACCCCCAGGAACTTGCGGTTCACCTGGAGGAGGTCGGCCCACTTGTTGGTCCAGAAGTCGACGTAGGCGGGCGACCCGACCAGGCGATCGACGAGTTCATCCCGCTTCACCTGCGACGGCCGGGCGTCGGCGAGGAAGGCGTTCACCTCGGCGGAGGTCGGGGGGAGGCCGGTCAGGTCCAGCGACGCCCGGCGGAGGAACTCGGCGTCGGTGCAGGGCTGGGACGGGAGGATCTTGAGCTTCCGCCACTTGGCGGCGGTCAGCTCGTCGATCTTCGTGGTGCCCGGCTGGTCCTCCCAGGCGAAGCCGGTGCGGTCGCCCATCACGGTCAGGGTGGAGGCGGCATAGGCCCCCTCGTAGCGGACCAGGATCGGGGCCTCGCCCCGGCGGAGGGCGGTCATCACGGCGTCGCGGTCGGCGGTGGCGACCTCGGTGTTGCCGCTCTCCAGGAACGCCTCGCGGGTCACGTCGCGGACCTCGCCATCGCCGTAGGTCGCCAGGACCCGCAATTGCTGCCGGGCGCCGATGGCCTGGACGGTGGGGTTGGCCGGGTGGACCGCGATCGACTTGACCCGGGGCACGCCGAGGTCCAGCTTCGCCCCGTCGTTGATCCAGGCCCGCAGGGCCTCGTAGTACGGCTCGCCGGGGGTCATCAGCGCCCCGCCGACGTGCGGCACGGCGCCGGTCGGCTTGAGCAGCATCAGGCTGGAGTCGGGGGCGGCCGTGTTGACCCGGCGCGAGGCGTGGTCGTCGGTGAGCGCCCGGATGTCGAAGATCGGGTCATAGCCCCGCAGCGACATCTTGAACCCGTTCTTCCCCTGGGCCGAGCCGTGGCACGTCCCCGCGTTGCACCCCAGCCGCGACAGGACCGGGATCACGTCGTGGAGGTAGTCCACCTTGCGGGCCACGCCGAAGCCGGACACCCGGACCGGCACCTCGACCGTCTTGCCGCCGTAGGCCAGGGCCAGCGTCCCCGACCCGTCGGCCCGGGGGCGGACCAGTCCGCCCCGGGTCAGGGCGACCAGGGATTCGGGCGCGGTCCGGGTTGCCAGGCGGGTGGCGTCGAACTCGGTGCCGTCGGCGGTGCGGGCGGTGATGACGAGCTGGGCGTAGGCATACGGGTCGCGGAGGTCGATCGCGGTCGGCTGGACGTCCAGGCTCGCCACCGGGGCATCGCCGGGCGACGGCTCGGGCTCGGCCGAGGTCGCGGCGGTGGGAGTCGGGGGCGGGGTCGCGGCGACGGTCGGGGCGGGGCGTTCGGCGGGCGTGCCGCCGGCCGGGGCCGGGGCGAACTCGCGGGCCACGGCGCCGGTCTCGGGGTCGATCAGGCGGACCAGGCCGTCGCCGCACGCGGCGGCCACGAGCTTCCCATCGGGCCGGAACGCCACGCCGTAGACGCCGGCCTTGACCGTGGCCTTGCCCAGCGCCTTGACGTCCCTGGTCAGGTAGGCGTCGAGCGCGGCCTTCTCCTCGGCGGTGCGGCCGGTGATCACCTTGGCCATGATCGCCTTGATCGGGTCGGGCAAGGTGCCGTCGAAGTTGTAGGCGTAGACGCCGACCTCGCCGGCCCCGTCCAGGGAGCTGCCGGCGGCGATCTTCGTCCCGTCGGCGCTGACCGCCACGCCGAAGATCCGCCCGGCCAGGGGGGGGAGGCGGCGGATCAGGTTGCTGTCGTCGCCGATCACGCGGACGGTCTGGCGGAACACCCGGTAGACCTTGGGCTCGCCGTCCGACCCGCCGATGACGATCTCATCCCGTTCGGGATGGCGGACGACCGCCGCCAGGCCCCCCTTGAGGGCTCCCGGGGTGATCGACGTGAGGTTGTCCACGAATCGCTGGGTGGCGACCTCGGTGAGCTTGGCCGTCATGTCGCGGCCGACCGAGATCAGGTTCGCCCCGTCCTTGGTGAAGGCCGTGTCCAGGGCCCAGTCGTTGTGCGAGCCCATGAACAGGACCTGGTTGCCGGTCTTAGCGTCGATGGCCCGGACCGAGTTGTCGCCGCAGCCGAAGGCGATGGTCTTGCCGTCCGGCGACCAGGTGGCGCCATAGACCGTGTCATGGGTGACGGGCAGCGACAGGTCGAGTTCCCGGGTCGCCACGTCCCAGACCTGGATCTCGCCGATCCGTCCGGGCTGGCCGCCGGCCACGGCGAGCTTCTTGCCGTCGGGCGAGAATCGGACCGAGGCGATCCGCTCGGACAGGCCGATCAACCGATCGATCAGCGTCGAGCCGTCGCCGTCGAAGAGGAGGACCTCGTGGAACCCGCCCACGGCCAGCCTCGACCCGTCCGGGGCGTAGGCGATGGCGGCCAGAGCCGGGGGCCGGGCATAGATCGGGGGATGGGCCCGGTCGTAGACCGCCTCGGTTGAGGCGGGGGAGTCGTCCTTCGCCCCCTCGGCGACCCAGCGGCGGATCAGGTCGATGTCGGCCTGGGCCAGCGGGGGCTTGCCCGACGGCATCAGCGCCTTGCCGTCGGCGTCGATGGCGATCTGGTCGATCAGGTGGCTCTCATCCGGCTTGCCGGGGACCACCCCCGGGATGCCCGACTCGCCGGCCGCCATCAGGCCGGCGTGGGTCGTCATCCGGTACTCCCCCTCCTCCTTGGCCGGCTGGTGGCACCCCTGGCACTGGGCCCGGAAGATCGGCTGGATCTGGCGGGCGAAGCTCACCGGCCCATCCCCCCCCTTCCCCGGCGCCTTGGCGTCTTCGGCCCGGAGGGGGCCCGCGACCATCGTCACCGCCAGGGCCACGGACGGCCAGAAACCTCGGGACCAGGACGGGGACGGCACCATGGCGATCTCCTGGAAGTCATATTCGGAGCCCGAGGCGGCGGGCCCTCGGGCGTGTTCGCGTTTCGGTCGGTCGGGGGCGGGCGGGGGCGGTCGCCTCGCCGGTCGCGCCCTCCCGCCCCGAGCATCGCATCGGGAGGGGACGACGATCGGCAGACGGCACCACGGATCCAGCGGAGGGAGATTCATCGTGCATGTTAAACATGACACCGGGAGGGCTTCAAGCAAATTCTCGGATCTTGCGGATCCCGATATTGCCGGTCGGGAAGGCCGGGCCCCGGGAGGGGGACCGCCGGCCCCTGGTTGTCCGGCGGCGGGCCGCCTCCTATGATTTGCCGCGATGACCGCCGCCAGCGGCACGCGCAAGCCATCCCGGGACCGACGCTTCTGATCAGGTGGAGAGATTCGAAATGTCGACGATCGACGCATGGGTTGTCCCGGCGAAGGGGCAGGAACTGGTCCGCCAGCAGATCGACCTCGGGCCGCTCGGCGACGAGGAGGTCGAGGTCCAGGTCGAGAACTGCGGCCTGTGCCATTCCGACCTCTCGGTGAAAAACGACGACTGGGGGATGTCGCAGTACCCGGCCGTGCTGGGCCACGAGGCGATCGGCACGATCGTGGCCGTAGGGCCGTCCGCCAAGGGGCTGAAGGTCGGCCAGCGGGTCGGGGTGGGCTGGACGGCGGGGAGTTGCATGCACTGCCGGCCCTGCCTGTCGGGCGACCAGCACCTGTGCGCCGAGTCGGCCGCGACGATCATCGGCCACCGGGGCGGGTTCGCCAGCCGGGTCCGGTCCCACTGGGCCTGGGCGATCCCGCTCCCGGAGGGGCTCCCGGCGGCCGATGCCGGGCCCCTGCTCTGCGGCGGGATCACCGTGTTCAACCCCCTGGCGATGCACGCGAAGCCGACCGACCGCGTCGGGATCGTCGGCATCGGCGGGCTGGGCCACATGGGGGTGAAGTTCGCCGCCGCCTACGGGTGCGAGGTCACCGCGTTCACCTCCAGCGAGAGCAAGTTCGACGAGGCCCGGAGCTTCGGCGCCCATCACGTCGTCGCGACCCGCGATTCGTCGGCGATCAAGGCCCGGCCCGGCTCGCTGGACATGCTGCTGGTCACCGTCAACGTCCAGCTCGACTGGGACGCCCTTCTCTCGACCCTCGGCCCCAACGGACGGCTGCACATCGTCGGCATCCCGACCGAGCCGATCCCGATCCCCGCCTTCGCCCTGATCGGCCAGCAGCGGAGCGTGTCGGGCTCGCCCACCGGCTCCCCGGTGGACATCGCGACGATGCTCGACTTCGCCGCCCGCCACAACGTCGCCCCGACCACCGAGCACTACCCGATGAGCCAGATCAACCAGGCGTTTGACCGGCTCCACTCCGGCAAGGCCCGCTACCGCATCGTCCTCGACGCCGATTTCTGAGCCGGGGGCTTGCCCCGACCGCGACGATCTACGTCGGTGCCCACCTCGAACCGGCCACCGCCGCCTGATCGTCGCAAGCTTCATGGGTGGCAGTCGAGGCCATCCTGGTTCCTCGGCGTCTTGCTGCCCGACCTGCACGCCCCAAGCTGATCGAAGGCGATCCCTCAATGGGTCGCACCGGCTTCGCGGAGCAGGTCGGCCACCGCGCCGTGACCGGCCCGGATCGCCCACGCCAACGGTGAGAGCCCATCTCTGCCTGCGGTGTGGAGATCCATGCCACGATCGATCAAAAGTCGAGCGGCCTCGACCTGTCCATACTTTGCAGCATGGGATAGCAGCGTCCTCTCCTCGTCCCTCCGGTGGTCTTGCGCCCCTCGACCGAGCAAGAGTCGGACCATGGGAAGTTTGCCGTGCTCGATGGCGAGCATCGTCAGGCGGGCTCGTCCGCCCGTGAGTCGATCAACATCGCCTTCACCTTCATCGATCCTGGCATCGAGCAAGGTCGCGAGCCGATCACAATCGTCCAGCATCAGGGCATCGACGACGCCACGTTCCGCCCCCATCGCGATGAGGAACATGCACAACTCCCTGTGGCCGCCGATCGCGGCCTCGGACAATGCCGTCCTCCCGCACCACGCGTCGGCATCGAGATCGGCTCCCCGTTCCAGCAGTCGACGAACCACAGGAGTGTGCCCGTTACTGGCTGCCTCGATCAGGGGTCGACTCCCCAGGTCGTCCATCCCCTCGATATCGGCCCCATGATCCAGGAGCAGGTCCACCATCCCGAGTTGGCCATGCCGGGCCGCGATCATCAGGATCGGACCGTAGTAAGAACCCTCGGCAAAGTTGGGATTGGCTCCCTCTTCGAGACGTTGACGGGCCAGCGGGATGTCATCAATCAGGACCGCATCGTAGAGCCGATAGCGAGCACCGGCGCCAAGCAGTATCCGCAGGGGAACCGGATCCGGGGTACACTCGGAATCGGCCCAGGGATGGGCTCTTAGAATGGCTGCCGACAGCGCGGTGAGAGCCCCTGAAATGACTGGGTCCAGACTCGCCCCGCGATCGATCAGCAAACGGATCAGGTCATGATGCCCGAAACAAATCGCCGAAAAGAGAGCGGTCGCGGGCTCTGGGAAATCGATGTCGAAGCCGGAGTCGAGCAACTCGACGATCTTATCCATGTCTCCGGATTTTGCCGCCGCTGCCCACTCCAGGGGCATGATCATTTCGGGGTCGACCAAATCGTCCACGAAGGCTGCCGGCCAGGAAGGGCACTTCAACTCGAGACTCGGGTCGTTGGGGTCCGCGCCGCGTTCGAGGAGGATCCGAATCAACGCATGGTCCTGTTCCGACGCGGCATACTTCAGGGCTGTGAACCCGACGGGATCGCGAGCGTTGACATCGGCGCCCAGGTCGAGCATCGCGGCGATCGTTTCGACGTCACGAGACCTGGCCGCCGAGAACCATCTCATGCGGTTGATCGTGCCGGGATCATCGAGGTCATCGATGAACTCGTCCGGCCACGATGGTTCCATGATGAACAGGCATGTGTCTTCGGGGTCCGCGCCGCGAGCGAGGAGCAGGCGGACCATCGCATGATCCTTGTTCGCAACAGCGCATCTCAATGCTGTTCCCAACATGGGATCGCGAGAGTCTACATCAATCCCGGTGTCGAGCAATTCGGCCACCCGTGCCACATCGCCCGACCTGACCGTGTCGAACCATTCCACCAACCTGAACGTCTCGGGGTCGTTCAACCATGAATCGGGCCATGGGGAATCCATCAATGTTCACCATCAATTTAACGATCAGGTTCGACGGTCCGGCGTAATGAGTCCGGACGAGGCCCAGCCGACGGGGGGCGGTCGGGCCGGGAGGGGATTTCGATCATTGGGACAGGTGCACCCGGGTGCGGCCCATGCGGTAAGTCCTCAATGGGTCGCACCGGCTTCGCGGAGCAGGTCGGCCACCGCGTGATGCCTGGCATGGGTTGCCCAGGCCAGCGGGGTGAGCCCGTCCGAGCCGGCGGCATGCACATCCGCCCCTTGTTTGATCAGGAGCAGTGCTATCCCCACCTGTCCGTGTCTTGCGGCATGGGCCAGCAAGGGTTTCTCCGCAAAATCGGGCTGGTTCTTCGCTCCTCGTTCCATCAGCAGGGAAAAGATGGGCAGATTCCCCTCCGCGATGGCGAGCATCGTCAAACTGTACCGATCGTCCTGGGTCGATCCGGCGATGCGTCCCTTGTCGTCCATCTGGGCATCCAGGAACGACAGGAATAGAGCACGGTCGTCCATCACTAGCGCATCGCAGATCCCGCGTTTCGCCCCCATCCCGATCAGGTAGGCGGCTACCTCCCGGTGGCGGCCACGCGCGGCCCAGGATAGCGCCGAACATCCGTGCCAGTCGACGGCATCAAGATCGGCCCCTCCCGAGAGTAAGCGACGGACCACTTCGATGTGTCCACGGCCTGCGGCGTCGGTCAGCGGCCGATTCCCCAGGTCATCCATCCCCTCGGTGTCGGCCCCGTGGTCCAGGAGCAAATCCACCATCTCACGGTGGCCATGCCGTGCAGCGATCAGCAGGACCGGCCCGTCATAAGAGCCTTCTGCGAAGTTCGGATCGGCCCCTGCTTCGAGTCTTTGTCGGGCCAAAGGAACGTCGTCGATCAGTACGGCATCGTAGAGGCGATAACGGACCCCGGCCTCATGGAGGATCTGCAATGGGACCGGATCAGGAGGCAAGCCCGATCCGGACCAGGGACGAGCACGCTGGATCGCGGCGGTCAACGCCGTATAACACTTGGTGTTGGCCGGTTCGAGGCTCGCGCCACGTTCGATGAGCAAGCGCATCAGATCGTGGTGGCCAAATTGCGTCGCATGCAACAACGCCGTGATATTGATCGGGTCGCCTGCGTTGATGTCGACGCCGGAGTCGATCAGATCGACGATCTTTTCCATGTCGCCCGATTTGGCCGCCGCAAACCACCGATCCAATCTGGACCTCTCGGGGTCATTCAACCATCCGTCGGGCCACCACCAGTCCACCATGCTCGGCCTCAGTTAGACGAGGGATGACCACCTTTCCATCAAGACAGAACTCGATCGAGCCCGGCCGCCGGGCGGGGCGGCCGGGCGTTGAAGGGCGTCGTTTACTTCGGCAACGGCACCTGGGTGCGGCCCATGAGGTAGGCGACGAGGTCGCGGGCCTCGTCTTCGGGGAGGGCGTCGAGCTGGCCTTCGGGCATGAACGAGAGGGGCGAGGTCTCGATGTGCTCGATCTCCTCCCGGGGGAGGACCAGCGAGGCGTCCTGGTTGCGGAGGGTGATGGTCTTGGGGGTCGGGTCGCGGGCGAGGCCGGTGAGGGTGCGGCCGTCCTTGGTGGCGACGATCGTCATCCGGAAGTCGGCCGTGACGGCGGCGCCGGGGTCGATCACGTTCTCCAGGACGTAGTCGAGGTTCTCTCGGCCCGAGCCGGTGAGGTCGGGGCCGAGGTCGCCCCCCTGGCCGAACAGGGCGTGGCAGGCGCCGCAGGTTTTGCTGAAGACGGATCGGCCCCGCGAGCGATCGGCGGCGGCCAAAACCTCGGGGGTGAGCTTGGACTTGAACCGGGCGATCGTCGCCTTCTTGTCGGCGGTGGCCTCGCGCATCTCGCCCCAGACCTCGCCGAGCTTGCGGGCGACCTCGGCATCGCCGAGCGCCCGGATCTGGCGGGCGTGGGCGACCGAGATGTCGGTCCGGGGGATCTTGCCCTCGGCCACCTGATCGAGCAGGACCCGGGCGAACGCGGGGCGGGAGGCCATCGCGTCGACGAACTGGGGCCGCTCCGACGGGTGGAACGCCTTGTAGCTGGCGGCCAGGGCCTTCGCCACGGCCGGGTCGTCGAACAGGGTCAGGCCGGAGGCGGCCACCGGGTTGAGGAACCGGACCTTGAGCAGCCGTTCGCAGACGGCGCGGAGGTCGTCGGGCCGGGCCTCGATCAGGGACCGGAGGGCGGACTTGCGGGCGGTGAGGTCGGCCTTGTCGTCGAGCGCCACGCGGCGGATCTCGTCCAGGGCCCGGCCGTCGCCGAACACCACGTCGAGTTCCCGGGCCCGGTCGCGGTCGCCGCCGACCACCTCGGCCAGCTTCGCGGAGAACGCCGGCCACGCCTCGGGCCGGGGCGCCTTCCGCCAGCCCCGCAGCCCCTCGGCAATCCCCATCGCGGCGTCGGACCGGGCACCGGCGTCGCCCGATTCGGTCAGCTTGCCGAGCAGCAGATTGAGCGGGCCGGGGTTCTTCTCCAGGTCCTCGGAGAGTCGCCGGGCGATCAGGCGGCGGGTCGTCGGCAGGACGCACTTCGCCCCGAGTTCGGCCACGGCCGAGGGATCGGCGTCGGCCAGCGGGATCAGGCCGTACCAGAGCATGAGCGGGATGTCGTGGTCCTCGGCGTCCTCCTTGCGGGCGAGCAAGGGCGCCGCCAGCTCGGCTCGATGCGCGACCGGGAACCGTTGCAGGGTGGAGGCCAGGGTGAGACGGACCAAGGCCGACGGATCCTCGGCCGCCATCCGCACCAGGGCCTTTCGCTGCGCGTCCCACACCCTGGCGACGTCGTCGACCCTGGTCCAGGGACGTGACATGACGTCGTCGATCGGCATGGAGTTGGTGAGGAGCCGAATCGCCCACGCCCGGATCACCTCGTCGCGATCGCGGAGCAGTCCGACGTAGTTGAGACTGCGGGGCGATGAGGCAGATTCATAGCGAGCGATCAACCGCAACCGATCGAGCGTCCACAAGGCTCGCAGCCGGATGGTCGGGTCGGTCGATTCATCCAGCAGGGCGCGGAACCCACCCTCCTGGCTAATCCGCGCGAGTTCGGCGGCCTCGTTGGCCCGGTTGAGGTGGAACTGGGCACGAAAATTCGGCCCCCGCTCCGGCCTCGGGAATTTGGCGACGGCCCGTTCCAGGCGGTCGACGATCTGATCGGTGGCCATCCGGGCATACCAGACGTTGGGATGGCGGAGGAGATCGGCCAAAGCCTTGACGTCGAGCTTCGTCAGGTCGCCGATGGGCGGCTTCGGGGTGCCGTGGGTGATCTTGTAGATCCGGCCCGAGGAGCGGTGGACGCCGGAGCTGTCGTGGCACTCGCCCGTATCGCTCCAGTCGAGCACGAACACCGAGCCGTCGGGCCCCTGCCCCAGGTCGATCGGCCGGAACCAGGGGTCGCCGGACTGGAATCGGTCGGGCTCGTGGCGGCCGACGACACCGCCGCCCAGCCGTTCCAGGCGGTCGACGTTGGTGCGTCGGCCGTGGAAGTTGAGCATGAACGCCTTGCCCCGGCTGTCGGCGGGCCACTGGTCGCCCTGGTAGATCATCAGGCCGGTGTGGGCGTGGCCGCCTCCGAGCCGGTCGTGCTCACCCTCGACCTTGCGGGAATCCTGCCACTCCTTGCGGTTGTCCCAGTGGTAGTGGTCGGCGTGCTGGTCGATCGTGGTGTAGACCCGGGGGTTGGGGTCGACCGTGTGGAGCCGGTGGAAGTGGGCGCCGGGGATCGCGTGCCACAGGTGCCCGTTCACCGTGTTGATGAAGTAGGCCTCGCCGTTGGCGTCCCAGTCGTGGCCCCAGGGGTTGGTGGTGCCGTGGGCGATCATCTGGAACTGCTTGCTGGTCGGGTTATAACGCCACAGCCCGCCGTTGATCGGCACCCGCTCGGCGTCGGGCGTGCCCGGTGCGCCGACCCGGCCCGGCGACGAGGCGCCGACGCGGCCATAGAGCCAGCCGTCCGGGCCCCAGCGGAGGCCGTTGGCGAAGTTGTGGTAGTTGTCCTGCGGGATCGTGAAGCCATCGAGGATCACCTCGGGCTCGCCGTCGGGCCGGTCGTCGCCGTCCTTGTCGGGGATGAACAGGAGCTGCGGCGGGCACATCAGCCAGGTGCCGCCCCGGCCGACCTCGACGCTGGTCAACGCCTTGAGCTTGTCGTAGAAGACGGTCCGCTTGTCGTGGCGGCCGTCGTTGTCTGAGTCCTCGAAGATCACCACCCGGTCGCGCTGGTCGGGGGCGAACCGCTGGGCCCGCTCGGCATAGGTGTAGTTCTCGGCGATCCAGAGCCGCCCGCGCGGGTCCCAGGCCATGCCGATCGGGTTGCGGACGTCGGGCTCGCTGGCGAACACCGAGACGTGGAACCCGTCGGGCACCTTGAACGCCTTCGCCGCCTGCTCGGCCGACATCGCCGGCCCGCCGGGGGTCGGCTCGGTGTCGCGGGGTTCGGGGAAGTCGTCCGCAAGGGCCGGGCCCGCCGTCCCGGTCCCGAGGGCGAACGTCAGGCAGGCCATCCGGGCCCAGGATCGCATGGTCATGGCATCCCTCGCGGGGTCGTGGGGTTCAGGCGGTGTCCTTGACGGTGTCGCGGCCCCAGAGGGCGAGCACGGCGATCAGGCCGATCACCGGGAACCACCCGGACAGGCCCACGACGAGATCGTAATCATGGGTCCGGTCGAGATAGCGGCCGATCACGGGGTGGAGCGACGCGGAGACCAGCCAGGTGGTCGTCGAGAGCGTCCCGCTGATCTTGCCCTGGTGCTTGCGCGACAGGTCCTGGGTCATCGAATAGAACGCGGAGAACGCCCCCAGCCCGCCGAAGGCCACCAGGAGCAGCGCCGCCAGCAGCCACGGCCCGCGCGGCATGAACGCCGCGGCCGTGGTCAGGGTGGTCAGGGCGCAGCACCCGGCGAAGATCGCCATCCGCGAGGCGAACACGGTCCAGCCGTTGCGGGCCAGCCGGCCGGCCAGGAACCCGGTGCCGATCGCCCCGAGGTCGGCGGCGATGTAGTAGAAGGTGGTGAAGTTGAGCATCTCGTCGCGGCCGTAGCCCCGCGACTCGCGGAGGAACTTCGGCAGCCAGACGCGGAACAGGTGCCAGTTCAGGTTGATGCAGATCACCATGATCGCCAGCGCCAGGAACCGCTTGGAGAACATGAAGGACCAGAAGCTCGGCTCCTTTTTCGGCTCCTCGACCGGGTCGCCGGCCAGGGCGTCGTCGGGCGTGGTCGCGACATCGACCGGGTCGCGCAGGTCCCTCGGGCGGATCGACAGGAACCAAAGGACGACCCACGCCGTCCCGCCGGCCCCGATCACCAGGAACGGCTTCCGCCAGCCCCCGGTCCCCTCCTCGATCAGGAGCCGGATCGCCTGCGGCGCGAGGATCGCACCCAGCGCCGTGCCGCTCTGCAGCAGGCTGTTGCCCAGGGCGCGGTCGCGGGCGGGCAGCAGCACCTGCACCGTCTTGAGGCCGCAGGGGAAATGCCCCGCTTCGAACAGGCCGAGCATGATCCGCAGGAACATCAGCTCGCCGTACGACCGGCTCAGCCCGGTCAGGTAGCCCATCGCCGACCAGCCGACCAGGGCCACCGGGTAGAGCCAGAAGACGCCGACCTTGTCGACCAACCAGCCGAACAGGATGCTGCCGAAGGCGAACGCCAGGCCGAAGCCGAGTTCGAGGTTGCCGTATTGCTCGTCGTTGAGCTTGAATTCGGCCTGGATCTCCACGGCCAGCGTGTTGGCCGTGAGCCGATCCATGTAGTTGACCACGGTGGCCAGCAGGAGGAGGACGCAAATGTACCACCGCCAGGTGGCCGAACGGTCGCCGGGGGGCGGGGCTGGCAGCATCGGGCGGGGTTCCTCGTCGGGCGGGATGGGCGGGACGCCGGGGCCGGGGCCCGGTGGAGGGCCCGGCCCCGGCATCGATTCGTTAAGGCCGTTCAGCGGGCGCCGGCCGGGGCGACGACGGGGGCGACGATCTCGGCCACGCCGACGTCGATGGCCTGGCCGCCGGTGGTCTGGTGGCAGTGCACCGCCAGGACATTCTTGCCCGGCTTCAGCGCGGCGCGGGCCTCGGCGGAGATCGGCAGCTCGTCATAGGACGAGACGTGCCCCTTGACGGTGGCCGCCAGGACCCCGTTGAGGTAGTACTCGGCGTCCTCGTCGTAGAGGGTCAGCAGGACGATCTTGGCGGGCACCGGGTCGGGCAGGGTGATGACCCGGCGGGCCCAGATGTCCGGGGTGTTCCACACCGTGCCGATGTGGGCGCCGGGCGTCCCCCGGGTGCCGAAGACCGCCAGGCCATCCTTCCACGACGACTCGTCGGCGTCGACGGCGGTCCAGTTGTCGGCCGGCTTCTCGGTCGTGTACTTCCAGGGCTGGCGCTCGGCCTGGCCGGTCGGGGCCAGGTCGCGGGTGGTGGGGACCTTGGAGGCATCCCCCCGGTTGATCGCCCGGGCCCGTTCGACGTCCACCTTGATGACCTCGCGGTCGTAGGTCAGCAGGCCGTTGGCCTCGGTTTCCACGTCGGTGATCTGGGTGTAGACCAGGGCGTTGAGCCCCTTGGTCTCGCGCATGTCCCACCCCTCGCGGAGCAGGCGCTCGTACTTGCTGGTCAGCTCGTCGGCGCTCTTGGTGCCCTGGTAGCCCCAGATTTCCTTGGTCCAGGTGTGGCCGTCCACGCCCAGGGACAGGCCGCCGAACTCGCCCAGGACGCCGGCTCGCTTCGGTTCGAGCGGGGGGGCGGCGGGGCGGGGGTAGTTGTGGAGGTCGTGGACGTCGCCCACGCCGGCGCGGTCGGCCCAGCCGCTCACCGCGTCGACCAGCCGGGTCGGGTCGTACGACTTGACCCAGTCGGCGATCCGCTTGGTGTCGTACTGGCCCCAGCCCTCGTTGAAGGGCACCCACATGACGATGCTCGGGTGGTTGCGGCGGCCGTCGATCATGGCCTTCAGCTCGGTCTCGTAGATCTTGGCCGACTCGGGGGAGCGGACGATGTCCGGCTCGCTCGGCGAGATCGACTTCTCGCCAGACGGCATGTCCTGCCAGACCAGCAGGCCGAGCTTGTCGGCCCAGTAGTACCAGCGGTCGGGCTCGACCTTGACGTGCTTGCGGGTCATGTTGAAGCCGAGCTGCTTGGTCACTTCCAGGTCATACTTGAGCGCCTCGTCGGTGGGCGCGGTATAGAGGCCATCGGGCCAGTACCCCTGGTCGAGCGGGCCGACCTGGAAGATGACCTTGCCGTTGAGCTTGATCCGGTTCACGCCCTTCTCGTCCGGGCTGACCTCGATCTTGCGGAGCCCGGCGTAGCTGCCGACCGAGTCGACCACGGCCCCGTTCTGGCGGAGCGTGACCAGCAGGCCGTACAGGTGCGGCGTCTCGGGGGTCCACGGCTTGGCGTTGGGGATCGCGACCTCGATCGGGCCGCCGGCCGGGCCGGACGCGGTGCCCACGTTGGCCGTCCCGTCCAGGACGGAGATCGCCAGCTGCGTGGTCGCGGCATCGCCGGCGACATCGGCCGTCACCCGGAGCTTGCCGCCGTCGAGGTCGGGCACGATGTGCAGCCCGGCGATGTGGGCGGTGGCCGCCACCGGCTCCAGCCACACCGTCTGCCAGATGCCGGTGATCGGCGTGTAGTAGATCCCCTTGGGGTTGTTGACCTGCTTGCCGCGCGGCTGGGGGCCGCTGCTGGTCGGGTCGAACACCCGGACGATGATCTCGTTGTCGGGGCCCGGCTTCAGCGCCGGGGTGATGTCGAAGCTGAACCCGTCATACCCGCCGCGATGGGTGCCCATCTCCTGGCCGTTCACCCAGACGGTGGACTCCCAGTCCACGGCGCCGAAGTGGAGCAGGACCTTGCGGCCGGCCCAGGTGTCGGGCGTGGCGAACGTGCGGCGATACCAGAGGCGGTCGGCCCGCTTCATCACGCCCGAGAGGGCGGACTCGACCGGGAAGGGCACCAGGATCGATTCCGGGAGGGCCTTGCCGAACGGGGCGGCCTCCCCTTCCTTGCCGATCTGGAGTTCCCAGACGCCGTTGAGGTTCATCCACAGGTCGCGGACGAGCTGCGGGCGGGGGTACTCGGGCAGGACCTTGTCCGCCCGGACGTCCTTGGCCCACCGCGTCATCAGCGGGCCGTCGGCCGGCTTCCAGTCCGCCGACAGGGCGGGCGCGGCCAGCAAGGCCACGGCGAGGGACGAACGCCACGCGATCGCGGCGAGTCGGTTGCGAATCATGATGTTGGCTCTTGGAGTTGGCTCGGCCCCGCGGCTCGCGTCACGACCCGACGCGGCCCGGGAAGCCCTAGAGGATCGCCGATCCGGCCCGGGTTGTCACCCGAAAAAAGTCCCGACCGCCCCACGATCCCGATCCCGCCCCGTCGACGTCCGGCTCGACCCTGCCCAGGACCAGGCCGGGCATCGACCCTGCGACATCCGTGGGATTCGGCTGCATCGCCTCATCGGGGGCGAGATCGACGGGTGGATCGTTCAACGCCGAGCTCGCCGGCGACACCCGCTCGCACGAAAGCGATCATCAACCCATCCTGATCCGCATTTCCGACAAATCGTTGTGAAACTTGGTTCCATGGCCTTGTTTATCTCGCGAGACTGCGATCCAATATCCGATGAGTCCGGTCGTCTCCTCGTCTCGGATGAGTCCCCCGCCCCGTCTCACCTCGGTTCGCCCAGCCGGGCCCGATGCCTGCCCCCGTTTCAGCCCGCCCCCTCATTCGATCGGCGACGCCGCCGGTCCAGGCCGATACCGGACCAGGCATCGTGAATGAAGGCTAATCCATGAAACGCTCAAGTCGCGGTTTCACGCTGATCGAGCTTCTGGTGGTCATCGCCATCATCGCCGTCCTCATCGCCCTGTTATTGCCCGCCGTCCAGGCCGCGCGCGAGGCCGCCCGCAGGATGCAGTGTATCAACAACCTCAAGCAGATGGCCCTGGCGACGCATAACTTCGAGAGTTCCAACGGCAAATTCCCCGACGGGATCGGCCCCCAGCCGATCAACAGCACCGGGGAGGTCAGCCGGGCCAGCGTGCAGGGCATGATCCTGCCCTACATCGAGGGGGCGGCCCTGTTCGCCACGTTCAATCTCACCCTCGACATGAACGCCTCGGGCGCCAACGAGACGGCTCGTTGCCAGCAGATCGCCACCTATCTCTGCCCCTCCGATGGCAAGGGTTTCCGCCAGCCCGGCTCGCGTAATTTCACGGGGAGCACCGGCCAGCTCGCGCAAAACAATTACTATGCCAACAATGGAGGGACCGCCGCCCAGATCTATGGCTCATCGACCACGGTCTTCCCCACCCAGGAGGTGAACTCGCAGACCCTGGGCATGTTCAACGTCACGGTCGATACCACCGCGGCGGCCACCAGCCCCGATTATCGCAAGGTGACGAGCCAGACCACCCATGCGATGATCATCGATGGCACCAGCAATACCGCGATGTTCTCCGAGACGCGCATCTCAAACATCGTGTTCCCCAACACCCCGGCCAACATCCCGCGCGACATCAACACGGTTTATATTCCCTCCTCGTGGGCCATGCCCGCCGACAACTATGTGCCCAGCGCGGCCTGCAACGGCGTCCCGTACAACACGCGCATCACCTATCGCGGCACGCAGTATTACCGGGGCAACGTCCCCGCGCTCTCGTGCTACACGCACACCCATACGCCCAACACCAAGAACAACGATTGTTCGGCGAACGCGGTGGCCACGAACTGGGTGTCGGCCCACATCGCGGCCCGGAGTTACCATCCCGGCGGGGTCAATGTCGCCTTCGTCGACGGGGCGGTGAAGTTCATCAAGGATACGGTCAATCCCCTGGCGTGGCTGGCCATGGGCACCCGCGCCGGCGGGGAGGTCGTGAGCGCCGATTCGTTCTGATCGTCCTCGCCCCGAACTCCTCCCTCGTGCGGGTCCGAGAACGAGCGGCGGAATCCCCACGTTCGACGGCCCGCATCCCTGCGATGGTGCCCGGTGGATCGACCACCGGCACCGTCCCGGCGCGGGACCGCATCGCAGATTTTTCTCACGCCGCGCTCCGCGTCGATTCCTATCCGCGACATTTGCCGCCGGGAAGATGTGGCCCCTCGTCGGCCGGCAGGCCTGATCCTCCCGGGCCCTCGGCCCTTCGACGGCATGCGCGGGGCGAGGAAACGGCATCGGGCACGGGATGGGGTTGCGGTCGGGGGCCGCGACGATCATCCTGGGGCTTGATTCGCGAGTCGAGACCGTCAGGCGAAAGGGTTCTTCATGCGCTTCATCCAGGTCACGGTCCTGCTGGTCTTCCTGATGGCGATCGCCGTGTTCGCGGTCCAGAACAACGAGGCGGTGGCGGTCAAGTTCCTGGTCTGGAAGGCCACGGCGCCCATGGCGCTGATGATCGTGACCATCTATCTGTTCGGGATGGTGAGCGGCGGGGCCGTCCTCGGGTTCATCCGGCGCTCGATCCGCAAGGCGTCGGAACGCCCGGCCGACTATCAGGCCTGAGATCGGGACGGCACGCGACGAAGGGTGAAGCGCATGTATGAGGCGATCGAAGGGGCGGCCGACGCCGAGATTTCCGACGAGCAGTTGGCTGGCTGGATCGATGCGGTCCTGGGCAGGTTGCGCGAGAAGGGCCCGCTGCGGCGGGTGCTGCTGATCCCGCCCGACTTCACGCGGTCGCACTCCGGGGCGGGGCCGATCACGGTCCGGCTCTGGGAACGGCTCCGCGACGAGGCCGAGGTGGCGATCCTGCCCGCGCTGGGCACCCACTTCCCGATGGAGGCGGGCGAGCGCGAGGAGATGTTCCCGGGCATCCCGGCCTCGCTGTTCCACGACCACGACTGGCGGAACGGCGTGGCCGACCTCGGCGACGTGCCGGCGTCGGTGATGGCCGAGCTGTCCGAGGGGAAGGTCCGCCTGCCGGCCAAGGTCCAGGTGGACCGGCTCTTGCTGGACACCAAGTGGGACGCGATCCTCTCGATCGGCCAGCTCGTGCCGCACGAGGTGATCGGCATCGCCAACCACGTCAAGAATGTCCTCGTCGGTGCGGGCGGGCACGACCTGATCCACAAGTCGCACTGGCTGGGGGCCGTCTACGGGATGGAGCGGATCATGGGCCGGGCCAGGAGCCCGGTCCGCGACCTCCTGAACTGGGCCGCCGACCATTTCCTGGCCGACCTGCCCCTCGTCTACCTGCTGACCGTCCGGGGCCTGACCCCCGACCACCGGCTGGTGACGCGCGGGCTGTTCGCCGGCGACGACCCGACGTGCTACGAGCGCGGGGCCGAGCTATGCCGGGCGAGCAACCTGGACATCCTCGACCACGCCCCGAAGAAGGTGGTGGTCAAGCTCGACGCCCAGGAGTTCAAGTCGACCTGGCTGGGCAACAAGGCCGTCTACCGGACGCGGATGGCGATCGCCGACGACGGCGAATTGGTGATCCTGGCGCCGGGCGTCCGCCACTTCGGCGAGGACGCGGCCATCGACGCCCTGATCCGACGGTTCGGGTATCGCGGCACGCCCGAGACCCTGGCATCGGTGATCGAGCACCCCGACCTCGGCGCCAACCTGTCGGCCGCCGCCCACCTGATCCACGGCTCGTCCGAGGGGCGATTCCGGATCACCTACTGCCCCGGCCACATGAGCCGGGCCGAGGTCGAGGGGGCGGGCTATTCCTATGCCGACCTCGCCGAGATGACCGAGCATTACCAGCCCGCCGGCCTCACGCCGGGCTGGAACCATCGGCACGGCGAGGAGCTGTTCTACGTCCCCAACCCCGCCCTCGGCCTGTGGGGCACCGCCGAGCGGTTCGCCGGATAACCGAAGGGAGGGGCGAGGGGCATGGGCAGCGACCTGGCCGATGCGGACCGATCGACCGACGCATCGGCCGCGCCGATCTGGGAGCCGACGTTCCAGCCCAGATGGCTGAAGCTGATCAACCGGGCCTCGGCCCTCCTCCTGGGGAGGGACCGGCCCCGGCTGGATGCCGACGCGATGATTGCCCGCGCCCGGAGGGCGACGGGGCTGGTCGACTTCGGACCGGACGAGTTCCGCGAGTCGCTGGGGGTACTGGTCGACGCCTTCTCCGGGAGGGAGGACGTCCACGCCTTCGGGCGATTGGCGTTCCGGAAGTATTGCGAGGGGCTGCTGGAGAGCCGCCTGCGGATCCGCGACGACCTGAAGCGGCATCCCGAGATCCTCGACGTCCCGATCACGGCGCCGGTGTTCATCGTGGGCCTGCCCCGGAGCGGGACGACGTTCCTCCAGCGGCTGATGTCGACCGACCCCGCCGCGCGGGTGATGCAGTTCTGGGAGGCGCTCTGGCCGTCGCCGCCGCCGACCTCGGCCACCTACGCGACCGATCCCCGGATCGCCCGGGCCCGCCGCCAGGTGGCGCTGCTGGACCGGGTGGCCCCGGGCGTCGCGGCCGGGCACGAACTCGGGGCCACGCTGCCCGAGGAGGACAACAGCATGTTCGCCCGGGACTTCCGGGCGGCCATCTTCGGGTTCATGTACGACGTGCCGGACTACATCCTCTGGCTCGACGGCCAGGACCGCCTGCCCGGCTATCGGTCCCACAAGCGGGAGCTGCAACTCCTCTCCTGGCGCTGCCCGGGAAATCACTGGGTACTCAAGGCCCCGACCCACCTGTATGGGCTCGACACCCTGCTCCAGGTCTACCCGGACGCCCGGGTGGTGATGACCCACCGCGACCCCGAGAAGGTGGTGCCCTCGGTGTGCCGGCTGGCGGCCAACTTCCGGGGGATGCTGGTCGACCGGATCGAGCTGCGGCGGCTGGGGGCCGAGTTCGTCGAGGCGGTCGGCCAGGGCTCCGACCGGGCCATCGGCGCCCGGGCCACGCTCGACCCGGCCCGGTTCCACGACGTGTCGTATGATGACCTGGTGGCCGACCCGATCGGCGCCGTCCGGGGGATCTGCGACCGCTTCGGCCTCGACTTCTCGCCCGGCTTCGAGGCCGGCGCCCGCCGCCACCTGGGGGAGCACCCGCAGGGCCGGCGCGGGGTCCATCGCTACGGACTGGACGACTTCGGGCTGGACCGGGCCACGGTCCACCGCTTCTTCGCCGCCTATCGGGCCTGGACGGCCGATCGCGGGATCTCGACCGGGGGGCCCGCGTGACGATCATCTACGTCGATGCCGATGCCTGCCCGGTCAAGTCCGAGGTCTACAAGGTCGCCGCGCGGCACGGGCTCAAGGTGCTGGTCGTGGCCAACACCTCGATCCTGGTCCCCAAGAACCCGGACATCGAGTCGGTGACGGTCCGCGGCGGCCTGGACGTGGCCGACGACTGGATCGTCGAACGGATCGGGCCGGGGGACGTGGTGATCACCACCGACATCCCGCTCGCCGACCGCTGCCTCCGCAAGGGCGCGGCGGCCCTCAGCCCCAAGGGCTACCCGTTCACCGAGGATTCGATCGGCGAGGCCCTGGCCACCCGGGAGTTGATGGACACCCTGCGCCAGGGGGGCCTCACCGGGGTCGGCCCGTCGCCGTTCTCGGCCAAGGACCGATCCCGCTTCCTGATGAAGCTCGACGACATCCTCCACGCCATCAAACGCAAGGGGAAGGCCTGATCGGGGCCTTCCCGAGATCGGCCGCCTCAGCCGTGGCCGAGCCGGCGCGGGACCAGCCACGACAACAGGGAGGCCATCCGTCCCGGGCGGCCATCTTCCACGGTGCAGTCCCGGAACAGCGATTCGAGGGCGCGGCGGTAGGACCAGTCTTCGCTGAGCCGGCTGAGGCGGTCGAAGTCGGCCTTGCTCATGAACCCCCGGAACCGCAGGGCTCGGCGGTCGGCGTCGTAGGCGAAGCGGTCGCCCATGTCGGGCGGGACCGAGAGCCCCGGCAGGGCCCGGTCGATCGGGACGAAGTGATCCACGAGATCCTCCATCGGATTCGGACGCGAGTGGATGTGCGGCATCTCCCCGGCTCCGATCGATCATACCCGCCCCGGCGCCCCGGGCAACCGCCCGTCGTCCCGGAACCGGCGCCGGATGATCGCGCAGGGCGGAAAGTTCTCCGCAAGTGGACGACCTCCCGCGACCGATGAAGCGGGAAGACCCCGCGTTGACGCGGCGGGCCCTTTGGGCTAAGGTCCGGCACCGAACCTCCCGGCCGGGGAGGATCGCCGACCGAACCGGGACCCGTCGGTGTGCAAGGAGGCACGCGATGGCCATGATCACCGACCCGCCCCTGGCCCGGGAGGCCGAGGGGCTCCGGTTTGCCCGCGACGTGCTCCGGATCGAGGCCGACGCCCTCGACCTGGTCCGCTCCCGGCTCGACCCGAGTATCGCGCGGGCCGCCGACCTCGTCTACCGCTGCCAGGGGGGCGTGGTCGTCACCGGCATGGGCAAGGCGGGCATCGTGGGGATGAAGCTGGCGGCCACCCTGGCGTCGACCGGCACGCGGGCCTACCCGCTCCACCCGGCCGAGGCGATCCACGGCGACCTCGGCCGCGTCCGGGCCGACGACGTGGTGATCGCCCTGAGCCAGAGCGGCGAGACCGAGGAAGTGGTCCGGATCTTGCCCGCCATCCGGTCGCTGGGGGCGTCGCTGGTGGCGATCACCGGCAAGGCCACCAGCGCCCTGGGCCGGGCCTCCGACCTGTGCATCGCGCTCGGCCCGATCGAGGAGGCCTGCCCGCTCGGGCTGGCCCCGTCGGCCAGCACCACCGCCATGATGGCCGTGGGGGATGCCCTGGCCCTGCTGGTCAGCCGGATGCGGGACTTCCGGGCCGAGGACTTCGCCGTCTACCACCCCGGCGGCAACCTGGGTCGCCGCCTGGCCCGGGTGGACGACCTGATGCGGGCCGGCCGCCGGCTCCGATTGGCCCCCGCCTCCGCGAGCGTCCGCGACGTCTTCGTCGGGCTGGCCGGGCCGAGGCGAAGGTCGGGGGCCGTGCTGATCGTGGACGACGACGGCCGCCTGGCCGGGATCTTCACCGACTCGGACCTGGCCCGGCTCTTCGAACAACGCCAGGAAGGCCGGCTCGACCGGCCGATCGGCGAGGTGATGACCGCCGACCCGCTCCAGATCGCCTCGGGCTCGTCGGTCGAGTCGGCAGTCGAGCTGATGAAATCCCGCAAGATCAGCGAGCTGCCGGTGGTGGACGCCGATGCCCGCCCGGTCGGCCTGATCGACCTGACCGATCTGATCGGCCTGGTCCCGGCCGGAATGGAGGATTGATCGGCATGACCCATGCATCCGACGACCTGACCATGCGATGCCAAGCGATCGAACTCCTGGTCCTTGACGTGGACGGCGTCCTCACCGATGGCGTCATCGCGATCGATGACAACGGGGTCGAGACCAAGCACTTCCACGTCCGGGACGGCTCGGCGATCGCCCTGTGGCGGAAGGCCGGCAAGCGGGTGGCGATCCTCTCGGGCCGCTCCGCCCGGTGCGTCGACATCCGCGCCGCGGAGCTGGGGATCTCGCCGGTCATCCAGGGGGCCTCGGACAAGGGGAAACCGTTCCTGGCCCTGCTGGCCGAGTTAGGACTCCGGTCGACCCAGGCCTGCTACGTCGGCGACGACCTGGCCGACCTGCCCGTCATGGGCGTGGCGGGTCTGGCCGCCTGCCCCAACGACGCCGCCCCGGAAGTGCGCCGGTCGGCCCACATGATCACCAATCGCCAGGGGGGCCGGGGCGCCGTCCGCGAGGTCATCGAGAAGATCCTGGATGCCCAGGGAATCCGCAGCGGGCTGGTCGCGGCCTTTCGCACCCCGGCGTGATTCCCTCGTAGTTGGGGGGGGCCGGATGAAAGCGAAGATCACGCCTTCCTGAATGGCCTTTTGTAGAAACGTCCGCGTGCCGGCGAGATCGTCGGGGCGAAAGATCTTCATCGGGTGGATGGCGATCGGCCAAAATCCCAGATATCGGATGCCATCGTGTTCAAGAAAGCCCTCCAGATCGCCGTGACCTTCGCCGTCCTGATCGGGGCGCACCTCGGCTACACGAGGGGCTTCGAGGAGATCTCGACGCGCCTGGCGATGTCCCCCGAATACAGCACCCCGGGGCCGATCCACCACATCGCCTCGTCCTCCTCGATCCGGGCGACCGAGCTGGCCAAGGAACTGCTGCCGGAGGGGCACTGGGCGGCCCAGCCCGCCCTCCCGATCAACTACTATGATTCCGAGCATGGCTTCTACATGTACAGCCAGAGCTACAAGTTGCTGAAGGGGAAGAAGCAGCTGGAGCTGCGGCCGTTCGCCGTGATTTCCGCCTCCCAGGACGGCAAGAGCCACAAGGTCATCACCGCCGACCTGGCGATCGTCGACCTCAGCCAGCCGTTCCTGTCGATGAAGGCGTCCAGCGCCCCGATGAAGATCGTCCACGGCGAGATGTCCGGCAACGTCCTGATCCGCGACGACAAGGGGACGGCCGACGGCAAGGACGACCTGATCGTCGGCCCCCTGACCTACATCGAATACGACGAGAAGGCGGCCCAGATCACCTCCGACTCCGACGTGCTCCTCCGCGACCGCGACCTCACGGCGACCGGCAAGGGGCTGCTGATCCAGCTCCGCCGCAAGCCGCCGGGGATCGGCGGGGGCGGGATGTCCGGGTTCGAGGCCGAGTCGGCCTACCTCCGCAAGAAGGTCCACCTCGCCTCCAAGGACGTCGGGGCCACCAACGTCCTGCCCGGCAAATCAAAGCAGAACGACGCCGGGCAGGTGCCGCTCAAGCTCTGGTGCGACGGCGAGATGGAGATCCTCCTGCCGCCGAACCGGCCGCCCGTGGCGATCGGCCCGCCCAACCCGGTGGAGCCGACCCTGGCCAAGTTCCAGGTCAACGTCCGGGTCGTCCGGGGCACGCACACGCCCGACCAACTCAACTGCGATTCCCTGCTGCTCACCCTGGTCCCGACCCCCAAGCCCGCGAAGATCGCCCCCAAGGCGGCCGGGGACGGGATCGTCCCGACGGCGTTGGTGCAGGCCGATCCGCTCGCGGGGACGCCGGAATCGGCACCGGCCGACGCCGCGGACCCGGCACCGGCTCCCAGCGGCCCGCTCACCGAATTGAAGCTTCGGGAGGCCCTGGCCCAGGGCCATGCCGTGTGGATCCAGTCCGAGTCCCAGCACCTCAAGGCCAAGTGTATCGAGCTGAAATACAAGAAGTTCACCGACGGGACGCCCGACGAGACCTACCTCAACGGCGGCCCGGCCAAGCGGCTCCAGGTCGAGAAGCTCGAACTGGCAACAACCGGCCCGGACGCCGGATCGATCAAGAAGGTGCTCCGGCTCTGGTCCCTGGACGCGACCATCTTCGATGATGGCCAGGGGGGCGCCTCGACGATCGTCGCCCGCGGCCCGGGCAAGGCCGAGGAACGACCATCCCTGCAGGCCTCGGTCGAGCAAACCGCCTGGTGGGAGGATCAGCTCGTCCTCCGCACCGAGGCCGGGCCCGCCGCGCCCGGGACGCTCCTCGCCTCGCCGGGCACCGCCCCCGCCAAGGGGCCGGTCCGCCGCGAGCTGACCCTGACCGGCCCGTCGAAGCTGGTCGACCACAACCGCCAGACCACGCTCGACGCCAAGACCAAGATCATCGCCCGGTTCAACTCGACGCCGAAGACCCGGCCGGACGGGCCCGATGGCCCCACGCAGATCGAGTCGATGCAGGCCTTCGACGACGTGAACCTCACGGCCCCGAACAAGACCCTGGTCGCCCGCCATCAGCTCGACGTGAAGTTCGAGGACGCGACGCCGGCCGACCCGGCGGCCCAGCTGCTGGCCGCCAACGCCGCCCCCGCGCCGGCCGCCGTCCCCGGCCCGGCCATCCCTGTCCCGCGCAACCCGGCGCTGGCCTCGGCCAAGGTGGCGAAGCCGATCCAGGACGAACCCGATCCCGATGCCCCGGCCAAGCCGACCCCGCCGACGGCGGTCGAGCCGGCCGTGGACGTCCGGGCCAACCGGGTCTGGGCCAAGATCCTCCACCCCCAGAATGGCGGCAAGGATGAGTTCCGCGAGGCCAGGCTCCGGGGCAATGTCATGGTCCACCAGGACCCGGCGCCCGGCAAGGTCCGCGGCACCGACGCCAGCGGCGAGGCCCTGGACCTGATGAGCCAGGGCGACGGCCTCATGAAGTTCCGCGTCCTGGACGCCGACCCCGCCGCGGCCGCGCCCAAGACCCGCCTCGTGGCCGGCGGCCGCGCCCCGGCCCTCATGTCGCTCGCCCGCGTCGAGACCCAGGAGATGTCCATCGAGGGCCACGACATCGGCCTCGACCAGAAGGCCGACTACGCCGAGGTCAACGGCCCGGGCAAGCTCACCGAGTGGACCGAGCGCGGCCTGCTCGACGACAAGGGCCTGGGACGCCCCAAGGTCCTCCCGGTCGCCGCCGTCGTCCCGGTCGGGTCCACCCAGGCCCGGCTGATCATCACCTGGGCGGACCAGATGCGGTTCCACGGCAAGACGGTCGACCCCAAGGGCCGGCCCACCGCCAAGGCGGAGTTCCGCGGCGACTCGGTCGAGGTCCGCACCCCCGACGGCAAGTCCACGTTCCGGTACGGCGTCGAGGCCCGCATGGAGAACGCGCTCATCACCTGCGAGGCGATGGACGTCTACACCGACAAGCCGATCGCCCTCAACAAGGACGCCCGCAAGAAGGACAAGCCGGAGCCGGGGGCCGAGCCCGAGCCCGCCGCCCAGATCGCCCTGATGGACTGCCGGGGCAACGACCGCATGGTCGACGACAAGCCGAAGCCCGGCGTCGATGTCATCAGCGAGAAGTACTATCCCAACTCCAAGGATCTCAAGGAAAAGCAGCGGATCTGGAGCGAGCAGGTCGTCTACGACAAGCGGACCGGGGACTTCACCGCCCCGGGCGAGGGGATGGTCTACCTCTACAAGCGGAAGGGCGGCAAGGGCAAGGACCCGGCCGCGCCCGGCACGATCTCGGTCTCCGGGACCGGCGGTCGCCCGGCGAACCTGACGCCCCTGGAGCTGATCAAGATCGCCTTCACCGAAGGGATGCAGGGCCGGTTCGGCGTGGCCAAGGACAAGCCCGACGCGGAAGCCCGGGTGGCCGAGTTCTACGGCAACGTCCAGGCCATCAACGCCATGGTGCCCCACAAGAATGGCGACCTCGACTTCGATAAGCCGCCCTCCGACACCCTGTTCCTCACCTCGGAATACCTCCGGGTCGTGAGCGCCCCGATCGGCGACGGCAAGGCCGCCCAGCAGACCCTGTTCGCGAAGGGGAACGCCCAGGCCCGGACCTACGACCGGACCATCCAGGGGGACCGGATCACCTACGACTCCTCCAACGAGGTCGCCTACGTCTACGGCGAGGAAGGCCGCGAAGTGGTCCTGATCGACCAGGCCAAGGCCGGGCAGCCGGGCAGCATCCTCCGCGGCAAGTCGGGCCGCTACCACCGGACCACCCGCGAGGCCTCGATCGTCGATCCCCAGACCATCGTCTTCGCCGACCTCAAGTCGGGCATCCGGCCCAAGCCGGCCCCGCCGGATCTCGGCGGCTCGGGCCTGAAGCCCAAGCCCGTCGAGCAGCAGCGGGTCAAGTATTTCAAGGCGGGCCGCACCCACATCGAACGGGCCGGATCGACCGGCCGCTGACCGCCCCCTCTCTCGCCGTCCCGTCCATCGAGCGTCGCCGATCCCCCACGCGGGAGATCGGCGACGCTCGCGGCATTTCCGGCTTGACTCCGCCGAAACCTACCCCAATACTGTATTAGCAAACCGATACAGTAGGCGGGAGGGAGCCATGCTCTTCCAGCTCAACGAGGGGGATGGTCGGGCGATCTACGCGCAGATCGCCGACCAGGTGAGGTTCGCGGTAGCTGCGGGCCTGCTCCGGCCGGGGGAGATGGTCCCTTCGGTGCGGGAGCTGTCTCGGCAGTTGGTGGTCAATCCGAACACCGTGGCCAGGGCGTACCGCGACCTCCAGGCGCAGTCGATCCTGGAGCCGGTGCGCGGCACGGGCTTGCAGGTCGCGGCGGCGGCCACGGCCCTGTGCCAGGACGAGCGGCGGGCGACGGTCCGCCGGCGATTGTATGAAGCCCTCGACGAGGCGAGGCGGAGCAACCTGCCGCGCGGCGAGATCGAGGCGATGCTCCGCGAGGAGTGGGAACGGGTCATTGCGGGCGGCGACACCAACGGGACGGGGGGTGGGCGATGAGCCAGGACTCAGCGATTCGCATCGATGGGCTGACCGTGAGGTATCGGGGCCGCGCCGCCGTGGACGGGCTCGGCTTCGAGGTCCCCGTCGGCTCGGTGTTCGGCCTCCTGGGGGAGAACGGGGCCGGCAAGTCGACGACCATCAAGACCTTGCTCGGGCTGATCCGGCCGGATGCGGGCAAGGTCGAGGTGCTCGGGCTCGACCCGTCCCGGAAGGGGGAGGAGGTCCGCCGCCTGGTCGGCTACGTCCCCGAGATGCCGACCCTGTACGACTGGATGACCGTGGCCGAGATCGGCTGGTTCGCCTCGGGGTTCCGCCCCGGCGCTCCGGGGGGTGCGGAGGGGTCGCAGGCCCGATACGCCGAGCTGGCACGGGGCTTCGACCTGCCGACCGGCCGCAAGATCAAGGCCCTGAGCAAGGGGATGCGGGCCAAGGTCGGGCTCTCGCTGGCGCTGGCGTTCGACCCTGCATTGTTGATCCTCGACGAGCCGACCTCGGGGCTGGACCTGCTGGTGCGCCGCGAGTTCCTGGAAAGCATGGTGGACCTGGCCGGGGCCGGCCGCACGGTGCTGCTGTCGAGCCATCAGGTCGCCGAGGTCGAGCGGGTCGCCAGCCATGTCGCGCTGATTCATCAGGGGAAGCTGATCCTGGCCGAGCCGCTCGACGACCTCAAGGCGCGGACGTTCCGGGTCTCGTTCACGCTCGACGGCCCGTTCCGCCCGGGCGGCCTGCCGCTCGGCCCGGCGTGGCAGTTGGTGGACGCCGACGACGCCCCCCGGCAGTCGCGGTGGCTGATGCACGCCGCCGACCGCGGGGTGCTGACGACTTTGCTGGACCTGCCCGGCGTGACCGGCCTGGAGGTCGAGACGCCGAGCCTGGAAGAGATCTACATCGCCTACATGCGGCACCGGGCGCCGACCGTGGTCGCCCCCGTGTTCGCCCCCGCCACCGCCTGAGGCCGGCCCGTCCGAATTCGCTCGCACCCCGGGGAGAGCCTTTCATGATCGCCCGATTGTGGTGGAAGGAAATGCGGGTCATCTGGCCGGCCTGGCCGATCCTGTTCGGGGCCGGCCTGGCGCTTCAGTTGTTCCTGATCAGCACGGGGGCCCAGGCACCAATCCTGGTCGCGGTCCCCCTGTTCTGGCCTGCCCTTTATGCCTTCGTGGTCTCGGCGGCGGCCTTCGCCGGGGAACGGGAGAACGGCACGCTGGTGCTGCTGGACTCGTTGCACGTCACCAGGCGTCCCCTCTGGCTGGGCAAGGCGAGCTTCGCGCTGGCGTCGACGTTCGCCCTCGGCCTGGCGATGCTGCCGGTGGGCTTGCTGGGCCAGGGCGGGTCCCAGAATGTGGTCCGCCTCGCCGGAATCTACGGCGACTTCTCCAGCCTGTTCATCGAAGGGGTGGCGTGGGGCCTGCTCTGGTCGGCCCTGCTCCGGAACCCGATGATCGCGGGGATGATGGCCCTGGCGAGCGTCGGGGCCGTTTCGAGCCTGGCGACCGGGCGGGGCGAGATCAACTTTTCCCCCGATGAGTCGATCCCGGCGCGGTTGATCGCGGCGACCGTGGCGTTGTTGGCCTCCCGATCCATCGTCACCCGGGGGCCCCGCGCCGAGTGGTCGCCCGCCTTCCTCGACGAGATCGACGCGACCGGCCGGGCGTCCCGGCCGATCCGCATCCGCCCGGCCAACCCCTCGCGGGCCCTGCGCTGGAAGGCGGCCCGAGAAGGCCGGGCGATGGCGATCGCCTGGGTGGCCTGGTCCTGCTACGCCTGGGTTTGGCTGATCGTCCTCGACGGGATGCGGGCGAGGCCCGGGGCATTGGCCAACCCACCCCTGCTGATCGGGGTGGGCCTGGCGTTGGTGGCCGGCGTGGGCGTCTTCGGCGGGGAGACGGCGGCGGGGTCGCAGCGGTTCCTGCTCCACCTGGGCGTCCCGCCGGGGCGGATTTGGCGACGGACGGCCCGGACGTGGCTCATCGGCCTGGGGGCCATCACCCTCCTTCCCGTCGCCGTCTTTGTCCTGGCCGCCCTGGTTTTGGGCTCCATCCACGATGGTTACGTCCTGGTGCTCTCGTTGCTGATGATGTGGGTCGAGCCCCGGGACGAGTCGACGATCCTGCTGGCGACGTCCATCGCCGTGGTCCTGAACGCCCTGGCGGTGGGCATGCTGGCCGGGATGCTGTTCCGCCGCCGGATCACGGCCTGGCTGCTCGCGATGGTGGCCTGCGTGTTCATCATCCCCCCGCAATGCGTCCTGGCGATCGACCGCATGATTCCGCCGTGGGGCCTGCTGCTCACCCCGCTGGCCCTGCTGGCCATCTCCCGAGCCTGGGCCGCCGATTGGTTGCACGAACGGCCGGGGTCGGGGCGATGGCTGAGGCTACTCGGCTACGTCGCGGCGCCGACCATGATCCTTCCGCTCGTCTACGTCGCCCATCGCGCCTGGGGCGTGCCCGATCCCGGCCCCGTCGCCACCCCGGCCATGGCCGAACTCGACAATCCCGGCCAGGAAGCCATAGGTGTTTATTATCAATTGTCGTCGGATATTAATGAGCAATTCTCATCGGAGAGCGCGCCGATCCCGGGTCGGCCCGGCGTGATGTCCGAGAAGGGGGACTCTCGGCGTCGGATCATGAATGTTCGGGGCAGATCGATGAATTTTGCCCGGGAAGCCCCCGGACTCATCGAGCGTATTCGCCGAGCCGCCGAATTGCCCGCATACCGGCCCCAACAGGCATCGGCGACGGGGACGGCGTTCACCCCCGACAACCCCCTCGAATGGATCATGCATGTCGGCCACGTCCTGGGCTCGCGGGCGAAGTCCCTCTCGGATCATTCCGATCCCGCCGACGCCTGGAAGGACATCCTGGCCCAGTATCGGATCGCCCGGCAGCTTACCGGGGCGGTTCCGACGGCCCGCGCGACGAGCTACGCCTTGAGCATCGAGCAATCCGCCACGCTGCTCGGGCTCGACTGGGTGGCCCGACCGGGTCAGAACCCCGAACTCCTCCGCGCAGCCCTGGCCGACCTCAAGGCCCTCGCCCCCCTGCCCACCCTGGTCCAGGTGATCCAGGCGGAGGCGCCGATCCTGGATCGGACCTTCGACTTGCCGAGCGACGTCTTCGAGAGAAAGAACACCGAAGAGCAAAGCCGGATGGGCCCGGACAGCATCCTCGACCCCTGGCTCGTTTATTCCTTCTGGGAACGCGGACGAGCCCGGCGGATCGTCCGCACCGCGTTCGCCGGCCTGATCCGGGGCACCGATCCCCAGATCATCTGGATGGAGTTCCTCCGGTACGTCGGGAGGCCCGAAGGCCGGATTCTTGGGATCCACGGGGCGACGGGCGGTCTCGTCGCGTTCCTGGGCATTCTTCCCGACGGGCTAGGGCGTGTCTGGCAATAGCCTCGGCCCATACGATTGGAGTGGACGGATCACCCCACCAGCACCCTCACGACCTTGGCTCAACTCCGACACGCCCTCTCCGACGAGCATTACGCCGCCATCGAGCCGCTCCTGCCCACCAACGCCCGGCCCGGCCACCCCTGGAAGGGGCACCGCCGGGTGATCGACGGCATCCTCTGGATCCTCCACACCGGCTCCCCCTGGCGTGACCTGCCCAGGCCAACCTACGGCCCATGGCAGACCGTCTACGAGCGGTTCAACCGCTGGGCCAAGGACGGGACCTGGGCCCGGCTGCTCGAGGCCCTGCATGTGCGGCTCGACGCCGCCGGCAAGATCGACTGGGACCTGTTCTGCATCGACGGCTCCTCGATCCGGGCGAGCCGCGACGCCGCCGGTGCCTCGCCGACCCACGGGACGGCCGCCGAGCCGGCCGACCACGCGTTGGGCCGCTCTCGCGGCGGCTTCGGTTCGAAGATCCACCTGATCTGCGACGGCAAGGGCCTCCCGATGGCGGTGACGGTGACCGCCGGCCAGCGGCACGAGGCGACCCAGTTCGAGGCGGTAATGGGCCGGGTACGCGTGCCCGGCCGGAGGGGCCGACCCCGGAGCCGGCCCAGGAAGTTGGCCGGCGACAAGGGCTATAGCTCGCGGAAGATCCGCCGATCCAACCGTCGCCGGGGGATCGCCTCGGTGATCCCGACCAAGTCCAATGAGAGGCGGGTCCGGGGGTTCGACAAGGCGTCGTATCGCCGTCGCAACGTGGTGGAGCGTTGCATCGGGTGGCTGAAGGATCGGCGGCGGGTTGCGACGCGGTTCGAGAAGCTGGCGGAGAACTTCGAGGCGATGGTCAAGCTGGCGATGCTTGAACGGTTGCTGAAGGCACTATTGCCAGACACGCCCTAGAACGGGCGCAGGCTCAACGGCTCGCCCTGATGCAGTTGATCGCGCTCCGGGCCTGGAAGCTGGAGCACGGCGGGGCCGAGGCGGAATCGCTCGATGTCCTGGTCCCGAGCCTGCTCGATCGCCTGCCCGCCGACCCGTACTCCACAACCAACCAACCATTCCTGTACGTCAAGACCGCCGGCCGGAAGGTGTTGCCGCCGCGCCTGCATGGAGGGATCGCCAATGAGCAGACGGGCGTGGTCGAGGCCGGCCGGCGATTGCTGATCAGCGTCGGGCCCAATCACTCCTACGATGGGGAGGTCGATCAGGTCTGGCGATCGAGCCCGCCGATGCCGCCGGACGACCTGGTCTTCCCCGTCCCCTGATCCGGGGCCCGCTCGGCGTCGGATTTGCCTCGCATCACGGAGGAGGCCGACATCCGCGACCATCTCCCCAGGGGATTACGGACCATGACGACGATGATGCGAACCCGACTCCGGACGTTGGCCTTGCTCCTGGCCACGGCGGGCACCCCGACGCTGATGGGGGGCTGCCTGGGGACCAGCGACGACAAGCAAGGGAGCGGCCTGGAAGCGGGCACGGGGGGCGCCAAGCCCAACGACGGCCGCGGGATCGACACCGACACCCAGGCGGCCCGCGACGACAAGGGGGATCCCTCGACCCCCGGCACGCTCCGCCAGGAGACCGCCGACAAGCCCGACACCGGCGGCCTGGGCACGGGGGCCCACGCCATCCCGGGCAAGGTCGAGCCCGCCAAACCGGCCGAGCCCGAGCCCCCGCGCTGAGCCGGGACCCGGCCGGCCGGGGGGCGTCGGATCGAGCTGATCCTTCCCGGCCGGCCTTCCTCCTTGATCCTCCCTCGTAGAATCGTACAGGAGGGCGGATCGAACCGAGAATGCCGGCCCGACCCCAGGATCCATGACCTATTATTACACCGAGCGGTGGTTGGCGCGTCCTTCGATTCACGAGCGGAGGGGAACCAGACCGGGACGGAGGGGCCACGCCGCAACCTCCGTCAACAACGCATGTTGGCGATCAGGTCGGAGGATGAGCCCGGCCGGTGCAGTCGGCTCGACGAAAGGGCGACGATGCGTCAGACGGTAAGGTCAGGGCCGGAGGGCGACTGGCGTGGCGATCGCCACCGATGCGGTCGGGCCGCGCACGCCCGGGGAACGTTTCGGCCCGTGTCGCTGCTCGCCTGCCGGGCCTCGATCCTGCTGGCGATGTTCTGCACCGCCGCGATCGCCGGCCGGGATGCGCAAAATCTCGCGCGCAGATACGCCCCCTCGCCGCAGTGGGCCGAGCCCATGGGCCGGGCGGCCGCCCTGCTCGGCTATGGCGTGGTCGGGCTGCTCGCCTGGGCGACCCTCCGCCTGCTCACGCCCGGCGACGACTGGGGGGCGATGCGGGTGGGGACGCCTTTCGCCTCGCCTTCCGGCGATCGGCGGCCCGCCAGCGGCCCGTCGCCCTCCGCCCCCCGCCCCTCGGGGATGGCCATGATGTCGTGCAGCGGCGACGATGCCGACTTCTGGGCCATCCTGGAGCAGAGCCGGGTGGTCGCCTACATGAAGGACCACCGGGGACGATACATCCGGGTGAACCGCCAGTGGTCCCTGCTGTTCGACCCGGAGAACAAGGGGATCGAAGGCCGGGACGACTTCGAGATCTTCCCGGCGGACCTCGCCACCGCGTTCGCCCGCAATGATCGGATGGTCATGGAGGCGGGGAACACCATCGAGATGGAGGAGATCGCCCCTCATCCGGACGGGCCGCACACCTACCTGTCGATCAAGGTGCCCCTGTTCGACATCAAGGGGAATGCCTGCGGGATCTGCGGGATCTCGTCGGATATCACCGAGCGCAAGAAGCTGGAGCGTCGGCTCGCCGACCAGTTGGAGCGGGCCTTCGCCGCCAACGTCGAGCTGGGCCGCAGGGGGGCGGAGCTGGCCGAGGCCAACGCCCGCCTCGTCGAGCTGGCCACGACGGATGGCCTGACCTCGCTGATGAATCGGCGTCACTTCGACGAGGTGATCGAGGCGGCGGTCGAGGCCGCGTTCCGCGACGGCACGCCGCTCTCGGTGCTGATGCTCGACCTGGACGGGTTCAAATCCTACAACGACGCCTTCGGCCACCCGGCCGGCGACCGCGCCCTCCAGAAGGTGGCCGGCATCCTCCGCGACCACGTCCGCTCCTGCGACGAGGTGGCACGCTACGGCGGCGAGGAATTCATCGCCATGCTGCCGGAGGCCGACAAGGTGGCCGCCTGCCAGGTCGCCGAGCGGCTCCGCGCGGCGATCGAGGCCTGGCGCTGGCCCGACCAGGCGCTGACCGCCAGCATCGGGGTGGCGACGTTCTCCTACGGCCGGGGGAACTCCCAGGCCCTGATCGACCAGGCCGACCGGGCCCTGTACCGCTCCAAGGCGGCCGGCCGGAACCGGATCACCCACCACGACGAGCTGCCGCGGCTCGCGATGCTGATGGGGAACGGGGCCTCCTGACGGCCGCATCCAGGAATGCGGATTCGACGCAGAAGGCCGGCGCATTGCGGGGTGCGGGGCGGGTCGCTAGAATCGTGACGGACTTCGTCCGATCGGTCGTGCCGGGATCGCGGCGCCACGTCGCCTCCCGACCATTGCGCTCATTTCGCATCTTGCCCCCGAGGCCCCGGAGATCGTTCCAAGATGGCTGTCGCCACATCCGCCCCGCGCCACCTCGGCGCCACCGTCCTGCTGGGCAAGGGCCTGACCCCGGGCAAGCTCCGCGGCCTGCAGCGGATCTCCAATCCCAACGGCACGCTGACGATGCTGGCGCTGGACCAGAACAGCTCGATGATCGAGATGGCCCAGAAGGCGCTCAAGGGCAAGGGCCAGGACCGCGAGCCGACCTACGAGGAGGTCGTCGAGGCCAAGCTCGACATGATGCGGCAGATGGCCCCGGCCGCCTCCGGCGTCCTGATCGACGCCTACTACGGCGCCTGGCCGGCGATCGCCACCGAGGCGCTGCCCGCCGACAAGGGGATGCTGATCCGGGTCGAGAAGTCCGGCAGCGGCAAGAACAAGGCCGGCGGCCCGATGGGCGAGATCGAGCCGGGCTGGTCGGTCGAGAAGATCAAGCTGATGGGCGCCGACGCCGTCAAGCTGCTCGCCCCGTTCGAGCCCGGCGAGCCGGTCTCCGCCGAGCACCAGTTCGACCTGATCCAGCACGTCTACGAAGAGTGCAAGAAGTACGACATCCTGTTCCTGCTGGAACCGGTCGCCTTCCCCTACAACGGCGAGAAGAAGACGGACCCCGCCTACCTCGCCCGCAAGGCGGCGACGGTGATCGAGAGCGCCCGCCAGATCAGCCGGTTCTGCGACATCTACAAGGCCGAGTTCCCCGGCATCCTCGGCGTCGAGTCCGACGCCCAGCTCGTCGACAACTGCCACGCCCTGTCCGAGGCCAGCGAGCGCCCCTGGGTGCTGCTGTCGGCCGGCGTCGCCTACCCGGATTACCTCAAGCAGGTCAAGATGGCGATGGAGACGGGCTGCTCCGGCGTGCTCGGAGGCCGGGCCTTCTGGACCGAATACTTCCAGCAGGATGGCGCCGAGGCCCGCACCAAGTTCGCCGCCACCGAGGGCGTCCGCCGCGTGGCCGAGGTCGGCGAGGTCGTCACCGCCCACGGCACCCCCTGGTTCGCCCGCTACGGGCTGACCAAGGAAGACCTCCAGAACATCCGCGCCAGCGAGGGATGGCACAAGCGGTACGCCCCGAACGCCTCCGCGGCGGGCGGCACCAGCGGCCACGTCGTCCGGGCCGGCGAGGTCTACTGACCCACGCCGGAACGACGACCAGGTTTTCGGGCCGGGATCACCCCCTCGCGGGGCGGATCCCGGCCCGTTCGCGTCAGCGATCGCCGGTCGCGCCGCCCGACCAGAACGAGAGCAGGCCGTCGATCGATCCCTCGCGGGCGTCCGATGCCGTCCCGCACAGGCTGGTGGCCAGGGCCAGGCAGGCTTCGCTCCGGGGCTGCCGCGTCCCCTGGTCGGGGGAAGCGGGGATCGAGTCGATCAGGGCCAACGCCCGGTCGGGATCGATGGCGACCGCGGCGGCAACCCACGAGCACGGGTCGCCCTCCAGGCCCGAGCGGACACGGGCGGCCAGGGGCTCGAACAGGGTCGCGGCGGCCTCGCCGTCGTAGCGGGCCAGGAGCGGGATCAGCGAGGCATCGGAAGCCGCCTCGCCCGGGGGCCGAGGGCCCCGAATCGCGATCGACCGCCAGAAGAACTCGGGGACCAGGGACGGGTCCACCCGCTCGACGACCGCCAGGAGCGCCGCGGCGACCACGGCCGGGTCGTGCGACATCGCGTCGGCCTCGACGGCCTGGACCCCGACCGGGATCGGGGCGGCATCCAGCAGGTCGAACGCCTCCCGGAGCCAGGCCTCGGCCGCGTCCCGGTCCGCCACGGCGACGGCCTGCGCCATCAGCCCCAGCGAGAACGGAGCCAGGCACGGATCGGAGGCAGGCCGGACCCGCCCGATCAGGGACCGGGCCAGTCCTGGGTCGACCGGGGCCATCGCGTGGCACAGGGCGGGGAGGTCGGCGGCCAGTGCACGGGGGTCGCGGATCGCCGCGATCAGGCGGCCGGCCGCCACCGGGTCGGTGGCCGCCAGGGCGCGGGCGACGCCGATCCGGCAGCGATCCAGGGCGATCGGATCGACCAGGGTCTCGATCATGGCCATCGCCTCGGCCGGCGCGAGCCGGGCCACGCACTCCGCGTAGGCCCCCCGGGACTGGGCGCCCCGGGCGACGCCCGGGAGCGTATCGACGATCGCCCTGGCGTCGCGGAGCAGCTCGGCCCCGCGGTCGGCGTCGCCCAGGTCGAGCCAGTGGCCGGCCACCCGGATCAGGGCGGATGCCCGGCCCGCCGGGTCGCGGATCGCGTCGGCATCCTGCCGGGCCCGCTCCAGCCAGGTGCGGCGGGCGTCCCGATCGTCTTTCCGGGCCGCGAGGCACGCGTCCAGCTCGACGGAAATCCGCGACTCGGGGTCGCGGATCGCCGCGAACGCGGCCGAGGCCCGCGCCGGATCGAGGGGCAGGAGCCCGCGGGCGGCGACGCAGCGGAGATGGTCGACGAGCCAGGAGTCCCGGATCGATCGGGCCTCGATCAATGCCAGGACCCGTTCCGGATCCACCCCGGCGAATGCCTCCAGGATGCGGACGCGGGCGGCCACATCCCCGCGGGCCATCGCGGGCTCGACGAGCAGGCCGATCGTCGTCCGGGCCAGGGCCCGGTGCTTCGGGTCGATCGGCCTGGCGACCATGTTCGAAGGGGCCGCCTCCGCCGTCCGGGTCAGCACCAGATCGGGGACGGTGGCCGCGGCATGCCCGGCGTCGATGGCCCGCCCCGCGAATCGGAACCCCGAGGCGGAGGCGAACAGGAAACCGGGGCCGGCGGCGACGTCGGCCAGGCGGAATGCGCCGGACCCGTCCGTGATGGCCCGGACGTCCCGGGCGGCCTCGCCCCAGGTCCAGACCTCGACCCCGGGGATCGGCATCCCGGCCCGGTCGACGACCCGGCCATCGAGCACGACCTTCCGCGTCAAGCGGGCCAGGACCAGGTCGGGGAAGGCGGGCTCATCGGCACGCCCCGGCCGGATCGTCCGGGTGCGCCCGGCCTGGAACCCTTCGGCCCCGGCCACCGCATGGTATTCGCGGCCATCGAGGGGCAGCGGACGCGTCCGATACCGGCCCTCGTCATCGGTCTTCGCCTCGATCCAGGTCGCCGAGTCCGACGAATGGTCCCGATACCAGGTCCGCACCGAGGCCCCGGCCACCGGCCGGCCGTCGGGGTCGACGACCCGGCCCGTCAGCGCACGCGCGGGGGAGGCGACCAGTTGGAGCCGGGGGGCATCCGGGTCGGCGGCATGGATCGGGAGGGGCGGGGATGTCCCTGCCGGCGACGAGGCGACCAGCCGCAACTCGGCGGTCGGGTGGACCGGGCCGACCGAGAACGACCCATCCGGCCCGCTCACCGCGGTCGCCAGCATCGGGGATCGGAGCCGGCCGTCGAAGAAATTCCAGGAGGCATCGACCTGGACCCCGGCGGCGGGCCGCCCGCCGGGATCGACGACGGTGCCCCGAACCTCGGCCCCGCGCGTCAGGAAGACCGGGGGCAGCTCGAAGCCGGAGATCCCGGCCGGGACCTCGACGGGGCGAGGCGTCACGAATCCGGGCGGCTTGAGGTAAGGGGCCGGGACGCTGGTGATCCGGTGGCTGATCGACCCGGGCGGGACGTACGCCTCATAGCGGCCCTGGGCGTCGGTCCGGGCGGGGTCGGGCTCGAACTGCCCCGACGGGAGCAGCGAGAGGACCGCGCCGGGGACCGGCCGATCGCCGCCCTCCTCGCGCACGAAGCCGAACACGCGGACGCCCCGGCGGAGCCGGACCTCGACATCGACCTCGCCCCCCTTCGCCAGGTCCCTGCGGAGGACCCGCGCCGGGATGTCGGGGGAGCCGGCGCGGGGCCGGACCCGGATGCTCACCCGGCCGGAGGCGACCTCCGCCAGCTCGAACTTACCGGACGCGTCGGTCGTCGCCTCGGCCTCGGCCACGATCGATTCGCCGCGATCGCCGGCCATGGTCGTGACCCGCACGATCCGCCCGACGGCCGCCTCGGGGTCCTCGGCGGTGACCCGTCCGGAGACCGTCCCGGTCGCGCGGAGGACCACCCGCCTGGGATCCACCGAGGGCTTGCCATCGGGGGTGCGGAACTGCCGCCTCTGGATCCCGAATCCCTTGGCCCTGATCTCCACGCCGGCCAGATCCTCGGCGAACAGGCCGGGGAGACGGGCCTGCCCTTCGGCATCGGTCGTGGCGCCGGCCAGGTCGGCCACCTCCCCGGGGATCGTCCGGGGTTCCCCCACGACCTGGCGCGGGACGACCCGGGCCCCCGCCACGGGCCGGCTGTCCGGGTCGAGCACCACCACCGAGGCATCCCCCGCCGCTTTCAGGGTCAGGCGAACCGGCCCCTCGCCCCCCCCGCCGCGTATCCTCTGCCGGGCGACCCGCGATCCGGGGCGGATGGCCCAGAGCGTGACCGGGGCGGCCGGGTCCGACGCCTCGGGGCGATCCAGTCGGAAATCGCCCCGATCGTCGGTCGTCGTGCGTGCCGTGGGTCCAGGCGCGTCGTCGTCGCCGGTTTCGCCGCTCGCGATGACCACCGCCCCCGCGATCGGGGATCCGTCAACGCCGAGCACCCGGCCGGACAGGGGGGCCACCTCGCGGCCCGTCCCCTGCATCATCACCGCGAGCACGAGCAAGACAGGGGGGAGCATGGACGAATCCTCGGCGTTCCACCCGGTTCGCTTCGCGACCGCCCCCGTCCCCGGTGGTCCGGGAACGTCGGCGCTCGAACCCGGGATGTCCGTGCATGGGTCAGGATCGACGGGCAAGGGAGACGGGGCCGCATCGGCCTGGGAGCGGACGCGGGCACTGTCTCCGAAACCTTTGTTACGCTGCACCCGGTTCGATCGTCGGGAGCAAATCGATGCGCAACTCGTTTTTATTCGGCAAGCTCGCGGTTGGTCCTCCCAGATTTCCGCTCGGAGACGGCACCGCCCGGGCCGGTCGGCATCGATGTTGCCTTATCCTTCAGCGGCACCACCGGCCCGATCGGTCCCGATGGCACAATCCAGCGAGGCCAGGATGACGCAGCCCGAAGACGCCTCGACTCCCCCCGAGCCCGCGTCCGGATTGGCCGATCCGAGGATGCATCCCCCCGGCCCCGAGATGTTCGGGACCGGGGATGGCACCGGATCGGCATTACCAGACGCCGACGTCCCGCCCGGGCAGGAACGCCCCACGCCCGAGGACGGCACGGAGGACGCCGGGGCCGACGCCCGGGGCCTGATCGATCCCCGGAGCGAGATCGCCGACCCCGCCTCCGCCTGATCTCCGACGATCAGTGGGCGCCCCGTCCCTGGGGCCCCGAGACAGTCGCGACGAAACCCTGCGAGATCAAACGGGCGTTCTCGTCCCCGACCGACCCGATCGCCCAGAGGATCAGGAAGAACTCGATCAAGACGCCCAAGCCCATGTGCATCGTGGCGATGGCTAGGGCGAAGAAGACGGAAGCCACGGCCGCACGGAACCACCGGCCGCACGACAGGAAGGCCAGCGGGGGGCAGACCACGGCGAAGAAGTATCGCATTGTCGCACCTCCTTCGGCGGACGCAAGGTGATTCGACGGCCGGACGAGATGATTGGACCCCGGCCGATCGATCCTTCCCCCTATCCTACGAAGACCGATGCCCCTTGGTGCGAGGTTCGCGCGGGCTGCCGCGATTGCTAGCATCCGCACCATCCCCTGCCGAGGACGTGGGCAGAGATGGACAAAGCACACGATCCCAGCCGAAAGCTAACTCTTGTGATCTGCGAGCCTTCGCGTCAGGATACGAGACTGGTGCGGCGTTTGCACTGGATGGTGGGGAGCGGAATCGGAGCAGCATCCCGATCTCCCCCCTGGCATGGATGCGCAGCCCGAGCGCGGGGCACCCCGGCCCGCCCGCCCGTTGTGATCCGGAATCTCTCAACCCGGTGACGGAGCCTTCATGGTGTCATCACATCTCAGGGCTGGCTCCGACCTTTTCGACGGCTACTCGGTGGGCGGGTTCGACGAGATGTTCGCTGGCCCGGGCCGCCCTCGCCCCCATTATGCCGCCCTCCACCATCGCCTCGGCCAGATGGATGCCGAGGAGCTGGAGCACCGCCATCGCGCGGCCGACCTGATGATGCGGCATCAGGGGATCACCTTCACCGTCTACGGCCGCGAGCAGGGGGTCGAGCAGATCATCCCCTTCGACCCGGTCCCCCGGGTGGTGTCCGCCGAGGAGTGGACCCGGATCGAACGGGGGCTGGAGCAGCGGGTCCGGGCCCTGAACCTGTTCGTCCACGACGTCTACCACGGCCGCAAGATCCTCCGCGACCGCGTCGTGCCGGCGGACCTCGTCCTGGGGGCCTCGGGCTACCAGCGGGAGTGCGTCGGGCTCCGGGTGCCGAAGGACATCTACATCCACATCTCGGGCATCGACCTGATCCGCGACGGGACCGGCGAGTACCTGGTGCTGGAGGATAACGGGCGGACCCCCTCCGGGGTGAGCTACGTCCTGAAGAATCGCCAGGTGATGAAGCAGGCCTTCCCGGCCATGTTCGAGCAGTACAACGTCCGGTCGGTCGACGACTATGCGACGAACCTGGCGGCGATGCTCCGCTACATCGCCCCGCCGGGCAACGACGACCCGACCATCGTGGTGCTCACGCCGGGGGTCTACAACTCGGCCTACTACGAGCACGGCTTCCTGGCGCGGCAGATGGGCGTGGAACTGGTCGAGGGGCGTGACCTGTTCTTCGACGGCGGCCAGATCTTCATGCGGACGACCCGGGGCCCGATGCGGGTCGACGTGATCTACCGACGGGTCGACGACGACTTCCTCGATCCCCTCACGTTCCGGCGCGACAGCAAGCTCGGCGTCGCCGGCCTGATCGCCGCCCACCGATCCGGGCAGATCGGCCTGGCCAACGCCCTGGGGACGGGCGTGGCCGACGACAAGGGGATTTATCCATACGTGCCCAACATCATCAAATACTACCTCGACGAGGATCCGATCCTGCCCAACGTGGAGACCTATCAGGCCACCATCCCGTCGCACCGCCAGCACATCCTGGCGAACCTCGACAAGCTGGTGGTCAAGGCGGTCGACGGCTCGGGGGGGTACGGGATGCTCATCGGCCCGGCCTCGACGGCCGAGCAGCGCGACGAGTTCGCCCGCAAGATCGAGGCGAACCCGCGCGGGTTCATCGCCCAGCCGACCATCGCCCTCAGCCAGCATCCCACCTACGTCGACAACCACCTGGAAGGCCGGCACGTCGACCTCCGGCCCTTCATCCTGTACGGCGAGGAGATCAAGGTGCTGGCCGGGGGGCTGACCCGGGTCGCGTTGCCCAAGGGGAGCCTGGTGGTGAACAGTTCGCAGGGGGGCGGCACCAAGGATACATGGGTCCTCCGGGGGGCCCCGCCCGCCCCCTCGGCGGTGGCCTCACCCCGTGCAGGAGGCGACTGACATGCTCAGTCGCGTCGCCGAAAACCTGTACTGGATCGCCCGCTACGTCGAAAGGGCCGAGAACGTCGCCCGCCTCCTCGACGCCGGCTTCCACCTGGAACTGGACGCCTCGGGGCTGACCGGGGACGTCGAGGGCCAGGGGCCGATCGAGAGCGTGCTGACGATCCTGGCGTGTCGGGATTCGTACGAGCGGATCCACGGCACCGGCCGGATGCCCCGCGAATCGGTGCTTCGCCACCTGACCTTCGAGCGGCAGAACAACCACTCGATCCTGTCGATGCTCGCCCGCGCCCGCGAGAACGCCCGGGGCACCCAGGAAACGCTCAGCGGCGAGGTCTGGAGCCAGGTCAACAAGCTCTACCTCTACGTGAACAGCCCCCGCGCCCAGCGGCGGTTCGCCGCGAGCCCCTCGCGGTTCTTCGACGGGATCAAGCGGTCCTGCATCCTCTTCGACGGGCTGGTCGACGGCACCCTGCCCCGGACCGAATGCTTCCATTTCCTCCAGCTGGGCCGATACCTGGAGCGGGTCAACCAGGTCAGCCGGATCCTGAACGTGCGGCTCCACGGCCTGCTCACCAACCCCAGGGCCGCCGGGCCCCCGCTGGGCGTGGTCCACTGGGCGAGCGTGCTCCGGAGTTGCTCGGCCCACGAGGCGTACCTCCGCGAGCATCACGACCGGGTCGATCCCGAAGGGGTGGTCCGCTATCTCGTCCTCGATCCCGACTTCCCCCGGGCCATGCGGTTCTGCGTGACCCGATGCGTGGAATCCCTGCGGGAAATCGCCGGGGGCGACGAGGATGAGGATCGCTCCGAGGCGGAACGGCACCTCGGCCGGCTCGACAGCGACCTGCGATACATCGACGTCGAGGAGATCTTCGCGCGCGGCCTCGGCTCGTTCCTCACCGGCATCCAGGCCGCCTGCAACCGGATCGGCGACGAGATCCATCAGGCGTACTTCCTCAACTGACCACGAGCATCCGCGGCCACCCGCCGACATTCCCACGAGGCTGCCATGCTGCTCCGGATCAATCACGAGACCAAGTTCACCTATTCGGCGCCGGTGTCCGAGACCGTCTTCGAGGTCCGGATGGGCTCGACCACCGACGAGGACCAGACGACCCTGGCGTATCGGCTCCGCACCTCCCCCCAGGCGCCGGTGACCTCCTACCGCGACGGGCTGGGCAACCGGGTCGACCTGTTCAACATCGCCAAGCCGTATCTCGACCTCACGATCCACGCCACCAGCTACGTCCGGACCCATCGCCGTCCCGGCATGGCCCGGCTCGATGCCCCGGTCCCGACGATCGACGGGCCCGACGCCATCGAGGTGCTGGAGTTCCTCGCGCCCAGCCCGCTGATCCCCCGCTCCGAGGCGCTCGACGGCTTCGTGGCGAGCCTCCCCCGTCCGGACCGGGCCGGGTCGCTCCAGCAACTCGTCCAGGCGGTGATGGACGAGGTCCACTCCCGGCTCAAGTTCGAGTCCAAGGTCACGAAGTCCCGGACCACCGTCCACGAGGCCCTGGAACTGGGCCGGGGGGTGTGCCAGGATTTCTCCCACCTGTTCGTGGGCGCCTGCCGCGGCCTGGGCATCCCGGCCCGCTACGTCAGCGGCTACGTCAACCACCCCGGCGAGATCGCCACCCATGCCTGGTGCCAGGTCTGGGCCGGCGAGCGGGCCGGCTGGGTCGACGTCGACCCGACCACGCGGAAGGTCGTGGCCGACGACCACGTCGTGATCGCGACCGGGCGGGACTATTCGGACGTCCCGCCCAATCGGGGGCTCTGGAAGGGCAAGGCCGAGGAGACCATCTCGGTGACCGTGAAGGTCGAGCCCGTCGATCGCGTGCCGATGGAGTGGAACGAGTGGGGGCTGCAGAACGGCCGCCAGGGCAACGGCATGTCCCAATCCCAGAGGATGGGGAGCATGTCCCAATCCCAGAGGATGGGCCGGTATGCCTACCCCGACCAACGCGGCCGATCCACCGGCCTGCATCAGCAGCAGGGCGAGCAGCAGCAATAACCCGGCCCACCGCCCGAGGATCCTGCCTCGGGCCGGCGGGCGGATGCGGATCTCAGTTCCTCGGCCCCGGGTCCGACTCGACCTCGTCGGACCAGACGACGAACTTGTCGAGGCGGGCCGAGCCGAACGAGGTGGTGAGGGCCACGTCGACCGCGTCGCGCCCTCGGGCCATCACGATCCGGCCGATGCGGGGCTTGTTGTGGCGGGCATCCATCGTGCGCCACCGGCCGCCGAGATAGACCTCGAACCAGCCGCTGAAGTCCATCGGGTCGGGCGAGAGCGGGACGCCGATGTCGCCGAGATAGCCGGTCGTGTAACGAGCCGGGATGTTCATGCAGCGGCAGAAGGTGAGCGCCAGGTGCGTGAAGTCGCGGCAGACGCCCTGCTTCTCCACGTAGACATCGTAGGCCGTCTTGGTCGGCCGGGCGTACTTGTAGCCGAACGTGACGTGGTTGTGGACCCAGTCGCAGATGGCGTGGGCCCGCCGGCCCCCTTCGGGCGTGTGGCCGAACAGCGACCAGGCGATGTCGGAGAGCTTGTCGACCTCGCAATAGCGACTGCCCAGCAGGTAGACCAGGACGTCGTCGGGCAGATCCTGGACGGGATGCTGCACTTCGTCGGTGACCAGGGCATCGGGCAGGCCGCTATCCTCGACGATGAGGTCGTCGGAGAGGCGGAGGCGACCGGGAGGGGCGAGGATCCTCGCGCATCGGTTGCCGAAGCCGTCCATATATTCATGGACCGGGATGTCCGGCTCGACCCGAAGCTTGCCGGGCCTGCGGATCGAGGCGTCGCGATCGGGGTGCGTCGCGAGCATCAGGACCATGGGTGCCGGGGACGGCACTTCGAAGATCATCTCATAGCCGACTTGGATCAGCATCCAACCCCCACCGGTCGCGTTCCGTCCCTGGCTGGGGACATCGTTGTTGATAGGATAGTATAAACGACGTTTGGCTTGTCAACGCCGGTCCACGCGAGAACCGCGGGCCGGCCAATCGCTTGCGTCGGAGAGGCTCGGCATGTTATCACCGCCGGGAGGAAAGCCGGGCCAGGGGCCGGGTTTCGGGCGACTGTCGGTCGATTGAAGGTGGTGATCAAGATGACGTATTGCGTGGGCATCAAGACGCGAGAGGGGCTGGTCATGGCCTCCGATTCCCGGACGAACGCCGGTTACGACCAGGTGAACGTCTGTCGCAAGATGCACACCTTCGTGATCCCGGGGGAGCGGGTGTTCATCCTCCTGGTCAGCGGCAGCCTGTCCTGCTCCCAGTCGGTCATCACCCTGCTCCGCCGCGACTTCGATGCGGGCATAGGCCTGGCCACGGCGGGCTCGCTCTACGATGCCGCCCGCGTCGTCGGCGACCAGGTCCGCCGGGTCTCGGCAATCGATCGCCCCGCCCTGGAGCAGGACGACTACAAGTTCAACGTCCACCTGATCCTGGCCGGGCAGATCAAGGGGGAGGATCATGACCTGTACATGATCTACCCCCAGGGGAATCCCCTCCAGTCGACGGAGGATTCCCCATATCTCCAGATCGGCGAATGCAAGTACGGCCGCCCGATCCTCGATCGCGGCATCCGCTACGACCGCACGAGCCTGGAGGATGCGGCGCGATATGCGATGATCTCGCTCGACTCGACGATCCGCTCCAACGTCACGGTCGGGCCGCCGATCGACCTCCTCGTCTACCGGAAGGACGATCTGAGGATCGACCGCTATCGGCGTTTCGCCTCCAAGGACCCCGACCTCCTGGCCGTCCACGAGCAGTGGGAGCAGGCGCTCCGCCGGGCCGTCCAGGAACTCCCGCCGGTCCGCTTCGACGCCCGGGGCGAGGAGGCCTGACGAACGGGCCGCGGGCCGAGGGCGTCGACTTCGATCGCCGTTCGGCCCGCCTCCGCTCAGAGATAGCCGAGGTCGGCCAGCCGCTGCTGGATGGCGGCGTCCTCTTCCTCGGTGTAGGCCGCATCGTCCGCGTCGTCCTGCGGGGGCGACGCGGGGGGCTGATCCCCCTGCCCCGGCTCGCCCTTCTCCTCGGGCCTGGATTCGGGGGCCGGGGCCTCGTCCGAGTTGATCAATTCGGAGAGCACCCGCCCGTCCATGTCGGCCGGGACCGGCACTCCGAGCAGGTGGAGGACGGTCGGGGCGATATCCAGCAGGGTCGCCCCGGCGGGCTCGGCCCCCGGCTTGATGGCGCGGCCGGTCGCGATCATGACGCCTTCCATGCGATGGTCTCCTGTGGGCCCGAAGGCGGGCGAGATCAGCTTGTTGGTGGTGAAATCGTGCAGGCCGATGGTCCGATACCGCCAGTCCTTCAGGACCACGGTCAGGTCGGGGGCGAGGTGGGCATGCGGCCCGTCGTAGATCTCCTCGCGCTCGACGACCCGCTCCACCAGCGGTTCCCCGGTCTCCGGGTGCGGGATGGCGAGCAGGCCGGCCTTGAGGTCATCGAGATAGGGCCGGACATCCTCGGGGGCGACGCAACCCTGCGGCTGGCGGCCCTTCTGATTGACGAAGATCTGGCCGAAGTTCCCCTGGGAATAGGCCTTGGTCTTCGACCAGTCGATGTGCCGCCGGGACAGGAAGGCCGATTCCGCCAGCCGCTCCAGGGGGCCGGTCTGCTTGCCCCGGAACCGCCCGACCCGCTGCTCGGCCAGGCCGAGCTTGACCATCAGGTTGTAGATCGCCTCGGGCGTGGCGCCGCGATCGTAGAACCACTTCTTCTGCTTGACGTAGAACGAGTCCTGGAGGGCCAGGTCGCCCCGCCCGAGCAGCCAAACGTTGAAGTTGACGAACCACTCGATCGGGCCGAAACCGTGGTCGCTCATCAGGATGAGGGTGGTGTCGGGCGGCAGCGCCGCCTCGATCTCCCCAACCCCCTGGTCCAGCGTCCTCCAGAATTGAACGTAGCCCTCGCGGAGCTTCGAGAGGTCGCGTCCCTTGGCGGCCCGGTGCTCCGGCTCCCAGACGTGCCACAGCTCGTGCTGGGCGCGGTCGGTGGCCATCAGGTCGTACATGAACAGGTCCCAGGGGCACCTCTTCATGAGGAACTGGACGGATTTGAGGTGATGTTCCAGGAAGCCCTGCAACTCGGCGAGCGCCTGCGGCTCCCTCCCCCCGTCATGGACCGCCGTCGACCAGGGGCGATACGGCCCGACGTGCTGCTCCAATTCGGCGAAGATCGCCTTATCGCTGGCGAAGTCGGCGGCATCGGGGGGGCTGAGGAAGTCCCCGAGGAAGAACCCGGGCCCCTTGCGATGGGGGTAGCTCATCGGGACGCCGCCGGCGACGGTCGTCTTGCCGTGGCGGGCCGCGATCTCCCACACCAGATCGGACTGGATCGACCGCGACGAGTTGACCCGCCCGTGGAGCGGGTCGTGGCCGTATTCGAGGAACTCGAAGACGCCGTGCTTCCCCGAGTTCTTGCCGGTCATCACCCCGGTCCAGGCGACCGGGCTGAGCGGCGGGAAGACCGATCCCAGCGTACCCGACGCACCGTGGCCGATCAGCCTCGCCAGGTTCGGCATGTCGCCCGACCGGCTCAACGGGCCGATGACATCCCAGGTCGCCCCGTCCAGGCCGAGCACAAACACCTTCATCGATAGTCCCAACTCGCCCGCCGGGCGCGATGATTTGAGAACCTTCCCCATCCGCCTTGCCGCGATGCCACCATTTTAACGATCGGCAAACGCCGCGACAAACGCCCGGCCTTTTGGTGTCAACTCAATCATCGCCCATTTCGGCGTCAAGGATGATCGAAATGCTGGCAAAGCCCAACTTCGGCCCGAGCCTCCGCCCGGTCGAATTTTCCGCGAGAAGGAGCTCCATCCCATGAATTTCTCATCACTTAGGCCGAAACAGGGCGAAGTCGACGGGGAGGTTTTCCTTGATGGCATGGCTCCTGCTTTATCCCCTCAACATCAGGCCCGGCGACGACACCTCCCCGAAGGGTCGGGGCCCGACCCAGACACTTGGATTCATGAGCAAGCGTCGTTCTCCCTGGCTGTGCCCGGCTCCCTCGGGGGGGGCCGGGCTTTTTCATTGCAAGATCGAAATGGCTCACCCCAACCTAACGCATCGATTCATCATCTCAAATCGATCGGTACTCTGACCTGCTCTCCTTGAGCATGGCCGTCGGTTGCCCTGCGATCGGGCGCGAATCCGATTGCGTCGCCCGGCGGCGAGAGATTTAATACCGGATCGAGACCGAAGTCCTGATCCGGGACCGGGCCATGGGATGGGCGGCGTATCTCCGGCGAGAACTGATCCTCGCGACCCGACGCAGGTCGTTCTTCGGCGGTCGTTGCTTCGGCGTAATCCTGGCCGGGTCGATCGCCCTCGGCGTCGGGCTCGTCCATGATTCCTGGGGGTGGGATCGATCCTCGGTGGCGGGGATCCGATCGTTCTCGCTGGCGGTCTTCGGCCTGACCATCGGCGTCCAACTGGTCCTCGTGCTGGGGTTGATGATCAACGCGGTGGCCCCGACGATCGCCGTGGAACGGGACCGCAAGACGCTCGACGCCCTGCTCGCCTCGGAGATCACGGCGGCGGAGATCATTCTGGGGGCGGTGGGCTCGGGTTTGTTGCGGTTCGCCAACGGCGTCCTGCCGGCGATCCCGTTGGTGTTCTTCCTGGCGATCGACCCGCGCCTGGCGTTTCTCGCGCTCGCGGGGGTCGCATCGACGGCCCTCTTCCTCGCGTCGCTCGCCGTCGCCGTGTCGGCGGGCGGCCGCACGGCCGCGCGATCCACGAGCGGGGCGGCCGCGCTGGCAATCGCGTGGTTGTGGCTGCCGATCTTGTTCCTGTTGATCCTGCCGCGGATCTGGCCGGCTTCCGCGGGCTGGACGGCGCCGATCGCCATCCCGCTCCTGGACAGCTCGCCGGTCGGGATCATGGTCGGCCTCGGCGGGCTCCTCCCCCGGGGGCCCCTGGTCGGGTCGATCGCGAGGATGATCGCCTACCAGTCGGCCGCCTCGGCGGCGTTCATCGCGTGGGCGATCCTCCGGCTTCGCCCCGCGTCGCGGGCGATCCATGATGCCCAGGGCCGGAACCGGTCTCGGTCCCGGTTTCGCCGGGGGTGGAGGGAGCGTCCCCCCTGCAGCGATGATCCCCTGCTCTGGCTGGAACTCCACCCCAGCCGGGCGAGCCTCCCCTTGCTGGCCCTGGGCTTCGCGCTCAATGCGGTGTGGCTCGGGCTGGTTGGGTACGTCCTCTCGTGGTTCGCGATCCCGGCCTTCGCCGAACTGATCCGGGACGGCTATGCCGCCGGAAACCCGTCCCTGCCCGACATCCATCCCGTGGCCCGGGCCCTGGTCGGCAAATTCTCGCGGGTTCCCTCGGGGACGGCGCCGGGCCAGGCTCGCCTCGAATTCAACATCGTCCTGAGGCAGGCGACCGCCATCATCGGTTTCGTCTACGTGCTCGTGGTCGCCGGGACCGCCGCCGAGAGCATCGTGAACGAGCGGGAGCGGGACACCTGGCCGGGGCTTCTCGCCACGCCGCTCTCGGGGCGGGAGATCCTCCGCGCCAAGATGATCGGCGCCTTCCTCAGGGCCCGGTCGCTCGCTTACTACCTGCTGGCCTTGTGGACCATGGGGCTCGTCCTGGGCTCGATCCACCCGCTGGGCTTCCTGGCCTCGCTGATCACCCTGGTGGTCTCGACCTGGTTCCTGGCCGCCATGGGGATGGCATCGTCGTTGTGGGGCCGGAACCGCAACGAGGCGACCGGGATGGCCCTGTTGCCGGTGATGTTAACCTCGCTGCTCGGCCTGCTCCCCTTCCGCCGACCGGGCCTCGCCGAACTCCTCCTGGCAGGCGTTTCGATCCCATATCAGTTCTGGGCCGCGCCACTCTCCCGCGAAGATTTGGCCACGGCAGCCCGGAAGGGCGTGCCGCCGATGCTCGCCTCGATGGGCGTCCACGATCCGCTCGGCCCCTGGATCGTCGCGGGGTCCTGGGTCGCCATCATGACCGCCTGTGGCATCGCCGCCCTGCTGCTGACGAGGGCCGCGTCCCGCGATTTCGATCGGGCGGTGGGGCGGCCCTGGCGATGCCCGCACCCCGCCCGGCCGGGTGCATCGGGCTGACATCGTCCCCCCTCGACCCTTTCTCCCGATCATGAGGGGAGCAGCGATCATCCCGATCGATCGACGCCCGTGGGCACGCGGGAAGAGCCGATCCGGCGCGAGGATTGCGGCTGTGATGCAAACGACGCGGCGGTGATTCTCGCGTCGAATCCTGCCTCGTCGGCCCGAGGATGCGGGGCCGGCCTGGCCCGTCGGGGCATTGCCATGCGGACCCTCCTGGTCGTCGCGTTCTCCCTCTCTCTGGTCGGTTGCGCCGGATCCTCGGGCGTGAAGCGATCCCCGGTGCCGGATCCCTCGACCCCGAGGACCCACAAGATGCCGACCCCCTCGCAACGGCGGTCCGCCCACCAAATCGAGGCCACCCAGGCCGTGGCCGGGCGGACCATCGTCGAAGGGGCCTTGATCCGGTAGGAGGCGGGCGTCGGGGAGGGCCGGTTCAGATCAGGTCCTTCACCCGGTCCAACTCCGCCTGGATGTTCCGGAGCGCGACCACCGCCCGGTCGGGCTCCACGATGCACCCCTCCAGCGAACCATAATGGTCTTCGATCGCGGCCAGGAGAAGTTCCCGGATCCGCGCCTCGTCCGGCACGGCCCTCAGCGAACTTTCGGCATACAGGCGCTCCAGTTGCGATTCCTTGTCGGCGAACCACCGGCGAAGCCGATCCTCGGTCCACTCGCCCCGGCGGATCGCCTTGAGCTGATCGTTGTTGCGCTGAAGATCGATGTCGCCTTCCATGAGGATCTGTTCCACCTCGCCGATGAGCCGGACGACGTGGTAGCCGAACTTGGTGTCGTAGCCGTGCTCGGCGACCAGCTCGGCCCGCTTGCCCAGGGGCTGCTTGCTGGCCATCTTGTGCAGCTGCGAATAGGCGTACCCCTTGAACTTGGGCCAGGCCCCCTTGTGCAGAAACAGCCTGCGATTTTCCCGGACGAGGTTGCCGACCCTCGTGCTGTGCAGGACGCAGGTGGCGGGGGTGAACAGGGAGTCGATGATGTTCGGGTTGTTCTCCATCGCCAGGGCGAAGAACTTGACGATCCCGAAGATCGTCAGGTCGTACGTCCGGCCGTGCCCGGCCAGCGCGTCGCGATCCTCGACGTGGTGCTCCTGAAACTGCTCGAACCGCCGGGCCGGCTTGCCGAACCCGACGATCTCGCCCCGGAGGTGGGGGAAGATATCCTCCTTCGCCGGGATGGCCCAACCGTAGACGTCCACGTCGCTGGTGTCCGACGAGACGCCGTAGGCGACCGAGCCCATGATCGTCTCATACTGGACGTTGCCGGGGAGCCAGCGGGGCGGTTTGATCAGGCCCCGATCGGTCAGGCGTTGCATCGTACTCACGGCGGGCCACTCCCCCGGGGGCGTTCTTCTCTGGGATCAAGATACACCGGAAGCCCATCCGGTTCGCTGCATCTCGGTCACGATCCGCGAGTTGCTTGACCGGAGACGGCCCCCGGCGACATCACTCCCGGTGGCGGCCCTCGGTCCGATGATTCATCGAATGCCAGTTGTACTGATGAGAACGAGGGCCGCGATCCGATAAGTATGGAGTCCTCCGGAGAAGGAGGCGATGCACCCGATCTTTGGCCGGGGGTGACGTCGGAGGCGCGGGTATCCGAAGTACTAAGGAGACCCGACCGAGGTCGTCGACGCGGCGAGGACGGGGCCGACGAGGTCGTCGGGTGGGCGGAGATGCCCGTGGAACCGGAGTCTGCGGGAAATTCACGACGCCCAGGAAACCGCCATGACCACGTCAATCGACCGAGAACACCAGTTGGAGAGGCCCTGCCGGGCCGGGCCGATCGTCCGCACCGATCGCGCCATGGACTTCACCGGGCCGAGAGACGGCAGGGGATCCGCCCTGGCGTCCGAGAATTTCCGCCGGGCGACATCAGCCGGGGTTGCGTGAGCGGGCGAACGGCGCCCCAGGCGTTCCAATGGTGAAGAACGCGCGGATCTCGGGCTTCGCCGCCAGGCCGAGCGGCCCGACGATCTCCGCGATCGTCTCGATTTAAGGGAGATGGAAGATGATCAGGCGACAATTCCTGACGGCGGGCGCATTCGGGCTGGTGGGCGGGACGTTCGGCGGTCGCCAGGCGTTCGCCGCCGGGAGCGGCGCCGCCGGATACCCCGCCACGGTCTTCGCCGATATCGGCGGCAAGAGCGTGCGGCTCTCCCTGACCGGCTCCGCCCTGCGGACGAAGTACCTGCTCCGCGTCTATTCCGTCGCGAGCTACGTCCAGGAAGGGGTCTCGGTGCGCAGCGCCGATTCGCTGGCGAAGATCGACGCGGCGAAGCTGCTCCACCTGATCTTCGAACGGGACGTGGACGGGGCGACGATGGCCGCGGCGTTCCGCGACTCGATCGGCATGAGCTTCCCCGCCCCCGCCTTCGCCTCGGAACTGTCGCAGCTCGAACGCCACTTCCTCGCCAACCCGGTGAAGCAGGGCGACCACATCCGCCTGACGCACGTCCCCGGCACGGGGCTCGGCGTCCAGGTGAACCAGAAGCCCACCATGCTGATCCGGGGCGTTGGCTTCGCTCAGGCGGCCTGGGGGACCTATCTGGGCCCGAACAACCTCGGGGTCGCCCTCAAGGAAGGCCTCTCGTCCCGCCTCCGCTGATCGTCCTGGCGGGGCCAAGGCTCATCCCGGGGCCCGACGCCCGGGATCGATCCGCCCGGCCCCGGCCGGCTGGGGCGACCGGCGAGGTCGGGCCTTGCGCCGCTCACTCGGCCTTGCCGACGAGTTGTGGCTGCTTCGTCGCCCCGAAGCCGACGTTCGCCTGCGCGTCGAACTGCAGCTCCTCCCCGGCGAACTTCAGCTTGAGCGTGACGATGAACGGCGTCTCATAGAAGCAGATCTTGGCCGTGTAGGTGTCGCCCCCGGTCCAGGCGCCGCTGGCCGCCGCCGGCTGTTCCTGGAACGGCCCGAAGCCGAACCGGCCCTTCGCCCACGCCCCCGATCCGCAGGCGATCCGCCGTTCGGCCCCCGCGACCCTCAGGACCAGCGTCGTCGGATCCCCCTCCAGCGTCACCGCTTCCAATTTCTGATCGTTGTCAGGGAATGCGAATCTCCTGCCGATCCCCTTCCCCGGGGAGGCCGTCCCCTCCTGCGGGCGAACGGCCAGCCCCTTCAGGGTCCGTTCCAGCCTCGATCGGGCGGCATCGTCGGCGGGCAGCGGAGCCGGCCGCAATGCCGGGAGGAGCTTCTCCCAGACGAGGTCGAGCACGTCCTGCATCCCCCTCACGCCGCTCGTGATGGCGATCACCGCGTCCTGCTCCGGCAGGACGATGCAATACTGGCCGAACGCCCCATCCCCCCGATAGGCCCCGTTCCGGCACCTCCAGAACTGGTAGCCGTAACCCTGGTCCCAGTCGCTCATGGGATTGCTGCCGTTGGAGGTCTGGAGGGCGGTGGCCGCCTCGACCCAGGATGCGGGGACGAGCGACTTGCCGTCCCATCGTCCCTTGTTCAGATAGAGCTGGCCGAACTTGGCGATGTCCTCGGTGCGGATGCTGAGCCCGAAGCCGCCGGCGGAGATCCCTTCCGGGCTCGACTCCCAGGTCGGGTCCTTGATGCCGAGCGGGTCGAACAGGCGCGGCCGGAGGTAATCGAGCAAGGTCATGCCCGTCGCCTTCTGGACGATCGCCGACAGCATGTACGTCCCGCTCGTGTTGTACAGGAAGTGGGTGCCGGGCTTGAACGGGACCGGCTGTTCGAGGAAGGACCTGGTCCACGGCCGGTCCGCCGCGCGTTTCGGCTCCTCCTGATGGCCGGTGGACATGCGCAGGAGGTCGCTGACCCGCATCTGCTTCAGGTTCTTGCCCGGCTCGCCCGGCGCGTCCTCGGGGAAGAATTTCAGCACCTCGTCGTCGAGCCGGAGCTTCCCCTCGGCGATCGCGATGCCGACCGCCGTGGAGGTGAAGCTCTTGCTCAGGGAATAGAGCGAGTGGGGCGACCCGGCGTCGTAGGGAGACCACCAGCCCTCCGCGACGACATGGCCGTGACGCACCAGCATGAAGCTGTTCATCGCGTCGATCTGCCGGTCGGCCGATTCGACGAAGTCCAGGAGCGCGGAGGACGAGACGCCCTGGGCTTCCGGGCTGCTGCGGGGAAGGTCCGAACCGTGAGTACCGGCGCCGAAGACGGCGAGGAGCGTCGCGACGAGGATCATTCGCATGACGGTGTACCCGGAAGGGATGGAGAGATCGTCCAGCGAACGGGGATCATCGCCGATCACCCGCGAAGTTGCCAATCGACGGATGCGTGACCCCAGGATGGGACCTCGACCGGCGCGATGATGCGGGGCGGCAACGCCGCTCGGGCACCCGAGACGATCGGAGCATTCGGCCGCTTGCGATCGTCCCGGACTACTTGATCACCGCGGGCAGTTCCTTCCCCTCGGGGTAGAACTTCATCGAGACGGAGTTCACGCAATGACGCGTGTCCTTCGGCGTGAATCCCTCCCCCATGAAGACGTGGCCGAGATGTCCTCCGCAATTCTGACAGAGGATCTCGGTGCGCCGGCCGTCGCTGTCGGTCTCCTTCTTCACCGCCCCCTTGATCTCGTCGTCGAAGCTGGGCCAGCCGCATTCGCTGGCGAATTTCGCCTCGGAGCGATAGAGCGGCGCGTTGCAACGGCGGCAGACATAAGTGCCGGCATCCTTCAAGTCGGTGTATTCGCCGGTGAACGGGCGCTCGGTCCCCTTCCCGATGATGACCCGTTCCTCGTCGGCGGAGAGGGGATTGTACCTGGCTTCCGGGGCGGCATCCTTGGCTGGCGGCATCTCGGGGGCTCCTGTTGTGAGAACGGCCTCCGGGCGATCCGTGGTCGTGTCGGAGGCGGTGGAACACCCGACGAGGGCCAGGACGATCACGGACAAAGCCGAACGCCGGCGAATTCGAACGTAGGGAAGCATGCAGACACCTCCTGTCGAGCGTCCTGGACGGTGCGGTGCATTCTACGAGGTCGCAAGTCCCGGGGGAATGGAACGCAGGCTCGCCCGATCGATCGGCCCCCCTTCCATCTACGCCACCTGCCGCACTTCTGTTTCGCTTCAAAGTGCTGAAGTAATTGGAGAGGCCCTCACTGCGACCCGACGCAAAGAGAATCCGAGCGCTCGGAATTGAAACCACCCCCTGCAGGCGATCGACGAGTTCGAGAAATGGCTGGTGTCGTCGAAGCATTCCGCCCACAATCCGGTCGCCGGCATCGAGCGGCCGAATGCCGAGGTTGATGTCCGGCACCAGCGGTGGATCGTGCAACACAGTTTCTGTAAATTCCCGGGCTGAAGCCAGGCGGGCCAAGCCGGTCCCATCGTCAGATACTTCCTGTTCATCTCCCAGTCGTCGCTCACTTCCATCAGCACCGCACTGACCAGCCGCAGCAGCGGGGCGTCGTTGGGGAACAGCCCCGCCACCCTCGTCCGTCGCTTCAACTCCTCGTTGAGCCGCTCCAGCATGTTCGACGCCCTCAGCCGTCGCCGATGCTCCCGGGGCAAGGCGGAGACGGACAGGCCCTCCGACACGTTCGCCTCCGGCCAGTCGGCCAGCTTGGGGGCACTCGCCCGGTACATCTTCGCCGCCAGGTCCAGCTGACGCTCCGCCTCGGGCCGATCGGGGGCGTCGAAGACCGCCCGCAGGTCGGCCACCACCTCGGCCTGCATCTCCGGCCTCGGCACGAAGGCCAGGGCATTCTTGATCGGGTGGGACTGGCACCGCTGCCACGCCACGCCCGTCAGCCGGGCGTCCAGGGCCGGCTTCAGCCCGCCGTGGGCGTCGCTGACCACCAGCCTCACCCCGTGCAGTCCCCGGGCCGCCAGCGAGGCCAGGAAGTCCCGCCAGTGGACCTCGGCCTCGGACGGCGAGACGCTCACCCCGAGCACCGACCGCCTCCCCTCGGGGTCGATGCCGATGGCCACCAGCACCTCACACGAGCGGACCTGGCCGCCGTGGCGCACCTTCTCGTAGCGGGCATCGAGGATCAGGTACGGGGTCTCACCCAGGGGGCGGCCCCGCCACTTCTCCAACTCGGCGTCCAGGGCCCGGGCGGCCCGGCTGACCTGGGCGGTGGTGACCTCCAGGCCGCAGAGCTTCTCGGTGATGGCGGCGACCTTGCGGGTGGAGACGCCCTGGACGTCCATCTCGGCCAGGGCCAGCTTCAACGCCCGTTCGGAGCGGAGGCCCTTCCCCAGGGCCGAGGGGTAGGACTCGACGCCCCGGGCCTGGGGCACGGCCAGGGTCAACGCCCCGACCCGGGTCCGGACGGACCTGGGCTTGTAGCCGTTGGCGTGGCCGGTGCGGCCCTCGGCCCGCTGATACGGGCCGGCCCCGAGCACGGCGGCTCGCTCCAACTTCATGACCTCGTTGAGGAGCACCCGGAGGGCGTCGGCCAGGCCGTCGAATCCCTGGTCGGCCAGGAGTTGGCCGATCTCGCCGAGGGCGGTAGTCTGCATCTGGTGGGTCATCGTCGGTCGTCTCCCTTGGTGATGGTTGGCACCTTCCAAGGGACCGGCGGTGGCCCGCCGCTTCAAGCCCAATCCCCGCCAGGGGCGGCGGGGAATTTACAGAAAACAGGATGCACTATCCGGAAGGGCGTTCACGGAACCCCAACTCGAAGTCTTCGCCGCCCAGGGCACGTCCCAGGTCTGGATGGAGACCATCGCCAGGCTGGAAGACGCCGACGATCGGGGCATGGCCGTGGACCTCATCGCCCAGGGCTGGGAGCCGGCCGCAGCCGTCGCCGCAGCGACCGAGGTCAGCCACATCGAACTCGCCAACGGCAAGACCGTTGACCTATCCGCCGTCGCGGCCACCGACGCGTTATTCGAGTCCGAGTTGACCGACGACCAGTGGCTCGCCGTCCATTGCTCGACCATCCTCGCCTGCCTTACCGATCCCGCACGCTTCCGCGCCGACGCCATCTTCTACCGCCGCAACATCGACGCCCTATCCGCGTGCCACACCAAGATCGGCCGGAACGCAATCAGGCAGACCGAACTCATCAGCCTCGGCCACCAGAGCTTCCATGCCAGGATCATGAGGCAGTTCCGCACCGCCCACCCGAAGCATTGGCGCCGCTGCGATGCGTGCGAGGGCACCGGGCTGATGAAGTCGGGGATGGTGCGGACGAAGACGCCCTGCCAGGCTTGCTCGGGCGGGGGCTATCTCGTGACCCAGGAGGATCTCAAGGCCAGGGGCAAGAAGGCGACCCCCTCTGCCAACTGACCTGGACGTCGGGTCGGCGATCGTCGTGAACAAACTGCACGAGTTTCCCGGGATGGACAGGGCCGGGTCCAACTTGGACTTGGGCTCGCCCGCCTGAAACAATCTGACAAAGGCATAGCCTGCTTGCCAGGGAGCAGGCATGGGAATCATCGGAGTCGGTCACACCAAAGGGCGAGCAACATGACCATCAAAGAGTTTGCCGAGCGGGCCGAGATCAGCCAACGCCTCGCCTATGAACTGGTCTCGGCCGGCGTCATCGCCCATCGCCGAGTCGGTGGCCCTGGCAACAGGGGCACAATCAGGATCTCGGACGCGGATTTCGACGCCTGGGTCGAAACAACGAAAGTGCCGGCCCGGACACCCGTGAAAAGTGGCAGTAATCTTGGCACGGATAGGAGGAAAATGGCCGCAAATCTCGGGAAAAACTCGGACAAGTGTGCGATGCATAACCCATACAAGGACAGCAGGTTAGGCGGAAAATATAAAAACCCGGCTCCCCCGAGGGGAAAAGTCTACATTCGTACACGTTGCCCGGTCATGGACTTACATCTAGGGCGTGTCTGGCAATAGCCTCGGCCCATACGATTGGAGTGGACGGATCACCCCACCAGCACCCTCACGACCTTGGCTCAACTCCGACACGCCCTCTCCGACGAGCATTACGCCGCCATCGAGCCGCTCCTGCCCACCAACGCCCGGCCCGGCCACCCCTGGAAGGGGCACCGCCGGGTGATCGACGGCATCCTCTGGATCCTCCACACCGGCTCCCCCTGGCGTGACCTGCCCAGGCCAACCTACGGCCCATGGCAGACCGTCTACGAGCGGTTCAACCGCTGGGCCAAGGACGGGACCTGGGCCCGGCTGCTCGAGGCCCTGCATGTGCGGCTCGACGCCGCCGGCAAGATCGACTGGGACCTGTTCTGCATCGACGGCTCCTCGATCCGGGCGAGCCGCGACGCCGCCGGTGCCTCGCCGACCCACGGGACGGCCGCCGAGCCGGCCGACCACGCGTTGGGCCGCTCTCGCGGCGGCTTCGGTTCGAAGATCCACCTGATCTGCGACGGCAAGGGCCTCCCGATGGCGGTGACGGTGACCGCCGGCCAGCGGCACGAGGCGACCCAGTTCGAGGCGGTAATGGGCCGGGTACGCGTGCCCGGCCGGAGGGGCCGACCCCGGAGCCGGCCCAGGAAGTTGGCCGGCGACAAGGGCTATAGCTCGCGGAAGATCCGCCGATCCAACCGTCGCCGGGGGATCGCCTCGGTGATCCCGACCAAGTCCAATGAGAGGCGGGTCCGGGGGTTCGACAAGGCGTCGTATCGCCGTCGCAACGTGGTGGAGCGTTGCATCGGGTGGCTGAAGGATCGGCGGCGGGTTGCGACGCGGTTCGAGAAGCTGGCGGAGAACTTCGAGGCGATGGTCAAGCTGGCGATGCTTGAACGGTTGCTGAAGGCACTATTGCCAGACACGCCCTAGCCTTCCGATCGATGGCAGAAAAATGGCACTCGGATCGGCGGGCACCAATCATGCGAACCAGTGTGAAGCCGTGGTATCGCCAGGCGCGGGACGCCTGGTACGTCCAGATCGACGGCAAGCAGGTGAAGCTAGCCAAGGGCAAGGCCAACAAGGCTGAGGCCCGTCGTGTGTGGCTAGCGCTTGTCGCCAAGTCGGAGGCGTCGGGCGCCACCATCAAGGCCACCGTCGAGCGACTCACCTTGGTCGAATGCTGCACGACCTACCTATCATCGCTCAAATCGGAAGGGACGCTCCGGTCCCGCAAGCAGGTCTGCTGATATTTCACGAAGCGACTCGGCGAGGGATACTTTGTCGATGAGTTGACGGGCGAAAAGATGCAAGCCGTGCTCAAGCCGTCGTGGTCGCCATCGACGACGCGTTCCTACATCAAGACGCTCGTCGCCGCGCTGAACTTGGCCATCAAAAACAAGAGGCTCCGAACCAATCCGCTTGCCGACGTCGAGAAGCCGGCTTGGGGGCGACGCACCCAGATCCTCTCGCCATCGGAACTCGACTCCCTCATTGCCGGCGCCAGGGAGCCCTTCCTCACGCTGCTCAAGGCGATGGTCGGGACCGGGTGTCGGCCCAGCGAGATTTGCCGGCTGCGGATCGAGGATGTCAACCTGACCCGTGGGACCTGGACGGTGGCGAACAAGACCGCCGCCCAGACCGGAGCCGCAACCCGGACGATCTACCTGCCCGACGATTTGATCGAGTCATGTCGCTCCCTGATCGGGGTCCGCACGTCAGGGCCCCTGTTCCTTAACCGCGCCGGAAAGCCCTGGTCCCCGGATACGATTCGACTTCGATTCGCCCGGCTCCGTTCCAAGCTCGGGCTCTCCGAGGGGGCGATCCCATACGGCACGCGGCATCGGTTCGCCTCGGACGCGATCAACGTGCATAAGATGGACAGCCTGGTCGTGGCCAAGCTCATGGGTCACGCCAATCCGATGATGCTGGCGAAGACCTATTTCCGCGAGGATGGCGATGCCATGCGAGATGCCGTGAACAGGGCGACGAGCCACCGCACCAAGGCTGCCGAGGGCTAGCCAGGAAGACTGAACGCATTAACGCCAACGCAGGGCTTTGGCCTGCCTCGGAATGCCTGAGAGATTCCATGAGACGCGGCTTGATCGGCATCGCTCGATGTGGTGGGATGATCCCGCCGGACATAGTCGGGTTCTTGATAGGTGGGATCGGTAGCCAGACCTCCGGGTCTCGGCCCTGATTGCTCCCCACCATGAACCCGGCGAATAATGCATTTTTCGGCTCGGCTGACGTCGACAGGGTTCGCTCCCCGCGTTGGCCTAGCCAAAATCCATAGAGTTCGGTTCGTCCGAATCGAACGGGTTCGCTCCCCGCGCAGAGCCCACCAAATAACGCCGTTCTTCGAGTGGGGTTATATCATTCGAGCCCGACGAGAGGAGTTGGGATCGGGGCTGTTTTGAACGATCCCTGCAGCCGCTGTCACTCAACCGCTTGGGGGCCTGGTTTCCTGTCAGTCACATCCCATTTGTTGCGGTCTGACCACAATCGTCGGCGAGCATTGGTTTTATAGCTGTCACTCAAGACCGCCTGCTTACTGATCGGTCGATCAATAACGGGGCCGGAATTAACCTGCTAATCCCTATTCACACTCGTCATGAGCACCTCTGTCAGAGCGGCTCGGGCGGGTCTGAATCGAGCGGAATCCACGGGCAATTCGCGGCGCGTTCGTGCCTCCGCTTTACATACAAATGGTGTTTGGCCAGGCGTTCGGACCGCAGCGTCTGAGCATACCACTCATAGGCAACGTCCATTCGACCCTGATCTTGGTTGGACCAGGCGACCGATCGTTGCTTGAGCGCCAGTTTGGAATAGCGGTCCTGAGCCTGGGCAGACTCCTTTGCCACCTTGAGATGCTCGGCCCTCACATGGTAGAGGTGCACCAAGACTAAGCAGGCCAGGGCGATGCTTACGATGACGATCAGATTTCGCCTCTCGATCCGGCGATCACGCATACACTTCTGCTTACACTGTAGACCCCGGACGGTGATTGTGCATCCTGTTTTCTGTAAATTCCCCGCCGCCCCTGGCGGGGATTGGGCTTGAAGCGGCGGGCCACCGCCGGTCCCTTGGAAGGTGCCAACCATCACCAAGGGAGACGACCGACGATGACCCACCAGATGCAGACTACCGCCCTCGGCGAGATCGGCCAACTCCTGGCCGACCAGGGCTTCGACGGCCTGGCCGACGCCCTCCGGGTGCTCCTCAACGAGGTCATGAAGATCGAGCGGGCCGCCGTGCTCGGCGCCGGCCCGTATCAGCGGGCCGAGGGCCGCACCGGCCACGCCAACGGCTACAAGCCCAGGTCCGTCCAGACCCGGGTCGGGGCGTTGACCCTGGCCGTGCCCCAGGCCCGGGGCGTCGAGTTCTACCCCTCCGCCCTGGAGAAGGGCCTGAGGTCCGAAAGGGCGTTGAAGCTCGCCGTGGCCGAGATGGACGTCCAGGGCGTCTCCACCCGCAAGGTCGCCGCCATCACCGAGAAGCTCTGCGGCCTGGAGGTCACCACCGCCCAGGTCAGCCGGGCGGCCCGGGCCCTCGACGAGGAGTTGGAGAAGTGGCGGGACCGCCCCCTGGGAGAGACGCCCTACCTGATCCTGGATGCCCGCTACGAGAAGGTCCGCCATGGCGGCCAGGTCCGCTCGTGCGCCGTGCTGGTGGCCATCGGCATCGACCCCGAGGGGAGGCGGTCGGTTCTCGGGGTGAGCGTCTCGCCGTCCGAGGCGGAGGTCCATTGGCGGGACTTCCTGGGCTCGCTGGCGGCCCGGGGCCTGCACGGGGTGAGGCTGGTGGTCAGCGACGCCCACGGCGGGCTGAAGCCGGCCCTGGACGCCCGGCTGACGGGCGTGGCGTGGCAGCGGTGCCAGTTCCACCTGATCAAGAACGCCCTGGCGTTCGTGCCGAGGCCCGAGATGCAGGGGGAGGTGGTCGCCGACCTGCGGGCGGTCTTCGACGCCCCGGACCGGCCCGAGGCCGAGCGTCAGTTGGGCCTGGCGGTGAAGAAGTACCGACCGAGTGCCCCGAAGCTGGCCGACTGGCCGGAGGCGAACGTGCCGGAGGGCCTGTCCGTCTTCGGCCTGCCCCGGTCGCATCGGCGACGGCTGAGGACGTCGAACATGCTGGAGCGGCTCAACGAGGAGTTGAAGCGACGGACCAGGGTGGCGGGGCTGTTCCCCAACGATGCCTCGCTGCTCCGGCTGGTCAGTGCGGTGCTGATGGAAGTGAGCGACGACTGGGAGATGAACCGGAAGTATTTGACGATGGGGCCGGCCTGACCCGCCTGGCTTCAGCCCAGGAATTTACAGAAACGGTGTTGCACGATCGGTCTCGGAAACGGTTCGCAATCACGGACACGCGCGGGAGGATCTGGAGCGATGAGCACCGACGCAGCGCCAAAACTGATCAACGCCGAAGAGTTGGCCAGGCTCATGCAGATTTCTGAGCGGACGCTGTGGCGCTTGCTCTCCGGCAAGAAGCTCCCCCAGCCGGTCCGTATCGGTCGCAACACGCGTTGGCGGCTGGCCGAGGTGGAGGAATGGATCGAGCGGGGGTGTCCGACGGGAGCGAAATAGTGGTTGCGCGAGCCAGGGAGCCGTGGCAGGGTCGGCTCATGCGAGCGACATCATCCACACGAATTTCAGCCTCTCTGCGCAGCGGGCGCACGTCGCTCGCAAGTTTCGTCGCGTCCACTGCGACGAGGGGCTGTCGTGGAGATATATGACCGAAGCCTATCCCCTCCAATGGCCCGCCGGAAAGCCTCGCAAGCAGCACCCGGAGCGTAGCAAGTTCGGCGATCGCTCGATCGACGCCGCCACGACGATACTTCGCGAGGAGTTGCGTCGGCTCGGCGCGGGCAACATGGTTTTGTCCTCCAACCTTCGCCTCAAGAATGACGGCCTCCCCTATTCGAAACAGGCCCAGCCGCGCGACCAGGGCGTCGCCGTCTACTTTACCCACAAGAAGCAGCCGATGTGCTTCGCCTGCGACCGCTGGGACCGCATCCAGGACAACAACTACGCCATCGCCATGACCATCGAGGCCCTCCGAGGCATTGAGCGGTGGGGGAGCGGTTCCATGGTCGAACAGGCCTTCACCGGCTTCATCGGCCCTCCCGGCGCCGAAAGACCCGCATGTGATCCTCGGTGTGCGGCCCGGCGCCACGGCGGAGGAGATTGACGCGGCTTATCGTCAGAAAGCCAAGGCGGCGCATCCGGAGGCCCTGGAGGCTCCGTCGAGGCCATGCAGGATCTGAATGAGGCGAGGGCAGCTTTGAAGGGACGGGCCGCATGAAGGCCCTTAGCATCCGCCAGCCTTGGGCATGACTCATCGCCCACGGCTTAAAGCCGGTCGAGAACCGCACCTGGAACACGAAGTTCCGCGGCGAATTCCTGATCCACGCCAGCAAGAGCTTCGACAAGACGGGTTATGCGTGGGTCCGCGACAACTTTCCCGAGATCGACCTGCCGCTCCCCCAGCAGTTTGATCGCGGGGGGCTTGTTGGAAAAGCCACCCTGCACGACGTGATAACGTCGAGCTCGTCGCCCTGGTTCTTCGGGCCGGTTGGCCTCAGTCTGTCGAACGCGGAGCCTCTGCCCTTCGTGTTAATGGCGGGGAGGCTCGGCTTCTTCGAGGTGGCAGCTCTAGAGATTTGGAAAAACATAATGGATGACGTCAAGCACGAACTTCTGTATGGCTCCTCGACCATCGAGCCGCGGGGGCTGCTCGCTCAAGCGGGGATCGATGAGCAGGGCCGCGTCAGCGTCATGGTCGTCACGAAGACGGGGGTGAGGCCGCATGACGTATGCCGTTCCCAGTAAACGCTAACCCTCTGGCGCGCCCAATTCTCTGAACGTACAATCACTATCGTCCCGTTCTGTCTTTCACGGAGGCCCGATCCATGGCAGCGATTTTCAAGCGAGGCCGCGACAAGGGGAAGAAGAACAAGCCCTACGTGATCCAATATACCGACCACGAGGGCAACCGCCAGTTCGCCAAGGGCTTCACCGACAAGGCTCTGACCGAGCAGCTGGCCGCCAAGCTCGAGAATGAGGTGCTCCTGCGGAAGCGGGGCATGATCGACCCGGCCCAGGAGCGGTTGCTGGCGATCAAGCAGAGCCCGATCACCGAGCATCTCGACGCCTTCGACCGCTCCATGGCCAACAACACGCCGAAACACCGGCGGCTAACCATGACCCGCGTGCGGCGGGTGGTCGAGGGCTGCGGCTTCCTGACGCTGGCCGACATGGACGGCGAGAAGGTCGTCGACTGGCTCAACGAGTTCCGCGAGGAGGAGGATATCGGGGCCCGCACCTACAACCACTACCTCCAGGCGGCCGACGCCTTCGGGAAGTGGCTGGCGGCGACCAAGCGTCTGCCCGGCAACCCCCTGGTGGGCATGGAGCGGCTGAACGCCGAGACCGACGTCCGGCACAAGCGGCGTGCGCTCAAGCCCGACGAGTTCGCCAGGCTGGTCGAGGCCGCCCGGACGTCCGGCGTGGAGGTGCAGGGCTACGACGGGGAGATGCGGGCGAGGATTTATCGGATCAGCTACCTGACCGGGCTCAGGAGGGGAGAGCTGGCGAGCCTAACCCCCAACTCGTTCAAGCTGGACGACGCCCCGCCGACGCTTACGGTCGAGGCCAAGGCATCGAAGCACCGGCGGAAGGACACCCTGCCGATGCACCCGGAGCTGGTCGCCCTCGTCCGGGGGTGGATCGCCGGCCGGGCCTTGGATGACCCGCTATTCCCGAACCTGGCGTGGCGGAAAACCTACACCATGGTCCAGAAGGATCTGGAGCGGGCGGGCGTCCCCTACGAGACGCCGGAAGGGTTGGCCGACTTCCACGCCGCCGGGCGGCACTCTCACATCACCGGCCTGGTCCGTTCGGGCGCGTCGATCATGGAGGCGAAGGAGCTTGCCCGCCATGCCGACATCCGCCAGACCGCCAAGTACACCCATATTGGAATGGAAGACAGGGCGGAAGCGTTGGCGGCCCTTCCGTTCCCCCTTGCCCCCGCGGTGGTCGAGACGCTAGGGCATGACGCCGAACTGCAGGGGCTGGTCACGGCTTGGCCTGGCCTGGCTGCTGAAACTCGCAAGCAGATCCTCATCCTGGCCGGCTCGGCAGCGACGGATCAGTGAAGGCCGTTGGTTGCATATTAGTTGCGTTTGGGGCGGCGGCTCGTGTCAGGAGTGGCGCCGCGTGTCAGCCGGGGTGTCCGGGAGGTAGGCCCCGGAAACGAGCAAAGCCCCGCCGGAGCGAGGCTTTACGTCGTTACCTGTCGCCGCCAGTCAGGAGCTGGCAGTTAACTTAAGTAGTGGAGGCGGCGGGAATTGCACCCGCGTCCCGAGACACTTCAGTGAAGGCATCTACATGCTTAGCCCATCATTTGATTGTCGGCAATTCTTCCCCCGATAGGCAGGGTGACGAATCGCTTATCCCATCATGGTTTTAGCCCGATCGCAACGGGAGGTTTGGGACGGGCGATCCCGCATTGTCGTCTTCGGGCGTCACTAGCGGGAGAAGGGACGCCGCGAAGCCGTTTCTGCTCTTAGGCAGCCATACGGAGAGAGGGAGTCCTCTCGGCAGATAAAGTGTGGTCCGCTTTTTACGAGGCCTGCTGACCAACCTCGGCATGCCACCAGACACATCCGCAATCCGGTCGATCCTGGTTCGCCCCCGGAATGGAAAGTCCACCGTGTATTACGAGGAATTCACGGAGACTCTCCAGGTCAATTTATCGGGCCGGAAGCCGGAAGTCAAATATTCCTCGCCGATGGTCGGAAGATCGAAGATTGAAAATTGCTCGGGCATGCCGAGGACGAATTCGGTCTGGCGATGGAGACGACCGGGACGCCGGGCGATGCGGCCGTCTGGCCCGGTGGGATCGCGATCCATCCCGGGGCCGGATGGTGGCAATGTGTGGATCATCCTTGGTCCTAGGCTTACAATGGATGTCCTTCCCACACACACGCTGTTAGCACCCCAGGTCCGGCGACCGACCCACCCCAGGGAGCCCCGTCGCGATGCCGATTGTCCACCCCATCCTGATGATCGGCCTGCTCGCGGCGGGCGCGGGGGAATCCCCCACGCCGCGAGTGGATTTTGAGCGGGAGATCCGCCCGATCCTGGTGGAGTCTTGCCTCAAATGCCACGGGGCCAGGAAGCAACAGGGCGGGTTGTCGCTCCTGCGCAAGTCGACGGCGTTGGCTGGGGGGGATGGCGGCCCGGCGTTGATCCCGGGGAAGCCCGAGGAGAGTCGGCTGTTCCGGTACATCGCCGGGTTGGAGGACGACGATCGGATGCCGCCCGAGGCGGATGGCGATGCCCTGCCCGCGGAGAAGGTCGAGCGGATCCGGCTCTGGATCTCCCAGGGGGCCGAATGGCCCGACGATGGCGTTGCCGCCGGGCCGACCCGCAGCGACCACTGGGCCTTTCGAAAGCCGACCCGGCCGGTCCCGCCCGAGGTGCTCGACCGTCGCTGGCCGGCCAACCCGATCGATGCCTTCGTCCTGGCCCGGCTGGAACGGGAGGGGATCAAGCCCTCGCCGGAGGCGGATCGGACGAGCCTGATCCGGCGGGTGACGCTCGACCTCATCGGCATGCCCCCGACGATCGCCGAGGTCGATGCGTTCGTCGCCGACGATCGGCCGGATGCATATCAACGCGTGGTCGATCGCCTGCTCGCGTCGCCGCATTATGGGGAACGGTGGGCCCGCCGCTGGCTCGACGCCGCGCGGTATGCCGACACGAACGGGTACGAGAAGGACCGCGCCCGGTCGATCTGGCCCTATCGCGACTGGGTCATCCGGGCCCTGAATGAGGACCTGCCCTTCGATCGGTTCACGGTCGAGCAACTGGCCGGCGACCTCCTGCCCGAAGCCTCGGCCGATCAGAAGGTGGCCACCGGCTTCCATCGCAACACGATGATCAACGAGGAAGGCGGCATCGACGTCGAGGAGTTCCGCTTCGCCTCGCTGGTCGACCGCGTCGCGACCACCGGCACCGTCTGGCTGGGCCTGACCATCCAGTGTGCCCAGTGCCACACCCACAAGTTCGACCCGATCACCCAGCGCGAGTATTACCAGTTCCTCGCCTTCTTCAATAACGCCGACGAGCCGGATCTCGAACTGCCCGACCCCGCCATCGCGGCGAAGCGGGCGGAGATCGCCGCCGAGATCCGGGCCCGGGAAGACGCCCTCGCCTCTCGTTTCCCCGATCGCGACACCCGCGTCGATTGGGAGATCCTGAAGCCGGTCTCCGCCCATTCCCGGGGCGGTGCGACGCTGGAGATCCGGCCCGATGCCTCGATCGTATCCGGGGGGGAGAGCCCGGGCACCGATCGCTACGAGGTCACGTTCGAGGCGGATCTGGACCGCGTGGAATCGCTGCGGTTGGAGGCTCTCGCCGATCCGACCTCGCCATCCAAGGGGCCGGGACGGGCACCCAACGGCAACTTCGTGGTGTCGGAATTCGCCGCGTCGGCGACACCCATCGACGGTGGTTCGGACCCAACCCCGATCCCCTTCGAGTCGGCCACCGCCGATCACTCGCAGGAAGGCTTCGCCGTCGCGGGTGCGATCGATGGCGACCCCGAAACGGGCTGGGCCGTCGGCGGGAAGGGGAAGAAGGCCAAGGCCTCGATCGGGAAGGATCATGAGGCGACGTTCCGGTTCGCCCGATCGATGCCGATGCGGGGCCGCTCCCGAATCACCCTGCGGATCGATCAGAATCACGGGGCGAAGCACACCCTGGGCCGGTTCAGGATCGCGGCCGGCCGGCCCCATTCCCCGCCGACGGACGACGCGTCGGTCCCGATCGAGCAACGGCGGAGTGCCCACCTGGCCGTGCGGTTCGCCGAATGGGAGCGCGGCCTCGAAGTGCACCGCTGGACCCCGGTCGCCCCGACCTCGGTCGTGTCCGCCAAGAATGCAACCATGACCGTCCTGGCGGATGCCTCGGTCCTGGCCACCGGGGACAAGCCCAACAACGATACTTACCGGGTCGAATTGCCGATCCGGGACGGGGGGATCTCCGCAATCCGGCTGGAGGCGTTGCCCGACCCGAGCCTGCCCGACTCGGGCCCCGGCCGCGCCCCGCTGTTCTCCGTGGGAGACTTCCTGCTCGACGAGTTCGAGGCGAGCCTCGTCCCCGCCGACGGGTCGCCGGCCCGCCCGATCGCGATCGGCGAGGCGACCGAGAGCTTCGCCTCGGCCAACCGCTCGGCTGCGCTGGCCATCGACGGCAAGAGCGACACCGGGTGGTCGATCCAGGGGAAGACGGGCCAGCCCCATGCCGCCGTCTTCTCGTTCAAGGAACCGCTCGCCGCCCCCGGCGGGACGTTGGTCGTCACGCTCCACCAACGGTACATCCACCAGATGACCCTGGGCCGGTTCCGGCTCTCGACGACGGCGGCCCCGGGACCGGTCCATGCCTCGGGCCTGCCCGCCGAGGCCGAGGAGATCGCGGCGACCCGGCCCGACGAGCGGACGCCCGAGCAGGTCGCCGCGCTCCGCAGGCAGTTCCTGCTGACCACGCCCGAGTTGAAGGAGGAGCAGGCCGCGATCTCCAAGCTCCGCGCCGGCATGCCGAGCTTCACGACCTCGATGGTGATGCAGGAACGGGACCCGAAACACGCCCGGGCGACGCAGGTCCGACGCCGCGGCGAATTCCTCCGCCCGGCCGAGACGGTCGAGCCCGGGACCCTGGCGGTCCTCAATCCGCTCCCCTCCGACGCGGCCCGCGACCGCCTGACCCTGGCCCGCTGGCTGGTCTCGGAGGACAATCCGCTGGTCGGGCGTGTGGTCATGAATCGTGCCTGGCAGGCGTTCTTCGGCCGGGGGCTGGTGGGCACCGTGGACGACTTCGGGGTCCGCGGCGAAAAACCAACCCATCCCGAGTTGCTCGACTGGCTGGCGACCGAGTTCCCGCGTCGGGGCTGGAGCCAGAAGGCGATGCATCGGCTGATCGTGACCAGCCGGACCTACCGGCAGGATTCTCGGGCGACGCCCGAGGCGACGGCCCGCGACCCCCGGAACGAACTCCTGGCGCGCGGGCCCCGGTTCCGGGTCGAGGCCGAGGCGATCCGGGATATCGCCTTGTGCGCCTCAGGCCTGCTGAACCCGAAGATCGGCGGCCCGAGCGTCTACCCGCCCCAGCCCGACGGGGTGACCTCGCTCGCCTACGGCCAGCCGTCGTGGCCGACCAGCAGCGGGCCGGACCGCTACCGCCGGGGTTTGTATACCTACATCAAGCGGACGGCCCCGTTCGCCGCGTTCATGACCCTGGACGCCCCGTCCTCGGAGCTGGCCTGCGTGCGTCGGGAACGGTCGAACACCCCGCTCCAGGCCCTGACCCTGCTGAATGATCCGGTCTTCGTCGAGGCGGCCCAGGCGCTCGCCCGCCGCGTCCTGGCCGAGGGGCCGTCCGACGCGGAGGGCCGCGCCCGGCTGGCCTTCCGGCTCGTCCTGTCGCGCCCGCCGTCGGCCGACGAACTCGACGCCCTGGTGTCCTTCCAGGCCCGGCAGGCCGATCGGTTCCGCAAGGAGGAACTGGATCCGGCCAAGGTCGTCGGGGACGCCGGCAAGGCGGCCGATGCGGCGTCGCTCGCCGACCTGGCGGCGTGGACCGCGACCGCCCGGGCCCTGCTCAATCTGGACGAGGCGATCACCAAGGAGTGACCGACGATGCATCTCGACCCTTCGATCCGGGCGGCGATCACCCGCCGGCACTTCTTCGGGGACTGCGGCGTCGGCCTGGGCAAGATCGCGCTGGCGTCCTTGCTGGCCGGCTCGGCCCGCGCGTGGGCGTCCGACTCGAACCCCGCCGGCGCCCCCCTGCCCCACTTCGCCCCCAGGGCCAAGCGGGTGATCTACCTGTTCATGGCCGGCGCCCCCAGCCAGCTCGACCTGTTCGATCCCAAGCCGGCCCTGCAGAAGTTCGACGGCCAGCCGGTGCCGGCCGAGGTGGTCAAGGACCAGCGGTACGCCTTCATCCAGCCGAATGCGAGCCTGATGGCGGCCCGGTTCCAGTTTGCCCGGCACGGCCAGTCCGGGGCCGAGCTGTCGGAGATGCTCCCCCACCTGGCCAAGGTGGCCGATGAGATCGCCATCGTCCGGTCGGTCCACACCGACCAGTTCAACCACGCCCCCGCCCAGCTCCTGCTGAACACCGGGTCGTCCCTACCCGGCCGGCCGAGCTTCGGCTCGTGGGTCACCTATGGCCTGGGCAGCGAGTCGACCGACCTGCCCGGTTTCGTCGTGCTGACCTCGGGCGGCGGGTCGAGCGGTGGTGCCGCCAACTGGTCGAACGGGTTCCTGCCGGCCTCGTATCAGGGGGTGCCGTTCCGCTCCAAGGGGGACCCGATCCTCAACGTCAACCGCCCGGACGGCTTCGATGAGACGCTCCAGCGCGAGACCCTGGACCTGGTCGGTAGCTTGAACCGGAGGCACCGCGACGCCACCGGCGACCCCGAGATCGCCGCCCGGATCGCCTCCTATGAACTCGCTTACCGGATGCAGACCAGCGCCCCCGAGTTGATGGACCTGTCGGGCGAGTCCCAGGAGACCCTCGACCTCTACGGGGCCGAGAAGGGGAAGGCGAGCTTCGCCAACAACTGCCTGCTGGCCCGGCGGCTGGTGGAGCGCGGGGCCCGGTTCATCCACCTGTTCCACGAGGGGTGGGACCACCACTCCGACGTGGCCGGGGGGCTCAAGACCTCGTGCGGCGCCACCGACCAGGGTGCGGCCGCTCTGGTCGCCGACCTCAAGCGGCGCGGGCTGCTCGACGACACCCTCATCGTCTGGGGCGGGGAATTCGGCCGGACGCCGATGGTCGAGTCCAACGCGTCGCTCGGCCGGAGCCTGGGGCGCGACCATCACCCGCAGGCGTTCACGATGTGGTTCGCCGGCGGCGGGATCAAGCCGGGCATGACGATGGGGGCCACCGACGACCTCGGATTCCACATCACCGAGGATCCGGTCCACGTCCACGATGTCCAGGCGACCATCCTCCACCTGCTCGGCCTGGACCACACCCGGCTGACCTATCGCACCCAGGGCCGGGACTTCCGCCTGACCGACGTCAGCGGCGAGGTGGTCCGGAAGCTCCTGGCTTGACTCCGGCCCGGCGCCGATCCACCATCGCCCGGGTCGCCGGCCCGCGTCGTGGATCGGGCGGCGGGCCGTGGTTATCATGTCGCGACGACCGATCCCCAATCCGTCCCGGGTGGTGCCCATCCCCATGCCATCGAACTTCGTGCTGACCCTGACCGGCCCCGACCGCATCGGGATCGTCGAGGAACTGACCGGCCTCCTGCTCGAACGCGGCGGGAACGTGGAGACCAGCCGCATGGCCCGCCTCGGGGGCGAGTTCGCCGTGCTGATGCTGGTCTCCATGGAAGCAGATCGCGTCTCCGGGCTGGACGATCGGCTGGCCGACCTCGGTACCCGGGGCTACAAGGTCGCCATCACGCCGGCCCGGCACACCTATGCCGAGGCCCATCCGGGATGGGTGCCCTATCGGATCGAGGTCCAGGGGGCCGACCACGAGGGGATCATCCACGAGGTCGCCCGCTACCTCTCCGGGCGGGGCATCAGCATCGAGTCGATGGAATCGGAGAGCACGCCGGCGCCGACCAGCGGCTCCCCCCTCTTCTCCATGACGGCCCAGGTCGTCGTCCCGCCGGGGGAATCCCAGTCCGGCTGGGAGGCCGGGCTGGAATCCATCGGCGGGCGCCTGAATCTCGACATCACCGTCTCGGCCGCACGCGACTGAACCGACCCGGGCGGCCGGCGCTCACTGGGACCAGGCCGTCGGGGTCCGGTCCCAGCGGTGGGCCTTGAGGGCTTCCAGCAACGACGGGTCGAGCGGCCGGCCGTCGCTCACCGCCGTGTTCGCCTCGACGTTGCGGATCTTCCGCATCCCCGGGATGATCGTGGAGACCCGGGAATCGGCCAAAATCCAGCGCAGGGCCAGCTCGGGCATGGTCATCCCGGGCGGGATCAGCGGGCGGAGCGCCTCGGCGTGGGCCACGCTGGATTTGAGGTTCTCCGGGACGAAGTAGGTGCTCCGCCAGTCCGAGGCGGGCCAGGTCGAATCCTCGGAGAGCGTGCCGGTGAGCGTCCCCTCGTCGAATGGAACGCGGGCGATGATGCCGACGCCGAGTTCCTGGCAGAGCGGGAACAGGCGGTCCTGCGGGGCCTGGTCGAAGATGTTGTAGATCACCTGGACGGCATCGACCTGGCCCGTCCTGAGCGTGTCGAGGACGTTGTCCGGCTCCCAGCGGTTGACGCTGATCCCGGCCGCGCGGATGATCCCCTCGCTCTTGAGGTCGTCCATGGCCCGCGCCCAGCGGTCATCCCTGGCCCAGGCATCCTCCCAGACGTGGAACTGGAGGAGGTCGATCCGGGGCAGGCCGAGGTTGGCCAGGCTCTTCTCGGCGTACTCGCGGATGTGGTCGGGCGGGAAGCAGTCGTCGAGCGTGAACCCCGCCCGCGACGGCCAGGTGAAGTTTTTGGGCGGGATCTTGGTGGCCACCACCAGGTTCTTGTCGGGATGGTCGCGGACGAGTCGGCCCAGGAGCTTCTCGCTGTGCCCCTCGCCATAACCCCAGGCGGTGTCGAAGAAGGTGCAACCCAGCTCGACGGCCCTGGCCAGCGACGCCAGGGACTCGGCATCGTCCGACCCGGACCAGCCGGCCATGCCCCACATCCCGTAGCCGATCTCGGAGACCGACCAGCCCGTCCGACCGAGCGTCCTGTATAGCATTGCGCGACCCGCCCCTCACGAGAAACCGTCCACGACCCTGCGTCGTAGGACAGGCTAACCCCGATCGGTCCCGGGCGGAAGCGGGGGGCGAGTGGATCGGCCTCGCCGGGGCGTCTACATTAAGGGGATGGCGGGCGGATCGCGGCCGCCTCGATGGATTGGCGATGACCCGGGCGGGACGAGCATGGCGACGGCGACGCGGGCGGTGGTGATCGGCGGCGGACTCGGCGGCCTGGCGGCGGCCATGGAGCTGCGCCGCAAGGGTTTCGAAGTCGCCCTGCTGGAACGGCAGGCCGAACTCGGCGGCAAGGCGAGCCAGCGCCTCGAAAACGGCTTCCGATGGGACGAGGGGCCGAGCATCGTCGTGATGCCCTGGGTCTATCGCACCCTGTTCGAGGCCAGCGGGCTCGACCCCGACGCCTACCTGCCGATGAAGCGGCTCGACCCGGCATTCCGGGTGGTCCTCACCGATGGCCAGACCCTGGACATCCCGTCCGACGCCGCCGGCCTCCGCGCCGCGTTCGAGAAAATCGAACCCAAGGACGGCCCGGGGCTGGACAAGTTCCTGAGCAAGATGGACCGGTTCGCCGCCCTGATCGGCCATGCCTACTGCGACCGGATGCTGGAAAACTGGGGGCAGGTGATGTTCTCCCCCCTGATGATCTCGGCCGCGCTCGTCTCGCCCGCCAAGGGGTATGCCAAGGAGATCGACGAGCACTTCCGGTCGCCGGCGATCCGCGAGCTGCTCTACGGCTTCCCGACCTATTCGGGCTTCGACCCGGTGAACGCCCCGGCCTCGCTGGCGATCATCCCCTGGACGATCATCCGCGAAGGGGTCTGGTATCCCGAGAACGGCGGCGTGGCGGCGATCCCGGCCGCCCTGGCGAAGGCCTGCCGCGACGTGGGCGTCGATGTGTGGACCGGGGTCGAGGTCGAGGCCATCGAGCTGGATGCCCGGGGCGAAGTCGTCGGCGTGGCCACCACCAGCGGGCCGATCGAAGCCAAGGTGGTCGTCTCCAACGCGGATTACGTCCACACCCATCGCATGCTCCGGGGCGGCAAGGGCTTCACCAGGGAAGTCGAGACGCTCCGCAAGGGGGACGTCGAGCCGTCGACCTCGTTCTTCACGATCCAGCTCGCCTGCGACCGCACCTGGGATGCGCTGGCGCACCACATCCTGGTGCTGACCAAGGGGTCGGGCAACGTCTACGACGAGCTATTCATCCGGGGCGACTACCCGGCCGACCCGCCGATCTACGTCAACGCCACCTGCGTGACCGACCCCGGCGACGCCCCGGCTGGCCAATCGAACCCATTCATCGTGGTGGGGGCCCCGCCCCTGAAACCGGGCGACGACGTCCGCCGCGACGCCGAGTTCGAGACGGCCTTCGCCGATCGCCTCATTGCCCGGCTGGAGCGGGCCGGGCTGCCGGGCCTGGACTCATCCACGATCTCCCGCCACATCGCCGCCCCGATCGACTGGCGAGATCGATTCACGGCGTTCCGGGGCTCGATCTATGGCCTGGGCAACAAGCATAACGTCCTGGGCGGCTCGTTTCGCCCCCTGAACTTCCGCGCCGACGTCCCGGGCCTCTACTTCGTCGGCGGGGGCGTCCAGCCTGGCGCGGGAATGCCAATGGTCGTGCAGAGCGGGAAGATCACCGCCGACCGGATCGCCAAAGACTTCCCCCAGCCCAGGGCGTCCAAAGCCAGGGCCGGGCGATGACCGCGATGGCGATCGCGGCCGCCGTGGTGGCCCTGGGGTGGACTGCCCTGGCCGTCCGCCTGATCCGCAAGCGGCCCGCGTTCCGGTTCCTGACGGCCATCGATGGCCCGCTCCCCGGCGACCTCCCGGCCGTCGACGCCGTGGTCCCGGCCCGCAACGAGGGGGCCCACGTCGCCGGGACCGTCGCGGCCCTGCTCGACCAGGACTATCCTCGCCTGGCGATCACGGTGGTCGATGACCAATCCACCGACGCGACGGCCGAGGTCGTGGCACGCATCGCCGCGGGGTCGGACTCGGTCCACCTGGTCCGAGGCGAGGAACGTCCCGCCGGCTGGGTGGGCAAGACCTGGGCCGTGCATCAGGGGGTCCAGGCGACCTCGGCCGGGTGGCTCTGGTTCGTCGATGCCGACATGGGGCTCCACCCCCGGGCCCTGGCGACGGCGGTCCACGAGGCGGGACGGACTGGGGCCGATCTCGTCTCGTTCCTGCCCGGGGCGACGTGTCGGACCTTCTGGCAGGGGGCGATCGGCGCGACCCTCGGCCAGATCCTGGCCCAGCTCTACCCCCTGGACCGGGTCAACGACCCCGCCCGCCCGGATGCCATCGCTGCCGGGGGGTTCATCCTGGTCCGGCGCGAGGCCTATGACCGCGCGGGAGGCCATGAGGCCTGCCGCCGCGAGATCGTCGATGACATCCAGCTCGCCCGGAAGGTCAAGGAGAGCGGAGGGCGCCTCGCCGTGAGGGTCGCCCCGTCCCTGGCCTGGACCCATATGTATGGCGGGTTCGCCGAGATCTGGGTCGGCCTCCGCAAGAACGCCTACGCCGGCATGGACTACATGCCCCACAAATACGTGACCGGTTCCCTCCTGGCCCTGGCCATGGCATGGATCCCCTGGATCGCCGCGGGGCTGGGCCTCGCCCGGGGCGCGTCGCTGCTCCTGGGGTTGGGGGCCTGGGGCATCCTGGCCCAGGCGATGACCTCGGCCCCGGTCCTGGTCTTCCTGGGCCTGCCCTGGTGGTTCGCCTTCACCCTGCCGGCCGGGATCTCGGCCTACGTCGCGATCGCGTCGGCCAGCGTGTGGCATTACCACCGGGGCCGCATCCTCTGGAAAGGCCGCGAAATCGCCGCGTCGTCGGTCGCCGCACCCGCCCCGGCGGGCCGAGGAGAAGATCTCGAAAAAGTTGTCGGAAAAACCCGGCCAGGATCGCCGGGTTCGTCGCCTAGTGTCTGAGGTGTGGCGATCACGTTCGCGTGATCACTATACCTGCGGCTCGGCGCGTGAGAGGGCGCGCCGAGCCGTTTTTATTTCCCGTTCGCTGCGCCGGGCGGTTTGGCCGACCTGGACCGGGGCGGGTTCGGCGTCGTGGGGGCCCCGGCCACGGATGGGGCAGTCGCCTCGCTCGCGGCGGCTTTCCCGGTCGCCGGCTTCTTCTTCCTGCTGGGAGCCCGCCCCCAGAGGATCTGCTGCTCCCTCCTGGCCATTCGCTCGGCCTGCTCCTGCTGGGCTTCGAGCTGCTCCCGGGCCTCGGGATGGGACTTGAGATAGGCGGCCATCTGCTTCTGGTAGGCCATCGCCTCTTTCTGCTGCTGGATCATCAGCTTCTGTTGCATGAGCTGCTGATAGACCTCGGGGCTCCCCCGGGCCTGGCGATACTCGGGTGTCATGGCCGGATTGAAGATCGGCCCGTCAGGCCCCATCGCCGGCGTGCGGTTGTACTGGCCGCGTCCGGCGTGTGCGATGCCGGGCACCAGCGAGAGTGCCACCAGGGCCGCGAGGGCGGACATGCGACGAGTCATGGAAATTCCTCCCCGTACGTGAGGGATTCGTGCCAGGCGAACCGGCGAACGTGGCCGGTCGGGCGGGGATTTTCACGCCCACCGCGTGTCTCGCTTGACACTGATGGAACGTCTCCCGCATCATGAAGTATCGCGCCAGGCCGCGAAATTGGAAGTTGGGAGAGTCGCGCGACGTGGGTACGGGCCGTTGGTGGCTTGCACTGGGTTATCTTCTCGCCACTCTGGTGGCCCAGAGCCCGCACGCCCACGACCATCCGTCGGATGAAGCGGCCGAGTCGCGGGGCGACTGCTCCGACCTGGGGCGCCACATCGCCGGGCACGACCCGGCCAAGCCCCACGAAGCGCCGGAGCCCTGCCCGGCCTGCCAGTTCCGGGCCGAATCCCCCTTGTTGCATTCGGCCCCCCGGGCGATGGCCGGCCCGAGCGTGGCCATCCCCCGCGAGAACTCCCGCCCCTCGACCCGGCCCGGGTCGCCATTGCGGACCAGCTGTCGGGCACCGCCACACGCCTGATTTCGATCTCCCCGATCGAAGCCGGATGGATCGCCCAGGGCGCCTCCATCCCCATCATCACGCGTGCTCAACCCGACCCCTTCGCAGGTGCGAAGCCGCCGCGCGGCCTCCCATCCGAGTGCCACGGCGCTTCGAGCAGGTCCATCGATCCCCATGCGCACGAACCATCGCCGCCTCCGCGGCTTCACGCTGATCGAATTACTGGTCGTCATCGCCATCATCGCCGTCCTGATCGCCCTGCTTTTGCCCGCGGTCCAGTCGGCCCGCGAGGCCGCCCGTCGCATGCAGTGCACCAACAACCTCAAGCAAATCGGCCTGGCCATCCACAACTACGCCGATTCCACCCTGGTCTTCCCGCCGGGTTACATCAGCGCCTACAAGCTCGACGGGAGCGACCCGGGCGAGGCCGAGGACGACATCGGGCCGGGCTGGGGCTGGGGCAGCATGATCCTGCCGAACCTCGAACAGCGGGCCGTGTTCAACGCGATCAACTTCAGCATCACGATGACGCAGACGGCCAACACCACCGCCCAGACCCTCCGATTCAACAGCTATCTCTGCCCGTCCGACGGCCCCAAGCAGCTGATCCCGGTGCGGAATGAGGAGAACACCGCGACGGTCTACACCGTCGCTTCGGGCAACTATGTCGGGTGCTATGGCCTCGGCGAGGTCGGCGAGGCGCCGGGCCGGGGTACGGGGATGTTCTACCGCAACAGCCGGCTCGGCTTTCGCGACGTGACCGATGGGTCGAGCCAGACGTTCTTCGTCGGCGAGCGCAGCCACGACCTCAGCTATGTGACCTGGACCGGTCGGGCCATCGGCGGATGGCTGTTCACGACCCCGTCCTTCGAGGGGGGGCGGAACAAGTTCAACCCGGACCCCGAAGAGTCGTACACGATGATCATTGGCCCGATCGGGCTGGAGCATCAGCCCCGGACCCCGAACTACCCCGCGGCCCACGTCGAGGACTACCGGAGCCGCCATCCGGGCGGGGTCAACTTCCTGTTCGGCGACGGCTCGGTGCGGTTCATCAAGGATTCGATCAACGAGACGGTCTATCAGGCCCTGGCCACCCGAGCGGGCGGCGAAGTGGTGAGCGCCGACTCATTCTGAGCCGGATCCGCCCCCGGTCGATCGGATCGATCGGGGGCAATCTTCGTGACCCGAACTCAGGCCGTTTCGGCCACGGCGAGGTCGCGGCGAGACAGGTGCGGCTTGAACTCCGCCTTGTCGATCCCGTAGCGGCGGAGCTTCTCGCTGATGCTGCGCCGCGACAGCCCGCAGTGGGCGGCGCAGCGATCGATCCGGCCCCGATGCCGTTCCAGGACCCGCTGGAGGTAGGATCGCTCGATCCGCTCGGTCAGCTCGTCGGTGATCGCCTGGAGCGGCCGGTCCTGGTCGAATTCGAGGTCGAAGGGCTCCTCGCGGGTCGCAACCACCTGCGGGGGGAGATTTTCGGTTTCGATTTCCGGGCCGGGGGTCGTGACCACCATCTGCTCGACGATGTGCTCCAGTTCCCGGACATTCCCCGGCCAGTCGTACCGGGCCAGCCGGGAGAGCGTCTCTCGCGAGATCGTCTTCGGCGGGAAACCTCGCTCGCGGAGCCGGCCGAGGAAATGGTCGACCAGCAAAGGCAGGTCTTCGGGTCGCTCTCGGAGCGGCGGCAACTCGATCGAGACGACGTTGAGCCGGTAGTACAGGTCCTCGCGGAACCGGCCGGCGGCGACCGCCTCGGCCAGATCGACGTTGGTCGCGGCCAGGATGCGGGCGTCGGTGTGGATCACCTCGCTGCCGCCCACCCGCTCGAACGTCCCGTCCTGGAGCACGCGGAGCAGCTTGGCCTGCATGCCCAAGGGGAGTGCGCCGATCTCGTCGAGCATCAGCGTCCCGCCGCTGGCCTGCTCGAACCGCCCCTTCTTCTGCCGATCGGCGCCCGTGAATGCACCGCGCTCGTGGCCGAAGAATTCGCTCTCCAGCAGGGGTTCGGGCAAGGCCGCGCAGTTGACCGCGACCAGGGGGCCGCGCCGCGAGGCGTCGTTGTAGTGCAGGGCCTGGGCGACGAGTTCCTTGCCGGTGCCGGTCTCCCCGCCGATCAGGACCGTGCAGTGGGCCGAGGCGACCTTGGCGACCCGCGCGAAGACCTCGCGCATCTTCGGGCTCTTGCCCAGCAGGTTGTGATACGAGTACCTCTCGTGCAGCCCCTGGCGCAACGCCCGGACCTCATCCTGGAGCCTGCGGTCTTCCAGGGCCTTCTCCACCAGGAATTCCAGGCGGTGGTGATCGATCGGCTTGGGCAGGTAGTCGTAGGCGCCGAGCTTCATGGCCTCGACGGCGGTGTCGATCGAGGCGTGGCCCGTCATCACGATCACGGTAGCCGGCAGGTCGCGGCGGCGGATCTCGCGGATCAGGTCCAGGCCGTCGATGCCGGGAAGGCGGAGATCGGTCAGGACCAGCGAGAAATTCCGCTCCACCAGCCACTCGAGCGCAGTGGTCCCGTCGTGGGCCACCTTGATCCGGCGGTCGGGTTGGGCGAGGAGTTGCGATAGCTGTTCGCAGATCAGTTCGCTGTCGTCCACCACGAGGATGCGTCGATCCATGGGGGTTCCATCCCTGGGTGCGGCGGGGGTCGGGCAGGCGGCGCAGGCTGCCCTGGACCTAGGATACGCCGTTGATTCATCCTGTCAAGCCGGGTCCCGCTTCCCAAATGGACCCGCCGGATCGGAAGCCGGGGTGGCGCACTTCCCGTTCAGGGGTGGATCTCGTCGCCGAACAGGACCGAGATCCCCGACGCCCGGTAGGGGGCGAGGATCGCCTCCGACGTATTCGCCTCGGTGACCAGGTGGGTGATCTCGATCAGCGACGCCACCGCATGATGCTCGATCGTCCCGAGCTTCTCGGCGGAGGCCAGGGCCACGACCTCGGCGGCCCCTTCGACCATGGCCCGCTTCACCGCCGCCTCTTCGCGCCCGGGCACGCTCACGCCGAACTCGGGGTGGAGGCAGCAGACCCCCAGCAGGCAGAGGTCGGCCCGGACCCGGCGGAGGGCATCAACGACGTCGGCCCCGATCACCGAGAGCGTTTCCTTGTCGAGGTTCCCGCCCAGCAAGGCGACCTCGATCAGGGGATGCTCGGCCAGGACGGCCGCGACGATCGGGCTCGGCGTGATGAACGACGCCCGGAGCCCGGGGGCCAGGTGCCTCGCCACCTGGGCGGCGGTGGTCCCGCTGTCCAGGAAGACGACCTGGCCGTCCTGGATCAGGCGGGCCGCGGCACGGGCGATCGACTCCTTGGCCTCCGGGGCGATCCTCGCCCGGGCGGCATAGAGGACGGGCGTCCGCGAACGGGGTAACGCCCCGCCGTGGACCCTCTGCAAGGAGCCCTCTTCGTCGAGTTCCCGGAGGTCGCGACGCACCGTATCGAGCGAAACCCCAAGGACACGACTGAGTTCCGACGCCACGACCTTGCCGTCGCGGTGCAATCGATCGAGGATGGCCAGGCGTCGTTCACTGGTCAGCATGCCGGATTCCGCCTGATTTTGCGGCTTTCCCATTGATCTTGCCCGTTTGGCATCTACAATCCGTCGTGTGCCTGTTGTTGCCGGATTGTACCTGATTTTGCATGGAAGGTCATCTGTCGTGGATCGAATCAAACTCGTGGCGATCGACCTGGATGGGACGTTACTCAACGGCGAACATCGGATTTCACGGGCCAATGCCGGGGCGATCGCCGCGTGCCGGGCGGCCGGCGTGGGCGTGATGATCGCCAGCGGGAGGACCTGGTCCTCGGTCGGGCCTTACTGCAAAGAGTTGGGGCTGACGGGGCCCCAGATCACTCTCAATGGGGGGGCGATCGTCGAGGCGCCGGAGGGGACGATCGAGGCCGGGACGCTCATGCCGGAGGAGATCCTCCGGTCGATCACCGATCACCTCCAGGCCCTGAGACTTCCCTTCGTCATCTTCGGCGGCAAGGCGATTTACGCCCTTCCCGGGACCGCGGAGGCGGCCGAGCTGGAATCCTTCGGCGAGCCCGCGGCGACGATCGTCACGGCCCTGGATCGCGACCACCTGCCCGATCCGATCAAGATCCTGGTCTTCTCCCCGGATGCCGAAGACGACGGGAAACTAATCGCCCTGGCCGGGGGGCGGACCGATACGGTGCGGACCCACGCCCGGTTCTTCGAATACGTGATGCCCGGGGTCACCAAGGGCACGGCGCTGGCCGAGGTGATCGCGAGGAAGGGCCTGCCCCGCCGGTCGGTGATGGCGGTCGGCGACTACTATAATGATCTGGGCCTGTTCGCCGCGGCCGGTGTGTCCGTCGCGATGGGGGGCGCTCCGGAGGAGGTCCGGGCGGCGGCCGACTTCGTCACGGCGACCTGCGAGGAAGACGGTCTGGCCCGCGCCCTGGAGGTGCACGTCCTGGGCAAGTCCAGCCGGCGCTATGAGGAGGCGGCCCGATGACCGATCGACCGACGCGAGCCGATCACATCGCCCGGGTGGCGGTCGGCGTCCCCTTCCTCGCCCTCGGCCTGGCGGTCGGGAGCTGGCTGGCCCGGCTCCCCGAGGTCAAGGCCGGGCTGGGGCTGGACAACGGATCGCTGGGGCTGGCCCTGCTCGCCTCGTCGGCCGGGGCCCTGTTCTCGATGCCGATGGCCGGGCGGCTGGCCCCCCGCCTCGGCGCGAAGCGGCTGGCCGTGGCGTCCTCGCTGGGGATGTGCCTGATCCTGCCCGTGATCCCGGCGGCCGGCTCGGTGGCCGCCCTGGTGGCCGCCCTGGCCGCTTATGGCGCGACGACCGGGGTCATGGGCGTGACCGTCAACTCCCTGGCGGTCCAGGTCGAGGGGCGGATCGGCCGGCCGATCCTGTCCTCGTTCCACGCCCTGTTCAGCCTGGGTTGCCTGGTCGGCGCGTTCGTCGCATCCTGGCTGGTGGAGGCCCGGGTCGGCCCGGTGGAGTCGCTGGCGGGGACCTCGGCCCTCCTGGCGTTGGCGCTGGGGGCGGCCTCGTTCGGGATGCCCGACGCCCCGGCCCGCGCCCCGGAGAAGGCCCGGGCCCGCCCTCGGCGGGAACTGGTGATCCTGGGCGGGCTGGCGTTCCTGGGCTTCGTCGGCGAGGGGTCGATGGGCGACTGGGGGGCGATCTACCTGGAGGAGATCCTGGGGACCACCAAGGCGGTCGCCGCCCTCGGGTTCGCCGCCTACTCGCTGGGGATGACCGCCGGCCGCTTCGGGGGGGACTGGCTGGCCCGGGTCCTGGGCGATGAGCGGCTGCTCCGGGCCGGGGCAACCCTCTCGACCCTCGGTCTAATCGGGGCCCTGGCCAGCCGGCAGCCCCTCGTCGCGACGGCCGGGTTCGCCCTGGTCGGCCTCGGGCTGGCCAACGCGGTCCCGATCCTCTTCCGCGCGGCGTCCCGGGTGCCCGGGGTCGAGCCCGTGGCCGGGATCGCCATGGCCTCGACGATCGGCTACTTCGGGTTCCTGGTCGGCCCGCCCGCCATCGGCAAGGTCGCGCAGGTTTCCAGCCTGCCCGCCGCGTTGGGCTTGGTGGCCGCTTCGATCGCCGTGGTCGCCATCGGAGGCGGGATCGTCCGGAGTTTCGCCCAGCCCGCCAAGGCATCCCGGGAAACCCGCCCGATCGGATTCGGCGAACTGGACGTGCCGATCCTGCCGACCGCCGAGGTTTGACAGCACATCAGGGCCGGGTGGTTTGTAACAATCCCTCGGAATGATGCAATTTTGACGATAATCCCGCCCGGTGGAGGTTGCGGAGTCGGCGGTGCGATCCGTCGACCTTAAACACCCATCGCGAATGAGTTGGGGACATCGCCGAGCCATTCCATCAACCTCTGCCGTGCGGTTGATCTCGGGGAAGCCCGGGATGGCGCGGGGTTTGCCTGAGATCAGTCCTTACCGCCTGCGATCTCACTCCCGTGGACATGCCTTTCCCCATCATTTTCGATCGAGACTGGACCGGACCGGCCGATTTCGCCGATCATCACGGCTGTGGCGGGCCGTCGGGTTGGATGAGTCGGGACGATCGCCGGGCGGCCGACGCGGGCGAGGGACGACCCGCCCAGGAACCTCGCAAGTAAGGAGACGCCGATGCGGGCTTTGCGGACGACTCTGGCCTCGGTTTGCCTCGTGGGCCTGGCCCCCGCCTTCGCCCCGGCGGCCGTGACCGTCGAACAGCTTCTCAAGTACCGGCCGACCCAGGGCGGGGTCGATTACGAGGTGCCCGGCACCCCCGCGGCGATCGCCGCCTGCAAGGTCGAGATGGTCGCCAACGCCAAGGGCACCCCCAACGCGGGCTTCGCCCTGATCGACGGCCAGGGCAAGCTGCTCTGCCGGATGGTCGACCAGGACGGCAATCGCAAGCTCGACCAGTGGAGCTACTACCAGGACGGCTTCGAGATCTACCGCGAGATCGACCTCAACGATGACCAGGTCATCGACGAGGCCCGGTGGATGAACTCGGGCGGGACCCGGGTCGCCAAGTGCGTCGCCGTGAAGGGCCCCAACGGCAAGGATACGGTCAACAAGATCGCCGCCTGGTCGCGGATCTCGGCCGAAGAGGCCAGCAAGGTCTTCGTCCAGGCCCTGGTCAGCGGCGACGTCGAGTTGCTGGAGACCGTGATGGCCAAGCCCGAGGAGCTGGACGCCCTGGGCATCCCCAAGCCCGAGGTCGCGGCCATCGCCGCGGCGGCCCAGCAGAGGGCGGCGCAGGTCAAGGCCCTGCGGGGCGGGCTGACCGGTTGGGACGCCACGACCGCCTGGCTCCGGCTCGATGGGGCCATGCCCCACCTGATCCCCGCCGACGCCGCCTCGGGGCTGAAGGACGACGTCCTCCTGTATGAAAACGCGGTGATCTTCGCCGGGGCGCCGAACAACCCCGCCGCCAACGCCGGCAAGATGGCGTTCCTCCAGGTCGGCGAGATGGTCAAGATCGGCGACGTCTGGAAGTTGGTCGACCTGCCCCGGGTGATCGACCCGTCCAAGAACGCCGTGATCGCCGCCATCGAAGGGGGCATCCGCTCCTCCATCTATCGCTCCGAGCCGGGCGATGGCCCCGCCGGGAACGACAACCCGGCGATCGCCGCCGCGATCAAGGAACTGTCCGCGTTCGACGCCGCCAACTCCGCCCTGCTGACCAAGGGCGACCCCAAGGACCTGGCCCGGTTCCATGTCGGCCGGATCGCGCCGCTCCGGGGCGTGGTCAAGGCGGCCGAGGCCGCCGGCGATGCCAAGATCGAGCTCGATCACAACAAGCTGATCGTGGACAGCCTGGCCGCCGCCTACGCCTCGGGCGCCTATCCCGAAGGGGACAAGCTGCTCCTGGGGCTGAAGGGCAAGGGGGGCAAAGTCGGCTCCTACGCCGGTTACAAGCAGATCGAGGCCGATTTCACGCTCCAGAACCAGCAGCCGGGCAACAACTTCGTCAAGGCCCAGAAGGATTGGATGGCCAACCTCAAGCAGTTCATCGACGAGAACGGGCAGAGCGACGAGGCCCCGCAGGCCCTGCTGCTCCTGGCCAGCACCCACGAGATGAACGGCGACGAGGACGAGGCCAAGGTCTACTACGGCAAGCTGGCCGAGCAGTCGGCGGCCACCGAGTGGGGCAAGAAGGCCGCCGGGGCCCTCACCCGCCTCGACCTGGTGGGCAAGCCGCTCGCCCTGAAGGGGACCTCGCTCCAGGGCCAGACGATCGACGCCGCCCAGCTCAAGGGCAAGACGGTCCTGGTCACCTTCTGGGCCACCTGGGCCAGCCCGGCCAAGCGTGACCTGCCCGAGTTGGCCAAGGCCTACCAGAAGTACGGCCCCAAGGGCTTCGAGGTCATCGGCGTTGCCCTGGACAACGATAAGGCGGACCTCGACGAGTTCCTCAAGGCCAGCCCCCTGCCCTGGCCCGAGATCTTCGAGCCGGGCGGCATGGAAAGCCGGCTCGCCACCGAGTTCGGCGTGATCTCCCTGCCCACGATGATCCTGGTCGGCCCGGACGGCAAGGTCGTGGACCGCAACCTCCGCACCGCCGCCGACGTCGAGAGCCAGCTCGACAAGCTCTTCGGCGGCAAGCCCGCCGGCGTGGCCACCCTGGGCACCGCCAACTGATCCACCGACACACCCTGGACCGGCACCTCCCTTTCCTCTGCCGAACCCGTCGTCGAGCCGGCTCCCCTCGTGGGACGCCGGCTCGGCGATGTTTCGAAGCCCGTCCAATATTCCGGCGGGCTCGGCGAAGACTCTCGACAATTCCTTTTCGTGACCTTGTGCTGAGGGATAACGTCCTATGGGCCGAGCCATGCCCTGGATCGTGAGCCTGATCTTGATCGCCGCTGGGATCTTCTTCGGGGCCCAGAGCGAGAGTAACTACAGCAGCCGGACCCTGTGGGGTTATGCCATGATGGGGATGACCAGCCTTCTCCTGGGCACCGGCTTCGCCTTCTCGATCTGGTGGCGCGACTCCGGTCCGACCAAGGGTGGCGCCCGCCATCCCCTGGACTGAAGGCGAAGGCCTGGATTGAACATCCGGGCCCGGCGCGATACCTTCGACCCGGAGACACGACGACCGAGAAAGGATCGCGGCGATCATGCAGAGCCTGGCGTGCCTGAACGGGGAAGTGATGCCGGCGGACCAGGCGAAGGTGCCGATCTGGGACCGGGGGTTCATCTTCGGGGACTCGGTCTACGAGGTTTACCGCCTGTATCAGGGGCAGCTCTGGCTGGAGGAGGAGCACACGGCGCGGCTGCGCCGGAGCCTCGACGAGATGCAGTTCCCGCCGGTCGACCTCGACGTCCTCGTCTCCCGGACCCGCCGGACGATCGAGGCGAGCGGGGTTCAGGAAGGCACGGCCTACGTCCACATCACCCGCGGGGTCGCCCCCCGGGCCCACGTCTTCCCCGACCCGGCCGTACCGCCGACCGAGCTGATCGTCGTCCGCCCCTATGACGACGCGCCGGTCGCCCAGAAACGGGAGAAGGGGGTGGCCGTCATCAGCCAGCCCGACCTCCGGTGGAAGCGGTGCGACGTGAAGTCGACCAACCTCCTGGGCAACGTCCTGTCGATCGAGGCGGCCAAGCGGGCCGGGGCCTTCGAGGCGGTCCTCGTCGACGACGGGCTGGTGACCGAGGCCACCCACTCGTCGCTGCTGTGGGTCCGGGGCGGCCGGCTCGAAGCGACCCCCAACGACGCCGCCATCCTCCCCGGCACGACGCGCTACCTGACCGGGACGCTCGCCGCCGGCCTGGGCATCCCGTTCTCCGAGACTCGGGTGACCCTGGACGAGTTGAAGGCGGCCGACGAGGTGTTGATGGCCGGGACCACCATCGAGGTGATGCCGGTCGTCACGATCGACGGGAGCCCGGTCGGCGACGGCACGCCCGGGCCGATCACCCGCAAGCTCCAGGCGGCCTTCCGCGAGGCCATCGCCGGCTGGCTCACCCCCCAGCCGGCCTGAACCGTCGGATCGAGGCCACCGCCCATGACCTGCCCGCCCTCGACCGCCGGTGACCCATGAGGGCCATCGGCGAAAGTCCCGCGGAATCGCCCCCCGAGGACGACTGGATCCACCCGCTCGACCTCGCCGCGAAGCGGGATCCCCTCCCCGGCGGCGGGGTCCGCGTGATCGTGATGGCGACGGCCGACACGCCCGACCCCGACGCGATCGGCCAGGGGCTGCTCGATCTCCTGGCCCAGCGGAAGCGCGCGGCCGACGCGTTCGTGGTCCGGGCCGACCAGGTGGGCTGGAGCGTCGCCCTGGAACAGGGGCTGGCCGACGGCCTGCACCCGATCGTCCTGGTCACGGCGGCCCGCACCCCCTGGACAGCCGCCCACCTGGACCCCCTGCTCGCCGCCATCGACGCCCGCGACCACGTGGTCGGCTGCCGGCCGCTGGGGATCGGCGGCCGGTTCCTCCGCTGGGTCGGCACCCGGCCGTGGCGGATCCTGTTCGCCCTCCCGGTGGCCGACGTCTATTCGCCATTCGTCGCCCACCGCCGCGTGGCCCTGGAGCGGATCATCCCCCAGTCGGAGTCCCGGTTCCTCGGGGTCGAGATCCTGGCCAAGGCGACGTTCCTGACCCACGTGATCGAGGAGGTCGCCGTCCCCGCGTCGGACGCCCCGGATCGGACGTCGTGGCGGGACATCATGACCGTGCTGCGGCGGCCGATCTTCCGCCGCGACCCGGACCCCTCCCCGGCCTCATTGCCAGCGGAAGATCCGCAGGGCCAGGGCGAAGGTGCCGATGGCGTAGGCGCCCAGGACGCCCAGGGCCACCACGACGACGGGGCTGGTCCAGCCGGCCCCCTCCAGCATGACGGCCCGGAGGGCATTCAGGAGCTGGGTCAGCGGTAGGGCCTGGATGAACGGCTGGAAGGCGTCGGGGAACCGCTCCGACGAGAAGAACAGGCCCGAGAAGATCCACATCGGCAGCATCACCAGGTTCATCAGGCCGCTCACGGTCTCGGTGGTCTTGGCCCGGCTGGCGATCAGCAGGCCGATGCCCGAGAACGCCAGGGCGCCCACGACCTCGACCACGCACACCAGCAGCAGGCTCCCCCGGATCGGCATCTGGAAGATCCCCACGCCCAGCGCCAGCAGGACGGCGACGTCGGGGATCAGGAACGTGAGCCGGGCCCCCAGGATCGCCAGCAGGAAGTCGCGACGGGGCATCGGCGTGGCCATGAACCGCTTGAGGAGCTTGGCGATCCGGAAGTTGACGATCAGGAACCCGACCCCCCACAGCCCCCCGCCCATCGTGTTCTGCCCGATCAGGCCCGGGATCAGGAAGTCGATGTAGCGCGAGCCCAGTTCGGTCACCGGCACGTCCGTCGTCCGGATCGGGTCGACGCGTCCGGCCGCCCTCTGGAGGACCTGGTCCACCGCCGCTCGGGCGGAGGTCGCCTCGGGCCGGGTGGGGTCGAAGCGGTAGGTTACCGACCCGGACGGCCCCGGCACCACCACCAGCGGGGCCTTGCCCGTGGTCAGCCTCCGCAGCGCCTCGGCCTCGTCCTCGACGCGGAGCCGGATCACCCCCGCCTCCGGCGCCCGGAGGGCCTTCTCGATCGCCGGAGAGTCGGCGTTCCGGACGAGGTCGACCGGCACCTCCTCCTTGCTGGGGTTCCGGAACGCCAGGCCCAGCCCCAACGCCAGGAGGGTCGGGAAGCCGTAGACCCAGAAGATCCGGGCCGGCTGGCGATAGAACTCGCGGAGCCGGGCCAAATAGAGCCCGAGCAGGGGATGGTACGACTGAGCCATGCTTCCGATGATCCTTGGCGAAAGGTGGTCGGCCATCAGCGCCCGCGACGCTTGCGGCGGGCCGGCTTCGGGGCGTCGGCGTCGGCCGAGTCGCCCTCGCGGAGATGGCGGCCGGTGAGGGCGACGAAGACGTCTTCCAGGCTGACCTGGCGGGTGGTGAGCCGGGCCAGCGGGGCGCCGGTCGTCTCCAGGTGTTCCAGCAGGGCCGGGATCGCGCGATGGGGCTCGCCCACGGTCAGGGCGAACCCGTCCCCCTCGGCGCGGGCGTCCAGGACCGTGGCCAGGCCGCGGAACGTGGCGGGGTCCGGGCTCGGGCCGTCGCCGCCGAGGGCGAACTCGACGACGTGCTCGCCGCCGATCCGGGCGATCAGGTCGCCGGGCGACCCTTCGGCGATGATCTTGCCGTGGTCCACGATCGCCACCCGGTCGCAGAGGCGCTCGGCCTCGTCCATGTAGTGGGTCGTCAGGACCGTGGTCCCGCCCCGCGATCGGTGGTCGAGGATCACGTCCCAGAGCTGGCGGCGCGATTGGGGGTCAAGCCCGGTGGTCGGCTCGTCCAGGAACAGCAGTTCCGGGTCGCCGACCAGGGCGACCGCCACGGCCAGTCGCTGCTGCTGGCCGCCGGAGAGCTGCTCGACGTAGCTGTTCGACTTCCCCTCCAGGGAGACCCGCCCCAGCACGTCCGCCGGTTCCAGCCCCGAGCGGTAGAACCCCCGGAACATCGCGACCAGCTCGCGGACCGTCGACTTCTCCGGGAACCGGGTCTCCTGCAGGGTCACGCCGATGCGCTCGCGGATCGCGGTCGCGGCGGTCTCCCAGCGCAGGCCGAGGACCTCGACATCGCCCGAGGTCGGCTTGTTCAGACCTTCCAGGATCTCGACCGTGGTGGTCTTGCCGGCGCCGTTGGGGCCGAGCAGGCCGAAGCACTCGCCCGACCGGATGTCCAGGTCGAGCCCGGCCACGGCGTCGACCACGCCATCGCGGCCGGGGTACTGCTTGCGGAGGCCCGCCACTCGAATCGCCGACTCGGCCATGATCGCCATTCACCTCGGGCCAACATCCACGCCCCCCGGACCTTGCGAGCGGGCCGGACCATTCTAAACGAGAGGGCCGGGCCCGCCCAGCGGTCGGCGTCGCCACGCATCGACGATCTCAGGTTCAAGCCGGGCCGCGGTCCGCTCCGATAGACCCAGGTAACAGCCCCCGAAGGCGGACGGCCGACCGAGGATGGTCGGGCCGACCGTCCGTAGCGAAGGGGGCGTGGGTCGGCCCATCTTCACAGGATGGGCCGCCGCCCAGTCAGACGGAAAGGGATCTCGATGGATCGACCGATGATTCGCCCCGACGTGGACGGCCAAGGACGGTCGGCCGAGACGCGCGAGGCGTTGGTGCTCCCGAGCCGCCGCGCCGCCTTGAACCTGATCCGCGATGCCCTGGAATCCGGCCCGATCCTCCTGACCGGGCACGCGGGAGCCGGCAAGACCTGGCTCCGCCAGAGGCTCGCGGCCGAGGCCGGCCCGGGGCGATCGTGGGCGGAGGTCGACCTGACGCCCGCCGACGATCCGGCCTCGTTCCTCGGCATGGTCGGCCACGCCATCGGCGTGCCGGGGCGCACCCGGTCCCGGCTCGACATCGCCGAGTTCCTGGCCGAACGGTCCGCCGACGGCGAGCGGTCGATCCTGGCGATCGAGGAGGCCCACAACCTCTCCCCGGCCGTCGCCGAGGAGGTCCGCGTCCTGGCCAATCGGCTCGGGCGTGCCGACGGGTTCGCCGGCCTCATGCTGATCGGCCAGACCAGCCTGGCGTTGCGGATGTCGACCCGGGTCCTGGCGTCGATCGAGGCCCGCCTCTCCGCCCGGGTCCACCTCGGCCCGATCGATGCCGACGAGGCCCGCGAGCTGCTCGCGTGGCACCGGCCCGACCTGCAACGGTCGATCGACGATGTCGAGCGGGCCCACCGCGATGCCGGCGGGAATCCCCGCCGAATGCTCCGGATGGCCCCGGCCATCGGATCGTCGGCCCCGGCCTTCCGCCCGGGGAGTCTGGCGGTGGCCCCGCCGAAGCCCACCCCCCAGATCGCGGCCCCGCCGCCAGCCCCGCCGGCCCGCCGTTCGCCGATGACCGGCCCGGACCGGCCGCCGCTCCGCGTCGAGGATGAGCTGATCGAGGTGGGTTGGTCGCCCGAAGATCCCGTCGCGTCGGATCCCGCCGAACAGGCGGCGATCCCGGCCGAAGACCGGGCTCCGTCACAGGTCGGCGCGGGGATTGCAAGCGGGGAAGAGGCCGTTCACGACCATTACGCGGCCCTCCAGGCCTGGCGCGAATGGGCCGATAACCAGACCCAGCGTGCCCTGTCCGAGCCGATCCGCCACCCCATACCCGGCCCGCCCGCCGATGACGAGGACGTCGACCCGGATCCCGACCCCGACGCGGCCACCCCTTACGTCCGGGTCGATGGGCGGCGTGATTTCGCCCCCTTCGGCCAGCTGTTCTCGCACATGTCGCGGGCCCAGGGGGCCGAATAGGCCGATCGAACCAACGCGGAGGGCCGGATGCTGATCCGACCCTCCGCCCCCGCAAAGAGCGGGTGCCGTCCCCTCGCGACGGTGCTCCCTGCCCTTTCTTCCCGAGAGAAGGGGCGACCTCGGCGGGCGTTCAACCTCTCGTCCCCTCGCGGGACGGTCGGCGAAGACGCTCGCGGGACGGCACTCGCTCCTCAATCCACCAGGCGTCGAGATCCGCCCAACCCCCCCGGCCGGGTGATTTTTCCCGCGCTCATCGCGACAAAACCACCGATCCGATTTATGCTGGGATGGCGACGCAGTGCGGGAAATGAACCCATTGGAGGTCCGTCGCAACGGCCGCGACGACCTGCGTCGGAAGTCTTCGGGGGCTCCCGTGACCTCTATCACACAACCCAAGTCACAGGCCACGGACGCTCCGCCGAGGCTGCTGATCTCGCTCGCCACCTACGACGAGGCGAAGAATCTCCGCCCCCTGGTCGAGTCCATCCTCGAATATGCGCCCCACGCCTCGATCCTGATCACCGACGACAACTCCCCCGACGGGACCGGGAAGGTCGCCGATGAACTCCGGGCCACGCTGCCCAACGTCTTCGTGAACCACCGCAAGGGCAAGCTGGGCCTGGGCACCGCCGTGCTGGAGGGGATGAAGTTCGCCATCGACAATGGCTACGACTACTTCCTCAACCTCGACGCCGACTTCAGCCACCCGCCGCGTTTCATCCCCGACCTCCTGGCCGGGATGGCCGAGAACGACGTGATGATCGGCTCGCGCTACGTCCCAGGGGGCGGGGTGGAGGGGGAGTTCAACCTCAGGCGGAAGTTCATGAGCACCGGGATCAACACCTATGCCCGGCTCTTCCTGGGGCTGAGGACCCGGGACAACAGCGGCTCCTACCGCTGCTATCGCGTCTCCAAGCTCCGCCAGATCGACCTCGACCGCGTCATCTCGCGCGGCTATTCGTTCATGGAAGAGATTCTCTATTGGTGCCGCACGGTCGGCTGCCGGATGGGCGAGACGCCGATCCTGTTCGAGAACCGCAGGTCGGGCTATTCCAAGATCAACAAGCGCGAGGCGGTCGCCGCCCTCCAGATCATCTTCAAGCTGGGCATCTCCCGACTCCTCGGCAAAGCGCCGAAGCGGAGGCCCTGAGCGGCGCAGGGCCGGACGCGACCCGGCCCCCGGGCTCGATCTCCGAGGGTCGTTCGCGCCATGGTTCCACCTTCGCAAGGCCTCCGGGGCTCAGGCCCCGTCGAACTCGCGGACGGTGACGTAGACTTCCTGGCAGGTCTCGGCAATCTTGTCGCCCAGCCCCTGGTGCTTGCTCTCCAGCTGGGCCGAATACATGCCCAGGATGCGGCAGAGGAAGGAGTTCTGGCAGTCGTCGGACTCGTCGACGAGCTGGTGGAGCGAGTCCTCGATCTGGTCGGCCAGGTAGAGGAGGAACTGGGCCTGCCCCTTGACTTCGGCCAGCGACCGGATCAGGTCCTGCGACAGGAAGGTGGCCCGGGGCGGCGCCTCGGCGGGGATGGCGTCGGCCAGCCCGTTGGGCTGGGGCTCGCGGCCGAGGAGATAGGCACTGCCGAGGGGGCCGCGCGGGGTCGTGGTGGCGGGGTTCATGCGGCGTCTCCGTTGGCGTGATACGAGCTGCCCGAGGCGTCCGGGCTGACGGCGGCCTCGAGGGAATGGCACAGCTCGCCGATCAGCCGCATGTTCTCGCACTCGACGGCGAGGTTGGACGAGTGCATCTCGATCAGTTGCCGGAGGAAGATCCGGGTCCCGGGGTCGGCCTCGCCGTCGAATCGATCGACGTCAGCCACCGCCGCCCGGACGAGGTAATCCATGAACTGGAGCTTGCCCCGGATCGAGGTGCAGAGCTTCTCGAGCTGGGCGCGTTCGGCCCGCTGCGACGATGTGGTGAGCTGGGACATCCGTATCATCTCTCCCTGACGCGAGATCGGTCGTGCGGGGCCGTCCCCGACGGGGGGACCGCCCCTGGCGGCCTCGCGAGGCGCATCTTGCGGTCGAATTCATCGATCGGGCAGGCTTCCGGTCGCCTCCGCCGTACGTCCGCGACGAGCTGTAGGTTAGACAGGGGAACCGTCGATCGCAAGCCGGTCGCCGATCGCCGCGACACCGGGAGAATCGACCTCCACAACGGTTCCTCGAAATCCTCCCCGGGTCGGCGACAGGAACCCGCGACGGTGCCGTGAATCGGCCCGGCCCCCCTGCGATCAACCGGAGTTGTGCAAGCGGAGGGATTCGGTTAAAGGATGAGGCCGTCCGAGCCGACCTCCGCAAGGATCGCGGAGCTTCGGGCGAATCCTTCATTCCGGCCGATGACGGCCCGGACCTCCACGGAAGGGGGCCCCGCGGTGAAGCGGGTCGCTTACGTTCTCTCCCTGATGCCGGTCGTGGCCCTGGCGGCCGGGTGCAGCCTGGCCCCCAAGAGCTTCCGCGACATGGCCCACACGGCGCCGATCGTCCGGGCCCGGGCGGTCGGGCTGGGGGACAAGCAGTCGGCGGCGGTGTCGGTCCCCGCGATGATCGAGCGGCTGGACGACAGCGATTGCGTGGTGCGGATGGCGGCTAACGACGGGCTGAAGACGCGGACCGGCAAGGATTTCGGCTTCGTCCCCTGGGGCGGGGCCGAGGAGCGGGCCGAGGCGACCTCGCGATGGAAGGCGTGGTGGAGCGGCCAGGGGCAATCCGTCTCGCCAAGCCCGCAGAGTTCGGCTAAAGTCGCGACCCGTAACGTCCGGGCCCGCCGCAGGCGAGGCCGGGCGGAGGCCCAGGGAGGGGCGACGACAACATGGACGATGAACCCGTCTCCGCAATCCGCCCCCTGACCCCCGCCGCGAGCCTGCTCGCCGCGCCGGTCGGGGTGATCCGCTACCTGGGCGTCCTGGGTCTGCTCGGGGTCGATGCCTTGAGCGCCGCCCGCCCTTCCCCGTCCTTCCTCCGCGAGACGGGCCGGCATTTCGAAGGTTTGCTGGCGATGGGCCTGCCGCTGGTGGCGGTGGTCCACGTCGGGATGGGTTCGTTCCTGGCGATGCAGGCCTACTTCGGCGCCACCTTCCTGGACGGGATCGGGCCGGTGGTGGGGGTGGGGCTGGTCCGCAACCTGGCCCCCCTGCTCGCGGCCCTGACCCTGGGCGGGATCGTCACGGCCCGATACGCGGCCGACCTCCGGGGCATCCGCGACGCGGACGGGTTCGACCCGGCCCGCGAGGCCTCCGGCCGGATCCTGGCGGCGGCCCTGGTCGGCCCGGTGCTGGCGGTCTGGGGCGCGGGGGTCGGGATCGCCGTCGGGTTCCTGGTGGCCCACAAGATGATGGGCGTGACCGTGCCCCAGTTCTTCGACCTGTTCAGCGAGATGCTCTGGATCCGCGACGTGTTCGGCCTGGTGGGCAAGGGGGCCGTCTTCGCCCTGGTCTCGGCCTGGATCGCCTGCCACGAAGGGCTCCACGATCACGGCCCGATCGCCACCTCGGTCTGCCGCGCCGCCTGCCTGGCGGCGCTGGGCGTGCTGGTCCTCAACGGCGGATCGTTCCTCCTCCTCTATCATGCCGGCCCGGCCTTCGGGCCGACCGTGCTCACGCCCCCGACGGGCCGTTGACATCAAGGACGATGGACCCATGACGGCAACTACCCCTGAAGGGATGGACCCCCGATGAGAACGCGCACCTCGGGACGCGAGATCTGGGCCGGCCTGGTGGTCGTCCTGGCGTTGGGGGCGATGTTCGGCCTGTTCGCGATCGCGGGCGGCGGGCCGGGCTTCCTGGCCAAGCGATTCCAGATCGACGTCGACTTCCGCGACGGCCAGGGCATCCGGCCTGGCAGCCAGGTGCGGATCGCCGGCATCGACGCCGGCCGGGTGGTCGACGTGACCCTCGCCGAGATCGAGGGCGTCCTGCACGCGCGGGTCCGCCTGGCCATCCCCGACGACCTGGCGGCCCGGCTCCGGTCCGATGCCAAGATCACGATCCAGTCCAGCCTCACCGGCCAGTCGCGCGTCAACATCGTCTCGGCCGGCCGGTCCGACGAGCGCCTGGCCGCCAACCAGGTGCTCCGGGGGGTCGAGACGACCCTGTTCGACCCGATCCTGGAACAGGTCGGGCTCGGGCCCGTGGAGCGGAAGCACCTGAGCCACACGATCGCCCAGGTCCGCGAGACGGTCGACCTGACCACGCCGAAGGTCCGCGAGATCGTCGCGGCGGTGAGCGACACGACCAACGGCCTCCGCGCCACCTCCGAAGCGATCCGGCCGAGGATCGAGACTACCGCCGAGCACGTCGAGGAGACGCTCCGCCGCGTCAGCGCCGCCACGCCCAAGGTGGAGCAGGCCCTCACCCGCGCCGCGTCGCTGTCGGCGAACGTCGACGCGATGCTCGCGGAGAACCGCCCCAACATCCAGGCCACGGTGGCCGGCATCAAGGAACTGTCCGCGACGCTGAAGGCGGCCGTGGACCAGGGCCAGCCCAAGGTCGCCAAGCTGCTCGACAACGTCGAGAGCACCCGGGCCCGCGCCGACATCGCCCTGTTCCAGGCCGGCCAGCTCGGGGAATCCGCCAACCAGATGCTGTCCCGTAACAAGACCGACATCGAGCGGACCATCGCCAACGTCAAGGATGCGACCGACTGGGGGAGCAAGCTCGTCCAGAAGATCTACGCCAACCCGTTCGTCCTGAGCCCCCTCTACAAACCCACCCCGGAAGACATTCGCGTCCAGGTCGTCTACGACTCGGCGCAGGTCTTCGCCAAGGGGGCCCAGGAACTCGACGACGCGGTCCGGAAACTCGAAGCCATCCAGTCCCGGCCCAACAACGCGGCCCAGCAGCGCCAGGAGATCGAGCAGATCCGCCGGCTCGTCTCCGACGTCACCGGCCGTTTGGGGGCCGTCTCGCAGCAACTCAGCGAAGGCCTCAAGCCCCGGACCCGGCGCTAGTCGATCCGATCGGGCCGATTCGGGACGGATCGCCCGATTTTCCGACTTCGGCTCAATTCGATCGGTCCGGCCGCCGATAGATAAGGGTGTGGAAGCTTGAGGCGGATGCCTCGAGCACCACGGCCAGGCCCCGGGAAAAGGAAGGTCAGGCGTCCCAGACGCCCGAAACTGCCCGGTTAGCCGTCGCCGTGGGTCTGTGATGAACATCGCCTGCCTCCCGATTTCGGGAACGTGGGTCCAAGACACTGAGGAAGAGGGAGGCTGCCATGGAAATCCACGGTGCGGGCGGGGCCCAGGGCCCCCAGGCGATCTACCCCCGGTTGGCCGCGTTCGGGGTTGAGGGCGGCCAGACCGTCCACACGACCACCCCCCGGGACCATGTCGAGATCTCCCCGCTGGGCCAGATGCTCGACGGCATCAGCCGGCTGCCTGAGATCCGGCACGAGCGGGTCGAGGAGATCCGCCGCCAGATCGCCGACGGGTCCTACGAGACGCCCGAGAAGATCCAGGTCGCCCTGGATCGCCTCCTCGACGAACTCAGCGGCTTCCGCTCCTGAACATGAGCATGAGTGGGACGCGATGCGAATCGGCGACCGGAAGGCCTTCGAGCCTGCCCCGGCCGTCGATTTTTGCGTTGATCCTTCCGCCCGGAGCTTCGGCAATCCGCCGGATTTCATGGCCGCCCCAACCTCGCGGCGGTCCCGAACCGGATTCGTCGATTTTCTCCCTTGCTCACCGGGCCAGGAAGCATTACATTGTGTCCTCGCAACGTGCCCGTAGCTCAATTGGATAGAGCGTTAGCCTCCGGAGCTAAAGGTTGCAGGTTCAAGTCCTGCCGGGCATATCAGGGCCGGATCTCTTTAACCAAGAGATCCGGCCCTTTTTTTAGATACGTAGATTTGTTTTGATCGGCAGGTCGCCTCGGTTCTCCTGGTGAAGCCCTCCCAAAAGTCGACCGATGCCCAGGTCCGAGCAGATGCCGTGACCGGTCCCCCACTCGCACCGTCGAGTTGACGGCCGCCACCCGCGCCCGCCCCGGGTGCGGCCATCTGCGTCCGCAGCGTCGACCGCCTGCTCGACCGCTACGATGAGTTGCTCGCCCTCTCACTGTCTGGCCCGGCCCGGCTTCGTCGCATCACCTCCGACCCTGGGCAGGTGATCCTGGCTCTCGACGGCCTGCAGCCCGACGTCGGCCACGAGGCCCTCTGGGTGCTCCGCGAGGTGCTCTCCGGCGAGATCCTCCTGGCCCGGAGCCTGCTCTCCTCCTGCCGGGCCGACCTGGCCGTGATGATTGTCGAGATGAAGGCCGCCCTCGGGCCCGAGGGAGCCACTGGAGCGCCGATCGTCGGCGTGATCTCCGTCGGACAGCACTCCATCCGCGATGCCATGGCCCTGGCCGTGCCCGGCGTCCCGCATCAGCTCTGCCAGTTCCACTACCGTCGCCGGGCGGCTCGGCCGATCTACGAGGCCGATCGCCACGCCAAGGTCACCCTCAAGAAGGAGGTGCGTGGCGTCCGCCCGATCGAGCGGGCCGTCAAAGGACGCGACGACGAGGAGGTCAGGGCGATCCGGGGCTAATGTGCCGCGGTCCGCTTTGTCGCTGGCCGACGACGGCCGGCCGCCGCTGGAGGCATCCGGGCTGAAGCTGCACGATCGACCGGCCCGGATCGCCGCGAGCCTGGACGAGGTGGCCGGCAAAAGGGTCTCCCGAGAGAGTTGAGCAGGTTGAGGCGTCGCGAGTCGGTCGTGGGCCTGGACGACGCGATCGGCCATTTCCTGAAGGTGATGCGGAGCGGCTGGCCCGGGCTGTTCGCCTGCCATGACACGACCGACCTGCCGCGGCCCAACAATGGCCTGGAGCAACTGTTCGGCTCTTATCGCCATCACGAGCGGAGGTGCAGCGGCCGAAAGGTGGCGTCGCCGGGGATGGCGATGCGGGGCTCGGTGCGGCTGATCTTGACGACGGCGACCCGGATGCGGCCGATCGAGGGGCCGCGCGACGGCCGAGGATGCGGAGACCGCCAACCCAACTGAGTTGGAAGCTCCGGCTCATCGATGCGGATCAGAGAACGCGAGAAGGCCGCGAAGCGGTCCCCATAATGGACGTGTCCGAGGTCGCCCCTGGAATATGCGCGGAAGAAAGTTCGCCACCGGCGGTGAAAAACCCGCCGCCTGGGAGGCCGCCCCTAAGTTGCCCCGTGCGGGTAATGTGCTTGTGCCGCCGGATTTACGGTGTGATGACGGGTCGGCATGGGAGATGCCCAGGGCACAACAGCGTCGAGTTCGGTCGGGGCCGCCGCCGGCCCGACCCGCCCGCGGCGAAGCGGCGACCGGGCGTTCCTCGGATGGATCCCCAGGAGGGATCATCCCGCCCGTAGCTGGGCCACATGCTGATCGGAGTCACCCACTTTGGCGTCCCATCCCGACCGCGTGACATGCCGACGGACCGGCTTCACCCTGATCGAACTGCTCGTCGTGATCGCGATCATCGGCGTGCTGATCGCGCTCCTGCTCCCCGCCGTCCAGGCGGCCCGCGAGGCGGCACGCAACATCCAGTGCAGGAACAGCCTCAAGCAGCTCGCGTTGGCGGTCCACAATTATCACGACGTGTATGAATGCTTCCCCTCGGCCAGGCCGTCCTCCTCCCCCCAGTACGGCCACCTGGTCACGCTCCTCCCCTACCTCGAGCAGGGGGTCCTGACCAACGCCTTCAACGTCGCGGTCCCGGGCGGCTTCGCCGACGCCGCGAATCAGACGGTGGCGAACACGAAGTTGGCGGTCCTGCTCTGCCCGTCGAACCCGGTCCAGAACACCATCCGACTCCGCAAGTCGAGTTCGACCGGGAAGTCCTACGGGGCGTTCATCACCGATGCCAATGGCAATCCCATGACCGGATGGGTCTCCGACTACTGGGTCAACCACGCCATCAGCGCGGCGACCTACGCCCTGATGGGGGCCGCCTCGGCCCCCGATCCGATCCTGAAAGGGACCGCGCCACGCATGGAGGACGTGACCGACGGCCTGTCGAACACCACCCTGTTCCTGGAACACGCGGGCTACGACAAGCACTACGTCAAGGGCGTGGGATGGCCGATGCCGGAATCGGACCTGACGCTCGATCAGCCCGGCGCCTGGGGGGCGTGGCTCGGCTGGTGCGCCTTCCAGGTCCAGGGGTATTCCAATTCGCCCCCGCCGGCCACGACGAGCACCCCCGCCGGCCTCGACTGCGCGATCAATTGCAACAACTCGCAGGGCGTCTTCGGCTTCCACCCCGCCGGGGCGAACGTCGCCATGGGCGACGGCAGCGTGCGTCTGCTGCCGTCGACCATGACCGTCCCCGCACTGATGGGGATGGTCAGCCGGAATGGCGGCGAGATCGCCCAGCAGCCGTGATGCTCGCCCGAGGGTAGCCCATCCGGGGCCGCCCGAGTCCACGGCCGCCCCCGCCCCGATCGACCGCATCGCCAGATCGATCCCCTATCTCCGAAGGTCACGCATGACATCCCGATCCGCAACACGAATCCTCATCGCCCTCGCCCTCGCATCCCCGGTCGTCGCGACAACCGGTGCCGCGGGAGAGCCCCCCCTCATCCGGTCCGCGAAATCGGGCGCCTGGTCCTCGAAGGAGACCTGGGACCTGGGCCGGGCCCCGATGGCGGGCGATCGCGTCGTCATCCGGCCCGGCCACAACGTCGGCTATGATGTCGCGTCCGCCGACGTCATCCGCCTGGTCCAGGTGGCGGGCACGCTGGAGTTCGCCAGGGATCGGAGCACCCGCCTGGAAGTCGGCCTGCTCACCGTGACGGCCTCCGAAGAGCCCTCGGAGGAGGGCTTCGACTGCCACGCCGCCGGCGCCCCGATGAAGCACGGCGCGGCCGGCTCGGACAACCGGCCCCAGCCGGCCGACGCCATCTCGGCACCCCGGGATAAGCCATCTCTCCTGGTCGGCAGGCCGGGGTTGCCCATCCCCGCCGAATTCTCGGCCACGATCCGCCTGCACTACGTCGAAGGGATGGACAAGCAGTCCTGCCCGGCCATCGTCTGCTGCGGAGGGCGGATGGAGTTCCACGGGGCGCCGATCGCGAAGACGTGGCTGAAGCTCCGGCAGACCGCGGAAGGCGGGGCGAGGTCCCTGTACGTGGACGAGTGGCCCGAGGGCTGGAAGCAAGGCGACCAGATCATCGTCACGAGCACGACGCGCCAGCGCGACGGCAACCGCGTCGGCGGCGACTTCCTGGCGGGTGCCCAGACCGAGGAGCGGAGGATCACCGGGCTGACGCCGCGAGACTTCACCGGCGGATATTCGGTGAAATTGGACCGGCCCCTCGCCTTCCCGCACTTCGCCGAGGGGAATTTCCGGGCCGAGGTGGCCAATCTCACGCGCAGCGTCGTGGTCGAGTCGGCCGACCCCGATGGAGTCCGCGGCCACACCATGTACCACCGGAATTCGGCCGGCTCGATCCACTATGCCGAGTTCCGGCACCTCGGCAAGCGCGACGAGAAGGGGCGTTACAGCATCCACTTCCACCTGGCCGGAGAAACGATGAGGGGCAGCTCGGTCATCGGGGCCTCGATCTGGGATAGCCACAACCGCTGGATCACGATCCACGGCACCGATGCCCTCGTCGTCCGCGACAACGTCGGCTACAAGAGCGTCGGCCACGGCTACTTCCTGGAGAGCGGCACCGAGATCAACAACATCCTCGACCATAACCTCGCGGCGCTGGTCCTGCCCGGCAAGCCTCAGGAGGACCAGGAGGTCCCCTTCGACCCGAATCGGGGGGCGGGATTCTGGTGGGCGAACAGCCAGAATAGCTTCACCAGGAACGTGGCCGTCGAATGCGCCGAGTACGGCTACCGATTCGACACCAAGAAGACCGAGGCCTACGATCCGATCCGGCCGATCCGCCAGCCCGACGGCTCGGTGAAGAGGCAGGACACCCGCACCTTGCCGTTCGTCCGGTTCGAGGACAACGAGGCCCACACGATGAAGTTCTTCTGCCTGAACCTCCGCGGGGTGACGCGTCCGGAGCAGGGGCTCGACTTCTACAGCCAGGGCGAGAGCCTGGCCCGCGAGGCCTCCGAGGCGATCCCCGAGCCGGGCCACCCGTTCTGGATCCGCGACTTCCGCGCCTGGGAGGCGAACTGGTCCACGCACCTCGGGACCACCGGCGTCTTCGTCGACGGGCTCGAGTCCTTCCGCTGCGACGTCGCCATCTGGCGGTCGATCATGGATGGCTCCGGATTCCGGAGGATGGCGTCCAGGGACATGCGAGTGAATGACATCCACAACCCGATCAGTTCGGGCTACCTCCCCTCGAAGTCCGAATCGGACCGGGGCGTCTTCCGAGGGGTCTCCAGCTTCAAGGATGAGATGCCCCCGACGACGGTGATCACCAGCGCGGTGCGCGACGGCAACCTGGTCATCGTGAAGGGGTCTTCGGTCGACACGAGCGACCTGCGGAGGGTCACCGTCAACGGCCGCCCGGCCCGGTCGACGCGCGGCAGCTTCGCCGAGTGGGAGATCGCCCTCGATGCCCGGGGCGGCGAGCCGTTCGAAATCTCCGCGGTTTCCGAGGACGTCCACGGGCATGTGGAGCCGAGGCCTCACGTCGTTCATGTGGGCCTGTCGGGGCCGAAGTGATACGGAGTGCCCACAGCGGCTCGGCCGGCTGCAGCTTGGGAGTGCAGGGCGGCATCTAGTGCAGGACCACGCCCGGCGGCCCGTCCAGCTTGGCCCCATCGGGGTCGGCCCACCGCGCGAATCCCTCCAGGGCCAGGGGCATCCAATCGGCGTTCGCCTCCGGCAGGATCAGCTCCGGGTTCCTGCTGCTGGCCGGGTGCACGAACCCGTAGACGGAGACCCACCGATACCTGGCCCGGCCGGGGTGCTCGCGGCGCAGCTCGACCATCCGGACGGCCAGGGCGTCTCTTCCATCCCTGTTGCCGCTCGGCCGTCGGCATTCCGCCGCTTGAGGACCGTGCGGACCCAGGCGGGGGTCGGGCCGACGTGGGCGTCGACCCCGGGTGGGCGAGATCTCCCGCAGGGCCTGGGGCGAGACTTCTTCTGATGGCCGAACGGGAGGCCGGCGAGGGCCGCACCAGGATTGATCGGGATTCGCGATCGTCCCTCGCCCTCGGGGCGGCCCCGCCCGGTCCCCGCCCCATGAGGCCCGGGCCTACCCGCCTGCGAGCTTCTCCTCGCTCAGGTTCTCGTGCCCCATCACCGCCCGCCGCACCATCTCGGCCCTCCCCCGGGCCTCGGACGCCTTGCGGTCATACAGCGCGGCGAGATCGGCCTGCCCGGCCTCCCGGGCATGGGCGGCCATGTGCTCCATCAAGATCGAACTCTCCTGCACCGAGCGGACGGCGTTCCACAGCGACTCCTCGACCACCTCGGTCATCTCGGACAGGAGCGAGTCGGCCGTGTAGGAATGCCCGGTGTGGCATCGGTAGCGGGGCCCGCCGCCGGTCTTCATCCGCATGAGGACGCCGTGGCATTCTGGGCAGGCGAACAGGGACGGCTCGCCGATGTCCCTGACGCCGGCCTGCAGGGCCTTATCCTCCATGGCGATCCTCGTCTCGATCTCGAGGCCCTCGGGCACGGGGAAGTCGCGTTCATCGGGGCCGAGGCCGGCCACCAGTTCGGCCAGGGTCGGGGCGATGTCCTCGGCCCGGAGGCGGTGGTCGACGCGGGACTGCCGCAGGGCCGCCTCGGGCATCGAACGCGCGAAGGCCTCTTCGGGCTCCTGGACGATGGCGACCCCGCCGCGGGCCTTGATCGCCCAGAGCCCCGCCGCCCCGTCGTCGAGCCATCCGGAGAGGATCACGCCCACGACGCGCGGGCCGTAGGCCAGGGCGGCCGAGCGGAACAGCGGGTCGACGGCCGGGCGGAAGCGGTTCTCCTTCGGGCCGCGGGTGACCCGCACCCGCCCGTGCTCCAGCAGCAGGTGGTGGTCCGGCGGGGCGATGTAGATGCGGCTCGGCGCAACAGGCTCGCCATCCCGGGCATGGGCGGCCGGGAGCTTGCCCCGGTGGTTGAAGATCTCCGGGAGGAGCCCCGGGCTATGGGGCGAGGAGTGGAATGCGACGAAAACCGCCGCCGGAAGGCCGGGCGGGAACCCGTCGACGATGACATTCATCGCCTCCAGGGCCCCCGCCGAACCCCCGAACACGATGATGTCATGACCGGCCATTCGGACCCCGTCCTGCCGGTTCGTCTCGGCGTGTACTCGCGACTTAGGGAGGAATACCTCCCACTGTAGGGATCCCGCCGGGGCTTGGATAGTGGGCCGGGAAGATCGCCCTCCCCGGCCGCGATGATCACCCGGGCGACGCGGTTCTCCCGGGACGACCTCGCCGATCGGCCCCATCGGCGGTAATCTTTGAGCGAAACGGTATGGGGGCGGTCTCGCTTTTGCTGGCGTGGGGTTGGGCATCCGGCCCGATCCGTCGAGCCGCGTCGGCACCGCGGGCCGCCCGACGGAAAGGATGAAGCGCCTTGGATCAGGACAGCCTGCCGTCCCAGGACGATGCCGCCCCTCGGCCCGACGAGGAGACGAATCGGCGGGCCCAGCCGGTCGACACCGAGCAGCCGCCGCGGCTGCCGTTCCCGGTCGTCGGGGTTGGGGCCTCCGCCGGCGGGATCGAGGCATTCGGCGAGCTGCTCGACGCCATGCAGCCCGACTCCGGCATGGCCTTCGTCTTCATCCTCCACCTGCCCGCCGACGCCGAGAGCCACCTGGCCGGCATCCTCGCCCGCCGCACCGCCATGCCGGTCCGCCAGGTCGAAGATGGCATGCCGGTCGAGCCCGACCACGTCTACGTCATCCGCCCCGGCCACGTGACCACCATCCGCGACGGCCGCCTCCGCCTCGGACCCGAGCTGGGCGGGCCTCGGGCGGCCAACCGGCCCGTCGACGACCTCTTCCGCAGCCTGGCCGAGGAGCAGCGCGAGCGGGCCATCTGCGTGGTCCTCAGCGGCCTGGGTTCCAACGGCACCGCCGGGGCCCAGGCGGTCAAGGCGGTCGGCGGCCTCTGCATCGCCCAGGATCCGGACACCGCCCAGTACCCGAGCATGCCCCGGCACCTGGTCGAGGCCGGCTACGCCGACCACATCCTCCGCCCGGCCGAGATTCCCGACGTCCTGCTCGCCTACGCCGCCAGCTCTTATGCCTCGGGGGGCCGCGAGCAGGCGGCCGGCCCGGTCCTGGACCGGGAGGGGCACCACCTCCGCGAGATCCTCGCCGTCCTGCGCACCCGCACCCGGCAGGACTTCTCGGGCTACAAGAAGGCGACGCTGCTCCGGCGCGTCCAGCGGCGGATGGGCCTGGCCCGGCTCGGCTCGATGGCCGAGTACGCCCGGCTGCTGCGGCAGACCCCGTCCGAGGTGACGTCGCTGTCCGACGACCTGCTGATCCACGTCACCGGCTTCTTCCGCGACCCGGAGGCCTGGGATGCCCTCCGCAGCCGGGTGATCGCCCCCCTGGTGGCGGGCCGCGATCCAGGCGGGTCGGTCCGGGCGTGGGTGTCCGCCTGCTCCAGCGGCGAGGAGGCGTACTCGCTGGCGATGCTGCTGGTCGAGGAGGCCGAGCGGGCCGGCAAGCCGCTGGACGTCAAGGTCTTCGCCACCGACCTGGCCGACCGCACCCTGGCCCACGCCCGCGCCGGCGTCTATCCCGGCGGGATCGAGAGCGAGATCAACCCGGCGCGGCTGGAGCGGTTCTTCGCCCGCGAGTCGGAGATGTACCGGGTGCGGGCCGACCTGCGGGACCGGGTGGTCTTCGCGCCGCAGAACATCCTCCAGGACCCGCCGTTCTCGCGGCTGGACATCGCCACCTGCCGCAACCTGCTGATCTACCTGGAGCCGGACGTCCAGCGGCGGGTGCTCCACCTGCTCCACTTCGGGTTGCGCGAGGGAGGGGCCCTGTTCCTCGGCTCGTCCGAGGCGGTGGGCGGGGCCGATGGCCTGTTCGAGGCCGTCGACCGGAAGGCCCGCATCTTCCGGCGGGTCGGGCCGACCCGGCACGGGGCGATCGACTTCCCGCTCCCCCACCCGCTCGGGGCCGCAGAAGGCCGGCCGCTCGGGGTCGCCACCGGCGCCCTCCCGGCGCGGCCGACGCGGGCGGACGGGCCGCCGACGTCGCTCGGCGAATTGACCCGGCAGGCCCTGCTGGAGTCCCACACGCCGCCGGCCGTGACGGTCGACCGGGATGGCCATGTCGTTTACTTCCACGGCGACGCCGCCCCCTACCTGCGGATGTCCGGGGAGCCGACCCGGGAGCTGCTCCTGATGGCCCGGGAGGGGATCCGCGGGACGGTCCGGGCGGCCCTCCACCGGGCGGCGGCCGAGGGCGCCCGGGCGACCGAGCCCGGAGGGTGGATCGATCGGGAGCCGGGCCGCCGGGCCCGGGTGGCGATCACCGCCTCCCCGGTCCCCGACCCTGCCGGCGGCGACCGCCCACCCCCATATTTCGTGGTCAGCTTCGAGGAACGGGGGGAGGTCCCCGCCCCGGGGTCCGCCCCGCCGGACGCCCCCGACGGGTGGGAGTCCGAGGTCCGCCGGCTGCGGGGCGAACTGCAGGGCACCATCGAGGAGTTGCAGACGAGCAACGAGGAGCTGAAGGCCTCCAATGAGGAGGTGACCAGCGTCAACGAGGAACTCCAGAGCACCAACGAGGAGCTGGAAACCAGCAAGGAGGAGATGCAGTCGCTCAACGAGGAGCTGACCACCGTCAACGCCCAGCTCCGGGCGAAGATGGAGGAACATCAGGCTGCTTCCAGCGACCTGGCCAGCCTGCTGGCCAGCACCGACATCGCCGTCCTGTTCCTGGACACCGACCTCCGCATCCGCCGGTTCACCCCGGCCGTCCGGGACCTGATCGACCTGATCCCGGGGGACGTCGGCCGGCCGATCGCGGCCCTGGCCCACAACTTCGACGACCCGGACCTGGACGCCGACTGCCGGTCCGTGCTGGACCGGCTGATCCCGGCCGAGCGCGAGGTGGCCGGGGTCGACGGCCGGTATTACCAGCGGCGGGCGACCCCTTATCGGACGACCGACAACCGCATCGACGGCATCGTCCTCACCTTCGTCGACATGACCCCCCGCAGGCGGGCCGATCAGGTGGTCCGGGCGAGCGAGGAGCGGCAGGCGTATCTGCTCCGGCTTTCCGATTTGCTGCGGCCGCTGGACGACCCCGCCAAGATCAGGGCGGCGGCGGCCCGATTCCTGGGCGAGCATCTCGGCGTCAACCGCGCGGTGTACGCCGAGGTGGCGGGCGAAGACTGGTCGGTCGCCGAGGCGTACGTGCGGGGCGTCGAGCCGCCCCAGGACCGCCACCCGACCGAGCCTTTCGGCCGGTGGATCATCGATAGCCTCCGCGCCGGTCAGATGTTGGTCATCCGGGATGTGGGGACCGACCCGCGGTTCGAGCCGAGCCAGCGGGAGGCCCACGAGGCCATCCAGATCGTCGCCGCGGCGGCCGTGCCCCTGGTCAAGGGGGACGAGCTGGTCGCCATCCTGGTCGCCCAGGTCGCCGCGCCTCGCGACTGGACGGAGCACGAACTGGGGTTGATCGAGGAGACGGCCGAGCGGACCTGGGCGGCGGTGGAACGGGCCCGGGCCGAGGCATCCCTCCGCGTGAGCGAGGAGAAGTATCGGTCGCTCTTCAACTCGATGGACGAGGCGTACGCGGTCGTCGAGATGATCCGGGACGAGGCGACGGGGCGGTGGGCCGACTTCCTGTTCCTGGAGGTGAACCCGGCGTTCGTCGAGCACACGGGGATGGCGTACCCGGTCGGCCGCACGGCCACGCAACTGATAGGCGAGCCCAACCCCCGATGGGCGGAGACGTATGGCCGGGCGGCCGAGACGGGCGAGCCGCTCCGGCTGGAGGTGGCCGAGCCGATCCTGGACCGCACCTTCGACCTCAACATCTTCCGCCTGGGCGGCCCGGGCAGCCGGCGCGTGGCGGTCCTCTTCACCAACATCACCGACCGGAGGAGGAGGGAACAGAATCTCGCGTTCCTCGCCGACATCGCCCATGACTTCGCCGGCCTGTGGGGCGGCGACCAGATCATGCGGGCCGTGGGCGAGAAGCTCGCGCGGTTCATGAACATCCAGCGGTGCCACTTCGCGCTCATCGACGAGACGGCCGACGAGTGCCGGTTCCTCGACCGCTGGGATGGGCCCGGGCTGCCGCCGCTGCCTCCGGTCATCCGCCTCTCCGAGGTCGCCAGCGAGGCCCTCCTCGACCCGCTCCGTCGCCGGGCCACGGCCAGCAGCAACGCGGTGGAATACGGCCCGGGGATGAGGGATGCGCACGCGAAGGTCGGCACCGGGGCGTACATCACCGTCCCGTTCCAGCAGCGGGGCGATTGGAAATATGTCTTCTCGGTCAATGCGATCGAGTATCGCCGCTGGCGCGACGACGAGATCGAGCTGGTCGAGGAGATCGCCAATCGCCTGTTCCCCCGGCTCGAGCGTGCCCGCGCCGAGGCGGCCTTTCGCGAGGGGGAGGAGCGGCTGCGGCTGGCCGTCGCCATCGCCGGGCTCGGCACCTGGGACTGGGACGTGCGGACCGGGCGGGTGGTGTGGAATGCCGAGCATTTCGCCATGCAGGGCTACACCCCGGGCGAGGTCGCCCCGAGCTACGAGGCGTGGCGAGCCCGGGTCCACCCGGACGATCGTCCGGCGGCCGAGGCGGCCCTGAACGCCGCCCACGACGCCCGCGCCCCGTTCGCCCACGACTTCCGCGCCCTCCATCCGGACGGGTCGGTCCGGTGGCTGTCCGCCCGGGGGATCTTCTTCTACGACGAGGCCGGGGCCGCGATCCGGATGATCGGGGTGATGCGGGACGTCACCGACCAGAGGCAGGCGGAGGACGCCCTCCGCCGGAGCGAGGAGCGGCTGCGGCTGGCCCTCTCGGCCGCCCGGACGGGGACCTGGGCGTGGGACGTGGCGGCCGATATGCACACCCGGGACGCCAATCTGAACGCCCTGCTCGGGCTGGGCCCGGTCGAGAGCGTCCGGCCATTCGCCGAGTTCCTCGGCCACGTCCACCCGGACGACCGGGACTTCGTCCGAACCGCGTTCGATCAGACCGCCCGGCACGGCCGACCGCTGGGCATCGAGTTCCGCGTGGTGCGGCCCGACGGGGAGGTGGCCTGGCTGCGCGACCAGGGCGACGTGTTCGACGCGGGCGGGCAGGCCCGCCTGGCCGGTGCGTGCGTGGAGGTGACCGACCTGAAGGAGGCGGAGGCGGCGCTACGGCGGGCCAACGACGAGCTGGAGGGACGGGTGGCCGAGCGGACGGCGGACCTGGAGCGGGCGATGGACTCGCTCGCGGCCGAGATGGGGCGGAGGCGGGAGCTGGCCCAGCGGCTGGGGACGGCCCAGGAGGACGAGCGGCGGCGGGTCAGCCGCGACCTCCACGACACGATCGGCCAGCTCATGGTCGGCCTCTCCCTGGCCTTCAAGGCCGTCGAAATGTCCGGCGACCTCCCCGCTTCGGCCGCCGCCAAGCTGGCCGACGCCCAGCGTGTCGCCGACGCCCTGGGCCGGGAGGTGCACGGCCTGGCCATCCGGCTCCGCCCCACGTCCCTGGACGACCTGGGGCTCGTGCCGGCGCTGGAGCATCTCGTCGCCGAGTGGTCGGAGCGGGCCGGGACCCAAGCCAACTTCATGACCGCCGACCTCGGCACGGGGCGGCTCAGCCCCGAGATCGAGACGGTCATCTACCGCGTCGTGCAGGAGGCCCTGACCAACGTCGCCAAGCACGCCCGGGCGTCCGCGACGAGCGTGGTGTTGAGCCGCTCGGATGGGCACGTGATGGCCGTGATCGAGGACGACGGCGTGGGCTTCGTACCGGGCTCCGTCCCGGCGGGGCGGCTCGGGCTCGTCGGCATGGAGGAACGCATCTCCCTGGTCGGCGGGACGCTGGAGGTCGAATCGGCCCCGGGATCGGGGACGACACTCCTGGCCCGCATCCCGATCAGCCGGAGATCGGAGGGGGGGGATCATGGGACCTAAACTCAGGATCGTCCTGGCCGACGATCATCACATCGTCCGGGCGGGGTTGCGATCCCTGATCGAAGCCCACCCGGGCCTGGAGGTCGTCGGCGAGGCCGCCGATGGCGAGTCGGCCTGCCGGCTGGCGGCGAGGCTCGAACCGGACATGGCCGTGCTCGACATCTCGATGCCGGTCCTGGGCGGGCCGGAGGCCACCAGGCGGATCAAGCTGAGGAGCCCCGGCATCAAGGTCCTCATCCTCACCGTCCACGAGGACCGGAGCTACCTCCAGCAGGCCCTCCAGGCGGGCGCATCGGGCTACCTGCTGAAGCGGGCGGCCGCCGACGACCTGATCCATGCCATCCACGCCGTCGCCCGCGGCGGGACCTACCTCGACCCGAACCTGGCGGGCAAGATCCTCGGCGGCAACGCGGGCCGCCTCCCCCGCCCCGGCGAGGACCCGGCCCCGGCGCTGAGCGATCGCGAGGAGGAGGTCCTGCGGCTCATCTCACGCGGCCTCTCCAACAAGGAGATCGCCGCCCGCCTCGACCTGAGCATCAAGACGGTCGAGACGCACCGGGCCCGGGGCATGGAGAAGCTCGGGATCGCCGGGCGGGCGGGGATCGTCGCCCATGCCATCCGTTCGGGATGGCTGGCCGGGGACGAGCCGACCCCGTGACGTCGTGTCGGGGAAACCCTTCAGCCGAATGCGAGGCTCCCCGACTTCGTGGCGCGACCCGATCGGCGAAAATTCCCAGGCTGCAGCACGCCGACTGACAACGGCTCGTCATCGGGCGAGCCCGGCCGGCCCGCGGCGGGGATCGACGACATGCCATCATCCGAGGAGAAGTCCTCCCCCCGCGAAATCGTGGGGGCGGGCGGAACCGCAGGGGAATTCTCGGCGGAGGATTCCATCCTGGTCGATCCGGACGACCCGATCGCCCGCGAGTTCATCCGAACCGAGGCCGCGTCGGGGGCCATCCGCATCGCCCGCTGCAGCGGGGGACGGACCCGGATCATCCCCGTGGGCGGGGCGGTCCAAGGCCGCGAGTCCGCCCGGGACCGCATCCGGTCGGCCGTCCTCTCGGCCAGGATCAAGCTCGTCCGGGAGGAGTGCTTCGGGCCGGATGGCACCCTGGTCCTGGCCGCCTACCTGGGAGTCGACCAGGAAACCTGGTCGGGCTACGAATCCTGGGTCACCATCCCGGGCCCGATCCTCCTCGAATTCATCGCGATCACGTCCGCCCGGCCCGCGTGGCTCCTGAGCGGGGCCGGCCCGCGCTACGAGGGCGGGTCGGCCGGATGACCCAGCCCCGAGCGGAGCGACGCCCCGGCCGATCGAGGCGGGCGAATCGACGACGCGGGTTTCCCCCGACGCAAAATCGCCGATCTCCCCGATGATTTCTGAAAGGATGTGTATTTAAACTGATCTTCAAGTCGGTCCGATCGGCGGCTTTCGCCCGCCGAGAGGGCCCGACCCCGGGCGAGATTCGAAGCGGCCCGCGATGCCCCAGGCCCCGGCCGTCCGCGAGGCCCGCACGAGGCCGCAGCCTGATGCCAGATGCGAATCCTACACCAGGAGGCTGGCCGATGCCCGCGGAATCGAGCATGCGGATCGCGAGAAGGCTGCGTCTCGTGAGGGTCGCCCTCTATGGAGAGGACGGCGAGGCGGAATTCGCCGATACGCTCGGCCTCCCGCCCGGGACCTGGGCCAACTACGAGGCCGGGGTGACGATCCCCGGCCATGCCATCCTCAGGGTCCTCGCCCTGACCGGGGTCTGCCCGAGATGGCTGCTGGCCGGGGACGGACCGCCGACATACCTGGATCAGAAAGCGGAGGCGAGCGCCGATGGATCAACGCCAATACCTGGAGGCCGTGGCGCGATGCATATCGATCATGGTTTTCTACCACAATACCGAAAGATCCGAGCGTTGTGACGAATCGATGACGGCCGAGATCCAGGGCGTGGCCGACATGCTCGCCGGCATGACGCAGCCCGACGAGGACCCTTACCGGCTCCACATCCCGGTCGAGGAGGGGCTGATCGCCCGGTACGGGCCCGAGGTCGGCCCCCGACTGTTCGCCTCGTTCGTGGATGCCTACGAGAGCGCCCCATCGTTCGTGCCCTTCTACCCCCCGAGGGAAATGCCGCGATCCGGGCGAAGGCCCATCACGGCCGAGGCCTCGGGCAGCCGCTCCGAATCTCGTTGATGTTCATTCTGGCCGCGATCGTGAGAGCGAAGAGCCGGCGGTGCAGGCCCGCGGACTCGGGGGCGGCGGGGGATCTGTGCCCCCGGTTCGAATGATCGGGCCTGCCGGGCTCGATCGGGCGACCGCGATCGGCGGTCGAACTGTTCGAGAACCTTCGAAGCACATCGGCGCCGCCTGATATCATATCAGGGAAACCCGGGCTCCATTGCCATGCCGGCCGGACTCAGGCATCATCCCCCGGGATGCCCGCATTTCACGCGAATGACGGCAGGGCTGGCGCCTCCTCCGCAGACCGCGACCCGCACTCCAGGGCCGGCGATGGATCCGTCCCGGGGCCCGTCCCATCAGGCCCGGATGGTGGTGGCCCCGTGGCTGATGTGTCCAGCGTGATGCCACTCCCCTCGTTGGGGATGGCCGCGGTGCCGGCGGCATTCGTCCCGAGGTAGTTACCTTGAGGATATTGCTCGACCCGCCAGCGACCAGGATGCCGTTGCCCAACGTGAACCCGCCGATGATCAGGCCGCGGACGAGGCTGTTGGAGACGTTCAGGAGCGTCACGGCAGTGCTGGTCATCGTCCCTCCCCCGTCCAGATCGATCAGCGGCGTGCCCGCATAGCCGGCCCCGCCCTGGGTCCAGGCGTTGAGGGTGACCTGCCTGGTCAGCTCGGGCAAACCGGCGGCCAGCGCCATCGTCTGGACCCCGGCCCCGGGGATGCTGAAAGCGATGCTGTCGGCGGCGTCCGCCGAGGCGTTGACGCCGACCATGGCGGCACGGAGGGAATTGGAGATCGGGCTGACGTCGCTGCCCATTATCGGCGATGGTCAGCACCGTGAAGGGGGCGGGGGCGTGCCGCCGCTCCAACGGCTCGACCAGGGCCACTCATGGGAAGCGACGAATACGGCGGTGGTACCCGCGGGAGGGCAGGAAGTTCATATCGCCATCCCCATTCCTGGATGAGTGATTCGCCGGCGCGCGTTCGCCCGCCCGAGACGACCGGGTCATCGGCACCGATCGGGCCATTCGCTGGGACTGCTCCCGATTCAGAAGCGCCCACCTTAACACAGGTGGACGGATGGGGGATCTGGGCCGACGAAAACTGGAAGGATGGCGAGATAAGTTTGGCGGCGTAACTGGTTCGCAGGGTTTCGAGTCGATCTCGTGAGAATTCTTATGCCTTCCAAACAGGGGGGCGGCGCCCTCGACAGTCGGCGATTCCACGAGTCATCATCCCTGTGTCCATCGAATTGACGCTCCCGTCAGCGTCTCGCTCCGGCTCATCACCGGGGTCAACGGTGCGGATTCTCGGCCTGCGGGGCCCGACACGGGACCGCCAGAAGGGCATTGCAGCATTCCCTTTCTCTTTCCGGGGCCTCAACTTGGGGAGTGCATATCGGGGAGGGATGCGGCTTGGACCCTGTTTCCCCGCAGTGGTTCATTCCCCGGCTCGGGCCTCCCGAGTGACGCCCCCTAGATCCAGGCCACGGCATGGATTGAACTCCAGAATCCTCCAACTTACCCTCAATCCTTAAATTTTCACAGAGAAACCCAAACTACCCATATTTAATGCTGGTACCAGAATAGGCGGATCTATTAGCCTGGCCTTGCTGAACTCAAGCGAATTTAAATCTGAATATTCGCTTGTTTCATTCGCCCAGTCCAGGTTGAATGCGGGCCGATGCCCGACGAACGAGGCGGGTCGGCCGCCTTTCCACGGCCACCTCGTCGACGCGAACGCCGGCGGGCGTAATGGCTTGCGTCTGCTCGTCCTCCACCACGATGGCCGGAATTCTCCCGGCACAAAGGCGCACTGCCATGCTGCGATACTCTCCGAAGGGACTGTCGGCATCCGTCGCGGAGCACCGGGCTGCCATCCTTCGCCGCAGGGCCAGGCCCCAGGCGGAACGGCTGGAGGCGAGGGACCTGATGGCCGTGGTGACACCGTTCACGCCGAGGTTCCAGGTCAACGACACGGGCAACATCGCCATCGTCGCCAACACCCTCATGACGCTCCCCAACTCCGTCCCGAATGCGGATCAGATCCGGGCGGGAATCGGCCGGGGGACGGAGCTGGACAACAACAATTACGACATGGTTTATGTCGATATCGACAACACCCTGACCACCTTCAATTCCAGCTCGGCCACGCTCGGGCTCCCTTCCGGGGCGAGTGTCCTGTTCGCGGGCCTGTACTGGGGGGCGAATTCCACCAGCCCGAATCGGGGGAACGTCCTCCTCCGGGCCCCCGGCGCGGACGGATACCAGCCGATCACCGGGTCGCTGATCGGCGTCGTCGTCGATCCGGGCGGCATCCCCATGCTGAGCAACTACAGCGAGTTCGCCGACGTCACCTCGATCGTCAGTGCGGCGGGCAATGGCGCATACACCGTGGCCAACGTGCAGGCGAATACGGGGATCAATCAATACGCCGGTTGGTCACTGGTGGTCGCCTATCGAGCGCCCAACGAGATCCCCCGCAACCTGACCATCTTCGACGGCGCCGCGCTGGTGCAGGCGAACTCCCCAACCCCGGTCACCATCTCCATCGATGGATTCGTGACGCCGCCGACGGGCGAGGTGGACGCGGACGTCGGGGTCATCGCCTATGAGGGGGACCTCGGCCTGACGGGCGACCGGATGAGCTTCGCGGGCGATTTGCTCAGCGACTCCCTGAACCCGGCCAATAATTTCTTCAATTCGAAGATCTCGACCCTCGGCGTCCTGGCCACCGCCAAGAATCCCAACTACGTCAATCAGATGGGCTTCGACGCCAAGATCGTCAACGCCGACGGATACCTGTCCAACGGCGCCACGGGGACCGACATCACCCTTTACACGACCAGCAGCGGCTATTACCCCTCCGTGGTCACCACGGCGATCGAGTTATATTCGCCGGTGGTCGACGTGGTGAAGTCGGTCACCCCCCTGGGCCCCGGGCCGGTAGTCCGGCCGGGCGATCAACTCCGATACACCGCAACGGCGACCAACAACTCGGGCACGTCGGGCGACAACGCGGTCAACGTCGTCCTGACGGACACCATCCCCGACGGCACGATTTACGTCCCGGGTTCGCTCTCCATCGACGGAGTGCCGAAGACCGACGCCGCCGGCGACGACGAGGCCGAGTATGATCCGATCCTCGACCGCGTCGTCTACCGCCTCGGTGCGGGGGCCACCACGACGGCCGGCGGGCGTCTCCCGATCGCCGCCTCGAGCACCATCTCCTTCCTGGTGCGTGTCGATCCCACCTCGTTCGATCGCACCGTGACCAACCAATCCAACATCGTCTTCTCCGCGGAGACCAGCGGCTTCATCCTGGCCGGGATCAGCAACCCGGTGGCCACGCCGGTCGTCATCCCGAAGGCCGACCTCGCCGTCACCAAGACGGTCAGCTCGGCGTCCCCGAACGTGGGCGACCAGATCACGTTCGGCGTCACGCTCTCGAACCTCGGGCCCGACGTCACCACCAACGTCTCGGTCTCCGACCTCCTCCCCGCGGGGCTCACGTTCATCTCCGCGACCCCCTCGCGCGGGACCTACAACCCGGCCACCGGCCTGTGGACGATCGGCACCGTCGGGACCGGCGAGGCCCTGACGCTGACCATCGTCGCCCGCGTGGATCGGCCGGATCCGGTGACCAACTTCGCGGCGGTCTCCTCCTCGGACCTGTTCGACCCCGTGCCGGAGAACAACTCCTTCGAGGTGGTCGTCGGGCCGCAGCAGGCCGACCTGGCCGTCCTCAAGACGGTCGACAACCGCAATCCCAACGTCGGCGGGACGGTCACCTTCACCGTCACCCTGTCGAACCTCGGGCCCAGCGCGGCCACCGGGGTCACCCTCACCGACCTCCTTCCCGCGGGGCTCACCCTCCAGGGCTCGACCCCCAGCCAGGGGAGCTACAACCCGGCCACCGGCCTCTGGACGGTCGGCTCGATCGGGAACGGGGCAGCCGCCACCCTCGTCCTCGTGGCGCTGGTCACCACCCCCGCGACGCTGACGAACACGGCGACCGTCACCACGTCCGACCAGTTCGACCCCAACCCGGGCAACAACACCGCGAGCGAGACCGAGACGCCCCAGCAGGCCGACCTGGTCGTCCTCAAGTCGGTCGACCTGGCGAGGCCCCGTCTTGGCGCCGTGGTGGTCTTCACCATCAACGTTTACAACGCCGGGCCCGATACCGCCACCGGCGTTACGGTCCTCGACGTCCTCCCCCCGACGCTCGAATTCGTCTCCGCCTCGACCACGCAGGGGGTCTACGATGAGGCCACCGGCCTGTGGACGATCGGCACCCTCACCGTGGCCGGCTCCCCCGTGACCCTCACGATCGTCGCGACGGCCATCGACGACACGCCCCAGACGAACACCGCCAGCATCAACACCTCCGACCAGTTCGACCCGGACCTGTCGAACAACACTTCGACCACGTCGACCGACCCCTTCACGGCCGACCTCGGGGTGATCAAGTCGGTCGACGTTCCCAGGCCGAACGTCGGGGACACGGTCACCTTCACCGTCACGCTGTTCAACAGCGGCCCCAACGCCGCCACCGGCGTGACCCTCGGCGACCTCCTCCCCTCGGGCCTCCAGTACGTCTCCTCGGTCCCCAGCCAGGGGACTTATGACCCGGGGACCGGCGTCTGGATCGTCGGGGCGGTCCCCCGCCTCGGGGCCCCCACGCTGCGGATCTCCGCGAGGGTGATCAGCGCGACGGCGCAGACGAACACGGCGACCGTGCTGACCTCCGACCAGCCCGACCCCACCCCCGGAGACCGCACGGACTCCGCGACGGTCATCCCGCTGGTGGCCGACCTCGCCGTGAGGAAGACCGCCAGCGACACCACGCCCACGCTCGGCCAGACGATCCGGTTCATCGTCTCCGTCCGGAACATCGGCCCCGACAACGCCACCAACGTCTCGCTCACGGACCTGCTCCCCGCCGGCTTCACCTTCGTCTCGGCGACCGCGAATCGCGGGTTCTACGACCCCGCGACCGGCATCTGGACGATCGGGACGGTCAATACCTCCGATGCCGCCGTCATCGAATTCGCCGCCGTCGTCACCGGCGCGGCCGGGATCAACACCGCGACGATCGCGACCTCCGACCAGTTCGACAGCAATCTCAGCAACAACACCGACAGCGTCGCCGTGACGACGCAGGCGGCCGACCTGGCGGTGACCAAGACCGCCACACCGATCACGCCGCTCGGCCCCGGCTCGGTCATCTTCACGGTGACGGTCACCAACAACGGCCCCGTCCAGGCCAGCGGCGTGATCGTCACGGACCTTCTCCCCCCCTCGCTGATCTACGTCCAGGACCGCGAGCAGCGAGGTAGGAGCTACGACCCCACGACCGGCATCTGGCTGATCGGCCTGCTCGGCCCCGGCGAGTCGGTCTCCCTCCAGATCGTCGCCCGCGCCGACGTCTCGACCAGGATCACCAACATCGCCACGGTGACCTCCGATCAGTTCGATCCCAACCCGCTCAACAACGTTGCCAACCTCGAAGTCCTGATCCCGGCGCCAACGTCGCCGCTCGTCATCGACAACGCGCGCTTCGGCTACCACGACCAGCCCACGGCGTTGGTCCTCGCGTTCAACGTGGCGCTCGCCCCGGACCCCGCCCAGTCGATCAGCAACTACACGCTGGTCCGGCTCAACGCCAGGGGCCGCGTGGTGGAGCGGATCGCGATCTCGTCGGCGTTCTACGACGAGGCCACGAGGACGGTCACGCTGCATCCGGCGCGTCGCCTCCGCCTTCGGGCCACGTACCAGGTGGCGGTCAATGGCACGACCCCCGAAGGCGTCACCGACACCTCGGGCGTGCTCCTGGGAGCGAACCGGATCGGCGAGGAAGGCTTCGACCAGATCCTGACCTTCGACCGCAAGAGCCTGAGGGGGAGGAACTACGCCACCAACGGACCCGTCCGCACGGCCCGCCAGGCCAGGGCCTCTCGGAGGCTCGCCTCCATGCACTTCTCACCCGGCCCGCTCGCGGGCGCGCGGGCCGAACAGGGGCGGCTCTCCGCCCGGGCCGTGGACGCGGTGCTCGCCCAGGGCTGGCGCAACTGAGGCCCGTCATCCCGCGATCGGATCGGAGGGCCGGAGGGACGCGGGACGATCCGCGACCGCCCCGGCCCGGACTCGCCCCGGTCAGTCCTCGCGCCCGTCCCTGATCGCGGCGATCACCTCGGCCAGGGCGTCGCGGATGCGCTCGGCGGTCTCGATGTCGAGGTTCGTCCTGAGGGTGAACTGGTCGCTCTGGATGGTCACATCCAGGCGATCGCCGTCCGCCTCGATGGTGGTGCTGGCCTCCAGCGGGTCGAGGTAGCGGATGATCCGCCGGATGGGGTCGGTGCTCATGGTGTCGACTCCTGCCGCCCCGCCGGGCCGGCCCGAGGGCGCGAGAAAGAGGGTCCGATCGGCGGTGCGGCCGTCGAGGTCAGCTCTCGATCCCGTCGCCTCGCGGGTACGAGCCGAGGATTTCGAGGCGGTCGCAGCGGCGACGCACCTGCTCCAGCGCCTTCTTGACCGGTTCATCCTCGAAGTGGCCGTCCACGTCGGCGAAGAACAGGTAGGACGGGCCGCGATCGTCGGGCTGGGACGGCGAGGGGAACGACTCGATCCAGGACATGTTGACCCCATGTTCCTTGAACGGGTAGATCGCCTCGGCCAGCGAACCGACCTGGTTGGAGAGCCGCAGGATCAGGGTCGTCTTGTCGTTGCCCGACTTCTGCTCGCCCCGCTCGGCGATCACGGCGAACCGGGTGGTGTTGTTGGACTGGTCCTCGATGTTCTCGACCAGGACTTCGAGGCCGTGCGCCTGGGCGGCGGGCCGGCTGGCGATCGCGGCCGAGAACGGCTCGTCGCGGGCGATCCGGGCGGCATCGGCCGACGAGACCGCGTCGATCATCTGGGCGTCCGGCAGGTTCTTCCCCAGCCAGTTGCGGCACTGGGAGATCGCCTGGGCCTTGGAATAGACCTTGCGCACCTGGCTCCATTCCCCCGTGCCCACCAGGCAGTGGCGGACCCGGAGCCGGACCTCGGCGCGGATCTTCAGGCCGGGCAGCCGGACGAACATGTCCAGGGTGTCGGCGATCCGGCCGTCGGTCGAATTCTCCAGCGGGACGATGCCGAACTGGACGTGGCGGCGGTTCACCTCCTCGAACACGGCGGCGATCGAGCCGACCGGGACGTGCTCGACCGCCTCGCCGAACTTGGCCACCGCGGCCAGGTGGCTGTAGCTGAACTTCGGCCCCAGGAAGGCGACGCGGATCTTGCCCTGGAGCGCCCGCGAGCTGCTCATCAGCTCGCGGAAGATCAGGCGTAGGGTCGCGTGCGGCAGCGGCCCCCGGCTGGCCTCGACGGCCCGGGTCAGCACGGCCGCCTCGCGCGCCGACGAGAGGATGTCCATCCCCTCGCTCTGCTTCAGCTGGCCGATCCGGACGGCCACCTCGGAGCGGCGGTTGAGCAGCTCGACCAGGTCGCGGTCGATGGCGTCGATCTCTTCCCTCAGGCTGGCGAGCGTGGTCGAGGCCACCGCGACTTCCGGCGTGGAGTCGGGCATGAGCGTTGTCCTTCCGAAACCGATCCGAATCGGGACGGGTTCCCGGCGAGTGTCAGGGTCTCATCGATCCTGGGAAGGGTAGCATGACGCGGCGTACGGGGCCAGCGATGTCGCCCCGGCGCATCCGATCCACGGCGTCGACCCGGACCTCCCCGGGAAAACCCGCACACATGATGACCCTTGAAAGGATCATCGGGTTCTGCCATCATGCTCCGCCCCGACGCGGGGGCGGCGGGGCGCCATCTCGCGGACCATCCCCATCATCATTCTAGGGTCGAGCATGGAAACGCAACTTTGGTCGCAGAAGATCGGCGAGAAATCCGCCTACTTCCTGACCCTCCGGGGCACCCAGATCTATCAGTTGAAGGTGACCGGCAGTAAGTTCTCGATCAGGAAGAACGTCAACAAGTTCCTCGAAGCCCTGGCCGCCGGCCAGCCCCCGGCGGAGGCCGGCGGCAAGGTGGTCAGCGAGATGGACGCCCAGAATATCGTCCAGGCCGAGCTGTCGCCGGGCAACGGCACCCTGTCCCTGGGGGCCGAAGGGCCCGGGAGCAAGGACCTGAACTTCTCGCCCGAGGACGACCGGGCCGACCTGATCTGGGAGGTGATCCGATCCAGGACGGGGCGTGATTTCCAGCCCACGCCGACCGAGATCGGGGCGGGCGAGGCGGTTCTCCCGCCGATCATCCTGGGCGCGGTCGCCGGGGTGTTCTGGGGCATCCTCCACAACTCCGCCTCCCGGATCGCCGCCGGCGAGGAGATCGAGGCCGCCGGCCGGCGTCGCGGCCTGCAGCGGATCTTCATCGGCATCGCCGAAACGATCGGGACCACCGGCTCGATCGCCATCGGGGTCGCGCTGCTGGTGCTCGTGCTCGGCTGGGCCATCCGCAGGCTCGTGGTGCGGCCGGTCAAGACGGTCTGGAAGCCCGCCTCGGCCTGAGGCCGATCCCCCCTCCCCCGGCTCCGTGCCCGCCCCCCGTTCTGGCCGGATCCCGAGGTCCGCGAGAGATCCCGATACCCTGACGGTTTTCTCGGCAACACCAATAGGTTAGACTCGGATGACCTTGAGGTCGGGGGGCGGCCGGGTCAACCCGATTCGCCCGCGCCTCCGCCAGGATCGATCGGCCAAACCGGCATTTTTATGCCTGCCATATCGGCACCCTGAAATCGCCTCGTTCGGGCCTCCTGTCCGCGATTCTTCAGCCGTTAACCTCGACAGGATCGATGGTTGCATAGCGGCGGCGGCGATCGCGTGCGGGTCGGCATAGCCGTTGCGTTCCATCGTTTCCGATTCGAGAAAGGGCCGAACGACGCGGTCGCGCCAGCGAAGGGTCCTGAGAGCGGGCCCCACATGCACCGCCCGCGATTCGTCCCATCGTAGAGATCCTTCGAAAGGAGACCGGACGTGGCTGAAGGGGAGAAAATCATCGGGATCGACCTGGGGACGACCAACAGCGTCGTCGCGGTGATGGAGGGCGGCGACGTTACGGTCATTGCCAACCAGGAAGGAAGCCGCACCACCCCGTCGATCGTCGCGTTCAACAGCAAGGGCGAGACCCTGGTCGGCGACCCGGCCAAGCGTCAGGCCGTGACCAACCCCAGCGGGACGGTCTACTCGATCAAGCGGTTCATGGGCCGCCGCCACGATGAGGTCCGGTCCGAAGAGAAGATGGTCCCCTACGAGGTGGTCGGCGGCGGGGGCGACTACGTCAAGGTCAAGGCTTCGGGCAAGGAATACACCCCCCCCGAGATCTCGGCGCTGATCCTCCGCAAGCTCAAGGAGGCCGCCGAGAGCCACCTCGGTCACAAGGTCCGCAAGGCGGTCATCACCGTCCCGGCCTACTTCAACGACAGCCAGCGCCAGGCGACCAAGGACGCCGGCCAGATCGCCGGGCTGGAAGTGGCGCGGATCATCAACGAGCCGACCGCCGGCGCGCTGGCCTACGGGCTCGACAAGAAGAAGAACGAGAAGATCGCCGTCTTCGACCTCGGCGGCGGCACGTTCGACATCTCGATCCTGGACGTGGCCGACGGCGTGTTCGAGGTCCTCTCCACCAACGGCGACACCCACCTGGGCGGCGACGACTGGGACGAGGCCCTGATCCACCACATCGCCGCCGAGTTCAAGAAGGAACAGGGCGTCGACCTGCTCAAGGACCAGATGGCCCTCCAGCGGCTCAAGGATGCCGCCGAGAAGGCCAAGAAGGACCTGTCGTTCCAGGCCCAGGCCGACATCAACCTGCCGTTCATCACGGCCGACGCCACCGGCGCCAAGCACCTGGCCCAGGTCATCACCCGGGCCCAGTTCGAGAAGCTGACCGACAACCTGTTCGAGCGCTGCCGCGGCCCGGTCCTCAAGGCCCTGGAAGACGCCAAGCTCAAGCCGTCCGACATCGACGAGGTCGTCATGGTCGGCGGTTCGACCCGCATGCCCCGGGTCCAGGAGATCGTCAAGTCGATCTTCGGCAAGGAGCCGCACCGCGGCGTGAACCCCGACGAGGTCGTGGCCATCGGCGCGGCGATCCAGGGGGCCGTCCTCACCGGCGACGTCAAGGACCTGCTCCTGCTCGACGTCACGCCGCTGTCGCTGGGCCTGGAGACCAAGGGGGGCGTGTTCACCAAGCTCGTCGAGCGCAACACGACGATCCCCACCGAGAAGAAGGAAACCTTCACCACCGCCGAGGACAACCAGTCGGCCGTCACCATCGTCGTCTATCAGGGCGAACGGCCGATGGCCGCCGACAACCGGTTCCTCGACAAGTTCGACCTGCAGGGCATCCCGCCCGCCCGGATGGGGACCCCGCAGATCGAGGTGACCTTCAACATCGACGCCAACGGCATCCTCAACGTCTCGGCCAAGGACAAGGGGACCGGCAAGGAGCAGACGATCCAGATCAAGGGCGGCTCCGGCCTGTCCAAGGAAGAGATCGAGCGGATGCAGCGCGACGCCGAGGCGCACGCCGCCGAGGACAAGAAGAAGCGCGACCTGGCCGAGGCCCGCAACGCCGCCGAGCAGCGCGTCTACCAGCTCGAAAAGACCATGGAAGAGCACAAGGACAAGCTGTCCGAGGGCGATAAGTCGGCCGTCAAGGCGGCGATCGACGCCGTCAACGAGGCCAAGAAGGGGGACGACGTCGCCGCCATCAACACCGCCGTGGAGAACCTGGGCCGCGCCAGCCAGGCGATGGCCGAGCACATCTACGCCGCGACGTCCGCCGCCGAAGGCGCCGGGGCCCAGCCCGCCGGGGCCGGCGCCGGTGCCAAGCCCGACGACGTCATCGACGTCGAGTTCGACGACAAGAAGTGATCCGTCAGTGCGATGACCGCCGGGGGCGGGGCCAGGAATCGGCCCCGCCCCCTCTCCTATCCACCTTCGCGAGCCTCGGGGCGGCGCCTCCCGATTCCGGACGCCTGCCGACGAGCCCAGTCCCCCCTCCAAGGATCTTGAACGATGTCGCTTGAGAACGCGAGGGCGGTCTACCCGATCTTGGTACGCTTGGCCCGCGACCTGTCCCAGGCCTCCAAGGACCGCCGGCCCGTCGTGTGGATCTCCTATGACGACCTCTGCGTTCGCTGCAAGGAAGTCGGGATCAAGGAAACGCCCCGGACCATCGCCACCAAGCTGCTCAAGCCGCTCCAGGCCCTCTGCCTGGAGAAGGCGATGCCCGACCTGAGCGCCCTGATCATCCAGAAGCCCAAGCCCCGCGGCGATTTCGGCAACCTGCTCCGCCCCGTCGATGGATGGTGGGAGCCGTACGTCGCCCAGGATATCGCCACCGTCGGCGACGTGGCCTTCTGGTTCAAGGAGTTCCAGAACGCCCGAGATTACGCCGACTGGCCCGAGGAACCGTTCTTCTGATCGGCCCGGCGGCTCCACCAGGCCCCATCGGCGATGACACCGTACAACGAACTGGTCCGGCGGGCGTGGCCGATCCTGATCGAAGCGGCCCGGATGCGCCGGACGTTGCCCTATTCCGAGCTGGCCGGGCGGGCCGGGCCGCCGCTCACCGCCCGGGCCGTCCATCGCCAGCTGCTCACCCCCTTATCCGCCCGATGCCGCCGCTCCGGCCTGCCCGACCTCGCCGCCCTGGTGGTCCGCAAGGGTCTCGGCACGCCAGGTGCAGGATGGTTTGATCCGACCCAGCCCGGCGATCCCATCGAAGCCTGGGCCGATGCCGTCGCCGCATGCTACGCCCACCCCTGGACCAGCACCCCCGATCCGGCGCTGATCGACGACGAGGCGGACCTGCAACCGAAGCCGCGGCGAGGTGGCCAATGAACTTTTGGGCACCAACCTGCGTAATCACTCCGTGAGATTTCCCGTCGGGGCAAGCGAGTGCTCAGCCCCGTTCGACGATCCTGGAGGTCATCGGTTCCCATGGCATTTCGGCCCGATCGTCTGACCCTGAAGAGTCAAGAAGCTTTGCAGCGGGCCCAGGGTCTGGCCCGCGATCGCAGCCACCACCGCCTCGAGCCGATGCACCTGCTGGCGGCCCTGCTCGACGCGGACCAGAGCGTGTTCCGCTCCGTGCTGGCCCAGCTGGGCGTCGAGCCGAACCGGCTCCTCAAGGCGGCCGAGGAGGGGCTCAATGCCCTGTCGACCGTCACCGGGGGCGGCGACCTGTCGCTGGGCTCGGATACGCAGAAGGTCCTCGACCAGGCGCAGGCCGAGGCCGACCGGATGAAGGACCAGTATGTCTCGGTCGAGCATCTGTTGCTGGGGCTCCTGAAGGTCCCGAGCAAGGCGCAAGGGTTGATCCAGGCGCTCGGGGTCAACGAGGCGGACGTCCTCAAGGCACTCAAGAACATCCGTGGGAGTCAGACCGTGGATGACCCCAACGCCGAATCGAAGTACCAGGCCCTGGAGAAGTACGGCCGGGACCTGGTCGAGCTGGCCCGCGCGAGCAAGATGGACCCGGTGATCGGCCGCGACTCCGAGATCCGCCGCGTGGTCCAGGTCCTGTCCCGCCGGACCAAGAACAACCCGGTCCTGATCGGCGAGCCGGGCGTCGGCAAGACGGCCATCGTCGAGGGGCTGGCGCAGCGGATCGTCTCGGGCGACGTGCCGGAAACCCTCCGCGACCGCAAGCTGATCGCACTGGACATGGGGGCCCTGGTCGCCGGGACCAAGTTCCGCGGCGAGTTCGAGGAACGGCTCAAGGCCGTCCTCCAGGAAGTCACCAAGTCCGAGGGGCGGATCGTCCTGTTCATCGACGAGCTGCACCTGATCATCGGCGCGGGCAAGGCCGACGGCGCCATGGACGCCGCCAACCTGCTCAAGCCGGCCCTGGCCCGCGGTGAGCTGCGGTGCATCGGGGCGACCACGCTCGACGAGTACCGCGAGAACATCGAGAAGGACCCCGCCCTCGAACGGCGGTTCCAGCCGGTCCACGTCGGCGAGCCCTCGGTGGAAGACACCGTGGCGATCCTCCGCGGCCTGAAGGAGCGGTACGAGGTCCACCACAAGGTCAAGATCCGCGACTCGGCCCTGGTCGCCGCGGCCAAGCTGGCGTCGCGCTACATCACCGACCGCTTCCTGCCCGACAAGGCGATCGACCTGGTCGATGAGGCGTCCAGCCGGCTGGCGATGGAGCTGCAATCCGTCCCCACCGAGATCGACGTCCTCCAGCGCCGGCTGCTCCAGCTCCAGCTCGCCCAGCGGATGCTCCGCGGCGAGGACGAGGAGCACGCCATCGATCGGCTCGCCGAGGTCGAGACCGAGATCGACGGCATCGAGAAGGATTTGCAGGACCTCCGCGCCCAGTGGGAGGTGGAGAAGCTCGGCCAGCGCAACGTCTCGACGCTCCGCGAGGAGTTGGAGGCGGCCAAGGCGGCGTTCGCCCACCAGATGGCCAGCATCCAGCAGAAGCAGGTGCGCGGCGAGCCGCCCCGCGAGGACGAATACCAGGCCCTCGCCAAGCACGACGCCGAACGCCGCCGCCTCGAAGCGCAGATCGCGCAGGTCGAGGCCCTGGGGGACACCACCACCAAGGATGGCTCGCGGCTGCTCAAGAAGGAAGTCGACCCCGAGGAGATCGCCGAGGTCGTCAGCCAGTGGACCGGCATCCCGGTCTCGCGGATGCTGACCACCGAGCGCGACAAGCTCCTGAAGCTGGAGGACCAGATCCACCTCCGCGTGATCGAGCAGGACGACGCCGTGAAGGCGGTCGCCGATGCCGTCCGCCGCAGCCGCGCGGGGCTCCAGGACCCGAACCGGCCGATCGGCTCGTTCCTCTTCCTGGGCCCGACCGGCGTGGGCAAGACCGAACTGGCCAAGGCCCTGGCCGAGTTCCTGTTCGACAGCGAAGCGGCCATGATCCGGCTGGACATGAGCGAGTTCGGCGAGCGCCACAACGTCGCCCGCCTGATCGGGGCGCCCCCCGGCTACGTCGGCTACGAGGAAGGGGGCCGGCTCACCGAGGCGGTCCGCCGCCGGCCGTACTCGGTCGTCCTCCTGGATGAGATCGAGAAGGCCCACCGCGACGTGTTCAACGTCCTGCTCCAGGTCCTCGACGACGGCCGCCTGACCGACGGCCAGGGCCGCACCGTGGACTTCCGCAACACGGTCATCATCATGACCTCCAACCTGGGCAGCCACCAGATCGCGGCCATGGCCGAGTCGGGCGACCCCGAGCGGATGCGCAGCAAGGTCATGGACGTGCTCAAGGCCGAGTTCCTGCCCGAGTTCCTCAACCGGATCGACGAGACGATCATCTTCCACCCGCTGGGGATGAAGCAGCTGACCAAGATCGTCGGCATCCAGCTCCGCCGCCTCGAAGGGCAGCTGAGCGAGGCCGGGCTGACGATCCGGGTCTCCGACGCCGCCAAGCAGCAGCTCGCCGAGGAGGGGTTCGACCCCGCCTATGGCGCCCGGCCCCTCAAGCGGATCATCCAGCAGAGGCTGGCCAACCCCCTGGCGACGGCCCTGCTGCAGGGCAAGATCGCCACGGGCCAGGAAGTCGCCATCGACTGGGACGGCTCGGAGTTCACCTTCAACGCCCCGGCCACGGCCGCCACCTGATCGCCCGCCGCAGCGGCCTCGCCCGCGTCGCGACACACCCCGGGGATCGGCACCGAGTCGCCATCTCGGTGCCGATCCCCGTTTTCCTGGCGCGACGATTCGACCCCGAGAGATGCCCGAATGCCCCCCCCTCCCCCCCTGATCCGGGCACACAAGAGCGGTTGGCCCCGCTGGGCCGTGCATCGCCTGATCGTCGGCCGGACCCGGAAGGGTTTGCGGCAGGTCCGCGTCCAGGGGCTCGATCGGGTCCGCGCCGCGATCGGAGATGGGCCGGGCGGCACGCTCTTCCTGGCCAACCATTCGAGCTGGTGGGACCTGTTCCTGGTCCACGTCCTGAACGAGTCCATCCCGGTCGACGGCTACGGGATGATGGAGCACTTCAACCTGGCCCGGTTCGGCTTCTTCCGCCGGATCGGGGCGTTCTCCGTGGACCGGACCAGCCCGGCGTCGGTCCGGGCGTCGCTCCAGTACGCGTCGGACCTGCTCCACGGCCCCCGCGCCGGGGTCTGGGTCTTCCCGCAGGGGAAGATCGAATCCAACGACGTCCGCCCCCTGGCCTTCCAGCCCGGCATCCGGGCCCTGCTCCGCCGGGCCGGGCGGACCCGCGTCGTCCCTGTCGCCTTCCGGCTCGAATTCTGGCAGGACGAACGCCCCGAGGCCCTGGTCCGCTTCGGCGAGCCGACCTGGGTCGACCGGCCCGACCTCCCCGACCTCCTGCCGACCTGGGAGCGGCGCCTGACCGACGAGCTGGACGCCCTCAGGGCCGACGGACTGACCCAGGACCCGGCCCGGTTCACCAGCCTCTTCGAGGGCAAGCGATCGATCAGCGAACGCTACGCCACGTTCCGCGACCGGTTCCGCGGCCCCACCCCCGGCGCCCCGACTTGACCTCCGGCCGGGTGGCAGGGGTCTTGCGTCGCGGCCGCAACCCCGGCTCGGGGGTCGCACATACCATCGGCGTCGTGATCCCGGGCGTCGTCGTTCCCGGGGTTGCGGTTGCGCCGCAAGACCCCTACCACCCAGGTCGGTCCCCGCATCGAAGAACGGCTTCGCCTGGCCACCCTGACGCCCTGGCTTGACCGCCGATTCCGGTTCGGGCTACGATCCGCGCGGGCGGGGCAAATTGTGTGCTAACACGCGGCCCATCCCACGATAGTAGAAGGCGGAGCCTCGCGCTTCGCGGGGTCCGTGGCCGAGATGGGCTCGATCGTGGTCGACGACGCGGGATCACCTCAGACCGAACCGGGTCCGTCCGCCCCCGCGCGGTCGGGGCGGATCGTCCTCGCGCTCCTGCTGGTCGCCACGTTCGCGATCCGGGCCCTCTACCCCGGGCAACCGATCGTCGAGAACTACGTCGGCCGCCAGATCCCCACGGCGATGGTCGCCCGCAACCTGGTGCGCGGGTCGGGCTTCTTCCGGCCCGAACTCGACACCGGGCCGTTCCCGAACCTGTTCCTGGTCGAGCCGCCGATCTACGCCCAGATCGTCGCGACCACCCACCTCCTGACCGGCATCCCCCTGGAACCGACCGGCCGGCTGATCTCGGCGGCGGCCACCGCCCTGGCCGCCTGGGGCCTGTTCGGCCTCGCCCGGCGGCGGGAAGGGACGAGGGTCGCCCTCCTGGCGGTCGCTTCGTTCGCGATCTTCCCGGTCATGATCCGCTATGGCCGCGCCTTCCAGCCCGACGCCCTGATGTTGGGGGCGATGCTGGGCGGGCTTCGCTGCTGGGACGACTGGAACTCGTTCGGGGAACGGGCGTTCGGTCCGATGGGTCTGTTTTTCCTCGCGCTGGCGTTGGGGCTCAAATTCATCGTGGCTTGGGCCCTGTTGCCCTTCGTGGTGATCGTCGGCCGATGGCCGATGGCGTCGCGGGTCGCCGCTGCCGGCCTGATGCTGATGCCGGCATTCGCCTGGTATCTCCTCCAGTGGGGCGAGGTCCAGCGTCCCGGGGCGGGGTCGCTGGCCTCGTCCGACAACGCGGCGATCTGGATCCGTTCGGTCGGGCCGGCGGCGTGGCTCCGCCTGGCCACCTGGACGAGCGTGGGCCGGGCGTTGGTATGGAGTTCATTCGGCCCGGCCGGCTTCGGGCTGGCGTGCTGGGGCTGGATCGCGGGCGGCAAGGTCGACCCGTTGTGGAAGGCGTGGGGGATCGGCTGCGGGGTGGCCTTGCTGGTTTTGGCCGCGAAGTGGCACCATGGTTATTATTGGATGGTCGTGGCGCCGGTCGCGGCGGTCGGCGTGGGGCGGGGCCTGGTGGCCCTCGGCCGGTTTGGCTTCGTTTTTCCCGCCCTTATGGGCACGGCGTTCCTGGGGAACTGCGTCGCCCAATCCGTCGGGACCTGGCGGACGCCGCCCGAGTGGGCCTCATTGCCCGAAGTCGTCCGGGCCCTGACCGATCACGCGACCGTCGATGAGATGCCGATCGCAGCCGAGGCCGTCCTGTACTTCGCCGACCGTCGAGGGTTCCGCCTGGAGTTCGAGCCCGAAGCGTCCCGGCGGGCGGCCGGAGAGTGGGGCGGGATGCTCGTCGACCCCGCCAATCCCCTCGCATTGACGTCCTTTTATCAGAGCCAGGATTGGGACAAGGTGCCCGAAGTCGGCCAATCGATCCCGGACTTCGTCCATGGATTCTACCGACCCAGGTGGGTCGCCGATGTCGGGCCGGCCGGGACTGACGGGCGGCGTCGGGCCTGGCGGGCGGCGATCCGCGAGAAGCCCGGAACCCGCCTGATCCTGGATCGACCCGACGCCTTCGTCGCCGAGATACGCTGATCGCCCGAGGATATGCCGAAGATGCCGCCCAAGCCCAAGACCAACGTGACCCTGCCCGACTTCGCCGCCTGGAAGGCGGAGGGGCGGAAGATCAGCGTGCTGACGGCCTACGACTACACCATGGCCCGCCTGCTCGACGCCGCCGGGGTCGACTGCCTGCTGGTCGGGGACACCCTGGGGATGGTCGTCCAGGGCCGGACGACCACGCTGGGCGTCACCCTCGACCAGATGGTCTACCACGCCGAGATGGTGGCCCGCGCCGCGACCCGCGCGCTGGTGGTGGCCGACCTCCCGTTCGGCAGCTACCAGGCGTCGCGCGAGCAGGCCATCGTGTCGGCCGGGCGATTCCTCAAGGAGACGCAGTGCCAGGCGGTGAAGATCGAGGGGGGCCGCAAGATCGCCCCCACGATCCAGGCCCTGGTCGACGCCGACATCCCGGTCATGGCCCACGTCGGGCTGACCCCGCAATCGGTCCGACGGCTGGGCGGGTTCAAGGTCCAGCGTGACGAGGACCAGATCCTCGCCGACGCCCATGCCGTGGCCGACGCCGGCGCCTTCGCGGTCGTCCTGGAGTGCATCCCCGCCGAGGTCGCCGCCAAGGTCACCGCCGAGTTGCCGATCCCCACCATCGGCATCGGCGCCGGCCTCCGGTGCGACGGGCAGGTGCTGGTCACGCCCGACCTGCTCGGCATGTACGAGGGCTTCCGCCCCAAGTTCGTCCGCCGCTACGTCGATCTCGGCGAAACGATCCGCCAGGCGGCGGCTTCTTACGTCGCCGACGTCGCCTCGGGCCGCTTCCCGGACGATTCCGAATCCTTCCGCTGAACCTCGATGCGAGACCTCGCCATGAGCACGCCCACCGTCGCGGAACTGACCCGGAAGAAGTGCGTCCCCTGCGAGGGCGGCGTCCCCCCGCTCTCCGAGGCCGAGGTCGACGCCCTGCTCGCCAACCTCCCCGGCTGGAGCAAGGCCGACGGCGGCAAGGCGATCCGCCGCCTCTGGACGGTAAAGAATTTCATGGCCGGGATCACCTTCTTCGACGAGGTCGCCAAACTCGCCGAGGCCGAGGGCCACCATCCCGACCTGCACCTGACCGGCTACCGCGAAGTGGCCATCGAAATCTCGACCCACGCCATCGGCGGCCTCTCGGAGAACGACTTCATCCTCGCCGCCAAGATCGACGCCATCCCGATCCAGGTTAAAGCCAAGAAGTGAAAGGGGTGATAGTGGTCCATCGAGGGCAAAATGGTAGGTGGTAATGCTCCGAAAATCCTGTCTTGGCCTTGACTTGCGAAATCAGAGCTCCCATCCATTTTCCTTTGATGAACCACCACCAAACTTACCGAAGTCCGAGGACATGAGCAAATGAGCACATCAGTAATTATCGCAAACATGGACAGGCGCGAGTTTCTGGACGCATATGCTTTTGGAAGGCAAATGCAACCAAGGGATTACATCAATGGTCATGCCGCTGTGGCAGTCTCGATGTTGACTTGCGACGCTTCACGTTCCGTCGGCGAGATCACTCCCCTGGCTGGTTCGTGGAATGGATGCAATGTCATCGCGGTCAGCGACGCTGGCCCCCCTGATGCTGAGGGATTCATCACTTCCGCGCAGGACGACCCACTGAGAAATCTATATTCTCTTATAATTGATGAGTTCCGTGATATCAGCTTGGATGCGATCGCGATGATCTGCGAACGCTTTCCAGAGATCGCAGACAGCCTGGCGCTTCAAGCCAAGGACAAATATTCGGGTTCAAAACAATGGGGATCCCAATTTTTTTTTCGATCTCGGCAAATGCGTTTTGGATCACAATGTGCAAAATTTGGATTCAGCCCTAGCACCTCACTTTGGAGACAACTGGAGAGAAATCCACTCGCAGATTCATATTGATTATTGAAAGGCGCCGTTCGGTTATTGCTCCGTTCCGCCCGCCCTGAGGCCCGACACCTGTGCGGGCTCAATCCCGATGAATCCTGCTCCTCCGTCGGGTGGCTGTGGTTGGCAAGCCAACCACAGGACCAATCATCCGGAACCGCTACGCAGGGGACAGGATATGGCGTCGACCCGATAGATGGCCGATCCTTCGATGAACTTCGCCGGCCCTGTGGTTGGCAAGCCAACCACAGCCACCCGACGCGAGAGTTGGTAGCGGTCAGGAGGCTGGGCTATAGTTCAAGCACTGATCAGGGGCGAACTCATGATTTGGCGTCGAATGGCAATCATAGTCTTGTTAGTCATGCCGGCTTTGTTTATGTTTCTCGGATTTCTCCTAATCCCATTTTCAGACCCAACGTACACGTCGGATAGGGAGTCTCCGGTTTCTTTGGTGCTTTGTGTCATTCTTCCCTTTGCCTCAGCAGTTTCTTACGGATTGGGCATCTACCTTAAAAGAAGGTACCCCACTGCTTCGTGGGCACTCAAACTGGTCGCCGTGATCCTCCTGATCCCGAGCTCAGCGGTATTCTATTTGTGTCTCGCTCTTATCATTTTTGTTCTGGTTGCGGCGACCATCACCGGCGGCAGCATAGGTTCGTTTATGTGATCTTTTTTATGGTTATTCGTATTTTCTACAGAGAACATCTGGCTGCTTGACTTGCTCAGTGCATATCAAGGCGAGAGGCCACCCGAAGTCGTACGGAAAGTCTCGGAAATGGTCATTGGCTGCCGAGAGATACTACCGCTGCTCCAGGCCGAACGCGATCGATGGATCGAGGGCGGGGACTGGCAAGATCCGGATGATGAGGAAGACAATCCGTCCTGAGTCGAAACCGTGCGACGGAGCCGGCATCCGTGGGTCACTCGCCGCCGAACAGGCGGGAGAAGAAGCCGCGGCGCTTGGTCGGGAGCGGCGGGGGGGCGGATTCGATCGAGGCACTCTGGAGCCGGACGGTCGGGTCGCGCGGGGCGTCGGATGCCGGCGGGGCCGCGGCGATCGGGGCCTTCTGGGCCTCGGCGAGGTGGGCGAGCATGTCGGCGTCGGACGGGCCTTCCAGGCGCTTGGTGAGCGGGGGGCAGTCGGGTGAACTTCGCAGGTCGGCCAGGTAGGCGAGGAGGGCCGCCTTGCGGGGCCGTTCGTCGTTGAGCAGGAAGTGGACCCAGGCCCAGGACTCGCGATAGTCGCGCGGGGTCATCTGGCGGACGCTCCGCTGGGTTTCCAGGCGGGCGAGGTCGGGGGCCCAGCCGGCGGCGAGGTCGGCGGGCAGGCGGCCGACATGCTCGGGGTTCAGGCCCTTGCGGTCGGCGGGTCCCTCGAAATACTCGGCCAGCCCCTCGTCGAGCCAGAGCGGGATGTCGCCCACGGCGGCGTGCAGCAGGGCGTGGGTCCCCTCGTGGCGGATGTCCTCGATCAGGCGGTCGCCGAAGCAGGTGTAGACCACCCGGCGCGGGCCGTTGGCCAGGAAGAAGGCCCGGCGGTGCGGCAGGTCGGGGTAGTGGAACGAGAGGAAGTGCTGGAAGCTCTGCCGGTCTTCGAGGATGTAGACCTCGATCGGCTCGGTGGCCGGGTCGACCCGGAGGCCCAACGTCTCGCGGACCTCGGTCTCCAAAGACTGGAGCTGCCGCACGACCGGAGCGTCGGCCGCGAGCTGGGTCCCGGTGAACACGGCGAAGGGGCCGGTCCGGGTCTGGAACTCGGTCGGCACCAGCGGCTTGCCCCGGTCGCCCATGGTGGCACAGCCGGGCAAGAAGGCCAGGAGGAACAGGTACCCGGCGAGCCGGGGAAGTGAGCGGCGTTTCCGCATGGTTGGCGGCCTCGACTCGGCGGACCATCGGGCCGGGGCTTCGCCGCCTCTCTTGGTCAAGAGATCGGCCGCCCCCGGCGTCGGTTCCTCTCCTCCTTGGAGTCGATAAGCCGGGCGATCTTCCGCCAAATTCCCTTCCAATCGTTCTCGGGCGTCAGGCCCCACGGAAGGTAGGCGCGGAGGAAGCGGAGCGAGTCGGTGCGGGTCCGGCCCGGCACGTCGGCCAGGCTGATCTGGAGCCGGGCGAGATTCTGGAGCCTCCGGCCGGCGGGCAGAGGGTAGAGCAGCTGGACGCCGACGAGGTCGATCAGGGTCAGCTCGGGCTCGGGGCCGTCGGGGTCGCCCACGATCAGGATGTTGGCGGCCTTGAGGTCACGGTCCGAGATGGACCGGTCGTGGAGCGTCCGCAGGAGGCGGGCCAGCCCCAGGGTCAGGCACTCGATCCGCTCGCGGCGATGCTCGGGCGAGGCGGACGGCAGGACGAGCTTGGCGTAATCGCCCAGCGTCACCGACGGTTCGGCCTTGATCGTGAGCAGGTAGGCGCGGCGGGTCAGGTGGCGCGACAGCCAGTTCCAGCGGCGGACGCCGGGCTGGACGATGTAGGCCAGGTTCTGCGGGGTGGGCAGGCCTCGGCTCCGGAGGTGCTGCCCGGCCTGCCAGGCCCGCCCGGCGCGGGAGGGCCGGACGAGGTTGAGCAGGACTTCCATCGGCTTCTTGGCGTTGAATCGCTTGTAGATGACGCGGGTCGGCCGCCCCTTGACGGGCAAGGTCATCTCGGCGACGACGGCGGTCCGCGACTCCTTGAGGATCACGGTCCCGTCGCGGCGGAGGGGGGCCTCGGGGTCGGCGATCAGGGACTGGACGACCGACGCGTCGAGGTCGCGGGAGGCGATGGCGCGGGCGTTCGGCCCCTGGTAGGTCGTGAAATACTTGTTGCGGCCCCAGCATCGCCGGCCCCAGCGCCGCCAGAGCCGCTCGGCCCAGACGCGGGTGGCCTGCTCGATCGACCGGGCCAGGCCCCGGGCGCCGGGCGTGCTGGCCTCGGACCGGGCCTTGAGGTAGGCCTTGAGGAACCGGAACCGGTCGGATCGGTTGCAGCGGCTCCAGAAGTAGTGGTTCAGGAGGGCGAGGTTCTCGCGGACGTCGGACCAGCTCAGGCGGCGGGCGACGCGGAGGGCATCCAGGTCGATCACGGCCAGGCGGAGCGAGTCGTCGGCCTCGATCCGGATCAGGACGTTGCCGGGATGGAAGTCGTTGTGGACGAACCCGGCGTCGTGGAGCCGGGCGGTCAGGTCGGCCAGGACCCGCGCGAGGTCGCGGCGGAGCTTGCCCTGCCGGGCCTCGGACATCAAAGGCATCCGCCGCTCGACGAACTCGTCGAGCGGGACGGTGTTGGGGATCTCCTTGGTGACCAGGAAGTTCTCCAGGAGGAACTTCCCGACCCGGCGCTCGCCCAGGGCGACCGGGGTGATCGTCGGGACTCCGATGGCTTCCAGCTTGGCGGCGCGGCGGCCCTCGTTGCGGCCCTTGCCGGCGCGGAACCACTGGCGGGCCTTGGCCCGGAGGTTGGGGACCAGGAAATGCTTGACGTAGACCGGGCCTTCGGCGAGGTCGGCGCGGTAGACGACCCGATGGGGGCCGCGCTTGACCGTCCGGAGCCTCCCGTCGCGCTTCCACTCGTCGAGGGGGAGCCGCCCGTCGCGCAACAGGGCCTGGGACCAGTCGGTGCGGACCCACCATCCCGTATCATCCGCCTTCTCCCAGCTCCACATCGGGGGCCGGAACACGCCCGAACGCGGCCCCTTCCGGGGCGCGGTTGGCGAGCGGGTTGGGTCGAGGTCGGGCATCGGGGTCATCCTCGTTCCGGCCCGCTCGTCGGGGATTTCGCCCGATCGAGCGGTCGGTATCGAACGTCGTGGATCGTCAAACAACGGGACATCGATCTACGGTTTACGCCAGAGCCTGTCGGGAGTTCGAGGGGAGTTCCCCGCCCCCGATCCTCGTCTCGCGACGGGGCAATGATTTGGGCCGGGGGATGGCGACGGGATGGTCGGGCGTGGGGCTCGACCCGCCGTCGCCGGCCAGGCAGTCGACGAAGCTGTCGGCCCAGGCGGCCACCGAGTAGTTGGCCTGCACCAGCGAGCGGGCCGACTGGCCCATCCAGCGGCGGAGTTCGGGCTCGGCGGCCAGCTTGCGGACCGCCTCGACCCAGGCGTCGGCGTCCTCCACCAGATAGCCGTCCACGCCGGGGTGGATCATCTCGGAATGCACCCCCACGGGGTTGGCCAGCACGGGGAGGCCGGCGGCCTGGTACTGGAGGATCTTGAGGCCGCACTTGCCGCGGCTCCAGAGGTCGTCGGGCACCCAGCTGATCCCGACGTCCGAGGCGGCCAGCTCCCGGGCCTCGGCGGCCTGGGACCAGGGGACGTCGATCACCGGCAGGGCGTCGAACCGGAGGAATCGGTCGCAGATCATCCGCAGCCGGGTGCCGGGCACCTCGCGGCCGATCCGCTCCCAGAGCGGGCGTTGCAGCTCCAGGCCGGCCATCGTGCTCGACGAGCCGATCCAGACCAGTTCCAGGCCCGGCCCGCTCGATGCCTTCGGCTCGGCGGCGGCCGGCTGGGGCGCGATGCAGGTCGGGATGACCCGGACCCGGTCGATCGGGGCGCCCGCCTGATGGGCGCGATCGGCCAGGAACGAATTCCCCGCGATCACGGTATCGGCCAGCCGGACCGTCCGTTTGAAGCGTTCCGAGCGCCGGCGGTCGTGGGGGCCGCGGCGATCGTAGGAATCGCGATAAAGGACCGCATCGTCATAGTCGAAGATCAGGCGGCGGGACCGGCGGCGCAGCTCGCGGAGCTGCCAGCCCGGCAGCAGCTTCCGCTGGAGCAGGGTCGCGTCGTAGCGGGACGTCCCGGCGAATTGCCGCATCCGGCCCACCAGGCCCGGCTCCAGCGGTTCGATCGTCAGCGACCAGCCCGAGGCCGCCAGCGCCGATTCGAACGCGCGGACCCGATAGCGGCAGCAGACGTGGTCCCGCGCCTCAACCAGCGCGATTGCCTTCATCCCGTCCTCCCTGACGGCCACCCATCGACCGGGGCGGAGGGCCTCGGTCGGGCGGATCTTATCAGAATCCCGAAAGGCCGCCAGGCCGATTTTCCGGGCCGCCCGATCCGCGGCGCCGGGCGAACCGCTGAAGTTCACGCATCGCCGCCGCCGATCCCAATGGCATGACGCGAGAGGATCTTCCGGCCGCCCCGCGAATCGCGGGGGGTTCGAGATTCTCGGATTGTTGCATCCGAGTCCTCCTGCTACAAGGTCTCCAGCCCAAACCTCGACACGCCGTTCGCGACGCTTCGAGTGAGGCATGGAAGCCTTGGGTAACACCGTCCCCGGCGCTGGCCAACCATGAAGAATTTTGCCCGCCTCGTCCGTTTCGCCTGGCCCTATCGGGTCCGGTTCGGGCTTTCCCTCGGCTGCGCGGTGATGGTTGCCGTCTTCTGGGGCGGCAACATGGGGATGGTCTATCCCCTGCTCCAGATCCTGATCCGCAGCCAGAATTGCCAGCGCTGGGTCGACGAGAAGGTCGAGACGAGCCAGACCGAGATCCATGCTCTCCAGGCCCGGCTCGGCGAGCTCGACGCGCTCACCCGGTTGGACCTCCCCAAGGACCAGGTCCGCAAGCGCTATCAGGATGCCAAGGATGCCGAGGCCGCCGAGATCAAGCGGGTCCGCGACCTCCGGCAGGACCTGATCGATATCGCCATGAACGGGCGGGCGGACCAGGCCACGGCCCCCGAGCAGACGATCGGCGAGGCCCAGGAGCGCGGGCTCAAGGTGGCCGAGGCCCGCGTCCAGGAACTCGACGCCTCGCTGCCCATGGCCAAGGCTGGGCGCGTCGCCGAGTTGAAGGAACGCCGGGCCCGCTGGTCCCGCGACCTGTCCTCGGCGACGAAATGGCACAGCCGCTACCTCCGGGCCCAGCCCCTGGTCCACCAGTACCTCCCCAGTAACGGGTTCTGGACCCTGGTCCTGGTCCTCGGGCTGGTGATGGTGGGCGTGGCCTGCAAGGGCTTCTTCCTGTTTCTCCAGGAAGTGCTGGTCTCCGACCTCACCCAGCTGACCCTGTTCGACATCCGCAACCAGTTCTTCCGCCGGACCATGGCGCTGGACCTGGCCAACTTCAGCGACCAGGGGTCGTCGGAGCTGCTGGCCCGGTTCACCAACGACATGGACTCGTTCCACGGCGGCCTGGTCACGATCATGGGCAAGGTGATCCGCGAGCCGTTGCGGGTCGTCGCCTGCCTGGGCGGGGCCCTGTGGCTGAACTGGCGGCTGACCTGCCTGGCGCTGGTGCTGGTCCCGGTCTCGGCGGCGTGCACCCACCGCGCCGGCAAGATCATGAAGCGGGCCGTCCGGCGGTCGCTGGAAAGCATGTCCAACATCTACAAGATCCTCCAGGAGAGCGTCCAGGGGATCAAGGTCGTCAAGGCCTACACGTCGGAGCGGTACGAGCGGCGTCGGTTCTTCCTGGAAACCAAGAGCCTGTACAAGAAGAGCGTCCGGGTCGCCACGATCGACGCCCTGTCCGACCCCGTCCTGGAAATGCTCTCGCTGGTCACCGTGTCCATCGCCCTCCTGTCCGGCTCCTACCTGGTCCTGAATCAGACCACCTTCCTGGATCTCTACTTCTTCAAGCTCCAGCTCTCGGCCTACCCGATGCAGATCGAGGATCTGCTGAGCCTGTACGCGATGCTGGGCGGGATCTCGGACCCGGTCCGGAAGCTGGCCAACGTCCACTCGCGGGTCCAGCGGGCCTCGGCCGCCGCCGACCGCATCTGTGCCTTGATGGACCGCCGACCGGAGGTCGCCGACAAGCCCAAGGCGATCCGGCTCCACCGCCACAAGGCGGCCATCGAGTTCGAGGACGTCACCTTCGGCTACAACGGCCGCGACCCGATCATCAAGGGGCTGAACCTCGAGGTCCAGCACGGCGAGACGATCGCCCTGGTCGGGCCGAACGGGTGCGGCAAGTCGACCCTGATGAACCTCCTGCCCCGGTTCTGGGACGTCCAGGGGGGCGCCATCCGGGTGGATGGCCACGACCTCCGCGACGTCAAGATCCGCACCCTCCGCAGCCAGATCGGGATGGTCATCCAGGAGACCACCCTGTTCAACACCACGGTGGCCGAGAACATCGCCTACGGCAATCGCCACGTCGGCCGCGATGCCATCGTGGCCGCCGCGAAGAAGTCTTACGCCCACCAGTTCATCATGAATCTGCCCAACGGATACGACACGATCCTGGGCGAGATGGGGACCGGGCTCTCCGGCGGCCAGCGGCAACGACTGGCCCTGGCCCGGGCCATGCTGCGGGACCCGTCGATCCTGATCCTCGACGAGGCCACCAGCGCCGTCGACATCCAGGACGAGGCCCTGATCCGCAAGGCGATCGAGGAGTTCTCGCGGAACCGGACCACCTTCGTCATCACCCACAGCCTGGCCGGCCTGTCGTTCGCCGACCGTATCGTGCTGATGAACGCCGGCCAGATCGAGGCCGTGGGCACCGACGCCGAGCTTCGCCGCAACTCCCCGCTCTACCGCCGGCTCCACGACATCCACTATCATCGCGAGAGCGCCTGAGCCTCCGGAGAGCCGCACCCGATCCGACGCATCGACCGACATCCGAGGCCCGCGGGCCCTGGGTGTCGGTCGATTCGCATTCCCGCTCAGGACGGGACGGGGCCGGGCCGGTCGATCGGGTCATCCCGGCAGACGCACCATCCGGACCGGACGAAGAACCCGTCTAGATGGCCAGCCTCCTCGACCCGGTCGTCCCACCCGACCCCGGGGTTGTCCGGGTCGCACAGAAGGATGAGCAGCCCGCCCGTGGCGTCGGCATCATCCTCGACTCGGACGCGGAGCCCGGCGTTCTTGCCGGCCGTCACGCGGCCGGACCACGGCAGGGGCGATGATCCCGGCATGGGCGATGGTCCTCGATGGCTGGCGTGATGGGTCGGCCGAAGCTCGTCACGTCGCCCGGATCTCATGAGGGGGGCCGGAGTCTCGAAAATTCGTCCAGGGCGATCGAGAACCGCTTGACCTTTTCCTGGTTATCGCGGCACCCCTCCCGTAGGAACTCGAAGATCCGGGACGTCGGCACGCCATGCCTGTCCGACAACCAGTCCTTGAATTCCGTCCAAACCTCCCGGTGACTCCGCCAACCTTCGTCAACCGCGTCGATGTCGCCCCGGCGGACGGCCGTGGCCCGATGATAGTCATGTTCCTTGGCCATGCCGCCGTAGAATCCATCGAGGAAGGCGATCATTTCCTCATAGGTGCCGTCGGTCGTATACATCTTGGGGCGCCGGGCGACCGCCCGCATGAACCAGATGGTCCGGTGATCCTCGGTCACGGCCGACCCTCCCGACTCGCAGCCTTGAGGCGTTGCGTCGCCATCGTCGACGGGCACCATCGCCGCGTCAATCCCGGGCGATGGAAATCCGCCGATGGTTCGGTGGAGGATAGGTTGGAATCAGCCCGAGGCGCGAGGCTGACGGTTCTCCCGGACGGACGGATCGGGCCGCGGCAATTCGGGAATCTGGCGGCATCTGGGTCGATGGCGTAAACTCGGTTTGTCGAAAAAGACTAGGAAACCGATGAGGGTCGCGGCTCGAATCACCCGGATTCCCGGGCCGTCAGCCGAAACGCGGAGTTTCGAGCCACCGCCCTATCGCGGGTGGCGGCCGTGATTTCGGTGTTCGAGTCGATCGAGGCTCCGTCCAGAAAGGTCAACGCGATGCCGTGGCGAAATCGTTGGCTGGTCCGGGCCTTCGCGGCCGCGGGCCTGATGTCCGGCCCGATGCTCGGGGCGTCCACCGCGGGCGAGCCGCGCGAGCCCGTGCCCGGTGCCGGGGCGGAATCCCGGACGGTCAAGGTCCTGGAGGCCGAGAAGGCCGGGGAACTGGCCGTCGAGGTCCGAGGGCACGGCCAGGACCGCGTCCGTGTGGGCCTGCGCAACACGTCGGGCCGACGCCTGAATGTCATCCTCCCGCCGGGCCTGGTGGCCTCCAACGCGGTCGGCCAGGGGGCCTTCGGCGGCGGCGGGGCCCAGAACATGGGCCTCGGGGCGGCGATCAATAACGCGGCGGGCGGCTTCGGCCAGTTCGCCGGCCAGGGTCAGGGCCAGAACCAGGGCCAGGACGTCGGCTTCCGCTCGGTCGCCCCGTCCCCCGCGGCCGAATCCGCCCCGTCGGTGACGGTGCCCGCCGGCCAGGAGGTCTCGCTGGAGATCCCCGCCGTCTGCCTGAACTTCGGCAAGCCCACTCCGACCCTGCGGGACCGCTTCCGCCTGGTCGACGTCGATGATTACTCCCAGGACGTCCGCGTCCGCAAGGCGCTCCGGGCGCTGGCCACCTACGGGACCAGCCACGGCACGGCGCAGGCGGCCATGTGGCGGATCTGCAATGACGTCCCCTTCGACCTGATGGTCGCCAAGGGCGACAAGATCGTGAACCCCGCCGAGGTGGCCCTGGCCGCCCGGTTCGTCGACGCCGTCGACCGCTCGGGCGACCGGCTGGATCCGGCCTACCTGTCCGAGGCCCGCGTCTTCGTGAGCATCTCCGGCGAGGGCCCGATGGCCAAGGATGCCAAGCGCCTGGCCGCCGAGATCGACGGCCTTCGCGTGCTCGGGCTGGCCTCGCGGGTGGTTGATCGCGCCGAGGCGCCCCGGGCGTCCGGCCCGGCCCTGTTCCTCGACGTCAAGCTGACGGCGGGCGCGACCGGGGCGACCCGCGGCGTCGTGGCCGTCCGCTCGTCGAACGGGCTGGGCGAAGCGGGATGGCAGCCGCTGGGCGACGTCGAGCTTCGCGAAGGCGCCTCGGTCTCCGCCCTCGACGGCTCGACCCTGGCCCGCTCGATCGACCGGGCCGTCGGCTCGGCGTTCGTGACGGCGAAGGCGACCCGCAAGTCGACCGGCTCCACGACCCTGCGGGTGGAGAACCGCCTCCCGTTCACGCTGGCCGGAATCTCCGTGAAGGCGGGCCAGTCGGCCGGCGCCCCGGTGGTCAACCTGCCCGGCCTGGGGATCGGCCCCGGCCGCTCCGGCCTGGCGACGATCGAGGCCTCGCGGGCCACGGTCGAAGCGGTCGAGTTGAACGGGCTCTGATCCGCGGGATCCCCGCCGCCCGGCCCATCCGATCCGAGACGCATCGCCGGCCCCCCGGCGATGCGTCTCTTTTGGCCAGGACGCTTGTCTTGCGCCGATCCTCCCCGCTAAACTGGGAAGGGTCTCCATCGCGATTCCTGGGTCCACCGACCTCAGCGAGGCCGGCCATGCCGATCGAACGACGCCGGGTTTATTACGAGGGACGTGTCCAGGGCGTCGGGTTCCGGATGACCGCCAGGCGTCTGGCCTCCGGGTTCCCCGTCTCGGGCCACGTCTGCAACCTGCCGGATGGCCGCGTCGAGCTGGTCGCGCAGGGGGATCCGCCCGCCGTCGCCTCGTTCCTGACCGCCGTGCATCGCGAGTTCGGCGACATGATCCGCGACATCCGGGTGGTGCCGGAGACCCCCGACGCCGGGGCCCCGCCCGCCTTCACGATCCATTACGGTCGCTCGACGAGCTGATCCCCGTCCGCCTTCGTCCCGTCCCCATCATCCATCGCACCGAGCCCTCATCCCCATGAAATCTCTCACGATCGCGACGGCGACCGCCAAGGAGGCGATTCGCCAGCCGGCCTTCTTCGTCCTGGCGGCGATCGCCGGGTTCTGGCTGGTGGCCTCGATCTTCATCGCCTACTTCACGTTCGGCGAAGACATCAAGATGTACAAGGACACCGGGCTGACGACGATCTCGTTCGCCTGCCTGCTCCTGGCCCTGCTCACGTCCAGCTCGACGGTGGCCGAGGAGATCGAGGGGAAGACCGCCATCACCCTCCTGTCCAAGCCGATCAACCGCCGCCAGTTCATCCTCGGCAAGTTCTTCGGCATCGAGATGGGCGTGCTGATGATGTACCTGATCCTGGGGTCGCTGTTCGCCCTGGGGGTGGCCTACAAGTATTCGTACGACCTCCGCGAGACCGCCGGCACCGACGCGGCGGGCAAGCAGATGGCCCAGGTGGCCCAGGTCATGCCGGGGCTGGTGCTCGGCTTCTTCGAGGTCACGGTGCTGACGGCCATCAGCGTGGCGATCTCCACCCGACTGCCGATGCTGGTGAACCTGGTCGTCTGCATCTCGATCTTCTTCCTCGGCCACCTGACGCCGATCCTGGTCGACGTGACCGCCAACGGCGGGGCCAACGAGCTGGTCCACTTCATGGCCCAGCTGTTCGCCTTCGGCCTGCCCGAGCTGGAGTTCTTCAACGCCGGCCCGGCGATCTCCACCGGGGCGGTCATCCCGTGGTTCGGATATGTTTTGCCGGCCGCGGGTTACTGCGTGTTGTACAGTGGAGCAGCGCTTCTCTTCGCGTTCCTCCTGTTCGAAGACCGCGACCTGGCCTGACGCTCGTCCATGAGGCGTCCCGCCCCCGGAATCCCGGCGGCGGGCCGCCGGCGAGGTCCGTCGCCGGCCGGGCCCCGGCCTTCCGCGTCGCCGTGGCCGTGGCCCCCACCCGGCGGTTCGTCGACTCCGTGGCCCGTTGGGATACTTCGCGATGCAATCGGCCGCGCTCGATCGCGCCCGGAAGCTGTGGGCCCCGTGCCGGGGCGCCGTGATCCGGGCGAAACTCCTGGGATTGATCCACTCCCTGCTGATCCTGGGCCTGATCCTCATCGGCGGGGGGGTGGCCGCCCTGGTCCTCACCCGGGGCGAGGCGTGGTGGCCCGCCGATGCCGCGAGCCCGCCGCCGCGATGGCTGCCCGCCGCCACGGCCACCCGGCTCGACGGGGCGACGCTCCACCCCAACTCGGGGCTGTATGCGATCGTCGCGGCCCACGAGTCCATCGGCAACCCGCTCCACCGCGCCGGGTCGTATGCCCTCCGCTACCTGATCCGGGCCGTGCCTCCGCTGCGGAACAACGCCGGGGCGCTGTCGACCCTGCTGGCCTTCGCCCTGGCGACGCTGGCGGCGCTGGCCCTGGAGACGATGGCCCGCAAGAAGGCCATCGCCGCCGCCGTGAGCGAATCGGCCACGGCGTTGCGGCGCCTGATCCATCGCCAGACTTACCGGCTCGGCCAGTCGTCGTTGCCCTCCGAGGGGACCGGGCCGGTGGTCGGCCTGTTCACCCGCGAGGTCAACGACGTCCGCGATGGGTTGGCCGCCGAACTCGACGGCGGGGTCCGCCTGCCCGTCCTGGCCATCGGCCTGGCGCTGATCGGCCTGGCGACCTCTTGGACGACCGCCCTGTTCCTGGCGTCGCTGGTCGGCCTGACCTGGCTGGCCGTCCGGGCCCTGTCCCGGTCCTCGAAGCTGGAATCGGTGGTCGCCACCCGCGATGCGGCGCTCCAGCTCAGCCTGCTCCAGGAGGACTTCGGCCTGATCCGCACGGTCCGCGTGCACGGGATGGAGAACGTCGACAAGCAGCGGTTCGACGAACACCTGGAACGGTTCCGCGATGCCGATTCCCGCCGGATGGCCCACGAGGTCCTCTACAGCCCGATGGCCCTGCTGGCCCTGGGGGCCGCCATCACCGTCGCCGTCGGCGTGCTCGCCCAGGCCGTCCTGAAGGGCAGCATGACGGCCCCGGCCGCCCTGGTCCAGGTCGCGGCCCTGCTGGGGATGATCCCCCTGGCCCTGGCCTGGGAGCGGCTCCGCCAGGCGACCCGCCAGGCCGAACGGTCGGCGGGCGGGGTGTTCTCCTTCCTGGAACGCAAGCCGGAGCTGCACCAGGCGGGCGGGGCGAAGTTCCTGCCGCCCCTGCGCGAGAAGATCTCGTTCGAGAACGTGTCCCTGGAAGGGGGCAACCGCAAGCCGATCCTCAACGGGTTGACCGTGGAGATCCCGGCCCGGTCCAAGACCTCGATCATGTCGATGGACGAGGAATCCAAGACGGCGATGGTCTGCCTGATCCCCCGGCTGATCGACCCCACGGTCGGCCGGGTCCGGATCGACGGCCACGACCTCCGCGACGTGACCCTGGAGTCGGTGCGGGCCCAGGTGGCCGTCGTGCTCCAGGCCGACCTGGTGTTCTCCGACACGGTGTTCGCCAACATCGGCCTGGGCGACCCCAGCTACGACCTGCCCCGGGTGATCGAGGCCGCCAAGATCGCCCACGCCCACCACTTCATCCAGGCGCTGCCCGACGGCTACGACACCGAGATCGGCCCGATGGGGGCCTACCTCAAGCCCGACCAGCAGTACCGGATCGCCCTGGCCCGGGCCTATCTCCACGACCCCTCGATCGTGATCATCGAGGAGCCCTCGATCCCGCTGGACGACGACGTCAAGGCGTTCGTCGACGACACCGTGGCCCGGATGGCGCCCAACCGGACGCTGATCATGCTGCCCCACCGGCTCTCGACGATCCGGTCGAGCGACCACGTCATCATCCTCCAGAACGGCAAGCTGGAGGCGGCCGGTTCGCCGCGCGAGGTGGGCGGGGAGAGCAAGCTCTACCGCCACATCCAGTACATGGAATTCAACCAGTTCGCGACCGGCGAGATCGAGGCCGGGCAGATGGGCGTCTGAACTCGGGGAGTCGCGGGCGGCCGGGCATGGCTCGGCCGCCCGATAGCGTTCAGGCCCAGTCGTCGACGGTGGGCTTGATGACGAGTTCCGGGACGCTGGCCCTGGGGTGGAGTTCCACCAGGAACAGGACGGCGCGGGCGACGTCCTCGGGCTGGAGGATCGCGTCGCGGCGATCCTGCGGGACCGGCACCGGGCGAGCGTCGAGGATCGGCGTGTTGACCTCGCCGGGATAGATCACCGTGGATCGGATGCCGCGCGGGCCTTCCTCGCGGCCGATGCCGATGCCGAGCGCGGCCTGGCCGAACTTCGAGGCCGAGTAGCCGGCCCCGCCGAGCACGCTGGCCCGGAGGCCGGAGATCGAGCAGACCTGGACGACCAGCCCGGCCCCCTTCTCGCGCATCCCGGGCAGGAAGGCGTGGACCAGGTTGAAAGCCCCGGTCAGGTTGGTGTTGATCATCAGGTCCCAGTCGGCCGGGGCCAGCTTGTCCAGCGAGCGGACGCGGACGTTGGTCCCGGCATTGCAGACCAGGACGTCGACCGAGCCGAATGCCGCGAGGACCCGCCCGGCCATGGCATCCACGCCGGCCCGGTCGGCCACGTCGCACGACTCGATCAGGGTGTCGTCCCTGCCGATCTCGTCGCGGACGCGCTCCAGCTTGGACGGGTCCCGCCCGATCAGGGCCACCCTCAGCCCCATCCGGCCCAGCTCGACGGCGGTGGCGCGGCCGATCCCGCTGCCGGCCCCCGTGACCAGGGCGGTGCGCGATTCGATCGACATGTGATTCTCCATCCGGGACGCGAACGGCCCCGCGCCGCCCCCCGGAGGGGCGGCGCGGGGCTCGATATCGGCGATGATCTTACCGGATGAGGACGCGGGTGGCAGGGCGAAAATCCCCGGGCCGCCCATGACGCGGCGTGGCGTCAGTCTTTCGACCCGATCAGCGACTTCTGATTATCGCGATGCTTGCCCTGGAAGAACCGGGGCCGCCTGGCCGAGCTGATCACGGCCGGCGCGTCCGTCCCGCTGGGGCGGGGGGTGATGTTGGACGAGGCCGCCTTCACCGTCCAGGTCCGGAAGCTCCCGACGTTCCCCTTGATCGCGGAGAACAGGACCGGGTTGGACGCGTCGAGTCGAGACGTCTCGGCCCGGCCGCTGGAAACCCCGTTGATGAAGACCTGGGTCGTCGGCGCGGGCGGGGTGACCGGCAGGGGCACGGCGATCGGGGCCGGGGCCGGCTGCACGGCCGGGGTCGTGGCGGGCGGGGGCGTCGGGGCCGGGACCTGGGCCGCCGGCGGGGGCGTCGCGGGGACCTGGGCCGCGGGCGGGGCGACCGGGGCCGGCGTCGCGGCCGGCGGGGGCGTCGGGGCCGGGGTCGGAGCCGGGATCGGCGTCGGCGTCGGCGTTGGCGTCGGTGCGGGGACCGGCGTCGGCGTTGGCGTCGGCGTGGTGACCGGCGGGGTGACGGGGGCGGGGAAATCCTTGGAAATCTGCTCGGCCACGATCCGGGCCGAGGCGAACACGTCGAGCCGACCCAGCGAGATGCCGGTCACGGAGTCGCTGATCGCGTCGGCGCCCTGGGTGATCCACTGGTCGATCTGGTCGACCGTGGGGAGCCGGTCGTAGGCCTGCTCGTAGATCTGCTGGAGGAGGACGATCCCGCCGGCCACCTGGGGCGAGGCGAAGCTGGTCCCGTCCAGGCTCATCACGCCGCTGCCGCCGGCCGGGGCCGTGATCCCGATCGAGGGGGCCGCCACGTCGGTGGCCGACTTGCCGCCGAGGGCCTTGCCCAGCCTCTGGGCGTTGCCGGCGAGCTTGTCCGAGGCGTCGGTCCCGGTCACGCTGATCGTGTTGGGGATGATCGAGATGAAGCCTTCGCCCTGCTTGCCGGTGAACGCATTCCCGGTGGCCGTGACCACGGGGATGTTCAACCCTTCCAACTTCGTGATCAGCCCGGAGATCCGCTGGCCGACCCCGCCATCCTGCGAGAAGTAGTCGACGGCGTAGTTGTTGCCGTCGGACAGCGACAGGTTGACGACGGTGATGTTGTAGGAGGAGTGATTGTCGACCACCCACTGGAGGGCGTCGCCGATCTTGTTGAAGTCCCCCTTGCCGTTGTCGCCGAAGACGCGGAGCGCGACGATGTCCGCCCCCGGGGCGACGCCGGTCGACCCGGCCGCGATCCCGGCGACGCCGGTGCCGTGCTGGGACGTGGGGAGCACGCCGTTGGGGCTGCCGGTGAAGTCCACCCCCGCCACGACCTTGTTGCCGGGGCCGAGGCCCCCGCCCAGGATCGGGTTGGTGTAGTTGATCCCGGTGTCGATCACCGCCACGGCGCTACCCGAGCCATCCACGCCGAAGGTGGCGCGGGTGTCCGAGGCCTGGATGATCGCATCGTAGTTGGTCGAACGGTCGGCATTCAAGGTCGCGCCGGCGATCTCGGGGGCACCGGCGACGGACAGCATTTGACGGCCTTCAAGGCCTTCGATCCCGGGTCGGCGGCGGTCGCGGGCAACGCGACCGGTCGTGCGGGTCCACCCCATGCTTGAACTTCCTCCCCAGACGACCGCCCAAACTCGGGCTGGCCGTCCCGCGAAACGATGGTGAACGCCCCCCTTCCATGGCACGACGAACCCGGGGGAATTCCCGGGCGCGTCGCGGAGACCGGGATCGCGCGAACGACCCCGAACCTGGCAGAGCGTGTGCAGTCGGTGTAGGGGACGTACCCGGGCGAGTCCCCGCCTCGCCGGCCCGTCGGGGCGCGAGGCGTCGGCTCGCCGGGATGGATCCCTGAGCGAGGGACCCTCGCGGGATTCCCCGGGCGGCGACGGAGGCCGCCCCATCCAGGGGTGGCCGCATTCGCGCGACGGTTCGGCCGCGAGGGCGGAAGGCGAGCATCCTGCGGGGGGAGCGTGCGGGTACCGGGTGCGGATCTCGACGCGCGTCCTCCGGACGACGCATCAGGGCGCGGACATTCCTGGGGCGGAACTTCGCGGCCGGCGAGGCGGGCCGCCCGTGGCGGCCGAGCGATGGAGACGGAAGACTCGCGGCGGATCGCGACGGGGGCATGCAGGGCGGATCGCCTTGCGTCGCCGCTCGCGTCGGATACAGTAGGCGGGGCGGGTGCCCCGACCGGCCGCTCGTCGACCTTCTCGACGTCCCTAGTATCGGACATAAATCCGCGGAGATGCCCCAGAATCATGGCCATCGTCGGCATAATCCCGGCGCGTTTCGGATCGACCCGATTGCCCGGCAAACCCCTCCTATCCGACACCGGATGGCCCCTGATTCGGCACGTCGTGGAGGCCGCGCGGCACGCGAATCGCCTCGATCGGATCGTCGTGGCCACGGATGATGATCGGATCATGCAAGCCGTGGCGGCCTTCGGCGGCGAGGCCGTCATGACCCGCGCCGACCACCCCACCGGCACCGACCGCATCGCCGAGGTCGCCGCCCTGATCCCGGACGCCGACCTCATCGTCAACATCCAGGGGGATGAACCCGAACTCTCCGGCGATGCGATCGACGCGATCGTCGCCCTGCTCGAATCCGACCCGGACGCCCCGATGGCGACCTTGGGGACGCCGATCCGATCCGAGGCGACCTACCGCGACCCGTCGTGCGTCAAGGTGGTGGCCTCGACCCGGGGCCGGGCCCTCTACTTCTCCCGGAGCCCGATCCCCCACCACCGCGACGGCGTGCCCGACTTCTCCGCCGATCCCCCGTCCGCCCTGCTCCACCTGGGGATCTACGGCTATCGCCGCGACTTCCTCCTGGGCTATGCGGCCCTGCCGCCGTCGCCGCTGGAGCAGGCCGAGAAGTTGGAGCAGCTCCGCGTCCTCGAAGCCGGCCTGCCGATCGCCCTCGGGGTGGTCCACGAACATGGCGTGGGCATCGACACCCCCGAGGACTATCGCCGCTTCGTCGGGCGCTGGCGGGCGGCCCGACCTACGGCCTGAGGCTCATCAGGTAGGCGACGAGGTCGGCGAACTCGGCGGGGGTGAGTCCGTCGACCTGCCCGGCGGGCATGATCGACACCTCGCCGAGCTTCCTTTCGTCGATCTGGTCCTTACGGATCCGGATCGGCCGGGCCTCGGCGTCCACCAGCTCGACCTCCGCGTCGGACTCGGCCCGGAGGACGCCGGCGGCCAGGGTGCCATCCTTGCGGGCGATCAGCACCGGCTGGTATCCGGTGGCGATCCGGTTGGACGGTTCCAGCACCGAGCGGATGACCTCGGCCCGGTCGTACTTGCCGGCCAGCCCGGCGAGATCCGGGCCGACGTTGGCCCCGCCCCGCCCGCCGACGGAGTGGCACTTCACGCAGCCGATCCCCCGGGCGTCGAAGAACAGGGCCTCCCCCTTCTTCGGGTCGCCGTCGTGCCCCAGGGCATAGCTCCGCAACGCCTCCGCGATCGGGACCGCGGGGGCGGCCGATCCCGCCGAGCCGTCGTCTTCCGACACCTGGACGCCGAACGCCCAGACGCCCATCCCCTGATGGCTCCGCACGAGGAGGCGGTTGGACCCCTTCTTGAGGGCGACCCGGACGAGGTCGGAATCCGGGGCATAGGGCCGCCCGGCATAGTTCTGGACCGACAGCACCGGCTTGCCGTCGAGCGTGAGCTGGATCGTCCCGCTCGACCCGACCAGCAGCAGCGCGGAGCGGTCGCGGTCCGAGGCGATCTCGGCGACGGCGAACGCGGAGATCTGGGGCGGGTTCTGGGCGTCGTAGCCGAACCCGCCCCGGTCGCCGGCCCCGCCCTTCAGGTCCTCCAGCACGACCTGCCCGGTGACGGGATCGGCCCGGCGATCGGACCAGGCGACGGACCGCCCCTCGGCGCCGGACTCGGGACGGCCGAAGTCGATCGCGGCGGGGTCCGGGAACAGCGGGCCGAGCGTCCGGGGGAACGGCCCGATCACCTTCCAGTCGACGACCGGGGCGAACCGGGCCAGGATCCGCTCCGCGGCCAGGGCCGACGGCCCGGCGAACTCGCCCCGCGCCGCGCGGGCCGCGATGTCGGGTCGGGCCTGATCGCGGATCGCGAGCAACGCCGACTCCCCGGCCCGGCGCAGGTCGGGGTTCTTCCCCTGGATCGCGGCGACGTAGGCGGGGATGGCACGGGCATCGGGCAGGTTGCACAGGGCCATCGTGGCCTCGTCCCTGACGGCTTCATCTTTATCGGCCAGGACGACCAGCCGGCGGACGGCCGCGTCGATCCGGTGCCGGGCCGAGGCGATCGCGGCGGCCCGGCGGACCGGCGCGGCCGGGTCGTCGAGCCGGGCGGCGATGGCCGCGTGGACCTCCTCGGGCAGCGGCTTGCTGTCGAGCGGGAACGCCGCGACGGCGGCCGCGCGGACCAGTTCGGAGGGATGATCGAGGAACCCCGCCAGGTCGTTGGGCGGCAGCCGCCGGCTCATCCCGAGCTTGGGCAAGGCCCGCGCCAGGAGTTCGGCGGGGGCCTTCGGGTCGTAGACCAGCATCATCCGCGCGTTGAGCGCCGGCCGGGCGTTGAGATTGCCCAGGGCATCGAGCGCGGCGGTCCGCACGTCGAGCGGCCGATCCGGGTCGGCCAGGAGCTTCGCCAACGTCGGGGCCGACCCGGCATCCCCCATCAGGCCGAGGGCCTCGACGATGGCCGACAGTAAACGCGGGTCGTCCTCCGAGGGCAGGCGCCTGCGGAACAGGGGCAGGGCACGCGGGCCGACCGCCAGAAGGCCGACCAGGGCCGGGCGGCGGACCGACGGGTCCTCATCTTCCAGGGCGGCGGCCAGCCCTTCGAAGACGGCGGCCATCCCCTCGGCATCCCAGTCCTCGGTCCTCCGGGGCGGGGGCGAGGCCAGGGGGTTGGTGCCGAACCACTGGCCGTCCCATTCGGGATAGCGGCGATACAGGCCGGCCAGGGTCGCGACGACCCGCGCTCTCCACTCGGGGTCCCCCTCGTCGGTCACGATGGCGGCCAGGGCGACGGCGACCGGGACGGCCCAGGTCTGGTCGGCGAGCTTGAGGGCCTCCTCCCGCCGCCGGGGATCGCCGAGGGCCGCGACGAGTGGGGAATCGGCCCAGACGCCGATCGAACGGATCGCCTGGCGGATCGACCAGGCGGCGAACGGGTCGAGTTCCCCGAGCCCGGCATACAAGGCGGGCAAAGAGGCCGGGTCGGCGATCCGGCCGAGGGCGATGGCGGCCTCGCGGCGGACGGCCGGGTCGGCATCGCCCAGATGAGTCGCGATGGCGGACCTGGCCTGGGCGTCGCGGCGGATCCCTCGCGATCGGATCGCCTGGAGCCGCACCTCCGCATCGGGATCGTCGAGCACCGATCGGATCGCCCCCGTTGACTCGCCGCCCGGGATGGCGTCGAGTGCCCACAGGGCATGGATTCTGCCGGCGATCGGGCCGGCCCCCCCGAGCTTGGCGGCCAACTCGGCGACGGACGGAGGGCCGAGTTCGTCGACGATCCGGCGCTGGGCATCGAGGCGGGCCGAGAAGGCCGGGTGATCGAGCGCCGCCAGGCGGGCCGCCAGGTCGGTGCCGGTCGGCCGGGGGGCGGGCGTGACGCGGTCGGCCCCATCGTAGGCCAGGCGGAACAGCCGGCCCGTCGCCGGACCCTTCGCCAGCCACCCGCCATAGGCCCAGTCGACCAGGTAGAAGGACATCCCATCCGGCGAGGCGGCCAGCGAGAACGGGCGGAAGTCGCCCAGGTCTCCCTTCTCGACGACCTTCTCCTTCGCCAGGACCTTGAACGAGGCCCCCTCCCGGGCGATCCGGTAATGCGTGACCGTCTGGGTGCCCCAGTCGCAGAAGAACAGGCCGCCGCGATAGCGTTCGGGCAAACCGTCGTCGTTGTAGCAGATCCCCTGCGTGCCCGACCCGCCGAGCTGGCCGGCGACGATCGGCAGGGCACGATCGGGGGCGGACAGGAACTCGTAGGGATAGCCGTAGTGGCCGCCGACGATGTGGTGGGTCAGGCTATTGGGCCACTTCTTGCTGTCGTCGTCGTTGCCGTAGGTGAACACGTCGTCCTGCGCGGTCAGGGCCACCGAGAGCGGGTTCCTTTCGCCCGAGGAGACCACTTCCAGGTCGGTCCCATCGGGGCGGATCCGGATCACCCCGCCCCCCTTGAGCTGGATGGTCCGGCCGTCGGCCCCCTTCCCCCTCGGGATGCCCTTGTCGCCGACGGCGATATAGAGGAAGCCGTCCATCCCCAGCCGCAGGCCCGACGCGACGTGGTCGTTGATCCCGTTGAACCCCGGCTGGTCGGGGCCGAGCCCGGTCATGAGGTCGACGCGATGGTCGGCCCGGCCGTCGCCGTCGGTGTCGCGGAGGGCGGAGAGGAACGGGGCGTGGACGACGTAGAGCGTGTCATCGGCCCATTCCAGGCCCATCACGGCCCAGAGCTTGTCGGCGAACTCCCGGACCTTGCCGTCCTTGATGGCCACCACCGAGTCGGCCGGCACGGTGGGCGGGCCGGGCATGTCCATCGGGTCTTGCCCGAGGTAGATCGTGCCGTCGGGCGCCGCCACGATGGCGGTCGGGTAGGCGATGTCGGGCGCCTCCACGACCCGTTCGATCTTCCATCCCGGCGCGACCCTGGGCAGGGGGGCCTCGGCGGCGGGGGCGAGGCCGGCCATCGCGGCCAGTCCGTAGGCGAGCGCGAGCGGGGGGCGACGCATCGGTGCGGATCCTTCCGGGGCGGATGGTCTGGAGATCGGCGGGCGTTTGCGGCATGATTGTAGCCGAACGGGGCTCCCGCCCTCAACGAGACGCCGGGACCGCGCCCCTCCCGATCGACGATCCGCCGGAGCCCGAATTCCGTGAGCGACTCCAACCCCGTCTCCGAAGGCGAACTCGAGACGAGCCCCCGGCGCCCCGCCGACCCCAAGAAGAACCCCTCCTACCCCCCGCGCGTCCACCTCCACGAGAAGCCGAAGTGGCTGGCCGAGCTCAAGGAAGTGGAGAACCGGATCGGCTACGCCCGGCAGATGCTCGCCTCGCTAAAGAACGACCCCAAGCGGCCGTCGTTCGAGCGGATCTACGCCCAGATGCAGGGCGCCCGCGACCAGGTCGCCGACGCCGTCCGCCGCCTCCCCCAGGAGACCGGCGACCTCTATCACGAGGATCACCACCGCGTGGCCGACGCCCAGGCCGCCCTCAAGCGGCTGTTCGACCGCTGGGAAAGCCTGACCACCTCCCGCGCCTGAAGACCGAACGCCCGCGCTGATCGCCCGTGCCCCGGCCACCCAGGCGGCCGGGGGCCCTGGCCCCATCGAGGACTGGGGGGGGAAGGCCGCGAGCGGCATGGGCTATCGCCTCCTCTCCGTCGCCGAGAAGGCCCTCGCGAAGTCGATCACCGCTCCCGCACCCGGGGCCTGCTGGGCGTTGGCGGGAGCCTTCCCCGACGACATCGACGACGAGTCCGAGGAGATCGTGCCCGATCCCGCCTCGTCCGCCTGGAGCCGAGATCCGGGCAAGTTGGCCTTGGTATGCCGACCTCTCCCTGCGCGGATGCCAAGGTCCGAGATCGGATCTTCACCTTCCTGCCCGAGGTGGAGGATTTCACCAAGATGCGGTTCCGGTCGGAGGACGGCGGCTCGCACGGACTGGGCCGCCGCCGGGCTCTCTGCCGGGCGGGGTGCGACGATGATGGACCCATCATCCTTCGGCAAGGTCGCCTTTCTGAATAACGACCGATCGGCTAATTTAGAGACCATCTATGGCGTCTTCCCGCCGATCCAGTCGCACTTCGGGCATCCGCTTGCCTCGATCCGCGGTCATCGCCGGCCTGGGATGTGGGGACGGGCGATCATCCACGCCCGGGCCGATCCTTCATGGATCGGGCGTCGAATTTCGGGTCGGGACCGATAAGGGCGGGCCAGCAAAGGGTTCATGCATCGGATAATCGCTACAGGTGTCAATGTTTCCCGGGGTAATCAACTGCAGCATCCTTGCATCACTCAATTCGTGTTAATTTGTCATGCAGCGATTCGAAATCTATTGTTAAGGTAAGCTCGAAACTCCGGATCCTCCCCCCCCAGAGCGAGATCGTTTTTATGGCTAGGCCTTCCTACTGGCAGGAAGTCTCCCGCCGCGGTCCCGACCTCGTGACCAGGATCGTTCGGATCGCACTGGTCATCTACCTGGCCCCCGCACTGATCGCGACCCTCGCCGTCGGAATCGTCGCGCTGGCCCTCTTCCACCTCGCCATCCTGACGTCGTCGGTCTTCCACCACCATCGCACCACGGTCCATCGGCCCACGGCCGTGATGAGTTCGCGGATCGGCGGGGGCCGGAGTGGGGCACCGCCCCTCGTCTGATCGGATCGTGCCAGATCTGTCCACCCCAGCGGACAGCCTCCCGGCACGATCCGGCCGACCCCCGCACCCCACGGCCCCATCAACCGGCCACGGGATGCGGCGCCCGGCTGATCCCGCCATCTCCCGCGGCCGGCGGGGGCAGATCCGCCCCTCGCCCTCCTAGCGTTTGTCCAGGAAGCCATGACCCTTGAGCCAGGAGGCGCACAGGCCCGGCCAGGCCTGGAACGCCGCGTTGGGCACGACCTTGTGGCGGGCCGAGCCGTTGCCCAGGCCGAGCCCGTGCTGGCCCGTCTCGAAGAGGTGGAGTTCGAACGGGACCTTGTGTTTCCGCAGGGCCATCGCGAAGTCCACGCTGTTCTCGACCGGCACCACGACGTCGGCCACGGTGTGGGCCAGGAAGGTCGGCGGCGTCCGCTCGGTGACCTGGGCCTCGTTGGACAGTTCGTGCATCTGCTCCGGGGTGGCATCCGGCCCCAGGAGGTTGCGGGCCGAGCCCTTGTGGCCGGTCTCGGCCTCGAAGCTGACGACCGGGTAGAGCAGGATCGCCAGGTCCGGCCGCTCGGTGAAGCCGTCGACCGGGTCGGCCGGGTTCGCCTCGGCGTCGCGGAAGTGGGTGGCCAGGGTCGACGCCAGGTGGCCGCCGGCCGAGAAGCCGATCACCCCGACCCGCCTGGGGTCGATGCCCCACTCCGCCGACTTCGATCGCACCGTGCGGATCGCGCGTCGGGCGTCAACGAGCGGGGCCGGATGCCGGTACCTGGGGGAGATCCGGTACTTGAGCACGATGCCGGCGATGCCCAGGGTGTTGAGCCACTCGGCGACCTCCATCCCCTCGTGATCGGCGGCGAGCATGCCGTAGCCCCCGCCCGGGCAGACCAGGAAGGCCGCCCCGGTCGCCTTCTCCTTCGGGGGGAGGTAGACGGTCAGGGTCGGGATGTCGCCCGACGACTCCGGCCCGCCGGGCTCGGTGCCGATCGCGCCGGGCGCCCCGTTCGGCCAGAGCGGGAAGGTCTGCGGCCCGGCGGCCGGGGCCGACGCGGGGGCGATCAGGGCGAGGCCCAGGAGCAGGGAATACCGTCGGAGCATGACGTGGGGTCCCGGAGAGGTGGGTGGGTCGAACCGGGCCCCAGTCTCATGCGGAGGCCGGGCCGTGTCAAACCTCCAGGCCGACGGCCCGCATCAGGGCCAGGGCGTTGCTGTGCTCGACCACGCCGGGGCGCATCCGGTAGTCGAAGGCGAGCCGGCCGTCGGCGTCGAGATGGTCGGCGAAGTGGACGTTGATCGCCAGCGGGGCCAGGCTGCCGGCGACCTCGGCCAGGGTCAGGTCGTGGGTCGTGAACAGGCCGATGGCGCCCCGGTCGAGCAGCCCCCGGATCACCGCCTCGGCCCCTTGCAGGCGGTCGTGGGAGTTGGTGCCGGCCAGCACCTCGTCGATCAGGAACAGGAGCGGCCTCGGCCCCCTGGCCAGGTCGAGCAGCTGGCGGAGCCGGAGGATCTCGGCGTAGAACCGCGACCGCCCCTCCTGGAGCGAGTCGTGGACCTTGAGCGTCCCGCCCACGGCCAGCGGCGACAACGTCATCCGGGTCGCCCGGACCGGCGCCCCGGCCTGGGCCAGCACGACGTTCGCCCCCACGGTCCGCAGCCAGGTGCTCTTGCCCGACATGTTCGACCCGCTCACCGCCAGCACCCGGGGCTCGGCCCCCAGGCGGATGTCGTTGCGGACGCAGCGGGCCGCGGCGATCAGGGGATGGCCCAGGCCCTCGGCCTCCAGCATGGGGCCGGCCTCGGCAAACTCGGGGAACGGGGCGTCGGGGTTCTCATAAGAATAGCCGGCGATGGAAGACAGGGCCTCGATCTCGCCCACCGCCTCCAGCCAGCCGCCGATCTCCTTGCCGTGGGCGGCCCTCCAGGCGGCGACCGCCAGGCCGATCTGGGTCTTCCAGAGGAGCACGGCGGCGATCAGGGCGAAGACCGTGTTGTGCCGCGCTTCCAGCCAGGTCACCAGCCGGGCCAGCCGCGCCAGGCGGGCCGACGCCTTGCCCCGGCCCGCGTCGAACCGGGCGACCCGAGCGGAGAGCCCGGCGGTCCCGAACGGCTCGCGCTCGATCCTCGCCAGGAGGTCGGCGAGGTGGGTCAACTCGGGCCCGCGATCGGCCACGCCGGACAGGGCCTCGTCGGCGCGGCGTCGGGCCAGCAGCGCCACCACGCACTCGGCGGCCAGAAGGGCCAGGAACGGCCTCGGCCACGGCCACCCGGACAGCCAGGCGACCAGGGTCGCGACGGTCGCCGCCATCACGCCGAAGGCGACCCAACGCCACGCGGGCGAGGCGGCGGCCGGCCCCTCGGCTCCCCATTTCGCCAGGGCCTCGGGGTCGCCCCCGGCCCGGACGTCGCGGCCCAGGAAGGCCAGGTCTTCGCGGAGGTCGAGCCGGCCCCGCATCCCGGCGACGTCGGCCTGGCGTTCCTTCACCTCGGCGGGATCGGCCGGGCTGAGCAGCCACGCGGCCAGCGTCCGCTCCCCGGCCGCCGTCTGGGCCAGGCACAGCCGCTCGAAGATCGATCCTGTGCCGAACAGGTCGAGGTCGGCGGCGTAGGGGTGATCCTCGTCGAGGAACCGCGTCCCCGGGTTCCCCCGGCCCGACCACCGGCCGTCGAGCCGATCGATGGCCACCTGGTAATAGGCGGCGATCGCCTCGGCCTTGCGGCGGGCGGCGGTGGCGCGGCCGTGGACCACGACCAGCAAGGCAAAGGCCCCGAGGACAACCAGGGGCCAGGCCACGCCCAGGCTCCCCCGGAAGGCCATGACCGCCAGGACGACCAGCGCGATGAACAGGACCAGGCGGAGGGTGGCCCCGGCATCATCGTAGCGGGCCAGGTGGGCGACGCGGGCGGAGGCGGCGTCGAGGCGTCGGCGATACTCGTCGTGGGGCGTCGTGGCGGCATCGCCCGGCCCCGGTCCATGTCCTGCGTCCAAGATCCCGACCCCCGATCCCGCCGTCATCCCGCGCGACGGCCCATCGCCCCACGCTCGCGAGCGATCGTAACCCGGAGGCACCGCGTCGCTCAAGCCGGCCATCGGCGGGCCCCTCGCCCCGGTCGTGAACGGTTGAACCGCGGGCGGGCGCTTGACTGGGGGCGGGCGATGCCTAAACTGGGGCCTGGCTCCAGGGACCGGACGCCCGCCCTTCCGTCGTGCCGCCCATCCCTTCCCCTTCCGCGACATCGCACGATGAACCCACGGCCGACCCTCTTCATCCTCGACGCCTACTCGCTGATCTACCAGGTCTTCCACGCGATCCCGCTGATGACCAGCCCGAGCGGGCAGCCGACGAATGCCGTGTTCGGGATCTTCCGCGACCTGCTCAACATCCTCCGGGTCCACAAGCCGGCCTACCTGGCGGCGGCCTTCGACGGCGGAGGCAAGACGACCCGGGCCGTGAAGTTCGCCGAGTACAAGGCCCAGCGTGGGCCGATGCCCGAGGACATGGTCCCGCAGATCCCGGTGATCAAGCGGGTCTTCGAGGCGTTCAAGGTCCCCGTGCTGATCGTCCCCGGAGCCGAGGCCGACGACATCATCGCCACCCTGGCCCGCAAGGCGACCGCCCGCGACCTCGACGTGGTGATCTGCACCGCCGACAAGGACGCCCGCCAGCTCCTGGACGAGCGCACGCGGATCCTCAACCTCCGGAAGCAGGAATACCTCGACGTCGATGGGCTGATGAAGGACTGGGGCGTCCGGCCCAACCAGGTGATTGATACCCTGGCCCTGACCGGCGACACCGTGGACAACGTCCCGGGCGTGCCCGGCATCGGCCTCAAGACGGCCGCGACCCTGCTCCAGGAGTTCGGCACGCTCGACAACATCCTGGCCAACATCGCCAAGGTGTCCGGTGCCAAGCGCAAGGAGAACCTGACCGCCCACGCCGACACGGCGCGGACGGCCCGAGAACTGGTCACGCTCGACCTCGACGTGGCCGTGGAACTGGACTGGGAGGCGCTGAAGTCGGACGGCTACGACTTCCAGGCCCTCAAGGCGATCTGCCAGGAATGCGGGTTCCACCGCTTCATGGACGAACTCGTCGACACCGCGTCGCCCGTCGAGGCCCCGTGGGACGCCGATTATCGCCTGGTCGACACGCCCGAGGCCCTGGCCGCGTTCGCCGAGGAGCTGAACCGGCAGCCCCGGTTCTCGGTCGACACCGAAACCACGGCCATCGACCCGTTGCAGGCCGAGCTGGTGGGGCTGTCGTTCTCGTGGAAGCCGGGCGTCGCCTATTACCTGCCGGTGATGGGCCCGGAAGGGAGCAAGGTCCTGCCCCTGGACGCCACCCTGGATGCGATCCGCCCGGCCCTGACCAGCCCGGAGACGGAGAAGGTCGGGCAGAACGTCAAGTACGACATGCTGATCCTGGGCCGCAACGGCGTGTCCATCCGGGGCCCGGTCACCGACACGATGGTCCTGAGCTACCTGCTGGAGAGCGGCGAGCGGAACCACAACCTCGACCAGCTCTCCCAAAGGCTCCTGAACCACGCGATGATCCCGATCACGTCCCTGATCGGCAAGGGGAAGTCCCAGGTCACGATGGACAAGGTGGACGTGGCCAAGGTCGCCGAGTATGCCGGCGAGGACGCCGACGCCACCTGGCGGATCGAGGAGATCCTCGCCCCCAAGGTCCGCGAGCAGGGGCTGTGGGACCTGTACGCCGAGGTGGAACGCCCCCTGATCGGCATCCTGGCCGGGATGGAGACGGCGGGCGTGAAGGTCGACGTCCCCCGGCTCAACGCCCTCTCGGCCGAGTTCGCCGCCAAGATCGCCACCATCGAGGCATCGATCTACGAGCACGCCGGGCACCCGTTCAACATCGGGTCTCCCAAGCAGCTCAGCACGGTGCTGTTCGAGGAGCTGAAGCTCCCGTCATACAAGAAGACGCCCGGGGGCGACCCGAGCACCGACTCCGAGGTGCTGGAAGACCTGGCCCGCAAGCATCCCCTGCCCCGGCTGATCGTCGAGCATCGCCACTTCGCGAAGCTCAAGAGCACCTACCTGGACGCCCTGTCCCGCCTGGCCGACGCCGAGGGGCGGGTCCACGCGTCGTTCAACCAGGTGGTCGCCGCCACCGGCCGGCTCAGCTCCAGCGACCCCAACCTCCAGAACATCCCGATCCGGTCGGAGGACGGCGGCCAGATCCGCCAGGCGTTCGTGGCCGGCTTCCCGGGCTGGTCGCTGCTCACGGCGGATTACTCGCAGATCGAACTCCGGATCCTGGCCCACTACTCCAAGGATCCGGCCCTCCTGCGGGCCTTCGAGAACGACATCGACATCCACACGGCGGTCGCGGCCCGGATCTTCAAGGTGCCCGAGGCCGAGGTCGACGGCAACCAGCGTCGGGTGGCCAAGACGGTCAACTTCGGCGTGATCTACGGGATCAAGCCGTTCGGCCTGGCGACCCGCCTGGGGATCACGCAGGCGGAGGCGGCCGCGTTCATCGACGCCTACTTCAATGAATATGCGGGCGTGGAGGCGTTCATGACCCGGACCCTGGAAGGGGCCGCCCGCGACGGCCGGGTGGAGACGATCCTGGGCCGGCGGCGGTCGATCAACGGGATCAAGAACACCACGGGTCGGAACCTGAACCTGGCCGAGCGGACCGCCGTCAACGCGGTGATCCAGGGCTCGGCCGCCGACCTGATCAAGAAGGCGATGATCGCCGTCGACGCCCGGATCCGGTCGGAAGGGCTCAAGGCCCGCATGCTCCTGCAGATCCACGACGAACTGGTCTTCGAGGCCCCGGACGCCGAGATCCCGGCCCTGGCCGAGCTGGTCCGGGCGGAGATGATCGGGGCGATCCCCTTCGACGTGCCGCTCCAGGTCGACGTCGGCGTCGGGCCGAACTGGCTGGACACCACCAGCCTGCCCAGCCCCTGAAATCGGGCGGGATGCGGGCATTCCCGGGCGATTGCGATTGCAAGGCGTGCGTGGATGTCGTATAAAAACCGTGAAGCAATCGCTCGCGATCCCCCAAGCGTCACCCATCGACTCGCCCGCCATCCGTCACCTCACGCCTGGCGAGGCCCTCCGGGCCAGAAAGCCCGCGAGCCGGCATCGACCGACCGGATCACCTTGGGACTCACAGCGGTTCCGTTCGCGATGGTGACCGTCCCTCCGTTCCTGGACGCGGCCCCATCGCTCGCCCGGTTCTCATCCATCGCCGTGGGCTTCGTGCGTGCCCTCGCGACCCGCCCCCTCGCCCGACCCATTCGGGCACGACTCCCCATCGTTTTAACATGCCGCGATACAACCGCCCCGAACCTGCCCCCCGTCGACGTCCCCCCGGAGCCTGGCGCTTCGGGCCGGTCCCGGTGATCGGCCTGGTCGGCGGGATCGGGGCCGGCAAGAGCCGGGTCGCCGCCGAGTTCGCCGCCCGGGGCGCCCTGATCCTCGACGCCGACAAGATCGGCCACGTCCTGCTGTCCCAGCGCCCTTGCCGCGAGGTCGTCATCGAGCGGTTCGGCGAGTCGATCCTGGGCGAGTTCGGGACGGTGGAGGAGGGGGCCGAGGGGGACGAGCCGGGCGTGGGTCGGCGGCCGATCGACCGCAAGGCCCTGGGGGCGATCGTCTTCGCCGACCCCGACAGGCTCCGCGACCTGGAGGCCATCCTCCACCCGCTGATGCGCAAGACGTTCGAGCGGGCCATCGGCCGCGAGCAAAGGCGGAGGCGGGTCCCGGCCGTCGTGCTCGACGCGGCGATCCTCTACGAGGCCGGCTGGGAGTCGCTGTGCGACACGGTGGTCTTCGTGGACGCCCCGCGCGAGGTCCGGCTGGCCCGGGTCGCGGAATCTCGCGGCTGGGACGAACAAACGCTCGACGCCCGCGAAAAGATCCAGGGGCCGATCGACGAGAAGCGGCGAAGGGCCTTCCACGTCCTGTCCAATGCCGGGACTCCCGAGGAGCTCAAGGCCGAGGTCGACGCCCTGTGGCCCCGGCTGATCGCCCGGCCCCGCGCCCGGAAGGGCGAGCTCCTGATGCCCCCGAGGCTTCCCGAGATGGATTGAAGCCGCGGCCAACGCCCCCGATCTCCCGCGTCACGTCCCGTTCCCCCAGGATTCCGCCTCGTCCCCCGCCCGATCCGGCGTGCGACCGGATCTCCCCGAAACGACCCATCTCCCATCCAGACATATCGCCGTCGGGCGGCGCGCGGACCGACGGCCGCCCGACTTCGCCCGCCCGCACGAGGAGCTACGATCCCCATGCCCAACGAGACGCGCCCGCGCCGGGAGTCCTCCTCCACGTCGCGGCTCCGGAGCAAGGCCGCGACGGCCGCCGCCCCGGCCACCGATGAAGCCCCGACCCCGACCGCCGAGGTCGCCGCCACGCCCCGGCCGCCCGAGGACGCCCCGGCCGCCGAGCCGGTCGCGACCCCGGCCCCCGCGCCCCGCGAGCGGGTCGAACGGCAGATCGAGCGCGAGCCGGCCCGGGCCCGCGAGGCCGCCGGTCCCACCCTCCGCGACCGGATCTCGCGCGACCGCGCCGAGCGCGAGGTCGGCTCCCGCGTCGAGGCCCGCGACGGCATCCCCGTCCGCTCCCGGGAAGCCGAGCCCGTCGCGGCGCAGGCCCCGGCCGCCCCCGCGCGGATGGAGCGCGAGTTCGGCGTGATGCCGCCGCCCGCCTCGGACGATGAGTTGGCCCTGCCCATCCCCGCCGGGATCCCCGGCGAGGACGACGATGACGCCTTCGGCGACAACGCGATCCACGATCGCTACGAGGACATCAAGCGCGGCGAGATCCACCTCACCGAGCTGCAGAAGATGACCATGCCCCAGCTCATTCGCACCGCGAAGAGCGAGGGGGTCATCGAGTTCACCGGGCTCAAGAAGCAGGATCTGATCTTCAAGATCCTCAAGGAGCGGGTCAAGCAGAACGGGCTGATGTTCGGCGAGGGGACGCTGGAGGTCCTGCCCGACGGCTTCGGCTTCCTCCGCAGCCCCGACTACAACTACCTGCCCTGCCCCGACGACATCTACGTGTCGCCGAGCCAGATCCGCCGGTTCGGGCTGAAGACCGGGGCGATCGTCGCCGGCCAGATCCGCCCGCCCAAGGAGAACGAGCGCTACTTCGCGCTGCTCCGGGTCGAGGCGATCAACTTCGAAGATCCCGACAAGCTCAGCGAGAAGGTCGGCTTCGACGACCTGACCCCGCTCCACCCGCTCGGCCGGCTCACCCTGGAGCACGGCCCCGACGACATGAACATGCGGGTGGTCGACCTGGTCTCGCCGATCGGCATGGGCCAGCGCGGGCTGATCGTCGCGCCGCCGCGGACCGGCAAGACGATCCTGCTCCAGAAGATCGCCAACAGCATCCTGGCCAATCACGAGACCGCCTACGTGATGGTCCTGCTGATCGACGAGCGCCCGGAAGAAGTGACCGACATGGAGCGTTCGGTCAAGGGGCCGACCGCCGAGGTCATCTCCTCGACCTTCGACGAGCCCGCCAGCCGCCACATCCAGGTCGCCGAGATGGTGATCGAGAAGGCCAAGCGGATGGTCGAATACGGCCGCGACGTGGTGATCCTGCTCGACTCGATCACCCGCCTGGCGCGGGCGTACAACACCGAGGCCCCGCACTCCGGCAAGATCCTCACCGGCGGCATCGACGCCTCGGCGTTGCAGAAGCCCAAGCGGTTCTTCGGCGCCGCCCGCAAGATCGAGGACGCCGGCAGCCTCACGATTTTGGCCACCGCGCTGATCGACACCGGCAGCCGGATGGACGACGTGATCTTCGAGGAGTTCAAGGGCACCGGCAACATGGAGCTGCACCTCGACCGGCGTTTGGTCGACAAGCGGGTTTGGCCGGCCATCGACGTCAACCGCTCCGGCACCCGCCGCGAGGAGTTGCTGATGGACCCCGAGGAACTCCGACGCGTCTGGATCCTCCGCCGCGTCCTCAACGACATGAACCCCGTCGAGGCCATGGAACTGCTCACCGGCCGGATGCGGAAGACCAAGTCCAACGCCGAGTTCCTGATGAGCATGAACCTGTCCTGAGCCGGGTCGGAGGCGACACGATGGCCACGGCGTCCCGCCGCCAGCATCGCGACGTGAAGGTCCTTCGCAACGTCCCCTACGAGGTGTACCGACTCCTCGTCGAGGACGAGGCGAATGACCACCTCCGCATGTCCTACCACGACGGGACGCTCGAAATCGTGTCGCCCAAGCATCTCCGACATGAAATCCCGAGCGTCCGACTCCTCTTCCTGGTGACGACCGCCGCCGAGGTGCTGGGCATCGATTATCGGGCCGTCGGGAGCGGCACCTGCATGAAAGCCGGTGCCGGGCCCTTCCTCGGCGTGGGCAAGGAGCCCGACCAAAGCTTCTACTTCGCCAACCATCGCCGTCTCCCGACCGATCGCGAGGTCGACCTGGACGCCGGGGACCCGCCGCCCGACCTCTGGATCGAGGTCGACAATCGCGTCAGTTCCGCAGGTCGGCTGCCGGTCTATGCGGCCCTCGGCGTCCCGGAGGTCTGGCAGTTTCGGGTCAAGTCCCGCAAGGTCCAGTTCCTCCGGCTGGTCGGCAACAACTACGAAGTGGCCGATCGGAGCTTATCGTTGCCGATCCTGACCCCGGCCTTCGTCCGGGACGCGCTGACGACGAACCATGACCTTTCCGACCTCGACTGGATCCGCCGGCTCCGCGATTCGATCGGCAGGCTCGTGGCCGATCGGGCCAGCGATTAAGATGGGGTCTCGGCAAGAAGCTTGTCCCGGCCCGGAGGCGATGATGGCCACGGCGTCCCGCCGCCAGCACCGCGACGTGAAGGTCCTGCACCGCGTCCCCTACGCGATGTATGCGCAACTCGTCGAGGACGAGGCGAACCGGCACGTCCGCATGTCCTATCACAACGGGACGCTCGAAATCGTGTCGCCGATCTATCTCGCCCACGAACGTCCCAGCGCCCGCCTTCGATTGATCGTGACCACCGTCGCTGATGCGTTGGGCCTCGCCTACGAGGGGTGCGATAGCTCGACGTTCAAGAAGGCCGGGGACGGCCCATTCCTCGGGGTGGGCAAGGAGCCCGACCAGTCGTTCTACATCCCCAACGTTGCCCGCCTGCCGAGGGAACTCGAACTAAATCTTGAAGCGGGCGACCCGCCGCCCGACCTCTGGATCGAGGTCGACAATCGCGTCAGTTCGGCGGGACGCCTGCCGGTCTACGCGACGCTCGGCGTCCCGGAAGTCTGGCGATACCGGGTGAAGAGTCGGAAGTTCCAGATGCTCGGCCTGACCGACGGCCAGTACCGGGAGATCGAGCGGAGCCTTTCGCTGCCGGTGCTCACCCCGTCGCTGGTCCTGGAAGCCCTGTCCCTCGGGGGTGGGCTGCGCGAGGTGGAGTCGGATTGGGTCCGGATGCTCCGCGACTGGGCCCGCCGTCTCGTTGAGACCAGGGCCGACAGGAAATGAAAAGGCCGATCTCCAAAAGTCATGACGAGGCCAGCGACCCGGACTTTTGCCCCCGATGCCTCGGCGGGCGAGTGTTGATCGGGAAGCTTCAAGGTCATCCGGGTCTCGCCACTCCGGTCTATTTCCGCTGGAACGGCCCTCAAACCCCCTGGCAGCAATTCTGTTCCTTCTTAGGTTTCTGGCCGCGAATCCTCAACTTTCAATCCGATGCTCTCCTCTGCCGCGATTGCGGTATGCTTTGGGCTTCCATCGACTTCGATGAAGCAACGAAGTACGCGAGTGAGAGGGCGAAGGCCGACCTCGGCCGTGCCGCGAAATCACCGTCCCTGGACGATGAACACTTCTGAAACTTGACTCCGATATACCCAGGCCCGAGACCCCGAGCGATGCCCACGTTTGAAGGTGACTTCTCCCCGCCCGCCGGCCGGTTCGCGATCGTCGCGGCCCGGTTCAACTCGCTGATCATCGAGCCGATGCTGGCGGCGTGCCGCGACACGTTCGCGCGTCATGGCGTGGCCGCGGACCGGATCGACGTGGCCTGGGTGCCGGGGTCGTTCGAGATCCCGCTGGTGGCCAGGAAGATGGCGGAGACGAACCGATATGCGGCGGTGATCTGCCTGGGGTGCGTGATCCGGGGGGAGACCGGGCACTATGACCACGTCGCCGGGCAGGCGTCCGGCGGGGTCCTGCAGGCGGGGATGAGCACCGGCGTGCCGGTGATCTTCGGCGTGCTGACGACCGACACCGTCGAGCAGGCGTTGAACCGGGCCGGGCTGAAAGCCGGCAACAAGGGGATCGACGCCGCGATGGCGGCCATCGAGATGGTCAACCTGCTCGGGCAGATCGACGGCGCGTCGGCCTGATCCCGGGCGATGGATGGCCTTCGAAACGACGAAGACGCGGCGTGCCGCGTCTCGTTCGGTTCGTTCCGGCGAGGGCGAGGCTCAGAGGCCGACGCCGCCGAGGTGCTTCTTCTTGAGCGGGTTGCGGACGCCGTGCCGCTTGACGCGGCGGCCCTTGGCGACGGGCGAGCTGTCGGCCTTGCGCCGCCACTTGCTGCTCTTGCGATGCTTGGTCTTCTTCTTCATGGCGCACCTGGACTGGGTTCTCGGTCGGGCGAGAAAGCGCCCATTGTGCGGACTCGGACCGCGGGAATCAATCCGAGTTCGCCGGTTTCTCGTCCCGATCTTCGGTAGATGGCTCAGCGGGGGCCCGACGGGGTGGCCCCGCGGGTCGTGACGACCGGGGTCCGGATGGTGAAGGTGTAGGGCTTGCTCAGCTCGCTGGCGAAGTTCTGGTCGGTCGCGCGGGCGAACACGGTGTACTTGCCATCGGGCAGGGGCGTGGCGATCTTGACCGAGTAGCGCCCCGAGGCGTCGGTCACGGCGCTGGTGCCGAGGACCCGGCCGCCGGAGTCGACGATCTGGATCGTGGCGCCGTCGGTGTAGGAGCCGGTGAAGGTGGGCTGATTGGACCGGGTGAAGTCCATGCCCTTGGAGACCGTGCGGCCGGCCGGCGTGAGGCGGGGCGACGCCGGCTGGAGCAGGGGCCGGCCCGTGCCGAGGGCCACCTGGAGGACGGTCGCGTAGTGGTTGGCCACCACGATCGCCGAGGTCCGCTGGGTGGAATCGAACTGGGTGAGCTGGTTCATGCCATCGCGGAGCTGGGCCCGCGTGGTGGCCGAGGCGCCCGCCCCCTTGAGCACCGCGTCGAAGTCGTTGCTGAGCGTCTGGGCGTCGCTCGGCCGGATGTTCTGGTTGGTCAGGACCCGGCGCAGGTCGACGTTGAACTTGTTCACCAGCTGCGGCGTGGAGGCGTGGAGGGCCGCGACGTTGGTGCGGAGCGCGGTCTGGATCTCGGCGATGGCCGCATCCGGGAGCTTGTTGTTCTCGGTCAACCGGCCGAGGAAGAAGGGCAGGTTCTCGATCCGCTGGAACTTGGTCTGGATCGTCTCGGCCACGGCCGTGTTGGCCGTCACCTGGGCGTTGGCCCCCCTGTTGGCGGCCGCGGCGACCGCGGCGGGATTCGCGGCGGACGTGCTCGCGGTGCTGAGCAGGTTGCGGATCTCCAGACCTTCCGACCTGGGGACGAAGCGGCGTTTGTCCATCGCGAGCGGCTCCCGGCTCGGCATCCCTGCCCGAGCGATCATCGTGCGTCGTGTCAAAGGACTTCGATGATGCGGTGCCCGATGCGAGCCGGGGTTCTACCGGAAAAGCTCAAGTTTGCCCAGGGGATTTCCCGGGCATGATCCCCCGCCGCTCCAGGAGCATCCGGAGGTAGGACCGCGGCTCGACCTCCGAGAGCCCGAGCCGGCGGGCCAGGTCGTTCACGGCGGCCTGCGCGGCGGGGAGGTCGCCGGCCCCGTCGACCAGGGTCTCCACCTCGGCGAACAGGCCCAGCTCGCCGGCATCGTCGAGGGTCACGCTCATGGCCCGCCCGCCGTCGTCGAGGTGGTACGAGATCCGCGTCTTTGCGACCGTGGCGACCGGGCGGAAGCCGAGGCGGTCGAAGACCTCGGCCATCTGCGACCGGGCCGAGGCCCCGGGGTCGAACGAAACCTCGATCTCCTCGCGGGTCTTGGCCGTCCCCCCCTGCTTGGGCCCCTTGTAGGTGACGGCGTTGCCCTCCCCCTCGGACCGGATCCGGAACGCCTCGCCGGTCTGGGCGAAGTCGCGCGAGGGATGGGCGAGATACAGGTCAGTGTTGTCGACGGCCGGTCCGGCCGACGCGCCGGCCGCGGCGAGGCGGGCCGCGAGGTCGGCGTGGTCGGGCACCCGGTACTTGATCTCGACTTCATACCCCATCAGCGTTCGACCTTCAGGAACAGCACGCCCAGCGGGGGGAGCCGGAGCGAGACGTGGAACGGCCGGCCTGACCACTCGCCGGGGTGGGCCCACACGCCGCCGGCGTTGCCGAAGTTCGACCCGGCGTAGCCCTCGGCGTCGGTGTTGAGGATCTCGCGATAGTAGCCGGCCTCCGGGACGCCGATCCGGTAGTTTTCCCGGGCGACCGGGGTGAAGTTGCAGACGACGACGACGGCTTCCCTGGGGTCCTTGCCGCGGCGGAGGAAGGCCAGGACGCTGTTCTCCCAGTCGTGGAGTTCCAGCCACTCGAACCCCTGCCAGTCGAAGTCGACTTGATGCAGCGCCGGCTCGGACTTGTAGAGATGGTTGAGGTCGGAGACCAGCCGCTTGATCCCCTGGTGGTCGCGCCACTGTAGCAGGTGCCAGTCGATGCTCCGGTCGGCGCTCCACTCCTGCCACTGGGCCAGCTCGTCCCCCATGAACAGGAGCTTCTTGCCGGGGTGGCCGAACATGTAGCCGTAGAGCAGCCGGAGGTTGGCGAACTTCTGCCAGACATCGCCGGGCATCTTCTCGATCAGCGATCCCTTGCCGTGGACGACCTCGTCGTGCGACAGCGGCAGGATGAAGTTCTCGGTGAAGGCATAGATCAGGCTGAAGCTGAGCTGGCCGTGGTCGTACTTACGGTGGATCGGGTCCTTCTCGATGTACTTGAGCGTGTCGTTCATCCAGCCCATGTTCCACTTCAGGCTGAAGCCGAGCCCGCCCAGGTAGGTGGGCCGGGAGACGCCCGGGAAGCTCGTCGACTCCTCGGCGGCGGTGATGATGCCCGGGTGTTCCTGGTGGCACAGCTCGTTGAGACGCTTCAGGAAGCCGATCGCCTCCAGGTTCTCGTTGCCGCCGTGGATGTTGGGGATCCACTCGCCCGCCTTGCGGGAGTAGTCGAGGTAGAGCATCGAGGCCACCGCGTCGACCCGGAGGCCATCGAGGTGGTAGCGTTCGAGCCAGAACAGGGCGTTGCCGATCAGGTAGTTGCGCACCTCGGACCGGCCATAGTTGTAGATCTTCGTGCCCCAGTCGAGGTGCTCGCCGAGCCGGGGGTCCTCGTGCTCATAAAGGTGGGTGCCGTCGAAGAAGCCGAGGCCGTGGAGGTCGCGCGGGAAGTGGGCCGGGACCCAGTCCAGGATCACGCCGTAGCCGTGGCGGTGGAGCGTGTCCACGAAGTAGGCGAAGTCGTCGGGCGTGCCGTGCCGCGCGGTCGGGGCGAACATGCCGATCGGCTGGTAGCCCCAGCTGCCGTCGAACGGGTGCTCGGTGATCGGCAACAACTCGACGTGGGTGAACCCGGTGTCGCGGAGGTAGGCCACCAGGTCGTCGGCCAGCTCGCGATAGGTCAGGTAGCGGTCCCCGTCCTCGGGCTTCCGCTTCCACGACCCGAGGTGGCACTCGTAAATCGAGACCGGGGCGTCGAGTCCCTGCCGGGCGGCCCGGTCCTTCATCCAGTCCTGGTCGTTCCAGGCGAACCGGGTCACGTCCCAGACCTTGGACGCGGTCTTGGGCCGGAGTTCGGCGGCGAACCCGTAGGGGTCGGCCTTCTGGACGAGGTAGCCGTTGTGGCGGCTCTTGATCTCGAACTTGTAGACCTCGCCGGGCCGGAGGTCGGGGAGGAAAATCTCCCAGAACCCGCCGGAGACCGCGCGCATCGCGTGGCGGCGGCCGTCCCAGTGGTTGAAGTCGCCGATCACGCTCACGCGGAGGGCGTTGGGCGCCCAGACCGCGAAGTGGACGCCCTGGATCCCCTCATGGTGTTTGACGTGGGCGCCCAGCTTCTCATAATTCTTGTAATGCGTCCCCTCGCCGAGCAGGTGGAGGTCGTAGTCGGTCAGCACCGGGCCGAACTGATACGGGTCGACGAACTCCCAGCCGTGGCCGTCGTGGTTCTCGACGGCGAGCCGATACGGGAACCGCAGGGCGTGGTCGGGGATGATGACTTCGAAGAACCCCTCGTCCCTCACCCGGGTCATGGGCACGCGGGTGCCCGGTTCCCCCTGGTCCAGCCTCACCACCCAGGCCTTGGCGGCGTCGGGCAGGAAGGCGCGGATCACGCGGGCGGCCTTGCCCTTGACCTGGACCTCGTGCTGCCCGAGCACGGAGAATGGGTCCCAGTAATTGCCGTGGATGATGTGGTCGATGACGTCGGCGGGCGTCGTCGGCGAGGCCAGAGGGGTCGCGGTCGCTGGTGCCATCGTCTTCGCCTCGCTCGAACGTGTCATTCTGTCAGCTCCCTCGCGGGCCTCAAGTCGGGACATGGCCTGCCTCGTCGCAACCGACGTGCCCATCATACCCCGAAGGCCGACGACACCGGGATGGGGTCCCGCGTCGTCGGCCTTCGGGGTCGGGCATGGCGGGTGCGGACGGGCCGCTGGCTACTCGAACGTGCCCGCCTTGGTGAGCTTGAAATGGAACTCGTTCTTGGAGGCGTCCGGGTCGATCGTCTTCTTGATGATCGACTTCACATTGAACGCGGGCGGGATCGTCTCGGCCAGGATGTCCATGGTCGGCGCGCCGTCCCCCATGATGTTGGGGATGGTCTTGCCCGTCTTCTTGGCGGCGTTGATCTTGATGACGTAGGTCCGGCCGGCGGTCGGCCCGGCGTCGGCGGCGATGTCGAACTTGCCGCCCTGGATCGGCCCCTGGGCCGGGGCCGCGTCGTCGGTCGACTCGAAGGTGATCGACCCGGCCTCGACCGGCGCGCCGTCGAGCGTCACGTCGCCCCAGGCGCGCATCGTCCTCGGCCCGGTCTCCTGGGAGCAGCCGGGCGCGAGGGCCGCCAGGGCCAGCAGGCCGGCGATCGGGATGGAATGGAACCGCATCGGAGAATCCTCCCGGCCTCGATCCGTCAGTAAGAGTCGGCCGAGATGACCTCGCCCGCGTTGATGCTGGCGATGGCCTGCCAGGTCACCAGGCTGATCGTGTCCTTGGCGAACTTCACCGAACCGTCGGCCATCAGGATGTTGACCCCGCCGGGATGGTAGCTCCGGGCCGCGTAGTCCTGCTGGCACCACGACTGGGCCGGGCCGGTGGTGTTGCCCACGCAGGGCGCCCCCTTCTTGGTGTTCACGCAGTACGAGTCCGGGTAGACGGCGTCGGCGACCTTGGCGTTGGGCGGCCGGTGGTGGGTGTATTGCACCCCCCAGTCGTACCAGGCGGTGCCTCGGCCATCGTTGGTGTTGGTCGGCCCGTGGATCAGCTCCGACGCGGCGACCGTGTTGGACGACCCGTCGGTGATGTCACGGAGGCCCCGGGTGACGTTGAAGTTCGACAGGGCCTGCCGGGTCGACGGGTTGACCGTGCCGTTGCAGCGGGTGTCGTAGGTGAAGTTGACGTTCTTCTCGATCATCAGCCCGTCCGGGCTGTAGGTGGCGACGTAGTTCGACCGGCCCCAGTAGAAGGCCCCCCGCGCCATGGTCCCGCCGGTGTCGTCGGGGCAGAGATAGGTGCTGATCGCCGCCTGGGTCACCGTCGAGTTGTAGAGGCCATAATTCGGGTCGGCCGACGTGTTGATGCTCAGCGAATAGTTGTAGGCATTGCCCAGCGTGCCCAGTTCCAGATAGGGCAGGATGTAGCAGGTCCAGAAGGTCCGCGCCCCGGTGTTGTTGGGCTGGGTGCACTCGCCGGTCGGGAAGCACTCGTTGGTCGAATGGTAGTTGTGGAAGGCGAGCCCCAACTGCTTCAGATTATTGGTGCACTGGGACCGGCGGGCGGCCTCGCGCGCGGCCTGCACGGCGGGCAGCAACAAGGCGATCAGGACCGCGATGATCGCAATCACCACCAGCAATTCGATCAGCGTGAATCCGCGACGGCGCATCGGGACACCTCCGGAGGAGTACGTGGGGCGACCCGGGCCGGAAATGGAGGATTCCCGGCACAGGCCGGCCGATCTGGATCGGATAAGGATGACTCGTCTGGTCTAACAAGACCATCGCAGGTCCGCAATCCAGCCGCCAGGGAGGTGAAAAGATTTTGGTGCGGCCGTTCAGAGGCCCCCTTCCAGCCCGAGCTGGTGGTAATAGTGCTGGACCTCGTCCTGGTGTTCCAGCAGCCAGTCGATGGTCGGCTCGTTGCGCATCGCCTTGCGGATCACCTTGGCGGTCGCCTCGCGATGGACGGCGAAGAGGGCCGCGTGATCCACGGATTCGACCTCGATCACCGAGGGGTCGAGCCACGCCGAATAGATGATCCCCAGGTCGTTGACCCGGTCCTTGGGCAGGTCGCCGGCCCGGACGGCGTCGAGGACGCCGTTGGCGATGGCCGCCTGGATCGTGCCCATCAGGATGTTGGTGTAGCGCGGATCCTTGACCGTGACCTTGCTGACGACCACGGTCGCGGGGCGGACCTGGACGTCGCTGTTGAGGATCGCGAAGACCTTGGTGTGCCCCTTGACCTGATCCCCGATGAGCTGGGCCAGGGCGTGCCCGACCGGCCCGTCGAGCTCTCCGATGACGACCTCGGGCTCGGCCGCCATGTAATCCTCGGCCCCTTCGACCAGGGCTTCCCCGGTCCGCAACGTGATCTTCTCGCCCATCTCGACCGGCTCCGGCGTGTCCGGGCCGCGGCGTGCGGCCCGTGGGAAATGGCCCGCGATCCGGCCCCGTGGGGGCCTCGCGGGGTTCGACGGCCGTCCATCGTAATCGCGACGGCGTCCTGATACGATGAGCCCGAGGCCCGGCGCGGCCCGGGAATGCGACCGGCCGGGCGCGGGCCCCACCGAGGGCGGACGGATGAGTACGGTCCTGCTCGTCGACGATAGCCCATCCGACCGGGCCTTGTTCCGCGCGATCCTCGGTCGCGCGGGGTTCGAGGTCCAGGAGCTGTCGCGCGGCCTGGAGGCGGTCGGCAAGGCGCGTCAGGTCCGGCCCCACATCGTGGTCCTGGACCTCAACCTGCCGGACACCGACGGGTTCAAAGTCTGCCGCGCCCTGCGGGCCGACCCGGTCTGCACCGGGCTGCCGATCCTGATGCTCACCGTCCGGGGGCACGACGACGACATCCTGGCCGCCCTGGACGCCGGGGCCGACGATTACCTGAACAAGGACGAGCCCCGCGAGATCATCCTGGCCCGGGTCAACCGCCTGGTGGAGTTCCGCAAGCTCTCCACCCTGTCGGTCCTCAACGAGCAGCTCGCGCAGGTGGGCCGGCTGGTGGCCGGGATCGTCCACGAGATCCGCGGCCCTCTGACCGTGATCCGGGGCAACGTCGAGCTGCTGGGCATGGAGCTGGCCGAGCACCCCGGCAAGCAGTGGGTCGACCCGATCCTCCGGGCCGCGATCACCCTCCAGGTCCGGCTCGACCACCTGATGGCGGCGGTGCGGACCGGGCCCAGCGACCCCGCGCCGATCGACATCCGGCCGGTCCTGCGCGAGGCCGCCAGCCTGTTCCACAAGGGGACCGACGCCCGCCGGAGCAAGGTCGCGGTGATCGTCCAGGCCGAGGAGCGGATGCCGATCGTCCGGGCCGATGCCGGGCGGATGATCCAGGTGCTGCTCAACCTCCTGGCCAACGCCCACGAGGCGATCCTGGCCGAGCGGGCCGAGGGCAAGATCGTCGTGCAGGCCCGGCCCGAGCCCCGGCCCGAGGCCCCGTGGGTCCGGATCGACGTGGTCGACGACGGCCCCGGGATCGACCCGGCGCACCTGCCCCGGATCTTCGAGCCGTTCTACACGACCAAGGATGGCGGCACCGGCTATGGCCTCTACCTCGCCTCGGAGATCCTCCGCGAGCACGGCGGCAGGCTCACGGCAGAGAATCACGCCGGGGGCGGCGCCTGCCTGACCGTCTGGCTCCCGTCGGCCGAGGCCGAGTCGCCGGCCTGAACCGGAGGATCGCTCCCCGATGCGACGCGGCCCGGACCGCCAGGACCGAGACTCCCGACGCGAGGCCATCGCGACCTTCGGCCGGGTCGCCCTGCCGTCGGCCCTCGGCTGGGCGGCCGCCGTCGCCCTGGCCGCGACCCGATCGGCGGCCGCGCCGGCGTTGATCGCGGCGGTCGGCCTGGCGACGATCGCCGCCACCGAGGTGGCCCGGAGGCGGCAGGAGCGGAGGCGATGGATCCGGCCGGTCCGCTCCCTCGCCCGCAACGTGGCCGCCTTCAACGACCACCCCGACGAGGTCTGGGACCTGCCCGCGACCGCCGACCTGGCCGACCTGATCGAGCCGGTCCGGGTCCTCCAGGGGCGATACATGGCCCTCCGCGACCGGGTCGCCCGCCGCCTCGACGAGCCGCCGATCGGGGCCTACGACACCGGCGAATTCGCCACCTCCCGGCCCGCCCCCGGCGTCATGACCCGGAGCGGCTCCTACGAGCCGCCCGAAACCATCGCCTTCGAGATGATGGCCACCGGCGAGTTCTCCTCGCTCGACATGATCAACCGCCTCGAGCCCCGGACCTGGCGGTGGCTCGATTCGAGCGCCACCGAGCAGGAATTCCTCGGCTGGGACCTGGCCCGACTCCGCGAAAAGTCGTTCCTGGACGTGGTCCACGAGGACGACCGCGAGCTGGCCCGCCAGCAGTTGCGATCCGTCCTGGCCCGGGGCGAAGGGCACGGCCTGATCTACAAGATCGTCACCGCCCGGGGCGCCGTGAAGTCGGTCGAGTTGAACATCGGCGCCCGCTACGGCGTCGATCGCAAGATCACCCACCTCCGCTGCCACCTGGCCGACGTCACGGCCAAGCTCCGCGACGAGGACGAGCTTCGCCGACGGACCCAGGAGCTGGTCCAGGCCAACGACGGCCTCCGCCGGGCCAATCGCGAACTCCAGGCCCTCAAGTCGGAGTTGCAGCAGGGCGTCGAGCGGCTGGCCTCGGCCAACGCCGAGCTGTCCCGCAAGAATCAGGAGCTGGACGAGTTCACGCGGGTCGTCTCGCACGACCTCCAGGAGCCGGTCCGGACCCTGATCGGCTTCTCGGACTTCCTGCTCAGCGACCACGGCCACCAGCTCGACGAATCGGGCCGCGAGCTGGTCCACCACCTGATCGACGCGTCGCGGCGGCTCCGGACCCTGATCCGGGACCTGCTCGACCTGTCGCGGGCCGGCAAGGTCACCGACGATTTCGAGGCCGTCGACCTCGGCGAGGTGGTCGAGACCGTCCGGGCCGACCTGGCCGGGCTGATCCGGGACCGGGGCGCCTCGGTCCGGGTCGAATCCCCCCTGCCCTCGATCTGGGGCGACCGGACGCGGATCGGCCAGCTCATGGCCAACCTGATCGGCAACGGCCTGAAGTACAACGCGAACCCGAGCCCCCGGGTCGAGGTCTCCGCCCGTCCGGGGGACGACGGGCGGACGGTGGTCGTGGCGGTCCGGGACGACGGGATCGGCATCGATCCCCGCTATCACGCCAAGATCTTCCAGCTTTTCCGCCGCCTCCACACCCGCGAGGAGTACGAGGGCACCGGCGCGGGGCTGGCCATCTGCCAGAAGATCGCCCAGGCCCACGGCGGCCGGATCCGGGTCGAGAGCGAAGGGGCGGGGAAGGGCTCGACTTTCCTGGTCACCCTGCCCGCCCCGCCCGGACGCTGATCCGGGGCGGAGATCAGGCCGGGTCGTCGCGGAGGTCGTACTTGGAGCCGACCAGCCTGGACTTGTTGGCGGGGGCCGCCGGCACCTCCGGCTGGCGGATCATCTGGGGGATCAGCTCGTCGATCGGGACGTCCCACTTGACCGCGCCGATGGCCACCGAGGCGATCCGCTTCCTGGGGTCGATCTTGACCACCCGGCCGGGCCGGTCGTAGCCGAAGCGGGGGACGACCACGCGGTCGCCGGGCTGGAGCCGGGCGCGGGCCTCGATGATCCTCGCGTCGTTCTCGGCCTGTTTCTGCATGTCGGCCAGGCGTTGGTTGAGCGCCTCGCGGCTCTGCTCGGCCTCGGCCTGGGCGGTCAGGGCGGACTGGCGGGCCGCCTCGGCCTCCCTCCGCATCTTCTGGGCGATCTCCAATTCGGGGACGTGCTTCCCCTGCCCTTCGCCGAGATAGCGGGCCGCCCGCGCCACCAGGTGCTCGGGCATCTCCAGGCGGCGGGCGATCTGGAGCGCGTTGGATTGGCCGATGTCGCCGATGTGGAGTCGATAGAGCGGCTTGAGCGACTCCAGGTCGAACTCCACGGCCGCGTTCTCGGCCCGGGGGTTGGAGAAGGCGTAGGTCTTGAGGTCGCCGATGTGGGTCGTCACGATCGCCAGGCTGCCGATCGAGTCGATCTCATCGAGGATCGCCCGCCCCAGCGCGGCCCCTTCGGCGGGGTCGGTCCCGGCGCCCATCTCGTCCATCAGGATCAGAGAGCGTTCGGTCGCCTTGCGGAAGATCGACGACACCCGGCGGACGTGGGAAGAGAAGGTCGACAGCGACTGTTCCAAACTCTGCTCGTCGCCGATGTCGGCCAGGACATCGTCGAAGATCGGCAGCATCGACCCCTGGTTGGCCGGGATGTGGAGCCCGGCCTGGGCCATGATCGCCAGCAGGCCCACCGTCTTGATGGCCACCGTCTTGCCGCCGGTGTTCGGCCCGGTCACCACCAGGATCCGGAACTGGAGCCCGAGGTGGACGTCGATCGGGACGACCTTCCTCGGCTCGGCGGGCACCGGGGGGGGCGTCGGCTCGGGCTCGACTTCGGGGGCCTCCTCCCCCTCGGCCGGGGCCTCGATCGCCTTGGCCGCCCGGAGCTTGTCGCCGCGGAACAGGGCCTCCAGCAGGGGGTGGCGGGCGCCCCGGAGGGCGAGCCGGCCCTCGGTGTTGAAGTCCGGCGGGGTCATCGCGTAGTCGATGCTGTAGCGTCCCCGGGCATAGACCAGGTCGAGCTCGGCGAGGGTGTCGAGCGAGATCAGGAGGAGGTCGGCTTCCTGGCCGACCTGGGCCCCGAGCCAGCGGAGGATCCGGCGGATCTCCTTCTCCTCCTTGGACCGGAGGAAGGAAAGCTGGGCCGACTGCTCGGCGATCGCCTGGGGCTCGATGTAGACCGTCTCGTTGCTGGAACTGGTCCGATGGACCGAGCCCTGGATCTCGCCGCGATGTTCCTTGGCGATCGGCAGGACGTAGTGGTGGCCGACCATCGTGAAGTTGGGGTAGCGGAGGATGCGCTTGATCTCGTTGGACCGGAGCATCCGCCGCAGGGTCTCCTGGATCCTCTCCTCCACCTGCCCCATCTCGCGGCGGATCGCCGAGAGGCGGCGGCTGGCGGTGTCGAGGATCTTGCCCCGGGCGTCGATGCACGACTCGATGGCGTTGGCCACGGCGTCGAACCGGCCGACCTCGGCGCGGAGCCCGCCCAGCCGGGGGAACTCGTCGCCGACTTTGGCGAGCCAGTCGCCCAGGTTGCCCACGGCGCGGAGGGTCTCGACGATCACGGCGAAGTCTTCCGCCGCCAGCATCCCGCCCACCTGGGCGCGGCGGACCACGGCGCGGATGTCGTGCAACCCGCCGAACGGCGGCGTGAGCCCGGAGGCCAGCGCGTCGGCCATCTCGGTGGTCAGCGCCTGGCGGTTGCGGATCTCGCCCGGATCGATGCTCGGCTCCATCCGGAGCGCCGCATCCTTGCCGAGCGAGCAGGCCGCCTGCGCGGCCACCAGGGCACGCACCTTGTCGAATTCCAGCAATTCCAGCGTATGAGCGTCCATCAACCCTCGCCCTGGCCCGAACCCCGATCACCCCAGGCGACACGGCGCCATCGATCGAGGTTCGCCGCCTCCGATTATTGCACGCGGCGATCCGCCCCCGCCACGCCAACCCATTGAGTTATAGGACGGGCGTCCAGGTGCAGGCAAACGCCGGGCCGATCGGAGGCCAACGCGAAGGGGTAGGAGATGCCGGCTCAGGGCTCGGGCGACAGCGAGGGCGGTTCCAGCTCGGTGTCTCGGGCCGCGATGGCGGCCTTGGCCTTGGCTTCCGCCTCGATCTCGGCGGCGGCGATGGCGTCGGGCTTCGCCGGCTCGGCGGCCCCGGCCACCGAGCGGACGTAGTCCTTCCAGTCGTCGGCCTTGATGCCGAAGTCCTTGCCCACGGTGGCCACCAGGGCGTTGTGGGAGGCGTAGCGGATGGCCGGGTCGTCGTGCTCCATCGCGGCGGCCAGATAGGTGATGATCCGACCGTCGGTGGACTTCAGGTCGCCCAGCGACTCGATCGCGGCGATGCGGCACTCTTCCAACAGGTCCACCGTCATGATCCGGGCCAGGATCGTGGCATCTTCCTGGCGGCCGACCCGACCCAAGGCGCGGCACGCCTCGGCCCGGACCAGGCCATCCTCGTCGTTGACCGCCCTGAGGATCACGTCGCGGGCCTCGGGCCGGCCCAGCGCCCCCAGGGTCCGGCAGATCACCGCGCGGGTGGCGGTCGGCTCCTTATCCGCCTCCAGCTTGGCCACCAGGGTTCTCACCGCCTGCGCCTTCTGGTTCTCATCGTCATAGCACTTGGGCGAGGCCAGGTTGGCGTATGCCTTGTAGCGGACGTTGGGGTCCCGCTCCTCGATCCTCTTGAGGAAGCTGGCGGCGGTGGTCCCCTGGAACGAGGAACAGCCCGAGCCCGACGAGACGACGACCGCGAAGGCCATCGCCGCGCGAACCGGGAACCGCGGTGATGGTCGAGCGCCTTGCATGTGCCTTGGCCCTACCCGCCGGTCACGGCGTCTTGGTGACTCGGAGTGCGCGAACGCCGGGAACTCCCCGTCGTCGCGACCTTCCTCCCCGCGGCGAACCATCATCCTGGAGCAAGCCTCAACCCGCGGCGCCGCATCTTAATCGGACCCGGAAATCCGACAACCCCAACACCGTCCGTCCCCGCCCATCCCGGGCCCGGGACGCCGCGATGAGAATTTTCCTCCCGATATTGACGCCCCTCCGCCGAAGAATACACTCGATTGAAACGCCCGTTTGAAACAGCCGTTCGCCCCGCTCGGATGGTCAAGTGAATCAGGACGACACGAAGGCACGACTGCTGGAGGCGGCCGGCGAGGAATTCGCCGAGAAGGGGTTCGACGGCGCCACGGTGCGGTCGATCTGCCAGAAGGCCGGCGCCAACCTCGCGGCGGTCAACTACCACTTCGGCGACAAGTCGCAGCTCTACATCCAGGCGGTGGTGGAGGCCCATCGGTGCGGGACGGTCCCGCTGCCGGCCGACGCGTTCGAGCACCTGTCCCCGGCCGACCAGCTCCGGAAATACATCCGCCACTTCCTGAGCAACGTCCTGGCGATCAACCGCCCGGGGTCGTGGCAGAACACGCTGATGCTCCGCGAGATGCTCAGCCCCACCGAGGCGGCGGACATCCTGGTCGACGAGGCGATCCGCCCCCGGTTCCTCCGCCTGAGCGGGATCCTGGGTCGGATCTGCCCCGGGGCCGACCGCCGCCGGCTGGATGCCCTGTGCATGAGCGTGGTCGGCCAGTGCCTCCAGTACAAGATGGCCCGGATGATCACCGAGAAGATCATCGGGCCGGGGCGATTCGAGGACCTGTACGACCTGGATTACCTGAGCGCCCACATCGGCGATTTCACGCTCGCCGCCCTGGGGCTGGCCGCCCCGCTCGACGGGTCGGGACGGCCGGCCGGCACCGATGGCGACGAGGGAGGGGAGGGGTCATGACCTGGATCGCCCTGAAGATGCTGACCGGCGACAAGCCGAAGTTCCTGGGCATCGTCCTCGGCCTGACGTTCGCCGCGCTGCTGATCACCCAGCAGGGGTCGATCTTCTGCGGGCTGATGTGCCGCACGGCCGGGCAGGTCTACGACATCACCGGCGCCGACCTGTGGGTCATGGACCCCAACGTCCGGTTCGTGGACGACATCAAGCCGATGATCGAGAACAACCTGTACCGGGTCCGGGGCGTGGACGGGATCGAGTGGGCGGTGCCGCTCTACAAGGGGAACGCCCGCGCCAAGCTGAACTCGACGGGGATCGACCCGGTCACGAAGCAGCCCAGATCCTTCCAGGTGATCGAGCAGGTCATCCTGCTCGGGCTCGACGACAATTCGATGATCGGCGCCCCGCCGCCCGGGCGGATGCTGGCCGGCTCGCTCGAAGACCTCCGCCAGCCCGAGGCGGTCATGGTGGACTTCACCCGGCTCCGCAAGCTCTACCCCGGCGAGCCCTGGGACCAGGAGCCGGCCCTGCCCGGGCTCATCCAGACGGCCAGGGAAGGGATCGGCCACCTCCTGCACGAGGCCGGGCTGATCCGCGAGGACCCCGCCGAGGTCGGCGAAAGGGAGCGGGCCCGCGCCCGCAGCGCGTTCTATTCCCGATTCCTGGGCCGGGACCTGGAGATGAACGACCACCGGGGCCACATCGTCGCGGTGTGCGAGGCGACCCGCACCTTCCAGTCCAACGCGGTGGTCTACACCACCTATTCCCGGGCCAAGCTGTTCGTGCCCCGCGAGCGCAAGATCCTGTCCTACGTCCTGGCCAGGGTCGCCGGGGCCGACCGGCCGGGCCTGACCGATGAGCAGCGTGAGGGGATCCGCCAGGAGGCGGCCCGTCGGATCGCCGGCCAGACCGGGCTGCGGGCCCGCACCAGCCGCCAGTTCATCTGGGACACCATCGACTACTACATGAAGTACACCGGCATCCCGATCAACTTCGGGATCACGGCGGTGCTCGGTTTCATCGTGGGGACGGCGATCGCCGGGCAGACCTTCTACAACTTCACGCTCGACAACCTCAAGCAGTTCGGCGCGTTGAAGGCGATGGGGGCCAGCAACCTCCGGATCGTGGGGATGATCCTGCTCCAGGCCACGGTGACGGGGCTTTTGGGGTACGGGATCGGGGTCGGCCTGGCGGCGCTTTTCGGCCAGGCGAGCCGGGGCGGCGAGCTGGCGTTCTTCACCCCCTGGCAGTTGTTGCCGATCAGCGGGGTGGCCGTGGTGGCGATCTGCCTGCTGGCCAGCCTGGTCTGCGTGCGCCGGGTGATCGTGCTGGAACCGGCCGTCGTGTTCCGGGGCTGAGTTCGATGACCGCGTCCCGATGGGGGGAGGCCTGCTCATGATGGCGACGATGGACCAGACGAAGGCGGTGCCGGTCGCCCACGCCATCGCCCCGGACGGGGCCGAGGTCGCGGTGCGGATCCGGGGGGTGTCCAAGTCGTTCGGCAAGGGGGACCAGAAGGTCCTGGCCCTCAAGTCGGTCGACTGGGACATCCTGCCCGGCCAGATGACGATGATCGTCGGGCCGTCCGGGTGCGGCAAGACGACCCTCCTGTCGGTGGTGGCCGGCATCCTCGACGCCGACCGGGGGGAGGTGGACATCTTCGGCACGCTGGTCAGCCGGATGCGCGACGGCCAGAAGACGCGATTCCGCGCCAAGCACATCGGCTTCGTGTTCCAGCAATACAACCTCCTGCCCGCTTTGACCGCCGCCGAGAACGCGGCGATCCCGCTGGTCATCGCCGGCTGGAGGCGCGGGCCGGCCGTGGCCCGCGCCGCCGAGGTGCTCGACTCGCTGGGCATGGGGCAGAAACTGGAGAAGCTGCCGTCGCAGCTCTCCGGAGGCCAGCAGCAGCGGGTGGCGATCGCCCGCGCCCTGGTCCACGACCCGAGCCTGCTGGTCTGCGACGAGCCGACCGCCGCGCTGGACCACGAGTCCGGCCTGAACGTGATGGAATTGCTCCGCCGCGCCGCGGTCCGCCCCGACCGCGCCGTGGTGGTCGTGACCCACGACAACCGCGTCTTCCACTTCGGCGACCGGATCGCCCACATGGACGACGGGGGCCTGGTGCGGGTCGATGAGAAGGCCGCCGAGCCCGCCGAGGAGGACCAGCCATGATCCGGAAGCTATCCCTGCCCCTGCTCGCCCTGTCGGGGCTGCTGTTCGCGATCTTCACGATCGTCCAGGCCCGGCAGGAGCCGCCGGCCTACCAGCCCACGACCCCGCCGCCGACCCGCCCCGGCCCCGTCCGATCGATCGCCGGGGCGGGGCTGGTGGAGCCGAAGCTGGAGAACATCCCCATCGGAGCCCCGACCTCGGGCGTCGTGACCGAGGTGCTGGTCAAGATCGGCGACAAGGTCGAGAAGGGTGCCCCGCTGTTCCAGCTCGACGACCGGGAGTGGAAGGCCGACCTCCTGGTGCGCAAGGCGGCCCTGGCGGCGTCCGAGGCCCAGTACGAGCGGCTCAAGAACGCCCCCCGGGCCGAGGACCTCCCCCCGGCCGAGGCGATGGTCGAGGAGGCCACGGCCAAGCTCTCCGACGCCGAGACGGCCCTGGGGCGGTCCGACCGCCTGTTCCAGAGGCAGATGTACTCGGCCGGCGACCTGGACCGCGACCGGTTCGCCTACGCGGCGGCCAAGGCCACCCTGGCACGCGCCCGCGCCGACCTCGCCAAGCTGAAGGCCGGGACCTGGGGCCAGGACCTGGACGTGGCCCGCTCGGCGGTCCAGGAGGCCCGGGCCCAGGTGGAGCGGGTCAAGCTCAACCTCGACCGCCTGACCGTCCGCGCCCTGACCGCCGGCCAGGTGCTCCAGGTCAACGTCCGGCCGGGCCAGTTCGCCGCGGCGGTCTGGAAGGAGCCGCTCATCGTCCTGGGCGACGTCGGCACCCTCCACGTCCGGGTGGACGTGGACGAGAACGACCTCCACTGGTTCGACCCCAAGGCCCGCGCCGTGGCCACCCTGAAGGGCCGGCCCAACGTCCGGTTCAACGACCTCCGGCTGGTGAAGGTCGAGCCCTACGTGATCCCCAAGAAGAGCCTGACCGGCGACAACTCGGAGCGGGTCGACACCCGCGTGCTCCAGGTCGTCTATGCCCTGCCCGACGAGAAGCAGGTGCCGATCTTCGTCGGCCAGCAGATGGACGTGTACATCGAGGCCGCCAAGCTCCCCGAGGGCCTGAACCTGGACGCCGGGGTGGGCCGCCCGTTCGCCGCCGAGTGACCCCAGGGCGAGCCGTCCGGAGGCCAATGCGAAACGGCCCGGTGTTGAACCGGGCCGTTTCGGGCGGGATCGTCCATGTTTCGTCGCGATCGGTGCTTAGAGGGTCGCCTTGGCGGCCTTCCGGCCGGCGAGGCGGCGGCGGTTGGCCACCACCGTGAAGATGACGCCCATGCCGAGCAGCAGGGCCGAGGCCGGCTCGGGGACGGCGGCCGGGTCGACGGCCGTCGCGGGTGGGCCGAGCGAGGGATTCGTGGAGGTCTCCGGCGGCCCGATGATCTGCGGCGCGAGCGGCAGCACCGGCTTGACCGGGTTGTTGCGGTCGTAGATCTCGTTCCGCTTCAGGAGCTTGAGCAGGTCCCGGCACTGGTGGAGCTCGCGGAACAGCCCCTTATCCTGGCGGAAGATCGACGTGGTGAGGTTCCAGAAGGTGGTATTCGGCAGGTCGCCGCCATTCTTGCTGGCGTACCGCTCCGCCTGCCGGATCATCTTCGTCAGCACCGAGTAGTTATATTTGATGACGTCGTGGGGCGAGCCCTGGACGTTCAAATTGTAAACTTTGTAACCCTGGCCTGACGCCGTCGGGGAAGAGTTGCGGATCTGCTGGGCGATGGATAATTGTGCCATATTCCTCGATCTCAAATCGATTAAGGGCCGGGCCCAGCCGGCCTTTGACAAAACATCTTACATGAGCTACGACGTCGCTGTGACGCCGTTCTAGCTCGGATTACGAATTTTGTCCATCCGGTGTGAGTTCTTTTTTCGCAACACGGATTCGTTCAAGTCGGGAAGTTGTTGCGTCGATGGGGATCTGTTGATCCGAACGGGGTCCTGAGGCCCGCCGGGCCCGACGGATCCGCCGGGCCCGGGGCGTGGTGATCGGCCGGGCTTCGCGTTATCGTTGGGGGGCCGGACAGCCGGGACGGCGCCCCGAACGACACCATGAGCGAGGGATCAACGCGATGACCGAGACCTTGAACCGCCGCGCCTTCCTGGCCGCGGGAGCCGCCGGCCTGGGCGCCTCGGCGATGCTGGGGGCCGCCCCGCCCCGCCCGGTCGGCGCCCGCCGCCCGGTGGTCGTCTCCAGCGCCAACGGCCTGCGGACCGTCGAGAAGGCGATGGAGATGCTCCGCGCCGGGGCCGACCCGCTCGACGCCGCCGTGGCCGGGGTGGCCATCGTCGAGGCCGACCCGGCGGATCGCACGGTCGGCTACGGCGGGATCCCCAACGAGGACGGGATCGTCGAGCTGGACGCGGCGGTCATGCACGGGCCGACCCACGGCGGGGGCGCCGTCGCCTCGATCCGCAACATCATGCACCCGGCCGCCGTGGCCCGGCTGGTCATGAAGCGCACCGACCACTGCCTGCTGGTGGGCGAGGGGGCCCTGCGGTTCGCCCGGATGCACGGCTTCCCCGAGGAGAACCTGCTCACCGAGGACGCGCGGAAGATCTGGCTCCACTGGAAGGAGACCAACGGCAAGGACGACGACCGGATCCCGCCCCCCGACGACGAGCTGGACCCCGTCGTCCGGGAGTTCTTCGGCATCCGCAAGCACGGCACGATCCACTGCTCGGCGCTGGACACCCACGGCGACCTGGGGTGCGTGACCACCACGTCGGGGCTGTTCTACAAGATCCCCGGCCGGGTCGGCGACTCGCCGATCCTGGGCGCGGGGCTCTACCTCGACAACGACTTCGGGTCGGCCGGCTCGACCGGCAGGGGCGAGGCCAACCTCCTGAACCTGTCGAGCTTCGCGGCCGTGGACGGCCTGCGGCGGGGCCTGGACCCCAAGGACGCGCTGATCGAGGTGTGCAAGCGGGTCGCCGCGACCACCCGCGACCCCCGGCTCCGCGACGGCAAGGGGCGGCCGAACTTCGACGTGAAGTTCTACTGCGTGTCCAAGGATGGCCGGTTCGCCGGCGCCAGCCTGTGGGCCGGGGCGAAGATGGCCGTGCACGACGGCGATTCCGCCCGCCTGGTCGACTGCGCCTCGCTCTACGACGAGAAGCCGCCCGAAGGCTGAACGCGAACCGGCCCCGGGCGGACTGATCGCGCGGGGCCGGTGCTCGGATCGTTCAGGCGTTGGCGGGCGGCAGCGTGGAGAGGTGCTTCTCGCCGGCCTTGGAGACCATGTAGCGGTAGTGGCCGCTGGTCTTGTCCTTGGACCCCTTCTTGATCAGCTTGCGATCGAGCAGGGCGTCGATCGTCTTCTGCTCGGCCTTCTTGCCCAGCAGATAGCCCGGGTCCTTGGCGTCCTGGATCTGCTTGAGGAACTCGACCTGGCGCCCGGTCAGCCTGACCGCGGCCGGGGCCTTCTTGGCGACCGCCGGGGCGGCCGGCTTCGCGGCGACCGGGGCGACCTTCTTGGGGGTCGCCGACGGCTTGGGCGTCTCGGCCTTGGAGGCCGTCACGACCGCCACGGCCGGGGCGGCCTTCTTGCCCTTGGCGGCCGGGGCCGGGGCCAGGGTCGGGGCCTCGGCCGGGGCGGCGGCCGTCTTGCCCTTCGCCTTCGCCTTGGCGGCGGCCGGGGCCTTGGCGGCAACCGGGGCCGGGACGGGCTCGGGGGCGGCGGCGGGGGCGGCGGCGACGGTCTTCTTGGTCTTCGGCTTGGGCTTGGCCGGGGCCGAGGCTGCGGCCGTCGCCGGCTCGGTCTTGGTGGTCGGGGTTGCGGCGCCCGAGGCGGCGGGCGCGGCGGAGGACTTGGCCGGAGTCTTCTTCGTCGCGGCGTCCTTGGGCGACGACTTCGGGGTCGTCTCGACGCTCACCTTGCTCTTCTTGACCGCCATCGGATTGCTAACCTCCACCAGGGGATGACCGCGGATGAGAGCAGAACACTCATCGTTCGGGCCCTTCTTAGCGAAACATAACACGTCCGTGAAGGCGAACATGACCCGATCCGCGAGAAGGCCGCGGCGATGGACCCCGATCGGCCCCACCCATCAATCCCACGAATGACTTGGAATCTCTGATACCATCACTCCTGGATTCATCATGACTTGCCGACCTGTTCCCGCCACGGCCGCCGCGGCACCGGGGGCCGGGGCGTGGGTTTCGCGGGGGCTGGGCCCGGGTTAAACTCGTGCGGACGGGCGGGGCCGGGCCGGCGTCGGCGGTCGACGCGGGCGGGACTCGCCACGATTCGCGACCTCACGGAGCTTGCCGGACATGCGATTCCTCTCCCTCGCGCTGGGCGTGGCGCTGGGCCTCCCCGCGATGACCTCGGCCCAGGACAAGCCGTCGGACAAGACCCTGGGCGCGAAGCCGCCCGAGGGGGCGAAGGTGCTCTTCGGCGACTCGATCGCCGCCTGGAACAAGCTCGACGGCAAGACCACGGCCGAGTGGCCGGTCGAAGACGGCATCGCCACGGTCGGCAAGGGGAGCATCCGCTCGAAGGACACCTTCGGCGACATGCAGGTCCACGTCGAGTTCAACATCCCCTACATGCCCGACAAGACCGGGCAGGCCCGCGGCAACAGCGGCGTCTACCTCCAGGGGATCTACGAACTCCAGGTGCTCGACTCCTACGGCCTGGAGCCCAAGAACAACGAGTGCGGCGGCATCTACCAGCAGATCGTCCCGGCGGTCAACGCCTGCAAGCCCCCGCTCCAGTGGCAGACCTACGACATCACCTTCCACGCCGCGAAGCGGGAGGGGGACAAGGTCGTCAAGAAGGCCCGGCTGACCGTCGTGCAGAACGGGCTGACGATCATCGACGATAAGGAGATCTCCCCCACCCCCGGCGGCGTCAACGACGTCAAGGAAGGGCAGGACGGGCCGATCATGCTTCAGGACCACGGCAACCCGGTCCAGTTCCGCAACCTCTGGGTCAAGCCGCTCGCGAAGTGAGACGACGATCCCTGACGATTCGAAACGGCGAGGGCCCGGCGAGATCGATCTCGCCGGGCCCTTCGTCATTGGCGCGGATGGTCGCGGCTTACCTGCCCGAATCCTTGATGTCCTGGCCGACTTCCTTGACCTTGTCGCCGGTGGCCTTGGCGGCATCGGAAGCCTTCTGGGCGGCGGCGTCGGTCGCGTCCTTGGCCTTCTCGGCGGCGTGGCCGACGCCGTCCTTGGCCTTCTCGGCGGCGTTGGCCAGCCCATCCTTGGCGTTCTCGATCCCGTCCTTGACCTTGTCACTGAAATTCGACATGGGAGAGGTCCTTATCGAAAGAGTTCGTTCGGGTGGCCCGCGACGACGGGATGACACCATCGCAATCGGCATACCGCGATCCCACGCATCCATCCTCATCGATCACTTCGCCGCCGTCGCCGCCGCCGTGGCGGGGAGCTTCGCGGCCCAGTCGATGCCGTTGCGGAGGAGCCGGACGAACATCGGGTTGTCGAACTCGTCGGGGTGGCCCAGGGTGGTCACGAAGGTCCGGCCGCCGTCGGGGCGGATCCAGGTCCAGGAGACCGGCTCGGGCGGGGCCCCCGGCGTGGTGCCCATCAGCAGGGGCTTGGCCCCCGCGGCGAGCGGCAGGACCTTGTAGAGCGTGGAAGGCAGCTTCACCGGCTCGTCGGCGATCCCGGCCAGGACGGGGTTTCCCGCCGCCTCGGGGATGATCCGGACCACGGTCTCGTGCGGCTTGTGGTGGTTGGCATAGAAGCAACCCAGCACCTCGCGGTCGAACTCGGGCCAGAACTCGCGGTTGGCCGGGAGCGGCTTCTTGGGGAACGGGGCGAACGAGTGGGGCGCGGTGCGGACGCCGACCACCCCCTTGCCGCTCGCGACGAACCGGCGGACGGCCGCCAGCTGGTCGGCGGGCAGCCCCTTGCGGCGGATGCAGAACAGGGCGACGTCGGCCCCGTCCAGCGCCGGGATCAGGCCGGGCAGGTTGTCGTGGTCGCGGGGGTCGGCGAACACGGTGACGACGCGATAGTCCTTGCCGAGTTGCTTGAGGGCGAACTCGGGCAGGGTCCGCTCCGACTGGTACTCGTCCTCGGCCGCGATGATCGCCAGGGTCGGCCGGCGGTCGGCCGCGAACCGGAACGGAGATCCGCCCAGGATCTGGTCGCTGGAGATGGTCGGGCACCAGTGCCGCTCGACGTGGTCGACCATCAGGTCGGTGCCGGTGAAGTGCGAGACGAAAGGGGCCTTCGCCGGGTTGTACATGGTGTCGGTCAGGTCGCGGACCAGGACGACGTTGAGCCCCTGGCGGACGAGTTGGCGGATGGCGAACGGGCGGCCCAGGACGCACATGTTGAGGTGCACGCCCATGACCAGGACGTTCTCCGCCCCGCGCTGGCGGATCAGGTTGTAGGCCTCCACCCCGTCGGTGATGGCGTCCTCGGGGGCGATCCGCAGGGTGTCGATCTGGCGGGTGAAGACCTTGACCGGATTGCCGGGGGTGGGCGAGTCGTCGCCTCCGTCGGTGTCGTCGATCGGCAGGGGGGGCTCGTGGGCCGGGTCGAGCTTGATCCAGCCCCGGAGCGGGACCTTCGGCTCGGCGGCCGGGGCGGCCTGGGCCCGCGCCCTCTGCGGGGTGTCCTTGTAGAAGTCCATCGTCTCGCTGGGGCAATGGATGATCAACGCCCCCCGGGCGCGGAGCGCCGTGAGGAGGTCATTCATCCGGGGGGCCATCTCCGCCACCCGCCCGGTGGCGTTCTTGCTCCAGTGGCTGTCCCACATGTCGCAGACCACGACGGCCGTCTTCTTCGGATCCCAAGAGGCGGGCGTGACCTCGGATCGGTAGCGGCCGACCCCGGGCCCGATCTCCGCCTGGGACCGGAGTTCCAGCGCCAGCGGGGCGGCGGCCTCCTCGGCCGACGCCGCCGGACTCGGGTCGAGGGCCGCCAGCCCCGCAACGACGAGGGCCAGGGCCGGGATCGCGTGACGGAGGAAACTCGGATGCGTTCGCACGGGATGCGCCCTCGCGGAAGGTGTCGGGTGGGAGGCCAGGCCCGGCGGGGAATCCGGCCGGCGGGCGTCGCGGGCCCTCGCACGGCCCGGGGATGGCGATCACCACTCTGCGCGGAAAACGTCTCGATCTCAATCGGGTGCCCCCGACAACGCGCCGCACCCGGCTTGGACCTGCCGCCGATGATCTTGTATGCTGGTGGCTGACGGGCGGGCCCGAACCCGAAGCGAGCGGCTCGTGTCCTCATCCTCTCCCTGGGGATCCTCCGTTTCCTCCATGCACGACGCCCCCGGTTGGGGCGGAAAGGTCCGAGCCGTGAAGAGCGTCGCCGTCGTCGGGGCCAGTGGTGCGGTCGGTGAGGTCATGACCCGCTTGCTCGTGGAGCGGAACTTCCCGATCGGCTCGATCAAATTCCTCGCCTCGGCCCGGAGCGCCGGCAAGACGATCGATTTCATGGGCGAGCCATACACGATCGAGGCGCTGGGCAACCACTCCTTCGACGGGGTCGACATCGTCCTGTCGAGCACGCCGGCGTCGATCTCGCGGCAGTACTCGCCGATCGCGGCCCGCGCCGGGGCCGTGGTGGTCGACAATTCGAGCGCCTTCCGGATGGACCCCGAGGTCCCGCTGGTCGTGCCCGAGGTCAACCCGGAGGCCGTGGCCCGCCACAAGGGGATCATCGCCAACCCCAACTGCTCGACGATCCAGATGGTCGTCGCCCTCAAGCCTTTGCACGACGCCGCGAAGATCCGCCGGGTGATCGTCAGCACCTACCAGTCGGTGTCGGGCGCCGGGCAGACCGGCATGAACGAGCTGTGGGAGCAGACCGAGGCCCAGGTCGCCGGCCGCGAGATCCCCAAGCCGTCGAAGTTCGCCCACCCGATCGCCTTCAACTGCGTGCCCCACATCGACGACTTCCTGCCCAACGGGTACACCAAGGAAGAGATGAAGATGGTGCACGAGACCCGCAAGATCATGGGGGATGACGCCATCGACGTCTGCCCGACCTGCGTGCGGGTGCCGGTCCTGTACAGCCACAGCGAGTCGATCCTGGTCGAGACCGAGCGGCCGGTCACCCCCGAGCAGGCCCACGAGATCTGGCGCAACTGCCCGGGGCTGACCATCGTCGACGACCCGGCCACGCTGTCGTATCCCCTGCCCGCCTCGGCCCGGAACCGCGACGACGTCTTCGTCGGCCGGATCCGCCAGGACCTCCACAACCCCAACGCCCTCCTGTTCTGGTGCGTGTCGGACAACCTCCGCAAGGGGGCCGCGCTCAACGCGGTGCAGATCGCCGAGGAACTGGTCAAGCTGCACCCGGTGGGGGCGTGACCCCGCGACCTTTCCGTGCGTAACCTCAAGCTCCTGATCAGCTACGACGGCACCGACTTCTCGGGCTGGCAGCGCCAGCCCGACCGCCGGACCGTGCAGCAGGTCCTCGAAGAAGCCATCGCGCCGCTGTCCGATGGGATCATCCCGGTCACCAACGCCAGCGGCCGGACCGACGCCGGGGTCCATGCGCTGGGCCAGGTCGTCCACTTCTACACGACCTCGCGCCACCGGCCCGACGTCTTTGTCAAGGCCCTCAACGCGACCCTGCCGCCCGACGTCCGCGTCAAGGGGGCGTGGGACATGCCCCAGTCGTTCCACTCGACGCTCGACGCCCGATCCAAGCTCTACCGCTACGTGATCGACAACGGCCCGGCCGCCGACCCGTTCCAGCTCCGGTACAGCCACCACGTCTACCAGACGCTCGACATCGACGCGATGAACCGGGGCGCGGAGGGGCTGCTGGGCCGGCACGACTTCCACAGCTTCGAGACCAACTGGCCCAACCGCACCAGCTCCGTCCGGACGATCTACCACCTCAAGGTCTGCCGGATGGCCCACTTCGTCTGGGTCGACGTCGAGGCCGACGGCTTCCTCTACAACATGGTGCGGACCATCGCCGGCACCCTGATCCTGGTCGGCAAGGGGTTGTGGAAGCCCGAACGCGTGGCGCAGGCCCTGGCCGCCGAGGATCGCCAGGAGGCCGGGCCGACCGCCCCGCCCCAGGGCCTGTTCATGGTCCGGGTGCGGTACCCCGGCGACCCCTGATGGCCCTCCCCGAACTTCCCGGACCGGACCGTCGATGCGCATCGTCCACGTCATCACCCGCCTGATCCTGGGCGGGGCCCAGGAAAACACCCTGCTCACGGTGGACGGCCTCCACCACCGCCACGGCGACGACGTGACCCTGATCACCGGCCCGGCCGAGGGGCCCGAGGGGGACCTGTTCGCCCGCGCCTCCGAGCGCGGGCTGAAGGTCGAGGTGATGCCGGAACTCGTCCGCGCCATCCGGCCGGCGACCGACTATCGGGCCTATCGCGCCCTCCGGGCGTCGATCCGGAGGCTCCGGCCCGAGGTGGTCCACACCCACAGCTCGAAGGCCGGCATCGTCGGCCGCGCCGCCGCCTGGGACGAGCGGGTGCCGGCCGTGGTCCACACGATCCACGGCCTCCCGTTCGGCCCGTCGGAGACCGCCGCGAAGAACCGGCTCTACATCGCCCTGGAGCGTTGGGCGGCGAGGCGATGCCACGCGATCGTCGGCGTGTGCGACGCCATGGTCGAGCAGGCGCTGGCGGCCGGGGTGGGCCGGCCCGAGCAGTATTCCACCGTCTACAGCGGGATGGACGTGGAGGCGTTCCTCCACCCCCCCCGGGGCCGCGACGAGGTCCGCCGCGAACTCGGCCTCCAGGACCACGAGGTCGCCTTCGGCACCGTCGCCCGCCTGTTCGAGCGCAAGGGGCACGACGACATCCTGGCGGTCGCCCCCAGGATCCTGGCGGCGAATTCGGACGTCCGGTTCGTGTTCATCGGCGACGGGATCTTGCGGGACCGGCTCCGGCAGGACGCCGAGCGGCTGGGCGTGGGGCACGCCGTCCTGTTCACCGGGCTGGTGCCGCCCGACCGCATCCCCGAATTGCTCGGGGCCGTCGATGGCGTGGTCCACCCCAGCCTGCGGGAAGGGCTGGCCCGGGTGCTGCCCCAGGCCCTGCTGGTCGGCCGGCCGGTCATCAGCTACGACGTGGACGGGGCCCGCGAGGTCGTCCTGCCCGAGACCGGGGTCCTGCTCCCGCCCCGAGACCTGGACGGGCTGGCCGCGGCGGTCCTCCGCCTGGCCGCCGACCCCGACCTCCGGGCCGCGATGGGCCGGGAGGGGCGGAGTCGATTCGCCGACCAGTTCCGCCACGAGACGATGACCGACCAGTTGCGTTCACTTTACCAGCGACTGCTCGGGGGCCGCGGCGACGGCTGACACCTTTCGGGCCCGGATGATCGAGAACTCCAGGGCCTGGGTCTTCCCCTTGTTGGCGTTGAAGCCGACGAGCTGCTCGGCCACCTCGATGTCGAGGGCCGGGTCCTTGCGGAGTTCGGCCACCTCGTCGGGGAGCAGCGGCAGCAGGACCGCCCCGTCGCGCCGGACCTGCTCGCGGAGGTCTTCGGGGCTCTCGATGTCGGCGGCCGGGCGGCCCAGGGCATAGATGATCCCGGGCTCCTGAAACGTCATGATCGCCGGCCGGACCCCGGTCTGCGCCGACAGCGTCCCGAGTTTCTCGCCGACCACCCGCGACAGGCGGAACGGCTCGGCGGACGGGATCAGCCACCCGCCCACCATCCCCATCGTCAGGGCCCAGGTCGCCACCAGGCCGTGCGTCGCCGCCGTCGTCTCCCCCCGGGCCAGCATCATCCGGGCGGCATAGGTGCCAACGCCCAGGGTCAGGGCGATCGCCAGGCAGGGCCAGCGCATCTCCGAGGGGAGGAAGAACGGCCCGACCAGGAACGCCGCGGTGGCGCCGATCCCCATCGCGCCCAGCAGCTTGATGCCCGCCCGCCCGAATCGGTAGGCGTCGATGGCCAGGTTCCGCCGGGAGGCTTCCACCAGGATCCACGCCACGAGCAGGGCACAGGCGGGGATCGAGGGGAGGAAGTAATGGATCAGCTTGGTCTTGCAGCATTCCAGCACAATCAACGGCCCAACGATCCAGCCCAGCAGGAACCCGGCCTCGGGCGCGTTCCGGCGCCGGGTCCAGGCCGCATAGGCGGCCACCGGCAGGAAGGCCGACCAGGGGTAGAACGTGGGCAGCGTGACCAGCGGGTAATAACCCGGGAACGCCCCGTGCTGCTCCATCCCGGTCGTCACCCTCTGGACGATCTGCGAGCCGATCGCGAACCGGAAGAACTCGCCGCGCGACGCCAGGCCGACCGCGACGAACCATGGGAGGGTCAGGACCAGGAAGCCGAGGAGGCCGCGTTTCCACCGGAGGCGCCTCCAGCAGGCCGTCGGGCCGCCCCACCACCACGACATCAGACCCGAGGCCGACACCAGCGCCGGGCCCACAGGCCCCTTCAGCAGGGTCGCTCCCGCCATCAGCGCCCAGAACCCGGCCGCCAGGCCCGGCCGGTCGGCCCGCGAGAGGCCCCACAGGCAGGCCTGGGCCGAGACCAGGAACAGGGCCAGCGTGGCGTCGGTGGTGGCCAGCTTCGACTCCGCGATCATGATCGGCGCCGTGGCCAGGGCCAGCGCGGCGAGCAGACCGGCCCGCGGGCCGACCATCGACCGGCCCAGGCCCAGGACGACCACGCAGGTCATCGCCCCGGCGATCGAGGACACCAGCCGGGCGCCGAACGGGTTGTCCCCGCCCACGGCGTAGCCGGCCCGCATCAGCCAGTAGATCAGGACCGGCTTGTGGAACCGGGGCTGGTCGTTGAACGTCGGGTAGATCCAGTCGCCCCGCTCGCGCATCTCGCGGGTGCAGGTGGCATAGCGGGGCTCGTCGCGGTCCCAGAGCCCGACCCGGCCGTTGCCGACCAGGTTGAGCGTCAAGGCCAGGCCGGCCACCAGGGCCGCCTCGCACGCCAGGCGACGCCAGGCCATCCCGGCCGGGGCGTCGACGGTCGAATCTCGGGGGGTCACGGAGGGTCTCCGACTCTCGGGATCGGTCGCGACATCGCGGCACCGTCGCGACCCGGGTCGGACGGACTATAATGTTTTCGACCATTTCGGGTCAGGTCGATCACTCCGAACCTCCACATGCCCGCCCGCCGCAAGGATTCTCGATCATGTCCCAGATCACCGAGGCCGCCTGCCTTCTCCAGTCGGGGCGGGCCTATCCCCGTCGGATCGGCCTCCGCGGCCCTTCGGGGGAGCTGATCTTCGTCGGCCTCCGTCCCGAGGGGTTCTCCATCTACTGGGATGACGCCCCGATCTGCCACTTCGACCTGGAAGGCCGATGGCAGCGGGCCTTCCGCGACGGAGTCCACTATCTCAAGGGGCTGGACGGGGTGACGCGGTCGGTCGAACGTCCGCGAGTCGACGGGAAGCTCGCCCTTCGCCGCCAGAATCTCACCTACACCGAATCATCCGACCTGGACGCCGCCATTCGCGACGAGGCGATCGAGCTTTCGGCCGGCATCGACTCCGGCCGGCTCGTGCCGATCGATCCCCCGGCCCCGGCCGAGCCCATCGGCGCCGCGGACCTCGTCGAATTGCTGGGGCGTGTCGCGGACTGGGATGCCGCCGCCTGGTTCGCCCACCGGGAGCGCTACGCGGCCACCTATGGCCCCCTGCCCTTCCTCCCGCCGGACCTCCCCAACCCCGTCGTGCTCCAGAAGACGCTCGGGCATGTGCCCGGTCACGCCTTCGGGGTCGCGGCCCCCTGGCCCCGCTACGTCCGCTCCCCGGCCGAGTTCGCCGACCACGCCCGCACCGTCCGCGACCTCGTCGGCCGCCGCTCCGCCCAGGGCAAGGCGATCTTCCTGGCCGGCACCGACCTGTTCCACCTCCCCCCCGACGCGGTGTGCGACGCCCTGGCCACCGCCCGGGACGCGTTCGCCCACATCCCCGGGCTGGAGATCCACGCCTTCCTCGAACAAGTCGTCCCCCCTCTCCTGGATCCCGAGGTTTGGAAATCTTACGCCCAGTCCGGCCTGACGAGGGTGACCCTCGGCCTGGCCTCAGGGAATCCGCTCGCCAATCAGCTCGAAGGCACGCCCCCGCCGGGCCCGGAGGCCGGCGAGCTGGTCGCGATCCTGAAGGCGAGCCCGCTCACTTTCGGCGTGGCCCACCTAGTCGGCGCGGGCGGGAAGCCCGCGGCCCGGGGGCACGTCGACGACACGGCGGCGCTGGTCCGGTCCTGGGGACTGGGCCGGGAGACCCTGGTCAGCCTGGTCGATCGCCGCTGGCTGGCCGGGTCGGCCGGCGAGGACGCCCTGACCGACGCGGAGGCGGACGAGCAGGCGGCCGGGCTTCGCCGGGGGATTTCGGGCGATGGGCCATCGAACGGCCCCCGGGTCATCCCGTACAATCCCGACAAACGTTGGGCCTGAGTGCGGGGAGTGGGGCATGATGGGTCGGATCTGGGGCATCGTCGGCGGCCTCGCGAGCGTCCTGATGTTGGCGGGGGCGGATCCCGGGCCCGCCGCGCCCTGGGCCAATCCGGTGGACTTCAAGGTCGAGGTGGGCGAATTCGCGCTCGGCACCAGGCCGGTCACGACCTCCCAGGTCGTCACCCGGGCGGGCCGGGCCTACCTCTTCACCGAGGGCAACGATGAGGTCATCGTGATCGACCCCCAGCGGTCGAGCGTGGAGCTGGTCGAATTCGGCCGCCGCATCCGCGCGGTGATCTCCTTCGGCCAGCTGGCCGAGTCCAAGGCCAGGCTCAAGGCCGCCCTCTCCGCCACGGTCGAGAAGAGGGAGGGGATGGGGGGCCGGTCGAATGCCGAACTGGCCCGGATGACCCGCGACCTGATCGATCCGCGATTCCGGGTCGAGGGGGCGGCCGGCTCGGCCCGGATCCGCCTGATCAACCCAACGGTGGAGGTGGACGCCACGGGCGAGCCCGACGCCGACCCCACGCGACTGGCGTTCTTCGCCCTCTGCCTGGACACGGTCGCCGACCTCGGCTACTTCCGCGTCCCGTCCGACCTGCCCCCGTTCCCGGAACTCGACGCCATCTCGACTCTGGCCCGCGACCGCCGCCTCCGCCCGACCGAGCTGAGCTACCTGTATCGCCTGGCGGGGCCGCCCCGGCGATTCCGCCGGACCTATCGACTGGTCCCCGCCCTGACCGATCGCGAACGCGAGGCCATATCGCGGATCGACACACTCCGCAATGAGGCTCCGCTCCTCAGGTACGATCGATACGCCAAGGCCATATTGCCAAAATAAGCTAATGCTTAACTTCCCGCGGGCAGGTCACGCCAGTTGAAGATGGCCAGCCCCACGATCAGCCCGATCAGCCCCACGCCGCCCAGGATGCCGGCGTTGAAGGCCAGGGTCTGACCCTTGACCGCGGCCTCGACCGGGTTGACCGCCTCGAAGATCGTGATGTGCTCCAGCCACTTCCACCCTTCGAGCTGAGGGATGTTCGAGATCACCTGGAAGATGAACATGGCCAGGGTGGCGACCGAGGCGATCAGGTTGGGACGCCATCGGACGATGTCCCCGGCCGAGAGCATGGCAGTATAGCCGTAGATGGCGAACCCGAAGGCCACCAGGTTCAGCCCTGGCCTGAGCAAGGTGGACAGGCTGGGCGCGGCATCGACCGTGTTGTAGCGGGTGCCGACCCAGTTTCCGGCGATCATCGCCGCCACCATCAGGATCAGCCCGAAGGTGGCGGTGGCCACCTGGCTGCCGAAGAAGGTCGTGCGTGCAACCGGCCGCGACAGGATCAGGTCCATCGACCCCTTCTCCATCTCGCCGGCGACCGCGCCCGAACCCCGCGCGATCGCCCAGATGGCGAACATCAGGAGGATGGACGGATCCTTCCAGAAGGTCATCTCGATGGCGGTCGTGGAGAAGTCCATCGCCTCCCCGCCCAGGCCCCGGAGCATCCGCATCGATCGGGCGCCCGACCCTTTGAGGATCGCCTGCTCCATCTTGTGGGCGACATGGACGAACAGCCAGCTCAGGCCAAAGAGGGCGACGACGAGGATGGCGAGCATCCAGCGGGCGTCGCGAAGATTCTTGCGGAACAGGGCGATGGCGACGGTCATGGGATTTTGGGCTCGTCGGTGCGGGCATCGGGCCCGTGGAATTTGTCGTACAGGGCCCGCAGGTCTTCGGTGCCGATGGCCAGGTCGACCACGTCGCACCGCCGGAGCCAGTCGAGGAGCGGGCCGATGAGGCCCCGGTGCTCGAACAGGTCGATGCCGTCCTCGCGGCCCCGCAGGGTCAGTTCGAGTTCTTCGGGGAGGTGGTCCGGCGGGGCCTTCGCATACTTGGCCAGGACCATCCGCAGCGAGCGGCGGGCGTGCATGTCCTCGACGTGCATCAGCCGGCCCGTCCGCATGATGCCGACCCGGTCGGCGATCTGCTCGACCTCGGAGAGGACGTGGCCGGAGAAGATCACCGTCTGGCCCGACCGCCTGGCCTCGGCGACGAGCCCGAGCACGTCGGCCCGCGCCGAGGGGTCGAGCGCCGAGGTCGGTTCGTCGAGGATCAGGATCTGGACCGGGTCGGCGAACGCCTGGGACAGGGCCAGCTTCTGCTTCATGCCCGTCGAATAGGCCCGGACCTTGCGCCGCAGGTCCAGCTTCATCACCTGCTCGGCGATCGCGACGGCGCGATCCAGCCCGGCGCCGCCCCGGAGCGACGAGAGGAACTTGAGCAGGCCCAGGCCGGACATCGACCCGATCAGGCGGAGTTCCCCCGGCAAGTACGAGACGAGGTCGCGGACCTCCAGGCTCCGGGACCACGAATCATAACCGCCCACGGTGGACCGCCCCGAGGTCGGCCGCAGGAGGCCGAGCAGGAGCCGGATCGTGGTGGTCTTGCCCGAACCATTCGGCCCCAGCAAGCCGAAAACCTCCCCTTTCCTGACGTCCAGGTTTAATTCAGCCAGAGCCACATTGGCACCATAGGTTTTCGTTAATGTTTCCGTCGCGATCAACGCAGGCCCCCATTCCTTACGATTCTTCCCCGACGCGAGCGACCGCGACCGGCCTGAAGGTTCGGGCACGGGGCGCCCGGCCCCGCGAACATGGAAACCGACTGGTCGGGAGAAAGTGCGAAGAAAGCTTCCCATTGGTCAATTTAAGCAATAAAACCGGGAAGCAAAGTGATCTGTGATGTTTCTTTTTTTCAACATCCCGCATTTCACGCCATATTATTCACACAAGCTTCGATGGTTCCTTGCGGGTCTTATCGACCCGGGGTAGAACAGAGTTGTGGAAAGCAATACCCCACCGTCCTTACGACAGGAGGCCTGTCGGATTGTCAGAGGAGCAGGACATTGCCCGATCAGCCCCCATCGTCGAGGAACCCGGGATGCGTTTTCATTCAATCTCTGCGATCCGCCCTCCCACCCCATTGTATCGCGGATTGAGCGATCGTTCATCATCCCCACATCGCCACGTCGTGACCTCCGACTCCCGATCCATTGCCCCTGACCCCGAGATCGGCACGGCCCATCCCTCGGCCTCCTCGCCCGCTTCGCCATTTTTTGGGTATGAAAGGTCGGATCCCCCCGACGTCGCGGGGACCTGACGTCCCGGAACACCCTCTCGCCATTTGTGAGCAAATCCGGGGCGAAGTCGAATCTCATCCCACCTCATCGGATCTAGCCCTATGAATATTGCCCTGCGTGATGATTCGATCGCGATGAAGCGATCCCTCCTCAAGATCCACCGTCCTGCGGAGCAGATTGCGAATTCGGCACGTTGGCTCATCAACGGCTTCCCAGCGACGGTGCTGATCTGGACTGCGGAGGAATGGGCGATGTTGTCCGTCAGGCCGAATGATGCCCAGCCGTTCCCTAACGGGAGTTGGGGGGCCCTCCGGATGGATTGATCCGTAAGGACCAAGGTATTCGACACCGGCCTCCGGCGGCCGGCCTGCGGCCTGAACGGCTTGCGGCCGGCCGCCGGAGGCCGGCCGCGTTCGTGGTCCCGGGGAAGATCGGCCCCGCACCGGGCCGATAAATCGGGCTCGGACGCGTCGATGCCGCCTTGCATTCCGGCCCACCGGCCCTACATTGGTGGCCTTGCACCGACCGGGGCGATGGGGCATGCCGGAGATTCCACGTTGGCCAATGATCGCGACCTCCTCGAATTGACACCCGACGAGCAGGCGCGGCTGGCCCGCGCCGTGATGAGGCGGCAGGGGCGGCTGAGCCTGGGGGTGGCTGCGGCCTTCCTGGGCCTGCTGCTGGCCTTGCCCCTGCTCAACGCGACCCGGCCCGAGCTGGCGGGCGCGCCGATCCTGGGCATCCCGGCCAACTGGCTGTTCCTGGGCGTGATCTTCTACCCGATCGCGGTGATCCTGTCGGTCTTCTTCGTCCGCCGGTCGGACCGGATCGAGGCGACGTGCCTGGACTGGCGGGCGATGCTCGCCGAGGAGGCCCGCCGATGAACCTCCTGGACTGGATCCCGGTCGCCTTCGTCGCGCTGATGACCGTGGCCACGATCTACCTGGGGATCCACGCCACCCGCAAGGCGCAGACGGCGTCGGACTTCTTCGTCGCGGGCCGGTCGGTGAGCGTCTTCTGGAATGCATCGGCGATCTCCGGCGAATACCTCTCGGCGGCCTCGTTCATGGGGATCGCCGGGCTGTTGATGAAGAACGGGTACGACGCCCTCTGGTATCCGGCCTGCTACGCGTCGGGCTACCTGTTCCTGCTCCTGTTCATCGCCGGGCCGCTCCGACGCTTCGGGGCCTACACGATCCCGGACTTCGCCGAGGGCCGGTTCGACAGCCCGGCGTTCCGCAAGGTGGCGGTCACGTTCGTCCTGTTCATCGGCTTCTTCTACACGATGCCCCAGATGAAGGGGGCCGGCGTGACCATGGGCACGATCCTGAACTGGCCCTACTGGGCCGGGATCGTGCTGGTCGGCACCGTGATCACCTTCAACGTGGCGCTGGGCGGGATGAAGGGGATCACCTTCGTCCAAGCGTTCCAGTACTGGGCCAAGCTGTTCGCGATCACCGCCCCGGTGTTCGTGCTGATGACGGTCCTGGGCGGATATGGCAAGAACGTGGCCGAGAACCGCGCCCCGATGGGGCCGGACGCTTTCCCCAGGGACAAGCTGCTGAAGGCGGTCTCATTCAAGGGGGAAGCGGCCTACCCGGCGAATGTCGCGACGTTTTCGGATCGAGATGAATCGCAGCTTCTGTTCAGCAGGGACGCGGTCATCGACCACATCGAGCCCGTTCGCAAGCCCGGGCCGGGGGAAGACCCGGTCTCGTCGATCTTGGCCATTACCGCGACGAATGGCACGCTCAAAGTCCCGGAGCCGGGTACCGCAGCCGAGGTCGCGGTCGCCGTCAAGCCGGACGCCGAAGGTGCCCTGCGGATCTCGCCGGGGACGTTGCTGGTCATCCGGCCCCATCGCGTCACCAAGGGGGGCGAGCCGATCCGGGTGGACGGCCAGGAGGTGTTCACCGCCGTCCGGTTCCGCTTCCGCGAGCCGACCGCCGCCCTGTTGACGGCGGGAATAGCCAACGCCCCCTCCGACCCGAAGTGGATCAACCCGTTCGGGCCGATGACCTCCAAGTATGGCCACCCCCTGCTCTACACCTATTCTTTGATCATCGCGTTGATCTGCGGGACGGCCGGGTTGCCTCATATCCTGGTCCGGTTCTACACCAACCCCGACGGCCGGGCCGCGAAGCGGACCACGCTGTGGGTGATGGTGATGCTGGGGTTGTTCTACGTCTTCCCGCCGGTGTGGGGGACGTTCGGCCGCAACGCCCTGCCGTCGCTCTATGCCAACAACTCGACCGACGCCGTGGTGATCCGGCTGCCGGGCATCCTGAACAACCAGGTGCTGGCCCAGGTGCTGATCGGGATCACCAGCGCGGGGGCGTTCGCGGCGTTCATGTCGACGTTCTCGGGGCTGCTGGTCAGCATGTCGGGGGCGCTGGCGCATGACATCTACGGCAAGATGCTCCGCCCCGAATCGTCGCCCCAGGCGCGGCTGGTCGCCTTCAAGCTCGCGGCCATCCTGATCGGCGTGGTGTCGATGGTGCTGGGGCTGCTGGTCGAGACGTTCGACATCGCCATGATGGTCGGCTGGGCGTTCGCGATCGCGGCGGCGTCGTACTTCCCCCTCCTCTTGCTGGGGGCCTGGTGGAAAGGGCTGACCAAGATCGGCGCCGGGGCCGGGATGCTGGTCGGCGGCGCGGCATCGGTCGGGTCGATCGTGGCGTCGATGCTCCTGGATAAGAAGGTACTGACGCTCGAAGTCTCCCCGCTGATCCGGTCGCTCATGGAGCAGCCGGCGATCTGGGGCGTGCCGCTCTCTTTGGGGCTGATGATCGGTCTCTCGTTGCTGACGCCCCGGCTGGTCCCGGCCGACGTCCACCTCAAGATGCTCCGGCTCCACGCACCCGAGGAGCTGGGATTGTCCAAGGACTACATCGGCGACCATTGATCGAGGCCGGGCCGGCCCCGGTTCACGGGGCCGGCTTGGTCTTCGATGAGGACTTGCGGGGCTTGCTCGCCGGCGGGGTCGGAGCCGGTTTCGGTGGAGGCGGGGGCGGGGCCGGCGCGGGCGGGTCAATCCGGGCCGCGCCGGGGTCGTCCAGCCGGAGGCCGAGGTCGGCCAGGGCCTCGCGGAGTTCGTCCAGCGACTCGTCGGGGACGATCACGCTGGTCGGGCCGAGCCGGTCGCCGAGGTAGGCTCCGGTGGTCGGGTGCTGGAGCAGCCCGTCGAGGATCTCGGGCGACGGCGCCGTCATCACGACCGGCCTGCGGGTCGGGAACGGCCGGACGTCCTTGCCCGCGGCGTGGAGCAGCAGGCGGACCGCGGCCGGCAGGTCGGCGCCGGTGCGCTGGAGGAACCAGCGCGAGAGCTGGGCGGGGGTCATCCCGTTCTCGGTGGCCCGGGCCAGCGATGCCGGGGAGATCAGGAACGTCCGGCGGGGGCCGGCCATCCCGCCCGCCCGGTTGAGGTCCTTCTTCTCGTCGGCGAAGCGGGCCAGTTCCGCGTCGACCAGCAGGTCGGATCGGCCCAGGTCGAGCGACAGCTCCACGCCGTCGGGCTCGACCTCGACGCAGGCCTCGGGCGGGCGGCGATAGTCGCGCGAGCCGGCCATCCGGAACCGATGGAACGGGATCGCCCCCTCGTCCTCGACCAGCAGGAACCGGTCGGCGATCCGGGCCGGCGGGACGCGGCCGTTGGTCGGCCACGAGGCCAGCGCGGTCTCCAGTTCGGCCGCCGTGGCGAACTCGACCAGGGTCGTGGAGGCGTGGTAGGTCACCCGGTCGCGGCGGCCGGCCCAGGTCCGGAGCGCCTCGGCCACGCCCGCCGGCAGGGGCCGGGAACTGTGGCGGCCGAGCCGTTCCAGCATCGTCTCTGTGGTCAGCCCGCCTTCGAGGCCGCGATAGACCGAGTCGGGCGTGAGCTTCAATTCCAGGGCGGCGCCGATCTGGATCCAGCGGGCGAACCGGCCGAACTGGCCGATCAGCGACGGGTTGAGCCCCTGCCGGTAGGCGATGACCTCGAAGTTCGGCTGGACGAACAGGAAGTGGTCGAACGTCGATCGCGGGGGCGGCGGCGGGCCGACCGTCAGGACGTACCGGCCCAGCGGGGTCAGCTGGACGACCCGGCGCCCGCTGGGGGTCTCCTCGGCGGCGCGGATCAGGCCGAGCTGGTAGGCGGGGCCGAGCAGGATCGCGGACAAAAGCCCGGACGGCTCGCCCGCCTTGCCGCGCCACGACTCGGCGAGCATCGGCCGGTCCCAGCCCGGGGAGAGCCGCGCGAGGTGGTCGTCGAGGTCGGCGACGGCCATCCACGAATCTTCCGGGATGGTGGCGAGCCAGAGCAGGGCCGAGGCCCGGGCGAACGGGGCGGCCAGGTCGCCGGGGGCGGCCTCCTGCCTCATGCCGGCGGTCTCGTGCCACTGGCGGAGGCCGAGCCAGCGGGTGGCGACCATCTGCGGCAGGTGGAAGGCGTTCTCGCCCCAGAAGTCGGGCCGGGCGGCCACCAGGCGGTCGGAGTTGGGCTCGGGCACGACCAGCCCGACGCCCCGCGCCAACGCGACCCAGAGCGGGGCCATGTCGGGCAGCGGTTCCAGGGAGTCGGTGATCGGCCCGGCCAAAACCGGGTCGTCTTCGAGCCGCTCGCGGTCCCTTTTGAAGAAGGTGCCCTGCAAGGTTTGGCGGAGCGGGGCCTCCTCGATCCGCTGCCAGGCGGCCGACAGGCGGAGGATCGGCTCCAGGCCGTCGGTCTCGCGGGCCTGGCGGACCGGGCCGGCCTCGGGCGGGGGCGGCCCCTCGGGGGCGAGGGTCCGGGCCGCGGCGACCGCCGACGGGTGGGCCAGGCAGGTCGTCCGGTGGGCCTCGATGCCCAGGGGCATGTCGAAGTTGGGGACGAACTCGAACGAGTCGCCGACCTTGGCCGCGACGAGCCCGAGCCCGAGCAAGGCCCGGATGGCGGGGGCCGGTTCCACGCCCAGGGTGGACAGGCCGAGCATCAGGCCCAGGGCGGGCCACTCGGTGGTCTCGGTCAGCGAGAACAGCCCCAGCGCCATGCGGGCGTCGCGCGGGAGGGTGGCGATCCAGCGGTCGGCGGTGCGGGGCTCGGCCATGCGATCGGCGATCGCGTCGGGCAGGCCGGCCGACTTGCCGCCGAGGTCGGCCCCGCCGAGCGCGGCGTGGATCTCCGCGAGGAGGCCGCCGTCGTACCGCTTCAGGGCCGCGCGGAAGGCGATCAACGGCGGGTCGGGGGGCGGGATCGGGACCCCGGGGGCCTCGGCCTCGATGTCGGGCCCGTTCTCGATGTCGGACGGATCGGTCATGGTCGCCGGGGCGGGTCAGGTTCGCCGCCCCCCCTTCCTTCCGTGGTCAGCGCACGACGCGAGGTGTGTGGCCCATCCGGCGGAGTTCGTCGAGGATCGCATCTTCCTCCTCGGCCCGCACCAGCAGGATCGTGTCCGATAGCCGGCCCGCGATCAGGCGGGCCAGCGTCTTGCGGGCCAGGAGTTCTTCGGCCAGGATCGGATCGGCCACCCGGATCAGGGCGACCTGCTTGTGGAGCTTGATCGGCGTTCGCGCCAGGCTGCCGGCCATCCCTCCTCCTTTCCGTCGGGTCCAGCGGGGTCGGGGATCAGGGGGCGGCGGTCCCGTTCTTGGCCGCCGCCGAGGCGGACTCCACGTCCCCCTCGTCCACGATCTCGTAGCTGTAGCCCTGCTCGGTCAGGAAGAGCTGGCGATGGTGGGCGAAGTCCATCTCGCGGGTGTCGCGGGTCACCAGGGTGTAGAAGTGGGCCGGGTCGTCGCCCCCCTTGGGACGCAGGATCCGGCCGAGTCGTTGGGCTTCCTCCTGGCGGCTGCCGAAGGTGCCCGAGACCTGGACCATCACGTTGGCGTCGGGCAGGTCGATGGCGAAGTTGCCGACCTTGCTCAGCACCATCCGCCGGATCTCCCCCTTGCGGAACCTCTTGTAGAGGTCCTCGCGCTCGTTGTTGCCGGTCTGCCCGGTGATGAGCGGGAGGTCGAAGCGGTCGGCGATCCGCCGGAGTTGCTTGAGGTATTGGCCGATCACCAGGACGCGGTCCTCGGGGCCGTCGTGGCGGTCCAGCAGGCGGCCGACGAGGTCGTCCTTCACCGGGTTCTCGCTGGCCAGGCGGAACTTATCCCGCCACTCGGCCACGGCGTAGTCCATCCGGTCGTCGGCGGGCAGGGCGATCCGGACCTCGTGGCACTTGGCCTCGGCGATCCAGCCTTTTTGCTCCAGCACCCGCCAGGGGACGTCGTACTTCTTGGGGCCGATCAGGCTGAACACGTCCTCCTCGCGGCCGTCCTCGCGGACCAGGGTCGCGGTCAGCCCCAGGCGTCGGCGGGCCTGGATGTCGGCCGTCACGCGGAAGACCGGGGCCGGCAGCAGGTGGACCTCGTCGTAGACGATCAGGCCCCAGTCGCGCTCGTTGAACAGCTGGAAGTGGGGATAATCCCCGTCCTTCTTGGGCCGGAAGGTGACGATCTGGTAGGTCGCCAGGGTGACCGGCGAGATCGCCTTGGATTCCCCGGTGTAGGTGGAGACCATCGACTCGTCGAGGTCGGTCTTGTCGAGGATCTCGCGCCGCCACTGCTCGACCGACGTGGTGCTGGTGGTCAGCACCAGGGTGTTCTTCTTGAGCAGGGCCAGCGCCGCGATCCCGACGATCGTCTTGCCCGCCCCGCACGGCAGGACGATCACGCCCGATCCGCCCCGGACGTCGCCGCCGGCGTGGAAGGCGTCCACGGCCATCTTCTGGTAGTCGCGGACCCGGAACGACTGCCCCCGCAAGGTCGCCTCGCGGAGCGACACCATCAGCGACGCCCCCTCGGTGTAGCCGGCCAGGTCTTCCGCCGGGTAGCCGACCGAGATCAGCGCCTGCTTGAGCACCCCGCGGAACGCGTCGTCGATGGCGAAGCTGGTCTCGTCGAGCCGGTCACCCAGGTAGCCCCGGACTTCCTTGCGCCGGGCGAGTTCTTCCAGCAGCACCTTGTCGGTGGTGACCAGCCGGAGGGAGCCGTCGACGCGCAGGAGGCGGACCCGCCCGTAGCGGCCGACCAGCTCGGCGAGGTCCACCGCCAGGGTGGGCGGCAGGGGGAACTTGCTGAACGACGACAGCGACTCGATCATCGCCTCGGCGGTCATCCCGGCCGCCGCGGCGTTCCAGAGCGACAGGGGCGAGAGGCGGTAGGTGTGGATGTGCTCGGGGCTTTTTTCCAGCTCGGCGAACGGGGCGAGGGCGTCGCGCGCCTCGGGGTACTTGGGGTTGTCCACTTCCAGCAGGACCGTGCGGTCGCCCTGCACGATGAGCGGATTGGCGGGGTTGTACTGCATGGGCTCCTTGCCGGACGAGGACCTGCGTTGCGCCCTGGCGCCAAAGCTGTCATGGTAGACGCCGGCGCCCCGCCCCGCAAGGCCGGCTTGCGGGCGATGGCCGATGCCGGGCGCCGCCCTCGGGCCGGTGATTTTCCGCAACCCGGCGACCGCCACGGGGTGCGGCCGACGGCCCACGCGGCCCGATCGGGGCGCGGCCCTCGATGGAATCGCGCCGGAATGCCATGCGACCGCCGGTCAGCGGGGCCGGCCGATCGCGATCGGGATGTCGCTGTGGGTTTCCAGGCCGGTCTCCCACCCCCGGAAGGCCGAGGTCAGGGCCACGGCCCGGTGCACGGCGGGGGACAGCCCCGGCTCCAGGTCGTCCACGACCGGGGCCGGCCCGTCCAGGAAAGACGAAGCCAATTTCCCGGCCGATTCCGACGCCTCGGCGGGCGCCTCCGCGACGGGCGCGGGGGCCGGGGCCTCCTCCACGACGGCCCGCCCGGCCTCGGCCCGCATCCGGCGCAGCTCCTTGAGGGCGGCGTGGAAGCCGCGCTCCGACGCCGCCTCGTACTTCCGCGCCAGGACCGCCTCCTTGGAAGCGTCGAACAACGCCCGGTTGGCGGCCTCGTCGCGGAGCGTCCGCGCGTTGTCGGCGTAGCGATCATCGGAGGCCATGAAGGCTCGCTTCGCCTCGCGGACGTGGGTGGCCAGCGCGGCGGTCTCCTGCACCACGGCGCGGTCCATCCGGACGGCATGCACCGCCATCCGCCGCACCAGCACGTCGCCCACATCCCCGTCGGGCTTCAGCTCGGCGCGGAACGACTCGGCGAGGCGCTCGACCCGGGCGGTATCCTCGGCCAGCAAGACGACGCCGGCGCCGGTCATCCCGTGCTTGAGCGCATTGGCCCGGGAGCTGGCCTTGCCCTCCTCCGTCTTCGGCCCCGTGCTCCTGAGCGAGTTGCGGCGGTTGGCCTCGATCTGCGCGGGGGAAGCGGGCATCGGCGGGGTCCTCGATCGGGATGGTGTCGGGCGGGTCGGGTCTCCGTCCGATACATTCAGGATCGAGGGGGCGGCTTAATCATACTATTCACCAAAAGGGAGACATTTCGTCAAAAAAAGCTCGCCCACCCTCCGCCTCGGGGAGCCGTGGAGGGTGGGCGTCGACCGGATCAAGGCTCGTCCGGCCAATCGTCCTCGGGAATGGTCGCTGGGGCGGGCTTCGCCCCGAGTTGGGGGAGCAGGGCGGTCAGTAGGCCGATCAGCGGGAGGAACGAGCAGACGCGATAGACGTGGGCGATGCTGGTCTGGTCGGCCAGGCGGCCGAGCACGGCCGAGCCGATCCCGCCCATGCCGAAGGCGAATCCGAAGAACAGGCCGGCCACCATCCCCACCCGGCTGGGCAGAAGTTCCTGGGCATAGACCATGATCGCCGAGAACGCCGAGGCCAGGATCAGCCCGATCGGGACGGTGAGCACGGTCGTCCAGAACAGGTTGGCCGAGGGCAGCGCCAGGGTGAACGGGAGCACGCCGAGGATCGAACCCCAGATCACCGCCTTGAACCCGACCTTGTCGCCGATCGGCCCGCCGATGAACGTCCCGGCGGCCACCGCCCCCAAAAATACGAACAGGCGGATCTGGGCGTCCTGCACGGAGACCTTGAAGGTCTCGATCAGGTAGAACGTGTAGTAGCTGGTCAGGCTGGCCAGGTAGAAGTACTTGCTGAAGACCAGGCAGAGCAGGATCCCCACGGCGAACGCCGCCCGCCGGCCGGAGACCGGGCCCGCCCCCCGCGCCGGCTTCTTCACGGCCCGCTCGGCGAGGTGGGCGCGATACCAGAAGCCGACGCGGGCCAGGATCAGCATCGCCGCCACCGCCGCGATCGAGAACCAGGCCAGGCTCCCCTGCCCCCACGGCACGACCACATAAGCGGCCAGCAGCGGCCCCAGCGCCGACCCGGCGTTGCCGCCGACCTGGAACAGGGATTGGGCGAACCCGTGCCGCCCCCCGGACGCCAGCCGGGCCATCCGCGACGACTCGGGGTGGAACACCGCCGAGCCCACCCCCACCAGCCCGGCCGCGATCAGGATCATCGGGAAGGTGTGGGCCATCGACAGCAGGACCAGCCCGACCAGCGTCACCCCCATCCCCAGCGCCAGCGAGAACGGCAAGGGCCGGCGATCGGTGTAGGTCCCGACCACGGGCTGGAGCAAGGACGCGGTGCACTGGAAGGTCAGCGTGATGAGGCCGATCTGGGTGTAGTTGAGCGAGTACGACTCCTTGAGCACCGGATAAACCGCCGCGATCAGCGACTGGATCGTGTCGTTCAGCAGGTGCGATACGCTCAACGCCGCCAGCACCGCCCACGCCGTCGCCGACGCCTCGGCCTTCCGCTCCGCCTCGATCAACACCGTCGCGTCCTCCCTGATCCCCGGCCCGCGTGGGCCGTCTTCGATTCGAATGGCCCGGCCGCAGCGTACCCGATGCCGCCACGATCTGTCATGTGGTCATGAACCGCCCGGACACTCCAAGGCGGCCGGCGGGTTCGCGTCCGGGTGGCTGTGGTTGGCTTGCCAACCACGGCGCCGGCGAGCCGGGAGCACGTCGATGCCACGTGTCGGCTCGCTACGCAGGGTCGGCCTCGCGATGGGTCAAACGTCGGACCATTCGGGCGGGATCGGGTCGGGACGCAACTCGTTCCGGGGCGTCCCCTCGTACCAGCCGGCGCTGGACCAGGACCAGTCGCCGGCGCGTTTAGCCAGACCGCGACGGATCGGGTTGGCGTGAACGTAATCGATCATCGCCATCAGGACCCGGGGCTCGACAATGTTGCGGTCATACCCGCCCCCGGATTGCCAGAATAGTCGCTCGACCCGGCCACCTCGCTGGCGAGTCACGCGGGGCAGCCAATGGGGAGCTTCTGCTTCGATGAAAAGCAGGGCCCGGCGCCCGACCGGCTGCTTGATCCCCTTGAGGATCGCCGCGACCGTACTTTCCGGGGCATGGGGTCGGATGATCAGGTGGGCGTGCTCGGGCATGAACACGAAGGCCCAGAGGTCAAACCTATGGCGCACCCGAGCCTCGGCGATGGAATCGGCCAGCCATCGGCAGGTGCGTTCGGCGGCGAGGAACCGATGCCGCCGGTAACAGGTGAAAGTCAACGCGTGGGCATGGCCCGGGTCGTCGAACCCATGACGTCGTCCGATCGATTGTCCATGATCCATGACTGTGGCCTGATTCTTGATCATCGACCGATGTCACGCCATGAAGTGACAGTCTTCGACAGGACCGCCTCGGTCCCGCCCCCGAGGCGGTCGACGGTGGACATCATCCTGTATCCGGCTCGCCGGCGCCGTGGTTGGCAAGCCAACCACAGCCACCCAGAGGTAAAGCCACCCGATGATCTGGCAGTCACCCGACCGCCAGGCGGGCGCGGGTTTGCTCGGCCTCCTCGACGGGGGAGACGCCGAAAAGACGCTTGAACTCCCGGCTGAACTGGGACGGGCTCTCGTAGCCGACGGCGCGGGCGGCGGTGCCGGCGTTGTAGCCGTCGTGGGCCATGAGCCGTTTGGCGCGGTCCAGGCGGATTCGCTTGAGATACTGGAGCGGAGAGCTGGCGGTCACCAGCTTGAAGTGGTGATGGAAGGCCGGGACGCTCATGTTGGCGCGCCGGGCCAGTTCCTCGATGCTCAGCGATCGGGCGTGCTCGCGGTGGATGTAGTTCACGGCGCGGGCGATCCGCGCGAAGTGGTCGTCGCGGCTGGCCAGGGCGCGGAGCGAGCCCCCCTGCTCTCCCAGCAGGACGCGATAGGCGATCTCGCGGACCGCCTGCCGGCCGAGGATCCGGCTGTCGAGCGGGCATTTGAGGCATTCCAGGAGGCGGACCACCGCCCCGACCAGATCCTCGCCCATCGGCGTCGTGGAGAAGCCCCGGGGCGTCGGCCCGACCGGGGGCGCCAGCTCGTCCAATTCCAGGATCAGTTCGCCGAGCATGGCCGGCTCCACGTCGATGGCGACGACCAGGATCGGCTCCTCGGGGCTGGCGTCGGCCTCGCACTCGGCCGGGATCGGGATCGACGAGACGAGATAATTGAACGCGTCGTACTCGTACACCCGATCGCCGACGTAGGCCCTCTTCCGCCCCTGGCCGACGATCACGATGTTGGGGTGGTAGACCATCGGGGCGCGGGCGATCGGCGCCGATCGGCGGACGACCTGGACGCCCTCGACGCTGGTCGGGTGCATCCCCTCGCGGACGGCGACCTCGCCCAGCAGGCGGGCCAGTCGCAGGCGATTCTCGGTGGGGCAGTCCATCGGTTCCTCCGTCGGTTCGCGCCGCGTCATAGCTCCAGGATACCAATCCCGGTCAAGTCCCGATCGATCGGATGGGCCCCGAGAGGATCAGGCAAGCCTTTTGGAGGATCGTTCCTTTTCCTTTGCGATCGGCGAGCCTTTAATGACCCTCGACGGGACGAGCAACGAACGGCCGGAATCACCCAGGATCATCGCATGTACCAGTCGAAGGTCTACTCGGCCGCCAGCGCCACGTCGCCCCTGGCGGCCGCCGCAATCAACCGGCGCGACCCGGGCGAGCACGACGTCCAGATCGAGATCCTGTTCTGCGGGATCTGCCACTCCGACCTCCACGCGGTGCGCGACGAGTGGAGCGAGTTCATGCCAACGGTCTACCCGATCGTGCCGGGGCACGAGATCGTCGGCCGGGTCGCGAAGGTCGGATCGGCGGTCGCGAAGCACAAGGTCGGCGACCTCGTCGGGGTCGGCTGCCTTGTCGATTCGGACCGGACCTGCCCCCAGTGCCGGGCCGGCAAGGAGAACAACTGCGGCAACCTGACGCTCACCTACAACTCGCCCGACTCGCACCTCGGCGGCGTGACCTATGGCGGCTACTCCGACAGCGTGGTGGTCGACGAACGGTTCGTCCTGAGCGTGCCGGAGAATCTCGACCCCGCCGGGGCCGCCCCTTTGCTGTGCGCCGGGATCACGACGTACTCGCCGTTGCACCACTGGGGCGTGGGCCCGGGCAAGAAGGTCGGCGTCGTGGGGCTGGGCGGGCTGGGGCACATGGGGGTCAAGATCGCCCACGCGATGGGGGCCCACGTCGTGGTGTTCACCACGTCGCCGGGCAAGCGGGAGGACGCCCTGCGGCTGGGGGCCGACGAGATCGTGGTATCCCGCGACGCCAACGCGATGGCCAGGCACGCCAACAGCTTCGACTTCATCCTCGACTGCGTGTCCGCGGACCACGACATCAACGCCTACCTGAACCTCGTCGCCGTCGATGGGACGCTGACCCTGGTGGGCGCCCCGCCGAAGCCGCTGGCGGTCTCCTCGTTCAACCTGATCATCGGCCGCCGTAGCCTGTCGGGCTCGAACATCGGCGGGATGCCCGAGACGCAGGAGATGCTCGACTTCTGCGGGAAGCATGACATCACCGCCGACGTCGAGGTGATCCCGATCCAGGGGGTCAACGAGGCGTACGAGCGGATGCTCAAGTCCGACGTGAAATATCGCTTCTCCATCGACATGGCCTCGCTCCGGTCGTGAATCGCCCCGCGGGGCCCGGCCGGGACTTCACCCCTCGCCCTCGAAACATGGAGATCGCCCCCATGGAACCGACCTCGTTCGCCCAGGCCATCCGCGACCTCGCCCGGGACGCCCACCGGGCTTTGAGCCTCCCGTCCTCCCCGGCCACCCTGTGGCACCTCGCCAGGCGGGCCGATTGCCTCGGGTCGTCGCTGGGCGATCGCCGATCGGGCCCGCCCGGCGCCTGGCTGGACAGCCTGGGGCGGCGGCTGCGGACCGCCGCGTTGGAGCGGGCCGGCGCGGCCCGCCAATTCTGCTCGCGTGCCTGAGGTCAATCCTCGTCGTCGTCGAGTTCCGGCGTGGCCCCTTCCAGGCCGAGGTACTTGACCACGGCGGCGAGCTGGTGCTTGACCTCGAACATGCCGGCGGGCCGGCGGTTCGGGTTCCGCTGGAGGCAGGCCATGATCGTCTCGTTGAGCGTGCCGGGGATCTTCGGGTTGATCGAGATCGGCGCGTCGACCTTGATCTTGGCGATCTCCCCGATCGGGGGCCCATTGGGGTTGGCATAACGCCCCGTGAACATCCGATACATGGTCGCGCCGAAGTTGTAGATATCGGTCTTCTCGTCGACCGTCTTCTCGCTGACCTGCTCCGGGGCGATGTACTGCGGGGTGCCCTGGATCCGCCCCTTAGCCTCCCCCTTGAGCCAGGCGGTGCCGAAGTCGATCAGCTTCACCTGGCCATCCTTGGTGACCATGATGTTGGACGGCTTCATGTCGCCATGATAAACGCCCCGCCTGTGCATGTGGGCCACGGCGCCGGCCACCTGGTCGAAGATCAGGACCAACTTGTCGAGGGTGGGTGCCTCGATCTCGTCGAGCGTCTTGCCGTCCACCAGCTCCATCAGGAGTTCGACGCTGACGACCTTCAGGAGCAGGTTCCGCTTGGTCCGGCAGTCGTAGATCTTGGCGATGGCCGGGTGGTTGAGCCTCTGGGCGATGTCGAATTCGAGCAGGGCCTGGGCGATGTAGATGTCGTCGTCGGAGTCCTGCCGCTTGACGACCTTGAGGGCGAACCGCTTGCCGCCCCGGGAGCGGTCGGCGATCTCCAGGATCGTGCTGCCGGCCCCCGTCCCCAGGGGCTTGACGACCCGCCACTCCATATCCTTGAACTTCGGCGCATCCGGACCGTTCGCCATGACGTCCCCCGGTCGTCGCCTGGCGACGGCCCTGGCCTGCTCGGTGTCTCGCAACTCGTCGAAGTTAACTTAGGGCGCGACCGGGGGCAATCCCCGAAAGGATTGGGGCGAGGCGACCCGGGGGGCCGGATCGGCGAGGGCCGGGGGACGTCCGGGAAATTTGTCCACCACACGAGGCTTGGGTACGCGATCTGCGGAAGCACCAGCCACCGCCCCCCACTCTCCTCCGCCAGCCGACCGACGGGAGCCCGATTCGATGACCCATGCCATGGACGTGCACCACCCCGCCGACCCCAACGCCATGCGTCGCAAGCTGCGGGAGCACTTCGGGTTCAAGTCGTTCCGCCCCGGCCAGGCGGAGGCGGTCGCCGCCGCCATCGAGGGGCGGAACACGATCGTGATCATGCCCACGGGCTCGGGCAAGAGCCTCTGCTTCCAGCTCCCGGCGCTGGAGCTGGTGGGCACCACGGTGGTGGTCAGCCCCCTGATCGCCCTGATGAAGGACCAGGCCGACGGCCTGCGTGCCCGGAACATCTCGGTGTCGGAGGTCAACAGCACCCTGTCCGCGGCCGACGAGCAGGCCGAGCTGGAGGCGATCGCCCGGGGCGAGCGGGAGTTCGTCTACACGACCCCCGAGCGGCTGGCCAACCGCGAGTTCCGCGAGGTGCTCAAGCAGACGGCCATCGACCTGTTCGTGGTGGACGAGGCCCATTGCGCCAGCCAGTGGGGCCACGACTTCCGCCCCGAATATATGGCCCTGGCCGAGGCGATCGAGGACCTCGGCGGCCCGACCGTCCTGGCCATGACCGCCACCGCCACGCCCGACGTGATCGACGACATCCGCCGCCAGCTCGGCATCCCCGACGCCGAGATCGTCCACATGGGCATCGAGCGGCCCAACCTCAGCCTGGAGGCAATCCGGGTCGAGGGCGAATCCGCCAAGCTGCGCGAGATCGCGCAGCTGCTGGACGCCATCGACGGCACCGGCATCATCTATACGGCGACCGTGAAGGCGGTCCAGGCGATCACCAAATCCCTCCAGGACGCGGGCATCGCCGCCGCCGGCTACCACGGCCGGATGAAGGCCGGCGAGCGGACCGAGAACCAGGACCGCTTCATGCGGGGCGACCTCAAGGTGATGGTCGCCACCAACGCCTTCGGCCTGGGCATCGACAAGCCCGACATCCGGTTCGTGATCCACCACCACGTCCCCGCGACCATCGAGGCTTATTACCAGGAAGCCGGCCGCGCGGGGCGCGACGGCGAGCCGGCCCGGTGCATCCTCCTGTTCGACCCCTCGGACAAGGCGCTGCTCAACTTCTTCCAGGGGGGCCGCTACCCGTCGGGCGATGACCTGGTGAACGCCCACCACGCCCTCAAGCGGCTGATGGACATGGACGGCCCGCACACCATGAAGGAGCTGATCCCGATCTCGCCGCTCGGCAAGACCCGGCTCAAGCAAGCGGTCAACCTGCTCAAGCAGAAGCACGTCGTCCGCGACGACGGCGACGGCCTCCACCTGCTCCTGCCCGACCTCTCCCCGGACGCCCTGGAGCGGATGGCCGGCTCGGCCCGCGAGCGCGACGAGCGGGATCGGCTCAAGCAGCAGCAGATGCTCGAATTCGTCGAGATCAAGTCCTGCCGCTGGGCCTACCTGCACCACTACTTCGAGCTGGTCCACGAGGTCCACCACGACAACCACGAGACCGACTGCGGCCGCTGCGATCATTGCTCCGGCCGGTGGGCCGCCTGAGAAGATGAAGACAGCGTCGCCCCGCCCCGTCCCGGCGGGGCGGTTCCGTCTGGCCCGCGGCGGCCGATCCCCGTAAGATTGGCTTCGCGCCCGAGGCGGGACGGACCGGCCGGCACCCCTCCAGGCGTCCCGACCACCGGCCACGAATCCATGCCCAGCGACGACGCGAGAGCCCCCCTGGTGGGCGTGATCATGGGGAGCCGGTCCGACTGGGACACGCTGCGGAACGCGGCGGAGATCCTGTCGGGCCTGGAGATCCCGTTCGAGGCGAAGGTGGTCTCCGCCCACCGCACCCCCGACCGCCTGTTCCGCTACGCCCGAGAGGCCGAGGGGCGGGGCCTGCAACTGATCATCGCCGGGGCGGGCGGCGCGGCCCACCTGCCCGGGATGGTCGCGGCGCTGACGATCCTGCCCGTGCTGGGGGTCCCGGTCGAGAGCAAGACGTTGCGCGGGGTCGATTCCTTGCTGTCCATCGTCCAGATGCCCAAGGGGGTCCCGGTGGGGACGCTCGCCATCGGCGCGGCCGGCGCGGCCAACGCCGCCCTGCTGGCCGCGGCGATCCTGGCCCGCACCGACCCGGCGTTGCGCGATCGATTGGCCGCCTTCCGGGCCCGGCAGACCGACGGCGTCGACGAGTCGCCCGAATGAGCACGCCATCCGACGACCGTCATCAGGGATCTCTGGCCCCTCCGGCCTCGCTCGGCGTGATCGGCGGCGGGCAACTCGGCCGGATGTTCATCCAGGCGGCCCAGCGCATGGGCTACCGCGCCGGGGTGCTGGGGGCGATCGAGCAAGGGCCGGGGGCGCAGGTCGCCCACTGGTCGGTGATCGGCCCGCCCGACAACCTCCCCGCGCTCCGGTCGATGCTCGACCATGCCGACGCCGTGACCGTCGAGTTCGAGAACGTGTCCGCCCCCGCCCTGCGCTGGCTGGAGCGGCGGATCCCGGTCCGGCCCGGCTGGCGGACGGTGTGGGTGAGTCAGAACCGGCTCCGCGAGAAGACGTTCCTGGGGGACCACGGCATCCCGGTCGCCCCGTGGCGGCCGGTGCGGACGCCGGCCGAGCTGGACGAGGCGGTGCAGTCCCTTGGCGTCCCGTTCATCCTCAAGACGGCCGACTCGGGCTACGACGGCAAGGGGCAGGTCCGGGTCGACCGGGCCGACGACGCCGCCTCGGCGTGGTCCCAGCTCGGCCGGGTCACCTGCGTGGCCGAGGGGTGGGTCGACTTCGCCTGCGAGGTCTCGGTGATCGTGTGCCGGGGGGCCGACGGCGACGCGCGGTCGTTCCCGGTGGCGCTCAACCGCCACCATCGGCACATCCTCGACGCCACGGTCATGCCGGCGCCGGTCGGGCCGATCGTGTCGCAGGAGGCCCGCGACCTCGCCCTGGCGATCGCCCGCCACCTGGGGACGGTCGGCGTCCTGACCGTCGAGTTCTTCCTGACGGCCGCCGGCCGGCTCCTGGTCAACGAGATCGCCCCCCGCCCGCACAACTCCGGCCACCTGACCATGGAGGCCGCCGCTTCCAGCCAGTTCGAGCAGCAGGCGCGGGCGCTGGCGGGGCTCCCGCCGGGGTCGACCGACCTGATCGCCCCGGCGGCGATGGCCAACCTGCTGGGGGACCTCTGGTCCGACGGCCCCCCGGACTGGTCGCGGATGGCTCGGCAGGACCCCGGGGTCAAGCTCCACCTCTACGGCAAGAAGACCGCCGCCCCCGGCCGGAAGATGGGGCACCTGACGGTCCTGGACGCCGACCCCGACGCGGCGCTCGACCGCGTCCTGGCGGCGCGGCGGGCGCTGGTCGGCCGCTGATCAGGGACGCTCGATGGGCCGGGGCAGGCGGGGCCTCAGGGTCCATTCCCGCCCCCACCAGAATCCGAGGAAGCCGCCCACGGCGATCAGCCCCAGGGTGATGGGCGGGACCTGGTGCAGGTGGAGCAGGAACTCGCGGAGGCTGCCGTCCTGGGTGAACGCGAAGGTGAAGTGCTTCCACTGGGCCAGGATCCCGCCGACCAGCGCCAGGAGGCCGCAGGCCAGGCCCCGCCGATTGCTGTCGGTGCGCGAGGCGATCCCGCAGCCCAGGCCGGCGAAGGCACCGACCAGGACCGGGGCGTCATAACCCTGCTTGACGATCCAGGCGAACAGGTAGTATCCGACCGCCCCGCCGAGCAGGGCGCCGACCAGTCCGGGGACCACGTCTTGGACGAACGATTTCATGGGAGCCCCTGGGCATGTAGGCCCGCCGGAAAATGTGCATCGTGACCCGATCGATCCCGCCTTGCAAGTGGGCCGATCACCGCCCGCATCGGGCGGCCGGATCGTCCGGGCCCCGGGAGATCCGCGAACGCCGGGCCATACCGAGGCGGGGAGGCCGGCAACACGGGTTTTTCCCTCATCGTCTCCGGGCGGGGGGATCCGGCCGAAGCCTCAATCCGGGAGGCTGAAGGCGACGAAGGCATCCCCGGCCCGGGTGCGCAGCTTGCCCGCACCGCCCGCGGCGATGACGACGTACTGCCGCCCGCCGGCCCGATAGGTCGCGGGGGTCGCATAGCCGCCCGCCGGGAGGGCGTGTTCCCAGAGCATCCGGCCGGTCTGTTCGTCGAAGGCGTGGATCCGCTCGTCCTTGGTCCCGGCGATGAACACCAGGCCGCCGGCCGTCGCGATCGACCCGCCGAAGGTCTCCGTGCCGGTGCGCGGGACGCCCCGGGCGGTCAGCTCGGGATGCTCGCCCAGGGGCACCTGCCAGGCGAAGTCGCCGGTGTTCAGGTCGATGGCGGTCAGCACCCCCCAGGGGGGCTTGATCGCCGGATACCCCTCGTGGTCGAGGAACTGGTTGTAGCCGGTGTGCCGGTACGGCCCGCGATCCTTCGCGTCGCCCGGCTTCGCCCCGGACAGGGTGATCACGTTGGGGACGTTGTTGGAGTTCACGAACAGCCGCCCGGTGGCCGGGTTGAACGAGGCCCCCGACCAGTTCGCCCCGCCGTGGTAGCCGGGGATCACCACCGTGCCCTGGAGGCTCGGGGGCTGGAACGCCGGGCCGCCCCGGATCTTCCGGAGCTGGTCCAGCACCGAGGCCCGATTGGACTCGCCGATGTCGGTCGCGTCCGCCTCGTCGAACTTCTGCGCCGAGAACGGAGGCGGCTTGACCGGGATCGGCTGGGTGGCGGCGGCCCGCTCCCCCGGGATGTCGGAGGCCGGCGCGGGGCGGTCCTCCACGTCGAACAGCGGTCGGCCCGTCATCCGGTCCAGGAGGAACAGGTAGCCCGTCTTGGTGACCTGGGCCACGGCGTCGACGGGCTTGCCGTCGCGGGTGACGGTGACCAGGTTCGGGTAGGTGGGCAGGTCGTGGTCCCAGAGGTCGTGGCGGAGCGTCTGGAAGTGCCAGGCCCGCTTCCCGGTCCGGGCATCGAGGGCGACGGTGCAGTTGGCGAACAGGTTGTCGCCGTGCCGGTCCCCGCCGAAGAAGTCGAACGAGGCCGACCCCAGGCCGGCGAACACCAGCCCGCGATCGACGTCGACGCTGAGCCCGCCCCAGGCGTTGGCACCGCCCCGATCCTTCCAGGAGTCGCCGGCCCAGGTCTCGCTGCCGAACTCGCCCGGGCCGGGGACGGTGCGGAACCGCCAGGTTTCCGCGCCGGTGCGGACGTCGAACGCCCGGATGTCGCCCGGGGCGGCGAGGCCCGGCCCCTCGTCGCAGGAAAACCCGACGATGATCGTGTCCCGCCACAGCACCGGCGCGGAGGTGGGGCCGTAGGAGACGCGGGCGAACCTGGGGTCGAGTTCCTTGCGGAGGTCGCGGATCCCCGCGTCCCCGAACCCGGGGTCGAGCCGGCCGGTCGCGGCGTCCAGCGAGTAGAGCCGCCCGTCGGAGGTCCCGTGGATGATCCTTCGCAGGCCGCCGGGCCGGCCATCCGACCAGAAGGCGCAGCCCCGGTTCACCCCGCCGGAGGCGAACTGGATCCCCGACGGCCGTTCCTTCGCGGGGTCGAATTGCCAGCGCACCGCGCCGGTCGCGGCGTCGAGGGCCACCACCCGGAGCTTGCCGGTGGTGAGGTACATCACGCCATCGACGACGATCGGGGTACATTCGATGGTCCGGCCGACGCCTCCTTCCAGCTCGCCGGTGTGGAAGGTCCAGGCCGGCCGGAGCCGGGCGACGTTGTCCCGGTTGATCTGGTCGAGCGGCGAATAGCGGGCGCAGCCGGGGTCGTTGCCCACGCCGTGCCAGTCGACCCCGGGCGGGGGCTGGGCCCCGGCGGTGCCGACGATTGCGAGCAGGCAGCAGAGGCGGGTCAGGCAGGAACGCATCCGGGTGTCTCCGGGTCGCCGGGGCCGATCTCGGCACAGCATACCGGCGCCGCGGGCGCGGGTCATGGCCCCGGTCCGAACCATCATCCCCCCTTCCCCGCCTCCAGCTTCGCGACCCGATCCTGCAGGTCGACGATCAGGCGGAAGGCATTGAGCAGGGCGGCCTGCAACTCGACGTTGCGGCAGGTGTGGTCCCGGTCGTCGGCCTCGCGGATCCAGCGGACGGCGTCGGCCGCGTCGAAGGACCGGATGAGCTTGGCATTGTCTTCGGGCTCGCCGAAAAGCATGGTGCGGACCTCGCGTCGGAGGGGGTGGGCCACGGCTTCGTCCGGCCCACTGTAACCCCGGCCGGGGCCGGCCTGAAGACGTCTCCCGGGCCGGCCGGCGATGGCGATCCGATCCGCGTCGGCCGGCCCGGTGGCGTTCAGGCCCCGAACGTCAGGGCGAATTCCTCGACCTCCTCGTTGTGGGACACCCGATCCCGGCCATTCCTCTTGGAGTGGTACAGGGCGGCGTCGGCCGCCGCGATCAGCTCCGACGCCGAGAGGACGTAGGGGGTGAGGGTGGCGACGCCCAGGCTGGCCGTGACCCGCCGGCGCGGCCAGGGGTGGTCGGCGATCGCCGAGCGCAGCCGCTCGGCGATCGCCCGCCCGGCGGCGGCGTCGGTGTCGGGGAGCAGCACGGCGAACTCCTCGCCGCCGTAGCGGGCGAGCGAGTCCTGGGGCCGGATCGCGTCGCGCAGGATCGAGGCCAGGGCCATCAGCAACTCGTCGCCGGCCTGGTGGCCGTGCTCGTCGTTGAACGACTTGAACCCGTCCAGGTCGAGCAGGACGACCGACAGCGGCCGGGAGTCGCGGCAGGCCAGCGAGAAGGCCGATTCCAAGGATTGCCGGAAGTGCCGGCGGTTGTTCAGCCCGGTCAGGTCGTCGGTATGGGCCAGCCTCATCAATCGGTCCAGCTCCCGGGACTGGTCCGCCTTCTGGTCCTCCAGGATCCGGTAGGCCTCGCGGGCCTGCTGGACCTGGTATTCGAGCATGACCGTCCGGGCCTCGCCCCGCGGCTCGTCCCGGCCGATGGCCTTCGGGGCGGCCGCCGGCGCCGACTCGCCGCCGATGATGGCCAGGAAGGCCTCCACGACGGCGGGGTCGAGGTGGCTCCCGGAGAGCGACCGGATGTGGTCGATCACGCGGGCCTCGGGCCATCCGGCCCGGTAGGGGCGGTCGGACCGCAGCGCATCCCAGATGTCGACCGCGGCGAAGATCCGGGCGGCCAGCGGGATCATCTCCCCCTTCAGCCCGCCGGGGTAGCCGGTGCCGTCCCACTTCTCGTGGTGGTGGTGGGGGATGTCCAGCGCCGGCCTCAGGAACGCGACCGGCGCCAGCCATTCGTAGGCGTACTCGGGGTGGCGACGCATGATCGCCCACTCGGCGTCGGTCAGCCGTCCGGGCTTGAGCAGGATGTCGTCGGGGATGCCCAGCTTGCCGATGTCGTGGAGCATCGCCCCCCGGCGGATCGAGAGGAGGTCCCCCTCGTCCACGCCCATCGCCCGGGCGAGCATCACGGTCATCTCGGTGACCCGGCGGGAATGCCCCTCCGTCTCCTTGTCGCGGAGGTCGATGGCCCGGGCCCAGCCCTCGATCGTGGCGTCATAGGCGGCCATGAGGTTGGTGTGGGATCGTTGGAGGTCGCGGAACAGGGTCGCGTTGTCCGCGGCGATGGCGGCCTGGCCGGCGAGCGTCTCCAGGAACGAGAGCCAGTCGCGGTCCGGCTCGAAGGCCGAGCGATGGTACACCTCCAGAACGCCGCGCACCTGCCCCTTGGCCGTGAGCGGGACGGCATGGTAGGAGACGAATCCCTCGTCGGCCAGCAGGTCGGCCCGTTCGAACCCGGCCTCGGGCCGGGAGATGTCCGGGGCCGAGACCGGCCGCTGTTCCAGGGCCGCGGCGCCGGCCAGCCCCTGGCCGTGCCGCACCACGCTGGCGGCGATGCGGTCGGTCCGGAACCCCTTGCCGGCCGCGTAGATGAGCGTCCGGTTGTGCGGGTCGACCAGGAGGATCGCGGCGGCGTCGGCGTGGAGCTGGGCCTTGACCTGATCGAGCACGATCCCCAGGGTCAGCGGCAGGTCGAGGCTGGCGGAGATGGCCAGGTCGATCTGACGGAGCGCGTCGAGGCGGAGGATGCGCCGCTCCAGCTGGGCGTTGAGGTCGCGGACCTCCCCCTCGGCCCGGGCCCGATGCTCCTGCTCGGCGCGCTTCCGCTGTGTGATGTCCCGCTGGATCGAGACCCAGTGGGTGTACCATCCCGAGGCATCGGACACGGGCCGGATATTCAGCTCGACCCAGAACTCGCGGCCATCCTTGGTGTAGTTCAGCAGTTCGACGCGGGTCGGCTGCCACCGCCCGAGGCGCTCGCGGAGTCCGTCGAGGGTGGCCCGGTCCGTCCCCGGGCCCTGGAGCATGCGCGGGGTCTTGCCGATGATCTCCTCGCAGGCGTAGCCGGTGGACTTTTCGAAGGCGGGGTTCGCGTAGACGACGCGTGGCCCGGGCTGGTCGATCGGCTCGGCCTCGGTGATCAGGATCACGTCGTTGGCATTCTCCACGGCCGCCTGGAGCAGGCGGAGCTGCTGCTCGGTCCGCTTCCGCTCGGTGATGTCGCCGATCGAGCCGGCCATGCGGACGGGCCGCCCCTGCTCGTCCCAGACGGCCTGGCCCCGGGCGTGGAACCAGCGATAGTCGCCGCCGTCGCCCCGGAGGCGGTACTCGACGTCGTAGGGGGCCCGGGTCTCGAAGTGCTCGGCGAGCAGGCCGAGGACGCGGCCCCGGTCGTCGGGGTGGAGCCGGGAGCTCCATTCCTCAAGCGTCCCCTCGAACTCGCCCCCCTCGCGCCCCAGGAACTCCGCGAACCGGGGCGAGAAGTACACGGTGTCCCCGGCGACGTCCCAGTCCCAGAGCCCCTCGTTGGTCCCCCGGACGGCCAGGCCGAACCGCTCCTCGCTCCGGCGGAGGGCCTCCTCGGCCATCTTGCGCTCGGTGACGTCGGCCTCGATGGCCATGAAGTGGATGATCCGGCCCTCCGCGTCGCGGATCGGCTGGGCCTCGACGGCGATCCAGTAGGCCTGGCCCCCCTTGGTGTAATTGAGGATCTCGGTGCGGAACCCCTCGCCCGATCGCAGCCGGGCCCGCATGTAGGCGACCGCCTCCGGCGACGTCCCGGGGCCCTGGAGGATCGCCCCGGGGCTCCGCCCGATCACCTCGGCCGGCTCATAGCCGGTGATCCGGGTGAACCCGTCGTTGACCCACTCGATCTTCCCGTGGGGGTCGGTGAGGATCACGGCGTTGTCGGTCCTCGCGGCGACCAGGGCGAGCTTCTTCGCCTCGGCCTCGCTGCGCAGGAGGGCCGCCTCCGAGCGCTTCCGCTCGATGCCCAGGGCGAGCCCCCGGGCGACCGACTCCATGGCCGCGAAGACCTCCGGGGACTGTTCGCGGCGTGAGAACGTCGCCCAGACCCCGATCAGCCGATCCCCGACGATCAGGGGGAAGCCGGCGAAGGAGACCATCCCCTCGCGCTCGGCCCAGGCCTGCTCCGGCACGGCGGGGTCGCCCACCACCGAGTTGGTCAGCAGGGGGCGGCGTTCCGAGGCGATCGTCCCGATCTTGAACCGGCCGACCGGCACCCGGGCGTGGGGGCCGTCGATGTGGGTGTACATCCCGGCGCTGGCCCGGAGTTCCAACATCTCGCCGGACTCGTCCGGGATCCAGACCCTTGAGAACGCCGCATCGAGCCGGCAGACGGCCGCCTCGGCGCAGCGGCGGAGCATCTCCGGCAGGGTCGCGTCCTCGGTGAGCGCCAGGGCGACGTCGCGGACGAATTCGGCGATCCGGACCTGCTCGGCGATCACCGCCTCCTGCCGCTTTCGGTCGTCGATGTCGGCGATCGACCCGACCATCCGGGACGGCCGGCCGTCGTCGTCCCACACCGCCTGGCCCCGGGCGTGGAACCAGCGATAGTCGCCGTCGCGGGTGCGGAGCCGGTACTCGACGTCGTAGGGGGACCGGCGGTCCAGGTGGGCGACGATGGCCGAGAGCGCCGCGTCGCGGTCCTCGGGGTGGAGTCGGTCCTCCGGCTTGCCGTCGAAGTCGCCGCCCATGCACCCGAGCAGCTCGCGATAGCGGGGCGAGTAATAGGTGACGCCCGTGGCCATGTCCCAGTCCCAGATCCCGTGGTCGGTCCCCCGGGCCGCCAGGGCGAACCGCTCCTCGCTCCGCCGGAGGGCCATCTCCGAGCGGGCGAGGTCGGGCAGCTTCAGGGCCGTCGGGATGATCCGCACCGTGGCGATCACCGTGGCCCAGGACACCAGGGCGGTGATCGCCTTGACCGCCCCGGCCAGGCGGTACACCGGGTGCCAGAAGATCAGCGCCTCCAGGCCGTGCCCGATGCCGCAGGCGAGGATGAACGACGCGTACAGGGCGGTGAGGCCGGGGAACGGGAACCGACGCCGCCGGCACATGAAGTACCCCAGCGCGATGGGGATCGAGGTGTAGGCCGCGAAGATGGCCAGGTCGGAGGCGATGTGGAGCCATCCGAGCCAGGACGGCCAGGCGCCGCAGGACCAGCGGGCCGGGAACCCCTCGGTCGAGAAGAGATCTCCCAGGGCGGCCGGCATTGCGGCGGGCGCCGGCAGGGCGGTGATCCGGCAGGAGGTCGTGCAAACATCCATCGACGATCGGTCCCCAGCGACGAACGGGATCTGCCAGGATCGGACACGAAGGGTGATCGATGAATCGGGCCGCGGATCTCTGGGCGTGCATCCGGGAGCGGATTCAGGGAGGCCGATCGATCCCGCATCCTCCCCCTTGCTTTGGCTTCCGGGGGGCCTGGCTGGTCCATCCGGGATCCACGGCCAGGCTTCGACCGAATCCTAGGTCAATCCGCGGCGATCGGGGGGAAGCCCGGGGAAATTGGCAGGCTGTGTTGATGCGAACGCGGGGGGCTTCCCGCCGCCCCGCCCGATTCCTATAACATCCCATCGGGGCGCGCCGGCGCGTCCCGGGGATCGCCGCATCGAGTGCGGGGGCGATCCTCCGCGCCGGCCGCGCGATGGCCCATCCTGGGCTACCATCCGGCACCGGGATCGCATAGCATCGTGGGGTGCTCGACGGCTCATGGAACGCACCGGGGTCGGAGCGAACCAGGACCGGGGAGGCGAGGGCGGACGGGCCACCGGCATCGCCGTCTGCGCCCGGGACGATCCGGGGGCCCGGGACGCGCCGGCATCCGGCGGGACGCCGGCGACTTCGCCGCGTCGGGAGCCATCCCCGGCCCGGCGGCACGACGGGGGCGAGACGATGGCTGATCGCAGGCAGTACGTGCCGACCGGCGTCCCGGGGCTGGACCATGTCCTGATGGGTGGGTTTATCCGCGAGGGGTTCTACCTCCTCCAGGCCGAGCCGGGATCCGGCAAGACCACCGTCGCCCTCCAGTACATGCTGGGCCGGGTCGCGGCCGGGGAGCCGTGCCTCTACGTCTCCCTGACCGAATCCCTGGCCGACCTGGAGTACGCCTGCGATTCCCACGGCTGGTCGCTGGACGGGCTGGCCATCTGCGACCTGACGGCGGAGGCCGCGACCCTGGCCGGCGAGTCCGGGGAATCCGTCTTCCACCCGGCCGAGACCGAGCTGGGGGACACGACCCGGGCCATCCTGGCGGAGGTCGAGCGGATCAGGCCCCGCCACGTCGTCTTCGACGGGCTGGCCGAGCTGCGGCTCCTGTCCGGCGACTCGCTCCGCTACCGCCGCCAGCTCCTGGCCCTCAAGCAGTTCTTCAAGCAACGGGGGATCACCGTCCTCCTTCTGGACGACCGCTCCAACCCGTTCGGCGACATCCAGCCGGAGAGCCTGGTCGGCGGGAACATCATCCTGGAGCGGTCGCTCCCGGAGTACGGCAAGGCCCGCCGGCGGCTCTTCGTCACCAAGGTCCGGGGCGCGAAGTTCCGGGAGGGGTACAACGACTACGAGATCATCGACGGCGGGGTCGTCGTCCACCCCCGGCTGGTGGCCGCCGAGCACCACGATCGGTTCGAGCGGATGGCCTACCCCAGCGGCGTCGCGGCCCTGGACGACATGCTCGGCGGCGGGCTGACCACCGGCACCACTACACTGCTGCTCGGCCCGGCCGGGGTCGGCAAGTCGACCGTCGCCATGCAGTACATCGCCAACGCCCTGAAGACGGGGGACCGTGCCGCGGTCTACACGTTCGACGAGGTGCTGGAGACCCTGTTCGACCGCTCCGACAAGCTCTGCCCCGGGCTGGACGGCGGCATCCGCGAGTACCAGGCCAGCGGCCAGCTCCACGCCCAGCAGATCGACGCCGCCGAGCTGACCGCGGGGGCCTTCGCCCACGAGGTGCGGCGGGCCGTCGAGGCGGGGGCCGGGGTGATCGTGATCGACAGCCTGAACGGCTACATGAATGCCATGCCGGGGGATCGATTCCTGGCCACCCACCTCCACGAGCTGTTCTCCTATTTGAATCAGAAGGGGGTGGTGACCATCATGGTCGTCGCCCAGCACGGGCTGATGGCCGGCGTGATGAGCGACATCGACGTCAGCTACCTGGCCGACGCCGTGCTGCTGTTCCGGTACTTCGAGGCCGGCGGGGAGATCCGCCAGGCCCTCAGCGTGTTCAAGAAGCGGACCGGGGAACACCAGCGGAGCCTGCGAGAGCTGAAGATCACCGCCGACGGGGTGGTGATCGGCGAGCCCCTGGCCGGATTCCGCGGGATCATGACCGGCACCCCCCAGTACGAGGGGAAGACGGGGATGCTCCCCGGGGACGCGGACGGCGGGGGGGGCCGGTAGCGGATGGCCATGCCCGAGGGATCTCCCGACGAGCGGGTGCTCGTCCTCATGCCGACGGCCCGGGACGCCGAGCGGACGCTCGACCTGCTGGCGGGCGCGGGGATGGCCGGCACCGCCTGCGCCGGCATCGCGGACCTGTGCCGGGAGATGGCGGCCGGGGCCGGGGCGGTCCTCCTGACCGACGAGGCGGTCACCGGGGGGGATGCGGCCCGCCTCTCGGAGGCCCTCGGCTCCCAGCCCACCTGGTCGGACCTGCCTCTGGTGGTCCTGACCCGCGAGGGGACCGAGGGCCGCCACGCCACGCTCCGCGAGTCGACCAATGCGACTTTGGTCGAGCGGCCGGTGCGGATGCGGACCCTCCTGAGCGTCGTCCGGGCCGCGCTGCGCGCCCGCCGCCACCAGTGCGAGGTCCGCGACCTGCTGGTCGAGCGGGCGAGGGCCGAGGCGTCGATCCGGGAGCGGGACGAGCGGATCCAGCTCCTGCTGGGCCACGCGACCGACTACGCGGTCGTCATCTCCGACGTCCGCGACCGGGTGCTGGAGTGGCTGGGCGGGGCCGAGGCGATCACCGGCTGGCGGGCCGACGAGGCGATCGGCGAGCCGGTGGCGATCCTCTTCACCCCCGAGGATCGGGCGGCCGGCGTGCCGGAGCGGGAGGCGGGCGAGGCGGCCGCGAGCGGGCGCGCCGAGGACGTGCGGTGGCACCGCCGGAAAGACGGCTCCCGGTTCTTCGCCGAGGGGGTCACCGTCGCCATCCGGGGCCCGGCCGGGGAACTCCGCGGCTACGGCAAGGTCTTCCGCGACGCGACCGCCCGGAAGCGGGCCGAGGAGCGCCTGACCCGGGACGCGATGCTCCTGGCCAACGTCCAGGACGCGGTCGTCATGACCGACCCGGAGGGGGTGGTCACCTACTGGAACGAGGGGGCCGCACGCCTCTACGGCTGGGCGGCGGAAGAGGTCGTCGACCGCCATTATGCCGACCGGTTCGCCGAGCCGGTCCGGTCCCGGGTGGCCGCGGAGATCCGCGAGCGGGCCGCCGGGCCCGACTGGTCGGGCGAATACGAAGACTACCGAAAGGATGGATCCCGGGTGTGGGTCGATGCCCGCGTCACCAGCATCCGGGACGGTTCCGGGGCGGTGGTCGGCCTGCTCGGGGTGTCCCACGACATCGGCGAGCGGAAGCGGGCCGAGGCGGCCCTGCGGGCGAGCGAGGAGCGATTCCGCTCGCTGTTCGAATCGATGGACGAGGGTTACTGCGTGATCCGGCCCGTGGCCGACGCCGAGGGCCGCCCCGTCGACTACCGATACCTGCTCGCCAACCCCGCCCTGGAGCACCACACCGGCCTGCGCGACGTCGTCGGCAGGACGGCCCGGGAGGTGATGCCCGGCCACGAGCCGGGCTGGATCGAGGCGTACGCCCGGGTGGCGGCGACCGGGGAACCGCTCCGGCGCACCGCCCGGGTCGAGGACCTCGGCCGATGGTTCGAGGTGTCCGCCTTCTCGCTCGGCGGGGGCCAGGTCGGCGTCCTGTTCTCGGACGTCTCCGCCCGACTCCAGGCCGAGGAGGCGCTGCGGGCGAGCGAGGCGCGGCTGTCCGAGATCTTCCGCCACGCCCCGTCGTTCATGGCCGTCCTGGCGGGGCCCGACCACGTCTTCGAACGCGTGAACGAGCGATACTTCGAGCTGATCGGCGGCCGGGATGTCGTCGGGATGCCGGTCCGGGAGGCGTTGCCGGAGATCGCCGGCCAGGGGTTCCTGGAACTCCTCGACCGGGTGTACCGCACCGGCGAGCCGTACGCGGGCACGGGCCACCGGGTGCTCATCGCTCGGGCCGGGGGCCTGGAGGAGCGGGTCCTGGATTTCGTCTACCAGCCGATCAAGGTCGCGGCGGGGGTCATCACCGGCGTCCTCGTGCAGGGGATCGACACGACCGAGCGGGTGCGGGCCGAGGCGGCCCTGCGGGAGCGGGACGAGCGGCTCCAGCTGGCCGTCGCCATCGCCCGGATGGGGACCTTCGAGATCGACCTCGCGACCGACGCGGTGGCCGTCAATGAGCCGGGGCGGGACATCTACGGCTGGCCCGATCGCCGGACCACCTTCGCCCGGGTCCAGGAGCACTTCCACCCGGACGACAGGGACGAGGTGATGCGGAGGGTCGGCGCCGCGCTCGACCCGTCGGGGCCGGGCATGTTCGAGGTCGAGCAGCGGATCTACCGGGCCGACGGCGCCCTACGCTGGCTCCGCGTCCGCGGGCGGGCCCTGTTCGAGGGGCATGGCGAGGCCCGGAGGGCGATGCTCTGCATCGGGGCGTACCTGGACGTGACCGACCAGAAGGAGGCCGAGGGGCTGCTCCGCGACGCCGACCGCAAGAAGGACGACTTCATCGCCCTGCTGGCGCACGAGCTGCGCAACCCCCTGGCCCCGATCCGCAACGGCCTCCAGGTCCTCCGCCTGGCCGGGTCGGACCAGGAGGCGGTGGCCGAGACGCGGGAGATCATGGAACGCCAGATCACCCACATGGTGCGGCTGATCGACGACCTGCTCGACGTCTCCCGCATCAACCGCAACAAGATGGACCTCCGCCTCTCACGGGTGACCCTGGCCGAGGCGGTGAACGTCGCCCTGGAGACGGCACGCCCGCTCATCGACGCCGGGGGCCACGCCCTGACCGTCCGCATCCCCGACCGGCCGATCCACCTGGAGGCGGACCTCACGCGCCTGGCCCAGGTGTTCGGCAACCTGCTCTCCAACAGCGCCAAGTACACGCCCCGCGGCGGGCGGATCCGGCTGGAGGCCGAGCCGAGGGGCGGGAACGTCGCGGTCTCCGTCGGCGACGACGGGATCGGCATCCCGGCCGATTCGCTGGCCAATATCTTCGACATGTTCTCCCAGGTGGACCGCAGCGTCGAGCGCGCCACCGGCGGCCTGGGCATCGGCCTGGCGCTGGTCAAGGGGCTGGTGGAGATGCACGGCGGGACGGTCTCCGCCGCCAGCGGCGGCGAGGGGCTGGGCAGCACGTTCACCGTGATCCTCCCGGTGGCCGCCTCCCCCGCGGCGCCCGCGCCTCCCCCCGGATCCAACGGTCATCCCAGGACGAGCCGGCGCATCCTCGTGGTGGACGACAGCCGGGACGGGGCCAACAGCCTCGCCCGGATGTTGCGGCTCATGGGCAACGACGTGCGGACCGCCAACGACGGGCTGGAGGGCATCGAGGCGGCCCGCGACTTCCTCCCCGAGGTCGTGCTGATGGACGTGGGCATGCCCCTGCTCAACGGCCTCGACGCGACGCGCCAGATCCGCCAGCAGGAGTGGGGGCGGGGCATGACGATCATCGCCCTGACCGGCTGGGGCCAGGAGGGGGACAAGGAACGGTCGCGCGAGGCGGGCTGCGACGGCCACCTGGTGAAGCCCGTGGACCTCGACGACCTGATGAAGCTGCTGGTCGAGCTGCGGGGGTGAACGAGCCTTCCGCACCAGCAACAACTTGAGGCCCCGGGCTCAGGTGGTGCTGAGGGCCCATCGTGGCCGACCCCACCCCCAGATCACCCAGGACCTCGCCGTCAACCAACGCACCTTCCAGCGATGGCTCGACGCCTCCAACCAGGCTGGCCTCGACGCACTCGTGCCCGGCGAAGGGCAAGGTTCTGGGGTGAGCCATGGACAATGCGGTGCTGCACGAGTGCCTTGCGGCGGCATTCGCCGGGCGGATGACCTTCCCCGAGTCGGTGGGCCGGATGATGGCAACGGGCGTCGAACGCTACGACGCCGACCTGACCCGACTGGAGAGGAGGCACTACGGGCTCGACGGCACCACGCATCTCGAAGTCATGCCGCTCGCCGACGCCCCCGCGATCCCCGAGGCGTTTTCATCGCCGGGCGTGCAGTCGGCGATCACGGCCATCCAACGCAAGGAGATCGCATATCCGGACTTCCTCCGGCGCATCATGGCCGCCGGCACCGCGGGTTACAGCGTCTTTTTGAACGGCCGGAAGGCGATCTACCTGGGTCGCAACGGCGACTTCCACGTCGAACCATTCCCGGCCCCCTGAGGGCAGGTCCGGCCGGTCGGGGTGTCGGCACCCTTCGCTGGCACGGTGGGCGGCGTCGAAAACCAACGGCCAGGGGCTCACCTGACCAGCAACGATGCGGTGACGGGCGCCGGCGCTAGCTTCGCGCAGGGGAGCGTCACGGGGCTGCGCATCCAGGGATCCGGGCGGCCACGCGGGGCAGTCGATCACCTTCGCGGGCACGGCCGCCGATTCGCTCGCAGGCGGCCCGGATAGCAGCGGCGTGGAAACGAATACCTTCGCCCAGGGCGTGGCCGCGACCGGCGCCGCGAGCCTCCGGGTGATCGCAACCAGGAACATCGCGGTCGTCCTTCCCTCATGAACTCGGAACTCTATGGGATCTACGTGACCGGGGCGGGGTCGTCGATCTCGTCGATCGGGGGGCAACACCGGCATCGAGCTGGATTCGGGCGGCCAGGTCTCCTGGGATGGGATGGGCCTCGTGAGCGTCCGGGGCAACAGCTCCAACGCCCAATTCAACGGCTATGGAATTCAGGCTCGCCGGCTCGGAAGCCGGGATCACGTCGGGGGGCGGCGACGTCGACGTCATCGGCCGCACGACGGGCATGGTCGAGAACAACGGGGGCGTGGGCCTCAACGGTTCCAGCCGGATCACCTCGGGCGGTGAAGGCTCGGTCACCGTCACCGGGATCGGCGAAGGCTCGATCCAGGGCCCCGGGGCCATCAACATCGGCGTGCTGATGCAGGACGATAAGGAGTCGGATCACGTTGGGCGGGCCGGGGACCGTAACCGTCTCCGGGCCCGGGGCGGTCGGTTCCGCCATCGATGACCATGGCGTGTCCGTCCGCGGGACGATCACCTCGGGCGGCGGCGACGTCGCGGTCACCGGCCGGGGAGGCAGTACCGGGCCTCGCGGAGACGGCGTTCGCGTGGACGGTTCGGGGCGGATTGCGGCGGGAGGGGCCGACACGGTGACGGTCGCCGGTACCGGCGTCATCCGGAATCCCTCGGGGGCGAACGGGGTCCTCGTGACCGATGCCAATTCGCAGATCACGAGCAGCGGCGGCGACGTCCGCATCACGGGCGCGGCGGCCGTCGGAGCCGGGAGCCTCGCGAGTGGCCAGGGAGTGGCCGTGCAAGGCTCGGGGCAGCGATGTTCAGGCGACGGGGCAAATCGCGATCAGCGGTGACCTGACCCGGGGCTCGGCCACCGACCTGACCCTGATCAGCGTCCCGGGCCTCTTCACCACCCCGGCGGGGCCGGCAAAGTCTGGTACTACACGTTCAGCGAGGCAGACGGGAAGCGGCCGGAGCGCAAGGGTTGCCCCAACAAGAGGGCGACCGAGGAGATGGCCCGCGCCGCGGAGATCGGGGCCGCCCGCGTCCGCAACGGCCTGGCCGACCCCAGGGCCGCCCGCCTGGCCAAGGAGGCCCGGCGCCCGATCGGTGACCACCTGGCCGAATACATCGCGGCGGTCGCGTCCAAGGGCGGCGATCCCAAGCATGTTCGCCAGACCCGGACCTAAGCGGCGCGGGTCATCGACCTGACCGGGGTCGCGCGGATCGAGGACCTGGTTCCCTCCGCCGTCCACAATGCATTGGACCAACTCCGCGAGCAGGCCCTCTCCGCCCGCACGTTGAACGCCCACGTCACGGCGATCAAGTCGTTCGGCCGCTGGCTCCGGATCAATCACCGCGTCGCCGACGATTCCCTGGCCGGGGTGGGCAAGCTCAGCGAGAAGGCGGATCGACGCCACGACCGCCGCACCCTTGGCCTGGACGAGCTACTCCGACTCATCGACGCGGCTGCCGCCGGAGGTTCCTACCGGCAGATGAGCGGCCCGGCCCGGGCGCTCTGCAGCCGCCTGGCGGCCACCACGGGACTTCGCTATTCGGAGATCAAGAGCCTCACGACGCGGTCCCTCGCCCCGGACTCCAAGCCCGCGGCGGTGACGGTCGCGGCGGGATACACCAAGAACGGCGAGAAGGCGACACAGGAGTTGAAAACCGACCTGGTCGCCGACCTCCGGGCCTACCTGGTTGGGTTGCCCGAGGGGAGCCCGGTCTTCCCACTGCCCGAGAAGGGGGCCGCGATGCTCCGAGTCGACCTGGCCGCCGCGGGGATCCCCTACCGCGACGAGGCTGGGGTCTTGTTCGACTTACACGCCCTGCGGTGCCAGTACGCCACCCTGCTCGACCAGTTCGGGGCCAGCCCCCGGATCGTCCAGCAGAAGATGCGGCACTCGACCCTGGAGTTGACCGGCAGGTACACGCGGCCGGGGGCCCATGAGTTGGAGGCGGCGACCGCCGCGCTTCCGGACCTCGGCCCGGCTCGGCCGATCCCCGGTGGCATCGCGGCCACTCCCGGAGAGGCGGAACCGGGACACATAAGAGAAGGCTTTTCCACGCATTTGCCACGCGCAGGGGACGCGGCGGGGCGCGACCTGGCGGAGGATGGCGAGATGACCGGGCCGGCGGCCGAGATTAGATCGAGCCACAAACCCATAGACCAGGAACGCTTAGACACCGCCAGGCGGGACCTGGCGGCGTCTGGCGGGAGTGCCCCCCGTAGGACTCGAACCTACAACCCGCTGATTAAGAGTCAGCTGCTCTGCCAATTGAGCTAGGAGGGCGATGGCATCGAATTGTTACGCAGCTGAAGACGATCTTTGCTGGATCGATCAGACGGTGGGGTTCGCTGTTTTGAACCGCGTTCGCCCTGCGTTTCCGTGGGTTGTTTATAACAAACCCAGCCCTGGAGTTGCAAGATACCAGGGGGATTTTTCGGAACCGAGGCCGCCATGATCCTCACTGGCGCGGTGGCCGGGCTGGGCTCGGAGGCTGGCGCGGATCCCGAGATGGAAGACTGGCCGCCGAATAGATCGACGGGCGGGGAGACCGGGGCGAGGAGGATCGCCTCTCCGGATGAAGCCGAGCCGATGTCATTTACCGATGCAGAAGCGGCGGAAGATCCTGTCGAGGAGATCGTCGGTGACGACGGCCCCGACGACGCGGCCGAGGTCGTCGATCGCCTGGCGGATGTCCACGGCCACGAGTTCGTCGCCGGCCCCGGATCGGACCGCCGAGGCGGCCTCCTCCAGGGATCGGCCGGCGCGGGTGAGCGACTCTCGGCACCGTGCCCCGGTGCCGGCGGGCAGGTCGCCATCGACGTCGCGGGCTCGGAGCATCGCGGCGACCGCCGACCGGAGGGCGGGGATTCCCGAGCCGGTCGCCGCGGCCGTCGCCAGGAGCCCGTCATCGCAGGGCGGGGCGAGGTCGGCCTTGGTCCAGACCCCGATCCGAGGACGGCCGGGGGCGACCGGGGCAGGGTCGGCCGGGGCGTCGGCCGATTCGCAGACGAGCAGCAGGTCGGCCAGGCCGGCCTGGTCGGCCCGGGCCTTCTGGGCGAGGCGTTCGATGGGGAGTTCGGCCGGCTCGGCTCCGGCCGTATCGATCAGGTCGACGGCCAGGCCGTCGCAGTCGCAGGCCGCTTCGAGGTAGTCGCGCGTCGTGCCCGCTCGCTGGGAGACGATCGCGCGATCGCCCCCGACCAGGGCGTTGAACAGGCGGCTCTTGCCGGCATTGGGCGGGCCGACCAGCACCACCCGGGGGCGGCTCCCGGCGCGATCGCGGCCCCGGAGCCGGTCGGCGATCGATAGGATGTCGGCGGCGGCCCCCCCCAGTTCGTCGGCCAGGCTGGTGCGACCCAGCAGGTCGACGTCGGGCTCCTCGGCGAAGTCGAGGTTCGCTTCGAGGTGGGCCAGCAGGTCGGCGAGCCGATCCCGCAGCGCCGCGATCGGCGTGGCGAGGCCGCCGGCCAGTTGCTTCAGGGCGGCCTCGAGTTGCCCGCCATCCCGGGCATCGATCACCCCGAGGACGGCCTCCGCCTGCGTGAGGTCGATTCGACCCGACAGGAAGGCCCGGAGGGTGAACTCCCCGGGCTCCGCGAGCCGGGCCCCGTCGGACAGGCAGTCCGCCAGGACGAGGCCGAGGATCGGCGGCGACCCGGACAGGTGGATCTCGACCAGGGGCTGCCCCGTGTAGGTCCGCCGGCCGGGCCAGCCCGCGAGTGCGACGGTCAGGGGTCGGCGTAGTTCATCGGAATGCCATCGGCCGGGCCGGCGCTCGGGGTGCGTCGGCGTCCCCCCAGGACGGTCGGGACGGAAGCGATCCAGGGCGATCGACCAGGCGTCCGGCCCGGTCAGGCGGATCAGCCCGCGCAGGCCGGGGCCCGACGGGCTGGCGATCGCGGCGATGGTGTCCGACGTGTCGAGGGGCATCGGGTCGGGGTCCGGGAAGTTTGCCCCGGCGGGAGGGGAGAGTGGGAAACCGAAGCGGGCCCCTGGGTTCGCGAAGAACCCGGGGCCCGGTGATCGATGGGAACGGTCGTTCCGCTTCGCTCAGAACGCGTCGGAGGAGACGACTTCGCCGCCGTTCATCGTGACGATCGAACGGATCACGATCGGGTTGGTCGTTTCCTTGAGGAACTTCACGCTGCCGTCGGCCATCAGGACGTTGGCCCCGCCGGGGTGGTAGCTGAAGATCTCGTCATTGGCACCGGCGTCCACGACGACACCGCTGGTCGTGTTGAACGGGGTGCTGGCGTTGAACATGGGGCGGATCTTGTTGTTGATCGCGCCCGAGACGCCGATGGCCGAGGCGGGGTCCGCCCACCTCCAGAACCGACGACGCTTGCCCGCGGAGCCGCTCAGGCCGTTGTAGGCGGCGGTCCAACCGGTGGCGGTGTTGTAGCCCGAGTCCGTGTAGGCGCAGAAGTACCGGGGGTCGCGGCCGGCGTCCTCGGCGAAGGCCACCGTGTTGCTGGTGCCGTCGACCGCCTCGGAGATGCGGGTCTGCGAGTTCTTGAGGAGCCCGTTGGCCGCGCTGGTCGTCAGGCGGTAGGGGGTGGCCGGGTAGGTCGTGGAGGTCGCGCCGTTCGGGGCGATGTCCGTGAAGCTGGTGGGGGCGTAGTCGGCGACCCCGTAGCCACCGTTCAGGTTGGCCGCGGTGGCATCCGTGTCGCCACCGGCCGTGTTCGAACCTTCCTTGCCGCCGGAGGGCGACCGGGTCGCGCTGGGGCAGAGGAACGAGTTCTGGACCGTCGTGAACGAGGTCGTGTTCTGGAGGCCGGACGAGTTATAGGGGACGGTGAAGTTGATCGTGTTGAAGATCGTCGTCCCCTCGATGTACTGGAGGAGGCGCGGCAGCACGCCGTATCCGCCGTCATTGAAGAGGGGGGCGGTGGAGTTGCCGACGGTCGTGGCCATGCCCGACGGGGGGAACGAGCCCGAGCTGCTCTCGTAATTGTGCATGGCCAGGCCCAGTTGCTTCATGTTGTTGACGCACTGGGTGCGGCGGGCTGCTTCGCGAGCCGCCTGCACGGCCGGCAGCAGCAGGGCGATGAGGACGGCGATGATGGCGATGACGACGAGCAACTCGATCAGTGTGAACCCGCGGCGATTCCGTGTTTGCCTCGACAAGCTCATCAATTGTGACCTTTCCGTCGTAAACGGCAACATTTTGCAACGCTCGCATTGTGTCCCATCCCGGGCGGAATGGGAAGGAAAATCCCTGGAAAATCACCCCACATGAGAATCGGTCGTCTCAGAGGGAATCCGATTTCACACATGAGGATGACATGGGCCGTTGATTCCATGCACCCAACACGACGCCATCCCACGCCATTGTGCGGCCGAACCTCGCTTGGACGGCCCGGGATCCGGCCGGGATTTGCCCCCGGCCGCGATCCGGATGGTCGCTCGGTGCCGATGTCCGATCGACTCGGCCGGGAGAATCCTAGTACACGCCGGCCCGGCGGTTCGGGGAATTCGGGGCGGCCGGCCATTTTCGGGGGGCGGTATCAGTCATCGTCCTCGCCGAGACCCTCATCGAAGTCCTGCGCGAACCCTCGGGATGCGGCCGCGGCGACCGGGACCGGGTTGGCCGGGGCCTCGTCGCCGCCGAAGGCACCCCGGGGGCCGAACTGGAGGACGTTGCCCACGCCGGCCGTCCGCTTCAGGTCGGTGAGCATCGCGTCGTCGTAGCGGACCTTCAGCGACGAGCCCGCCTTGTAGATCGCGCGGCGGACGTTGGCCAGGCCGAGGATCTCCAGGTAGAGGTCGAGGTTCCCCGGGTAGTTGCGGACGGTCCGGAGCAGGCGTTCGAGGTCGTCGGGCTGGGTGCTCCCCTTGTGGAGCCGGACGATGACCCCGCGCGACAGCTCGGACGCGGCGCGTTCCAGGGGGATGACCCGGCTGATGATCAGCTCGGCGGGGTCGCGGCGGCAGTCGAGCGAGCCCCGGACGAAGACGATCTGATCCTCCTTGACCTGCGATTCGAACCGGGCGAACTCCTCGGGCCAGAGCATCGCCGGGATCGATCCGGTCAGGTCCTCGAAGGTCATCTTGCCCATCCGGGTGAGGCCGGACCGGCTCTTGGAGACGTTCTTGACCTGGAGGCCGACGATCATCCCGCCCAGGACGACCTCCACCTTGGGGCCCCGGTTGGCGAAGTCGAACTTCTCGCCCGAGCCCTTGGACTTCTCGGCGATCTCGCCGAGGTCGCAGACCTGGTGGGTGGCCAGGGCCTGGAGGATGGCCGAGTGCCGGGCCAGCGGGTGGCTGGTCATGTAGAGGCCGAGGGCCTTCTTCTCCTCGGCCAGCTTCACGGCGTCGGCGAGTTCCTCGATGTCCGGCAGGACCATCGTGGCCGCCGCCGGCCCGGCCGCCTCCTCGGCCACCGAAGAGTCGAACTGGTCGAACATGTGCTTCTGCTGCGTGTCCGACCGGACCTTCCGGATGGCCTGCCCCCCCTGGACGGCTCGCGGGAGGATGGCCAGCAGCTGGCTCCGCCGCGCCCCCAGGCAGTCGAAGGCGCCGGCGTAGATCAGGGTCTCGATGTTGCTCTGGGAGACGAGGCCGGCCGGGACGCGCTCGACGAGGTTGTCCAGCCCGGTGAAGGGGCCGCCCGCCGCGCGGGCCTCGAGGATCGCCTGGATGGCGCGCTCGCCGACGCCCTTGACCGCCCCGAGGCCGAAGTGGATCTTGCCGTCCTCGGGGACGCTGAACCCGAGCTGGCCCTCGTTGATGTTGGGCGGCAGCAGCTCGATGCCCATCCGGCGGCAGTCCTCGACGTGGTCGACGAAGAACTTGTCGCGCTCGGCCCCGTCCATCTCCGAGGACAGCAGGGCGGCCATGAACTCGGTCGGGTAGTGGGTCTTGAGCCACGCCGTCTGGTAGGCCACCAAGGCATAGGCGCAGGTGTGCGACTTGTTGAAGCCGTAGCCGCCGAAGAACTCGATCAGCTCGAAGATCTTGACCGCCTTGGCCTTGTCGACCCCCTTCTCCACGGCCCCCTTGACGAACTGCTCGCGGCCCTCGGCGATGGTCTCCATCTTTTTCTTGGAGATCGCCTTGATGCAGGCGTAGGCCTTGGATAGCTCGATCCCGCCCAGGCGGTTGAGGATCCGCATGACCTGTTCCTGGTAGACCATCACCCCATAGGTCTCTTCCAGGACGTCCTTCATCACCTGGTGTTCGTACTGCGGGCTCTTTCGCTTGTGCTTCACGTCGACGTATTCGTCGACCATCCCGCCGTTGAGCGGGCCCGGGCGATAGAGCGCGAGGATGGCGATCAGGTCGGCGAAGCGGTCGGGCTTCATCTTGACCAGCAGGTCGCGGATCCCCGCGCCGTCGAGCTGGAACACCCCCTTGGCCTCGCCGCGCTGGAGCAGGGCGTAGGTCGGCTCGTCGTCGAGCGGGAGGTTCATGATGTCGATCGGGGCGTCGGGATGGCGGCCGTTGATCAGCTTGACCGCGGCCTCCAGGCTGGTGAGGTTGCGCAGCCCGAGGAAGTCCATCTTCAGCAGGCCGGCCTTCTCGACGTCGCCCATCTCCCACTGGGTCGAGACGATGCCCTTCTTGTCGACCTGGAGCGGGACCATGTGCATCAAGGGCCGGTCGGCGATCACGACCCCGGCGGCGTGGGTGCCGACGTTCCGCGCGGTGCCCTCCAGGCGGAGGGCGTAGTCCATCATCCGGCCGAACTCGGGGTCCTCGGCGACCAGCCGATTGAGCTGCGGCTCCTCGTCGAGCGCCTGGGCCAGCGTGATGTTGGGCCGGGTGGGCACCAGCTTGGTGATCTGGTCGACCCGGGCCAGCGGGACGTTCAGGGCGCGGCCGACGTCCTTGAGCGACGCCTTGGCGGCCATCGTCCCGAACGTGCCGATCATCGCGACGTTCTCGGCCCCGTACTTCTCGCGGACGTAGGCGATCACCTCGACCCGGCGTTCCTTGCACAGGTCGATGTCGATATCCGGCGCCTCGGACCGGTTGGGGTCGAGGAACCGCTCGAACAGGAGGTCATAGACCAGCGGGTCGACGTGGCTCAGGTACAGGAGGTAGCTGACCAGGGCCCCGCACGCCGAACCTCTCGCCGAGTTGGGGATCCCCTGCTCGCGGGCGTAGCGGACGAAGTCCCACACGATCAGGAAGTAGGAGGCGAACCCCATCCGGTTGATGATGCCGAGTTCGTGCTCCATCCGGTCGCGGGCCGCCTGGGGCGGGTCGCCCTGGTAGCGGTCGGCCATGCCCTTCTCGCACAGCTCGCGCAGGTACTCCTCGGGCGTCTGCTGGCCGGGGGGCTTGAACGACGGGAACTGGCGCTGGCCCAGGTTCAGGCTCTTGTAGTTCTCCTCGACCAGCCCGGCGATCTTGACCGAGTGGCCCAGGGCCTCGGCCTGGTCCGGCATCGCGGCATACATCTCGGCGGGCGAGCGGACGTGGAACTCGTTGCTCTCGAACCGCATCCGCTTGGGGTCGTCGACCCGCGCCCCGGTGTTGATGCACAGGAGCAGGTCGTGGACCTCCGCGTCCCCCTGCATCAAGTAGTGGGCGTCGCTGGTGCCCACCAGGGGCATGCCGATCCGGCGGGCGAAGTCGATGGCCCGCTCGGCGTGGTCGCGCTGGATCTGGACGTTGTTGCTCTGGATCTCGACGTAGAAGTGCTCCTCGCCGAACCAGCGCTGGTACTGGACGGCGAGCTTCTCGGCGAGGTCGAAGCGGTCGTGGAGGATGTGGTCGGAGAACTCCGAGCCGACGCACCCGGACAGGACGATCAGCCCTTCCTTGTGCTGCTCCAGGATCTCGTTGTCGATCCGGGGCTTGTGGTGCTTGCCTTCCAGGAACGCGCGGGACGACAGCCGGCAGAGGTTGCGGAACCCCTCGGCGTTGCGGGCCAGCAGCGTGAGGTGGAAGTAGTGCTCCTTGCCCGAGTGGCCGCCGGCCACCTTGGAACCGCGGTGGCCGGGCGCGACGTAGGCCTCCATCCCGACGATCGGCTTGATGCCGGCGGCCTTGGACTCGCGGAGGAACTCGACCGCGGCGTGCATGTTGCCGTGGTCGGTCACCGCGATCGCGTCCATCCCCATCGCCTTGACCCGCTGGACCAGCGCGGGGATCTTGCTGGCGCCGTCCAGCAGGCTGTAATGGCTGTGGCAATGGAGATGGGTGAAAGGCCGGCTCGACATCGCTGTCACCTCGATCGGGTCGGGTCGCGCCCCCGGGTCGGCCCGGTGGCCCGTCCTGGGCGGGTTCCATCCCTTGATATCGGTCGAGACCCGAAGGTGACTGGAATGCGTCGCGGGCCCTCCTCCATCCTATCCGATCGCCCAACCCGGACGGAACGCCCGGGGCCCATCCCCCGGCGGCCTCAGCCCTTCGAGCCCGCGCCCACCGTCTCGTCTTCCTGGACCTCGGCGGCGGACGATTCCAGGCCCTGAACCAGGGCCCCGAGCTGGAGGGCGAGCAGGCGGTCTTCCGGGATGGCGCCGCGGAGCAGGTGGAGGAATGCCTCGGCCCCGATCATCACCGCCTTGGGCTTCCCGTGGATCGTCACCACGAAGCGGGACGCCGGGTCTTCCAATTTATCGAGAACCTTGGGCAGGTCGCGGTGCAATTCACGGCTGCCGATGAAGCGAACGCGGGACATGGCTGATCCTCGGCGGGAGGTGATTTTGCCGGGAGTAGGGTGCGTGGCGAAGAAAGGAAATGCCACGGCCTCGATAGGTGGATGTATCGTAACCGCGGGACGCCCGCCAGTCAATTCGGCCCGGCCCGCCCCCGCCGGTCGAGATTGACCGTCCCCGGCGGACATGCTAGCTTCCGCCCCGACCCGGGACGGTACGGGCGCAGGATCTCGCGGGATGCGGCCAGGGAGGCCAGTCGATGCGGCATGCGATGACGGCGGGCGGTCTGCTCGCGATTTCGGTATTCGCCGGATGCTCCTCGACCGGCTCATTGGGCCGCCAGGCCGTGACCTCGCCGGTCGGCCCCTCCTACGTCGCGGGCAAGGGGGTCCAGGTCTTCCCGGCCTCGCCCGCCGTGATGAGCGACGTCAAGGATGCCATGACCGACGTCGGCATCCACTCGATCAAGCAGGTCCGGGAGCCGGACAACACCGACGTCTTCGAGGGGACGACCGCCGACAACCGCAAGGCTCAGGTGGCCGTCCAGCCCCGGGGCTCGAAGATGGTGGTGACCACCAAGATCGGCTGGCGGGGGGACGAGCCTTTGTCCCGCGCCGTGCTGGACCGGATCAGCATCCGCCAGGGCACCATGCCCGACTCGGCCATCCCGGTCACGCCGGCCTCCAACGCCTCGCCCCTGGAGACCGAGCCCGAGCCGGAGACCCAGGCCAACGTGGGCGTGCCCGACTCGGTCATGCTCCGGAGCCAGCTCGAATCCGGCGGCTTCGGCCAGTCCCCCTGATCGGGCCCGCCTCGGTCACAACGTCTTGAGATATTCGATCACGTCGGCCCGCTGGTCGTCGGTCAGCTTGTCGCCGAAGGTGTGGCCGCCGTTGCCCAGGCCGAACCGCGACGAGTCGAACAGGTAGCGGGCCCGCGCGGGGTCGGGGCTGCCGTCGCCCGACGCGGCGGGCAAGTCGAACTTCCAGCCGACCGCCGCCCGGTCGTAATGCCCGAAGTCGGTGGACGGCGGCCGGTAGAACCGGGCCGGCCGATCGCCCGACCGCAGCAGCGTGGCCAGCGTCGGGACCGAGCCGTTGTGCAGGTAGGGTGCGGTCGCCCAGACGCCGTCCAGGGGCGGGGCCTGGTAGCCGGGCACCTCGTCGTGGACCGCCCCCTCCTCGCCGAACCAGGTCGAGTTGTAGTGGGCGACCATCCGGTCGGACAGGCCCAGAGACCGCGCCGGGTCGGTGCCGATCGTCTCCAGATCCACGACCTTGTTGGGATACTTGCCGTCCGGCCCATAAGTGCCGTGGCAGCGGGCGCAACTCGCCTCGAACACGGATCGGCCCCGGTCGGCCCGGGCCGCGTCGATCGGGAACGGGTACCTGGGGGCCTTGAGGCTCTTGAGATAAGCCTGGATGTCCCGGAACGTCGGCTCCAGGTCCTTGAACTCCTCCAGGGTCTTCTCGCCGAGCATGAACTGCATGTTGGACCGGACCGACCGGGCCTCGGTGCGGCCGTCGTAGTACATGGTCTTCTTCTTCGCGAGCAGCCACCACGCCGGCACGTCGATCTCGGGCAGGTTGGCCCCCAGGGGCAGCGGGAGCATCCGGAACGACAGGTCGGGGTTCCTCAGGCTGAGCAGGATCACCGAGAACATCCCGGCGTTGACCGTCCCCCGCGACGAGTTGATCACGATCGTCTGCGGGGGCAGCCGGCGCCCTTCGGCCCGGGTCAGGTCGTTGAGCAGGAGCTTGAGGTCGAGCGTCGTGTTGCCGATCCCGACGTAACTCGTTCCGCCGATCGAGCCGCCGTGGCAGGTCAGGCAGTCGATCTGCATCCCGACCTTGGTGCCGTCCGGGCCGTTGCCGCGCCGGAGGCCCATCGGCAGGCCGTCGTTGGGGAACGGCGCGGGGGGCAGGCCATAGCGTTGGCGGAACGCGGCGGCGTAGGCCTCGGGATCGGCCGACGGGTCGGGGGCCGGGGTGTCCCAGAGCTGGCCGGCCCTGGCGTAGGCCTCGGCCGTCCACCCCGGCTTGAGGTAGCCGGTCCCGGTCATCGCGACCCGGCCGCGCTCGACGGCCGCCGGATCGGGCTCGTCCCCGAAGGCCGGGATCGAGACGGCCAGCGTACCCAACAACGCCCCGATGATGCTGGCCCTTTTCATGGCGATGACCCGCGATTTGGACCACGTTCCGGACCGAACTTCTTCCTCCGTTATAGGCATCCGTCCACCATTCGGGAATGCCCGACCGCTCACAATCAGGGCGGGTCGAATCCTCCCGGGTGCCACGGGTGGCAGCGGGCCAGCCGGGCCAGGCCACGCCCCACGCCCCGGCCCAACCCATCCTTGCGGATCGCCCCGGCCATGTACCGGCTGCACGACGGCTCGAACCGGCACCGGGGGCCGAGCAAGGGGCTGAGGGTCCTCTGGTAGACCCAGAGCGAGGCCAGGATCGGGGCGGCGAGGATCCGGCCGATCATGGCCGGGGCTGTTGGGGGATCCGACGGCCCAGGCGGCGGGCGGCGGCCCAGGCCAGCCAGGGCAACCCCTGCCGGGCCTGTTCGAAGGTCAGGCCCGGGCCGCGCGGGACCACGATCAGGTCGATCCCCACCGGCATCTCCCCCTTCGCCAGCCGGAACGCCTCCCGCAGCAGACGCTTGACCCGGTTGCGGTCGGACGCCTGGCGGACCTTCCGCTTCGAGGCCGAGATCCCCAGCCGCGAGTACTCCAGCCCGTTTTCGAGCCCGTAGACGATCAGCCCCGGGTCGGAGACCGATTTCCGGCCCTGGAAGGCCTGGCGGAAGATCGCGGGATCGTTGATCCGTTCGTGCGGGCGGAATCGGGCGGAGATCATGCGACCCTCGGGGGTGGGTGGTGGGCCGTCAGGCGGGCGGATCGGCTCGGTTGGTCAACTCGGGGAGGCGGACGATCTTCGGCGGGTCCAGCTTCGCCACCAGCCGGCGGCCCCGGCGGATCAGGAGCCACACGACCAGCGCCGCGATCGAGGCGGTCGCCACCAGCCACCAGCCGAGCAGCGAGGCGACCACCCGGCCGATTCTTTTCCGGTCTTCGGGCTTCAGGTCGTCGCGCTCCAGCAAAGGGCGGCGGTCAGGCATCGCCGTCGGGCCCCGGCCAATCGTCCAGGGTCGCGTTGAGTTCGCGGGCCAGTTCGCCGAGCCGGGCGTGGGCGGTGGCCATCTGGTCGCGGAGCCGGAGGATCACCTCGACCCCGGCGAGGTTGATGCCGAGGTCGCGGCGGAAGGTGACGATGGTCCAGAGCCGGCGGATCTCGGCCGGGCCGTAGCCCTCCCGATCCCCCTCGCGGACCGCGGCGACCAGGCCCCTCCGCTCGAATCGGGCCAGGGTCTCCACGGTGATCGCCAGGTGGTGGGCCACTTCGTCACGCGAGAAGATCGGGCGTCCCATGACCGTGCTCACCCCTTGATTCACCAGAGCCCGTCGCGCGGGCGCGACGGGTTGCGGGCCGCGAACTCCTCGATCAGCTTCCGGCTCTCCTCATCGATCCCCTTGGGCACGACCACCCGGGGGACGATGTAGAGGTCGCCCTCGGGTTGCGATTTCGATGCCGGGACCCCCTGGCCCCGGAGCCGGAGCTTCTGGCCGGAGCTGGTCCCCGGCGGGATCGGCATCGTCTTGGTGCCGTCGAGCGTGGGGACCTCGATCCGGGCGCCCAGGATCGCCTCGGCCGCCGAGATCGGGACCTCGACCGAGAGGTTGCGGCCGTCTCGGGTGAAGTAGGGGTGCGGCTCGACCGAGACGGTGATGATCAGGTCGATCCCGTCCCCCCCCTGCCCCTTCAGGCGGATCTTCGACCCCGACTCCAGCCCGGGCGGGATCTTGATGACCTTGGACTCGCGCCCGCCCGTCCCGCGATCCAGCTCGATGGCGGTCTCCCCGCCCCGGACGGCGGTGAGGAACGGGATGGCGATCGACGCCTCGGCCGCCTCGGGCTCGCGGGCCGGGGCTCGTCGCCGCTGGCCTCCGCCCTGGCCCCCGCCGCGCATCCGGGTCAGGATCTCGTCGAAGATCCCCCCGCCGCCGGCCTCGGCCGACATCCCCGGCCCGCCCTGCTGGTTGAAGAACGACCCGAGGTCGATGTTCTCGAACCCGCCCGGCCCCGCCTGGCGCGAGGCCCACTCCGACCCGCCCGAGCGCGGGCCGTAGGGGTTGAACCCCGAGAACGCGGCGTGGCCGAACTGGTCGAACTGGGCCTTCTTCTCGGGGTCCGAGAGGATGTCGTAGGCGCCCTGGATTTCCTTGAACTTGGCCTCGGCCGTCTTGTCGCCGGGGTTGGCGTCGGGATGGTGCTTGCGCGCGAGGGCGCGGTACGCCTTCTTGATCTGCTCGGCGGAAGCATCCCGGGCCACCCCGAGCACCTCGTAATAATCGCGGTCGGCCATCACGTCCCCCGAAACGGTCGCGTCGTCCTCGGCCTCGACGTCCGGCGAGCCCGCGACGGCGACGAAGCGACCGGACCCATTTTAGCGGACCCGCCCCCCGCAAGACAAGCAATGGAGACCTCCACCTCGGCCCATCCCAACATCGCCGAGGCGGCCCCGCCACGACCCGGCACGCCCGGGCCATTGGGTTCGTTCGGGAAATCCGCGGTGCCCGGGGACCCCGCCGTTGGGTTCGTTTTTCCCACGCCATCGTCCGCGGTTGGACCGGCATCGTTGGGTTCGTTTTTCCCGGCCGCGTTGCCCAGGATCCCCATCGTCGTTGGGTTCGTCTTTCCCGAAGGCGCGGGCCCCTGCCGTCCTGGCAGGTGGGTTCGTTCCTCCCCGCCGCCACGGCCCGCAGTCCCGACGCCGTTGGGTTCGTTTTGCCCGAGGCATCGAAGGCCCGTCGCGGGCCCGCCGCGACGTGATGAGGCTCGAAGGAGGGTCAGGGTGGTCCGCATGGTCGAGGTTCGCGCGTGGGGTGCCGATATCGGATGTCCACCGGATATCATCGTGTCCGCGACCGGCCCATAGCACACTTTCTCGGCCCAGGACGACGGATTCCCTCGATCGATGATCCGGGCGTGCCCGATGCGTGTCATGCAACGCCGTAAATTTCCGATCCGATGCCCATCGATCTCCCCTGAGGGCTGAGTTTCCGCGAAGCGGTTCACGTTCGATGAGTCGTCCCCGGGTCGATCGGTGATCGGGCGTCGAGGTTGGTTGGCTCCGAGACGTCTGCCACCCTCCGCCTCAGTCGACTCGACGGATCATCCCCCGGCTCGCGGGGTCGAAGTCCGCGGGGAATCGGGTTCGGCCGTCGTACACGGCAAGGTTGAGATCGGCGGCGGTTAGGTCGGCCCCTCGAAGATCGGACCCGTCGAAGCGGCACTCATTGAGCCAGGTCGAACCGCCGAGGTTGTCCCGCCCGAACTTCGCCCCCACCAAATCCGCATCGGTGAGGTCAGCCCCTTGCAAGCCGGCCCCCCGGAAGTCGGCTTCCTGCAACTTTGCGCCCCGGAACGACGCATTGAATGCCAACGCCCAGTACAGGTCGGCCCCGCGGAGGTCGGCCCCGTCGAAAATGGCATCCATGCAGACGACGCCTTCCATGATGGCACCTTCGAGGATGGCGTCGGTCAGGTCGGCTTCGCAGAGGTCGGCCGAGGTGAGTATCGCCCGGCTCAAGTCGGTCCCGACGAGCGATTCGCCATCAAGTTGGGCGGCCAGCAAATCGAGGCCACGGAGGTCGGCCCCGGGTAGCTCTCCCTCCCGCTCCAGGAGGACTTTTCCTTCCTTTGAAAGGATCCGCATGCCGACTCCAGGTCCCGTCATTTGGACATCGTCCACCGCTGCGATTCATCGGCCACGATGCGGTGGGCGAAGCCTAGCCAACGAGACTATAAACCTGCCTCCCACCGATGTCGCTCGACCGCCCTCCGGCCCTTCGTCGCCGCCCTCTCCCAGACGTCCGCCTGGTCCGCCCATGACGGGGTTTTGGGTGGGTCCCACGGATAGGGGCAGGCCCTCAGGCCCTCGGCCTCATCGCTCGCATCGTCCCAGGCCGCCCCCCGCTCCGCCCGACCCCGGCAGTCGGCCGCCCTCCGATCCATGAGGTCACACTCCGAGGCGCAAAGCACCGCCATCATCCCATGGAAATCGGACCGCAAATGGACCTGGGGGTCGGTGGCCCGGCGCACGAAAAAGGCGACGCCGGCGACGAGGACGGCGAAGACAAACCCCTCGATCAGATACCTTCGACCATGCCTCTGCCAATCGTCGGCGAGATGGGCCCAGAGCGACTGCCGCATGTCCTCGGATCGCATGGGTCGGGCCTGCCTTCGTGAAGGATCCTCTCCCTATCACAAATCAAAGATTTGCACCCGAAGAATCGTCCCTGATCCTGGGGCTGACGACCTCGAATGGCCAGCCACGCTCGCGATATTCGCGCTCCAGACGGAGCAACAGAGGGCCCACGAGCCGGGGATCGCGGATCTCGATCAGGATCGGCTTGAGGGCGAATTCGCCGTTGGCGCCGGACACCTTCACCCGCTCCGATCCAAGCTTGTTGGCCTGAAAATCCCTCACCGCGATCGACCAGTTCGCCGTCCGCGTCGGGCTCTCGAACACATAGGGCGACCTGGACTCCTTCGGTTCGGCGTCCGCCACCCGGGCCATGGCCTCGGAGAGGATCGCCTGCGTTGCGTCACGCTGGAGATACATCACGACCCTTCGAGCTTCCCATTTCTCGAGATGTCGCCGCTGGGCCGCCATGAACCCGAGGAAGAGGGCGACGCCCGCCACCAGGCCCATCATGCGACGGATCGTCAAGCGACGGCTTTGCGATGGCATCGTCCGGGCTCTTTCAATAGGCCGCCCTGGCTGGAAATCGTTCGCCGCATCAGCTTCGTCGGGCGGGCGACGCTCGCCCTGCGGGACTTCGACCACCGGGCGGCAGCCCGGGTCATGGCAGGATGATTCGCGACTTCCGGTCCGGGTCGGGGCGTTCGTCGATGAAGGAGACATCCGAGGCGAAGACGACGATGGTGAAGGGTTTGTCCCAGGGCGGCCGTGCGACGACCCTCGTGATCAGTTGAGGATTCGACCCGATCATCCCCAGGATTTCGGCCACCTGCGGGCGGGGATCGGCCCGGATCATGAGCGTCGAGCGGAGGTCGGACGCGATGGCCTCGTGCAGGCTCAAGACCTTGAAGCCCTCGCCGCTCGCGTCCGCGAACATGGCCAGGACGACCGGGTCGCTGACGCCGCGCGATTTCGCCTCCCGGTAGGCGAACTCGGATCGGACGACGACGAGCCTGTGGATCCGCTCGTCGTAGTGTTCGGAGGGGGTCCTGCCGCCCGAAAGCCCGGGGTGGCCGGAATCGTTTTTCAGGCCCCGGAGCGTCGCCCCGACCGCCCGCATGGCCTCGTCCCATCCGGCGGAGGCGTTGCGTTGGCTCCAGCCGAGGCCCGGGCGGGGGAAGTGGGCGGGGTTGTCGATCTGGGGGAACGTGGCCTCGACGAACGCCTGGTCCTCGGGAGCCGGCTGCCATTCCGAATACATGGCCCGGACATCGGAGGGGGCCGCGCCGGTCCGCTCCTGGAGGGATTCCCAGGCGCGTCGGAGGCAGTCGGGCGCCCGGGTGGGCCCCCGCTCATCGAAACGCCGGACGGTCCCTTCGCTTTCCACGTCGATGACCACGATGTTGATCTCGGGATCGAAGTTCATCTCGGCAATGCGGAGCGCGGCCGCCAGGTCAGGCTGGTTCATCGGGTCGTCCCCCTCGCGGACCGGTCGTGGATGGATCGGATGGGCGTGCGGACCCGCGATCGGATCGCCGCCCATGAAGTCCGGGCACGATATTGATCGGCGCGGATGCGATTTGCAATGCCGAGGTCGGATTCTCAGCTCGACTCCCCCATCGATCCGTGGATCCGACCCGGGGGAAGTTTGAATGTTCGCCGACGCCCGAACCGTGACGCTCGGGAACCGACGCAAGTTCCGCAGGGTGGGCATCGCCCACCGATTCAATCCATCGGTCACGATGCGGTGGGCGTTGCCCACCCTACGGGCCTTTATTTTTGGGCATCGCCCACCGGTTCGACCTGCTGAGCACGATGCGGTGAGCGATGCGCAACCCTACGTGACCTTTTGTGGGGAAGGTCAATCACGCTCCACCAAAGGGTCCGTCTATCTAGAGGCTCACCTACCGAGGCGAGTGATGACCAAATCCGTTCGAGTCAGCAACTTCGCGATCCACGACGCGTTATCGTGCGAGAAGACGAACCGGGTGGCCTGCATGATCATCCGCTTGTTGACCTCTCGGACGAATCGCTGATTGGCAGGGTCACGGAAGAACGGCCGGACGACGGGTTGGTGGGACCCGTGCAGGGCCACCTCCTTGGATATGGGGAAGATCAGCTCGGTGTCCTTGACCGCTAGTCCGATCCCCTCCTTGAGGAAGAAGTTGGCGGGATAATCCGAGGTGACGAAATGCTGCGGGCCGGTGGACTGGAGGACCCGCCAGTGCATCGTGAGCAATACCGCGACAACGTTCTCGCTAGGGAACGGGCTGTCCACCATGTCGACGATGTTTTGCGGCAGTTCGCCTTGATGCTCCTTGAGGACCCGCTCCATCACGGCGATACGGGCCTGGACCCAGTCCTCATCGTGCCCATGCTGTTCGGCCACCTCCCGGAGCAACACCGGGAAATTCCTCCTCTCCTCCTCGATCGCACCTGGGAGGTAGTCCGCCGCGATCCCGCGGCCCCATTCGCGATGGAAAGGGATGCGGCGGATCATCGAGCCGACGTGCACGGCGAACGCCCTCAGCTCCGAGTCGGTCAACGGCTGTCGCTCGAGGATCTTTTGGATGGCATCACCGCCCGGCCGTTCAATCTCCCGAGTTAAGCGTTCTTCCGTGTCGTCGTCGAAGTAGCCTTCCTGCTGGGCGACCTTCCCGATTTTCGCTAGCACGGGCGGGTTGCCCCGTTTGTCGTGCTGCCAGATGAACTCCGGCCTCTCGGGGCTCTCGAAATGCCGGAGGTGACGTCGCGGGACCGAGTGTTTTCCCATCGATCCATCAGCCTCAGATTGAGCGTTTGTCAACAAATTCAGATCTGGCGATCCAGACCGCTGGTCGCTCGGTCAACGGCCGTTCCTTCGGGCAGGTCTTTGCGTACCAAGCCCGTTTTATATCCAGCCTTCTGGCCCGATGTCGCTTCGCGGACATCTACCTTATCGACGCGGAGCGACTCGACCTTCTCTTCGTGGAAGCGGTCTTCAAAGACGTACCCGACCGTATCGCCAATCGAGAGCCTCTCGCCATCATCGACGAGGATGCTCGCTACCGAAATTTTGTCGTAGTAGTGAGCGATCTCTCCCACGCGTCGGTAGTGTGCTGGAAGCTCACCGATCCTGCCCGCTTGGAAAAAGACGTCCTGGACATGTTGCTTATCCCAGCCCCAACGCTCCATACCCCGGATCAATCGGAAGAGGTCCCAGGTTGTCATCAACCCCGTCCCGTTATCCGAGGCATCCGCGACCTGGGCGTCGGTGAAAACGCTATTATTGTCGCGCTCTAAAGGCGGGAGGTTTCTTTGATGATTGACCAGCGTGACCCCGTGAGGTGTGATGACCGGCTGGTCCGGCCAGATCCAGTTTCGAATGCGACGTAGGATAAACTTCGTCACCTGCAATGTATTCGCCTCTCGCGGCAGTCCCCCAAGGCCCTTGACCTCGACGAGCACTTTCGTCGGCCGGTCCAGAATCTGCAAATCCTCCTGCTTGTTGCCTCCTTCGCCAGTTTTGTCTACGTCTATGACATTTTGAAACTCGATAAATTCAAGTGCGGATTTCACGTCATCAACGAGTTCATCGCCCGTCTTGGTAAGCAACCCGTGGAGGAACGCCAAGCGAGTTTTCTCCTCGAGTATCTCCACCTCGATTGAATTTTTAGCCTCGTCGGCCTTGAGTTGAATTTTTGCTTGGCGAGACCGCTTGGTGACTATACCAGGGTGCTCATAATCCCTTCGGTGGACCCAAGCCTCGCCCTCGTGCTCGGGAAATAATCGGGGAAAGACTTCAGGCAAGTAGCTTTTGAATAAATCGCTCAGGAACCCAGCTTTATCTTCAATCTGAGGCAGGATGATTATTGATCCACGGTTCTCTCCTAAATAGATAGCGGCACCTACTGCGTCTCCGTATTTGGAAAACAAGAATGGAGTAAACGCGGGGTAAGGCTTATCTTCGGTCGTGCGCCATTCCTTGCGTATTGTACAACTAAAATAAGAGCCCTTTGTGAATCTATCGATCAGGCTAATAATCGATGTGCTCTGGTCACCGGGTTTCATCTCGGTGCCGCTATCTCGATTTAAAGTCAGCCAGCGATCACCCAATAAGCTTAAGAATGACCAATTATCCAAGGGGAATTCTTCTCGCCGTTTGTACCTCTCCTCTGGTCTTAAGAATACATATTCGACCGTGGTTCTCGGCGTGGCAAACACGATAAACATGCCCCCGGATTCTAGGATCCGAGCGCCTTCTTCCCTTGCAGTGCCCATTGCCCAATAACGCGGGTTGATAATCCCATAGCCTCCGTTGACAACGAGCTTAGGCACATTGGGAGCAAGCGGTTTTACATCGTTCGGGTATGAAACAGGGGTGGGCTCGGAGGTGTCAACAACGATGATTTCCTGCTCGGCATATCCAGGCAGAGAATACCTCAATGGAACCAAAATATCGCCTGTCGTTAATTTCACTTCGTATGGCACGCCGAAACTGCCAGTTTCAACGTTGAGCCCCAGTTTCCGCAGGGTGAGAGCGGCATCCTCTGGGAGATCGACTAACAAGATTCGAGGCTTTTCATATCGCCGCGATTCTTCGGCCATCTTTTACCGCTCCGTGATCATAACCTTCAACAATAGCGGGGCCAATCGTATTCAGTGACGTCCGTTCAGTCAATCAAGCCTCGATTGCCATTGGTTGTCCGAAGAAATCAAAGGGGACATAGCGATATATCAAGTCTGATCGCCTGTCCTCCGAGTCGTATTCGGCCGCCGATGCGGTCACTGGTAGGGAGGCCATGCTGACCCGAGTTCGTCTGGCATTTCATGCTCGTTAGGGCTCGGTCTGGGAGTCGATGGCCGTGAAGGCACTCGTCGCCGGGCGGGTTGCCGGGTAAAATGCGAAGGATGAAGCCAAAGCGCCGGATCGACGAGAAATCCATCTCCGCATGAGCCCGCAAGCGATCGTCATCCACGAACGGCTCCACGGCTGGGCCCGGCAGTTGCGGCCCCGGCTGGCGGGGCATGCGATCGCCTGGGTCGAGTCGCGGTCGGCCGAGGACCTGGCCCGGGCGTTGCGCGGGGCGGCGGTGCCGATCGTGGTCGTGGACCTCGGCGACGCGCCGGCCCGTCGGCTGGATGACGTGGCCCTGGCCCGCCGCGAGGCGTCCGACGCGTTGATCCTGGCGCTGGACCCGCGCGATCGGCCGGGGGTCGCCGTCCAGGCCCGGGAGTTCGGGGCGACCCGGGTGGTCTCCGGCGTGGCCACGCCGCCCGAGGTGGCCTCGATCATCGCCCGCTGGCTCCCCCTGGCCGGCCGCCGGGCCCTGGCCTGCGGATGGTCCGAATCGATCGCCGAACCGACCCGGGGCGCGACGCGTGTCCCCTGATCCTGCCCGCCGGACGCCCGGTCCCCTGCCCGCCGCCTCCCCCTTCCCCGAGGATATCGCCCGATGTTCGGCATGAAGAGTTCCCGCCCGACCGAGTCCGACGTGCTCGCCGCCCTCAAGGGGGTCAAGGACCCGGACATCCAGCGCGACCTGGTCGACCTGGGGATGATCCGCGACATCAAGATCGGCGACGGGACGGTCGAGCTGACCGTCAACCTGACCACCCCCGCCTGCCCGCTCAAGGCCAAGATCGAGGCTGACGTCCGCGCCGCGCTGAACGCCCGGCTCGGCGAGGGGCTGACCTACACCGTCAAGATGACCGCCGACGTCCGGGGCAAGGGCGTCCGCGAGTCGGGCGACATCCCCGGCGTGAAGAACGTGATCGCCGTCGGCTCGGGCAAGGGGGGCGTGGGCAAGTCGACCGTCGCCGCGTCGATCGCCTACGGGCTCAAGGCCTATGGGGCGTCGGTCGGGCTGATGGACGCCGACGTCTACGGCCCGTCCGTGCCGCAACTGGTCGGCGCCGGGGGCCAGAGGCCGATGGCCCGGGGCGACCGCATCGAGCCGATCGAGGCCAACGGGCTGAAGCTGATGTCGATGGGCTTCTTGCTGGAGCCCGAGAAGGCGGTCATCATGCGGGGGCCGATGCTCCACGGCATCGTCCAGCAGTTCCTCCACCAGGTCGAGTGGGGCAACCTGGATTACCTGGTCATCGACCTGCCGCCGGGCACCGGCGACGTGCCGCTGACGCTGGCCCAGAGCCTGCCGCTGACCGGGGCGGTGGTGGTCTGCACCCCGCAGGAGGTGGCGCTGATCGACGCGGTCCGCGCCGTGTCGATGTTCCGCCAGCTCAAGGTGCCGCTGCTGGGGATGGTCGAGAACATGAGCTTCTTCGACATCAAGGCCTATCTCCGCGACCGGGGCACCAACCCCGCCGCGTCCGACGCCCTGTTCTCCGACCCGGGCGACGAGCGGGTCTACCTGTTCGGCCGGGGCGGCGCCCGCCGCAAGGCCGAGCAGATGGGCATCCCCTTCCTCGGCGAAGTGCCCCTGAACATCATCCTGCGGGAGACCGGCGACCAGGGGCGGATCCGCGAGGCCCTGGAACCCGGGTCGCCGTCCCGGCCCTACCTGCTCGGCGTCGTCGAGCAGCTGGCGGCCCAGATCAGCATCCAGAACATCAAGACGCCCAAGATGCCGAAGCTGGAAATCCTCAACTGAGGCCCGACGGAGATGGGGGGAGGAGGATCGACCTCCCCCCGTCGCCACCCGGCTTTACTTGGCTTCGTTCAGCTCGTCCAGGGCGAACGCCATGCAGGCGTGGATATCGTCCTGGTTGAGTTCGGGGTGGGTGCGGAGGATGTCCGCCCAGGTGTGCCCGTCGACGATCAGGGAGACGACGTGGCTCACGGTGATCCAGGTCCCCTTGACCACCGGGGAGATGTCCGAGACCTCGAAGTCGAAGACGAGGCGATTTTTCCAGGCCGGGGCCTCGCCCTCGGCCGGCTCGGGCACGTCGAAGGGCGGGAGGGTCCAGTCGCTGGCGTCGCCGTCGAAGAACGGGTCGAAGGCCACGACTTCGGGCGCGGGGTCGGATTCCAGGATCGGCTCGATGACCGGCTTCGGCCCCGACGGGCGGCGGGCCTGGAGGGCGTCGAGCGTCTCCAGGGCCTCCCGCATCGACCGCAGGGCCCGGTCGGCGGCCGAGGCGCGGCGGGCCGAACTCGGGGCCTTGTCCGGATTGCCCTCGGCAACCTCGTCCCGGGCGCCCTGGCGGTCCAGGGCCTTCTTCAGCTCGCGGGCGGATTCGATCACGCGGCCGGCGATCATCGTCTCGATCGGCCCGCGCGGGTTGAGCTTGCGGATCACGTCGTCGGCGAAGTCGTCCGGGAAGGTGGTCGCCACGGGGCGGATCGGCCCGCGGCCCGGCCGCTCGGGGCGACGATCCGGGTTCATCGAGCGGACGGACTTCTCGTTCCGGCCGCCAACCGCCATTTGCTTCTGATGTCCAAGGGCGGAGGATTTCATGATGGCTCTCCAAGATGTTGTTCGCGAGATGACGGGTCCGATCACCCTCGGCGACGAACGCTCAGGACTCTCGCCCAACAACATCGTGAATTCGAGCCACCTTAAACACACAATCTAGGAAATCCCCGCCGATTGTGCGGCTTAATTTTTCAAAATCATCCGCGACGCAGGGCCCGGCCGGGGGTCTTGCCGGTCGGCTCGCCGTTTTCGAGGGCGATCGTGCCGTTGACGACCACGTGATGGACGCCGACGGCGAGGGCCCGACCGTCCTGGTAGGTCGCCCGATCGGCGACGGTCTTCGGGTCGAACAGGGCGAGGTCGGCGGCGAAGCCGGGCCGGATCAGGCCGCGATCGGCGAGGCGGAACCGGCGGGCCGCGTGGCTCGACAGGTGGGTGACGGCCTCGGGCCAGGTGTAGTCGCCGAGTTCGCGGGTGTGATGCCCGAGGAATCGGGCGAACGATCCCCAGCCGCGAGGGTGGGGCGCCCCGCCGCGGAAGATCCCGTCCGACCCCGCCATGTGGGCCGGGTGGCGGAGGATGGCCCGGACGTCGTTCTCGTCCCGATCCCCCGATCGGCCGACCACGCCGACGGCGAAGTCCGAGGCCAGGAGGATGTCGCAGATGAAGTCCGCCACGATCAGGCCGGCCCGGTCGGCGGCCTTGGCGATCGTCATCCCCTCGGCCCAGCGCCAGTCCGGGGCGGCCACCATGGCCAGGGTGGTCTCGTGGAGCAGGAAAGGCGACAGGTGGCCGAGTTCCTTGTCGGCCAGCCGCTTGCGGATCGCCGGATCGGCCAGGCGGGCGAGGGTGGCGTCGGTCGTCCCTTCCTGGACCCAGGGCGGAAGCGTGACCATCCCCAGGATGGTGCTCCAGGCGGTGTAGGGGTAGGTGTCGTAGGTAAGGTCGTGGCCCGCCTTCAGCCCGCGTTCGAGCAGCGGGAGCAGGAGCTTGGCCGGGCCGTTGAAGTGGGAGATGTGCGCGGCGACCCCCGAGCGTTCGACGATGTCGAACACCTCGTCCATGCCGACCTTGGCGTTGGGGCCGTAGGCCCGCATGTGGGTGACGTAGACGCCGTCGTCGGGGACGATCGCCTCGCACAGGGCGGCGATCTCGCGGGCGTCGGCGTATCGGCTGGGGATGTAGTCCAGCCCGGTCGAGAGGCCGACCGCCCCGGTGTCCATCCCCTCCCGGACCATCCGGGCCATCGCCTTCAGCTCGTCGTCGGTGGCCGGGCGGGGGTCGTGCCCCATGACCTCGATCCGCACGTTTCCGTTGGGGATCAGGTAGGCGACGTTGACCGCCGTCCGGCGATCGAATCGGGCCAGGTACTCGTCGAGGTTGCGCCAGGTGTAGTCGATCGTGTCGGGATTGCCGTTGAAGCCGGCGGTGTACCGCCGCATGTAGTCGATCGTGGCGGGCGACCCGGGGGCGAACGAGCAGCCGTCCTGGCCGATGATGTAGGTGGTGACCCCCTGCCGGAGCGCGGGGAGGTGGACCGGGTCGTCCAGGATCATGGTGTCGCCGTGGACGTGGGCGTCGATGAACCCCGGCACGACGTAGAGGCCGGTCGCGTCGAGCACCTTGGCGGCATTCGAGCCGTCCAGGCGGGCGACCGCGGAGACCATCGTGTCGGTCACCCCGACGTCGGCCCGGAATGCCGGCCCGCCCGACCCATCGATCACCCACCCGCCCCTGACGATCAGGTCGAAATCCACGCGAGGTCCCCGGTTACTGGGTTCGTTTCGGTCGGTCGGCGACGATGATCTGGCGCTCGGACTCCTCCTCGGCGATCGCCTCGGCCTGGGCCTTGGTCTTCGCGTCGCGAGGCGCGTCGATCTGCTGCCAGAGATACCACATGGCGATCGTGCGATAGGGACGCCAGGGCTCGGCCAGCTCACGACATTCCTTCGGCGTGGGCATCGCCTCCAGGCCATAGAAATTCCGGAGCCCGACGCGGATCCCCAGGTCCCCGACGGACAGGATGTCGAGCCGGCCCAGCGCGAAGATCAGGAACATCTCGGCCGTCCAGGCCCCGATCCCCTTGACGGTGGTCAGGGCGGCGATGATCGCGTCGTCGTCCCAGGTGTGGACCTCGTCCAGCGGCACCGCCCCCTCCTCCACCGCCCGGGACAGGTTGAGGATGTAGCGGGCCTTGACCCCGGACAGGCCGGCGCTGCGCAGCCCCTCCTCGCCCAGGGCCAGCAGGGCGGCGGGCTCGTGCTTCTCCCCGGCGAGGTCCCGGACCCTCTTGTCGATCGAGGCGGCGGCCTTGGCCGAGATCTGCTGGCCGACGATGGCCCGGACCAGGGTGCCGAAGCGGTCGGGCCGGACCTCGAACGTGCAGGGGCCGACCACGTCGAGGATCGGCGCCCACCGGGGGTCGAGGGCCCGGAGGTGGGCCACCGCGGCCTCGCGCGGGTCGGCCGGCGTCTGGTTCTTCCTGCGCTTCGGGCGGGCCGGGGACATCGAGCCCCTCCGGGGGTCGGCGGATCAGCCCCGGGCCGCGATCGCGGCGGCCAGGGGTCGGATCACGCGAGGGATGACGTGCTGGCTCACGATCTCCTCGCCGATCGCCCTCTGGTGGCGGAACGAGTCGAGGAACGACTGGTCCGGGCCGTTGCCCCAGTACTGGCGGATCGTGAAGTAGACGCTGATCTGGTCGTCGCCGAACTCGCCGGTGCGGACCTGGAAGGCGTTGGTCCGGGTCTCGATCGACAGCCGGGCCTGGAGCCGGCAGCCCGGGTCCAGCGCCAGCGTGACCGACGGCTCGAAGTTGAGGACCCGCGCCCCCGGCACTTCCATCAGGCTCTCGAACGACGGCCCGAGGTTCAGCGCCTCGGCCACGACCTCGTCGTGCGGGCCTTCGAAGTTGAAGTCGTAGCCGAACATGACGTCCAGCGCCTCGCAGTCCAGCACGCTGATGGTCAGCAGGTGCGGGGCGAGTTCCAGGACCAATTCGTGCTGGGCGTAGGCATCTTCCATCGTCGCCGGGTCGACGTGGCCGGAGCACAGCCGCCGGGGCTCGATGGCCAGGCAGCGATACGAGTCCTGCTCCTTGTCCCCTTCCAGGACCAGCTCGCCCCCCTCGCGGGTGTAGAAGTTGCGGAGGTCGGGGAACCGCTTCTTCATCTGCTCGAAGAAGTGCAAGACGGTGTCGCGGCTGGTCGGCAACTCCATCTCGGTGTTGAGGTTGACGCTGAGCGTGAACTCGTCGGCATCGGAGCGGAAGGGATTCATCGCGATCATCCCGGCGGGGACGCCGGCTCGGAGTGGGGGACGAGGAGGATGGCCGCGAGCCGTCCGGGAAACGCGGAAGGCCCGGGCCGGATGCCCGGGGGCAACCCGACCCGAGCCCGGTTGGCGCTGGACTTCGGTCAGCTCTTGATGATCTGCTGGACGGTGCCGCCGGCCGGGATCATCGGCAGGACATGCTCCTGGTAGGGAACCAGGACGTCGAGCACGTAGGGGCCCTTGTGGGCGATCATCTCCTTGAGGGCGGGGATGACGTCCTCCTTGCGGCGGATCTGCCGGGCGGCGATGCCGAACCCCTTGGCCACGGCCACGAAGTCGGGGTACGTCGTCTCGTAGAGGTCGCCGGCCCCCTGGCCGATCGCCTCGGGGTGGTCGATCGGGCCGAGGTAGGTGTGGGCCCGGTTGCCGCCGTGGAAGCGGTCTTCCCACTGCACGACCATGCCGAGGTGCTGGTTGTTGAGCACGATCATCTTGACCGGCAGGTTCTCGCAATAGACCGTGGCGAGTTCCTGGATGTTCATCACGAACGACCCGTCGCCGTCGATGTCGACCACCAGGGCGTCGGGGAACGCGGCCTGGGCCCCCATCGCGGCGGGGAGGCCGAAGCCCATCGAGCCGAGTCCGCCCGAGGTGACCCAGGCGCGGGGGTGGACGAACTTGGTCCACTGGGCGGCGAACATCTGGTGCTGGCCGACCCCGGTGGTCATCAGGAATTCGCCGTTGGTGATCTTCGAGAACTGGTCGACGACGTACTGGGGCAGGATGCAGTCGTCGCGGTCGGCGTAGGCCATCGGGTCGCTCTCGCGCCACGCGTCGATCCGCTGGTACCAGTCGCGGTAGTCGCCGGGCTCGACGCGGGGGTTGAGCGCCTCCAAGGTCGTCTTGACGTCGGAGTTCACGGCGACGTGGGCCGCCTTGTTCTTGTTGATCTCCGAGGCGTCGATGTCGACGTGGACGATCCGGCCGTGCTTGGCGAATTCCTTGAGGTTGCCGGTCACGCGGTCATCGAACCGGACGCCGAGGGCGAGCAGGAGGTCGGCCTCGTTGATCGCCAGGTTCGAGTAGACCGTCCCGTGCATCCCGAGCATGCCCAGGCTCAGGTAGTGGTCGCTGGGGATGGCGCCCAGGCCTTGCAGGGTCGAGGCGACCGGGATGCCGGTCTTCTTGATGAACTCGCGGAGGGCTTCCGACGCACCGCCGCCCACGGTCCCGCCGCCGCAGTAGATGATCGGCCGCTTGGCCGCCTTGATCGCGGCCAGGATCTCGCGGATCTTGTCCTCGGAGGGGATCGGCGGGAGGCTGTAGCCGGGCAGGTCCATGGCGACGTCGTAGTCCGGGTTGGCCACGATCGTGTTCTGGATGTCCTTGGGCATGTCGATCAGGACCGGGCCGGGGCGGCCGGTGCTGGCGACGTGGAAGGCTTCCTTGACGACCCGGGCCACGTCGCGGGCGTCCTGCACCAGGTAATGATGCTTGGTGATCGCCCGGCAGACCTCGACCATCGGCGTTTCCTGGAACGCGTCGGTGCCGATGACCTTGGTGGGGACCTGGCCGGTGATGGCGATGATCGGCAGCGAGTCGAGCTTGGCGTCGGCCAGGCCGGTCACGAGGTTCAGCGCACCGGGGCCGGAGGTGGCCAGCACGACGCCGGGCTTGCCGGTGACGCGGGCGTAGCCCTCGGCCGCGAAGATCCCGCCCTGCTCGTGGCGGGGCAGGATGGTGCGGATCCGGTCGCGATAGTAGGTGAGCGCCTGGTGCATCGGCATGCTCGCCCCGCCCGGGTAGGCGAAGACCACATCGACGCCGTGCCGGGCCAGGGACTCGACCAGCACGCTGGCCCCGGTGATGGGACGGGTTTGAATCTCGGTCGAGCGGTCGTCGATGGTGGCCACGGCAGGGAGCACTCCAGAGACCCGATGAGGAGACGGGGTTTCGCGGTGGCGAAGGTAACCCCTATGATAGTCGACCCCGACTCATCGAACAACCGGGCACCGACCATCGGGGCCCGGCCCGGGCCATACCCGAACCTTTCCAGGGCCCACGACCATGCCAGAGGATCCGACCCCGGGACGGGTTCGCGAGGCGCAGGCCCCCGGGGGCCCCGTGGCCCTGGTCACGGGGGCCTCGGCGGGGCTCGGGCGGGCCCTGGCCGGCCTGCTGGTGCGGGAGCGGGGGATGACCGTCCTGGCCACCGCCCGCCGCCGCGATCGCCTGGAAGCGCTCCGCGACGAGCTGCCGCCCGGCTCGGTCGAGATCCTCGACGGCGACCTCGCCGACCCCGCGTTCCGCGAGCGGCTCTGGTCCTGGGCCGAATCCCGGTCGCCCCGGGGCGTCGACCTCCTGGTCAACAACGCCGGGGTGGGCCATTACGACGACTTCGCCGACCAGGACCCCGCCCAGATCCGCCAGATCGTCGAGCTGAACCTGATGGCCTTGATGGACCTGACCCAGCGGGCCATCCGGTCGATGCGGCCCCGGGGGTCGGGGCAGATCCTCCAGATCTCGTCGACCCTCGGGTTCGTCGGCCTGCCCTACTCGGCCGCGTACGTCGCCAGCAAGCACGCCGTGAACGGGCTGGTCAAGAGCCTGCGGTACGAACTGGCCGGGACCGGGGTCCGGGTCTGGGCGGCCTGCCCGGGTCAGACCGAGAGCGAGTTCCGCCGGGTCGCGCTGGCCGGGCACCGGCCGCCCCCCGACGCCTGGGGGGGCGAGCCGACCGACAAGGTGGCCCGGGGCATCCTCCGGGGGCTCGATCGGCGGGGCGCCTTCCACATCCCGACGATGATCCCCCGGGCGATCGTCGCGTCCGCGAGCTGGCTGCCGGGCCCCTTCGACTGGATCATGCGGAACTGGGCCCCGCGCCGCTTCGGCCGGGAGATCGGCCGGCGGCTCGACTGAACGAGGGCCGGGGTCAGTCGCCGATCGTTTCCTTGATCGAGCGGACGAAGTGCATCCCCTTCCCCTTGGACTTCAGCTCGGCGGCCCGGGCCTCGGCCGCCGGCTTCTCCGAGTAGTGGAAGGTCGCGACGGTGCGGCCCCCGACGTCGCAGACGGCCCAGACGACCCGGGTGCGGGTGGTGGCATCGACCTTGGGCTTGCGGTCCGAGGGCTCGCTCCGGGCGCGGCGAGGTTCGGGCTGGTTGATTCCCAGGGCCTCGGCGGCCGCGTAGGCGTCGCGGAGGTCGTGGCGGTTCAGGGGACGTCCCATCGGATCGGAGCCTCGCGCGAGAGATGGAGATCGGGACGGCGGGCCCCCCGGATCGGCCCCGGGTCCGCCCTCCCCCCCATTCTAGAATTTCGCGGCGGCCGGGGAAGGCCGGTTCCCCGGGCGATCAGGCGGGCGGCCCGCCCGGGCGGCGGAACAGGGTCGAGGTACCCGTCGGGACGAACCCGAGCCCTTGATACAGGCCCAGGGCGGGCAGGTTCGTGGCGTCGGTCTGGACGGCGACGATCTCCCCCCACCGGCCGCGGTGATGGCGGAGGATCTCGGCGACCAGGTGGCGCCCATATCCCTTGCGGCGGAGGTCGGCCGGGACCTCCACGCCGAACAGGCCAACGCGGCTCCGGCCGTCGGGGCGGCCGAATGCGGCCATATCCCAGGTCGACGCCCGGGCCATCTCCCGATTGTCGAGCCGAGACAGCAGGCGAAAACGGGTGATCTCGACCGGCCCGATCCCCAACGCCTCCCACCACCCGGAGGGCATGGCCTCTTCCTCGACGTCGACCCGGGCCTGGCGCCGGAACAGGACGGCCTTGGGGTCGCGGACCTCGGCCCCGGCCAGGTCGGCCTCGAACCGGGCCGTGGTGGCCACCGCCTCGTAGCCGGCCGCGGCCGCCGCGCCGCGGAACGCGGCGTCGACGTCCAGGATGCCCGAGAACTCGCTCCCGCCGTAGACGCCCCGATAGAATGGATCCAGGGGGTGCTGGGCCCCGGCGTAGAAGACCTGGGCCCCGGCGTTCCGGAGATAATCCTCGCCGGCCCGGAACAGGGCGGAGGCCAGCTCGCCCCCCTGCCCGGCGTCGACCACGAGCATGGCGATGGTCCCGAGCTGGAAGTCCAGGCCATGGCCGGGGCCTTCGGGCGAGATGGGGCCGAACCCGGCGTGGACGAAGCCGACGATCCGGCCCCCCTGGCCCTCGGCGACGATCAGCCCTTCGCGGCGGAAATCGAGCCGGCCGATGATCAGGGTGTCGAATTCGTGGGGCGTCAACGGGCGGACGACCCCGCGCCCCGGCAGGGACCGGTTCCACAGCTCGGCCAGGGCGGGCGGATCACCGTTGCGGAACGTCCGGAAGCGATTCACCGGGCCTTCGGGAGTTGAAGTAGGGGGGGATGCGGTCGGGTCGCGAATCATGGCGACGATCACGAAGGCGGACGGCCCATCGGCTCAGGCCACCGCCACCAGGACGTCCTGTCCCTGGACGACCACCTCGAAGACGGACTGCTTGATCCGGGACGAGACCGGCGTGCAGCCGGTGCGGACGTCGAACTGCCATCCATGCCACGGGCAGGTCACCAGCGTCCCACGGAGCGGGCCGTCGGCGAGCGGCCCCCCCTGGTGGGCGCAGATCCCGTCGATCGCGGAGATCACGCCATCGACGTTGAACAGCGCGTAGATGTGGCCCTCGTGCTCCACTTCCAGCGAGCCGCCGGGGGGGAGGTCCGCCAAGGATGCCAATCGGACGAAACCCGCCATGCCCGGCCGCTCCTGCCATCGCGATCCAAATCGGTCTCGGGCCAGTCTACGCAGGCGACCGGGCGCCCACAAGACGTCGGTGGCCGCTCGCCCTCGCTCGCCGACGGTTCATAATATCCGGAGGCGGTGCCGGACGATCCGAGGCCGGCCCCGGTTTATCGCGATCGGCGGGAGGCGACCTGGTGGACGGCGGAATCTATGACCTTCTCGTCGTCGGCGGGGGCCTGGGGGGCCTGGCGACCGCCGCCCTGGCCCAGAGGCGCGGCCTCCGGGTCGCCCTGCTCGAATCCCACACTCGCCTGGGCGGCTGCGCCGGATGGTTCCCCCGCGAGCCCTACACCTTCGACGCCGGAGCCACGGCATTGATGGGGCTGCGGCCGGGCGAGCCCCTCGCCGAATTGTTCCGGGACGTCGGTATGGAGTTCTCCGCCGAGGAGACGCCGAGCTACCGCGTCCACCTGCCCGACCGGACCTTCGACATCACCCCGGACCCGGACGAGTTCGGGCGCAACCTGGCCACGACCTTCCCGGGCCGGGAGGCGGCGCATGCCCGGTTCTGGAGGCTCCAGGAGGCCGTGGGCCGCCGCCTGTTCGATGCGGCATCTCGCGTCCCCCGGCTCCCCGCCCGGTCGCCGTCCGACCTGGCCCACGACCTCCGGATCCTCGGGCTCGGGGGCCTGGCGGCGGCGGCCACCTGGACCCTGACGGTCGGGGACGTCCTCCGCCTGCTCGGGCTCGCGGACGACGTCCCGTTCCGATCGCTGGTCGCCATGCTCCTCCAGGACACCGCGCAGGCCGGGCCGGAAACCGTCCCCTTCGCCAACGGGGCGGCCTGCCTGCACGCCTATCGGGCCGGGATGAGCCGCCCTCGGGGCGGGATGAAGGCGCTGGCCGAGGGCCTGGGCCAGCGCTTCGCGGCGCTCGGGGGGGACCTCCGGACGGCCACCGTGGTCGATCGCGTCGTCCCGCGCGACGGGGGCGGGTTCGCGGTCGAGACCCGCCGCCGCCACCGGCTCGAAGCCCGGCAGGTGGCCTTCAACCTCCCGCTGGACCTCGCCTCCAACTTGCTGGGCCGCCCGCTCTCCGGCCGGCTCAAATCCGGCGAGTCGCGCTCCCGGGCCACATGGAGCGCGGTCACGGCGTACGTGGCGATCGAAAGGCGGGCGGTGCCCGACGACGCCCCGCTGTTCCACCAGGTCCTCCGCCGCTACGACGCGCCGATCCACGACGGCAACAATATCCTGATCTCCCTCTCGCCGCCGGGCGACGAGGCTTACGGGCCGGCCGCCGTCCGGGTCGCCTCGATGTCCACCCACACGGCGCCGGCCGAGTGGAAGGGCCTGCCCGCCGCGGACCACGCCGCGAAGAAGGACGAGTTCGGCGGCCGATTCGCCGAGGCCCTGGCGCGGGCCTTGCCCGGGGCGGACGACGCCCTGGCCCACGTCGAGATCGCCACCCCCCGCAGCTTCGCCCGCTACACCCGCCGGGCCCTGGGCGCGGTGGGCGGGGCGCCCACCTCGCGGTGGAACAGCAACTTCTTCGCGGTCCCGGCCGATATCTTGGGGCGGGACCTCTGGGTCGTCGGCGATTCGGTCTTCCCGGGCCAGGGGACGATGGCCGTCGTCCTCTCCGCCATCCGGGTGGTCGAGCGGATCACCGGCCGGCCCTGGGCCGACCGGGATCGACTTCCGGCGATCCCGGCCTGAGCCGGCCCCGGGAACTCGGACTGGCGTCGGACCGAGGGACGGATCCAATCCCGCGCAAATGGCTTGAGACGGATCGATCGAGCAAGGAGGCTCGCGATGCGGTTGGTCATCGATGGTCGCGGTCTGCGGTCGGGGCGGACGGGCCCGGGCCGCTACCTGGAAGTGCTCCTCCGCGAGTGGGCGGGCTCCGGGCCTCCCCTGGCGGAGACCATCGTCATCCTGGCCGACCGCTCGGGCCTCGACCTCTTCCCCGAGACGGAAGCGATCCGGGCCGAGGTCGTGGGCGAGGGCTGGCCCGGGCCGATCTGGGAACGGTTCGCGCTGGGACGGGCACTGCGGGACGGGGACCTCCTGTTCGCCCCGACCGGGCTGATCCCCGCGTCCTGGCGCGGGCCGAGCATCCTGTTGGCCTTCGATACGCTGATGGAGGTGCAGCCCGATTCGGTCCCGGCGCATGTCCGTTGGCTGTTCCGGGGCCGGCGTCGCCGGGACTCGCTCCGGGCGGCCCGGGTGCTGACGCCGTCGCAGGCCAACTGGCGCGACGTGGCCAAATTCCACGGGGTGCCCGCCGATCGGCTCCGCGTGGTCCACCCCGCCGTCGACGCGTCGTTCCGCCCCCAGGGGCCGAGGTCCGCCGAGGTCCTGGCGGCCCGGTCGCGGCTCGGGCTCGGATCCGACCCGTTCTTCCTGTGCGTGGGCCGGCCGGCGCGACACCGGAACATCCCGGCGATCCTCGACGCCTTCGCGATCCACCGCGCGTCCCATCCCGGCCACCGACTCGTCTTCGCCGGCCCCGGCCATCGCCGGGCCGCGTCCGACGGGATCATCAACGCCGGCCACGTCGATGACGCGACCCTGCGGGGCCTGATGGCCGACGCCGTGGCGTTGCTCCGCCCTTCCGAGTACGAGGGATTCGGCCTGCCGGTGGCGGAGGCCCTGGCCTGCGGCTGCCCGGCGATCACGCTTCGGCGCGGCGGGCTGGCCGAGGCGGGCGGCGATGCCGCCTGGTTTCTCGACGAGGCCGACCCCCGGGACATGGCCGGGGCGATGCACGTCCTGGCGACCGACGTGGCGGCGCGGGCCGCCCGGATGAGCCGGGGCTTCAGCCACGCCGCCCGGTTCCGCCCGGCCCGGTTCGCCGATCAGGTCCGGGCCGAGATCCGCGACGTGGCCGGCCTCCACGCCCCGGCCCTCCGCGGCCCGATCTCAGGCCGGGCCGCCGGCCGAAGGGCCGAAGCCCGACGCCGGGCCCGTTGAAGCGACCGGCCGGGCGCGAAGGTTCGGGACGGGCGCGGCGTGGGCCCGATCGACCCGGACCCTCCGGGTCCTCCTGCGGTCCTGGATCAGCCCGAGGTAGCGTTCCAGGTGTTCGGATTCCGACCAGATCCCCCGCCGGGCCGCATATCCCGCCGATCCCAGGCGACGGCGGAGCCCATCATCCCCGGCCAGCCGGGCCAGGCTGGCGACCAGGCCGTCCTCGTCGCGGAACACCAGCCCCCCGCCGCTGACGGCGACCATCTCGGGCAGGGCGCCCAGCTCGCGGACGACGACCGGGGTCCGTTCGGCGAACGCTTCCAGGGCGACGTTGCCGAAGGTCTCGTAGACCAGGGACGGCACCGCCACCGCCCGGGCCCCCCGGAACAACGCGGCGACGCGGGGGCCTTCGAGACGGCCCTCGAAATGGACGTTGGCCATGCCCTCGGCCCGCGACCTCAGTTCGGCTTCGAACGGCCCGACGCCGGCGATCCGGAGGTCGAGGTGGGGCAGGCGCCGCATCGCCTCGATCACGTCCTGGAATCCCCGGATCCGCTCCAGCCGGCCGGATGCCGCGACATACGGCCGGCCCGGCATGGTCGTGGCCGCGGGGGCCACGGCCCCATCGGGATGGTCGTCGGGCAGGAAGGGGGGCAGGTGCGTCATCGGCACGGCGATCCCGCGCCGGGTGTGCTCCAGGATCGACGACCGGCTGGGCGCGATCAGGGCATCGAGCCGGGCCAGCGAGCGACCGAGCAACGGCGTCTTCCGCCACAACTGCGGCGGCAACTTGGCCTGGACGCAGCAGCGGACGCATTCCCGCGCCACGCAGACGCCCCGACCGTGCTTCCACAGGGCATGCGTCGGGCAGACCAGCCAGTGTTCGTGGGCCGTCATCAACTTGACCGCCCCCGGCGCGGGCATCGCCAGCAGCCCGGGCCCGCCGATCAGCGACAGGTTGTGGAAGTGGACCACATCCGGGCGGATCGACGCGAGGATCGATCGGATCGCCCGCGCCTTGAAGCCCGGCCGCCCCGTCTGGTGGGTCGCCAGCGGCGACAACGGCCCGAGCGGGCTCGACAGCGTGTGGACCGTCACCCCGCTCGGCACCGCATACGGCCGGGCCGTCCGCTCCTTCCGGGCCACCCTGAAGGCATCCCGGCAATGGATGACGTGGACCTCGTGCCCATGCCGCGCCAGGGCCCGGGACAGCCGATCCACGAAGGACGCACACCCCCCGAGCGCATGCGGCCCGAAGAAAGACGTGAGCATGGCGAATTTCATCGTGCCAACTCCTTGGCCGAGGCCAGAATTTCGCCTTCATGAGCGGTCGATGAGAAGGCCAACGGCCCGAGGATCAATTTTGGAAGATCGGATCCGTTTTGAAACATTCTCCCGCCCCGAAGAAACAACCCGGCATCTCGCCAGAGAGCCAACGGACGAGGAACTCGACCAGACGCATGGAATACTTCTCTGACATATAAAAGCCGTGGTCATAGAAGATCAAAGGCCATTCGTCGGGCAGGCCCTCGGTCAGCCAGAATGCATAACCACCATTCGTTGTCCCCCCCAGGGAAAGCAGGCTCCCAGGTCCGGGAAACGTCGAGAAAGGGCATTCCTCAGGGGAGCTGTCTCTGAACTCTTCGTAGATTTCGGCGGGGGAATCCTCGCCCAGCATTGAACCGGGGTCCGAGAGCCAGAACAGGTCGTTGAAATAGCCCACTCCATAGCTGGTCATGATCAGCTTGTAATCCCGAGGCAGTATTGTCCCGAGGTCGGACTCGATCCGGTTCCAACGCTCCCAGCCCACCCTGCCAATCAGCAACTCGGGCGGCGGGGCGATCCGGATCAGGTCGCCCACAGTGATATTCTCACTTGCTGGCATCAAAACCCTCCAGCACCATTTGTCCCTCAGGCCGTCCTCCGACGCGACCGGGCCGGGCTTGGGTCCAGTTCCTCGAAGCAGTCGAGCAGCGAGCGGGCGGCGGAGGTCCAGGTGAATTGCTTCGAGCGGGCGAGGGCCAGGCGGGCCAGGCGGTCGCGTTCCTCGGGGTGGTCGAGCAGGGACCGGATCGCGTCGGCCATCGCCGCCACGTCGGTCGGGTCGAAGAAGACGCCGGCCTCGCCCACGACCTCGGGCAAAGAGCCGGCGGTGCTCGACAGGACGGGCGTGCCGCAGGCCATCGCCTCGACGGGCGGGAGGCCGAAGCCTTCCATCAGCGAGGGCATCGACAGGGCGTAGGCCCGACGGTAGATGTGGGCGAGGTCGGCGTCCGGGACGAAGCCGGTGAACAGGACGCGATCCCCCAGGGCGAACCGTTCGACCGCTTCTCTCAACGCCGGGACATGCGTATGGAAGACGTCGGCGAAGTCGCCCACCAGGATCAACCGGACGTCGGCCGGTGCGGATCGGGCGAACGCCTCGATCCAGCGGGCCAGGTTCTTGTGCGGGCTCAGGCCGCCGACGTAGAGCAGGTAGCGGGAGCCGGGGGCGATCCCGTACTTTCGCAGAACCTCGTCCGACGCCGGCCCCTCGTCGGCCGGCCCGAAGGCGGCGTCGGGCCCCTCGCTGACCACGCGGACGCGGTCCTCGGGCAGCCGGAACCAGGCGACGAGGTCGCGGCGGGCGGCCTGGGAGACCGTGACGATCCGGTCGGCCCACAGGGCGGCGGCGCGTTCCTTGGCCCGCCAGGCGAGCCGGCCCTTGCCGCCGGGGAAGACCCATTCGGGGTGGGCCAGCGCCAGGGTATCGTGCATGGTCACGACCACCCGGCCGGCGTTCCAGACCGGGAAGAAGCTATAAGTGGCCGGGAAGTAGATCAGATCGAGCCCGGCCCGGGACACGGCGCGGCCCATCGCCAGCATGTCGCGGACCCGCCTCCGGCCGTCCGCCGACGCGGCGCGGCTGGGGGCCTCGGCCACCTCCACGGCCACGGCCTCCATGCCGGCGGGGACGCGGACCGAGTCGAACGACGGGCGGTCGACGAACACGGCGAACTCGTGGGGCGATCCCGACGCGGCCAGCGCCTCGACCATCTGCCGGGCGAACCGGCCGAAGCCCCGGCGATTGGCCAGGCAGGCGCCATCGATGCCGATCCTCATGCGTCGACTCCCCTCCCCCGGAATGGGCATCGCGGCCGGTGCGTCGATGGGCGGCTCAACGCCGGTGCTCCCGGATCGCCCGCCGCCGCGCCTGGGCCGGCAACTGGGCGAGCAGGGGCTTGAGCACGATCTCGTCGCCGGTCCGGTCGGACTGGTAGATCGCCTGGACCATCTCGGTGGCGCGGCAGCCGTCCCAGCCCGACCCCGCCGGGCGGGGCGAGTTGCTCGACCCGGCGGCGAAGGCGTTCAGCTCCTGGACGATCGACCGCTCGCAGCCGAAACGGATCCGGTGGACCCGCTCGGCGGCGCGTTGCTTGAGGTAGTGATGGCGGACCCGGGTGCCGTCGGCGAGCCGCCCGGACAGGCGCCAGGGGGCGGTCTCGACCCGGAGTTCCCCCTCGCTGCCCCGGACGTCGATCGTGAGGTGGCCCGACCGGAGCCTCCAGCTCGACCGCAGCTCGGCGATCCCGTCGTCGTGGTTGCGGAACAGGCCGAAGCCGTCGGACTCGCAGCCCGGCGGGAGCTTCTGGTCCTGGCGGACGAACCCCTTGGCCAGGACGATCTCCCCCAGGAACCGGCGGATCAGGTCGCAGGCGTGGAGGCCGTTGTCCATCAGGGTGCCGCCCCCGGCCAGGCCGAACTCGGTGTACCAGCCCTGGAGGAACCCGGGCGAGGCGAAGTGGCCGATCTCGGCGCGGACGCTCTCCACCCGGCCGATCGCCCCGGAGGCGGCCATCGCCAGGGCGTCGGCCACGGGCGGGTCGAAGCGGTGGTTGAAGCCGGTCGCCAGGCGGAGCCGCGACTCGTCGGCCAGCAGGGCCAGCTCGCGGGCATCCTCGGCGCGGATGGCCAGGGGCTTCTCGCACAGGACGTGCTTGCCCGCCTCCAGGGCCAGCCGGACGGCCTCGGCGTGGTCGGAATGCGGGGTGGCGATCACCACGGCATCGACGCCGCCCGACTCCAGGCCGACCGACAGGTCGGGCACGGCGACCACCCCGTGCCGGGCCGCGAGCCGCTCGGCCGAGGCCGGGTCGCGGTCGGTCACGGCGACCAGGCGGAGCCGGCCCACCAGGCGGGCCGCGGCCGCCCTCCGAGAGCCGAAGAATCCCGTCCCGACGACCAGGAGCCCCATCGTCTTGCCGCTGGCGTCCATGCCCTCACCTCTCATCCCGGGATGTTGATACATACAGGTCTCGCGGCGGTTTTCGGGATCGCCGCGACGCGGCCGTTCGCGTCACCGGCGGGCGGGCTCGGCGGGGCGTGGGATGGCGACGTGGGGGGCGGGCAGGGCCGACCCGGCACGCCCGGATGCGATGATCTCGGGGAGCCGGTCCCAGTGCCTGAGGATGGCGTGGTTCGAATGCGGCACGCAGCGGCGGCGGACCACGGCGACCGGGTCGCCCACCACGACGATCGAGCCCGGGTCGGCCAGCCCGAGCCCGGCCTCGTGGGCGTATCGGAGGTGGCCGATCCGCATCGGGTCGAACCCCATCACGGCCGACGCCACCGCGTCCACGGCCACGGCATCCGTCCCGGCGATGATCGTCCCCAACCGGATCGGCGTCCCGTGGCGCGGGCCCTCGCGGTGCATCGCCGCGAACCCATCGACCACGCTGATGTGGGGCATGGCCGCGCCCGCCAGGGCCGCCAGGTTGCGGGCCAGCGTCTCGGCCGTCCGGAGCAGCGCGATTTCCCGCCTCGCAAACCGCCGCCAGGCGTCGTCGCGGGCCTTGCCGGTGCAGGCCGCCTTGAGCCGGCGGGCCCGGCCCAGGACCCGGGCCAGGACGCCGGCCGCCGGTCCGTCCCCGTCGAGGAATTCGGCCGCCGGCCGCTTCCACCCCGGGGGGCCGTCGGCGCCGGACTCCCCGCGCATCATGGCCCGGTCATCGGGATGGATGCCGGAGAGCATATTCATCAGGCCGAGGGACAGGCTCGCCGTGCCGTGCGTCGCGGCCGGGGCGACCGAGACCCGGCAGGGCGCAGCGGCGATCGTCCGCGAGACGCGGGCCCGGAGCGGCTGGCCGTCGACCGAACGGAGTTCGACGGCGTCCCAGGCGGTCTCCTGGCGGTCCAGGTCGAGGAAGGCCACCGGGCGGCCGATCGCCTCCTTGCGGAACCCGAACCGATCGAAGCCCGCCGACGCGTCTTCGCCCCCCTCGGCCACGATCACGCGTTCCCCGCCGGCGGCCAGGACCGCGTCGAGCGTGGCCGAGAGGGCGTCGGCGTGGGTCGAGCCGAGCTGGCGCCTGGGGCCGGGCAGGCTCGGCTTGATGAGGACGTCGGCCGCGACCGCGGCGCGGAGGTCGTCGGCGATCAGGTGCAGTGCCTGGGCGACCGCGCCGCGTCGGTTCTCGGACCGGACGACGGCGACCGTGGCGGATCGGCTCATCGGGTCGGGCTCCTGTGGCGGGTCGCGACGGGATGGGGGGCCGGCGCGGCGGCCGACTCCGGTGCGTCCAGGCGTCGGGCCGCGGCGGCCACGGCCACCCGGCCGGCGCGGCGGGGGGCCAGGTGCCAGAGCCCCAGGGCGATCGCCACCGAGGCCCCGCAGCAGCAGTAGTAGACCAGATGGAGCGGCACCGAGGCCATCGCGAAGGCCAGCCCGCGGGTCCGGAGCAGGAAGCCGTAGAGCGACCGATTCGCGGCCACCACGAAGGCCACGGCGATCAGCGCAACCAGCAGGGACCAGGGCGACGCCACGGCCGCCGGCATGGCCAGCAGCCCGAGCCCGGTGGCCACCACGCAGGCCCGCTGGGCCGGGTCGACGTTGAGGTCGGTCTCGACGACCCGTTGCCGCTTCATCAGCAGCATCCAGGGGACGCCGCGCTGGAAGATGTCGGTCCGCACCACGCCGGGCAGGGTCCAGCGCTTGAGGTGGGTCGCCTGGACGTCGCGGGCCAGCAGGATCGAATGCCCGGCCCGGGTGACCCGGTAGCCCAGCTCGATGTCCTCGATCGCCGGGCGGCGGTAGCGCTCGGGGTCGAACCCGCCCACGGCCTCGAAAACGTCGCGGCGGATCATGCCGCAGCCGGTCCAGAACGTCCGCGCCGGTCGGGCGTCGTCGACGAAGGTCCCGGCCTGGTGGACGTGGTGGTGCAGCAGGTTGCGGAACCGGCTGACCACGCCCGGGGCGGCCGGGGCGGCGTCGTAGGAGCCGAACAGGGCGCCCAGGGCGGGGTTGGCCTCGAACCGGGCCATGCCCCGCGCGATCGTGGATCGGTGGATCTCGACGTCGGCATCGAGGAAGAAGACGATGTCGGCCTCGGCGGCCAGCGCCCCGATGTTGCGGGCGGCGGCCGGGCCCATCTTGGTCGGGTTGCGGAAGACGCGGGCGCCCCACGCCTCGGCCTTCTCGGCCGAGCCGTCGGTGGATCCGTCGTCGACGACCACGACCTCGTAATCGGTCCAGGTTGAGGCGCGAAGCCCCCGGAGGCAGCGCTCGAAGTCGCGACCCCCGTTGTTCACGGGAATCACCACCGAGAGCGCGGGCCTCCGGGGCCTCGGGCTCGCCGGACCGGCGGGGATATCATCCATGAAAGTCCTCGCCCGTCAAAATGGGGACACGTGCCGGAATGCGTCCCCATCCTTGGGGTCGCCCGTGCACGCGCCTCGACCTCGCGTCGGGCGGGTGGGACCGGGATGTCTCGTCGTGTGGTGCGTTGCGGTGGGTCGCCGTCCCGTCGAGCTTGGTCGCGACGTGCGGCGGGACTTTATCCCGGACGCCCGGGGGTGTCAATCGAGATCGGGGCGAATCGGCGACACCCGTTCATTTGGCGGCCCGCAGGGCCTCGCCGGCCGCCCGGATCGTGTGATCGATGTCGGCCTCGGTATGAGCTGATGAGATGAACGCGGCTTCGAACTGGCTGCAGGGCAGATACACCCCCCGGGCCAGCATCTCCCAGAAGAACCGGCCGAAGAGGGCGGTGTCGCTCCGTTTGGCGTCGTCGTAGTCCCAGACCGGTCCGGGGTGGAAGAACAGGGTGAGCATGCTGCCGACCCTCTGGACCACGTGCGGCACGCCGGCATCGGTCGCGGCCCGTTCGAGCCCCTCGGCCAGTCGCGCGGACAGGGCTTCGAGCCGCTCGTAGGGCGGATCTTCGCGGAGGAGCCGCAGGGTCGTCAGCCCGGCGGCCACGGCCAGCGGGTTGCCGGAGAGCGTGCCCGCCTGGTAGATCGGCCCGGCCGGGGAGACCTGGTCCATGACCTTGGCCGAGGCCCCATAGGCGGCGGCCGGCAGCCCGCCGCCGATGATCTTGCCCAGCGCGGTCAGGTCGGGGGTGATGCCGAACCTTTCCTGGGCGCCGCCGAAGGCGAGCCGGAAGCCGGTCATCACCTCGTCGAACATCAGGATGGCGCCATCCTTCTCGGTCATCTCCCGGAGCCGTTCCAGGTAGCCGGGCCGGGGCGGGACCAGCCCCATGTTGCCGGCCACCGGCTCCAGCAGGACCGCCGCCACCTGCCCGGGATACTTGCGGAAGACCTCGGCCACGGCGTCGGCGTCGTTGAACGGGCAGATCACCGTGTCGGCGGCCGCCCCTTCGGTCACGCCCGGGCTATTGGGCGTGCCCAGCGTGGTCGCCGCCGACCCCGCCTGCACCAGCAGGGCGTCGATGTGGCCGTGGTAGTGCCCGGCCATCTTCACGACCTTGGCCCGGCCGGTCACCCCGCGGGCCACCCGCACCGCCGACATCGCCGCCTCGGTGCCCGACGACACGAACCGGACCTTCTCGATCGACGGCACGGCGCGGGCCACCTCCTCGGCGATCTCGGCCTCGCGGACGGTGGGCGCCCCGAAGCTGGTCCCCTTGTCCATCGCCTGGACGACCGCCGCCCGCACCTGCTTCTGGGCGTGGCCGAGGATCATCGGCCCCCACGAGCCGATGTAGTCGATGTATTGGTTACCGTCGATATCGTGGAGGTACGCCCCCTCGGCGCGGTCCATGAACGGCGGCTCGCCGCCCACCGCCCCGAAGGCGCGTGCCGGGCTATTGACGCCGCCCGGGATCACCCGATTGGCGCGGGCGAACGCCTCGCGGCTGCGGTCGAGCTTGTAGGTCGGCACGGACGTCCTGGGCATGTCGGGCATGGCTGAGATTCCCGGGGATCGGCGGCGTTCAGCCTTGCTGGAGCCACCGCGCCGCGTCGAGGGCGTGGTAGGTGAGGATCATGTCGATGCCGGCGCGTTTGAAGCCGGTCAGGGTTTCCAGGACGATGCGGCGTTCGTCGATCCAGCCGTTGGCGGCGGCGGCCTTGACCATCGCGTACTCGCCCGAGACGTTGTAGGCGGCCAGGGGGACGTTGAACCGGTCCTTGATCCGGCGGGCGACGTCGAGGTAGGCCAGCGCCGGCTTGACCATGACCATGTCGGCCCCTTCGGCGAGGTCGATGGCCACCTCGCGGAGGGCTTCCTCGCCGTTGGCGGCGTCCATCTGGTAGGTGCGGCGGTCGCCGAAGGCGGGCGTGCTCTCGGCGGCCTCGCGGAACGGGCCGTAGTAGGCGCTGGCGAACTTGGCGGCGTAGGACAGGATCGGGACGTTCGAGAACCCGGCGCCGTCGAGCCCGGCGCGGATCGCGCCGACCATGCCGTCCATCATCCCGGACGGGGCCACGATGTCGGCCCCGGCGCGGGCGTGGCTGGCCGCCTGCTCGCCCAGGAGCGGCAGGGTGGCGTCGTTGTCGACGTCGAGCCGGCCGCCGGGGCCGGCCTTCATCGGGCCGCAATGGCCGTGGTCGGTGTACTCGCAGAAGCAGACGTCGGTGATGACCAGCAGGTCCGGGGCCTGGCGCTTGATCAGGCGGGTCGCCTCCTGGACCAGCCCGGCGTCGTCCGAGGCGCCCGAGCCGGTGGCGTCCTTGTGGGCCGGGATGCCGAACAGGAGGACGCCCGGGATCTTGAGCTCGACCACCTCGGCAACCACCTCGCCGATCCGGTCCAGCGAGAGCTGGAACTGGCCGGGCATCGACGCGATCTCGCGCCGGAGGTCGGTGCCGTGGTAGATGAACAGCGGGTAGATCAGGTCGTGGACCGTCAGGCGATTCTCCCGGACCAGGTCGCGGAGGCCGGCGTGGGACCGGAGCCTCCGGGGACGCTGGATCGGGAAGCGGGCGGATTCGAACGGCATGGTGCGGGTCTCGGTGCGGGCGGACTCGGAGATCAGCGGGCCTCGACCTCGACGCGGCTGCGGTCGCGGCGCTGGATCGCGGCGGCCACGAAGTCGCGGAACAGCGGGTGGGCCTGGGTCGGCTTCGACTTGAATTCGGGGTGGAACTGGACCGCCAGGAACCAGGGGTGGTCGGGCAATTCGATGATCTCGACCAGCGACCCGTCCGGGCTCACGCCGGTGGCGACCATGCCGTTCTCCTCGAACTGCTTGCGGTACTTGTTGTTGAACTCGTAGCGGTGCCGGTGGCGTTCGTGGATCGTGTCGGCCTCGTAGGCGGCGTGGGCATGGGTGTCGGGCGCCAGGTCGCAGGGCCAGGCCCCCAGCCGCATCGTGCCGCCCCGCTCGCGGACGGCGACCTGCCCTTCCATCAGCGCGATCACCGGGTTCTGGGTCGAGTTGCTGAACTCGGTGCTGTTGGCGTCCTCCAGGCCGAGGACGCTCCGGGCGAACTCGATGGCGGCGCACTGCATCCCCAGGCAGATCCCGAAGAAGGGGATGCCCTTGGTCCGGGCGAAGCGGATGGCTTCGATTTTCCCCTCGATGCCCCGCATCCCGAAGCCGCCCGGGACCAGCAGGCCATCGACCCCGGAGAGGGCGGCGGCCACCCCCTCGCGGCCGATCTCCTCGGCCTCGACGCGGCGGACCACGACGCGGGCCCGGTTGGCGATCCCGGCGTGGTCCAGCGACTCGTACACCGACTTGTAGGCGTCGCGGTGCTTCATGTATTTGCCGACCACGGCGATCGTCACCTCGGTGTCCGGGTGGATCACGCGGTCGACCATGTCGCGCCAGTCGGAGATGTCCAGAGGGGCGGCCTTGAGGCCCAGGCGCTTGACGATCAGGTCATCGAGCCCGTTGGACACCAGGCTCAAGGGGACCTCGTAGATGCTGAACTCGCGGTCGCGCTCCTCGATGACCGCCTGGCTCTGGATGTTGCAGAACTGGGCGATTTTGGCGCGCTCGTCGGCGGGGATCGGGTGCTCGGTCCGACAAATCAGGATGTCGGGCTGGATGCCGATCTGGCGCAGGGCCCCGACCGAGTGCTGGGTTGGCTTCGTCTTGATCTCGGCGGCGGCCTTGAGGTAGGGCACCAGCGTGAGGTGGATGTAGAGGCAGTTCTCGCGCCCCACGTCCAGGGCGAACTGGCGAATCGCCTCCAGGAAGGGCAGCCCCTCGATGTCGCCGACGGTGCCGCCGATCTCGGTGATCACCACGTCGACGTCGTCGGTCGCCAGCTTATTGACGGCCGCCTTGATCTCGTCGGTCACGTGGGGGATGACCTGGACGGTCTTGCCCTCGTAGTGCTTGCCTTCGCGTTCCTTCTGGATGACCGACAGGTAGATCTTGCCGGTCGTGTAGTTGCAGTCGCGGGTCAGGGGGACGTTGGTGAACCGCTCGTAGTGGCCGAGGTCGAGGTCGGTCTCGCCGCCGTCGTCGAGCACATAGACTTCGCCGTGCTGGTAGGGGCTCATCGTGCCCGGGTCGACGTTGATGTACGGGTCGAACTTCTGGAGCCGGACCCGGAGGCCGCGATGCTCCAGGAGCATCCCGATCGACGCACACGTCAAGCCCTTGCCCAACGAACTGACCACGCCGCCGGTGACGAAGATATGCTTGGCCATCAGAATCCCCGCGAACCTACCAACCGTCCATGCGACCGCCCCAACGACGTAGTATAACGCGCGAGGCCGGCGGCGACGAACGGAAGGTGGGATCGGGCGGGCCGGCGGGCCGGCTCACACGAACTCGTAGCGGGCGACGACGGCGGTGACGTTGTCCGGCCCGCCGTTGGCCAGGGCCAGCTCGATCAGGCGATCCACGGCGTCGCCGGGGGGCGGGTTCGAGGCGAGGACGCCGGCGATCTTCTCGTCGGAGACCGGCTCGGTGAGGCCGTCCGAGCAGATCAGCAGGGTGTCGCCGTCCATGAGGCGGACCTTGTGGATCTCCGCGTGGACGCCCGGGTTCGGGCCGCCGATCACGTTGGTGACGACGTTCCGCCGCTTGTGGGTCTTGGCGTCCTCGCGCGACAGGACGCCGCCGGTGACCAGGAGCTGGACCAGGGTGTGGTCGCTGGTGATCTGCTCCAGGTGGCCGTCGCGGAACAGGTAGGCCCGCGAGTCCCCGGCGTGGACGATGAACAGGTCGGTCCCGACGGAGAAGGCCATCGTCAGCGTCGTGCCCATGCCGGCGAGCTTGACGTCCCCCTCGGCCTGGCGGACCACGGCGCGGTCGGCGGATTCGAGGCCGTGCCGCAGCTCGGCCTTCAGCACGCTCTCGTCCGAGCCGCCGAGGTGGAGGAACCACTTGAGCGTGTTGAGCGTGAACTGCTCGACGCTCTCCAGCGCCAGGGCGCTGGCCCGCTCGCCGGCCGCGGCGCCCCCCATGCCGTCGGCGACCACCAGCAGGTAGCCGTCCTCGTCGGAGAACTTCATCTCCCCGGCGTGCTGCAGGCTGGAGTGGCAGATCTGCATCGACTTGGCCAGGCGGGCGACCAGGTAGTGGTCCTCGTTGTTGCTCCGGACCTTGCCCGCGTGCGTGCCGGCCCCGGTGACCACCCGGATCCCGGTGCCCCCGGGGCGGAACGGGTCGATCGATTCCAGGGTGTCCGGCCCTTCGGATTCGCAGTCGGCTTGGGTAGACATCGGGACGGCCCCATGCAGGTCGGACCGCCCCGACGAATTTCGGGGCGTGATAAGATCAGTTTATCACCCCGCCCAGCCGGTGTCGCGAGAGAAGCGGAAGGCGGGGGACGGATGCCGATCCCACCGCCGCCGATTCAATCCAGCCGGATGTGCGCCGCCTCCCGCTCCGGCTTGGAGGTCGGGCCGGCCGGCGGCAGGCCACCCTTGCCCACGCGGGTGAGGCGGGCCCCCATCCGGCGGGTGAAGCCGACCCAGTTGTCCAGCAGGACGTAGAAGACCGGCGTGACGATCAGGGCCAGCACCAGCGACAGCATCTGCCCGCCGATGATGACCTTGGCCATGCTGGCCCGCGCCCCGGCCCCCGGCCCCTGCCCCAGCGCGATCGGCACCATGGCGGCCACCAGCATCGCGGTGGTCATCAGGATCGGCCGCAGCCGGGTGTGGTTGGCCTCGATGATCGCGTCGTGGCGGGGCACGCCCAGCGCCCGGAGCTGGTTGGTCGAGTCGACCTGCAGGATCCCGTTCTTCTTGACGATGCCGACCAGCATGAACAGGCCGAACATCGCGTAGATGTCCATCGGCGACCGGAACAGGATCAGCGAGACCAGGCCGAACGGGATCGTGACCGGCAGGGCCATCATGATCGCCACCGGCTGGGACCAGCTCTCGAACTGGGCCGCCAGGATCAGGTACATGAACAGGAACGAGAGGCCGAAGGCGATCAGGAAGTACTTGCCGGTCTCGCCCATCGTCTTGGCCTGGCCGGTGAAGGTATAGCGATACTCCTTGGGCAGGTCCATCTTCTCCAGGATCGCGGTGGTCCGCGCCACGGCCTCGCCGAGCTGGATGCCCTCGGGGTTGCCCAGGACGGTGACGATCCGCTCGCGGCCCTGGCGTTCGATCTCGGTCGGCCCGCGCGCCTCGTCCAGTTGGGCCAGGCTGGTCAGCTTGACCAGCCCGACGGTGGGCGAGGGGAGTGACAGGTTGGCCACGTTGCGGGCCGAGTCGCGGTCGGCGGGGCGAGCGCGGAGCCACACGTCGTACTGCTCGTCCCCCTCCTTGAACCGCGAGACGGGCCGGCCGCCGACCAGGATGCGGAGGCTATCGGCGATCGTCGCCACCGGGATGCCCAGGTCGCTGGCCGCCTCGCGGTCGATGGCGACCTGGACCTCGGGCTTGCGCAGCGAGAGCGTGGTATCGAGGTCGGCGAGGCCGCCGGCCTTGCGGAGTTCCTCGACGAGCCGGTCGGCGTACTCGGCCAGCCTGGGCAGCTCGGGGCCGGACAGGGCCACCTGGAAGGTCTGCGACCGGGCCCCGCCCTGGAAGGCGGACACGTCGTTGACGCTGGCCCGCAGCTCGGGGTAGTCCTCCAGGATCTTGCGGGCCTCGCGCTGGACCTCGAACTGGGTGTACGGCGTCTTGCGGTGCTCCAGGTCTTCGAGCCGGACGTAGATCGTGCCCCGGGTGACGTTCCCCTCCCCCTTCACCGACCGGCCGCCGGAGACCTCGCCCGTGGTCGTGTAGATGTGGGTCGCCCCCTTGAGCTTCCAGAGCTTGGCCTCCAGTTCCTTGAGCACGCCGTCGGTCCGCTCCAGGGTGTAGCCCTCCGGGGTGGTGACCACGACCTCGAACTCGCTCTGGTCGTCGCGGGGGATGAACCCCTTCTCGACCTTCATGAAGATCGGCCCGGTGCTGAAGATCACGGCGGCGGTCAGGATCACGACCAGGAACTTGAACCGGAGGGCGAAGCGGAGGATCCCGCCATACGCCCCGTCGGTCAGGCGATAGAAGAACCCGCCCTTGCTCTTGGCGTGGCCGACCTCCGACGGGTCGAGCTTGAGGAACCGGCTGCACAGCATCGGCGTGAGCGTGAAGGACACGAACAGGCTCATCACCACCGAGAAGGCGACGGTCAGGCCGAACGACGAGAAGAACCGGCCGACGATCCCGCCCATGAAGGCGATCGGCAGGAAGATCACGACCAGCGAGATGCTGGTGGCCAGCACCGCCAGCGCGATCTCGGAGGTGCCCACGCGGGACGCCTCCATCGCGTCCATCCCGTCCTCCTCCATGTGGCGGAAGATGTTCTCGTGGACCACCACCGCGTCGTCGATCACGATGCCGATCGCCAAAATCAGGGCGAGCATCGTGATGTTGTTGAGCGTGAAGCCCATCAGCTGCATGAACAGGAAGGTGGGCACGATCGACGTGGGGATCGCCAGGGTGGCGATCACGGTGGTCCGCCAGTCGCGGATGAACAGGAGGATGGTGGCCGACACCAGCACGGCCGCCAGCACGAGGTGGAATTTCACCTCCTCGATCGAGTTGCGGACGAACCGGGACTGGTCCTTGGTGGTCACGATCTTGATGTCGGGGGGCAGGGTCTCGCGGATCTCGGCCAGGCGGGCGGTGAGGTCGTCCACGACCTTGACGGTGTTGGTGCCCGACTGCTTCTGGATCACCAGGCTGACCGCCCCCTCGCCGTCGAGCCGGGCCTTGGTCCGTGGCTCCTCGAAGCTGTCGGCGGCGTGGCCCACGTCCTTGATCCGGATCGGGTAGCCGCCCTTGTTGGCCACGATCAGGTCGTTGAACTGCTCGGCGGTGTGGAGCCGGCCCAAAGTCCGAAGGACCAGCTCGCGCGAGCCCTGGTCGATCCGGCCGCCGGGCTGCTCCAGGTTCTGCCGTTCCAGGGCGACGCGGACGTCGTCGATCGACAGCGAGTAGGCGGCGAGCTTGTCGGCATCCACGGTCACGTTGATGGCGCGGGTCCGGCCGCCGGCCAGGTTGATGGCGCCGACGCCGTTGACGGTCTCCAGCCGCTCCTTGATCCGCTTGCGGGCGATCTCGGTCACCTCGCGCAGGTCGCGCCGGCCCGAGACGGCCAGGGTCATCACCGGCATGGCGCTGGTGTCGAACTTGTTGACGATCGGCGCCTCGGTCCCCTCGGGCAGGTTGGACAGGATCGTGTTGACCTTGTCCCGGACCTCCTGCGCCCCGACGTCGCCGTTCTTGGACAGGAGGAACTGGACGGTCACCACCGAGATCCCCTCGGTGGTCGTGGACCGCAGCTCGTCGATGCCGGACACCGTGTTGATGATGTCCTCGATCGGCTTGGTGACCGTGGTCTCCATCTCCTCGACGCTGGCCCCGTTGAGGACCGTGGTGACGGTGGCGACCGGGAAGTCGACGTTGGGGAACAGGTCGACGCCCAGGCCGCCGTAGGACACCAGGCCCAGCACGACGGGCAGGGAGACCAGCACCCAGGTGAACACCGGCCGTTTGATGCAGATGTCGGAGATGGTCATGGACGGTCGGCCTCCGTGGCCAGGGCGTGCGAAGGGGTGGGGAAGAACGGGGCCATGACGTTTCAGCCGCCCGTGGCCGGGGGCGTTGGGTTCGTTCGGGGCGATCCCGGCCCGGCCGGGGTGGGCTCGGTGCCGCGGACCACCACGGGGGTCCCCTCGGCCAGCCGGGCCTGGCCGGTCATGATCACGCGGGCCCCTTCGGGCAGGGCGGTCAGCACCTCGACCCAGCCCGGCCCTTCCTGGCCGGTCTCGACCTCCAGGGCGTGCGCCTCCCCCTTGGCGTCGGCGATGAACAGCTTGGTCACGCCGGCGAAGCGGATCACCGCGTCCAGGGGGACGATCGTGGCGCGGGCGTGGCTGTCGGTCACGATCCGGGCCTTGGCGAAGCCGCCGGCGCGGAGCAGGCCCGCGTCGTTGGGCACGGCGGCCTCGACCTGGAAGGTCCGGCTCGCGGACTCGACCGCCGGGCTGATCCGGGCCACCTTGCCCGGGAAGGACTTGCCCGGCTGCGAGGCGACCGAGATGGCCACCTCCTGGCCGGCCTTGACCTCGGCGACGTACCGCTCGGGGACGTTGACCCAGAGCCGCAGGGGATTCTCGATGACCAGGTCCATCACCGGGTCCCCTTCGCGGATCATCTCCCCCTCGGAGATCGACCGCCGCGCCACGGCGTAGACCGACGGGGTGTCCAGGCCGAACGGGGGCTTCGAGGGCCTCGGGGCGCGGATCTCCATGTCGTCCCGGGCCTGGCGGACCTTGTCGATGCCCGCCTTCGACGACATGGCGGCGACCAGGATCGACCGCGCCGTCAGGATCGCGTTGGACAGGACCGCGTCGGCGTTCTTGAGGTCGTTCTCGGCGTTCTGCAGGTCCTGGACGGTGCCCGCCCGCTTCTCCACCAGGTTCTTCTCGCGGGCGAGGTTCTGGCGGGCTCGCTCGACGCCCACCTGGGCCTGGATCACCGAGGGCAGCTTGGTGACGTCGAAGGTCGAGACGGTCGGGACCTTGTCGGGGATCTTCTCCAGGATCACCCCGACCTTGGCCAGGTCCGCCATCAGCTGCTTCTCGGCCTGGTCGACCGCGAGGTCGGCGTCGATCGTCTCCAGGTCGACCAGCGGCTCGTCGGGCTTCACCTGGTCGCCGACATCATGGCGGACCCGGACGACCCGCCCCCCCTTCTTGGCGCCGACGGTCACCTCCTCCCAGCCCTTCAGGGTCCCCACCACGTCGATGGACCGTTCCACCGTCCGGGTCTCGGGCGTGGCGATCGTGACGTGGACCGGCTTCGGGGCCGTCTCGACCTCGACCGGCGCCTCGTGGTGCCCGCAGCCGGCCAGGGATGCGGCGACCAGGATTCCGAGCCCGATGGGGCGCATCCGTCGGTTCATCTTTCTTCCTCCAGGGAGTCGCGGAGGATCTCCGCCACGGGGATCGGGGGAAACTCGCGTTCCGGCTGCCCGCCCCCCGGGGCGAGCCGGAGCGGGACCTCGGCGTCCATCGCATAAAAGACCGGCGGGGCATAGGCCCCGACATCGCCGACCGTTTTCGGGTCGCGATACACTTCCACCCGCCGAGCATTGATGTGGACAATCCAGTACTGGGGCACGCCGCCCCGGGCGTACTCGGGCAGCATCACCCGCGAATCGTCGGGATACGAAGTATTGGCAATCTCGACGACGAGGGCCGCGTCCGCCGCCGTGGGACGCCTTCCCTTGTAGGTCGATCGCGAGCCGGGGAGGACCACGATGTCGGGGTTGGGCAAATATCCTTCGCGTAGCCAGAGCGGATTATTTGCGCGAACGATCCAGGCATTCAAATCAAGCCGCATGTACAACGCCTGAATCAAGGCATTGTATGCATTGACGTGGGGCTCGTATTCGCTCATGGCCTCGCAAATCTCCCCATCCCAGAGGAACTCCGGGCCACCCTCGCGCATCACCCCACGCGCGATCATTTCTTCGAACTCCGCGACCGTCCACCGCCGACGCGGGAAGGCCGAGCCGGCCACGGCCGGCGCCGGATGGGTCTCGATCGTCGCCGTGCTCATGATCGCTCCCTCGTTTCGAGGTGACCGTTCAGGGTCCCGGGGCGGGCGAAGCCTTGCAGGAGGTCGCGGGTCAGGTCGTCGGCCAGCCCCGGCTCCAAGGGCTTGCCGTAGCGGAGGAATTCGAGGATCGAGACGAAGATCAGGCCGCGGAACATCCGGCCCAGCCCCTCGATCCGACCCGGATCGACCAGCCCGAGTTCGGCCAGGCGGGCGAAGCAATCCCCCATCACCTGCTTCATCTCGTGCTTGGAATCGCACATCGATTCGGCCAGGTCGACATTCTGCGGCGAGGAGAAGATGGAGAAGAAGAATCGGGCCCAGTCCGGCTCGTCGCGGCAGAACTGGAGGTGCCGTTCCAGGACGTCGCGGAGCAGGCGGGTCGGGTTCGTTTCGCGGGCGAGCAAGGCCCGGACGTCGGCCACCAGCTCGACGTGGGGGCGGCGGAGCAGCTCCTCGGCCAGCCCTTGCTTGCTGCCGAAGTAGTAGTAAAGCGTCGGCTTGGTGATCCCGGCCGCCTCGACGATCTCGCGCACTGAGGTCGCGTCGTACCCGTGGGCGGCGAACAATCGCGCGGCGACCTTGAGGATCTGCCCGGCCGCGTCGCCCGACGCCCGCACGGGCCCCTCCGCCTCGCCCATCCTGGCATCCTTCACCATGACCCGCCCTCCTATACCGACCGGTAGGTATTATTGTCCCAGGCCGGAATCGATCAAGGCGGATTTCCGTTTCAACGGGAGAATCTCGCCGCTGGAGACGATCCGGGCCGTCGCTCGGCAGGTGCTTGCGGAATCGATCCGGGTTGGATTAGGCTGTCCCCTGTGTTGGAGACACGGCCGGTCGCGTGCCGATCGCGCGACCCGGGATGGAGGCCGGGCCATGGTGGTGGGCGATCAGACCAGGGATGATGTGGCGGGCGGGGAGATCCGGTCCTACCTGGCCCGGATCCAGGCGGGGGACCAGCAGGCCGCCGGCGAGCTCCTGTCGCGATACGAGGCCGAGGTCCGCCTGGTGGTCCGCCGCCAGCTGCCGCGGATGCTCCGCAGCCGGTTCGACTCGGTGGACTTCCTCCAGAGCGTCTGGGGCAGCTTCTTCCACCGGGTCCGCACGGTCCCCACCGAGTTCGAAGATGGCCGGCACCTTGTCGCGTTCCTGGCCCGGGCCGCGAAGAACAAGGTGATCGACGAGTTCCGCAAGGCCGGCAGCCAGAAGCAGGACATGCGCCGGGAAGAGCCGATCTGGTCGGAAGGGGACAAGCCCCGCGACCTGGCCGGCCACGCGGAGACCGCCAGCCAGGTGGCCGAGGCCCGCGAGGCGTTCGACCACCTCCGCAACCTGGTCCCCGAGGACCGGCGGGCGATCCTGGAGCTGAAGGCCGAGGGGCTGTCGAGCAAGGAGATCGGCGACCGGCTCGGGATCAGCGAGCGGACCGTCCAGCGCGTGCTGGAAGAGCTGCGCCGTCGGGTCTTCACCGAGGAATAATCGACGATGGGCCCGACCGCCCCACCGCGGACCTGGGACGAGTCGTCGTCCCCGGCCGCGACCCGCCTGGCTCGCCGCTACGAGGCCGCCTGGCAAGCCTCCTCGCGCGCCGACCGACCCGACCCGGCCGCCTTCCTGGCCGACGAGCCCGACGCCACCGCCGCCGCACACCTGGCGGTGCTCCGCGCCGACCTCAACCTCCGCTGGGAGGCCGACGGCCCGCTCCGCGTGGAGCACTACCGCGATCGCGATCCCGGGCTCGACGCGGAGACCCTGGTCGCGCTGATCTACGAGGAATTCTGCCTCCGCGAGGACGACGGCGACGCCCCGGTCCCCGCCGAGTACGAGGAACGGTTCCCCGATCTCGTCGACCGCCTCCGGCGGGTCTTCGACATCCACGACCTCGTCGGCAACGCCACGTCGATGACGGCGCTCCAGCCGAGCGGCCCGCCCGCCGTCCCGTTCCCCGAGGCCGGTCAAACGATCGCAGGCTTCCATCTGGTCGAGGAGCTGGGCCGGGGCGCCTTCGCCCGGGTCTTCCTGGCCCGGGAGCGCCAGCTCGCCGATCGCCCGGTGGCCCTGAAGGTCGCGCGGAAGGGGTCGCGCGAGCCGCAGACCCTGGCCCGGCTCCAGCACACCCACATCGTCCCGGTCCACTCCTATCGCGACGACCCGGCGACCGGCCTGCACCTGCTGTGCATGCCCTACTTCGGCCGGGTCACGCTGGAGCAACTGCTCGACGACCCGGCCTCCCGGATCGCCCCGACCGGCGCCGCCCTGCTGGCGACCCTGGATCGGCTCGAACCGGGCGACGCCACCGCCGAGGAGTCGGCGGCGCGGGCGGCGCTGTCGACCCTGCCCTACGCCCGGGCCGTCGCCTGGTGGGGGGCCCGCCTGGCCGAGGCGCTGGCCCATGCCCACGATCGGGGGGTGCTGCACCGGGACATCAAGCCGTCCAACGTGCTGGTCACCGGCGACGGCCTGCCGATGCTCCTGGACTTCAACCTGGCCGGCGAGACCTGGGCCGACCACGCCGCGAAGGGGGCCGAGACGCTGGGCGGGACGGTGGCCTACATGGCCCCCGAGCACCTGGACGCCCTGGCCGAGAACGACCCGGGCGGCATCGATCGCCGGTCCGACCTCTATTCGCTGGGCGTCCTCCTGTATGAGGCCGTGGCGGGGTCGCGCCCGTTCCCGCCCCCGGCCAACGGGCCGTCGGTGCCCGACACCCTGCACCGGGCGGCCGAGGCGCGGCGGGGACCCGCGCCCCGTCTCCGCGAGGAGCATCCCGAGGTGCCCGCCAGCCTGGAGCGGGTGATCCGCCGCTGCCTGGCCCCCGACCCGGCGCAACGCCACCGGACGGCCGGCGAACTGGCGGCGGACCTCCAGGCGGTCGCCGACGACGCCCCCCTGCCCTGGACCCGCGAGCCCCTGGCCGTCCGGATGGGCCGGAGGGCGTGGCGGGCCCGGAAGCGCCTGGCCCTGGCCGTGCCCCTGGTCCTGGCCCTGGTCGCCCTGGCGATCACCTCGATCCGGGCCCGCGACGAGCGCGGCCGGGTCGGCGAGATCGTCCGCCACAAGCTCGCCGACGGGGTCCAGTGGATGGCCCGCGAGGAGTACCAGCGCGCCGACGCCAGCTTCGAGACGGTCGAGCAACTGACCCGGGGCCAGCCGACCCTCGCGCGCCAGTTCCAGGACGCCCGTGCCCATCGCGCCCTGGCCCGGCAGACCGGCGAGGTCCGCTCGCGGGCCGATGCCCTGGCGCGGGCCGCGTCAGGCCTGCGGAGGCGCCTGATCGGGCCGGCCGATGCCGGCCCGGAGGTCGAGGCCCTGCTCCGGCCGTTCGACGTCCAAGCCGAGCCCGTCTGGTCCCGCTCCGCCGACCTGGACCAGCTCGACGGCCCCCGGCGTGACCGCCTGGTGCGCGACGTGGACGAGGTCCTGTTCCTGTACGCGGCGTCGCTCGACCCGGGCGACGAGGCCGAGGCCCGGCGGTCCGTCGCCCTCTGCGATCGGGCCCTGAAGTTCACCCCGGCCGCGGGCCCCTGGCGGGCGCTCAAGGCGTGGTATGCCGAGGCCCCGGCCGACGACGCCGGGACGGCCCCCTCGCAGGAAACGTCGGCGACCGCCTGCTACGAGTGGGCGGTCCTCCGCGATCGCCAGAAGCGCCCGGATCGGGCCATCGAATGGCTGGAGCGGGCGAGTTGGCTCGACCCCGGCAATGCCTGGTATCACCACCACCTGGCGATCCTGGCCGCCCGCGCCGACCGGCCCGAGCTGGCCTCGCGGCACTTCGAGGCCGCCATCGCCATCGACCCGGGCTCGCGGGCGATCCGGCTCGACCGGGCCGCCCTGCTCCGGTCGATCGGCCAGGCCGATCGGGCCGAGCTGGATCAACTCCGGGCCGAGGGGCCCGGCCCGGAACGATCCCGCTAGCGTGCGTCAGTCCTTGGGGGCCTGGGTCGCGATCGCCTCGGTGCGGGGCGTGACGACCCCGGCCACCTGTTCCAGGCGGCCGCGGAACCGCTCGATGGTCGACGCCTCGGCCCCGGCCAGGTTGACGGACTCGGTCGGGTCGCCGGCGAAGTCGTACAGCTCCTCGTCCCCGGTCGCCCCCCGGATGTAGACCCGGTTGTCGGCGATGATCGAGTACATCGGCCCCTTCAGGGCCGGGACGCGGTTCGGCTTCTTCGAGATCTTGTCCCGGATGGCAACCTCGGACACGATGACGTCGGCCGAGGCCGGGCGGGGCGGGGCGGACGGGTCCCAGGTGGCGACCAGCGAGGTGCCGGGCATCTTCGCCTCGTCGGCGACCCCGAGCATGTCGAGCACGGTGGAGGGCAGGTCGCGGAGGCTGACCGGCTGGGCCACCACCTTGCCTGCCGGGGTCCGGCCCGGCTGGACGATCAGCAGGGGGACGTGCAGTTCTTCGCGATAGAGGCTGCGGCCGTGGCCGTAGAGGCCGTGCTCGCCGATCTGCTCGCCGTGGTCGGAGGTGACGACGATCAGGGTGTTGTCGATCATCCCGCGCTTGCCCATCTCGTCGAACAGGCGGCCCAGGGCCCCGTCGAGGTAGGCGATGCAGTCGTCGTAGGCGTCGCGGGCCAGCTCCACGTCGCGGGGGTTGTTCGAAGTCTCGGTCCGCTTCTGCCACGAGGCCAGGGTGTGGGCGTCCTCGGCGGTCTCCGGCACCAGGCCGAAGTGGCAGACGTCGGTGTGGTCGGGGACCCGGTAGGGGACGTGGGCGTCGAAGTAGTTGAGGAACGCGAAGAACGGCCGGTCCTTGCGCGTCTCGGACCAGCGGAGGAAGTCCTGGCTCACCCGATCGGCGTCCTTGCGGCCGTCGGGATGGAGCGACTCCTCGTTGCCCGAAAGCGCGATCACCCTCCGGCTGAGTTCCGCGTTGCGGAACAGCTCCAGCCAGGTGGCGTCCTGGACCGCGTAGAAGTCCTCGTAATGGTCGAACCCGTTGCTCAGGCCGAACCCGGCGTTGCAGTAGTAGGTGTTGGCCACGAACCCGCCGGTCGCATACCCCCGGGCGGAGAGCTTCTGGGCCAGCGTGGGGAACTTCGCGTCGAGCGGCTGGTCAGGGTAGGTGAACAGCTCGTGGGGCCAAAGCCCCGTGAACATGCTCGAATGCGAGGGCAGGGTCCACGGGGCGGTGGACCGGGCGTTGTCGAACCGGATACCCTTCGTCGCGAGCTGTTCGAGCCGGGGCGAGGTCTTCCGCTCGTACCCGTACAGGCTCAGGCTCTTGGCCCGGACCGTGTCGAGCACCAGGAACAGGACGTTGGGCGAGCCGGCCTTCGCCGGGGGCCGATTCTCCGCCTCGCGGTCCCGGGCGGCGAACTGGGCGTGGCGGCCGATGTACAGGGCGGCGATCGCCGCCACCAGGACCGGCATGGTGACCAGGGTCATCCGGGACAGGCGGGCCTGGTACGGGGCGATCCCCCGGCCGATCCAGACGCTGGCCCCGCAGGCGAGCAGGACGCAGGCGATCGGCGCGAGTTCCCGGACCGTCAGCAGCAGCGCCACCAGCGCCAGGAACGACAGCACAAGGGTGGCGACCTTACCCCCGACCTTCGGCCAGATCCGGGCCAGGGCCTCCAGGACGAGGCCGAACGCCCCGAAGATCAGGACGTTGGCCATCGGCACCATCCAGGGATAGTGCCGGTTGAGCCGGAGCGACCCGATGGTCTGGGCCGAGTTCCAGCGCTGGAGCAGCATCAGCATGCCCAGCTCGGCGAGGCCGACCACCATCCCGAGCCAGAGGGCGGTCACGAGGATGCGGGGCAGGCCGCGGAGCGGCCGGCGGCCTGCCGGGGTGCTGGTCTCAACGTCGTGCGTCATCATCCGTGACCCTTCGATCCATCCGGGTTGGGGCGTCATGCCGGGAGTTTGCCGTCGGCCGGGCTCAGGACAGGTAGCCGAGACCGCTCAGCCGCGAGCGGACGATGTCATCGTCGTCCTCGTCGGATTCGACCAGGGCCGGGGCCTCGTAGCCCGCCGCCAGCGACCGCCCCTGCATCGAGGCCGGGACGTCGTAGCCGCCTAGTTCCAGCAGGGTCGGGGCCATGTCCAGGAGCTTGGCGCCTTCGACCTCGCCCGAGATCGGGCAGCCGGGGGCGACCAGGACGAAGGCCCCGTGCTGGGCGTGGTTGCAGTCGTCGGGCCCGGTCTCGTCCTCCTGGACGGTGAGGGTCGGGTAGCCGACCCCGCCCACGGAGCGCCACGACAGGCCGCCGAAGTGGACGATCAGGTCGGGGGCGACGCCCCGGACGTTCTGATAGACCTCCTCGGGCTTGAAGACCAGCGTGCCGAGCAACTTGCCGTCGGCGTCGGTGGTGGCTTCGAGCTTGGCCTTCAGCTCGTCGCGGAACCTTTCGTAGTCGGCCGGCTTGATGCAGCCGTTGGGCTCGCGCCCCTCGACGTTGAGGTAGACCCGGGCGTAGTACCCGCCCTCGCTCCACGCCTGGGTCTCGCCCCAGTTGATGTCGAGCTTGGGGAACGGCGTGACCTTCTCGGGGTAGCTGTTCAGCGCGAGGTGCTTCTCGCGGACCAGCCACTCGTTGACGCAGAACCCGCCGTCAAGCTTGCGGGCGCCGTGGTCGGACAGGACCAGGACCACCGTCTGGTCGTCGACCAGCTCCAGGACCTTGCCCACCTCCTCGTCGAGCAGGCGGTAGTGGTCGCGGATCGCTTCCTTGAACGGGGAGTTCGGGTCGTGGCGGACGTGGTCGGGGTCGTGGTGGCTCCAGAACCCGTGCTGGAGCCGGTCGATGCCGATCGCGACGAAGTGGGCGTAATCCCACTCCTCGTTCTGGAGGAAGTGGCGGAGGACCGTGAACTGCTTGCGCGTCATCTCGTTGATGTCGGCGAGCATCTTGGCCTTGTCGCCGCCGCGGAACCCGGTCACGTCCACGGCGTAGTCGCCGACCAGCTCCTTGATCGTGGCGGCGACCTGGGGCGGGTGGGTGTAGACGTTCTTCTTGGGGTCGGGCGTGAGGAAGCAGCCGACGGCCACCCCGTTCAGCTTCCGCGCCGGGTATCCGGGCGGGATGCCGATCAGGATCGACCGCTTGCCTTCGCGGGCAACCTGATCCCAGATCGTCAGCTCGGAGACGGTGCGCGACTCGACCATCGCGTGCTTGTCATACGAGCGGTCGGCCCGGTTGCGGAACCCGTACACGCCGAGCGAGCCGGGGTCCTGGCTGGTCGCCATGCAGATCCAGGCCGGGACGGTGATCGGTGGGACGATGCTTTCCAGCTCCCCATAGCATCCGGCTTCCATCAGGCAGCGGATGTTGGGGAGGTTCTCGTCGCCGAGCAGGAGGTCCGGGACGGCGCCGTCGAGTCCGAGCACGAGGATCTTCATGAGAGCAGCGATCTCCCTTCCATTTCGGGCCCGGGGGGGCAGCCGAGGGCGGCCAGGATCGTCGGGGCCAGGTCTTCCAACCGGGCGCCCTCCGCCCGGAACGGCCGGTTCATGAACAGGATGCCGGGGACCAGCGCGGGATCGACGATGTGATCCCCGCTCCACTTCTTCGTGTTGTCTTCGAAGGTCGCCTCGGGGACGCCCCCCATCGACGTGGCGCTCGACGCCCGGTAGCCGTAGGCGAAGTTCACCACGAGGTCCGGGGCATCCCCCAGGAAGGCCCCGCGATAGACCTCCTCGCGCGGCCGGACGCTGCGGATGGCCGTCGTGGATTCCTTCTCGGGGTCGGCCAGCCCGCCCAAAGCCCCGGCGATCTTCGCCTTCAGGGCCTCGGCCTCGGACGGGTCGACGATCCCCTTCCCCTCGCGGCCCCGGAGGTTGACGTAGATCCCCCCCAGGCCCAGCGAGTAGGCCGAGGTCTTCTCCCAGTCGACCCCCATGAGGAGGTCGCCCGCCCCTTCGCCGGGCTTCAGGCCGGGCTTGAGGGCGAGCAGGCCCTTCTCGTGGAGCCACGTATTCAGGTTCACGCCCCGGCGATAGGTGCCGAAGCCGTGGTCGCTCAGGGCGATCACCAAGGTCTGGTCGTCGGCGTGCTGGAGGGCCAGCCCGAGCATCCGGTCGGCGCGGCGGTACTGGTCCAGCAGCACCTCGGCCAGCGCGGGGTCGGCGGGCGAGTCGGGGCTGTTGGCGGGATGGTCGGGCTCGCGATGCCTCCACAGCATGTGCTGCACCCGGTCGGGGGTGTCGAACAGGCAGTAGAACATCCCCTCCTCGAAGCATTCCAGCTCCGAGACCATCATCGCCTCGCGCTCCCGCCAGGCGGTGTCGCACTGGTCGAGGAAGCCGCGCTCGTCGAACCGGCCGTTGTTCAGGCCGGCGTGGTCCTCGACCATCCCGGTCGTGTGGTACGGGCCGATCTCCTCGGCCAGCTCGCCCGAGAAGGCGGCCGGGGAGCTGATCGGGAACGCCGGGGAGGCCGGGTCGAAGTTGACCGGCGAGGCGTAGAGTTCCAGGGTCGGCCCGACCCGGGTCAGATAGAACCGGACGATCGCCCTGGTGGTCCGCAGCGGGCCCGACTTGAAGGCGACCTTGAGCCAGTCGCTCCAGGCCCCTTCGCGGACTTCCAGCCGTTCCGGAGAGCCGGTCGACCGGATCGTCACCTTGCGGCCGTCGTGGTCGACGTCGACCGAGATCGGCAGGCGGAGGTCGGAGCGGTCCTTGGGGTTGCGGGGGCCGATGATCTCGGTGGCGATCGTCCCGCGATCGGAGGCGAGCCGGACGAGCTGTTCCCCTTCCCGCGCGACGGCGTCGGGGGCCGAGGAATAGACCGTGGCCGTGCCGAAGCCGCCCCGGAGGTCGGGCACGCCCATGCCCGAGAGCATCCGGCCGCGGACCTTGTCCGGCGGGTAGGTGGCCGGGCAGCGGATGATCGAGGAGTGGAGGCCCTTGTCGCCCAGGCGATCCCAGACCGGGGTGCCGCCCCGGAGGTTGACCGCCTTGGGGGGCATGAAGGCGTTGGCCTGGACGTACCGGCTCAGCGCGATGTCGGGCCGGTAAGTCTTGGGGTCGCGGCGGAGGAAGTCGAAGATGCCGTGCCCGCCGGGGTTCACGCCCGTGGCGAAGGTGGACCAGGCCACCGGCGTCTGGGCGGGGGACGTCGTGGCGACCCGGCCCGACCCGCCCTGCTCGCGCACGCGGCGGAGGTGGGGCAGGTCGCCCGCTTCGAGCAGGGGCCCGACGATGCCGGGTTCGAGCCCGTCCAGGCCGATCACGATCACGCGTTTGATGGCTCATCCCTCCTGGAAAGGCCGCCCGGACGCATCCCTCAGGACGCGTCGGGCATCATCGGCGGCGGGGGCGGTGGTGCGAAGGGGGACGACGGGGGCGGCGGGGCGGACATCTCGCCGCTCACGACGCGGGCGATCACCGTCCAGCGGCGGATCTGGGTCGTGGTGAAGGTCGGGTTCCGGGGCGGGGTGGTGTCCACGCCCGCGATCCGGTTGCCGAGCCGGACGTAAGGATCGGCGATCCTCCGGCCCAGCGAGGTGAATCCTTCGCCCAGGTCGCTCAGGAAATTCCCGGGCGCCAGGCGTTCTTCCAGGGGGGATGGGCAGCTCGGGCGGAAGGCGCGCGAAGTCCTCTTGTCCATGACGGCGAGGCTCCCGGCGTGATCAGTCCGCGATCGGGGTCGACGAGGCCCCCGCCGAGCGAGCTTCGGCCGCGGGATTCGCCGCATCGGCGACGGCGTCGCCCTCGGCGGGGATCCGGACGTGCGGCCCCTGGGCGCCGGCCCTCCGGCTCTTCACCCGGGCCCGGGCGCCCTTCCCCTTGATCCGCAGCAGGCCCAGGAACAGGCCGAGCGTCTGCCGCCCGAGCATCAGGATCACGCCCACGACCCCGGCGATCACCGAGGTCATGGGCAACATGGTCTCGGGCCCGAGGTAGGCCACCAGTCCGATCATCCGATCCATCGTCTTCCCTCCTGGAAGAATCGGGCCTTGTGCGGGGCCCGCGGGGCGATCCTGCCCCTCGTCGGTTGTTTCGCACGCCCGGGCGGCCCCTCGGGTCTCTCTCCCCCGATGGGCTTGGCCCGCGGCGATCGTGGCGCGGATGTTACGGGATCGCGAGGAAATCGAGAACCCGAGATCCGGCGGAAACCCATCCCCTACGGAGCCGGGAAAACCCGCAATCCCGGGGTGGGGGGCCGTCCGGAGACGCCATCCGCGTTAGAATCGCTTCTTCTCATACCATCGGATCCAGATCCGGGCGAATCCAGGGTTAATCGTCATGCCGGAGCATTTCAGGGGCGGGCCGGGGCGGATCGCGGGGCCGGCAGGCCGGGCCCGCCGGCCCGGGGGGGGGCGTCGCCCATGAGCGGGCCCCCCGATCGTCGCCCCGCCCCCGGAGATCTCGGCCCCCTCGGCGTCGACCCGATGACCCGCTCCTTGCTGGCCCGCCAGGCGGTGTCGGCGATCCTGGTCGGGATCGCCTTCATGACGCGGGGGCCGATCGAGGCCTGGGCGGGGGTCGATGCCTCGCCCGGCCTCTACCTGCCGATGGTCACCCTGGCGGCCTGGTATGGCGGCCTGGGATCGGGGCTCACCGCGGTCTTCCTCGCCGGCCTGAGCTGGGCCTACTACGACGCCCACCCCGATTACACCCTGCTGATCGAGAAGCCCCACGACCTCTACCGGATCGGCTCGTTCCTGATCGAGGGGATCCTGGTGAGCGTCCTGATGGACCGCCTGCTGGCGGCCCGCCAGGCGTCCGAGGCGAACGCGCGCGAGGCGGGCCGCTATCGCGAGGCGTCCAGCCGCAACGAGGCCCGGCTCCAGGCGATCCTGGACAACTCCGCGGCGCCGATCTGGCTGAAGGACGTCGAGGGGCGCTACATCCTCGCCAACCGCCTCTACGTCGCGCTGGCCCGGCCCAACTCCGACGAGCCGACCATCGAGGGGCTGACCGACGCCGACCTGTTCCCGCCGGCGATCGCCGAGGCGCTCCGGTCGGGCGACCTCGCCATGCTCGAGGCCGGCCACGCCACGGAGTCCGAGGAGATCCTCCCCCTGGCCGACGGCCCGCACACCTTCCTGTCGGTCAAGTTCCCGCTCCGCGACGAGGAGGGGCGGACCTACGCCATCGGAGGCATCTCGACGGACATCACCCGCCGCAAGGATGCCGAGCAGGCGCTGATCGAGAGCGAGGACGAACTCCGCCTGGAGCGCGACTTCGCCGAGGGGCTGATCGAGACGGCCCAGGTGATCGTCCTGGTCCTGGACCACGACGGCCGGGTCGTCCGCGTCAACCCGTTCCTGGAGCGGGTGGCCGGCTATCGCCCCGAGGAGGTCCGCGGCGCCGACTGGTTCGCCCGGTGCGTCCCGGCCGGCCACCGGGCCCGGGCCGTCGCGGCGTTCCGCCGCGCCATCGTCGACGCCGAGGGGTGCGAGATCACCCATGCCCTGCTCGACCGCGACGGCCGCGAACGCGAGGTCAACTGGGCCCTCCGCTCGCTGGACGACGGGCCGGACGGCTCCACCGGCGTCCTGGCCATCGGCCACGACATCACCGAGTTGAAGGAAGCCCAGCGCCGCGCCCTCCAGGCCGAGCGCCTGGCCGCCATCGGCCAGATGGTCACCGGCCTGGCCCACGAGAGCCGCAACGCCCTCCAGCGCAGCCAGGCCTGCCTGGAGATGCTGGCCTTCCGGCTCGAAGAACGGCCCGAGGAACTCGACCTGGTCGCGGGCGTCCAGGACGCCCAGGACGACCTCCATCGCCTCTACGAGGAGGTGCGCACCTACGCCGCGCCGATCCTGCTGGATCGGCGATCCTGCTCGCTCAGCGAAATCCTCATGGATGCCTGGTCCCGGCTGGAAGTCGCTCGCAAGGGACGAGTTGCGACGCTGGCCGAGGTCGGGGGGCCGCCGCCGACCTGCGACGCGGATTTGCACCGGATGGTGCAAGTCTTCCGGAATATCCTAGACAATTCGCTCGATGCCTGCGACGATCCAGTGCGTATCGTGGTCACATGGAGCGATGCGGACCTGGCCGGGAAACCCGCCGTCCGCGTCGCCATCCGGGACAACGGGCCGGGCCTCACCGCCGAGCAGCGCAAGAATCTGTTCGAGCCGTTCTTCACGACGAAGACCCAGGGCACCGGACTGGGGATGCCCATCGTCCGCCGCATCGTCGAGGCCCACGGGGGCCTCATCGGCATCGGCACTCCCGACGGGCCCGGGGCCGAGATCGTGATCCTTTTGCCGCGAGGGAATGCATGAACCCCGCACTCATCATCGCCGTCGCCGACGACGAGCCGAGGATGCGCGAGTATTATCGGGAACTCCTCACGAGGATGGGGCATCAGGTCTCCGCCGCCGCCGCCACGGGCCGGGAACTGGTCCGGGCATGCCGCGATCACCGCCCCGACCTGATCATCACCGACATCAAGATGCCCGAACTCGACGGGATCGACGCCGCCGTCGAGATCGGCCGCGAGGACCCGATCCCCACCATCCTGGTCTCCGCCTACCACGACGAGGCGCTGTTCCAGCGCGCCCGCTCGGGCGACTTCTTCGGCTTCCTGGTCAAGCCGATCAAGCAGGACGACCTCAAGGCGGCGATCGCCATCGCCATGACCCGGTTCGACCACTTCAGCGCCCTGCGGCACGAGGCGGGCGAGCTGCGGCAGGCCCTGGAAGACCGCAAGGTGATCGAGCGGGCCAAGGGCATCCTGATGAAGAAGGCCGGGCTCGACGAGGACGAGGCCTTCCGCCGCCTCCGCCGCCTGGCCCGCGACCACAACCAGAAGCTGGTCGAGGTCGCCCAGATGATCCTCCGGGCCGAGGCCGCCTTCGAGCCCCCCGGGCACCAGAACTGATCGCCAGACCGGGGGCCGCCGGGCCGGACTCCCCGGCCGGGCGGCGGTGGGCCCGGATCAGCCGTGCGAATGGCCGTGGTCCCCGGGCCCGTGGGAATGGCCGTGGGGGTGGGCGTGGGAGTGCCCGCCCTCGATCGGATGGGCCGCGGCCAGGACCAGCCGGCCGGTCTCCACGCCCTTGACGCCGATGATGCCGTCGGCCAGCTCGCGGACCTGCCGCGTCTTGCCGCGCAGGAGGATCACCTCCAGGCACCGCCGGGCGTCGAGGTGGACGTGGGTGGTGGTCACCACGCGTTCGAGGTGGTGGTGCTGGAGTTCGGTGAGACGCTCGGAAATCTTGCCGGCGTGGTGGTCGTAGATGATCGTGAGGACGCCCATCGCCTCGCCTTCCTCGTCGGCGACGGCGTCCTCGATCAGGGCCGCGCGCATCAGGCCGCGCACCGCCTCGCTCCGGTTCGGGTAGCGATGCTCCTCGCGATACTGGTCGAACTTGTCGAGCAGCTCGCCGCCGATCGCCACGCTGAACCGGACCAGGGGGTCTTTCACGATCCATCCTTCGCGCTAGGGGACACGACCATCAGTCGGACGTGGGCAGGGTGACCCACGCGCCGTCCTGGTTGGAGCTGGCGACGGCCGCCTCGACGAACGCCATGCCGGCCACGCCGTCGGCGATGCCGGGGTGGGGGAACGCGGCCGGCACCGTCTCGCCGAGCCTGGCCCGGATCTGGAGCTGGAGCGACAGGTGGAGATTCGCCAGCGCCTCGTGGAACCCTTCCGGGTGGCCGGACGGGAGCCGCAGGTAGGGCTTGATCGACCCGGGGAAGTAGCCGTAGTCGGCCCCCAGGCGATAGATCCGGACCGGCTGGCCCGCCTCGAAGTGCTTGAGGCAGAGGTGGTCGGTCATCGACCATTCCAGCGTCCCCTTGGTGCCGGAGACCCGAAAGCCGTTGTCGTTCTGGGCGCCGATGGTGATCTGGGAGGCGGCCACGGTGGCGATCCCGCCGTTGTCCAGCTCGGCCAGAACGGTGAAGTCGTCGTCCAGGGCACGGCCGGGCACGAACGCCTTGAGCCGGGCCCGGAGCCGGGTCGCCTTGAGCCCGGCGACGAACCGGACGAACTCATAAGCGTGGGTGCCGATGTCGCCGCCGCAGCCCGACGCGCCGGCCTTGGCCGGGTCGACCCGCCACGCCGCCTGCTTCTGGCCGTCGGCTTCGAGCTTCGAGGCCAGCCAGCCCTGTGGGTACCAGGCCTCGACCTTGCGGACCTCGCCGATCGCCCCGTCCTGGACCAGGGTCCTGGCCAGCATGACCATCGGGAACCCGGTGTAGGTGTAGGCCACCACGAACGGGGTCTTGGAGGCGTTGACGGCCTTCTGGAGATCCTGGGCCTCGGCCAGCGTGGTCGTGAGCGGCTTCTCGCACAGGACGCCGATGCCGGCCTTCGCGGCGGCCTCGGCCGGGCCGAAGTGGGCGTCGTTGGGGGTGACGATGGTCAGGTAGTCGATCCGCTCGGTCGCCGGCAGCGCGGCCTCGTCGCGGACCAGGGTCTGCCAGTCGGGATAGCCCCGGGTGAAGAACAGTTCCTGGGCCGAGGCCAACGATTCTTCGGGGGAACTGCGAAGGGCGCCGGCGGTCAGCTCGGCGGCGTTGTCCATCAGGATCGCGCGGCGATGCGGGCCGCCGAAGAAATTGGACGGCCCCCCGCCCCCGACCATGCCCACCCTCAGCTTGCGCCGGCTCATCGCGATGCCCTCCCCGGTCATGATCGGTCGGTTGTTGTGGCGGCTCTCGGTCGCCGAAAGACCGCCACGATAGCAGGCCCGATCGGTCGCGTCTATCGGTCGAAGGCCACCAGGATCTTGGCGACGAGCTGGTCCTCGAAGTCCCTGGGGAACCGGTTGCCGTCGCCGAGGCGGACGAAGACCAGGTCGCGGCTCGGCAGGACGAACCCATCGTTGTGGTTCCGGCCCGAGGTCATCACCAGGTCCTTGGGGGCCTTCTTCCATCGCGGGTAGACCCACCACTGGCCGCCGTAGGTGGGGTTGTTCGGCGAGCTTTGCCAGGCGAAGTCGTAGTAGCTCGCGGGCACGATCCGCTTGCCGGCCCATTCCCCCTTGTGGAGGGCCAGCTGGCAGAATCGGGCATGCTGGCGCGGGTTGGTGTGGATCCCGCTGTAGCCCTGGCTGTAGGGGCCGATGCCGCCGTCGCCCCCCAGCGGGGCCCAGCGGAATTCTTCCACGCCGATCGGGTCCAGCAGCTTCTCCCGGAGGAACGGCTCCAGGTCCGTGCCGGTCGCGTTCTTGAACGCGAGGACCAGGTGGGCCACGCCGGCATTGCTGTAGTGGAAGACGGTCCCCGGCTTCCCCTTGAGCTGGGCGAACGCCGAGCCCGGCTCGTGGCCGAGCGCGACCTCGAAGGGCTTCTTCGACGGGACCGGGTCGATGCCGAGGCCGGAGGCCATGTTCAGCAGGTGCCGGACGGTGATCTCGGCCTTCCGGGGGTCGGGCAGCGGCAGGGATTCGGGCAGCCAATCGGCGTTGCAAACCGGGGTGTCCAGGCTCAACGACTTGCCCGAGGGGGTCGGCCCCGCGCCGAAGTCGGAGAGGATCAGGCCGAACGCCGTGCTGGTGTACGCCTTGGAGCTGGAATAGATGTTGAACTCGCGGTGGCGGTCGCCGCCCCGATACCATTCGCCGATGATCTTGCCGCCCTGGATCACGACGAGCCCGGTGTTCCCGGGCATCGAGGCGTTGTAGAGCCAGGCCGCGTTGAGCTTGTCCCAGTCGGCTCCGGTCTGGCGGCGGATCTCGGCCTTGGCCGAGTCGTCGGGCTCGCCCGATTCGGGCAGGAGGCTCTTCCATCCCCCCCGGGACTCGGGGGCGGGGAACTCGGCGGCCAGCGGGGCCGTCTGGGCGGGGGCGGGGAACGGGACGGCGAGGCCGAGCCATCCGGCGATCAGGCAAAGCGGCCGATTCATCGCGGCGATCTCCTCCGGGGCGAGACGAGGACGGCCGGCGCACCGGCGCCGGCCGTCTCGGTGTCCCGTCAGGATACGCCAGGCCGACCCGGTCCGCCATCGGCCCCGGATCCGGCGGCCGGCCCGGTCACTGCTGGACCAGGGCCTCGGCCGGTGCCGGCATGGGGGCCGGCTTCGCGGGCTCGGCCTCGGCCGGGGCCTTCATCGCGCTCACGGTCTGCGGTGCGGGCGGATCCAGACGCCACTGGGATCGGGAGGAAGGCCGGTTGGGGTGGCCCTCCTCGATCCCGGAGGCGAACCGTTCCGGGGCGATCAAAGGCCGGATGACCCGGTCGATGTCCCCCTCGCAGAAGGCCCGCTGCATCCCGCCATCGGTCAGGGCGTTGGCGATCGCCGCCATGATCATCCCCTGGTCGATGGCCAGCGAGGTCTCCGAGACCTTGCCGCTGGCGACGTCGACGGCATCGTGGAAGCCGTGGGGCCCGTAGGCGCGGAACTTCTCCGAGAGGATGCTCATGTTGGCCATCGCCTCGCGGGGGGCGAAGGCCAGGGCCAGGAACGAGGCATGGGGCGTGACCACGGTATCGCCGACGGTGTCGGTCCGGCGGCCGTCGGCGCTCAGGCCGGCGACCCCGAAGACGCGGTAGCCGCCGCCCGGGATGTTCGAGGCCGAGACGCCCCAGGCCGCCATCCGGGCATCTTCCAGGGCGTTCTGGATCTGGGCGCGGACGTAGAGGGGGTGATTGATGCCCCAGGCATGCGGGGCCCATTCCGCCTCGGGGATGAACAGGGATACCATCAGCGCCTCGAACATCGAGCCGTCCCAGCTCGGGACCACGCGGAGGCCCTTGACGGTCCGGAACCCCTGCTCGACCGGCACGCCGTGGTAGTTCTGGACCTCGAAGCGGTCGCGGTCCGATCGGCTCTCGGCGGCCGGCGGGCGGGATCGCGACATCCGGTAGTAGTGGTCGAGGGGCAGGTCGCCCCGGGAGATCCCGATGTAGCTGGCGATCCGGGCCTCGGTGTTCAGCATCCCGTAGTGGAACCCGGCGAACGTCTTGTCGTCGAGCCAGTATCCGCCGCGGAGCAGGCCGGGATGGGCGGCCGGGTTGCTGGCGTCGTAAGGATCATAGAAGAATCCGAAATTCATCGGCCCCAGCAGGCCGTCGGCGATGTCCCGGAACGCCGGGCGGGCGTTGCGGATCATCACCAGGGAGGCCGCGAGCCACCCGTTATCCACGGTCGAAAGAAAAGGGCGGATGGGTCCTCCGCCGGGCCAGGTCGTGACCGTCGAGCCGTCCTTGGGGTCGTACCAGTTCAGGTAGAACCCGTGGGCCCGCTCGATCCGGCCGAGGGTCTCCAGCGTCTTGCCGATCCGCTGGGCGGCCTCGTCGTGGCCGATGACCTCGAGGTCTTCGGCGGCGAGGATGCTCCAGAGGTACGCCCCGATGTTGGAGGGGGACGTATAGGTCGAGGGCGTCCAGCGGCCGTCGGCCAGCGTCAACGAGTCGCACGGCAACCCGCTGGGCATGGCCATCGCCGCGAATGATTGCCACGTGTCCCGGGCATATCCGGCGAGTATCGCGCGATCGGCGGGGCCGAGATCGTTGGATCCCGCCCATGTCGCCGAGGGGCAGATCATCAAGAGGAAAATGGCCGGGAGATGAAGTCGGCTCATGGTCTGGTCCTCCCCATCTGGTCTACGGGAGGTGGCGGCGGGTGGGACACCTGGCCGGCGGGGGGACCGCCGGTGCACGCCCATGTCTCACACTCGCAGCACGCCTACTCTCTCATTCGGACGTTCGCGTCGCTTCGATCACCCGAACGCCTACTTCATTCCTTAATCTGGTACGCCAGGGGCAAGCAGAGGGTTCACCTGGTCAGGTGACGACTGCGCGTCGATCCTTCGACCAGCGGGTTGACACTGGCGCGATCCGGCTGAGAGAGGACGGAACGGCGACCATCTGCGAGACGGATGGCCGAATGGCCGACCCGACCGCGATTCATGCGACCCGCGTGCCGGTTGGAGCGGCAAGACAGGTCGAGTTTGTCAATTTGATGTGAAGGCTAGGGTGATTGTGCGCCACAATCCGGTGTCCATCAAGGTCAATGGTGGACATTCCGGCCCGTTTTGATGGCGGGTGGACGACCCATCATCATTCCTGTTATGCTGTTCCGTCCCGCAAATCGTCGCATCGGCGGCCCGCGAAGAGGACGGTCAGGGAGGGGGCTCGATGGGCAATGGCTGGATCCTGGCGGCGATTTTCCTGTACGCGGCCCCCCCTTCGGACGCGGCGCGAACCGTCCGCTTCGCGACCTTCAACGCCTCGCTGAACCGGGATCACCCGGGCGACCTGGCCCGCGACCTCGCCACGCCGGGCGATGTCCAGGCCGGCCATGTTGCGGAAATCATCCAGCGGATCCGCCCCGACGTCCTGCTAATCAACGAGTTCGACCACGACCCCGACGGGCGGTCGGCGATGTTGTTCCAGGACAACTATCTGTCGAAGGGCCGCAACGGGGCCGAGCCGATCTCCTACCCGTACCGCTTCACCGCCGGGGTGAACACCGGGGTGGCCTCCGGGGTCGACCTCGACGGCGACGGCGTGGCCGAGGCCCGGGTCGGCTCGCGCGGCTACGGCAACGATGCCCTGGGGTTCGGCCTGTTCCCCGGCCAGTACGGCATGGTGATCTACTCGAAATACCCGATCGACGCGGCGTCGGCGGTGCAGTTCCGCGAGGTCCTGTGGAAGGACATGCCGGGGGCCCTGCTGCCGACCAAGGCCGACGGCTCCCCCTGGTACTCGGCCGAGGCCCTGGCGCGGCTCCGCCTCTCCTCCAAGAGCCACTGGGACGTGCCGATCCGGATCGGGGCCCGGACGGTCCACGTCCTGGCCAGCCACCCCACGCCGCCGTCGTTCGACGGGCCCGAGGATCGCAACGGCCGGCGGAATCACGACGAGATCCGCCTCTGGGCCGATTTCATCTCGGGCGGCGAGAAGGCCCGCTACCTCGGCCCGGCCGCCGCGAAGCCCCCCGAGTCATTCGTCATCATGGGCGACCTGAACGCGGACCCGACCGACGGCGGGAGCGTGCCCGGGGCGATCGGGCAACTCCTCGATCATCCCCGGGTCCACTCCGCATTCGTGCCCACCAGCCCGGGCGGGGCCGAGGCCGCCCGGCTCCAGGGCGGGGTCAACGCCGCCCAGCGCGGGGACCCGGCGCAGGATACCGCCGATTTCGACGACCGGTCGGTCGGCAACCTCCGGGCCGACTACGTCCTGCCGTCGGCCGACCTCCGGCCGGTCGGCGGGGGCATCTTCTGGCCGGTCGCGGCCGACCCGCTGGCACGCCTGGTGCAGATGACCCCCGCCGTCGCCAGCTCGGATCACCGCCTGGTCTATCTGGATCTCGCCATCGAAGGGGTTGAGCCGAAATGACGAGCCGCATCTCCCGAGGATCGACGGGCCTGCTGATGGCCCTGTTCGCGTGCCTCGTGCCCGGGCAAGCCGGCGCGCAGGGCCTCGAATACGTGAAGGCCCACTACACGAAGTTCGAGTATCGCATCCCGATGCGCGACGGGGTGAGGCTGTTCACGGCGGTCTACGTCCCCAAGGACGGCGCGGGGCCCTACCCGATCCTCCTGAACCGGACCCCCTACAGCGTCCGGCCTTATGGCGTGGACCAGTCGAAGTCGGACCTCGGCCCTTCGCCCGCCTTCGGGCGGTCGGGCTACATCTTCGCCTACCAGGACGTCCGGGGGCGGTGGATGTCCGAGGGGGAACACGTCAACGTCCGCCCGATGCGCGGGGTGGGGGGCGAGGGGATCGACGAGGGGACCGACTCGTTCGACACGATCGACTGGCTGGTCAAGAACATCCCGGGCAACAACGGCAAGGTCGGCCAGTCGGGGATCTCCTACCCCGGCTTCTACACGGCGGCCAGCCTGGTGGAGCCCCACCCGGCGCTGGTGGCGGCCTCGCCGCAGGCGCCCGTGACCGACTGGTTCATGGGGGATGATTTCCACCACAACGGGGCGTTCTTCCTGCCCCACGCCTTCAACTTCCTGGCGAACTTCGGCCACCCCCGCCCCGAGCCGACCCGGAAGCCCGGCACCCCGTTCGACCACGGCACCCCGGACGGCTATGACTTCTTCCTCCGGATGGGCCCCCTGCCCGGCGCCGACGCGAAGTACTTCAAGGGGGACGTCGCCTTCTGGCTCGACCTGATGGGCCACGCCACCTACGACTCGTGGTGGAAGGCCCGCAACCTCCGCGCGCACATGAAGGCCATCAAGCCCTCGGTGGCGGTGATGACCGTGGGCGGCTGGTTCGACGCCGAGAACCTGTTCGGCGCCCTGGAGGTCTACAAGAACATCGAGGCGACCAGCCCCACGACCAGCAACACCCTGGTGATGGGCCCCTGGTATCACGGCCAGTGGGGCGGGCGCAGCGACGCCGGCGAGAAGCTGGGCCACGTCCGTTTCGACTCGAAGACGGCCGACTTCTACCGCGATTCGATCGAGTTCCCGTTCTTCGAGCACCACCTCAAGGGGGCCGCCGACCCGAAGCTCCCCGAGGCGTTCGTCTTCCAGACCGGGACCAACCGCTGGCGGAAGCTCGACGCCTGGCCGCCGAAGAACACCGTCGCCAAAACGCTGACCTTCGCCGCCGAGGGGGGCCTCACCTTCGACCCGGCCGACCAGCCCGACGCCGAGGCGGCCGACGAGTTCCTCAGCGACCCGGCGAAGCCGGTCCCGTTCATCGCCGAGACCGCCATCGGCATGACCCGCGAATACATGGTGGATGACCAGCGGTTCGCCGCGCGACGGCCCGACGTCCTGGTCTACCAGACCGCCCCCCTGGAGGCCGACGTCACCCTGGCCGGGCCGATCACCCCCGAGCTGATCGTCTCGACCACCGGGACCGACGCGGACTGGATCGTGAAGCTGATCGACGTCTCCCCGGACGACCTGCCCGACGACCAGCCGCCCGACCCGTCCGGGTTCAAGCGGGCCGGCTTCCAGCAGATGGTCCGGGGCGACGTGATGCGGGGCCGGTTCCGCGAGGGGTTCGAGGACGCCAAGGCGTTCGAGCCCGGCAAGCCGACCGCTGTCAAGTTCACCCTGCCGGACGTCTACCACACCTTCCGCGCCGGGCACCGGATCATGATCCAGGTCCAGAGCAGCTGGTTCCCGCTGGTGGACCGCAACCCGCAGACGTTCGTGAACATCTACCAGGCCGAGCCGGCGGACTTCCGCAAGGCGACCCACCGCGTCTTCCGATCCTCGGCCCGGCCGTCGCGGGTCCAGGTCATGGTCGAGCCGTGAGCGTCGCGACCCGGCTGGTCCGGGTCCCGACCACCGGGATCACCCTGAACGTGGCCGAGGCGGGGCCGGAGGACGGCCCCCTGGCGCTCCTGCTCCACGGCTTCCCCGAGTTCTGGTACGGCTGGCGGAACCAGATCGGCCCTTTGGCCGAGGCCGGCTATCGCGTGGTCGTCCCGGACCAGCGTGGCTACAACCTCAGCGACAAGCCGGCCGGGGTCGCCCCCTACGCCCTGGACACGCTGGTCGACGACGTGCTGGGGCTGATGGACGCCCTGGGGCGCGAGCGGGCGGCGATCGTGGTCGGCCACGACTGGGGGGCCATCGTGGGCTGGTGGGCGATCACCCGGGCGCCCGGGCGGTTCGAGCGCGCCGCGTTCCTCAATGGCCCGCACCCGGCCCTGATCCTCCGCGAGCTGCGCGAGAGCCGGGCCCAGAAGCTCAAGAGCTGGTACGCCTTCGCCATGCAGGTCCCCTGGCTGCCCGAGAAGTTCCTCGGGCGGGACTCGGGCCGGTTCCTGGCCCGGGGCCTGGAGAAGACCAGCCGGCCGGGGACGTTCACGGAGGCCGACCTCGCCTTCTATCGCGACGCCTGGTCGCGGCCCGGCGCCCTGAAGGGGATGATCGCCTGGTATCGCGCCGCGTTCCGCCACAAGCCGAAGATGCCGGACGACCCCCGGATCACGGTCCCGACCCAGATCATCTGGGGCCTCAAGGACGCGTTCATCAACCGCAGCCTGGCCCGCGCCAGCTATGCCCTGTGCAAGACCGGCCGGATCGAATGGATCCCCGAGGCCTCCCACTGGGTCCAGCACGAGGAGCCGGGGCGGGTGAATGGCTGCCTGCTCCGCTTCCTCGCCGATCCGGGCTGATCGGGCCCGGCCGGGCCGAGCCGAGCCTATCCTTCACGACCCAAAAAACTCCTCGTCCCTGGTGAGAAATCGATGACAGCAGAAAAAGTCGGCACCAAGCAAAAAGTCCTGTCCGAACTGGCCAACGCCTTGTTGATCGGGCTGGGCATCGTGTCGGCGAGCATGGGCATCAATGGGTTCTTGCTGTCGAGCCATTTCATCGACGGCGGGGTGACCGGCGTCTCGATGCTTCTGGCCGGTCTGCTCCGCTGGCCGCTGGCGATCCTGATCGCGGTGATCAACCTCCCGTTCGTCGCCCTCGGCTATCGCCAGATCGGCCGCTCGTTCGCGCTCCGAAGTTCGCTGGGCATCCTCGGGTTCGCCGCCTGCCTGGCCGCCACGGCGACGGGATCGCTGCTGCCGTTCCCGGACGTGACGCCCCACGACAAGCTCCTCTCCGCCGTGTTCGGCGGGTTCTTCATCGGCGCCGGGATCGGCCTGGCGATCCGGGGCAATGCGGTCCTGGACGGGACCGAGATCGCCGCGCTGCTGATCAGCCGCAAGAATCAGATACTGCGGGTCGGCGACGTGATCCTCGGGCTGAACGTGGTGATCTTCCTGGTCGCCGGGTTCGTCCTGGGCATCGAGCCCGCCCTGTACTCGATTTTGACCTATGCCGCCGCGTCGAAGACCCTCGAATTCCTGCTCCACGGCATCGAGGAATACACGGCCATCACCATCATCTCGGAGAAGAGCGACGAGATCCGCCGCGCGATCACCGAGGTCCTGGGCCGGGGCGTGACCATCTTCAAGGGGAAGCGCGGGATGTCCGGCGCGGACCAGGACATCCTCTATTGCGTCGTGACCCGGCTGGAAATCGGCAAGGTCCGCAGCTCGGTGCAGAGCATCGACGAGTCGGCGTTCCTGATCGTCCAGGTCCTGGCCGACGCCAAGGGCGGCGTCATCAGGAGGTCGGCAGGCGTCCACTAATCCGGCGCTCGGTTGCGAACACCCCTTGCACGGCCGTCGTATCATTGCGGTGAAGAGCCGACATGACACGACCGAAAAATCCTCCCTCCGCCCTCGCCGGGCGGGGGGCTTGTGCGAGGGAGGGTGTGCGATGGCCGATGTGCGAACGCTTCCCGTCCTGCCCCTGCGCGGGACGGCGATCTTCCCCGGGCTGACCGTGCCGATCGCGGCGGGCCGCCCCGGGACCCTGCGGGCCGTCGAGGCGGCGATGAAGGCCGACGGCCTCGTCTTCGCCGTGGCCCAGCGCGACGTGGCCGAGGAGCCGGCCCCCGAGCAGCTCAATTCCCTGGGCGTGGTCGCCCGGATCGGCCAGGTCCAGCGCGGCCTGGGCGGGCTCCAGCTTTTGCTCCAGGGGGATTCCCGCGCCAATGCCCTCCGGTTCAACCCGGTCGAGGGATACCTGGCCGCCGACGTCGTCGCCATCGAGGAGATGGCCCCGATCAACCCGGATGACCGGGCCTTCGCGGCCCTCCATCGCGAGACCCGCGACCGCGCCATGGAGCTCGGCGAGAAGCGCGGGCTGCCCGAGGAGGTGCTCCATCAGGTGATGGACTCGGTGACCGACCCCGGCCGGTTCGCCGACCTCGTGGCCGGCTACATCGAGCTGCCGGTCGCCGAGAAGCAGGAACTCCTGGAGACGCTCGACGTCGAGACGCGGATGCGCCGGGTGCTGGTCCACGTCCAGCGCCAGATCGGCATGTTCGCGGCCCAGGCCGAGATCCAGTCCCAGGTCCAGACCGAGCTGGGGGAACGCCAGCGCGAGATGTACCTCCGCGAGCAGCTCAAGGCGATCCAGAAGGAGCTGGGCGACGACGACAAGTCCCACGACATCGCCGACCTCCGCGACGCCCTGGCCAAGCTGGAACTCCCCGCGGAGGCCCGCAAGGAGGTCGACCGCGAACTCAACCGCCTGGAGCGGTCGGGGCGGGAGTCGGTCGAGGGGCAGGTGATCCGCACCTACCTGGAATGGATCGCCGAACTCCCCTGGAACACCCGGTCCGACGATGACCTCGACCTGGCCCGCGCCACCAAAGTCCTCGACGAGGACCACCACGGCCTCCAGGACGTGAAGGACCGCGTGCTCGAATTCCTGGCGGTGCGGCAGCTCCGCGCCCGCCGCCTGGCCGCCCAGCCCGAGGGGGCGGACAAGGAGGCCAAGGCCCGCGCCATGGCCAAGGGCCCGATCCTCCTGTTCGTCGGCCCGCCCGGCGTCGGCAAGACGTCGATCGCCAAGTCGATCGCCCGTGCCCTGGACCGCGAGTACGTCCGGGCCGCATTGGGCGGGGTGCGCGACGAGGCCGACATCCGGGGCCACCGCCGCACCTACGTCGGCGCCATGCCCGGCCGGATCGTCCAGGGGCTCAAGCAGGCCGGCACCAAGAACCCGGTCTTCCTGCTCGACGAGGTCGACAAGCTCGGCGCGTCGTTCCAGGGCGACCCGGCCTCGGCCCTGCTGGAAGTCCTCGACCCGGCGCAGAACGACTCGTTCACGGACCACTACCTCAACGTCCCGTTCGACCTGAGCGAGGTCCTGTTCGTCGCCACCGCCAACGTGATCCAGGACATCCCGGCCGCGCTGCTCGACCGGATGGAGGTCGTCGAATTCTCGGGCTACACCGAGAGCGAGAAGGCCGAGATCGCCAAGACCTACCTGATCCCGCGCCAGCTGGCCGACTCGGGCCTGACCACCGAGGATGTGACCTTCGATGACGAGGCCGTGAAGGCGCTCGTCGGGCGGTACACCCGCGAGAGCGGCGTCCGCCAGCTCGAACGCCAGATCGGCGCCGTCACCCGGAAGGTCGCCCGCGAGATCGCGTCCGGCGCCGCGCCGGGCCGGGTCGTGACGCCCGAGGACGTCCGCGCCCTGCTGGGCCGGGCCCGGGTCCACCCCGAGCGGATCGCCGAGGCCAACGAGGTGGGCGTGGCCACCGGGATGTACTACACCCCGGCCGGCGGCGACATCATGTTCGTCGAGGCGGCCCTGCGCCGGCTCAACGGCGAGGCGCCGGCGTCGTCCGACGCGCCGGTGGCGGGCTCCGGCGGCTGGGGCAACCTGTCGCTGATCCTGACCGGCCAGCTCGGCGACGTGATGAAGGAGTCGGCCCGAGCGGCGCTGACCTATGCGGCCACCCACGCCCGGGCCCCCCGGCTCGCGGCGAAGCCCGGCCCGATCGAGGTCCACATCCACGTCCCGGCCGGTGCGGTCCCCAAGGACGGCCCGTCGGCGGGGGCGGCGATGGCCACCGCGATCGTGTCGGCCATGACCGGCCGGCCGGTCCGGCGCGACGTGGCGATGACCGGCGAGGTCACGCTCCGCGGCCGCGTCCTGCCGATCGGCGGCGTGAAGGAGAAGATCCTCGGCGCCCACCGCGCCGGGTGCACCCAGATCCTCGTGCCTCGCGACAACGAGGCCGACCTCGACGACCTGCCGGAAGATGTCCGGGCCGCCTTGCAGATCAACTGCGTGGCGACGCTGGACGAGGTCCTCGACATCGCCCTGCTGCCGTCGCCGGTCGAGCCATTCGCCAACGCACGCGAAGGCCGCTCCTTCGACGACGTGGACCGCACGATCATGGTCGGCTGACCCCCTCGCGGGGTCAGGGTCTTCCCAGTTTTCCGAGCTTCAACGGGGCCGGGGCGCTTTCGGGCGTTCCGGCCCTTTTTCGTCGATCCGGGAGGCCCGATCTCGATCAAAATTAGGGAACCGGCTTATACTTACGCCGCGAGTCCCCTAGAATCGTCATTCGACCTTGCTCCGCCCCCGGCTCGGCCTCGCTGGGTTTTCCCAGATCCCGGCCGGGAATTCGCATGCCAGGGTCGCCGACCGCTCTTCACCCTGATCGACCACGCTCGGTTCGCTCGCCCGCGAGGGGGACGACCCGCCAAGGATGATTTGATGGCCCGGATCTGCCTGATCAACCCCAAGTTCCCCACCTCGTTCTGGGGCCTCAATCACGGACTCCCCATCCTGGGCAAGAAGTCGAACATGCCGGTGCTGGCCCTGCCGGTGCTGGCCGGCCTGACCCCGCCGGGCCATGAACTGCTGCTGATCGACGAGAACATCGAGGAGATCGACTTCGACGAGGTCGAGAAGTGCGACATCGTCGGCATCACCGGCATGACGGTCCAGCGCGACCGGATGCGCGAGATCCTCGAAGAACTCCGGTCGCGCGGCTGCTTCGTCGTGATCGGCGGCCCCTGGATCACCGTCGCCGAGGACTGGTTCGAGGGCCTCGTGGACGTCCTGTTCATCGGCGAGGCCGAGGAGACCTGGCCCCGGTTCCTCGAAGAATGGGCCGACGGCCGCCACGCCGCCCGCTACGAGCAGGCCGACAAGACCGACATGACCAAGGTGCCGATCCCCCGGTACGACCTGGTCAAGTTCAACGAATACGCGATGGGCTGCATCCAGACGTCGCGCGGCTGCCCGTTCCAGTGCGAGTTCTGCGACATCATCGTGATCTTCGGCCGCAAGCCCCGGATCAAGACCGCCGAGATGGTCATCAGCGAGATCCAGGCCCAGCACGACCAGGGCGTGCGGGTGATCTTCCTGGTCGACGACAACTTCATCGGCAACAAGAAGGCGGCCAAGGTCATCCTCCGGGCCATCGTCGCCTGGCAGCACGAGCACGGCTATCCGCTCTCGTTCTTCACCGAGGCGTCGCTCGACCTCGCCGAGGACGACGAGCTGATGCAGCTGATGGCCGAGGCCGGCATGGTCGCCGTCTTCATCGGCATCGAGAGCCCCGACGAGGAGGCCCTGCGCGAGACCAAGAAGTTCCAGAATGTCCGACCGGGGAGCATGATCGACAAGATCCGCAAGGTCCAGGACGCCGGCATGGAGGTCTACGCCGGGATGATCGTCGGCTTCGACAAGGACGACGAGACCGTCTTCGACCGCCAGTACGAGTTCCTCAAGGAAGCCCGCGTGATCGGCGCGATGGCCGGGATGCTCTCGGCGATCCCCAAGACGCCGCTCTACGCCCGCCTGGAGGCCGAGGGCCGGCTGGACAACGCCGCGGCCGACGACCCCAACATCGCCACCAACGTGATCCCGCTCAACATGAGCCGGGAGGTCATGCGCGACGGCTGGCTCGACCTGATGGTCCGGCTCTACGACACCGAACATTACTTCGAACGCTTCGACGCCCTGTTCGTAGAGGGGCGGGTCCCCCTGGCCTCGCGCAAGATGGACTGGCTCCGCCGCCACCGGTTCCTCACCTACGTGAAGATCCAGGCCCTGACGATCCTGGCCGCCCTGGGGATGCTGGCCAAGATCTGGTCCGACCCCCGGACCCGGGCCGACCGGCCGGTTTACGCCAAGTATCTCCGCCGGCTGATCGCCGCGAAGCGGCCGCCGCGCTACCTGTTCCAGTTCGCCTTCAAATGCGTGATGCACACCCACTTCGCCATCATGACCCGGCAGATGGCGCGGGGCGAATCGCGGCTGGTGAATACCTGAGCCGGCCCGCCCCGCGCTTGCGGGGCGCCCCGGGCGGTGGCATGATCGGGCTCAATCCCTGTCCCCCACCCAGGAGGCCGGCCCGGTGAAGCTGGGGATCGTCTCCGACATCCACGAAGCTGTCGAACTGCTCGATGTGGCCCTGGCCGGCTTCCGCCGCGCCGGGGTCGATCGCGTGGTGACGCTGGGCGACCTGTTCGAGACCGGGCCGCGCCTGGAACGCACGGTGGAACTGCTGGAGGCGGCGGGGGCCGTCGGCGTCTACGGCAACCACGATCACGGCCTCTGCGTCGACCCGTCCCCGTTCGCCCTCGAACGCTACAGCCGCCGGGTCTTCGACTACATGGCCACCCTGCTGCCCCGGATGGAGATCGACGGCTTCCTGCTCGCCCACCGCGAGCCCTGGCTCGACTGCCGGGAGATCACCGACATCTGGCACGCCGACGAGAGGCCGCTGACCCCCGACCTGATCGCCCGGAGCTTCGACGCGACGCCGCACCACGCCATCCTGATCGGCCACTTCCACCGCTGGCTGGCCCTGGACCGGCGCGGCCCCCTGCCCTGGGACGGCCGCGAGCCGTTCCGGTTCCGGCCGGAGGCCCCGACGATGATGGTCGTCCATGCCGTGTGCGACGGCTACGCCGCGATCCTCGACACCGGGACCGGCCGGCTCGACCCCCTCGACCTCTACGCCGATGCCGGGTGGGCACGCCCCCAGGGCCGCCCCCTGCCCGTGCTCTGCGACCACTCCGAACCCCGGACCGCCCCATGAGCCACCGCCATCGTTTCGCCCTCGTCGTCGCCCTCGCCCTCGGATCCCCCGCCCGGGCCGCCGAGCCGCACCGGTTCCGCGCCCAGGAGATCGACCCCCGGGTCGGCGACGTCTGCTACGCCGTGGCCGTGGCCGACGTGGACGGCGACGGCAAGCCCGACGTGGTGGCCGTGGCCGGCGACGCCGTGGTCTGGTATCAGAACCCGACCTGGACGAAGCACGATATCATCCGGGGCATCACCGAGCGCGACAACGTCTGCCTCCAGCCCCACGACATCGACGGCGACGGCCGGGTCGACTTCGCCCTGGGCGCCGCCTGGCGGCCGTCCGACACCAAGGGGGGCGGAACCCTCCAGTGGCTCACCCGCACCGGGGCCCCCGAGGGGACCTGGCGGTCGATCCCGATCCTGTCCGAGCCGACCCTCCACCGGGTCCGCTGGGGCGACGTCCTGGGCACCGGCAAGAAGCAGCTGATCGTCGCCCCGCTCCAGGGCCGGGGAACCAAGGGGCCCGACTGGGGCGCCGGCAACGGCTCGCGGATCATGGCCCTGACCGTCCCCGCCGACCCGTTCAAGGAACCCTGGCCGGTGGAAGTCCTCACGGACAAGCTCCACACGGTCCACAACCTCCAGGTCAAGGACTTCGACGGCGACGGCCGCGACGATCTCCTCCTGGCCGCCTGGGAGGGCGTCTTCGTGCTCCGCAAGGACAAGGACGGGCGATGGAATCCGACCAAATTCGGCGAGGGGGATCAGGAGTCGAAGCCATTCAAGGGCTCCAGCGAGATCAAGCTCGGCAAGCTTCGCGATGGACGCCCTTACGTGGCCACGATCGAGCCCTGGCACGGCTCAACGGTCGTCGTGTATACGCCGGTCACGGGCGTCAGTGCGGGCATTTCGTCTGCGGAACTCAGGCGCATCGATGCGAACTTGTGGCGTCGGCAACCGATCGATGCCCCGATCCAGTGGGGCCATGCCGTGTGGTGCGCCGACTTGGATGGGGATGGCGATGAGGAATTGATCGTCGGCCAGCGTGACAAGAATCCGGAGATCACCACCAATCTGGCTCCCTCGGGAATGTCCTTTGGTCCTGGGCTCCCCCCCAAACTCCGGGGGCCGGGCGTCCTCGTCTATGACCCCGAAGACGGAGTGACCGTTCCCCACTTCAAGAAATACGCGATCGACGACGGCGGCGTGGCCGTGGAGGACCTGGTGGCCGCCGACCTCGACGGCGACGGCCGGCCGGAGATCATCGCGGGGGGCCGGGCCACCCATAACGTCAAGATCTACTGGAACCTGAAGCCGGAGTGAGCCGGCCCGCCTCGCCCCTTACCCCGGGTGGCCGGCCCGACTATAATCGCCCTCGAAACGATGATCGGATCGGACTCCCGGGAGATGGCCGAGCGCATGGGGAAATTCGCCTGGAGCAACCTGCTGACCCGGCCGTTGCGGACGATCCTGGCCCTGATCGGGCTGTCCGTGCCGATCCTGGGCGTCCTCGGCCTGTTCAGCGTCTCGGCCGGCCTGCGGTCCCTGGTCGGCGACACGCTGGAGAAGATCAAGGGGGTCATGGTCCTCCGCGAGAACGTGCCCACGCCGGTCTTCAGCAGCCTGCCCGTCGCGGTCGGGGAGACGATCCGGTCCATGCCCGGCGTCCGCGCCGTGGCCCCGGAGGTCTGGGGCCTGCCGCCGACCATCGAGGACGTGAGCCTGATCCCGCGCAACCCCCTGGAATTCCTCAACCGGACCAGGGAGCAGAAGATCCAGAGTTTCCTGGACGCCACCATCATCCAGGGGCAGGACATCGTCGCCCACCAGGGGCTGAAGAGCGCCGTCTATCCCAACGCCCTGAAGGAAGGGCGGTTCCTCCTGCCCGAGGATGCCGGCTCCCGGAACATCGTCATCAGCCGCAAGATCGCCGCCGAGCACAAGAACCCCGACGGCACGGCGAAGCAGGTCGGCCAGCAACTCAAGATCGGGTCCGAGCCGTATACGATCATCGGCCTCTACGAGACCGGCTCGATGCTGCTCGACCCGGTCATCGTGATGGACATCGGCACGGCGCGGAAGCTCCTGGGCAAGGGGGACGGCGAGGTCTCCAGCTTCTACGTCGAGGGGGACGACCCGGGCCGGATCGACGAACTCGCCCTGAAGATCGAGGAGGCCCTGCCCGAGCCCCGCGTCGACGCCCGGAGCATGTCCGAGTTCGCCGCCAACTTCGGCACGATCATGGGCCAGATCGACACCTTCCTGATGATGACCGTCAGCCTCGCCCTGCTGGTCGGGGTGGTCGGGATCATTAACACCATGCTGATGAGCACCACCGAGCGGTTCGTCGAGTTCGGCGTCCTCCGCACCAACGGCTGGTCGCGGTCCAACGTCCTGGGGCTGGTCACTCTGGAGAGCGCGTACCTGGGGCTTCTGGCCGGGGCGCTCGGCTGCCTGATGGCCCTGGCGATGACCCAGGTGGCCAACCAGTTCCTGTCCGGCGGGCTCCAGCTCCAGTTCACGCCCGGGTTGGTCGCGACCGGGCTCCTACTCTCGGTGGTGATGGGGACGCTGGGCGGGCTCTACCCCGCCTGGAAGGCGTCGCGGCTGGTCCCGATGGATGCGATCCGGCTGGGCTCGCGTTGAACGAGGCGTAGGACAAAGGATCGACATGATTGAAGTCGCGGGCGTCACGAAGTCGTTTCGGAGCGGGGACCGGATGGTCGACGTCCTTCGCGGGGTGTCCTGCCGCATCCCCAAGGGCCGGTTCGCGTTCATCGTCGGCCCCTCGGGGTCGGGCAAGAGCACGCTCCTCTACCTGATGGGCGCCCTGGATCGGCCGACCTCCGGGACGATTACCGTGGAAGGGCGCGACCTCACCGCGATGAGCGAGGCCGAGCAGAACGCCTACCGCCGCGATCGCGTCGGCTTCATCTTCCAGTCGTTCAACCTGATCAGCAACCTCACCGCCGTGCAGAACGTGGTGGTCCCGTTCATGCCGACCGGCGTGACCCGGGAACACCTCGACCGCGCGGCCGACCTGCTCACCACCGTCGGCCTCGGCGATCGACTCGACCACCGGCCGGGGATGCTCTCCGGCGGCGAGCAGCAAAGGGTCGCCATCGCCCGCGCCCTGATCAAGGACCCCGTCGTCGTCCTGGCCGACGAGCCGACCGGCGAGCTGGACTCCCGGACCGGGGACGAGGTCTACCGGATCCTGCACCGGCTCCAGGAGGAGCGGAAGACGACCCTGGTCGTCGTCACCCACGACCGCCGGTTCATCCGGCCCGACGACCTGGTCCTGGAAATCGAGGACGGCCGCGTCAAGTCGGCCTCGGGGTTGGAATCCGAGGGCGACCTGGCCGCGGCCGGGGCTCACTGACCAATCGACGCGGCGATTAATCGCCGGGCTTCTGGTTCTTCTTCCGGGGCTGATCGGGCTTGTCCGGCTTGCGACCCCCCGGGCCGGGCCGCCCCGGGTTCGCCGCCGCGCCAGGCCGGGGACCGGGCGAGGCCTGCACTCCGGGCGGCTGGGGTTGGGGGCGGGGCCGCTGGGGGCCCTGGGCGACGTTCGGGGCGGGCTGCGGCCCGGGCCGGCCCGGCGCGGGTGCCGTCGGCCTCGGCTGCGGGTTCGGGTTGAAGACCTGGGGCCGGTTGGGCCCCGGTGCTCCGCCGGGACGCTGCGTCATCGCCCCAACGCCCTGGGGACGGTTGGGCATCGGGAATCCGCCCGGCCTCGGGGACATCGCGGCGATCCCCTGGGGCCGATTCGGGATCTGCGGGCCGTTCGGCCGGCCGTTCATCGCCGAATCCCCCTTCTTCTGAGGTCGGTCCGGGTTTCCCGGCCTGTTCCCGCCGCCGGGCCGCCCATTGCCCCGCCCCGGACCATCGCCGTCCGGACGGCCGCCGGGCCGAGGCCCCGCCTGAGGCCCGGGCCGGGGCCCAGGCTGGGGCTGCGGTTGGGGAGTCGGCTGCGGTTGCGGCTGAGGGACCGGCTGGGGCTGAGGCTGCGGCTGGGGGGCCGGCTGGGGGCGTGGCTGGCCTCCGGGATTGCGGGGGCCATTCCCGGGTCCATCGCCGGGGCCGCGATTCGGACCCGCTCCGGGGCCTCGGTTGGGGCCGGGCCCGGCTCCGGGACCTCGATTGGGACCATCGCCGGGGCCGGCGCCGGGGCCGCGGTTCGGTCCATCGCCGGGGCCGCGGTTCGGGCCTGGGCCTCGATTGGGGCCGTCACCGGGCCCGCGATTCGGGCCGGGCCCTGCACCGGGGCCACGATTGGGGCCATCGCCAGGACCTCGATTCGGCCCGGGGCCGTCGCCGGGCCCACGGTTGGGCCCGGGCCCTGCTCCCGGGCCGCGATTGGGGCCATCGCCAGGGCCACGGCCCGGTCCGTCGCCCGGTCCACGATTGGGGCCATCGCCGGGCCCACGGTTCGGGCCAGGTCCTGCGCCGGGGCCTCGGTTGGGGCCGTCGCCGGGGCCTCGGTTGGGGCGGTCGCCGGGCCGGCGATCCGGGCCGTCGCCGGGCCCCGGGTTGGGGCGGTTGTTGCCGTTGCCCGCCCCGGCGGGGAAGGCCGGGCGGAAGGCATTGTGCTGCTCCGGCCGGGGAGGGGCCGCGGCGACCGGGTTGGGGCCCTGGGGATTGCGCCCGGGTCGTCCGCCCGCGAAGATCGGCGACCGATTCAGCGGGAGTTGCCGCGGCCGATCCTCGTCGGGCCGGGCGTTGGGCGGGCGGCGGGCCGCCACCTCCTGCGCCTGGCGGGCCTCGCGGAACTTCTGGACCTCCGCCTGGCGGCGGACGAACTCGCTCCGCTGTTGCTGGTCGACCGCGACGAGGCGGCGTCCCGGGTTCGGGCCCTGGTTGAACTGGTTCAGGGGGCGCGCAAAGCCGAGGTCGCGGATATCTTCCCCCCGGGCCCGCCGCTGTTCGAGCCGGGCCCGCTCGGCGATGAACGTCGGGGCCGGGCGGGCGTCGTCGTGGTCGAAGCGATAGCGATACCCCTCGCGGAGCCGGCGATCCCACTCCGGCTCGCGCCGGGCGTTGATGACGGACATCTGCGAATAGATCGGGTCATAACCCGAGCGGTACTGCTGCCGCTCGAACCAGGGGATATAGCCCGCGTTCGGCCCGCGACCGACGCCGTAGTAGTCGCCGAAGTAGTAGTTGCTCTGGTTGGGCCGGACGAACAGGTTGGCCAGCAGCCCGCCGGCGGCCAGGGCCACGAACGGGGTGTAGCTGTAGTTGGGCCGGGCCAGGACGGTCGGGGTGAACGCCACCGGGGCGAAGGTCAGGCCGCGCTGGGCCAGGGGATAATCCCAGTACCCATCCACATACACGTACCCGCTGGGGGTCGGGACGTAGCGGCTCGGCATCCAGATCCATTCCGGCTGGGTCTGGATCCAGTAGCCGGGGCGCCAGACGTACCGATTCTCGGCCCAGGTCCAGGAGCCGGGGATCCAGGCGAAGTTCTCGCCGGGCTGGGGGGTGTTCGGTCCCGCTTCGAGCGACGGCGGGGGGCCGGCCGGCAGGTAGACCAGCTCCTGCTCGCCGGTGGAGGTCCAGAACCCGGAGGTCCACTGGAACCCGTTCTCCGCCTGGACCCAGTAGCCGGGCACCCACTGGCGGCCCGGGGGGATGTCGCGCCAGATGCCGCTGACCCAAATGAAGTCGCTGCGCTCGTCGTCCCAGGCCCAGTAGCCGGGGATCCACTCCACGTCCGCCCCTTCCGGCCGCTGGTCGGGGGGTTGCTCCTCGACCGGCGCGGGGGGTGCCTTGGGGACGATCGGATTCATCACCGGGTTGTAGGCCACGGACTCGGCGAACGCCTCGTGGATCGGACCTCGGGTGAGGACCTGCACGTTCGGGTCGCCCTGGACGTCCGGCGGCGGCGCCTGCTGATCGAACGGGACCGGCATCGGCGGGGCATCCAGCCCCTGGGCCATCGCCGAGGGGGCGGCCAGGGATATCATCCCCGTCGCGAGCCAACCGAGGACCCGCCGACGCCTGCGCGGACGGCGTCCCGACACGGGGATCTCCCACAACATGATCGTCACCCCTTCCCAGGACCCGCGGTGCTCCGGCGTTCGAGATGCAGCTCGATGAATTGATTACGAGTGCAAATCGGATACCCGCGAGTGGTTGTCGGGATTTCCCCTCTCATCGGCCCGCCGAAAGCGGGGGGCGGAGCCATCATCACGCGGATTCGGGCCGTCTATCGGGGCGATCCGGGTGGGGAGACGTTGCGTTAACGAAACAGGCCGCCATCCCGGTGGGGATGGCGGCCTGCGGTGATCATGCAACCGGGTTCTCGGTTCAGGAACCGGATTCCGGGGTCGACGGCGGGGTCGGGGTCGGCGTCCCCTCCGGGGCGGGCGCGGAGCCTTCCGCCGGGGGGGTCGATCCGCCTTCGCCTTCCGGTTCGTCGCGGGCCTGCCACAGTTGCTTCAACTGGCCGAAGCTGCGGAGCGGGACGCTGCCGGCCAGGGCATCCTTGGACAGGGGGGGCGGCGGCGGGGCCGGCTTGGCGGGACGGGGCGGGAGCACCGTCTTGGGAGCGGACGGCTCGGGCGGGCGTCCGCCCCCCTGGCCGCCGAACCGCGAGCCGCCCCGATTGGGGCCGCCGAACCGAGATCCGCCCCCGCCGGCCGGGCCGCGGAACGGCGCCCGGTCGCCGGGGCGAGCCCCGCCGGGGCCGCCACCGGCCGGGGGCGAGGTCAACTGCGACGGCGGGGCGCTCTCGCGCCGCGGGCCGCCCGGGCCGGCCGGACGGCGGGCGCCGCCGCGGCCTTCCTGCCCTTCGCCCTGCGGGCGTCGGCCGCCGCCGGCACCCGCGCCCGCCGGGCCGCGTTCGCTGCGGGGGCGTTCGGTGCCGGGCTTGACCATCGTCAAGGAGACCCGCTTCCGCTCCCCGTCCACGCCCATGACCCAGACCGACACCACGTCGCCGACGCTGACCACGTCGTGCGGGCTCTTGATGTAGCGGTTGGCGAGCTGGCTGATGTGGACCAGGCCCGAGTCCTTGAGGCCGATGTCCACGAACGCGCCGAAGTCGACGACGTTGAGGACCGTGCCCTTCAGCTCCATGCCGGCTTCGAGGTCTTCGAGCTTGAGGACGCCCTTCTTGAAGATCGGCTTGGGCAGGTCGTCGCGCGGGTCGCGTTCGGGGCGGGCCAGCGCCTCGAAGATGTCGCGGAGGGTCGGCTCGCCGACCTCCAGCTCGCGGGCCATCGCCGCGACGTCGGCCTCATCGAGCTTCGCATGGAGCTCGGGCAGCCGCTCGCGCTGGCGGACGACGTCCGGGGTGAACCCGAGCTTCTCCAGCACCTTCTCGGCGGTGGCGTAGCTTTCCGGGTGGACCCAGGTCCGGTCGAGCGGGTTCTCGCCGCCGCCCAGCTTGAGGAAGCCCGCCGCCTGGGTGAAGGTGGACGGGCCGACCCCTTCGACCTCCATCAGCTGGGCCCGGCTGGTGTACGGCCCCTGCTGGGCCCGCCGCTCGACCACCCGGCGGGCGGTCAGCTGGTTCATGCCGGACACGTGGCGGAGCAGCGGGATGCTGGCCGTGTTGAGGTCCACGCCGACGAAGTTCACGCAGCTGGAGATCACCCCTTCGAGCGACTCCTTGAGCTGCTTGGGGTTCACGTCGTGCTGGTACAGGCCGACGCCGATGTTCTGCGGCTCGATCTTGACCAGCTCGGCCAGGGGATCCTGGAGCCGGCGGCCGATCGAGATCGTGCCCCGGACCTTGTCGTCGAAGTCGGGGAACTCTTCGCGGCCCACCGGGCTGACCGAGTAGACGCTGGCGCCCGCCTCGTTGACGATCACGTAGGCGAGCTGGGCGAGCTGGGCGTCGGCGGCGTGCGGCCGGGGCGGGGGCGGCGGGCCCTTGGGCTTGGCGGGGCGGGGGTTATCCCCCCCCTTGCCCGACCGGCCTCCCTTGGACCCGCGCGGCTGGTTCTCCTTGCGGCCCTGCCCCTCGCCGCCGGCGGTGGCGGCATCGGCCGGCAGGACGTCCTTGACGCCCGATTCCGGGGGCGTGGGCGTGCCCGACGGGATGACATCCTTGACCCCATGCTCGGGCAGGACGATCTCGGGGGCATCCCCGGTCCCTTCCGCCTTGGGTTCGGCCGTCACGGTCGCTTCCGCCTTGGGTTCGGCGGGCTGTGAGGCTTCGGCACCGGGCTCGGCCGGCTTCGAGGCGGCCGGGTCGATGGCCGGGATCTCGTCGCGGATGCCGTCGGCGGGCAGGTGCGACGGGGTTGCGGCCGGCTCGTCGGGGGCCGGGGCCGAGCCCGAGGTCGGGGGCGGCGGGGTGTCGGACGCGGACGGGGGCGGCGTCAGCTCGGCGGCGGTCGGCTCGGCCGGCTTGGGCTCCTCGTCGGCCTCGGGCGATCCGCCGGAGATCGGCTTGGGCGTCTCCTGGTTGGCGGGGTTCCGGGTCTGTTCGGAGTGCTCCAACGCGTCGGCCTGGTCGGCGTGGCGTTCGGGCGTCTCCCCCTCGGAGGTCGCCGACGGCGGCGGGGGCGGGTTCTCGCCCGGGTTGTTCGCCTCGGGCTTCTCCTCGCCCTCGGCGGGCGCGCCGCCGGAGATCGGCGGGATCGATTCGGACGAAGAGCCGCTGCCCTCGCCGGCCGGGGTGGCCTGCGGCTCGGAGGCGCCGTCGCCGTTGGTCGAGGCGTGGGCCTCGACGGCCGGGGTCGCTCCCGCGTCGGCGGGCGGGGCCTCGGCCGAGCCTTCGGCCGGCGTCTCGGTCGCCTGCCCCTCGGCGGGGGTCGCCTCGGCGGCCGGGGTTTCGGGGACGGCCAGGGCGGCGTCGGGGTTGTTGTGGAAGTGGGTCCCCTCGGAGATGATCTCGGCGATCAGCTCCTCGGTCTCGCGGCAGGCGGTGCCGTTGCCGATGGCCACGACGCCGACCTTGTGCTTGCCCACGAGATCCTTGAGGTAGACCTTGGCCTCGTGGCGTCGGTTCTGGGGCGGGTGCGGATGCATCACGCCGTGGTCCAGCAGCTCGCCGTGCTCGCCCAGCACCGCGACCTTGCAGCCGTTGCGGAACCCGGGGTCGATCGCCAGGACGACCTGCTTGGGGATCGGCGGCTGGAGCAGGAGGCTGCGGAGGTTGCGGGCGAACACGTCCACCGCGTGGCGTTCGGCCATCTCGGTGAGGTCGCGGCGCACCTCGCGTTCCATGCTCGGCATCAGCAGGCGGTCCAGCGCGTCCAGGGCCGAGGCCCGGAAGAAGTCGGCCTGGGGGTGCCCGTCCAGCGGGAGCTGGGCGAAGGTGGCGGACTCCAGGTCGGCGCGGGACACGTCCAGCTTGACCTTGAGCGGGCCTTCCTTATCGCCCCGGTTGATGGCCAGGACGCGGTGCGGCGGGATCTGGGCGATCGGCTCGGAGTAGGCGAAGTAGTCGCGGTACTCGAGCCCTTCCCCCTCGGGGATGTCGCTCTTGGTGGTGCTGACCTTGCCGGTCTTCCAGACCACCCGGCGGACGGCGTCGCGGACCACGGCCAGCTCGTTGATGGCCTCGGCCAGGATGTGGCCGACCCCTTCCAGGACCTTCTCGACGGTGTCGAGTTCCTTCTCCGGGTTGACGAACTCGGCGGCGGCCCCCGGCAGGTCGGTCAGGGTCTCGTCGTGGTTCCAGACCCGGAGGGCGAGCGGTTCGAGCCCGCGCTCTCGGGCGTCCGAAGCCTTGGTCTTCTTCTTGGGCTTGAACGGGAGGTAGAGGTCTTCCAGCCGCTTGGAGTTGTCGGCGGCCCGGATCGCGGCGGCCAGCTCGTCGGAGAGCTTCCCCTGGGCCTCGATCGCCTTGAGGATCGTCTCCTTCCGCTCGGCGAGTTCGCGGAGCCGGCCCACGCGGAGCTGGATCTCCCGGATCGCCACCTCGTTCAGGTTGCCGGTCCGTTCCTTGCGATACCGGGTGATGAAGGGCACCGTGTTGCCTTCGTCGAGCAACTGGACGACGCTCTCCACCTGAACGCGCCGGATTTGCAGATCCTGCGCGATCCGGCCCAGGTCGACCTGAATCGGATTGTCCATGGCAAGGGGCACCTGATAGGAAGAACGGCGACGACACGGCGGGGTCCGCCACCTCGAAGAGGGTCGCGGAACAAGCGCGCGGACCATCCAAGGATCCGAGATTCGAGAACAGACCGCTCACTGTATGGGATGCCAACCCGCATGTCAAGCATCCGGGCTGCACCACGCCTAATCCCGAACCTTCCATCGTTAGAGGAGTTGGGTTGAAACGCCGAGCGGGAAAGCTGGGCAAGATGATCCAGGTCAAGACCAATCCGGGCGGCGACCCCGGCCCGGGGCGGGGTCGCCGAGCCGCGGATCAGGGGGTGAGGACGACCTTGGTGCATTCCCCCGGATGCGAGTGGAACGTGTGGTAGCCCTCGGCGGCGTCGGCCAGGCCCATGCGATGCGAGATGATGAACGAGGGGTCGATCCGGCCGTCCTGGATCGTCTCCAGCAGCGGTTTGAGGTAGCGATGGACGTGGGTCTGGCCCATCTTCAGGGTCAGCCCCTTGGAGAAGGCCGCGCCCAGGGGGAACTTGTCGGGCAGGCCGCCGTAGACGCCGGGGATCGAGACCGTCCCCCCCTTGCGGCAGGCCTGGATCGCCTGGCGGACGGCGGTGATCCGGTCGGTGGTCAGCCACAGCGCCGCGCGGGCGCGGTCGTAGGCGGCGCCCAGGGTGTGGCCGTGGGCCTCCAGGCCGACCGCATCCATGCACGAATCCGGCCCCCGGCCGCCGGTCTTCTCCTTGAGGGTCTCGAACACGTCCTGCCGGCTGAAGTCGACGGTCTCCGCCCCGCCGGCCTCGGCCATGCGGAGCCGGGCGGCGATCCGGTCGATCGCGATCACCCGCTCCGCCCCGAGCAGGAAGGCGCTGCGGATGGCCAGCTGGCCGACCGGGCCGCAGCCCCAGATCGCCACGGTGTCGCCGCGCTCGATCTGGCAGTTCTCGGCGGCCATGTAGGCCGTGGGGTAGATGTCGGACAGGAACAGGACCTTCTCGTCGTCCAGCCCGTCGGGGATCACGATCGGCCCGACGTCGGCGAACGGAACGCGGACGTACTCCGCCTGGCCGCCGGCGTATCCGCCGAACATGTGCGAATAGCCGTAGAGGGCCGACGCCGAGAAGCCGTAGGCCATCTCGGCGATCGAGGCGTTGGGGTTGCTGTTGTCGCACAGCGACCACAGTTGCTTGCGGCAGAAGAAGCAGTTCCCGCACGAGATCGTGAACGGGACCACCACGCGGTCGCCGAGCTTGAGGTTCCGCACCTCGCGGCCCAGCTCGACCACCTCGCCCATGAATTCATGGCCGAGGATGTCCCCCTTCTGCATGGTGGGGATGTAGCCGTCGTAGAGGTGGAGGTCCGACCCGCAGATGGCGGTCCTGGTGACGCGGAGGATCGCGTCGCGGGGGTTGATGATCTTCGGGTCGGGGACGGTCTAGACGCGGACCTTCCCCTTCCCCTCCCAGCACAGGGCTTTCATGGATGCGATGACCTCGGGTGGGCGGCCTGGTGGTGTCGGTCCGGATCGGTCGCGCCGGCTCAGGCGCGGCCCGAGGGCTGCCCCTCGACGGTGGCCAACTCGCCGGCCTCCATCAGCTGCTTGAAGCGGCGGAGGTCCTCGCGGACGCTGGCGTCCGGGTCCTTGCCGATGAGCCGGGCGATCGCCAGGCCGGCGGCCCCGAGGGGCGCCTCGTAGTTCACCTCCAGGGTGACCACGGTGCCCCGCCCGCCGGTGGCCGGGTCGAACCGGACCGTGCCGGCGTGCTCCACGTGGGCGCCGGGCAGGGTCTTCCAGGCGATCAGATGGTCGGGCACGTCGTTGATGACCTCGGTCTCCCAGGTCGACGTCTCGCCCATCGGCCCTTTCGTGACCCACCGCGCCCGGTTCTCGCCGGACTTCTCGACCGACTCGACGTCGACCATGAAGCGGGGGAGCTGCTCGACGTCCTGCCAGGCCCGGTACAGGTCCGCGGCCGGCCGCTCGATCGTGACGCTGTGCTTCACCAGCCGGCCGTTGTGGACGCGGTGGCCCTCGGCGTGGCTGCCGGGCTTCGCCGTGTTGATGCCCAGGGCGCAATACGCCTGGCAGTGGCCGGTGACGGCCCGGTAGACCAGGGAGCCGCCGAGGATGGCCATCCCGAGGCCGGGGAACGAGCCACGCCGCAGGCCGGCGGAGATCAGCAGGGCGCCGCCGATGCCGGAGGCCCATCGTTCCGCGTCGGCGACGTTGATCTCCCCCGCGTGGGGGGCATGGTCCCGCGACAGTGCCAGGTGGTCCATGATGAGGGCTCCGATGGTGAGGGGAATGGGTCGCGACCGTCGGGCGATGGGCCCACCCGCCCGCACAATCCATGCCGACCGCACCATGCGAAGACGCCCGCGCCGCCGGCCGGGGCCGGCGGCGCGGGCGTCTCGATGGATCCGAGTCGGGCCGGCGATCAGCCGCCCCGGCTGCCCTGGAAGAAGAACGGCCAGTAGTCCGGCCCCGGCCCGGGGGCGAACGAGTCGAGGTCGTAGATCGGGACATAGCTGCCGCGATCGTAGTACATCCCGACCGGCTTCCTCTGGTTCACCAACTGCTGGACCGCCCGCAGCGGGCGAGGCCAGGCCTTCGACTCGGCCGTGATGGTGCTCCGGCCCGGCGACCCGTAGAAGAACGGGTAGACCGAGGCGGTGTCGTCGGCCGGCAGGCGGACGCCATAGAGGCCCTGGTCGCAGACGGTGTTGGTCGGCAGGATCTTGCCGCGATCGGCGAACCGCGTCCCGTAGAAGTTGTCGCGGTACGGGTCCTTGGGCAGCCCGGTGTTGATCGGGTAATCGAACCGGCGGATCAGGCCGCTCCGCTCCCGGACGTCGGGCCGGTGGGGCTGGGGGACCTGGGCGCGGGCCGGGCTCGCTCCCCCGGCCCAGGCCAGGGCCAGGAGCATGACGGCCAGCGAAGCCGGGCGGGGCCCGGCGGGGAATCGGCGTCGCATCGCAACCTCCATGTCGGACGCAAGGTGGCCCGACCGGCGGACGGTGCCGGTCGGGCCCAGATCTCCGGGGGTCCGGGCGAAGGCCCCGCCCGACCGGCCATTCCAGGCCGGTCGGGCGCGGGCCCCGAGATCAGGGGGTGTCGGGGGTGTAGGGCGGGAAGGAGAAGAAGTCACGCGGCGACCGGGTGGTCACGACGTAGGGGGTGTAGCCCGGGGTCAGCGGGATCGGCCCGCCCGCCCCGACGAAGTACTTGATCTTGTTCTTGTGGTGGAACAGGCCGCCCAGGGCGAGACCCTTGAGCTTGGAGCAGAGGCCGCAGCCCCTGCCGCCGCACGCACCGCACCCGCCCTTGTTGAACAGGCCGCAGAGGCCGCAGCCCTTGCCGCCGCACGCCCTGCAGGGGTCGCCGCCGCCGTGGCCGAAGCCGCCGCCGTGGCCCTTCTTGAACAGGCCGCAGAGGCCGCAGCCCTTGCCGCCGCACGAGCCGCAGGGGTCGCCGCCGCCGTGGCCGAAGGTGCAGCCGGGCTCGGTGCACGGGCCGGACGGCATGTAGCCCTGGGGCGACGAGGCCACGGGGGCCGGGATCACCTTGGTCGGGGACTGGGCCGAGGCCAGGGTGTGGATCGGGACGCCGGGGCCGCTGGTCTCGCAGACGCCGCAGCCCTTGCCCTTGCACAGCCCGCAGTTCTTGAACCGCTTGGCGTGCCCCAGGCCGCACCCGCCGTCGTCGCAGCCGCCGCCGCCGTGGCCCTTGAACAGGCCGCAGCCGCCGCCGCCATGACCGAGCCCGCAACCGCCGTCGCCGCAGCCCTTGTCACCCTTGTGGAACAGGCCGCCGCAGCCCAGCAGGCCGCAGCCGCCGCCGCCATGACCGAGCCCGCCGCCGCCGTGGCCCAGGCCGCAGCCCAGGATCCCGCAGCCGTGGCCGGCCTTGCCGAAGTAGCCCCCGTGGAGGCAGGACATGAATCCGTCTTTGGCGTAGTGGCCGTAGGGGATCGGGGGGGCGTAGTACGGCCCGCCGGTGCGGACGTCCTGGGCGAGGACCTCGCGGGGGATGGTCTTGTGGAAGCCATCGGCCGAGGCCGTCCGGGAGGTCGCCAGGGTGCTGGCCAGGGCGACGGCCAGGCTCAATCCTCGCCAAAATCCGATGCGCATGATCACTCCATTGTCATTCGACGCAGGGGTTCCCTCCTGGAGATGGTAGAAATGCGCGAGCGGTGGCGAGGCCCGCACCATCCTGCGCGGGCCAGGGCCATCAGTCGTCAGCCGGGCCTCGATCGCCGATCCGGCCGGGGAGCCTTCCCCGTCCGGCCGTCAAGATCAATTTGAGATGGCCTCGGCTACCGGGTTATTCATCGGCCGAACCGGGGGCCTGCTGGAGCGTTTTCGAAGCGAGACGACCCCTCCCCTCGGGCGAGGGTGGGGTCGTCGGGACTCGCCGGGTTGCCCCGGGGTCCGATCTCCGGTTTGCGGATTGCCGCTGGAGCGGCGGGGCTCAGCGGCGGGGGCCGTAGACCATCCCCGCGGGGATGGCGTCCGCCCCGGTGGCCTCCGGGTTCATCGCGGCCATCGCGGCGGCGGCGCGGGACTTGGAGCGGGCCTGGTCGCGGGCGAAGGCCCGGGACTCACGCCACTCGCTGCCGATCGCCGACCAGCCGAACAGGTGGCCCAGGATTTTGGGGTTCGCCTCCGACCGCCGGTGCTGGTAGGGGGCCGAGCTGACGCCCATCATCGGGTCGGGGGCCGCCACGGCGCGGCCGGGGGCCGACATCGCGGCCGACGCGGGGCCGGCCGGGGCGGCCATCCCCATCGCGCCGGCGTTGCCGTTGGAGAAGTTGGTCCGCACCACGCCGATCGGCATCGGGCCTTCTTCCGACGAGGCCAGGCCCATCCCGGGGGCCGCGGCGGCCGGGGCCGACGCCACGGCGCGGCCGGGGGCCTCGGCCGGGGCGGCCGAAGGCGCGGCGTCCGGCATCATCGTCACCTGCCCGGGCATGTCCAGCACCGCCTGGCAGGCCGGGCAGACGCCGTTGCGGGAGTGGGCACAGGCCACGATCCGGCCCTGCGACGGCATGGCGCGGGCCTGGGCCTCGGTCATCACCATCGGGGCCGAGCCCACGGCCCGGGTCACCGGGGCCACCGGGGCGCCCGGCGACGGGTTCGCCTTCACGACCCGCCCATCCAGGCCGACCGTCTGGGCCGGGGTCCTGAATCCGCCCTTGGCGTAGGAAGGGATGTCTCCCGCCTGGGCGGCGAGGGGCGCGGCCACCGTCAGGCCGACCAGCGCGAGTTTCGTCCGTGCGAAGCGATGCATCCGGGGAACTCCTTTCCCAAATCCGACCCGCGGCCGAAGGGGCACGCCCCGGCCATCTGGCCCGGGGCAGCCGATCGGCCGCTCCTCTTGTGCCTCGAAACCGTCCGCCTCGACACCCCCGCCGCGACCGCCTCCGGCGACGCGACGACGGCTGGACGATGCTCCTCGCGGACGTCCTCACAACCAGGGAGATCGACCGGGGGGCCGCCTCGTCTTGCGGAAAATCGGCGCAATCCATCCGTCGCGATCGACGGGCAGATCCGAAACGACCGGATTGCGATGGCGGCCGGCCCGGGGAGTCGGCAGACTAGGCCGGGTCGACGACCAAGGCCGGGCCCCGATGGGGCGAGGAGTTTCGGGATCATGAAGCTGTATTTCGCCGGGCCCCTGTTCACCCAGCCCGAACGCGACTGGAACGCGAGGATGGCCGCCGCGCTGACCGAGGCGGGGCACTCCGTCTTCCTGCCGCAGACCGAGGTCAAGGCGATCGCCACGCTCGACGCCGACACCATCTTCGCGGTCGACGTGGACGGCGTCCGGGGGGCCGACGCCGTGGTCGCCGTGATGGACGGGGCCGACCCGGACAGCGGGACCAGCTTCGAATGCGGCCTGGCCTACGCCCTGGGGCTGCCGATCGTCCTGCTCCGCACCGACTTCCGCGCCGGGGGGGATGCCCTGCCCGGCCAGAAGCTGGCCACCATCAACCTGATGCTCTCGCAGGCCGCCGTCGCCATCGTGGCCCGCCCCGACCCCGGCGCCCGGTTCGAGGACCTGGCCGCCGACCTGATCGCCGCCCTCAAGGATCTCCCCCCGGCCGGGCCGAGGGTCGAGCGACTCTGAACCGTCACCGGGGCGGGCGGACCCCCGCCTTGACCCGGGGCTTGATCGGCCGGTCCGAGAACGCCGCCTTGAAGGTCACCCGGATCGGCCGGGCCCCGGGCGATTCGGCGACGATCCGGGCCAGCACCACGTCGTCCCCCTCGCTCACTTTCACGCCCGCCGGGCCGATCGGGTCCTCGATGGCGATCGCGACATCGGGGCGGCCGAACCAGAGTTCCGGCTCATAGTCGACGGTCGAATCCTCGCCCCCCGCCTCGCAGCGGATCGAGACCCGGCCCCGGGGGTGGTCCGGCCACGGCTCCCGGATCGCGATCGACAGCCGCCCCTCGCCGTTCGCCAGGAACAGGGCATCGTGGAGGAACGGCTCGGGGTTGTCCGCCGTCCCCTCGATCTCCATCGTCGCCCGGATATACCCCCGGACCCCGTCCAGGACGAACCCGATCGGCGCGATTTGGGCCCCCGGTTCGACCCGGGCCTGCACCTCGGCCCCGGATCGGCGGACCGCGACCGATGCGGGCGGCGTCGCGATCGGGGTCTCCGCCGGATGGCAGCCGGGCAGGGAGGCCAGGAACAACAACGGGACGAGCGGGCGGAAGTTCGAAGCCAAGGGTTCCATCCCATCGCGACGAGGACGGCCGGGCGGGACGATCATCGCCCGATGGGCCCGGCCCTCGGCCCGCCAGTCTACCAGCCCGAGGCGGGGCTGCCCACGCGAGGCCCCCCGCCCACGGCCCCGGGCGTGCTCGGCGTCAGGCGAACAGGCCAGGGATCGGCGTGCCGCCGTCGACGATCTTGATCGGCCGGCCCAGGGGGCTCATGTTCTCCTTGGTCGGGTCGATCTTGAGCGAGCGGCAGAAGCTGGCCATCAGGTCGACCACGCCGACCGGGGTGTCCTTCACGGCGGTGCCGTCCGGGGTGGACGCGCCGATGACCTGGCCCCCCTTCACGCCGCCGCCGGCCAGGGCGATGCTGAAGACGCGCGGGAAGTGGTCGCGGCCGGCGTCGGGGTTGATCTTCGGGGTCCGGCCGAACTCCCCCATCCAGACGACCAGGGTGCGGTCGAGCATGCCCCGCGACTTGAGGTCGGCGATCAGCGTGGCATAGCCGACGTCGTTCGACGAGGCATTCCTGGCGACCGCCTCGTTGACGCCCTTGTGGTTGTCCCACCCGCCCTGGCGGACCTCGACGAACGTGACGCCGGCCTCGACCAGCCGCCGGGCCAGCAGGCAGCCCTGGCCGAACGGGGTGGCGCCGTAGCGGGCCCGGACCTTGGCGTCTTCCTGGTCGACGTCGAACGCCTTCATTCGGGGGGAGAGGATCATCTTCTGCGTCTGCTTGTAGGTGTCGTGGTGCTCCTGGACCCGGTCCAGCCCGCCGGTGTTGCCGAACCCGGCGACCTCCATCGAGTAGAGCAGCCCCATCCGCCGGACGAACCGCTTCTCGTCGACCGCGAGGTTGACGTTGGTCGGCGGCTTGAGCGGATTGGGGACGTGGAACGGCTCGTACTTGGCCCCCAGCATCCCCGCCCCCACGCCGTCGGCGTTGCCGCCGATGCTGACGATGTGCGGCAGGTCGAACTTGGCGTCCCCCAGCTCGGCGGCCGTCACGCAACCGAAGCTCGGGTGCTTCACCGTGCCCGACGGGGCGTAGCCGGTGTGGAGCTGGTACGTCGCCCTCTGGTGGTTGCCTTCCTTGTTGTTCATCGAGCGGATCAGGGCGATGTCGCCCATCACCTTGGCCACGTTGGGCCAGTGGTGGGCGATCTGGATGCCCGGCACGGCCGTCTCGATGGCCCGGGTCTCCCCGCCGGTCTCGGTGCCCGGTTTGGGGTCCCAGGTGTCGAGCTGGCTGGGCCCGCCCCCCATCCACAGGAGGATGCAGGCCATCTGCTTCTTGCGCAGTTCTTCGGCCCGGACCGCCATCAGGTCGGTGAAGCTCAGGCCGGAGAGCCCCGCCGCGCCCAGGCCGATCCCGCGCAGGAAGCCCCGCCGGCCGACCACGCCCCGGGCATCCATCGCGACCTTCACGAGGCTGGAAGTGAACATGGACGGGCCCTCCCGATGGGCTTAGAGTCGGGCAAAAAATAACCTAGTGAGAACCATGGAAACTCATTTGTTCCTACGCGGAAAAATATTATGTCTTGTATCTATCAAACATTTCGTCGATGACGAACTCTCCGGGTTTGCTCTCACGTAACCTACGACGTCGCTCATCTGCGAGGTCCACCGCCTCACGAATACCTACTCCGCTAGCCTCTCTGATCGCCTTCACGGCGTTGATCGTCCAACCTCGTAAGATAAAATTATCTATACGATTCAATTGTTCATCATTGAAAGTTGGGCTCATTCAATATCTCCCCCGAAACGCCCTTACTTCAGCTTATCGCATGCTCAGGATTCACCAGGCTATACTTGCCCGCTTCCTAATTTAGCGCCGGCTGATGAATTCGGTGGAGTTGACGAGGGCCCAGAGGATGTCCTCGAACGCCTCGATGCGGTTGGGGCAGGCCTGGAAGTAGCGCCCGCAGGCGGCCACCTCCTTGGGGTTGGGCCGGCGGGCCAGGACCCGGAGATAGAGGGCATCCAGCACGGCGCGGTTGTCCGGGGTGCTGCTCAGGAGCTTGCCGAGCATCGAGTCGGGCCGGGCCTTGACCCCGCGCGTCACCATCGGCCCGTTCATCATGAACAGGGCCTGGGGGATCGTGCCCATCACCGTGTCCGGGGGCACCGAGGGATCGACGCCGAACACGTCATCCACCAGCCGGCGCTGGTTGTTGCGGTCGGCGAGGAGCTTGGCGGCGGCGGCATCCTGCACCTCCTTGGGCTGGTCGGGCAGCGCGGCGCGGGCGGCCTTCGCGGCCTTGGCCATCGCCCTCGGCCTCTGGGCCGGGCCGGCGTAGCCGAGGTCGAGCGCGTGGGCCAGGGCGTCATAGATCTGGTCGGCCCGGAGCCGGCTGGGGCAGATCGACGCGAACGCGGTCCGGCCGGCCGCCGTGTTCGACGACCGCGCCGCCCTCTGGTACGCCTTGGTGTTGAGGATCGTGCGGAACAGCCAGCGGATGTCGTAGCCGGTGGCCTCCCACTTCTTCGCCAGCAGGTCCAGGACCTCGGGCGACGCGGCCTCGCGGGTCGGCCCCATGTCGTCGACCGGGTTGTAGAACCCTTCGCCCATCAGGCAGAACCAGACCCGGTTGACGAACGCCCTGGCGAACCACGGGTTCTTGGGCGACGCGACGTAGTCGGCCGCCAGTTCCAGCCGGCGGTCGGCCTTCACGGCGTGGGAGAGGGCGGGCTCGTCGCCGAGGAAGAACTTGGGGACGACCGGGATCTGCTTCTTGGGGTCCTTGAGGTCGACCATCGTGTATTTCGGGGCCCCCTTGGCGGCGACCTCGAAGACCTGCCGCTTGCCCGGCTCGGGCTTCTCGACCCGGCGGGACTTGACCCCCGCGAAGAAGGCGGCGAACTCGTGGAACTGCTGCCGTTTCCAGGGGTCGCTCGGGTGGTCGTGGCACTCGGCGCACTGGATCTGGATGCCCAGGAAGACGCGCGACACCTCGCCGGCCATCTCCGGGGCCTTGGCCTCCTCGGACAGCGCGAACACCACCGCGCCGTTCTCGTCGTCGCGGCCGGTCGCGGTGATGATCGATCGGGCGATCTCGTCCCACGGCCGGTCGTCGTCGAGCTGCTCGGCGAGCCAGTCGACCAGGAGCGCCCAGTTGAGTTGCCGGGGGTTCTCGTTGGGCGACCGGAACGCGATCACGTCGCGCCAGTACCGGGCCCAGTTCCGGCTGTAGTCGGGGTGGTCCAGCAGCGCCTCGATCAGGGCCGCCCTCTTGTTGCGGTCCCGCGACGTGACGAACTGGCGGATCGAGCCCGGGGTGGGCAGGCTGCCGAGGACATCCAGGTAGAGCCGGCGGATGTATTCCTCATCCGTGGCCTGCGAGGCGAGCGGGGTCTTGTTCGCGGCCAGCCCCTTCTCGATCAGGGCGTCGAGGGCCGCAGACTCCGGCGCCGGGACGGCCCGCGCCACCGGGGCCTTGGCCGCCTCGGCCGGCTTCGCGTCCTTCCCGGCCCCGTCGGCCCCCCGGGCCGAACCCGCCGCGCCGAACGAGCCCCAGATCACCGCGAGCGTGGCCATCCCGACCGCCGCCCGTCCCCTGCTCGCGTTCGTCATGGTGCCGGCCATCCTGATAGACCCATCGACCCCGCACGCCACGCCGCCGAGAGAACCGCCCGCCGACCACCCGATAGAACCCCGGCCCGGGCGGGTGGTGTCGCCCCACTCATCATACGCCGGCGCCCGATCGTTCGGGACGATCAACGCGGGATGAGTTCCAGGATCATCACGACCAGGACGACGACGCTGACGACCGTCAGCAGGCCGCCGGGCATGAACTTGCGGCTGGCGAGGAACCGGGGGGCGAAGAAGGCGAGCATGACCGCGGACAGCACGGCGCCGAGGGCGAAGCCGCCCCTGGTCTGGTTGGAAAGCCAGGCGGCGCCCAGGGCCGTCACGCCGCTGGCGACCCCGGCGATCAGGGAGGCGCTGCTGCCGGCCTTGCGGAAGCCGATCAGGCCGCCGGCGGCGAGCAGGGCGGCGTAGATTCCCAGGGCGATCTGCCCCACGAACGGGCTGAGCATGGGCGGTCGGACTCCGGTGGGACGGTCGGGACGTCAGGGGTGCGGGTCGCGGAACGGGGTGCCGGGGCCGATCGCATCCAGCAGGCCCTGGATTCGCGATTCCAGCTCGGCGGTGATCGGGCCGATCGCGTCGCGGGGCTTGCCCGCCTCGGCGATCAGTCGAGTCACGTCGATCGGATCGCCGATGTGCACGATCGCCCGGCGGGGGCCGCTGGGGGGCGGGGCGTCGTCCCCCATCAGGTCTTCCTCGAACTTGCGGATCGTCTCGGCGATCCGGTCGATCGAGGGGAGCGTGCGGACATAGTCGCCGGGATAGCTGAACAGTTGCAAGGCCACGTGGAGGTCGTCGAGGTCGCGGCGGGCCTGTTGCTCCGCCTCCGGGGCGAGGTCGGGGCGGGCCAGGTCGTCCAGGCAGCACCGTCGCAGCTCCTTGACGCGGATCGGGGCCGGGTCGGCGCGGCGGCGGCCGGCCCTCCGGTCCTCGATCCGGCCCAGGATCGCCTCGCGGACCGCCGCGATCCGCGCCGGGATCGGCCCCGAGCCGGGCGAGCCGAGGTGTTCGGCTTCCTTGAGGGCCACCTGCGTCTCGGCCAGGTCGTAGATCCGATCCACGAGGCCATGACCGGCGACGCGATCCGCCCTGGCCAACGCCTCCAACGTCCCGATCCGGGCGTAAAGGCTCCCGACCTGGGCGTCCTCGTCGCAGAAGCGGTACTTGGTCGCGACCGGCAGGACGTAGGTGGATTTGCCGGCCGCGGACAGGCGTTTGGCGGCCGTCACCGCCATCGCGGCGGCCCCTTCGCGGATCGGCGTGATCCGATCCGACAGGTGGTAGACCTCCCCTTCCGGGAAGACGACCACGGGGCGACCCCGGGCCAGGAGGTCGACGGCGGTCTTGAACGCCTTGAGGTCGGTGCCGTCGCGGTCGATCGGGAAGCCGCCGATCCGGGGCAGGACCGACCGGGCGTTGCCCTGGAAAAGCTGGACGGCCGCCATGTAGGCGAACCCGCCCCCGCACCGGGCGGCGACCTCGAAGGCGACGTAGGGGTCGGCCTGGTCGGGGTGGTTGGGGGCGATCAGCACGCCGTCGCCCCGGGCGCGGATCGCCGCGAGGTGCTCGGCCCCCGACAGCTCGACGGCGGCGATCCCCTGCTCCCGGCGGAGGATGCGGCGGTTGTAGGCCCGGGCGAGCCATCCCGCCGCCCGGCCGAAGCTCGGCGGGGCGATCTCTCCGGCGGCCGGGTCGTCGGGCGGCAGGCGACGCATGGGTGACGACCTCGGGTCAGGATCGCGATCGGGGCGCCGGCCGCACCAGCATCAGCAGCAGGAGGCCCGCGCCGACGCCGAACAGCCCGGCCTTGAAGTTCTCGCCGAGGAACAACATCACGGCGAACAGGCTGATGCAGAGCGAGAAGACGACCGTCAGGCCGGTGCGGATCGCGTTGGACCAGGGCCGTCGCGAGGCGAGGCCGGTCGGATCGGGCCGCATCCTCACGCCCCAGCGGCCCTCGGGCTCGCCCTCGTCGTCGTCGCCGATGTAGAGGACGTCGGGGTCGAGGCCGAGCTTCGGGGGCCGGGCGTTTCCCTTCGGCCGCGACGACGGGAACGGCGGCAGGCCGCCCGTCCCGCAGCGCGGGCAGCGGAGCCATTCGGGCGAGGCGACCGACGGGGCCTCCAGGCCGACCCCGCAGCGCGGGCACGGATAGACGACGGTGGCCACGAAGTCCTGATCCAACGGCCTGGCCTCGCGCTGAAGGGAGTGGGGGCGCCCGGGGCGATCGTAATCGAAGCGGGGCCGCCCCGCACGGGAAAACCGGCCCCGATCGCCTCCCCCGGCGGCCGTGATGCCTTCCCCCGCCGCCCCCGGGCCTTTACCATGAACCGGGGGCACCCCTCCGCCCCGCGATCACCCCTCCCTCGTCGCCAGGAAGTCCGCCGCCATGAGCGTCCCGAACGCGGTCCCCCGCCTCCAGATGGTCGACATCGCCAAGCACTTCGGCGGGGTCCGCGCGCTGGGGGGGGTCAACCTCGCGGCCTATGCGGGGGAAGTCCATTCGCTGTGCGGGGAGAACGGGGCGGGCAAGAGCACGCTCATGAAGATCCTCTGCGGGGCGATCACGGATTACGAGGGGCAGATCCTCCTGGACGGCCAGCCCGCCAGATTCTCGGGCCCGCGCGACGCCGAGGACGCCGGGATCCGGATCATCCACCAGGAATTGAACCTGGTGCCCGACCTGTTCGTGACCGCCAACATCTACCTGGGCCGGGAGAAGACCAAAGCCCTCGGCTTCCTCGACGACCGGGCGATGGAACGGCACGTCGAGGAGCTGTTCGCCCGGCTGGGCACGCCGATCTCCCCCCGGGCCCGGGTCGGCGACCTCCGGATCGGCGACCAGCAGGTGGTGGAGATCGCCAAGGCGCTGGCCTTCCAGGCGTCGATCTTGATCATGGACGAGCCGACCTCGGCGCTGTCGGATGCCGAGGTCGCCCGCCTGTTCCGGGTGATCCGCGACCTGAAGGCGGCCGGCACGACGATCCTCTACATCTCGCACAAGATGAACGAGGTGTTCACCCTGTCCGACCGCGTGACCGTGCTCCGCGACGGCAAGTTCGTCGCCACGGCCCCCAGTTCCGAGACCTCGCCGGCCCAGGTGGTGCGCTGGATGGTCGGGCGCGAGATCGCCGAGATGACCCTGGAGCATCGCCCGTCCACCGGCCGGGTCATGCTGGACGTGGCCAACCTCCACCTGCCCAGCCCGCCCGGCAGCGGCCGGCCGGCCCTGGCGAACCTGAATTTCAGCGTGGAGGCCGGCGAGGTCGTCGGCGTCGCCGGCCTGCTGGGGGCCGGTCGGACCGAGTTGCTCGAATCCCTGTTCGGCGCCACGGCGACCCCGCCGTCCGGGACGATCCGCCTGGATGGCAAGCCCGTCCGGTTCCGCGAGCCCGCCGAGGCGATCGCCGCCGGGGTGGCCCTGGTCACGGAGGATCGCAAGTCCCTGGGCCTGTTCCCCGAGATGGTGGTCGGCCAGAACATCACGATCCGCCGGCTCGACGCCCTCACCCATGCCGGGCTGGTCAGCTCCCGCGCGGAACGGGCGGCGGTGGCCGAGTCGATCCAGAAGCTGGCGATCAAGACCGACGGCGGGGGCGCCATGATCACCAGCCTCTCCGGCGGCAATCAGCAGAAGTGCATCATCGCCCGCTGGCTGCTGATCGGCCCGAAGCTCCTGCTCCTGGACGAGCCGACCCGCGGCATCGACGTCGGCGCCAAGGCCGAGATCTACACCCTGATCCGCCGCCTGGCCACCCAGGGCATGGCCGTGCTGATGACCTCCAGCGAGCTGCCCGAACTCCTGGCCGTGTCCGACCGCATCCTCGTGCTCTGCGAGGGGCGGATCACCGCCGACATGCCCCGCGCCGACGCCGACGAGGAGAACATCATGCACGCCGCGACCCAGTTCCTCGACCGCGTCGCGGGCTGAGGCGTGCGACGAGGGGGAGTCGATCCGGCGCCGGCGGCCGGATCGACTCCCCCTCGGGTGCGCGGGCCGCGTGGCCTCGGGGCCACATCCCGCGCCTCGTCCCGGGATCAGATCAGAAGAACATCGCGAACCGCATCCAGAAGGTCTGGTACTCCTGGATCGACCCGGGCCCGACCAGCGGGATCGCCCGGTTGAAGCCGGTCGAGACGTAGTCGGCGCTGAGGCGGGTGTACTTGTTCGGCCACCAGTTGAGGCCGACCATCAGGTTGCCCATGCGGTTGGTCGAGCGGGCGGAGTCGGCGAACCCGTTGGCGATGTCGGAGGTGCCGGCGTTGAACTCGGACCACTGGGCGGCGATCTGCCAGGCACCGGGGCCATACTGGCCACGCGACGGGATGAACGGGAGGAGCGGTTCGATCGTCGAATAGCCCTGGAACCCGCTGCCCTTGAAGTCGCGCTCGCCGGTCAGCCAGTATGAGGCGTTGACGTAATAGCCGCGTTGCGTCGAGTTGGCGCGGTTGGTCCCGTCGGTCAGCTCGCGGGAGAAGTCCATGTATTCGGCCAGGACGCTGAACCGGCCGAACCAGTAGATGTGGGGGGCGACCCGGGTGCGGATCCCGTCGGCCGCGACGCCGTCCTTGTAGACGAAGAACGGGAGCCCGACGACGGTCGTGAAGCTCGGGTTGGTGGTGGCCTCGCCGTTGTTGGTGTAAGCGATCCCTGACTGATCGAGCTTGTAGCGATTGTTGCCCACGGACACGCCGACGCCGGCGCCCAGGCCCTCCCAGATCGTGCCCGCCCAGTCGTCGCCCCGGAACGGGGTGACGTCGATCGCCCCGTTGTATTCGATGTTCCGGTTGAGGTTGCCGAAGGCGCTGGTCCCCTCGTTGCTCATGCCGGACCACCACTGGACGCGATCGCCGAAGTTCGTCCCGGTCAGCATCAGGCCGATCGGACGCTTCGCGGCGAGCTGATACAGCGGCGAGTTCGTGATCACCGGCTCCAGGGCCGGGGAGAAGGCATAGTACTCGTACAGGGGGGGCGCCAGCCCCTTGCCGGCCCGGAGCGTGATGTTCTCGGTGAGGTGCCAGGCCATGAACAGGTCGAGCAGGTTGAACGTGCCCAGCGACCCCTGGACGCCGACCTGATAGCTGAAATCCTTGGTGATATTGCCGTAGAGGTAGGTACGAGCGAACGGGATGTTGAAGCCCTGCTCGATCGTGGGCAGGTTCGCCCGGTCGAAGAAGGTGCCGTCGACGGTGATCTGGTTGGACAGGTTGAGCGTGAACTCGTCGTTGAACGAGGTGATGCCGAAGTAGCCGCCGCCGCCGTTCGGGCCGGTCGCGTCGTGGTGGTAGCGATAGCGGGCCCGCGACAGCGGATAGTCGTCGGCGTCCGCCTTCTCGGGCTGGTCGGACGCGAAGGCCCCGGAGTGGTAGCGTTCGGGCACGCCGTCGGCATAGCCCGGGCCGACCCCGGTCCCCGGCCCGGTCGGGGCCGCCTCATGGCGGGCGGGCGGCCCCCCCCCTCCGGCGCGGAGGCCGGCGACCTCGTCGCGGAGCCGGAGGACCTCCTGCTGGAGCTTTCGCGTCTCGTCGACCTCCGCCCGGAGTTTGCGGAACTCCTCCATCAGTTCGGCGTTCGTCGCGGACGCGGGCGGATCGAGCGGGGCGACGGCGGGGGGCTCCTGGCCGCTGGAATCCCGGCCCATCGCCGCGAGGCAAAGCATACCCAGGGCGATCGAGCGATGCGATTTCGCCGATCGGAGCCGGTCCAGAAAGCCATCCCTTGCAGTCATCGGAGGACACCCCGCTTCCCGCCGTTTGATCGAAGACCCATCAAGAAGGACGAATTTTAGCCCCTCGCCGTTCTGATAATCGGCTCAACCCCAACACTTCATCAGGCTTTTCCGGGCTCCGATCCCCCCGGCATGGGCGGCGGAACCCGGGCGTCCACCCATCGAAGGGATAAACCCACTTGCGGATGTTTTATTTTCGGCGGCTTGCGTCCGCCTAATCCGGCGTTGTATCATCCGGGCGACGATGAATCCTTCATGATCATCGCTCTCGCACCCGTCTTCGTTTCTCCGGCACCGGAAGCATGGCGGTCCTATGGATGAACCCGATGGGGCAGTCGGTGGCGCCACGCCAGCCGGTGGCGCGACCGACCCGCTCGATGCGGCGAAGGCCTGCCTCCGCGGCCTCGGCCAGATCATGTTCCAGGGGCATGCCGGGACCGGGCTCCTGTTCCTGGCCGGGATCGCCTTCAGCTCGCCCTGGATGGCGCTGGGGGCCGTGCTCGGCTCCGCGATCGGGATGGCGGGCGGGCGGCTGATGGGCGGCGATCGCGGCGAGATCGCCGACGGGATCTACGGGTTCAACGCCGCGCTGGTCGGCATCGCCCTGCCCGCGCTCTGCCGGCCGGACGCCCGGATCTGGGTGCTGGCCCTGGCGGGGACCGTGCTGGCCACGGCCCTGACCCGGCTGGCCCGGGGATGGGTGCCCTTCCCGACCTACACGGCCCCGTTCGTCCTGGCGACCTGGGCCGTGCTGGCCCTGGCCCACGCGGTCGGCTGGACGGACCTGATGGCGACGGCGTCCCCGAAGGTCGCGGATCGCGGCCTGCTCGGCTCCGCGCTGGACGGGCTGGCCGAGGTGATGCTCGGGGCCAACCCTGTGACCGGATCGCTTTTCCTGGCCGGGATCGCCCTGAGCAACTGGCGGCACGCGGCGATCGCGCTGCTCGGATCGCTGGTCGGCACGATGGTGGGGATCTACCACCACGACCCCAGCATCTCGGCCGGGCTCGTCGGGTTCAACGCGGCCCTGGCGGCGATGGCCGTGTATCTCTGGAGGCCGTCGCTGCTGGGCCCGATCCTGGCGGCGATCGTCTCGGTCCCCCTGGCCGAGTTCTTCCCGAAAGTGTGGGGGATCCCGGCGCTGACCGCCCCCTTCATCGTGGTGACCTGGGCCGTCCTCTGCGTCGGGGCCCTGGAAGACCGCTTCGTCGCGAAGGCATGACCCGAGTCCCTCCCCCGCAGGCCCGATGAGGTCGAGATCGCCATGCACCTGACACCCCGCGAAACCGAGAAGCTGATGGTCTATCAGCTGGCCGACATCGCCCTGAGGCGCAAGGCCAAGGGCCTGAAGCTGAACCACCCCGAGTCGGTGGCCGTGATCTCCGCGGCGGCCATGGAAGGGGCCCGGGAAGGGAAGCTCGTCGAGGAGGTCATGCACGAGGCGGCCCAGGTCCTGACGCGCGGCGACGTCATGGAGGGCGTGGCCGACATGATCGCCTACGTCCAGGTCGAGGCCATCTTCACCGACGGCAGCCGCCTGGTCACCATCCACGACCCGATCAAGTAACGGTCCGATCCCCGAGACGACCCATCCACCGGAGCGATCACGATGGCGGAACCGGAACGACCCCAGGATGAGCCCGGCGTGGGCAATTGGCTCCGCCACCCCGACGCCTCGCCCCACGCGACCAGCCCGGAGACGGCGCCGGTCGGCGGCCTGATCCTGGCCTCGGGGGACATCGAGCTGAACGCCGGCCGCCCCACGGTGGCGGTGTCCGTGAAGAACACCGGGGATCGCCCGATCCAGGTCGGCTCGCACTTCCACTTCTTCGAGACCAATCGGGCGCTGGATTTCGACCGGCCCGCCACCTTCGGGATGCGGCTGAACATCCCCTCCGGGACCGCCATCCGGTTCGAGCCCGGCGACCTCAAGGAGGTCACCCTCATCCCGATGGGGGGCAAGCAGCACTGCTTCGGATTCAACGACCTGGTCAATGGCTGGGTCGGCGGGAGCCCGCCCCCGGGCTATCGGCCCAACTTCACCCTGGCCGTGCAGAAGGCCGCGGCCCTGGGCTTCAAGTCGTCCGGCGAGACGCCCGAAGGGCCGACCCCGACCGATCCTCCCAAGACGGGGCACTGACGCATGTCGAAGATCTCCCGCAAGCAGTACGCCGACCTCTACGGGGCGACCGTCGGCGACAAGATCCGCCTGGGCGACACCGATCTCTTCATCGAGATCGAGAAGGACCTGCGGGTCTACGGCGACGAGTTGCAGTACGGCGGCGGCAAGACGCTCCGCGACGGCATGGGCTCGGACAACCAGATCACCCAGGCGGCCGGCTGCCTCGACCTGGTGATCACCAACGTCACGGTGCTCGACCCGATCCTCGGCGTGGTCAAGGCCGACGTCGGCGTCCGCAACGGCAAGATCGTGGGCATCGGCAAGGCCGGCAACCCCAGCACGATGGACGGGGTGACCCCCGGCCTGACCACCGGGACCTCCACCGACGCCATCGCCGGCGAGCACCTGATCCTGACGGCGGCCGGCATCGACGCGCACATCCACTACATCTGCCCGCAGCAGGTCGAGGCGGCCCTCAGCAACGGGGTCACCACGTTCTGGGGCGGCGGGGTCGGGCCGACCGACGGCACCAACGGCGTGACCAGCACCAACGGCCCCTGGAACCTGGAGATGATGCTCCGGGCCGCCGAGGGCCTGCCGATCAACGTCGGCTTCCACGGCAAGGGGAACTCCGCCGGCCGGGGCCCGCTGGTCGAGCAGCTTTTGGGCGGGGCGGCCAGCTTCAAGATCCACGAGGACTACGGGACGACCCCGTCGAACATCCGCGCCTGCCTCCGCGTGGCCGACGAATACGACGTGTCGGTGTCCATCCACACCGACACGCTCAACGAGGCCGGCTTCGTCGAGGACACGATCGCCGCGTTCGACGGCCGGACCATCCACACCTACCACAGCGAGGGGGCCGGCGGCGGCCACGCCCCCGACCTGCTCCGGGTGGTCGGCCAGCCCAACGTGCTGCCCAGCTCGACCAACCCGACGCTGCCGGTCGGCACCAACTCGGTGTCCGAGCTGTTCGACATGATCATGGTGTGCCACAACCTGAGCCCCAAGATCCCCTCGGACGTCGCCTTCGCCGAGAGCCGCGTCCGCGCCGAGACGATCGCCGCGGAGAGCGTGCTGCACGACCTCGGGGCGATCTCGATCATCAGCAGCGACTCGCAGGCGATGGGCCGGGTCGGCGAGAACTGGCTCCGCGCCATCCAGACCGCCGACATCATGAAGAAGGCCCGCGGGCCCCTGCCCGAGGACAACTCCGGCAACGACAACCATCGCGTCCTCCGGTACGTCGCCAAGGTCACCATCAACCCGGCCCTGACCGTCGGCATCGGCGACGTCCTGGGGTCGATCGAGCCGGGCAAGATGGCCGACCTGGTCCTGTGGGAGCCCGCCTTCTTCGGGGCCAAGCCGAAGCTGGTCCTCAAGGGCGGGATGATCATCTGGTCCACGATGGGCGACCCCAACGCGTCGCTGCCGACCTGCCAGCCGATGCTCTACCGGCCGATGTTCGGGGCGTTCGGCTCGGCCCTGTCCAAGACCTGCGTGACCTTCGTCTCCAAGGCGTCCTACGACCTGGGGATCGCCCAGAAGTTCGACCTCCAGCGGGTCGTCCGGCCGGTCTACGGCACCCGGTCGCTGACCAAGCGGCACATGATCCGCAACGACACCCTGCCCAACATCGAGGTCAATCCGCAGACCTTCGCCGTGACCGTCGACGGCGTCCACGCGACGGTCAAGCCGCCGCGGACGATCGCCCTGAATCAGCTCCACTTCTTCGGCTGAGCCCGAAACCCCGGAGTCCGCCCATGATCCTCGTCGAAACCGTGGTCGGGAACCTCGCCGACCCGGCCTGGTCCGCGAAGCTGGAAGGCGCCACGATCGATGTCCTGGCGCTCGACCAGTGGCAGGCCCAGAAGAATCGGTTCCGGCTCAGGACCGGCGGGGGGGCCGAGGTGGCCGTGGCCCTGGGGCGGAACTCGCACCTCCGGGATGGCGACATCCTGGCCTGGGACGAGCCCGCCCGCACCGCCATCGCCGTCCGGCTGAACCTCAGCGACGTGCTGGTGATCCGCCTGGACGCCCTGCTCGGCGACCCGGCCGAGGCGATGGCCCGCACCTGCTTCGAGCTGGGCCACGCGCTGGGCAACCAGCACTGGCCCGCCGTGGTGAAGGGGACCACCGTCTACGTCCCCCTGACCGTCGACCGCAAGGTGATGGCCTCGGTCATGAAGACCCACGGCTTCGCCGGGATCACCTACGAGTTCCGGCCGGGCACCGAGGTCATCCCCTACCTCGCCCCCCACGAGGCCCGCCGCCTGTTCGGCGGGGCGGACTCGACCCCGCACTCGCACACCTCCACCTACGAGCGGGCGCTCGGCCAACCCTGAGGCGACCCCGTGGCCCCGATCCTGGCGATGATGCGCCTGCTCCAGTTCGGCGACTCGATGCTCCCGGTGGGGGCGTTCTCGTTCTCCAACGGGCTCGAATCCGCCATCCAGAGGGGTGTCGTCCGGGACACGGCCACCCTCCGCGACTTCATCGCCACGGCGGCCCGCCAGTCGGCCACCTCCGACGGGGTGGCGCTGCTCCACGCCTTCCGCGCCGCCCGCGACGGCGACCTCGCGCGGATCGTCGGGGCCGACCGGGCCGCGTTCAACCGCCGGCTCAACGAGGAGGCCCGGACCATGTCCACCCGGATGGGCCGCAAGCTCGCCGAGCTGGCCGGGGCGGTCCTGGGCGAGTCGGCCGCCGGCGACTGGCTCGCCGCCATCAAGAGGGCCGAGACGCCCGGCACCTACCCCGTCGGCCAGGGGATCGTCTTCTCGGCGCTGGGGCTGGGGGAGGCCGTCGCCTTCGCCGCCCACCAGTACGGCGTGGCCAGCATGATGGTCGGGGCGGCGCTCCGGCTGATGAAGCTCCACTACCTCGACGCCCAGAAGATCCTCCTGGAGGTCAACGCCGAGGCCCCGGCGGCCTACGACGAGGTCGCCGCCAGGTCGCTCGACGAGATGGCCTCCTTCGCGCCGGCCTTCGACATCCTCGCCGCCGTCCACGTCCGCGCCACCGTGCGCATGTTCATGAATTGAACGGGAACTCGCCTGATATGAAGAACATCACCCGGATCGGGATCGGCGGGCCGGTCGGCTCGGGCAAGACCGCCATCGTCGAGGCGATCACCCCGAAGCTGATCGACATGGGCATCTCCGTCCTGATCATCACCAACGACGTGGTGACGACCGAGGACGCCAAGCACGTCCAGAGGACCCTCAAGGGGATCCTGGTCGAGGAGCGGATCCTCGGCGTCGAGACCGGCGCCTGCCCGCACACGGCCGTCCGCGAGGACCCCAGCATGAACCTGGCGGCCGTCGAGGACATGGAGGCCCGCTTCCCCGACGCCGACGTCGTGCTGATCGAGAGCGGCGGCGACAACCTGACGCTCACCTTCAGCCCGGCCCTGGTCGACTTCTTCATCTACGTGATCGACGTGGCCGCCGGCGACAAGATCCCCCGCAAGAACGGCCCCGGCATCGCCCAGTCCGACATCCTGGTCATCAACAAGACCGACCTGGCCCCCTACGTCGGCGCCAGCCTGGAAGTGATGGACGCCGACTCCCGCTTCATGCGTGGCACCAAGCCGTTCGTCTTCACCAACTGCAAGGCCGGCGAGGGGATCGACGAGCTGGTCGCCCTGATCCGCGAGAACGTCCTGTTCGACATCGCCGCCAGGGCCCCGACCTCATGACGTCCCCGGACTTCGCCCCCGAGCTGGCCCCCTACCAGGACGAGCCGGCGCAGATGCCCAGCGGCTCGCCCGGCAAGCTCGCGCGGCTGGCCCTCCGGTTCGAACGCCGGGGGGACCGCTCGATCCTGGCCTCCATGGACCGCCGCGCCCCCCTGCTCGTCCAGAAGGCCCTGTACTGCGACGAGGGGATGCCCGACCTGCCGGTCGTCTTCATCATCACCAACTCGGGCGGCATCCTCCAGGGGGACCGCTACTCCATGCGCTTCGAGGTCGGCCCCGGCGCCCGCGGGCACGTCACCACGCAGGCGGCGACCAAGATCCACGAGATGGACGCCAACTACGCCGTCCAGGAGCAGGAGATCGTCCTCCACGACGGCTCCTATCTGGAGTACATGCCCGACCAGGTCATCCCGTTCGCCCGGTCGCGGTTCCTGACCCGGACCGCGATCCGGATCGCGCCCGACGCCACCCTGCTCTACTCCGAGATCCTGGTGGGCGGGCGCAAGCATTACGGGGCGGGCGAGCTGTTCGCCTTCGACCTGTTCTCCTCGACGGTCCGGGCCACGCGGCCGGACGGGGTCGAGCTGTTCACCGAGAAGTTCCTGATCGAGCCGGGCCGCGACGCGATCCGCCGGCCCGGGATGATGGCCGACTTCGACGTCTTCGGCAACGTGGTCCTGCTCACCCCCAAGGCCCACGCCGACCGGATCTTCGAGCAGTCCGCCCCCAGCTACGACCCCGGCGGCCGGTGGGCCTCGGGCGTCGGCCGCCTGCCCAACGACTGCGGCCTGGTGCTCAAGGTCCTGGGCCGGGAGGCGAGCGACGTCCACGCCCGGATCCGCGACTTCTGGTCCCTGGTCCGCCCCGAGGTCGTCGGCCGGCCGGTCCCGCCCGCATTCTCCTGGCGATAGCCCCCGGGGATCCCGACCCGATGGGGACCGGAGTTCTTGATCATGGATGCGACGCACGACGTGGCCGCGGAGCTGGCGAGGCTGGACGAGAAGGTCAACGCCCTCCTCCCGCCCCGGTATCAGCACTGCTACGGATCGGTGTCGCCCGTCTCGATGGGCTCGGCCGGCCTGGTCTACGGCCCCGACGGCCGGGTCGCCTGGGACCAGATCTGGACGACCTTCTGCGACCTGGCCCTGGCCGGCGGCCCGCCCCACCGGGGCCGGCTCCTGGAGCCCGTGCCCGAGGCGGAGGCCCGCTCCGACCCGGGCCGCTACCGGGACGCGGTCGGCGAGATCGATCGCGCCATCGGGCTGACCTCGGGCTTCCCGGTGGTCGACGGCGACCGGCCGGGCTGGGTCGGCCTGCCCTGCCGATCCGCCGAGGAGGCCGCCTGGCTCCAGTTCGCCGTCACCGCCGAGAACGTCTCCGCCCGCCGCCGGGGGCGCGTCCTCCAGCTCCCGGCCGGGCCCGCCTTCCGGGCCGAGAAGGAGATCAAGAACGTCGTCGTCGCCCTGGCCAAGGCGTGCCACTACTGGGAAGGCCACCTGACCGAATCCCAGCAGGCCCTGGCCGGGGACGAGCCCTGGGAGCCCGCGTCCCCGGACGAGGCCGCCGCCGACCCGGCCGGCTACGAGGCGTCCGAGCGCCAGGTCCGCGACGCGCTGCGCCGGGCCGGGCTGCCGATGCCCGCCCGCCGGTCCATCGGCTGGGCGGGCGTCGAGGCCGACGGCGAGGAGGCCGCCGTGTGGCTCCTCCGCGCCGTCCTGGCCGACGGCGTGCTGGCGCGGAGGGAGGGGAGGATCCTCCACCTGCCCGTCGCAGCGGCCCCGGACGAGGCCCGCGCCGCCCGGATCGGCGCGGCCCTGGCGCACGCCCATCGCCTGTGGTCGGCCTGTTCGCCCTGAGGGGGGGCCGGGACGTCGGGGATCCCCGCGACGCATCCGCACCGATGATGCACCAACAGGACACGATCGGCCTCACCCCTTGCGGATCGGGGCCCGGCCGGGGTTGAATAGCCCTCTTTTCGGCCCCGAGGGATGGGGCCGTGACATCGAGAGGAGACAACCCGGTGCATCATCTCGCGAAGGCCGCGATCGCGGCGGCCACGCTGCTGGCGGGGCTCGCATTCACGACCAGGGCCGAGGCGTTCGTGGACCCGGCCCGGGTCATGGCCGTCGTGCCGGCCCTGGAAGACTACGTCGCCAGGAGCCAGGCGAAGACGGGCGTCCCCGGCCTGTCGATCGCCATCGTCGCCGGGGACCGGATCGTCTACCTGCGGGGGTTCGGCGTTCGCCGGGTCGGCCAGAAGAACGCGCCGGTGACGCCCAACACCGTCTTCCAGCTGGCGTCGCTGTCCAAGCCGATCTCCTCGACCGTGGTGGCCGGGCTGGTCGGGCGGGGCGGCGTGCGGTTCGACACCCGGATCGCGTCGCTGATCCCGGGCTTCCGCATGAGCTCGCCGGACACGACCGCCAACGTCACCGTGCGCGACATGCTCTCGCACCAGAGCGGGCTCCCCGAGTACGCCGGCGACGTGCTGGTCGACGTCGGCTTCTCGCGGCACGAGCTGATCGAGCGCACCCGGTTCCTCCCGCTGAACGCCCCCCTGCGGGGCCGGTACAACTACAGCAACGTCGGCTACACCATCGGCGCCGCCGCGGCCGCCCGGCCGTCGGGCCGGAGCTGGGAGGACACCGCCGAGGCGATCCTCTATCGCCCGCTGGGGATGACCTCGACCAGCTCCCGCTACGCCGACTACATGAAGGCCAGGGACCGCGCGACCCCGCACGTCCGCTCCGGCTCCGGCACCTCGTGGGTGCCCCGGAATCCGCCCAACGACGATGACGCCGAGGCCCCGGCCGGCGGCGTCAGCTCGTCGGCGCGCGACATGGCCAACTACCTCCGGCTCCAGCTCCGCGACGGGACGTTCAACGGCAAGCGGGTGATCGCCGCCGGCCCCCTTGCCGAGACCCGGACCGCCCAGGTCCAGGGCACCTCCGGCGAATACGGCCTCGGCTGGAACGTGGGCACCGACTCGGCGGGGCGATCCCGGATCAGCCACTCCGGGGCGTTCAACTCGGGCGCCGCCACCGACATCACCATCTACCCCGGCGAGGACGTGGGGATCGTCGTCCTGACCAACTCGTACCCGATCGGGCTGCCCGAGGCGATCTCCGCCGGATTCTTCGACCTGCTGTTCCAGGGCGCCGTCGCCCGGGATTATGTGACCCTGTTCGGCGGGATCTTCGACCAGTTCTGGGACGAGATCGAGGAGAAGTATCCCGCCTACCCGCCGACCGTCCCGAACCCGCCCCGGGCTTTGGCCTCCTACGCCGGGACGTATGCGAGCCCGCTCTTCGGCCGGGTCGAGGTGGTCCGATCGGGCCGCGGCCTCGCCATCCGCCTCGGGCCGAAGCAGGTGACGTACCCGCTGTCCCACTACAGCGGCGACGTGTTCCTGTTCACGCCCGTGGGCGAGAACGCCTACCTCCCCAGCGGCGCCCGGTTCGACTTCGGAGGCCGGGGGCAGGCCCGGGCGGTGACCATCGACTACTACAACACCGAGGGGCAAGGCACCCTCACCCGCGTCCCCCGGTAAGGCGGGCCGGGCCGTTCGTCCCCCCGGCTCAGGCCGGGGGATCGAACGGGATGACCTCGATCAACTCGCCGCCGGACCACGGGCCGGACCGGGCGGGGAGCAGCGCCAGGCCGTCGGCGCGGGCCAGGGCGGGCAGGTCGTCGGGCCCCTGGGGGCGGACCGGCCGGGCCTGGTGGCGGGCGTCATCGCCGATCGAGAGGGCCACCGGCAGGGCGATCGCCCGGTCTCCGGTCGCCCGATGGCCGCCGACCAGGGCCGCAGGGACCGGCAGGCCGGGGTCGAGGCCCTGGAGCTTCTCGATCAGGGGGCGGACCAGCAGGGTGAAGGCGGTGACCGCCGCGATCGGCCCGATCGGCAGGTGGAAGACGTGGTGGGCCACCCGGCCCGCCTCGTCGCGGATCACCCCGTACTTCGACCGGCCTCCGGGGCGGAGGGCGACGCCGTTGGCCAGGATCTCGACGCCCATGGCGTCCAGGCATCGGCGGATCGCCACGGTGGGCGGGCCGAGCACGACCACCACCGGCGCGTTGGTCGCACGCTCCAGGGCGGGGATCAGCCGCGAGCCCGGCACCGACTGGAGGTCGTGGGTCGATGCCCCCAGGCGGTCGGCCAGCGCGACGATCGCGAGGTTGGCCGCGTTCCGCTCGCGATGCATGGCCGGTTCCTCGGCCGGCCCGATCAGGTGCTGGCCCACGGCCACGACGGAGACCCGGACCCGGCGATGGCAGAGCGGGTGGACGACCCCCTGCGAGGCGAGCAGGCCGACCATCGACGGCCGGACCCGGGCGCCGGCCGGGGCCAGCTCCGCCCCCGCTTCCAGGATCGAGCCGCGGGCGGCCACGCCGCGCCCGGCGCGGGCGGGCCGGAGGACCTCGATCACGCGGGCCGGGCCGTGGTCCGGGTCGGGCCGGACCGAGCCCAGCGGCAGGACCGCGTCGGCGGCCTCGGGGATCGGGTCGCCCTGGGACACGCGGATCGCCTCGCCGGGCTCGACCATCGCGTCGGCGTCGCGCCCAGGCCGGTGGACGCCGGCGACGCGGAGCAAAGCCCCGGGCGCGGCGTCGGCGGACCGGACGGCGTAGCCGTCGCGGGTGGACCGGTCGAACGGGGGATGGGCCACGTCGGCGACCGCCGGCTCGGCCATCACCAGTCCCACCGCCTCGCCCAGCGAGACGGCGATCGGCTCGCCCACCTCGGCCAGCGAGAGGATTCGCGCCCGCGTTTCGCCCGGCGACAGCATCGTATCGAAGACTCGGGGCACGATTCTTGGATCTCCGGTCGGTTGTCGATCGGGGGGGATTCTAATCACAACCCCCCGAACCACCAATGGACGATTCGTGCGGGACCGGCCCCCCGCGACGGCCGCGCCGGGCAATTTTCCGGAATGGCTGGCCTTGATCCGCCCATCTGGCCGATTCCCTGGTTGTGATGAAATTCCGACGACCGCCACGAGCGGCCCGAAGGGTTTCCTCTTGGGATCGACAGGAAACGTCGCGGCGGGCGGCATGGGCCGGGTACGCCGGGCGTGGTTCATCAAGGAGGGTGGAGCCGATGTTGTCCTCCAGCGCGGGATCGCCGCGGCGGTCGCAGGGCCGTCGTGCGTCGGTCTGGGCCGGCGCGGCCGTCTTGGGCCTGCTGACGGCCACCGGATGCCAGGTGGAATACGCCGGCATGACCTTGCCCTCGGGCAAGTACATGCACGACGACGTCCAGTATTTCGCCCCCGGGCCCGATTTCCCCTACGCCAACACCCAGGCCGCGACGCAGCGGGCCAAGATGGCGGCCAACGGAATCGCGGTGCCGCCCCCTCCGGGCGCGGCCGTCGAGGCCCCCGTCGCCGGCATGCCCGGCCCCAACGGCATCCCCGCCGTGCCGGCCCCCGGCATCGGCATCCCCCGCCTGGGCCCGATGCCCGAGGGCGAGGCCAACGCCCCGGGCGGCCCCGCCGCCCCCAACAACGTCCCGGGCCCCGGCGCCGGCGGCGACGCCCCAGGCGGCGCCATGCCTCCCCCCTTCTGAATCAGGCCGAACCCCATCGGCGTCGCAGCCGTCGGATCATCCCGGCGGCCCCGACGCCGGCCTTCGGACCCACGGGAACCCCGGGCCATCGCGGCCCGGGGTTTTCGCGTTGAAGCCCGCCGGTCCGAGACGATTCGAGCCAATCCAACCGAGCCATCCAGGGGCCATTCACGCTGACGTCGGGGATTTGCTGGAACGTCCTGTGGCGACTGCTGTTCAATGCAGAGACATGGGTGGCGCCTCAGTGCAGAGACATGGGTGGCGCTTTTGGCCAGGGGAGAGCCTTTGGGAGGGGGAAGATATTCAGCCCATCACGACCGCAAGAGGTGAAGCGGCCCGACCATGCCCCGCAGATCTCCCAAAGTGACCTGTAGGATCCCCATCAGACACACCGGATCGGCCTATGGACTGCCCACGATACCGACTCTGCCCGGTTTTACGGTGGGGCCAGGCGCCACCCATGTCCCTGCGCTCTACAGCAAGCCAACCACAGCCACCCAGGGCCGCCGAACCAAAGGCCAAAATCAAAGGACACATTCGAGGCCGGGCCTTCGCGAAGGCGGGGTTCGCGCGCGGGTAGTGGATATGCGATCATGGCCCGCTCGACTTTTCAGGAGGAGCGACCATGACCGTGCCCCATCACGAGGAGATGCCCGTCCGCGCCGGCTACGCCGCGTGGGCCCCCTGGTACGACGCCGACGGCAACCCGCTGACGGCCCTGGAGGAGCCCGCCATGTGGGGGAGGTTCGGCCCCCTGGAGGGGCGGATCGCGCTCGACCTGGGGTGCGGCACCGGGCGGCACACCGCCGCGCTGGCCCGCGCCGGGGCGACCGTGGCGGCGCTCGACTTCACGCCCGAGATGATGGACATCGGCCGGGCCAAGCTGCGCGACCTGCCGGTGGTCTGGGCCCAGCACCGCCTGCCCGATCCCCTGCCCTTCCGCCCGGACAGCTTCGACATCGCCGTGATGGGCCTGGTGGCCGAGCACATCGAGGCACTCGACTCGGTCCTGGCCGAGGTCCTCCGCGTGGTCCGGCCCGGCGGCGCCTGCCTGGTCTCGGCGCTCCACCCCGACCGCACCGCCGAGGGCCAGCGGGCCCGGTTCATCGACCCGGAGACCGGCGTCCGGCGGCCGATCGCCACGATCCACCGGACCCTGGACCAGTATCGCGAGATCGCCGCGCGGGCCGGCTGGGCCGCCGACGGCGAGGCCAGCCTGGTCGTCCCGCCCGAGCTGGCCGAGGCCCTGCCCCGGGCCCGGCCCTATGTGGGCCGGCCCCTGGGCTGGGTCGGGCGTTGGGTCAAGCCCGGTTAGGGGTCAACCGAGGCTGCGCGGGCCGGGGTGCTCGGCCTCGTCGGCGAAGGCGTCGTCGGTCGGCCAGAAGCCGATCGACTCGGCCGAGGAGGCCAGGTCCCAGCGGGTCCCCTGGTTGTTGGACATCCCGTTGACCACCGTCGAGGAGCGGTCGCCGAGGTCGGCCTCGATGGCGCGGGTGAACAGCCGGACCATGTCGCCGTTGCTCAGCCAGAGCGAGCGGGACCACTCGTCGGGCAGGGTGTCGGGGCGGTTGTCGCCGACCTGCACCCACCCGAGCCGGAGGGCCACGAAGGTCATCTCGAAGATCCCGGCCAGGCCGACGCCCAGCCGTTCCCCCATCAGCTTGGTCCCGCCGTAGGGGCCGTCGGGCTTGGGGGGCAGGTCGACGGTGATCGGCATGTCGCCGAGTTCGCGATAGCCGCCCATCGCGTGGTTGGAGCTGGCGAAGACGATCCGCTCGATGCCGGCCAGGGCGGCGGCGTGGAAGACGTTGTTGGTGGCGTCGATGTTGGGCCCGACCAGGTCCTCCCAGGCGGCGAACTCGTCGGGGTTGCCGGCCAGGTGGACCACGGCATCGACCCCGTGGAACGCCTCCATCCACGCCTCGTCCAGGACCGACAGGTCGGCGACGATCAGCGAGGGCTCGTCGGGGTCGGGTTCCTGGTCGATCAGGACGAGGTCGTACACGTCGTCCCACGCCTCGCGGAGCTTGCGGCCGATGTTGCCGCTGGCCCCGGTGATCAGGATGGTGCGCGGGCCGTCATCGACCTCGTCTTCCCCCTCGTCCTCATCGTCGACCTCGAACTCGTCGGGGTTGAGCACGGGGAGGCCGCCCGAGGCGATCGGGGGGACGGTGCGGCGGCTGGTCTCGTCCGGTTGGTCGGGATGGATCATCGGGGGCCTCACGGACGATTGGGCTCGGAGATCGACTCCGGCGCCGGGCTCTCGCCCAGCACCTTGTCGACGGCCTCCAGGAAGAAGAACTCGCCCCACATGACCGACTCGTCGACGCCCAGCTTCTTGTGGAAGTGGTAGACGCCGTGCTTCAGCACGCCTTCCCAGCCCGGGGTGTCCCAGGCCATGTATCGGTCGGTGCAGAGCGAGTCGAGGATGGTCAGGCAGGCGTCTTGGTAGCGTCGGGCACGGGCCGGGTCGGCGGTCAGGCCGGCCAGGTTCCACAGGCCCGACGCGGCGATCGCGGCGGCCGAGCTGTCGTCGATCCGGTCGGGCCCCTCGGGCACGTCGAAGTCCCAGGGCGGGACCAGCCCCTCGGGGCACCGGGCGATGAAGTGGTCGGCGTTGCGCTCGGCCACGGCGAGGTCGGCCGGGTCCTTGGTGTAGGTATAGACCGTGCCGTACCCATAGAGCGACCAGGCCAGGCCCCGGCTCCAGTCGGAATCCCCCCGGAGCCCCTGGTGGGTGGTCTGGCGGAGGAACTCCCCGGTCTCCGGGTCGAAGATCCCCTCGTGCGCCGTGCCGCCATCGGGGCGGACCAGGGTCCGCTCGGTGGTCCGGCAGTGGGCGACGGCGAGGTCGTACAGCGCCTTGTCGCCGGCCTCGCGGGCCGCGTAGAAGATGATCGGCACGTTCATCATGATGTCGATGAACAGGCTTTCCGGGGCGACGAACGACCGGAGGTACTGGCCGGGCCGGTTGAACCGCATCGCCAGGGTGCGGCCGGCCGTGATCAGCACCTCGCGGATCTGCGGGTCGCCGGTCGCCTCGAACCAGGGCTTGTAGGTGCTCAGGAAGATGAAGCCGAGGTCGTGGACGTCGCGGTCGTGCTGCTTGTGCTCCAGCAGGCGCGAGTAATGCTCGGCCAGGGCCCGCCAGGCCGGGTCGCCGGTCCTGCGGGCGACCAGCCACATCATCCCGGCGTGGAACCCGGCGCACCAGTCGGTCCACAGTTCCCCGCCGTGCCGCCACCGCCCACCTTCCGTGTAGATCGGGAAGTAGTCGGGCGTGCGCTCGGTGGTGGCGCGGACCTGCTTCGCCGCGAACGTGAAGGCCCGCTCCAGGCGGGGCCGGAGTTCGGCAAGATCGACCGTTCGCGGCTCGGCCACGGGGACCTCGATGGCGGGGAGAGGATGCGGGGAGGCTGTCGTCCCCGGATCCTCGGAGGATACAACCTGCCTCCCCCCCGGGCAAGCGCGACGGCCCCGAAACGGCCGCGCCCCGGGGCCGGGCCGGGCGATCGGAGGCGGGAATCGATTCACGCCGGACGGCCGGGTATGCCGATCATCCCGGTTGTGAGGCCAGGCCGGGCCCCGACCCGTGCGGAAGGCGAGAGATCACGCCGAGAGGATTGGAGCGGCATGGGCCGGCAGAATCGCCGAAGGATCGGCCGCATCGTCGCGTGCCTCGTGTTCGCGCTGGCGCCCCGCGTGCCCGCCGACGAGCCGGCCCCCCCGCAGCCCACGGCGGCCGGGGCGGAGGCCGACGGGCGGATCCAGGAGCTGGAGCGGGAGAACCGCCGGCTCGCCGACCAGCTCGAAGGGGTGACCCGGCGGCACGGCGAGCAGATCGAGCAGCTCCTCAAGGAGGTCGCGGCGCTCCGCGAATCTTCCTCCGCGCCGAAGGAGGGGGGCGAGTCCGCACCGAAGGCCGAGGCCGCTCCGGCCCCCCGGCCCGGCGCGGGGGCGAACGTTGGCGGGGCGTCGGATCAGCCCGGCGGGCGACGCTCGCCGATCCCGGGCTACAACGCCGTGTCGGGCTCCAAGGCCCAGAAGAAGGTCCCGCTCGGGGCCAGCTTCGGGCCCGGCTTCGAGCTGATGAGCGACGACGAGGAGTTCCAGCTCCAGGTCCACCAGGAGACGCAGCTCGACTTCAAGGAGTTCGACCCCAACGGCGACCAGTACGCCCGCTCCGGGTTCGTCTTCCCGCGCGTCCGGCTGTTCTTCAACGGCCGGGTCACCAAGCCCTGGGAATACACCGTCTCGCTCAACCGGGGCCTGGGCTCGATCGACATCCTGGACGCCTTCGTCAACTACCACCAGGACGACCGGCTCCAGATCAAGGCCGGCCGGTTCATGACCCCGTTCAACTACGAGCAGTTCGCCATCCAGAACATGTGGCTGGTCACGCCGGAACGCTCGCTGTTCACCGCCAACCTCGGGCTCAACCGGATGCTCGGGGTGCAGGCCTGGGGCAACGTCCTGGAGAAGAAGCTGGACTACGCCGTCGGCGTGTTCAACGGCCCGCGCAACTCGTTCGAGGACTTCAACGAGGCCAAGGACGTGATGCTCTACCTGAACGCCCGCCCCTTCGGCGGGCAGGAGGAGGGCCGGCCCCTGCGGAACCTGAACCTGGGCGGGTCGTTCACCTACGGGACCCAGGACAACCCGCTGGTGCCCCGGGCCTTCCGCACGGCGTCCAACGCCTCCAACGCCAGCGCCGCCGACCTGCTCAGCCCTCCGTTCTTCGTCTTCGACCCCGACGTGGTCGAGCGCGGCCAGCGCACGTTCTGGTCGGCCCACGCCGCCTACTTCTTCCGCCAGTTCTCCGCGTTCGCGGACTACAACGGCGGCCTCCTCCGCTACGCCCGGAAGGCCAAGGCGCCGGACTCGGTGGACCTGCCCACCAGCGGCATCTCCGCGTCGTTCGGCTACTTCCTGACCGGCGAGACGCCCGAGCGCCGCACCGTCCTGGAGCCGCTCCGCCCGTTCAACCTGAGCCGCGAGAAGTTCGGCCTCGGCGCCTTCGAGCTGGCCTTCCGCTACAGCTCGATCGAACTGGACCGCGCCGCCTTCGACGCCCGCCTGGCCAACCCGAACTTCTGGTCCAACCGGGCCTGGATCACCGACCTCGGCGTCAACTGGTACCTGACCCGCTACCTCAAGATGTACGTGGCCTGGCAGCACTCCGAGTTCGGCTCGCCGATCCTCTACCGCAGGCCCGACCGCCGCCAGCTCACCAACGAGCTGTTCTGGCTCCGGATGCAGCTCTACTTCTGACCGGCGCCCGGCCCGCGCGGGCGCCGCCGATGCGACCTAATGGATGATCACGTAGAACAGGTCGCCGTTGTTGGAGCGGTCGTTCTTGGCCCCGCCGAACCGCAGGGTCCGCTTGCCCCAGGGCTTGGGGGGGTGGTTGAACTGGTCCCAGACCTCCAGCCCCTCCTCGGTCTCGCGGATCAGGACCGCCGCGTGGTCCTGGGCGTAGACCCCGTTCTGGAACGAGGCGATCGCGGTGCCGGGCGCGATGCTGTTCCCCTTCACCAGCGGCCCTTGCTTCCACAGGGTGGTCAACCCGATCGGCTTGCCCGCCTTGAAGAAGACGTACTGGACCCCCGTGGCGCATTCCCCCTTGTTCTTGTTCCAGCCCGGATCGTCCGAGAGGACCTGGCCCTTGAAGCCGGCCGCATGATCGAGCGAGACCGCGAACCCCTGCTTGGACATGACATTGGCTCCGGTGATTGGCGACTCCGAGGGGCCCTGCTCCGCGCCCGCCCGGCCATCGCCGATGGCATGCCGTCCCATCTCCCGTCTGGATGAGAACGTCGGGATCGCCCCGCCGTGACGGACAGAATCCGGCCGCCCCCGCCTCCCGGCCCGTGTGCGTTCTCGGGCCCATGTGGCCTGCGAACGGTGATCCTCGCCCATTGACGAGGGTCTGCGGCTCGACCAAGCTAGGCACCTCCGACGGCCGTCGGAATTGTAACGGGTCAATACCCCGTCGGGATTGGCCGTTTTCGATCCGATGGATAAGAACTTACGTCGACTCGATCATGTCACGGGTGAAGTAGCGGCGAGAATTTACAGGGGGGTCGCATCGTGGGGACGACCGAGCAATGGGCGATGGCTCACGGCATCTCCGTGGCGGAAACACCGCCCGCGATCCCGGACTTTTCCGAGCCGTGGCCTCATCCCGCCCGCCATGTCGCCGAACGGGCGGTGATCCTGCAGGGTATCGTCGCCGTCGGCTATGGCGTCGAACCGGGGCCGGTGACCGCGTGGCTACAGGAGCAGGGCATCTGGGAACGAGTCAGTCCCGGTGAGATGGCCTTCCTCCTCGACCCCTCGCCTACCGACGAGGAGAGGAACCGCTTCCGCTGGCATCAGGAGGCTGAAAGGACCTTGCTTTGGGCCATCGGCAAGGTCGAGGCGCTGGGCCTGCCGACTCGCGGCTGCGATACTCGGCGGCTGGTGGACGAGATCATCCCGCCGCTCGGCTCCGAGGTCGAAGGGTTCCTCGCCTCGGCCGAACTTCGCTCGCCCGGCGTACTGCTGGCCGAGGATGACCGGACGTACGAACTCTGGTGCCGCGCCGTTGCGGCCCGACGTGAAGGTGAACCGCTCCCCCAAGACCTGAACTGGTTGGTACTCTACGAGCGGCGATATGCATTCGAGTGGCTCGGCGGACCGCGAGAATGGGACGAGATAACTTGTGACGCCTGAGCTATAGCCACGCTGAACACCCCGCCTCGGAGGCCCAAGCATGAGATTGCCCCGCGTGCGGCGGATGATGGTCGCCGTGGCAGCAACGGCGTTGCTCCTCGGTGCAGTGGCCGAGCGGAGGGCCCGGTTCCTACGCCTGGCGGAATCCCATGCGGCCTGGGCGGGCAAGATGGTCATCCACGAGGCCGAGGGACGGTACAAGCCCATCACCTTCGATGATCCGAACGGCCAGCCCGTCAAGAGGGCACGCCGTGGGTGGCATTTCGACCTGGCGGCGAAATACCGGCGGGCCGCCCGACTCCCCTTCCTCCCCGTCCCGCCCGATCCACCGGTGCCTCCCGAGAGGACGAGATAGCCCGATGCGAGCACCCAGGATCACGGTGCGGCGGTTGATGGTCCTCGTGGCGATCGTCGCGGGCCTGATCGGCGGCTGGATGGAGGCCATGCGACTGACCCAATGCAGCCGGAAATTCCGGCTCTCGGCGCGCGTTCATCTCTCCGAGGAAGGCTTGGCCATCCAGGCCCGCGATCGAGCCGCCTCGCAGCTCAAGCGTGCGATCTCCGGGCGATCCTTTCACGATCTGGGCGACTTCCAGATCGTCACTGGGGCTTCCGACGATGCCCTCGCTGCGATGCATGAATTGGTCGAACTCTTCTCGCGTCGAGCGGAGTATCACCGTTCGCAGCGGGAGAGGTACGAACATGCGGCACGCTACCCCTGGCTTTCCATCGGGCCCGACCAGCCGTACCCACAATGAATTTCTTCGGCCGTCACCGGTGAAGTATAGTCACGCGAGGCGTAGCGCTCGAAATCGAGGGGAGACGCCCCAGAGATGATACCCTCCACCTCAGACGCCTTCCCGATGATCGCGCCGCTCATCATCGCCTCTGTCGGTTTGGGCATATGGTACTCCGAGGCGGTTTGCGGGTCGGCCCTGCGAGCCTGGGCGCAAGAGTCGGGCTTCGTCATCATGAGGCGGAAGCGACGATGGTACTTCACGGGCCCATTCGACACCGTCACCAACATGCAAGTCGTCTATCGCCTCGACCTGGAGGACAAGAAGGGGCAGCATCGTGGGGCCTGGGTTCGATGCGGCTCGTGGTTCGGCGGCCTGTTCTTCAAGCCGGTCCCCCTCAAGGTCATCCTGGACGAGGTTGAGGACACGGGAATTTATGATTCCCTGTAACGCCCCGCCTATAGCCCTCGTAACAACCCGCCATCAGACCCCGGCAGTCATCACCCCGCCGGGATTGGCCATTTTCGATCCGATGAATAAGAACTTACGTCGAGTCGAAATTGGAACGAGTAAAGTAGAGATGAAACCTGCCAACATTCCCGAAATAAAACTCGACCAATGCAAGTCCTGTGACGAGTGCGGGAGCGACTACTTGGCCGCCACCTCCCAGATGGCGCAGTTGTGTCCCGAGTGCTCTCACTGGCTCTATGGGTATCCACGGTGCGAACACGAGTTTGCCCAGGGGCGGTGTTCCATCTGCGGTTGGGACGGATCGGTCTCCGAGTACCTCAGCTCATTACAGGCGAACCCGCCCGAGCCGAACTAACTGGCTCGTGAGATGTATGGGACGAGTTCACAGAGGCACCGTTTGGGGTTCTCGATGAACAAGAGAGGTAAAGACCTTCTACGGATTCAGACATACAAGGACAGGTTTAGCAAACTCTCGACCGAGGACATTCGTCGTCGTCTCGGGGAGTCCTCGTTGATCAAGGAAGCGGGGACAGCCTTGCGACGAATTTTGGAAGAACGGCAAGAGCAATCGCCAATCGATGAGACCTCCAAACCGTAACGGCTCACCTATAGACGAGCCTTGCCGATGCCTGGGGCAAGCTTCAGACTGCCCCGCGAGATTATCGCAAGCGGAGCGATTTGCTGACGGAAGGGCACGGGAAAACGGGAAGCCATGGGTATAGGTACTCGATTGACGCTCTTCGTGGCAACAGACGCCGATCTCGACTCTTGCTTCCCATCCTGGCGCAAGCCGCTGGCTGAGCAGGCGCCTGTCGAAGCCATCAATCCATTCACCAAGGAGTCGATGACGTTCCTGAGTTGGGATCCCGGCCGGCCTGTCGATGCGAGCGCGATACCCTCGTTCGATGACGCTCGTGGCCGAAGCCCGCGCCCTCCGATCTCACCTCCGGAAAATGACACCGACAAATGGCTCCAGAAGCACGAGGCGCCGAAGCTGCTACGGACGCTGCCGTACTTCACCCTGTACAGCATCGCGGGTCCGCCGCTACGGGAGCTACTAGATCTCCTCAAACTTCCCGACTCGCCCCCGGAGCGGATCGTCGACTGCCCCGAAGAGGAGGCGGAGATGTTCAGCTTTCCCGACGCCGTGATCGGCCCGCTCGGCGCGCTCGATGACGGCGAATTGAAGACGATCCTCACGGCTTGGCAGAAGGCCCTGAAGCTCCGCGGTAAGGCGTTGAATTCGATCGAGACCGAAGCGGTCGAGGGTTCGGACTGGGCCCTGCGGCGCATCCGTGCCTTGGCTACTGAGGCCGCGCGCCAGGGCGGTCATTTCTTTGGTTTTGTGCGTTACGACGTGTGAATTTCATAAGGATCGAGTGGATCCTCAAGCGGCAGTCAGGGCGGCCCGGAACGAATTCCTTCGGACGCAATCATTGAACTATAGCCACTCGTAACAACACGCCATCAGACCCCGGCCGGAGAACCCGCGTGCGGCACACAATCCCCCGGTCGATGATCGTGGCGACGCTTGCAGCCGAAATCTCGCCCCGGACGCCGGTCGGGATGGGTTGGCCGTACCGGCAGACCTCAAATCCTCGATCCGCCATGCCATTGCCCCCCTGTCGCGCCCCGGGTCTGCCGGGTACGGCCAACCCATCCCGACCGGGCACGATTCGGGCGACCTCGTGAGCCGACTTCGGTCACTCCCCGCCAGGTCGATGGCGATTATTTTGGCGAAAATGAGCCGATCCGTCAGAAACTATGCTTAACGCCCCCTCGGGAATTTGAATGTATCGGTGACGGCGTGATGTCGATCGTCGTCCCACACCATTCGATCCCCACCGAGGAGTGCCGGCGATGACGTGCAGCCCCGCCCGATTGGCCGCGAACCGGAGGAATGCGCAGCGATCCACGGGGCCGAAGACGGCACGGGGTCGGGAGATCTCGCGCGGGAACGCCCTCAAGCACGGGATGACCGGCGCCGGCGTCGTGCTGCCCGAGGAGGACGCGGCCGAGGTCGACGCCTCGACCGCCCAGCTCGTCGCCGAGATGAAGCCCTCCGGGCTGATGGGCCGGATGCTCCTGCGGCGGGTCGCGGTCTTCCACCACCGCCTCGACCGCTGCGGGCGCCACGACGCGGCGATGGCGGCGAAGCGGGTCCGCGACGCCGAGAAGCAGCGCGACGCGGCCCGCCGCGCCGAGGTCAACGATCTCGCCGCCCTCCTGGACACCGACCCCGATCGGGCGGTCACGCGGATGATGGAGATCCCCGAAGGGATCGACGGGCTGATCGAGGCGTGGCACGTCCTCCGGGGACGCCTGGACCGGCCCGGCAAGCTCGCCTGGACCCACCACGACGACCAGCGCCTCGACAGCCTCCTCGGCCGCCACCCCGGGATCTACCCGCCGACCCAGTTCAACCCCATCCTCCGCGCCATCCAGGGCGACTTCTCGGGCCTGACCGCCGACCAGGGGGCCGGGCTGAACTGCAAGAAGCGCAAAGCGTGGGCCCTCGAACAACTGGCCGCGCTGATCGACGCCGAGGTCGAGGCCCTGCGCGAGCTTCGCGTGCTCGTGGACGACGAGGACGAGGCGGCCGACCGCGCCGAAGCGGGCGACCGCGCCCTGTTCGACCCGTCCAAGGAGGCGCAACTCGCCCGGAGGTACGAGGCCGCCGCCGAGCGCGGGCTGTTCCGCGCCCTCCGCGAGTTCCACGAGATCGAGCAACGGGCCGAAACCGGGGCCGCGACCGCGCCGGCACCCGTCCCGGCCGCCGCCCCGCCCCGCAGCGAACCGCCCGCGCCGCGCCCCCGCCCGGCGAAGACGCAGTCCCGCTTCGCGCCCGAGCCGGTCTCTCGCCCGACACCGGCCCAAACGAACCCAACGATCGGGGCCACGACGCCGATCCCGCCGGCCCCGCAGCGGCCCGCCGCCCCGCCCTCCGCCGGCCCGAGGCTCCTGTAGGACGCGGTCCGGCCGGTTCGCTCTGTGACAAATCGGTGACGCGGCCGGCCTCGGGTTCGACCCGGCGCCGGGCGGCCCCCGCACGCCGATCACGCCAGCTTCTTGAGGATCTCCTTGCCGTAGACCTGGCGCATGATCGACTGGGCGATCCGGTTGGCCGGGTCGAACGGGAACGGCATCGGCCGGCGGATGTCGGCGATCAGGATCACGCGGTCCTGCTCGCAATGGTTGATGACCTCGTGATCCCAGCTATCGTCGAACATCATGCTCTCCCCCTCCTTCCAGGTGTAGTGCTGATCCTTGATCCGGATCGAGGGGGGCGACTGCTCGGGGACGACCAATCCGAGGTGGTAGCGGAGGTAGCCGCGATACGGCCCCTCGTGCGCCGGGATCGACTTGCCGGCCTCCAGGATCGAGAAGAACGCCTGGAACAGCCCGGGGATGCCGTCCAGCAGGGCCGAGGTCTTGGGGCAGAGCGCGACGTTCTCGGGCGGCTTCTCGCCCATCGCGTAGAGGAAGAAGACCTTCCAGGACCGCTCGGGATCCCCCTGCGCCGAGATCCCGTACTGCGCCGCGTCGAGGTCGTGATAGCGCGGCAGGGTCGACTTCCGGGGCAAGATCCTCATCACCTCGTCGCGGATCGCCGGGAAGTTGCGGTCCAGCTCGCGGAACTGCGGGCAGGTCTTGTCGACGTCGAAGAAGACCGGGCGACGCTTCCCCCCGGTGTGGAGGTCGAAGAACTTGTTGAGCGGGACGAGCAGAGACTCGTAATCGATGCGATCGAGGAGGCCCATGCGTGTGATCTCGGGTCGGGTCGGGGATCGGGCGGCCCTGGGGCGAATCGCCCGGCCCGACGCACTCACGGTCGGCCCGGATCTCCCATCCCCCCTAACCATTGGAATCGAATTGGACCTGGGGCTCAAGGGGATGGCCACCTCGGCACGGGTCAGGGTTGTTGAAAACGGGGGCGGGAGGCAAGCCGACCTTGCGGGCGATGATGGGGTGGCCTAGAATGTTTTGCCCCCGAATGGGATTGTTCCAGATCCCGGGGATCGGGCCGCTCTCGATTGGGATGATCGGCCCCGCCCGCCCGCCATCGGCCCGGACCTGCGACGGACCACCCCGCCGCTCCCCGCCCCGGGCCCCTCCCACGTCGAGACACCCGACCCCCATGATCCGCCTGAACAACGCGCGCAAGAATTTCGGCCGGCAGACGCTCTATGATGGCATCGACGCCTCGATCGTCCGCGGCGAGCGGATCGGGCTCCTGGGCAAGAACGGCGCCGGGAAGTCGACCCTGTTCAAGATCCTGATGGGGGTGGAGCACCTCGACGGCGGCGAGATGGTCAAGGACCGCAAGTGCTCGGTCGGGTATCTCCCGCAGGAGATCCACCCGCTGAAGACCGGCACGGTCTTCGAGAACATGCTGGACCACCTCGGCCCGTGGACCGCCGCCGACCGCCGGCTCAAGGAAGTGATGGCCGGGCTGGAGGCCGGGGACCCCAAGGCGCTGGACAACTACGACGACGCGATGGAGGCGTTCCTCACGGCCGGCGGCTACGAGATGGAGGCCCGCGCCAAGTCGATCTTGCTCGGCCTGGGCTTCTCGATCGCGAAGCTGGACGAGCCGGTGGCCACGCTCTCGGGCGGCTGGGCGATGCGGCTGGCGCTGGGCGGGCTGCTCGCCTTCGACCATGACCTGCTCCTGCTGGACGAGCCGACCAACCACCTCGACCTGCTCAGCGTGAAGTGGTTCGAGGACTTCCTCCGGGGCTACCCCGGCGCGATCCTGATCACCTGCCACGACCGCGACTTCCTCGACCGCGTGATCACCAAGACGTTCGAGTTGGAGATGGGCAAGCTCCACACCTACCCGGGCAACTACTCGGCGCACATCCCGCAGAAGGAGCACCGGCTCAACGTCCAGCAGGCGTCGTTCGACGGCCAGCAGAAGAAGCTCAAGCAGATGCAGGACTTCGTCGATCGCAACCGGGCCAACGCCGCCACGGCGTCGCGGGCCCAGAGCCGCCTCAAGGCGATCGAGAAGATGGAGCGGGTGGACGCCCCCCAGGTGGACGGCTCGACCATGCGGATCAAGCTGCCCGAGCCCCCGCGGAGCGGCCAGGTCGTCGCCAAGCTCGCCGACGTCGGCTTCGCCTACGGGTCGAAGGTGGTCTACTCGCGGCTCGACCTGGAGATCGAGCGCGGCGACCGCGTGGTGCTGGTCGGCCCCAACGGCGCCGGCAAGACGACCCTGATGAAGCTCCTGGCCGGCGTCCACCAGCCCACCCGGGGCGAGGTCGCGCTGGGCAGCAACGTCTTCTCGACCTACTTCGCCCAGCACCGGGTGGAGGCGTTGAACCTCCGCGACTCGGTCCTGGCCAGCCTCCGCGAAGTGCACCCCGGCGCCTCCGAAGGGGCGCTCCGCCACATGCTGGGGGCCTTCCTGTTCAGCGGCGAGGCGGTGGAGAAGCCGGTCTCGGCCCTGTCCGGCGGCGAGAAGACCCGGCTCTGCCTGGCCAAGATCCTCACCGTCGCCCACAACTTCATCATGATGGACGAGCCGACCAACCACCTGGACATCGCCAGCCGCGACATCCTGGAAGAGGCCCTGGTCGGCTACGCCGGGACGCTGTGCTTCATCTCCCACGACGAGCACTTCATCCGCGCCGTGGCCACCAAGGTCATCGAGGTCGATACCGGCAAGCTGACCATCTACCCGACCGACTACGAAACGTACCTCTACGCCAAGTCCAAGGCCCCGGCCGACCCCGGCGACTGGCGGTCGCTGCTCTCCAAGGGCACCAAGAAGCAGCCCGGCACCGTCCCCCTGACCGCGCCCGCGTCGTCCTCGCCCGCTCCCAAGAAGGCCGGCAAGGCCTCGGCCTGAACCGAGTCGGTCACCGGGCGGCTTCCAGGCGATCGGGGCGGACGGCGAACTCGCCGTCGCCCCGCCGCACGGCCCGATAGCCATTCCTGGCCAAAAACTCACGGAGGGCGGCGAACTGCCCCGCCGTGTAGAACACCGGCATCCCCCGATCGGAGAGCGTGACCAGCGCGGGCGGATGGGCGACGAGCTCGCCCAGGAAATGTGCCGGGCTGGCCCGATCCCGGTAGGAAGGCAGCCGACCGAGGATGGTCTCCGAATCGAATCCGCCCGGGTCGATCGTGTTGAACCAGAGGAAGAACGAGTCGCGGCGGTCGATCGGGTGGAATGGGGGCGCCGCCACGACGTACTCCCCGGGGCCCGCGACCCGGCCCATCCAGCGGATCACGATCCCTTGATGGCGGGCCTCATCGGCGTCCGCCCAGGCACGGGCCCGCCCAAGGGCCCCGACGCTGGCCAGCCCGGCCGTCAGGACGAAGAACGTGGCACGAAGCCGCCCGGGGCGGCCTGCCCGGCCCATCCCGAGGTAGGCGAGGTACACCGACGCGAACAGGAACCAGGGCGCATAGTATTGCTTGTAGGGATACGCCACCAGGATCGCCTGGAGCCCGAGCCAGGCGGCCAGTCCCGCCTCCACCGGACCGGGCCACGAGCGGCGATGGATCCGGTCGATCGCCCAGGCGGTGAGCCCGAAGCAGGTCACCCCCAGGAGCACCGGCTGGTCGAGGATGCTCCGGATCAGGCCGCGATGGAAGCTTGAGGTCGCGTTGGCGATCGTGTGATAGCGAACCAGAAGCTGGAACACGTCTTCGAAGCGAATCCCCTGAGTGACCAGCAGCAGCGCGACCAGGCCGCCCGCCGTCGCCGTTCCCGCGGCATAGGCCGCCGCGATCCGAAAGGCCGACCGCGCCGAGCGCCAGTTCCCGAGCATCGCGAACACGACGATCATGGGAGGCAGGAGCGCCAGCTTGGGGCAAAACAGGAAGGCGGCAAGCCCCGTCCCGAGGCCGAGGCCGAGGTCGCGTCGCGGGCCTGGACGTGCGCGGGTCGCCCCGATCAGGGTCCACGTGGCGAGGGCGTAGCCCCAACCATCGACCCGGAACTCGACGAGGAATTCCAGGACGGCCGGATCCAGGGCGACGACGCCCAGCCCGAGCCACCCCCAACGCCGATCCCCGGGCGAGGTCGTGACGAGCCTGCCCAGGCCCGCCAGAAAGAGGAGATTGCCCGCGATCCCCAGGAGACGCAACGCCCGGAGCAGATCGACCGGATCGCGGCAGGCGCGGACGATCGGGACCAGGAGCGGGAAATAGGGCGGATGGCACTCGAAGTAGTCGGTGTAAGGTCGCAAGCCCTGGGCGGTCAGCCAGGCGGAGTGGGCCCGGGTCAACTCATCATAGTCGTAGCTCCTCGTCCCGATCCCGACGATCAAGGCGACGCCCCCCGCGACGATCATCAGGGCCAGCGTCGCCGCCTCGACCCGAAAACAACCCCTTCGGGACGGGCGGGACGGGACGTCGGTGTGATCCCCGGCCGGGGCTGGATGCGTGCTCATGACTCGGGGAGGACCTCCGTCGCCGGGATGGCGAGGCGACGCCCTCCCGGGTCGAACAGGCGATGGCGGCCGATCCCCCAACGGTGGAGGCGGAAGATGACCGAGGTCCGCAGGACGCCCAGGCCGTAGGTGATCGACCGCCGGAGCCCGATCGAGGACGCCTCGGCGAAGTAGCGGGTCGGGCAGGAGACCTCGCCGATCCGGAACCGGAAGGCGATGACCTGGGCGAGCATCTGGTTGTCGAACACGAAGTCGTCGGAGTTCTCGCCCAGGGGCAAGCCTTCGAGGACCTCCCTGGAGAAGGCCCGGTAGCCGGTGTGGAACTCCGACAGCTTGGAGCCCATCAGCAGGTTCTGGGCGAAAGTGAGCAGGCGATTGGCGACGTATTTGTAGGCCGGCATGCCCCCCGCGCGGGCCCGACCGCCCAAGATGCGGCTGCCGATCACACAATCGTAGACGCCATTGGCGATCATCAAGGCCATCGCCGGGATCAGCAGCGGGGTGTACTGGTAGTCCGGGTGGACCATCACCACCACGTCGGCGTCCAGCCGGAGGGCCTCCAGATAGCAGGATTTCTGGTTGCCCCCGTAGCCCCGATTCTCGGGGTGGACGATGACCCTCAGGCCGAGTTCCCGGGCCAGTTCCACGGTCCGATCGCGGCTCGCATCATCGACCAGGATGACCTCGTCGACCACGCCGCGATCGATCTCCCGATAGGTCCGGGCCAGCGTCGCCTCCGCGTTGTAGGCCGGCATCACCACCACGATCCTCTTGCCGTAGAGCATGGCCGCCATCCTACCTCGGAACCGACCGCGCGGCCACGAGCAACGTCCCGGCCTGCCTGGTCAGCCCCTCGGCCCAGGCGGGGACGGCCATGAGGGCGGAGAGCAGGACGCCGGCCGGCACCTGGAACACGGCCCTGGCCCCCCGTCGACCGGGCCGATCGGACATGGCGTGGAAGAACTCGTTGCGACCGCCGAAGAAGCGATTGAGCAGGCCCTGCGACCAGCCGATGACATCATATTCGATCTCGCCCGACCACAACCCCTCGACGCGGTATCCGGCCGCTTCGAAGGCCCTTCGCAGCGACTCGGGGGTGAAATGCCACAGATGCCTCGGCAGATCCAGGTGCAGCCAGGCGGGCCCCGCCACCAACGATTGGCGGGAGGCGAAGTTGGGGACCGCCGCGAGGACCAAACCGTTGGGCTCCAGACGTTCCCTCAATCGGCCCAGCGTGGCGAACGGATCTTCGAGGTGTTCCAGGACATGCCAGAAGCTCGCCCCGGCCAGCGGCGGCAACGCATCGAGGTCGTCGAGCCCGCCGACGATCGGGACTTCCGGGCGCGTCGGCAAGGTGCGCCGTTCGAGCCCCCAGCAATCCCAACCCCGTCCCCGGGCCGCCAGCGCGAAGCCGCCATCCCCGCTGCCATAATCGAGCCAGGCGCGGCCATCCGCCGGGCCGGCCCAACGACGAACCAGCCCCAACCTCCTCCGGATGCACAGCTTGGCGGTCACACCATGGCGCCGTCCGTAATAGCTCGGCCCATAATACAGGTCCATATCCGACGGAGTCGGTCGTGTCCTCCCAAGACCGCACCGCGGGCATTCCGCGATCGCGAACCGCTCCCCGGTCTCGACGGCGGCGATCGCCTCATGGCGGGGGCGCAAACCGACCTGGCACAGAGGACACTGATTCTCGGCTGGGGGCGACCCTGTGTGCATCGGCTCGAAGGCCCTGAGATCGCGGCAAGGATCGATGAAGCCCAGGATACTACAAGGGCCAGACACCCGCCAGGCGATGGGCAAAGCCATCGTTTGATCGGCCGAGGTTGATCGAGCATTCAATCCCGACTAAAATTTCAATCAGGGACGGGAAGGGATTTCCAGGACGGCTTGGGCTCAGGCAAGAACCGAAGGGTGGACCGACGATGGCGACCGAGGCGACGCGGATGAGGGCGATTCGCGACAAGGTCGAGGCCGGGCAGCGCCTGAGCTTCGAAGACGGCCTGGCGCTGGAAGCGTCGAACGACCTGTTCGCCATCGGCGGCATGGCCAACCTGGTCCGCGAACGCCTCAACGGCAACTTCGGCTACTACAACGTCAACACGCACATCAACCCGACCAACGTCTGCGTCTACAAGTGCGACTTCTGCGCCTTCCGGGCCGACCTGAACGACCCCCGCGCCTACGTCATGAACCGCGACCAGATCCTGGAACGCGCCAAGTCGGCCCACGATCGCGGCGCGACCGAGCTGCACATCGTCGGCGGCCTGCACCACAAGCTCCCGTTCGACTACTACGTCGACCTGATCCGCTGGATCAAGGACGAGTATCCCGAGCTGCACATCAAGGCCTACACCGGGGTCGAGATCGAGTTCTTCGCCAAGATCGCCCGGCTGTCGATCCGCGAGGTCCTGCAAAAGCTGGTCGACGCCGGCCTGGGCAGCCTGCCCGGCGGCGGGGCCGAGATCTTCCACCCCGAGGTCCGGGAGAAGGTCTGCGGGGCCAAGGCGTCGACCGAGACCTGGCTGGAGGTCCACCGCACCGCCCACCAGCTCGGGCTCCACTCCAACGCGACCATGCTCTACGGCCACATCGACCGCGCCGAGCACCGGATCGACCACCTGATCCGCCTCCGCGAGCTGCAGGATGAGACCGGGGGGTTCCAGACCTTCATCCCCCTGGCCTTCCACCCGGACAACTCGCGGATGGACGAGATCCCCAAGCCGTCCGGGGTCATGGACCTCAAGACGATGGCGATCAGCCGCCTGATGCTGGACAACTTCCCGCACATCAAGGCCTACTGGATCATGCTGGGGATCAAGACCGCCCAGGTCGCCCTGAACTTCGGCGCCGACGACATCGACGGCACCGTGGTCCACGAGACGATCTACCACGAGGCCGGAGCCGAGACCCCGCAGGAGATCACCGTCGCCGAGATCCGCCGCCTGATCGCCGAGGCCGGCCGCATCCCCGTCGAGCGCGACACCCTGTACCACCGCGTCGAGCGCGACGGGGCCGCGTGGAGGTCCGCCGAGCCGATCAAGATCGCCTCGCTGGCGGTCCTGAACTGAGCAGGGCCGAGGATTTCGGACCCGGGCCTCCGCCCTTTCCTGAAAGGGCAAGAGACCGTCTTTCCGAGGCAAGAGACACACAAAGGGAGGGCCGAAATCACCGGACCTCCCTTCATTGTTGGCGGATCGCCAGATCGGGATCAGCGGACGGGTGGCAGAGGTTTCCGCGAAGACTCAATCGGTTGCTGGGTGGCTGTGGTTGGCTTGCCAACCACGGCGCCGGCGAGCCCAAATGCTCACCGTTGACCAACGCCGCCTCACCGTGCGGCCACGGCACCTTGATGATGCAACCGTCGGCCCATCAGGCTGGGCAGGTTGGCGTGAGCGGACACGATTTGAAGTCGGTCGACGCCTGACATCGACGGGCCCCTGACTCGGCCGGCACCCCGGTTGGCAAGCCAACCACAGCCACCCAGAAGCACCCTGGCGATGCCGAATCAGATGACGATCGCTTGAGCATGGCCACCAACAGGTGGGCGGCCGCAGCAGATCCAGTCCGCGAGGCCAAAGAAAAAGGGAAGGCCGGAAATTCCGGCCTTCCCTCGTGCGTATCAGAGCATTCGCAAGATCAGCTCGACCTTAGCGGCCGGCACCCTGCGGGGTGCGGTCGCGACGGCCGCCGGGGCCGCCGCCATGACCGTGGCCGCCACGCGGGCCGCCGAAGTTGCCGCCGCCGGAGCGACGGGGGCCGTTGAACGGCCGGCCGCCACGGGCGGGGCCGCGACGGCCGCCGGGGGCCGGGCGCTGCGGGCGGAACATCGGGCGGGGCGGGGCGGGGATGCCCTCGACCTCGTCGGCGTCCAGCTCGCGGGCGATGGCCCGCTCGATCTGGTCGAGCATCTTGCCCTGATCGGGGATGACCAGCGAGAAGGCGGCGCCGTCCGAGCCCATCCGGCCGGTGCGGCCGATCCGGTGGACGTAGTGCGACGGGTCTTCGGGGAGGTCGAAGTTGATGACGTGGGAGACGCCCTGGACGTCGATGCCGCGGCCGACCACGTCGGTAGCGACCAGGATCGACAGCCGGCCGATGCGGAACGCCCCCAGGACCCGGTTGCGCTGGGCCTGGCTGAGGTTGCCGTGCATCGTGTCGGCCCGCATGTTCTCGGAGCGGAGGAGCATGCCGACGCGGTCGGCGCCCCGCTTGGTGCGGCAGAAGACGATCGCCCGCTGGGGCTGCTCGCGGCGGAGCAGGCCGATCAGGAGGTCGAACTTGCGGTCGTTGTGGACCATCAGGTACGACTGCTTGATCGCCGGGATCGTCGCGTCTTCATTGTCCGGGATCAGGCGGACGTCCTCGGGGTCCTTGAGGTACGTCTTGGCCAGGTCGCGGACTTCCTTGGGCATGGTGGCCGAGAGGAGCAGGGTCTGGCGACCCGCCTCGGGCACGGCCTTCAGGATCGTCTCGACGGCCGGGCGGAACCCGATGTCGAGCATCTGGTCGGCCTCGTCCAGGACGACCATGTTCACCTTGTCGAGCCGGATGGCGTTGCGGGCCATCAGGTCCATCAACCGGCCGGGGGTGGCGACCACCAGCTGGCAGCCGGCGCCCAGCAGCCGCTGCTGGCGGATGATCGACTCGCCGCCGACCACGGCCACGGCGCGGGAGCGGCGGCCGTAGCTGAGCCGCTCGAACTCGCGGCAGATCTGGATCACCAGCTCGCGGGTCGGGGCCAGGATCAGGGCCTGCACGGCCCGGTTCCGCTCATCGATCTTTTCCAAGGTCGGCAGCAGGAAGGCGGCCGTCTTGCCGGTCCCGGTCGGGGCGTTCCCCAGGCAATCGCGACCCGCCAGGGCGGCGGGGATCAAACGGGCTTGGATCGGGCTCGGCTGGGTGAAGCCGGCACGCTCCAGGGCGCGGAGGGAGATTTCCCCCAGGCCCATCGAGGCGAAAGTCGTCGAATCAGTCGTCTCAACCACATCCGACTCGGTCACTGCAATCGTCGTCTGCAAACTCAGCTCCTTGATGACCCCGACTTGCGGCACGGTCGGGGCGGACCAATTTGGTCCGCCCTGACACTCGGGACGCGGCTTCCATACGGTCGGCCTTGTCGCGCCACAAAGGGTCCGCCGCGATCGCCGGGGGCGATGGCGGCCAGGAACAGCGCAAGAGACCAACTGGGCAGGTTTATCGCGAAGGGCGAGGGGAACTCGGCCTCAAGCCGGCGGGGTACGAGATCCGTTGGATCGTTTCTGCACGAGGATTCTACCACGCCGTCAAGCGTTCGCGAACCTCTTCTTGTGCAAGAACTCCAAGATTACGCGGCATGGGGCCGCCTGGTTCGACCGAAATCAACGTCCGGGCGAATTCGGTTCGCTCCCCAGCCGGGAATGATATCGGCCATAGCCCAGGTAGATCACCATCCCCAATCCCAGCCAGACCACCAGGCGGATCCAGTTATCCCGCCCCAGCGAGAACATCAAGCCGCCATTGACCAGGATCCCCAGGCTCGCCACCAGGTAGAGCGCCGGGACGCGGAACGGCCGCTCCACCTCCGGGCTCCTCCGCCTCAAGACCATGACGGCGACGCATACGATCACAAAAGCAAACAGCGTGCCGACGCTCACCAGGTCGGCCAGGACGCCGAGCGGCACCAGGGCCGCGATGATCCCCACGACCACGCCCATCAGGATCGTCGACTTCCAGGGCGTGAGGAACCGGGGATGCACGGCGCCGAACACGCTCATCGGCAGCATCCCGTCGCGGGCCATCGCCAGCAACACGCGAGGTTGGCTGAGCATCCCGACCAGCAAGGAACTGGTGATCCCGGCCAGGATGGCGGCCGTGATCAGCCCGGCGGCCCACCCCCCGCCGTGCCTCTGGAACGCGTCGGCGATCGGGGCATCCACGTTGATCTCGGCGTAGGGGACCATCCCGGTCAGGATGCCCGCCACCACCACATACAGGGTCGTGCAGATCGCCAGCGACGCCAGGATCCCGATGGCCAGGTCGCGGCGCGGGTTCTTCGCCTCCTCGGAGTGGGTCGAGATCGAGTCGAATCCGATGTAGGCGAAGAAGATGTGGGCCGCGCCCCGGGCCACCCCCTTCCAGCCGAACTCCCGGTGGAAGAACGGGCGCCAGTTGTTCGGGTCGACGTAGGTCGCCCCGACCCCGATCACCATCAGGATCACGCAGAGGTTGAGCAGCACCAGCGCCGCGTTGAACCCCGCGCTCTCGCGGATGCCCACCACTAGGATCACGGTGATCAGCAGGATGATCAGCAGCGCCGGCAGGTTGAACCAGGCCTGGGCCATCTCGACCGCGCCGTCGGCCCCGGCGATCGGCACCAGCTTCCAGGCGAACGCCCCGCGGGCCGGGTCGAAGTCCCAGGGGGCGTTGAGCCATCGGGGGTCGAGCGTGATCCCCAGTTGGTTGCGGAACAGGGCGGCCAGGTATTTCGACCAGCCCACGGCCACCGCCGACGACCCGATCGCGTACTCCAGCACGAGGTCCCAGCCGATGATCCAGGCGAACAGCTCGCCGAGCGTGGCATAGGCGTAGGTGTAGGCCGACCCGGCCACCGGCACCATGCTGGCCAGTTCCGAATAGCACAGCGCGGCGAACCCGCAGCCGATCCCCGCCAGGAGGAACGACAGGACCAGGGCCGGGCCGGCGTCGTTGCGGGCCGCCTCGCCGGTCAGCACGAAGATCCCCGCGCCGATCGTCGCGCCGACGCCCAGCGCCGTCAGGGCCAGCGGCCCCAGGACCCGGTGGAGCCGCTCGCCCCCTTCCATCTCCTTCAGCAAGGTCTCGATCGGCTTGCGCGCGAACGGATCGGACGGTCGTCTTGAATTCATCCGGCAAGATTCCCCGCGTCGGTCCCTGGCCAGGCCCGAGGTTGAACGGAAGGTGGCGAGGCCCCACCCTACGAAAACCGTCGGACCCAGGCAAAGCCATTCGCCCGCCCGGGCGGCCGGGGTCACGGCTCCTCGTCGAGCGGCTCCAGGTCGCGGACCTTGATCAGCCGGGCCCCCAGCGACTCGTTGAATCGGATCGACCCCCGGACGCCGACCCGGCGCGCCAGCAGGCGGGCGGTGGGGATGCCCGGGGGGATGTCCAGGTAGGCGACCGGGACGCCCTGGGGGCCGATCAAGGCATGGACCTTCTGGCCGTCCACCTGGCGCGACGAGGCCTGGAGGTAGCCCCGGGCGTCGTAGCCGAGGTCGGTGGCGACCCGCGCCTTCATGAGCCGGGCGCGGATCTCGTCGACCTCGTGGTCGCGCCGGCGGCTCCGGGCGGTCGCCGCCTCGAAGCGCAGGGCCGCGTCGGCGATCGGGTCGCCGGTGCCCGCCGCCGCGGCGGTGACGGCGGCGTCGGCCGAAGGCTCGTCGATCCTGGGGGTGGGACGACGGCCGGCCGGTTCGTCCTCGACCCGGGGCGAGGGTGCCCGGCCATCGCCCGGAGGGCTCGCCCGCCAGGAGCCCGAGGGGGCCTGGGCCATCGGCCTCGCGCCGGCGGGCGAAGCGGGCCGCTTCGGGGCGGGGGGCCGGCGATCGGGCACTTCCATGCGGATCAGAGGGGCCGCCGGGGTCCGACGCGACGACGCGGGCGCATCATCGGCCCCGCGCGCCGGGGGCGCGATCGCCGCGATGACCAGGAGGATCCGGAGGGCCGAAACCCGCGAGGCGACCATCCGATTGCCGTCCCCCACGCCATCGGCCCGATGCTTCGCCCCAGGCCCCGAGGCCGGGGCCACGCCGCGGGAGGATCGCCGAGGGCGCCGGTCTCGTCAAGGTCGATCGGGCGGCGGGCCGGCTTCGCGGGCGGGCGCTGTTGATTTTCGATTTCGCATCGCTTATGATCTTCTTCCGTGCCCCCGACCTGTCGGGGTCGCCCGCCGCCTTAGCTCAGTTGGTAGAGCGACGCTTTCGTAAAGCGTAGGTCCCGAGTTCGAGTCTCGGAGGTGGCTTAATCATGACCGCACGGTTCGCCGTGGGCCATGAATCGCAGGCGGAGCCCCGCCGGCTCCCCTCGCGTCGCGAATCACGGGTCGAGACACCCACCGCCCGCGAACCCCGCCCCGCCCGATCGACGCACCATGCGCCCGCCTCCCGGAGACCCCCGCGATGAGTGGCCCGATCGTCCGCAAGTACGGCTTCCCGAATTTCGAGGCGATCTTCGGCAAGCGCGAGCTGAAGCACGGGGTCGACGAGCCCAAGCCCGAGGAATCGGCCGGGAATGAGCCCAAGCCGGACGAGGCAACGGGCAAGGTCGAGCCGAAGAAAGACTGACCCGGAGGCCCCGGGCGGCGGCGAACCGGCCGAGATCGGTTTTGCCATTTTTTCAAGGGCCGGTTAAGCTGGACCGAGAGCGACCCTCGCCGCGACGGGGGACGACGGCCCCCGGCAGGATGCGCGGGGGTCGGTGGGGCGACGATGGCCGTCTCCCCGGATGACGACCGATCGCGACTGTTCCCCACCGACGGCGGCGGGACCCGCCGGGGATCATCCCCGCTCATGGTCAACCTCTACGGCAATCTCCTGCTCGGCCTGGTCGCCACGATCGCCATCTCGGTGACGCTGGTCGCCCTGCTCTCGGTCTTCTGGGTCACCCGTCGCCGCCGGGGGCTGCCGGACTGGACCCCGCCGGTCACGATCCTCAAGCCGCTCAAGGGGCTGGACGAGGACCTGGAAGGGAACCTCCGCAGCTTCTTCCGGCTCGATTACCCGGTCTACCAGCTCCTGTTCTGCGTGGCCGACCCCGACGACCCGGCGATCCCGCTGGTCCAGCGGCTGCTCCGCGAGTTCCCCGACCAGGACGCCCGGCTGATCGTGGGCTGCCCCCGGTTCGGGCTCAACCCCAAGGTCGAGAGCCTGGCGGCCATGGAGCGGGCCCGCCGCCACGACACGATCCTGATCAGCGACTCCAACGTCCGGGCCCGGCCGTCCTACCTCCAGGAGACGGCCTGCTACCTGGCCGACCCGGGGGTCGGGCTGGTCACGAACCTGTTCGCCGGCACCGGCGAAGAGCAGGCCGGCGCGGCGCTGGAGAACCTCCAGCTCAACGGGATCGTGGCCGGCGGCGTGGCCACGGCCTCCCTGCTGGGCATCACCTGCGTGGTCGGCAAGTCGATGCTGATGCCGGCCCGCGTGCTGGAGGCGATCGGAGGGTTCGCCTCGGTCCGCAACCTGCTGGCCGAGGACCAGGCCATCGGCATCCGGGTGCGCAAGGCGGGCTACTCGATCCGCCTGAGCCACCACGTCGTCGAGAACCCGAACCACACGCGGAGCTTCCGCTGGTTCCTGAACCGTCACTCGCGCTGGTTCAAGATCCGCCGGCGGCTGGCCCCCGCGACGTTCGTGATCGAGCCGTCGTTCAACCTGGCGACGGTGGGCGTGGTCTGGGCGCTGGCGGGCGACGGGTCGGGGCTGGCCTGGACCGGCCTGTTCGGCTTCGTCGGGCTGGGGATGGCGCGGGACGCGATCCAGGCGAAGCGGCTCCGGGGCACGTTCCCGAGCCCCAGGCACCTGCTGCTCAGCCCGCTCAAGGACCTGTTCCTCCTGCCGGTCTGGTTCGACGCGCTGCTCAACCGGCGGATCCAGTGGCGGGGCAACCGATTCCTGGTCGGCAAATACACCCGCCTGCGTTCGGCCCGGACTTCCCGGGACGTGCGGCTGCGGGTCCGCCGGGTCATGAAGGTCCGCGCCCAGCATCAGCACGGCGGTTGAGGGTCGCGTTGATGGAACCAGAGATGGAGGCCGATGAGCCTCGCCCGGCCCCGATGAAGCGCCGCCCGGCGATCCGGATCGCGGCGCTGATCGGCCTGGCGCTCGCCTCCATCCTGCCCTCCCCCGCCCCGGCCGCAGACGCCCTGGCCCGGATCCGAGCGGCCGGCGTCCTCGCTTATGGGGCCGACGAGGAAGGCGGGGCCCCTTACATCTACGTCGACCGGGCCACGGAGAAGCGGGTCGGCTTCGAAGCCGAGCTGATGGAGCGGATCGGCCGCGAGCTGGGCGTCCGCCCCGCGTTCCGCCAGGCCCAGTGGGAATACCTGCTCAACGTCCTGGGACGGGGCGAGGTCGACCTGGTTATCAACGGCTACGAGCTGACCGAGGCCCGCGCCCGGGATTACCTGCCGACCCGGCCCTACTACGTCTATCAGCTCCAGTTGATGGCCCGGAAGGATGGCCCGGTCCAGTCGTGGGCGGACTTCGCCATGCCCCGGCCGGGCGGCGGGCCGTGGAAGGTCGGCGTGCTGGGGATGTCGGCCGCGGACGACTACCTCGCCCGGTTCCAGGGGGCGAATCTCCGGCCCTACGTCTTCGACTCCGCCACCGGCGCCATGACCGCCGTGCGGAACGGCCAGATCGACGCCACCCTCCAGGACCTGCCGGCGGCCCGCCACTACGCCAAGCAGGACGAATTCCGCGACACCCTCGGTTTGGTCGGCCCGCCCGACGGCTGCGGCTACTACGTGATCTATGTCCGCAAGGGGGACGAGGCCTTGCGGGACGCCATCGACGGCGTCCTCGGGCGTCTGATCGCTTCGGGCGAACTCCGGACGCTCTACGAGAAGTACGACATCTGGAACCCGGCGCAGGAGGTCCTGAAGGCCGAGTTCCGCAGGTCGGCCGATCCCGTCGAAACCCCTGGACATTCCCGGATGTTCGATTGGGGGCTGATCCGCCGATTCGGCCCGGACCTGGTCCTGGCGGCCGGGGTCACGGCGATCCTGTCCTGCACGGCGATGCCGCTGGCGATGACCTTGGGGCTTCTGATCGCGATCGGCCGGGTGTTCGGGCCGAGGCCGCTGGAGATGGTGCTCAAGGCTTACGTCGAGCTGATCCGCGGGACGCCGCTGATCATCCAATTGTTCGCCCTGTTCTACGTCCTGCCGGAGCTGGGCATCACCCTAACGCCGTGGGCGGCGGGCGTGGGCGGGCTGGCGATCAACTATTCGGCGTATGAGGCGGAGATCTACCGGGCCGGGCTCCAGGCGATTCCCCGAGGGCAGATGGAGGCGGCCTTGGCGCTGGGGATGACGCCCGCGCAGGCCGTGCGCCGGGTGATCGTGCCGCAGGCGGTGCGGATCGTGATCCCGCCGGTGACCAGCGACTTCATCGCCCTGTTCAAGGACACGTCGGTCTGCTCGGTCATCACCCTGACGGAGCTGACCAAGCGGTATTCAATCCTGTTCAACACGCACGGCGGGGTGGTCGAATTTGGCCTGGCCACGGCCGCCCTGTACATGGCGATGAGCCTGCCGCTGTCGTGGTTCTCGCGGTGGGTCGAGCGGAGGTTGGACGACGGGCCGTCGCGGCCGGGAGGGGCACGTTGATCGAGGTCGAGGGCCTGGTCAAGCGTCACGGGACGCTGGAAGTCCTGCGCGGGGTGTCGCTCCGGGTCGAGCGGGGCGAGGTCGCGGCGATCATCGGGCCGTCGGGCGGGGGGAAGAGCACCTTCCTCCGCTGCCTCAACGGCCTGGAAGCCTTCCAGGGCGGGTCGATCGCCATCGCCGGTCAGAACCTCTGCTGCACCGCCTCGGCCCGGGACCGGGCGAAATCCCTGGGCCTGATCCGCCGCCGGGTGGGGATGGTCTTCCAGGGGTTCAACCTGTTCCCGCACCGGACCGTGCTGGGCAACGTGACCGAGGGCCCGGTCCAGGTCCTGGGCCTGGGGATCGATGAAGCGAGCGAGCGGGCGAAGGCGCTCCTGGATCGGGTCGGTCTGGCCGACAAGCTGGACGCCCGCCCGCGCGAGCTGTCCGGGGGGCAGCAGCAGCGGGTCGCCATCGCCCGCGCCCTGGCGATGGAGCCCGAGGCGATCCTGTTCGACGAGCCCACCAGCGCCCTGGACCCGCGGATGACCGGCGAGGTGCTGGCGGTCATGGCCGACCTGGCCCGCGACGGCCTGACCATGGTGGTTGTCACCCACGCGATGCGGTTCGCCCGCCAGGTGGCCACCACGGTCCACGTCTTCGGCGAGGGGCGGGTGGTCGAGTCCGGCCCGCCGGCCCAGGTGTTCGAGCGGCCGGGCCACGAGGCGACCCGCCTGCTCCTGTCCGAGGCCCAGGCGGCCTGAGCCCGCCATCGGCCGAGGCCGGCGACGCGGCCCGGGACCACGTCCCGCCCACGCCCCGGCCTCGATGGGTCGACGACCCCGAAGGGGTGCGGCTCAGTTGTTGCCGCGGCCGCGGGGACGGCCGCCCGGGCGGCCTTCCATCTTGACCTCGAACGGCTCGCCGAGCATCTCCTTGTACTGCTTTTTCTGGTCGTCGGTCATGACGGCCAGGACCTTTTCGTTGGTCTCCTTGCGGATCTTCTCCATCGCCGCCATCCGGTCGCTGCCCTCGGCCTGCATCGCCTCGCGCATCTCGGTGAAGGAATCGGTGATGATCGTCCGGACCTTGTCGGACTGATCGTCGGTGACGTTGAGCTTCTTGGCGAACGGGGGGTAGGTCAGGGCGTTGGCGCCCTGCTGCTGGAGGACGATCTCCTTGAGACGCTTGGTCTGCTCGGGCTTCATGAACGCGCCGAGGGCCTTAAGGCCTTCTTCGTTGGTGGTCCAGTTGATCTCCTGGAACTTCTTCATCCGCTCGGCCGGCTCGAGGTCCTGGAGCGAGGACATCGACTCGCGGCTCTTCTCGCGCAGCTCGTCGGCCACGCCCTTGGCCTTCTCGATCTGGTCCTCTTCGAGCTTGAGTTCCTTCTGGACGCTCTCGTTGGTGATCAGTCCGACCACGCCGCCGCGATTGAACCCGCCGCCGGGGCCGCGGCCCTGGGCCGACACCGTGCCGGCGAATGCCGCGACCAGGCCGAACGTCAAGGCGACCTTGCTGAAAGCGCTCATGGTATCGACTTCCTTGGAGATGAGAGGGGAGTTGCCGGTCCCCGCGGAGAAACCTCGGCGGGCGATCGCGACCGATCCGCCGATCATGCTCCCTAGATTAGCGTCATAGGACAACGCCCGGGCCGGGGGAATCGGCAAATTCTCGGATCCTCCCCGGCCCCGATCAGTTGCGCAGGCTGGACAGCGGGGCCGGGATGCGGCCGCCGTGGTGGACGAACGCGGAGCTGCCGCCGGCGGCGTGGATCGGCAGGATGATCATCTCGCCGAACAGGCCGCCGAACACGGCGCGTTCGCCGGCCGCCTTGCCGGGCACCGGGATCACCCGGACGGCGGTCGTCTTGTGGTTGATCACGCCGATGGCCACCTCGTCGGCGATCACGCCGGCCAGGGTCTCGGCGTCGGTGTCGCCGGGCACGGCGATCATGTCCAGGCCGACCGAGCAGACGGCGGTCATCGCCTCCAGCTTGGACAGGGTCAGGTCGCCCCGCTCCACGGCATCGGCCAGGGCCGAGTCCTCGCTGACCGCCACGAACGCGCCGGAGAGCCCGCCCACCGACGAGCTGGCGAAGCTGCCCCCCTTCTTCACCGCGTCGTTGAGCAGGGCCAGCGCGGCGGTGGAGCCCGGCGCGCCCAGGCGGACGACGCCCATGGCCTGGAGGATCTCGCCCACGGAGTCGCCCACCTGCGGGGTCGGGGCCAGCGACAGGTCGACGATGCCGAAGGCCACGTCGAGCCGGGCGGCGACCTCGCGGCCGATCAGCTCGCCGACGCGGGTCACTCGGAACGCCGTGCTCTTGATCTCCTCGGCGATCTCGCCCAACGTCGGGTTGGTGGGCGAATGGGCGACCATGTCCTCCACGGCCGCCTTGACCACCCCGGGGCCGCTCACCCCGATGTTGATCACGCAGTCGGGCTCGCCGACCCCGTGGAAGGCGCCGGCCATGAACGGGTTGTCGGTCGGGGCGTTGGCGAAGATCACCAGCTTGGCGCAGCCGAAGCCGTCGTGGTCCCTGGTCCGGGCGGCGGTCTCCACCAGCACCCGCCCCAGCGCCAGGATGGCGTCCATGTTGATCCCGGCGGCCGTGCTGCCCACGTTCACCGAGGCGCAGACCCGCTTGGTGGTGGACAGGACCTCGGGCAACGTCTCGATCAGGCGGCGATCCCCGGTGGTCCAGCCCTTCTGGACCAGGGCCGAGAACCCGCCGATCAGGTCGACCTCGACCTCCTGGGCCACGGCGTCCAGGGTCGCGGCGACCGCCAAAAATCCCTCGGCCGAGTGGGCCGCGGCCACCGATGCGATCGGGCTGACCGCGATCCGACGGTTGACGATCGGGATGCCGTACCGGGCCTCGACCTCGCGGCACACGGCGCGGAGGCGGCCGGCATAGCGGATCAGACGCTCGCGGATCCGCCCGCAGAGGACCTTCAGGTCGGGCGAGGCACAGCCATGCAGGTCGATGCCCATCGTGACGGTCCGCACGTCGAGCTTGTGCTGGCGGACCATGCCGAGAGTGGACAGGACGTCCTCGGTGCGATGCAACGGCGGCTCCTTCGATGCGGACGGGGATCGGGCGTCGTTCCGCCCCCAGGATAGCGGGTCTCCGCCGACCTTGCCACGACGCCCCATGGGCATGATCCACGACCCGAGGTCCGGCCCACCGCCGGCCTCGCTCGGCCCGCCCGGCGGCCGTCCCGGTGAACGCCCGCATGCATGCCTGTGCCATCCCGAAAGTTGGAGAGACGCCGATGCGTCATTTCCACGCAACAACGCCCGACATAACAGCACCGATGATTCAAGCGAATCTTTACGGAGTTCGCGCGTGCGGAAGAAAATCCACGGCATGACGCGACCCAACGACCCCATGCCGCCCTTCCAACCCATCTCGTTTGGGGCCCGGGCCAACCTCATCCAACCGGACAAAACGAGACATTTGCGTTGAATTAAAGCAACCTGGCGCGGTGCGCAGCCCGCCAACTAATGCATGCAAGCAAGACGATCCTGCATCCATCGTTCCGGCTCAACCTGGCAAGATTGGCATTCGCTTCGCTTCGGGGACGCATCGTCGCCAGGACCAAGCCGGGTCCCCCTCCGACCCCTCGCTCGCGACATGACGAGGCGGGCCAGGTACGCCCGCACCGCAGGATCCAGGCCTCCCGGACGGTTCGCGAGCCGATCAGGCTCGACGCGAACCGCCCCCGGGGTCGTGCGCCCCCCCGATGAACATCTTTGGAGGACAGCCGTTGCGGACCCGTCGCACCAGCCCCCGCCGCCGACCGCTCTTCGATGCCCTGGAAGATCGCCTGCCGCCCGGCTATGCCCTGGGGGGGATGATCGGCCTGGCCCTGGAGACGGGGTTGCCCGTCCCCGAGACGCCGTCGGACGTCTCGCCGGCCATGATCGATCGCGATGAACCGGCCCCCGCCTCCCAGCCGATGGGGATGGCCCCATCGGGATCGGGCGAGGCCTCCGTGAGCGACTTCATCGCCACCATCGCCATCGCCATCACCCCGGTGGAAGATGAGGCCGGGGGCGCCCTGGCGGCCCCCCCGGAGGCCCGCAAGGTCGTCGCGATCCCGATGGCCTGGGCCTCCCCGGCCGAGGACGCCCCGGATCAGCCGATCCCGGCCGGCCAGATCACGATCACGGCCCCGGCCGTCACCCCGGCCGCGTCGTCGTCCGGAGGGGATTCGCACGGCGGTGGCGGCGTGGCCGGGCCGGGCCCGGTGATGTTCGCGTCGGCCGTGGCCGGCTCGCCGGCGCCCGAGGATCTCCCCTTCGACCCGGTGCGGGAAGCCCAGAGCATCCTGATGGCCGGCGCCGGCTACCTGCCCGGGGATGAGGTCGCCGTCGACCTGTCGAGCCCGGTCGGCGGCAAGGGGATCACGCCCAAGGCGGCCACCCAGGCCGGGATCGACAGCACCGGGACGCGGACCTTCTCGGTGGCCGCCCCGGACCCCGGCACGCCGGGCGCCCTGGCCGTGACCCGCGAGGAGTACGAGTTCGGCTACTCGTCGTTCTCGATCGCCGGCTTCCCAACGGCGACCTCGACCGCGCCGCTGGAGTTGGACGGCTCGGTGACCTACCCGACCGACCTGTCGGGCGGCCCGCGCCCGCTGATCATGCTGATGCACGGACGCCACAGCACCGCCTACAACCCGACCACCGGCTCGTCGTCGCTGACCTGGCCGCCGGCCGCCAACCAGCTGTCGATCCCCAGCTTCCGGGGCTACGACTACCTGTCCGACGTCCTGGCCAGCCAGGGCTACATCGTGGTGTCCATCGGGGCCAACGGGATCAACGCCCAGGACAACAACGCGGCCGACCTCGGCATGAACGCCCGGGCCAAGCTGATGCAGAAGCAGCTGGACATCTGGAACGGCTTCAACACCACCGGCGGGGGCCCGTTCGGCACCAAGTTCGTCGGCAAGGTGGACATGCAGGACGTGGGCCTGATGGGCCACTCGCGGGGCGGCGAGGGGGTCGTCGCGGCCTACAACTACAACAAGTCGCTCGGCTCCCCCTACGGCATCAACGCGGTGTTCGCCCTGGCGCCGGTCGACTTCAACCGGTTCACCAACAACAACGTCCCGTTCGCGGTGCTCCTGCCCTACGCCGACGGCGACGTCAGCGACCTCCAGGGGATCAAGTTCTTCGACGACCAGCGGTACAACGTGGCGGGCGACCCCACGGCCAAGTACTCGATCCTGGCGATGGGGGCCAACCACAACTTCTTCAACACGGTCTGGACCCCGGGCCTGTTCCCGTCGGGCACCTCGGACGACTGGGGCACCACCGGCGTCCGCGGGTCGGATCCCTACGCCGGGGCGCTCATGCCGGGCAACCTCCGGCTCACCCCGGCCCAGCAACGGGGCGTCGGCATCGCCTACATGGGGGCCTTCTTCCGGGCGTACCTCGGCGGCGAGACGAGCTTCCTGCCGATCCTGAAGGGGGACGCCCTGCCGCCGGCCTCGGCCCAGGGGGCGCGGGTCTACACCTCGTACCACGCCCCGGACACCCCGACCTCCCGGCTCGACCTGAACCGGATGACCTCCACGCCCAACATGGACGTCAACGCGATGGGCGGCTCGGTGATCGACGTCGGCCTGACCCCCTACACGATGGTCGGGGGCACCACCGGGACGCCCTACGTCCTGCCCAACCAGCCCCGGGGCCGCGAGCCGTCCACCACGGTCAGTTCGCGGGCCACGACCGTACCGGGCCTGAGCCAGCTGGTCGTGGGCTGGGATGACCCGACGGCCACCTACACCAACACCATCCCGGCCGGCGCCGGCGACGTCAGCGACTTCGCGGTGTTCCAGTTCCGGGTGGGGCTGAACTTCGCCGACTACCGCAACGTCTACTCGACCCAGGACTTCGACATCGCCCTGACCGACGGGTCGGGCAACACGACCGCCACCGCGATCAGCCCGTACACCAATTGGCTGTTCTACCCGCCGGGCAAGAGCAGCCCGCTGCCCAAGCTGATCCTCAGCACCGTGCGGATCCCGCTGTCGGCGTTCGTCGGCGTCGACCTGAACGACGTCCGCTCGGTCCAGTTCAAGATGGACCGGCGGCCGACCGGGGCCCTGGTGTTCGCGGACCTCGCCTTCGCCGACCCGTCCACCATCTTCACGACCTCGACCGCCACCGCCTGAGCCCTGGCACCCCTCCCCCCGCCCGGGGGGTGGGGCGCGTCGGCCTCGGGAATCCATCCCATCCCTCCCCCGATCGAGGAAGCCCCGCATCATGAAGTCGCCTGGCACGTTCATCTGGGCCTGCGTCGCCCTGTTCCTGCTGGCCCCCCGCGCCGACGCCACGTTCTGGGTCGAGGCCGGCGATGCCGGCCAGCTGCCCAACGCCGCCCAGGTCGTCCTGGGCGACTCGTCGCCCCTGACCGGGATCTCGGGCAGCCTCAGCTCGACCGGCGACCGGGACATGTACCTGATCTACATCACCGGCGGCGGCACCTTCTCGGCCACCACGGTCGGCCAGCCCGGCACGCTGTTGGATACCCAACTGTTCCTGTTCAACGCCGCCGGCCGGGGCGTCTACGCCAACGATGACGATGCCGCGGGAGAAGGCTTCAACCAGTACCGGTCCACGCTCCCGGCCAACGGCCCCCTGACGCCGCTGGCGGCGGGCTTCTACTACCTGCTGATCACCGCCTCGCCCATCTTCCCCACCGGCACCGGGGGGGTGATCTTCCCCAACTACACCACCCCTGGCGGCAGCGGCACCGCCGTCGTCGGCCCGACCGGGCCCGGCGGCGGGTCGGTGATCACCGGCTACACCGGCACCGGGGTCGAGTTCGGGAGCTACCAGATCGCCCTGACCGGCGCCACGGCCGTCCCCGAGCCGTCGTCGCTCGCCTCGGCCGGGATCGCCGGCGTGGTCGGCCTGCTGGCCCTGGCCCGCCGCCGGCGTCGCGCGGCCTGATCGTCCAGGGTCCCCCGCCCCTTCCTCGCCGATGGGGCGACGGAGGGGGCCGGGGTCAGTCGTGCTTCTTCGGGATGATGCTGATGCCGCCGCCGCGTTCCAGGACGGCGAACTTGACCTGGTCGAGCCGCTCCAGGCCATGCAGCCGCCGGGCGGCCTCCAGCACGTCGTCGATCTCGACGCGGGCCCGGCGCATCCGGTCGCCGATCGGCCGGCCGTCCTCGATCAGCAGGGTCGGCACGCCCTCCACCCACTTGTCCAGCCGCGACCACCGCCGCTTGGCCAGCGAGAAGCCGATGTCCAGCGCGATCAGGGTCAGGATGACCAGGAAGGCGTTGGTCAGCGAGAAGTCGTCGCCGATCATCGCGTTCTGGGTCGCTTCGCTGATGATCAGCAGCAGGACGAAGTCGAAGTTCGTCGTCTCCGCCAGGGTTCTCCTCCCGGCGGCCCGGATCACCACCAGCAGGAACGCATAGACGGCGACCGCACGCAGGACCGGCTCCATGGCTGCCTCCTCGCCCGACCGGCTCAGGGGTGGATGTACTGGGTAAATTCCAGGATCGGGCCGTCGCCCGGCCGCACCCGGCCCCGGACCGGCCCGGGCCGGTTGGGATTGAGCCGGAACCGGACCCGGACCAGCCCGCCCTCCGGCGTGGTCGGGGCGGACACCACGTAGGTCAGCCCGTACGGGTCGACCTCGACCCGGACGGGCGTGGGATCGGCGCGGTCGATCTCGACCGCGTCGGCGTAGGCCGAGGCCACCCAGACCCGGGCCTCGCCCCCTGGCCCGACCGGGGCGAACACGTCCAGCGCGGACGCCGAGCGGAGCCGGCAGACCCGGGGATACTCGACGCGCGGGCCGCCCGCCGGGCCGGCCGTGCCGGTGGCGAACGGTCCGCCGCCGAACAGGCCGAGCAGGGCCGCGACCAGGATCGCCGCCATCGCCCACCAGGCGACCCGTTGCGCCTTCCAGGTCCGATCCTGGAGGGCGAGGTCGTCTGGGATGTCCAGATCCTGCGGCTTCCGCGCGCTCATGGCAGGACCCTCTGGCCCACGGCCGTATTCAGGTCGAGCATGGTCTGCCGCAGGTCGATCAGGGTGTCGCGGTACTGGTGGATGACCTCGTTCAGGTCCTCCTGCTCGTCGACGTAGTCGCCGACCTTCGCCGGATCCTCGCGGTACTGGTCGTAGGCCGCGTCGCGGGACCGGACGGCGGCCGGGATCACCTCGTTCTCCAGCTCCAGGACGTCGGCGTGGGTCCGCTCGATGTCGCGGACCGTGCGGCGGATCTCGTAGGTGGCCGCCTGCTCCAGCGCGGCCAGTTCCACCCGGGTCTGGGCGGCGTTGGACTCGGCGCGGGCGATGTTGCCCTGGTTGCGGTTGAACAGCGGCAGGGCGGCGTTGATCCCGACGCCGTAGGTGTACGTCCCCTTGGCGCCGAACGAGTGGTTGGACTGGAAAGTGTAGGGCTGATAGACGAGATAGACGTCGGAATAGCGGTTGGCCCGCGCCAATTTCACGTCGGCGTCGGCCCGCGAGGTCCCCAGCCGGTAGGCGGCCAGGTCGGGGCGGCAGGCCAGGGCCCTCATCACGAGGTCGTCGCCCGGCAGCGGGGTCGGCACCGGCTCGCGGAGCCGGGCCCGGATGCGGAGCGCATCCGCCTGGTGGGGCGGGATGCCGATCAGCTGGGCCAGGGTGTTCGCCGACCGTTCGAGCTGGCGGCCAGCCTGTCGGACCTGCAAGATCGACTGTCGCTCCCGGGCCCGGATCTCCAGGACGGCGTCGGCGGCCGCCTTCCGCTCCTCCTCGGTCGCCATCGGGTCGCCCGCCTTCTCCCGCTCGACGGCCTCGGCATCGGCGCGATCCTTGCCGATCCGGGCGAGGTAGGCCGCGCCGAAGCGCTGGGTCTCGCGGGCGGCCAGGACGTTGACGAAGGCCCTGTAGAGGTCGTCGATCAGGTTGCGCGCGGCGTCCTGGAACTGGGCCTCGGTGACCTTCAGCGCCAGCCGGGCCACGGCCACCCGCCCCTTGCGCTTGTTGTTGACATCCAGAGGTAAGGAAACGTTCACGTCGTATTGCGGCTGCCCGCCCCCTCCGCCCGGCCTCTCCCTGGTGAAGTTGCCGTAGGGGACGAGCTGGGCGTCGGCGTAGAAGATGGGGTTGTCGCGGAGCCCCGCCGTCAGGACGTCGGCGCGGGCCTTGGGGATCTCGAACCGCTGGGCCATCAGGTCGAGGTTCTGCCGGAGCAGGGTTTCGATGGCCGCGTCCAGGGTCAGGCCGTCCTCGGGGCCCTCGTCCTCGGGGAGGCCGACGGCCTCCAGGCCGGGCTTGCGGGCCCGCGTGAAGTCGTCGGCCTCCGGGGGCTCGATCTCCCGACGGTCGCGGGCCAGCCGGTCGCGGACCGCCTGGTTGGGATCGCGCGAGGAGGAGCTCCCGGGCCGGACCGAGGGGTTGGCCATCCGGCCCAGCCGCCCGCCCAGGAGGCCCGGCCCCCGGTTGCCCGGCACGTTCTCCCCGGAGACCGTGCCCGAGGACCCCAGCGGGGGGCCGAGCAGGGACTCGTCCGGGTCGCCCGGGCTGGTCCGCGACAGGCCCCGGCTGGCGGCGCCGACGGACCCCGACTTCCGCCCCTCGCCCCCTTCCAGGCCGCCGAATCGGTCGGGGTCGCCGCCCGACGACGAGCTTCCGCTCCCCATCACCGCCGAGCCGCGAGGCCCGGCCACCCCGCCCCCCAGGCCGGTCGGCCCGCCCGAATTCAGGCCCGACTGCCCCCGGGCGGGCGTGCCGGAGGCGATCGCCAACGCCAGGGCCAGCCCGCCGGCTCGCCGCTTCCAGCGGTCTTCGCGGGGCATCGAGGGCTTGCGGACCATCCTGGCCCCCCTTCGAAATCGATCGCGGACGACGGACGGGCCGCCCCGTCCATGAGGACGACCTATCGCCATTGATCGGGCCGGGGGCCGGGCACCCATCAGGATTTCCGGGCCCGGGGGCCGTTGCACTCGGGACGCTCCTTGATATGATGGTCGGACGGTCCGGACCGCCCCCTGGGAGAGTCGAACTTGCGCAGGATGCACCCCGACCGTGGCATGAGGCACGGGCTGTCCTTCTTCGTCGCCGCGCTGGCGATGGGCGCGGTGGCCCGGGGCGGCGGGCCTCCCCCGGCGATGCCCGACCTGCTCGCGTCGCAGGTCACGGTGGAGGTCCGCGACGACCGGACGCAGTCGCGATTCCGGGGGACGGTGCTCGACCGCGACGGCGACCTGCTGACGGTGGTGACCGCCGCGCATTGCCTGTCGGCCGCCCAGGTCGGTTGCCCCGCGCGGGTCACGGTCGCCGGCACGGCGATCCGGGGCGTGGTCGCCTCGGTGGTCTGGAATCCGGCCTATCGCCCCAAGATCACCGGCCACCTGCACGGGCCGGACAGCGCCGTGGCCCGGTTCCGAGTCGACTCCGCCGACCCCCGATCGGCGGCGGCGTTGGGGACGATCCGCCCGGCGAGGGGGCCGATCGAGTACCCGTTCCCCGACCCCGGCGGCCGGACGATCGTGGTCCGGGCCATCGACGGCGACGGGATCGAGCACGCCATCCGGGCCGGCAACCACATGAACCCCCGCTGGCTGGAATGGGGGCCCGGCTACTTCCCCAAGCCCGGGGATTCGGGCGGGGGCGTCTTCTGGCTGAGGCAGGGCCCGGACGGCCAACCCGAGCCGGTCCTGATCGGGGCCATCGTCGGCCACGACGCCCGGGGGGGCGGCGCCGCGCTGGTCTCGCTCGACCAGCGATGGCTCGCCGAGGCCCTGGCGGACAAGGACCGGCCCCCGGAGCCGGCCATCCCCCGGGATTGATCCCGGCCGCCGGGGGCCATCGGCTCAGTGCGGGACGACGGGCACCTGCTCGGGGGTCCGGGCGGCGGGCCCGACGCGGACCGGGGTCGGCTCGCTGGTGGCGGTGAAGATGTTCTCGTGCTGGACGAACGCCTCCAGGCCGAGGTCGCGGCCGAACCGCTCCAGTTCTCCTCGAACCACGGCCGGCGACAGGTCGGGCGGGAGGAACGCCTCCATGATCATCGAGAACCGCCGCCCATCCACCCGGGCGTGGAGGTCGACGATGTTGACCCCCAGCCGGGCCAGGCTCCCGGAGATCCCGCAGATGTTGCCCGGGTGGTCGGCGCCCAGGACGGTCAGGATGAACCGCTCGCCGTCGGGCACCGGCGGCCCTTCCTCGGCCTCGGCCTTGGGCATCACCGCCACGGTCAGGTCGAACTGCTTCCCCTTCTCCACCAGGAGCGTCCGGAGATCGTCGGGGTCCTCCGGCCCGGGGAACTCGGCCGCCAGGATGATGGTGAAGTAGTCCCGCATGACCGTCTGGCTCAGTTCGAGGATGTTCCCCTTGCGGTCGCGGATCACCTCCGTGACCGCCTGGACGATCCCCACTCGATCCGCCGCCGTCACCGTCACGATGTAGGTCTGCATGCCGCGATCCAACCCCCTCGACCCGGGCGGCGGCCCCGAACCATCCGGGGCCCCGACCTCATCGAGCATATCCCACCCGGCCCGCCCCGACGAGCCTGGCCCCGACGGGACGATTCGCGGGGGCCGCCCGGCCCGCCCTCCGGCACAGGCTCGCCCCCGCCGCATACAGGCCGGACAGCTTGATCGCCAGCAGCACCGGGCCGCCGATCGGCAGGGCGAACGGCTGCCAGTAAAGGAGCAGGAGCCCCATCGCGGCGTGGATCGCCCACCCGTCGCGTCGGTCCCACAACGCCAGCGCCGCCAGCGTCAGGGGGACGAGGTTGTAGTCGAGAGAATAGGGCATGGCGAACGTCGCGGCGGCCACCAGCCAGAGCAGGAACGGCAACGTCAGCGGCCCGGGGCCCGCCGCTCGGGCGAACCGTCGCCCGACCACCACGACCGCCGGGGCCAGCAGGATCAGGGCTGCGACCGCACCGGGCAACTTCCTCAGCACCTTCGACCGGTGGACCACGCCGATCGCCGGCCAGCTTTCCACGATCGAGTGCTTGGTCGGGTGGACGAACCGGACCTTGTCGGCCATCACGACGGCCGTCGCCCGGCCGTTGCGGACCGACCGGGCGAACCCGTCCCGGTCGACCACGCCGATCGCCGCGACCACCACGACGAACGCCGCGACCGCCCGCCACCGGCCCAGGGCCAGGGGCGCGACCACGGCGATCCCCGGATAGTACTTCAGCCAGGCGGTCGCCCCCAGGATCGCCCCGGCGGCGACCTCCGCCCAGTTCCCGCGCCGGCCCAGCAGCCAGGCCGAGGCGATCAGGATCGGGATCACCATCGGGTCGGACTGCCCCCGCTCCATCGCGAACAGGGCGGGGGTGCCGAACAGGACGGCGGCCACGACCAGCGGGGCGGGGATCTCGGCCGACCCCAGGCGACGGCGGGCCCGCCAGGCGGCGACGCCGCCCACAACGTAGCACCCGGCCAGGGCCGCCTGCCAGATCGCCGCCGCCGTGTCCTTCGGGAACCACGCGACCCAGGCGAACACCCGCGCGATCATCGGCGGGTAGGGATACAGGGCGCAGACCCAGTCGTCGGCCCGGCGGTACGGGTCGACGCCCGCCGCCTGGAGCCGGGCGACGTGGTCGATGTGGACCTTGAAGTCCCCCGCCAGGAACGTCAGCGGCGGCACCCAGGTCGACCCGCCCAGGGTCATCGCGTCGCGCCGGAGGTTCCCGGCCCACCAGGCCGCCCAGGCGACGATCAGACAGAGGCCCAGGACCGTACCCAGGGTCCTGACCCGGGAGGGCAACTCCCCGGTCAGGCCGTCCGGCCGATCGACGCGAAACGCGGGCATGATCGGTTGGCCTCGAAGAAAAGGCGGGGTCGAGGTCGGCGTGGTCCCCCGACGGTCATCCGCCCTATCTTCGACAATCCCCCCGTTTCACTTCGGCCCTTCCGCGCGATTTCGCCCGGGACGGGTTCAGAGATTCGGATTCGTCCCCCTGGACGGGCCGGCGGCCAGGGCCAGGGCGATCCAGCCGACGATCATCAGGACCCCGCCGATCGGCGTGATCGCCCCGAGCCAGCGGATGCCGGACAGGGCCAGCGCGTAGAGCGTCCCGGAGAAGATCAGGGTCCCCAGCAGGAACGACCACCCCGCGACGGAGGCGGAGGCCCCGCCCCGGCCCGAGCCGATCAGCAGGCCGACGCCGACCAGGGCCAGGGCATGGAACATCTGGTAGGTCGCCCCGGTCTTGAAGATGTCGACCATCCGGGCCTCGATCCGCCCTTCCAGCGAGTGGGCGCCGAAGGCCCCCGCCGCGACCGCCAGGGCGCCGAGGATCGCCCCGGCCCGGACCCAGATCATCCCATGCATCGCGGCGACTCCATCGAGATCGAAGACATCACGCCGAGGCCGACGGTGCGGCCAGGCCGAGGATCAGGGCGCGCGACTCGGCGGCCAGGAACAGGGAGCCGGTCACCAGGATCAGGCCGTCGGCCGGGGTCAGGCTTCGGGCCAGTTCCAGGGCCTCGGCCGGGCCGGGGGCAATGTGGGTCGCCGGGCCGTCCTGGGCGGCGACCGCCCGCGCGACCTCCTCGGGCGGGACGGCCCGGGGATTCTCGGCGTATTTGGTCGCCACCACGACGTCGGCCAGGGGCAGGAGGGCTTTGAGCTGGCCGTCCAGATCCTTCTCGCGGGTCGTCCCGAAGACCAGGGTGCGGTAGGTCGGCGGGAAGCAGACCCGCAGGGTCTCGGCCAACGCCTCGGCCGAGGCGACGTTGTGGGCGCCGTCGATGACCACCCAGGGGCGATCGGACACGACCTCGACGCGGGCCGGCCAGGTCATCCCGGAGAAGCCCCGGGCCACGGCGTCGGGGCCGGCCTCGATCCCCTGCTCCGCCAGGGCGTCGAGGCTGGCCAGGGCCACGGCGGCGTTGTGGGCCTGGTGCGGCCCCAGCAACGGCAGGTCGATCGGGCCCCACTTCCGGGCCCAGGTCCGGACCAGGACCCGGCCGGGGGACGGGCCGGACAGGGGCGGCAGCGGGGGGACGTAGGTGTAGCTGAAATCGGCCCCGATCTCGCGCAACGGGGCCCGACGCTCGGCGGCGACCCGGCGGATCACGGCGCGGGCCTCGGAGCCTTCCACGCCGCTGACCGCCGGCCGGCCCCGCTTGATGATGCCCGCCTTCTCCCCGGCGATCGCCCCCAGGGTCGAGCCGAGCTGGCGGGTGTGGTCGAACGAGATCGTGGTCAGGACCGACAGCGCCGGGCGGACCACGTTGGTCGAGTCGAGCCGGCCACCCATGCCGACCTCCAGGACCACCACGTCCGCCCCCTTGCGGGCGAAGTGGAGCAGGCCCATCGCGGCGGTGACCTCGAAGAATGTCGAGCCCCGGAGCCGGTAATGGCGGTCGCCGCCGGCATCCAGCCCGTCCACGGCCGGTCGGACGGCGTCCACCAGCTCGACCAGCTCGGCGGGCGTCGCCTCGACGCCGTCGACCCGGAACCGTTCTTCGAGCCGGTGGAGGTGGGGCGAGCAGAACAGGCCGACCTTGAGGCCCGAGGCCGTCAGCGCCGCGGCGATCATCGCCGAGGTCGAGCCCTTCCCCTTGGTCCCCGCGACGTGGACGATTTTCATCCCGAGGTGCGGGTCGCCCAGCTTGCGGAGCAGCCGGCGCATCCGCCCGAGCCGGAGTTCGGCGGTCCCCCGGGGCATCCCCAGCCGCTCATAGTTGAGCCGGCCGAACAGGTAATCGAGGCTAGCCTGGTAATCGTCGGGCACGAGGAGGCGGCTCGCTCAGGACAGGGGCCCGGGTTCCAGCAACTGGCCGATCCGGTCGCGGAACTCGACGAGCGGCATGCCCTTGACCAGATATTCGGTCACGCCCATCTCGAAGCATTCCAGGCGGGTGTCGGCGTCGCTCATGTTGGACAGCATCACGACCTTCATCGACGCCGAGGCCGGCTCGTGGCGGAGCCGTTCGAGCACCTCGAACCCGTTCATCTCGGGCATCCAGACGTCCAGGATCAGCATCTCGGGGCGATGCTCCAGGACCAGGGCCACGGCGTCCTCGCCGCGTGAAGCTTCCCAGACGGTGTGGCCCAGGGCGCGGAGCAGGGGGACGTAGACGGCGCGGAGGTCGTCCTCGTCGTCGGCCAGAACGATCGTGTTCGGCACGAGTTCGCCCCCCGGGATCCGGGGGATCCCCAAGCCGGCCCGGTCGCCCTTCGCCACCCCCACACGATACCCGGCCCCCGCCCGTCTCGCCAGACGGTGCCCCGGAACGGCGACGCCCCCGGCCGGCCGGCTCGGGGGCGTCGGGGGGTGGGTCGGGTCACTCGGACTTCCAGACCTGCTTGACCTCGTCGCACGGCTTCGACAGGTGGACCTTGGTGTCGACCGACGCCACGAAGTCCAGGGGGAACAGGTGGTGCATCCCGTCGTCCGAGTCGTTCTTGGTCAGCTTGATCTGGTCGCCCAGGACGTGGTCGACGGTCCCGACGTGCATCCCCTTCGAACAGACGACTTCCATGTGCTCGGTGATCTTGTCGGCAACGGTGCTCATGGCGTTCTCTCCTGGTACTGGGGCCCGATCCGGTTCGGGATCGACTCGGGGCGGTTGGGCCTTCCAGGAGCAATGGCCGTGCCGCTCCCGGTCAATCGACCGGGGTCGCCACCTCGGACGGCCGGGCGTGGGGCCCGCGATGGATGGACCGCGACGGCGGGGTGGCCAGCAACTCCAGCAGCGACGGCCCGGGGGTTCCGCGCTCCCGGAAGAAGAACCCCCGGCAGACCACGACCTGCTCGCGATACGGCCGGTGGCGCGACAGGACCTCGTGGGCCTCGGCGATCCGGTAGTGCGGCACCATCGCGAACAGGTGATGGGTCAGGTGGAACGCCTGGCCATACGGGAAGATCGCCGCGTTCAGGAGCGGGTGGACCCGGAAGACCCGCGAGTTGGTCAGGTCGCCGTCATCCGGGGCGTTGCTGTGGTGGGCGATCTCCCGCAACTGCATCAGCAGCGGGTAGACGGTCAGCAAGGGCACGACCCAGAACAGCCAGAAGATCGGCCATGACCCGGTGGCGTGGACCACCGTCAGCAAGGACAGGAAGTACGCCCCGCGCATCGAGCGGGCGACCCGCATCCGGTAGACCTGGCGGGTCGGCTTCACCGCGTCGCCGGCATCCAGGTTCGCCGCCTTGGCCCGCCCGATCAGGTACCGCAGGATCGACGGCGGCCAGAGGGCCCGGAGGACATAGCGCCGCCAGAAGTCCCGCTTCGAGATCGGGAAGTGGTGCGGCTCGGGATGGTTGAGCCGGATCAGGTCCGGGTCGCGTTCCGGGTCGTTGACGAACCGATGATGCCCCAGGTGCGCCGCCCGATACTTCTGGGTCATCGCCACCAGGGGGAACAGCAGCAGGAGGTCCGACGCCAGCTCGTTGGCCAGCCGGTTGCGGAACAGGGTCCCGTGGCTGGCGTCGTGGGCCAGGCCCGAGAGCCGATGCTGGAACACCGCGACCAACGCCACGCCCGCCGCCATCGGGACGAAGCCCGCCGTCCCGACCCGCCCGGCACTCCAGGCATGATAGGCCCAGATGCACCCGGCCAGCACCAGGGCCAGGCCCAGGTACTCGCGCGCGATGTAGCCGATGTTCGTCCGATTATCGGTACGCATCAGGCCCACCACGGCGCGGTGGGCGGCCTCGGCGGTGAGGTCGGGGGATTCGTGGGTCATCCGTGAACCATCGAGAGGGGGAAACGGGGTCGTCTATTTACCTATCGTCCCGCCGGGGGATCGGCGTCCGGGAATTCTCGAACCGACGGCCTCATCGCCGGGCCTCCAGGATCACGTCCAGGCCCGATTCGGGTCGGAGGGTCATGGTCGGCACCGGGACGACGCGCGCGCCGGGGGCCAGGATCGGTCGAAATTTGCGGGCGATCGCGGCCAGCAGGAGCACCGCCTCCATCATCGCGAAGCCGTTGCCGATGCAGATCCTCGGGCCACCGCCGAACGGGAAGAAGGCGTAGCGGGGGATCCGTTTGGCCAGCCCGTCGGCCCAGCGATCGGGGCGGAAGGCGAGCGGGTCGTCCCAGAACCGGGGGTCGCGGTGGATGACCCACTGGCTCATGTAGATCGTCGTGCCGGGGGCGACCGGATGGCCGCCGACCCCGGTCGGCTCGATCGCCTCGCGGCCCAGGAGCCAGACGGTCGGGTAGAGCCGGAGCGTCTCGTTGACCACGTGCTCGGTGTAGGCGAGGCGGGGCAGGTCGTCGAAGGTCGGCGGGCGGTCGTCGAGCACTGCGTCGAGTTCGGCGTGGAGCTTCGCCTCGGCGTCGGGGTTCAGGGACAGGAGGTACCAGATCCAGGCCAGGGTGTTGGCCGTGGTCTCGTGGCCGGCCGCGAACAGGGTCATCGCCTCGTCGCGGAGCTGCCTGTCGGTCATCCCGGTGCCGTCGCCGTCGTCCTGCGCGGCCAGCAGCATCGAGAGGAGGTCGCCCCGGTCCTCGCCCGAGGCCCGGCGGCGCGCGATCATCCCGGCCAGCAGGCCCTCCAGATGCCGGCGCGCCCGGGCGAGCCGGACGTTGGCCGGGGTCGGCACCCAGTCGGGCAGGCGGACGAACCGCATGACCCGGGCGGTGAAGTCGCGCATCACCTCATCCATCGCCTCGCCGGCCGCGGCCGATTCCGCCGACACGTCGGACCCGAACAGGCAGGCGGCGACGATCTCCAGGGTCAGCCGGGTCATGTCGGCCTGGATGTCGCGGCGCTGGCCGTCGGCCCAGGTCGCGAGCATCCGCTCGGCGTGGTCGACCATCACCCCGGCGTGGGCCGCGACCTTCTCGCGATGGAAGGCCGGCTGCGACAGCCGACGCTGCCTCCTCCAGAAGTCCCCCTCGCTGGTCAGCAGCCCCTCGCCCAGCATCGGCTTGGCCATCCGCAGCGCGAAGTGCTTGATGAACGAGCGGTTGCGCGTGACCAGCACCTCCTCGACCAGGTCCGGGTGGTTGACCACCAGCACCTTCCGCCGGAGGAACCGCATGGCGAAGAGATCGCCATGCGTCCGGGCATTCTCGGTCAGGAATTCCAGCCGGTCCCGCGCGAAGTCGCGGACGTGCCCGGTGAGCCAGTGGCCCCTGGGGCCGGGGATCGGATCGGTCGGCGGCGCGGTCGGTGAGAGGGTAGCCATGCTTGCATCGTACCGCCGGAAAAGGCTTTCGGTCCATTCCGATTGTGGAATGTCCCACACATTCCCATTAATATCAAAAGACCGGCGACGAATGGACTCGCGCGGCGGATGCACCTTCTTCGATCGATCGGACCCGGGCCTCGCGCCGGAGGAATCGTGAAAGACTGGTGGCTCCACAACCCGATCGCCGACCTGCCCGGCCCCACGTTCCTGGCGGTGTATGCCCTGGCCATCGCCTTCCTGCTGGCCGAGGCGACGTGGCGTCGCTGGCGCCGCGACGACTCGATGCGCCTCGGGCCGCCCCGCATCCCCCTGAAGCCCGACCCCCTGGCGATCGCCTATCTCCGGGGCGGCGAGAACGAGGTCGCCCGCCTGCTGGTCTTCGACCTGTTCCGCCGGGGCCTGCTGAAGACCGACAAGTCGGCGATCGTGGCGAATGCCCCCTATGCCGGCAAGTGCTCGCACGACAAGATGATGGCGGCGATGGACGAGGAGGCGATCGACTACTTCCAGAAGGAACGGTCGCCGGACGCCCTGTTCGGGCACGGGGGCCTGGCGAAGAAGCTCGATGCCCATTGCGAGCCGATCCGCGAAGCCCTCCGCGCCGAGGAGCTGATCCCGACCGCCGAGGCCGTCGCCCGGTCGTGGAACCACTGGTACGCCGCCGCCGGCCTGGTCGTGCTGCTGGGCGGCTACAAGACGTCGGTCGCCCTGGCGAAGGGGCATCACAACATCGTCATCCTGGTGGTCATGGGGATCGCCGCGGTCATCCTGCTGGGGATGATCTACAACCCGCCGCGACGGACCCGCCGGGGCGCGGCCTATCTGGATCGGCTCCGCGAGGCGTTCGTGTCCATCAAGTCCCAGGTCGTCCCCGCCCCGGCCTCGGCGGCCGCCGATCCGATGGTCCTCATGACCCCCGCCCTGTTCGGCCTCACGGCCATGGCCGGCGGTCCCTACGACGAATTCTCGACCCTGTTCCGGACGTCGGCCGCGACCGGCGGCAGTTGCGGGGCCAATTGCGGTAGCGGGGGCGGTGGAGGCGGCGGTGGTTGTGGAGGCGGCGGTGGTTGTGGCGGGTGCGGGGGATGCGGCGGGTGCGGCGGATGAGCCCCGCCGACGCGCTGGCCGGACTGCCGACGATGGGCGTGGGGATCGGCTTCCGCGAGCCGTTCCGCGCCGACCTGTTCCTGGCGAGGGACCGGGTCGACTTCCTGGAGATCACCGCCGACCACTACTTCGACCCGATGCCCGAGAAGCGCCGAGAACTCGACCTGCTGGCCGACCACTTCACGCTGATCCCCCACGGGCTCGACCTGTCGCTGGGCGGGGCCGAGGGGCTCGACCCGGCCTACCTCGGGCGATTCGCCGACCTGGTCCGGAGGCTCGACCCGCCCTGGTGGAGCGAGCACGTCGCGTTCACCCGCGCCGGCGGGGTCGCCATCGGCCACCTGGCGCCGGTCCCCCTGGATCATGAGGCGCTGGCGGTCCTGGAGGCCAACATCGCCGAGGCCCGCGCCGCGATCCCCGCCCCGCTGATCGTCGAGAACATCACCACCCCGTTCGTCCTGCCCGGGGCCGAGATGGACGAGGCCGCCTTCCTGACCGAGCTGACCGACCGGACCGGGTGCGGGCTCCTTCTCGACGTGGCCAACCTCCAGGCCAACGCCGCCAACCACGGGTTCGACCCGATCGCCTTCCTGGACCGGCTGCCGCTGGACCGGGTGGTGCAGCTCCACTTCGCCGGGGGGCATCTCGGCGGCGGAGGGCGGGTGATCGACAGCCACTCCGGGCCCACCCCGCCCGAGGTCTGGGACCTGCTGGAGGCCGTGGTCGCCCGGGCCCCGGTCCGGGGGATCATCCTGGAGCGCGACGAGGCGTTGCCTCCGTTCGGGGAGTTGCTGGACGAACTCGACCGCGCCCGCGCGATCGGGAGGGCCCACGGCCGATGGGCCTAGCCGAGCGCCAGAGGCTGCTGGCCCGCCTGGCCACCGACGCCGGCCTGCGCGACCGATTCGCCGACGACCCGGCGGCGGCGACGGCCGAACTGGGCCTGTCCCCGGACGACGCCGGCTGGCTGGCCGCCCTGTCCTCCGGGCCGCTGGCCCTGTTCGCCGGGTCCTTGATCGCCAAGAGGCGGGGCGAGGTCGCGAAGCTCCTGCCCGGGACCGCCCGCGCCCTGGGCCCGGCCCGATTCTCCGAGCGGTTCCGCCGCCATGCCTCCGACCGGCCGATCCCCGGCGGTCCCCGCAAGCACCGCGACGACGCCCTCGGCTTCGCCGCGACGATCGGACGCGACGCGGGCGATCCGCCTTGGGTCGCGGACCTGGCCCGCCTGGAGGCCGGGGCGCTCCGGGCCCACGACCCGGCCCGACGCCTCGCCGCCGTCGGCCTGGGCCATCACCCCGCCGACCTCGCCCTCGCCCTCGATTCAGGCGTGCTGCCGGGTCGTCGGCCGACCCTGATCCTCTGGGTCCGGCCCCGGCGCGGGGGCCGTTTGCGCCGTCTCGTCGTGGCTCGCCCCTGGTGAGGCCGACCCGTCGGCCAGCGGCGACACACCGTCGACGAGCGCCGTGAGGCTCGGGCTGTCGGGCAGCAGGGCGAACCCTTCGACGAACTCGGCCGGGTGGTCGATCCCCTCGCGGTCGCGTTCCCAGACCTCGACCCACCGCTTCCACGCCACGGCCACGTCGGAGAACAGCAGGCGGCGGGCATCGATCGGGGGCGGGACGATCGACTCGGGCTCACCCGTGGGGGTGACCGGCACCAGGGGCGCCCGGGCCTCGACGGGCCGGAGCAGGTAGATGACGTCGGCCGCGGATTGCGGGTCCGGCCAGACCACCAGCCCGGTCTCCCGGAACTCGTAGGCCGGCTTCTCCGACCCGAGCGCCGCCTCGATCGGCTCGCGGACCAGGTCGACCCCGGACATCTTGTACAGGCCGGCCAGGGCGGTGGTCACGGCGCGGCGTTCGGGCTCGGAGAGGTCGGACGCCCAGCCGGGCTCGGCCACCCCGGCCACGACCCACCCGCCGTACTCTTCGAAGGCGAGCCACAGGCTCGGCCCCGGGCGGTCCGAGCATCGGATCTCGACCAGCAGCCGCTTGACGCTGGAGACCACCTTGCCGGGCTCCAGCCGCGCGCCGGACATCGACCGGCTGAGCAGCAGCAGCGTGAGGAAGTCGCGCGACACGAAGTGGCCGACCGCCTCCTCGACGCCGTGGAGCTGCGCCAGGTGCTTGCGGACCCCCAGGCCCTTGCCGGTCCGCCGGGCCTTGCGCTCGGCCCGCCGGAGCTTCGCGTACAGCTTGGGCACGGTACCCGAGTGGAACCCCGGCTTGAGCAGCCGGGCCAGGGTCTCGCCGTGGTGTCCCACCGTCACCGGCCGGAGCGTCTTGGGCCGATTGGCCTCGTAGAGCCGCCAGTTCTCCTTCAGCTCCCAGACCAGGAAGCCGAACACGCCGGGCAGCAGCAGGAGGATCGTGGCCGCCGTGGCGGCGCCGGCGTCGCGGCCCAGCAGGGCGACCATCACGACCAGCAGGCTCTTGCTCTGGGTCAGGAGGATCTTGTGCGAGACGGTGACCACCGGGAAGTGCTTGATCGGGTTGATCTGCGGCTCGATCAGGATCGTCACGCAGAACCGGACCACATAGGTCGCCAGGAACCAGAAGACCCCGAGGAACCCCTTGGCCACGATCGACCCGTTCCCCTCGCCGCTGCGGAACCGGAGCCACTCGTCGACCGCGTAGAGCAGGCGCTCCAGCGCCTCCATGATCCGGTCGAAGAACTCCAGGACCAGGCGGAACAGCCCGGGGATCAGGCCGGCGACGATCGCCGACCAGGCCCGGCCGATCGCGTCCATGAAGATCTCTTCCAGGTTCCGCCCGGCCCTCGTCGTCAGCAGCATGCAGGTGGTCAGGAAGATCAGGGCCGAGGCCGGCAGCGCCTGGCGGGCGCTCACCCCCTCCGGCCGCGTCGACCAGGCGGCATAGGCCAGCCCCAGCGGCAGCAGGAACGCCCGCACCGCGAACGCCAGCGCCCGGCTGCCCAGCAGCAGCCGCACCCAGGTCTGCCGCAGCACCCAGCTCGGCACCCCGACGATCAGGCCCCGCGACAGGTCGTAGCCCACCCCCAGCGACCGGAAGAACCAGGCCCGGAACCGCCGCGACGCGATCAGGAACAGGGCGACCGTCCCGACGGCGGCGTACGACTCGCGCGTCAGGACGTGGACCTCGTGCCCGCTCAGGGCGTGGGTCACCGGCCCGACGACGTGCTGCAGCCCTTCCAGCACCACGAACGTCCCGGCCCAGGGCAGGACCAGGTAGCGGGTCAGCACCCGCCCCACCTTGGTGCCGAAGGCCAGGGCGCTGAGCCTCTGGAGGGCGCGGAGGTAGGCCTCGCCCCGGCGATACACCCCGTCCAGGGCGATCGCCAGCCGGCCGTCGGCGCGGATGAGGCGGTCGCCGGTCAGGAACTCGACCGGCCCGGACAGGTCGGGCAGCTTGCGGTTGTTCCGCGACAGGGCGTCGCGCAGGTCGCCCATCGCCAGGAACCCGCGCTCGACGATCTGGTCGAGCAGCTCCTCGGTCAGCTTCCGCAGGGCGACCCGCTCGGGGAGGTTGCGGGCGGCGAAACCGTTCTCGTCCAGGGTCCGGGCGATCTCCGGCCGGAAGCGGTCGCGGAGGTGGGCCTCGGCGCGGTGGACGGCCCCGGTCAGCAGCCGCGAGAGCCGCCGGCGATCCGCCTCGGACATCCGCGCCGCGGTCAGCCGGCCCGCCGCCTTGCGCAGGTGCTGGACGATTAGCACTTCCTGGTGGTTGGGCAGCAGCCGGCGGATCGGCCTCCGGCCGAAGGTCCGGGCCCACTCGATCACGTCGACCGCGTAGATTGCCCGCTCGTGGTCGACGCAGACCTTCTGGAGGTCGTAGAGCAGCCGCGCCTCGGGCGTCCATCCCCCCCGCCCGCAGTGGTCCAGCAGGGCCGACAGCGACTTCCGCCAGCCGCGGAGGTCGTCCTCGCCGAAGTCGATCGCCTTGCGGAGCCGATCGGCGAGCCGGTCCATCGCCCCCCGGGCCGCCGACCGCGCCTGGCCGGCCCGGCTGTGCCCGGCCAGCCGGGCCGCCATCATCCGCAGGATCGCGGCCCGGACCAGGTTCCCCTTCTCCGCGGCCCGGTCGGCCCGATCCATGAAGGACTGGTAGCGGGCCCCCGAGGGGGGCTCGTGGGTCGTGTCGATCTCCTCGGCCAGCCCCGGCTCCTCGGCCTGGGAGGAAGGGAGGACGTCTTCGGGCTCGGGGGCACCCGCCGGGCGGGTCGCCGCCAGCAGGGCGTCGGCGTCCAGGTCCTCGGCCAGCACCCGGTCCACCCCGGCCAGGTCGCGGATCGACGGGAAATAGCGCGGGACCAGGTGGGGGGCGAAGGCCCGCAGCTCCAGGTAGACCGCGACGAATTCGACGTAGACCCCGGCATCATCCCGGGGCGGCAGCAGCGTCTCGTCCTGGCGAAGCACCGTGCGGGCTTCCTCCAGGGTCGAGAAGCCCACCCGCCGGATCCGCTCGCGCAGACCCACCGCGTCGATCGTCCCGTCGGCGAACCGCGCCTCCAGGGCCAGGTGGACCCGGGCGTGGAACAGCCGCCGCCACATCGTGACCAGGACCTTGCCCAGGGGCCAGGAGGACAGCTCGTCGGCCTCGGGCGCCGAGATCAGCAGGACGGTCGCGGGCACCGGGTCGGACGGCCTGAGCCCCAGCTCGTCGCGGTCCACCACCTGCAACGCGCAGAAGCCGGGCAAGACGTACGAGCGCCGGTGGGGCACGTGGATCACCAGCGCGGGCAATCCCCGCTCGTGCTTGATGACCCGGCGCACGATCCGCGAGGCGACGACGAACGCCCTGGGGTCGACGTCGCGGACGATCCGCCCCAGCTCGGGCACCGTCAGGACCGGATCGCCATCGCCTTCGACCACCATCAGCCTCCCTTCCGCCGCCGTGACCCGGTCGCCGCCGCGCCTTCGATCGTACCGCCCCCCGGGGCCGCACGCCACATGCGCCGCCCCCGGCCGGGGGATTCGGATCGCCGCTCATTCCCCCGAGAAGAACGGCACCAGCCGGCGGAATCGCGAGGTGAGCGCGTCGACCAGCGCGGCCGGTTCCGGGAAGAGCCCGCCCGGGCCCTCGATGATCCGGTAGGCCATCGCCTCCTGGCCCAGGTTCACCCGGATCAGCCCGAACGGGATCGCCCGGGATCGGCGCCTGGCGGCCAGGGCCTTCTCCAGCGCCTCGTCATCCCCCGCGCCGATCGGCTCGGGGGTCAGCATCACCACGGTCAGGCCCAGGCTCCCCCATCCGTAGGCCCGACCGGGCGGGAATCGGCCGTCGGCCGCCTCGCAGGCCCGGCCGAGGAACGCCGCGAGGTCGCCGCCGGGCTTGCCCGCCACGCCGATGTCCACCGGCTGCCGGGCCACCGCCACCACCGACTGCGACCGGCCCAGCAGGGGAAGCCAGTGGAGCCGGACCGGCCTCCGGTAGTAGCGGAGCACGTCCAGGGGCGGGTCGCGGAACTCCTCCCCATCCTCGGGCAAGAACCCCAGCGGCGCCAGGACCGGGTCGATGTGGTCGAAGAACGACTCTTCCAGCACTGTCCCGCCCCCTGCCCCGGCGTTTTCGATGAGCGATCCCAGGAGGGATCATACCCGGCCCGCGTCATCCGACCCACCGGACCAGCGACCTCCGCACCCGATCCGGGTCGCCGCCATCGACCCGCGCGAGCAGGGCCGCCAGCCACCGGGCCTGCGACCGCAGGACCGCAACCCCCGCGCCGGGGGGCGGGGACTCGGGCACGAGCCGGCCGGCCATCGCAGCGACCAAGGCCTCGATCCCGTCGCCCCGCTCGGCCGAGATGGGCAGGGCCCCCGGGCCCTCGGCCTCCCAGGCGGCCGGCAGGTCGGACTTGTTGGCCGCGACCAACGCCCCGGGATGCCGGGCCAGGATCTCGCGATCGGCCGGGCCGATCGGCTCGGATCGGTCCAGGACCACGACCACCAGGTCGGCCGCCCCGTGGATCGACCGGGCCCGCGCCACCCCCTCGGCCTCGATCGCGTCGTCGGTCGCCCGCAGGCCCGCCGTGTCGATCAGTTCGACGGGCCAGCCGTCGAACGCGGCGCGGACGGACACCGCGTCGCGGGTCGTGCCGGGCGTCGGGTCGACGATCGCCCGATCGTAGCCGGCCAGGGCGTTGAGCAGCCGGCTCTTGCCCACGTTCGGCCGCCCCGCCAGGGCGATCCGCCATCCCCCGACCAGCCGCGTCCCCACCGGCGACCAACGCACGAGGCCCGCCAACCCCTGCCGCAACGCATCAGCCCCGGCATCGATCAGAGGGCGCAACGCCTCGTCGAACGCCCCATCCGCCTGGTCGAGCAGGATCTCGGCCGTCCGCACGGTCGCGGCCTTGCCCGCCTCGACCGCCGCCCGGCCCCGGAAGCGCGATCCGGCCTCGCGCCGGGCCAGCGCCAGCGGGGGCCGCACCCGGGCCCCGCCCGCCTCCAGGGCCTCCACGACCAGGGCGACGGCCGCCGAACCGCCATGGCACTGGACCTCGACCTCGTCCGGCCCGATCACGACCGCCACGACCTCATCGCCCGCCCCGGCGCCGACCCGGCCGACGCGGAGCCGCCCCTCGGCCGTCTCCGCCAGCCGCTTCCCCCGCGCCGGGCAGAACGCCCGATCGGCCAGGGCCAACGCCCCCTCGCCCCACACCCGGACCACGGCCACCGCGCCGCGACCGTTCGCCGTCAGCACGGCGACCGAGGGCGCGACGCCGGCCGCATCCGTCTCACCTCCGCTCATTTGGCCGCGACGGCCCCGAGCGGGACGATGTACAAGGGCTGCCCGTTGAACGTCCGCCCTTCGGGTTCGGGCACGGGTTGGACCCCGTCATTCGGCACAGGGATAGACCCGAAGTTCGGGACAGGGACATCAGGCCTGAAGAGCCCGATGTCGTACGCATAGTCCATGGCCGGCAAGACGGGGACGCCGGTTGCCGCGACCACCGCCGGCGGGGCGGGCGGCTCGACCCGCCGGGCGACGAGGGCGACGGCCGCCGTGGCGCAGGTCCCGCAAAGCAACCCGACGAAGAACGCTCGCTCGCGACCCATGGGGGGATCTCCCGATCAGGAACGTCGGCTCCCGGACACATCTCCCACTGTGACGTCCCGGCCCGGGATCGGCAACCTCGGGCCGGGATCTTCGCCAGGCCGGCGTCAGGCGTTCATGAAGCCGTGCTGCTTCTGGTGGACCGGGCCGTCGAAGTCCTGCGACGACTTGAACCGCTCGAACCGGCCATCGCCGGCGACCATCAGGTACTTGGCCTCCAGGGCGTGGCGTTCGTCGGGGCTCATCGGCGTGAACTCGCGGACGATCTTGAGGTTCTGGTCGAGCACCTTCTCGGAGTCGATGCCCGAGACCAGGGTCGAGATCGGCAGCGAGAAGACGTAGTTCAGGGCCTGCTCGACCGGCACTCCGGCCTTGGACACGATGCTGCCGGTGCCGCCCAGGCTCTTCATCCCGATGCAGCCGATGCCCCGCTTGTTCATCTCGGGGAGGACCTGCTTCTGGAAGCTCCGGTAATTGGCGTCCATCACGTTCAGGGGCATCTGCGAGGCGGCCCACTCGTAGGGCTTGCCGATCATCTTGAGGTGGATCGACGGGTCCTTATGCCCGGTGAACCCGAGGTAGCGGACCTTGCCTTCCTTGACCGCCTTGAGCGCGGTGTGGATCGCGCCGTCCTCGGCGAAGATCCAGTCGGGGTCATTGTCGTAGCACATCTCGTGGAACTGCCAGAGGTCGAGATGGTCGGTCTTCAGCCGGCGGAGGCTATCCTCCAGGTTCGACTGGGCGTCCTTGGCGGTCCGGCCGCAACACTTGGTCATCAGGAAGACCTTGTCGCGGAGCTTCCCCTCGGACAGGGCCTTGCCCATCCGTTCCTCGGACACGCCGTCGTTGTAGTCCCAGGCGTTGTCCATGAAGGTGATGCCCTCGGCCACCGCCCTCTGGATCAGCTTGAGGCTTTCCTTCTCCGACAGTTTCTTGGGGTCGGTGCTGCTGAACCCGCCCAGGCCCAGCAGGCTGACCATCTCGCCGGTGCGGCCCAGCGGGCGGAGCGGGATGCCCCCCTCGTTCTTGCGGTCGTCGGCCGCGGCGCCCGAGGCCAGGCCGACGGCGGCCACGCCGGCGACCCCGGCCTGGATGAATTCGCGGCGGTTGGGATTGGCGGGAGTCGTCATCGGATTCACCTCAGGGGATAGGATAGGGGGCCTGGCGGATCAGCCCTTCCAGGACCAGGTGCGGGACGACCCGCGAGCCGTCCCGGACAATGTAAGACGCGAACCGGGGGGCGTCGCCCCCGGTCCAGAACAGCCAGGGATCGGCGAGGCCGGCGGACTGGCGGGCGACGAGTTCGCGGATCGCGCCCACGACGCCCCAGAACACGCCCGCCTCCAGGGCGGGACGGGTCGATCGGCCCCAGGGCTCGGGGGCTTCGACCGGGGCGACCTCGGGCAACTGCGCGGTCATGACCCGCAAAGCTCGCGCCATCGGCCCCAGCCCCGGGGCGATCGCCCCCCCCTGCCAGGTGCCGTCGGCCGCGACCCGCTCCACGGTGACCGCCGTCCCGCACGACACGACCAGGCCCGGGCACCCGGCCGGGGCCAGCGTCATCGCCCCGGCGACCGCCAGCGCCCGGTCGGCGCCGGCCGTCTCGGCGTGTTCGATCTCGTGGCGGATCGCCACGTCCCGGGCCGACCGGAACCAGCGGGGCTCCGCGACGCCACGCCCGGCCAGGAAGTCGGCCAGGTGCGCGGCGAGCGGCGGGTTGACCGAGGCGATCGACCACGACGCGTCGCCGTCCAGGCCCCAGCCGTTCCAGGCTTCGAGCCAGGCGGCCGGGTCGTCGGTGGGCAGGGACACGACCTCGGCCAGTCGGCCGTCGGGCGTGACCCGGCCCCATTTGAGCCGGGAGTTGCCCAGGTCGGCGACGATGCGGTTCATTCGCCCGGGGCGGCGGCCTCGGCCTCGGCCGCGATCGGGGGGGTCGGGGCCGGCCGGGCGGGGGCGGTCGGTTCTTCGGGGACGTCGACCTTGTCGACCAGTTCCGACACCCGGCGGATCAGCTCGGGGATGCCCCGGCCGGTGACGGCGGAGATCGGCAGGATGTCCCGGCACAGTTCCTTTTCGAGGCGTTCGCGGACCTCGGTGGCGCCGGTCAGGTCGAGCTTGGTCAGCACCAGCACCTCGGGCCGTGCGGCCAGGGCGGGGCTGTACTTCTCCAGCTCGTTGCGGATCGTCCGGTAGTTGGCCACCGGGTCGGACCCGTCCATCGGCACGGCGTCGACCAGGTGGACCAGCAGGCGGGTGCGCTCGACGTGGCGGAGGAACTCGTGCCCGAGCCCGTGCCCTTCGTGGGCCCCTTCGATCAGCCCCGGGATGTCGGCCACGACGAACGAACGGTCGCCTTCGTGGACGGTGCCGAGGTTGGGATACTTGGTCGTGAACGGATAGGCGGCGATCTCGGGGTGGGCCCGCGAGATCCGCGACAGCAGGGTCGACTTGCCGGCGTTGGGCAGGCCGACCAGGCCGACGTCGGCGATCACCTTCAGTTCCAGGGTGATCCAGCGTTCCTCGCCCGGCTGGCCCGGCTCGGCCTCGCGGGGGGCGCGGTTGGTGCTGGTCTTGAAGTGCTTGTTGCCGTGGCCGCCCAGCCCGCCCTTGGCCACCGTCACCTGGTCGCCGACCGCCTTGAGGTCGCGCAGGAGGTGGCCGCGGTCGCGGTCCCGGACGACCGTGCCGGCCGGCACGTCGATGATGAGATCCTCGGCGGTCTTGCCGAAGCAGTCGGAGCCCAGCCCATGCTGGCCGCGATCCGCCTTCCAGTGCCTCTGGAAGGAGAGGTTGGCGAGGTTGGTCACCCCCTCCGCCGCGCGGAGGATGACGCTCCCGCCCCCGCCGCCGTCGCCCCCGCTGGGGCCGCCGCGCGGCACATACTTCTCGCGACGGAAGGCGATGCAGCCGTTGCCGCCATCGCCCCCCTTCACATAGATCGTGACCCGATCGACGAACATCGAACCTCGTCCCGGGCGGCGAGTCCCGCCCGCGTTGCGATCAAGCCTGGGCGGTCTGGAGCGGCAGGACGTTGATCCGACGCCCGCCCTGGTCGAACATCACGGTGCCCTCGACGACCGAGAAGATCGTCCAGTCGCGGCCCACGGCCACGCCCTTGCCGGGCCTCCACTTGGTGCCGCGCTGGCGGCAGATGATGCTGCCGGCCTTGGCGTACTGGCCGCCGTAAACCTTGATGCCGAGCATCTGGGGATTCGAGTCGCGACCGTTGCGGCTCGAGCCCTGGCCTTTCTTGTGTGCCATCGCCGTTCCCTTGAACCAAACGAACCCAATTGTCTCGTCCCGCCCCTCGCGCCGAGGGTGCCGGGGAAACCCAGACTGTACCTTGACGACCCGGCGTCCCGCAAGTCCAACCCGCGTCGCGTCCGGGCGGCGTGCCGGCCGGGGCGAGTCGGCTCAGAACAACTCGGCGATCGGCCGGCCGCTCTCCGCGACGATCGGGAACGGCTGGCCGGAGGTGTTGGTCCAGTGGGCGTCGAGGTCGATGCCGAGGTGGCGGAACACCGTGGCGGCCAGGTCCTGCGGGCCGACCTTGCGCTCGCCGATGTTTCCGCCCTTCGGGTCGGTCGACCCGATCACCTGGCCGTGGCGGAGGCCGCCGCCGGCCATCACCATCGACATCACCTTGGTCCAGTGCTCGCGCCCCGCCTCGCGGTTGATCACCGGCGCCCGGCCGAACTCGCCCATCATCAGCACGAGCGTCTGGTCGAGCAGCCCGCGCGACTCCAGGTCTTCCACCAGGGTCGCGAACACCTGGTCGACCCGGGGCAGGAGCGGCTTGAGCCCCTTCTCGATCCCCTTCCACACGACGTGGTCGCCGTGGTGGTCGAAGTACCCCCAGGCGCCGCTGACCATCACGTAGCTCACGCCCGACTCGACCAGCCGGCGGGCCAGCAGGGCCTTGGTGCCCAGGCTGTCGCGGCCGTAGGCGTCGCGCAGGGCCGGCGTCTCCTTCTCCAGGTCGAACGCCTGCCGCGCCTTGCCCGAGGCGATCATCTCGTAGGCGTCGCGGGTGTACCGTTCGAGCTGGTCGATGGCCGGGTTGGTGTCGAGGTCGGCGCGGAGGCGGTCGAACTGGCGGCGCAGCGCCTCGCGGTCGCCGAGCCGGTCGATCCCGACCCCCTTGGGCAGCTCGAACCGGCCGGACAGCTCGCTCCCCCGGATCGGCTCGAACACCTTGCCCATGTGCCCGGCCCCCCAGACGTCGGCCGCCCAGGAGTCGGCGAGCCCGACGAACGCGGGCATGGTCGGGTCGTTGGGGCCGCGGAACTTCGCGGCGACCGAGCCCATCGACGGGTATCCCCCCCCGTCGCGGCCGTCGTTGGTCCGGCGGGCCAGCGGGTTGCCCGCCTGCATCGTGATCGGCGTGTGGTCGCTGGCCGAGCAATCCACCGAGCGGATCACGGTCAGCTTGTCCATCATCGCAGCCTGCCGGGGCAGGTGCTCGCCGAACCGCACCCCGGGGAGCTTGGTCGGGATCGAACCGAACGGGCCGCGGATCTCGGCGGGGGCGTCGGGCTTGGGGTCCCACATGTCGATGTGGCTCGGGCCGCCCGACAGCCAGAGGAGGATCACCGACTTCGGCCCGCCGGGCTTCGACGGCGAGGTCGCCGCCTTGGCCTGCAATCGGAGCAGGTCCGGCGTCGCCAACCCCGCCAACCCCGCCAGCCCCGCCCGCAGGAACCAGCGCCGGGAGGTCGACCCGACGCCGATCAGGTCATGCGACGGGGGGGCCCACGAGGCGAGCCCGCTCCTGTGCTCCGCCCCATGCCCCGAATCGATCGACCGAGATCCCATCGCATCCCTCCCCGCTCGCGTCGCCCTGGCCAGGCTCGTCACGGAGCAATCGCGAGACTACCACCCAGGATCGGGCGAGTTCCAGCAAATATCCAACATTCGGGACGCTTGGCTCCCATCTGCCCCGATCGGCGTCGGCGATGCGGATCGGGTCGACCGGAACGCCACCGAACGGCCTCGCCTGAGGTCGCCGACGTGCTCCCCTTCGGCCCGATCAGCGGGCCCGGCCCACCGCGATGGGGATGTCGCAACGTCCGTCCTCGCCGGCTTCCCAGCCCAGGAAGGCCGAGGTCAGGGCGAAGTCTCGGTGCATGGCGGGGGCCGCTTTCAGCTTCGGGGCCGACGCTTCGGGCATGGACGGGGCCGGGAAAAACGAACCCAATTTGCCGGACGGCGCGGATACCTCGGCGGGGGATTCCGAGGTGCCCGGGTCCGCCTCGGCGAGCCGGTCGGCCTCGGCCCGCATCCGGCGCAACTCCCTGAGGGCCTTGTGGAAGGCCCGCTCCGAGGCGGCCTCGTGCTTCCGGGCCAGGATCGCCTCCTTCGTGGCATCGAACAGGGCCCGATGGGCCGCCTCGGTCCGGAGCGTCCGCGCGTTGTCGGCGTAGCGGTCGGGGGAGGCCATGAACGCCCGGGTCGCCTCGCGGACGTGGGCGGTCAGCGCGGCGGTCTCCTGCACCACGGCCCGATCCATCCGGACGGCGTGCACCGCCATCCGCCGCACGAGCACATCCCCCACCTCGCCCATCGGCTTCAACTCGGCGCGGAAGGCGGCGGCGAGTCGCTCGACCTCGGCGGCATCGCGGGCGGGTTGGCCGATGACGGCGCCGGCCGTCCCGTGCCGTGGAGATTCGGCCCGGGCGAAGGACTTCCCGGATTCGGATCCGGGCCCGCAGGGCTCTGCCGCGCCGGGGATGCTGGCCTCGCTCTTCGCCGGGGAAACATTCATGATGCGTCGTCCTCGATCGGAATGGCGTCGGTCGGGCAAGGTCTCCGAACGATAGATTCTGATTCGAGGGGCGGCTTAAACACACTTTCTGCCCGGATCGCCGATTTTGTCCGTTTTACCGGCCCGGACCCTCTCGGCCTGATCACTCAACAGCAGGTTTCTCGGATCGATCCCACGATGCGACACATCGCGGGTATCATGGACCCAGCACGCGATGATCCCCCGATAGGGAGGCGACCCATGACGATCAAGAAACTGCAAATGCTTGTGTTGCTCGTCGCCCTCGGCCTCTCGGGCTTCCCTTTGATTCCCGCCTTTTATCCCCGGAGAACTGGCTGTGGGCATCGGATGTCTTCGGCGAGCAACCTCCACAACGTCGGCCTGGCACTCGAGGGATACGAGATGCGGGAAGGCAAGCTCCCCACGCTGATCGCATCCGTGCCGCCGGAATACCCGGTTCAAAGCTGGATCACACGCTGCCTTCCCTACCTGGACAACCAGGAACTGTTCGACGCTATCGACATGGCTCGGCCCTGGGATGATCCGGCCAACCGGCCCGTCTTGCGGACCCCGATCTCCATCCTGCGGAATCCGGGGTTCGGTCGCGAGTTGCTCCCTAACGGACTGGCCCCCAGCCATTATGCCGGGAATGTTGAGGTCCTCGGCAGTTCCAAGAGGCTCCGCCCGAGCAAATTCCGGGATGGAGTGTCGAACACGATCCTGGCGGGCGAGGCCGGCGGGAACTTCCGCCCTTGGGGCGACCCCGGGAACCTTCGCGACATCAAACTGGGCATCAACAAATCGCCCAACGGCTTCGGCTCGCCCTGGACGACCAGATCCTTCTTGAGCAACCCGGGCGGGGCCAACTTCCTGTTCGCCGACGGCTCGGTGCGGTTCGTCCGGGAGGGCATCGATCCGAAGATCCTCCGCGCCCTGGCCACGCCCGACGGGGGGGAGACGCTTCCGGCCAACCCCCTGGATTGATCGGGGGATCGGCCCCGGTTTGGCCCGACGAATGCGACGCAGGGGCGTGCCGCCCTCCGCCCGGGGCCGGCATGGGTCGGGACCGGAAAGGACGGACACGCTTGGCCACGACGACGACGAACGGAGGGCCCGACGGGGGGCCGATCAAGCTGGGGTTCGCCGTCAAGGTGATGGGGGCCCCGGACCTCAAGAGCAACGACGCAAGGCGGTGGCAGAGCGGGCCGCACCTGCGGACGTCTTTGGAGTACGTCCGGGCGATCCTCGATCACCTGGACAAGCACGACATCCGGATGTATCGGATGTCGTCCGACCTGGCACCCTACGTCACCCACCCCGACCTGCCCCAGTTCCACGGCCAGATTGCCGAGTGCGACGCCGAGCTACGCGAGTTCGGCCGGGTGGCGCGGGAGCGGGGCATCCGGCTCTCATTCCACCCGTCGCAGTTCATCGTCCTGAACAGCCCGGACCCGGCCCTCGTGAAGAAAAGCATCGCCGACCTGCTGGCCCAGGCGGAGATGCTCGACCGGATGGAGCAGGGCCCGGAGGCCGTGATCGTGGTCCATGCCGGCGGGACCTACGGCGACCGCGTGGCCGGCGGCCTGCGCTGGGCGGAGACCTTCCCGACCCTACCCGAGCCGGTGCGTCGCCGGTTGGTTCTGGAGAACGACGACCTCCGCTACAGCGCCGCCGACGTGCTGGCGATCCACGAACGGACCGGCGTCCCCCTGATCTTCGACCACCAACACTACTGGTGCCACAACCCGGAGCGGCTCGACCTCCGCGAGACCGTGGAGCGGTTCGCGAAGACGTGGCCGAAGGGGGTCCGGCCCAAGTTCCACTACTCGTCCCCCCGCACCGAGATGCGGGAGATGAAGCGGAAGGACCGCAAGACCGGCAAGCCCACCACCGTGCTGATGCCGCCGGTCTGGACCGGGCACGCCGACTTCGTGAACCCGTTCGAGTTCGTGACCTTCCTGCGGATCGTCGACGGGATCGAGTTCGACATCATGCTGGAGGCCAAGAGCAAGGACCTCGCCCTGCTCCGCGTCCGCAAGGATCTGATCCGCTACGCCCCCGAGATGGCCCCCCGATTCGGCCTGGACCCCGGCGCCGAGGTCGAGGACGCCGAGCCGGTCGAGGCGGAGGCCGGGGCGCTGTCGGAGTGACCGAAGCCGCTCCGGTCTCGGGGCGACCCGATCAGTCCCTTTCGTCTTCGTGATCCATCGGGCCCCGCGAACTGTGTCGGACCTCGTGGAGGACGACCGTCTCGCCTTCGATCGAGAAGAGGAGGCGGTAGACGTTCTTGTGGCGACCGTAGAGCAATTCCCGGAGGTCGATCCCGGTGCGCTCCGACTCCTCCTCGGCCCGGGGATGCCGATCCGGATTCCGTCGCAGGTCGGCGATGGCCTTTTCCAGCCCGTCATACCATCGGGCCGCGGCCCGGGGCGAATCTTCTGCCTTCCAGCGGAACGCCCGCACCGCATCGACGCGAGCCCTGGCGGTGACGACGACGCGATACGTCACCGATCCTGGACCTCGGCGAGGATGGCACGCATCTCGGCCAGCATCTCCTCGGCCGAGGAAACCCGACCTGCGTGCAGATCATCGATCGAGGCCTGGAGGGCGTCCGCCCGGTCGGCCCGCTCGGCAAGTTCGACGAGACGCCGGTAGGATTCCGGATCCTGGACGACCATCTCCGGCTTGCCGTCGACGGTGAGGATCACGGGGCGACCCGATTCCTTCAACTTGCGCAGGAATTCCGGGTGATCTCTCTGGAAATCTCCGAGCGGTATGGTGCCGCCAAGTTCCTCTGGCATGGCTCGATCCCCCGGCCCGAGAAGCGACCCGATCGGCTTGATGTTAGGTGAGTCCCGGCCGGTTCACAAGATCGAGTTCGCGGGGGCGGGCTTCCCGGTGTTGGGATTGCCACCCGGGGTCGGTCGGCTACAATTCCCCGCCGTCGTCGGGGAGGGAATCCCGCGCGATTCGGCCGGGGAGGATCGAGCGTGCAGCGACGAGCATGGATGCGGCTCGGGTTGGGGATGATCGCCGGGGCGACGGCGGGCGGGGCCGTGGTGGCGATCCGCCGCGACGAGTGGTTCGAGAAACGGGTGGCCGTGGTCCACCCGGGCCGGGCGATCCGGGGGGCCTGGCAGGGGCCCGAGCCGCTGCGGCGGATCATCGCCCGCGAGCAGATCCGGACGATCGTCACGCTGACGGCGATCAATGCCGATGATCCCAAATACGTCGGGCAGATCGCCGTCGTGCGCGACACCGGGGTGGCCTGGCGGTTCGTGCGGATGCGGGGCTCGAAGGCCACGCCCGAGCAGATGGCCGAGGCGGCCGACCTGATCGCCGACCCCGCCAACGGGCCGGTCTTCTTCCATTGCGTGGCCGGGCATCACCGGACCAGCCTGGCCCACGCAGCCTTGCGGATCCGCCACGAGGGCTGGACCGCCGCGCAGGCCTGGGCCGAGGTCTCCGCCCTGCCCTGGGCCCGGCCGAAGTCGGATCACGCCGACCTCCGCCAGATCGAAGCGTTCGCCGCGAGCCGATTCGGGGCGAGGCAAGGAGCCTGATCGATGACGATTCCCCGGCGCCTCCGATGGGCGCTCCGATCGGTCGCCCTGGCGGGCCTGGTGGCCGCCGGGCTGGCCGCCTGGCTGTTCCTGGGCGACAACTTCGCCGCGATCCGGCCGGGCCAGCTCTACCGATCGGGCCAGCTGGGCCGAGCCTCCCTGGAGGCGAAACTCCGCGACCACCGGATCAAGACCGTGCTCAATCTCCGGGGGGCCCACCCCGAGGCGGATTGGTATCGCGACGAGCGGGCCGCGACCCTGGCGGCGGGCGGCACCCAGGTGGACATGGCCCTGTCGTCGTGCGAGTGGATGTCGCGGGCCCAGGCCCGGGCGCTGTTGGAGATCCTGGACCGGGCCGAGAAGCCGATCCTGGTCCACTGCTTCCACGGCTCCGAACGGACCGGGATCACCTGCGCGTTCGCGGAGCTGCTGCGGCCGGGCTCGACGCTGGCCGATGCCCGCGAGCAGTTCACCCTGCGTTACCTCTACACCGGATACGGCGACGGCGTGGTGACGTTCCGCCATCTCGAACGCTACGAGGCCTGGCTCAACGCCCAAAAGGCCGAGCATTCGCCCGAGCGGTTCCGGGCCTGGATCGCCGACGGGTTCGAGCCCGGGAGCCCGTGCCGGGAGCAGTGGGACTTCGACCCGTATCCGCTCGTCGTCACCACCCGGGCCGTGCCCCGGGTCGCCGCCCGCCAGGAGTGAGCATGAACGAAAGCGATGAGATCACGGTCCGCGTCCGCTATGCCGAGACCGACCGGATGGGGCTGCTGCACCACGCCAACTACTTCGTCTACTTCGAGATGGGCCGGACGGAATTGCTCCGCCGCCGCGGGCTGACCTATCGCGACATGGAGGACGCCGGCCACCTGCTGGTCATCGTCGACCTCGGGTGCAAGTACAAGCGGCCCGCCTACTACGACGACCTCCTGACGCTGCGGACCACGGTCGAGCGGGTCACGCACGTCAAGATCATCCACAAGTACGAACTGATGCGGGACGGCGTGCTGCTGGCCGAGGGGCACTCGACGCTCGCCTGCGTCGACCGCGACGGCCGGCCGCAGGCCCTGCCCGAGACGCTCCACGATGAGCAGGGTTAGGGCGGATTGACCTCGACCGTGATGGGCAGGGCTTCCCGGACGACGGATGCGGCGACGAGTCGCCGGGGAAGGTCGACCGAATCGACTTCCCTCTCGTCAGGCTCCGAAGGCGAGGATCCTCCTGCCAACCGTCTCGGTCCAGGAAAAACCGATCGGATCGGGTCGGGACTCATCTCGACATGCGGTCGGAAGCAAAGTCGCTCTTCTTCCGATATGGGGCATCCGGCGCGAGGATGGCTCGATTATCAGGACGCTTGCCTGCGGCGAGCTTGCGCGCGATGACGAAGATGTTGAAGGGACGACTCGCGCAAACATCGAGGATCTGAAATCCGGCATGATCGACCAGGGCGACGATGGCCGGCGAATTGAAGACGTGTTGATGAAGGCAGCGATTCCGGAAATTCTCGAGCGAGCGCAGGCGGAATTTCTCGGCATCTCCCGCCCCGGGGTCGCGAGAAAGGTCGTGTTGGGCCAGGATTTCCTCCAGATGGGTGAGATCGTCCTCGCCGGTCCCGTTATTGTAATCCTCGATGAGGTGGGCCAACGGGGTCGGCTGCCTCTTGTGGTCGAAGGTCCCTTCAGGATGAGGCGCGACCAGGATGAGGAGGCCGTCATCCTTCAAGACCCGCTTCCACTCCTCCAGGCCTCGGAGCGGGTTGGCCAGGTGCTCGATGGTGTGGGATGACAGGAGGAAGTCGTAGGATGCGGAGGGGATGGGCGCGAGATCGGCCGCCTCGCAGACATACTGACGGCCGGGCGGGCGACCCTCGTCGAATTGGAACGTCATGCCCTCCGCAATCGCCCCTTCCCACTCCGTCGCGTGGGCGAAGTTGGCGTTATCGACCCGCGTCGCGATGGGGTAGATCGGCAGGATCCCATCCTTCTTGAAGAACCGTGTCGGGCCGCCGATCTCCAGTCCGGTCTTCCCTTCGAGCGAGCGGGTGGCCTGGACCAGGGGCATCATCTGCCGCCTGAGCTTGAGGGGGGCCAGGACGGATTTCACCTTCCGGCCGACCTTCCGGATGAGACTGACAGCCATCGCATGGACCTCGATGCAAAAGCCGCGATGATCGTTCGGCCTTGCGTGAAAGCTCGGATTCCGGGTTGTATTTCGGATCTTAACCCCGAAAAATGCCGGGCTCAATGTGAAGGATTCGCCCGGCATCATCCCGGCGATTTTTCGCCACATCCCCCGGCCGATCGCGGAGTTCGGCCCGGGGCCCGGGTCAGGCCCCCTCGACCTTGTCGCCGAAGAACGACTCGGCCTCGGCGACGATCTTCTCCAGCGCGGCCACGGCCTCGGCCTCGGGGATGCCGATCAGGTCGCGGGCGAGGTCGAGCTTGCGATGCTCGGCCTCGGTGACGACCCGGTCGGAGACGATCCGGCGGAGCATCAGGTGGAACTCGTCGACCTGGCAGCGGTGGGCCCAGCCGGGCTCGAAGCCCATGGACCTGGCCTCGGCGACCAGGTCATCCCACTGCGGGCGGGAGTCGGGCAGTTCCTCCAGGACGCGCTTGACCTTCTTGGCCCACTGGGCCCGGTCGTACTTGCCGGACTCGAACGGGGGGGCCTCGGGCAGGGGGGCCTCGTCGGCCTCCCCGGAGTCGTCGTGATAACGGGCCTCGATCTCGCGCGGGTCGAGGTTCCTGGCCACGGGCCGGTCGTCGGTGATGATCCGTCTCAGAGCGTTGAAGAAACCCATCATCGTCCTCCGGTCGGCCTGGGTCGGTGGTCGTGGATTACGGCTTGTCGGAGGGGCCGGCCGACGGCTTCGGCTCCCCCTTGGCCTTGAAGTGGTCGTAGACCTCGCGGGCGACCTCGGCACAGAGCTTGTTGCCGGCGTTGTCGGCCACCCACCGCTTGTCCTCGTTCTCGTCGGTCATCACGCACAGGGCCACCGGCCCGCCGGGGGTCTCGATGATCCCGGCCGCGGTCTTCGAAGCGTCCACGCTGCCGGTCTTGAAGGCCACCCTGGTGCCGGGCGGCAGGAACCGGGGGAACTTGTCCTTGTCGTCGCAGGCCCGCATGTGGTCGAGCATCGCGGCGCTGGCCTCGGGGCTCACCAGTTCCTTCTTGTGGAGCGCCTCGCACAGCCGCACCATCTCCCCGGCGGTCGTGCTGCCCAGGCCGAACTGCTTGCTCCGCTCGGGGAACACGGACGTGTCGCGGCGGTAGACCTTGGAGTGGAGCTTGGTGTTCGGGTAGCCCATCTTCTCCATCGTGTCGGCGGTCGACTTGATCCCGATCTGGTCGACGACGAGGTTGGTGGCGGTGTTGTCCGAATACACGATCATCAGGTGGATCGCGTCGCGGAGCGGCAGCGTCACCCCGTCGGAGAAGTGGGTCGTCAGGATGCCCGAGCCCGGGACCTTGTCGGCCTTGGTCAGGGTGATCATCTTGCCGAGGTCGGCCTGCTTCTCGGCGGCCTGGCGATACGCCTCGACCATCACCGGGAACTTGATCAGGCTGGCGGTCGGCATCGGCACGTCGTCATGATAGGCGAACGACTCGCCGGTCTTGAGGTTCTTGACCGCGACGCCCACCTTGCCCTTGTGGGCCTGGATTAGCGGCATCAGCCGCGATTCCAGCGTGTCCCCTTCTCCGCCCCGAGCCGGTTCGGGCGCCGCGACTGGACCGATCAACGCCACCATCAGGAAAGCCCGCAACATCATCATGAGAAAGTCATCCCGGCACTTCGTGGGGTCGTGGGTGCGTCGCATCTCCCCCTCGATGCGGGGATGATTGTCCCAGGTCGGCCCGCTCCGGCCAAACGGATTTCGCCCGATCGGGCCCACGAAGGGGATTTCGTCCGATGGAATTGATCCTGGCCAGCACCTCCCCCTATCGCCGCGCCCAGGTGGGACGACTGGGCCTCCCCTTCCGCTGCGTCGCCCCGCCGGTCGACGAGGAAGCGCTGAAGCGGGAGTGGGGCTCGATCCACCCGCGCGAACTCGCCGAACGCCTGGCGGCGGCCAAGGCGACCAGCGTCGCCGAGATGGAACCCGAAGCCGTAGTGATCGGCGGCGATCAGCTGGTGGCCTTCGATGGCCGCGTCCTGGGCAAGCCGGGCACGATCGAAGGGGCCGAGGCCCAGCTCGCCGCGATGTCGGGCCGGGCCCACCAGCTGATCACGGCCCTGGCCGTGGGCCGGGGGGGCACCGTCCACGCCCACACCGACGTCACCGAACTCACCCTGCGGCGGCTCACGGAGGAGGAGATCCGCCGCTACGTCGAGGCCGACCGGCCCCTCGACTGCGCCGGGAGCTACAAGATCGAGGGGCGAGGCATCGCACTGTTCGAGTCGATCCGATCGGACGATCAGACGGCGATCATCGGCGTGCCCCTGATGGCCCTCACGACGATTCTCAGGCAACTGGGCTTTGCCGTCCCCTAATCCGTATCTTCTCTCAGATCAGAGTCGATCCCGAGTTCGTCGGACAGGATGGCATGGATGTCGCGTGCTCCGTGCAGGATCCGATAAACCTCGATGCCATCGGGGATCGTTCGATAGAAGATCAGATAGCTGCGGTGGCGTGAAATCGGGCAGAAACGCAGCGACCCAAACGCGGGGTCTTCGGCCCGATACGGCGAGCCGAGGTTCGGCACGCCTTGAAGCCGGATCAGGGTGGATTCCGCTTCCCGGAAAAAACGATCGGCGGCCCTGAGCCCGGAAGACCGCGCGAACCAGCGGTAGAGCCGGATCAGGTCGCGGTCCGCCGCCGGGCGTCGCAGGCATCGCTTCACGGAAGGATCGCCTCTCCGGCGAGCCCGTCGAGTGCCTGCCGGCGGAGCGAGGCCCATGCCTCCGGGGTCATCGGCTCGGCCGGGCCGCCCTCCTCCGCCTCGCGGAACTTCGCCTCAAGCTCTCGCCGGGCCCGACGGCGCTGGGCCTCGGCGATGAGGACGTTGACGTATTCGCTCGGCGAAGCGTATCCCGCCTCCGCCATCTCGGATTCGACGAACGCTCTCATCGCCTCGGGGATGGAAACGGTCAGGCTCGGCATGGGTCACCTCCTCCCTCGACTGTACCACGGCGAAAAGGCCCTGCCAGCCGAGAATCCAGGTGAGCGATCCGCCGTCGGGGCCTGTCACTGCGGACGGTCGAAGTCGAACTTGCGGCGGGGCTCGGCCGATTGAGGCGGGGCCGAGGAGCCGGACAGGGGTCGCCCCTTGGTGAGTTCGGCGGGGATGCCGTTGGGGTATGCCTGGTCGATGGCCTGCTGGATGGCCTCCAGCCGGGTCTCCGGCAGGGGGTGGGTGAGCAGGAACTCGGGCTGCCTGCTCCCCTCGCTGGCCGCCTTCAACACCTTCATGACGTCCAGCATGGCGCGGGGATCGTAGCCGGCCTGGGCCATGTCCTTGAGGCCGAAGCTATCGGCCTGCGACTCGTCGCCGCGGCTGTAGTGGAGCTGCATCATCTGGTTGGCCATGGCCGAGGCCATCTGGGCCTTGCGCCCGCCGTCATCCCCGCCGCTGGCGCCGACGCCGACGGCCACGGTGAGGAGCTGGCCGAGCTGGCCGGCGGCCATCTGCTGGGCGGAGTGGCGCTCGATGACGTGGCCGATCTCGTGGCCGAGCACGCCGGCCAGCTGGGCCTCGTTCTCCAGCTTCTCGTACAGGGCCCGGGTGATGAAGATCTGCCCGCCGGGCAGGGCGAAGGCGTTGATCGTCTTGGGGTCGTCGAGCAGGTGGAAATGAAAATTGTCGACGTAGGGGCTCTTGCTGGCGTCGCTCCGGGCGACGATGCGGCGGCCCACCTCGGAGACCATCATGGCCCTCGGGTCATCGCGAGGGTCGATGACCCCGCCCATCTGGGCGGCCATCTCGGGGGCGGCCTGGAGGCCGAGGGCCTTCTCCTCGTCGACGCTCATGGCGATGTGCTGCTTCTCGCCGGTGACCGGGTTCACCTCGGTCCGCAGGTAGTACATGGCCACGCCTACCAGGGCGATGACCAGGCCGATCGCCCATCGCGCCAGCTGTCCGGCGGACGCACCACGCGGACCATCGCCATAATATCCCGCTGACATCGGCAACTCTCCCCGGCAAGATAACGATCGCCTCGGACCATACGACGGCTACATCACGCAAATCAGACGCCAATACCCCGCGGCCGCACCCCGGCGGGAACCCCGCTGCCCGGCCGGGAAGCAGATCCCCGCCGGATCTCCGGAGCATCGGCGCCGTGACGCACGGAGCGGCACGGAGCGGACCAGGGAAGGGCGTCCCGCGTCCTGCGTCGCGGGATCGGTGGGCACGGGCATGCCATTCGCTTGATGTCCATTCTCATACCATCACCCTGGATCAAGCCGAGAGCGGCCCCCGGACGGGGACGACGCGCCGGCCTTCGCGCCGCGGAGAATCTTTCATGTCATCGACCACGCCAAGTTTGAAAGCCACCGACCTGCTGGCCGTCAAGAGCCGGGTCAGCTGGGGCGCAATTGCCGCCGGGGCCATGGTCGCCTTGTCGGTCTACCTGCTGCTCTCGTTCATCGGCCTCGCCGTCGGCCTGGAAGTGTCGCGGCGGCCCCGCATGGCCGAGTCGGTGCCGCTCGGCCTGGGCACCACGATCTATGTGATCGTCTCGCTGCTGCTCTCGATGTTCCTGGGCGGGTGGGCGACCAGCCGGCTGGCCGTGGGGGAGAGCAAGCTGGAGGCGGTCCTCTACGGGATCATCCTCTGGGGCGTGCTCTTCGTCGGGATGTTCTGGCTGATCGGCTCGGGCTTCAGCGCCGGATTCGGCGCGATCATGAACGCCGCCTCGGGCGCGGTGGTCGTGGTGGACGACGACCCGTCGGCGGCGGCCGACGAAGGGGCCGCCAAGCGGCTCGTCGACCGCTACAGCTCGGATGTGGGCGGCGACAAGTTCGTCGAAGACCTGACCAAGATGGGCGTCGACAACGAGCAGGCCAAGAAGATCCAGACCACGCTGAAAGAGCGGATCGACACCCTGCGCAACAATCCCACCAGCCTTCCCGAGCAGGTGAAGGGGGACCTGAACGACCCGGCCATCCGTCGGGCCGGCGACCAGTTGGCCGACGCCTCGCGGCAGGCGGCCTGGTACTCGCTGGCCGGCATCGTGCTGTCGATGATCTCGGTGATCCTGGGCTCGCTGATCGGCTCGGGCGACCTGCCCGTCCCGGTGCCCGTCCTGGGCGTCCGCCGCTCCACGCGCGTCGACCCCCGGCTCTGAGCCTCGGGCGATCCGCCCCGGCATGATCGATCCGCCCCGGGCGTGCCCGAGTCGCCCGGGGCCACCTCCCCATCACCTCTCCCCCGGTCCCCACCAACCCATCCCGACGCCGGAGCCGTACCTTGCCCGCCCATCGCCGCAACTCCGCGATGGATCATCCCATCGTGATCACGTTCTTGCTCTTTGCCATCATCGGCTTCCTCTACTTCGCATCGGAAGTCCTGCGGCCGCTGGCGCTCGCCATCCTGCTGGCATTCGCCATGGTGCCGATCTCCAAGATGATGGAGCGGCGGGGCATCCCGCGGGTCCCGGCGACGGTGATCACGGTCGTCCTGGTCCTCGGCACCCTGGGATTCATCGGCTACCAGGTGGGGCAGAACCTGAACCACCTGGCCGAGGACCTGCCGAAGTATCAGAGTCGGATCGAGGAGAAGGCCAAGTCCCTGAAGCCGGGTCGGGCCAACACGATCACCAACGTGGCCAACTTCGTCAAGAACATCGGCCGGATCCTGTCCCCCCGGGGGGCGGAACAGGGCGCCGACAGCGATGCCTCCGAGGCCGCCCTGGAGCCGATGAAGACCATCCCCAAGGTCCAGGTCGTCCAGGAGGAGGACTTCGGCGGCGGCCTGCTGGAGCTGGCCGGCCCGTACGTCGAGGCGTTGGGCACGGCCTCGATCATCCTGATCCTGGTCATCTTCCTGATGATCCACCGCGAGGACATGGGCGATCGCCTGATCCGCCTGTTCGGCCGGGGCCGGATCAGCCTGACCACCCGGACGCTCGGCGAGGTCGGCCAGCGGATCAGCCGCTACCTGGCGATGTTCGCCGCGGTGAACACCATGTTCGGCACGGTGATCGGCCTGAGCCTCTGGGCGCTGGGGCTCCCCTACCCGATCCTCTGGGGCTTCCTGGCCGGTTCGCTCCGGTTCATCCCCTACGTCGGGGCGGCCACGGCCTTCATCCTGCCGGTGATCTTCTCGTTCGCCAGCACCGATGGCTATGGCACGACGATCGGCATCGTCGTGGTGTTCGGCGTGCTGGAAGTCCTGGCCAACGCGGTCCTGGAGCCGATCATCTACGGCAAGTCGACCGGCGTCTCGGCGCTGGCGCTGCTGGTTTCGGCCATGTTCTGGACCTGGCTGTGGGGCGGGCTGGGGCTGCTGCTCTCCACGCCCCTGACGGTCTGCCTGGCGGTGCTGGGCAAGTACGTCCCCAGCCTCAAGTTCTTCGCGACGTTCCTCCACGAGGAGGTCGACCTCGATCCCGGCGTCCGCTTCTACCAGCGATTGCTGGCCACCGACCAGGATGGCGCGACCGGCGTGGTCGACGAGTCGCTGAAGCTGCACACCCGGGCCGACGTCTTCGACAAGGTCCTGGTGCCGACCCTTTCGATGGCCGAGCGCGACTACGCCTCCGGCGACATCGACGAGCGCGAGCAGGCGTTCATCCACCGGGTGATCGCGGACATCCTGGACGACCTGATGGAGGAGCCCGAGGTCAGCCTGGCGATCCTCGCGAAGGTCGACGCCTGCCAGGTCGAGACCGGCCCGGCGGGCGGGGCGGCGAAGGCCGAGGAGGACAGCCCGTGCCCGTCGATCCTGGCCCTGCCGGCCAACGACGCCACCGACGTCCTGGTCCTGCGGATGCTGGCGGTGCTGCTGGTGCCGTCCGGCCTGAAGCTGGAGATCGCCGACACGGTGGAATCCCCGCTCAAGACGGTCGATCGGGTCGAGCAGGAGGATCCCTCCTTCGTGCTGATCTCGCACCTGCCCCCGGACGGGCTGACGGCGGCCTGCTACCTGACCCGCCGGCTCCGGGCCCGGTTCGCCAGGCTGCCGATCCTGGTCGGTCGCTGGGGCGTCTCCGGCGATGACGACGCCGGATCGGTGAAGATCTCCGCCGCGGCCGAACGCCTTGCCGGCGTCGGCGCGACCACGATCTTCAGCGACCTCTCGGAGGCCCGCGATCGGATCATCGAACTGGCCAAGGGCAAGGCCGGCGAAGCCACCGCGACGCCGGTCGGCACCTCCGTCAAAGGTTGAAGCCCGGCATCGACGACGAAGCCCCCGGAGGCCCCACGCGGGTGGGACCTCCGGGGGCTTTCGCATTGTTGACCCGGATCAGACGTAGAGCCGTTCGCCGCTGGACGTCCGGACCTGGGCCCCGTGCTCGTGGAGGAAGTCGAGGCAGCGGCGGGGCAGCCGGCACTGGACCACGACCCGGTCGTCGTCGTAGCTCCGGTTCTGGATCGTGGCGTGCTGGGCCAGGTAGGAGAGGACCTTGCCGTTGCCGACGCTGGTCTCGACGTCGGCGTCCAGGGCCCGCTCGTCCAGGACCTCGCGGACCGCCTTCTCCAGCCGCTCCAGCCCCTCGCCGTTGGCGGCGCTGATGGAGATGGAGTCGTCGTGGTGGGCCCTGAGCACATCCAGGAACGACCGATCCGTGACCTTGTCCACCTTGTTCAGGACCAGGATGGTCGGCTGTTCGGACAGTCCCAGTTCTTCGAGCACGGTGTTGACGGCGGTGATCTGCGCCTCGGCCTCGGGGCTGGAGGCGTCGGCGACGTGGAGCAGCAGGTCGGCCTGCCGGGCCTCTTCCAGGGTCGCCTTGAACGAGGCGACCAGGGAGTGCGGCAGGTCGCGGATGAAGCCGACGGTGTCCGACAGCAGGACGTAGCCGCCCCCCTTGAACTTCCACCGCTTGGTGCGGGTGTCCAGGGTCGCGAACAGCTTGTCCTCCGACAGCACGCCGGCCGACGTGAGGGCATTCATCAGGGTGCTCTTGCCGGCGTTGGTGTAGCCGACCAGGGACACCGTGGCGACGTCGGCACGCCCGGCCACCTCGCGCTCGCGGCGCGACTCGACCTTGCCGAGCTTGTCCTTGAGGTCGCGGATTCGCTTGGTGACGAGCCGGCGGTCCTCTTCGAGCTGCTTCTCGCCCGGGCCCCGGACCCCGATGCCGCCCTTGTAGCGCGACAGGTGGGTCCACATCCGCTTGAGCCGCGGCAGGGCATATTCGAGCTGCGCCAGCTCGACCTGGAGGTGGGCCTCGTGCGTCGACGCCCGGGTGGCGAAGATGTCGAGGATCACCTCGGTCCGGTCGATCACCTTGACGCCGAGCGACTTCTCCAGGTTCCGGGTCTGCGCCGGGCCCAGGTCATTGTCGAAGACCACGAGGTCGGCCTCGTGGGCCAGGACCAGTTCCTTGAGCTCCTCGACCTTGCCGGAGCCGATATAGGTGGCGATGTCGACCTGATGGCGCTTCTGGAGCATCCCGCCGACCACGATCAGCCCGGCCGTCTTGGCCAGGCCCCGGATCTCTTCCAGGGGGTCGTCGGCCGCGTACTCGCCGTCGGAGAGGAGGACCTTGACCAGGACCGCCTTCTCGCGACGGTCCGAACGCTCGGTGCTCTTGGTTTCGATCAAAGTGGGCGTGTACCTCGAAGAGGAAGAAGGAGGGGCGATCGGGCGACGACATTCCGGGTCCCGCGATTCTAGGCCCGCGGGCCGGATCGCGTCAACGAAGATCGGGCCGACCACCCTATGGCATCAAGTGGACACCTGACGGCCACAGGAGGTTCGTCCCCGGGGGCCCGCAGGTTCGAAGGATTTCCCGGATCAGCCGGGATTGGCCCCGGCCAGGACCCGCCTCGGGCGGATCAGGCCCCGGCCGGCCAGGGCATCGTACTCGCCGATCGCCACCACCGACCCGTCGGGGCCGAGCAGCGCCACTTCTCCGCCGCCGCCGGCGGCGCCGGCCACGCGGTCGGCGACCAGGGCCTTGCCCTGCCCGACGGCGGCCACCTGCTCGGGGGTGAGCACCAGGCGGGGCAGGTCGCCCAGGGCATCGGCCATGGGGCGGAGATGGGCCAGGAGTTCGGCGATGTCCCGGCCCGTCGGGTCGATGGCTTCCTCCAGGAGGAACGAACCGATCCGGGTCCGGACCAGCACGTCGATCAGCCCGCCGCAGCCCAGCGCCTCGCCGACGTCGCGGGCGATCGACCGGATGTAGGTCCCGCTCCCGCACTCGACCAGGATCTCCAGGCGGGGCCAGGCGTAGGACAGCAGCTCGATCCGGTAAACCTGGACCGGCCGGGCCGCCAGCGCGACCTCCTTCCCCTCGCGGGCCAGGTCGTAGGCGCGACGGCCGCCGACCTTGAGGGCCGAGACCTGGGGCGGCACCTGGTCGATGGTCCCGACCTGCGCGGCCAGGGCGGCCCGGACCGCCGTCTCGTCGGGGATCGGGGGATTCTCGACGGCCGTGATCTGCCCGTCGGCGTCCAGCGAGTCGCTGGTGGCACCCAGGCGGATCTCGGCGCGATAGGTCTTGGGCATCGCCTGGACCGATTCGATCAGGCGGGTCGCGGCGCCCAGGCAGAGCACCAGGACCCCCGAGGCCAGCGGGTCGAGAGTCCCGGCGTGGCCGACCTTGACCTTCGCCTTCTTCAGGGGGCGGGAGACCAGGTCGACCACGTCGCGCGAGGTCATCCCGGACGGCTTGTTGAGGTTGAGCACGCCGCAGGGCGGGGAAACGGGCAGGGGTCCGGTCATGGCGATTTCGAGAAAGCTCCGCGTGAGGATTCCATCAGTCGTTCGATCGATTCGAGGTCGGTGGGCTTGACCAGGTGGTGGTCGAAGCCGGCCTCGCGGGCCTGGCGGAGGTCGTCGTCGCGGCCGTAGCCGGTCAGGGCGATCAGGAGCAGCGCCTCGCCGCCAGGCCGGGCCCGCAGCCTCCGGGCGATCTCGTAGCCGTCCATGCCGGGCAGGCCGATGTCGAGCAGGACCACGTCGGACCCGTGCTCCCGGGTCGTTTCCAGGGCCGAGGCCCCGTCGGAGGCCACCCGGACGTCGTGGCCCCGGCCCTTCAGGAGCCGGGCGAGCATCCGGGCCGCGTCGGCCTGGTCGTCGACCACGGTGATCCGCCGGGCCCGGGGGGGGGCGTCGGAGTTGGCCGGTTTCGGGCCGTCGCCGGCCGCCTCGATCGCCGAGGCGTCCAGCGGCAAGCACACGGCGAACTCGCTCCCCCGGCCCAGGCCCGGGCTGGACGCCGAGACGGACCCGCCGTGGAGCTCGACCAGGCGGCGGACCAGGGTCAGGCCGATGCCCAGGCCGCCCTGCGACCGGTCCAGCGCGCGATCGGCCTGGGCGAACAGGTCGAAGACCCGCGTGAGCATCTCGGGGGGGATGCCCATGCCGGAATCCTTGACCCGGACCACCGCCTGGTCGTCGGTGACGCCGACGGAGATCTCGATCCGGCCGGGGGGCTCGGTGTACTTGGAGGCGTTGTTCAGCAGGTTGGTCAGGATCTGTTCGAGCCGGGTGGCGTCCCCCCGCATCGGCAGCGGGCCGGGGCAGGGCCGCACCAGGAAGGAGTGGCCGCGCCCTTCGATGGCGGGCCGGATCGTCTCTATCACCCGGTCCACCACGTCGAGCAGGTCGAGCGGCTGCAGCCGGAGCTGGATCTTGGAGCTGCTGATCCGCGACACGTCCAGGAGGTCGTCGACCAATCGGGCCAGGTGGCGGACCTGGCGCTCGCCCACCTGTCGGATCGGCGCCAGGGCATCTTCCCCGCCGGTCTCGGCCCGCATCACCTCGAAGGCGTTGAGGATCGGCGCCAGCGGGTTGCGCAGCTCGTGGGCCAGCATGGCCAGGAACTCGTCCTTGCGGCGGTCGGCCTCGGCCAGGTCGTCGGCGCGGCGGCGGAGCTCGTCCTCCAGCCGCCGGCGTTCGGTGATGTCGGTCAGGATGCAGACGACCCCGGCGGTGGTGTCCTCGTCGTCCAGGATGGGGTGGACGCCGACGCGGAACCAGCGGTCGCCGATCCGGAGGTCCCCGGCCGCGGCGGGGTCGGCCACCATCTCGCGGAGCGGGCTGCCCAGTAGCGCGCCGGGGCCCTGCCCGAGGATCTCGTCGGCGGCCCGGTTGGAGCGGACCAGCCGGCCGGAGGGGTCGAGCAGGCAGATCGCCTCGCCGATGGCGTCGAAGGTGGTCGACCACTGGCGGGCGACCACCCGGGCCATGCGTTCGGCCGACCGGACCCGGAGCAGCGCCTTGACCGTGGCGATCAGCTCGGGCGGCTCGACCGGGCGGATCAGGTAGCCGTCGGACCCCTCGTCCAGGGCGCGGGTGCGATCCTCGCTGAGGATGTAGCTGGCCGACATGTGCAGCACCGGGATCGCCGCGGTCGCCGGGTCGGCCTTGATCCGGCGGCAGATTTCGAAGCCGTCGATGTCGGGCAGGTTGACGTCGAGGATGACCAGGTCGGGCTTGGCGGCGACCAGGCGGAGCGCCTCCTCGCCGTTGGCCGCCTCCAGCGACGCGAACCCGGCCCGGCGGAGCATCCGGGTGATCGCGTAGCGGTTGGCCTCATTGTCGTCGACGTTGAGGATCGTGATGGGAGTCGGGTCGGTCACGGCTCGGCCCTCGATGGGAGCGGTGCGGGGCCGGCCTCGCCGCTGGATTCGATGGCGATCGGCACCGTGGCCCAGAAGGTCGAGCCGACGCCGGGCCGGCTCTCCACGCCGACGGTCCCGCCCAGCAGCCCGGCCAGCTTGCGGGTCAGCGGCAGGCCCAGGCCGGTCCCCTTGACCCGCCTCTGGATCGGGCTATCCACCTGGGCGAACTCCTCGAAGATCTGCGCGTGGAACTCGGGGGCGATCCCGATCCCGGTGTCGCTCACCCGGAACCGGACCCGGCCCGGCTCGGGCTGGTCGGCCCGGACCCGGACCTCGCCCGCGTCGGTGAACTTGAGGGCGTTGGACAGGAAATTGCGGAGGATCTGGGCCAGCTTCGCCTCGTCGGTATGGAGGATCGGCAGGCCGTCGGCGGGCTCGAAGATCAGTTCCACGGGGGCCCCGGCGGGGATCAGGGGGCGGAGCATCCCGCGCAGGGCGCCGAACATGTCCTCGATCCGGAAGGGCTCGGCCCACACGGTCTCGCGGCCGGCCTCGATCCGGGCCAGGTCGAGCAGGTCGTTGACCAGACCCGTCAGGTCGTGCGCCGCCCGGAGGATGAACGAGACCTGGCGTTCCTGCTCGGTGCTCAGGTCGCCGTCGGTGCGGTCGATCAGGAGGCGGCCGATGCTGAGGATCGAGGTCAGGGGGGTGCGGAACTCGTGGCTGACGTTGGCCAGGAACCGGGTCTTCAGCTCGCCGGCCTTCTTGAGCGACTCGGCCCGCTCGTCCAGCTCCTTGTGGAGGGCCAGCACGCCCCGGTTGGTCTCCTCCAGCTCGCTGTTGAGCAGGGACAGCTCCACCTCCCGGGCCCGGAGGTCGTCCAGGACGCGGAGCAGCTCGCGGTTCTGGCGGCGCAGCTCCTCGAACGGGTCGGCCGCCCGGTCCGGGGCCAGTTCCCCGGCGATCCGCGCGGCGTCGCGGGCGGTCACGCCCGGGGATCGCCTGGGCAGGGCCTTGGTCAGGATGATGGTGGTCCCCTGCCCCGGGGCGGATTCGATGCGGAGCCCGTCCATCAGCCGGCGGGCCCCGGACAGCCCTCCCGCCCCCAGCTTCGACTCGTCCAGGCCCGGGCCGGAATCGATGACCCGCGCCATCAGGGCCCGGGCGGGGTCGCCCTCGGCGAGCAGCTCGACGCGGCCGCCGCCGGCATGCTGGACGGCGTTGCGGGCGACCTCCGAGATGGCCGTCGCGATCCTGACCTGGTCCTGCGATTCGAACCCGAAGCGGGCGGCGACCTGGCGGGCCCCCTGGCGGGCCTGGACCACGCCGCGTTCGTCGCGGACCTCGACGGTGAGGATCGGGGTGGCCGTCATGGCTGGCCGCCGTCGCCGTCGCGGGCCACGACCACGGTGGCGTCGTCCCGGCCCCGGGTATGGTCGCGATACAGGACGCCGGCCACCACCGACGGGTCCCGCGACCCCAGGGCCGAGGAGCGATCCAGCCGCCACTGGGTCGTCAGGCCGTCGGAGTGCATGACCAGCATCGCCCCCTCGGGCCACGCGTAGGTGAACTCCTGGAACTTCCGGGCGTCGGCGCCGAGGGTCCCGTTGTGCGAGACCAGGCCCGAACGCCCGGACGGGGCGAGGATCATCCCGAAGATGTTGCCGACCCCCGCATAGGCCACCTCGCGACGCCCGCGATCGACGGCGGCGACCGCGACGGCGGCGCCGCGGGTCCCCCGCAACGCCTCGTGGGCCTCGCGCAGGATCTCCGCGGGGGCGGAGCTCCGCGTCCGCGCGAAGATCTTGATGGCCGCCAGCGATGCGTCGGCGGCGAGCGGGCCGTGGCCCAGGCCGTCGGCGACCATCACCAGGGACCGCACCGGGTCGGATTCCCGGGCCATCCAGGAGTCGCCGGAGATGACCTCGCCGGCGATGGGACGGCAGACCGCCCCGACCTCCAGGCCCCCCGCCGTCCGGTCGCGGGGGCCGGTCCAGCAGCGGCTCATCATCACGGTCCCCTGGCCGGGGGCCGAATGGATGTCGAACTCGTCGGACATCCGCACCACCGCGCCCAGGCCGACCCCGGGGGTGGTCCCCGTGGAGAATCCGTCGGCGAGGCAGCGGCGGACGTCGGCCATGCCCGGCCCCTTGTCCAGCGACAGGATTTCCAGCCCGGCGTCGTCGCCCTCCGACAGCACGCGGAGGATCAGCTCGCCCTGGCTGGCGTGTCGGACCAGGTTGTTGGCGATCTCGGTGACGAGCAGGGCGACCTTCCCCTGGCCGGTCGGATCGAAACCGGCGCGGGCGGCCATCGACGTGGCCGCCCGGCGTGCCTCGCCCGCCTGGCTTGGTTCCTCGACCGCCAGGGCGAGGGTTTCTCGCATGCGTAGCTCATTTCCACTTGGTGATGGCGACGCGTGTCCCCTCGCCGACCCGGGAGGTGATCTCGAACTCGTTGACCAGCCGCCGGGAGCCGCTGAGGCCCAGGCCCATGCCATGCCCCGTAGTGTAGCCGTCGCGGAGCGCCAACTCAATGTCGGGGATGCCGGGGCCGTGGTCCTCGAAGGTCATGCGGAGGCCCTTGCGGCGGCCGTCCGACAGCACCTCCAGGAGAACGGTCCCCCCGCCGCCGTAGACCAGCGTGTTGCGTGCCAATTCGCTGGCCGCGGTGATCGTCTTGGTCTGATCGACCAGGCCGAAGCCCAGATCGACGGCCCACGTCCGGACGACCTTGCGGACCTGGACGACGTCGTTGTCCGAGGCGATCGGGATCGATTCAGCCTTCACCGGGGGCATCGCCGCTCCCTTCCCCACGGGCCGAGATGGCCGATCGGAGGAGATTCATCCCCTTCTCGACGTCCAGGCCGGTCCGGACGCCGGGCAGGGACATGCCCAGCTCGACCAGCGTGATGGCCACCGCCGGGCGCATCCCGACCACCACCGTCTGCGCGTCGAGGACCGTCGTCATCGCGGCGATGTGGCCCAGCATCCGGCCGATGAACGAGTCGACGATCTCCAGCGCCGAGATGTCGATCAGGACGCCGCGGGCCTGGGTCTGCGAGATCATCGACGTCAGGTCGTCTTGCAAGGCCAGGACGAGGCGATCGTGCATGTCCACCTGGATGGTGACGAGCAGGAATTCGCCCATCCGGAGAATCGGGATGCGATCCATGGGGAGCCCGAGCGGTTCGAGGGTCTGGGGTCGGTCGTACGTCGCGACGCCCGGGTCAGGCCGAGGACGGGTCGGCGGCGCGGCTGACCTTCAGGCCGGAACGCCGCATCGCCAGGGCCAGGGCATCGGCCAGGGTCGCCTTGGTGATCACGCCGGCCAGGTCCACCCCCAGGTGGACGATCGTCTGGGCGATCTGGGGCCGGATCCCGCTGATGATGCAGTCGGCCCCCATCAGCCGGGCGGCGGTCACGGTCTTCAGGAGGTGCTGTGCCACCAGGGTATCGACCACCGGCACGCCGGTGATGTCGATGATCGCGACCTCCGAGCCGGTGTCGACGATCTTCTGGAGCAGCGACTCCATCACGATCTGGGTCCGAGAGCTGTCCAGCGTGCCGATCATCGGCAGGGCCAGGATCCCCTCCCAGAGCTTGACCACCGGGGTCGACAATTCGAGCATGTCCTGCTGCTGGCGGAGGATGACCTCCTCGCGGGTCTGCTGGTGGACCTCGGTGGTCCACAGTCCCAGCCGGTCCAGCAGGGTCGTGGCCGTCCAGAGCTCATCGGCCAGGCGGGCGGCATCCCCCGCGTAGGCGAGCCGGAGCCGCTCGAAGAGCGTCTTCTTGAACGAGAAGACGAACATCGCCGTCTCGGTGGGCGTGGAGCCCTTCAGGCTCCGGGCCCGGACGATCTCCGCCAGGGTCTGGCGGACGCCGTCCCAGGCCATGCCCTGGAGATCGCCCAGGCCGCCGCGGTCCAGGGCCTCGCGCACCTGCCCGAGCAGCTCGCCGCAGGTGCCCCGCAAGTCCGAGGCCCGGCCCAGGCCGGCCTCCTCCAGCTCGGCGATCCAGGAGGCCAGCAGCTCGGGCTCGTGGCCGGCCAGGATCTCGGGAAGCTTGCTCGCGCCGGTCTCGCTCATATCGGGTCGGGCCTTGATTCTCGGGGCGTGGGCCCGCTTCGGGGCCGATGCTTCGGTTCGGGATGGGCGGCTTCGCCCGCGCCGGGACGTCCGGGCCAGCCGACGAGTATAAGCGGTCGCTTACGGTCCGGGGAAGATGGGAAATCGGGCGGGAGGGAGTTCGCACGGTCCAACCCGCCCCCGTCGCCGATCAGGGCCGGGCGCTGCTCACCCGGGGCGGGCTCTCGCCGGTGATCGTGGTATGGGCGATGGCGTGGATCAGGTCATCCTCGGACGGCTTCTCGCCGTGGGGCAGGTCGGCGTGATCGAGCTGGACCCGGCACGTGCCGCTCCCCCGGCCGACCGCCTTCGCCTCGATGCTGAGCGTGAGCGTCGCCCCCGGCTCCAGGCGGTCGATCTCCGGGAACATGAAACGGCCGTCCTCCTTCTTGAACTGGACCGTTTCGAGCCCCGAGATCCCCTCGATCACCAGGTTGGTCGACAGCATCCCGCTCAGGAGGATCTTGGACGCGGCCTGGGTGCCGACGTTGCGGATCTGGAGGTCGAAGACCGTGGTGTCGCCGACGTCGATCACCGGGTTGGAGCTGCTCATCTTGACCACGACCACCGCCAGCCCCTTCACGTCGGTGGCCACCCGCGCGGTCTGCCGCAGCTCGCCCGAGGTCGCCTCGACCAGGGTGGTGTAGAGTCCGACCCCGCCGGTCTGGTAGGTGAACGTGAATTCGCGGGTCATGTCCGGGTCGAGCCGGGGGATCGCCCAGAGGATCTTCCGCTGCTGCTTGTCGAACACGCCCACGTTATCGCCGATGTTGGTCAGCCGGCCGCCGGTGGTGGGCATGGTGGCCACCACCTTGACGTTCTCCATGGGGGCGGTGCCGGTGTTGGCGACGGTCAGGGTGTAGTCGTTCTTCTGGTCGGTGTAGCGGTGCTCGTGGGCCGAGAGCTTGACGACCAGCTTGGGGCTGATGACCTCGATCGCCCTGACGCACTTGGCGTCATCGGGCACGGGGGTGACGTCGGGGCTGGAGACGATCACCGTGCAGGTCTGCTGGCCGCCGGCCTTGGTGTCGACGACCAGGGTATCCAGGTCGAACCGCTCGCCGGGCTTGATGACCGGGATCACCTGCTCGACGGACCGGTCCCCGTCCACGCTCCGGAGCCCGTCGCTGAGGTTGGCCTGGACCACCACGTTGCGGGCCGGGCCGGTGCCCGGGTTGGAGACCGAGATCCGGAAGTTGGCCGCCCGGCCGATCAGCGGTCGGGCCGAGTCGACGGTCTGTTCGACCTTGAGCTTCGGCTCCTGGACGATCAGGCTGGCGCGGGCGCCCGCCTTGGCGGTCACGGTGGCCGCGTGGTCGCACACCGTGACCTTGTTGGCCTTCACCTTCACGGCGATCGTCCAGTCGGTGCCGACGGCGAGCGACGGCTTCTTCCAGTAGTAATTCGACTTGTTGACCGGGTCCTGCATCGAGTCGGGGACGCTGGAAACCAGTTCGAGGCCGTCGGGCACCTGGTAGACGACGGTCACGCCCACGGCCTCGACGTTGCCCGTGTTCTTGACCAGCAGGTTCACGGTCATCTCGCGCCCGAGGTTGATGACGGGCCCGGGCTGCTGGACGTCGATGGAGAGCTTGAAGTCCTGCCGGCCCGTCGACAGCCGGTCCATCGGCAGGGCGAAGCGGTCGCCGTCGGAGACCCCGCCGGCATCGGCCGGCGTCGGGGCGGCCCCGGGCTTGGGCTTGGCCCCCGGGAGCGGGTTCGTTTCGTCGGCCGCCCCGGCGGGGATCACCGCCTCGTCGTCCGGCGCGGGCAATGCCGCCGGCTCGGACCGGGGATCGTCCAGGGGTTCGGCCGGGATCACCATGCTGCCGGGCGAGAGCCGCTCGGGCGCCTGTGCCAGGGCGGTGGCCGCGGCCTGGGGGAGCGTCAGGGCCGACAGGATCGCCAGCGGGGCGAGCCATCGCCGGCAGGGCCGGGTCGATTCGAATAACCAGATCATCGGAATACGGTCCCCTCCCTGGGAACGACGCCGTCGTCGCGCGGGCCGGTCGGATCGGCCGATCCGCCCTCCCCCCGACGCCGGGCGCAGCCCGGCCCGGGCCGATCATTGAAGTCGGTTGATACCAGATCGTCCCGGGCCCGAAAAGGTCAAAACGCCCCGGGCCCGCCGTCCTGGCTCATCGTTGGAGGTCGGCCGGGACGATCGGCTCGCCGTCCCAGAGCCACCCGCCTACTCCTCGGGTGAGCAGGCGTCCCACGCTCCCGGGGGCCGGCGGGGCGTCGGCGGCGGGGAGCCAGCGGGCATGCTCGCGGATCGTCTCCGCGTGGCGCGGGTCCTTCGCCAGGTTGATCCACTCGTCGGGGTCGGTTCGGTGGTCGTAGAGTTCCTCGGACCCGTCCGCATAGCGGATGTAACGCCAGTCCTTCGACCGCACCGCATGATTGCCCGGGTTGTGGGTCGTGATCGCCGGCCAGGGGCGGGGTGCGGCGGGGTCGCGGAGCTGGGGCGCCAGCGAGTGCCCTTCCAGCCCGGCCACGGCGGGCAGCCCGGCCAGCTCGATCAGGGTGGGATAGAGGTCGAGCAACTCCGCCGGCTGGTCGCAGCGGGCATCGCGGGCGATGCCCGGCCCCGCGAAGATCAGGGGGACGCGGGTCGACCTCTCCCAGAGCGTGTTCTTGCCGGTGATCCCCTTCTCCCCCAGGTGCCAGCCGTGATCCGACCACAGGACGACGATCGTCTCGTCGGCCCGCCCGCTCGCCTCCAGCGCATCCAGGACGCGGCCGACCTGGCTGTCCATGAAGCTCGTGCTCGCCAGGTAGGCCCGGACCAGCGGCAGCCACTGGTCGTTCTGTTCCAGCCAGGACAGCCTCGGCTCGGGCAGCTTCCAGTGGAGGTTCCAGGCGAAGTCGGGGACGTCCGACCGGTCATCGCGGTTGATGTGCGGCCGGGCGAGGGTCGCCAGCGGGTGGAGGTCGAACCATCGCTTCGAGGCGAAGCAGGGGACGTGCGGCAGCCGGAACCCGGCCGCGATGAAGAACGGGGCGTCGGCCGGGGCGGACCGGAGGCGGGCGATCGCGGAGTCGGCGATCTTCCAGTCCGCCTGGTCCTCGTCCCGCTCGGGGAAGATGCCCCAGTCCATCGCCTTGATCGCCGCCGGGGTGGCCACCAGCTTGGTGGTGGGGAACGGCATCGGGCCGTTGTTGCCCCAGGCCTGCAGCTCGCGGGGACGGTCGGCCGGGGGAACCGATCCGTCGTGGAAGAGCTTCCCGGCGGCGAACGTCGAGTATCCCTGGGCCGCGAGGTGCTGGGGCAGCGTCGTCCGGTCCCGCGCGACCGGCGACTTCCGGAATCCCGGCTGGAGGGCATAGATCCCGGTCGTTGTTGGCCGGAGGCCGGTCAGGAGGCTGGATCGGGAGGGGTTGCACAACGGGGCCTGGCAATGGGCGTTGGCGAACAGCGTCCCCCGCCGCGCCAGGCGGTCGATGTTCGGGGTGAAGGCCTGGGGGTGGCCGCCCAGGCATCCCACCCAGTCGTTCAGGTCGTCGATGGCCAGGAACAGGATGCTGGGCGGCTTCTGCCGGGCCGTCGCATCGACGCCATCGGCGCCGGGGAGGGCCAGGGCGAGGATCAGGCAGGACCAGGCGGATGTCATGATCGGGGCGCCGTCGGGAGGGAGGATGGACCGGGTTCCGCGATGGCCTCAAGGAGAACAGATCGGGTCGCGGCGCTCCAGCCTCTGGGCCAGCCTCGCGGCGGTCTGCTCGGCCGGCTCGTCGTGCGGGACCGGGAAGAACTCGACCTCGGAGAGTCCGCGGAACCAGGTCGTCTGCCTTTTGGCGAACTGCCGGGTCCGGGCCCGGATCCGTTCCATCGCCTCGGCCTCGCCGAATTCGCCGGCCAGCATGTCGAGAACCTCGCGATAGCCGACCCCCTGGGAGGCGACCGGCCCGATCGGGCGGGGGGCGTCGCGGAGCCGTCGCACCTCGTCCACCAGCCCGGCGTCGAACATCTGCCCGACCCGGGCATTGATCCTCCGGTGCAGCTCGTCGCGGGGACGGTCCAGGGCGAACACCGCCACCCCGGCCGGCGCGGGGGTCTCGTGCTCGCCCCTCTGCTCGCTGAATGGGCGGCCGGTCGCGGCGATCACCTCCAGGGCCCGGACCACCCGCCTGCGGTCGTTGGGGTGGATGCGGGCGGCGGTCGCGGGGTCCAGCGCGGCGAGCCTCGCGTGCATCGCCGGGTCGCCGATCCGGGCGGCCTCCTCCTCCAGTTCGAGCCGCAGATCCGGGACGGCCCCCGGGCCATCGAACAGGCCGCGCAGGAGCGTCTTCAGGTACATCGGCGTCCCGCCCACGAACATGGCCGGGACGTGGCGTGTCTCCAGGTCGGACAGCACCGCCGCGGCCCGGTCCCGATAGTCGGCCACGCTGGCCGACTCCCAGGGTTCGAGGACGTCGATCAGGTGATGCGGCACCCTGCCGCGTTCCCGGGGCGTGGGCTTGGCCGTGCCGATATCCATGCCCCGGTAGAGTGTCAGCGCATCCAGGGCGATCACCTCGGCCCCGATCCTTCGAGCCAGGGCCACCCCCACGGCCGTCTTGCCCGAGGCGGTCGGCCCGGCCAGGTAGACGGCCCTGTGGAACCGGCGATTCGCGTCGGCGTCGTTCATCTTCTCCTACCCTCGACACATCAGCAAAACGCCGAACAATCAGGCACAAGCGGGCGGTTTACTGCCCGATTCGAGGCACGCCAGTGGACAAAACCGGGGCCGACTTCGTAGACTTGGGTGACACGAGAGTGATGCCGGCCAGCCTTTGCCCGATTTCGGACCATCGGCCCGGCAATTGCTCTCATCCCTGGCGTTAGATTCCTGGACGCCATCATCGTCCCCACCACATCCGGATCGGGGACCCATCCCCTCAGGCGAAGCCGACAGTAATCCCATGCAAACCAACCTGCCCGAAATCAAATCGGCCGACCTCAAGGCCGCTCTCGACTTCCTGACCGGCCCCCGCGACGCTTCGGCCACCCCCGCCCGCGTCAAGCGATCGGCCCACACCGCCCGCCCGGTCGTGACCGTCCACCACGGCATCAATCGGGACCGCATCCGCGCCGCCAAGACGGCCGTCTGAGGCGGCGGCGGCCTCCGTCGGTCACATCTCCCAGACCCGGCGACCGCCCAGGAACATCGTCAGGAAGCCGTCCTCGCTGACCTTGAGCACCGGCCCGTGCAGCGAGGCGGCCAGGGCGGCCAGGGTCCGGGCCCCCTCGACGGCCCGCGCGACCTTGAGCGTCTCGGGCGCGATCCGGAGGATGGCGCCGAAGGTGAGCAGCCGGCCATCGCGATCGGTGACGACGGCCCCGTCGATCCCGGACAGCGATTCCAGCACGGCCGGGTCGATGTCGGCGAGGCCCCGCCCCCGGACGACGTGGTGGAGCGACCGCTTCGCCAGCCGGGGGGAGAGATTGTCCGGATCCTCGGGATCGTCGATGGCGACCTCCTCGTCGATCCGGTCGGCCGGGGCGATCAGTTGCGGGATCGACGCCATCGGGTCGCGCAGGACCACGAACAGGGCGCCCTTGCGGTCCTCGGCGAGATTCAGGGCCGCCTGGAAGATCCGCCCCGCCAGGTCGAGGCAGGTGGTCACACCGACCGCCTTGCACCACGTCGCGAACTTGGTCGGGATGTCGAGCAGGCGCCAGCGGGCGTCGCTGAACGAGAACATCATCTCGCCCCGGGCGAAGATCTTGATCTCCTGCGACGGCGTAAGCACCAGGCAGACGTGCCCCCCTTCCCTGGTCGCCCGGGCGTGGTCCTGGTAGGCGCGGGGGCACGGGCTCGTCGCCGGCTCGACGCCGACGGCCCGGTCGGCCCATTTCGACACCTCGACGGCGCGGGCCAGGTCCCCCTGCCGGTCGACCAGGTAGACGGTGCGGATCCCGTCGCAGAGCCGGTGGAAGCCCTTGATCGCGGTCAGCCGGACGCTGTACCGGGGAGCCCCCTGGGTGTTCTTCCACGCGGGGTTGGCCGGGTCGTGCTCCGTGCCCAGCAGCAGCGCGCCGGTCGAGACCCGGCGGTTCTCGTAAGTCGAGAGGGCCGCGACCCGCAGGGCCTCCAGCGCCGTGGGCAGCCGGGACGCGTCGGGCGATCCGACATACTCGCCCACGATAAAGTCTTCGAAGGCGTACTGGAACAGCTCGGCGCGGCTGGCGGCCTCGGATTCGAAGAGCGACTGGAACCGGACGTCCAGGATGGCGACGATCACCTCGATCAGGCGGCGTTCCGACGGGAGGAACGGGATCGGCGTTCCCGGCTGGAAGATGTAGATCGAGCGGAGCCACTCGATCTCCACGCCGAGGCCGTCCGCCTCGTCGGCCACGCGGAAGCGGGCCCGATCGATCCCCTCCCACTGGATGAAGCTGCGGTCGCTGGCCAGGTCGAGGATCGCGTCCGGGAAGAAGTGCTCCAGGCTGCGCCGGAGGAACATCTGGTAGAGGCCGACCACCCGGGAGGCGGGCCCGGGCGGACGCTCCGGGACGATGGCCGTATCGGACTCCATGATGCTCGACTCCGCATTCCTCGGTGGTGGCCCCGGCTTCCCGGCCACGGGCCTCGTTCGCCTGACATCTTCGCCCATTCTATCGGGACCGGGGAAGGCCGGATCTCGCCCGGGCCTCATCGCCGGCCGGGATCGCGACGACCCGACGCGGCTCGGCGTCGAGGTCGCCCGGCAGGAAGGGGAAGGCCATAATCTGCCGGATGCACCGAAAAACCCGGATCGACCGCACCACCCCGCCGGCGCGGGTTACGTCGAAGGCCGCCACCGGCTCGATCCGCGAGAAGTAGCGTTCGTAGCACTCCGGCTCCGCCTGGCGGTCGTTGACCGAGATCAGGAGCCCATCCTTGCCGACCCAGTCCTCGGGGCGGCTCCAGAAGGCGAAGCCACGCGCATCGCGGTCGTTATAGCAGAGGACCGGGATGCCGCTGTCCCGGGTCGCATAGGCGATCTGGCCGCTGGAAATCCAGTTCCCCGTGAACAGAAAATCCGTGTCGCGGCCGAGCAGCCCGCGACGGCCCAACTCCTCCGCCACCTGATCCCACCCGTAGAGTTCGATGGTCTGATCGATCTTCGACTTCGGAGGTAGGATCCCGAGGGAGACGCGCGCCCCCTGCTGGAGGAAGCCGAATTGGTACTCGGCCAGGACGAATGCGACGGGGATCAGCGTCGCCAGGGCCAGCATCTTGAAATACTTGAGGGCCTTCGCCGGATCGGCCCGCCACCGAGCCTCCCAGGCCAGGCCCAGCAACGGGAACAAGGAGAGGTAGCCCACCAGGGTCCAGTGGGGCAGGACGCGATGGAAGCAGGCCACCCCGGTGAACGCCACCAGCGGCGCGATCGATCCGCACAGGAAAAAGCGCTCGACCCGCCCGATCTTGCGGAACTGCCGGACCCCGCGGACCATGATCACGGCCAGCATGATCCAGATCCACGGGAAGAGGTAGGCGATTTGTCCGCCGATCATCGCCGCCAGGTAATCGGGGCGGGGCCACAGGCTCCCCACCGCCCGGCCGCCCTGGAAGAGGAACGAGACCCAATGGTGGGAGGCGTTCCAGGCGATCACCGGGGAGAAGACGAGGATCCCGATCAGGGCCGCCAGATAGGGGCCCGGCCGGCGGAGGACGCGGCGGGCCGATGGCTCGACCCACAAATAGATGAGGGCGCCGGCCGGCAGGAAGATCGCGTGGTACTTGCTCAGGAGGGCGAGGCCCCAGGCCACCCCGACCCCCAACCAGGGGAAGATCCGGTCCGGCTCGTCGAACGCCGCGGCCAGCCGGTCGAGCGTCAGCAGCCAGAAGAACAGCAGCGGCCCGTCGGGCAGCACGAACGAGCTGGCCGCCGCCGTGTGGTAGGCCGTCACGTTGAGCGCGAACGCCGCCAGCAGCCCCACGCGGGGGCCGAACGGCCGCTCGGCCAGCCGGTACATGAGCCAGGTCGAGCCCGCGAACAGGGCGATGAAGCCCAGCCGGAGCGCGAACGGGGAGGTCGACCCGCGCAGCAGCGCCGGACCGATCGACTCGATCACCGCCACCATCGGCGGGTGGTCGAAGTAGCTCCAGTCGGGGTGGGCCCAGAACAGGTAATGGTAGGCCTCGTCGTTGCCCGGCCCCAGGATCGAGGCCCAGGCGAGCCGAAGCAGCGTCGATGCCCCGATCAGGAGCCAGAGCGTCCGACGTGGCGTCATCATGCGGGTTGGTCTCGGGCGGGCCTTGCCGTCGGCCCGTCGGGCCGGGGACGGGGCGGATCCGCCCGACTCGGCCCCGCGCCATAGACGGGGTATCTTACCGATTCCACCAATTGTCGCGACGGCAATTCCCGATCCGGCCGCCGGTTCGAACTGGAATCGAGCCCCCGGATTGCCGATCCACAGGAAATGGGCCGGGTCTTGGACGATCTAGGCGGTCCGACCGATCCCTGATACCATCCGCGCCTCGCGCCCCGGCGGGCGTCGCCGCCCCGGGGCAATCCGACCCACGAAACGGAGTTCGTGCCGATGACCAAGCGACGCATCTGGACCCGGCGAGTGCTGTTCCTGGCCCTCGGCGTCCTGGCCTGCCACCAGGCCTGGAGGCACGGCCACGATTACCTCTTCGCCGACCGCTTCGCCGAGGTCGAGCCGGGGCGGATCTATCGCGGGGCCTGGCAGAAGACCTGGCCGATGAAGCGGATCATCCGCGATCGCCACATCAAGACCATCGTCGCCCTCGCCCACCCCATGACCCACCCCCTGCCCCAGCAGGAGCAGGCGCTGGCCAAGGAACTGGGCGTGCGCTGGGTCCACGTCCCGATCGTCGACCAGCGCGGCCCCGACGATCGCCGGACCATCTCCGATCTCCTGGAGATCGCCGCTTCGGAACTCGCCAACCCCGCCAACCAGCCGGTCTACTTCCACTGCCACCACGGGATCAACCGGGCGTCGATGGTCCAGATGGCCTATCGCATGCTCTATTGCAATTGGACCCTGGAGCAGGCCAGCGCCGAGATCGATCACAACTTCGGGCTGGTCGAGGTCTCGCGAGGGCCGGACTATCGACACATGGAAGACTTCTATCGCGAGCGCGTCCTCCCCAGGCGGATGGTCGAGCGGGCCTCTCAGGCGGGGGCGGTCGCCGAGCCGGCCTCGGCGACCGCACGGACCGACTCCACGACGACCCTGCGGAAATAGCCCATTCGCCCCGATCCGAATTTCACCACTTGATTCGGGGGCCGGTGCTCCTAAAATTGGTATTACGCTTTTGCCCGAGAAAACCCGGCGGTCCGGGGATCTTGAGGCCGAGGCAACAAAACCCGGGTTCACCCCCGGGGTTTGGGGGTCCCTCGATTGAACATTCGCCCCGCTCGCGTTGGTGACGTCCCGGCCATCCAGGAATTGATCCGATCCTTCGCCGACCGGAAGCTGATGATCCGGAGGTCTCCGGGAGAGCTTTACGAGTCGATCCGCGAATTCTTCGTGGCGACCGACGACGTGGGCCAGGTTGTGGGCTGTGCGGCCCTCCATGTCTTCTGGGAAGACCTGGCCGAGCTGAAGTGCCTGGCCGTTTCCGAGCGGGCCCAGGGCCTGGGCATCGGGCGGAAGCTGGTCGAGGCCTGCTGGAAGTCCGCCGAGGAGCTGGAAATCCCCTCGGTCTTCACGCTGACCTACGTGCCCGATTTCTTCGAGAAGTGCTCGTTCCACCAGGTCGAGAAGACCGAGCTGCCCCACAAGATCTGGAACGAGTGCGTCCGCTGCCCGCTGTTCCCCAACTGCACGGAAACGGCCCTCGTCCGCTCGTCCGTCCCGGCGGCCACGGCGCCACGGGAAGACCTGATCCTGGCCGAGGCCTGAGCCGGCGGCCGACCGCAACGAAACGGGGGACACGATCGACGTGCCCCCCGACCCCGTCCCGACGGCCCCCGAAGGCCGATCGTTCGCACGCCTCATCGTCGGACCGCGGATGGGGATCTCATCGGACACTCCATCCGCCGGCCCCGATGCTCGGCCATCCCGATACGCAAGCGGCTGTCAGTCCAGGGACGTGACGGCCTCCGCGACCTCGGGGACGGGCGGCGCGGATAGCTCGACCTCCAGGGGGCGCCGCTTGCGCTCGGGCCGCTCGATCTCGAAGTGGCGGTCATCGTCGTCGAACGCCAGATTCAACTGCCCGGGCATCCCCGGCTCGATGCGGCAGACCCGGATCCGCAACACGTCGCCCGAGCGGTGGGTCACATCCACCCACTGACCTTCTTTGCGCTTCAAAACAAGCATGGTCATCTCCTTCGAGGGGTTGCCAAAACATTCCACATGAGCAAAATCAACTGACGATCGCGGGGCTTCGACTCAGACGCCGACGAGTTCCTGGGCCATGGACGATTTGCGCGACCGCCGGGCTCGTCGCCAGGTCGGCTGGTACGAGGTGTCGGCGCGATAAGGTTCCGCGAGGAATTCCATGGCCTGGCGATGGATCCGGTTGATCTCCGATTGCGAGACCCCCATCACCTCGGCCACCTCGGCCAAAGTCTTCCCTTCGAGATAGCGGAGCCGGCAGACCTCGGCGTGACGCGGGGGGATCCGACGGAGGTGCCGATCGACCGAGTCGGCCGCGTCCACGTCCGCGCCAACGGCGGGGTTGGAGGGGGAGTTGAGTGCGACCCCGAACTCCTCGTTCAATGGGGTGAGTCGATGGACTTCCGGGGCGTTTTCGTAATCCTTCTCCCACCCGGACAGGCACATCGAGCGGCCCACGTCGTTGAGGGCACCCCGGATACGGAATCGGGCGAAGGTGGCGAACTGGATGTTACGCGACGGGTCGAACGATCGCGCCGCCTCGACCAAGGCCAGGCAGGCCGCCGACTCGAAATCATCCCGCCAGTGCCGGAACATCTTCTTGAGGGGCTTCGCCAGGCCCCGGGCCAGCGGCAAAAATTGTTCGGCGAGTTCCTGCTGCACGGGTGTCAGGGGCGCATGGGCCGCCTTGTACTTCTTCGGCTTCATCGCGGCCTCGCCGCCGGTCGAATGACCCCCCCTCGTCGTCGCATGATTCGAGCTGATCTGATCCATGAGTCCACAATCCCCAGTCTGACTATCTGGCCTCATTCCACCCAGGATGACCCGACTCGATCCGTCCGCTGGCGTGATCAACCTTCAACTCGACCCCGACCCTCGCCCATCCCCAGGATCTCGTTCACCTCATGCCGATTGGCCCGGAGCTGGGCCAGGATGCCGCGATGCTTGGTCTTGCACACGGCGAGGTAGAGGGCCCCGACCCGAGTGTCACCCGCCGGGGTGGCGAGGGCCGCCCGGGCCCGGACGATCCGGCCGCGTGCCAGTTCCAACTCGCCGGCCAGCCGATCATTGGAATGCATGAGCTGGACGAGTCGCTCCAAGGGGTTGGCGGCATCCCGGCCGCGGTTCGGCCGATCGACCCGTCCAAGATCGGACCTCTCCGTCATCCGATCGCCCGCGGTCCGGTTATCGCATTCGAGCGTCGCGTCGATGTGGCCGATCATGGTGTCATCCTTCCAGAACTGTTGCGTCCGGACCGCCCGGCGGCGGCCTCGAACCTTGCGTGTCCGGCAGGTTTAATCCCGCTCGCACAACCCTAATTTAACCTACACAAACACAAGGTCAATCCCCTAACCAGGAATTTCTCCCCAATCAGTCCATCTTATCCATGCAGAGAACTCGTTCATGGCCCGAAAAAAGCCCGTAAACACCGGAGTTGACAGCTCGGGAGCCCCGGATCTCGACCCGGCCTGGATCGGTCGGATCCGGGAGAAGTTGGACACCTGGTATCGGGGCGCGGCCCGGAAATTACCGTGGCGGGAGGATCGCGACCCGTATCGCATCCTGGTGTCCGAGATGATGCTGGTGCAGACGACGGTGGCCGCGGTGATCCCGTACTTCGCGAGATTTCTCGCCCGATTCCCGGATTTGCAATCGCTGGCGGAGGCCGACGAGGCGGATGTCCTGAAGGCCTGGGAGGGACTGGGCTATTATCGCCGGGCACGCCAGCTTCATGCGGCGGCCCGAGCGATCCAGCAGGGCCACGGCGGGGTCTTCCCGTCCGACCCGGACGAGCTGCTCGCCCTCCCGGGCGTCGGCCGCTACATCGCGGGGGCCGTGCTCTCGTTCTCCTTCGATCGCGCCGCGCCGATCGTCGAGGCCAACACCCAGCGAGTCCTGGCGCGGTGGCTGGCGTGGGAAGGTGACCTGAAAGCGTCCGCGACCCAGGCCCGCCTCTGGGAGGCGGCCGGCAGGCTCGTCCCGCAAACGGGATCCGGCGATTTCAACCAGGCCTTCATGGAGTTGGGGGCCCTGGTCTGCATCCCGCGCGGGCCGCTGTGCCTGGCGTGCCCCGTCTCGGCGGAGTGTCGTGCCCGGGCCCTGGGCCTCCAGGATCGCCTGCCGATCATCGCCCCCAAGCCGCCGCCCCGGGAGGTGGCCGAGTCCTGCGCCCTGGTTACCCGGGAGGGCCGATTGCTCCTGGTGCAGCGCGGCAAGGGCCGGCTCTGGGAGAACTTCTGGGAACTCCCGACCATCCACCTGGCCGGCCACGACCCGGCCGGGCGATCATTCGGAGAGGCCATCGAGTTGGCCGATGGGGTCCTCCGCCTGACCGGGGTGGTCGCCGACGTCGGGCCGCCCTGGCGGACGATCAAGTTCGGAGTCACGACCCACAAAGTCACGTTGACCGCCCATCATGCCAAATGGTTGTCCGGCGAACCGGCCCCCGGGCCGGGCCTTGTCGCCGCACGATGGGTCGAGCCCGGGGCGATCGCGGGGTACACCTTGGGGGCCGCCACCCGCCGCATCCTGGCGGGATGGGGCGATCCTGGGGGCGAGACGGCCTGATGCTCATCCGGCAAATGGGAGGGGGCCGGGATGGTTTCGCCGAAGACGACCCGCTGTCTGTCATGGCGCCGACCCGCGCCGCCCGATCAAGCCACAACGACCCGAATGCCACGAACCGGCGAGGGTCGGATTTACCTGTCGGGTTGCACCGGGCCATTTCGTCCATTAGAATGACCCAGTTGGCGAATGATGGGAAGCTTGCCGGGATCCTCGAGAAGGAGTTCGGGGCGATCGGTCACGATGATCCGGGGGGTCGTCACGAGCCCATCCCGATGGGTAAACGACGCCCGGGTCGCCAATTCGGACCATCGCCGTCCTCGACGGCAGGCTTCCGCAAAATCGTCTTCGCCATCCTCGACCCGACGCTTGTCTCCAAGGCGGGTCCCCGTTTCGAGGGACGAAAGGACTAGGCATGCCATCGGGTAAGGACATCACGGGCGGCTCGTCGGGAGGCGGGGGCAAGCGTGGCGGAGGTGGCGGCAGTGCCCCCACGGGGACGACCGGTGGCACCAAGAAAAACGCCTACTGCTCGTTCTGCCGCAAAAGCTACCGCGACGTCGGCCCGCTCGTCGAAGGCCCTGGTGACGTCTATATTTGCGGCGAATGCATCGAGCTTTGCCAGTCGATCCTCGACACGGAGCGTCGGCGCCGGGGCGTCCCCAAGACGCTGTTCACGGACATCCCTACGCCTCGCGAGATCAAGGAACAGCTCGATTCCTACGTGATCGACCAGGATCGGGCCAAAAAAGTCCTGGCTGTCGCCGTCCACAATCACTACAAGCGGCTGGTCCACGCCGAGGAGACCGGCAGCGAGATCGAGCTCGATAAGTCCAACATCCTCCTGATCGGCCCGACGGGATGCGGCAAGACGCTGCTGGCCCGGACCCTGGCCCGGATCCTCAACGTCCCGTTCGCCATCGGCGACGCCACCACCCTGACCGAGGCGGGTTACGTCGGCGAGGACGTCGAGAACATCCTCCTCAAACTCTTGCACGCCGCCGACTTCGATCTGGAGAGTGCCCAACGGGGCATCATCTACATCGATGAAATCGACAAAATCGGCAAGACGAACCACAACGTCTCGATCACGCGGGATGTCTCGGGCGAGGGGGTCCAGCAGGCCCTGCTCAAGATGCTCGAAGGGACGATCGCCAACGTCCCGCCCCAGGGGGGCCGCAAGCACCCCGAGCAGCAGTACATCCAGATGGACACGACCAACATCCTGTTCATCTGCGGCGGGACGTTCGTCGGGCTCGACAACATCATCGCCCGGCGGATCGGCCGGAAGACGATCGGCTTCGGCAGCCAGACCGAGGCCCAGCACGAGCACGAGTTGAGCGACCTGCTCGACCGCGTCGCCTCGGACGACATCCTCGAATACGGGATGATCCCCGAGTTCGTCGGCCGCCTCCCGATCGTCTGCCCGCTGATGCCGCTGGACGTCGAGGCCCTCGTCCAGATCATGACCGAGCCCAAGAACGCCCTGGTCAAGCAGTACCGGCGATTCTTCGAGATGGAAGGGGCCGACCTCGAATTCGCCCCCGAGGCCCTGGTCGAGATCGCCAAGAAGGCGAAGGCCAAGGACACCGGCGCCCGCGGGTTGCGGTCGATCGTCGAGGAGATCATGCTCGAAGTGATGTACGAACTGCCCGACAAGTCTCCCAAGGAGAAGGGCAAGTACATCATCACCCCCGAGGTGGTCCGCAAGGAAAAGAAGCTGTTCGATACCCCGCCGATCCCGATGACCCCGGCCAAGGAACGCAAGAAAGAAAGCGCCTGATTCGGCCCGGTCGGGTTGAACCTCGAAATCATCGACGGGCCGGGTTGACACAGATTTGTGATCATCCCGGCCCGTTGGCGTTCCCCGGCTGGTGAGGAGATCTCCGCCGATGAGTATCGTCTATCGAACCACGACCGTCACCCAGCCACCCTTGATTCATGGCCAGCGGCTCGACCAGCCCACGTTCCACGACCGTTATCTGGCCATGCCCGAGGACGTCCGGGCGGAACTCGTCGGCGGAGTGGTCTACATGATGTCGGCGCTGCGCTACTGTCACGGCGACCTGGACGGAGCAATCAGTCTTTGGATTCAATCCTACCGACGGCGGACTCCTGGATTAAAATCCCCGGTGAACGTCACGACCAAGCTGGGAATCGATGCCGAGGTCCAGCCCGATTGCATGCTCCATATTCGCGAGGACCATGGGGGCCAGGCCAGGGTCATCAATGAATATCTGGTCGGGGCTCCCGAGTTGGTCGTCGAGATCGGATACGCCAGCCGGGCCTACGACCTCGGCCCCAAGAAGGACCAGTACGAACGCTCGGGCGTGCTGGAATACCTGTTCGTCGGCGTCGATCCCGACCAGGTCCTATGGTTTGCCCGACGCGATGGCCGCTTCGAGCCGATCTCGCCAGCCGAGGATGGTACGCTCCGTTCAAGAGTCTTCCCCGGCCTCTGGCTCGATCCTGCCGCCCTCTATGCCGACGACCTCGATGCCCTGATCGCCCCCCTGGACCGAGGCATGGCCACGCCCGAGCATGCAGCATTCGCCGATGCACTCCGGGCACGCAAGGCGGGGCCATGACCCGGGCGGCGGACGGTCGGCGGCCCCGCTTGATCCCGTTAGAGGGATTCGGCCCGGGGGTCGGTCGCCAGGGAACGCAGGACGTCGAGGCCCCGCGCCAGGGTGTCGTCGGCAACGGCGTACGAGATCCGGAAGTGGGTATCCTTCGCGCTGAAGACGTTGCCCGGGATGATGAGCAGGGAGCGACGGATTGCCTCGGCGACGAATTCGGTCGCGGTGCCCCAGGGGGCGCGCGGGAAGGCGTAGAAGGCCCCGCTGGGCGTGGGCAGGTCGTACAGGTCGCCCAGCGCGGCCACGACGGCGTCGCGCTTGCGGCGATAGGCATCGACGTGGCCGGAAAGGTCGACATCGAGGGCGGCGACCCCGGCCCTCTGGACGATGCTCGGGGCGCAGACGTAGCTGAACTGCTGGAGCTTGGCCATCTCCTGGATCAGCCGGGCCGGCCCGTGGGCGAACCCTAGCCGCCAGCCGGTCATCCCGTGCGACTTGCTGAAGCCGTCGACCACCAGGACATCCTCGTTCCAGGTCGCCGGTGCGGCGAATGGGGCATCGAAGCAGAAGGCCCGGTAGACCTCGTCGCTGATCAGCAGGACGTCCCGCTCCTTGCAGAGCCGGGCCAGGCGCCCCATCTCGTCGGCCGAGGCCACCACGCCGGTCGGGTTGGCGGGGCTGTTGACCAGGATGCACTTGGTCTTCGGGGTGATGGCGGCGGCCACCTTGTCGACGTCGACCCGGAAGTCGGGGTAGGTGTCCAGGATCACCGACGTCCCGCCCGCCAGCGTGACCAGGTGGCGATACATCACGAAGTAGGGGTCGAACAGGATCACCTCGTCGCCGGGATCGACCACGCAGCAGAGCGCCAGGAGTAGCGCCCCGGACGTGCCCGAGGTGATCAGGACCTGCCGATCGGCGTGGTGGAACTCGGCGTCGACGGCGGACTGGATCGCGCCTCGAAGCTCGGGGATGCCCTGAGTCACCGTGTAGGCGTTGAACCCGCCCTCGATCGCCTCGATGGCGGCGGCCTTGACCGGGTCGGCGACGTCGAAGTCGGGCAGGCCGATCGACAGGTTGATCGGGTCCTTCATGGACTTCGCCATGTCGAACGCCTTGCGGATGCCCGAGGCGTCGATGTGTTTCATCCGATCGGCGATCCAGGCATCGTTCACGGCGCGAACCCTATGGAGAGGTAGAAGTCGGCTTTCGGATCTGCGGATCCCGGCCAAGCATCGGATTGTACGCGGGGCGTGCCGCGTTGCCAAAGGAGTCGGCGTGCCGTAGTCTAGGTGTTTGCCCCGAGCGAGCCCAAGCGAGCCCAAGGAAGCCGATGTTCTGGATCTTTTCTGGGCTCGCATCGGGCGCTTGGGTCGCGATGGCGGCCGGCCTCGCCCTGGGGTGGCCCCCGCCGGATTGGTCGGCCGGTGGAAGCTTGATGGCCCATATCCTCGCGATCGACTCGATTTCACGGTCGGGACGGTATGTCACTCACCTGGTCCGGGCGGGCGGGTGGCCCGATTGGATGGCGGCCCAGGGGGAGAAGAATCGCCGCAAGGCGTTGGTCTACGCCGGATGGGGTATAGCGTTGCTGGTCGCGACGCTCGTGTCGCGTGGCGGGTGGCATGCCACCCTGTGCGTGGCGACCTTGGCCTACCATCTGGGAGCTTTCGCGTCGGAAGGACTCCTGATCGCGACGCAAGATCGACTGCTGCGAGATTACCAATCGCGAAGCGTCGCCGAGCGACCCGTTTGATCCGTCGGTCCGGCCCGGGAGGGTGATCGTTGATGTCTCCGCTGGTTGTCGTGGTCCTGATCGTGCTGGTCGACTTGCTCGGCTTCAGCATCGTGATGCCGTTGCTGGCCCCGTTCGGCAAGGAATATCACTTCGATGGCCGGCAGATCGGCCTGCTGCTGGCCGCCTACCCGATGGCGCAACTGGTCGCCGGGCCGATCCTGGGCCGACTGAGCGATCGCTTCGGCCGCAGGCCGGTCCTGGCCGCCAGCCAGGCGGGCACCGCGATCTCGTTCTTCATCCTCGGGTTCGCCACCGACTTCACCACGATGTTCCTGGCCCGCCTGCTCGACGGGGCCTCCGGCGGCAACATCCTAGTGGCCCAGGCCTACGTGGCCGACGTCACCAAGCCGGCCGACCGGGCTAAGGGATACGGGCTGATCGGGATGGCCTTCGGCCTGGGGTTCGTGCTCGGGCCGATCCTGAGCATGGGGCTGGTGTCGCTGCCGATCGCCCCCGAATGGCGGCTCCGCCTGCCGTTCCTGGTCGCGGGCGGGTTTTCGACGATCGCCTGGATCCTGGTCCTCGCCCGGCTCCCCGAGTCGTTGCCGGCCGACGCGCGAGCCCGGCAAAAGGCCCGGGTCGTCAGCCTCCGGGGCCTGGCCGATAGCGTCTCGATGCCCATCGTGGGCGCGATGATCGCCCTGGGCTCGTTGGTCATCCTGGGCTTCGCGGCCCTGGAAGGCACCTTCAGCCTCTACCTCGAACAGCGGCAGGGCTGGGGTCCGGTCGGCGTCCTGGGCGGGTTCGCCTTCCTCGGGCTGGTCGGGGCCGCCACCCAGGGCGGGTTGCTCCGACGGCTGGTGCCCCGCTTCGGCGAGCCGAAACTGATCGTGGCCGGGTTAGTCCTGCTGATCGTCGGATTCGTCGGGCTGGGGTGGACCTCCGGGACGGCCGCCATCCTCGCCTCGACCCTTGCGGTGGGGATCGGCCAGGGGCTGACGACCCCCAGCATCAACGGGATGCTCTCCAAGATCACCCCGAGCCGCGAGCAAGGGGCCGTTTTCGGCACGCTCTCCTCGGCGCAAACCCTGGCTCGGATGGTCAATTACGTTGTCGCCAACCTCCTGTTCGGCCGGGGCAACACGGGCGCCCCGTTCTGGATGGCCGCCGCCATCGTCCTCGCGGCGCTCGGCCTGGCCCTGGCCTGCCTGCCCGTCGCCGCACGCCGGGCGGAGGCCGTCGGCTCGTTCTCGGACCAGGAGGGTGAGCCGGTGCCCCTGGCCGCGGGGGCCGAGGGATTCTCCGCCTAGATCCCGGTTCGAAACGACGCCGGGCGTCCCCCGACCGCGTTGCAGGTCGAGGGACGCCCGGAGGATGAGATCAGTCCGGTCTCGAATCCGGACGGCCCGGGTGGGGCCGAGCGAGTAGGACCGGAAGAACGGGGCGGTGGGGCCTTCGGTGTCCCAGGATGAGATCCTGGCCCGACCGCTCAGCTCCGGCTTCGGCCATGCGAGAAGACTGCGGAAATCGCTTCGTTGCGGGAGTACCCGGCATCCGGGGCCTCGGCGGAGCGGCTGTAGCCGGCATCCGGGGCCTCGCAGGCCAGGTGGCCGCGGTCGACGGGCTCGACGTGACGGACGGTCTGGGTCGGATTCGTCACGAGAGCGGTGGGGGCGATCGGATTCTGGATGCGAAGTGCGACGGACATGGGAAACCTCCCCGCGCGACGCGGGCAAAACCTGGGATGGGGCCCGAGCCCGCCGGGCGAGCCGCGACGAACTCCATCCCGCACCCGGCCGTTTCCTCTCGGCCGGATGCACGACCGCCCCATCGAGGGGCGATCGGAGCTGCGTCGCGAACCGGGCCATCCTTCCGACCCCAACCAGCAAGCCGGGGTTCGGAGCCGGGTCCGGCTCGCGACTCATCCAGATAAAGTCTACTCAACGAAAATGGAGCCGGCCAGTCGATTCCGCCCCGAATTTCTGGAGGAATTGCAGGAGATGTGCCGATTGTGGTCGATTCGGCGGCCGAACGCCGATGGCGGAAGAATTGCCGTCGCCCCCGCCGAACCGATCTCGATCTTCCCCATTAGGGCCCCGTTGCGCGATCCGCACGGCGAGGCCCCGGCCCGGGTGGAGCCCCGGCGTCCGTCCGCCACGAAAGGAGTCGATCGATGCGTCTTTGCCTCGTCGAAGATGGCGCGGTCTCGGGCCTCGAACCCTTGACCCTGACGCGGCCGGTGTTCGACCTGCGGCTCGGCTCGGGCACCCTGGGCTCGAAGATCTCCCGAGCCTTCGGGGCCAGGCCGGGCCCGGCCCGCCGAGCGGTGATCGTCCGGCCCTATCTGGCGGCGGTCCAGAAGGCCCGCGACCCGCAGACGGTCGTCAACGACGCCGATTGGCTCGCACGCGGGCCGGTCCTGGTGGCCAACGGCCGGTGGGTGCCTCCGGCCCAGGTCGACCCCTCGATCATGGGCGGGACGGCCCCGTGGGTCGGCCTGTGCGACGGCCAGCCCGCCTGTGCCTGGGTCGATCCCGACGACTCGGTCGGCCTCCGCCCGAACCAGGTTGCCGATTGGTTCGAGGACCTGATGGCCCGCGCCGAATGCCGCGACATCGGGGGGGAATGGATCGCCCGGCCCTGGGATCTGGTGGCGCGCAACGCGGATCACCTGGCCCGCGACTTCCACGCCGAAGGCCCGGCCCGCGTGAGCAACCGCCACCTGGCCTCGGCCGCGATCGTCGGCCCGTCGGAGTTGCTGTCGATCCACGAGACGGCCCGCGTCGATCCGTACACCGTGTTCGACACCACCGGAGGGCCGATCACGGTCGCCGCCGGGGCCTTCATCCAGCCGTTCACCCGGGTGGAAGGCCCCTGCTACATCGGCCGGCAGACCCAGCTATTCCGCGCCAACGTCCGGGGCGGCACGACGATCGGCCCGAATTGCCGGATCGGCGGCGAGGTCGAGGCCAGCGTCGTCCACGGCTTCTCGAACAAGTACCACGAGGGCTTCCTGGGCCACGCCTACGTCGGCGAGTGGGTCAACCTGGGGGCGATCACCTCCAACAGCGACCTCCGCAACGACTACGGCGAAGTCCACGTCCCCCTGGTCGGCGACCCGATCGCCACCGGCCAGGCCAAGGTCGGTTGCTTCGTGGGGGACCACACCCGGACCGGGATGGGGTCGATGCTCAACACCGGCACCAGCATCGGCGTGATGTGCAACGTCCTGCCCGCCGGGCTGCTCCTGCCCAAGCACATCCCGTCGTTCACCTCGGTCCTGTATGGCCAGGTCGCCCCGGGGTTCGACCTCTCCCAGTTGTTCACCACCGCCGAGACGGTCATGGGCCGGCGCGGCAAGGCGTTTAGCGACGAGGAGCGGCAGCTCTACCTGGACCTCCACCAGCAGACCCGACTGGAACGCGAACGCGCGTTCCAGAGGGCCAAGGACCGCCGCGGCGACCAGTGGCCCGTCGCCGCCAAGTCCTACCGTTAAGACGGGTCCGGGATGGCGAAGCTCAGGTGGTGGGCGCAGTGGATCCGGACGAGCCGATCCCATTCCTCCCTGGACAGGGGCCCGAAGACGCGATGGGGGATCGCCGGGCCGGGGGAGGCCGCGTAGTGGGCCAGGGCGTCGCGGAGGCCCTCGGCCTCCTCGCGCGCCTCGCGGACGGGCGGGAGCACCAGGGTCGGCGGCAGCGGGATGCCTTCCGGGAGGAGGCCGGTCTCGAAAACCTGGCGTTTGAGGTCCGGGTTGCTCGCGGGCGGCGGGGCATCGGGCGTCGGGGGCGGGGCGTCGACGACCAGGCGGGTCATGGTGGCCAGGTGCTGGCAGATCTGCGCCAGCGACCACCGGCCGACCCTGGTGTGTCCGGCGAGGAGCCGATCGACGTCGGCGGTGATCGCGTCGAGGCTATCGTAGCGGAGGGGCCTGCGGCCTGGGGTCATCGCGGTTCATCCTTCGTCGTCGGAAAGGGGGTCGGGGAGGTCGTCTCCCAGGGCGTGCAGGGCGTCCTGGCGTTCCCGCCAGCGCCAGAAGCCGAAACAGGCGGAGAAGAACGAGTTGGTCAGGTGGTTCACCAACTCCTGGTGGATGCCGGGCCCGAGGTTGAGCCACTGCTCGCAGAGGATCCGCCCGGTCGCGGAGATGTTGAAATCCTCGACCTCCAGGTAGACCTTGGGCAGCTTGTACAGGGCGTTCCACTCGTTGCAGAGGCGGATCTGGCGATCCCAGTCGGCGCGGGGGACGCGCTTCAGCACGTCGCCGCGCAGGCAGAACTGGCTGCGATCGTCGCCCGAGGCCGCCAAGAGGAACCGGGGATGGCCGGCGAGTTCATCGTCGTAGCCGAATTCGACGACGAAATCCCCCTCGAGGTCGCGGAGATAGTGAAGCCCGGCATCTTCCAGGAAGGCCTGGATCATCGGCTGGCCGAAGCCCTCCACGAACCCCATGCGGGCGACTCCTTTGCGGCGGGCCGGGGGATGGTGAGACGCGGGGGATCGGCCCGCTTCATTGGAGCCCGCGGCCGCCCCGAGTGCAAGGGGAGCCGCCGAAACCGAACCCGGCGGCTTGCCTCGTGTCCCTACGATGGAAGGATACGCCGGCCCCGGTCGTGGGCCGACGTCGGTCGATGGTCTGACGGGGAAGGCGGTCCGGGTCCCATGGCGGTCGTGGCGAGAGATGGGTCGGTGGCGAAGGGGAACGGCGGGGCGGTCGGCCTCGGCGCGTTCGGCTCCCTGGCGATGATGGTCCTGATCGGGTCGAGCACGGCGGTGGCGGCGAAGATCGCCGTCCGCGAGATCCCGGTCGGCCTGGTCCCGATGGTCCGGTTCGGCGTGGCCGGGCTGATCCTGTGGCCGATCGTGGCCCGGGGCGATGTGCTCATGCGGATGTTCCGCGAGGACCGCTGGAGGCTGCTGCTGGCCGCCGCCTTCTGCGTGCCGATCAACCAGGCCCTGTTCCTCAACGGGGCCCGATTCGCCCCGGCCGGCCACATCGGGATGATCTATGCGGCGGTCCCCCTGGTCGTCCTGGGCCTGGCCACGGCGATCGGGCAGGAACGGCTGACCGGGCGGAAGATCCTGGGCGTGCTGGCCAGCGTCGTCGGCGTCGGGCTGATCGCGCTGGAGAACGTCTGGAGAGGCGGCTCCGGCGGCCGTGACGTGCTCCTGGGGGACCTCCTGGAAGTGGGGGCCGTGCTCGCGTGGGGGTCGTACCTGGCGGTGAACAAGCCTTTGGTCGCGCGATTCGGGGCCATGCCCACCCTGGCGGCCACCTTCCTGGTCGGCTCGCTGCTCGACCTGCCGATCGCGATGGCGACCGCGCCGGGATGGCCGCCGCTGTCGGAGATCTCCCCCGCGGCGTGGGGTGCCCTGCTCTACCTCACCTTCGCGATCTCGATCGCCGGCCTGGCCTTCCAGAACCTGGCGATGAAGAAGCTCGACGCCAGCCAGGTGGCGACGTTCGGCAACGTCGCGCCCTTGCTGACGGTGCTGTGGGGCTTCCTCCTGTTCGGCGAGCGGATCTCGCCGGTCGCCGCCGTCGGCGGCGGATTGGTGCTGCTGGGGATCGCGGGGATCGCCTCCCGGGGGCGATCGGTCGCGCTACCGATCTCCCTGACCAAGCCCGGTCATGCGGCGATCCCGGCCGTTCAGCCCGCCGCGTGATCCCCCATCGGCGCGTAGCGCCCGGCCATCTCGGAGGCGGGCGCGAACGCCGGGGCCGGTCCGGGCCCGTCCAGGTCGGCAACGCGCTTGGCGACCAGGTCATCGAGCAAGGGGTCGGGGCCGAGCGGCGGGCCGAGGCGGAACTCGACCCCAGGATGCCGCGCCGATAGGTCGTCGCGGGCGGCGGTGAGGTCGCGGAGCAGGTGGACCCCCGCCGACAGGAAGTAGGGGACCAGCAGGACCCGGGTCGCCCCGCGTTCGATGCAGCGGTCCCCGCCCTCGGCGATCGACGGGCCGGCCAGTTCCAGGAACGACGGCTCGACGATCCGGTGCGAGCCGCGATCGGCGAGCCGGGCCGCCATGCGCCGCAGATCCTCGTTGGCCGGCTCGTGGCGGCTGCCGTGGGCGATCAGGAGGACGGCGGTCTCGGTCATGCGATCGGCTCCCGGCGAGGGTCTCGGTCCCGGGCTCGATTGTAGGCGATTCGGCCACATCGTCCAATCAGTCGCGGGGGAGGACGAACGCGGAGCGGACCGGCGGGGGCATGACCGAGTCGGCGCCCCGGACCGCCTTCCAGATGATCTCGTTGAAGGCGAGGTCGTCGGCCCGGTCCTCGGCCTCGTCGAGGTCGAGCTTCATCGACTCCGCGGCGCCCACCGTGTCGCGGGTGTTCCTGGCTTCGAGGTCGATCCGCGCCGGGCGGTGGACGTAGGGGGCGAGATCGGGCTCGGTCGTGAACGACGCCGCCATCGGCCGGGCGGCGGCGTCGAACTGGCTCATCGGGTCGAGGCCGAGGATCAGCTCCATGGTCCGGAGCATCGACGAGGTCGAATACATCGACGAGTCGACCGACCCCTTCTTGATGTAGGGGCTGATCGCCAGGGCGACGGTTCGATGGGCATCGACGTGGTCCGAGCCGTTCTGGGCATCGTCCTCGACCACGAAGATGGCCAGCTTCGGCCAGAACCGGCTCTTGCTCAGCCCCTCGACGATCCGGCCCAGGGCCAGGTCATTGTCCGCGACCATCGCCGAGACGGTCGGCGACCCCGGCCGGGTGCCCGAAGTGTGGTCGTTCGGCAGGCGGAGGATGATCAGCCGGGGCATCTCGCCGGCCTTCTCGAAGCCGGCCAGTTCTTCCAGGAACCGGTCGGCGCGGCGGACGTCGGGATAGTTGAGGTCGTAGCCCCGGAATCCCGGATCGAAGTGGCCCTGGAGTGCGGCGACCTTGGTCGTGGAGGGGTCGGCGGGCGTCTTGCCGTTCTCGATGAACTCGCCGTAGCTCCGGTAGGTCACACCCTTGGCGGCGGCGGCGTCCCACAGATAGCCGCCGGCGGGCCGGGCGATCTGCAACGCCCCTTCCGCCGGGTAGGGGACGCGACGGTCACCGCGATACATCAGCGGCCAGGTCTTCTCGACATAGTCGGTGGCATAGGCCCCCATCGTCCACTCGTGGCCGTCGGCGCTGACCTCGGCCTCGACGTAGAAGTTGTCCAGGAGGACGAACTCGCGGGCGAGCGCGTGATGATTGGGCGTCACCTCCTCCGGGAACAGGCAGAGGGCGGGCTCGCCGTTGCCGGCCGGCATGTCGCCGAAGATCTGGTCGTAGGTCCGGTTCTCCTTGACGATGTAGATGCAATGCGTGATCGGCGACGGCTCGCCCACCTTGTTCGGGATCGGATGCCCGGCCGGCCGAGGGGCCGGAGGATTCTGGGCGAGGGTGCGGAGCGGGCTGCATTCGTAGACCGTCTTCGAGAACGCCCCCATCTCCCTGGGCCCGGGCATGGGGATGATCGAGAGGGTCCCCTGGAACAGGCCGGCGATGTACTCGCGGGTGTTGCCGGCGGCCTTCGCCAGGGGGTTGGGCCCCTCGCGGTTGGGCTTGGAGGTCGCCCCCTTGCCGTTGGCGACCAGGATCGACTTGCCCCCCTTCGCCACCCGGACCGAGGTCGGATACCAGCCGGTCGGGATGAAGCCGAGCGGGGCGCTCGCCCCCTTCTCCTTGACGTTGATCGCGGCCACGTCATTGGTGTTGGCGTTGGCCACGAACAGGACGTTCTCATCCGGGGTCAGGGCCAGGGAACTCGGCGTGCTGCCCGGAGGGGCGTTGGGGTCGATCGCCGTGCCGATGATCTCGGTCGGCCGCCCGGCCCGGGCGTCGAAGACCGAGACCGTGTTCCGGTTGGCGTTGGCCACGTAAAGCAGGTCGCCCCCCTTTGCCAGGAGCATCTCGTTGGGATGCTCCTGCGTCGCCCAGCGGCCGACGACCTCGGCCGTCCGGGTGTCGACGACGGCGACCTCGGCCTTGTTCCAGAGGCTCACGTAGAGCCGGCCGGCCGGCTCGTCCCAGGCGAGGCCGTAGGGATAGGAGTCCGCCCCCAGGGCCAGCTCCGCCTGCAAGTTCCCGTCGCCGTCGAACCGGGCCAGGGTGTGGCCGAAGGCGTTGGCCACCCAGAGCGTCCCGCCGTCCCGGGATACCGCCAGCCCGGCCGGGACGCGGCGGCCGATCTTGTCGGGGTAGCGGAACGTCCGGCGGTTGGAGAGCAGGCCGGAGGCGTGGTCGAAGCGGTAGATCACGTCGTCGAACCCGCCGCCGACGAACAGGTGCTTGCCGTCGGCCGACCACGCCAGGCCCTGGAACGTCTCGGGCAGGGCCACGCGGCCGATCGTGGCCCCGGTGGCGACGTCGAGCGTGATGACCTCGTGCTCGCCGTATCCGGCGTGGAGCACGGCCAGCACCGGCTCGCTCGGATGCTCGCTCATGGCGACCGGGAAATCGCCCAGCCGCTGCTGGCGCCCGGCCGGCTTGAGGGACCAGCCGTTGGGCAGCAGCACCGACCCGGCCTCCGTCAGGCCGGGCCAGGTCGGCCTCGCCCTGGCGGGCTCATCTCCGCCCGCCCAGCGGGCGGACAATGCCAGGACCAAGGCCACCCGGGCGATCCTGCCCCCACCGCTCTGCCTACGACCGTTCGCCATGCTCGCCCCCGCCCCATCGATGCCCCGGGCCCGGGCCGTATCCGGGCCTCCGAAGTCTTTAGGATAGCGGGCCGGGGCGGGCGGTGCCATGACCGGGGCCGCCGGACGGCGGAGTCCCCGGTCTCGTCGGGCCTGGCGGGGCCGCCCCTCGCGTCACTTCGGGGCCTTGGCGGCCTCGGCCGGCCTGGCGGCGGCGCGGCGGAGGTTGGCCAGGAGCTTCTTCTGGGTCTCGTCGAGCACGTTCTCGCACTCGGCCAGCATCTCGGCCCGCACCGCCTCGATCTGCTTTTCCAGGGCCTCGATCTTGCCCATATGCTTGTCCTGGACGCCGTAGATGCTGGTGCGCTGCTCGGGGGTCAGGCCGATCTGCCCGAAGTAATCGGGCACCCTCCGGGACGGATCCCCCTTCTTCTTGGCGGCCGGCGTCGCCGGCTTGGCCCCGGCGGGCTCCTGGGCGAGGCCCGGCATCGAGCCCGCGACGATCACGGCCACAGTCCCCAGGAGAACGGCACCAACGCGGCTAGGCATGGGCATCAATCAGGACCTTTCGCGGCAAGATGATTTAATGGGACCAAGAACGCATGCGTCCGAGGTTCACAAATTATCATCGGGGCCGGTCCCGATCAAAGAGGTCGTGCCGAAATCCGACAGGCCGAGGCCGCAACGCAACTCCTCTGATGCATTCGATCTCGGCTCATTGGCCGAGCTTAATAAGGAGGGCAATGGCGATCGAATAGAAGATGACCAGGCCGGTCGCATCGACCAGCGTGCTGATCAAGGGCGCGGAGACCAGGGCGGGGTCGATGTCGAAGCGGCGGGCCAGCAGGGGGACCAGGGCGCCGATGGCGTTGGCCCAGACGCAGATGCCCAGGATCGAGAGGCCGATGACGGCGCCGAAGGTCGGCGAGTTCCCCGGGATCATCCAGGTGAAGAGGAAGCCCAGGATCCCCAGCATCACCCCCAGGACGAGGCCGGTCACCATCTCCCGGACGACCACGCGGACGGTGTCTCGGGTCTCGATCTGGCCCAGGGCCATGCCCCGGATGATCGTGCCGACGGTCTGGCTGCCGGCGTTGCCCCCGGTGCCGATCAGCAGGGGGATGAAGGCGGCGAAGTCGATGGCCCCGTGGAAGTGGCGATCGACCCATTCGAACGAGTGGACGACCCACCGGGTGATCGTCCCGGCCAGGAACAGGAGCAGGAGCCAGCCGATCCGGCGGCGGACGGCGGTGGTGAGCCGGCCCTGCCAGTAGTCCCCCTCCTCGTCGTCCTCGGCGTCGGACGAGACGCCGCCGAAGGCCAGGATGTCCTCGGTCTGCTCCTGCCGGAGAATGTCCATGGCGTCGTCGTGGGTGACGATGCCGACCAGCATGTCCGAGGCGTCCAGGATCGGGACGGCGAACAGGTCGTACTTGTCGACCTTGTGCGCCACCTCCTCGCGGTCCTCGTCGACCCGGGCGTGGATCACGTCGCGCTGCATGATCTGCTCGACCCGGGCGCCGGGCCGGGCCAGGATCAGGCGCTTGAGCGGGACCACCCCCAGCAGCTTGTGCTTGTCGTCGACGACGTAGCTGTAGTCGATCGTCTCGCGGTCCGGGGCCTCGCGGCGGAGCCGGTCGATCGCCTCGCGGACGGTGATCTCGGCGGGCAGGGTGGCGTAGTCGGTGGTCATCACCGCGCCGGCGGTCCCGGGCTCGTAGCTGGCCAGGCGGCGGATGTCCTCGCGCTCGGCGTGGGCGAGGTTGCGGAGGATGTTGTCCGCCCGGTCCTCGTCGAGCCGGTTGACCAGGTGCGCCCGGTCGTCGTGCGACATCAGGTGCAGCAGCGCCGCAGCATCCGGCGGCTCCATGGCCTCGACGAACCGGACCTGGCGGTCGGCCTCGACGTAGCTCATGACCTCGGCACGCGACCGGTCGCGGAGCAAGGCGAGCGCGGCGTCCCCCTCGCGTTCGCCGAGATCTTCGATGATCTCGGCGATGTGGGCGGGGTGGTGATCGTCCAGGAACTCGCGGAGCGCGTCGGTCTCACCCGCAAGGATCAATTCGCGGAGGTCCGGGACCAGCAGCGGGTTTCGAAGCATCGCGTCCGGCCCTCCTATTTTGGTGACGCCTGGATCAAACCGTGATCGGATCACGACCGACCCGAAATCCCGAGTTTGCCCATGGCCGCGCCTGGTTCGCCGTGGAATTCCAATTCAACGTCGCCCGCCTCCTGGAGGAGGTCCGCGTGGAGCATTGTATCGGTGGCCGTCTTGAGGGCGCTCGAGCGCCAGAAAGCGGCTTTGTCGGAACTGACGAACATGACCCGCTGCCGGGATCCATCCGCACGAAGACGACGCGAAAGTTCCAGGTAATGTTCCCAATGAATGGAGTCTTTGATTGAACCATCATGCGAAGGCCGTTTTTTCTGCTCAACGCGATTCAGGGCCCTTGTGGCAGACGAGTCGTCACGATCGACGACGATGGCTCGATCCAGCAACTGATCCACCACCTGGACCAGGTTCTCAGAGACGCCATCGAAGAGGCCGTCGACCCCCTGTCGATCGAATTCCTGCCCGCGATGTTGGCCATCCTCGAACAAGATTTGCATGGAACGCCTGAGGCTCGCGAGAGCGGCCTTGTTCCCCTCAATGAGTTTGTCGCGATTTTGCGCCCATTCGACCTTCACGAGATAAGTCAAAACGAGCCGCACCACATTGGAATCGCCATTCACATGGTTTCGAAGTGCCCTGGCCCAAGTCAGGTCCCGGGACTGCCGATCATCGACTCGAACGAAGTCCATCAGGACGCAAGTATCAAGGCAGAGGACGGGGACCGAGCTCCCGCCAAGAAGCTCGACCACTTGATCCATCGTCATGATGGTACCTGCGTCCGAACTTCGTCGTAGTGATTCAGTATCCCGATCACCGTGTCATAACGCTCAACCAACAGGACGCACTCCGACTCACCGAATCCCCAGTCGTGGAGGCAGACTTCCAAACCTCCTCGGATGGGAGCCTCATCCCGATAGGCCTGGATGGCGAAATCATCCCACAAGCCGAACATCAAGTGCTCTTCCAGACTCAAGACGTCGTCGCGATGCTTGATCTCGTCTCGCCAAGCCTGGAGATGACGCCTGGTTTCCTGTGGGAGAGCGTCGAGCCACTCCGACACCTCAGGCAAGAGCGTCGCCGAGAGGAGATACCTCGCTTCCCAGGGCTGTACGACATCTCGGTAGAAACGAAACACGAGCTCGCCCGGCTCATCATTCGAAAGGTCGGAGTTGGGAAAGGAGTGATCGGAGATCAAGCATTCCCGCCCGATGCGTCGGAGGACGAGTTCATTGGGCGAAAGGTTCTCGGCCCCCGACCACACGAAGCGAAAGGAATCCACCTCGGAGGCAAGATCCGACAAATCCACCATTCGAGACGTCGGGCGACGCTCTACCTCGGGTAGATATCGCCACCCGGAGGGGGGGGTAAGCTCTGTCTCCACGATGAACTGTTCGAGCGACTCGGGATCGCCATGGATGGCCAGATTTTTGATCGCTCGCATGAGTTGACCTCCCGAATTCTACTGCCCCGCCTTCGCCCCGATCACGTCCTTACCCATGTACGGGCGGAGCACCTCGGGCACATCAACCAATCCGTCGGCCCTCTGGTAATTTTCCAGGACCACGATCACGGCGCGGCTGAGGGCCACGGCGGTGCCGTTGAGGGTATGTACGAACTTCGTCCCCTTCTGGCCCGACGGCTTGTAGCGGATATTGAGCCGGCGGGACTGGTAATCGGTGCAATCCGACGTGCTGGTCACCTCGCCGTACTCGCCCGCCTCGCCCCGGCCGGGCATCCAGGCTTCCAGGTCGAACTTGCGGTAGGCCGGGCCGCCGAGGTCGCCCGAGCAGATGTCCAGGACGCGGTAGGGGATGCCCAGCTCGGTGAAGATCTCTTCTTCCAGGGCGAGGATCTGGGCGTGGATGTCCCCCGAGGTCTCGGGGGTCGAGAAGGCGAACATCTCGACCTTGGTGAACTGGTGGACGCGGTACAGGCCCCGGCTCGCCCGACCGGCCGCCCCAGCCTCGGTGCGGAAGCAGTGCGACAGTCCGACGTACTTGAGCGGGAGCCTGGCTTCGTCGAGGATCTCGTCGGCGTGCATCCCGCCCAGGGTGATCTCGGCGGTGCCGATCAGGCTGAGGTCGGTGTCCTCGATCGAGTAGATCTGGGTCTCGACCCCGCGCGGGGTGAAGCCGATCCCCTCCAGGATGCTGTTGCGGGCGAGGTCCGGGGTGGTGATCGGGATGAACCCGGCCTTCGCCAGCTTGGTGATGGCGAACTGCTGGAGGGCCATCTCCAGGAGCACCGCGTCGTTCTTGAGGAAGTAGAAGCCGTTGCCCGAGACCTTGGCCCCGGCCTCGAAGTCGATCAGGTCCAGGGCCTTGCCGATCTCGACGTGGTCCTTGGGCTTGAACGAGAAGGTGGGGATCGTCCCGACCTTGCGGAGTTCCTTGCTCAGGTCCTCGGTGGCCCCGATCGGGGCGTCGGGATGCGTGAGGTTGGGGATCCGCCCGAGGCGTTGCCGCAATTCGACATCGAGAGGCTTGAGCGCCTCCTCGGCGGTGGTCGCCTCGTCGCGGAGGGCCTTGCCCTGGGCCACCAACTCGGCGCGGCGGGCGGGGTCCTTCTCGCGGCCGGTCGCCTGGGCGACCTCGTTCTGGCGGCGGCGGGTCTCCTCGACGGCGTGCTGGAGGCCCTTCCGCTTGCCGTCCAGCTCGATGACGCGGTCCACCTCGGCGACGATGTCGTCGGACACGTTGCGGTCGCGGCAATTCTGCCGGACGGCCTCGGCATTCGCCAGGACGTATTTGAGATCGAGCATTCGAAGACCTTTGCGGACGCGCGTTCGATGGGAGGGAGGGGACCGGGACTCAGGCCAGCTCGGCCAGCAGGTGGGCCGACGCCTTGATCCCGCGATGGAAATCGGCCAGCGAGAACTTCTCGTCCGGGCCGTGGAGGTTGTCGTCGTTCTGGCCCCAGCCGAGCAGGAGCGTATCGACCTTGAGGTGTTCCTTGAACAGCCCGACCACGGGGATCGAGCCCCCCTCGCGCATGAAGACCGGGGCCGTGCCGAACCCCTTCTCGATGGCGCGGGCGGCGGCCCGGACGCCGGGGCTATCCACGCCGACCAGCACGGCCGGGGCGCCGTGGTGCTCGATGATCTCGACCGTGACGCCGGGGGGCGTGACCTTCGCGACGTGGGCCCGGAACTGCGCCGCGACCTGCTTCGGGTCCTGGTCGGGGACGAGGCGGAAGCTCAGCTTGGCGCCGGCGGTCCGGGGCAGGACGGTCTTGGGGCCCGGGCCCTGGTAGCCGCCGAACAGGCCGTGGACATCGCAGGTCGGCCGCGCCCAGCGCCTTTCCAGGGTCGTATACCCGGCCTCGCCGAACAGGGTCGGGACGCCCAGTTGCTGGCGGAACTCCTCCTCGGAGAACGGCAGCTTGGCGAAGTCGGCCCGCTCCCAGTCTTCCAGGGGGCGGACCGGGTCGTAGAACCCCTCGATCAGGATCCGGCCGTCGGGCCCCTTCAGGCTGGCCAGGATCTCGGCCAGGGCATTGAGCGGGTTGGTCACGGTGCCGCCGAACATCCCGGAGTGGAGGTCGGCCCTGGCCCCGTTGACGGTCAGCTCGAAGTAGGCCATCCCCTTCAGGCCATAGGTGATGGCCGGGATGCCGGGGGCGAACTGGCTGGTGTCCGAGATCACGGCGTAGTCGCAGGCGAGCTTGGCGTGCTCGGCGGCGACGAAGGCTTCGAGGTTGGCGCCGCCGACCTCCTCCTCCCCCTCGATCAGGAACTTGACGTTCACCGGAAGGCCGCCCATCGACTTGAACCAGGCCTCGGCCGCCTTGACGTGGGTGAACATCTGCCCCTTGTCGTCGGTCGCCCCCCGGGCGTAGACGTTGCCGTCGCGGACGGTGGGCTCGAACGGGGCGGAGGACCAGGGCTCCAGCGGCTCGGGCGGCTGGACATCGTAGTGGCCGTAGATCAACACGGTCGGCCGGTCGTCCAGCTTCGGCCCCTCGGCATAGACCAGGGGATGCCCCCTGGTCTCGATCAGTTCCACGATCGGGAACCCGATCTTGAGGAAGTCGTCCCGGAGGAACTCGGCGGCGCGTCGGGTGTCGGCATCGTGGGCCGGCTGGGCGCTCACGCTGGGGATGCGGAGCAGGGCGAAAAGCTGTTCCTCGAATTCCCGGCGGTGGGCCTCGAGATACGCATCCACACGGTCGATCGACATGGCCGACGGCTCCCCTATCCCGATCCGCGGTCGTCGGCGCCTCCGGGGGCGACGCCACGAGGAGGGGACAGTATAGCAGGACCGGGGACGCCGCGGCGACGGTCGCCCCTCATTTAGACGCCCCCGCGAAGACTGGGGCGCGGCCGAGAGGGCGGCGACTTACAATCCGAGGCCCGGGATTGAAGAGAACGCCCCAGACCGAGACGACCGGAGAGGTCAATCCGGAATTTTCTCAAGTTGTTGCGGGCCAATGCCGGGGGCTGGTTCTTCCCGATCATTCGGCGCAACGGCACCCGGTTTGCCTTAAGTTCCCGCCGTGAGCCTAGCCAACCGGGCCTCCTCGATAGGTCAACGGATGATTCGTACCGCGAGGAGCTGGAATCGGTTTTCTGCCGGAGTTCGCTCCAGTTTGATTTTGCACCCCAGACCTTTTTCGGCGCCAAACGTGGTATATATACGAGGAACGGCATAGTAGCGGTGCCAATGGAAAGGCAACCGTCCCCGGGGTGGGTCTCGATCCCCTTGGGCGCGGTGCCGGACGAACCCTGGGATGGTTCGTTCCGGGGCGGAAGGCCCCGGAATCGTCCGGCGCGGTGGCCGAGGGCGAACGACCTATTCGATATTGTTTGTACTGTGAGTCGCGGACAGGAGGGGTGCCTTTCCGATGAGCTTCATCCAAAAATTCCTCGAGCGCGTGCTGCGTCCCAACATGGACCGCATGCCCCGGACCAGCTTCGACGACCTGAACCAGGACCAGTTGGATGCCCACCTGCGCGTCGGCCGCTACGGGAACTTCACGCTGACCGACGCGATCCGGCCCTCCTATGGGCTGGAGGTCGTGCCCCGGGAAGGCTACCGCCGCGACGTCTACCGCGACCCGGAGACCGGCAACACCATGCCCGTCCTGGCCGCCTCGGTCTCCTCGGAGCGCCTCTTCGAGGTGCTCATGGACCTGCTCACCCCCCTGGGTGAGGAAGTCGACGTGGTCATGGAGTCGAGCCACGAGAGCGAACCGGGCGCCCACTCCGACCTGTATCGCGAGCACATGGACACGGTGATCCTCAAGAGCACCCTCTACGACTACGAGACCCTGCTGCTCAACGACGGCTGCACCGGGCTGGCCGCGCTGAACCCCAACGGGCCGATGGAAGTGCAGTTCGACGAGCACAAGCTCCTGTTCGTCTACGCCCACGACCTCGACCCGTTCGAGCAGGTGCTGATCGACGCCGGCCTCCGCCGCGACGACACGATCAAGTTCATCTCCGAGGCCGAGCACCTCCACTCGACCGACGACGCCTACCGCGACCAGTTCGAGGAACTCCGCTACCGGCTCGGCATCGACGTCTGACACCCCGAAGCACCCCTGATGCGCACCCCGCGGGGCAGGTCGCCGGTTCGCCGGTCGGCCTGCCCCGCCGATCGTTTCGAAGGCCGCGCCGGCGGCCGTCGGGCCGGCGCCGCCGACATCAGGGAAGGCCGATGGCCCGGGCTGGCGAGGCGGGGGCGGCTCCGCGCAAGCAGTCGCCCGCGATCCTCCGGGGCTTCGGTCCGGGGGGCCGCGGGCGATGCGGTGGGGATGGCTTCGATCGGGCGTCGATCAATAGGCGTCGGCGGAGATCACCTCGCCGCCGGCCGGGGTCACGAGCCCGCGGATGACGAGGATGGCGGTCGTTTCCTTGAAGAACTTGACCGACCCGTCGCCCATCAGGATGTTGGCCCCGCCGGGGTGGAACGAGAAGATCTCGTCGTTGTTGCCGGCGTTGTTGTTGCGGGTCGGCGAGGCGAGCGGCGGATACTGGCCTTCCTCGCGGGCCGGGCGGAACTTGTTGTTGATGGCCCCCGAGACGCCGAAGGCACCGTCCGGCTCGGCCCAGGTCCAGAACCGCCGGGGCAGGGACTTGTCGAACTGCTGATCGAGGGGGAAGGTCGAATTCGCCGCCGTCTTGTCATTGGCGATGAACCGGGCGTCGCGGCCGGCATCCTCGGCGATCATGAAGGTGTTGCTCAGGCCGTCGATGACCTCGGCGATCGCCGTCTTGCCGGCCTTGAGCATGCCGTTATCGCGGTGGTTGTTGTTGCGATAGGGGGTGATCGCCGTGAAGCCGAGCTGGCCCGTCGCGCCCGACCGGTCGAGGTCGGTGTAGCACGGGGCGCCGTAATCCTGGTAGGCGTAGCCGACCCCGCGAACGTTGTCGATGGGGCACGCTGCGTCCTTCTGGGCCCGGCCGCCGCTCGGGTTCCGGGTCGAGGACGGGCAGAGATAGGAATTGATGACCGTGGTGCATCCGGTCCAGTTGGCCCCCGACTGATGCGTCCAGGGGAGGCTGAAATTCAGGGCGTTGTAGGCGTTCGTCTGCTCCATGTTCTGGAGGACGCGGGCCAGGCAGCCCCACTCCCCGTCGGGGAAGATGGTCGAAGCCGGGGCGGTCGAGAAATTCGTCCCCTGACCGGCCGGCGGGAAGCAGCCGTTGGCGCTCTCGTAGTTGTGCATGGCCAGGCCGAGTTGCTTCAGGTTGTTGGTGCACTGGGCCCGGCGGGCGGCCTCGCGCGCCGCCTGGACGGCGGGCAGCAAGAGCGCGATCAGCACGGCGATGATGGCGATCACCACCAGGAGCTCGATCAGGGTAAATCCGAGGCGGGCTCGCGACCGGACGTTCGTCGACATTGTGGCTCTCTTAAGTGAAGTGGGCCGGGCCGGTTTCTGGGGTGGTCCCGGTGAGGAAACGGCGTCAGGCATGGCCTGGGGGCTGGGGCGGGCCAGGTCATGGGAGCTTGATTTCGAGATCTTGGCCGGCGCGGACTTCGGTCGTCAGCTCCGCGCCTTTCTTGAGCTTGGCGTCCGAGTTCTCGATCTTGACGCGATACTTGCCCGGGGTGGCCCCGTCCTTGGGCGAGAAGCTCGTGAGTTCGAAGGACCCATCCGGCCCGATCTCGCTGGTGGCCTGATTGATGCTGCCGCCATCCGGGAGCGGTTCGAGGGTGATGATCCCCTTGGTCACCGGCGATCCGTCGGCCCGGAGCAGGCGGCCTTTGGCGGAGACCGTCGCCGGCCGGCCGCCTCGCAGATCGCCGGGGCCGTGATCGCAGCCGATCAAGCCCGACACCACCACCCCGGCCAGCGCGGCCCTGAGTCCGATCGAAAACATCCGATGCCCCAATTCCTGGAGAGGTCACGACGGCCGGCGTGCATCCGGTCCGAATCGGGGGCATCCTATCGCTCGCCCCTTCAGGTTTGACGAGGGAATCATAAATGTCGGATGAAGAGACTCTGTGGCGGACGCCCGTGGCGATGGGGCCGGCGGCCGGGCGAGATGAAACCCGACGCGGATCGCCAGGGTAGCGGTAGTCGGCGGCCCGCCCGGACGGCGGATGTTCCTCACGCCGCAAGATCGGACGCCTGGAGTCCCCTCGGATGAAGCGGAACCCACCCTCCTCGCAGGCCGGCCCGTGGCTGGTCGCACTCGGCCTCCTGTTGCCGGCGGTCGCCCCGCCGGGGCCTGCCGCCGGCCAGGACACCCCGGCCCCGGCCCCATCCCAGCCCCGACTGCCCCTCTCGGCCCGGCGCGGGGTGAATCCGCCCCCGGTCGAGCCGAAGCCGGCCGCCGGCCCGGCGACCGAGGCGAAGCCCGCAACGGATCCGGCGAAGCCCGACGCCGACAAGGAAGGCTTCCTGGGGGATACCAAGAAGTTCACCCGGCTCGGCGGCTGGGGGAGCATGGGCGGGGCGATGGGCCAGTTCGGCGTCGCCAAGTCGTTGCTGGTGATGATGCCGCCGGTCCAGGACGAGTTGAAGCTGACCGACGACCAGAAGCGGAAGCTACGCGAGGTCCAGGACGAGACGCGGAAGCGGGGCGAGGCGCTGGGCAAGTCGATGCGCGAGAAGGGGAGCGACCCGCTCGGCGGGGGCGAAGACACCTCGATCATGGCCCGGGTCGGCCAGTTCACCGGGATGATGAGCCGGGTCAGCGAACTGATGCGCGAGAACGAGGAGGCCTTCTCCGAGGTCCTCACCGCCAAGCAGAAGAAGCGCCTCGGCCAGATCGCCCTCCAGATGGAAGGCATCACGGCGCTGACCCGCCCCGAGATCGCCGAGGCCCTGGGCCTCTACCCGATCGAGCAGGAGAACATCCAGCAGATCGTCGCCCAGGCCCGGATGATGCAGATGACCTCGATGGTCGGTACCATGATGACCATGAGGCCCGATCGCACGGCCCGACGCGGGACGGATCGGCCCGCCTCCGGGGAGGCCACGCCGACCAGCAAGGACGCGACCGCCAAGGACGCGGCCCCGAAAGAGGCCGCCGATCCCAGGGCCCGCGCCGAGCGCGAGAAGGCCGTCCGCGAGAAGTTCACCGCATTGCGGGACAACAACGACCAGATCCAGGACCGGGCCGTCCGCGAGATCTCCCGCTACCTGAACAAGGCCCAGCGTGCCAAGTTCCTGAACATGCTCGGGCCCCCCTTCGACCCCGCCCAGCTCAACACCCTGGGCCGGCCGCCCGGGCGCCCCGAGCCGAAGCCGGGCGAGGCCCGGCCCAAGGCCGAGGCCCGTTGACCCCGAGGGACCAGGATGCCGACCGGACAGCGCGACTACAGCACGGCCCGGCTCACCCGGCACGCCCTGGAGCGGTTCGTCGAGCGATTCGGGGGCGAGCCCGACCAGGCCGACCCGTCGCTCCGGGCCGCGTTGACGCGGACACGTCGGCTCGGGCGGAACCCGGAGAACGACGCGGTGGCCGTCCTGGCCCTGCATCGGGGCCGGGTCCTGGTCGCGATCCTGAACGGGACGACCTGCCTGACCGTGCTGACCTGGCCGCAGTTCGAGCCCCGCCTGATCGAGTTCGGACGCACCCACATGCCCCGCAAGCGCGGGCGGATGCTCCGGCGCCTGGCCGAGCCGGGCGCGGAGCCGGCCCCGGACCCGGAGTGGTCCCCGGGCCCGGAGGGATGACGCCCGCGCGTCAGGCGTGGATCAGGAGGCCGATTCGCTCGGGGAGCTGTTCCGCGACGGCCTGGATCACGTCCCCCTTCATCGCCTTCCAGAGCGAACCGCGGCGGGTCGTGCCCAGCAGGAGCAGGTCGGCCCCGTGGGTCACGGCCATGTCGAGGATCGCCTCGGGGATGTCGCGGGCCACGCCGTAGAGGAGCCGGAGCGGGACCCCGGCGGCGGTGGCCTGGGCCCGGAGCCGGTCGAACAGGTCGAGCGCGTCCTCGTCCTCGGACAGCGTCGGCGGGGCGGTCGGGCCCATCGGGGTCACGGCGATGTGGCGGATGAAGAGGATGTCCAGCTCCGCCTGGCGGTTCTTGGCCTCCTTCATGGCGAAGTCGATCAGCTTCGGGTTGCCCGTCGTCGGCACCATGATCCGTTCCTTGGGGGCGTACTCCCCCTTGAGGACCATCTTCGGCTTGAGCGGGGCGGCCTCCGCCGCGGCCGGGGCGTGTGCGGCCGGCTCGAACAGGGCGGCGCGATACTTCTGGGTCTCGTAGCTAGCGTAGCCGATGATCAGGGCGATCGCCGACGACGGGATGAACGCCTTCCAGTCATCCCCCATGATCAGGGCGATCGCCAGTTCGGCGGCGACCGCCAGCCCGGCCAGGCTCGTGTAGGCGACCCGGGTGTTGCGGGAGATCGGCACCGCCTTGTTGGAGACGATCGTCACCAGGCGGCCGGCCAGCCCCGAGACCAGCACGATCAGGGCGAAGCTCCGCGCGGCGGGCTTCTCGATGCAGATCGTGAAGCCGATGGCGAGCATGATCATCGTCAGGACGAGCATGAAGCCGCGCTCGCCCAGCTTCAGCGCCAGCTCGCGGTTGGTCGAGGTGGTGGCCAGGGTGATCGAGATCGCCCCGACCACGCCGATCGCATACAGGCCGGCCAGCTTCTCGACGTTGGGGAACAGCAGGACGATCGCCGCCGGGATGATGGCCGCGACGATCAGGGGGATCTTGGGCATCCCGAAGCGGTTGAGCCGGGCCAGGGACTGGGGCAGCTCCTTGTCGCGCGAGAGCATGAACTGGGTCGAGACCAGCGCCCCGATCGCGGTGTTCACGGCCGACAGCAGGAGCGCCGCGAACACCACCGAGGAGACCGCCGCGAAGCCCGGCGATACGTAGTGGGCGGCGATCACCTTGAGCATGTCCCCGGTGTGCGCCGTGGGCTTGCTGTGGTCGCCGCCGACGAACAGGTCGGCATCGGGCAGCGAGGTCATCGCCAGGGCGAGGATCAGGTTCATCACCACGATCTCGATCAGCACCGGGACGATCGCCTTCCGCGCGGTCTTCTCCACCGGCTGGACCATGATCCCGGTCATGTTGGCGATCGCCTCCACGCCCGAGAGGGCCAGGACGATCTCGGTGAAGCCGATCCACGACTGCCGGGCCCCGTGCGCCAGGGGCGACTCGACCATCGAGAAGGCATGGCCCAGGTGCGGGATGCAGGCCACGCCGATCACCAGGGTCAGCACCACGGTGGCCAGCGCCACCAGCATGGCGATCGACCCCGTCTTGGTCGGCCCGAAGTAGTTGAGCCAGCCGATCAGCAGGATCGTCACCGCCGCCGCCAGCGCATCCACCGGCAGCCCGAACAGCGAGTACCCCGTCAGCCCCAGATAGTGGAACGCGTCCAGGCAGGAGAGCGACGCCGTTACGACGTAGTCGGCGCAGAGCAGCAGCCCGCCGATCACGGCGAGCAGCTGCGATCGGCGTTGCGCCGAGGAGTAGACGCCCCCGCCGTCGGGGAACAACCGACAGATGATCTCGTAGCTCCAGCCCACCCCGATCATGAGCAGGCACATCGCCGCGACGTACCAGAACGAGGCCCGGGCGGTGAAGGCGAAGGCCAGGCCCAGGACATACAGGCGGCTGGTCCCCCAGTCTCCGAACAGCATCGGCCCGGCGTGATACCAGCGCAGCTCGCGCGGACGTTCCCCGGTGGTCAGCATGGTCGACCGTCTTTCCATCCGATTTTGGATGCATGCGGCCGTTGGCCGGGGGGCCGGTCAAACGCGACCGGCGACTGCCGGCCCGCGGTTCGCGGCGGGCCGACGACGTACCCCTCGGACGCCTGCGAGGTTAGCTGACGGGCTCGGGACCGAAGGTGCCCCGTCGCGTATTCCGCGATTCGCCCCGGACCCCCGGGCCGTGGCCCGGAGGTCGATTGGTTCCCCCGCTCCCTCGCCCATCGAGGGATTCGGCGATGATCTGGCGCGGTCGCATGCGGCGTGGATTGGAACGTATCTTCCCGGATCCCGTCAAGGGCCCGCCGTCGGGGCGGCGGGCCGCCCCTCGGGGGTGGGGGAAATCCCGCGCGATCCGTGCCGATGGCCCGAGAAGTGCAAAGCCTGTCTGGATGAGTTGCGCCGCCTCCAGTCATCCAGGATTCTAGACACCTTCATCCTCCGATCCCGGAATCCACAAGGCCGGGATCCCCCCCAAACCCGCTGGCGAGGTGGCCTCGTGTGCCGTCTGGAAAAACTATGGGCGCGGGAAGTCCTCGACTCGCGGGGGAGCCCCACCATCGAAGTCGAGGCGATCGGCGAGGCCGGGGTGCGGGCCTCGGCCATCACCTCGTCGGGGGCGGGGCGCGAGCCCTATGCGGCCCGCGAGCTGCGAGACGGCGAGAGCCCGCGCCACAACGGCCGGGGGGTCCGCCGGGCGGTCTCCCTGATCGGTTCGGAGATCGGCCCCGCCCTGCGCGGGATGGACGTCGAGGATCAGGGGGCCATCGACTCGGCCCTGGTCGAGCTGGACGGCACGCCGGACAAGGGGCGGCTCGGCTCCAACGCCCTGATGGCCGTCTCGCTGGCCGTGGCCCGAGCCGCGGCCCTGCACCGCCGCGAGGAGTTCCACGCCCACCTGAACGGCCTCTGGAAGGAACGCCTCGCCCCGGATGAGGCATCCGAGCCATCGCTCCCGGTGCCGATCGTGCACATGATCACCGGGGGATGCCACGCCGTGCGGTCGCTGGACTTCCGCGACTACCTGATGATCCCGGTCGGCGCCCGCGACTTCGCCGAGGCGGTCGACATGGCGGCCTCGGTCTATCGGTCCCTGGGCGAGATCCTCCAGTCCCACGGCCACGCCGCCCACCTGATCGGCCCGGAAGGGGCCTATGGGCCCAGGCTCTGGGCCAACGCCCAGGCGGTCGACCACGTCCTGGAGGCCGTGATGGCCGCGGGTCTGGCGATCGACCGGGATGTGGTCATCGCCATCGACGTGGCCGCCACCCGGCTGCATGCGGCCGGCACGTCGACCTACCGGCTGGAACTCGGCGGCGAGGAGCACGACAACGCCGGGATGATCGACCTGCTCGAACACTGGGTCCGCCAGTACCCGATCGCATCGATCATGGACGGGCTGGCCGAGGACGACTGGGACGGCTGGGTGCGGCTCACCGAGCGGCTCGGGTCCCGGGTCCAGCTGGCGGGCGATGACCTCTACGCCACCCAGATCGAGCGGCTGAGGTATGGGATCGACCACCACGCCGGCAACGCCGTGGTCGTGAAGCTGAACCAGGCCGGGACGCTGTCCGAGACGCTTGATGCGATGGCCCTGGCCCGCCGCCACGGGCTCTGCCCCATCGTCTCCGGCCGGTGCGGCGAGACCGAGGACTCGGCGATCGCCGACCTGGCGGTGGCCACCGCCTGCGGGCTGATCAAGATCGGGGCCCCGGCCCGATCCGATCGCGTCTCCAAGTACAACCGGCTGCTCCGGATCGAGGGGGAACTCGGGGGCTCGGCCCGCTATGCGGGCCGCTCGGCCTTCCGCCATCTCGCGGCGGGATGACGGCCGCCGGGGCCGGTTCAGAGGCTCCGGACCGGGCGGGAAACCCGGGCGCCGGAGGGGGCGACCCCGGGGGCCGATCCGACCAGCTTGGCATTCTCGGCCAGGAGCTGCTTGAACTCGCTCTGGAGCCGGGCGAGCTGCTCGCGGAGGTCGGCGTTGCGGGCCTTGGCCTGCTCGATCTCGGCGAGCTTGGCCGCCTTGATCTCGTTGGCCTGGGTCTCCTCGGCGATCCTCGTTTCCAGGGCGGCCTTCGCCGTGGCGAGGGCCGACTCGTAGTTGGCGACCTGGAACTTGAGGCGGGCCAGGCTGGCGTTGGTGGCCGACTGGTGGCGCTCGGCGGCGGTGATCCGGCCCTGGATCTCGCGCAGGTCGCGGACGGTGTCCGCCTGCAGGAGGTGGGCCTTGTTGATCGTCGTGGTGATATCCTGGGTCACCTTCGCCACCTCGGCGGTGACGTCATCGAGCTGCTTCTGATTCTTCGCGACTGCCTCGCCGTGGTTCTTGTTCAGCTGGGTCACGGCGGATAGAAGCACCATCCAGCCGGCCATCATCAGCATGACCAGGACGACGAGGACTTTTCCTGCGGTCGACATCGGACCACTCCTAGCCCCAGGGCTACGGCCGAACCAGGGGACGCCGCGGCGCCCGTTACATACCCCTGATTATATCCGATCGTTCGCCGCCCGTGCCAGAATCTCCCCGCGCCTCCCCCATTTCGCCCGATCGGCCGGTTTGACCGGCGTCGGGCCGGCCCATAACATTCCGTAACACGCCCGGGAGAATCTCATTTCGGAGTTTGTTCGAGAATGCGTCCTACTTATGCGGTGACCGAGCTTCTGGGCGACGGCATCGGGGCCGAGCTTTCCGATGCCATCCACGTCCTGGCCGATGCCCTGCCGATCCGTCTCGACTTCATCCCCGTCGACCTCACGCTGGCCAATCGCCGCGCGCGGGGCAAGGCGATCTACGACGAGGCCGTCGAGGCGGTTTGCACGACCAAGCTCGCCCTGAAGTACCCGACGGTCACCGCCGAGGAGAGCCCCAATGCGGTCCTCCGCCGCCGCCTCGACCTGTCGGTGATCCACCGCCCGGTCTACACCATCCCCGGCGTCCCGACCAACTTCACCCGCCCGCTCGACGTCGACATCGTCCGGATCGCCACCGGCGGCACCTACGACGACCCTGGCCGGCCGATCGGGGACGGCGGCGCGGTCAGCCTGCGGATCGTCGAGCGGAAGCCGGTCTTCGAGGCGGCCCGCTACGCCTTCAACTTCGCCCGCCAGACCGGCCGCCACGTCACCTCCGCGTCCAAGCACACCATCCAACGGGCGACCGACGGCCTGTTCGAGCGGGTCACGCTGGAGGTCGCCCACCAGAACCCCGACGTCGGCCACAAGATCGAGCTGTTCGACGCCCTGCTGGGCAAGCTGATCATGACGCCGGAGAAGTACCAGGTCGTCCTGGTGCTCAACGAGTACGGCGACTTCCTCTCCGACATGGCGTGCGGGCTGGCCGGCTCGCTCGGCATCGGCGCCAGCGCCAACCTCGCGTTCGACGCCGAGGCCGCCGTCCGGATCGCCATGTACGACGCCGCCCACGGCACGGCCCCGGACATCCAGGGCAAGAACCTGGCCAACCCCACCGCCATCTTCCTGGCGCTGGCCATGCTCTGCATCCAGGCCGGCGAGCCCGAGGTCGGCCGGGCGATCAAGGAAAGCACCCTCGGCCTGCTCCGCGACGGGGTCCGCACCCGAGACCTGGGCGGGACCGAATCGACATCCAGCTTCTCCGCCGCCGTCGCGGCCGAGGTGGCCCGCAAGTTGAAGCCCGCCTCCTGACCCATCGCCGCAAGAACCACCGACCGAGCCCCGCCCTTTCCCGGCGGGGCTTCTTCATGCGCCGGGTTTCCGCCCGACACGCCTTGCGACAAACGTCAGACCGACACCATAATGCCGTGGGCACGTCGCCCCACGTCTTTCCGTCGCACCTCTTCACCTCCCGAGGTTTCGATGACGGACCTTATGGTTGATCCGAGCCGCCCCGCCGCGCCCGGGCTTTCCCGGGGCTGGCCGGGCCTGATCCGATGGCTGTACAGCCAGAACCCGTTCTACATCATCAGCGCCGACCTGGTGTTCCTGGGGCTGAGGATGTCGTTCGACCCGAACGCGAAGGACTTCGACACCTGGGCGCTGGTCGCCGGGCTGGGCGGCTACACGCTGCTGCTGGCGATCACCGGCTGCCTCCTCATCCGGTTCGGGAAGGTATGGGACGACGTGCGGAGCATCCTCCTGCTCGTCGTGATGATGTTCCTGGCGATCTCGGTCACGTTCGACGAGATCCTGGTGGCCCGGCCCCGGCTGGGGACGATCTGCTTCGCCGGCGGGCTCCTGTTCTCCGTGGTGGTGAGCGAGGCGATGCTCCGGGGGATGCGGCTCGGGCTGCCGGCCCTGTTCCGGATCCCGTATCACCTGATCCTCGCCCTGTTCTTCCTGTACCCGGTCGCGCTGGTCTCGTTCCGGGACCGCCCCGAGACGCCGATGGCACACTGGGCGGTCTCCGGCTTCTCGCCGCTGGCCGGGCTGTGCTTCCTGACGCTCCTGCCCGCGATCCGCCGGGGGCCGGCCTACCTCCGGGGGAACGGGAGCCCGTGGCGGTGGCCGATGTATCCCTGGAGCCTGTTCGTGTTCCTGGGGCTGGGCGTCTGCGGCCGGGCGTATTACCTGTGCACGTCGATGCACGGGGTGGACGCGACCCGGACCATCTTCGGCCCCTTCTTCCTCGTCCCGTTCGGGCTCGCCGTCGCCGTCCTCCTGCTGGAACTCGGCCTGGTGGCCCGCCATCGCGGAACGATCGCGACGGCGATGGCCCTGCCGATGGCCCTGGCCGGCCTCTCGCTGATCGGGCACCGGCCCGACCCGATCTATCGGCACTTCATCGCCCTGTTCGAGGGGCAACTGGGCTGCGACCCGGCCTTCGCGACCCTGGTCGCGGCGACGGCCTTCTATGCCGTGGCGATGGCCCGGCGGGTGCCCCTGGCCGGGCCCGGCCTGATCGCGGCCCTGCTGGGGCTATCGGTCGTCGCGCCCGGGACGCTCGGGCTCGATGAACTGGTCCAACCCCAGGCGGGGCCGCTCGTCCTGATCGCGGCGACGCAGGCCTGGATGGCGATCCGCGATCGCGCCGGGTGGCGGTGGATGGTCGCGGCGGGATGCCTGATCGCGGCGGCGTTCGACCTGCCCGCGATCCGTTCGCTGGATCGGCCGGGGCTGGTCGGCTTCCACCTGGGCCTGGTCGCGGTCCTGGCGATCGGGGCGATCCTGGAAGATCGCCTGGGGGAGATCCTCCGGCGCCTCGGGGCCTTGCTGCTCCTGTGCGCCATCATCTCCTCGGCGGCCGGGGAGCCGATGACTGGGCATCGCCCGCCCTCGGGGACGATGCCCGCCTATCCGCTGGCGATGGCCGCGATCGCCCTGGCCTATGGCTACCGCTGCGGCGGGCCGATCTACTACGTCCCGGCGGCGGCGGGCCTGGGCACGGCCCTGCTCATGACCGGGGCGCGGGGTTATCTCTATTGGCGGAGCCGGGTCGTCGGGCTCGATCGGATCGCCCTGGGCCTGGCCTCGTTCCTGGTCGCCGCCCTGATCAGCCTCCGCAAGGCGGGCCTCCGCATCCGGCCGCGATCCCTCGCCTGGCTCACCGACCCCGGATCGGGGCGACCGAAGCCGGTGCCGGTCGACGAACTCGGGGGATGATTTGCCGGAGGATGAAAAAGGGCGGGCGGGGCATCACCTGCCCCGCCCGCCCGTTCTTGCTCATCGATCTCTCGGACCGAGGCGATCAGGCCTTGCCGCGAGCCTTATCCCAGGCGTGGTGGACGGCGTCCTTGAACTCCTCCCAGGTCCCCTCGTTCTTGGTTTCCCAGTGCCTGCGGGCCTCGGGCTCGACGGTGGCCCAGGTCCCGGTCCGATAGCGTTCGTCGGTGCCCAGGGTGTGCCCGAAGCGATAGGCGGGGGTGTATTCGGAGTAGGTCGACCCGCCCTTGGCGTAGTGCGACTTGTGGTGCTTCTCGAACTGGGGCGAGAAGGTCTCGTAGGTCTCGTGGGTCACGGTGGCCGGGGTGTCGATCTCCTGGACATCGACGTCGGTCTTGCGGACCTTGTCCCGGACGGTCTGGGTGCGGTCCGAGCCTTCCTTGCTGAGGACGATCTCCTCGACGACCCGGGCCGACTTGGCGACCACGGCCTCCTCGACGGTCTCCTTCAGCTCGATCGTCCCCTCCTGGAAGGCGGCCGCATCGGCGCCGGTGACCGGGCGATCCACGGCCCGGCGCTTCACCTTGACGTGTTCCTCGTGCAGGCTGACGTCGGTCTCGACGGGGGTCTCCACGACCGAGGTCTTGACCTGGACGCCCCCCTTCTCCACCGTCCTCTTGCCGACCTTGAGCTCTTCCTCGACGACCGGGATCACGGCCTCGTTGCCGGACGCGACCTGGTGCTTGGCGCGGCGTTCCCAGGCGCTCTTCACATAGGGCTCGGTCTCTTCCCAGGCCGTCGAGCCGGTCCAGCTCTTCTTGAGTTCGGAGCCGACCTGCGACCACGATTTATCGCGGTACTCGGGGCGTTCGTAGCTTTCCCAACCATAGCGATAGGCCGGGGAGACCTCTTCCCACCTGTGCTTGCCGCGGGCCGAGCTGGATTCCCACTCGGAGCGGAAGTCGGCCTCGTGCGAGGCATAGCCGGCCGCGCCGCCCGCCGCCGAACCGGCCACGGCACCGATGCCGGCGCCGACCGCCGCGCCGACCGGGCCGCCCACGGCGGCGCCGACCCCGGCCCCCGCCAGGGCGCCCGCCGCCCCTCCGGTCGCCGTGCTCACCGTGGCCTTGGTGTCTTCATGCTTGTTGGTGGTCGCCATCGTCTTGTCTCCTTTGGTGGTAGCCGCCTTGGGGGCGGCCTTGGCCTTGGGCTTCGACGTGTCTGCGGTGGGGGTGGAAGCGAGGGACGCGGCGTCGTAACGGTAGTCCGGGTCCTTCTTCCACAGCTTCTGGTGATGCTTGATGTCGTGGAGGCCGGTGGAGGTCAGCAGGGACCGGGCCTCGGACTCGCGGCCGGCGGGGACCTTGACGCTCAGCAGGACGCCGCCGCGCTCGACGCCGGCCTGGTAATGCTCGACCTCATCCTCGGGGACGCCGACCTCGGTCAGGGCCCCGACGATCCCGCCGGCGGCCGCCCCCAGGGCCCCCCCGGTCAGGGCCGCGGCGATCGGCCCGGCGGCGATGATCGGCCCGATGCCCGGGATGGCCAGCGCCCCCGCCCCGAGGACCAGGCCGGCGATGCCGCCCAGGAGGCCCCCGCCCATGGCCCCGGCGGCCGCGGCGTCGCCGACGCCCGCCTCCTCGGCCACGTCGGCGGACGCCTCGCGGTCACGCATCACGATGCTCATGTCCTCGGCGGGGAATCCGGCGGCCTTCAGGGACTCGACCGCCTTCACCGCCTGGTCCCGCGTCTCGAAAAGTCCGACAACCGTCCCCATGAGCTGACCTCCCGGTTGAGACCACACCGGCACGCCCCGATCCGGGTCGCCGTCGTGGGTCGCATGAAAGGATCCAAGGGCAAAGCGGGTGCCGAACGCCGGTGGATCATCAAGACTTTTTATCGACGTTGCCCGGTCCCGCCGCACGGGGCCCGTCGATTCGTTCGACGGTCGCCTCCTCGACGCGGAGGGTCACGGACTCCGGGGAACGGTGCTCGACCTTGCGGCGAGTGATCCGCAATTCCTCCTTCAGCATGAGCCGTTTCTCGACCACCAGGACCTCTTCCAGGATCGGGACGATCAGGGTGTCGCCTTCCTGGCGGTTGCCCACCGGCCCCTCCACCACGCGGCCGACCGGGACGCGCTCCACGTCGACCTCCTCGCGGACCAAGGGCTCGTCGACGACCTCCTCGACCGTGCGGACGGTCTTGTGGATGCGGACCCGGCCGGTCTCCACCGTCCGCTTGCCGACCTCGACCGACTCGGCGACGACGGGCACGACGACCTCGGCCCCGGCCCGGCCCCCGACCTCGGACGTTTCCACCTTCCCGATCAGTTGCTCGATCGCCGAGGCGGAGAGTTCCAGGGCGTAGCTCCCGTCCTCCTGGAGCACGAGCAGCTCGGCCGGGATCACGACCCGCCGGCCGTCGTCCAGGCGGATCGCGACCGACTCCGCCTCCTCGTCGTCGTGGGCCAGGAAGGCCTCGACCTGGCCGACGAGGCCGTTCTTGCCCCTCACGACGGCGGCTGTCTTGATCGCCATGGCGGCGGTCCTTTCCCGGTGGCGGGCGATGGTGGATCGACGGAACTGTCGTCCTGGCCGGATGCTGCACGGATCATGCCGCATCCGTGGATCCCACCGCCGCGACCATCCGCCCCCCGGCGCAATTCCCCTTCACGCCGGGGGATGAATGGTCTAGACTCCCGGCGAGATCCCCGAAGACGCCGTCGGGGCGAACGGGGACGGGGTCGCGCACAGGGAAGGAACCCATCGATGCGACGGATCGCGATGCTGAATCAGAAGGGGGGGGTCGGCAAGACGACGACCACCGTCAACCTGGCCGCCGCCCTGGCGGCCGAGGGGAACAAGACGCTCGTCCTCGACCTGGACCCCCAGGCCCACGCCACGCTCCACCTGGGCCTGCTGCCCGGCCGGTCGGGGCCCTCCCTCTACGACGTCCTGACGCAGGGGCTCTCGCTGGCGGAGGTCCGCCGCGAGGTCTCGCCCAACCTCCACATCTGCGGCAGCCACATCGACCTGGCCGCCGCCGAGGTCGAGTTGATCGGCACGGTCGGCCGTGAGGTCATCCTCCGCGACCAGCTCGACGCCGAGATGGAGAGCGAGGCCTACGACTACGTCCTGATGGACTGCCCCCCCTCGCTCGGCATCCTCACGCTGAACGCCCTGTGCGCCGCCCGCGAGGTGTTCATCCCGCTCCAGGCCCACTTCCTGGCCCTGCACGGGCTGTCGAAGCTGCTGGAGACGATCAGCCTGGTCTCCAAGCGGGTCAACCGCGACCTGAAGGTGGGCGGCGTCGTCCTCTGCCTGTACGACGCCGGGACCCGGCTCGGCGGCGAGGTCATCGACGACCTGGACAGCTACTTCGACGGCCGCAAGAACGCGAACTCGCCATGGTCCGAGGCCCGGGTCTTCCGCACCCGGATCCGCCGCAACATCCGCCTGGCGGAGTGCCCCAGCTTCGGCCAGTCGATCTTCCAGTACGCACCCACCAGCCGGGGCGCCGAGGACTATGCCTCACTGGCCGGCGAGGTCCTGGGCCGCCCGCCCGCGTCGATCTGGATCCCCACCGAGAAGGCCGTCGACGCCAACGCCGACGCCGCGTTCTCGGCCCTCTGAGCCGCAAGAGCCCCCGACCGCGCCCGCCGGGCGGGCCGTCGGGGGTCTCCTCCCCCGATCCGAGGCAGGTCGCCGTGGCCCCCACGACACGATGGGTCGGGATCGACGAGGCCGGGTACGGTCCCAACCTCGGCCCGCTGGTCATGACCTCGGTCACGGCCGAAGGCCCCACCGACCATCCGCCCGACCTCTGGGCCGACCTCGCCGCCACGGTCTCCCGCGCCGGGGGGCCGAAGGATCGCCTCTGGGTCGACGATTCCAAGCTCGTCTACAAGGCCCGCAAGGGGCGCGAGCGGTTGGACGCCGCCACCCTGGCCTGCCTGGATGCCGCCGGCCTGGGGACGCCCCGCACCCTCGGATCGCTCCTGGAAGCGGTGGGCGCCGGCTCGCTCTCGGGCGTGGAACTCGCCCCCTGGCTGGATGGGGCCGACCCGCCCTACCCTTCCTCCTGGGACGTCGTCGCCCCGGCCCTCCACCGTCGCCCGCTCGACGGGGCCCCGTGGCGGCTCGTCGCCGTCCGCTCCGTCGTCGTCGGCCCCTGCCTGTTCAACGAGGGCCTCGACGCCCTGGGATCGAAGGCCCTGGTCCACTTCTCCGCGTTCGCACGCCTGCTCGAAGCGACGTGGGATCGATTGGCGGACGCATCATGGACGTCGGTCCGATCCGACAAGCATGGCGGACGGAACTTCTACGGCGACCTCTTACGCCAGGCCTTCCCCGCCGCAAGGGTCCGCCCCGGCCCCGAAGGCCCCGACCTCTCCCGCTATGATCTCTTCGCGTCGGGCCGGTCGCTCACCCTCGACCTGATCCCCCGCGCCGACGCCCACGATGGCCTGGTCGCCCTCGCCTCGCTGGTGAGCAAGTCGATCCGCGAGCACGCCATGGACGCCTTCAACGCCCACTGGCTCGCCCGCATCCCCGGCCTCAAGCCCACCGCCGGCTACCCCGGGGACGCCGTCCGCTTCCGCGCCGCCATCGAGCCGCACTGCCTGGAGCGAGGGCTCGGCCCGTCGGAGTGGTGGCGGGCCAAGTAGACTCCGTGGATCCAAGGCCCCCCGTCGATCCCGGTCAGTTCGGCCGGACCCGGGCGAGGATGCGGTCGGCCCCCTGGGCCCGCAGGGCCTCGGCCACGCGCCGGCCCAGCCCCTCGGGGTCGTCGATCGGGCCGTCCAGGCCGGCCGCGACCATCTCCGTCCCGTCGGGGTCGACCACCATCGCGTCGAGCCTCAGCCGGCCGTCGACGTCGCGGGCGAACGCGGCCAGGGGGATCATGCAGCCGCCTTCGAGGTCGGCCAGGGTGCGCCGCTCGGCCGCCACGGCGCGATGGGTGGCGGGGTCGTCGAGCGGGGCGAGCCAGGCCAGGGTCCGGGCGTCGTCGGCCCGGCACTCGATCCCCAGGGCCCCCTGCCCCACGGCCGGCAGGAACGACGGGGGGCCGAGCCGTTCGGTCACGTGCTGGTCGAGCCCGAGCCGGTTGAGCCCGGCCTCGGCCAGGACGACCGCGTCCAGCTCTCCGCTCAGGGCCCGGTTGAGCCGGGTCTCGACGTTGCCCCGAACGCTCACGACCGTCAGGTCGGGCCGGGCCAGGAGCAAGAGGGCCCGGCGCCGGAGCGAGCCGGTGCCCACGGTCGCCCCTTCGGGCAGGGCGGCCAGAGTCCGGTGCACCGGGGCGATCAGGGCGTCGGCCACGTCCTCGCGGGGCGGGATGGCGCCCAGGGTGAGGTTGGCCGGCCCCTGGGTGGGCAGGTCCTTAAGGCTGTGGACGGCGATGTCCACCTCGCCATCGACCAGGGCCCGCTGGATCTCCTTGGTGAACAGGCCCATCCCGCCGATCGCCGCCAGGGGGGAGTTGCGATCGCGGTCCCCCTGGGTGCGGATCTCGACCAGGTCCACGGCCAGCCCCGGGTGGAGCGTGCGGAGGCGGTCGGCCACCCAGTTCGCCTGCCAGAGGGCGAGGCGGCTGCCCCGAGTCCCGATCCGCAACCCTTCGCCCGCCATCACGGCCTCCCCTCGGCTCGTCCCACCACCACCACGATCACCCGCTCCGCCCCGGCCTTCTTGAGCGCCCGCGCGGCCGCCCCGGTGGTCGCCCCCGTGGTCAGGATGTCGTCGACCAGCAGGACGGGCCGCCCTTCGAGCCGGGCCCCGCGCGCCACCCGGAAGGCCTCCTTCATCCGCCGGGCCCGCTCGGGGCGGCCGGCCAGGGCCAACGCGGGGGTGTCCACGACCCGCCGGAGCGGCTGCCGGAGCGGGAGCTTCATCCCCGAGGCCACGCCCCGGGCCAAAGCCTCGGCCTGGTTGTACCCGCGGCGAAACCGCTTCCGCCAGTGCAGCGGGATCGGCACGACCCAGGGCTCGGGGCCGACGTCCGGCCCGAGCGCCCGGCGGATCGCCCCGGCGCGGGATTCGACCACCAGTTCCGCCACCCACCGGGCCATCCAGGCGTTGTGCTCGCGCTTCAGGGCCAGGCAAAACTGGCGGATCGGCCCGGTGTACGGCCCCAGGGCGACCGCCGCGTCGAAGCCGAGGGCCTTGCCCCGGCACTCGGAACAGCCCCGGGTCCGGTCGGCGAACGGCCCCATCGGCATGGCGCAGCGATGGCAAGGGGAGCCGGCCGCGTCGCGCAGCTCGTCGCCGCAGGCGTCGCAGAACGGCGAGCCGTGCGTCTCGGCGTCGCACACCTGGCAGGCGGTCGGGAACAGGAGCCCGCCGCCGGCCCGGCCGATCAGGGCCCACCAATCCCGGAGCGTCGAACCCGCCGTCACGTCGCCCTCTGCCCGGTCTTGAGATAGGGCTCGAGCTGCTCGCGGAGCTGGTTGCGGGCGCGGGCCAGGAGGGACTTCACGGCCGCCTCGGATCGGCCCATGACCTCGGCGATGTCGGCGTAGCTCATGTCCTCGAACTTGTTGAGCAGGACGGCCAGCTTCTGGTCCTCGCCCAGCACGCCGAGCGCCTCGCGGACCACGTCGGACAGCTCGACCTGGCGCATCTGCGCCGAGGGGGTGCCGTCGCGGGCCATCGCCCGTTCTTCCAGCGGCCGGAGGCCGAACGACCTGGCCCCCTGGGACTCGGTGGCGAGGGTCGGCGCCCGGCCCTTGCCCCGGAGGTGGTTCATCGCCAGGTTGTTGGCGATCGTGAACAGCCAGGTCGAGAACTTGGCCTTGGGCTTGTATCCCTTGCGGGCCCGATAGATCCGCAGGAACACGTCCTGGGTCAGGTCCTCGGCCTCTTCGAGCCGGCCGCCGACCAGGTGGGCCAGGACCCCGACCAGGCGATGCTGGTACCGCTCGACCATGACCTCGAAGGCGCCCGGGACGTCGTCGCGGATCTGGAGCATCAGGCGGACGTCGGGGTCGCGCACCTCGAGCGGTTGAACTTCTCCCGTTTCGCCGGTCGCCACGAGCATTCCCCTCCGCATTGGGCGGCCGCCGTCACGGGGCCGCCGAGGGTTCCACCACAGCCAGGGACGATGGGGCCACCGCCCGGATCGCCCCCGCCTCTTCCGCCCGGCGCCGGAGCTGGCCGCACGCGGCGTCGATCTCACGCCCCTTGGTCTTCCGCACGCTCACGCCGATGCCCCGGGACCGGACGATCGCCACGAACGCCTCGATCGCCTTCGGCGTGGGCCGCTCGTACGGCAGGCCCTCCACCGGATTATAGGGGATCAGGTTGACGTGGGCCTTCCTCCGGTCCAGGAGGTTGGCCAGGGCCCGGGCATCCTCGACACGGTCGTTGATCCCACGCAACAGGACGTACTCGAAGGTGACCTGCCGCCCGCTGGCCTGGAAGTAGTGATCGGCGGCCTCGACAACGGCGTTGAGCCCGACCTTGGCGTTGATCGGCACCAGTTCGTCGCGCAGCTTCGGCGTGGGGGCGTGCAGCGAGACCGCCAGGTGATATTGCCGGTCCAGGGCCGCCAGTTTGCGCATCTTTTCGGGCAGGCCGACCGTCGAGATCGTGACCCGCCTCTGGCCCATGCCCAGCCCCTGCGGGGAGCAGATCCGGTCCAGGGCCGCGACCAGGTTGTCCAGGTTCGCCAGGCTCTCGCCCATCCCCATCACGACGAGGTTGGTCAGCCGCTCGTCGGGGGGCAGCAAGTTGCGGAGCCGGACCACCTGCTCGATGATCTCGCCCCTGGTCAGGTTCCGCTCGACGCCGCGGAGGCCGCTGGCGCAGAAGACGCAGCCCATCCCGCAGCCGACCTGGGTGGAGATGCAGACCGTGCGCCGGTCCTCCTCGGCCATCAGGACGCACTCGACCTTGCGGCCGTCCCGGCAGGCGATCAGGAGCTTATCGGTGCCGTCGGGGGCGACGTGGTGGAGGGCCACCGTCGTCGAGAAGACCTCCCACTCGGCGTCCAGCTCCTCCCGGAGCTTTTTGGGCAGGTCCGACATCGCCGCGAACGTCTCGGCGCGGCGGTCGAAGATCCAGCCCATGACCAGGCGGGCCCGGTACGCGGCGTGGCCCCGTTCCTTCATCCACGCCCCGAGCTCGTCGGGGCCGGCATCCAGGATCGATCGTTTGGGCTCGCTACTCATCGACGTCCGCCAGGTTGATTCGTCCGGAGGGTCCGGGTCACACATCCTATCATACGCCCCGGCGCCCGCGACAGGCCACCGTCGCCGGCCCGGGCGGTACGCCGTCGGCGGATCGAGTGCCGCCGGATCGGATGGCGTGCCGGGCCGCCCGGTGATGGCCCTTGCCGCGGGCCTCGTGCCGCGGGTGGACCGTTGCTCGCCCGACGGCGATCGTGTCAACTGACGCGGGGGCGGGGACCGGGATTCGTGCGGGTCTCCCCAACAGTGCGCGTGCCAGGGAGATTCACCGATGAGAGCGATGGGATTTGCGGTCGCGGCGCTGGCCGCCCTGGGCCTCGCAGACGCGGCGGGCGCCGAGCGGCCGATCAAGGCGTTGATCATCACCGGGGATACGCACCCCGCTCACAACTGGAAGGAGACGACCCCGGTCCTGAAGGATCAGCTCACCCTGCCGGGCAAGGTCGAGGTGGACGTGACCACCAACCCGGCGAAGGACCTGACCGACGAGAACCTGGCGAAGTACGACGTCCTGCTGCTCAACTACAAGGACCACCACCCCAGCCCGGAGACGACGTGGTCCGACGCCAACAAGGCCGCGTTCCTCAAGGCGGTCCACGACGGCGGCAAGGGCGTGGTGCTGATCCACCACGCGTCCTCGTCGTTCGTGAAGCCGAACTGGGCCGAGTTCGAGAAGGCCATCGCCGGCGGCTGGCGGACCCAGGGGTTCCACGGCCCGGCCCACGCCTTCGCGGTCAAGAAGACCGCCGCCGAGCACCCGATCTCGGCGGGCGCCCCGGCCGAGTTCGCCCACGTGAAGGATGAGTTGTACCAGAACTGCATGGTCACGCCCGGCAGCACCGTGCTGGCGACCGCCTACTCCGACCCGGCCAAGCCCAAGGGGACGGGCAAGGACGAGGCCGTGATCTGGGTCAACGCCTACGGCAAGGGGCGGATCTTCGAGAACGTCCTGGGCCACGACGCCGCGACCCTGCTCGACCCGGGCGTCCAGACCTGGAACCGCCGCGGCCTGGTCTGGGCCGCCACCGGGGACGTGCCGTCGGACATCAAGTGATCGAATCGGACGACCCCGGCGCGGCCTCCCCATCGAGGCCGCGCCGGGCGTGGTTCAGGGGGCGTCGGCGGGCGGGGCCGTGGCCCGGGGGCGACCTCGGCGTCGATGTCGCCCCCTCCCCCGCATCCCGATGGCCATCGATGGACGCCCCGAAGATCGATGGGATGATGGGGTCGGGAGGGACGGGCCCGGATCCGGCGTGCGGGCAGTCCCGATGGATCCGACCAGGATGGCCGGGACGCTCGCGGACGCCTCATCGGTCGGATCGGGTGATCCCCATATTTGCCGGGCACTCCCGCGAGGCGGTCGGGTCGGCTTCGCGGCCGGGATCCGCCGCTCCCCGCGACGAGGCCCCCGGGCCGGGGCGAAACCCGGGGAATCGAATCTGGCCAATCGGATCGGTATCGGTTAAGGTGGGTGGCTCGCCCTGGGGGAGGCAGATGTCGCCCCGCGTCCCGGCCGAAGGGCGTGGGGTGCGGTCGTCTGCCCGGGCGAGGCGACATCCCGACTTGGATCCTGGACTTGCGACCGTGGCCGGCCCCGGTCGCCTTGGGAGTTTTGCGTGGCCAAAGAGGAACCGATCGTCACCGAGGGCCGCATCGTCGAGGCCCTGCCCAACACGCAGTTCATGGTCGAGCTGGAGAGCGGTCATCGCATCCTGGCGCATATCGCCGGAAAGATGCGGAAGAACTTCATCCGCATCGTGCCCGGCGACCGGGTGCGCATCGAGATCACGCCCTATGACCTGACCAAGGGTCGCATCGTCTATCGCGAACGCTGAAGCCCGGCCTCGCCTTCTTCGACCGGGATCGCATCGCCGTCCGGCGTCGAATCGACCTTGGCCCTGCGCCCGGGCCGATGCGTCGCGGGCCTGCGCCGGCCGATCGGCCTCGCGACGCCTGATGGGCTTGGCAGAGGGCGCCTTCCTTGATACAACGGCTCAGCCGATCCCTGCCAGGGGACGCGCCGACCACAGGAAGGAGTTCGCCGTGATCGAACGCGACGTCGCTTCGGATCCCGCCACGTCCTCATCCTCATCCCTCGAAACCGCCACCGGGTCGCCGGCGCCGATCGCCGCCACCGAACGTGCCCGATGGGAAGCCGGCCACGAACTGGACTGGCACCGGGCCGAGACCGAACGGGTCCGGGTCCTGGTCGAGTTCCTGTCTCGCCCGATCCACGCCTACGGCGGCTCCGAGCCCGACCCCGACATCATCTCGGCCTACAACCTCGCCGTCGAGGCGGCCCTCCAGGGCATCCGCCGCGCCACCGCCGACCGCCCCGGGGCCTGAACCCGGCGGATCGCAGACGCGGGCACGCCCCGACGCCGGGGCGATCACGGCCGACCGCATCCCCGTCCGGGCCCGGTCGGCCTGATACGTTTGTCGGAGAATCTTGTTGGCGGCGGGCGATCCGGGCCTTAACCTGGCCCGGATGATCGCCCGGCGGCCGGACTCCCTTTCGAGTCCCGCACGGGGATCGAGGGGCGTCCTCATGCTGCTGGGTCCCGTCTTCCGTTCCGAGTTGGTCCGAACCGCGAGGCGGCGGATCGATTACTGGCTCCGCGTGCTCTACGGGGTGATCCTCCTGGCCGTGGTCGGCCTGGGGTACATGGAGATGTTCTCGGCCGGCGGCGGCACCGCGACCATCGGGACGGTCTCGGCGTTCGCCCAGTTCACCTTCCGGGTCTTCGCGATCGTCCAGCTCGTGACCGTCCTGCTGCTGGTCCCGGCCTTCTTCGGCGGCACGATCGTCGACGAGAAGCAGCGCAAGACGCTGCATTACCTGATCGCCAGCGGGCTGACCAGCGGCGAGATCGTCGTCGACAAGACCCTGGGGAAGCTGCCCCGGGTGGCGGTCTACCTGGCGATCGGCCTGCCGATCATCGCCCTGCTCGGCCTGTTCGGCGGCGTCGATCCGGCGCTGGTCCTGGCGGCCTACGGCGGGACGATCTCCTCGATGGCCTTCGCGGTGGCGCTCTCCGTCTTCCTCTCGACCCTGGCGCGGCGGGTCCGCTCGGCGGTGCTGGCGGCCTACGTCGCCACGGCGGCCTGGATCATCGGCCCGGTCCTGGCTTATGGGGTCTGGTTCGGCCTCTATCGGCCGAGCTTCGCTCGGTGGAGTCCCTGGTTCGCCTGGGCCTGGCCGATCAGCCCGTTTTACTGCTACATCGAGTGGCAGATCCGCACGATGGGGGCCGGGACGATCTCTCCGGCGATCGACCTGTTCACGCAGATGGTCGTGCTTCAGTTGGCGGGGGCGGTCTTGCTGATGCTCGCCTCCGCGCTGCTGCTCCGGCCCATGTTCCGCCGCCACGAAGGCGGGGCGGTGCGGCGATCCCGGCCCAGCGCGCGGGCCCCGAAGGGACGGAGGCGATGGAAGGCGGTCCCCCCGTGCGGCGACGACGCGGTGGCCTGGAAGGAGCGGCATTTCGCCCGGACGGACCGCTTCACCCGGTTCGCCGTCCTGCCGGCGACGATCGTCCTGACCACGTTCCTGATCCTGATGAGCGGGCTCGATGAGACGCTGTTGCGCATGATGAGAGGGCTGGTCGGCGGGGCCGGGGCGTGGGACAAGTCGGCGGTGGTCGAACAGGTGCGAGGGATCTCGATCTGGTACGTGGCGATCTGGCTGCTGGCGGTCGCCGGGGCCTCGGCCTCCTCGGTGGCGGTCGAGCGCGAGGAGGACACCTGGCTCACGCTGACCTCGACCCCGCTCGCCGGCCGGGAGATCCTCCGGGGCAAGGCGATCGGCGCCCTGTGGGCCCAGCGGGGCTTCGGCGTGTTCCTGCTCCTGATCTGGGCGGTCGGCCTGCTGGCCGGGGCCCTGCACCCGCTGGGGGTGCTGATGGCCTCGGCCGTTCTGGCGCTGGAGACCTGGCTGGTCGCGGCGATCGGCGTGCATGCGTCGATGCGATCGGCGACCACGTCGAAGGCCCTCGGCAAGACGCTCGCGGCCGTCTTCGTCCTGGCGGGCTACCCGCTGTTCATCCTGGCGGCGTTCCAGGGCGCCCGACTCGGCGACACGGCCACGCCCTTCGTCGGGCTGATGGCCCGGTGCGTGGTCGCCCCCCTGGTCTCGTGGACGTATGCGGCCAATGCCTTGACCATCTTCCGGGGCGGGCTGGACATGAGCCGGGTCTATGTTTGGGCGGGCGAGATCTACCTGGTCCTCTGCCTGCTGCTGGTCCACGTCGCGGTCGCGGCCTTCCTGACCGAGCGGACCTTCGCCCGGTTCGACCGCTGGCTCGACCGGCCGCGCGGGGGCGACCGGGCCTGAGCCGGGGGCGATCCGGTCAATCCTGGGGCGGGAAGACGTCGGGCTCGATCTGGTAGCCGTGGGCCTCGGGGAGCGTCGTCGCCATGACCGACGGGCCCGAGAGGGATGTTTGGAAGCAGGCTCGCGACCTATTTCCCGCCACGACGCCGCCAGAAGACGACCGCGCCGAGGGCGACCGCGCCGGCGCCCACCACGGGAAGGCCCCATGAACGCCTCGTCGCCGGGGGAACGACCTCGGGATACCGCGTCAACTCAGCCTCGTCCACCCGGGGCGGGGCGGCTGCCTTCCGAGGCTCCTTCACGCGGGCGCCCAGGGATGACTTGACCTGGTCCAAGCCCACTTCCTTGACGCGAGAATTCAGCCTGACCGCCCCGCCCTCCCCCACGAACGCACGGACGCGATCCATCTCCTGATCGAGCTTGGGCGTCGACTTCATCTCGGTGATGCCGGTCGTCCGGTAATGGATCACCGAGACCGTCCTGGGTAACGGCAGGATCAACTCGTCGGTCTCGCCGGGGAACTGGGCGTCGAAGTTGTCGATCCCATAAAACAACTGGATCCATTCGCCCGGGACGAATCCTCCTCCCTCGCAGCGCCGGACGTCGGTCAGAAACGTCTCCTTCGTGAGCGCCTTGCCTTGGAAGAGGCTGATGAATCGGAGATATCGGGGCAGGAATCCGGATTTGGGATCATAAGCGATTTGCAGTTCAACCCATCCATCATCCGGCATTGGTTTCTTGTAGACCTCGATTTCCACCGGCCGGCCGCCCCGCTCCGCCGCGAATCGCCTCGGGCGGACGCCGGGGAACATCCGCTCCACGCCCCGATCGAGCGGGATCAGATCGGTGAAAAACATCGGCGCCTGCCCGGCGGACAGGGGGAACCGGTCGGCGCCGGGAAAGTAGGTGATCTCGAACCCCTCATGATTGCCGGGCCACATCGGAAAGTAATGGAAGGCGGACGATCCGACATCGTAGAGCACCTCGAATCCCAGAACCTCATTCGGCGCGGTCTTGCCGGCGTCCCTGGGCTCCTTCCTCGCCCGCCATACTTCCTCCAACGGTCGATTGACGATGTGCTGGACGGACCCGTCGGTTTCCCATCGGCCGAGGATGGTCGTCCGCGGTTCGACCTCGACGGGAATCTCCTTGCCGGCCCAGATCGACGCACGGTCCAGCCGGCTGCCCGCGATCGTCCCCCGCTTCGTGACGAAATCGACCCGGGCGTGGATCGCGGTCTGATTCGCACGGAATCCGTCCATCGGCCCGACCACGACCTGGCATGGGACCATCGCCAGGAGATTCATCAGGATATAGCCGATCATTGCTATCACGCCCTCCGATCTCGGGATGCCGAACGCACGATGATTTTGTTCGAGGCAGGCACCGCACGGTCGCCGAGATGATCGGCGAGGCCGTCACCACACACGGGGAGACGAGGGTACAGGAGAGGAGCGAGGCATCCGCCCCTGAGTCTTGATGCGAGTCGTCATCAAAACTCTCCTGGTGCGAGATCGCCGGCATCGTGGGTTCCGAGCGCCGTCCAAACCGTGACGGCGACCGAGTCGAGGACCTTGGCGACGTGGCCGTCCCCCAGGAGGACGTTCACCCCGCCGCGATGATAAGACCTGGGAGGGCAGAAACTCGCGTTGACCCCCGCCTCGCATGAGGGTTGGGGATCGTTGGGGAGGCCGTTATGGTTGTAATCCGTGCTGCGGACCCCGTTGTAGAACCAGTAACGACCGTTCGTCGTGATCCAGGCCGCCGGCTCATTGTCGGCGCAGAACTTCCGGGCGTCGACGTCGGAAGTGAGGCGGTCGGGCCCGGTCGAGGCGTCGGGGATCACCGCGTCGCGCGGGAAGCCCGCCGAGGTGGAGAACCCACCCCCGATCCGCTCGCTCACGAACGCGGTTTGCGACAAGCCGTCGGCCACCGCCCCCGCATCCAGTCGGACGCCCACCCCGAACGGGCCGTCGAATGCCTCTCCCGGGCGGATGGCGAAGCGGCCGCGATTGAACCGGTATGACGACTTGTGGTCGAAGCCGGCATCGCTGGGGCAGAGGAAGAGGGCGACCGTCGTATGACGCGCCGTCCGGTTGACCAGCGAGGGACGGTCCGCGGACTCGGCATTGACGAATGCCAGATTGATCGAGTTGTACAGCGGGGTCATGTCCGCGAACGGCAGGATCCGGGCCAGGGCCGACAGGTGGTTCGACGAATACGAGGGCGTGGTCAGGAGCATGTTGCCGGGATACATCGCATTCGTGGCGTGGTAGGCATTGAGCGCGATCCCGATCTGCTTGAGATTCGCCACGCACTGGAGCCGCCTGGCGGCCTCGCGCGACGCCTGGACGGCGGGCAGCACGAGGCCGAGCAGCAGGGAGATGACGCCGCAGACGGCCAACAACTCGATCAGGGTGAAGCCGCCTCGGCGAAGCGGCGGCCTCCGGCGATACGATGCGGGTCGGTTCCTCCGCGAATCCATCTCGACCCTCCCCGGCCGTCCTCGGCGCCCGCTCGCCAGCCCGGACCGGCCGTGATGGGCCGCACGAGCCGGAAGATGTAAGAGATGCGATCCCAACCCTGACTGCCAGAATGGTGGGGGAAGGGGTGGACGGATGCAAGCATATTTCCTCTCAAGGGGGACTGGTTGACCTCGCCATGCCGCGAGCCCGATCGGGTCGGGTGGACGCCCGGGGCGGGAGATCACCCCGCCGGGCGAGGGGGCGGGTCAATCCTGGGGCGGGAAGACGTCGGGCTCGATCTGGTAGCCGTGGGCGATCGCGTTGGTGCTGTTGAACAGGCCGACCACGGCCATGACCTCCCCCAACGCCTCGACCGACAGCCCGAGCTTGCGGGCGGCGGCGGTGTGGGACTGGACGCAATACGGGCAGCCGTTGGTGGCCGACACCGCCAGGGCGATGATCTCGCGGGTCAGCGGGTCGAGCTTTCCGGCGCGGCCGGAGGCCTCGGGGTGCATGGTCGCCTTGAGCCGGCCCCACACCTGCTCCAGGTGGTCGGGGTCGGTGGCCAGGACCTGCCAGAACCGGGGGACGAAGTCGATTTTCTTGGTCGCCTTGATGTCGTCGTAGATCGCGGCGACCCGGGCCGACGCCTCGGCTTCCGGGACGGGCCTGACCGTGGCCGGGGGACGTTCCGCCATGACATTTCCTCGCTGCGGGGTGGTGACGCCTGGGTAAGGATTGATGATTGTCGCCGAATCCCGGGGCCGGGCAAAGGGCTTGCGTCGTGCCGGGTCGGGGGCCCGGGGGAATGGGTCAGGAACCCCCTCGGGCCGTCCGATAGAACCCTCGGGGGAGGCGGGCGGCGGCGTCCCGACCTCCCATCGCGGTGGCTTCCGACCGGACCGACGGAGTGGCCTGCGTGCGGAACGACGAAGAACAGGACCTGGCTCCCGACTCGACCCCCGACCCCAATCGCCCGGCGACGGCGCGATTCGGGGCCCGGTGGATCGTGGCGGCGGTCCTCGCCCTGCTCACGGCGGCGACGTGCTGGGCCGTGGCCGTTTTGGCCTCGGCGTGGCTGGTCCCCCCGTACCTCCTCCTGATGGCCCTGATCCTGTTCGCCCCGCCCGGCCGTCCTCGCGACGCGTCGGGCCCGGCGGCCTCGACCTCGGCGGATCTCCTCGAACCGGCTCGCCGGGCCGAGGGGATCGCCGACCCGTCGACGCCGCACGGACCGTCCCCGGACTCGGCCTCGGCCGATCCGGCGGCGGGCGGCGACCCGGGCCAGGCCACCACGCCCGCCCCCACCAAGGGCAAGCGTGGCAGGGGCAGGCCGCGGAAGGCCAAGCCCGCGCCGGTCGAGGCGTCCTGGGTCCAGGTTGGTCCCGGCAAGTTCGTCCGCGTCGAAGCCTCCGAGACGGCCGCCCAGGCCGGGCCCCACGAAGCCGTGGGCATCCCGGTCGAGGTGACCGCCGAATCGCCGCAAACCCCGTCGGCCGATGGGGAAGGGCAACGCTGCCCCGACCCGGCCGACACCCCCGCGACCGCGACCGAGGCCGACAACCTCGCGACCGATCCGGGTCCTGAACCCGCCGAGGAGGCCGACTCGGACTTCGACCCCGTCGAAGCCCGGGACGATGCCCCCGCCGGGGTCGCCTCGCCGGAGCCGCCGTCCGCCATCCTCGGCGAGGACGACGCCCCGACGGGATCGGAGGAGGAATGGGACGACGTCCCGGCTGCCGACGGCATCGCGCCGCAGGCCGAAGACGCCTTCCCCGACGCCCCCGAGACCGGATGGGCCGAACCCTCCGCCGACGAGGGACCGGGCCGCGACCGGGACGAGTCGATGGACGAGGAGTTCGAGGAGACCGACGCGCCGCTGGCCGACCGCTTCCTCCCGCATCCCCCCGGCCAGGACGAAGGCCACCCGGACGACGGGGCGGCAACGCCCTTCTCGACCGGGTACGACCCCGAATACGAGTACGAAGACGAGGCGGAAACGCCCGTCCCGTCCTCCGAACTCGTGGTCGAAACACCCGAAACCTGGCACGAGGACGATGCAACCGAGGACGCAGAGGCTGACGACGCCTGGATTTCCGACGATTCTTCCCCCGGCTTCGCCCCCGAGCCGCCCCTCCCCGCGATGCCCGACGCCAACGCCGTTGGGTTCGTTTCGTCCCTCGAGGAGCCCGAGCCGTCCCGCGATGGGTTCGTTTCGCCCGAGGACCCGACCGACCTTTCCGACGATGGGTTCGTTTCGTCCGAAGACCTGGCCGACTCATCGCAAGATGGGTTCGTCTCGTCCGACGATGCGATGATCCCCTCCCACGATGGGTTCGTTTTGTCCGAGGAGCCGACCGACCCGACCGACGATGCGCTCGACCCTTCCTGCGATGGGTTCGTTTCGTCCGAGGTGGAACCCGACCTGTCCCACGATGGGTTCGTTTCCGCCGAAGACGATGGCGATCCCGTGTCGATGTCCGACCTCGCGTCGGCCGTCGAGGAGATCGACCCTGCCGCCGCGGACTTCGCGAGCGACCCGCCCGCGCCCGGGGCCGTCCCCGACGCCCCGGCGGGTTCGTTCGGCTGGATCTCGCGCCTGGCGCCGAGGTCCCGGACCCGCGACGTGCCGGGCCGCCCCGCGATCGGCAACGCGACGCCTTCCCGGCGTCACGACCGCTCGCGACGGCCCAGCCCCCGTCGCCCGCTCGAAGCCCGGCCCCCCTCTCGCCGCGGCCTCGGGCGTTCCCGCCAGATCATCCGGACCACCCCGCCCCGGTCCCCACCACGCGATCGTCGGTCGGTGGGGGGATGAGGTCGTAGTTCCTGGCCGTCTGTCCGGCCATCGAAGCCCGTCATACGTCTGGCCGCCCGCTTGGTGTCGAACTCTTTGGTTCATCGCAACTTCTCTTGTATCGTGTTGAATGCCGCGTCGATCAGGTCCTGATGTCGCATCGGTGAGTGATTCCTCGACGCCCCTGGCCCCATCCTGGCAAACCTCGCGATGGCCCCCGACTTGCCGCCGAGTCCCCCGGCGAGGCCCGCCCGGCGGCTCAAAAAGTGGAAACGGCTCGCCGCGATCGGCCTGGGTTCATTTGCCCTGCTGATCGCGGCGTTCGTCGTGGCGCTGGTCTGGACGAACGGCTTCCAGGTCACGGCCGAAGGGGTGACGGCGCAGGCGGCCCGGCAAGAGATGCATCACCGGATGGGCCTCCCCGACACGGCCAGCGACGTGTCCTATCTGTCGAATGTCTGGGCATTCACGACGGTCGAATGCTCCATCTCCGAGGCGGACTTCCTGGCGTGGTGCCATGAGCGGGGTTGGGTGTGCCACCCGATCGAGCCGGGCGGATTCATGAAGTTCCGAAACGGCGTGAGGAATGGCCAACTGGTCTCCATCCCGTTCGACTCCGGCCTGGGATTCTCCGCGATGGACGGTGATTTCGGATTCGGCGGCTGCTTCGACCGCGACGCGCGGCGGGCGAGCGTCACGTTCTCGATCCGCTGAGCGGCCTCGGTCACCCCCATCGCGGAGATCCCCGACCCGCCGGTCGGTCGGGGTCGATCCTGCCATCCGGCGCGCGGCCCCCCACTGATGCGGGCTCCAAGCAGATTCGCCGGTGGGACAAAGAGCGAGCAAGGTCGCGGCGATGGCCGCCCCGAGCCAGGGCACGCGGGCCGCGCCGAGGGCACAACCTTCACCGGGAAGAATCCAACCCGCTCACAACAGGGAGGCGACGGCTCCCGGGCGGCTCCCGCCTGCATGGCCGGGCGTCGGACCTCGCCCGGATGGGGGCCGGATCAGGTCATCGCCGTGCGGCGGGCCGCGAAGACGCGATCGAGCAGGGCCGCCGCGCGGGCGGGGAGCCCCGGATCGGCCGACGCCGGGGGGCCGGCGACCATCAGGGTCTTGACCTCGAAGACGACCAGCCAGGAGACGATTTGCGGGGCGGGCATGAGGGCGGGCTGGACGGCCAGGAACGGCTTGCCGAGTTCGTGGCAGGCGGCGAGGGTGGCGCGGGCGTGGGGGGAGTCCGTGTCGCCGAAGAGGAGGACGCCGTCGGCATGGCGGAGGTTGGCGCGGAGGCGGCGGGCGTCGTCCATGCGGAATTCGATCGCGCCGAAGAGGGCGGCCAGGCGGGGTTGGGGGCCGTCCTCGGCCGCGAAGCCGGCGGGCATGTAGCCGCCGGTGGCGATCCCGGCGCGGCGGGCGGAGGCCCAGGCCAGGCGCTCGACGCCGGCCTGGCCCCCGGTGATGACCTTCTGGATCATGGGCGGGCTCCCCTTCGATGAAGGGGAGGATCTTCGCCGATCGGGGCGACGCGGGTCAATCGTCGTCGTAGAGGTCGTCGCGGTCCATGGAGCGCGACGGGAGGCTGTCGGGGATCTCGACCCGGATCTGGTGCGGCGTGCGGATCGGGCCGCGACGGGGCTCCGGGCCGCGAGGCGTGTGGACCGTGTGGGTGGCGGTCTCGACCGGGGCCGACATCGCGATGGCGTCCACGGTCTCGGCGCCCAGGCGGTCGAGGGTGTTGGCCAGCTTCTCCACCTTGCCGACCAGGCCGTCGTAGGCGACCAGGGCGATGATCGCCAGGGCCACGCCCGAGGTCAGCGGGATCAGCGACTGGCCAAGCGCGGGGCCCCAGGAGGCCCCCTGGACGGTCAGGGCCCGGCCCGCCGAGATCAGGCTGCCGAGCAGGCCGAGCAGGGGCGTCATCGCCGCCACCCGGCGCAGGGTGCCGACGTTGCGGCGGAGCAGGTCGGTCTCCACCCGGCAGGCCAGGGCCACGGCCCGTTCGATGTCGGCGACCGGGCGCCCCCAGCGGCGGACCGCCGCCAGGGCGACGCGGGCGGCCGGGCTCGGGTTCAGCTCGCACAGGTCGAGCGCCTTGCCGCGGTCGAGCTTGCCGTCCTGGAGCCGCTCGCGGAACCTCTTGGAGAACTCGCGGGGGGTGACCCGCCCGCTGCGGAGCCGGAGCGACCGCTCGGCCAGGACCAGCAGGCCCAGCACGGCGCAGGCCCCCAGGCCGCCCCAGGTCACGCGGTCGGCGGGCGGGGTACGGCGGAACCAGGCCGAAGCCTCGCGGCCGAAGGCCTCGGCCCGCTTCATGGCGAGGTCGAGCGTGGGATTCTGGCCCGCCGCAGGCGCCCCGTCGGCCCCTCCGGCGACCACGACGAGCACCAAGGCGAGGCCGGAAGCGGCCCGGACCCAAGATCGGGCCGGATTTGTGGTTCGGTGCATGGGGCGGCGTCCTTACCCGTGGAACACGATCGCGCGGATCGATGGGAGAGCGGCGGAAGTTGCGACCCCGGGGCCGATCCCGGCCGGCGCGGGCCGCGTCGTCTCTCCTGTTAGTTATCGTGGCCGGCGCGATCGCTCCTGCACTCCCGTTTCGAAAATTCCTCGGGAGCGGACGCGTGGGGCCGGGCCCCGATCAGTCCTCGCCCGCGATCGCCGTGTCCGCGTCGACGACCCGCGAGGCCAGCTCGTGGCTGAAGACGATCCGGTCCCGGCCCGAGTTCTTGGCCTGGTAGAGCCCCTGGTCGGCGGTGGAGATCAGCGACCCGATCGAGCGCGGGCGGCCGGGGGGGGCGAACGCCAGGCCCAGGCTGGCGGTGACCCGCAGCGGCACGCCGCCGGCCAGGATGCGGCGGGAGGCCAGGCTCGCCCGCAGCCGCTCGGCGCGGTCGGTCGCCTGGTCGGGCGCGGCGACCGGCAGGGCGATCACGAATTCCTCGCCGCCGTAGCGGGCGACCAAATCGTCGGCCCGTGTGGCCTGGCGGAGCACGCCGGCCACCTCGCGGAGGACCTGGTCGCCGACTTCGTGGCCGTGGGCGTCGTTGATCCGCTTGAAGTGGTCGATGTCGAGCATCAGCACCGCGATGCCCAGCCCGCGCAGGCCGCCCCGATCGGCCAGGGGGCCGAACTGGGCCAGGAAGAAGGCCCGGTTGTACAGGCCGGTCAGCGGGTCGCGCACCGTCCGCTCGAACATCTCGCGCTGGAACTGCTCCTCGCACGGATCGGGCCGGATGAACTTGACGATCACGTCGGAGCCGAACTGGAGGCGGTCGCCGTCGTGGACCAGGACGGGGGTGTTCTCCGGGAGCCTCCGCCCGTTCTGGAACGACCCGTTGGTGCTCCCCAGGTCGGTGAGCCGGACCTGCCCTTCCTCATCGACGCCCAGGAACGCGTGGTAGCGGGAGATGCTCGCATCGGGGAGCTGGAGCGTGTTGTCGGACGCTCGGCCCAGCCGGTTCCCGCCCGGCGAGAGCCGGAGCATCGCGCCGGGGATTCCTCCGCTCAGGACGACGAGGTACATCGGGGATTGGGATCCGCCGGGGGACGAAGGTGCGGGCGCCGGGACCTGGTTGGGGGCCCGGTGCTCGCACAGGAACGTGGCTCCATTCACATCCATGGTCGGTTCCTGCGATGGGCCCTCGGGCGGCAAGAGAGGGGCCGCGCCGGGGCGGGCGTGGGACCGGGGCCATCTCGCCCGGGGGTCGGTCTCCCTGGACACTAGGTCGCGGATCGGGCCTGTCAAATGCCCTGCGGGAAATTTCTCGGGGCACCGCCGACCGCCCGATCCTGCCTGGCGATTCAAGCATGCGAAAGCATCGACGGATCGGGCCAGCTCGACCATCGCCAGGAAGTTCACCGCCAGCTTCTCGAACCGCGTCCCCGCCTGGCCGATCGTGCCGTCGCGGGCCCGGCGATATCATCTTATCCGACACCGCCGCGCCACTCTCCACCCTTGATCCGGCCGACGACCTCACTTACCGTGACGGACACTTCTGCGACGCGTCCGAGGCGACGATCCGCCGCATCGCCCGCCGTGCGGGATCCCGGAGGATCTCCTGGTCGAGAGGGTCCGCGCCGAAAAGGTCCGGCCCGACCGCAAGGAGGCGTGGATGGACGAATTCGACCTTTCGACGAGCGGCGGGGGCGACGGTGGGCCCTCCTGAGACAGGAGCGACCGGCGTGGCGTCGTTTCCTCCGGCCGATGCCCCGGCCCGATCGCAAACATGAACGGAAGCGCATCGCCCACCGGGAGGGACCACCTATGAAGCCCATTGCAATCTGCCTTGCCGCGGCCCTTCTGATGGGGGCCGCGTCCGCCCCCCCGCCGGCCGTCGCCGCGGCGGCGCGGACGCGTCCCAACATCGTCCTGATCATGGCCGATGACTTCGGCTACGAATGCGTCTCCGCGAACGGCGGGGAGTCGTATCGGACGCCGAACCTCGACAAGCTCGCCGCTTCCGGCATGCGCTTCGAGCAGTGCCACGTGCAACCGCTCTGCACGCCCACGCGGGTGCAGATCATGACGGGACGGTACAACGTCAGGAACTATTTCAACTTCGGCACGCTCCCGACCCAGGAGACCACGTTCGCCCAGGTCCTGAAGGGGGCCGGCTACGCCACGGGCATCTTCGGCAAGTGGCAACTCGGGCGCGGCGATCCGGGCCTGCCGCGGCATTTCGGCTTCGACGAAAGCTGCCTCTGGCAGCAGACTCGCCTCGCGCCGCGCTATGCCAACCCCGGGCTCGAATACGACGGCGTCGAGAAGGATTTCCACGACGGCGAGTATGGGCCCAAGCTCGTCCACGACTCCGCGCTCGAATTCATCGCGCGACACAAGCAGCACGAATTCTTCCTCTACTATCCGATGATCCTGACGCACGACCCCTTCCAGCCGACGCCGGACAGCCCCGATTGGGATCCCAGGGCCATCGGCGAAGGCGTGAACCGGGACGTGAAGCACTTCGCCGACATGACCGCCTACATGGACAAATTGATCGGGAGCCTGGTCGCGAAATTGGATGAACTGGGGATCCGGGACAATACGCTGCTGCTGTTCGTGGGCGATAACGGCACGCATCCCACCGTCACCAGTCGCTTCCGGGGGTCGGATTATCGCGGCGGGAAGGGGACCACGACGCAGCGAGGCACCCATGTCCCGCTGATCGCCAACTGGCCCGCGGCGATCGAGAAGGGCCGCCTGAATCGCGACCTGATCAGCAGCGTCGATTTCCTGCCCACGCTCTGCGATGCGGCCGGGATCCCCGCGCCGCGGGCCCTCGACGGCGTCAGCTTCCTGCCCCAATTGAAAGGCGAGCGTGGTACGCCCCGCGAGTGGCTGTACTGCTGGTATTCGCCCCGCCAGAAGGCCGACCTCACCGTGCGCGAGTTCGCCTTCGATCACGAGTTCAAACTCTACCGCACCGGCGAAATCTTCGACCTCGCGACCGATCCCTTCGAGCAAGCCCCGCTCGATCGCCGCACGCTCCAAGATGCCCCTCGCACCACCGTCGCCAAGTTGCAGTCCGTGCTCGATCGGTTCGCCGACGTGCGTCCGGCGGAGCTCGACCGCGACTTCGAACGAGCGATGCGGGAGCAACGGCCGAAGTAAGGGGATTGGGGCGAAGCGGACCGGCCCACGACCCGGGATGACTCTGGACCGCCGGGCAACGCTGCGGGCCACCCATCCGCCCTGCCCCCCATCCTTCATGAGTCGCCCGGCGCGAGGATTCCACCCCGGGGGGATCGCGCCGGCCGGGCGATGTTCGTCGAAATCGACGAGGATCCGCGTCCGGCGGAATTCGGGAACGTTCCCCTTGGAATCGAGATGAATCGCAGGTACGTTGCCCTGGATCCCGCGACGTCGGCGGGCTCTCCCACCGTGCGGAAGATCGCCGGACACGGCCTCGACGGGCTGGCCCTATGATGCGCACCTTCACCATCGGCGCCGGGGATGATCGCAAGTCGGTGACCCTGGAAGTCCAGGGCTCGTGGCTGCGCGTGACCAAGGACCGGCCGGACGGCACCCAGAAGGTGGAGATGAAGGAGTTCGAAGGCGAGGCCAACGCCCGCGCCGCGTCCAAGGATGCCGCCCGCCAGCTGATCGCGCACGGATACAAGGAAGCGAACGCCGCCCCCGCGACGCCCCGGGCGGCCGAGGCGCCGGCACGGTCCAAATCCAAATCCAGGCCCAAAGCCGCGGCGAAGTCGCCGGGCCTGCCGGCCGGGCTCGACCTCGGCTTCCTGGCGGATGACGACGAGGCCCCGGAGGGGCCGGAAGCGATGCCGCTGGGCCGGCTCGCCCCGCCCCCCGCAGCCGCCGAGGCCAGGCCGAAGAAAAAGAAGGCGGGCCGCAAGAAGAAGCGGAACCAGGCGCAGCCCGGCCAGGGAGGAGACCTCGACAAGCGCGTGATCGCCGGGATCGCGGCGTTCGGGCTGGCCTGCCTCGCCGTGGTCGGCTTCCTGGGCTACAAGGCGTTCCTGGAACCCCCGTCGATCGTCGGCAACTGGGAAGGGTCCCGGACCGAGCACGAGATCGGCAAGTCCCTCACGAACACCCAGTATGTCCTGATCCTCGACGGCCAGGGCCGGGCCTCGATGGCGATCGACGACGGCCCCGCCACCTCCGGGACCTATGCCTACCGGAAGGGGCGGCTCAACCTCAGTCTCAAAGACGAGGAGGGGCGCACCAGCGAGGTGCAATACCGGACCGCCCTCGGCGGCGCGACGCTCGACCTGTTCGACCCGGCGAGCGGCAAGAAGCTGGTCCAGCTGATCCGGTTCCACAAGGCCCCGGTGGTCGGCGGCGGCAAGCCCACGCCGGAGGCGCCCAGGGATCTGGCCAACGCCCCCGCCGACAAGGCGGCCGACGAGAAGTTGGCCTCGGTCCCGTTCGGGTCCAAGGACGGCGCGTTCGCCCTGCGGCATCCCCCGGGCTGGGAGGCGGAGACCGGAGGCCGCTCGGACAATCTCTACTCCTGGGCCAAGCTCACCAAGGGCTCATTCCGGATCCGGATCTATGCGGACGCGGCCGGCTCGCTCATGGCCGGGCCCAACCCCCACGAGCAGTTCGAGGAGGGGAGCGAACTCGCCCCGGTGCATGGCGCCCACGAGCGGTACAAGAAGGACGCCGCCGAACTCTACAAGGATTACGCGGAGAGCGAGCCCGCCGCCTTCAAGGGCTCGACGCTCGGCGAAGGGCGGATCGCGACCTTCACCGCGACCGGGGACGGCGTCTTCGGCGCCAAGCTGCGCGGGATCCGGGTCACGCTGCTCACCAACGACCGCCGGCTGTCCGTCTTCTGCGAGGCCCCGACCAAGCAATTCGACCAGATGCTCCCGACCTTCCTCGCCACCTGCCGGAGCCTGTCCCGCTGATCGGCCCCGGCCCGGGGCCGTCGATTCGAGGGACGGGTCATGGAGCCAACCTTGAGCCCTTCCCGGGGATCGGGGTATAACCGGGAGTGGCCGGGGGTGGCGACGGGGAGTCGTCGCCGCCGGTTCGCCGCCGTCCAGGGAGGGGGCTTTCGTGCCGTCCACGGAGTTTGCGTCGCGATCGCGGTTCGCCTCGACGCTGGTCGGCCTCGCGCTGGTCGCGCCCGCCGCGGCCTCGGGCCAGAAGCCGCCCCGGGTCATCGAGTCCACCCCCAAGACGGCGAGCGAGGCCACCGAAGGGCTCGACTTCGCCAACCGCCTGTACAAGGATCGTCGCTACGACCTCGCCGCCGAGGAATACGAGCGGTTCCTGGAGACGACCAAGGCCGGGCCCGAGGCGGCCGACGCCGGGTTCAGCCTGGGCAACGCCCGGCTGTTCCTGGGCAAGTACAAGGAGGCCCGGCGGGCGTTCGAGGAGTTCCTCCAGATCGCCCCGGACCACCCCAACGCCCCGACCGCCCGGTTCCGGGTGGGCGAGACGGCCTACGTCCTGGGCGACCTGCCCGCCGCCCGCCAGTCCCTGGAGGCGTACCTCCAGGGCGCGGGGGAGCTGCGCTATCGCGAGGCGGCCTGGTCCCACCTGGGCGACGTCGCGTCGCGCCAGGGGGACCTGCCCCGGGCCCGCCAGGCGTATGAGCAGGTGCTGGCGGGCAAGCCGACCGGCAACCTCGGCCTGCGGGCCCAGTTCGGCCTGGGCCGGACGCTGGTGGCCCAGGGCGAGCCGGGCCCGGCGATCCAGGTCCTGACGAAGCTGGCCGAGCAGGGCGGCCCGGAATGGGCCGACAAGGCGTGGTTCCAGGTGGGCCAGGTCCAGGCGGGCGCCGGCCGGTGGGCCGAGGCGGTCGCCGCCTTCGAGGCCCTGGAGAGCGCCTCCCCCCGCAGCGCCCTGCTGGCCGAGGCCCGCCTGGAAAAGGCCGAGGGGCTGATCCAGCTCGGCCGCCGCGACCAGGCCGAGGCGCTGCTGCAATCCCTGCTGGACGAGCCCGCCCCGGGGATCGCGGCCCAGGCGGCCGACGCCCTGGGGGCGTCGCAACTGGCCGGCGGCCATCCCGACCAGGCCCTGGACACGCTTGACCGGGCGCTGGCGAAGTTCGCCGGCTCGCCGAGCGGGCCGATGATCCGCTACCACTCGGCCGAGGCCCTGCTGGCCCTCAAGAAGCCGGACGAGGCCCGCGCCCGGTTCCTCCAGCTGGCCGAAGCCGGGCCGGCCGTCCCCTGGTCCGACTCCGCCCAGGTCCGCGCCGCCGGGCTGGCCCTGGACGCCCGCGACATCCCCGAGGCCCGCCGCCTGGCCGGCGGGTTCGCCGCGAAGTTCCCGGACAGCCCCCTGAAGGCCGACGCCCGCCTGATCGACGCCCGCGCCGCGCTGGCGGCCGGCCAGCCCGGGGAGGCCATCGCGCTGCTGGGCGAGGGCTTCGCCGCCGACAAGCCCTCGCCGGCCACGGCGCAGGCGGGCCGGTACTATCTGGGCCTGGCCTATCGCGCCAACAATCAGCCGGCCGAGGCCGCCGCGATCCTCGACGCCGTGGCCCAGGCGCCCGAGAACCCGGTGGCGGCCGACGCCCAGTTCATGCTCGGGCAGGGGCACGTCGAGTCCGGGAAGTTCGCCGAGGCGGTCGACGCCCTGGAGAAGTACCTGGCCAACCGGCCGAATGGCGAGGTCGCCGACCACGCCCTGGCGCGGATCGTCCAGGCCCGGATCGGCCTCGGCCAGCTCGACGAGGCGGCCAGGGCCCTCGAACGGCTCGTCTCCGCCCACCCCAAGAGCCCGGCGCTCGCGCCGTCGCGGCTCCGGCTCGGCGAGGCGGCGCTGGCGGCCAAGCAATATGATGGCGCCGCGGAGTGGCTCCGGCTCGCCGCCGAGGGGGTCGAGCCGGCCCGGTCGGCGCGGGCGAGGTCGGGGCAAGGCTGGGCGCTGCTCCAGGGCAACCACCCGGCCGAGGCCGCCACCGCCTTCGCGGCCCTGATCGAGGCCACCCCCGACGACCCGCTCGCCCCCGAGGCCGCGCTGGCCCGGGCCCGCGCCCTGGAGGCCGCCAACCAGCCCGAGGCCGCCCGCGAAGCCTACGCGAAGGTCGCCCAGGCGTATCCGAAGTCGCCCCAGGCCGGCCCGGCCTCCCTGGCCCTGGCCCGGATGCTGGCGCGGGCCGAGCAGCACGAGGCCGCCGCCGCCGCGTTCGAGGGCGTGGCCCGCGACCATGCAGCGACCGCCGGCGAGCCGTCCGACGCCGTCCTGGCCGAGTGGGGCTGGGCCCTGATCGACGCCGGCAAGCCGGCCGAGGCCGACGCCGTCTTCGAGCGGTTGCTCCGGGAGGCCCCCGACAGCCCCCACGCCGCCGATGCCCGGTTCAACCTGGCCGAGTCGGCGTTCGCCGCCCGCAAGCTCGACCGCGTCGCCGAGCTGCTGGCCCCGGTGATCGCCCCGGGCTCGACGGCCAAGCCGGCCCTGATCCAGTCGTCCCTGTATCGGATGGGCCGGGCCGAGGTCGAGGCGCAGGATTGGAGCAAGGCCGCCGCGACGTTCCGCCGGCTCCTGGCGGAATACCCCGACGGGACGTTCCGCCGCGAGGCCCGGTTCTGGGGGGCCGAGGTCGCCTCCAAGCTCGACGACGCTGCGACCGCCGAATCCGAGTTCGCCGCCCTGATCGCCGATCCCCCCGCCCCCACCGACCCCAAGGGGCTGGTCGAGACCGCCCGGAGGCGGCAGGTCCAGTGCCTGGTCCAGCTCGGCCGGTGGGCCGACGTCCTCGCCGCCGCCGACGCCTTCGCCGCGGCCGCCCCCGACGATCCCCAGATGGCCGAGGTCGACTACGCCCGGGGCCGCGCCTTCCAGGCGCTCGCCCGGTTCGACGAGGCCCGCGACGCCTTCGCCCGGGCGATCGTCGCCCGCAAGGGGAGCGAGCTGGCGGCCCGCGCCCAGCTGATGCGGGGGGAGACCTACTTCCATCAGGAGAAGTACCGCGACGCCCTCCGCGAGTTCCTCCGCGTCGCCCTGAACTACGACGCCCCGGAATGGCAGGCCGCCGCGCTCCTGGAGGCGGGCAAGGTCCACGAGAAGCTCGAAGAATGGCCCAAGGCCGTGGAGACCTACGAGAAGCTCCGCAAGCAGTTCCCCGACGATCGCAACGCCGCCGAGGCCGCCCGCCGGATCGAAGCCGCCCGGGACCGCGTCGCCCGCCCCGAAGGTCAGGCGGACGCCCGGACCCGCTGAGTCGGGAAGATCATTTTCCTCCCCGGGCGGATCGCCAACCGTCGGGTGCCTGTGGTTGGCTTGCCAACCACGGCGCCAACGAGATGAATTCGAGGTGCTGATCTCCTGATGCAGGCGTCCGGATGCGGGCTCGATGGCCAACCTCGCGTCGCCTGCTCGCCGGCGCCGTGGTTGGCAAGCCAACCACAGCCACCCGAAGACCAGAACTTCCGGATGAAAAGGCACACCCGGAAGGTGATTTTCGGGCCGAAGCGGATCGCCAACCGGGGGCGCGGCGGCTATCATCGGCGGGCGACCGTCCTGCATTTTCGACCCAACGACCCGCCCGACAGGTGCCGCCGTGTACCAGACCACGAACAGCGCGACCCCCTCCGTATCCAAGCTCGCCCCGGGCGTTTGCAGCTGGAGCCTCCAGGTCGGCAGCATCGCCGAGCTGAAGCGGCTGCTCGACGGCCTGGGCACCTCGGTCACCCAGATCGCCTGCGGCGACCCGCACCATGCGAGCTGGTCCGAGGGGGACGCGATGCCGGAGGCGGCGCTGGCCTCGGGCCTCACCTTCACCGGGGCCATGCTCGGGTTCCCGGGGGAAGATTATACGACGCCCGAGACGATCAAGCAGACCGGCGGGTTCGGCAACCCCGCCACCCGCGCCGAGCGGCTCGACCGGCTCCGCTGGGGCCTGGAACGGACGGTCGCCCTGGGGCTGACCGACCTGACCCTGCACGCCGGGTTCCTTCCCGAGATCGGGTCGCCCGACCGGCCGGCGATGCTGGACACGCTGGCGAAGGCCGGGGGGCTCGCCGCCGAGAAGGGGGTGACGCTCGCCTTCGAGACCGGCCAGGAGACGGCCGAACTGCTCCGCGCCACGCTCGACGACCTCCGGGCGCCCAACCTCAAGGTGAACTTCGACCCGGCCAACATGCTCCTCTACGACATGGGCGACCCGATCCGGGCGGTCGAGATCCTCGGCCCCGACATCCGCAGCGTCCACGTCAAGGATGCGAAGCGGCCGACCGTGCCGGGCCAGTGGGGCCAGGAGGTCCCGCTGGGCGAGGGGGAGGTCGACATCCCTCGCTTCCTCAAGGCCCTCCGGGATGCCGGGTACGCCGGCCCGTTGGTGGTCGAGCGCGAGGTCGGCGACCAGGCCGGGCGGCTCCGCGACGTCGCCCACGGGCTGGAGCTGCTCCGCCGGCTCTCCGGGTAATCCCCGGGCCTCGGTCCGCGATTTGCCCCTGGGTCTCCCCGTCGAAACGACGCAACGCATCGATTGGAGCGATGCCGGTTCGTCATGTTCCCCGGGGAGATTCAGCCATGCGACGCATGATCATCCGCCGCACCGTCCCGGCCGTCGCCGTCGCGACCCTGGCCTTCGCCTGGGCCGGGCACGCGCAGGAGCCGGGCGTCGGCCAGAAGGCCGGCGAGAAGCTCGACGCGACGATCCAGGACATCAAGGGGGGCCTGAACAAGGCGGGATCGGCGATCAAGGATCGTTTCGCCCAGGCCAAGACCTCGGCGAGCAACCTCGGCGTCGAGGCCCGCATCTACAGCCGTTTGCAATGGGACAAGTCGCTCGCCGACAGCCTGATCGAGCTGACCAGCGAGGAGGCGGGGGTTTTCATCCTGTCCGGTCAAGTCGCGGACGAGGCCGCCCGGCAGCGGGCCGTCAACCTGGCGGAGACGACCGTGGGCGTGACCCGGGTCGACGATCGGCTCTCGATCCGCCCGGCGGGCACCCCGTCGCCTGCCCCGGCGAAATCCAAGAACAGGGCGGCGAAGCCCGCCCGGCCGTGAACGGCACGCGGTAGGCGAGGGATCTCGCTTTCGAAACGACCAATGGCCCATTGCCACCGGAAGTCCGGGGGCGGTGGGCCATCGACGCTTGTATCCTTCCGAGATCGGGCCTTCCGTGGGCCGGCCGTCCCGATCAGTTGACGATCGAGTTCACGACCTCGGCCAGCTCGCGACCGGCCTCGGTCAGGCCGTAGAAGTTATGCTTGCCGGAGCGCCGCGGCTCGATCAGTCGGCCGTGGCGGAGCAGGGCGAGGTGGTGGCTGACGGCGGGCTGGCTCTGGGTGCCCAAGTCGGCGCACAGCTCGGAGACGTTCCGCTCCTTCTCGCACAAAAGCATCAAGACCTGGAGACGGGTCGGATCGGAGACCTGCTTCAGCAGGTCCGCGACGCGGCGGATCTCCGGCGAGGGGCGCGTCTGCTGGACCGGCTTGGCCGGGGCGGGCGCCGCCTTGGCGGGGGTCGTCTTCGCGGCCGTTGCCTTGGCCGGTGCCGATTTCGCGGCAGCCTTGGTCCCCGTCCCCTTAGCGGAAGGCGTCTTGGCCGGACTAGAAGCCATGAAAATCCTCAATTCTGGTTGATAGAAACACGTACCGAAAATGCTGAAATCAGACTGCTTGGGGGGGGACGCCACAGCTAGCCGTTTCAAATAATATGTTACTTTACAACGCCGTCAACCCTGTTGGCGGGCAAATCCCTATTCTTGTCCCTTCCCAGCCGGAATGTTTGTCGGATTCCCACCCTATATTCCATCCATCGATCAGGGCACGCAGCCCGGGCTCCCCGCGGTCACGCACGAGACGATACACATTTGAACAAAAATTGTTCATCAAGATTTCCCGCCCGGCGGGGGGCGGGGGCCGTCCCCCGCCCCCCGCCGGTCAGGCGATCGCCCCGATCGACCCTTCCCATCCGGCGAGTTCGACGCAGCGGAGGCAGTCCGGCCGCCAGACTTCGGCCGGCCGATCGGGGTGGCCGCAGAGCCTCGGCTCGGCCCCGCAGCCGCAGGCGCCCGCGCCATGGGGGCAGAGGTCGGCGTCGATCCGACCGATGTCCCCGGGATCGGTCGGCGGCCGCCCCCCCGGGTCGCGAAGCGATAGTCGGCGGAGCTGCGCCGCCCGGCCGGGCTTCCCCCGACGGATGTCATCGCAGACCGGGGGGTGGATCAGGCCCAGGCAGGTGCGGCCGGGGGCCACGGGACAGGCGTCGCAGGGCGGGGCGGCGGCCCCGGCCCGGTCGGGATTCCTCATGGATCACCCCGAGATCACGAATTTGCCGTTGAACCGGACCCCCGGCTGGGTCTGCCCCACGCTCAGGAGGAACGGGCTGCAGAAGTTCACCGGGTTGCGGCTCCCCATCGCCCAGTTGTAGATCTGCCCAGGGGCCTGCCAGAGCCCCCCGCCGAACTGCCCGATCCCCAGGGAATACTGCGAGGAGAAGCAGGACAGGCGGTAGTAATCGGTGAACCCATAGTCGTCAACCCAGGCGGTCGTGCTGTAATATCCCGGCCCGGGGAATGAAGACTGGGAGATATATCCGGGGGCAACGAAATAATACGATAACGAGCAGGATTGGAATGCATTGCCATAGGTGTGGGCATTTTCTCCATTGCCATAAATGACGGTCAGGCTGAGCGAGGCGGGGGTCCCCTGGCAGAAGCACCCGGGGATGCCGATCGCGATCGGGGCGGCGGCCGAGGACCGGGGCCGCTCGGCGACCCACCGATGGTCCGCGTACCGGCAGATCAGGTACTCCCCCCGGGCCGGCAGCGCCGGGCCGAGCAGGAGGACGGGCACCGCGGTCGATTCGTCGACGGACACCGCCCCCGGCCCCCCCTCGGCCTCCGCCCCCATGACGGTGGCGGGGTTGACCAGGAGGAACCGGCCCACGCCGATCTTCGAGGCGTCCGAGGCCACCCTCCCGAGGAACGAGGGCGGGTCGTCGGCCCGGATGTCCAGGCCCCCGCGGCCGCGGACCTCCTCGCGAATCCGCAACCGTTTGAAATCGTCCGACGTCTCATGCATGGCGGCAGCCCCGGCCCAGGCCCGTATCCCGATCGCCCCGGTCGGCGCCGGCCCGATGCCGCCGCGAGGGGCTCCCCCGACATATTCAGGATGGAGGGTGCCCCGCTAACTGAGTTTTTTCCGGAATCGCGCATTATTTCGCGATGGGCCACCGGCGGTCGGGCGCGTCCCGGGACCGGGAACGACCCATTTCGGCTTGTCTCGGCCCCCGGCACGGGGGTAGAGTGGATGGTTAAGGGGAACCCGACACGGCCAGGGTGAAGGCCCCTTCGTCGGGCCGTCGGCCCGAAACCCGACCGGAACCAGCCCCCGAGAGTGGTCCCGATGTCCGTGCTCGCCTCCACGCAGACCGACCTGGCTTACCAGCAGTGCCTCAACCCGTCCTGCCGGACCACCCTCTCGGTGGACCAGACGGCCTGGGCCTGCCCCGAATGCGGCGACCTGCTGGACGTCGTGTACGACTGGGATCGCTTGCCGGTCCCGCGACGGCTGTCCGACTTCGAGTCCCGCTGGTCGCGGCGGCTGGAGCCGCTGAACTTCTCGGGCGTGTGGCGGTTCCGCGACCTGCTCCCGTTCGCCCCCGAAGACAAGATCGTGACGATCGGCGAGGGGCAGACGCTGCTGGCCGCCGCCGACAAGGTGGGCCGCTACGTCGGGCTCAACGCCGGCGGATTGAAGCTCCAGTACGAGGGGATGAACCCGTCGGGCAGCTTCAAGGATAACGGGATGACCGCCGCGTTCACCCACGCGCGGATGGTCAATGCCCGCCGGGTGGCCTGCGCCAGCACGGGGAACACCTCGGCGGCGCTGGCGGTCTACTGCTCGGCCACGCCCTACGGCTTCAAGGCGATCATCTTCATCGGCTCGGGCAAGATCGCCTACGGCAAGCTGGCCCAGGCGCTCGACCACGGCGCCCTGACGATCCAGATCGCCGGGGACTTCGACGATGCCATGGAGCGGGTCCGGCAGGTCGCCGACCGCCTCGGCATCTACCTGATGAACTCGATCAACCCCTTCCGCCTGGAAGGGCAGAAGACGATCATGTTCCGGGTGCTGGAGGCCCTGGCCTGGGAGCCCCCCGACTGGATCGTCGTGCCCGGCGGCAACCTGGGCAACTCCAGCGCGTTCGGCAAGGCGTTCATCGAGCTGAAGCACCTCGGCCTGATCGACCGCGTCCCCCGGCTGGCGGTCATCAACGCCGCCGGCGCCCGGACGCTCGACGAGCTGGTCGGGGCCCACAAGATGTCGTGGCTCGAAGGGCTGCCCGACATGAACGTGGCCCACACCTATTACGGGAAGCTCGACGCGGCCGGTGCCAAGGCGTCGACCATCGCCTCGGCGATCGAGATCAACCGCCCGGTGAACCTCAAGAAGTGCCTGCGGGCCCTGGACTTCTGCGGCGGCGTGGTCCGTCAGGTCTCGGACCAGGAGATCATGGACGCCAAGGCCCAGGTCGGGGCCGGCGGGCTGGGGTGCGAGCCCGCCAGCGCCGCCAGCGTGGCCGGCGCCCGCAAGCTCCGCGAGGAAGGGATCATCGCACCGAGCGATTCCGTGGTCTGCATCCTGACCGGCCACCAGCTCAAGGACCCGACCGCGACGGTCGCCTACCACGGCACCGACCGGGAGAACTTCGAGAAGGTCCTGGGCAGCCGCGGCGTGCTCCGCGCCGGGTTCGCCAACCGGCCGATCGTGGTGCCCAACGACCTCGACGACATCATCCGCTCGATCGCCCTGTATTCCGACTCCGGGCCGGACGCGGCCGGCCACTGATCCGGGCCGCGACCGCCGGCCCGTTCCCTCTCCCTTCGCAAAGGACGGACTCCGTTGGCCTCGCAACCGCTCCTCGTCGCCATCCACGGCGCCACCGGCCGGATGGGGACGCGGCTGATCCAGCTCATCGAAGCCGACCCGGCCCTGAAGCTCACCGCCGCGATCGATCGCGGCGAGCACCCCGACCAGGGCAAGGACGTCGGCCCGCTGGTCGGCCTGGGCCCGCAGGGCGTCCCCCTGTCGGCCGGCCTGGACGTCCCGGTCGACGTGGCGATCGACTTCTCCCTGCCGGTCGCCGGCCTCCCGTTCGCCCGCGCGTGCGCCGAGCGGGGCGTGCCCCTGGTGATCGGCACCACAGGCTTCGAGCCCGAGCAGAAAAAGGAGCTGGAGGGACTGGGCGCGCGGATCCCGATCCTGCTGTCCCCCAACCTCAGCCGCGCCGTCAACCTCCTGATGAAGCTGGTCGGCGAGGCCGCCCGGGCGCTCGGGGATTCGGCGGACATCGAGATCGTCGAGCGGCACCACCACTTCAAGAAGGATGCCCCCAGCGGCACGGCGCTGCGGCTGGCGGAGATCGCCGCCGCCGCGATCGGCTCGAACAGGTTCGCCCACGGCCGCGAGGGGGTGATCGGCGAGCGTCCCAGGGGGGAGATCGGCCTCCACGCCCTCCGCACCGGCGACAACCCCGGCGAGCACACCGTGGTCTTCGGCCTGATGGGCGAATGCCTGGAGCTGTCTCACAGGGCGCTCAACCGCGACGGGTTCGCCCTGGGGGCCCTGGACGCCGCCAAGTTCCTGGCCGGCAAGCCGCCGAAGGCCTACACGATGGCCGACCTGCTGGGCTGAGCGAGGAGGCCACGATGGTCCGCTGCGAGACCGGCTACCTGTGCGACGTCTGCGGCGAGGAGGTCGAGAACCTCGACGAGTCGGACCTCTACCTCCGGTTCGTCCTGGGGGAGGTCGACCCCGAGACGCTGCACCAGGCGGCCGAGCGGCACCTCCGCTGCAACCCGAGCCTGTCCCAGTTCATCGTGGCCGAGGGGTTCGCCCCCGTGATGGCCGAGGGGTTCTTCGCCAAGGACCAGCTCGACCCCGAGTTCGTGGCCCGGGAAGAAGCCCGCGTGACCCGGGGCTACCTCCGGCTCCGCGAGCTGATGGGCCTCGACGTCCCGATCACCGAGTACCCCCTGCCCGAGGCCCGCGCCCGGTGGCAGGCGGGCTGACCCCCCTCCCCCCCCACCCAGATCGTCCCGCCGTGGCCACACACCTCCGCCGCCTGTTCCTGGATGACGACCCCGCGCGGGCCGATGTGTTCCTCGGGCTCTACCCCGACGCCGTCTGGGTCGAGACCGTGCCCGAGTGCGTGGAGAAGCTGGCCGAATCGTGGGACGAGGTCCACCTCGACCACGACCTCGGCGGCGAGGTCTACGTCGACGACGGGCGCGAGGACTGCGGGATGGAGGTGATCCGCTGGCTCGACCGCGACCCTCCCGAACACCTCCGGTCGGCCCGGTTCATCGTGCACAGCCACAACCAGCACGCCGCGTTCGTGATGGTCCTCCGGCTCAAGGCGATGGGGTATCGGGCCGAGGCCCGGCCGTTCGGCATCGACCCGCCCGGGTCCGAGGCCCCGACGGCGCGGCCCTGGGATCGGGCCCGGGACCTGCTCCGGCGGATCCGCGGCCTGCCCCCCCTCGACGACCCCGCCCCGGAGCCCGACCCCGACTCGCCCGACTGGATCCCCTGACGACTCGGATCCGGGCCCCGGTCGGCCCGGAAAGTCGTGAAGTCGAAGTCACGCCCACACGGTTCGAGCATCGCCGCAGGGAGGCCGGAGGCCACGCCGTGATTTTTCGGGATCTCCCGGGACGCTCGCCTGATACATTGATCATATGACACGCCATGCGGCGTGGACCCGCCGGTTCCCCCCTGCCGAGTCGACGTCATGGCCGAGCATCCCCCTGATCACGATCCGACGATACCCACACCTCTCCCCCTATCAGGGCGGTGCGCCGAGGCGACGGAACATCTCTGGAAAACGCTCCAGGGCATCAACGAATGGATCCGGTTCGCCGACGCCAAGGCAGGGGCGGTCCTCACCGCCAACGGGGTCCTCGCGACGCTCGCGGCCGGGGTGATCGAGAAGCAATCCGACCTCTTGTCGAAGTATCAAAGTCTCAAGATCGTCACGCTGATCTGCGGACTTGCCCTGCTCTTGTCCTCGATCGCCTGCGTGAAGTGCCTTTATCCCCGAGTCAGGGTCAAGGGGGAGATCCGCTCTCTACTCTTCTTCCATCACATCGCCACCGTATACGCCGACCCGCCCCGTTACCTCGACAAAGCCAGAGAGTTGAGCGAGCCGGACATGGCATTTCGTGAGGTTGGCACACAGGTCTGGGCCAATTCACGGGTCGCCCGGGAGAAACACAGGGAGGTCGCCTTCGCCATCGGAGCCACCGGGGCGAGCCTATTCGTGTCGCTGTCGGTCTGGATCATCGCCATCCTCGTCCGATGAAAGGAGATGTCGCGTGTCCGGGCCACCTGCCTACCCGATCGGCAACGTCACATTCCTCTTCACCGACGTCGAAAACTCGACCGTCATGACCAATCGCCTCGAGCGGCTCGGCCGCCGGGGCATCTACGAGGCGGTGCTCCAGGAGCCCCAGCGGGAGCGGCTCAAGGCCGAGGCCGAAAGTCGCCGCGGCTTCGAGATCCAGCGCAACGGCGATGGCCATCTGTTCGTCTTCCAGAAGGCCGCCGACGCCCTCGCCTGCGTCGTCGCCTTCCAGCGCTCCCTCCTGGCCGACCCGATCGCCCATCGCGAAGGGGATGAGGCATTCGCGCTCCGCGTCCGGGCGGGCGTCCACACCGCCCAACTGCAGCGCGATCCGAAGCCCCTGGAGAATGGCCTGGTCGAGTATCCCGGGGCGGACACCAGCTTCGCCTTTCGGGTGATGAGCCTGGGCCAGGGCGGGCAGGTCCTCGCCTCCGAGAGCACGGCGATGGAAGCGATGAGCCTCGGGGCCTACCGCCTCCACCCCTGGACCAACCGGCTCCTGAAGAGCTTCGAAGACAGGGCCTATACCGTCCACGAAATCCTCTACGACGAGGGCCAGACGCCGCGCGAGCCGGGGATGCAGTGGCTGCCCGACTGGTATCAGGCCGAGAAGAAACTCTACATCGAACGTCCCGCCAAGGAGGCCGAGGTCATCGAGCAGTTCCTGCGGAAGGCCCCCGGCCCGGGCGCGTCGTTCGCGGGCCGGGCCGCCGCGAGGGACGGCCATCGGATCGTGACCATCAAGGGCGAGGGGGGGATGGGCAAGTCGAGACTCGCCGTCGCCTGCGCCGCCAAGGTGGCCGACCTGTTCCCCGACGGCGTCCACTTCGTCCCGTTGGTCCTAGTCGAACCCGACGAGAATGCGGTGGCCGAGGCGATCGGCCGGGCCCTCGGGCTGGGGAACCAGGAATCCCGGCCGGATTCGGTCCTGGACTACCTCCGCCCCAGAACCCTCCTCCTGATCCTCGACAACTACGAATCGATGACCCCGCCGGCCGACGACCCCGAGCCGAGGGTCGCCCGCTATCTGGGCCGGCTGATCGCCGGGGCAAACAACCTTCGCCTGCTCGTGACAGGCCGCTCGCCGGTCAAGATCCGGGATGTCGAGAAGGTCATCCTCCTCGACGACGGCATGGAAGACCAGGAGGCGCTCGACCTGTTCCTGGACCGCGCCCGCCTCCGGTGGGACGATGACCGCGAGTTGACCGACGCCGAGCGGCCCCACTGGGTTCGCATCCGGGACCTGACCGCCAGGATCCCCTTGGCGCTCGAACTTGCCGCGGCCTGGGTCGAATACGCCGAACTCCGGGAGATCGCCGACGGCCTCGCCAGGACGCCGCTCGGCGCCGAAACCGGACTCCCGCCCGGCGATATCCGGTTCGACAGCGAGGTCGCCCGGAGCCGCCACGATACCTTGACCCGCTCCTTCGACTGGTCCTTCAACCTGCTCGGCAAGACCGCCGGGCCGGCGGCCCAATCCTTGTTCGCGGCCTGCGGGCTGTTCGCCGACTCGTTCGACGCCCCCACCCTGGCGACCATCGCCGCCGACCCGGCGGCCCGCAAGCACCTCATCCACCTCCAGGATGCGTCGCTCGTCCGTCGCGAGCCCGGCGCCGGCGCCACCCGCTACAACCTCCACCGCTTCGCACGCGAATACGCCCTTCAGCGCCTCGCCGCATTTTTGACGGCCGACGCCACCCGAGGACGGTTCCTCGCTCACTACGTCGCGTTGGTCAGGGCGAATGCATCCGACCCGAATCACCGCGACGGTTACCTGCTGCTCGACCAGGAATGGCGCAACGCCCTCGCCGCCTCCCAACTCGCCGGATCCGTCCCGGGCGGGCCGTCGCTCCTGTCCATGCACTCGCTCGGGGAATACTTCCTCTCGAGAGGACTTTGGTCCGAGGCGGAGAGCCTTTACCTTCGTTGCCTGGCGATCACCCAGGTCACCTCTCCCCGTTCCAATGAGGGTAGCATCTGGAACAACCTGGGCAACGTCTATCAACTCCAGGGCCGGTACGACGAGGCGCTGGAGGCCCTCGGACAGGATCTCGCCATCTGCCGCGAGTACAAGGACCGCGTCGGCGAGGGCCGGACGCTCGGCAACATGGGCATCGTCTACCAACTCCAGGGCCGGTACGACGAGGCGCTGGAGGCCCTCGAACAGGATCTCGCCATCTGCCGCGAGTACAAGGATCGCGTCGGCGAGGGCCGGGCGCTCGGCAACATGGCCGGCGTCTATCGGCTCCAGGGCCGGCACGACGAGGCGCTGGAGGCCCTCGGACAGGATCTCGCCATCTGCCGCGAGTACAAGGACCGCGTCGGCGAGGGCCAGACGCTCGGCAACATGGGCGTCGTCTATCGGCTCCAGGGCCGGCACGACGAGGCGCTGGAGGCCCTCGGACAGGATCTCGCCATCTGCCGCGAGTACAAGGACCGCGTCGGCGAGGGCCAGACGCTCGGCAACATGGCCGGCGTCTACCAACTCCAGGGCCGGTATGAGGAGGCGTTGGATGCCCTCGGCCGAAGTCTCGCCATCCGCCGCGAGTACAAGGACGGCATCGGCGAGGGCCAGACGTTGGAAAATCTCGCGATCCTGTTGGAATCCAGGGGACGACGGACTGAAGCGATCCAGTGGGCCCGGCAGGCGGTGGCAGTACTACGAACGACCGAGGCGAAGGCGGCCTGCGAGAAGGCGCTGCGGACGCTCAAATGGTTGGAAGTATTGGCCGCAGCGGATACGGGCGCCGTGGATGGATGACCCAAGGGTACGCCAAGGTCGGTGCGTGAGGGCAAGCTCCCGCCCGGGATGAAGCGGATTCTCGATGGTGGGGAGCGAGATCCAGGAAAGATGGGACTCGAAGGAGCGAGGCGGAGCGATCCGCTGGCCGGCACCGATCCGAATTCCGCAACCCCTCCGACCCAGGCTTGCCGCGCTCATCGCCATCCGAGCCTTGCCCGGCCTGGGAGGGGTTCCCCGTGCCGACGGCGGGATCGGTTGCCAAGACCCACCGCCGGGATGTAAGGTATTGCTCGCGTATTGGCTTCGATGGGAACCGATGGGAGACCGGGATGGCACGGACGGTGATCACGGGCGGTGCGGGATTCGTCGGCTCACACCTTTGCGAGCGGTTCCTGGCGGAAGGTGACGACGTCGTCTGCGTCGACAACCTCCTGACCGGCAACCGCAAGAACATCGCCCACCTGGAAGGCAACCCGCACTTCGAGTTCCTCGAACACAACGTCTCCGAGACGATCAAGATCGACGGCGCGGTCGACCACATCCTCCACTTCGCCAGCCCGGCCAGCCCGGCCGACTACCTGGCCCACCCCATCGCCACCCTCAAGGTCGGCTCGCTGGGCACCCACAACGCCCTGGGGCTGGCCAAGGAGAAGGGGGCCCGGTTCCTCATGGCCAGCACGTCGGAGATCTACGGCGATCCCGACATCCACCCCCAGCGCGAGGATTACTGGGGCAACGTCAACACGATCGGCCCCCGGGGCTGCTACGACGAGGCCAAGCGGTTCGCCGAGGCCATCACCATGGCCTACCACCGCTACCACGGCATCCCCACCCGGATCGTCCGGATCTTCAACACCTACGGCCCCCGGATGCGGCTCAACGACGGCCGCGTGCTGCCCGCCTTCATGGGCCAGGTGCTCCGCGGCGAGCCGCTGTCGGTCTACGGCGAGGGGGACCAGACCCGGTCGTTCTGCTACGTGACCGACCTCGTGGACGGGATCTACCGCCTGCTCCACTCCGACTTCGCCGAGCCGGTGAACATCGGCAACCCGTCGGAGATCACCGTGCTGGAGCTGGCCAAGGAGATCATCGCCATGGTGCCCGGCACCAAGAGCACGATCACCTACCACCCCCTGCCCCAGGACGACCCCCGCCGCCGCCGCCCCGACATCACCCGGGCCCAGACCATCCTCGGCTGGAACCCCACCATCGACCGCGCCGACGGCCTGAAGCGGACCCTCGAATACTTCCGCTCGGTGCTCTGAACCCAAGGCCGACGGGGCCGGGCAAACCCGGGCCCCGTCGGCTCGTCGGTCAGTTGGCCTCGGCCTTCTTGCGGGGCTCCCGACGCGGCAGGGTCGCCCGCCATTCCTCGTCGAGTTCCTTGAGATCCTTGCCGGTCAGCTCGCGGAAGGCCTCGTCGGAGTAGCGGCCCTCGCGCATCCGGCGGTTCATCTCGGTGATGAGGGTCGGGGCGTACTTCTCCTTGACGAAGGCCAGGAACCGGGCCGAGGTCCGGTAGCTGTCGTTGTAGCGGGCCCGGGCGCCGTTGATCGGGCCGATCGCGTCGGCGGGCTCGAACTCGAAGAACCGGATGTAGTCGGCCAGCCCCTCGACGAGCCAGCCCGGGTTGCGCCGGCTCCGGTAATTCTGGATGATGTGGACGGTCTCGTGGATCATCGACCCGAGGTCGTCGGGGTGGTCCTTGTAGTACTTGACCGACCCGGTGATCCGGCCGCCGCCGGCCGCGGCCACGCCCTTGTAGTCGTTGCTGAGGACCAGCTTCACCCTCTGCGTCGGCTTGAACCCGTCGCTGGGCAGTTCGTCGACCAGCCGGGGATACCAGGCTTCGCAGAGCAGGGCGACCTTCTCGGCCCACTCCTTCAGCTCGGGGGCGTCGGCGACGTCCACCGTGTACTCGACCGGGTGCCGGAAGACGGCGACCGCCGGGTCGGACTCGATCTTGATCTCGCGGATCGCCAGGGGGTGATCCTGGTCCTTGGTCGGCTTGATCCGGATCGCCTTGATCGGCGGGCCGTCGAACTTGGCCGCGAGGGCGCCGTCGACGAACGGCTGCGGCTGGCCGAACGCCTCGCCGTCGGCCGAGACCTCCAACTGGCCGGCGTCGAGCTTGCCTTCCCCGCCCGGCTTGCCGGTGGTGACCGACACCGACCGGATCGTCACCGGCTTGTCGAAGGTGAGGGTGAAATGGTCCGAGGCGGCGGCCTTGTCGGCCTGGAAATACGACTCGGCATCGCCGTCGAAGGCGAACTGGCGGATCTGGCCGGAGGCGGTCGGCATCGACGAGCGTGCCGAGGCCGCCACCGGATCGGCGGCGTTCGCCAGGCAGGGGACGGAAAGGGCGAACAGGAAGCCGAGCTTGGTCGTGGGATTCATCGAGGCTCCAGCGGGAAAGTGATGCGTCAGGGTTGAGGATCGCCCGAAAGTCTGCTCAAAACATGCCGAACTCCCGCTCCAGGATCCCCCGGGCGTCCGGGACATCCTGGTACGCGGCATGGTCGAAGGCCGTCAGGCCATCGGCAGCCGCCAGGTAGGGGTCGGCGCCGGCGGCGAGCAGGGCGTCGACGGCCCCCGGGGCGTCCGCGAGGACGGCCCGGATCAACGGCGTCGCCTCGTCGTCGAAATCGCGGGCATCGGGGTCGGCCCCGTGCCGGAGCAACGCCTCGACGACCGGCCCATTCCCCCGATGGGCGGCCCGCCACAGGGCCGTCCGGCCCCGCTCGTCGCGGGCATCGACGGCCGCGCCGGCCTCGATCAGCAGGGGGATGAGGCCCGCCCGCCCCGCCTCGGCGGCCGCGTGGAGGGCCGTCCGGCGTTCCTCCCCGGTCCGGGTGCGGGGGTCGGCGCCGGCGTCGAGGGAGGCGCGCACCGCCCCGGCGTCGCCGGAAGCGGCGGCCCGGTCGAGCGCCTCGTCGGCCGGGCCGGGCCGATCGGGGATCGCCATCTCGGCGCGGAGGCGGAGCCAGGGGCTGGTCAGCGGCGTGAGGTAGGCAACCACCTCGTCATGGCCGCATGCGATGGCGTCATGGAGGGCGCTCCGGCCCCGGCACTCCCAATCGATCTGCGGCTCGACGTCCTCCGCGAGGGCGTCGGGGTTGGCCCCGGCCTCGACGAGCATCCGGGTGATGCCCGGGTGGCCGAGCCTCGCCGCGCTCATCAGAGGCGTGTCGCCGAGTTCATCGGTCATGTTGACGTCGGCCCCGCCCTTGATGAAATCCGCGACCATGTCGGCCCGGCCGAGTTCGACCGCCCGGATGAGGGCCATGATATAGCGTGCCAGGAAAGGCCAGCCCGAGATGAGGCGTCGGAACTCGCCGAGGTCGCCCGCCTCGACCGCTGCATGGAACGCCCGACCGAGGTCATGTGCATCATCCACCCGGATACCCCTGCGATGAATGTGGATTATATGCGCCGGCATCATAAATCAATCATGGCTGGCGCAATACTTCCATGGCCGCATTGCGACCATTCACTGCGATGACGCTGCCCCCGGGGTGGGTGCAGGCGCCGCAGAGGAAGACGCCGGGCATCGGCGTGCGGGGCTTGAGGCGTCGATCCCAGAGGTAGTCGGGCAGGATCTCCCCCTGGAAGATGTGCCCGCCGGTCAGGCCGACCGTCCGCTCGATGTCGGGCGGGCCGAGCACCTGGGCCGCGATCACGGCGTCGGGCAGGTTGGAGCAGAACCGGCCGATCGAGCCCAACGCCAGGGCCTCGACCTCGGCGCGGCGGTCGTCCCAGGTCCCCTGGGCGAAGGCATACGGGACCGACTGCGCGAACACGCTCATGGTGTGGACCCCCTCCGGGGCCACGCTCGGATCGTGGGCGGTCTGGAAGTAGAGTTCGGTCCAGAGCCGGGGGGGCAGGCCCCCGGCGCGGGCGATCGCGTGGAACTCGCGCCATTCCCGCTTGGTCAGCGGCGTGTTGATCTGGCCGAAGTGGTGATCCTGGCGGGTGCCGGGCCGGGCGGTGAAGTTGGGCAGCTCGCGCAGGGCCACGTTCAGCTTGACCGTGCAACCCTCGATCGGCACCGCCTCGACCTGCCGCCTCCAGCCGGGGTCGGCCCCCGCCCCGAGGAGCGCGAGCGTGGCCCGGGGGTCGGCGTTGGACACCACGATCGGGGCCTGGATCCGGTCGCCGCCTTCCAGCTCGACCCCCTCGCCGGGCACGATCCGAGCGACCGGGAAGCCGGACGCGACCACGGCGCCGGCGTCGCGTGCGACGTCGCAGAGGAGGAACGACACCATGCCCATCCCGCCCACCACGTAGCCCCACATCCCGGGCTCGCCGCCCAGGCGCCCCGAGGCGTGGTGGAAGTGGACCGAGGCCGTCCCCGGGTCGTGCGGGCTGGCGTTGGTGCCGATCACCCCCTGCCCCAGGTAGGCCATCTGGATCCGCTCGTCGGAGAGATACCGCTCGACGTATTCGACCATCGACCAGTCGAACAGCATCGACTTCGCCTCGGGGTCGCCGCGCAGGAGGTCCTCGATCCGCTCTCGGGACGGCGCCGGGCCGACCCACAGGTCGCCGTCGCCGTCCGGCCGGAGCGCGTCGCGGAGCCGTCGCTTGACGTCCCCCATCGCCCGCCAGCCGGACAGGTCGTCGGGGTTGAGGCGGCGGATCTCCTCCTCGCACTGGGCGTCGTCCTCGCCGAGTTGCAGCGACGTGCCGTCCTCGAACGGGACGAACATCCCGGCGCTGGCCGGGACCCACCGCAGCCCCCGCGCGGCCAGGCCCAGCTCCTCGATGACCAGCGGGTGCAGCAGGCCGACCAGGTAGGCGCACGGGGAGACGCGGTAGCCCGGCCAGGGCTCGTCCAGGGTGCACGCCCCGCCCACCCGGCGGCGGGACTCCAGGACCAGGACCCGCTTCCCCGCCCGGGCCAGGTACGCCGCGCAGGTCAGGCCGTTGTGGCCGGCCCCCACCACGATCGCGTCCCACGGCCGCGCCGCCATCTCCGCCGCCGACATCGGCGCGGCCAGGACGCCCAAGGTCTCGGCGGCCCGCCCTTCCCCACCCCGACCGATTGCCATCGCCATTCCCCCCGCCCCCGATCCCGGCCGCCGCACGACAAGTCTAACCCGGGGGGGCTGCGGCAGGGAACCGCGACGGCGCGGGCGGGCTCCCGGGCCCCGGAGATCGGCCGCGGGGCCGATGACAGGACCCTGGCACGGCCGCCCCCCGATGGCCGGCCCCGCGGTGATTTTCGACAACGCAGCCGGGACTACCCTCCGCGCGGCCCGGGCCGTCGCGGAATGGCACAGTTTGGCCGACCCAGGGCCGGGGGCGGCCGGCCGACAGGCCCCGGGCGTCGTCGCGTGTTCTCACTTCGATTCCAGGGGGATGAACATCGCCCCCTCCCCGATGCCATCAAGGCCGGGGCTGCGCCGGCGCGTCATGGACAGCCGTCACCCGACTTAAATTGGCGACACTTGCGGGCCGCAGCATGAATGGGGCCGATGGAATTTCTCGCCCTCGCAGCATGAGTTCATGATGCAAGAATTCGACCTCAATTGACGTCAATTACCCCTTGGACTAACATCCTGACACGGCGGACGGGCAAGGCCATCCGCCCGGACCGGGCCCCACGAAGGTGCTCGGAGATAAAGAGTTCGGGCGATTGTTGCGCCAACTTGGTGTGGTCGTAAGGAAGCCGAACCGGCCAAGCTGTTTTTGCATGTCCATGCACCATGGATTCCTCACCAATGAATCGCATTTTCCGCACTTTCATGAACGTTTCCGGACTGATGCTCATGACGGCCGGGCTGTCGTCCCTGGCCCTGGCCGGCGATCCCCCGTTCATCCCCAATGCCGTCCCCGAGCTGGATCCGGGCTCGTTGGGCAGCGCCCTCACGATCGCCAGCGGTGCCTTCTTCATGCTGCGTGGGCGCCGCGCCCCGAAGTGATCCGCACGCCTCGCCCCGCACGAGCGACGGGGCCGATGGGCATCGATGATGATGCCCATCGGCCCCCTCCCGCCCGCCCGCCCGCGACGATCCCCCACCCCCGCCCCTCCCGTTGAGGAAGCCCCCCGTGAGCCTGGCACGGTCGATCGCCCGCGCACCCTCCGAATCCTGGGCCCGGCCCGGCCTCCGGGCTGCCCTGGTCCTGTGGCTGGCGGCCGAGGTGGTCGCGTTCACCATCCATTTCGAGTCGGGGGACATCCCGGCCGGCGCGGCCTGGTCCGTCGGCCTGATCAAGAACCTCGGCTGGGTGGCCCGCCCCGCCATCGTGGCGGCGATCGCCGCGACATGCCTGGGGGCCGGGGCGGTCGGGCGGCTCCTGGCCGGCGCGGCCTCGCGGTGGAACCCCTGGCCGTTCCTGGCGGGCCACGTCGCGATGATGGCGCTCTTCGCCGGCCTGTCCGATGCCCTGGTCGCCGGCCTGGCCACGTCCCGATACGCCGACCTCGCCGTCGCGGCCTGGCTCGGGTCCGGGGCCGCGGCGCTCGGCCTGTGGCTGGCGGCCCTGCTGCCCCGGCCGCTGTGGGGGCCGGCATCCCGCGCGATGGCCGGGCCGCTGGCCTGGGGGGCGGCCGCCGGCCTGCTGGCCTGGGGGGCGGGCCGCTCCACGGCCGGGCTGTGGGACCAGTTCCACCGGGCCACGTTCCGGGCGGTCGCCGCCCTGCTGGGGATCGGCTTCGCCGGGCCGATCTGCGACCCGGACCAATTCGTGGTGGGGGCGCGGGGCTTCGCCGTGACGATCGCCCCGGCCTGCTCGGGGTACGAGGGGATCGGGCTGATCTGGGCGTTCCTGGGCGTCTACCTGATCCTGTTCCGCCGCGAGCTGCGGTTCCCCGCCGCCCTGCTCCTGCTGCCCATCGGCACGGCGGTCATCTGGGCGGCCAACGTGGTCCGGATCGTCGCCCTGGTCGCCATCGGCGCGGCCGGGCATCCGGGGCTGGCGGTGGGCGGGTTCCACTCGCAGTCCGGCTGGATCGCCTTCAACGCGGTGGGCCTGGGCCTGGTGATGGCCTCGCGGGCCACCGGCCTGCTCGATCGCGGGCGGGGGGCGGCCGGGCCCGCCGAGGGGACCAACCCGGTCGTCCCGTTCGTGATGCCGCTGGTGGTCCTGGTCGGGTCGGCGATGATCACCGGGGCCCTGACGAGCGGGGCGTTCGATGCCCTGTACCCCGCCCGCGTCGTCGCCGTCGGCGCGGCGTTGTGGCTGCTCTGGCGGCGCCCCGCCACCTTCGATCTGAATGGGTCGTGGGCGGCCGCGGCGATCGGGGCGCTGGTCTTCGCGCTCTGGATGGCCCTGGAGCCGGCCCCGGCGGGCGGCGAGGGGTCGGGGCCGATCCCGACCGCGTTGCGGGCGATGTCGCCGATCGCCGCGGCGTTGTGGCTCCTCGCCCGGGTCGTCGGGTCGGTGGTGACGGTGCCGATCGTCGAGGAGCTGGCCTTCCGGGGCTTCCTGCTCCGCCGCCTGGCCTCCCGGGACTTCGAGTCCGTCACGCCCGGGCAATTCACCTGGTTTTCGCTGATCGCCTCCTCGGCGTGCTTCGGGGCACTCCACGGGCGATGGTTGGCCGGCACCCTGGCCGGGATCGCCTACGCGATGGCCTATCGCCGCCGCGGTAGGCTCGGCGACGCCGTCGTCGCCCACGCCGTCACGAACGCCCTGATCGCGGGCCTGGTGCTCGCCTCGGGCCGCTGGTCGCTGTGGACCTGAGATTCACCCCCCAAGGCAACGACGCCCGTCCTCCGGGGACCGTCCCCGGTCGCCGATCGTCCCACGCGCTTTCATCATTCAGGGCCTCATTCATGCTGGTTTCTTCCCGACGCGTCGCCCCCAAGACCTCCCCCCGCCGCCCGCTCAGGCGCCCGCTCCGCCCCGGGGTCGAGGCGATCGAACGCCGGACGCTGATGGCCGCGAACTTCCTCCAGGGGGTGTCGTTCGTCGACAACAACGCGAACAACGCCCTCGACGCCGGGGACGCACCCAGGCCCGGCATGACCATCCAGCTCCGGGATGCCGCGACCAACGCCCTGCTCAACAGCACCCTGACGAACGCCGAGGGCTACTACCGGTTCGACAACCTGTCCGCCGGCAAGTACAAGCTGGTGGAGGTCCCCTCGGCCGGCTACCTGGCGTCCGACGCCGAGGTCAACGCGGTGTTCAATGCCGGTGCCTGGACCGGCAACGCGATCGAAGTCACCATGCCCAACCCGAACCTGGGCTCGCCCGTCAAGATCCAGCGCACGCCGGGGATCGCGGGCGGCTATCAGGGGGTGGACACCGCCTTCACCCTCGCCGGCGGCACGGACATCTACAACTCGTTCTCTTCGCTGCCCTATGCGAGCAACGCCCACCAGTTCCAGGTCAAGCTGGTCGCGGGCGACGCCAATACGCCCGTCACCCCCGACTTCTACACCTACTGCTTCGACCTCTTCCACATCGCGCCCGGCTACTTCGGCCCCTACGAGGTGACGCCCGAGACCGTCCCCCAGAACCTGCCCCCGGCGGTGACCGACCACCTGGGCGAGATCGGCTGGCTGTATAACCACCACGGCAAGAACCTGGCCACCAGCGGCGCGGACGGGGCCGGCCTCCAGCTGGCCTTCTACGAGCTGACCTACGACAAGACGGTCGACCTCGCCGGCGGCAACTTCAAGGTCAACACCGCCACCACCGACCCCGCCGCCCTGGCCGCCGCCCGGTCGTACCTGGCCCTGGCCGCGGGCCGCGACGAGCGCTCGATCTTCCTGAACACCACCGACCCGGTCGACACCGCCGACTACCTGACCTGGGGCACGCAGGGGTTGATGACGACCGAGTCGTTCAACTTCATCAACACCCCGTCCGTCTCGCTCGGCGATTACGTGTGGCTGGACGGCAACGGCAACGGCGTCCAGGACGCCGGCGAGAACGGCGTCGGCGGCGTGGTCGTCAACCTGCTCGACGCCTCCGGCACCGTGATCGACTCCAAGCCGACCGCCGGCAACGGCTCCTACCTGTTCGACAACCTCGCCCCGGGCACCTACTCGGTGCAGTTCGTCCTGCCCGGCGGCTACGCCTTCACCGGCAAGGACCGGGGCGGTAATGACCTGAAGGACTCCGACGCCGATCCCGCCACCGGCCGGACCGCCACCACCACCCTGGCCGCCGGCCAGTCCGACCTGTCCCTCGACGCCGGCCTGACCGTGCTGCCGGTCTCGCTGGGCGATTATGTGTGGCTGGATAGCAACGGCAACGGCGTCCAGGATGCCGGCGAGAACGGCGTCGGCGGCGTCAGGGTCAACCTGCTCAATGCCAACGGCACGGCGATCGACTTCCGGATCACCTCCTCCGCCGGCGCCTACCTGTTCGACGGCCTGGCGCCCGGGACGTACTCGGTGCAGTTCGTCCTGCCCGGCGGCTACGCCTTCACCGGCAAGGAGAAGGGCGGCAACGACCTGAAGGATTCCGACGCCGATCCCGCCACCGGCCGGACCGCCACCACCACCCTGGCCGCCGGCCAGTCCGACCTGTCCCTCGACGCCGGGCTCACGATCCTGCCGGCCTCGCTGGGCGACTACGTCTGGCTGGACGGCAACGGCAACGGCGTCCAGGATGCCGGAGAAGACGGCGTCGGCGGCGTCACCGTCCGGCTGCTCAACGCCTCCGGCTCGGTGATCGGCACCAAGCAGACCGCCTCCAACGGATCCTACCTGTTCGACGGCCTGGCGCCGGGCACCTACTCGGTGCAGTTCGTCCTGCCCGATGGCTACGCCTTCACCGGCAAGGACCGGGGCGGCAACGACCTGAAGGACTCCGACGCCGACATCCTCACCGGCCGGACCGCCACCACGACGCTGGCCGCCGGCCAGTCCGACCTGTCGCTCGACGCCGGGCTCACGATCGTCACCGGCTCGATCAGCGGGACCAAGTTCCGCGACCTGACCGGCAACGGGCTCACCGCCGACGACACGCCGCTGGCCGGGGTCAAGATCTACCTCGACGCCAACAACAACGGCAAGCCCGACTGGAACGAGGCCTGCACGACGACCGACGCCAACGGCAACTACCGGTTCACCGGGCTGAAGCCCGGCAAGTACACGGTCCGCGAGGTGGTCGCCAGCGGCTGGATCCGCACCGGCCCGGTCCTGGCCGACAACTACGTCGTGAATGTCACCCCCGGGGCCGACGCGGGCGACAACGACTTCGCCAACACCGAGACCGGCTGCGACTGCCAGATCTCCTGCGTCGTCTACATCATCAACGGCTGCCGGCAGGTCTCCGACCTCCGCGGCAACGTGAATCAGGGCGACACGGTCACGGCCCGGTTCACCGTGAGGAACGCCTCGGCGAGCAACCCCGCGGTCTTCTCGCTGGTCAGCTACACGGCCCCGAACTCCTGGTTCTCGGCGGCCGACGCCGCCAAGCAGGAGGTCTACGACATGGCCACCGGGACCTACACCACCAACGGCACCTACACGCTGAAGATCGACGTCCCGGACAGCTTCTTCCAGGTCGACTTCGTGTGCGGCAAGGTCATCGACCGCTTCGGCCCGGCCGGCAGCAACCTCTTCTACACCCCCCAGGGCCGCCTGATCAGCGCCGATAACGGCGGGTGCGGCCTGAACAACAATGCCCTGGCCGACAACGACACCGGCACGGCCGACTTCTGGGCAGGCTCCACCGGCCAGGCCCTGATCAAGGGTCTGAACAGCGGCAGCACCTCCAAGGCCCTGGGCAACTGGCTGGCCAGCAACTTCTCCAACCTGTACGGCAAGCTCGCCGGCAAGACCAACGCCGACGTCGCGGCGTTCATGAAGTCGCTCAACTGCAGCTCCAGCACCCAGCTGGAGGCCGACATCCTGGCCACCGCCCTGTCGGTCTACGTGACCGACGCCGACCTCGCCGGCATGAACGCCGTGGGCTACGGCTTCCACGTCTCGTTCCTGGGCACGGCCGTGAAGAAGGCCAGCGTGGGCTCGGCGGGCAGCTATCTCGGCCTGTCCAACAACGTGAAGTACTCCGTCTGGACGATCCTCGACGCGGCCGACGCCAAGGCCTCCAACGGCGTCGTCCTGGGCAGCAGCTCCTACGGCCGCTCGCGGGTCGGCAGCCTCTTCGCCGGCCTGAATGACGCCGGCTCGATCTGATCGCCCGATTTGCCAAAGAGCCGAGGGGCCGCCCCGCCGGATGACCGACCGTCCTCACCAGGACTCTAGGTCATGCTTCGAGGCCGGCCCCTCGATTCCGTTCGAATCCCCCGAGATCGGCCCGCGTCGATCGTCGTCGGCCGTCCGTGGGCCTTGCCCCGGGAGGGTGTGCCGGTCATCCTCGTGGGTGTGCGAGGCGAGATCGAGGGGGCCGGGCGGAAGGAGCGAGCGAATGGGTCGGCAATCCTGGACGATGACCTGGGCCTTCGGCCTGCTGGCGGCGGGGGCGGCCCTGGCCGATGGGCCGGTCGAGGTGGCGTCGCCCGGCGGCGAGATCCGCGCGGCGATCTCCCTGGACGGGGCGGAGCCCCGCTATGCCGTCACCTACCGGGGCCGGCCGGTCGCCCTGCCGTCGCGCCTGGGCGTCGACCTCGGCGACGGCTCGTCGCTGGGGGCGGGCTCGCGGATCGAGGGGGTCCGATCGCGCCGGGTCGACGAGTCCTACCGCCAGTTCCCGGGCAAGCGGAGCCGGGTCGTCGATCGCTACGCCGAGTCGGTGATCTCGTTCCGCGAGGCGAAGGGGCCGGCCCGGCGGTGGGAGCTGGTCGTCCGCGCCTCGGACGACGGGGTCGCCTTCCGCTATCGGTTCCCGGCCCAGGAGGGCTGGTCGAAGCTGGAGATCGCCGCCGAACGGACCGGGTTCCGCCCGCCCGACGACGCCCGGTCCGTGGCCATGCCGGTCCCCTCGTTCCTGATCTCGCACGAAGGCCTGTATCAGCAAGGCCCCGCGGCCGGGCTGCCCAGGGGCGGTCTGATCGGCCTGCCGTTGCTGGTCGAGCTGCCCGGGACGGGGTGGGCGGCCTTCCTGGAGGCGGACTGGCAGGACTATGCCGGGCTCTACCTGGCCCGCGACGACGGGCCGGGGGCGTCGCTGGCGGCCCGGCTCTCGCCGCTGCCGGGCGAGCCCGGGCTCGCGGTCCGCGCCGACCTGCCCCACGAATCCCCCTGGCGGGCGATCCTGATCGGCGACCGGGTCGAACGGCTGGTGGAGTCCGACCTCGCCCTGAACCTCAACGACCCGTGCGCGATCGCCGACACCTCGTGGATCAAGCCCGGCAAGACGACGTTCCCCTGGTGGAACGGCTTCTACGAGGAGCCCGGGCAGATCCCCCAGCGGCTGGACACGGCCACCGCCAAGTACTACATCGACTTCTGCGCCCGGGCCGGCATCCCGTATCACTCGCTCGACGGCATCGACGAGACCGCCTGGTACGGCGGCCCGCTCAAGCCGTGGAAGGGGGCCGACATCTCCCGGGGCAAGGAGGGCCTGGACCTCGCCGAGATCGTCCGCTACGGCAAGTCCAAGGGGGTTGGCATCCGCCTCTGGCTCAACTGGGCCGGGGCCGACGCGATGATGGATCGGGCGTTCCCGATCTATCGCGAACTCGGCGTGGAAGGGGTGATGGTCGACCTGATCGACCGCGACGACCAGGCGATCTCCCGGTTCGTCCGCCGCCTGGCGGCCACCGCCGCCTCCAACCACCTGACGGTGACGATCCACAACATCAAGGAACCGACCGGGCTGGAGCGCACCTATCCCAACCTGCTGGCCTTCGAGGCGGTGCGGAACCTCGAATTCGACAAGTGGGACCCGATCGGCGTCCCCCCCGAGCACGAGACGACCATCCCGTTCACCCGGATGCTCGCCGGCCCCCTCGACTTCCACCAGGGGTCGTTCCGGGTGGTCTCCCTGGCCGACTACCGGCCCCGCGACAAGGCCCCCAACGTGATCGGCACAACCTGCCGGATGCTGGCCTCTTACGTGGTCTATCAGGATCACCTGTCGATGGTCGCCGACTATCCCTCGGCCTATCGCGACCAACCTGCCCTGCCCCTCCTGGTCGCCATCCCCTCGACCTGGGACGAGACCCGATGCCTCGAAGGCAAGGTCGGCGAACTCGCCGTGGTCGCCCGCAAGCACGGCGACGAGTGGTGGGTCGGCGCTTTGGGAGGCCGCGAGGCGCGCGACGTGGCCATCCCGCTCAACTTCCTCGATGCCGGCCGGGACTATGTGTCGGAGACCCATCGCGACATGCCGGGCGAAATCCGCGGGTTCGAGTCGGAGTCGGTCAGGATCCGGTCGGATGCGACGATCCGGGCCCGGCTCGAACCGGCCGGCGGCCTCCTGATCCGCCTCAAGCCCCTCGCCGACCGCTGACGGGATCGGGCCCCGCGGCGATCCCGCCCCCGTGGCACGCGCGATCCCGGGGCCGTCGCGAGGGCCGGGGCCCGACCTCAGGGTGCGGCCCGGGGGGGAGGATCGACCTCCGCCCCGGCCCCGGTCGTCCCGCCCCGGGGGAACTGGCCGGGCCGATCCTCCGGGCCTCCGATCCATTCGGCGCCGACGACGGCGCGGCCGAACGTCCCCTTCCAACGATCCCAGGCGAGCGCGAGCTTCCGGAGGTCGGCCGGCCGGAACCCCTCCGGCTCGTCCAGATCCCTCCAGCCGCGCGGCGTGTGGCCGGAGTATCCGTTGATCGTGGGCTTGCCCCGGACGAGCCCGGCCCACATGGCGTCGAGGTTCGCCTTGACGGGGGGCAGGAGTTCGTCCGGGGTGTAGTAGAACGCCCCGGGCCCCGGGTCGATCCGCCGGGCCAGCGAGGCGATCACCTCGCGATTGGCGTGCTTGTCGAAGGCGGGGGTCGTCGTCCCCTGCTCCAGCAGGCAGATCGCCCCGAGGCCGAGGGCGATCGCCCACCTCCCCCCGCCCCGGAGCGCGTCGAGGGCATAGGCGAGGCCGATCGCGGCGGGGATGAGCAGGATCAGGCCGACCCGCGAGAGGAAGATCAGGGAGCTGCCGCCGGGGACGTGGATGTGGAAGAAATGCCAGGCCGTCCCCCCCTGGCTGAACACCACCTCGGCCGCGAGGCCGGCCAGCGCCAGGTGGGGCAGCGACCACGCCGGCGGGCGGGCCGGCGCCAGCCGCGCCGCCATCACCGCGAATGGGGCGGCCAGGGCGATCTGCCACACCGCCGGCCGATCCCAATAGGTGATGCCCACGGCGAAGGCCAGGAACCCGCCCAGCGCGATCGACTCGATCCCGGGGCGTGACCGGAGGCCCAGGAGCGCCGCCGCCCCGGCCAGCAGCCCGCCGACCGCCGCCCCGAGCCCCAGGACGAGCGGGGCCGGGAACAGCATCAACGATAATCCGACGACCAGCGCCCCCGTCGCGATGGCCTCGGCCCGGTCGTCCCCCCGCCCGACGAATGCCGCCGCGGCGATCAGCAGGGCGAACAGCCCGCAGCCGAGCAGGAAGGGGCCGACCGGGCCCTTCAACCACACCAGCAGGATGACCAGCCCGAACACCGCGACGAACAATCGGGGGTGGGCCTTCCGGTCGACGTAGGCGAACGCCGGTGGCCCGAGGATCAGCAGGCATTCCGCCGCCAGCACGAGGCCATCGGGCAGGCGCGTGAGGCAGAGGGCGAGGACGGCCGCGGCCGCCGCCAGCAGCCGGGTCGACGCGCGATGGCGCCCCAGGTAGAGGCCGGCCAGGACCGCGATCGTCGTCGCCCACCCGATGCCGAGCGGCGTGGTCAGCCCGGCCGGACGGGCCGGCCCGATCCCGCTGAGGCCCCCGACCCAGCGGCCGAGCCAGTTCTGCGGCCCCGTCTCCAGCCAGGTCACGGGCAAGGGCATCGCGCTCAAGGCCCACCCCAGCCACCGGGGGCCGAGTTCCCGGGACGCGGCCAGGTGGTGCGAGAGCCAGGGGCGGATCGCCAGCCCGCCGAGCCCCGCCGCCAGCGCGATCCAGGGGGCGTCCCGGGCCAGGGTGGCCAGGAACGGCCGCCGGGTCGAGGGCATCCAGATCGCGAGGGCCGAGGCGATGCCCATCGCCAGGACCATGAACCAGCCCGGGTAGAAGGCCGAGCTGAGCTGGGCCAGCATCCCCGCCGTCGCCACGATCCAGGCCGCCGCCCTCGCGGGGCGGGAGACGATCCCCCCGGAGAACAGCCCGAACAGGGCGTCCACGCTGATGAGGCTCAGGAACTGGGTCAGCTGGGTCTGCTGGGTGAGCATGTTGGCCCGGGGCGACCCGAAGGCGAACAGGAACGCGCCGGCCGATGCCGCGGCGGCCGAGACGCCGAGACGCCGCGTCAGGAGGTGGATCATCACCGCATAGTTGAGGGCGGACAGCGCGATCGTCCAGAGCTGGAACGACGTGTCGGGGGCGAAGCCCAGGGCCCGGAACGCCGCGTACAGCGGCGCGATCCCGAACATCGTGTCGGAATAGGCCGCGATGTTCCGGGCCGGGTAGAAGAAGGGAGGGTCCCAGTAGCTCTCGTGGCCCGGGAGGCCCCGATACCAGCGATAATTATGCTCAAGAAAATAGTTGATCAGCCGCGTGTCGGCGAGGTCCACCTGGATCCGACGCAGGCCCGACAGGATCATCGGGTGATGCATCATGAGGAGGCCGACGGCGCCGACCGCCGCCGCCAATGCAGCCCCGGGCCAATCGCGGCGGCCCGCCCCGCCCGGGATCTCGGATGTCGACATCATCGCCCCTCGGGAGCGCGAGCAGGGCTCGATCCAGTATCGGGGCCGCCCGCCGGATCCCCCGGCGGTCCCACCGTCGGGCACCCCGCGGCGCCGAATCTACATGAGCGGAGGATGACATTTCAATGGGGCATACCGGGGGATGGATCGATCGGTCCCCCACGCCGGATGATCCGATCCCGGCCGGGGGGCTCTCCGCAGGGCGGCGGACGGCCCGGCCTCGGGGAGAATCGGGCGTCGGCCCCGGATTCGATTGCATCCGGGCGACGCGCGTCCTATATCTTGGGAGGTGAGCGGGGACGATGCGGCCCCGCCCCTGAACCCGAACGAACGAGTCGAGCCCGGATGAGCGCCGACCCCCTGCTCGACCTCGATGCCCTGCTGGCACCGATCCCGGGAGACGATCCGTCGGGATCTTCGGTGCCGTACGCGACCCGCGAACAGCTCGAAGAAGGCCGCAAGGAGGTCAACCCGGACGACTATTCGGCCGACGACCCGCGCCGGCCCGACCAGCCCAAGCGTGCCGACTGGCCGGGGATCGCCCGCCTGGCGCGCGAGACCCTGATGGCGACGTCCAAGGACCTGATGGTCGCCGCGAGGCTGGTCGAGGCGGCGACCCAGGCCGGCGGCTTCGTCGGGCTCCGCGACGGCCTGAACCTGCTCCGGAGGATGGTCGACGAGGGCTGGGACCGGATCCGGCCGCCGGTCGAGGACCCGAGCGACCTGGAAGTCCGCGCCGCCCCGTTCTTCTGGCTCGACGACCCCGACCGCGGGGCCCTGTTCCCCAACACGGTCCGGTCGCGGCCGATCCTCGCCAGCGGGCCCGCCCCCTATAGCTGGCAGGACTGGCGGCGCGGCCAGGACGGCCGGGGCTCGGTCTCGCTGGAGGCGTTCGAGAAGGCCATCCTCGCCACGCCCCGCGAGGCGATCCAGACCACCCACGACACGCTGGTCGAGGCCCTGGAGGCGCTCGACGCCCTGACGCCGATCCTGGCCACCCGCCTCGGACCGGAGGCCCCAGGGCTGCTCTCGCTCCGCAAGGCCGTCGTCGAGTGCCGCGACCTCGCCGGCCAGATCCTGGCGCGGAAGGGATCGGCGCCGGCCGAGGCCGCGTCGGCCCCCGCGACGGCGGCCGACGCGCCCGGATCCCCATCCGAGGGCTCGACCGCCCCCGCCGCCGCCCCCGGCCGCCCGGCCACCCGCGACCAGATCTATCGCCAGATCGCCGAGGCCGCCGAATTGCTCCAGGGGATCGAGCCCCACAGCCCGATCCCTTACCTGCTGAGGCGGGCCGTCGAGCTGGGGTCGATGCCGTTCCCGGCGCTGATGCGCGAGCTGGTCCGCAACCCCGACGTCCTGGGGGAGATGGGCCGCGAGCTGGGGATCAAGCCCGAGGCCGCCCCGGAGGCGTCCGAATCGGGCTGATGCGTCCGAAATCGCCGGGCTCCCCGAATTTTCTTTTGATCGCCGCCATCGCGGGCGACACACTGTTCGTCGACCCCATCCGATACGCCCCGAAGGGCAGAGGTGACCATGCCGAGCGATAGCCTGCAACACAAGCTGGACCGGGTGCGACGGCCCCGGGTCCAGATCACCTATGACGTCGAGACGGGCGGCGCGATGGAGAAGGTCGAGCTGCCCTTCGTGGTCGGGGTTCTGTCCGACCTGTCGGGCTCGCCGTCCGAGCCCCTGAAGCCGCTCAAGGACCGCAAGGTCGTCACGATCGACCGCGACAACTTCGACGACGTGCTGGCCAAGGCCACGCCCCGCCTGGCGATGAAGGTCCCCAACCGACTGGCCGACGACGACTCGAAGATCGCCGTCGAGCTGAACTTCCGCAAGTACGAGGACTTCGAGCCGGCCCGCGTCGCCGAGCAGATCGCCCCGCTGAATGAGCTGCTCCAGATGCGCCAGAAGCTGACCCAACTCCTGAGCAAGATGGAGGGCAACGACAAGCTCGAAGGGCTGCTGGCCGAGATCGTGGGCAACACCGAGAAGGCGAAGGAACTGGCCGCGCAGATGGGCGTCGACGCCCCGGCCGAAGGCACCGAGGCCCCCAAGCCGGAGGCCGGAGCATGAGCACCGCCCCCGATCCCGCGTCGGCACCCGCCGCGACGACCACGACGACCGAGGCCCCCGGCCTCCTGGACCAGATCATCGCCTCCACCCGGCCCCAATCCAGCCAGGAGGCCGACGCCGCCAAGGACTACTTCAAGCAGTTCCTCGACCGGGTCGTCCAGCCGGGCCAGGTCGTGTCCAAGGATGTTGAAACCAACATCAAGCACTGGATCGCCACGATCGACGAGAAGCTGTCGTCGCAGCTCAACGAGGTCATGCACGCCCCCGAATTCCAGGCCCTGGAAGGGTCGTGGCGCGGGCTCCACTACCTCGTCCACCAGTCGGAGACCGGCGAGAACCTCAAGATCCGCGTCCTGAACGCCTCCAAGCGCGAGCTGTTCAAGGACCTGGACCGGGCCCCCGAGTTCGACCAGAGCGCCCTGTTCAAGAAGATCTACGAGGAAGAATACGGCCAGCTCGGCGGCCAGCCCTACGGCATGCTCGTGGGCGACTACGAGTTCGGCCGCGGCGCCGAGGACGTGGCCCTGCTCAAGATGGTCTCCAACGTCGCGGCGGCGGCCCACGCCCCGTTCGTGTCGGCGGCCAGCCCCAAGATGTTCAACTTCGACAAGAGCTTCGCCGAGCTGGCCACCCCGCGCGACCTGGCCAAGATCTTCGAGGGGGTGGAGTACGCGTCCTGGAAGTCGTTCCGCGAGTCGGAAGACTCCCGCTACGTCGCCCTGACGCTGCCGCACGTCCTCGGACGCCTGCCCTACGGCAAGGACTTCGCCAAGGTCGACGAGTTCAACTTCGAGGAATTCGTCGACGGCAAGGACCACGACAAGTACCTCTGGATGAACGCCGCCTGGGCCTACGCCGCCCGGATCACCGACGCCTTCAGCAAGTACGGCTGGATGGCCCGGACCCGCGGCGTCGAGGGGGGCGGCAAGGTGGAGGGGCTGCCGGTCCACACCTTCCCCACCGACGACGGCGACGTGGCGATGAAGTGCCCGACCGAGATCGCCATCTCCGACCGCCGCGAGTTCGAGCTGTCCAACCTCGGCTTCCTCCCCCTGCTCCACAGCAAGGGCCGCGACTTCGCCGTGTTCATGGGCGCCCAGTCGTGCCAGAAGCCGAAGACCTACTTCGACCCGGCCGCCAACGCCAACGCCGAGCTTTCGGCCAAGTTCAACCTGCTGCTCTGCACGTCGCGGTTCGCCCACTACCTCAAGGTGATGGCCCGCGACAAGATCGGCTCGTTCATGGAGCTGTCCGACGCGTCGAAGTGGCTCAACGACTGGATCAACAACTACACGGTCAACCCCCAGGGGGCGGGCGACGAGACCAAGGCGTCCCGGCCGCTGTCGGAGGCCAGCATCGAGGTCCGCGAGGTGAAGGGGAAGCCGGGCTGGTTCGAGGCGGTGGCCTACCTCCGCCCCCACTTCCAGCTGGAGACCATGTCCACGTCGCTGCGGCTGGTCGCCGAGGTCCCCAAGAAGGGTTGAGGTCGGTCGAATCCGGATGTCTGCCCGATGAAAAAATCCGGCCGGGGTGGCCCGAAACGCACCGGCCGGCGTAAGGATGTCAGCCGAGGACCGATCGGCGAGAGGCCCCGGGCGATGGTCGCCCGGGGCCCCGCCGGACCACCGAGATGACGCCCCGCGACGCCCCCGCCCGACCGGCCGGGGGAGGCGGTCGCGTCGTCGCCCGGGAGCTTGACGACGATGGCTTACGACAGCTTCATGCAGATCAAGGGGGGCTCGGCCCCGACCGGCGAGTCGACCGACACCGCCTACCCCCAGTGGATCGCCCTCCAGTCGTTCACCTTCGGGGCCAGCAACCCCAGCACGATCGGGTCGAGCACCCCGGGCAGCGGCTCGGGCAAGGTCGCGATCAGCAGCTTCAACGTCACCAAGCAGACCGACAACTCCTCGCCCGACCTGTTCCTGGCCTGCTGCAAGGGGGCCCACTTCGACAGCGCCACCGTGGTGCTCCGCAAGGCCGGCGGCGGCCAGAACGTGTTCCTCCAGTACGACTTCACCGAGGTCTACGTCGATTCGGTCAACTGGATCGGCAACGGCACCACCAGCGGTACCGCCTCCGGCGACACCCCGGGCGAGACCGTGTCCTTCTCGTTCGCCTCGGTGAAGATCACCTACACGCCGCAGGTCTCCAAGGGCGGGGCCAAGGGCACGCCCAACGTCAAGGGCTGGAACGTCACGACCAACACCAACGTCTGATCCAGGGATCAGGAGGCACCGATGGCACCCGGCGAGTCCCCATTCGGCCTGGTGCCGTCGCTCCTGGACCGGCTCATCGCCCCCGACGCCGACGGCACCGCCTGGCGTCGGGGCTTCGGGATCGAACAGGTCCGCGACGCGATCCGCCGCGACCTGGAAGACCTGCTCAACACCCACCGCTCCCACCCCGACCTCCCTCCCGGATTCGAAGAACTGATCAACTCGGTCTTCACCTATGGGATGCCCGACCCCTCGTCGCTGTCCGCGATGGCCCAGAAGCCGGGCGAGATCAGCCGGGCGATCGCGGAGGTGATCGACCGCTTCGAGCCGAGGCTCCGCGACATCGACGTCCGGGTGGTCGACCAGCCCGACGTCCACCATCGCCGGATCCGGTTCCAGATCGAGGCCCGGTTCCGGATCGAGCCGTTCTCCGACGTCGAGTTCGAGACGGTGCTAGAATTATCGTCGGGCCACACCTCGATCGAGCCGGCCGGGGCCTGACGCATCCATGTCCGACACGTTGTATCGCTACTACGAGCGCGAGCTGACCTTCATCCGGCGCATGGCCGAGGAGTTCGCCCGGGGCTATCCGGCGGCGGCCGGCCGCCTGATGCTGGAGTCCGGCCGCAGCGCCGACCCCCACGTCGAGCGGCTGATCGAGTCGTTCGCCCTGCTCGCCGGGCGGGTCCACCACAAGCTCGACGACGAGTTCCCCGAGCTGACCGACGGCCTGCTCGGCGTCCTGTATCCCCACTACCTGGCGCCGATCCCGTCGATGGCGATCGTCCAGTTCGAGCTGGATTCCGGCCGCGCCGGGATCCCCAAGGGGTTCACGATCCCGAAGGGGAGCCGGCTGCGGACCCAGGCCGTGGGGGACATCCCGTGCAAGTACCGCACGGGGGACGCCGTCACGCTCTGGCCGGTCCGGGTGCTGGAGGCCCGCCTGGCCCCCCCGCCCTTCCCCGAGGGGATGACGCCCCCGCCCCGGGCGGTGGCCGCGCTCCGGCTCCGGCTGAACTGCGCCGCCGGGCTGAAGTTCGCCGACCTCGGGCTCGATGCCCTCCGCCTCTACCTGGCCGGGGACCGGGCGATGGTGGGCAAGCTCTACGAGCTGGTCTTCAACCACGCGGTCGGGGTGGTGTTCCGCCCCCTCGGCCGGGGCGCCCGCGGCGGACCTCCGCCCGAGCCGATCAGCCTGGCGCCCGCCGACGTCCTCGGCCCGGTCGGGTTCGACCGCGAGCAGGGGCTCCTGCCCTACCCGGCCCAGTCGTTCGAGGGATACCGCCTCCTGAGCGAGTTCTTCGCCTTCCCGGCCAAGTTCTCGTTCGTCGACCTCGGCGGCTTCCGCGCGGCGGCCGAGGCCGGGTTCGGCGACGAGCTGGAGGTGGTGATCTTCCTCAACCGCTCCGCGCCGGACATCGAGGGGCGCGTGGATGCGTCGACCTTCCGCCTGGGCTGCACCCCGGCGATCAACCTGTTCGAGCAGGTGGCCGAGCCGATCCGGCTGACGCAGAGCCGGTATCAATACCGGGTGATCCCCGACGTGGCCAGCCCGGACGGGATGGAGGTCTACTCGGTCGACGACGTGACCAGCACCGACCCCGCCACCCGGACCACCACCCACTACAAGCCCTTCTACTCGGCCGCCCACGGCACGGCCCGCGACGGCCCCCGGGCGTTCTGGCACACGTCGCGGCTCCCGTCGGTGCGCGAGGGGGACCGGGGGACCGACGTCGAGATTAACCTCGTCGACCTCGACTTCAACCCCCGCCTGCCCGCCGAGTCGACCGTGGTGGCCTGGACCACCTGCACCAACCGCGAGCTTCCCGTCCGGCTCCAGCACCTGGGCGACCGGGTCGACTTCCAGCTCGAAGCCGCGGCGCCGATCTCGCGGGTCCGGTGCGTGGTATCGCCCACCCCGCCGCTCCGCCCGCCGTCTCGGCGCGGGGCCTACTGGCGGCTGGTGTCGCACCTGAACCTCAACCACCTGTCCCTGTCCGACGGGGAGCAAGGACTGGATTCGCTCCGCGAGATCCTCCGGCTCTACGACTTCTCGGATCAGGACGTGGGCGACCCCGCCTCGGCGGTCAACCGCCAGATCATCGAGGGGATCGCCTCGATGTCCTGCCGACGCGTGGTCGGCCGGATCGGCGACCCGATCTCGGGCGGGTTCTGCCGGGGGACCGAGATCGCCCTCGGCTTCGACGAAAGGAACTACGTCGGCACCGGCATCTACCCGTTCGCGTGCGTGCTCGACCGCTTCTTCGCCCTCTACACCTCGATCAACTCGTTCACCCAGCTGGTCGCATCGACCACCCAGGCCGAGGGGCCGTTCCGCCGCTTCCCCCCCCGCACCGGGGCCCACCCCTTGATCTGACGCATCCACAAGCTTAACGTCTTTCGATCCCGGGTCCGGTGCGGCGGCGAAACCGCCTATTTCCCGAAGGCGGGGCGATGGACCCCAACCACAACCACCCCGAAAAGCGAGGCCGACATGACGCCCACGATCCGCCGCCGAATCCCGACGTTCCTGGTGCTGATCGGCCTCCTCGGGCTCGGCTCGATGGGCCGGGGGCAGGCCCCGTCGCCCGCCGCGACGCTCGCGGCCAAGAAGAGCGAGGCCGAATACCTGCGGGCGCGGCTGGCCCGGGTGGAGGCCGAGATCGCCCTGGAAACCTACGTCGGCACGACGATCCCCGAGCAGGACGCGGCCGCCGAGGCCGGCGTCAAGCGGGCCCGGGCGGAACTGGATCGGGCCGAGCGGATGCCTGAACGAGGGGGGACCGATCCGGACGAGAGGCAGATCGCCCGGCTGACGCTGGAGCAGGCGGAGTTGAACCTCGAGAAGGCGGAAACCGCCCGGGCCATCCTGAACCGCTACGTGAAGGAAAAGACCACCAAGGAACTCCGCAGCGTGGTCGAGAAGGCCGCCGCCCTGGAAAGCACCAAGCAAGCCGCCTACGACAAGGCCAGGGCGCAGCCATCCGCCCAATCGCCGCCACCACCCGCCGGATGAACGTCCATGCCGAGCGACACGACCCCCGCCGGGCACCTGTTTGCCGAGCCGTATGCCTTCGACTTCTTCCAGGCGGTGCGGCTGCTGGAGCGGCTCGCGCCGGGCTCTGTGCCGGTCGGTCGCGATGGCCCGCCCGGGGCCGAGTGCGTGCGGTTCCGGTCGATCGCCTCGCTGGCGTTCCCCCCCAGCGCGGTGGCCGACCTCCGGCCGGGTCGCGACGACGGCTCGGCCCCGGTGCTGGTCCAGGCGTTCCTGGGGCTGACCGGGCCCAGCGGGATCCTGCCCCGGCACTACACCGAGCTTTTGATCCGGCTGGAGAAGGAGACCCGCGAGGCCGACCGCTTCGCCCTCCGCGACTGGCTGGGGATCTTCGACCATCGGCTCGCGTCGATGTTCTACCGGGCCTGGGAGAAGTATCGCTTCGCCATCCCGTTCGAGCGCGGCGAGGCCCTGCGCGACGACCCCGACCCGTTCACCCGGGCCCTGTTCAGCCTGGTGGGGCTGGGCGAGCCGCCGCTCCGCCGCCGGCTGATCGTCCCCGCGCCGTCCCCGGCCCCGGCTGGCGAGCCGCCCCTGGCGGCGGTCAATGACCTGGCGGTCATTTATTACGCGGGCCTGTTCGCCCACCGCCCGCGCTCGGCCGTGGGGCTGGAGCGGCTGCTCGCGGACTACTTCGCGGCCCCGGCGCAGGTCGACTCGTTCCGGGGCCAGTGGCTCCCGCTCGGCGCGGAGAACCAGATCCGCCTGGGCGAAGGGGATCACGGCGACGCCCCCCGGCTGGGCGTGGATGCGATCGCCGGGGAGCAGGTCTGGGACGTCCAGGGGCGATTCCGGGTCCGGCTCGGCCCCCTGTCCTACGGCCAGTTCGCCGAGTTCCTGCCCGATCCCTCGCCGATCCCGGCGCGCAAGGCGATCTTCCTGCTGTCGCACCTGACCCGGCTCTACAACGGGCCGGACCTGGACTTCGATGTCCAGCTCGTGCTCCGGGGGGACGAGATCCCGGAGTGCCGGCTCGCCCCCGACGACCCCGAGCCCGGCGACGTCGGGCACCGGCTGGGCTGGAACACCTGGCTCCGCTCCCTGCCGGCCGAAGCCGACTCGGACGCGGCGGTCTTCGACGGCGAGTCCCTGCTGGCGACGGCCACGAGCCTGCCGGCGCCGGCCGGCTGACCGGGGCGGTCGCGGGAGTATTGATCCTCCCGCGACCGCGGGGATCAGGCCGTGGCCTCGGCGTTGATGACGCTCTCGGCCAGCGTGGTCAGGGCCTTGTCGGTGGCCCCTTCCTCGTCCAGGGTGGCCTGGAGGAGCTTGAGGGCTTCCTTCTCGCCCAGGTGCTTGGCGAAGGTGCGGACCGTGCCGTAGCCGGCCATCTCGTAGTGCTCGACCCGCTGGGCGGCGGCGATCAGGCCGGCGTCCATCACGGTGGGGTCGGCGTCCTCGCCCATCAGCTCCGAGCCTTCCTCGACCAGCCCCTTCATGGCGGCGCAGGTCTTCCCCTTGGGGGACTTGCCCAGGCCCTCGAAGATCGTCTCCAGGCGGGTGATCTGGCCTTCGGTCTCCTTCAGGTGCTTCTCGAACGCCGCCTTCAGCTCGGGCGACGTGGCCGCCTTGATCATCTTGGGCAGGGCCTTGGTGATCTGGTTCTCGGCGCTGTAGAGGTCCCGCAGCTCTTCGATATAGAGGTCGCGCAGGGTGGCAAGCTTCGACATGGGGGAATCCTCTCGTGCATGGATCCGTTGGGCGGTCCGGGACTGTGGCGGAGACTTCAGCAATCGCCATGCCCAACGGCCCCCCCGGGCGGATCAGGCCCGCTGGGCCAGCCAGCGTGCGATGGTCGGGTAGACCTGGGCGCGCGAATTCAGCCCGACCAGGGCATCGTCGTGCCCGGCGTCGACCTGGAATCCGGCGGCCCGGCCGAAGTAGGCGAGCGACTTGTCGGCCGAACCGACCCCGGCGTGCATCTGCTGCTGGACGGCCGGCGGGGCGAAGCGGTCCGCGGCCCCGCAGGCGAACAGGCAGGGCACCGTCACGTTGGCCAGGTTGCGGGCATAGCTGTAGGAGCCCGCCGCGTCGAGCAGCTCGCCCCGCCGCGAAAGCAACATATATTGCTTCATCAGCCCGATCGACGGCACGTCCGTGGCCCAGGTGGTCAGGGCCTCGTAGACCTTGCGGTCGACGTTGCGGATGTTGAAGAACATGTCCTGCAGCCCCTCCTGCCCCATCTCCACGGCGCGGGCGGCGTCGATCTGGCCGGTGAGTTCGAGCTGGCGGCCGCTGAGCAGGGAGTCGAGGTACTGGGTGACGATCTGGCCGTTGGGCATGGTCACCTGGCTGCCCACCGCGATCAATCGGCCGATGCCGGGCGTGCGATACTTGGCCATCCGGGCGATGGCGACGATCCCGCCCATCGAGTGGCCCATCCAGGTCACGTCCGGGGCGCCGGTCATCTTGCGGACGAACTGGACCACCGCCGGCACGTCGTGCTCGATGTGGTCGTCCATCGTCCAGTTGGCATACTTGGGGTCGATGGTGGCATAGCCGGTCGGCGCCACCTTGCCCTGGGAGAGCCGCCGCATCGCCCCGCCCATCAGCTGCATGGGCGCGTTGTCGAGCTTCCAGACCCACTTCTGGCTCAGGCCGTTGCCGCGCAGGCTGACGGACCAGACGTCGTAGCCGGCCTCGGCGAAGTACTGGGCCGGGCTGCACGCCGGGTCCAGGTCCCAGAACAGGGCGTTGTAGGTCAGGCCGTGGCAGAGGATGATCGGCTTGCCCCGGGGCGCCCCGGCCGGCTTGTAGCGGTGGGCCACCAGGGTCCAGCCGTCGGCGGTCCGGAAGGGGTGCGGCTCGCCGGCCCGGCTGGCGGCGAACGATCGCTCGATCGCCTTCGGCTCCAACCCCTTGCGGATCGTGTCCTTGGCCAGCTTCTCGACCAGCCCGCCGAAGTCCTGCCCCCGCGCCGAGGCCGCCAGGACGGACCCCGCGATCGCCGCCCGACCCAGATCACGCCGATTCATGACGACCCGCCTCCGTGCCAACCCATCGTCCGCGCCGCCACCCGCGGCGCGAGCCCGGACACACCCCGGCCGGGACCGATGGCGCCGATCTGTATCACAATGAAATCGATCGGAACAGGCGAACCGGATCGGACACCCCCGCCCGTGGCCGGCCTCGTCGGGGCGCACCGCGATCGGGGCCGGGCGGTCCCGGCGGCATCGGCGGCGATGATCGGGCGGGGAAGGGCTCAGGCCGGGCCTCCCCCGCCCGATCCGTATCCCGTCATCTCGCGGATCGAGGGCAAGCCCGGGGGCAACGGGGCCGGCGGCTGCCAGAAGGCCGGTTCCCAGTCCAACGGGGGCGGCAGATCCGGCGTCCGGGGCGGATCGGTTGGGTTCGTTTTTCCCGGGGGTTCGGCGGGCGCGGGGCCTTCGACCCCCGGGTCGGATCCGGGCTCGATCTCGGGCGTCGGCTCGGGGCGGGGATCGGCGGCCCGGGGCGGCGCGGGGGGGCCGGAGTCTCGGCCCTCGGCCCAGCCTTCGAGCTGGCGGAAGTCGCGCAGGGCCCGGAACAGCCCGCGCTCGGCGGCGGCCTCGTACTTCCGGGCGAGGTTCGCCTCCGGCGAGGGGTCGAACAAAGCCCGCGCGGGGGCCTGGGCGCGGTCGGCGGCCTCCTCGTCCGGGTCGCGGGTCGGGGCCATCGCCCGCAGCGCCGCGACCTCCTCGTCGATCATCGCGGCGACCTGCCGGCGGGCCAGCACCTTCCGCTCGCGCGGGGTGGGCGTGCCCGGATCGGCGGGCAGGCCCGAGAAGTCGCCCCACCCGGCCCGGCAGGCCGCATCGAACCGGCACGGCGGCGACTCGCCGGGGTATCGGCCCTGCAGGTTGTCGATCCGGTCCAGGTGCCAGCGCTGCCAGCGGACCTTGCGGCCCCGGCCGAGGTCCTTCTTGATGGCCAGCCAGGTCCCGACCAGCCAGTCGATCCCCTGGGCGGTCTCCTTGAGCGTCCGGACCGTGGCCGCCGGCCGGTGCTCCAGGTGGGTGCCGATCACCTTGATCTCGGCGGTCCGGGCGATCAGGAAGGCATGGTCGGCGTCGCGGGCTTGCCCGGCCCGAATCGCGTCGCCGTGCTCGACGCAGCGGTCGAGCCGGACGGCCAGCACGGCGAACCGCTTGAGCAACACCCGGCTGGCGGCGTTGGTCGGCCGGAGGTCGGCCTCCAGCTCGCGGGAAAGGTCCGCGACCTCGGCGGCGTCGCGGGAGGCCAGGACCACGCCGTCGCCGGTCATCCCGTGCTTCAAGCTGTTGGCGCGGGAGCGATCCTTCCCGGCCTCCGTCCTGGGCCCGGTGCTCCGGGACGCGTTGGCGCGGTTCGCGGCGAGGCGGGCGGGGCTGCACGGCATGGGGGGCGGGCTCCGGGGCGATCGGGGTGCACGTCGTGGGCCCGTCGCGGATCGGGGCCGTCGCCCTTATATTCAGGAGATCGAGGGGGGTTTATGCTGAGTTTTTCCGGAATCCTGCCGGATTGATCGAGCGAGAGGGGGACGGACGATGCGGGCTTCCACGATCGCGATGGCCCTGGCGGCGTTGCTCCCGGCCCTCCCGCCGGATGGCGGCCCGACGCCGATCCTCCGGGGGGAGGGGGACGCCGAGGTGGCCCCTCACGGCGAGGGCAACGTCTACGCCCCAGACGTGATCCGCGACGGCCCGACCCTGCGGATGTGGTACGGCGGCCAGGGTCGCGACGGCCACGACCGGATTGCGCTGGCCGAGTCGTCCGACGGCGGCGCCACCTGGGCCCACAAGGGGGTGGTCCTGGCCGACGACCGGGCCAACCACGTCAACGACCCCTCGGTGGTCCGGGTCGGCGGCCTTTTCTTCCTGTTCTACACCCGGACGGCCCGCGACGTGGTGGACCGGATCGACGTGGCCATCTCGGCCGACGGCCGGGCCTGGGAGCCGAAGGGCGTCGCCCTCGACGTCGGACCGCCCGGCTCGTGGGATTCCCTGTCGGTCGGCCGCCCCAGCGTGATCCACGAGGGCGGCCTGTTCCGGATGTGGTACGACGGCCGCCGCGACTTCCCCCCCGGCGCCCCGGTCAAGGGCGTCCCGATCTCGCCCGCCTCCGCCCGCCACGTCGGGTACGCCACCTCGCGCGACGGCCTCCACTGGACCCGCTCCGGCCCCTCCCCCGTCTTCGACCACGACGCCGGCGGCGTGGACGTCAAGCGGGTCGGCGGCTCGCTGGTCATGCTCTACGAATCCCGCGACGGCACCCGCGCCGCCTCCGGCACCGACGGCCTGTCCTGGACCGATCGCGGCCTGCTCGCCCCCCGATCCGGCGCCCCGATTGACGCCTTCGGCCACGTCACCCCGTTCCTCCTCCTCGACCCCGGAGGAGGCCCGGCCCGCCTGTACGTCGGCGCCGCCTCCGCGACGACCTGGGACCGCAACCAGATCGCCTGGCTGGCCATCGATCGCGCCGGCCTCGATCGGATGGCGGCCCGACCGTGAGGCGACGGGGTGTGGCCGCTTGACCCGCGCCGGCGCGACGGCCAACATCGACATGCGTGATGGGCCTTCCCCCCAGCCCCGGAGCCTCCGCCCATGCGGCGCCCCCCGATCCGATCGCTCGGCCTCGCCCTGATCCTGCTCGCCGCAGGGTCCGCCCCGGCCCAGGACGTGCCGCCCCCGGCCCAGGACGTGCCGCCCCCGGCCCCGGCCGTGCCGCCGCCCGCGCCGGGCGAACCGATCCCGCCCCAGGAGGGCGAGAGCCCCATCGTCAGCCTGCTCTCGCTGTTCTTCGACGTCCGGCCCGGGCCACTCGATGAGGCCCGGATCGCCGGGTTGCCCGCCGGCAGCAAGCCCGGCGTGCTCGGCCTGAAGCAGGCCTACGACCTGGCGATCGCCCGTCCTCGGGGCGCGAAGCCGGGCCGCTTCGAGACGCTCGACGCCGGGGAGGCCGCGATCCGGGCCGCGGGGCCCGGCGTCGAGGATTTCGCGCGGTTCCGCGAGGACTTCGCGTCCTCCGACGCATTCGTCGATCCCTCCTCCCCATTCCTCGATCTCCAATCCCGGGTCGTGCGCATCGAGAACGACCGTTGGTATGTGGCCTCCCTGGAGAACTGGATGGGAGTGCTCCGCGAGATGGTCAGGGGCGAAGCGTCCGGCCTGAGCCAGTTCGACGTCGACGGCTTCGATGCCACGCTCTCGGACGCGAGGCGCGGCCTCGGCCGGGAGATGGCCGAGTATCGCGACCGCCTGGATCGCTTCAAGGTGACGCTCGGGCTCTCCCCGCACGCCCCCATCACGATCGACCTCGCATCCCAGGCGGCGTTCCGGCGGTCGTTCGAGGAGGTGAACCGCTGGCACCTCAACCCCAACCGAACCCTGGCCGGTTTGGCTGCCCTCTTCAATCGTTTGCCCACCCTGGGCGACGTCGTGATCGATGGCCGATCGATCCTCCGCGAGATCGAGGAGGACCCCGACCGGTTGGAGGAGGTGCTCGCCCTGGCGACGCGTGCCGCCTCCCGGGGCGGCCTCGCCAGGGCCGTCGACGAGCCCCTGGCCGAGGTCTCCCTCCGGGATCGGATCCGCCACCTGGCCGAGGTGCGGGCCGATTACCGGCACGCGCAGCGGATGTCGGTCCTGGCCGTCCGCCAGTTGAGCGACATCTACGAGCAGATCATCACCCCTCCGGCGGGTTCGGCGCCCGGCCGGCCGGCCCGGCCAGTGCTTGACCTGGCCCCTCACGCCCGGAGGATCGCGGAGAGCCGCTCGCAACTCGTCTCGCTCTGGAACGAGTTCAACGCCGGCCGGCTCGCCCTGTACCGCGACCTCGGCACCTTCCCCTTCGCGGATTGGACCGCGTTCTCCGGCCAGTTCGACGCCCGGCCCACGGCGCCGGCGGGGCCTGAGCCGGAGGCCGACGCTCCGCCCCCGCCGGCGCCCATCCCGCCGCCCCCGCCTCCACTCCAGCCGTAACCGCGATGGCAGTCCCCGGCCCCGAGATGGCGGGCGATATCCACCCGGCGAAATGGCGGGCCCTCCGCAGGGAGGGACAACGCCTCAACCCGATTCCACCGATCCCGACGCCGTTTCCCCCGTCCGGGCCGCGCCGGCCCGGCCGAAGTGGGGCGGCGGGATGGCCTCGGCCAGCGTCCGGCGGAGGAGCTTCTTGTCCAGCTTGCCGACGCTGGTCCGGGGCAGGCCGGCCACGAACCGGACGTCGGCCGGCCGGGGCAGTTGCCAGCGGGCGAACCGATCCGCGAGGTGGCGGAGCAGGTCGGCGGCCTCGGGCCGATCGGGGGAGTTCGGGTCGCGGACCACGAACAGCACCGGGGCCTCGTCGCGGCCGGGGTCGGGCCGGGCGACCACGGCGGCCTCCAGCACCCCGGCGAGCCCCAAGGCGGCGTTCTCCATCTCGATGGAGCTGATCCATTCCCCCTTGGACTTGATCAGGTCCTTGCTCCGGTCGGTGACCTGGACGTAGCCTCGGGCGTCGATCGTCGCCACGTCGCCGGTGCGGAACCAGCCGTCGGCGGTGAACGCCGCGCCGTCGCCGGGGTCCTCGTAATAGGCCCGGGCCACCCACGGCCCGCGCACCGCGAGTTCCCCGGCGTGGAGGCCGTCCCAGGGGAGGTCGCCCCCGGCGTCGTCGAGGATGCGGACCTCCACGCCCGGCACCGGCCGGCCCTGCCGGGCCCGGGCCGCCATCGCCGCCTCCGGGTCGCCGGCCATCGCCGGCGTCGGCCGCGCGACCGTGCCGATCGGGGATAGCTCGGTCATGCCCCAGGCCTGGATCATGGTGACGCCGAGGTCGCGCTCGTACGCCTCGATCATCGACCGGGGCACCGCCGAGCCGGCCGCGATCACCGTCTTCAGGCTGGAGACGTCGTGCTCACCCGGGTGCCGGCGGAGGTGCTGGTGCAGGAGGTTCCAGACCGTCGGCACCCCGGCGGCGAACGTCACCCGCTCCGCCGCGATCAGCTCGGCCAGGGGCCGGCCCAGCGCGTGGGCCCCGGCGTACACCTGCTTGGCCCCGGCCATCGCGCAGGCGAACGGCAGGCACCAGGCGTTGACGTGGAACATCGGGACGACCGGCAGCACCGCCTCGCGCTCGCCCACGGCGAACGAGTCGACCATGCACGTCCCCATCGCGTGCAGGTACAGGGACCGGTGGCTGTACAGGACCCCCTTGGGCTCGCCGGTGGTGCCCGACGTGTAGCAGAGCCCGGCGGCCATCGCCTCGCCGGGCCGGTCGGCCTGCGAAGCCTCGGACGCCGAGGCGAGCAGGTCCTCGTAGTCGATCGCCGGGCCGGGCAAAGACGGGGCCTCGCCCCCGTCGCCGATCACGACGACGTGCTCGACGGTCGGGAACTCGCCGGCGAGGTCGGCGACGATGTGGGCCAGCGAGGCGTCGACGAACAGGACGCGGTCGCGGGCGTGGTTGATGATGTAGCGGATCTGCTCGCGCGCCAGGCGGATGTTGACCGTGTGGAGCACCGCCGACACGGCGGGGATGGCGAAGTAGAGTTCCAGGTGGCGGTCGTGGTTCTGGGCGAACGTGGCCACCCGGTCGCCCGGGCGGATGCCCAGCCCCCGCAGGGCGTTGGCCAGCCGGGCCACCCGGGGCGCGATCGCGCCGTAGGTGGTGCGCCGCAGCCCGCCGCCGGACTCGCGGGCGACGACCTCCTTGTCCGGGAAGATCCGCGCCGCGCGGTCGAGGATGCCCGGCAGGATCAGGGGGACGTCCATCATCAACCCGTTCATGATCACCCTCGCCTCATCACGAGTCGAACCGCCGGCCGAGTCACGGCGGGAACTTACCCCCGACGCCCCGGGCTGGCAATGCCAGCGACCGATCGACATGAGACGAGCCCGGGGATCCGTGCCCGCCGGCGCGTCAGCGGGGAGCCCACGCACCGGCCCATCCCGATTCACGAAAAGGAGTTGCGACCACCGGATGTGGCCACCCTCGGGGCGGACGAGTGCGACCCGATCGATCTCCCATCAGGCTTCGGCCCCGTCGATCCCGATGGATCGGGCAACACTCATGGGGCTTCCTTCCACCAGACCGAGAACCTCATGCGGAAGTGGCGTTCGTAGCGGTCCTCCAGCACCCGGGTCGTGTGGGTCACGCCGTGAACGCTCCAGTCGAGCGACGCTTTCAGCCGTTGGAGTTCCCTGGCGAAGGGGTCCTCGGCCTTGTCGAAACCGATGAACAGGACGAGACGCAACCGACGGCCCGGCTCGGCGAGCGACGATGGTTTCCAGAGCCGGCTCAACTCCTTGTCGATCTTGCACCGGCCCCAGCGTTCGGAGAAGTCTTCGAGGCGATCGACCCGGTAGTGGGATCCGAACTTCCTGACCTTGATCTTCGAGATCTTGATGATCTTCAACTTCGCCGGGCCGATCCCGGGAGCGTCGAACGCATGGCCATGATCCATCGACCAGAATCCCGAACATCCCGATGCCTTGAGTCGCGGTAGCAGCCCGCAATGCCATTCCGCTTCCCGGGCATTGATCCGACTGCACTCGGGCAGATCCCCGGCGGCGTAGAGGCCCAGGGGCGGGATCGACCGGTCGAAATCTTCGAGGCAATCGAGCAGGAACTCGGCGAATTCCGCCGCTGGCATGGCCCGCGCTCCTTGAGTGGCCTTCGGGTTGGGGCGTCGTCAACCCGACGGACACTCCGGGGGGCGGTTGTGGGGCGTGGGCATGGCTCATTCGTCCCGGATGGCGTGTCCTGGCGGAACTCCGAACCACTCGCACCAGGCCACGGCGTTCGAGCCAGCCAGGTCGATGCCCCCCCGCTTCTCCGGGACGAAGAGCGGCCAGATGTCATCGTCGGGGCACCCGAGCGCGGTCCAACGATCCATGAAGTCGAAGAAATCGCCCCCGAGCACATGGCCGTGGCTGTAGTCGAAGTCGTGGCTGAGATAGACGACCGGTTGCGGGTCGCCGGAAGAGACGTCGATCGCGATGTAGTCGCCGCTGGCGATGGCGTGAAACGGCAACTTGTCCCGCCAGATTGTCTCATCGGGCGTATCCTCGACGAAGGCGTTCGTCGAGAGCCAGCGGGCCTCCTCGTCCATCCTCGCGAGCTGCCCGATATCCCAGCGGCACCCCCCGCACCACACCCCCTTCCAACGTTCCGGTGTTTGGTCATCCTGGGGTAGGAGGAACCAGAAGAAGTCCACCCGACGCGAGAACTCGAGCAAGGTCCTCCGGAACGGCTGGGGTAGAGGTCTCCCGATCGCACGTTCGACCTCTTCGACCTCGGAAGTGGTCGCCGGCCGATCGATTTCGAGGCCATAATCCCGGGCGCCTCGCCGTTTCGCGGCATCGATGGCCCTTTGCCAGCGCTTCGTCCAGAGATCGCCCATGGCCTGCATCCCTGCTCCTCCGGGGTGCGAGTGGCGAACGGCTGATTGACGCCGGGGTTATTCCTTCAGGGTCCGAGGGCGGGCACCGCCCACCGTCCCGATTCGAGAGGGTGGGCGGTGCCCGCCCTGCCGTTCTTCTCCAGGGCGTGTTCGCGAATTATACTTATACGGCACCGCTTATACTGTCATCCCCCGTGGCACACCCAGCCGCTTTGGCCTTCTCCCCTTGCTCGAATGATCGTTTCGCGTCGTCCAAGCTATCAAATACGAGGAGCTTGACCACTTCGTCGATTGCGAGCCAGCACGTCACATCGGACCAGTCACGGGTCTCGCGGGGAGCGAACCTACCGACAAGGAACGACCTCCCCTCAAGGCGAGCGAACCGGACATCCTTGATCAGCCCCCCCCTCATCGAACCGAGAGTAGACAGCGACGATCTTGCCGTCAAAAACGTTTGCATCGGCCGGCTGGCCTGAACCGATCAGCCACTTCATCGCTGCACCATGTTATCTGTGAGGTTTCGCCGCTACTCCAACCGCGACAACTTCCATTCGACGTCAGTTCCGTAGGGTGGGCACCGCCCACCATCCCCCGATTCAAGAAGGTGGGCGGTGCCCACCCTACGAACTGCATGAGCGCCATTTTGTCGATCATGGTCCGCCCTCCAAGGCGTGTCGAACGCACGGCCGTGCCCCGGAACACGTCATCGAGATGGTAGCACGATCGGGAAGACAACTGACGGCGTCGATGGCTAATTGTTCCGGCTTGCGATCCTCGCGAACTCGCCCAGTTGCTTCATGACCCACTCGAAAGCGTCCATCATCCTCTCCGCCCCCGCGAGCGAACCATATCCCGCGAAAGCCAGGGCGGGCCACGCCCCCCACCAGTAGGACGGCAGGCCCGGCATGGGGTCGATGGGCGGGACCGGGGGCATTTGGGGCACTTGTGCAGCGACTTTGGCCGCGACCTTCAGCCCGTTCAGGAACAGGATGAGATAGAGCGTGCTCCAGGAAATCAGGCCGAGGAGGCTGCCGCACAGGGCGAGCACCAGCCGATCTCCGCGGGTCAATCGCTCACGTTTCCGCCGCCTTGGCGGGCATCGCTGCTCGAAGGGTATCGTGCTGACCCCGCCTCGTGACGCCATGAGTGGGCTCCTGGTCGATCGCCGGAGTCATATTCGCTCGTCGCACTCCGAGATTCTTAGGATTTCCGACGTCGCGTCTCGCCCTGATTGGAAACGCGGCGACCGTCCACCAGCCTGGACCTTGAGTGTGGTAGGGTGGGCATCGCCCACCGCCCTCGCTGTTGGGATGGTGGGCGGTGCCCACCCTACGGCTACTCAGGTGCTCCGCCTCCTCGACGCAAAAGGGCGGCCGCTCTCCAGGTGCTGGCACTTCCGGCCCAGCAGCTCGTTGTCCATGGTGAGCTGGCCGACCTTGGACCGGAGGCGGACGATCTCCTCATCCCGGTCGTCGGCCGGGCGGCTATTCATGGCGGCGGTGCCGCCGTCGAGGAAGGCGGACCGCCAGGAGGAGAGCGTGGCGGCGACGACGCCGAGCTCCCGGGAGAGGGAGTCAAGGTCCTCGCCCCGGAGGAGCCGGAGGACGGCCTCGGACTTCTTCCTGGCCGAGAAGCGGCCCCGGTCATTGGTGTCGGTCTTGGTGCTGGGCTCGGGCATCTCGGGCACTCCTTTCGCGAGCCATTATGGCTCAAGGGAATGTCCAGAGAAAACCCCAGGCGAAGGACGCGTGCATTGCCAGAACCAGATCAACATGTCGGCTTCAATATCGGGCGGCGCGCTGGTCGAGAAGGAGATCGTGCCATCGTGCCGACTTTCGAGCTTGAATTTTTCCCGTTGCTGAGGAGTGACAGGAACAGATCCCGTGAACCACTGCTTGTACACATCGCCAGAGTCCAGGGCGTCCCCCGGTTTGGGAACATAAATGACCTGGAATCGTTGATCCGATAAGGCCGCCGTCATGCCGATAGCCCGTACGTCTCGGCCGCCCTTCGGAAAGTGCCTCACGACCCAGGCCGGGGCGGCGAAGTTGACGTATTTCCACTCCGGCAAGTCGTCGGGTAGCGCACGGATTCCGCGGTCGTCATTAACACGTCGGAGCACCTCCTCCAGATAACGATCGCTGGTGGCGTAGAGAAGGGTATCCGGCTTCAGGAGGACGAAATAAGCCCCTTCCCAGGTCGTCTTCTTGACCCAAGGTTCCTTCTTGATCGGCGAGGGGAAGACATAGACCTCTCGATTCAGGATGGTTCTCACCGATTTCGCATTCTTCCGGAAGGCTTCAATCAGTTTTCGGCCCGCATCGCCAAGATCCGCTGGGAAGAGGAGGATCGTACTACTTTCACTCCGCAGGCTACCGAAGCTGCTCACGCCCTCGTAGTTTCTCCCCCCTCGAACGATCAGATCGATCTTTTTTCCCAGCAATGGTTCCAAGGATTTATGCGAATGGACATCCAAGTCATAGATCGCGTTGGCGACCCCGATTTCAGGCCATTTTAGGGCGACCCAGGCATCATTTATGGTCAAGGTTGCATTTCGGGCGACGACCAATGTTTCCGTATCTTCGGGCAACCAACGGATCAGTCGCTCAACGTTCAGGGGCATGCCCAGAGTTGGGCCGTCGGCCGCGGTCGATGAGTCCTGGGCCGAGCCAAGGAATGACAAGCCAAGGAATAGCCACCAACGAAGGCCCTGCGTTTTGATGAGGCATGAGACATCACGCCTGGCGACTCCTACCGAGAATCGTTTTCGATCCTGTTGCATGGCCGCGTCTTCCGAGGGGTTTACCGTGAGTCTTGGCCTCTCTGGTGCATCCGGCCTGTCATCTTCCATTGGGAACGTACTCAATCGGTGAGATGGTCGGATATCACGGCGAATCTTCCGGGAAAGCCACCTGGCGGATGGACCATCGACTTCAACCGTTACAACTTCCGCCCGATGCAAGTTCCGATAGGTCGGATCAATAACGGCCATCCTCCACCGGGTCGCGACCTGTTGCAATTCCTACGCTTGTTGGAACACTTCAAACGCATCCTCCGAGAGCCGCTCGACCAGCCGTCGGGCCTCGTCTTCGACCGTCGCATCCATCAATCCCCGCCCTCCCTGGCCGGGTTGGGATTAGGGCGTGTCTGGCAATAGTGCCTTCAGCAACCGTTCAAGCATCGCCAGCTTGACCATCGCCTCGAAGTTCTCCGCCAGCTTCTCGAACCGCGTCGCAACCCGCCGCCGATCCTTCAGCCACCCGATGCAACGCTCCACCACGTTGCGACGGCGATACGACGCCTTGTCGAACCCCCGGACCCGCCTCTCATTGGACTTGGTCGGGATCACCGAGGCGATCCCCCGGCGACGGTTGGATCGGCGGATCTTCCGCGAGCTATAGCCCTTGTCGCCGGCCAACTTCCTGGGCCGGCTCCGGGGTCGGCCCCTCCGGCCGGGCACGCGTACCCGGCCCATTACCGCCTCGAACTGGGTCGCCTCGTGCCGCTGGCCGGCGGTCACCGTCACCGCCATCGGGAGGCCCTTGCCGTCGCAGATCAGGTGGATCTTCGAACCGAAGCCGCCGCGAGAGCGGCCCAACGCGTGGTCGGCCGGCTCGGCGGCCGTCCCGTGGGTCGGCGAGGCACCGGCGGCGTCGCGGCTCGCCCGGATCGAGGAGCCGTCGATGCAGAACAGGTCCCAGTCGATCTTGCCGGCGGCGTCGAGCCGCACATGCAGGGCCTCGAGCAGCCGGGCCCAGGTCCCGTCCTTGGCCCAGCGGTTGAACCGCTCGTAGACGGTCTGCCATGGGCCGTAGGTTGGCCTGGGCAGGTCACGCCAGGGGGAGCCGGTGTGGAGGATCCAGAGGATGCCGTCGATCACCCGGCGGTGCCCCTTCCAGGGGTGGCCGGGCCGGGCGTTGGTGGGCAGGAGCGGCTCGATGGCGGCGTAATGCTCGTCGGAGAGGGCGTGTCGGAGTTGAGCCAAGGTCGTGAGGGTGCTGGTGGGGTGATCCGTCCACTCCAATCGTATGGGCCGAGGCTATTGCCAGACACGCCCTAGTCGTCGGAGACGCGAAGCCCGAGCCCCATGGACGCCCGCTCACGCCAGGATCGGCTTCACGACCTTGCCGTGGACGTCGGTGAGGCGGAAGTCGCGGCCCTGGAAGCGGTAGGTGAGGCGTTCGTGGTCGATGCCGAGGAGGTGGAGGATCGTGGCCTGGAAGTCGTGGACGTGGACCGGGTCGCGGGCCACCGAGAGGGAGAGTTCGTCGGTCTCGCCATAGGTGATGCCGGGCTTGATGCCGCCGCCGGCCATCCACGAGGTGAAGGCGTGGGGGTGGTGGTCGCGGCCCCAGCGGGCGCGGTCGTCGAGCTTGCCCTGGATGAACGGGGTCCGGCCGAACTCGCCGCCCCAGATCACCAGGGTGTCATCCAGCAGGCCCCGCCGCTTGAGGTCCGTGACCAGCGCGGCGGAGGGCTGGTCCGTGTCGCGGCACTGGTTGTACAGCTCGGTGGTGATGCTGTTGTGCTGGTCCCAGCCGGCGTGCATCACCTGGACGAACCGGACCCCGCGCTCGGCCAATCGGCGGGCCATCAGGCAGTTGTAGGCGAACGTCCCCTGCTCGCGGGCGGCCGGGCCGTAGAGGTCGAACGTGCTCTGCGGCTCGGTCGACAGGTCGGTCAGATCGGGGACGCTGGCCTGCATCTTGAAGGCCATCTCGTACTGCGCCACGCGGGTGGCGATCTCGGGGTCGCCGAAGTCGCGGAGCTTCATCTCGTTGAGCTTCGCCACGTCGTCCAGCAGCCCCCGGCGCATGGCGGTGGACATGCCCTCGGGGTTGGACAGGTAGAGGACCGGGTCGCCGCCGTTGCGGAACTTCACCCCCTGATACTTGGACGGGAGGAAGCCGGAGCCCCAGTAGAAGTCGTAGAAGATCTGGCCGCAGGTCGTCCCCTTGGAGACCGAGGTCATGGCCACGAAGGCGGGCAGCTGGTCGGTATCGCAGCCCAGGCCATAGGCCAGCCAGGCGCCGGCGGTGGGCCGGCCCGGGATCTGGCCGCCGCTGAGGATCAGCGAGATCGCCGGCGCGTGGTTCACGGCGTCGGTGTGCATCCCCTTGACGAAGCAAAGGTCGTCGGCGATCGCCGCCGTGTGGGGCATGAGGGCGCTGACCCAGGCGCCGCTCTGGCCATGCTGGCGGTACGGCTCGATCGGGGCGAGCATCAGCTTGCCGTCGGCGGCGCCGGTCATCGAGCTGAACCGCTTGCCCGCCACGGCCGACGCCGGCACCGGCTTGCCGTGCATGGCGATCAGTTCGGGCTTGTAGTCGAACAATTCGACGTGCGACGGCGCCCCGTTCTGGAACAGGTAGATCACCCGCTTCGCCTTCGGGGCGAAGTGGGGCAGGCCCGGCGTGCCCGGCGGCATCGTCCCGGCCAGGCCGTCGCGGGCGAGCAAGGACGCCAGGGCGGCCGTGCCCACGCCCGCCGCCGATCGGCCGAAGAACTCGCGGCGGGTGACGTGCCGGTGATTGGCTTGCAAAGGGTCCACGGCCGTCACTCCTTGGTCAGGGCCTCGTCCAGGTTCAGGATCGCCGAGCCGACCGCCGCCAGCGCGGCGCGATCGACGGCCTGCGCCTCATCCCCCGGCGCCCCGTCCCCCAGGTACTTGCGGGCCGAGGCGGGGTCGGCGGCGAACTCGCGGCGGACCCGGTCCAGGGCCGCCACCAGGACGGATCGCTCGTCGTCGGTCGGCCGGCGGGCCAGGACCAGGCGGAACGCCCGCTCGATCCGGTCGGCGGGCGCCGGTCCGGCCTCGGCGGTGGCGCGATCGGCCAAACCTCGCGCCGAGGCGACATAGGTGGCATCGTTCAGCGTGGTCAGGGCGTGGAGCGGGGAGTTGGTCCGGTTCGGCTTGACCACGCACACCTGGCGGGGCGAGGCGTCGAAGAAGGCGGTCGGGCCGACGATCCGCCTCCAGAACGTGTAGAGGCTGCGGCGGCGCAGGGCTTCCCCCTCGTCCTGCTTGTACTTGAGGATGCCGAACGAGGCTTCCTCCCACACGCCGGGGGGCTGGAACGGCCGGACCGGCGGGCCGCCCACCCGATCGACGAGCAGCCCGCCCGAGGCCATCGCCTGGTCGCGGAGCATCCACGACGGCAGGCGGAACCGGGCCCCCCGGGCGAGCAGGCGGTTGGCCGGGTCCTTCTCGGCCAGCGCGGGCGAGGTCTTGGCCTCCTGGCGATAGGCCGCGCTGGTGACCAGCGACCGATGGAGGGCCTTGACGTCCCAGCCGGTGCGGACGAACTCGGTGGCCAGCCAGTCGAGCAGTTCGGGGTGGCTGGGCAGTTCCCCCTGGAGGCCGAAGTCGTCGGAGGTCTTCACCAAACCGACGCCGAAGAACATCTGCCAGGCCCGGTTGACCGCCACCCGCGCGGTGAGCGGGTTCTCCGGGGCGACCAGCCAGCGGGCCAGCCCGAGCCGGTTGGCCGGGGCGTCGGACGGCATGGGGGGGAGGAAGCCGGGGGAGGCGGGCGCGACCTTCTCCTTCGGCTTTTCGTAAGAGCCGCGGTCGAGGATGAAGGTGTCGCGGGGCTCGGGCATGTCGCCCATGACCATCACCCGGGGGATCGCCCTGGCCTGGGCGTCTCGGGCGTTGACCGCCTCGCGGCGGGCCTTGAGCAGCGCCGCGTAGTCGGGCTCGGCGGCCTCCCAGGCCTTCTCCATCGCCTCGGCCTGCTTGCGGTCGCGGCGGGCGGGGGGGAGCTTGAGCCACTCGACGAGTTCGGGCCGGAGCACGGTGGCCTTGGGGGATTCGGCGGCCGGCTTCCCCTCGGGGCGGGGGAACAGGGCGTTTTCTCGCTCCTCGACCTTCCGGGTGGCGTCGGCGACCGAGGCCGACAGGCGCGCCAGGGCCTCGGCCTGCTCGGGCGAGGGGACGTCCAGCACCGGCGCCGTCTGGGGGTCGCCCCCGGCGCCGGTGACCGGGGTCCGGTTGAAGAAGGCCATGAAGGCGTAATAGTCTTTCTGCGAGGTCGGGTCGAACTTGTGGTCGTGGCAGCGGCAGCAGTTGAGCGTGAGGCCCAGCCACACGGTGCCCGCCGTCTCGCTCATGTCCATCGAATAGTCGACCCGGTTCTCCTCGGGGATGCGCCCCCCTTCGCCGTTGATCATGTGATTGCGGAAGAACCCGGTGGCCAGCTTCTGCTCCGGGGTCGCATCGGGCAGGAGGTCGCCGGCCACCTGCTCGACCGTGAACCGATCGAACGGCATGTTCGCGTTGAAGGCCCGGACCACCCAGTCGCGCCAGGGCCACATGGTGCGGTCGTTGTCCCCCTGGTAGCCGTTGCTGTCGGCGTAGCGGCCCGCTTCGAGCCAGTCCCAGGCCATCCTCTCTCCGTAGGCCGGGGAGGCGAGCAGGCGGTCGACCACCTTCTCATAAGCGTCGGGCGCCGCGTCGGCCAGGAAGGCGTCGACCTCGGCGATCGTGGGGGGCAGGCCGGTGAGGTCGAGCGTCACGCGGCGGATCAGGGACTCCCGGGACGCCTCCGGCGAGGGCCGGAGCCCTTCGCGCTCCAGGCGGGCCAGGATGAAAGCGTCGATCGGCCCCCGGGGCCAGGTTTTGACCTGCACCGTCGGGACTTCGGGCCGCGCCGGCGGGGTGAACGACCAGTGCTCGCCCCACTTCGCCCCCTCGGCGATCCAGCGCGTCAGGGTCTCGACCTGCGCGGGGGTGAGCGGCCGGTTCAGCTTCGGCGGGGGCATGACCTCGTCGGGGTCGTGGCTGGCGATCCGGGCGACGAACTCGCTCTCGTCGGGCCGGCCCGCGACGATCACCGGCTCCTCCATGCGCAGCGCCCCCGCCTTCGTGTCGAGCCGCAGCTCGGCCTGGCGCGACCCGGCGTCCGGGCCGTGGCACGAGAAGCAGCGATCCGACAGGATCGGCAGGACGTCGCGGCCGAAGTCGACCGGGGGCGCGTCCGCCCCCGCCCCGGCCGTGGCGACGCCGAGCGCGAGCCCGAACGCGACCATGCCGCGACGAAGACGGGTCATCCAGGGGCGGGTTCGCATGATGGCCGGGGCCTCCGGGCGGGGCGGGACTCGCATGGGGAGGATCATCATCTTCGTATCAACCCGCCCCGGACGCAAGTGAGGATGCCGCCCCGCGATCGCATGCTTGCACGCGACCAACCCGCATGCCATGATCACACGATGCAACGGGCGATCGGCCCCGCCCCGGCCTGTTTCGTGCGAGGGGACGACGGATGACATCGGGACGCGTCGGCGCGCTGGTCGTGCTGGGGACGATCGCGGGATTCGTGGGCGGGGTCTGGATGGCCGCCACCGGGGCCTTCGACCGGCTGATCGTCATGTCGGGCCCGATCGCCCTGCCCGCGGCCCCCCCGCCGCCCCCGCCGAGGGCCATCCCGAAGCCGGGCCCCCCGAAGATCCCGGCGGTCGCGGCGCCGCCCCGGCGGATCTTCAGCGGGGGCAACAGCTTCGGCCTGAAGGTGGGGCGCCTGGATCTCATGCCGTCGCCGGGATGCTTTTGGGAGATCGAGCCGCGGGCCTTCCAGCTGGACCGGACCTGGCACGAGACCACCCCGGAGCACACCCTGGTGGTCTACGCCTCGGCCCGGCCCAAGAAGGACGCGATCCAGTTCCTCGTGACCCAGACGGCCCGCAAGGGGTCGGTCACGGTGCCCCTGCGGGTCGTCCTCTTCGAAGAGGATGGGACCCGCCGGGCGTCGCTCCCGACCTGGCCGGCGGGGGGATCGACGGGCAGCGACGGCCAGCTGGAGGTGGCGCTCTTCGGCGTCAACGGGATGTTCGGGGACGACCCGGCGAAGATCGCCTATTTCGGCATCGAGCGGGTCGCCCCCGACTCCGCCGAGCGGTCCGTCGTCGCCGCCCAGGCCGAGGCCTCGGCGCGGAAGATGGCGATCCTGCCGCCGGCCCGGCTCGGCCAGCCCTATCCCTTCGACCTCCCCACGGCCGACGGCAAGCGGGCCCGCGCCCAGGACCATCGCGGCCAGGCGGTGATCGTGGTCGTCGAGGGGGAATCGTCCTGGACCGCCCACACGTACATGAACGTCAGGCGGGCCATCGAATCGAACGGGCCCGGCGAGGTGGCGGCGGTCGGCGTCTCGTTCGACTCGACCCTCGCGGACACCGAGCAGGTGCTGAAGAAGATCGGGTTGCAGATCCCGCTGGTCCTGGTCCCCAACGACGCCGCCACGCGGAGGATCTGGGTCGAGGGCGGCCAGATCGACCGCCTTCCGACCTGCTACCTGATCGACCGCGACGGGGTCCTCCGCTTCGTCACCGGCAACGGATTCGACCTCGCCGATCGCGTGAGCGACCTCTACGGCCGGCCTCGCCAGTTCCCGCCCGATCGCAAGTTCATCGGCCCGCCGCGGATCCTGCCCAGGCCCACGACGCCCCCCACGGTCATCCGCCCCGGCGGCCCGCCCGCCCGCCCGGCCATGCCGACCGCCCCGGGCCGCTAGACGGAGATGCGAGCTTCGCGTCGGGTGCGTCCGCCCGGTCCGGGAATGAGCATGGTCGTGCCCCCGCAAGGCGGGTCTTGCCCGACAATCGGCCCGCTCGTATAACCATCCGGGTGGCCGTGGTTGGCCGGAGATTGGGGGCCATGTGATGTCATCTCCATCATCCCGGCCGGGACGACCTCCGCCGATGGCGATGCTGACCGGATGACCCCTGATGGATCCCACCGTGCCGATGAATCGGGTGGAGTCCGCCCTCGCGCGGACGCCGCCGCGGGACGCCTTGCGGGAGGTTGCCGAGGAATTGCGGGATGGCGGGATGCCGCGGTCGGTGCTCCTCGCGCTCTTCGATGCGGCTCGTGGATGCCACTCCGAAGATGCCGATGAGGCGAGCCACGATGCGATCCTGGAGGTGATGGACTTCATCTCCGGGTGGTGCCATCCCTCGCAGGGACTCTACCCCGATCCGGAGCATCGCGCCTGACCTGTCATCCCACCAGGGCCGACCCGCCGAGGGATAGCGGCCGGGGTCGAGTCAGGATCGATGGCCATGAAGAAATGTTCGAAGCAGGAGATCCGCTGGACGCCACGCCGCGACCCCTATGAGCGTGCCGTCGCCGCCTTCTCCGCCTCGTTCATGAGCGACGCGAAGTGGCGGAAGGCGTTGGGGGCGATCGCGGACGCGGGGCTCGGGCTCCGGTGGGCGACCTGGAAGTTCATCGACGAGGATCGGCTCTACGACTGGGGGGTGCCGACCCGGCGGGACCTCCTGCCGACGGGGCTGGCCGACGGCCGTTTCCAGCCCGAGGAGTACCGCTGGATCGAGTGGATCCGCTTCCCCCGCTCCGGCCCGCCGACCGGCGACGGCGATCCGGTCGCGCAGGATCTCGACGGCCTGAAGCGGGTGCTCGCGGCCATCGGCCATTTCCGGATCGAGGAGGACGAGCGGGGGCTCACCCTGTTCGGATACGGTCGCTGACCGCCGGGCGGGTCGCACGGCCTTGGCGGAATCTGCCCGTCGTGGCGGAGGCGAAGCGAGGCGGCATCGGCCAGGGCGGCGGGAGGGGGCTTTCCCCGGTCCTATAACTTGGTGGGGCCGGATGGCCCGTGGACCCGAGGCCGAGCCGAGACCGATCGCGATGATGCCCCCGCCCGAACGCCCGTACGATGTCGCGATTGCCGGGGCCGGTTTGGCCGGTGCCTCGCTGGCCCTGGCCCTGGCCAGGGGCGGGGCGAAGGTGGCCTTGCTGGACCCGGGGACGTTCCCGCGCGACAAGCTGTGCGGCGAGTTTTTGAGCCCCGAGTGCTGGGGCGTGCTGGACCGGATCGGGCTGGCCGGGGCGGTCGAGCGGTCGGGGTATCGGCCGATCCGGCGGGTCCGTTTGAGCACGCCGGCCGGGCGGATCCTGGACGCCGAGATCGCCGGCGAGGACGGCTCCCCCGGCATCGGCCTGGGCCGGTCCACCCTGGACAACCTCCTGCTCGCCGCCGCGCGGGCCGAGGGGGTCGAGGTCTTCGAGGCCACGCGCGTCGGCGGTCCGTGGGTCGAGGACGGCCGGGTGGCGGGGCTCCGGGCGCGGGGGGCGGAGGCGGGCGAGTTCGCGATCCGCGCCCGCGTCGCCGTGGCCGCCGACGGACGGCATTCGGGGCTGGTCAAGCAGGCCGGGACGACCCGGGGCCGGAGCTGGTTCCGCCCCCGCCTGTTCGGCCTGAAGCGGCACCTGTCCGTTGGCGAACCGGGCCTGGACGACGGGCCGGGGGTGGTCGGGCTCCACCTCGTCCCGGGGGGGTACGGCGGGACCTGCCGGATCGAGGGGACGGCCACCAACCTGTGCGCCCTGCTGCCCGAGTCGGCCGTCCGCGCCCGGCGGGGCGACCTGGGCCGCGTGGCCGCCGAGTGCCTGGGCCGCAACCCCCGGCTGGCCCGTTTGCTGGGAGGCTCGACGCCCGCCGGGGAGTGGAAGACGGTGGCCGGGGTCCGGGTCCAGGTGTCGACCCCCGCCCTGCCCGGCCTCCTGTTCGCGGGCGACGCCCAGGGGACGGTCGACCCGCTGGGGGGCCAGGGGATGACGATGGCCCTGCTGGGCGCCGAGGCGCTGGCCCCGTTCGTCCGACGGGCCCTGGCCTCGCCGGCCGGGGTCGACGCCCGGCTCCAGGCCGAGGTCCAGGCCGCCTGGCATCGCCGGTTCGACCGCCGGGTCAACCTGTGCCGGTTGTTCCACCACACGCTGGTCCGACCGGCCGTGGTCGACCTGGGCGCGATCCTCGGGCCGCTCGGCTCGCTCCTCCTTTCCAGCGGATTCCGCAGCACCCGCGACGCCGAGTGGTCGCCGGCCTGAGCCCGGGCAAGTCGAGTGGACGAGAAGCGCCCGATGGACGATAAGGGGCCCTGGCACGGCAGCACACGCGGATCGGGCCATGATGCCCGCGGGCTCCCACGGAGGGGACGGCGATGAAGGCCTGGTTCAGGTCGCGGACGCGGTTCGAACGCTGGTTCCTGTTCGCCTGCTGCGTCTTCATCCCGGCGGAGCTGGCCGCCAAGGCCGTCAGCCATACCCGCAATTACGGCGACTTCAACGTCCAGCGCGATTTCGGGATGCGATTCCTCCGGGGCGTGCCGCTCTACGAGAACGGGAATTGCTTCAATTACATGCCCATCAGCGCGATGTACTATGCGCCGATGGCCATGCTTCCGCTCCCCCTGGCCAGCCTGGCCCGGACCGGATCCGCGCTGATCTGCCTGGCCCTCTCGCTCCGCTGGCTGGCGGAGATGACCCGCGACCGCGCCCGGCCCGGGGCCTGGCGGGGGCTGACCGTCGCCGCCATCGCGATCGTCCTGACCAGCCAGTATCTCCTCCGCGACCTCGACGACGGCGGGCCGCACCTGATCTACCTGGCACTGATCCTGGGCTCATTGCGGTGCGTCCAGAAGGGGCGCGAGGGGTGGGGGGCCGCCGGGTTCGGGCTGGCGATCGCCCTGAAGATGACACCCGGGCTGTTCCTGCCCTACTTCGCCTGGAAGCGCCGGTGGCGGCTGGCCGGCCTGACCGCCGGGGCCACGGCGGCGTGGATCGTCCTGCCCGCGCTCTGGATGGGCCCGGCGTCGTGGTGGAAGTACCAGGGGGAATGGAACGCCGTCGCCTTCAACGTCTTCTCGGACCGGGTGGACAAGGCCCGCGCCGATAACGAGGTCCGGGTCCAGAACCAGTCGCTCAAGCCGGCGGTGGCCCGGTTGCTGGTCGCCTACCCGCCCGGCCACCCGCTCAAGCTCGACAACCGCGCCGACGTGGCCTTCGCCAACATCCGGCCGGAGGTTGCCAACCGCGTGGGCACCCTGGCGGGGCTGGCGTTGCTGGGGTCGCTGGCCCTGTGGTCCCGGCGCCGATTCATCGGCCCCGACGACCCGGCCTGGACGATCGAGGTCGCCGCCCTCCTGATCGCGATGCCGTTGCTGTCGCCGGTCACCTGGATGCAGCACCTCGCGTTCCTGCTGCCGGCGGTCTACCTGCTGGTCGCCGAGCACCGGGCGTTCCGGCCGCTGGGCCGCCCCGCCCTGGTCGCGCTCGGTTTGTATGGCCTGGCGACGGTGGGGCTGAACCGCGGGATCATCGGCCGGGAGGCCTCCTTGCTCCTGTTCAGCTTCCACGTCCATGCCTGGGCCATGCTGGTCCTGCTCGCCCTGCTGATGCGGAGGCGGCCGACGTCCACCATCGCGACGCCGGCCACGGCCCCGACGCCGGCCCCCGCCGTCGGGGCGACGATTCGGGGGCCGCACGTCTTCGGCCACCAGGCCCCGGATCGCCGGGGACGGTAGGCCGGATCACTTGCGGAGGGTGATCCGATACAGGGGGCCGGGCGTGGATTTGTCCAGCTTCGGCCCGGAGATGACGGCCGAATCCCCGTCGAGGCGGTAGTCGAACGGCCGTCCCGTCGCGGGGTCGAGCGGCAGGGGGATGTCCCGGATCTCGTCCAGCGTCCTGGGGAGCCCCTTCCCGGCGGCGAGGTGGAGCCGGATCGCCTCCACGGTCCGCAAGACGGCGATGCGGCGGGCGAGCCTCGCCTCGACGATCCGGGCCAACCGGGCACTCATGATGACCTCATCGAGCGCGGCGTAGATGCCCATCCGTTCGATCGTGATGGTCTCCTCCCGACCATAGGGGTCGGACGCCGCCGCCTCCGGGATGGGCAGGTACTGCCACTTGAACCTCTCGTCCCGGTACTCGCGATAGACGGCGGCCAGGTAGCGGGCCAGGGCCTCGTCGTCCGACATCGGCCGGCCCGAGGGGGCGTCGCGAAGCCGGTCCCGGGCCGACGCGAGGCACTTCGCCCGGAACTGATCGACGCTCGGCACCTGGACCTTGGCGAGCGATTCCGGCCGGTCATCCGAGGCCCAGTGGTGCCGGAACAGGTCGTTGAGGCGGCCGATCAGCCTCGTCAGGAGATCGGCCCATTCCGCGTCGGTGCGGGGCCGATCCAGCTCGCCGAGTTCGGGGACGATGTCCTCCACGAGCGCCTGCTCGATCTCCAGGGCGTCGCGGAAGTCGATCAGGGGCCGGGGCAGGGCCGTCAGCGCCCAGTAGAGGTTGGGAGATCCGGGCCGGCCGATGAGCACCTCCAACTCGTCCACCATGTACCGGGCGTTGATCAGCGCCCCGAAGCTGCTGGCGAGAAATGGCCCCCGGCCGACGTGCCGGGCGTAGGCAAACCCGGTCTGGATGGTCCGGATGGCGTCGTCGAATTTCCCCTCGGCCGTCTCGACCCGGGCCTGGATGGCCAGCAAAGCCGCCCAGGCAACGGGGGTGTCCCGGGTGCCCGCGGCCATGATGTCTCGCCCCGATTCCCTGTGCTCGAGGTAGGGATCGGCCCAGTCGCAGTCCCGGCGGTGGGCCCCGTAGCCGATCTGGGCGAGGACCGGACGCCAGCCCTCCAGCCAGGCGCGGGCCTCGGCGATCGGGATCGCCTCGATCGGCCTCGGGTTTCGCCCGCCGAAGTGGGTGGCGACGCTGATCCAGGCGTTATCCTTCTCCCCCACCTCCTTCCTCAGCTCGGTCCCCCGCCACCAGTGCAGACGGAGGTAAATCGGGGCGGCATTCCCCGGGGTCAACGACGAGGCCTCCGGCAGCAGCCGATGCCGCAAGGCGGGGCGGGGGGCCGGGGCCGGCGAGATGGTGAGGCCCCTCTCCACCGGCTCGTCGGACCGGATGATCTTCACCTGGGGTTCGTCCCACGGCGCAGCCGTGGCCATCGATCCGGTCATCGCCGGCAGGCCGATCGCGAGGGCAAACACTCCGGATCGAACTTTCAGGGACATGGGCATGGGCCGATCACCTCCGTGAATGGCGGACGAAGAACGGGCTCGCCCACCACGCGCGGGCGAGATTCGGGAGGAAGGGCGGGGCAAGGCCCCGACCGTCACAAGTCGAGGAGGCGGTCCACGTCGTGGATCCGGATCGGCGGCCCTTGATCCGGCCCGTCCGGCAGGGCATCGAGGCGTTCGACCATCTCGATCACCCGACGCTCGATGGCGCGTTGCCGGTCGGCGTCCAGGATCGGCGGATCGAAGGGGGCGACTGTGGGACGCTCCTCGACGCTCGCTTTCGCCTCCAGCACGTCAAGCCCGGCCAGATGACGCTGCTGACGCTCGCGTACGAGTTGAAAGCTCAATCCGGCCGAGATGAGCAGCGAGGCGGCCAGGGCCAGGGCCCACAGGCGGTCGCGTCCCCGGGCGCGGGCCGAGGCGGCGCCGGCGGCGAACAGCATCCGATCGCGGTCGATGGGCGAGGGGCGCCAGGAGGCCAGCCGTCGTTCCAGGTCGGGGTCGTGCCCGTCGTCGGTCATGAGATCTGCTCCCGGAGCCGGGCCAGGCCGGCGTGATAGCGGCGGTGGGCGGTGGCGACCGAGCAGCCGTGCAGCGCGGCGATCTCGTCGAAGCTGAGGCCGCCCCAGACCCGGGCCACGACCGCCTCGCGGAGGTCGCCGTCGAGGCCGGCCACCAGCCGCGAGGCGTGGGCCGCGTCGATCGGGTCGCCGGTCGGGGCGAACCAGGCCTCGGGGCTGGATGCCCGGGCCTCGCGGCCGCGCCGGCGGCGCTCCCCCCGGCTCGCGGAGATCGCCCCGTTGCGGACCACGCGGAACAGCCACGGCACCACGCGGTCGGGCACGGATCTTTGGCAGGCCAGCCGGACGAACGCCTCCTGGACGACGTCCTCGGGGGCCTCGCACCACTGCCGGGCGTACAGGGCCAGGGCCGGGGCATGGTCGTCGAACAAACGCCCCAGCAGTTCCGGCCCCGCCGCGTCCATGCCGCATCGCCCTCGCCCCGCCGTCGATCCCCGCTCCCCACGGGTATGACGCCGCCGACGCGGGATTTTCTCGGGGTATTTCTCGCCCGCCCGTGATTCCCGGATCGGTGCCGGACCCGGGGCGAGTCGGGTCAGTGCGGCGGCAGCAACTCCCTGTGCCGGGAGGTCTCGGTGAACCGGCTGGCCCGCTCCATCTCCTTGCGGAGCCGTTCGACCTTGATTTCCAGCTCGCGGATGCGGTCGTCGTTGGGCACGGACTCCGCCTCGGGCACGGCGCCGGAGCGTTCGACCGCGCGGAGCTTGCGGCGGGCGCGGGCCAGGCGGATCTCGATGTCCTTCTGCTCGACCCGCCTCATCTCCATCTCGGACTGGTATTCGGCGAGATTGACGTCGGTGATGTTCAGCTGGAACGGGGTGGTCAGGCCCTTCTGCTTCTGCCTCGCCAGGTCGGCCTGCCAGCGCGTGAACGTCGCGACCCGCAGCTCCGACTCGCGGCATTCGGCCTGCTTCGCCTTCTGGAGGGCCTCCAGGTACGCGACGTCCTCGCGGGCGCGGATCTTGCGCTCCTCCCACGGGTCATCGGTGACGTCGTCGGCCGGCTCGACGGGGGCGGGGGCGGGGGCCGGAGGCTGCGGCGCGGCCGGTTTCGCGGGCGGCACGGTTTGCCCGGATCCGGGCGAGGCGACCGCCACCATCGCCAGGGCGGCGATTAACGGGACGAGACTGACGATCCGCCTGGCCATGATGCAAACCCTCGGATGCCCACCCGCACGCATTGCGACCGACCGACTCGGACCGATCTGTAGGCGACAGATCCGACCGCGACGGCCTTCGAATCTATCCGCGACGAGCCGGCCGGTCGAGCGTTCCCCGGCCGTCGCGCGAGAGGATCGGGATGGCCCGGGCTCACGACATCCCTTCATGAGCCGGGGAGGAGCCAATGGATCCCGCGGCGGCCGATCCGGACAGTTCACCGATATCGCCAGCGTGCCGCCCGATGATGCGGGTGCCTTGCCCCGAACCATCGAGGCTCATTCGCCATGAAATCATAGGCGCCAAACAGCACGATGAAGTTGAGCACGACCACGAAGATGGATTGCCACTTCGTCAATTCGAACAGCAGGAAATAGCCCAGGAGCATCACGACGACCTCGGCCATGATGCCGAGGATCGGGATGGGGACCCAGCACGCCACCCCGTCCGCCATCACGTCGATGGCCAGGATCCGGAGCGCGAAGCCGCCGAGCGTCCCGAAGTCGACGTCCAGGAAGCGCGAGGCGATCCAGGCCGCGACGATCCCCGCCGGGGCCTGGATCAGGAGCTTCCTGAGGGAATTCTCGGCCAGGTATCGCCCCGCCTCCGAACCGGCGGCCATGTAGGCCTGGATGCCGATCAGGATCAGGCCGAAGACGAGCATCTTCAGAGGTGCGGTGCCGCGGGAGCGATCCCTGATCAGGCCCATGGTCGATTCATCCGTTCCGGGGCGGGCATCATGTGGGGTGGCGACCGGAAGGGAACCTACGCCTCCGGGGGGCCCGCGTCGACAAAGTCGACGGTTTTGCGTGGCCCCCGCCCGGCGAGGGTCGGGGGCGCGGGAGGCTTCAGATCGACGGGGCCGGTGCGAGGCGGCGGCGTCGCCGGGCGGCGAGGCCCACCGCGCCCAGCCCGAGGCCCGCCATCGCCAGGCTGGCCGGCTCGGGCACGGCCGACGGCTGGGCCGTGAACTCGTAGCGGAAGGTGCCCGACTGGCCCAGCGTCCCGTTCAGGTCGACGAGCCGGAAGGTGGCCGCGAAGGGGCCCGAGGTGACGCCCGGATCGGTGAAGAAGGTCGGCGTGAACGGCGTGAACGAGGCGGCGGCCCCCAGCGCCAGGCGGTCGCCGGCGGCCGAGAGGAGCGGGACGCCCGCCGCCGTGCCGACGTTCAGCCCCGTCGTGATCGAGACCAGTTCCAGGGCCAGCGACACCCCGGACAGCGAGCCCAGGTAGCGTCCACCGCTGCTGTTGGCCAGGATGGCCTCCGGCGAGCCGGCGGGGAAGCCGAGAAGGGTCTGGATCGACCGCATCTCCAGGTTGCTGTACTCGCTGGTGGGGTCGTTGGCGACGTCATAGGTGCCGCTCACGAGGCGGCCGGCCAGGGCCCCGGTGCCCACCCGGAGCGAGAGCGGGCCGCCCGCCGAGGCCTCGGGGATCCGCCCCTCGTTACCCCCGAACACGCCGATCCGGTGGAAGTGGTCCCCGTGGCTGAATAGCAGGGTCAGGCGGCCGTTGTTGGTGCCGGTGCCGGTGTCGTGGCCGACGTAGAAGTTGGCCCGCGCCGACGGGGAGAACGTCAGGGCGAGGCCGCAGGCGAGCGAGAGCAGGCGAGCGAATCGGGGCATGGGATTCCGTCCATGTCAGGTGATGCGATGAGCCCGTGGCGAGGCCGACCCCGCGGCGCATCGCCGTGGGGATCTCGACAGGGTGGCCGGCGGTCACGCGATCCGGGGAAGGCCCCGGCCTCGCGGGATGGGGGGCTCGGCGACGACGCCGGCCCGATAGGATCGAGGGGGTTGGCCACGCCCCCTTCCCTCACCCCTTAGTGCCGGCGCCGGCCGCCGAGTTCCCTGGCCGGCGCGGACGCCGGGCGAGGGTGTTGATGGGAGCGGGCGGTGTGGTAGAGTGGTGGCCCCGCGTCTCGCGCCGGCCGCCCGCTCGTCGATCCCCCGGGATCGAGGGCCCGAGGATGTCCCGCGCGACGGGGGGAGCGACGTGCCCGGGCGTGGGGCCGGCGCCTGGGTTGGTCCGCCTATCCCCGACGAGTCGAACTCCGGATGAAAGCCGTCGCCGTCCATCCCGGGCGCCCGCACAGCGTCCACCTGCGGGACATCCCGGCCCCCCAGTTGGCCGATCAGCCCCACCCGCACGTCACGACGATCCCCGAAGGCCGCGGCGTTCTGGTCGAGGTCCTGCAGGTCGGCGTCGATGCCACCGACCGCGAGATCAACGAGGCCCTGTACGGCAACGCCCCGCCCGGGGGCGACTTCCTGGTGATCGGCCACGAGAGTTTCGGCCGGGTCCTGGAAGTCGGCCCGAAGGTGACCGAGGTCGTCCCCGGCGACTACGTCTCGTGCACGGTGCGCCGGCCCGGCGGGTCGATCTACGACCGGATCGGCCGCAACGACATCACCAGCGACGAGGTCTATTACGAGCGCGGGATCAACCTGTGCCACGGCTACCTGACCGAGCGGTTCGTCGATGACGCCGACTACGTCGTCAAGGTGCCGGTGGACCTGAAGCATCTGGGCGTGCTGGCCGAGCCGGCCAGCGTGTGCGCCAAGGCGATCGAGCAGGCGTACCTGGCCCAGCAACGGCTCCAGGTCTGGGAGCCGAAGCGGGCGTTCGTGCTGGGGGCCGGGCAGATCGGCCTGCTGGCCACGATGATGCTCCGGCTCCGGGGGATGGAGGTCTTCACGATCGCCACCAAGCCCGGCCCGCACCTGAAGAGCGAGATCGTGGGCCAGTATGGCGGCACCTACGTCAGCAGCAAGCAGGAATCCCTGGCCGACCTGGCCAGGAGGGTCGGCAAGCCCGACCTGATCTTCGAGGCGACCGGCAACGCCCAGGTCTGCTTCGACAGCATGACCGTCCTGGCCCACAACGGGGCGCTGGTCTGGACCAGCATCACCGGGGGCAACAAGGACGTGACCGTCGACGGCGCCAAGATCAACCTGGAATGGGTCCTGGGCAACAAGCTCCTGGTCTCCAGCGTCAACGGCAACCGCAAGCACTTCGAGCTGGGGTTGCAGGCGCTGTCGCTGGGCGAGCACACCTACCCGGGCGTGACCGCCAGGATCCTGACCCACCCGGTCTCCGGGCTCGACCAGTACGCCGCCATGATGACGCTGCTGGAAGACAAGGAAGCGCTGAAGGTCTTCGTCAACGTCGCCTGAACCGACCCGACCCGTCATCACCTATCCACATCGACCTCTCCCTCTTGCCTCCAGTTGGGGACCGACATGAGCAGCCTGGGCCTGCGTAGCGAACCGAGCGAGCTGGACTTCCTGGCCCTGGGCGCCCTGGTGCACCGGCTCGACCCGGGCATCATCCCGTTCCGCAAGGCCAAGACGCTGGACATCCACGTCTCGGGCGGCGAGTACAACGTGGCGGCCAACCTGAGCGACTGCTTCGGCATGAAGACCGGCATCGCCTCGGCGATGGTGGACTACCCGATCGGCGAGCTGGTCGAGGCGAAGGTCCGCGAGTACGGCGTGAAGCCGTTCTACAAAAGGTTCGCCCACGACGGCGTCCGCGGGCCGAACATCGCGGCGGTCTACAGCGACCGCGGCCTCGGCGTCCGCGCCCCGGTGGTGTTCTACAACCGGTCCAACGAGGCCGGCGCCCAGCTCAAGCCGGGCGACTTCGACTGGCCCGCCATCTTCAAGGGCGGGGTCAAGTGGTTCCACTCGGGCGGGATCTTCGCCGCCCTGTCGGAGACGACCTCGCAGGTCATCATCGAGGGGATGAAGGCCGCCAAGGCGGCCGGCGCCGTCACGTCGTTCGACCTCAACTACCGCGCCAAGCTGTGGGCGTCGGTCGGCGGCGCCCAGAAGGGCGTGGAGACGATCGCCAAGATCGTCGAGCACGTCGACTGCCTGATCGGCAACGAGGAAGACCTCCAGAAGGGCCTGGGCATCGAGGGCGGCCCGGACCCGGTCGAGCAGAAGTCGAAGCTCGACCCGGCCGCCTTCTTCGAGCTGATCGGCAAGGTCACCAAGAAGCACCCGCACATCAAGCTGGTGGCCACCACGCTCCGCGAGGTCCACTCCACCAACCGCCACGACTGGGCGGCGGTGCTGTGGCTGGACGGCAAGGAATACGTCAGCCCCACCACCCAGCTCGACGTGGTCGACCGGATCGGCGGCGGCGACGGCTTCTGCGCCGGGCTGATCTACGGCCTGCTCGCCGGCAAGAGCCCCGAGGAGGCGCTCCGCCTCGGCTGGGCCCACGGCGCGTTGCTGACCACCTTCCCGGGCGACACCACCATGGCCCGGCTCCCCGAGGTCGAAGCCTTCGCCAAGGGCGGATCGGCCCGGGTGCAGCGGTGAGCGCCCCCATCCCCGAGGGCGACGGGACCGGATTGACCGCCGCCGGGTGCGCCGCGAGGCGTGCCCGGCTGTGGGATGCCCTGCCCGATCGGTGCGACGTGCTGGTGCTGGCCGACCCGGCCCACCTGGTCTACTTCGCCAACTACGTCCCGTCGCCGTTCGCCTTCCGGACCAACGAGTCCGGTGCCCTGCTCCTGCTGGAGCCGGGCCGGGCGACCCTGGTGGCCGACGACATGATGGGCCCGTTCGTGGCCAAGGCCCACGTCGACGACACCTTCGCCCCGACCTGGTACGACGGCGACAAGACGCCCGACCCGCGCCGGACCCAGCTCGTCGAATCCGTCCTGGTCCGGCTGGCCGAGGGCGGGGCGCGTCGGGTGGGCGTGGACGAGGCGACCGTGCCGGCCGGCGTGGTCGAGGGGCTCCGGCAGGTCCATCCGTCGGTCGAGGTCGCCGACCTCGGCCCGATCGTCGGCCCGATGCGGCGTGCCAAGGACCCGGACGAACTGGCCGTGATCGCCCGCGCCATCCGCGCCGGGGAGGCCGCCCACGCGCGGGCCCTGGCCGAGGTCCGCCCCGGCATGACCGAGCTGGACGCCTGCCTTCTGGTCCAGAGGGCCGCGCAGGAGAGCCTGGGCGAGCCGGCCATCATCTACGGCGACTTCGCCTCCGGCCCCCGGACCTGGGAAGACAAGGGCGGGCCGCCGACCTCGCGGGTGATCGAGGAGGGCGACCTGCTCCTGCTCGACTTCTCGGTGATCGTCGGCGGCTATCGCGGCGATTTCACCAACACGTTCGTCGTGGGGGGCGCCCCGACGGCCCGCCAGCGCGAGCTGTTCGAGGCCTGCGTCAACGCCCTGCGCGTGGCGGAAAGCAAGCTGGCCCCCGGCGTGCCCGCCCGCGAGGTCGACGCCGCGGTCCGCAAGCTGTTCGGCCTGCTCGGCTTCGAGAAGGCGTTCCCGCACCACACCGGCCACGGCATCGGCCTGGGCCACCCCGAGGCCCCGTTCTTCGTCCCGCACAGCTCGGACACGCTGCAGGTCGGGGACGTGGTCACGGTCGAGCCCGGCCTCTACGTCGACGGGATCGGCGGGATGCGCTTCGAGCGCAACTACGTGATCACCGAATCCGGGTTCCGCAACCTGACGAATCACGAGATTCGGATCCAGCAGTAGACACCGGACGATCCGCGTCATACATTCCCCTTCGCCTTCCCCTCCCGGCGTGGGCCCGCGCCGGGGGCGGGAGGCCTGACGGAGCCGGATGGGCCACGCCCCGATGCCGCGGCGTGGCCCATGTCCTCCCCGGGCGCCCCGCCGGGATTTCGCTTGAGATCCGGCCCGCCCGCCGCGAAGATCCTCCATTCGTCACGCGGCCCGTCGCCGACGGGCGAGGAACCGGAGGGTCGATCCGATGAAGGCGGCGCAGCTCATCCTCATCCTGTGCCTCGCCCTGCCCTGGGCCGCCCCCGCGTCGGCGGGCGTGGCCGACGACGCGGACGCCTACGTCAAGGGGGAGGTCGCGAAGCGGCTGATCCCGGGGCTGGCCGTGGCCGTCGTCCATCGGGGCGAGGTGGTGCTGGCCCGCGGCTACGGGATGGCCAACCTGGAGTGGTCCGCCCCCGCGACCCCCGACACCGTCTTCGGCCTGGCCTCGGTCAGCAAGCAGTTCACCGCGACGGCGATCATGCTCCTCGCCCGGGACGGCGAACTCTCGGTCGACGACCCGATCGCCGGCAAGCTGGACGGGCTGCCCAAGGCTTGGGCCGGCATCACCGTGCGGCACCTGCTCGGGCACACATCGGGGATCAAGGAATACCTCAGGGCCAAGAACCTGTCGTTGCGCCAGGACTATGCAGAGGCCGACCTGATCCGCATGGTGGCCGACGAGCCCCTGGAGTTCCCCCCGGGCACGCGCTGGGCCTACTCGAACACGAACTACGTCCTGCTCGGAATGATCGTCGCGAAGGCGGGCGAAACGAGCCTGGCCGCCTTCTGCCGGGATCGGATCTTCGAGCCCCTGGGGATGAAATCGACCCGGGTCAACGACCCGCGGGCGATCATCCCGCGCCGGGCCGCGGGATACGAGCGGTCGTGGGGCGTCCTCCGCCTCAGCGAATGGATCAGCCCGAGCCTGGCGGCGACCGGCGACGGGGCGGTGGTCAGCACGGCGCTCGACCTGGCGAAGTGGGAGGCCGCGCTCGACGGCGATCGGCTGTTGCCCCGGGCGACCCTCCGTGAGATGTGGACCCCGGGCCGGCTCGCCGACGGCAAGCCCACCGGGTACGGGTTCGGCTGGGTGATCGGCGAGCGTCGCGGCCGCCCGGTCCTGGAGCACGCCGGCGGGTTCCCCGGCACCAGCGCCTACATCGGCCGCTTCCCCGACGAGAAGCTCTCGGTGATCGTCCTGTCCAACATCGCCAACGCCGGCGCGGCCCAGATCGGCCGGGGGATCGCCGCCCTCTACGCCCCGTCGCTGGCCGCCCCGGCACCGCCCCCTCCCGACGCGAAGGCCGACCCGGCGATCACGGCGAGGCACAGGGCGGCCCTGGTCGCCTGGCGCGACGGGACGCTGGACCCGGGCCTGTTCACCCCCGAGGCGAAGGAGGCCCTGTTCCCGGGGCCGATCGGGGATGTCCGCAAGCAGCTCGCCGGCCTCGGCCCGCTCGGCTCGTTTGCCCCGCTCGGCATGAAGGAGGCGGACGGCCTGCGTTCCCACCGCTACCGGGCGACGCTGGGGGAGGCGGACCTGATCCTGACCATCGGCGAGACCCCGGATGGCCAGATCGCGAGCATCCGGATCGTACCCGAGTGAGGGTCGGGCGCCGGGAGGGTGTGCCCTTTGATTTTGGCATGTGGCTCGGCGGTCCTGGGTGGCTGTGGTTGGCTTGCTGTGCGATGCAGGGACATGGGTGGCGCCGGCGCAGGGACATGGGTGGCGCGCCCGGCCGATCGAAGTTTACACCATCGTCCATGCCGTCACGCCGGGCTTCAACTGCTCCGCGGCGATGACCCGGGCCCGGTGGGTCCCGTAGTACACCTCCACCTGGTGCCCCTGGTCGTCCACCCTCACCCGCTCGCCGGACAGCCCCACCCCCACCTTGATCCGGGCGCGACGCCAGCGGGTCGACCCGTCCTGGCCCACCACCCGCACCTCGGCGTCGGCCGGGTAGGTGATCTCGGGCACCGCGTCGGGCCGGCGACGCGGGCTGGGCGCCCAGCGGGTCGCCGGCGGCTCATCCCCCAGCGCCTCGTGCGGCCGGACCGAGTTGTACACCGGCCGCCACGCCTCCAGGTCGGCCCGGAAGTGCTCCGACTCATCGCGCCTGACCTTGGGCCAGACCTCGCGTTCCAGGGTGCCGTGGAACCGCTCGACCTTGCCCTGGGTCTGCGGGTGGTAGGCCCGCCCGTGCAGCGGCCGGATCCCCAGGCGGATCAGCCAGGCGTCGAAGCCCGACAGCCCCACCCCGGTGTTGCGGGCCGAGAAGGCGTTGTCGCAGAGGATCGCCTCGGGCATCCCGACCTCCCCGTACAACCCCCACAGGACCGCCTGGGTGGTGGCATAAGTCATGTCGGCGCAGGGCCTCAGGGCGAGCAGGTAGCGGCTGTGGTCGTCGATGATCGAGAGCGTGACGACCCGGGCGCGGCCGACCTCCAGCGGCCCCTTGAAGTCGAGCTGCCAGAGCTGGTTGGGCCCGGACCTCTCGAACCGCTGGGGGGCCGGGGTGGGCGGCGGGGCGGCGACGGGCGCGGCGACGCGGCCGTGGCGGCGGAGGATCGCGGCGATGGTGCGGATCGGCGGGGCCTGGTGCCCCTGGGCCTTGAGATGGGCGTGGAGCTTGCGGGGCCCCCATCCGTGGCGATCGCGGGCCTCCAGGACGATCAGCTCCCGGTCGTCGGCGGTGCGGGAGGGGCTTCTGGCCGGGCGTCGAGAGCGGTCGGCCAGGGGGCGATCGGGCTCGGCGTCGTGGCGGGCCAGCCACTTGAAGGCGGTCTTGCGGCTGACGCCGTAGCGTCGGGCGGCCTCGGCGACGGAGAGGCCGGCGGTGCGGACGGCATGGACCAAGGCGATGCGCTGCTCGGTCACGGGATCAACCTTCCAGGGCATCTCAGGCCTCCTTTCGAGGCCCGATTCTGCCCTCAAAGCGCCACCCATGTCCCTGCACTCACCGTAACCCATGTCCCTGCATTGAACAGCTTGCCAACCACGGCGCCGGCGCCACGATCGCGGTGTGCTGACCATCGCGGCACCGGGCCGAGGATGATCGACGCCGGCCATCGATCGCCGGGGCGGGCTCGTCGGCGCCGTGGTTGGCAAGCCAACCACAGCCACCCGGAAATCCGAACGCCAAGAGCAAAAGGCACACCCCGCCGGGATGTCTCGCACTCCCTGCCCTTGAGCGGCGAGGCCGATCCGGGTAGACTCGGGGCTTTCCCCGGTCGGCCACCGAAGCGGCCCGTCCGGCGCCACCAGCCCGCAGGCCCCTCGATCGGGGGGATGGGGCCGGGGCGGGGCGTATCCGGGGACCGAAGCCACCGTCTTTCATCGCCAGCCGAGGAGCGAGTATGGCCAGTCGCCGCCGTGGAAAAGGTCGCCGCAAGGTGGGTCGCAAGAAGCGCCGCATGCGCAGCAAGATCAGGCACCGCAAGAAGTAATCGCGACCGCCGATGCGGGGTTGCCGCCACCGCGAGCCGGCGGGGGACCTCGAAGACGCCCGCACACCGACGCCCCGGGATGCCGCCTCGGCCCCCCGGGGCGGTTTCGCGCGCCCATCACTCCCGATCCGCAGCCCCGCCCCCTCCGACCCGGCCAGCCGAGTTTGCCGCTTGCGCAAACCCTGATCCGGGTGTACGAATAACGGAGATCGACGCGCGAATATCCAGGCGCGTCGGGGGCGTTCGGGCCGATCCGGCCCCGGCCCCGGGGCATGCGGGCACAGCGGAGACGACCATGAGTCGGTTCGAAGCGCGACGGGACGGGCCGGGCGGGTTCGGTCGCCGGCGTGTCGGGGCGGGCGTGATCCTGGGCGTGGCGATCGCGGCGGGCGTGGCCGCGATGATCGCCTACGGGGCGTGCAAGGTCGAGGTTGGCACCGGCCAGCAGGCCGTCCTCGTCCGCCTGGCCGGCCTCGACCTGGAACGCGACATGGAGCTGGCGCCGGGCCGGGCCAAGGATGGGTCTTACTACAAGGGCGTGCAGGCCGACGGGCCCCACGACGGCGTCTTGACCGAGGGCCGCTACTTCTACAACCCGCTCTACTGGTCGTGGGAGATCGGCCCCCAGGTCGAGATCCCCAGCGGCAAGCTCGGCGTCCGGATCGCCCTGGCGGGGGCCGACCTCCCGGCCGGGCAGGCGCTGGCCGACGAGGGGCAGAAGGGGATCCGCCGCGGCGTCCTCCTGCCCGGCCGCTACCCGATCAACCCGTATGCGACCAAGATCGAGCAGCACGAGCCGGTCACCGTGCCGGCCGGCTTCCGCGGGGTCGTCACCCTGATGTCGGGCACCCGGGCCAGGGTGCCCAACTCCTTCCTGGTCGCCGTGGGGGAGCGCGGGGTCCAGGAGAAGACCCTGGAGCCCGGCACCCACTATCTCAACCCCTACGAGGCCCGGGTCAGCCTGGTCGATTGCCGGTCCAAGCGGTTCAACCTCAACCAGGACGACGGGATGGACTTCCTGTCGTCCGACGGCTTCCCGGTCACGCTGGACGGGGCGGTCGAGTTCCGGGTGATCCCGGAGCGGGCCGCCGAGGTCTTCGTCAAGTACAACGACGACGCCAACGGCGACTCGATCGACGCCGAGATCATCGCCAAGATCATCACCCCGGAGAGCCGGTCGCTGTGCCGCACCGGCGGGTCGAAGCTCAGCGGCGGCCAGTTCATCAGCGGCAACGACCGCGAGGCGTTCCAGAGGACCCTGGTCGCCAGCCTGACGGAGAACTGCCGCAAGCAGGGGATCGAGATCCTGGCCGTGGCCATCACCACGATCCTGCCCCCCCAGGAGATCGCCGGCCCGGTCCGCGCCCGCGAGGTCGCCAAGCAGGAGTTATCCCAGTACAAGCAGGAGAAGCTCCAGCAGATCTCCGAGGCCCAGCTCCAGATCCAGGTGCTGCTGGCCGAGCAGAAGCAGAAGGTGGTCGAGGCCGAGCAGGGGGTGATCGAGAAGACCACCCGCGCCGAGCAGGATAACCTGGTCGCCATCACCCTGGCCGAGCAGAAGCTGAAGGTCGCCCAGACCCGGCTGGAGGCGGCCAAGGACCAGGCCTCCGCCATCGTGGCCAAGGCCCAGGCCGATGCCGAGGTCATCCGGTTCAACAACCGGGCCGAGGTCGCCGGCCTCGCCGAGCGGGTGGCCGCCTTCGACGGCGACGGCGCGGCGCTGGCCCGGAGCGTCCTGGTCCGCAAGGTCGCCCCGGCCTTCCGCTCGATCATGACCAACACCGACGGCCCCCTGATGGGCCTGTTCGACCAGTTCTCCGCCCCGAGCCCCCGCCCCCCGTCGCCGGCCCCCGGCCCGGTCGCGGCCCCCGCGCCGACGCCCACCCCGGCCCCGGCCCCGGCCCCGAGCATCGCCGAGGAGGACCCGTCATGAACCGCCCCCTGATCCTGCGGTCGATCGCCGTGTTCCTCGCCGCGACGGCCGTGTACCTGATCGGCTACGTCGGGTTCTGGCGGTGGACCATCTGCCGCATCGAGGTCCCGCCCGGCCAGAGCCTCCTGCTCCGCTACCGGGGGCCGTGGCCGTTCGCGCTCCGGGAGATCCCCAAGACCTCGGGGCTGGTCAAGCTCGACAGCAAGGGGCGCCCGGCGGGCGTGGGGATCCTGGAGGCCATGCCGGGCCCCGGCCGGCACTTCTATTCCCCTTTGGAGTACGAGACCCGGCTGGTCCCCGACATCCTGATCGACCCCGGCCAGATCGGCGTGGTCGTGTCCAAGTTGGGCAAGCCGCTGCCGCCGGGGACGTTCCTGGTGGACGGCGACGGCTTCCAGGGGATCTGGCGGCGGGTGCTGACCCCGGGCCGCTACCGGCTCAACGACTACGCGTACGAGGTCAAGGTGGTGGGCGCCGGGTCGTGCATCACCCCCCGGTCGGTGATCCCCCGCCGCGAAGGGGACCCGGCGCTGATCCCGCCCGGGTTCGTGGGCGTGGTGACCAACCGGACCAACGACCCGGTCGCCGGCCAGGCCCAGGGGATCCAGGACGAGGTGCTCCAGCCCGGCCTCTACTTCCTCAACCCCGAGGAGAAGCAGGTCGACGTGGTGAGCGTCGGGTTCAACGAGGCCAGCCTCACCAGCAAGTCCGACAAGGCGTCGCGGTCGGACCTGACCCGCGACCCGGTCTACGAGCCGGGCACGGGGCTGGAGTTCCCGTCCAACGACGGGTTCCCGATCCACCTGGACTACACCGCCATCTGGGGCATCATGCCGGAGCAGGCGCCCGATTTGGTCCGCCGGTTCGGCCTGCTCTCCGACGTGGAGCAGAAGGTGATCCTGCCCCAGATCGGTTCGATCTGCCGCCTCTACGGCTCCAAGAGGGGCGCCGTGGACCTGCTGGTCGGCGAGAGCCGCGAGCAGTTCCAGGACGAGACCTCGCTGGAGTTGCAGAAGGTCCTGGAGTCCAAGGGGCTGACGCTCCTGTTCGGCCTGACCCGGCACATCGACGTCCCGGTGCAGGTGCGCGGGCCGATCCAGAAGGCGAAGATCGCCGACGAGCTGACCCGGACCCGCGAGCAGGAGCGCCTGACCGCCGAGGCCCAGGCCGACCTGACCGAGGCCAAGGCCAAGGTCACCCTGGAGAAGCGGAGGACCGCCGCCGAGACCGAGAAGATGGCCGCGCAGGTGGTCGCCTCCGGCGAGAAGCGGGCCCGCGAGATCGAGGCGGACACCGAGCGCGCCCGCGCCGAGGTGGATGCCCGGACCGCGATCGTCGAGGCCCAGACGACCAAGGCGCTGGGCGAGGCCAACGCCCAGACCATCGAGCTGGCCAACCAGGCCCGCGCCGACCTCTACGTCCGGTCGGTCAAGGCCCTGGGCGGTGGCGACGCCTACAACCGCTACCAGTTCGCCGAGGGGCTGCCGGCCGACCTCCGCCTGGGGGTCTTCTACGCCGGCCCCGGCACGTTCTGGACCGACCTCAAGGGGTTCGAACAGACGATGCTCGGCAAGCTGGCCTCCGACGCCACCGCCGCGACGCCCCGGCCCGCGACCCGGCCCGCCGGGGGGCCCTGACGAAACCGCCTCCCGGTTTGGACCGGAGGGCGGGCCGGCCTATAATGAGGATCGCGCCATCGCGACGCGCCCGGACCCGCCCTCTTGTCAGTCGCCAGGGGATCGGCCAGATGGATATGGATCATCGCCCATCGGAAGACCTGCTCGTCTCCAACCACACCTTCCCGGGTGTCTACCAGATCAAGGCGATCGGCGCCGCCGAGGACGACTTCGCCCTCAGGGTGGTCGAGGCCGCCGCCCTGGAGCTCGCCTCCGCCGGCGAGATCGACCACGTCGTCCGCTCCACGCCCAACGGCAAGCACGTCTCGCTCACCATGGACATCACGGTACAGACCCCCGACCAGGTCCGCGCCATCTACGCCCGGCTCCGCGAGGTCAAGGGGATCACCCTGCTGTTCTGAGGTCCAGGGCCCCGGCTTCCCGGCGCCGACCGGTGGTGATAGGATCGTGGAAAACGATGGTTCTCCGCCGTGGAGTGATCCCATGCCCACGTCGATGAAATCTCTTGGATTGGATCGGCTGAGCGTGGCCGAACGCCTCCTGCTGGTCGAGGAACTCTGGGATAGCATCGCCGCCTCCCCGGAGGAAATCAGGCTCTCCGAATCCCAGGAGCAGGATCTCCGGCGACGCCTGGACGCCCATCGCGATGACCCCAAGGCCGGCGCCCCGTGGGAGGAAGTTCGGGAGCGGTTGCGGGGGGCCGGGGGTTGATCCTGCCACTGATCGTCAACCCCGAGGCCGAGGCCGACCTGGCCGAGGCCAAGGCGTGGTACGACGGCCGTCAGCCTGGGCTCGGGGACGAATTTCTGCTGTGCGTCGACGAGGCGTTCCAGGGCATCCGACAGGGACCGGAACTTCATCCCAGGGTCTTTCAGAGGCTCAGGATCGCGCTGGTCCGCCGGTTCCCGTTCTCCGTCATCTACCGCCAGGACGATGATCAAATCACCGTGCTGGCGGTCTATCACACGCGGCGAGATCCGCGCGGTTGGCGGAATCGAGCCTGACTCGGCGGGTGGAGATCCATCGGCCCCGGGCGGGCCGGGTGGACGGGTTGACCGGCCGCCGCGTCGATCCGTAAAGTAAAGCGGGATGGGCGGGGCCGGGTAGCCCAGCCAGCGCCGATGCATCGAAGATCCACGATCCCTACCGACCTCGAATCTCCCCCAACCCCCCGAGGCCGATCGATGGTGGAACGGATCGACCTGACCCGGGCCGACGACCCGCGCGACGTGGTCCACCGGGCCGTGGCGTGCCTGGCCCAGGGAGGCGTGGTGGGTTTGCCCACCGAGGCCGCCTATGGGCTGGTGGCCTGCGCCCTGAGGCCGGAGGCGGTGGCCCGGCTCCGCGTCCTGGCCGCCCCGGCGCGGGCCCAGGTGGCCAACCCTCATGGGTTCCCGACCCTGTTCCTGAAGGGGGCCGACGAGGTCGCCGACTGGGCCAACGTGCCGTCCGAGGCCGGGCGGCGGCTGGCGCGCCGGGCCTGGCCCGGGCCGATGACGCTGATCCTGCCGGTGGCCGAGCAGGGGCTGGCCCGGCGGCTCACTCCCGAGGTCCGGTCGTTCCTGCTGACCGACGGCACGATCGCGGTCCGGGCGCCCGGCGACCCGATGGTCCGCGAGATCCTCCGGCTGATGCCCGGCCCGCTGGTCCGATCGATCGCGCCGGCGGCCGGCACGCTGGTGGGACGGGTGCCGGTGACCGCCGACGATCTGGCCGAGGTCGAGGGGCTGGACATGATCCTGGACAACGGCCCGACCCGGCTGGGCGGCCCCGCCACGGTGGTCGCCGTCACCCCCGAGGGCTGGGAGATCGCCCGGCCCGGCGTGCTGTCGGCGCAGGCCCTGGGGCGGATGGCCGGGACCATCATCCTGTTCGTCTGCACCGGCAACACCTGCCGGAGCCCGATGGCCGAGGCGCTGTGCAAGGCCCGCCTCGCCGATCGGCTGGGCTGCCGCCCCGACGAGCTGGTCGGGCGGGGCTATGTCGTCCAATCGGCCGGGGTGTCCGCCCACGACGGCATGCCCGCCGCCGCCCATGCGATCGATGTCGTCCGGTCGCGCGGGGGGTCGCTCGATGCGCACGCCAGCCGGAGGGCCACCGCCGAGATGGTCCGCCAGGCCGACTGGATCGTCGCGATGACCCTGGACCACCTCGACGCCCTGCTCGACCAGGTCCCCGAGGTCGCCGACCGGGCCCGCCTGCTCCACCCCCTGGGCGACGACGTCGCCGACCCGATCGGCTCGGATCGCGACGTCTACCTGCGCACCGCCCGGGACATCGAAGGCTACCTGGCCCGGCTATTCGACGACCTCGGCTTCTGAGCCGGGGGGCCGATCAGCCGGTCCTCTGGTCGGCCACCTCGCGCATCTGGATCCCGTGCGAGAGGGTCGCCCCGGCGCGGATGGCGGCGGCCACCTGGATGGCCTCGGTCATCTGGGGGACGCTGCACCCCTGCTCCAGGCTCGACCGCGTGGTGACGTCGATGCAGTACGGGCACTGGAGGGCGTTGGACACCGCCAGGCCGATCAGCGCCTTCTCGCGGGCTGTGAGTTCGCCGTCCCGGAAGACCTCGGAGTACCAGCCCTGGAATTTCTCCCAGAGGGCGGGGGCGCCGGAGGCGACTTCGGGCAGGCGGGCCAGGTCTTCGGTCTTGTAGAAGGTCGACATAGGTTCGTTGTTCCGCGGTCCGGCCCCGGGGCGGGCGGGGTGTTGATCCCCTGCCCTCGCAAACGGGGTTCCGAACGGCGGGCGGCGTTCAGCCCCTGGGCTCTGGCCGGGGCGAGGGCTCGACGCGGATCGTGCGGATCCGGGTCGGGTCGGCGCGGAGGACGGTCAGGCGGTGGCCGCCCACCGTGACGGCGTCCCCGGCCAGGGCCAGGCGGCCGAGCCGGTCGAGGATCAGCCCGCCGGCGGTCTCGGCGTCGGTCTCGGGCACCTGGACGCCGCAGGATTCGGCCAGGACGTCGAGCGGGCAGGAGGCATCGACCTCGAAGACGTCATCCCCCAGGGGCGAGACCTGCGGCGTCTCGCGGTCGAACTCGTCCTGGATCGGCCCGACCAGTTCTTCCAGGACGTTCTCCAGGCTCACCATGCCGACCACGCTGCCGTACTCGTCGTGGAGCATGGCCAGGTGGACCTGGTTCTTCTGGAACTCGAAGAGGAGTTGGTCGAGCTGGAGCGAGGCGGGCAGGAACGGCACCCGCCGCATCGACTTGCGGAGGTCGGGCCGGGCCCCCTGCCCCCCGGCGCGGAACAAGTCCTTGACGTGGATCATGCCGATCACCGTCGTCAGGTCGTCCTCGCAGATCGGGTAGCGGGTGTGCCCCGCCTGCCGGGCCACGCGGAGGTTGTCCTCCAGGGGCCGAGACAGGCTGAGGTAGACGATGTCGGGCCGGGGGACCATCACCCGCCGGGCGGTCTTCCGCTCCAGGTTCAGGACGTTCTCGATCATCATCCGCTCGTTGCGGGTCAGGTGCCCGCCGGCCACGCTCTCCGCGACGATGTGGCGGAGTTCCTCCTCGGTGTGCGACACCTCGGCGTGGTCGGAATGGCCCAGCCCGATCACCCAGAGCGTGAGGTTGCTGGCGCCGTTCAGGAGCCAGATGACCGGGAAGAACACGTAATAGAACGCGATCAGGAACGGCGCCGTCAGGAGCGAGACCGTCTTGGCCGACCGGATCGCCAGGCTCTTGGGGGCCTGCTCCCCCAGGGCCATGTGCAGGAAGGTGACGAACGAGAAGGCCATGATCCAGGCGAACGAGCCCGACCCGGCGTGGTCCCCCTCGGACCCCAGCCCGATCCGGACCAGCAGCCCCTCGATCGGGTGGACCACCTTCTCGATGGCGTAGCCCAGCGCCAGGCTGGCCACCGTGATCCCGAGTTGCGACGCCGACAGGTAGGCATCCAGCCGATCCAGGGCCCGACTGGTCAGCTTGGCCGCCCAGTTCCCCTTCTCCACGAGCTGGTCGATCTGGCTGGTGCGGACCTTGACCAGGGCGAACTCGGCGGCCACGAAGAAACCGTTGATGAAGATCAGGCCGGCGATCACGAAGAACTGCGAGGCGTCCATGAAGCGGATGGTCCGACAAGAGGAAGGCCCCGACCCGGCCATCGCGGCGGCATCCAGGCCGAATGCCGCGCGGCCCGCGGGGCCAACCGGCGATTCTAACCGAACCGCCCGCCCGACGCATCCGGTTTTATCCGGCGCGGGCGCCGATCTCCCGATCGGCGAACCCGGCCGCCCCATCGCGGCCGGGCCCCTCGTCGCGGCGCCGGGCCGTGGCTCACTCCGGCAGCGGCTTGCCCTTGGTCTCGGGGGCGAACGGCAGGACGGCCAGGCCGATCAGGAAGACCACGCACATGGTCACACCGGCATAGCGGCGGGCCATGATCTCGCCGTGGTGGCCGTAGACGTCGCTGGCCAGCAGGCCCAGGAACAGCGGGCCGACGGCCGCGACCAGGCGGCCGACGTTGTAGCAGAACGACGTCCCGGTGCTGCGGAGCCGGGTCGGGAACAGCTCGGGGAAGTAGATCGCGAAGCCGCCGAACACGGTCAGCTGGCAGAACCCCATGATCGGGATCATCCAGAACAGGTCGGACACCCGGTTGATGTACCAGAACGTCCCCGCCGTGGCGAGCATCGCCAGCAGGAACGACACCGCGAACGCCATCCGCCGGCCGAACACCGCGGTGAACCGGGTGAAGGCGTAGATCCCCAGGAACGAGCCGGCGTTCTGGAGCAGCGAGGTCAGCCCGACCAGCCAGGTCAACTGGCCGGGGATCAGGGCCGGGTCGACGCCCCGCTCGGTCAGGTCCTTCTGGAACACGGCGCGGATCAGGTCGAAGCTGAAGAAGCCGATGCCCCACAGGCCGACCACGCCCGAGAACCCGAGGATCATCCCGATGATCGCATTCTTACGCCAGCGGGGGTCGCCGAACAGCTCGCGGATCGAGCCGGCCTTGGGCTCGGCCCCGGCGCTCTCAGCCGCCTCGTCGGCCTTGATGGCGGCCTGCCACTTCTCGGGCTCCTTGAGCCGGCGGCGGATCAGGACGGCCAGCAGGGCCGGGGCCATGCCGATCAGGAACATGATCCGCCAGGCGTTGCCCACCGCCCCGGTCTCTTCCATCTTGCCCAGGATCATGGCGATCACGGCGGCGGTCATGTTGCCCACCGCCGACATCGCCTGGACCCAGCCCAGGGCGAACGGCCGGGCCCGGGCCGGGATGACCTCGGCGACCAGGGCCACGCCCACGGCGAACTCGCCCCCGACGCCCAGCCCGGTCAGGAACCGGTAGAACGCGAAGTCCCACACCCCCACCGACAGGGCGCTCAGCCCGGTGAACGCCGAGTACGCCAGGATCGTCAGGAGCATCGTCTTGGCCCGGCCGATCCGGTCGCCCAGGACGCCGAAGAACAGGCCGCCGATCGCCCAGCCGATCATGAAGATCATCGTGGCGTAGCCGCCGTACTTGGCCACGTCGCCGGCGGAGGGCGCCTCGCCGGTCGAGGCCTTCAGCAGCTCGGTGATCGCCGGCTTCCGCGCCAGGTTGAACAGCTGCTGGTCCATCGTGTCGAACATCCAGCCCAGGGCCGCGACGATCAGCACGAACCAATGGTAGCCGTTCAGTTCCTTGTGCCAGGGGCCCGAGGCCACCTCGTCCTTCGCCCCGGGGGCCTGGAAATCGGCGTCGAAATGCATGCGGGAATCCTCGGGAGCGGCGATGATCCGGGATGGAATTCGGTAGGGGTGGGTCCGGAGTCGCTCGAAGATAACACCTCCTGCGCGTCGATGCCGCAATCCCGTCCGGGAAAATCGCCGGCCCAGGCCGCGTCGCCAAGGTCGATTTCGATGGATCCTATCGCAGGGCGTGGCGACCCGGTATCTTCCGGACATGGGCAGGATGCGGGCCATTCCTCGCGGGGGGGCGTCGATTGATGGCGAAATTCAGGACGATCGTGGCGGCGTCGACCTTCCTCGGGGCCATCGCGCTGGGGTCCGGGCTGGTCGCCCAGCAGGGCACGGGCGGCCGGGCCGACCGGGGGCCGGGGGTCGACCCGTCGATCCGGTCCCTGATCGAGGCCCGGATCGGGGTGGCCAGGGAGATCTTCGAGTCGGCGATGGCGCCGCCCCAGGACGGCCCCCTGGACGACCTCCCCTCCTGGTCGCGCCGCTGGATGGACGACGAGATCGGGCTCAACCCCGACTCCGGACCGGCCAGCAGGCTCGCCGCGATCCGGGCCCACCTGGGGCGGATCAAGTCCCTGGAGGAGATCGCGGCCCGCCGCCAGGACGCGGCGCGAGGGGCCCGCGCGGACGTACTCAAGCTGAAATACTTCCGCCTCGAAGCGGAGCAGATGCTCGCGGAGCTGAGGATCATCAACCCCGGCCTCTTCCCGCCGACTCCCCCCGCCCGGCCCTGATCGGCCCGGGGACGCCGGGGCGGATTCGGGCCATCGGCCCGGCCGCCCGCCTCGACCGGCCGTCCCGGGACGGCTAGAATCCACCCCCATGCGACGAGGACCGGCGATCGTGGTGGGGGCGGCGACCTTGCTGGTGGCGGGGGGCGTGGCCGCGCTCGCGTCCGGGCGGATCCCGCTGGGCGTCCCCGGCGAGTGGGAATGGCTCCGCCTCCAGTCCGGCCCGGACCCGATCCGCGTCGCGGTCGCCCTGGCGGCCATCGCCGCCTATGCCATCTTCGTCGCCCTGGGCTCCCGGTCCCTGGCCGGGCGCGTCGGGCCGATCCGCGAGTGGGCCTGGCTGGCGGGGCTGGCCGCGGCGGCGGCGGCCACGCAGGCGGCCGTCCAGGACGGGGCCCCGGAAGGGTACGGGCTGGAGAAGTGGGTCGTCGCGCTCCACAACTCGGGGTCGAGCGGCTATCTCTCGGTCGCCGGGGCCGCCATGGACGACCCGGCGCGGTTCCTGGCCGACTACCCGGCATGGATCGCCCGGCAGGATGCCCTGCACATCGGCACCCACCCGCCCGGCCTGTTCGTCGCGACCCATGCCGTGCTGCGGCGGATGCAGGGATCCGCCGGCCTGGCCCGGGGCGTGGTGGACCTCGCCCCGCCGTCCACGGTCCGCATGATCCGGGCCTATCGGGACGACCGGCGCCTGTCGCTGGCCGAGGCCGCGACCGTCGCCGCGATCGGGGCGCTCACCCTGCTGGCCTGCTCCCTGACGGTCGTGCCGCTCTACGGCCTGGCGCGGGCCTCGGGCTTGGGGCCGATGGGGGCGTGGGCCTCGGCCGCGATCTGGCCGGTCGTCCCGTCCGCCCTGATGTTCCAGCCCACCGCCGACGCGGCCTTCCCGCTGCTCTCCGCCTCGGCCCTGGCCCTGGCGGCGTGGGGGGCCCGCGACGCCGGCCGCCTGCGGGGCCTGCTGCCCTGCCTGGCGGCGGGGGTGATCCTGGGCGTGGGGATGTTTTTCACCCTGGCCTTCCTGCCGGTCGGCCTCGTCGTCGGGGTGCTGCTCGCGACGACGCCCGCCCTGCCCTGGCCGCGCCGGATTGGCTTGATTTCGGCGGTCGGCGTCGGCTTCCTCGCCGTCACCCTGGGATGGTGGGCGGCGACCTCGGGCAACCCGTTCGCGATCTGGTATCACAACCAGGCCAACCACGCCCGGTTCTACGTCGAGCATCCCCGCACCTACTGGGCGTGGGTGCTGGAAAACCCGATCGAGCTGGCCATCGGCCTCGGGCTCCCGGCCTCGCTGTGGGTCGCCATCGGCCTCCGCTCGCCGCGGACCGCCTCGGCCCCCCGGGTGGCCTGGATCACGCTGGGCGTGCTGGCCTTCCTCACCCTGGGCGGCCGGAGCCTCAGCGAGGTCGGGCGGCTCTGGCTCCCCTTCATGCCCGCCCTTCTGGTCGCGGCGGGCGCCGGGTTCGGACGCCTGGGCGGCGGGCCCAGGACCCTGGCGGCCACCGTCGCCCTGATCGCCGGGCAAACCTTGCTGATGCAGTGCCTCATCCAGGTCGTCTACCCGATCGTCGTCAAGCCGGCCTGAGCGGGCTACAGGAAGACGGACAGGACGCGGACGCCCAGCTCGGCGTCGATCTGGACGAGTTCGCCTCGCGCGACCAGGCGGCCGTTGGAGGTGAGTTCCACGGGCTCGCGGGCATGGCGACCGAGTTCCAGGACGTCGCCGGGCTTGAGATCGGCGAGCCGGCGGAGCGGGATGTTGACCCGGCCAAGTTCCACGGCGAGCGTCACCGGGATGTCGGGGCGGGCGGCGTCGGCGGGGGCGGATTCGGCCGGGCTCGGGTCGCCGGGGGCGGTCATGATCGGGACCTCTCGGGGCAGCGGTTCGTGGCGGGGGAGATCGGCGACGATGAGGCGGGCGGCCGAGGTGTCCGGTGCCGCCCGCACGGGCAGGATCGACCGGCCCGACGCGTCGCGCTGGGCCAGGCGGATCGGCCCGTCGGGGCTGGCCGGCGTCCCCCGGAGCGCGGCCCCGTCGATCGGCAGGATGAGGCCGGGGCGGAGCCGGTGCAGGCCGCGCGGCAGGGTCGCCGACCCGGCCTCGGCGTGCCACTCGCTGGCCAGGTCGGCATAGCGGGCCAAAGGGATCGGGGCGGCGTGCCCGGCCGGGGGGTCGTCGGCCAGCCAGAGCGCCAGGAGGGTCTCGGGCAGCCAGGCCCGGATCGAGCCGACCCGGTCGCCGACGCGGGCCCGCCACCGCCAGGTGACGATCGGTCCCAGCCCCGACACGTCGAAGGGGTCGGGGCCGACGCGGTCGAGCACCAGGTCCCACGGCCCGAGCGGGCCGGGCCGGGCGTCGAGGTGGTCCAGGCCCCGTGCGATCAGGAACGTGAGGATGCCCCACTCGACCGGGGTCACCTGCAACCGGGTCTCGGCCGGCCCCCGGCGGAAGCCGAGCAGGCGGTCGACGATCGCGTGGGCCAGGGTCGGCTCGATGCCGATGGCCACCCGGGTGGCCAGGCGGGGCCAGCTCATCTGGGCGATCACGGCGGGCCGCCCGAGCCCCGCGCCCCGGGGGAGGAACTCGAAGCGGTCCAGGAGGAGGGCCTCGCCCAGGATCTCCGACACCCCGCCGACCAGCCCGCCCGGGCCCGGGGACGGCCCGTCCGGCCCGAGCCTCCGCCCCAGCGCGACCTGGCGCCGGGTCAGCGTCGGCAGCGGCCCGAGCGGGCCGGGGTCGGGGGAGCCGGTCGATCCGGCCTCCTCGGCGCGTCGGATCGGCTCGATCAGGTCGGTGCTCATGCCGAGCCTCCGGCGGCGTCCGGGGGAGGGGGCGGGGCGGGCAGCCGCCCCTCGGAGATCAGCCGGGCCCAGGCGGCCTCCAGGACCCAGCGTTCCCAGGCGATCAGCGCCCGGGGGGAGAACCCCGGCGCCGGGCCGGGCCGGGCCAGCCTCGCCAGGGAATAGGGGAGGTGCTGCAACGCCCACCGGGCCCGGTGGGGCTCCACGCCGGCCAGCAGGCGGCCGAGGGTGACCAGTCCGAGCCGGGCGTGGGCCCGCCGGGGATCGCCGCAGGCCCCGGCCAGATCGGTGCGGGCGAGGGGGACGAGCCGGGGGTCGGCCACGCCGATCAGGCGGCGGAAGTAGGCGAGCCGGACCCGGTCGATCGGCGTCATCCGCGCCGCCGCCTCGTCGGTGGCGTCGGGCCCGTGGCCGCGCATCGCGAACGCATGCTTGGCCTGGCCGGCCACCTTGGCCAGCCGGGCCCGGGCCCGGGGGCCGAGCTGCGTCAGAGCCACCACGACCATCGGGTCGTCGGGCCGGGGCGGGGCGTCCCCCACCAGCCGCTCGGACCACAGGGCCAGGGCCCAGCCCAGGGCGTCCGGGTCGGCCGGGAACTCGGCGACCGGGTCGGTCTCGTCGCGGCCCAGGGCCTCGCGGATCGCCGCCGGGGCGTGGGCCACCACGGTTCCCCGCACGGCCCGGGACTCGGGGGTCAGGGCCCGCGCGTACCAGGAGGGATGGACCCGCGTCGGGTCGGGCCGGGCCGAGGCCGCGTGGTCGCGCAAGAGCATCAGCCGGGCCATCTCGGGCGTCCCGGCCTCGTCCCCGGCCGGCAGGCGATCCGCCCAGGCGGGGGCGATCCGCGACCGGAGCCGGGCATCCCCCGCCCCGTCTCCCCAGGCCCGCAGGCAGAGGAGCAAGGAGCGGTCGGCCGTGGTCGGGGGTCCCTCGGTCGCGGGCACGGTCCACCTCGTGTCGGTCGTCGCGCAAGCGGTGTGGGGGGTGGGCTCGGATCAGGGCCGGTCGTCGGCGGCCGAGAGGACGACCCGGGCGCGCTCGGCGTCGGGCGAAACCCGGATCGCCCCGCCGCGTGCCAGGAGCCCGCCGAGGCCGTCGGCATCGCCGGGAGGATCGTCGGCGAACCAGCCCGATTCGTCGCGGATCGTGACCTCCACGCCCCGATCATCGCACCGATAGTCGAGCGACGCCACCCGGGCGGCCCCGTGCTGGCGGCCCCAGTCGACGGCGCGGGCCGCGACGTCGATGAGCAGCCGGTCCAGTTCCAGGGCGATCCCCTCGGGCAGCGACGTCCGGGCCAGGACCAGGCCCCGGAGCCGGGACAGGCCGAGCAGGAGGTCGACCTCGGCGGAGGCGTCCAGGGCGATCGTCCCCTCGGCGGCCCCCTCGACGAGCCCGCGCCGCCAGTCGCCGGCCCGGGCCAGGGCCTCGAAGATCTGGTCGGGTGTGTAGGGCTTGGGGACGTATTCGGCGGCGCCGACGCGGAAGCCCTGGACCCGGTTCTGGTCGGCCAGGCGGGCCGTGACCATGACCACCGGGATGGCGCCGGTGGTCCGCTCGGCCCGGAGGGCCCGGCAGACCTCGTAGCCGTTGATATCCGGGAGCATGAGGTCCAGGAACACGACGTCGGGGCGGCGCCGCCGGGCGATCTCCAGCGCCTCCCCGCCGGTGAACGCCGAGTCGGTCCGATAGCCCCGGAGCTGGACCAGCATGGCGAGGAGTTCGTTGGCCTCGGGCTCGTCCTCGACGATCAAGGCTGAAGGCATCGGGTCATCCTCAAAATGTCGGCGACGTGGGCCGGGACGGGCGGGGCATGGCCCATCATGACGGCCCCCCCTCCTCCGGGCCCGCCGACGCATCCGGCAAGGGACATTCTACGCCATCTCCGCCGGATGGGAACCGATGGCGGGGGAGCCGGACGGTGATCCGGGTCCCGACGTCGGGCTCGCTCTCCGCCTCGACCCGGCCCCCGTGCAGCTCGACGAACAGGCGGACGATGCTCAACCCCAGGCCGAGCCCGCGCTTCTGGAAACCGAAATCGCCCGAGGAGTGGCGGCTCGGGTCGAACTCGGTGAAGAAGGGCTGGAAGAGCTGGCGCAGCGCCCGGGGCTCCAGCCCGATGCCCCGATCCTCGACCACGATCTCGGCCGCGTCGGCCCCGACCGCCCGGGCCCGGAGCGTCAGCTCGCCGCCGTCGGGGGTGAACTTGATGGCGTTGGTCAGCAGGTTGGTCACGGCGTCCACGATCTTCGCGGCGTCGATGTCGAACGACCCGAGGTCGTCGTCCAGCTCGATCCGGAACCGCTGCTCGCGGAGCCGGACGAACGGCCCGACCCGCCCGGCCGCCTCGCGGAGCAGCTCGGCCAGGTCGGTCGGCTCGCGGTGGAGGGTCTGGCGGAAGTCCTCGGCGCGCATCATGGTCAGGGTGTTGGTGACCAGGCGGGCGAGGTGGCGGGCGCCCCCGGCGATCTTCTCGACCAGCTCGCGCTCGCGGGGGTCGCGCCTGGGGTTGAGCAGGCGGAGCAGCTCGCTGAGGCCCAGGACCAGCGTGATCGGGGTGTTGAACTCGTGGCTGGCGACCTCGATGAACGCCCCCTTCAGCTCGTTGGCCTCGGCCAACTCCTCGTTGGCGCGGAGGAGGCGGGCGTTGGCCTCCTGGAGTTCCGCCAGAAGCCGGTTCCGCTCGGCCAGGAGTTCGTACTGGTCGGCGGCCTGGCGGACCAGGGACTCCAGCTCGGCGGGGTCCCAGGGCTTGAGGATGTAGCGGAAGATCCGCCCCTCGTTGACGGCGTTGATGACCGCCTGGAGGTCGGCATAGCCGGTGAACAGCATCCGCACGACGTCGGGGCGGAGGTGCCGCGCCCGGGCGAGGAAGACGTCGCCGGTCATGCCGGGCATCCTCTGGTCCGAGAGGATGACGTGGACCTCCTCGCGGGCGAGGATCTCCAGGCCGGCGGCCCCCCCCTCGGCGGTCAGGACGCGATAGGCGCGATGGAACAGGTGCCGGAGGCTTTCCAGGACGTCGGGCTCGTCGTCCACGATCAACAGCGTATTTCGCCGACCTTGCATCAACTTCCCCCCACCCCCCCCGCACCGCATCGCCCCCGCCGGCCGCTCACGGCGACACCGGGGGCGTCCCGCCCAGGCGCTTGACCTCCGCCTCCAGGACCTCGACCCGCCGCTGGAGGCCGTCGATCTCGCCCCGGAGGCGGTCGCTGATCTCGGCGTCGGCGATCAGGCGTTCGTACTCGATGGCCGCCTGGCGCACGGCGTCGATCAGCTCCTCCGGCTGCCACGGCTTCTTGAGGAACTGGTAGACGTGCCCCTGGTTGATGGCCGCGACGATCGATTCCAGGTCGGCGTAGCCGGTGAACAGCATCCGGACCGCCTGCGGGTTGCGGGCCTTCACCTTGGTCAGCAGCTCGACGCCGGAGACCTGCGGCATCCGCTGGTCGGTCATGATGATGTGGACTTCCTCCTCCTGCATCAGCCGGTAGCCCTCCGCCCCGCTGTGCGCCTTGAGCACGCGAAACTCGCGCCGGAGCAGGTCGTGGACCGAGTCGCAGACGTCGGGCTCGTCGTCGACGATCAGCAGCGTGTACTTCGCGGGGGGGCGCATCGGGCCTCCTCGGTGCGGATAGGGTTTTGGGGGACGGGGCCGGGCGGTCATCATCCGGGGGGGCACGGCAGGTAGACGCGGAACCGGGTGCCGACGCCCGGCGAGCCGTCGACGTCGATCCGCCCGCCGTGGCCGGTCACGATCCCGTGGCTGATCGACAGCCCCAGGCCGGTCCCCTCCCCCACCGGCTTGGTGGTGAAGAACGGGTCGAACAGCCGGGGGATGCACTCGGGATCGATCCCGCAGCCGTTGTCGGCCACCTCCAGGAGGTAGAACGGCCCCTCGTCCCGGGTCGTGATCTCGATCCGTCCCGGGTCGGGCTTGCCCGACCCCTCGATCGCCTGCACGGCATTGACCAGCAAGTTGAGCGCCACCTGGCTGATCTGGGTGGAGACGCACGACACCTTGCGGGACGATTCGTTGCGGTGGACGACCTCGATGCCGCCCCGGCGGATCCGCCCCTGGACCATCTCCAGCGCCGAGGCGACCAGCTCGTGGACGAAGCAGGGCTCCATCTTGGGCGGGGAGGTCCGGGCCAGGCCCCGGAGGTTCTGGACGATGTTGGCCACCCGCTGGACCCCCTCGCGGGTCCGGGTCAGCATCCGGGGCAGGTTGGACCGGACGTAGGGCCAGTCCAGGTCGTCGCTCAGCTCGTCGACCTCCCGGAGGGCGTCGGGGTCGGCCGCGGCGAGCTTCCGGCCCGCCTCGCCGTAGGCGTCCATGATCGCCAGGACGCCCTGGAAGTCGCGCTCCAGGACGGCGAGGTTGTTGGCGACGTAGGCCAGGGGGTTGTTGATCTCGTGGGCCACGCCGGCCGACAGCAGGCCGATCGAGGCCAGCTTGTCCGACTGGACCAGCATGGCCCGCATCCTCTGCCGCTCGGCCTGGTCGCGGATCGACCCGATGAACTGGGGCTCGCCGTCGAGGTCCACGGCGGACAGCGACAGTTCCAGGGGGAAGGACTCGCTGTCCTTGCGGACCCCCTTCAATTCGACCGTCCGGCCGATGATCCTGGGCTCGCGCCGCTCCAGGTAGTCGGCGAACGCCACGCCGGGCGGGACGGCCAGGGCCTCGGGCATCAGCTCGGACAGCGGATGGCCCAGGATCTCGGCGGCCTCGTAGCCGAAGGTCCGCTCGGCGGCGGGGTTGAACAGGGTGATCAGGCCGTCGCGGTCGGCCACGACCACGGCGTCGTGGGTCCCCTCGGTCAGCTTGCGATACCGGGCCTCGGACCGCTGGAGATCGCGGTTCTTGGCCTCGATGGCCCGGGCGTTCTGCTCCTGGGCCTCGGCCAGCCGCTTCCGGGTCTCCTCCAGGGCCTTGCGCTCGGTGATGTCGCGGCACACGGCCAGGATGGCCACCTGGTCCTCGAACTGGATCAAGGACGTGCTGACGTCCACCGGGATGACGCGGCCGTCGCCGGTGCGGTGCCGCCCCTCGAACGCCAGGTGGCGGCGCTCGACCTGGCGGCGGAGGCGATCCTGGAACCCCTCGGCGAACTCGCCGTCGTCGAGGTCGCGGGTGTTGAGCTTGAGGAAGTCGCGCCGGGAATAGCCCATCCGGCGGCACCCGGCGGGGTTGACGTCCAGGACGTTCCCCTCCAGGTCGTGGACGAAGACGACGTCCTCGATCCCCTCGAACAGGGCGCGGGCCCGTTTCTCCGAGGCGACCAGGGCGGCCTCGGTCTGCTTGCGGGCGGTGATGTCCTGCAGGGTGCTGCGGATGCCGACGACCCGCCCCTGGGCGTCGAGCCGGAACCTTTCCTCGATGGCGACCACCAGGCGGCGGCCGTCGCGGGTCATGTAGGTCCGCTCCAGCGGGACCAGGGGCCGCTCCCCCCGGATCTTCTCGGTGACCGCCTGCCGGGCGGCGTCGCGCGACTCCTCGGCCACGAAGTCGAAGATCGACCGGCCGATCATCTCCTCCTGGGAATAGCCGAGGATCTCGCACTCGGTCCGGTTCATGATCACGATCGTCCCTTCCGGATCGATCTCGTGATAGCCGAACGGGGCCTCGTCGTAGAGCCGGCGGAACTGCTCCTCCGAGGCGATCAGGGCCAGCTCCGTCTTCTTCCGCTCGCTGATGTCGGTGACGAAGGCGAAGTAGCCCCGGGGCTCGCCGTTCTCGTCGCGATCCAGGTCGACGACCACCTCCACCGGGACGATCGCGCCGTCGCGGCGGATGTATTCCTTCTCGTACCGGACCGCCTGGCCGGTGGCGCGGAGCTGCTCCAGCGCCATCTCGCCCGACCTCCGCCACCGCTCCGGCGTGATTTCGGAGATGGTCATCGTCGCCAGCTCGGCCGCCGCGTACCCGGTCAGCGCTTCGAAGGCCGGGTTGGCCAGGACGAAGTGGAAGCCCAGGTCGACCGCCGAGAACGGCTGCGCCGTCGAGGCCAGCAAGCGGCTCAGGAACCAGTCCTGGGCCTCCACCGTCGGATGGTTCACGGGACGTCGCCCCCTGCGCAAGACGGCCGCCTCCGCCGCGGCCCCGGGCCGGCTCGCCCCTCGTCCGGCTTGACCGATCGTCGCGACGGCCCCACCATACCAGGACCGCGACGCGAAGGCCAACCGTCCGCCCTCGCCGGCCCCGATCCCCCGCCCCCGACCCGAACGACGCCCCATGCCCGCCTTCCGCCACCACGTCTTCATCTGCGAGAACGCCCGCGCCGACGGCCACCCCCGGGGCAGCTGCTCCCTGATGGGGGCCGGCCCGCTCCGCGACGCCTTCAAGAAGGAATTGAAGCGCGCCGGGGTCGCCCGCACCACACGCGCCAACTCGGCCGGCTGCCTCGACCAGTGCGAACACGGCCCGGTCGTCGTCATCTATCCCCAGGCCATCTGGTACGGCCGCGTCACCCCCGAGGACGTCCCCCGGATCGTCGACCGCACCATCGTCGCCGGGGAGATCCTCGACGACCTCCGGATCGCCGACGACTGCCTCAACAATCCCGACTGCCCGCACCGGGCGAAGCCCTGATCAACCGCCGTCAGAACGGCAGGCGGAGCTGCCGGCCGGCGCGGGGGGCCCCGTCGACCTCCAGCGACGAGAGCGTGACGCCCAGGAGCCTGACGCCCAGGGGGGCCGGGAACAGCGGCTCCAGCAGTTCCTCCACGATCGCTTCGAGCTGGGCCCGGGACGCCACCGGGGCGTCGCCGGTCCGGCTGCGGGTGATCTGCTGGAAATCCGAGTACTTGGCCTTGAGCGTCGCCGTCCGCCCCCGGATCGTCGAGCCCTCGCAGTACGACCACACCTTGTCGATCAGCGGCCCGAGGGCGGCGTGGGCCTGCTCGGCCGTGAACAGGTCGGCGTGGAACGTCGTCTCGGCGCCGATCGACTTGCGGACGCGGTCGGCGGAGACCCGACGCTCGTCGATGCCCCGGGCCAGACCGAAGTAGTAGGAACCCGACTTGCCGAAATGCTCCTGGAGGAACGACAACGCCCGATCCCTCAGGTCGGCGCCGTCGCGGATGCCGAGCGCCTCCATCCTGGCCTGGGTCGCGGGGCCGATCCCGTGGAACTTGCCTATCGGCAGGCGCTCCACGAACCCCGGGCCCTGCTTCGGGGTGATGACGAATAGGCCATCCGGCTTACGCTCATCGGACGCCATCTTCGCCAGGAACTTGTTATACGAGACGCCCGCCGACGCGGTCAGCCCCGTCTCTTTGCGGATCCTGGCGCGGATCTCCTCGGCGATCGCGGTCGCCGAATCGATGGCCTTCCGGTTCTCGGTTACGTCCAGATACGCCTCGTCGAGCGAGAGCGGCTCGATCAGCGGGGTATATTCGGCGAAGATCGCCCGGATCTGGAGCGACACGGCCCGATAGACCTCGAACCGGGGCTTCACGAAGATCAGATCCGGGCACCGCCGCTTGGCCGTGACCGACGGCATCGCCGACCGGACGCCGAACCGTCGCGCCTCATAGCTGGCCGCCGCGACGACGCCCCGCTCGCGCGAACCACCGACCGCGACCGGCTTGCCGCGCAACCCGGGATCGTCGCGCTGCTCGACCGACGCGTAGAACGCGTCCATGTCGACGTGGATGATCTTCCGCTGCCGTCCCGGGCCGTCCACCGTCGCGCCCTCGAACCTGGTGATCGCCCGCCGGCTACCCGATTTGGCCCGAGGCCGATCCGATGCTGACGGGTCCGAATGGTCTAGAGGAATGGGTCGGACCCACTAGCACCCTACCACACAAATGATCACAATGAACAGAAATCACAAAATTGATTAACCGGATCGAACCAACAGCCAGTTCTACTTCTTCGCCCAATGTAACGATCCGATGTTCTCTCCAAGGCACTCAGCCCATCGGCCGCCCAGGGTACCCAGCTCACCAAACGGTCGAGGACGGACCCATACCATCCGATCGCAACGAGAACACAATTCTTCCCATTGACCAACCACTAGAACACAGAGGGACTTCTGCACATTTTACATAAAAAATAGGATTTTTATTGACCGATCCGATTCGGGTCATTCTGATGTAATCCAACCAGAGGATAGGGCGAAACTCTGGCCAGATATTTTTCAAGGCCTACAAGAGAATTACCCATGGATGACAAAACATTAGACTTAAGGCTTGAAGCATCTCGTGCCGCGCAGGAGAGATCAAGGCTTGCTTTTTTCACGACGACAGTCATTTCGTTCGCAATGATCACAAGCGGCTGGAACGCCTACCTGTCATTTTACAGGGATATAGCATTCGCAATGCGGGACCTCATCCAAACAGATGCACCCGAACGGCCGAACAACAGGCTTGGCACCCAAGAACTACAGAGGCAGATGCTCAGAGAATGGACGAGCAGCCGCATGGTTAACGTTTCATTACTCGGCATTCGAGTTGGCGTGGATGACATGCCAACCATTGGGGCAGCCGCACTGGCTGTCTCATTGATTTGGTTCTACCTATCAATGAGACGCGAACATTACATAATTGGTTTTTTACTTCACGACTACAAAGGCACACAAATCCCAACCGATCTAAAGTGGAGAATTTTCTACGGAGTGAATTCTTACGCCATATTTACCAACGTTAAGCACTCCGATTCACCTTTCACCAGCATCAATGAAGTGCCGGGCGAAACGAGCATAAAGCCTCTACGCCCAGTAATGTCCGCATTATACTACCTGCCAATAATAGCCCTGACACTTTTGCTAGCTTTGGACATATGGTCGCTATTTAGACCATCGCCCTTGAGATGCAGCGACCAATGGCTTATCCGGATTATCTGGGATGATCCGGATCGATACTTTTTGCTCACAGGAATCGTTTTCTGGTGGATTATTGCCCTTCTTCTGGCATATCCGATTCTGACTTTGTGCAAGAGAATCAGCTGCTTCGATCATTCCACCGAATTGGTTCTAAAACAGTTTTTAGATATAATAGAATTAGAAGATCGATCATCAAAGAGTTCGCAAGAAAGCAGGCCGGCGACGTCAACAATGGATTCGGCTGGAGAGCACGAACAGTCACCGTTGACTGCGGAACTTGGCCGCTTGGATTCATCCGTGAACCCAGACGATGCACTGCCAGACAACCATTGATTGCCACTACACTTGATCACTAGCGAAATTATCAGTCGTCAAGCCCCGGCTCGATCGCGTTTCGGGACGTCTGGCGACAGCCTCGACACCCTGATCGGCCGGCGCAGTTTGTCTCGGTCGCGGACCGCGCCTTGAACTGATCGACCGCGGTGGCGACCCTGGGCGGCCCGCCTTCATCCTCAAGGGCTGGAGATGGTACCATGGTCCTTTCCCCAGCCGACGAGTCGCGGCCTCGGGGGTCACCTGCCCGGGAAGAGAGCGATTGGTGATGGCGGATTCGTTGCCGGAGGTGTGCGGGACGATCGCCGAGGTCCGCGCGCGGGTCGCGGAGGCCCGGCGCGGGGGGCGGTCGATCGGGTTCGTCCCGACCATGGGGGCGCTGCACGCCGGGCATGGGCGGCTGATCGAGACCTGCCGCGAGGGGAGCGACTTCGTGGTCGCGTCGATCTTCGTCAACCCGACCCAGTTCGGGCCGAACGAGGACTTCCGCCGCTATCCCCGGACCTTGGACGAGGACCGCGCCCTGTGCGGGAAGGCCGGGGCCAACCTGATCTTCGCGCCGGGCGTCGAGGAGATGTACCCCGACGGGGCGCTCGCCACGTTCGTCGAGGTGCCGGGGGTCTCGGATCGGCTGGAGGGGGCGAGCCGGCCGGGTCACTTCCGGGGGGTGGCGACGGTCGTCCTGAAGCTGTTCGGGATCGTGGTGCCGGACCGGGCGTACTTCGGCCTCAAGGATTACCAGCAATTACTAGTGATCCGGCGGATGGTCCGCGACCTCGACGTGCCGGTGGAGATCGTGCCGGTGGCCACCCACCGCGAGCCCGACGGCCTGGCGATGAGCAGCCGCAACCGCTACCTGGACGCCGACGACCGGCAGGCCGCCACGGTCCTGTCCCGGGCGCTGGGCCGGGCGGCCGAGGCGGTCCGGGGCGGGGAACGGGATGCCGAGCGGGTTCGACAGATCCTCCGCGAGACGGTAGGATCGGAGCCCCGGGCGCGTCTGGATTACGCCGAGGTCGCCGACGCCGAGACGCTGGAGCCGGCCCGCGAGGTCGGCCCCGGCCATCCCCCCGCGGTGGCCCTGCTCGCCGCCAGGGTCGGGCCCGCCCGATTGATCGACAACGCGACCCTGCCCGGGTGAACGGGATCGGAAAGGCCCACGACGCATGCGGCAAATCTTGTTCGAAATCCCCGGCCTGGGCCTGAAGATCTTCGGCTATGGCCTGATGCTGTTCTTCGCCTTCCTGGGGTCGATGCACCTGGCCGCCCGCCGCGCCCGCCGCGAAGGGCTGGACCCGGAGGTGATCTACGACCTGGCGTTGTGGGTCTTCGTCGGCGGTTTGGTCGGCGCCCGGGGGTTCTACGTCTTCCAGTACTGGGGGACGAAGGGGCTCCACGGCTTCTGGGACATCTTCAAGATCTGGGAAGGCGGGATCGTCCTGTACGGGAGCATCATGGGCGGGACGGCGACGTTCTTCCTGTACCGGGCGCTTCGGCCGTTCCCGCTCCGTCCGATGCTCGACGTGATCGCGCCGTCTTTGGCCTTCGGCGTGGCCATCGGCCGGTTCGGCTGCTTCCTCAACGGCTGCTGCTACGGCGACACCTGCGACCTGCCCTGGGCGGTGCGGTTCCCCCGGCTCTCCCCGCCGTGGGAGGCCGAGGTGGCCCGCAACCTGATCCCCCCCGGCTCGGCGTACTCGCTGCCGCTCCACCCGACCCAGCTCTATTCGACCCTGGACGGGCTGATCCTGTTCGCGTTGCTGACCGCCTTCTACCCGCTCCGCCGCCGCGACGGCGCGGTGATGGGGCTCCTGATGGTGACCTACCCGATCACCCGATTCCTGATCGAGCGGCTCCGCGACGACGAGGGGGCCTACTTCGCCGGGCTCACGATCTCGCAGGCCATCAGCGTGGGCCTGCTGGCCGGCGGCCTGATCTATTGCCTGGCCCTGACCCGCCTGCCGGCCGGCCGCTACGTCGACATCGTCAAGCCGGAGCACCCCGAGCCCGTGCTCGACGGGGCCACGATCCTGACGTGACCCGGGCCGGCGTCCCGACGCGGGCGACCTGACGGGGTGCCAATGCAACGAGGGACCGGCCCCGAGCCCATGCTCAGCGGCCGATCCCCTCGGATCCGGCGGGCGTCGGCGATGATCCGCGGGGCCTTGGCACCGAACGCCGGGCGAGCGGCTCAGGGCATCAGGACCTGCTTGTCGAAGGCCGAGATCTTCGGCTTCTCCTGCACGGCCACGTCGGTCAGGTCGATCGGCGGGAGAGCATTATCCTCCCCCGGTTTGATCGAGACCTTCCACTTGGACCGGTCGGCCTTGTCGTAGCGACGGCCCAGGCGGTCGGGGGAACCCATCACCGAGGAGTCGACGGGCCAGATCAGCGTGACGGCATAATCCCCGGGCGGGACGCCCTCCCGGTCCTCGTAGGCCGACAGGGAGAAGGTCCCGTCGTCCTGGACCTTGCCCCATGGCCTTGAATTGCGGGCGTCGACCTGCGTTCCAATCGGGTGCAGCTGGACGAGCAGCCCGGAAGCCGGCTTGCCGTTGACGGTGACCCGCCCGGTGGCGGGCACGGTGGCGGCCTTCCAGTCGCCCCCGCAACCGGGGGCGAAGCAGGCGGCCGTCGCGCCCAGGGCGGCAACGGCCAGGAATCGGCGGAGTGTCGTGCGTGTCATGGTTGGTCCCCGGGCCGGAACGTTGGCTCAGAACTCCCCCACGATCTCGCCGCCGTTGCGGGAGCTGATGGCGCTGATGATCTCGTAGGGCGTCTCCGCGCGGACGAACCGGACCGACCCGTCGGCCATGGCCATGTTCACCCCGCCGGGGTGGAACGAGTAGGGCGCCCCATACCAGTTGGAGATGTTGATGATCGCCGAGCCGACCGACCAGGTGATGTCCGGGGCGGCGTTGGCCTTCATCCCCAGCGCGACCGGGAAGAACCAGCCAGCGTTGCCGCTGCTGGTCCAGGTCTCGATGTTCCCCCAGGTATAGCTGGTGGAATAGACCGACCCGCCCGGATTCCGGGTCCGGTAGGTCCACCAGTTGGCCCGCCCGGCCGACTCGTACTGCAGCACCGTATTGGACAGGCCGTCGGTGATGTCGCTGAACTGGGCGTTCCTCTTCTGCTCGAAGATCGACTGGTGGTCGGCGTACTGGGTCGCGTTGCGGAGCGACGAATAGTCCCCGGTCGCGTTGTTGGAGACCTGCGGGGTGGCGCCGACCGGGGTCACCATGCCGGCGTCAGGGTTGGACGGGCACGAATAAGCGGCCACGCGGAGCTTGGCGACCGTCGTGTTGCCCAGGCTGGCGTGGTTCCACGTCAGCGAGAAATTATAAGCATTCGCCACGGCGGTCTGTTCGAGGAACGGGAGGATCGAGACGTACACGCCCGCCGCCCCCGTGACCGAGGCCATCGGCAGGCTGTTGTTGGAGTCATTGTAGTTGTGGAGCGCCAAGCTGATTTGCTTGAGGTTGTTGACGCACTGCGACCGCCGGGCGGCCTCGCGGGCCGCCTGCACGGCCGGCAGCAAGAGGGCGATCAGGACCGCGATGATCGCGATCACCACCAGCAGCTCGATCAGGGTGAAGGCGCGGCGATTCCGGGGCGAGGGCATCGGGGTGGGATTCCTGGAGTCGAAGGCCGGCGGTTACTGGCCGGGGCGGGGTCGGATCCGAATGGAGATGGCCTCGTTCGTGAGATCGAGATCCAGTCTCAATGGGGATCATGGTACTTGCGACTCGGAGTGTCGTCAACGCGCCGGTTTCGCCGAAAATGTTCAACATCAAGACCGGTCGAGCCGGTAAACTCTATAGTGATGGGCCGGTCCACGGTCGCGGCCCGTCGGCGGCCCATCGAACCCCCGGAGATTGCCAGTCATGGTCGGACGCGGACGCGAGTCGAATCGGGCCGGGCGAGCGGGTGTCTCCCGTCGGCAGTTCCTCCAGGTCGGCTATTCCGGGCTGCTGGGGATGGGCCTGCCGGGGCTGCTGGCGGGCCGGGGGGTGGCGGGGACCGCCGCGACGGGACGGGCGAAGTCGGTGATCGTGATCCTCCTGAGCGGCGGGCTCGGCCAGCACGACTCGTTCGACATGAAGCCGGAGGCCCCAGACACGATCCGGGGCGAGTTCAAGCCGATCGCGACCAAGATCCCCGGGGTCCAGATCTGCGAGCACCTGCCGATGATGGCGGAGCGGCTCGACAAGATGGCCATCGTGCGGTCGATGTCGCACCCGGAGGGGAACCACCTCGTCGCCGTCCACCACGTCCTGACCGGCCACCCGTCGGTGCCCCGGGGGGCCAGCGACCTGGACCGCGTCGCCACCCGCGACGACTTCCCCTGCTATGCGGCGGTCGTGGACAGCCTCCGCCGCCGCGACGACGGGATCCCCAACGGGGTGGCCCTGCCCCTCCGGCTGGTCGAGGGGCCGCTGACCTGGCCGGGGCAAGACGCGGGGTTCCTCGGGCCCCGCCACGACCCCTGGCAACTCCGGCTCGACCCGGCCAAGCCCGAGAAGAAGGACGACAGCCTGTCGCTGCCCGAGGGCCTGGACGCCGACCGGCTCCACCGCCGCCGGCACCTCCTGAGCCAGACCGCCCTGCAGGGGCCGGTCAACGGATTCCTGGAGCAGCAGGACGCCGCCCTGGCGATGCTCGGCAACGGGGCGGTGGGCAAGGCGATGGACCCCGACGGCGAGGACCCCAAGGTCATCGAGCGCTACGGCAAGCACCTGTTCGGCCGGTCGCTCCTGATCGCCCGCCGGCTGGTCGAGGCGGGCGTGCCGGTGGTCCAGGCGACCATGGGGATCGTCCAGACCTGGGATACCCACGTCGGCAACTTCCCCCGGCTCAAGAACGACCTCCTCCCGCCCCTGGACCGTGCCGTCACGGCGCTTTTGGACGACCTGGAAAGCCGGGGCCTGCTGGACGAGACCCTGGTGGTCATGCTCGGCGAGTTCGGCCGGACGCCCAGCATCCACCCGCTCAAGCCGGGCGACGTCCCGGGCCGCGACCACTGGCCCAAGGTCTTCCCGGCCGTGTTCGCCGGCGGCGGCGTGGTGGGCGGCCAGGTGATCGGCCGGTCCGACAAGATCGGCGCCTATCCCAACTCCGGCACCTTCGGACCGCCCGACCTGGCCGCGACCGTCTACCACGCCCTCGGCGTCGATCCGGCCACCGAGATCCGCGACCGCCTGGGCCGGCCGATCCGGCTGACCTCGGGCCAGGTCATGACCCCCCTGTACACCACGGCGAGCGTCTGAATCACCCCCCGGGCCGACCCATGACACTCGCGACGATCGGGCGGATCATCTTCCTCGTCGGATCGCCCGCCCTGCTGGCACCGGCCCTTTCCGGCGCGCCCGCCCGCGCCGAGGCCCCCGGGCCGATCGGCCACTGGAAGTTCGCCGGCGACGCGAACGATGCGTCGGGGCGGGGCCACCACGGCCGGGCCGTCGCGGTCGACCTGACGGCGCCCGGCCCGGACGGCGGGCCCGGCACGGCGGCCCGGTTCGATGGGACGTCCTCGTTCGTCGAGATCCCGCCGCACCCGTCGCTCGAACTCGGCCGCGGGGATTTCAGCCTCGCCGTCTGGGCCTGGACCGAGCAGGACCCCGACGACTCCCCGGGCGACCTCCTGAGCAAATTCGACCCCGCGACCCGCCGCGGCCTGAACTGGTCGATCAAGAGCGGGACGGGGGTGACGAGCAGCCAGGCGAACGACCGCAACATCCACTTCGGCGTTGATTCGGGCACGGAGCCCGCCTGGACCGACCGGGGGCGGCCCGGCGACGCCACCTTCGTGATGGCGCTGGCGGTGCATGACGGGACCCTCTACGCGGGCACCTGCGAGGCCGGCCCCGGGGCGGCCGGGCACGTCTACCGATACGACGGCGAACGGCGGTGGGTGGACTGCGGCGCCCCGGATCGCTCCAACGCCGTGACCTCGCTCGCCTCGTTCGGCGGGAAGCTCCACGCCGGCACGGGCCGGTATCGCCTCGCGGGCTCGGCCCTGCCGGAATCGACCAACGCGAACCCCGGCGGCAAGGTCTTCCGCCTCGAAGGCGACGGCCGGTGGGCCGACTGCGGCCAGCTGCCCGGCGTGGAGGCCGTGGGCGGGATGGTCGCGTTCCGGGGGGGCCTGTACGCCTCCTCGCTCTACAAGCCGGCGGGCCTGTTCCGCCATCGCGGCGGCGACGCCTGGGACCCCTGCCCCCTGCCCGACGACGGCCGGCGCGTCGTCCCGCTCGGCGTCTTCAACGGGCATCTCTATGCCGGCTCCTACGACACCTGCTCGGTCGCGCGGTTCGACGGAAAGGTCTGGGAGACGTTCCCCCCGCTGGAGGAGTCCGGGCAGACGTATTCGTTCGAGGCCCACGGCGGCGAGCTATTCGTCGGCACCTGGCCGAACGGCCGGGTGTTCCGGTTCGACCGGGGGGAGCGCTGGGTGTCGGCCGGCCGGCTGGGGGAGGAGACGGAGGCGATGGGGATGGCCGTCCACAACGGCAAGCTCTACGCCGGGACGCTCCCGCTGGCGGAGGTCCATCGGTTCGACGGGGGAACTTCCTGGACGCGAACCGGGCGGCTGGACCCGACCCCCGACGTCCGCTACCGCCGCGCCTGGTCGATGGCGGTCTTCGACGGAAGGCTCTTCTGCGGGACGCTCCCCTCGGGGCGGGTCCATGCCCTGGAGGTCGGCCAGAGCGCGACCTACGACCGGACCCTGGAGCCGGGTTGGAGGCACCTGGCGGCCATCCGCGAAGGGGCACGGCTCTCGATCTTCGTCGACGGCCGGCGCGTGGCTTCGTCATCCTCGACCGCCAACACGGCGCCGCTGGACCTCGCCAACCGGGCCCCGCTGCGGGTCGGCATCGGGGGCCACGACCATTTCCGGGGGCGCCTGAGCGACCTGCGGCTCTACGACCGGGCGCTCTCGGCCGACGAGGTCGCCGCCCTGGCGAACCGGGCGCGGCCCTGATCGGGATCCCCGCGAAGGTATCCCGATGCCCACCAGGGCACCGATCGGCTCTCACTTGAGTTGGCCGGGCCCGACGCCTAGAACTGAGGAGGCGCGGCCGGGCGGCCGCCGAAACTTCAGACCCCGCGAGATCCACGCCGTGAACGGTCAGAATACGCCGGATCGCCTGTCGATCGACGATGCCGTGGTCCTGCTGGTGGACCATCAGGCGGGCCTGCTCTCGCTGGTCCAGGACTACACGCCCGACGAGTTCCGCAACAACGTCCTCGCCCTGGCCGACATCGCCAAGCTGTTCAAACTGCCGACGATCCTCACCACCAGCTTCGAGAACGGCCCCAACGGGCTGCTGATGCCGGAGTTGAAGGAAAGGTTCCCCGACGCCCCGTTCATCCCCCGCCCCGGCCAGATCAACGCCTGGGATAACGAGGATTTCGTCGCGGCCATCAAGGCGACCGGGCGGAAGCAGCTGATCATCGCCGGGGTGGTGACCGACGTCTGCGTGTCGTTCCCGACCCTGTCGGCTCTGAGCGAAGGATATCAGGTGTTCGTCGTCGTGGACGCCTCCGGGACGTTCAACAAGTCGGTCCGGGACGCCGCCCTGATGCGGATGACGCAGGCGGGGGCCGTCATGACCAACTGGTTCGCCGTCGCCTGCGAACTCCAGCGCGACTGGAGGCGGGACATGGAGGGGCTGGGCTCGCTCCTGGCCGAGCACCTGCCCGCCTACAAAAACCTCATGACCAGCTACAACGCGAAGGTCGCCCGCTGAGGGCGGGCTTCAGACCTTGTTGCGGGGCCGGAATCGCTTGGACAGCGCCCGATCGAGCTGATCGGGCGCCTCCAGGCCGATCACCAGCAGGTCGCTGTTGAGCTGGCCGGGGTCGTCGTAGTTGGTCTGGTGGTTGGTGGGGGCGTGCCAGGAAATGTAGCGCGGGACGTTCCGCTGGTCCAGGTAGGTCACCACCAGGCTCTGGTCCCGGTAGACCCAGGCGGCGATGATCGGCTTGCTGGAGTCGGAGCCCAGGCGGATCGAGGGGGTGAGCATCTCGATCTGCTTGTGGCCCATGCCCTGGATGGCGACCTCGCCGGCGGACCGGCCGCGGATCGAGGGGATCACGGCCAGGTGGTACGGGCCGATCGCGGTCTTCCGGTGCCCGACCCGGGCGCCGGGCGTCTTCATGGCGGCGGCGGCCTCCTGCCACAGCTCGCGGAGCTGGCCCATCGTCAGGCGGATCGGGTCGGGGTCGGCCAGGCGGACCACGCCCTTCTCGGGCCCGACGTCGGCGGCCAGCTCGTGGAGGCTGACGGAGCCCGACCGCCCGTCCGGCACGTCCCCGGCCGGGGCGACGGCGACGATGTCGGCGTCGAGCTGGGGCTCCTCTTCGAAGCTGCCCAGCGACAGGTCGAGCTGCTCGACCACCTGGGCGGGGACCACCCGGCGGATCGCCCGGTCGAACCGGACCCCGGTGTCGGGCAGGTGGAGGATGTCGCGGAGCTGGTCCCAGGCCACCTCGGGCCGGGATCGGAGCTTCCTCTGCCAGCGGGCCCGCTCGATCAGGGGATAGACGACCTCGGGCCAGAGGTCGGCGCTGGCCGGGTCGCGCCAGGCGGACTGGGTCGCGTAGCCGAGCACGGCGCGGCGGAAGTCGGGGCGGGCCCGCCAGACCTCGGCGACCCGGTTCCACCGGCCGACCAGCCGGTCATCGACCTCGGTCCGGGCCGGGGCCACCTTGCGGAGGTCGTCGAGGGTCTGGGGGATCAGCCCGGGGTTGAGCATGCCCCGCTCGTCGGTCATCCGGCCGGCGGCCTCGGGGCTGGCCTCCTGCAGCTTCCGGCGGGTGGTGCGGAACAGCTTCCGCTTGGCGGGGGTGTCGCGGGCATTGAGATACTTGGTCACGACGACCGGGCTCAGCGACGGCCGGACGTCGTGGTCCGACTCCAGCAGGATCGCGGCGCGGGCCACCGTCTCGTCGGTCGGGCCGGCGGTCATCAGCCAGGCCATCGCCAGGATCAGGCGGGCCCGGTCGGCGTTGAGCGGGTCGAGCGGGCGACGGCGGAGGAACCCCCGCCGCCGGGACCCGCCCAGGAAATAGGCGAGGTAATGCCCCTGGAGGTAGCGCTCGTCGGGGGTCAGGGCCACCGGGTCGGCCACGACGTCGGCCAGCATCCCCCGCGCCACCGAGGGGGGATCGTCGGCCGGGGCCGGCGAAGCGGGCGCGGCCACGCTGGCCGCGATCGTGGGGGCCAGTTCCAGGCCGACGGCGGTCGGGTCGAGGAAGTCGCCCCGATCCTGGGAGGCCGCGACCGTGCCGGCGACCGAGATCCGGGCGGTCAGGGCCTCCGAAGGGCCCGCGATCGTCGCGTCGCCGCCCAGGGTGGCGTCGGACCGGAGGAGTTCGCGGATCAGCCGGGCCGCCTCGGCGCCGGTGGCGGGGCGGGCGGCGGGGTCCTTGGCGATCAGGCGGAGGATCAGGGCCTCCAGCGCCGGGGAGATCGCCGGGTTCCGCGACCGGGGGGGCTCGGGGGCCTGGTGTACCTGGTTTGCGATCACCGCCATCGACGCGCCCTGGAACGGGGTGGACCCGGTCGCGCACTCGTAGGCCATGATGCCCAGCGAGTAGAGGTCGGTGCGGAAGTCGAGCCGGCCGCCCCGGGCCTGCTCCGGGCTCATGTACTGGGGCGTCCCCTTGATGACCCCGGTCTTCTGCTCGGCGTCGGTGGTCAGCGACAGGCCGAAGTCCGACAACTTGGCGACGTCGGTCGCCGTCAGCAGGACGTTGGCGGGCTTGACGTCGCGGTGGATCACCCCCTGGTGGTGGGCATAGTCCAGGGCGTCGGCCACCTGGGCGAGCACGGCCAGCCGGCCGGCCAGGTCGAGGTGCCTGGCCCTCCGCGAGAAGCTCGACCCGTCGACCTCCTCCATCACGAAGAAGTATGTCCCCTCGGCCTCGCCGAAGTCATACAGGCGGACGATGTTCTCGTGGAGCAACCGGGCCAGGATCTGGGCTTCCAGGCGGATCTTGCGGGAGATCTCCTCGCCGGCGCGATCCTTGAGGATCTTGATCGCCACGCTCCGCTGGAGGACCTGATCGGTCGCCCGGAAGACGGACCCCATGCCCCCCCGCCCCAGCTCCAGGTCCAGCGTGAATCTCTGGTTGAGGGTCTTGCCGATCACCGAAGTGCTCCCGAGAGGGGGAAGGCCGCGACGGGCGAAGGCGCGGGCCGTCCATCATACAAGTCACACAACCCCCGGTCCAACGCGAGGAAAGCCGCGCTGGGAAATCCGTCGGAGCGGCACCGGCCCGTCGCCCTGCGGCCGATGCCCCCTTCCGTCCCGCGCGGAGTTTCCTTACAAGTAGGAGGGGCCGAGGATGGCCCGGATCGGGACCGCGAATCGAGGAGAGCCGGCGTCTTGGAATCGTCCCGAACCCCGTCGATCGCCGAGGATGCCGCCGCACCCGCACCCGCCGCACGGCCCGGGGCCGCGGTCGCCCGCGAGCCGGAATCCCGCCCGAAGCACATCCTGGAGCTGGACGGGATCCGCGGCATCGCGATCGTCCTGGTGTTCCTCCACCACTACATCACCGTCGGCCGGGGCGATTCGCCGGTCCACCGGTTCCTGGCCTCGGCCGCGGAATCGCTCTGGTGCGGGGTGGACCTGTTCTTCGTCCTGTCGGGGTTCCTGATCACCGGGATCCTGCTCGACACCCGGGACAGCCCCACCTACTTCCGGACGTTCTTCGCCCGACGGTCGTTGCGGATCTTCCCGCCCTACTTCGGCCTGCTGGCCGTATCCCTCCTGATCCTGCCCCGGTTCATCCCGTTCGACTCGGACCGGGATCGGGAGTTGCTGGCCAACCAGGGGTGGCTCTGGACCTACCTGGCGAACTTCCGGATCGTGGTGGCCGGCTACGCCCCGTTCCAGGGGGACCACGTCTGGCTGCCGCACCTCTGGTCGCTGGCGGTCGAGGAGCATTTCTACCTGGTCTGGCCGTGGCTGGTGTATGCGGTGTCGCCCCGATCGCTGCGCCGGGCCTGCCTGGGCTGCATCGCCGGGGCGCTGGCGCTGCGGGCCGGATTGCTGCTGACCTCGGCCTCGCCGGAGGCGGCCTACGTCGCGACCCCCTGCCGGATCGATTCGCTGGCCCTGGGCGGCCTGGCGGCGCTGATGGTCCGCGATCCGGGGGCCGATGCCGGGCGGCTGCGCCGGGTCGCCCTGGGCCTGCTGGCCGTCGCCGGGCCGATCCTGCTGCTGATCATCGGGCGGCACGGGGGACTGTTCCGCGACGACCCGATCACCAGCACGGTCGGCTACACGACGCTGGCGCTGTTCTCCGCCGGGCTGATCCTGGCGACCGTGGCCTTCGACCCATCCGGGATCTATCGGCGGGCGCTCCGGCTCGGGCCGCTCCGGGCGCTGGGCCGATATAGCTATGGGCTCTACCTCTACCACGTCGCGCTGGAGCCGTCGCTCAACGCGATCCTATCCACGGGCCGGATCCAGGCCGGGCTGGGGGTGCCCTACCCCGCGGCCGGGCTGATCCGGGTGGGCTCGACGTTCGCGATCTGCTTCGCCGTGGCTCTGCTGAGCTGGCACCTGTTCGAGAAGCCGATCCTCGGGCTCAAGCGCCGGTTCGAGTACGCTCGCCCGGCCCGATCAACGGAAAGGGTTTGACGTGGGAATGTCCGAACGGGTCATGGTGGTCCCGACCGCCGAATTCGAGCGCCTGGGGCGATTCCAGGGCTTCTCCGCCGACGCCGACCGCTATCTCGACGCCCTGCTCACCCCCGAGCTGGTGCGGTTCCTGCCCCGGTCGGAGGTCGAGGACGACCCCGGCTTCAAGCAGATCATCCCCTACGTGATCTTCCGCGCCGGGGCGTCGGTCTTCACCTATGCCCGGAGCAAGTCGTCGGGCGAGGCCCGGCTCCGCCGGCTCCGATCGCTGGGCGTGGGGGGGCACGTCGCCGAGGCCGACGCCGACGGCAGCGGATCGCCAGAAGCCTACGAGCTGGCCCTCCGCCGCGAGTTGGACGAGGAGGTCGCCCTGCCCGCCGAGCTGGGGCCGATTCGCCGGCTGGGGCTGATCAACGACGACACCAACCCGGTCGGCCTGGTCCACCTGGGGGTGGTCCACCTGTGCGACCTCGACCGGCCCACCCTCGACCCCCGCGAGGACGCGCTGGCCGACCCCGAGTTCATCGCCGTGGCCGACCTGGCCGCCCGCCGCGACGAGTTCGAGACCTGGTCGCAGATCTGCATCGACGCCCTGCTGGCCTGATGGCCGGGGGCCGGCCCCGGGGATCAGCCTCCCGGGGCGGCCGGCTCCTCGTGGACGGTCAAGGCCTCGGCGGCGGGGGCGATCTCGGGGGCGGGGAGGGTCTCCCGGATCGTCGCATGGCCGGGCTGGCGCATGTCGAGCCAGGCGATCAGGGGCGGGAAGACCTCGCGTGGGGCATTGCGGCTCCAGACGAGGTCGCAATGGCCGTAGTCGGCCTCCTGGCCGTCGAGCCGGCCGAACCGCATGAGCGACTTGTCGGCGCTGCCCAGGGCCTGGAACGTGAGGATCGACGACGGGATGTCGGCCATGATGTCGGCCTCGCCCGCGACCATCAGGATCGGCGTGGTCACCCGGTTCAGCCCGGCGGCGTAGTCGATGGTCCGGTCGGCCGAGAGCATCCGGCCGTTCTTGAGGTAGGTCTCCAGCTGCTTCAACGCCCCGGGCCCCGGGTCTTCCAGGGTGTATCCGTAGAAGCGGTCCACGGTCCGGGTGTCGACGTTGGCGGCGGTGTAGTAGAAGCGGTCGACCTTCTCCAGGCCGGGGAGTCGGCCATACATCATCGGACGGCCGAGCCGGCCGGCGCTGAAGACCGTCATCAGGGTGCGTAACCCCTTGTTGGCGGCGTACATCTCGCGGACCTCGGGCGTGTCCACCACGATCGCCACGCCGCCCATGTCCACGAAGTTGGCGATCCGGTCGGGCTCGCGGGTCATCTCCAGGTGGGCGAACATGAGCATCCCGCCCAGGCTATGCCCCACCCAGTTGACCCGGTCCTGGCCGGTCTCGGCGCGGACGTAGTCGAGGATCGCCGGGACGTCGTATCGCGCCTGGTCGTCCACGGTCCAGTCGGCCGAGCCGATCTCGCGGAACGGCCCCTGGCGGACGACCCGGTTGAGCATCCCCTTGTATCCGACCCGGTGGCTGGCCCCGGACCCCCTCATGTCGACGATGAAGACGTCGTACCCCTGCGAGGCGAGCTGCCCCGGCAGGTGGCGGTCGGTGATCGTCCAGAAGGTCCCGTTCAGCCCCAGCCCGTGGCAGAGCACGACCGGGAGCTTGCCCGGGTCGGGGCAATCCGGGCGGATCCGCCGCATCCCCAGCCGCCAGCCGTCGGCCGTGGTCGCGAACCCCTCGCCGCAAGGGCGGAGGTCCCCGGTCTCGGCCCTCCAGCGCATGGTCGCGCAGCCCGGGCATGCCAGCACGATCAGGATCAGCCACGGCGCCCAGTTCCCGAGGCGCCAACGCCAGCCATCGCGCATGAGTCGAGGAATCCTTCCTCGTTCGATCAACTTCAGGAAAAACGGGCGCCGGCACGATCCTTCGGGCCGGCCCGCCCGTCCGCGCGAATCTTAATCGACGTTCCCGATCGTGGGAATGCAAAGTTTCTCCGCATCGGCACGATCGCGCCGGGATGGGGCGAGACCTCCGGGATTCAATGCGACCCGACCGTCTCGTAATCCACGGCGTCGAAGGCATCCGGCCGCACCTGGCGGCGCGGGTCGGTGGCGGCGATGATCTCGCTCACCCCGTGCTGGTTGAACCCCTTGAATCCGTCGTTCCGCTCCAGGTTCTCCATGTGCGATCCGATCGCGCCGTCGGCCCGGAACGCCTCGGCCTGGGCCGGCGTGATCAGGCCCCGGGCCAGCAGCCGGTCGATCCGGGCCGGGTCGACCCGCCAGCGTTCCCCCTCGGTGAACGCCTGGCGAAGATAGGCGAAATCGGTGAACGGCTTCATCGTGCGGATGCCGTGCTCGCGTTCGAGCTGCTCCTTGAGGGCGTCGAAGCTGAAGACGCATTCGAGGTGGTGCATCCCGGCCTGCAGGAACGCCTCGCCGTGGAGCCCGCACCACAGGCCGATGGTCGCCAGCGCGTCCCGGGGCGCGAGGCCGTCGTGGCTGAAGTCGCCCATCAGCTCTTCCGGGGAGAGGTCGACGTCGTTGAAGGTGACGATCCGCGTGACCGGGTGCTCCATCACCTGGGCCCCCCAACCGGCCGCCAGCCCGGCATAGAACCGCTCGCGGCAGAACAAACCCAGCTTCTCCCACACCCGGACCAGCGGGGCGAAGCTCTCGCGGCTGCTCCGGTAGGTGTGGTGGTCATGGTTGGCCCAGCCGATGCCGAGCCGGTCCTGGCGGGCCTTCTGGGCCTGCGCGGCCTTGTTGCGCCCCGCCCAGTACTCGCGCTCGGCCGCGAAGAAGAGGTCGCAGGCGTAGTCGCGGCCGACCCGGGCGATGGCCGCGTCGATCAGCCGTTCGGCCTCGGCGAACCCCTCGGCCGCGTCGACGAAGTCGCGGCGGCGGAGCCGGAAGCCCTCGGCGACGGCCAGCACGTCGGCCGGGGCCGGGCCCCCCTCGGAGGTGTAGCCCCGGGTGCCGTGGCGCTCGGCGACGCTCACCGTGGCCTGGCCCTCGGCGGCGACCACCGCCCGGCGATACGGGGCCAGCGGGGCCCCCTCGATCGGGCGGACCAGGCGATGGGCGGCGAGGAAGTCGGCCACGCTCTCGACCTTCAACTCGACGCCCGTCCCCGTCCCGCCCACGGCGATCGTCGGAAACAGCCCCCGGGGCTGGTCGTAGGTGGCGAATCCGCCATCCGCGCCGCGGGGCTCCCACCCGGCCGCGACCGCCGCTTCGAGCCGGGGGTCGCCCCCGGGGAGGAACACCGTGTCGATCAGGTCGGCGAAGCGGTTGCCGCTCTCGCGGAACAGCCGATCGGCGAAGTCGGCGGCCCAGGGGACCTCGGCCAGGAGGCTCGCCGCGACCTCGGCCACCCAGGCCCCCGCGGCGGGCTGGGGTTCCCAGTGGTATTCCAGCAACACATCGGCGTGGGAGGGCGTGGGGTGGGTCGACATCGACGGCTCCGATTTGGTCCGCGGGGCGAAGGTCCGTATGATTCTAGGGAGCCAGGAGCTTTCGTCCACGCATTTCGGAAGGTTGCGGATGTACCCAGTGCTGCTCGTCGGGGCCGGAAAGATCGGATCGGCCGTGGCCAAGTTCCTCGCCGACACCGGGGATTATGACGTCCGGGTGATCGACGTCGACCCGGAATCGCTCGGCCGCCTCGAAGGCGAGGCGAACATCTCCACGGACATCGTCGACGTGATGGACCCGGCCCAACTGGCCGGGGCGATGGCCGGCCGCAAGGCGGTCCTGTCGGCCGTCAGCTTCGCCCAGAACCCGATCCTGGCCGCCGCCGCGCTCGAACACGGCCTCTCCTACTTCGACCTGACCGAGGACGTGGAGACGACCCGGATCGTCCGCGGCTTCAGCGAACGGGCCCGGCCCGGCCAGATCTTCATGCCCCAGTGCGGCCTGGCCCCGGGCTTCGTGTCGATCGCCGCCTATGCCCTGGCCGAGCAGTTCGACAGCCTCAGCGAGGTCCGCCTCCGCGTCGGCGCCCTGCCCGTCTTCCCGACCAACGAGATGAAGTACAACCTCACCTGGTCGACCGACGGCCTGATCAACGAGTACGGCAACCCGTGCGAGGCGATCCACGAAGGCCGGTTGATCAACGTCCTGCCCCTGGAAGGGCTGGAGCAGTTCAGCCTCGACGGCGTCGACTACGAGGCCTTCAACACCAGCGGCGGCGTCGGCACCCTGGCCGAGACCCTCCAGGACAAGGCCCACACGCTCAACTACAAGACGGTCCGCTACCGGGGCCACCGGGACCTGATGAAGTTCCTGATGTTCGACCTCCGGATGAACGAGCACCGCGCCCAGCTCAAGGAGATCTTCGAGCGCGCCGTGCCGATGACCCCGCAGGATGTCGTGTTGATCTTCTGCACCGTGAAGGGCGTGAAGGACGGCCGGTACGTCGAGATGACCGACGCCCGCAAGGTCTACGCCGGCACCTTCCGGGGCCAGACCTGCAGCGCCATCCAGACGACCACCGCCGCCGCCATGTGCGCCGTGCTCGACATGCACGTCGCCGGGCAGCTGCCCACGCAGGGGTTCGTCAAGCAGGAGCAGGTCTCCCTGAAGGACTTCCTCGCCAACCGCTTCGGCGTCTCCTACGACGTGGCCCAGAGATGATCGAACGAGGACGCCCGACGATGGACCTGCTCCGCAAGTTTTCCATCCCCGACCGCCCCGCCGCCACCGCGATCGGGGCGACCGCCCGCCCCGGCTCCGGGGCGCCGATCGTCGCCCGGTCGCCGATCGACGGGGCCACGCTCGCCACGATCGCCGGGGCGACCGCCGCCGACGTGGACGCCGCCATCGACGCCGCCCACGCCACCTTCCTCAAGCTCCGGGTCATCCCCGCCCCGATCCGGGGCGAGCTGGTCCGGCGGATCGGCGTGAAGCTCCGCGAGCGCAAGGCCGACCTCGCCGAGGTCGTGACCCTGGAGGCGGGCAAGATCACCAGCGAATCCCTGGGCGAGGTCCAGGAGATGATCGACATCTGCGACTTCGCCGTGGGCCTGTCGCGCCAGCTCCACGGCCTGACCATCGCCAGCGAGCGGCCCGGCCACCGGATGATGGAGCAGTACCACCCGCTCGGCGTCGTGGGCGTGATCAGCGCCTTCAACTTCCCGGTGGCGGTCTGGGCCTGGAACGCGATGCTGGCCCTGGTCTGCGGCGACCCCGTGGTCTGGAAGCCGAGCGAGAAGACCCCCCTGACGGCCCTGGCCACCCACGCGATCGTCCTGGAGGCGATCCGCGAGTCGGCCGACCTCGGGATCCCGGCCGAGGTCGTGTCCCTGGTGATCGGCGGTCGGGAGGTCGGCGAGGCGCTCGCGGCGTCGCCCAAGGTCCCCCTGGTCAGCGCCACGGGATCGACCCGGATGGGCCGCGAGGTCGGCCGGGTCGTCGCCGGACGGTTCGGGCGGAGCATCCTCGAACTCGGCGGCAACAACGCGATGATCGTCGCGCCGTCGGCCGACCGGGAGCTGGCCGTCCGGGCCATCACCTTCTCGGCCTTCGGCACCGCCGGCCAGCGCTGCACGACCCTGCGCCGCCTGATCGTGCATGAGACCATCTACGACGCGATCGTCCCCCGGATCCGGGAGATCGCCGGCCGGGTCAAGATCGGCGACCCACGGACGCCGGGCACCCTGCTCGGCCCCCTGATCGACGGGGATGCGTTCGAGGCGATGCAATCCGCGCTGCAGCAAGCCCGCCAGGCGGGCGGGACCGTTTCCGGCGGCACGCGGGCCGACGTCGGCGGCGAGGCCGCATTCTACGCCGCGCCGGCGATCGTCGAGGGGCTAGATCCCTCGGCGGCGATCGTCCAGCACGAGACGTTCGCCCCGATCCTATATTGCTTCCGATACCGGACGCTCGACGAGGCGATCGCGATCCACAACGGCGTCCCGCAGGGGCTGAGCGGTGCCATCTTCACCAACGACGTCCGCGAGGCGGAACTGTTCCTGTCGGCGGCTGGCAGCGACTGCGGCATCGCCAACGTGAACATCGGCACCAGCGGCGCCGAGATCGGCGGCGCCTTCGGCGGCGAGAAGGAGACCGGCGGCGGCCGCGAATCCGGCTCCGACGCCTGGAAAGCCTACATGCGCCGGGCCACCAACACGGTCAACTACTCGACCACCCTCCCCCTGGCGCAGGGCGTGAGCTTCGACGTCGACGGCCCGGATCAGGTCAAGCCGATGGCATGACGAGCCCCGTCCTGGGACACTGGGGTCGTCCCCCATCTGTCCCGGGCGAGGAGATGAGCCGATGAGCGGGCGACGTGCCAGGGTTCTCGCCATCGTCATGTATGTGGCCGCCGCCCTCTGCGGCCTGGAACTGGTGTTCAAGGTCGTCTCGGCCCCCGCGCTGAACCCGGTACTGCTGATCGGGCCGATCGTCGGGAATCTGTTCCTCGCCGTCGTCCTGATCCTGGGGGCTCGCATCGTGTGGGAGAAGGGCAACGCTCCCGGGAAGGTCGCGCTGACCGACCCGGAGTGGCAGAATCCATGACCGATCGCGACTCGACCATGTTCACCCCGGAAGAACGGCTCGTCCTCGACGCGTACCGCCATCCGGGGTCGTCGGACACGCGGCGGGCCGTCCGGCTGAGCCTCCAGTATCTCATCGGGGCGGGGATCTTCGCCTACGCGGCGATCGCCGTCAGCCCCTGGTTCGCGGTCCTGATCTGGCTGGAGTTCGCGGCCTTCGCGGCCATCCGCCTCCGGGGGGCCCGCCGGGTCGCGGGGATCATGCCGGGCATCCTGGCCAAGTACGAACGGCGACTCGCCGAACTCGAAGGACCGGCCGACCGGCCATGACCCGGCCGGCGTCGGTCGATTGACCCGACGGGCCCGGCCTCGATAGCATGGGCCGGTTGCCGCGCGGGCCTCGATGCCCGCGGCGGGACGCGGCCCGGTGCGGAAGGGGATCGGCATGGCAAATCGGCTCCAGATCGACTCGGGACCGGGGGGGGCGTCGCCCGCCCGGGAGGGCTGGGAGGCCGAAGCGAACCACGGGCGCGACTGGGTCGGCATCGCGGCCAACGCCGCATCCGGCCGGGGCGCCGGGCGGCTGGCCGTCGATCGCCTGGCCCGCGAGTTGGAGAAACTCGGGCTGGAAACCCGGATCGCCTGGACCCTGCCGGAGCGCGAGGCCTTGGTGGCCGACGCGACGGCGGCCCAACATTGCCGATGCCTGGTGGCGGCCGGCGGGGACGGCACGGTCGCCGACCTGATCAACGAGCGCCCCACCGTGCCGATCGCCGTGCTGCCGGTGGGCACGGAGAACCTGTTCGCCCGCCACTTCAAGTTCGTCCGCGACCCCAGGCGGGCCGCCGAGCGGATCGCCTCGGGCGAGGCGACGACCATGGACCTGGGCCGGGTCGGCTCGCGCCGGTTCGCGCTGATGGCGGGCATCGGCTTCGATGCCGACGTGGTCTCGCGGCATCACAACGCCCGCGTCGGCCGGACCGGGTCGATGCGGCCGACGCACCGCGTGGCCTACGTCGAGCCGGTCCTCCGGTCGAGCTTCGGCTATCGCTTCCCGCCCCTCCGCCTGACGATCGACGGGGCCGACGGCCGGCGCGAGTCGCTGGCCGGGTCGACGGCCTTCATCTTCAACCTGCCCCGCTACGCCCTGGGCCTGCCGTTCGCCCCGTCGGCCCGGGGGGACGACGGCTGGCTCGACCTGGTCGTCTTCCGCGACCCCGGCCCGTTCCGCGCCCTCCATTACCTCTGGCTGGTCGTGTGCGGCCAGCACCTGAACCGGCCCGGCATCATCCATCGCCGGGTCCGCCGGGTGACGGTCGAGGCCGACGAGCCGGTCCCGGTGCAGCTCGACGGCGACCCCGGCGGGACGATCCTGCCCGGCGCCTCGCCCCCCTGGACGGCCGAGATCGACCCCGATGCCCTGGGCGTGCTCGCCCCGGCCGTGTCGGCGGTCGCGGCGTCCTGACCCTCCCGATCGACCGAAGAGAGATCCCACCATGCCGATCCGCCCCGCCCTCCTGGCCCTCGCGGCCTGCCTCGCGCCGCTCCTGGCCCGTCCCGCCCTCGCCGATGACACCATCCCGATCGGGGTGGCCCGCGCGGACGTCACCCCCGAAGGGCCGATCTGGCTCAGCGGCTACCTGTCCCGGACGGCCGAATCCAACGGGGTCGCCCAGAAGATCTGGGCCAAGGCCCTGGCGATCGGGTCCGACGAACAGGGCCCGGCGATCCTGGTCTCGCTGGACAGCCTGGGCATCTCCGCCGCGAGCGTCGCCGAGGTCGCCGGCCGGCTGGAGCGGAAGGCCGGGATCAAGCCCGAGCGGCTCTCGATCGCCGCGTCGCACACCCACTACGCCCCCTGCCTCACCGACGTCGCCCCCCACATCTTCGGCAAGAAGCTGCCGGCCGAGGAGCAGGCGCGGGTCGACGCGTACACCCGCACCCTGGTCGACCGGCTCGAAAAGGTCTGCCTGGACGCCCTCGCCGATCGCGCCCCCGGCCAGCTGTCCTGGTCCCAGGGGAAGGTCGGGTTCGCCGCCAACCGCCGCACCAAGGGGGGGCCGGTCGACCACGCCCTGCCGGTCCTCCGCGTGACCGCCCCGGACGGCAAGATCCGGGCGATCCTGACCAACTACGCCTGCCACTGCACGACCATCCCCCACACCGACAACCTCGTCCACGGCGACTGGGCCGGCGTGGCGCAGGAGGCCATCGAGGCCGACCACCCCGGCTGCATCGCCCTGACCGTGGTCGGCTGCGGGGCCGACTCCAACCCCACGCCCCGCGGCTCGCAGGCGATGGCCGAATCCTACGGCCGGTCCGTGGCCGACGAGGTGGCCCGCCTGCTCAAGGGGTCGTGGGCCGACCTGCCCGCCGCCCCGCCCGCCATCGCCGTCGAGAAGTTCTCCCTCCCGTTCGACACCCTGCCCGACCGCGAGGCCCTGGAGAAGCTGGTCAAGGCCGGCGGCCCCCCCGGCTACAACGCCTCGGTCTGGCTGTCCCGGCTCGATCGCGGCGAGAAGCTGCCGGAGGCCCTGCCCTACTCGGCCCAGGCCTGGCGGTTCGGCGACAAGCTGGCGATGGTCTTCCTGCCCGGCGAGGTCGTGGTCGACTACGTCCTCCGGCTCAAGAAGGAACTCGACCCGGCCCGTCTCTGGGTCTCCGCCTACAGCAACGACGCCCCCTGCTACATCCCCTCCGAGCGAATCCTCCGCGAAGGGGGCTACGAGGGGGGCGGGGCGATGGTCTATTACGGCTGGCCCACCCGGCTCAAGCCGGGCGTGGAAGACCTGATCGACGCCGCCGTGCTCCGCGTGGTCGGCCCCGGCTTCGAGGCCCCCAAGGCCGCCGAGCCGCCCAGGCCCCCGCTCACCCCCGAGCAGGGCCGGGCGGCGTGGCGGGTCAAGCCCGGCTTCCGCGTCGAGCTGGTGGCCGCCGAGCCCCTGGTGGAAAGCCCGGTGGCCGTGGACTTCGGCGTCGACGGCAAGCTCTGGGTCTGCGAAATGCGCGACTACCCGATGGGGATCGCCAACGACTGGAAGCCCGGCGGCGTGGTCAAGGTGCTGGAAGATCGCGACGGCGACGGCCGCTATGAGACGGCGACCAAATTCCTCGACGGCCTGCCCTTCCCGACCGGCGTGATGGCCTGGCGCAAGGGCGTGATCGTGTGCGCCGCGCCCGAGGTCATCTACGCCGAGGACACCGACGGCGACGGCCGGGCCGACATCCGCCGCTCGATGCTCCAGGGCTTCGCCACCGAGAACTACCAGGCCCGCGTCAACGGCCTGTCCTACGGGCTCGACAACTGGGTCTACGGTGCCAACGGCCTGATCGGCGGGACGATCCGGGGGATGGCCAACGGTTCCGAGGTCAACATCGGCGGCCGGGACTTCCGCATGAAGCCCGACACCGGGGCCTTCGAGCCGGCCTCGGGGCTGACCCAGCAGGGGCGGGTCCGCGACGACTGGGGCAACCCGTTCGGCGGCAACAACAGCGTGCTGATCCAGCACTTCCCCCTGCCCGACCACTATGCCCGCCGCAACCCCCGGGTGGCCCCCCCGGCCCCGGCCGTGAACGTGGTCCGGGACGCCGACCCGGCGCGGATCTACCCGGCCAGCGAGACTGTGGCCCGGTTCAACCACCCCGAGAGCGCCAACCGCGTGACCTCGGCCTGCTCGCCCCTGATCTACCGCGACGACTACCTCGGCAAAGAGTTCACCGGCAACTCGTTCACCTGCGAGCCGGTGCACAACCTGGTCCGGCGGGCCGTGCTGACTCCCGAGGGGGCGACCTTCGCCGGCCATCGCGCCCCGGGCGAGGAGGAATCGGAGTTCCTGGCCTCCACCGACCCCTGGTGCCGCCCGGTCCAGGTCCGCACCGGGCCCGACGGCGCCCTGTGGGTGGCGGACATGTACCGCGCCGTGGTCGAGCACCCGCGCTGGATCTCGCCCGAGACACTCAAGACGATCGACGTCCGCGCCGGTGCCACCATGGGCCGGATCTACCGCGTGGTCGCCGAGGGCCGACCGACCCGGCCGGTCGCCCGGCTCGAATCGCTCCAGGGCCCGGAACTCGCCCGGGCCATCGACACCCCCAACGGCACGGTGCGCGACAACGTCCAGAGGCTGCTGGTCCACCGCGGCGACCGATCGGCCGCGCCGACGCTGGTCGAGCTGGCCAAAACCAGCACCCACCCCGAGGCCCGGTTGCAGGCCCTGGCCACCCTCGACGGCCTGGGCGTGCTGGACCCGGACACGCTGCTCGGCGGGCTGGCCGACGCCCATCCCGGCGTCCGCCGCGAGGCGATCCGGATGGCCGAATCCCGCTTCACGGCCGACGCCCGGCTGCTCCCCGCAGTGATCGCCCGGGCCGATGACCCCGACGCCCCGGTCCGGTTCCAGGCCGCCCTGAGCCTGGGCGAATCCACCGCCCCGGAGGCCGGCGCAGCCCTGGGCCGGATCGCCGCCCGCGACGGGGCCGACCGCTGGATCCTCGCCGCGGTGCTGTCCTCGGCCACGCCCCACGCCCCGGCGATTTTGGCCGAGGTCGCGGCGAAGGCGGGCGAAGCCGGGCCCGCACCGGCCCTGGTCGAGCCCCTGGTGGCCACGATCGCCGGCTCCGGCAACCCGGCCGACATCCGCCGCGTCCTGGGCCTGCTCCGGGTCGTCGATCGCGGCCCCGAGGCCTGGAAGCTCGGGGCGCTCGCCCGGCTGCTCGACGCCAGGAATGACCCCGCCCTGGCCGCCGACCCGGACGTCGCCCCGACGCTCGCGGTGGCCCGGGCCTGGGCCGCCGACCGATCCCGCCCCGCCCCGGCGCGGGTGGCCGCCCTCCGCCTGCTGGGCCGGGGCGACCGCGACGCCGATCGCGAGGTGCTGTCCGGCACCCTCGAACCGTCCGAGCCGGCCGACATCCAGGCGGCGGCCATCCAGGGCCTGGCGCGGATCGGCGACCGTCCGGCGGCCGACGCGGTGCTCGCCGCCTGGTCGCGGTTCGGCCCGGCCAACCGGGGCGCGGCCCTGGACGCCCTGCTCGCCCGCGAGGCCACGGCCGAGGCCGTCGTCGACGCCCTGGAGAAGGGCCGGATCGCCCCGACCCTGGTCGACGCCGCCCACCGCGAGCGCCTGCTCGGCAAGGGGACCGAGGACCACCGCAACCGGGTCGCCCGGGTCTTCGGCCCGTCCGCGATCGGCCCGCGCAAGGCGGTCGTCGCGGCCTACGCCTCGGCCAGGACCCTGCCCGGCGATGCGAACCGGGGGGCCAGGGCCTTCGCCCGGGCCTGCGCCTCGTGCCACAAGGTGGGCGAGGTCGGCCACGAGGTCGGCCCCGACCTGATGGCCCTGACCGACACCTCGCCCGACGCCCTGCTCGGGGCGATCCTCGACCCCAACGCCGAGGTCGACGCCCGCTACGCCGTCTACACCGCCGCCCTCAAGGACGGCCGCGTCCTGGCCGGCCTGATCGCCTCGGAGACCGCCGGCGCCATCACCCTGAAGCGCCAGGACGGCGCCGCCGACGCCATCCTCCGGGTCGACCTGGAAGACCTGGCCACGGCCGGGAAATCCCTGATGCCCGAGGGGCTGGAAAACGACCTGACCCCGGCCGACATGGCCGACCTGATCGCCTTCCTGAACCGGGGCGGCGTGCGGCCCAAGGAACTGGCCGGCAACCGGCCCCGCCCGGTCGTCCCGGACGCCGACGGCACGCTCCGCCTGACGGCCGACGCCGCCGAGGTCTACGGCCCCAGCCTGGTCTTCGAGCCCGAGTTCGCCAACCTCGGCTACTGGCACACCCCCCGGGATCGCGCCGCCTGGACGTTCCACCTCGACCGCCCGACCACGTTCTCCGCGACCCTGGACTCGGCCTGCGATGAGGAGGCGGCGGGCAACGCCTACGAGGTCCGGGCCGGGGCGACCACGCTCCGCGGCCGGATCGCCGGCACGTCCGGCTGGTCCGACTACCGGCCCCTCTGGATCGGCGAGATCCCCCTGCCCGCAGGCGACCACCGGATCGAGATCCGCCCGGCCGGCCCGATCCGGGTCGCCCTGGCCGACATCCGCTCGCTGACCCTCGTGCCCAAGGGGCTGGGCAGCCTGCCGCCCCCGGCCACGCCCGCCCCGCCGGAACTGCCGACCTCGGCCGCCGACCGCGCCGCCGAGATCCTCAACCCCAAGACGGCCAAGGGCCGCCGCGACGCGCTGCTGGCCATCGACGCCGCGAAGTCGGCCGAACTCCTGTCCGAGCTGACGAAGGGCCTCGACCCGGCAGACCACACCGAGGAATCGCGGCGGATCCCCTGGATCTGGCAGGTTGCCATCGCCGCCGGACGGCGCAACGATGCCGCCGAGATCGTCCGGATCCTGGACGCCTCCACCCCGGCCGACTCCCAGCCCCTGGAGCGCTGGCAGGCCGTGGCGATCGGCGGGGGGATCATCAACGGGATCACCCAGGCCGGGGAATGGCCCGGCGCGCGGGTCGAAGCCCTGCTCCGCGACGACCCGGCCCGCCTCGGCCGCTGGCGGCGGGCCCTGGGCCTGGCCTTCGCGATGGCCGACGATGCCTCGGTGCCCAGCGGGACGCGGTACGATGCCCTGCGGATGATCGGCCTCGAGCCCTGGGACAAGGCCGGCGCCCCGCTGTCCCGCTACCTGGCCCCCGGCACCAACGGCGAACTCCAGCAGGGGGCGGTCTCGGCCCTGGGCGACCTGCCCGATCCCCGCGCGACCCGGGCGCTGCTCGATGCGATGGGCGGCCTCACCCCGTCCAACCGCAAATGGGCCCTGGAGGCCCTGGTCCGCAACGACGAGCGCCGGGCGGCCCTCCGCGACGCCCTGAAGGCGGGCCAGGTCAAGGAAGCCGACCTGCCGGACGGGGTGCGCTCGGCCCTGGGCCGATGACGGGCACACGCCGCCCCTCGCGACTCCGGGCCCTCCTGCGAGGGCGGTGCCCGGAGTGCGGGATCGGGCGGATCTTCGCCGGACGGACCCGGATGAACGAGCGGTGCCCGGAGTGCGGCTACCGGTTCGAGCACGAGCCCGGCTACTTCACCGGGGCGATGTACTTCAGCTATGCGATCGCCGTCCCGATCATCGCCGCCGGGGTGATCGCCGGCTCGCTCTGGATCGTCCCGACCTGGCCGCTCCATTGGGTCCTGGTGGCGGCCTGGGTCCTGTTCCTCCCCCTGGTCCCGGCCGTGTTCCGGGCCTCGCGCGTCCTGTTCATCCACCTCGATCGCTTCCTCGACCCCGAAGGGGAAGCCCGGTGAGCCCATCCGGTCCGTCCTCGACCTCTCCCTGGGATGAACCAGCATGCTCGGAATGATTTTGATCTATGCGGTCTTGTCGATCCTCTTCCTCGTGGCCGGCGTCGGGATCTGGATCCTGCGTGGCAACGGCCTCCGCGACCTCCTCGGCCGATCCAGGCAGGATCGGGAACAGCCCAGAACCTAGCACCGATCATCGAGACGACATGGCGATCGGGTGGAGACCGAACCTTTCGTGCGGCGGGCGGTTCTTCCGGTAGGCCTTGAGCAGGTCCATCAGCTTCGCCCTCATTTTGCCGGCGACCCTTTCGGTCTTGAGGTCATAGAAGGACCGGGCCCCCTCCGGGTCCACGAAGCGAGCCTCGAAGCACCCGAAGCAGATCAGGCAGCGGGTGACCTTCCCCTCGACGGACCATTCGACGGCGAAGTCGGGATGAAAACCGCCGCAGGTCTTCTCCACGTTGGACGAGATGCCGGCATAGGTCCCCCTGGCGCCGATCAGGTCGCGGAGCGTCGCGACGTCCTCCGCCTTCATGGCGAGGGGCTCTCGGTAGAACGGGAAGTCGGACAGCATGACGATCGGCCTGACCTTCCGCTCCTCCTCGAATAATTCTTGCTCATATGCATGATGCGGAAGCCCCTCGTAAACGACGATCTCGTCGGCCCGTCGGATCGTCTGGTAGACCTGAGGCAGGAGGGGCCAAACCACTTTGATTGCGCAAGCCGCCCCGATGAACACGAGGACGAGCGCACGGATCCGGGGCCAAGTCATACTCATGCAAGTATTCCGAAATGTTCTTCTTTACACTTGTCCTACCGCCCCAAATTACGACGTCCCGAATGCCGGCTCAAGGTGACAGCTGCCTCCCCGAAACCCATCCCGCGACCCATCCCGTCTGAGGCGTCCATGCTTGATCCTCTCCATTCGATCGGGCCTCGGGTTGGGATCTTCGCCTTGGCCGCGTGGTCGGCCGTCGCGACAACAGCCCAGGCTGGCAACGGTGAGATCTCGGCCGGGGATTACCCGACGATCCAAGCGGCCATCGACGCCAACCCCGGGCGGGTCGTCGCCGTCCCGCCGGGCGATCACGCGATCGGCAAGACGATCCGCATCGACAAGCCCGGCGGCGGGCTGGCGGGGTCGGGGCGGATCGTGATGTCCGACCCCGGGGCGGCCATCGTGGAGATCGAGCACGCCCGGGGCGTCCGGCTCTCCGGCCTCACGCTGACCCGGGCCGAGGGGGCGATGGAGACGGGCCGCGAGGGGGTGCTGATCTCGGATGGCCGGGACATCACGCTCGACGGCCTGCGGGTCGAGGACAACCGAACGCGATCCGGGGCGATCCGGGTGGAAGGGTCGCACCGCGTCCGGATCTCCCGGTGCGAGGTGCGGAACTACATGAGCATCGCCGTCGACGACCGGACCCGCGACGCCGCGAACCAGGGCTACGCCTTCCGGTGCATCGACGGCACCGGCATCGTCGTCGACCGCTCGCACGGGACGCTGATCGAAGGCTGCACGATCATCGAAGAACGGCTCATCCCCACGCCCGAGTTGAAGGCGGAGCACCGGCTGGGGACGTTCACCGCGAAGAACCCGACGAAGGGAGCATTGGTCGCGCAGGCGACCTGGGACGCCGGGTACGTCAACAACTGGCACCAGGGCTCGGCCCTGATCGTGACCGGGCCGACCGAGTCCGCCGACACCCGCATCCTGGGCAACCACATCGAGAACGCGGCGCAGGGGATCGACCTCCACTCCGACCGCGTGGTCGTGAGCAACAACATCGTCACCAACTCGTTCATCGGCATGAAGGCCATGCACGGGTCGCGGCACGTCCTGATCACCGGCAACCAGTTCAGCCGCAACGACCTCTGGGCGATCGGCCTGATGCCGGGCGTGGCCTCGGCGCCGGGCAACGTCGACGGCGGGTCGATCATCGCCAACAACATCATCTCGGGCTTCGGCGCGGGCCATTCCGCCTGGATCTGGAAGGACGCCGACCGCTGCCCGATCCGGTTCGACCATGGCCAGGAACCGGCCGACCCGCCCCTGCGCGACGTGATCGTCACGGGCAACATCGTCGACGACGGCCGCCGCGACCGGGCCGAAGGCGAGCCCGACCGACCGCGCTATCGCCTCGCCGTCCGGGTCGAGGCCGGGTCGGGCCACTCGCCCGAAGGGCTCCACTTCTCGGACAACCTGTTCCACCCCGGCACCGAGGGGATCAGCAACGTCGAGTTGAAGCCCTGAACCGCCCGGACCCGATCAGGGGACGAACAGGAGCATCGCCTTGCGGAAGGTCATGACCACCCCATAAAGCAAGGGCAGCGTGACCAAAGTCCAGGCCACGGCCACCAGCCCCCACCCGCCGGGGGTGGCTTCGAGTTCCTCGCGTCCGGGCGTCATGGCAACTCCTCGCGGCTGCGGACGTGCCGGGGGTGGACCCGCGTGACCAGCAGGTTGCAAAGGAAACCAATCCCGAGCAGCCCGGCCATCAGGTTCATGGTGAGGTTGTAGGCGTCGGACTTGGCCACGGCGTGATCGACCTGGTACTGGCGGATGTACGCGATCAGCGCCGGTCCGGCCACGCCCGCCGCCGACCACGCAGTGAGCAGGCGGCCGTGGATCGCCCCCACCTGCCGGGTGCCGAACAGGTCCGAGAGGTAGGCCGGGATGGTGGCGAAGCCGCCGCCGTACATGCTCAGGATCGCCGCGAAGCAGGCGACGAACAGGGGGACGTTGCCGGCCCGACCCGCGACCGGCACGAGCGCGAAAAGCACCGCCCCGGCCGCGAAGAAGATCGCGTAGGTCGCCTTGCGGCCGATCGCGTCGGAGGCCGACGCCCAGGCGAACCGGCCCCCCATGTTGAACAGTCCGAGCAGGCCCACGAACCCGGCCGCCGCCTGCGCATCGATCCGGCCCCGGAAGATCTCCTGGATCATCGGCGACGCCTGGCCCAGCACGCCGATGCCGGCGGTCACGTTCAGGAACAGGATCATCCAGAGCAGGGCGAACTGCGGCGTCAGCGTGGCCGCTTCCACCGGGACGTGGTGCTCGCTCGCCAGCACCCGGGTGGCCGGCGGGGGCGTCCAGCCGCGCGGGGCCCAGCCCTCGGGCGGAACGCGGAACAGGAAGGCGCCGGCAATCATCGCGGCGAAATAGACGGCCCCGAGCACCAGGAACGTCTCGGCCACGCCCACGGAGGTTGGCGAGGCGAAGCGGCGCATGAGCGCCTCGGACAACGGGGCGGCGATCATCGCTCCCCCGCCGAATCCCATGATCGCCATCCCGGTGGCCATGCCCCGGCGGTCCGGGAACCAGCGGATCAGGGTCGAGACCGGCGTGATGTAGCCGATCCCCAGCCCGCAGCCGCCGAGCACGCCGTAGCCGAGTTGCAGCAGCCAGAGCTGGTGGCGATGCACGCCCACGGCCGCGACCAGGAAACCCAGGCCCCACAGGCAGGCGCTGGCCACCCCGCTCGCCCGGGGCCCGGCCCGCTCCAGCCACTTCCCGCCGAATGCCGCCGACAGCCCGAGGAAGACGATCGCCAGGGTGAACGTCCAGCCGACATCGGTCAGCTTCCAGTCTCCCGGTGCCGGGGCATCAATCCCGATCGCCCGGGTCAGCGGCAGGTTGAACACGCTGAACGCATAGACCTGGCCGATGCACAGGTGGATCGCCAGCGCCGCCGGGGGGATGAGCCAGCGATTGAAGCCGGGCCCGGCCGTGATCCGCGACTTCCGCAGCAGGTTCGCCATGAATGCCTTCGATCCCCCTCCCCGATCCGGAACCCCGCCCGAGGATACTGCGGCCCGCCCGGCGAGGGCAAGGCCGACGACACGTCCCGGACCGGCCGAAAATGGAGGCGATAGCGGGTGGCGATCGGGCCCCGGTCGTGCTTCACTGGCCCGGTCGAGGTCGGCACCTTCCGGAGGATGGATCATGGGCAGGCACGCGAGTCGTCGGGAATTCCTGGGCCGGTCGGCCGCGCTGGCCGTGGCCGTCGGGGCGGGCATCGGGGCCGCGCCGGCGGCGATCCCGATCATCGACAGCCATCAGCACCTCTGGGACCTCTCGAAATTCCGCCTGCCCTGGCTCGCGGCCGGCCAGCCGCTGGCGCATGACTTCCTGATGGACGCCTACCTCAAGGACGCCGAGGGGCTGGGCGTCGTCAAGACGGTCTACGTGGAGGTGGACGTCGCGCCCGACCAGCACCGGGCGGAGGCCGATTACGTCGTCGACCTGTGCCGCCGCAAGGATGGCCCCCTGGCCGGCGCCGTGATCGGCGGCCGGCCCGCGTCGGACGGATTCGCCGACGACCTGGCCTACTACAAGGACAAGCCCGAGATCAAGGGGATGAGGCAGGTCCTCCACGGCGGCACGCCGCCGGGCACCTGCCTGGATCCAAAATTCATCCGGGGCATCCGGCTGCTGGGCGAGTCGGGCCTGAGCTTCGACCTCTGCCTGCGGCCGGCCGAGTTGCCCGACGCGACCCGGCTGGTCGACGCCTGCCCGGGCACGTCGTTCATCCTCGACCACTGCGGCAACCCCAAGCTGAAGGACAAGGACCTCTCCGCCTGGCGCGACGACATCGCCCGGATGGCCGAGCGGGAGAACGTCGCCTGCAAGGTCTCGGGCCTCACCGCGACCTTCACCCCGGGGTCGTGGACGGCCGAGGACATCGCCCCCGCCGTCGACCGGGTCCTCTCCGCGTTCGGCCCCGACCGGGTCCTGTTCGGCGGCGACTGGCCGGTCTGCAACCTGGCGTCGACGCTCCGGGGCTGGACCGACGCCCTCCGCGAGGTCGTCCGCTCCCGCCCCGAGGCCGAGCAACGCAAGCTGTTCCACGACAATGCCCTGCGGGTCTACCGCCTCGCCTGACCGGGGAGGCCGGGGCGATCCGGCGGGGTTTCATCGATCACTCCGCCGGATCCTTGCCGGGCTGGACCTTGAGGTCGCCCAGGTCCCGGGCCTCGCCGGGGGCGACGACCAGGCCATCGAACAGAGTCCCGAGGATCTGGGAACTATTGGCGAGGGATGCCCCATATTCCAGGCCGGGGAGCAATCCCTGGACCCGGAACCGGCCATCGATGTCGGTGGCGATGTCGCCGGTCGCGTCGCCCACGCCGCGGAGGGCCGCCCGGGCCTCGGCCCGATCGCCGGGGCCGCCGAACAGGCTGAGGATCTGCATCCCCGGCCGAGGCCGGCCCTCGTCGTCGACGACCCGCCCGGAGATTTCGCCCCAGGGCTGGAGCCGCACCGTCACCGCGTCCGGCGGATCCCCTTTCAGGTAGGCCGATCCGGCCAGCTTGCGCCCGATATGGACGATCGTGACCCGGCGCGGCCGCGCCGGATCATAACCCAGGGCCTCGAACGTGGCCGCTTCCTGCGGACGTGGGATCGGGTACAGCCCGCCGAGGCCCTGGGCCGTGGTCCCCGGGAGGGGATGGCCTCCGGGATCGACGGCCGTGATCGCGATCGACCGGCCGGGGTCGACCTGGAGGTCGAGTTCGAACGACTCGCTCCCGGGGGCGAGATCCACCCCGGCCAGCAGGTGATAACCCGTGGGGTTGCAGATCTCGGGCACGGTGCTGAAATAGCGGTAATTGGAGCCCGATTTGATGCCCGGGATGGCATCGGCCCCGACGCCGCCCCGGTAGGCGGAATCGTTGCTGGCGCGGAAGGTGATGATCCCCCGACCGGGCAGGGCGACGACCTCGAATCGCCCATCGTCCTCGACGGGGGCGCGGGTCGGATAGCCACCGGAATAGCCCGGGAAGTCGCGGACGTGCGGGTTGTCGGCGAACGCCAGGGCGTTCAACACCCCCGGGACGGGCTTGCCGGTCGCCCTGTCCGTGACCTTCCCCCGGACCAGCGTGCCCCGCTTGAGGGCCACGTCGAAGGCGATAGGCCCCGGGCCGGGCGGAGGGGCCGGGACGGGCAGTGCCGCATTGGCGTAGGGGACGCCGCGTCCGGGGAACAGGAAGAGGCGATAGCTTGCCGCCGCCGGGAGCCCTTCCAGCCGATACCGTCCATCGGCATCGGTTCTGGCCTCGACCCCATCGATCCAGGTGTTGTCGCCGTCCCGCACGATGTTCCCTCGGATCAGGACCCCGGCGATCGGCCGGCCGGTGTCCCGATCGCGGATGGTCCCCTCGATCGGCCGGGACGGGGCCGCGACGTGCTGGAACCGACGGGGGTGGATGAGGAAGGGGCGGGGCTCGACCCAACTCTTGTCGACGGTCCGGACTTCCGGGTCATCCCGGCCCATCACGTGGAGCGACTCGGCGGCGATCCCGGGGCCCGAGAGGAGCAGGACGGCGATCCGGTCGCGGCCCGGCCCATCGATCCGGAACCGGCCCTCGGCGTCGGTGGTCGCGGCCTCGGGCGAATCGATGTGGATGCGGCCCAGCTCCCGCCAGATCGCCCGGACGCCGACCAACCGGACGGAGGCGATCCACGAGCCCAGATCGCCGGCCTCGGAGAAATAAAGGTCGGTGGTCGCGACCCGGGCCCCGGCGACGGGCCGCCCTTCCAGGTCGACCACCCGGCCCTCGATGGGCGGGCCGGCCTCGGCCAGCCGGATCGTCGGGCTGGATGGGGCGCCTCCCCGCAGGACGCCCTCGGCCCAGCCGGGGGCGAAGCCCGGGGCCGTGGCCACGAGCCTCGGGAAGCGATCGATGATGTCGACGTTCGCCTCCCGGAGCGATCGCGGGACCTGGAGGGCAAATCGGCCATCCGGCCCGGTCGTCGCCGCGAGGTCGGGCGGGATCTCGCCGCGCGATTCGGCCAGACGGACCCGCGCCCCGGCGACCGGCCGGCCGTCGGGGCCGACGACGGTGCCCCGGACAGGGATCGGCTCGTCCGGCCTGGCCGCCTCGGCCGGGGGTAGATCTGGCCTGGCTGGGGCGGGTTCCGGGGCCTGGGCCGCCGGCATCGTCAGGGCTTCGGGGCCTTCGGGCCGGGCCGCGACGGCGAACACGCCGGCCGTCGCCAGGGCCAGGGCCGCCAGGGCGGCCGTCGCGGCGAAATGGATCTTGGTCATGAGCATCCCCCTCAGGATGGATCGGGTCAGGGCCAAAACGCCCGCCGAGGTCGTGCCGCCCGCGGCGGCCACGGACGCCCGCATCAGCGCGGCCGGCACGACGAACGCCGAGGCCGTCGAGTCGGCCAGCCAGGCGGCCAGCGTCGTCGCGGTGATCCCGCGGCGGGTCAGGCGGGTCCGCAATCGCTGACGAGCCCGGGACAGTCGGCAGCGGAAGGCGGGGACGGTCCAGCGGAGTTGCCCGGCCGCCTGCTCGTAGGTCAGCCCTTCCAGGTCGCAGAGCACGACCGCCAGGCGCTGGGCTTCGGGCAGGCGGTCGATCTCCTGGTGGAGGATGGCCCGGAGGTCCGGGTCGAACTCGGGCCGGGCCTCCTTCGTCGGCGCGAGGGCCGAGGCTTCCGCCTCCTTCCGGCGCCTCCGGTTGGCCCGGACTCCGGCCTGCACGGCCGACCGGCGGGCGACCCGGTGGAGCCAGCCGCCCAGGGCCTCGCCGCCCCGGACCGTCCCGGCCTTGCGGGCCAGGACCAGGAACGTGGCCTGGAAGGCGTCCTCGACGTCGTGCTCATCCCGGAGGATCGCCCGGCAGGTGGCCAGGACCATCGGCCCATGCCGGCCGACCAGCGCCTCGAACGCGGCATCGTCGCCGGTCGAGGCGTACCGGGCCAGAAGCTGGCCATCGGACAGCCCGACCGCCGACGCGCCGCCGAAGAGTTCGCGGAGGTGCCGATCGGCCGCCCCCAGTCCCGCGCCCGCCATGTCCGGTCGCCTCCCCTGGATCATGCCCGTCCTGCCCGAGAGAGGGGCACAACGCCCCGATCATCTCACGGTTTCCCGCCGATGGGGGAATTGGCCCGCGGCCCCCGGGTCGATCCGGCCGGGGGCCGGCCGGATTCCCCTTCCGATCCCGGGCGCGGCGACCTATGATTGCCGGGCGGCCGACGCGGATTCGGCGAAGGCGGGCCGGGGCCGGTCGGACGGGCCGGGCCCGCCCTCCAGCACCCAGGTCGGGAGGCCCCGATGCCCCGGCAACTCAACACGCCCCACGCCCTCCGCACCGGGCCCCGCGTGCCGGAAGTTGGGGCGACCGCCCGCGATGGGAGGGGGACAGCCTCCGAGGCCGGGGATCGGACGACGGCGGAGACGATCGTCGACATCGCCGCGCCGGATCGCCCGGAGGACCTGGCCGAGGAGGACCAGGCGGCCGACCCCGACGCCACGCGGGCCGACCGGGCGGCCGACTCCGACTCCACTCGGGTCGACCGTCGCGGCGAGGCCGAACCGACCGCATCCTTCTTCCAGGATGCGGCGGCGGGCATCCCGGGGGACGGACGGGGCCGGGACGCGGCGGGCATGGCCACGGAGGCGGGGCGATTCCGGATCCTGGGCTCCCACGCCCGGGGCGGATTGGGCGAGGTCTTCATCGCCCTGGATCGCCAGCTCGATCGATCCGTGGCATTGAAGGAGCTGCAGCCCCGCTTCGCCCACGACCCGACCTCCCAGTCCCGGTTCCTGCTCGAAGCGGAGGTCACCGGGCGGCTGGAGCATCCCGGGATCGTGCCGATCTACAGCCTGGGTCGGCACCCGGATGGGCGGCCGTTCTACGCGATGCCGCTGATCCAGGGCGGGACGCTCCGGGCGGCGATCGAGCGGTTCCACGCCTCGGGGACCACCGAGGACGCGCGTGACCCGGCCTTCCGCCGGCTGCTCCGGAGCGTGATCGACGCCTGCAACGCCGTCGCCTACGCCCACGAGCAGGGGGTCGTCCACCGCGACCTCAAGCCGGAGAACATCATGCTGGGCCGGTTCGGCGAGACCCTGATCGTCGACTGGGGGATCGCCAAGCTGGTCGGCCAGTCCGGGGAACAGGGCGATCCGGCCGGCACGCCGGGGCCGGACCCGTCGATCACCCGGCCGGGGTCTTTGATCGGGACGCCGCGATTCATGAGCCCCGAGCAGGCCTCGGGCGACGCGGATGCGGTCGGCCCGGCCAGCGACGTCTACAGCCTGGGGGCGATCCTCTACACGGTCCTGGTCGGCCACGACCCGTTCCCCGACGGCGACCTGTCCAGCGTCCTGGACCGGGTCCGGCGCGGGATCTTCCCCGGCCCGCGCCGGCTGCGCAGGTCGGTCGACGCGGCCCTGGAGGCGATCTGCCTGAAGGCCATGTCCCTGAACCCCGCCGATCGCCACGCCTCGCCGCTGGCGCTGGCCGGCGAGATCGAGGCCTGGCTGGCCGACGTCCGCTATCGCGGCGAGCAGGAGCAGGCCCTGGAACAGATGCGGGTCTCGCTGGCCCGGCTCTGCCTGGAGCGGGCCCAGTCGTGCTTCGACCGGGCGGCCGGCGAGGAGGGGATGCTCTGGCTGGCCCGGGCGCTGGAGACCGTCCCGGCGGAGCCGCCGGACCTCCCCCGGGTGATCCGCACGAGCCTGGCCGGGTGGCACGCCGGGGGGCGGATCCTGGAGCGATCGCTCCGCCACGGCGCCCCGATCCGGGCCATCGCTTTCTGCCCCGAGGGGCGGAGGCTGGCCACGGCCTGCGAGAAGGGGGAGGCCCGGCTCTGGGACGTCTCCACCGGCAAGCCGCTCGCCCCGAGGCTATCGCACGAGGGCCCGATCCGGGCCATCGCCTTCGCCCCGGGCGGGGACCGGATCGCGACCGGCGGGGCGGAGGGGCTGATCCGGCTGTGGGACGCCGCGACCGGCGAGCCGGCCGGGCCGCCGATCCGGGCCGGCGTCCCGATCGGCTCGCTGGCCTTCAGCCGGGACGGTTCGCGGCTCGCGGCGCAGGCCGGGCCGGGCCGGCCGTTCCTGTGGGATGCCGCGACGGGACGGGCGATCGCGGCGGCGAAGCTCGGGCGGGCCGGGGCGCAGGCCGTCGCCTTCGCCCCCGACGGGTCGGCGGTCGCGATCGCCCGCGACGATGGCCGGGTCGCCCTGCGCGACCCCGCCACCGGCCGGGCGATCGGCGTGCCGCTCGACCACGGGGCGCCCATCACCGCCCTGGACTTCGACCCGGGCGGGCCGACCCTGGCCACCGGCGGCGCCGACGGGACGATCCGGCTCTGGGACGCGGGCCAGCGAACCGCGACGGCGACCCTGCCCGGCCAGGGGGCGGTCCGCTGCCTGGCCGTCCGGCCCGGCGGGATGGCGGTCGCCTCCGCGTGCGACGAGGGGACCGCCCGGCTCCGGGACGCCGCCACGGGCCGGCCGATCGGCGAGCCCCTGGATCGGCGGTCGCGGGTCGATTGCCTCGCCTTCCGGCCCGACGGGACGCTGCTGGCGACCGGCGGCCCGGACGGGATGGTCCGGCTCTGGTGCGCCGCCACCGGCCTGCCCGTCGGCCCCGCGCTCAAGCACGGAGGTCCGGTCCGGGCCCTGGCGTTCAGCCCCGACGGCCGGCGGCTGGCGTCCGGCGGCCCCGGGACCTCGGCCCGCTGCTGGGCGGTGCCGAATCCGATGGAAGGGGACGCGGAGCGCGTCTCCTGCTGGGTCCGGATCACCACCGACCTGGAGTTCGACGACGGCGACGCCGTGCGCCGGATGGAGGTCCCGACGAGCTGGGAACTCCGCCGCCGCCTCGCCGACCTGGGCGGGCCGATCCCGCAGGCCGGGCACGCCGGGGTGTCCCCGCCGCGCCGCCGGCCGCCCCGCCGCTGAGCCGGGCCGCCCCGGCGGCGGCTCAGCGGTGCAGCCGCAGGACCGGGAAGGCGCGCCTCGCCTGGTGGCCGAACGGGTCCTGGACCAGGTAGTTGTTGGTGGTCAGGGATCCCCCGTCCGCCAGGTCGGCCAGCTTCACGTCGATCTCGAATCGCCCCCGGGCGTCGCTGACCACCGGCTTCCCCTCGTAGCGGAAGTTGATGATGGTCTGGCCGGGCTCGGCGGCGGTGATATCGGTGAAGATGATCGAGTTCGGCGTGGTGCGGCCGACCACGGTCACGCGATCCATGCGGGTCACGCCGCCGTTGTTGGCCGGGTGGGGCGTCCGGGCCCGGTCCTCGGGGGCGAGGTCCACCAGGAGCCGGAACGGGACCTTCGGGGTGGACCGGGCCAGCCCCCGGAGGATCGGCACGACGTCGCTCCGGTCGATCCGGCCGTTGCGGTTGAAGTCGTAGGCCGGGTTATAGCGCACCCCGCCCCGGACGGAGAGGTAGGCGTCGGCGTAGGCCTGGAGATCGGCGGGCGTGAACGTCCGTCCGGCCGGGGCGATCGCCGCCGCGGGCCGGAGGGCCATCGCGTTCGAAGGCGAGGCGCTGAGGACCAGGCGCGGGTCGAGCGAATCGAAGCTGGGTCGGAGGCCGAGCCGGGTCCGGGGCATGGCGTGGCTTCCTTTGGGATCGGAGGATGCCTCGGGGCGACCGATGCCGCCCGCTTCCGCCGTTGTATCGGCCATCGCGGGCCCGGCAATCCGGGCATTCGGCGGGCCGGCCCTGCACGGCGTCCCGCCTGCGCCGGCTATCCGGGCTCGGGGGCGACCGGCGTGCCGTCGGCGATCGACCCGTTGTAGCGGACGATCACCGAATCCCCGGTCGACAGCCCCTCCAGGATCTCGGCATCGATCCCGTTGTCCGACCCGACCTTGACGCCGACCTGCCGGGCCTTGCCGTCGCGGACGACGTAGACCGATCCTTCGCCGGTCCCGGCCTGGCCCACCAGACCCGACGACGGGATGGTGACGCTGCCGGGGGCGGCCTTCTGGAGCAGGAGCGTGATCCGGCCGTACATCCCCTCGCGGAGCAGCCCGTCCGGGTTGGGCAGGTCGATCTCGGTGCGCATGTTCCGGCTCTGCGGGTCCTCCGACTCGGCGATCCGCGACACGACGCCGTGGAACGTGGACCCGGGCAGGGCGACGATCCGCAGGGTGGCCGGGTCGCCGGGGTTGGTGTAGGGGACGTCCACGTCGGGCACCGGCATGACCACGCGCATCTTGTCGGTCACGGCCACGGCCAGGACCGGCACGGTCCCCCCCTCGGAGGCGGACCGGACGAAGTCGCCCCGGTGGAAGCTCCGGAGCGTGATCACGCCATCATAGGGGGAGGTGATCCTGGTGTAGTCCTGCATCACCTTGGCCCGGGCCAGGTTGGCCTCGGCGACGCCGACGTTGGCCTTCGCCTCGGCCAGGTCGGCGCGGGCCGAGTCGATCAGCGCCTGCCTGGCCAGGGCCTGGGCCTTGGCGGTGAGGACCGCCGCCCGGGCCGCGCCCAGGTCCGAGGTCGCGACGTCGAAGCGGTCCTGCTGCTCGTCCAGCAGGCGGGCCTCAACGGCGTTCCGCTCGACCAGCCCCCGGATGCGGTCGAGTTGCTTCGATTGCAACTCCTGGTTGGCGGCCTTGCTGGCGACGTCGACCTCGGACTCCTTGACCATCGCGTCGGCGGCGTCCTTGTCCGCCGTCGTGCTGCGGATCTTCGACTCGGCGACCCCGACCCGGGCTTTGGCCTGCTCCAGCGACGCGGCATTCTGCGCGACCGCCTGGTCGACCTCGGGGTCGTCGATCACGGCCAGCAGGTCCCCCCGCTTGACCCGCGAGCCGATATCGACGTTCTGATCCTTGAGATAGCCGGAGACCTTGGCGAACAGCGCCGCGTGCTCGAACGGGTGGACGGAGCCGGCCTGCGTGGTCGTCCGCTCGATCCCCCCCGGGCGCGGCCGCGCCACCACGACCGCGATCCCGGCGCGTGGCTTCTCCGGCCCGGCCGAGGCCTTCGCCGGCCCTCGGCCATAAAACAGATAAGCCCCCCCCGCCCCGGCGGCCAGCACGACCAGCGCGGCCAGCCATCCCAGCCCATGCCCGCCGGATCTCGGGCGGGGCGCGTCCGGCGTCTGCGGGACCTGCGCGGCGGATGCGGTTCCTGGCTCGTCCACGGGTCAAACCTCGCGGTCATGGCGTGACGCCGGCTCGATCGACCGCCGGCCGCGACCTCCCGACGGGAGGGAGGCCGCCGCCTGGAGCATAGGACGCCCCGCAACCCCGGTCAACGACGGCCGCGGACACCGGGGGCGAGGAGGGCTCTTCCGCCCCGCCGGATGAATCCCTTCGGTTATTCCTTGACAGCCCGCATCGCGTCCGCAATCCTTCCACATACTTCAATTCTACAAAGCCATGAGCGGACGACCACACGCCGGGAGTCGATTCCGATGCACGTCGGCCCCCCACGCAGGCGATCCCCCGCCCACGGCGGACATTCATTGAGCCAAGGCCCCCCGATGGCCATGCGGAGGGGCGTGACGCTCATCGAGATCCTCGTCGTGCTCGGGATCATCGGGCTGCTCGTGGGCCTGCTTCTGCCGGCCGTGCAGGCGGCGCGGGAGTCCGCGCGGCGGGCCCAGTGCGCGAACCACCTCGGGCAATTGATTCGGGCCACCCATCAGTTCGAAGGCGTCCACGGCGGCTTCCCGCCCGCGATTACCTTCGGGGCCCCGGCGGTGGGAGGCAAGGTCTATTCGGGGTATTCCGTGCAGGTCAGGCTCCTGCCGTTCCTGGAACAACGCGCCCTGCACGACAGCATCAACTTCGCGGCGCCGACGGGATTGACCGTCGAATCGTTGCAGATCAATCACGCCACGCAGGTCTTCCGCACGATCGAGGTCTTCCTCTGCCCGTCCGACCCGAACCGGTCCCCCCGGCCGCTGGCCCCGGTCTCGTATCGCGCCTGCAGCGGGCTGGGGACCTCGACCTGGGCCGCTGCGGGCGGCAGGCCCCCCGATCACTACGGGGGCGTGTTCGCCTTGGTGGACGACGGGCGGTTCCGGTACTGCTCGCCCCTGTCCGCGGTCACGGACGGGCTTTCCAACACGCTGGCCTTCTCGGAGAAGCCCATCGGCTCCGGCGCGGCGGGCGTGTATTCGCCGTTCCGGGACTGGTCCGAATATTTCGACATCAACACGAGCACGCCCGACGACTGGGTCAACGCCTGCTCCCGGATCACCAAGCCTGTCCCGAGGCTGGAGGCGGGGGGGACGTGGATGCTCTTCGGGGCGGTCTTCACGGAGTTCTACGCCTCGGCCCCCCCGAACACGTCGATCCCGGATTGCGGGGGCCCGATCTACGACCTCCATTCGGGCCTGTTCTCCGCCCGCAGCTACCACCCCGGCGGCGTCAACGCGGCCATGGCGGACGGCTCGGTCCGGTGGGCGTCCTCGGGGACGTCCCAGGCCGTCTGGCGCGCCATGGGGACCCGGGCCGGGGGTGAAGTGATCCCCGAATAGCCCGGGCTTCCCGGGCGAGAGCGATGTCGCGGGTCCTCGATCGCGACCGGCGGACCAGGCCAACCGACCCCCGACGACTTGAGGGACATTCGATGGACCCGATCACGAACGAGCTGGCTCAGCACCTCACCCGGCGATTCGAATCCCAGGAGTCGGTGGAGATCCGGGTCCAAACCAAGATCACCCCGGGCCCGGCCGTGCCGAACGCCCCGGGCAGTTTCGATACCCACGAAGAACACTACGTCGAGACCGCCGCCGGCCAGAGATTCTGCGAGATCCGGGGGACGACCGACGGCGTGCTCAAGTCGCACTCGATCCATTACGGCTCGGGGACGCGGTTCGCCGACCTCTCCTTCGACCGCGAGGACCCGTCCCGGCCGGTCATGCTCCAGATCAAGCGGCATTATTACCTGGAAGATTCGAGCGGCCGCAAGGAGGTCCCCGTCCCCCTCCGCTTCTTCTACGTGGGGCGCGAACCGTTGCACGAGGCCCTGGCCCACGGGCGGCATCTGGACGAAGGGGAGGTCATCGGGCGGAAGTGCGAGTTGTACCTGTTCCCCCAGGTCCGCATGTTCAACGCGCCGCAAGATCAGGTGTACTACCTGGACCGGGCGACCGGCACCCCGTTGAAGTTCGAGTTTTACCGCGACGAGACGGCCCGCGCCGAGAACAAGACGCTCGGCGTCTGGACCGCGAAATCCGTCGAAAACATCCAGGGGCGGCTCGTGGTCGTGGATTCGACCCAGGCCGCATTCGACCCGGATGGGAACTCCCTGGGCCAGTGGAAATTCCACGTCGAGTCGATCGCGGTCAACAGGCCTTATCCCGCGACCATGTTCTGGCAGCCGCCTCCGCCCGGCGTCTCGGTCATGGATACCATCGCGAACAAGGCCTATCAGGTGCCGGGAGGGGCGCCCCCCGCGCCGAAGAAAGAGGCCTCGGTGGGGGTCGACCCGGTCCGGGCCGTCGCCCCCCGGGAGTGGCCGGCGGCGGAGCTGGCCGCGATGTCCGGCGCCGCGCTGCTGCTGGCCGTCGGGATCTCCCTGTGGCGTCGCCGGCGGGGCGCCTGAGTCCCGGCGATCGGATCGAGACGCTTTCCCCGGCCCCGACGACTTGCCAGGCCCGTTTGGCGGTCGCATCGCTTATGGTGATGGGATCAGGGTCCCGTCGTCGTGGGAGGTCCGTGGGCCGATGAATGGCTTGATCCGCGCGTCGTTGAACAACCCCTATGCCGTGACGGTCTTCTGCCTCACCATCGCCGTGATCGGGACGCTGAGCCTGGGGATGATCCCGGTGGACATCCTGCCGGTGTTCAAGAGCCCGGCCGTGCAGGTGCTGACCTTCTACGGCGGGATGCCGGCGCAGGGGATCGAGAAGGACATCACCAGCCCCCTGGAGCGATGGGTCGGCCAGTGCAACGGGATGGCCCGGCAGGAGTCGCGGTCGATCGTCGGCGCCAGCATCATCCGCAACTACTTCCAGGGGGGCGTGGACCCCAACGGGGCGCTGACGCAGGCCAACTCGCTGGCGCTGGCGGCCGTGCCGGGACTTCCGCCGGGGACGCTGCCCCCGGTGGTCCTGCCGTTCGACCCCACCAGCCTGACGCCGATCGGGCTGGTCGCGCTGAACAGCGAGACGGCCGACGAGGCCACGCTCTACGACGTGGGCCGGTACGAGGTCCGCAACATGATCATGAGCAGCCCCGGCGCCGTGGCCCCGGTGGTCTACGGCGGCAAGCTCCGGGCGATCATGCTCTACATGGACCGCGCCCGGATGCAGGCGCGCGGGCTGGCCCCGCTCGACGTGATGAAGGCGATGGACGCCTACAACATCTTCCTGCCGACCGGCGACGCCAAGTTCGGCACGACGGATTACGCCATCGACTCCAACTCGATGTACGCGCTGGTCGACAAGATGGGCGAGATGCCGCTCCGCACCGAGCACGGCAACGCCGCGTTCATCCGGGACGTGGCGAAGGCCGAGGACCGGTCGTTCATCCAGACCAACATCGTCCGGGTCGACGGCCGCAAGCAGGTCTATATCCCGATCTTCCGCCAGCTCGGGTCGAGCACCCTGAAGGTCGTCGACGCCCTCAAGGACAGCCTCGCCTCGATGACGGCGCGGTTGAGCAAGCCGGGCATCGGCCTGAAGCTGGTGATGGACCAGTCGGTCTACGTCCGCCAGGCGATCGCCAGCCTGGTCCAGGAGGGGGTGCTGGGGGCGATCCTCTGCTCGCTGGTCATCCTCCTCTTCCTGGGCCAGCCCAAGATGACGGCGATCGCGATCCTGACGTTGCCGCTCTCCGTGCTGGCCGCCGCCACCTGCCTGCTGGTCACCGGCAACACGATCAACGTGATGACGCTGTCCGGCCTGTCGCTGGCGATCGGGCCGATGGTGGATAGCTCGGTCATCTGCCTGGAGAACACCCACCGCCACCTCGGCCTGGGGGCCACCCCCGCCGACGCGGCGTATCGCGGGGCGAGCGAGGTGGCGTTGCCCGAGCTGGTTTCCACCCTGTGCACCTTCCTGGTGCTGGCCCCCCTGGCGCTGATGCCCGGGCTGGGCCCGTTCCTGTTCCGGCCGATGGCGCTGGCCGTGGCCTTCGCCATGATCTCGTCGTACATCCTGTCCCGGACCTTCGTGCCGTCGCGGGCCGCCCAGTGGCTCGGCCCCCACGTCCACGGCGAGCCGAAAGGGATCGTCGGACGGGCCTTCGCCCGCTGGGAGAAGGTGATCGACCGCGGCATCGCCCTGTACACCCGGGGCCTGGACGCCGTGCTGGCCCGGCCCCGGACGACGATCGCCTGCGCCTTCGGCCTGCTGGCCCTGTCGCTCACGACCCTGATCCCGATCGTGCGTCGCGAGTTCTTCCCGGATGCGGACGGCGGCGCCTTCGACATGGCGGTGCGGGCCCCGAGCGGGACCAGGATCGAGGTCACCAACGACCGGATCGACGAGGTCGAACGATTCGTCCGCAAGGAGATCCCCAAGGCCGACCTGGAGCTGATCGTCACCGAGATCGGCGTGACCCCCGACTGGTCGGCGGCCTACACCCCCAACGCCGGGCCGATGGATGCCGTGGTCCACGTCCAGCTCGCCGAGAAGCGCGGGGCCTCGGCCCAGCAATACGTGTCGAAGATCCGCGCGGCGGTGAAGCGGGAGCCTCGGTTCGCCGACCTCGAATTCGCCTTCGACGCCGGGGGGCTGATCAAGGGGGCGATGAACGAGGGGAAGTCGACCCCGCTGAACATCCGGGTCGTCGCCAAGGACCTGGGCAAGGCCGCGCAGGTCGCCGCGATGGTGCAGTCCGAGGTCCAGCGGATCGACGGCATCGTCGACGCCCGGATCATCCAGCGTCAGAACTACCCCGAATACGTCGTCAACGTCGACCGGACCAAGGCCGCCGACCTGGGCATGACCCAGCAGGACGTGATGCAGAACGTGGTGGCGGCGCTCAACTCGTCGATCACCTTCAACAAGCGCAACTTCTGGATCGACCCCAAGACCCACAACCAGTACTACGTCGGCGTCCAGTACCCCGAGAAGGATATCGTGTCGATCGACACCATGCTGGACATCCCGATCACCGGCGTCCTGAAGGCCCAGCCCGTGCCCCTGCGGACCCTGGCCACGGTCTCCCGCACCACGGTCCCCACCGAGATCGTCCACGACGACCTCCAGGCCGCCATCGAGCTGACCATGGGCGTGGAGGGCCGCGACCTCGGGCACATCGCCGACGACGTGGCCGCCGCGCTCGACCAGTTCGGCACGAAGCGGCCCGACGGGACGTGGGCCCCCTACGACCCGGCCGATTCGGGCTCGAAGACGGCCCGGACGCCGATGGAAGGGTCGTCGATGGCCCTGACCGGCGAGTACGCCCGGATGCAGGAGACGTTCCGCGACCTGGCCATCGGCATGGCGCTGGCGGTCCTCTTGATGTACTTCCTGATGGTCGCGCTCGACCGATCCTACATCGTGCCGCTGACGGTGATGCTGACCGTGCCGATCTCGATGGCCGGCGTGTTCCCGATGCTCTACTTCACGGGGACGGCGGTCAACGTGCAGTCGATCCTGGGGATGATCTTCATCATCGGGATCAAGGTGGCCAACACGGTGCTGATGACCGACTATGCCCAGGAGATCCGCCGCGAGGAGGGCTTATCCCCGATCGCGGCGATCCGCAAGGCGGCCTCGGTCCGGGTCCGCCCGGTGACCATGACCGCCCTGGCCGCCTTCTTCGCCATGATCCCGGCCGCCCTGGCGATCGAGCGGGGCAGCGAGACCAACGCCCCCCTGGCCCGCGCCATCCTGGGCGGGCTGATCGCCGGCGAGCCCGCCACCCTGTTCGTCCTGCCCTGCCTGTACGCCCTGATGGTCCGCGACACGTCCGGCCCTCGGGATGTGCCCGCCGAGGCCGCCGGGGATCAATAGGCGTCGGCCGAGACGATCTCACCCCCGGCCCGGGTCCCCAGCGCCTGCCAGGTGGCGAGGTTGACCGTATCCTTGGTGAACCGGACCGAGCCGTCGCAGAGCAGCGAGTTCACCCCGCCCGGGTGCCGGCTCCGGGCCGCCTTCCAGCCGTAGTCGCTGCCGCGCAGGCAGTCGTAGGTCTTGCTGTTGGGGGTCAGGTAGTGGGTATAGAGGGCGTGGCGGAAGTCCCCCTGGACCCAGGCCCCGCCGCGCTGGGCGTTGTAGTAGCCCGACGTCCCGGCGGCGGCCGCCTGGCACTCGGCCAGGGTCAGGTTGGCCGGGGGGACGGTGGTGATCGCCACCGCCGACTGCTGGGCCATGATCTCCTGCGGGTTGACCGGGGTGCCGGCCGGGACCGAGAACGGCCCGCTCTCCCGCCCCAGGATGCTTTCGCCGATGGCCACCGTCTGGCTCAGCCCGTCGCTGATCGCCGCGAAGGTCACGCCCGAGTTGTAGAAGAAGCAGCCGTTGGGGCTGTCGTGCAGGGCCGACCCTCCCGGCAGGCCATTGCCGGCGTTGGCCATGTAGTTGGCGGGGCCGAACCCGGCCTGCACCGTCTTCGCCGCGTCGCTCGGGCAGAGGAACAGGTTGACCCGCATGGAAAAGGCCGTGACGTTGGGCGGGGAAATGGTGCTGTCCGACATGTAGACCGGGTAGCTGAAGTTCATCGCCCCGAAGATCGGCGTCTGCTCCAGGAACGGGGCGAGCATCGCCAGGGTCGAATAGCGGTAGTGTTCCCCCTGCGCCCCGGTCGGATACCAGAAGTTCCCCGGCTGGGCCACGATCGCCCCGTAGGGCAGCCGGCCCATCGTGTCGTGGTAGTTGTGGAGGGCGATGCCCAGTTGCTTGAGGTTGTTGGTGCACTGGGCCCGCCGGGCCGCCTCGCGCGCCGCCTGAACGGCGGGCAGCAGCAGGGCGATCAGCACCGCGATGATCGCGATGACGACCAACAGCTCGATCAGCGTGAACCCGCGAAGGCGGCGTGGCCGGAAGCGTCGGTTCAACATGGTTGGGTTCGTTTCGTCGGCGGTGGGGGGGCCTCAGTCGCCGGGGGGCGCAACCTCCCGAACCTCGACGAGCCGCCCCGATATTATGATTCCCGAAATCGTAATACCAGCCCCGGCGGGAGATTTTCCCGAACGAACCCAACCTCGTCGCGCCCGTGCCCCGATCAATCTTTCATATGATCGAGGTAGAGGCGTTCGAGGTCGGCGTGGCCGATCTCTTCGGTGCGGAGGGTTTGCACCATCCGGCCGTGCTTCATAATCCCGACGCGGGTGCCGCTCTCCTTGGCGCGGAACAGGTCGTGGGTGGCCATGAGCACGGCCACGCCGTCGTCGCCCAGCCGCTCCAGGAGGCCGGAGAACTCGTTGGACGCCTGGGGATCCAGGCCCGACGTCGGCTCGTCGAGCAGCAGCGCGCCGGCCTGCTTGGCCAGCGCCACGGCGATGCCGACCTTCTGCCGCATCCCCTTGGAATAGCCCGAAACCCGGCGCCGGGCGGCGTCGGCGGGCAGGCCGGCCCGGGCCAGGAACTCCATGAGCTGGTCGCGGGAGTAGTGGTCCTTGCCGGCCATCAGGGCGAAGTACTCCAGGTTCTCCAGCCCCGAGAAGTTCCGGTAGAGCATCACCATCTCGGGGATGTAGGCGAGGTGGCGCTTGGTCTCCAGGGGATGCTCCGCCACGTCCAGACCTTTGACCCGGGCGGTGCCCGAGGTCGGTTCGAGGAAGTGGAGGAACAGGTTGATCGTCGTCGTCTTGCCGGCCCCGTTCGCCCCGAGCAGGCAGAAGATCTCCCCCGGCTCAATGGACAGATTGAGCCGGTCCAGGGCGAGATGGCCGTCGTCGTAGCGTTTGGTCAGGTCGATCGCCTGGAGCATCGCGGGGCGGGCCTCCGGTGGGGTGGTGCGGCGTGAGGCGTCACTTGTCCGTGACGGGGATCGACGTGGTCGCCACGTACCGCTCGTTGTCGAACGCGGCGCGGTCGGACGGGCCCGACTCGGTGACGTGGAGGGCGTCCAGCACCCAGGTGCCCGGCTCGATCAACTCCAGCGAGACGCGACCTTCGGCGTCGGTCTCCGCCGAGACCTCGGGGAGCCCGTCCGGGTTGCGGGTCGTGCTCGCGGCCGACACCTTCACCCCGGCCAGCGGCTTGCCCTGGAACAGCAGGCGGGCCTTCAAAGGCTCGTCGGCCGAGTAGCCGCGCTTCCCGGGCTTGCTCTCGACGACGATCTCCAGGGGATGCCCCAGGGCGGGGGTCGGCTGCCCCTCGGCGATCTCGTTCAGGACGACCGCCTTGGAGAACTGGTGGCTCCGGGCCGAGAAGGTCAGCTTCGCCCCCTCCGGCAGCGTGAACTTGTCCTTGGGCTGGCGGGCGAAGCCCGCCTTGCCGGACGCCTCGGTGTAGGACACATAGGTGAGCGCCATCCGAGTGACGGCCACCTGGTACATCCCGGGCTCGTCGAAGACGACGTCGTTGGCGTGGAGCGACTTGCCCGACGTGGCGAGCGGCTTGACCGCCCCGGACGGCGTGTGGACCTGGTAAGGGCCGACCTCCTCGGCCGGGATCACCTCGTCGACCGGGAGCAGGTGCCCATAGGACAGGTAGACCGTGTTCCGGAAGCCCGGCTGCGGGACCGGGCGGGTGACCAGGACGCGGAGGGTGTGGGCCTGCGCCGTGATCGCGGTCGCGGCGACGACGAGGGCGGGCAGCAGCAGCCGGGGGTTCGCGATTCTCATGATGCCTCTCGGGATCGGGGGGGGATTGTCGCGGGCTCGAAGGGTTCACATCAAGATCGGCCGAGACGTTTCCGGGCATCGGCCGAGGCGACCGGGTCGAACCCGGGGTTGATCTCCAGGCACAGGGCATAGAGGCGCTTCGCCTCGTCGGCCTGGCCTCGGGCCTCGGCGATCCGGCCGGCGTGGTACAGGATCAAGGCGTCCCGGCAGCCCAGGGCCAGCACCGGCGCCAGGATGGCGGCGGCCCGCTCGTGGTCGCCCCGCAGATGGAGGACCCAGGCGAGCGTGTCGCAGGCGTGGGCGTCGGGCCCATCGGCGTGGACGGCCTCGGCCAGTGCGAGCGCCTCGGCACGGGCCTCCGGCTTGCCGGCGAGCATCAGGGCCCGCGACGCCCGGTGGGCGGGCTTGCCCTCGGTGAGCCGAAGGGCGCGGTCCAGGTGGCGCTGGGCCGACTTCGCATCCCCCTTCGCCAGGTAATAGGAAGCGAGGTCCATGAGCACCGCCGGGTCGTCGGTCCGGGCCATGATGCCCCGCCAGCTTCGCTCGGCCCGGGCGGCGTCCCCCTGGGCCCCATAGACCCGGGCGAGCCCGGCCGTGGCCCCGCCCGCGACCAGCCGGGGGTCGCGCTCGTCGTGGGGGACGTCCGCCGCGTGGAGCCTGGCGTGGGCGTCGTTGACCAGCGAGATCGCCTTCTGGAACTGCTCTTTCGCCGGGTCGAGCCGCCCGGCGCGGAACAGGACCGCGCCCAGCCGGGTGCGGGCCTCGGACAGGAGGCTGGCCCCGTCCAGGGACTCGACCGAGGCGATCCCCTTCTGCCTCGCCTCGACGGCCTCGGCCATGGTCGAGATGGCCCGGTCCAGGTCGCCCCGGGCCTCGGCGATCCGGGAGAGGGCCTCCAGCCGGGCCGGCTCGGCGGCCGGTGGCCCCGGGGCGGCGAGTTTCGCCTCGGCCTCCTGGTAGCGGCCGAGGCCCAGCAGGATCCGGCCGAGGAGGATCCTCCCGCCGTCGCCCGGTTCCGGCTGGGCTTCGAATCGGGCCAATGCTTCGCGATAGCGCCCGGCCTCGACGAGACGGGCCGGCTCGGGATCCGCCGCGCCGGCCGCGAGGCAAGCCGCCAGGATCAGGGCCAGGTTCAGGATCGATGTTCGGTGCATGTCGCGTCTCGTCTGCCTCGGGTTCAGCCCACGATCGGGAAGCGTCGCAACCTCCGCCGGCCCAGCAGCCCCACCGCGAGCGCCGGGACGACCAGCCCCGCGAGGCCGATCGCCACCCGGCCGGCGACGGCGCCCAGCGGCTCCTCCCGGAAGCTGAACGCGGGGAGATGGCCGAGATCCTCGGCGCGGATCGGTTCTCCCCGGAGGATGCGGGGGCGGAAGAACTCGCGCCATCGGGCGTGGAACGCCTCGACCTGCCCGACGAAGTGGCGGTAGCGGGCCGACCCGGTCCCGGCCACATCCTGGAGGGCTTCCAGCGCGGCGATCGCCGGGGACAGGAACCGGAAGCGGTCGACCAGCCCCTGCTGCCGGACGAGTTGCGACTCGAACCGGGCGAGGACGTCGGCCACGCCCGCCTCGGTCGCCTCCTGCACGGCCAGGGTCTGCACGGCGAACTCGTTGGCCTCGCCGCGGCCGCGGGCCAGTTCCGGGTGGGCTTCCAGGAATTTCTCGCTCAGCCGGGGCCCCTCGGCCCGGGCCTTGTCGGAGGCCGAGCGGATCGCCTGGATCAGCTCGACCCGGGACGGCACGGGGTAGGTCGCCCGGATGAACACGTTGGCCAGCGCCGGGATCACCGCGACCACCAGGAGCCAGATCCCGGCCAGTGCCAGGGCGTTCGTCGCCGAGCTTCGCCCGAAGGCGTTCACGGTCACCGCGAGCGCGAACCAGAACGCCCCGTAGGCCACGACCACGGCCACCCACAGGCCGAGCCGGGCCAGGCCATCTCCGGACGGCCGCCCGCCCGCCAGGGCATACCCGGCCAAAGAGATCGCCAGCGAGAGTCCGAGCACGACCGCCCCCCGGGCCAGCACCTTGGCCAGCACCAGCGTCCCGGGCCGGACCGGCTGGGACAGGATCAGGACCAGCGTCCCCTGCTCCTTCTCGGCCGACAGCAGGTTGTAACCCAGGGCCAGGATCGCCAGCGGGTAGAGGGCGACGATGACGAACCCCAGGTCGAACCGGCCCGACAGGAGGTGAGCCGGGTTCTCGATCTCGTCGTCGGCCTGCGACGCCTGGCGGCTCGCGGTCGTCACCGTGGCGTGGTACGGATAGAGATCCGCCTGGCCGATCGCCAGCGTCGCCAGCGGGCCGGGGGGCATGCTCGCCTCGCGCACGCCGAGGGCCAGTCCGACCTGATCGGCGGGCACCCCGCGATCCTCGCCCGCCGATCCGATCCGCTTCCCCAGCGCCTCCATCCGGGCCGCCTCCTCGCGGGCGACCCCGTCCAGGACCCGCCGTTGGAACGAGGCCCAGCTCGCGCCGTTGGAGACGCCGTAGGCGACCACCAGGGCCAGGGCCGCGACCACGGCGGCCAGCGTCCGGTCGACGGCCATCTGCCTCGCCTCGTGGCGGACCATCTTGACCAGGGGCATGAACGGTCCTTCCCGGGGTTAGGCGTCGACCCGGAGCCGGCGGGCCGACCGCCGGGCCAGGGACAGGAGGCCGGCGGACCACGCCGCCAGGGAGAGCCAGGCCAACCACTGATGGCGGAGCGTCGCGACCAGGCCCGGGGGCTCGTAGTCGAACCGGGGCATCGACCGCCACAGGTCCGGGCCGGCCTGGTACATGAAGCCCAGGTCGGCCCCGTTCACCTCCAGGTCCTTGTTCAGGGCCCGCACGAGGTCGCGGCGGTAGGCCTCGGCCGCGTCGGCGAAGTCGCGGGCGTGGCGGTTGTCGGTCCCGGCCAGGGCCATCGACAGGTCGCGGATCGCCAGGCTCGGGAACGCGAGGCCCAGCCCGGCCCGGATCGCGTCCTGGCGGTCGAAGGCGTCGCGGAGGGCCCCGTAATGGCGATCATAGACGGCGTGGCCGTACTCCTCGCCCGCCTGGAGGGCGACCCCCTGGAAGTTGATCGGCAGTTCCTCGACCGTCGCCACGCCGTGCTTCCGGAACAACTCCTGCTTGAGCCGGTCGAGCCGGCGGTCCTCGGGGTCGTGGCCGTTGATCCCGCCCTTGATGTCCCTCTGGATCGCCGCGGCGAACTCCGCCGACGACGGCGTCCCCACCGCGCGGCGGGCGAGGTCGGTCGCCAGCCGGGGGGCGATCATGGCATTGGCGATCCAGAAGCCCAGCAGCACTACCAGGGCACCCCGCGAGGTCCGGGACCGGGCGGAAACCGCCAGCGAGCCGGCCAGGAAGATCCCGAGATACAGGAGATACCCGGCCCCCAGGGCCAGCGCGTCCGGCCCGGCGTGCTCCGGCCCCGTGCTCCCCATCGCCAGCAGGGTCCCCCCCAGCACCGCCGCCGGCACCAGGATCAGCCCCAGGGCGGCGGCCAGACCCAGCGCCTTGCCCGCCATCAGCGTCGAAGGCCGCACGCCCAGGCTCATCACCTGCCGCAGCGTCCCCTGCTCGCGCTCCCCGGCGATCGCGGGGAACGCCAGGAAGATGATCAGCAAAGGCACCAGCATCTGGAGCACCGACGCGGGCGTCAGCTCGCCGAACCTCTGCAACGCCGTGGCGTCGCGCGCCGGCCGGTCCCGGACCTCGTTGCGGCGGTGAGCCTCCAGGTAGACCGAGACCCCGGTGTAGGGGTCGACCCCGGAGTCGAACAACGCCAGCATCGGCTTGGGCTTGAACACATAGAGGCCATAATGGGCCGCGGCGTGCGGGTTCTTCTCCTCCTGCCCCTCGAACTGCCCCCGCGCCTCGGCCTGGGCCCGGTCGTGCTCCTCGCGCACGTCCCGCCAGTTCCGCCAGCCCGCCGCCGTCGCGACCACGAGCAACACCGCCACGATCGCCGACGCCCACCGGAACCGGCCGTCGCGGGTCAGGTCGACGAACTCCTTGCGGGCGATGCTCAGGACCATGGCGGGCGACCCATCGGGATGGACATCGGAGCGGAGACCCTCGCCATGCGGCGGTTGCAACGAACCCCCGGAGTCCAAGAAGCGGCGGGAATCAAGAGCGGGCCGCGTTTGGTATTACGAAACTACACAACGTAACACCGAACCGATAGGGGGTACCCTCCGCTCGGTCAACCTCGGGCGTGATCGATCTTCGGAGATCGGGAAGGGAACGGATCGGACTGTGGCTCGCCCAGCACCGGCCGATATGTTTGGGGGCGAGTCTCGAACCGATCGTTCGCCCGACGATGCGTGGGATTCCGGCCATCACCGCTCGCGGATGCGTCCCCGAGGCAGGGCCACGACCATGCCGGCATGCTTTCCCGCCAGGATTTCGATGACAACGGCCCGATTCGCCGTGGCGTCGCTATCGCCCGAATCGAACCGCACCATCGCGGGGGTGTTCGCATCGACGCGGATGCCCATCATCGGCCCGGGTTCCACCTCGCCATAGAACTCCTCCCCGGACGTGGGAATCTTCCCGCGACAAGGCCTCGCATCGCACTCCGCCACGACGGCGACCGGGCGACCGCGGGCCAATCCGCCGCGAGACTCCCAGTCTGGATCATTGAGGGCTGCGTCGAGGGCGGCCTGGAATCCGAGGGCCGCGGCTCCGACAAGCCCGAACCCGGCGAGGGCGGACAACGCGGCCACGACCAGCGTGCCCAGCATACGCCGCGTCGAGGTTCGTGCATCGGGATGGGGCATGGGGGGGATGATCCCTGGGCGGTCACCGCCCGGAAGAACCGGGCGACGGGGCCGGGGGCCTCGCTCCCGGACCGACATGATAACGATAACTCGTCGGTGCCGTCACCGGCCTGTCCCCTGGGTTCCCGGGGATCGACGGATCCGGTTCGCGTGACCTCGGGCCGGCCGGGCGACATCACCGGAAGGCTCGGCCCCCCCACGGTCCAGGCCAGGGAGGGAGGCCCGTGCGCCGAACCGATGCCGCGGTTGGGGTTGCCGGTCGGGGCGAATGGGGGTCTAATGGACCGGGAAAGGCACCTTAAGTTGACCCGACGCCGGAAGCGGAACTTCCCCCATCACGTCGGGTCCGGAGGCTTTTCCCGTGCAGGATCGCATCGCCTATCAGGGCATCACTTTCGACGATGTCCTGCTGGAGCCCGGCTACTCCGACCTGCTCCCCAAGCAGGTCGACACCAAGACCCAGCTCACCAAGAAGATCCCGCTCAACATCCCGATCCTGTCGAGCCCGATGGACACCGTCACCGAGGCGGAGTTGGCCATCGCGCTGGCGCAGGAAGGCGGGCTGGGCGTGATCCACAAGAACCTGTCGATCGAGGAGCAGACCCGCGAGGTCGACAAGGTCAAGCGGTCCGAGAACGGGATCATCGTCGACCCGATCACGCTGCCCCCGTCCGCCACGGTGGCGCAGGCCCGCGAGATCATGGAAGGGCACCACATCTCGGGCGTGCCGATCACCGTCAACGGCATCCTCCGGGGCATCCTCACCCGCCGCGACCTCCGCTTCCTGGAGAGCAACGACCTCCGGATCGAGGAGGTCATGACCAAGGCCAACCTGGTCACGGCGCGGGAGAACACCAGCCTGGAGGAGGCCGATCGGATTTTGACGAAGAATAAGGTCGAGAAACTCCTGCTGGTGGACGATGAGTATCGACTGAAGGGCATGATCACGATCAAGGACATCGACAAGCTCCAGCGCTACCCGAATGCGTGCAAGGACGGCCGCGGCCGCCTCCGCGTCGGCGCGGCGGTGGGCGTCATGGACTTCGAGCGGATCCAGTCGCTGCTGGAGGCCGACGTCGACGTCCTGATCGTGGATTCGGCCCACGGGCACAGCCGGAACGTGATCGAGACCGTCCGCCGGATCAAGCAGGACTTCGACATCGAGGTCGTGGCCGGCAACGTGGCCACCGCCGAGGGGACCAAGGCGTTGATCGACGCGGGGGCCGACGCCATCAAGGTCGGGATCGGGCCGGGGTCGATCTGCACCACGCGGGTCGTCTCGGGCGTCGGCGTGCCCCAGATCACCGCCGTCTACCAGGCCGCCAAGGCGGCCGCCGGACGGGTGCCGATCATCGCCGACGGCGGCATCCGCTATTCGGGCGACATCACCAAGGCGCTGGCCGCCGGCGCCCACTCGGTCATGATCGGCGGCCTGTTCGCCGGGCTGGCCGAGAGCCCCGGCGACACGATCATCTATCGCGGCCGGACCTTCAAATCCTACCGCGGCATGGGCTCGCTGGCCGCGATGGCCAAGGGCTCGCACGAACGCTACCGCCAGGACGCGACCAAGAGCGCCGACGGCAAGGCCACCGCCACCCAGAAGCTCGTCCCGGAAGGGGTCGAAGGCCGCGTGCCCTACAAGGGGTCGTTGGCCGAATACGTGTTCCAGCTCGTCGGCGGCATCCGGGCCGGCATGGGCTATTGCGGCACCCGGACCATCGAGGAGTTGAGGACCAACGCCCGATTCATTCAAGTGACCGGCGCCTCGGTGCAGGAAGGCCACCCGCACGACATCATGATCACCCAGGAAGCCCCCAACTACTCCAGCTTCGCGAGTGAGGGCGAGTCCGGCCGAGGCCCCGCATGATGCGGGGCCCGATCCGCTGACCCGCCAGGTTGCAGGGTTTGACGTATGAACTCGATCGAATCGAACGCATCGCCCCGGCCCGTCGGCTTCTCGCCGGGCCGGGACCAGCCAGCAAGGAGGCGTGGCTTGCGTCGCCCCACTTCGGCCCTGACCGCGGCGCTCGCGGCGATCGGGCTCTCGACCCCGCTCGCCGGGGCCCAACAACCCGCACCGCCCCGCGCGGCGGCCCCCGCCGCCGACGAGGCCAACCCGACCATGCTGGGCCGCCCCGCGCGGTATCTGCTCCGCAACGGCATGGACTACCTCGCCTACCGCGAATACGGCCGGGCGCTGAGCTTCCTCCGCGCCGTCGAGGCGCGGCAGGCGGAACTCAACGACGCCGAGCGGAAGACGCTGAAGCAGGCGATCGCCCGGGCCCAGGAAGGGCTCCGCGAGCCGGTCAACGCCCCCCGCGTGGCCTCCAACAAGGGCCGCGCCAAGGTCCAGTCCGGGGCCTTCGCCCTGGCCCAGGCCCCGCCCGCCGAGGAACCGGCCCCGGCGGCCGAGCCGGTCGTGCTGACCGCCGCCACCCTGGAGATGGCCGCCGCGGCCCCGGTCCCCAAGCCGATCCCGGCGGAATCGTCCGCGCCCGTCTTCGGCGCCGAGGCGGCTTCGCTGCCCAGCCTCCCGCCGTCCACGCCGGCCGCGATGGGTGATGGCGCCCCGATGGTCGCCCTCCCCGCCGAGGCCCCCGCCGCCGCCGAGCCGCCCGCGGCCCTGGCCGAGGTGGCCACGCCGGAGGTCCCCGCCCCGGCCGAGCTGCCGCCCGCCAGCCCGGCCTCGCCGGAGCCGACGGCCCCGTCCGAACTGCCCCCGGCCATGCCGGAGTTGCCCGCCCCGGCGGCGGCCCCGGCCGAACTGCCGGTGGCCAGCCCGAGCGGATTCGAAGCGGCCCCGATCCCGGCGGCCAACCCCGAGCCGGCGGCCCCCGCCGAGGCCCCCGCGCTTGTCGATCCGGCCGCCGCGCCGACGCTGGCCCTGCCCCCCGACGAGCCCCAGGGCTTGCCGATGCCCGAGCCGTCGCCCACGCCCGTGGCCCTGGCCCCGGGCGACGCGATGCCGCAGCCGGCGGCATTCCCCGAGGCCCCGGTCGAGCCCGCGCCCCCGCCCGAGGCCGACGCGCTGCCCCCCCTGCCCTCGGACACCGCCACCGAGCCGCGCCAGTCCACCCGGGCGCCGAGCGTGTCGCCCTACTCGCCGATCCTGACCCCCAAGCTCCAGGAAGAGGTCGAGCGGATCGCCCAACGCCAGCCCGACGAGGACCGGCAGCTCATCAATCGCCCGCAGACGACTGATACGGTCGACCCCAACGACCCCATGGCCCCCATGGCCCCGATCCAGGGGTCGACCCGGCTCGAACTGCCCCGGGCCCCGAGCCCGACCGAGGCCCGGCCGCTCCGCCGGATCCCGGTCCCCGAGGAATTCGAGACGCTGGCCGCCCGCGACTGGGGCGCGAACCGGAAGTACTGGGCCGCGGCCGCCACCTGCCACATGCCCCTCTACTTCCAGGATGCCGTCCTGGAACGCTACGGACAGAGCGCCGAGCAGGCCCTCGGCCCGAACGGCCGGTTCTTCTCCTACCCGCTGGACGACCCGAAGCAGTCGAACCAGAGGAACCAGATCCTCCAGCCGTTCGCCTCGATCGGGCTCTACTGCTTCCAGATCGGGACCTTACCGATCAAGATGATCGTCGATCCCCCATGGGAGGCCGAGTACGACCTGGGCTACTACCGCCCCGGCGACCGCATCCCGCCCGACACCATCTACGCCACGCCCGCCGGCCTCGGCCCCCCCGGCCACGGCCGGAAGTATTGAGCCGAACCCCTCGGCTCGCGGCGGAACTCGAAGGCCCCCGGGATCAACCCCGGGGGCCTTTCGCGTCGATGTCCTGCGCGGTTCACCGCAGGGTCGCGTCGAATAGCTGGTAGGCCGCTTCACGCATGGCGGGCGGGAAGTCGTGGCCGCCCTCGGGATGTTCGACCTGGAGGTTCCCGGGCCGCCCGTAGAGCGCGAAGACCGGGCGGGCCGCCGCGACGACCCGGTCGACGCTGTCCGCCCGGAAGTTGCTGTCCCCGACCGGGGCGACGATCAGGACCGGGCGGGGGGCCAGCGCGCCGATCAACTCGGAGAAGTCGAACGGGATCTCCGCGAGCCGGCCGCGATAGTCGGCCAGGCGGGGCATGTACCGGGTCTGGGTCCAACCCTTCTCGGGCTGCCAGACCTTGGGGTCTCCGCCGTAATAATCCAGGAACGAGTCGAGCCCGCAACTCGACACCACGGCCCGGATCCGGTCATCGAACACGGCGGTGTAGACCGAGTTGTGACCGCCCAGGGAGTGGCCGATCGCCCCGAAGCCCCCCGGCTTCACGTAGGGGAGCGTCTCCAGCAGGTCGAGCCCTCGCATGTTGTCCCAGACCGCCTTGAGCGTCCCGCTCTCCCAGCCCAGGGCCTTCAGGTCGGGCTGGTACTTCGCCAGGAGCGGGTAGTTGGGGGCCAGCGTCACATAGCCGCGTTCGGCCAGTTCGCTGGCGTAGGCCCGGTTGGCCTTGCCGCCGATGCCGACCACCGTGCCGTGCCCGACGACGTTGTCGGTCCCGTGCAGGCAGAGGACGGCCGGGGCCCGGGCGCCGTCCCCCCGGAGCACGGACTTGGGGATCAGCAGGTACGCCGGCACCCGGCTCCCGGGCTCCGAGGCGTAGGTGATCAGCCTGCGGACGTAGGAGCCGCAGTCCGTTTCCTCCTCGACCTTCATGTCGGGCGGGCACCGCTTCTCCGCGCCGGGCAGCCGACCCATGACCGCCTGCATCCCGGCGAGGATCTCCTTTCGCCGTTCGAGCCAGCCCTCCCGGTCCTTGACCGGCGCCATGGCCCCGCCCGGGCCCCGGTAGGTCAGCAAATCATCCCGCGATAGCCTCGGGATCGCCCCGGGATCCCGGCCCTTCGGTTCGTCCGCCGTCGCCCCGCCGGGGAAGAAGGCCGCCGCGGCCAGGACCACGGCGGGCCAGAGGATGAGGCGCACGTCCGCTGCGATTCGGGTCGATTTCATGGGAGATCGCCGGTCATCCGGGTGATGGTTCTGGATGCGTCACTTGGCCGGGGCCGCCTTCGAATTGACGTCGAGGTCGAACGCGCCGCCCTCGGCGGTGACCTCGCGATCGAACGAGGCATCGATCGTGCCGGCCGGCTTCTTGGCGCGGCTGTCGAGCATGCCGGCCGAGAGTTGGGCCATGTACGGGTCGTCCTTGAGTGCCTCGTCCTTGGCGACGGATTCGGGGAGGGGCGGGGCCTTGGTCACGACGATATGGTATTTGCCGGGGATGACCCCGGTCCGGCCGTCGGTCTCGGGTCGATAGCTCCCATCCGCGCCGGTCAGCGCCTCGGCCGGCCGCGCCCCCGGGCTGGCCGGGTCGGGCAGGTACGAGACGACCGCCCCTTCCACGGGCTTGCCGTCCAGGGTCACGACCCCGGTGACCTTGACCGGAGACGGGCCGGATTCGCCGCACCCCGACAGGATCGCCGCCCAGGAGAACAGGATGGCCAGCTTGCCCACGACCGGAATCGCCCGGTTCGTCATCGCGGAACCTCGTCTGGGATGGGTGAGGCAGGAGGGGATGGTGCGGCCCACGCCGATGCCGGGGGATGCGGCCGGCGTGGGCTCGCCACAGGCCCGGGTCAGAACGCGTCGGCGCTCACGACCTCGCCGTTGCCGATCGTGTTGATCGCGAACCAGGTGATCGGGCTGATCGCGTTCTTGATGAACTTGACGCTCCCGTCGGCGAACGCGGCGTTCATGCCGCCGGGGTGGAGGCTGCCCGTCGACCAGGCATAGCCGAGCCGGCGGGGATTGTTGGCCACCTGCGAGAGCAACGCCGGGGCGTTGGGCATGGTGCTCGGCCATCGGCTGTCGTACGAGGCCTTGTTGGTGGGGTTCGAGTCGTAGATCATCGCATGGGTCGAGGTCCAGAGGCCCTGGCCCCAGTATCCGCCATAGCCGACGACGGTCTTCTCCTGCCGCGATTCGAGGACCAGGGTCGTGTTGCTGGTCCCGTCGGGGATGTCGGAGATCTTGGTCGCGAGGTCGCACCCGGAGAAGACGCCGCCGTCGGCGGGGCGCCCGCCGATCCGGTTCCCATTGTAGGCCTCGAAGTAACGCCCGGCCGGGAGCAGATAGTTGGTGCGCTGGCTCTTCCACCCGCTGTAGAGGCCGGCGCTCGTGGAGGCGGTCGTGGCGTTCATCGGGGCGACGGTCACCTCGGACGGGCAGACATAGCTGGAGATCACGCTGCTGGTCGTCGTGGTGTTGGCCAGGTAGGCCATGACCCCGCCGACGAGGGTAGTATTCGGGGCCGCGTTGGTCGACGCGCACGAAGGGAGGCTGAAATTATAGGCGTTGGACAGCGGCCCCTGCTCGACGTAGCTGAGGATCATCGCGAAGGCGGTCGTGTTGAGGACGAGCCCCTGCCCGCCGGGATCGTTCGGCCCGGTGCCCGGCGCGGGGGTGGCGATCGTGGCGGACCACAGCTTCGCGGGCGGGAACGATCCATTGGCCGATTCATAATTATGCATCGCCAGGCCGATCTGCTTCAGGTTGTTGGTGCACTGGGCGCGGCGGGCGGCCTCGCGCGCCGCCTGCACGGCCGGCAGCAGCAATGCGATCAGCACGGCGATGATGGCGATGACCACCAGCAATTCGATCAGCGTGAAGCCGCGGCGCCGGGCGGAGGGCGGATGATGGGGCATGGGTCGCGATCTACCTCGGGATGAGGGCGTGGGAGGGTGGGACCGCCCGATGGGCGGCGGGCTGTCGTGAGAATGGATCAAGATAGGATAACGGGGCAGAGATTGCAACGAGGCTCCGAAGTCCTTGCGCCCGGCGGGCCGGAGGCCATTCGCAGGGATCAGAACATCTGCAAGTGCTCGTCCAGTCCGGCGGGGATCCGATCGTGAGAGATTGATGAATGTCGCCGGGTTGGACTTAACCTGGCCGGGGGGGGCGGCTAGACTGGATCGATTCGTGATCGACGGGCGATCTCATCGGAAAAGCCGGGCCGATCTCGCCCGGTCGGGGAGGCGACTTGATGCCGGAACAAGACGGGATGGGCTGGGGGGCCGAGTGGCAGGCGGAGCGGGCCACCGTGGGCCGCCATTTCGTCCGCGACATGGAGGGGCTCTGGGGCCAGGTGCTGAAGCTGGCCGCGGTGGTCGAGGCCACCCTGAATAACAGCGTCCGGGCCCTGATCGACGGCAACCCCGAGCTGGCGACGGAGGTGAAGTCCGGCGAGCCGATGATCGACCGCTGGGAGGTCCAGATCGAGCGAGATTGCCTGAAGGTCCTGGCCCTCCACCAGCCGGTCGCGTCGGACCTGCGGCGGGTCGCGGCGATCCTGCGGATCAACAGCGACCTGGAGCGGATGGCCGACCTCGCGCAGCACATCGCCAAGAGGGCGCGCAAGCTGGCCCGCGCCCCGCTCGGCCGCGCCCTGCCGATCGAGATGGAGACCATGGCCACCGAGGCCCTGGAGCAGGTCCGCGAGAGCCTGGACGCCCTGGCCCAGGGGGATGTCAGCCTGGCCCGCGCCGTGATCGCCGGCGACCGCCGGGTCGACCGCCGCCGCCGCTCGGTGGTCGAGGGGCTGAAGCAGGCGATCCGCGAGGACCCGGAGCGTCTGGACGCCTGGCTCCGGCTCATCAACGCCGCCCGCAACCTGGAGCGGGTCGCCGACCACGCGACCAACATCGCCGAGGCCGTCATCTATCTCAAGGAAGGCGACATCATCCGCCACTCCGCCCCGGACGGCACCAAGCCGGTGGCCTGAACCGCCCCGCCGGACGGCCGCCGCTCATCCGTCGCGCCGCAGGACGGCCAGGTGGACGGCGCGGCGGTCGAACGGGACGAAGCCGGCGGCATCGTAGAGCTTCCGGGCCGGGTGGTTCCGATCGTCGACGGCCAGTTCCAGCCGCGAGGCCGAGGCCCGCGCCAGGTCCAGGCCGTGCGCCAGGGCCGCTCGGCCCAGCCCCCGGCCCCGGGCCGCCGGGGTCAGCCCGAGGTAGGCAACCTCCCAGGCGTCGCGGTCGGGGACCTCCGACAGCAGGATCACCGCGCCGGCCTCGGGCTCGCCGGGCACGGTGCCGACCCGCCACCGGGACGGGTCGAACCGCCCGGCGGCGCGGTGGCTGGCCATCACGTCGTCGAGCGACCGGACCCCCTCCAACTCGGGCATGTCCAGGCTCCCGGCGTAGGTCCGCTCCAGCACGGAGCGGAACTCGGCCTCGGTGTCGTCGCAGAGCGGTCGCCAGACGAAGCCGGGCGAGGACGGATGTTCGAGCGGCGTGGCCGTCCTCCGGTGCATGTAAGTCAGCACGGTGGTCCGGGGGAGGCCGCCCCGGGTCAGGTCGGCCGCCGCGGCGCGGGGGGCGTCGCGATCGACCAGGGCCTGGGCGATCGCGACGCCCCGTTCCCGCATGTCATCCAGGGCGACCCGGATCAGGCCGGCGGCCAGCGCCCCCCGGCCCCAGATCGGCTCCACCTCCGGGGCCCAGACCGCCGCGGCCCGCCCGGCCAGTGTCTGGGTCAGCAGCACCCCGGCGATCCGCCCCCGGCGCCGGGCCGCCCACAGGCCCGACAGGTCGACCCGCCCGGCATCGGCCTCGGCCATCGCCTCCGCGACCAGATGTTCGCGGAGCGATGCCGGGACGCGACGATACAGGACGGACAGGGCCTGGGGCCGCAACTCGGGCGTGCACAGGGAAATCGGTCGCTGCGGGGTGGTCATGGCATGCGGGAAATCGGCCGGCTCATCCCGGGACGTTCCATTCGGGCAACAAAAAACGCGGTCCCCCGGCCCGGACGCGGGGCCGTCCTCAGGAAAAACCCCAACGGAAGAGGGGTGTCCCCCCGTATCATAAAGGGAGTCAGGAGGGCCGGCGATGATCAAGGTGAGAGAATTCGGGCGACCATCGGACATGGCAGACCTTGAGGAGACTCGGGGGGAACTGGCGTCCACGCCCGCGTCACGCATCGAGGAGGCCGGCGATGCCCGCCTCGTCGAGCTCGCCCGCGACGGCGACGATCGGGCCTTCACCACCCTGGTGTTCCGCTACGAACGGGCCCTGATCCGCGTCCTGGGCCGCCTGGTCCGCGACGAGGAGATGGCCCGCGACCTGGCCCAGGAGACGTTCTGGAAGGTCTACAATCGCCTGGATCGCTTCGACACGTCGCGGCGGTTCGGCCCGTGGCTCTTCCGGATCGGCGTGAACCTGACGCTCGACGCGCTCCGACGCCACGAGCCGCCCACACCGACTTCGATCGATCGGTCGGCCGACGACGGGCGGGGGGCCTACGACCTGCCCGACCCCGACCCGAGGATCCGGGCGGAGTTGGTCCAGGAGGTGCAATTCATCCTGGAAAAACTGCCGATCGCCTATCGTACCATCCTGGTGCTCAGGGACCTGGAAGGGTTCTCGTCGGCGGAAGTGGCGGCCATCGTGGGGCGTCGCGAGGCCACGATCCGCTGGAGGCTCTCCAAGGCCCGCGATCTGTTTCGCGAGCACTGGGAACGCCGTCAAGAACTATCGCGACGAGAGGAGGCCGAGGATGAGGATTAAGTCTTGTTCCTGGGTCCTCCGTCGCTTGCCGCTCCTCGATGGCGGCGAGCTGGCGGTGGACGAACGCCGCCGGGTGGAGCGGCACCTGATCGGATGCCCCGATTGCCGGGATCGCCGATCCAACGCGTCGGAGGCCCTCTCGGCCCTCCGGTCGCTGGCCGCGGCCCCGGCCCGCCGCGAGGCCCCCTCGCTCTGGCCGGTCCTGGAACGCCAGATCCGCCAGTCCCGGCACGCGGCCCCCCGGCCCGCCTGGTCCTGGTCCTGGCTGATCGCCCGGGCTTCGCCGGCCCTGAGCTTCGGCCTGGCCGTGGGCGGCGTCATGGCCGTCGGCTTCGTCCTGGGGCGGACCACCCCCGGCCCGGTCCCGGCCATCGACCCGTCGCCGGCCCTCCGGGTGGCGACCGGCCCGGACCTCACGGTCCATCGCCTGGCCAAGCTCCCCGCCAAGCCCCAGGGCGCGGCCCGCGAGGCGTCGCCCCGGGCGCCGAAGCTCATGACCCTGTCCGATGACCCGTTCCGTTCCCCCAATATCCGGGTCGACTATATTCTCGACCACGGATATCCGATAGGCTCCGGGGCACGCGACCCCCAGCGTTCGTATTGATCCGACCCCGGGCCGGTGCATCCGATGCTCCGCCCGAAGCGATCGGCGGATCATCCCGCTTCTCTCCTCAATCTGGCGGACGACCGATCGCCCCGTCCGCCCGGGGGTCTTCCCCGTTGGCTTCGATCTTCCTCCCTCATTCATCCCTGGTCGCCTTCGCCCGCCGCAACCGCGGGCTCGCCCGCCGCACCCTCGTGTTCCTGCTCGCCCTGCCGGTCGGCGCGGCCCTGGTCTTCCTGACCTGGCCGCGCCCCGAAGGCTCGCCCATCGAGGCCGCGACGACGGTCGCGAATCCGCCGATCAGCCTGGCCGATGCCGCGCTGCGGGCCCAGGCATCGACGGTGGCCCTCGAGTATGGAGGCAGCGACACCGAATCCCGGAAGGTGGCCACCGGCGTGGTGGTCGACGACCAGGGCGGCGTCCTCTCGGTCAAGGTCGATGCGCCGACCGGCGCCGCCACGATCTGGGCCATCGACTCGGCCGGCCACCGGCACAAGGCCCGGTGGCTGGCCTCCGACCCGGAGACCGGCCTCTCGCTCCTGGACGTCGACGCCGACGACATCATCCCGATCCGCCCATCGTCGCGCGGCGCGACCCTGGGCGAAGAGGTCTTGCTGATCGGGAATCCCTACGGGCTCGGACATTCGGTCGGCCGGGGGTTCGTCGCGGGCCTGGGCCGCCGGCTCGACCTGGAGCCGAGCCCGCTGAGCGGCCTGATCCAGGTCCAGGCGCCGATCCATCCGGGAGACAATGGGGCCCTGCTGGCCGACCTCCGGGGCGAGTGGCTCGGGCTGGTCCGCGGGGGCCTGGCCTCTCCCAACGCCCAGTCCTCGGGCGATCACGGGCTCGGCTTCGCCATCCCCGCCGATGAGGCGCTCTGGATCGCCGGGCGGCTCCGGGCCTACGGCAAGGTGGGTCGGGCCTACCTGGGCATCCACCTCGGGGCCGATTCGCCCGACGAGCCCGGTGCCGCCGTGTCGAGCCTGGTCGCCGACGGCCCGGCCGCCCGTGCCGGGCTCCAGCCCAAGGACCGGGTCATCGCCCTGGCCGATCACGAGATCCGATCGGGCGATGACCTCACGGATCGGCTCGACCGCCTCGCGGCCGGGGCCACGGTCGACCTGGACTACCTCCGCGACTCGGTCCCGCACAGGGTATCGGTCCTGCTCGCCCCCCGCCCCGCTCGCAAGCCGGCCCCTTCCCCTTCCCCGCCCGGGCCTCCCCCTTCGTCCGAGCCCCCCCGCCCGACGATCCCCCGCGAGATCCTCGACCAGATCGACCGGCTCGAACGGCGGCTCCAGGAGATCGAACGCCGGGAGAAGTCGGTCCCTCCCCCCGGGTCCTCGGGCTAAGTCCCCCCGAGCTTCGGCCCGGGACGGTGCCCCCCGGGGTGCCCAGCCCTTCCCGGCCGAAGCCATCCTCCCATGATCGCAACATGTCCGGAAGCCGGGTCGCCCCCCGATCCTGGGGGATGGAGACGCCCGGTGCCCATCCAACCTGCGCCACTCACCCCTCACAGAACGCTGGGCCGGATCCCGATCAAATCACACTGCCCCTCTTTCGTTCGCAATCCCGACAGTCGCCCCTCCCTTGGCCAACCACCCCTCGAAGTTTGGAAACCCCGGGAAGGAGGGCCATGCTCGCTTGCAATAAATCTGATAACCTACCTTTCGGAATCCATGCCGGCGTGGCGAAATGGCAGACGCAGAGGACTTAAAATCCTCCGGGGGGGAACCCCCGTGCCGGTTCGAGTCCGGCCGCCGGCATTGACTAAGCCTCGTGCGACAATGAGTTAGGGGAATTCTTGCATTCCCCATCACTACCCGCAACTCCCTGCTTCTCCCCTCGATTTCGCACGAATCCTGGGGAGAAATCAGGGAGATTTTTCGAGGACAGAACTCGGTTGACGGATCGAATCAAGGGGCTAAACGTGCCTCCACCTCCGATGGCAGCCAAAGTTGCATCTCCAACGATCGGCAGCGTCACTTCCATTCTTGCGCCGAGATCATGCCCTGATTGCTCGGAACGCCCGGCCCATGAATGATGAAACTTTGGAGGGGGTTTAGCCACGGGCCATGGTCGTTATACGCCGATTCCCGCCCGATGCCCCATTGAAGTTGAGTCCTGAAGCAGGAGCGGCGATGGCGGCCGAATGGTTCTTCAAAGTTATGGGCACCGTGTTCGGCCCCATCTCCGTCGCCGAACTGGTCCAGCAAGCTGCGGACGGCAGGATCGCCCCCGACACCGAGGTCAGGAAGGGCGACGGCCCCTGGGTACTCGCCTCCAAGGTTGCCGGGCTGTTCGACCGGGCCGCCCAGTCCCGGCCGACGACCCCGAACCCTCCCTCGCCGCCCATGACGACTGACTGGGCCAGCGTCTTCGTCCCCGCACCGAGGCGACCCTCCTCGGTCCCGCCGTTGGGCGGCAACTTCGAGGTGATCGACGTGGCCGAGGCCGAGGGCTTCCGGGTCGAGGTCCTGGCCTACTCCAAGCTCGGCGGTTCCAGGGACCCCCAGACGGCCTCGACCATCTACTTCGCCGAGCAGGCCGGCATCCGGCTCAAGCAGGTCCGCATCACCCTGGACGGGGGCGAGGCGATCGTCGAGTCGGGGGCCCTCCATTTCATGCTCGGCCACGTCCAGATGGAGAGCAAGGTCGGCGGCGTGTCCGGGCTCGGCAAGGCGATGATGAACAAGTTCGTCGCCAAGGAGGCGGCGATCCTGCCCCGCTACCGGGGCACCGGGCAAATCTACCTGGAGCCGTCGTTCGGCCACTTCCTCATCCACCGGCTGGCCGCCGAGGAGGTGGTCGCCGACAAGGGTATGTTCTACTGCGGCCAGGGCTCGCTCGACGTCGGCACGGCCATGCAGAAGAACGTCTCGTCGGCCCTGTTCGGCGGCGAGGGGCTGTTCCAGACCCGGATCAGAGGCACTGGCCTCTGCGTGCTGGAGTCGCCAGTGCCGGCCGACGAGGTGCTGCGGATCGACCTGAAAGACGAGACGCTCCAGGTGGACGGCAACTTCGCCCTGATGCGGACCGGGCGGATCGAGTTCTCAGTCGAGAAGTCCACCCGAAGTCTGCTGGGGACGCTAACCAGCGGCGAGGGGCTACTCCAGACGTTCCGGGGGACGGGCTCGATCTGGCTGGCCCCGACCCAGGAGATTTACCAGCGACTCCAAGCGGGCGGTATGGGATCGCTGGCGGCGGCGCCGAGGAGGTCGAACACGGCGACGTAAGTCGGGGTTGTTGAGATAGGCCGAGGGCGAGCAGCGGGTCAAAACAACAAGGGCACCTCCTAGCCCGGGTCGAGAGCCAAGCGGTCAAGTCACGAGCCTGCTGGAGGCCGTTGCCTGGAGCCGGAGAAAATCCTCCTCGTCTTATGATCCCTACCCGGCAAATGGGACCTATTAGTTGATTGATCGAACCTCGCCGTCGGTGTAAGCTGGTTGCCTCACGCCAAGCACCCAACCAATAAAGGGTCGCCGCAGACCCGACACGAACGCCGCAAGTCCAAAGGGGACCGATGTCTTCTGCGCCGGCCACGGTCCCCGAGCAGGGTCAACTCGTCACCGTCCGGCGCCGTCAATACGTCGTGACGGATGTCGCTCGGAGTGCCCTCGAACCTGGGCCGCTCCGGCCACCCGGCCACGGCCCCCAGCACCTCGTCACGCTGGCCTCGATCGAGGACGACGCCCTCGGGGAGGAACTCCAGGTCTTCTGGGAACTGGAGCCGGGGGCCAAGGTCCTGGAGAAGGTGGCCCTGCCCGAGCCCGGCGGGTTCGACGACCCCGAGCGGCTCGACGCTTTCCTCGATGCCGTCCGCTGGGGGGCCTCCTCCTCGGCCGACCTGAAGAACATCCAGGCCCCGTTCCGGGCCGGCATCGACATCGAGGACTATCAACTCGACCCCGTGGTCCGGGCCGTCCAGATGCCACGGGCCAACCTCCTCGTCGCCGACGACGTGGGCCTCGGCAAGACGATCGAGGCGGGCATGGTCGCCCTGGAACTGATCCTCCGGCACCGGGCACGCCGGGTCCTGGTCGTCTGCCCGGCCTCGCTCCAGGTCCAATGGCGGGACCAGATGCGGGACAAATTCGGGCTCGACTTCCGCATCGTCGATAGCGAGTTGATGCGGACCTTGCGGCGGGACCGGGGCATCCACGCCAACCCATGGGGCCACTTCCCCCGTCTGATCACCTCGATCGACTTCCTGAAGAGAGAGCGGCCCCTGCGGCTGTTCAAGGAGACCCTCCCCCAGGAGGGCGAGTCGGTCTACCCCCGCCGCTACGACGTCCTGATCCTCGACGAGGCCCACAATTGTGCCCCCTCGGGCAAGGGCAAGTACGCCACCGACTCGCTCCGCACCCAGGCGTTGCGGGTCCTGGTCCCCCACTTCGAGCACAAGCTGTTCCTCTCGGCCACGCCGCACAACGGCTACCCCGAGAGCTTCTCGGCCCTGCTGGAACTGCTCGACGACCGGCGGTTCGCCCGGATTCCGGGGCCACCCGACCGCCGGCAACTCGAAGCCGTCATGGTCCGGCGGCTCAAGAGCGAGTTGCCGCCCAAGTTCGACGGCTCCCCCCGGTTCCCCGAGCGGAAGCTCGAGGCCCTGGAGGTCCCGTACTCGGGGGAGGAGAAGGCCGCCCATGCGGACCTGAAGCGGTACTCGGAGTTGCGTCGCAAGGGCCTGGCCGACGACGCCGAGAAGTTCGCCACCGACTTCGTGCTCCTGACGCTCAAGAAGCGGCTCTTCTCCTGCCCACAGGCGTTCGCCATCACCCTGGAGCAGCACGAGCGGTCGCTCAGGACCGCCAGGCGACGGGGCACGGCCGCCAGGCCGACCGTCGGCATCCTCCAGAGGCAGATCGATCGGGTTGAGGAGGACTACTTCGACGACTCGGAGTACGAGGAGGCGACCGACGACGCCGTGGACGCCGCCAGCCTCCTGTTCCGGGAGCCGACGCCCGAGGAACTGGACCTAATCGGGCGGATGAAGGGATGGGCGGCCGGCGCCTCGACCCGGCCCGACAGCAAGGCGGCCGAGTTGATCCGCTGGTTGGAGGCGTACATCCGGCCCGGAGGCAGGTGGTCGGACGAGCGGGTGATCATCTTCACCGAGTATCGGGCGACCCAGAACTGGCTGATGACCATGCTGGCGTCGGCGGGCTTCTCCGGCAACGACCGGCTCATGACCATCTACGGCGGGATGGACAAGGACCAGCGGGAGGCGGTGAAGGCGGCCTTCCAGACCGACCCGTCGAGGAGCCCGGTCCGCATCCTGCTGGCGACCGACGCCGCCAGCGAGGGGATCGACCTCCAGAACCACTGCCACCATCTGATTCACTACGAGATCCCGTTCAACCCGAACCGGCTAGAGCAGAGGAACGGCCGCATCGACCGCCACGGCCAGCGGGCCTCGGAAGTCCTGGTGTACCACTTCGTCGGCAAGGGCTACAAGGAGCGGGAGGCCGCCCTGTTCGCCATGTCGGCCGGCGACCTGGAGGACGACCTGGAATTCCTGATGCGGGCGGCCCGCAAGGTCCAGACCATCCGGGAGGACCTGGGCGAGGTCGGCCCGGTGATCGCCCGGCAGGTCGAGGAGGCGATGCTCGGGCGACGGACCTGGCTCGACACCCGCTCGGCCGAGGAGAAATCCGGAGCGGTCAAGCGGATGTTCAAGTTCGAGCGGGACCTGGCCCGGCAGATCAAGCGGCTGCGGGACCAACTCGACGAGACGAAGCGGGAGTTGCGGCTCTCGCCCGAGAACATCCAGAAGGTGGTCGAGGTCGCCCTGGGACTGGCCGGTCAGCCGAAGCTGATCCCCACGGAGGTCGAGGGGATCTGGCCCCACCCGAAGCGGCACCAGTGCCCGGTCTTCCGGCTGCCCGCACTGTCGGGCAGTTGGGGGTTGTGCGCAGAGGGGCTGCGGCATCCCCATACGGGCGAGGTGAGGCCGGTCGTCTTCGACCACGCCCTGCTGGCCGAGGCGAAGGAGGGTGTCGTCCTCGTCCACCTGAACCACCGGCTCGTCCAGATGGCCTTACGCCTGCTGCGGGCCGAGGTCTGGTCGGGCCAGGGGAAGAAGAACCTGAATCGGGTCGCCGCCCGGCTGGTCCCCGACGTCGTGCTCCGGGACCCGGCGCTTGTCGCCCACGCCCGGCTGGTGATCGTCGGCGGCGACAGCCACCGGCTCCATGAGGAGATCATCACGGCGGGCGGTCTCCTCCAGGAGGGCAAATTCCGGCCGATGAACGTCGGCCAGGTCGAGAAGGCCCTGGAAGCGGCCCGGTCCGATGAGCCTGGCGGGCCGATGAAGGAGGCGATGACCAGGGAGTACGCCAAGCACCGGGAGTCGTTGGTCAGGGCCCTCGAAGCCCGGATGCGTGACCGGGCGGCGAGCCAGCAGAAGGCGCTGGCGGACCGGGCCGAGAAGGAGGTCGCCGACGTCACGGCCGTGCTGACCGAACTGGCCCGGTCCATCGAGGCCGAGATGGATGACCCGGAGTACAAGGCGCTGGGCGACCGGGAGTACCGGCAGTTGAAGCTGTTCTCGGACGACGAGTCGGACCAGTGGGAGCGGAACTACGACGCCCTGCGGGCGAGGCTGCGTGCGATCCCCGAGCAGATCGAGCGGGAGACGGCGGCGGTCCGGGCCAGGTTCGCCGACCCGCAGCCCAGGATGTTCCCGGTGGCGGTGTCGCTGCTCGTGCCGGAGCGGATGGCCAGGGGCCTCTAGTCAGGATTAGCGGCGGATTCGATCCGACATCGAGAGGGTTGGTAGGCATGCACCAGGATCAGGCCGAGAGATATCGCCCCCTCCTCGAAGACGATCCCCCGGCGTTCCTCGACCGGGTGAATACGCCCTGGGATCAGGTCCCCGACCTGGCCGAATACAATCAGGACGCCTACCGCAAGATCGTCCGAGCCCTCAGGTCCCTTTCGAGGAAGAAGGCGACCGATGACGAGTCGAACACCCAAGGAATCTTGATCCTCGGCGAGGCCGGGACCGGCAAGACCCATCTCCTGATGCGAGTCGCCCGCAACCTCTCCGAGACGAACCACATCCTCTTCGTCCGCAAGCCCAACAACGAGGATGCCGTCGCCCAGCACATCTGGGCCAACATGGTGAGCAGCCTCACCCGATCGCTGCCGACCAGCGGCTCGAAGAGGAGCCAACTGGACGACCTGCTCGCCCACGTCTTCACGGCCGTGCTCCTCCCCGAGTTCGAGCAGGACGTCCAGGAGGGCAAGGACGACCTGAAGAAGCGCTGGATCGTGGATTTGAAGGCCGACCCTTACAACCTGTTCAAGATGCTCGGCGAGGGCGAGCAGCGCCAGAGCAACATGGACAAGATCCGACGGCGTACCCTCCGCTACCTGATGCACAAGCACCCCGACGTGGACCAGCGGATCGCCCACGTCCTGATCACCTATTGCTTCGTCGCCAGGGAGGACCGGAAACGGGTGTTGCTGACGTGGCTGTCGGGCCAGGACGTCGATCAGGCCGAGGCCAAGGATCTCGGGCTCGATACCTCCTGGGTCAGGATCGACGAGACCTCGGCCGACGTTGCGACCCAGCAGCAGAGAGAGGAGCAGGCCCTCCGGGCGATCAGGACCATCGGCATCCTCTCCACGTATTACCAGCCGCTCATCCTGGCCTTCGACCAGCTTGAGGGCCTGCGGGACCAGCAGCGGCTCTCGCATCGGTGGGGCGACACGGTGCGGGAAATCTTCACGATGACCCCCAACCTGCTCGTCGTAACCTGCATCTTCCCGAGCCTGTGGGAATCCTGGTTCGATCGATCCCTCGACCGGAGCGTGACCGAGCGGATCGCCCAGCAGACCGTAACCCTGGAGACCTTCGGCCCCCAGCACGGATTGAGGTTGCTGGCGGCACACATGGAGCCGTCGTTCGCCAAGCACCGGCTCCCGACGAGCATCTATCCCTTCACGGAGGACGACGTGGCCGCCCTCTGCTCGAAGGCGACGTCGCCCCGGTCCTTCATCCAGGGCGCCCGGACGATGTTCGAGGCGTGGCTGGACGAGGACGTCCCGGCGACGGCCCCCGCAAAGGTGGTCGCCCCGGCCGTCGTGAGTCGTGAGGCCGTGGACTCGCTCATCCGCTCGACGATGGCGGAATTCGAGAGGGAACACCTGGGCTCCTATGACGCCGAGATTCCGGTCGAGCAGGACCTCTTCGGGCGGGTCAAGGATGTCGTCGAGACGCTTCTCAGGCATTCCAATGAGGAGGCGACCTACGGCAAGGCGACCTGCGGGCAGAAGGTGATGCCGCCGAACCTGATCATCAAGCTGGCCGACGGGGCGGATTCCCTCTGCGTCGGCATCGTCAACGGCGAGGCGAAGTCCTTTGCGGCGAGGATGAGGAATATCAACGAAGTCATGCGATCGGGCGGGGGGCCGAGGAGGGCGATCCTCCTGCGTGACCGCCGCTGCAAGGCGGTCGGCGACAAGGGCCGGGAGTATGTCGAAGCCTTCGAGGCGATGGGCAACGTCTACCTGAACGCTGGGGGAGACGAGATTTCCGCACTGAACGCCATCTACGACACCTTGGTGGCGATCGAGGAACACGACCTGTCGATCGGCACCCACGAGGTCGATAAGAGGCAGTTCGTGGAATTCCTCAGGGGCGAGGGGATCGCCCGCAATACCCGGCTGCTTCGCAGCGCCGCCCAACTGTCCGGGTGCTTCGCTCGGGCGATCGGCCAGGTGGATTTGCAGCCGAAGACGAATGGTCAGACATCGGTACAGACGCCACCGACGCCGCCACGGAAGCCCGGCGGACCTCCCCTATCTCTCCCGAGGGCGAAAGCCGAGAGTCCCCGCACCCGGGGCGCCGAGTTGGCGAAAGCCCATCCCGAGGTGGCCGGTACTTCTCCCGCCGTCCCTATCGAGGTGGTCATCGGCGACACGGAACTGGACAGCCCCAACCTCGGGCTCATCGGGCGACTCAAGGACGGCAAGCACGGGCTCGCCATCTCGTTCACCAAGCCGCAGTGCATGGTCCTGCTGGGTTACATGGGCTCGGGCAAGTCCTACGCCCTAGGCGTCCTCATGGAGGGCGCCCTGAAGAGCCTCCCGAACCTGAGCCGCCACAAGAAGCCGATGTGCGTCGTCGCCTTCAATTACCGCAAGAACCCCGAGGCTCGTTTCGAATATTGGGGGTACGGGCAGTCCAACACCAAGTCGGCCGAGGTCGGCCGGCTCCGGCAGGAGTATGGTGCCGAGCCGGCAGGCATCGATCGGGTGAACGTCTTCGGCTTCGGGCCGGAGTTGAGGCGGCGTCAAGCGGAGTACCGGGGCCTTTCCATGTACCCCATCCAGTTCCGGCCTGACGAACTCGGGGCCGAGCACTGGGAGATCCTGATGAAGCCGCCCAGCCCCCAGGCCGAGTACATGGACGTCATCCGGGACATTATCCAAAAGCTCTTTTACCAGGAGCGGCTGACCTATAAGAATCTGGAGAAGCACATCCTGACCGACGAGCGGCTGAGCAACATGCAGCGGCAGAAGGCCAAGAACCGCCTGAGCTTCGCCAGCAAGTGGCTGACCGACGATCGGAACTACGAGTGGGGGGACGTCCTGACCAGCGGGAGCCTGAACGTCTTCGACCTGCGGATGCAGGCGCTCAGCAGCGACGACGCCCTGAAGCTGTGCCTCGTCCTGACCGACCTCGTGCGGCGGGCGAAGAACGGCGTCAACAAGATGGTCGTCTTCGACGAGGCCCACGAGTACGTGGACTCGAAGGACCTCGTGGCCGAGCTTGAGAACGCCATCACGCAGATCCGCCACGACGGGATGTCGTTCGTCCTGGCATCCCAGTTCCCGGACCGCATCCCGGACCGGATCTTCAAATATCTCCTCACTCGGCTCATCTTCAAGACGTCCGACCAGAAGGCGATCAACGCCATCCGACGGGCGGCCCCGAACCTGGAGTCGCTCTCGGCCCAGCGGGTCAGCAACCTTGACCTGGAGCAGGGCGTCTGCTTCATCCAGACCGATGACGACTGCACCGACTCGCTGCTGAAGATCCCCCAACTGCTGGCCATCCGCCCCCGGTGCAGCATGCACGGTGGGGAGACCGTGAGGAATGCCGAGAATCGTTGACAAAACCTGTATCGCCTTGGGGTGTATTGGACAGAGGAGTTCTCATGATCTTCAATCCCAAGCCGAATCACCAATACGTCGGTAATCTCTCGCACGAAAAGCAGAGAAATCGAGAAGAAGACTCCGATCTCTACTACGACACGGACACTAAGACATTCTTCATAGTTGATTCGGTCGAGGACGACAACGGCTTCACCTCCTGGTATAGCCACTCGATCCGCCAGATCGAAGGAATTTTCGAGGGTTCCGAGATCGGCGGGAAGATCGAGTCGCTGATGCGAGATCACCTCAGTCAACAGTCCTGACACCGAGAACGCAAAGTACAAGCATCATGTCCACCGCCCGTGATCATGCCGAATGGCTCTCCCTCGTAGAGGTCTCGGGGCCGTTCCTGAGCCTCCCGGTCCTGCTGCGGGTCTTCCCGCAGGGGCTCGATGCTCACGACGCCGAGCACGCCCGCAGCTTGCGGATGGCGTATGGCGAGTGGCAGGAGGACCAGGCCGGGCCGAAGCCGAGTGCGGCTATCCATGACGCCTGGATATCGTTCGTGCTCAAGGAGACGCTGGGCCTGGACGAGAGGGTGCTCGTCGAAGGCCAGGCGGTCCCGCAGTCGCTCCAAGTGGCGGTGCCCGAACACGTCGAGACTCTCCGGCCCGACCGGATCATGAGGAACCCGAAAGGGGATGAGAAGGAGGGCAAGGAACGGCTGCTGATCCAGGTCTACCCGAGCGACCAGGATTTAAGGAAGCCAGTGCGGGGCCGGTCGTGGAAGGCGTGGCCCGAGAGCCGGATGACCGACCTGCTGCACGGCACGGGTGTCCGGCTCGGGCTCGTGACCAACGGCGAGCAGTGGATGCTCGTCGATGCCCCCAAGGGGGAGACGACCGGGTTCGCCTCGTGGTACGCCCACCTCTGGTTCGAGGAGCCGTCCACGCTCCGGGCATTCCGCAGCCTGCTGGGACTTCGGAGGTTCTTCGGGGTGGCCGAGAAGGACACGCCCGAGGCGATGCTGGCCGAGAGCGCCACGAACCAGCAGGACGTCACCGACCAGCTTGGAGATCAGGTCCGCAAGGCCGTCGAGGTGCTCATCCGGTCGCTCGACCGGGCCGACCAGGACCACGGCCGGAAGCTCCTGGCCGACGTGCCGCCGGAGAAGCTATACGAGGCGGCGCTCACCGTCATGATGCGTCTGGTGTTCCTATTCTCGGCCGAGGAGAAGGGGCTGCTCCGATTGGGCGATCCTCTATACGATCAGCACTACGCCGTCTCGACCCTCCGTGCCCAGTTGGAGGACTCGTCGAAGTTCGGCGAGGAGGTCCTGGAGCGCCGGCTCGACGCCTGGTGCCGGCTGCTGAGCACCTTCCGGGCCGTTTATAGCGGGATCGACCACGAGCGGCTCAGCCTCCCGGCTTACGGCGGACACCTGTTCGACCCAGATCGGTTCCCGTTCCTCGAAGGCCGGGCAGAGGGGACGTCGTGGAAGTCGGTGCCGGACCCGGCCAACCCGCCGGTCCCGTTGCCGGTGGACAACCGGACGGTCCTCCACCTGTTAAACGCCCTCCAAGTCCTCACGATGAAGGTCGCTGGGGGCGGGACGGCGGCTCGCAAGTTGAGCTTTCGTGCGCTCGAAGTCACCCAGATCGGCCACGTCTACGAAGGGTTGCTCGACCACACCGCTAAGCGGGCAGCCCAGACGATGCTGGGGCTGTTCGGGTCGAAGGACCAAGAGCCTGAGATCCCGCTTGCCGAGTTGGAGCGGCTCCGGGAGAAGGGCGAGGACGAACTGGTCAAGGCCCTCAAGGAGATGACAGGGCGGTCGCCCAGTGCCTTGCACAAAGCATTGAGCGGTACGATCGACGGCCTCGATGCCGACCGCCTCCGTGCGGCCTGTTCGAACGACGAGGACCTGTTTCGGCGGGTGAGGCCGTTCGCCAGCCTTCTCCGGCCCGACACGTTCGGCTACCCGGTGGTGATTCGCCGGGGGAGCGTGTTCATGACCGAGGGAACCGACCGCCGGAGTTCGGGGACTCACTATACGCCCCGCAGCCTCACGGGACCGATCGTCAAGTACACCCTGGAACCACTGGTCTACCAAGGTCCAACCGAAGGGTGGCCCGAAAGCGATTGGGAACTCCGCTCTGCAAGGCACCTGCTCAGCCTCAAGGTCTGCGACGTGGCTTGCGGTTCGGGGGCATTCCTAGTCGAGGCGGACAACTACCTGGCGCAGCGGTTGATGGAGGCGTGGGAGAAGTTGGAGGCCCCCTTCCAGGGGCGAGATCGAAGCAAAGACTCGGAGCCGCCGACGGTCCGTATCACCCCTTATGGCGACCTGTCACTCGGAGATTCGAGCGAACAGCCGATCCCGCTCGATCCCAACGAGCGAGAGGTTTTCGCCCGCCGGATCGTGGCCCAGAGGTGCCTTTACGGGGTGGACAAGAACCGCCTCGCCGCCGAGATGGCCAAGCTATCGCTGTGGCTGTACACCATGGCCAAGGACAAGCCGTTCACCTTCCTCGACCATGCTATCCGCCACGGCGACTCATTGGTGGGCGTCAATGCCGACCAGTTGAAGTCGTTCTCGCTCGACGGCCAAGGTGCAGGCATTACCCTGCCCGGCCTGCTCGACATGATCCCGAAAATTATTAGTATCACTCGGCAGCAGCGGCAACAGTTGGAGCGCCTCGGCAACGACTCGATCGGGGAGGTAGAGGCGAAGGAGAGGCTGTTCTACCACATCAAGCAGGACACCAGGCGGCTGACCTATGCGGCCGATCGTCTCCTGGCCGCCAGTTGGAAGCCTGCCAAGCCGGCCGAGAGGATGGCCTGGCTGAAGGAAGTGCTCAAGGAGGTGAACGACCGCATCCGGGACGTGGCCCCGGAGACCTTGGAGGCCGAGGGGCGGGCCTACCGAGAGGAAGTCGGGTGCCCTCAGCCGTTCCACTGGGCGCTCGAATTCCCCGAAGTCTTCCTCAAGTTGCCCGACCGTGACGGCATAGACCGCAACGGTTTCGACGCCTGCATCGGCAACCCGCCGTTCATGGGCGGCCAGAAGATCACCGGCTATCTCGGCACGGCCTATCGAGACTATCTGGTGCGTGAACTGGCCGGTGGCAAGCGGGGCAGTGCCGACCTATGCGCTTACTTCTTCCTGCGGGCCGCCAAACTCATCCGGCCCGGTGCGGGATTCGGCCTGATTGCCACGAACACGATCGCCCAGGGAGACACGAGGGAAGTTGGCTTGGACCTCCTCCTGGCCGCCGAATATGTTGTCAATCGGGCAGGCTCCAGCCAGCCGTGGCCCGGGCTGGCGAGCCTGGAGGTTTCCATCGTCTGGGTGCGTCGTGGTGGTTGGAACGGCATCTATGTCATCGATGAGAAACCAACCCTGGGAGTGACGGCTTTCCTGACCGAGCCAGGGATCATCAGCGGCCCACCGCACCGCCTGGCCGCCAACGCCGGCAAGTCTTTCATAGGATCGTACGTCTTGGGCATGGGCTTCGTATTGGAGCCGGACGAGGCCAGGCGGCTCATCGAGAGGGACCACCGCAACAAAGACGTCCTCTTCCCCTACCTCAACGGCGAGGACCTCAACTCCCGACCAGACCAGTCGCCAAGCCGCTGGGTCATCAACTTCTTCGACTGGCCGCTCGACCGGGACTCGGCTCCCGAGAATTATCAGGGGCCGGTGTCGGCCGATTACCCTGACTGCCTGGCAATCGTCGAAGACAAGGTGAAACCGGAGCGGACCCGGCGGAATGAGAAGGGCGACTACTCACTTCGCAAACCATTGCCACAACAATGGTGGATTTATGCTGAGAAGCGGCCGGCACTTTACCGTACCATCACCGGCATGGGGCAGGTGCTAGTGAGGGCAAGGATCGCAAACCGCCACTCAATTGTCTGGGTGCCGGCAGGTTGGGTCTACAATGAGAAGACCGTAATATTTGTCGGATGTCCATTTGGCATAATGCAATCCGATATACATGAGGTATGGGCTCGAAATTACAGTTCGACGCTCCGAACAGACATGCAATACACACCATCGGATTGCTGCGATACCTTTCCATTTCCCGATGGTCATCACACGCATCTTACGACTCTTGCCGAGACATACCACGCCCACCGTCACCAAATCATGCTCACCCGCCAGAAGGGTCTGACAAAAACTTACAATCACTTCCATGATTCTGACGAGACAGCCGCCGACATCCAGCGACTCCGTGACCTCCACGTCGAGATGGACCGGGCCGTCGCCGCCGCCTACGGTTGGGACGACCTCGACCTCGGCCACGGCTTCCACGAGACGAAGCAGGGCGTCCGTTTCACGCTCAGCGAGCCGGCCCGCCGAGAGGTTCTCGCCCGTCTGCTCCGGCTGAACCACGAGCGGTACGCCGGAGAGGTTGCCCAGGGCCTCCACGACAAGAAGGTCAAGCCTGCTTCGAAGAAGAAGTCCAACGAGCCCACGATGTTCGATTAAGGTCCAAGCCCGATGATCCAGGCTTCCCCCCAAGCCGTTGATGATGACGCCGAGGTCCTTCCCAGCGAGGAGTCTGTCGTTCCGCCTGGCCAGATTGGGGCGGGGTCGTCAGGTTCCCCGACCGATCTCCCTGCGATCGTCGGCTCAGTCCCGACCGCCCAGGACTTCGAGACGCTCTTCTCGCTCCGCAAGCTCCGTGCGACCTGCACCAGCATCAGGAAGGAGATCCGGCTGCTCCGGGCGAGGGATGCGGTCGATTGGCTCGACTGGTTCCTGACCCTCGACGCCTCGCTCGAACAACTCCGGGAGCAGATCCTCGAAGGCGACTACACGCCGACACCGCCCTCCCGCTACGAGATGGGCAAGTCGAAGGGGGCCTTCCGCATCATCACCTCGTTCAACATCTGCGATGCCCTCGTCTACCGGCACATCAGCGATGCCGCACTCGAAGCGGCCCTCCCCCGCAAGGTCCAGGGAGCCTTCTTTTCGAGGCGGCATTCGGCGACCCCGGTGGGCAAGACTTTCTCCGTCTCGGAGGACGACGAGTATCTCAACTTCTTCGAAGTCTGGCTCCGCTACAACGAGTATCGGACCCATACCCTGTTGCAGCAGCCCTACGAGTGCCTCGTCGTCACCGACATCACGAACTACTTCGAGTCCATCCAGCACGATCTCTTGATTGAGTATCTCGCACCGCTCGGCCTGCCTCGGAAGGCGATGGGCCTGCTCGGTAGGCTCCTGGAGGCGTTCAAGCCGCTCGCCGGCCACTCGCCCAACCCCCGAGTCGGCCTTCCGGTCGATGAACTCGACTGCTCCCGCCAACTCGCCCACGTCTTCCTCTTCGAGCACGACCGCCGGATCGTCGAACCGTTCGGCGAGGACAACTACGTCCGGTGGATGGACGACCAGAACATCGGTGTCCGTTCAGAGACCGAGGCCCGCCACGTCGTCAACACGATGACGAGATCGCTGTCGTCCCAGCGCCTCACGCTCAACTCGGGCAAGACCAAGTTCCTCCCGGTCGATTGCATGGTCGTCCACTTCCAACTCGATGCAAACAAGAAGATCAGCGAGTGGGACGAGAAATACAAGAAGGTCACGGCGAGCAATGTGGAGGCTGCCCGCAGCGACTTCGCCGGACTTTGGGACGAGGTCGGGGACGGCCCGCACGTCAACGACGGCAACTGGGACAAGATCCTGAAGCGGATGTACGGGCTGGCGGTGAAGGTCGATTCGGACATCCTCGAAGTCCGGGCGCTGGGAGACCTCATCGCCAACCCCGAACTCGACGAGCGGATTTTCACCTACTTCTCCAAGAGGAACCGATTCGCCGAACTGTTCTCGCTCTTCTCGTCGTACACCGAGGCCGAGGAGAGCCTGTTCGAGGCGACCGAGGTGGCTTTCTTCGAGTCATCGCTATTGCTCGACCCTGACGTCCCCCACGCCAAGCTCTATCGTAACCAGGCACTCCGATTTGCCGAGGGCGGGGTGAAGTCTCGGTCGAAGCGGCCGTTGAGCATCGCCTCGGCGATCCTCTCGGTCTACTGGTTCGACGGCTCGATCGACTCCCTCGTCGATCTCTACCCGACGAAGGCCGCCCACAGGCTGCCGAAGGAGGTAGCCCGGACCTGGATGGCGTGCGTGGCTGCCCTCAGCCCCGACCAACTTGGCAAGGTGCAATCGGCCCTCTTCGGCCACCCCTCCGATGACGTCGCCCGTCTCGGCCGGTTCCTCACCGAACTGCTCGCCGGGCGGGTCCATCACCTCGGACACTACAAGAGCCAGAAGCACCGCTGGCCGCTGCCCGGCGACTACTATGACGCCCGCTCTTGGTTGATCCTGGACATCGCAGCATCTTCCCCGAGTGAACGGCTGCGTGCCCAAAACCGGAAGGATTACGGGGCCTTCGAGAAGCTCGCCAGGACATCGCCCGAGATCACCGTCTCGACACGCATCTCGACAAAGTTGTTCGAGGGCCGTGGCGAGGAGCCGGGTCAGAAACCGAGGCGGACGAGACAGGGCCACAAGAAGAAGGGACGACACGAGGCATGAGTGGCTCCTTCGCCGGAGGTTCCGAACGATGACAAGTTCCATCCTCCCACAGGCACCGTCGCCGTCCCAACTCCGGGCCATGCTGGAGGAGATGGTCATCGCCGACCTGCTCGGCCCGGCCGGCGGCCCCGAAGAGGAGATCGTCGAGCGGACCGTCCGTGACCGCTACCTCGTCGGCGTCCTCGCCCCCAGGCGTCGGAGGGATGAGCCGCCGCCCGAGGTTATCGCTCAGGCGACCAATCCCGCCGGCAACGAGGACGAGGACGAGTTCCCGCCCGTCCTCAACGATGAACTGGCCGAGGACGGCCACGACTGGCCCGAGGACGGGCCCGCCGACCTGTCCGTCGCCCTGCCCAAGGCCACCGAGCCCTCCTCCTTCGGCATGACCTTTTGCGTCGATGGTTCTGCCGAGGGGGTCGTGGCCACCGCCTCCTGGGGGCAATACCTCCGGCCCCAGAAGGAGGAGCGGATCGACCCGGCCACGGGGCGGGTCCTGCGACTCTGGAAGCGGCACCCGAGGGGCGGCCAGCCCCACCGTATCCCCCTGCGTATCGGAATGGTCCGGCCGATCGTTGCCGACCCGGAGTGCCCGGACGTCACCATCCAGGGGGTCGTCCGTCACTGCGACCCGTGCTGGATCGTCACGTTGTTCCTCGTCAACGGCCAGGAGGAGAGCAAGCCCAAGGACCAGTCCTGGCTGTTTCAGCCCCGGCTCGTGGTCGAGGCAACCGACGGGTCGCCCGACTTCATCAAGAAGACGACCCGTCGCCTCTCCGAGAAGCTCGACGGCGTGTACCGGGCCGAGGAGGAGGCGATGGCGATGCTCTACCGCCATCACGTCGAGTTCGCCGTCGGCCACGGGGTCAGCGTCCACGCCGACACCGCCCCCGATCGCCCGGATCGGGCCGTGAGGATCTCGACGGTGGTCGTCCCCGCCTACGAGGTCCCCCGGACCACGGCGGCCACGGCCGACGACGCCGACGAGGACCCGTCGTTCGCCAAGTTGGCCGGGCTCTGCCGGGACATGAAGGTCTTGTCCGAGGTCCCGGCCGGCGAGCTTGCCGCCAAGTTGGGCCCGCTGACGACCGCCTACGCCGCCTGGATCGACGCCCAGGAGGCCCGCATCCAGGACCCCGCCTCGGGGCTGCCCGAGCACCGGGACGCCGCCACGATGGCCCTGATGCGGTGTCGGGAGACCCTGGCCCGGATCAATGAAGGGATCGAGTTGATCACGGGCGATGCCCAGGCCGCCGAGGCGTTCCGGTTCATGAATGGGGCAATGTGGCTCCAGCGGACGCACTCGATCCTGTCCGAGCGGGTGCGGCGGGGTCATGAGCCAGATTTCGACCGGGACGTCGATAGGCCCGAGAACCGAAGCTGGCACCCGTTCCAGTTGGCCTTCGTCCTGCTGAACCTGCCCGGCATCACCCGGCTCGACCACCCCGAGCGGTCCGACGACCACCAAGCCATCGCCGACCTGCTCTGGTTCCCCACGGGCGGCGGCAAGACCGAGGCGTACCTGGGCCTGACCGCCTACACCCTCGGCCTGCGGCGGCTCCAGGGGACAGTCGAGGGACGCTCAGGCGAGGACGGCCTGGCCGTGCTGATGCGGTACACGCTCCGGCTGCTGACCCTCCAGCAATTCCAGCGGGCCACGGCGTTGATCTGCGCCTGCGAGTCGATCCGGCGAGAAGCCCTGGCGAAGGGGGACGCCCGCTGGGGCATGACGCCTTTCCGCATCGGCCTTTGGGTCGGCCGGAAGACGACACCGAACACGACCGAGCAATCGGCCGAGGCCGTCAAGCTCGACCTCGGGGGCGGCAAGCGGGGCGGCTCGGGCGGGGGCGGCTCGCCCTATCAACTCACCTTCTGCCCTTGGTGCGGCAGCCCGATCGACAAGGACGACCTGAGGGTCGAGACGTTCGCCGCCGGTCAGGCCCGGACCCTGACCTACTGCGGCGATGACCTCGGCCGCTGCCTCTTTACTCGCAAGAAGGCCGAAGGCGAGGGGCTGCCCGTCGTCGTGGTGGACGAGGAAATCTACCGGCGGCTGCCGTCGCTGCTGATCGCCACGGTGGACAAGTTCGCCCAGATGCCCTGGAACGGGGCGGTCCAGATGCTCTTCGGCCAGGTGGACGCCCGCTGCGACCGCCACGGCTACCACTCGCCCGAGATCAAGGACTCGGACCATCCCCGCAAGGGCAATCTCCCCTCGACCCGCCTGGTCCCGCACAACCCGCTCCGGCCGCCCGACCTGATCATCCAGGACGAGTTGCACCTGATCAGCGGCCCGCTGGGGACGCTGGTCGGCCTCTACGAGACGGCCATCGACTCGCTCTGCACCTGGGAGGTCGGCGGCAGGAAGGTCCGGCCCAAGGTGGTCGCCTCGACGGCCACGATCCGCAACGCCGGGGATCAAGTCTTCAAGCTGTTCAAAAGGCGGGTCAACGTCTTCCCGCCCCACGGCCTGGACGTCCGGGACAACTTCTTCTCGCTCCAGAGGAGGCCGAGCGACAACCACCCCGGACGCCGCTACATCGGCATCTGTGCCCCCGGCCGACGGCTCAAGGCGGCCCTAATCCGGGTCTACGTCGCCTTCCTGTCGGCGGGCCAGGCCCTCTTCGAGAAGTACGAGCACGACGCCGACGCCTGGATGACGCTGGTCGGCTACTTCAACTCGATGCGGGAACTCGGCGGGATGCGGCGTCTGGTGGACGATGACGTCCGCAACCGACTCGGCAAGATGGACCGGCGGGGCCTAGCAAACCGCAGCTTCCCGGTCGAGTACCTCCAGGAACTCACCTCCCGGATGTCATCGACGCAGATCCCGCTGATCCTCGACCGGCTCGAAGCACCCTTCGACCCGGCGAAGAAGGCCAGGCGGCAGGAGATGGCCAAGGCCAGGAAGTACGACGGGATGCCCCAGAAGCCGATCGACGTCCTGCTAGCCACCAACATGATCTCGGTTGGCGTGGACGTGAAGCGGCTTGGGCTGATGGTCGTCGGCGGCCAGCCCAAGACGACGGCCGAGTACATCCAGGCGACCAGCCGGGTCGGGCGGTCGAGGCCGGGCATCGTCTGCACGGTCTTCAACTGGGCCAGGCCGAGAGACCTGTCCCACTACGAGTCGTTCGAGCACTACCACGCCACGTTCTACAAGCACGTCGAGGCGTTGTCGGTGACGCCGTTCTCGCCGGGGGCGTTGAGCCGTGGCCTGGCGGCGTTGCTCGTCTCGTGCGTCCGGCTTCGGGGGACCGAGTTCAACACCAACGGGGCCGCCATGCGGATCGCCACCGAGGCCAATCACCCGGTCGTCAAGGAGGCGATCCGGGCGATCGTGGATCGGGCGTATCAGGTCGGCGAGGACGCCGAGGTGCGGGAGTTCGTCGAGGCCGAATTGAAAAGGAAGCTCGACTACTGGCAGAGGCAGGCCCAGCGGACGGCCGGCGGCCAGCGGCTCGGCTACGAGGAGGCGGCCGACGGACTGACCAAGAACCTGCTCCACCGACCGGGGCTGGAGCGGTGGGACGAGTTCACCTGCCTGAACTCCTTGCGGGAGGTCGAGCCGACGGTCAACCTCGTGCTGGACGACCACCACCTGGGCGGCGGGCCGGAGGAGGAGCCGATGGTCGAGACAGAGCCCGAGGCCCAGGCGACGGAGGCCGAGGCGTCATGAGCACGTCTCCCCGCAAGGTCAAGGTCGGCGAGATCCGCCCCAGCCAGGTCCTCACGACCTTCGGCGTCGGGTCGATGATCGACCTGCCGTTCCTTTCCGTCATCCTGATGGGCCTGGAGGACTGGCCGGTGGCCCAGTCCATCAAGGTCAACGAGGAGCGGCTGCTGGCCTCGGTCCAGGAGGTGCTCGGGCCACGGGTCGAGGCCCTGAGGACCCCGCCCCGCCCCCCGAGCGACGGCGCCACTCCCGGCCCGCTGGACGAAGCATCGACGATGGGCATCCCCGTCGCCCCGTTCCCCCGCTGGATGGTCTGCCCGAAGTGCCGGCTGCTGGCCCCGATCCCGCCGGCCTCCGACCTGCTCAAGCTGGTCCCGCACCTGCAATATCCCGACCGGACCCAGTACGTCCACAGCAATTGCCACATCCCCGGCAAGACTCCGGCCGTGCCTGCCCGGTTCCTGGTGGCCTGCCACAAGGGGCACCTCGACGACTTCCCCTGGGACTGGTACGTCCACCGGGGACAGCCCGGCTGCCAATCGACCCTTCGGCTCTTCGAGATCGGGACCTCGGGCGAGGCGGCCGACGTCGAGGTCCGGTGCGACACCTGCAAATCTCGCCGCCGGATGGCCGAGGCGTTCGGGCGGGACAATCAGACCAACCTCCCGAGGTGCAACCGCCGTCGGCCCCACCTGCGGGACTACGACCCGGCCGACTGCGGCGTAGAGCACATGTCCACGATCCTCCAGGGGGCGTCGAACTCCTGGTTCTCGATCTTCCTGTCGGCGCTGTCGATCCCCGAGGCGACCGACAAGCTCGCCCAGTTGGTCGCCGAGAACTGGACCAACCTCAAGGCCGTCCAGAGCCGGCAGAACGTCGAACTGCTGCGGGGCGTCGGCATGCTCCGGGAATTCGCCTCCTACGACGACGAGCGGGTCTGGCGGGCGATCGAGGAGAAGCGGTCTGAGGGGGAATCCCCGCCATCGGTTGGGCCGTCCGACCTGAAGTCGCCCGAATACGCCATCTTCACCGAGCCGAATACGAGCCGGAACACGCCCGACTTCAAGCTCAAGGTCGTCCCTCCCCCGGGCCGCTACGCCAAGTACCTGGAGAAGGTTGTCCTGGTCGAGCGGCTCCGGGAGGTGCGGGCTCTCGTCGGCTTCACCAGGATCGGCTCGCCTGGCGATTACGAGGACCCGGTTGAGATCCCCGACGACATCCGGGCGCCGCTGTCACGCAAGGCCCCCCGCTGGGTCCCGGCCTCGGAGATCCGGGGCGAGGGGATCTTCCTCCACTTCCGGGAGGACCTCATCGAGGAGTGGTCGGGCCGGATGGCCCGGCACGACCACGACTTCTTCGAGGCCCACAAGCGGTGGCGGACTGCCAGGGGGCTGCCCGAGCCGGAGAAGGGCTACCCCGGCCTGCGGTTCGTCCTGCTGCACTCGCTGGCACACGCCCTGATCCGCCAATTATCCCTGGAATGCGGCTACACGGCGGCCAGCCTGCGGGAGCGGATCTATTCCCGAATCCCCGCCCTGGGCGAACCGATGGCCGGATTTCTGATCTACACGGCCGCCCCGGACAGCGAGGGGACGCTCGGCGGGCTGGTCAGCCTGGGCGACCCCGAGACGCTCGGCCGGCACCTCGACCACGCCCTGGAGATCGTCCGGCTATGCTCCTCGGACCCCCTGTGCGCTGAGCACCGGCCGACGCAGGGCTCGCTGACGCTCCACGGTGCGGCGTGCCACGCCTGCCTGTTTGTTCCCGAGACGTCGTGCGAGCGGGGGAACAAGTACCTCGATCGGACCGTGCTGGTGGAGACCGTCGAGCGGGACGACCTGGCGTTCTTCGAGGACGAAGCATGAGTGGTGGCCTGGGGGCGATTGAGGCGGCGGCGAACCGGCTGTCCGCCCAGCTTCCGACCCCGCTATTGCGTTCGCTTGCCGAGGCCATCATGACATGCGAGGCGGGCCAATGGACGATGATCCTGGCCCGAACCGCCGGGGTGGTGCCGCACGCTCTCTATAGGACATTGGGGTTGGCGTTCATCCGTGCCTGGAGGGAGGAAGCGGCAGGGCTCGGCCCCGAGGCGGTCGCCCTGGCTCTGATGACGGCGGCCCATTTCCAGGAAAGCCACCGTGATGGGCAGTCGGTCGAACTCGTGTGGACCGGGCCAGAGTCGGGGACCGCCCCGTTCCGACGCACCGAGCAGGCGATCCTCCAGGTCATTGATGCGGCGACCCGGCGGCTGCTGATCGCCAGCTACGCCGTCTACAACATCCCCCGGATCTGCGAGGCCCTGGTCCGGGCTGCGGGGCGAGGCGTGATGCTGACGGTGGTCGTCGAGGCGTGCGAGAGGCAGGCGGGCCGGGAAGCCTACGACTCGCTACGAGCACTGGGACCAGCCGTGGCCTCCCGTTCCGACGTCTATTTGTGGCCCCATGAGCGGCGACCCCGAGACCAGAACGGCCGGTCGGGCCTCCTGCACGTCAAGTGCGTGGCGGGCGACGGTCGGTGGCTGTTCGTGTCGAGCGCCAACCTGACCGAATACGCCTTCACGACGAACATGGAACTCGGAGTGCTGATCACCGGAGGCGGACAGCCGGCCCGGATCGAAGCCCACTTCGAGGGATTGATCGAGTCCGGGGTCCTGGAGAGAGCGTGAGTCGCAACCTCCGCTCGAGGAAGAAAAGGGGTTCGATTGGCGGTAGTCAACGGGGAGAATCGATGGCCACGACTCTGTTCAAAGAGGTCAAATATTCGCTGTCGAAGCTCGTTGAGGACATCGAGATGGGGGAGATCGGACTCCCCGACATCCAACGACCGTTCGTCTGGAAGAACAACAAGGTCCGGGACCTGTTCGACTCGATGTTCCGGGGCTACCCGGTTGGCTACCTGCTCTTCTGGGCCAACGGGAAATCCGACGGCCACCGGCAGATCGGGACCGATGCGAAGCGGCACGTCTCCAGGCTGCTCATCGTGGACGGCCAGCAGCGGCTCACGTCGCTCTTCGCCGTTCTGAAGGGCATCCCCGTGGTCCGGGAGAATTTCCGCAAGGAACGGATTCGCATCGCCTTCCGCCCCAAGGATAGCCTCTTCGAGGTCGCCGACGCCGCCACCGGGCGGGACCCCGAGTACATCGCCGACGTCAGCGAACTCTGGGCCGGGTCCGTGACACTCAATCGGTTCGTCCGGGATTTCCTCAAGCGGCTCCGTGAGCACCGGGAGGTCCCGGACGAGGAGGAGGACCGGATCTCCGAGGCCATCGGCCGCCTCTTCAACCTCCGGGAGTATCCCTTCACGGCGATGGAGCTTTCTTCCTCGATGAACGAGGAGCAGGTCTCCGAGGTCTTCGTGCGGATCAACAGCAAGGGCAAGTCGCTCAACCAGGCCGATTTCGTTCTCACGCTGATGTCGGTCTTCTGGGATGATGGGCGGACCGAGATCGAGGAGTTCTGCCGCCTGTCCCGCCAGCCCTCGACCGGGAACGCCTCGCCCTTCAATCACTTCTTCACCCCGGACGCCGACCACCTGCTGCGTGTCAGCGTGGCGGTCGGCTTCCGGCGTGCCCGCTTGCAGTATGTCTACTCACTCCTGCGTGGCAAGGACCTCGACACCGGGGAGTTCTCGGACGGCCAGCGTGTGAAGCAGTTCGACATCCTGAAGCAGGCCCAGTCAGGGACCCTGGACCTCCAGAACTGGCACGAGTTCTTCAAGGTCCTGATCCGGGCCGGCTATCGGCGGGGGGACATGATCTCGTCGCAGATCAACATGTTGTACTGCTACGCCCTGTTCCTCATCGGGAGGAAGGAGTTCGGCGTCGATCTCTACCGGCTTCGGAACGTCATGGCCCGCTGGTTCTTCATGTCGTCCCTGACGAGCCGCTACACCGGATCGCCCGAGTCCGTGATGGAGCAGGACTTGGCGGGGCTGCGTGACGTCCGGTCGGCCGACGAATTCGTCGCTCACCTCGACCGGATCACGCAGGACGCCCTGCCCGAGGACTACTGGGCCATCACGCTGCCGAACGAGTTGGCCACGTCGTCGGCCCGCAGCCCGTCGCTGTTCGCCTATTACGCCGCCCTGAACCTGCTGGACGCCCGTGTCTTGTTCTCGAAGCTGAAGGTGTCGGAGTTGCTGGACCCGGCCTCACACGCCAACAAGTCGGCGATCGAGCGGCACCACCTGTTCGCCAAGAATTACTTGAGGTCGCTCGGGATCACTGAGCCGAGGGACACCAACCAGATCGCCAACTATGCGCTGGTCGAGTGGTCGGACAACATCGCCATCTCCGACGGTGCCCCGGCGAAATACTACCCGCAGTATGCCGCCCGCTACTCGGCCGAGGAACTCGACCGCATGCGCCATTGGCATGCCCTCCCGGATGGATGGGAAGTCATGAGTTATCTCGACTTCCTCCATGAGCGTCGGAGGCGAATCGCCCAGGTCATACGAGAGGGTTACAAGGTCTTGCTCGAATCGTGATCTCGCAGATCGTCGAGGTTGGGTCCGCATCAGCGATATTGGGGTATCGGCCTCCAGCGACTTCCTGCCCCACCCGAGGCATCCATGTCCGAGCACTCCGGGAAAGACACGAGCCGTGGGACCCGCCCACAACAAGAGTCGAGGGCCAAGGTCTCCCACGTCTCCGACACGCTGAACCGGGCGTTGATCAAGACCTGGCACGACCTGTGCGTCTCGCTGGGTCACGCCTACACGATCAGCGAGGCGGCCGTCATCCAGTTGCTCGTCGCCCGCATGCTGGGCAAGGGTTACTTGGCCGAGGCCGACCTATGCCCGGAGGATTATTACCTCGACCGGGAGGGCGGCTGGAGGCGAGTCGATCTGCTGATCGGGAAGGACCTCCTCTTCGAGACGGGGAAGCCACGGGCGATCCGGGGGCGCCTCCTCTCGGCTGCGGTCGAGTTCAAGGTCGAGAGCGAGGCCGTGACGATCAGGCTGCCACAGATCGAGAAGGACGCTGCGAAGTTGCAGGGGTTGGCCGAGGACCAGCAGGAGCGATCGTCGAATTTCAACGTCCTGGTGTTCTTCCGCTCGAAGCAGTGCCAGCGGGGCCAGGTCCCGGCCTGGAAGGAGATGTCGTCCCTATACAGATCCGTTCGCTTCGTCGTATCTTTCAGCGAGGAGGGGGAGGTCCGAGTGTTGCACTTTCACCAGGGGAGGGTTCGGGACATCAGCAGGAGCGACGGGCACTTCTACAAGGGGTGGCAATTGGACCGGGCGCTCGCCCGAGATCAGCGCAGGGCCACCACACCCCGAGCAGAAGGTGATGTAGATGTTGCATCATAAGTAAGGCCGGGCATTCCGCCTCTCTTTCTCGCTCGTCCGTTGAAACATATCTAATACGGCAGATCAGACCGAAGCCCGGTACTCCACCGCCTCCAGCCGGCACCCCTTTGAAAGTGCCCCGCCTACCACGTAGATCCGTGTGTCCCTGGCGAAATCGAAGACCCGGTAGAGCCGGAACCGCTCCGGGCAGTCCTCCGAGCACCTGACCTCGTTCGCCGTAACCTAAAACGGGAAGTGCTTGCCCAGGCCGGTCGTCTTGACCTCAATGAACCGCTCAGATTCATCTCCCTCGTCGAACGATAGCACGTCGAACCCATCGCCACACGTCATGGCCACCCACTCAACCTTGGCCGCCAGGTCGTCCCGGCCGCAGAACAGCAGCCTTCGCCTCTCGACATCGATGGCGAACTTTTCGCCGAGTTGGCCCAGGTGCCGGTTCATGGCGTCCCGTCGGGCGAAGTCGATACTCTTGCCCTTCCGTGAGAGCCAGGGTTTCTCGTCGCTCGCCGGGACGATGATCCGGTCGGGCCGGTCCTCGAAGATCGCATCGAGAGGGCGGTCGCCGATCACGGGGGCGGCGACCGGGTTCAGAACTACGCCATCAGCCAGCGAATCGAAGAAGTCGGGATGGCGGATCAGGTAGCCCTCGACGGCATGCGGCAGGACCGTCTTCTGTAAGTTCTCGGTGGGCCTTTAGCCCTCGATGTACGGAAGGCCCGTGGCGACCAGGACGGCACTGATATTCCGGTGCTTGAACTCGACCGAGCTTTTCGAGCGGCCGTCCAGGAGCGGCTGCAAGGCCCGGTTGTGCTCTGCCTTGCTGTACGGATCACCTGCTAGCTCGGCCTTCAACATGTGAAAGTAGTCGGCGACGATCAGGTCCACCTCGTCATGGGACCAGGGACGTCCCCGCTCCTTGGCTTACTCGACCTCTTCCGACGCTATCAGGGCACCCTTCTTCTCGATCGTGAAGCCGAGTTCCCGGAGCACGAAGTTCGCCTGGCCGGGGGCGTCGCCGCCGCTGAACTCCTCGGGCCGGAGAATCTGGCCAGTCAAATGCCGGAACGCAACGCCGATCACCGCCTTGGGCGGGTATCGCCTGCCCCCGTGGACGACCTCGTAGCCGGTCGGCGAGCCGAATGGGTGGCCGATCCCGGCGTCGAGATCGGCGAGCGCCGCTATCACATGATGCTGAGTCAGAACTCTCGGGATCGACTGGGGCATAGCGAATGATCTTCCGAAGCTCGATCCACGACAGACCGGCGTGCCGTAACCATCGTGCCAACCGTCGTCGAGACTATCGAGATCCCCTTACCTTCCTGCGAGGGGATCGAGACATCGTGAAGGCTCCGGCCGATTCATGTTGCCTTGCCCGATGGCCTTCCAACGGTCGGCTCAGAATCCTCCCGAGCGGGGCGATTTGACTTACTTTGGCTTCGTGTCCGGGTGAGCTTCGTTCGGTTCCCCCGCCCCATCCTTGATGATCTCGCCCGTCTTGAGGCGTACCCTCACCGTCTTCTTCGGTATGTCCCGGTCGCCCGGTGCCAACCCGCCGTTGCCCACGTTCAGGGTCAGAAATTCCTGCTTGTCGTCGAGATGATGGCCGCTGCCCCACCAGATCGAACTGACGGAGTGCGGCAGGTTCCCCACCTCCTCCTTGGACAGGAAGTCCTCTAGCCCCATCGAGCGGACGAGCTTCCCGTCGGGGGCGAAGACAACCACGACGTCCGGCCCGTAGCCCATCGAGTGCCAGTTGTCCAGAGTCACGACCGACCCGTCGTCGGCCACCAGGGCACGGACGGGGGACACGTCATTGGCCAGGGCATGCTCCCAGACGACCTCGAACCGCCCCTCCTTCGACTTCTTCTCCAGCTTCCCCAGGGCCTTGGGGCGGACAGCCTTGCCGGTGGCGTCCTTCGTCGTCGGGGAAGGTCGATCCCCGAACGAGGGCTCCACGGTCAGGCGGTGGCCGCCGTCCTTCGACGTGACCTGGAACGTCTTGGGGATCGCCCAGGAGTCGGCCCGAGAGGTCGTTGGGGCGGCGAGGGTGACGGCCAGGAGGCCCAGGATGCGGCCGGTTTTGAGCATGATGGATCGCCATTCCGGGCCATCAGGGTCGTCATGTGAGTGATGCGATCATGGCCTCCCATCATGGGAGGACGGATCGGAGCGAGCAAGGATCGGCCCCCGAGTTTCATCGTCTCGGCCCAGACGAAGGGCTTGCGATCACGGGATCGAGGACGAGCGGAGAAGGGGCGATGAGCCCGTTGTTCGGGCGACAGTGGCCGGGAGGATTTACTGATGACAGAATGATGGGATCGAGCGAACTGTCGGCGAGCACCATCATGGCCCAGAAGAAACAGATCCAGCCCGGCGAGATGGTCGGCCTCAAGCTGACCCAGGCCCAGCGGGCACTCCTCCTCGACGCCCTCCTCCTGATCCCCAAGGAGGTCGAGTGGGCCATCCGCACCACGCCGGCCGACGAGCCGCTGATGTTCACCCTCGACGACCTGGACGACCTCTCCGGGCACGTCGCCGCCGGTGCCAACCACGCCGAGAGCAAGGCTCTCCGGGACAAGCTGGACCGGATCTACCGGAAGATCGAGACGCTGCTCGGGTCGTTCACCGACGAGGCCGCCACGGAAGAGGGAGGCCCGAGCGATCTCATCGAGACCCTGATCAACATGATCACCGGGGCGAAGCCGATCATCCCGCCGATGCCCCCCACGTCCAAGAAGGGCGAGGCAATCTACTCAGTCACGCTCACCAACACGCAGCGGGAATCGCTCGTCGCCGCCACCCGGCTGCGTCGGGGCCTGAAGAACAAGATCGGCGAGGCCCCCGAGGACACCCAGGCCGTCGGGTTCACCAGGAAGGAACTCGACGAGATGGCAAGCGAGGTCGATCTGGCCGTCGAGTTTGCCCCGCCCCCCTACAAGAAGCGGCTCGAAGCCGTCATGGCCAAGCTCGAAGACCTCCTGGATGCCCTCGAAGAGGACGAGCCGATCAAGCCCGGTCGCAAGGAGGCCAAGGGCAACAACCGGATCTACCAACTCAAGATCACGCTCAAGGACGTCCGGCCGCCGATCTGGCGACGTGTCCTGGTCCCCGACTGCTCGCTGGCCGGGCTCCACGAGGTCATCCAGGTCGCCATGGGCTGGGGCAACTGCCACCTCTACGACTACGAAGTCGGCGGCGAGCGATACACCGACCCTAGGAGCATGGCCGACCTCGACATGGAAGACGCCGGCAAGGTCAAGTTGGGCCGAGTGGCCCCGAGGGAGAAGGCGAAATTCCGCTACACCTACGACTTCGGGGACCACTGGCAGCACGAGGTCCTGGTCGAGAAGATCCTGCCCCAGGAACCGGGGAAGGCGTATCCGGTCTGCATCGCCGGCAAGCGGGCCTGCCCGCCGGAGGACTGCGGGGGTCCATGGGGCTACATGGAGTTCGCCGAGGCAGTCCGAGACCCTGAGCACGAGCAGCACGATGAGGTCGTCGAGTGGCGTGGCGAGTTCGACCCCGAGGCGTTCGACTTGGATGCCGTGAATGAGCGATTGAAAGGCATCCTGCGTTGATCGGCCAGACGAGTCGAAGGTTCGTCACCCTCGTCCCATGGGTCGTCGTTCAGTTCGTGGTTTTGGGTTGGAGGGCAGCCGGGCCGGTGACTTTCCAGTCATGATCCCGTTCTTCCCCTCCTGCATGGCGACGGAATGACCGAGGCCGTACCGCACGGCGAGGGCAACGTCTACGGCCCAGACGTCCTGGTCGAAGGTGTCCTCCACAGGAGGTGGTACGGCGGTTGGAAGGACCTGCCGCTCGGGGCTCCCGCCGAGGTCGTCCCGAAGTCGCCTACATCGAGAGGCTGCGTCGGCTATGCCACGTCGAAGGACGGCCTCCTCTTGACGACCTTGTTTTTCGGTGCGGCCGGTGCCACCTCCTGGGACCGGAACCCATCGCCGAAGCCGTCATCCCGCCCGGTCAGGTCGAAAAGCTGGTGGGAGCGAGACAGCCAAGACAATGAAACGACGAGGGCTGTCGATCGAGGAGAACCGGGGAAGGCGAGAAAAGCACCCGATGACGGCTCGCCCTCACTCGATTCACCGTAGCTTCGGAGCAGCCTGGGGATCGGACCCGATCACTACCTCAACCCCGTCTCTTGCTTGTCTATCAGCCTGCAACCACGGAGATTGGTGATGCCGTCCGAGCCGAAGATGAGGACGGCCCCACTGCCAGGCCCACCGTTCCCTTTGAAGCCGAGGACGTGGATTATCTGATAGGTGCGGAATTTGGGGTCGGTCAGGTTGGTAAGGGATTTCGAGCTATGCTCTGAACCTCCCAGGGCCTCTCGCACCTGATCGTATTTCATGCCGATGACGAGCGACTCGAACGCCCGCCGGGTGATCGGAGGTGCGGGCCGGCTCAGCAACTCGTCTCTTTCGGATTCGCCGGCCAGTACAAGGTTGTACTCCTCGTATTCATCCTCGTAGGGGACCGTCCGGCCCTTGCGAAGATCCCAGACTTTCGCCACCGAGTCGCTGTGACCCGAGACGAGGTACTGGCCGTCCGGCGAGATGGCGATGCTACAGATGCCCCGGTCCTTGATCCGTCCGATGCAGGCCCCGGAGGCGACGTCGAAGAAGTTGATGTGGTGGGTCTTGTCCCGCTTCAACGAGCCGCCCCCCTCGACCGCTGTGACGAGGGTCTCTCCATCGGGCGTGAAAAGGACCTGATCGGCGTAGAGCGACTTGATCACCCGGAGCGGCTCCGACGAGGTTGGCTTCCAAAGGGTGACGGTGAAGTCCTGTGCGGAGCCCGACGTCGTGGCGATCTTGGAGCCGTCCGGGGAGATGGCGGCGACGTGGAAGTTGATGTCCTTACTCTCGAATCGATTCGTCTCCTTCCAGGTGGTCGTATCGAGGAAAGCAACGTGCCGGATGCTCGTCCAGGTCCGATCGGGGTCTTTCTGCGAGGAAGTTATCAGGAAAGTCGTACCATCGGGGAGGAAGGCGATCTGGTTGTCGTAGGCCATCCCGGAATCGCCCTCGACCTTGGTCCTGAAGAGGGGCTTGTCGCCACCCGGCCACGACCAGACCTCGATGACTTTCACCCGATGAGGCAACTCCTCGTAGCCGGGCACCCCGTTAACCGCCAGGGTGCTTCGGCTTTCGAGGAGCCTTGCCATCATGCGGCCTCGTGACGAGAAGGCGAAGGTATAGCTGCCGAGTTGTCCGGTTGGCTTGCCCAGTTCGAAAGACCGTCTCTTCGATCCCGTCTCAAGGAAAGGGAAGGCCGAATCCCGGATCTTCGCCATCCGGGCAATCGCCGCTGACTTCTGAGCTTCTCTTCCAGATTCGGTCGCCATGAGCCTCTCGGAACCTGTGGGCTCCGGCTCCGGCACTGGTGCGGCCACGGCGACACCGTACGGGGTCCAGAGCGCATCGCAATCCACGTAGGGGAAGCCCAATGCGTTGCGATCGTCGCTGTTGAACCCCGTGATCAGGCGATACTTCTCGACGACCTCGGCCTGCCCGTCGTTGATCTTCCAGACGAGCAACTCGTCGCTCCATGCGCTGGAGAATGCCGACCCCACCGGCGAGAACAATCCATCGTGGATGCGGGATCGCCTCTCCGGATTCAGCAAGTGCCAGCCGTCCATCGCCCAGAGCCGACCCTGCGTGATCAAGTACCTACCGTCGGGGGAGAAATCGATCTCCCTGATCCAATCTCTCCCACCAGGCTGGTCCACCGCCAGCACGGTCAGCGGCTCGCTCCAGATTTTGAAGACTGCGCTCCGGCCCGCTCGTGAAGCAGAGGGTGCGGGGGTGTCGGCTTCCAAACGTGCCTGTTCCGGCGGCGACGTAGCGTGATTCTTCCGGTGTTTGCCGCTGTCGAGGAAGACAAGAGCGACGATAAGGCCCCATGTCCCGCCCGCCCACCACCATCTCTTGCTCCGGCCCAAGCTGGGGTGCTTCCATAGCAGATAGAGACCGAGCGGGAAGAACACGAAGATCACCAGGCCCACCACGAACAGCGAGTCCGACAATCTGGAACCTCGGAAGAGCCCGCCCCGGATCTCGTCCCAATCCTCCTTCGCTTTCGCTCTAATGGACTGGACCCGCTCGGACTTCGAGAACTCGTCCACCCCGACCTTGGCCTGATCCGCCGCCTGCTTCGTGCCCTCGACGAGCCTCTTCGCCCCGGCCATGGCTATCCCGCCGGCCTTTGCGGCGTTCTGCTTCACGCCATCGAGCTTCTGCCTGGCCTCGTCGAAGCGGGCGTACTCCCCAACCTGATCGGCCAGGCGCCTGGCCCGACCCAGGATGCCGTCGTCGGCGGCCTTCTCGTCGCTCATCGTGTGGCTCCGGCTTGCAGTCGAAGGCAACTTGGCCCGTTGGTGGTGGCCGGACTCCGGCCGTCGTCGGCGTCTTCGCCCAGGCCAAGTCCTCGTCGCCCGGACCAATCTACTCGCAATACCATGCAAGTCAACAAGCGGAATGATGCTTATTGAGGTCTCCCCCGCCGGGGCGATGAAGTGGCGGGGGAGGGTCCGGGATGGCGAGGCCGAAGCGAAAAATCGAGATCGAACACGAACCGATCGTCGGCCTGTTCGCCGCCCGACTCCGGGAGGTGCGGCTGTCTCGGGGGATGACGCAAATCGACCTGGCGAACCGGGCCGTCGTGACGCCCACCTACATTGCCAAGCTGGAAGGGGGCAGGGTCGCACCGGGGATCGATCTGGTGGCTCGCCTGGCCAAAGCGTTGCAAACTACCATCTCGGACTTGTTGCCCGAGGCCGAGCCGTCCGACCCGTTGCCCCTCCTACGAGAGCAGGCGGGCAAGTTCAGCGAAGTGATGAAGACGGCGGACCAGGACACTCTGTTGATGCTCGTCCCATTACTGACCCGACTCCTTGAGTCGCCCACGAGGAAGCGGTGAGGCACTTGGGTGCAGACCCAGACTGAAAACTGAGGACGAATCAGTACCCTCCAGGTAGGCCACGACGCTATGCCATCACTTGCCGCAAACTCCTTGGCTCTCGTCGAATGATTGTTCGCCTCGAACGCAGACTTGACCTGGAAGGACGGATGCCGCAGCAACGGCTCGTCGGAGAGACGTAAGCATTTTTCCCGCAGCTTCGGGAGGTCGGTGAGTCAGGAACGTCCGACAGCCCCAGGAGGAGTAATCCTGGGGCGCAGACGAGCCCTCACCTCGTCGTAGAGGGCGATGCTCACGCCCTGGGCGACTTCCAGCGAGACGGCCAAAGCATAAGGGACAGCCTCTTTCAAGCGGCCAGCATCGGGCCGACAGTTCACCGTCAGCTTCATGGTGTCCCCTTCGGTGATGACGCAGGCATCGTCGCCCTCCAGGATCTCGTGCTGGATTGTCCCTCGTCGTACCGACTGCCACTCGGCCTGGCGGCGTGAGACTCGCAACGGGGTACGGGGCGGATCGAACCAGAGTTGGGCCTGTCGATACTTGTGATGCTGCGGATTGATCGGCGAGAGCCAGGCGAGCGTGATCGTCAGCCGCCGCCATTCGGTCCGACCGCCCAGGCCGGGCGGGAGCGGTATGGTGTAGTCGTGGCCCTCCTCGGCACGAAGACTCTCGCAGCCGATGAGGGTGGCCCGGTGGTCAGTACAGTCGAGGACACGGGCCAGGTCGGCAACCCCGTAGCCGAGGAAGCGGGCGATCCTCGACTTGAGCTTCGGGTCGTTCGACCCCTCCCGAAGCACCGACTCCAGCGTCGTCGATCCTTCCCCCCAGCCTGCGCCATGCACGATCAGGGCCTTGATCAAGACGGTGATCATCTCATCGCCGAGCGACTCTCCCCCCGGTTCCGACCTCAGAGACAACAGTCGGTCGAAGATGCCGATCGCACCCCTGGTCGCAAGTGCGGCTGAGTTGCTCGATCCGCAGGAGTAGCCGGTGTTCGCCTGCCCGGAGGCGGGCGAGCCGGGCATGGCGACACGGATGCCGGGCGGCTGCGTGGAGGCGACGGGCCGTAGGGCGACCTTCCCGTCCTGCCGGGCGGGTTGCTCTCGGAACAATTGCTTTCCCCCCGGCAGGAGGATCTCGGGTTTCACGGAGCGTTGGAACCCCTGACCGAGGCCGTTCGTCAGGCTCGGGAGCGAAGGCGTGAGGAGGTCTACCCGATTCCCCTTGATCACCTCGAGACAGCGGTCGTCATGGGACGCCCCGACCGTGATCGAGTTGATGGACTCGGCAGGGGACAGCAGCCGTCGGTGACGCAGGTCGGAAGCGATGGACTGGAGCACTCGCCGCTGGAGTTCGTCCGGGGCCAGGGAAGAGAGACCCCCTCTGACAGGTTCGAGGAGGATCTCCCGACCGTGGTTCCCGGCGCTCACAATGAAAAGGATCTTATACGTCCACGAGAGCCAATCGAGGACACGAGCCCACGGGCTGAGTTGATAGTCGAACAACTGGCTTGGGTCGCCGAGCGAGAGGTTGACGATTCTCACGGTCGGGGCGACCGGCCCCGAATCCCCGTCACCCTCCAGCATCCGCTTCACCGCCCGGTGAATCAGGTCGGCGGGGAGCAAACCCTCGGGGATGCACTCTCCCCTCGGGCGACGACCACTGTGCGGGTTCGGCTGCATGATCGGTCGCACGTAGAGAGCCCGGTCGATCGGCTCCTCCCCAGCTTCCAGGTCCCCGTGGATGATCAACGAGGCCATGCCCGTCCCGTGCTGGCGATCCTCGGAGGGGTAGGCCGACGCCCATCCGTCCGGGTCATCCAGCACGAGCCTCCCGATCAGGAGTCGGTGGTTCTCCAGCGGGAGCCCATCAAGCAGTGCGGCGACAGGCTCCCCGAGCCTCTTGAGATCGTCGTGAAGCTCGACGGCCCGCAGGCCCTCGATCTCGTCCGGGGGCTGGACGTCGGATTGGCCGAGGGGGCGGAAGAACATCACATCGTTCGAGCGGAGGACCCGAGTATCCGTCTGATCGAGGATGGCCTGCACCCCGCCCGGTGGCAGTTGGACGACGGCGGCGTGGTAGGCGACCTGGGGAATGGCACACTGATTCAGGCAGACCCCTCCCACTTCCGAGACGGTCGCCCGGAACCGCTCGTAGACGGCGAGACGTTGCCGCTCGTCGGCCCGGAACCAGAATTCGGCCTCGAACCGGATGGGGTCATACCCGTACTCAATCGCCTCTCGCCATCGCTCCATCATTCCCGTCTCAAGGACCCGATCCCGCTCGTCCCAACGCCGCAAGTCCTTGAGTTGCCGGAAGACGTCCCGAAACTTATTGAACCCGTGCTCGAACTTCCGCTCTGGATCGGCCTTATAGCGGTTCCAGAGGGAGAGGAGTTCCTTCATGCCCTGCTGGTTGCTCATGATCAGGAAGAGCCGTCCCCGGAGGGCCTTCTCGTGGTCCTCCTCCTCATCTTTACCCGTGCGATAGAAGTCGTCGTCGGGGAGGATGCCGTCCTCGTCCCATTCGGCCATCCACTCCAGGCCGTCGATCCTCCTGACGGCATTGGCAAAATCCTCGACCGAGCCGACGATCTCCAGGACGATGACCTCTTCCGGTTCGACCCCCGCCGCCGTGGTACGCATGGAGGTGGACTCGGCGTCCAGGCTCTTCTGCAACATGTCGAACTTCGGGCTGAGCCGTTGCGATTGCCGGTCGCTCGTCGGCAGGTGCATCTTCGGCGGTGCCGCCGAGAGTGTCTCTCGGCTCGCCGTCCTGGGCGTCGGGAAGATGAGGAGGGGGCGGTCTGGCATCGGTGACGGTTTCCGTGTTAACCCTGGGGCTTGATCCGGTTCTCCCACTGCATGAGCCGATCCTTGACGATGCGCCGGATGTCCCCTTCGGGCTTCGTCAGAATCCATCGCCTGGCCACGTCGAGTCCGAATTCCTCCAACTCGGCGAAGCTGGCATCACCCAACTTCTCGGCCAATTTCTGCGGGCTCGTCCCGAACTCGAAGCCCATCCGCCTCTGGAAGTTCTCGATCCAGGCTTGGACCTGTACGCCCGAAGGTGGCGGCAGTTGGAGCCTCAATTGGAACCGCCGCCAGACGGCCCGATCGAGGAGTTCGGGGTGGTTGGTCGCCGTGACCACGACGACGTGGCTGGGCAGGCCGTCGATCTGGAGGAGTAGTGAACTGACAACCCGCTTGACTTCACCCGTGTCGTGAGGGTCCCCACGCTCCTTGCCGAGCGTGTCGAACTCGTCGAAGAAAAGGACGCAGTGCCGGCTCCTGGCGAAGTCGAACAGGTTCCGCAAGCGGGTGGCCGTCTCGCCCAGGAAACTGCCGATGACCCCCTCATAGCGGACCACGAGCAGCGGGACCATGAGCGCATGGGCCAACGCTTCCGCCAACGATGTTTTGCCGTTACCCGGAGGCCCGGCTAACAGAACTTTGTGCCGTGGTTCAATGCTGTACGATCGGAGGAGTTCGGAGCGGTGGTGCTCCTCGATGAATTCGCCGCAGGTCTTAGATACGCCGGTCGGCAGGATCAGGTCGTCCAGGCCGACCCTGGGGCTGACCTCGACAAATAGTTGACCGGCCTGGGCATCCAGGGAGAGAGGGCGAGGCGAGGACGGCTTGCCGTTCTCCCGGAAGCTCTCCAAGAGTCGATCGGCGAGGACGTGGTGCTGCTTCGCTCGTTCCTCGGCGACGAGTGCCTCAACCGTCTTACGGAAGAGGGCCGAATCCCCTTTCGCACCGGCACGAACGAGCGATAGCAGCAAGTCTGATCGTGCCATAGGGACGGTCTCTCGAATCGCAAACAGCCCAGCCGGCATCTGAACAAAATTATACCAACAAGGAGACCTCCCCATCCTCATTATCGTCGGGTTCCTAGCAGACGCTACAAACTATTCCCCCTAAAGCTTCATCGATCGTACGATGACGCCTGGGTTCGGGGAGGATTGCCCCAGTTCACGGGTGAGAGACTGCTGGACATGATCCCGTCCGGTGCTTTCGGAAAAAGTGTCTCGCTGTAGATGAAACTCTCGCCGGCCAAGCAGCCCGCAAACGCAGAAGTTGGTCGTCAAGATCGCTCCTCAAACGGAGTCGATGGGTCCAGGGATTTTCAGGAGGATTCTTCATCCCAGCTTGCAAGATTTTGCAACAGCGGAGATACCCAGGATGGGACCCAAGAACCAGTCTCTCGGCGTAAGCCGATATTGGATGGCCTGGGGAGGGACCCACCAGGGCGAATTAGCGAATAGTTTCTCCATTGTCCATCCTGCAACGCCGTACCTGAAAACCCCTAAATCTTAAGGGCGACTTCGTCCACTCGTAGTGTCCTGCTACTCTTTGCCCGCTACTCGATATAGAAAGGCCCCGAGATCGCCGCCCTCGGGGCCCGACCGATCAATGTTCCTCCGGGAGTAAGCAACAGGAGCTAGCCCTTCGGCCATCCTCCCCCACCGCCTCGGTGATGATCCAGATCCGCTCCCCCGTCCTCGTCGTGTATGCCGAGAGGATTCGGCCGCCGTCGATCAGGGCCTCGTCGTTCAGCGATCTGTCCTCTTCGTCCAGGTCGCCCCAGTCGCCCCTGCCATGGCGGTGGAGGAACTCCGAGGGCTGCTGCCCGGCACCTTTCAGAACGTCGAGACAGCCTGGTGTGGCGACGACCTGACCGAGTTCGAAGCTCGCTTCCACGTCGATCCCTCCTCCTCGAAGGTTGAGGTTCTCGGCGATCAGGGTCCCGGCCCTCATGGGCATGGGTTCCAATTCCTGGGCATTCGTCACCGCATCGGCGGCTTGGGCAGGATCGCATCGAGCCCGAGGCCGACTACGTTCATCGCCGCCTCGGCCTCCTTGAGGTTGCCGGCAATGACCTCGGAACCGGCCTCACGAGCCGCCTCGGCCCGTTCACCGAAGACTTGGCCGATCAGCATCAGGACGCTGCCCGGCGAGAATGAGTTGAGCATCGTCTGCAACTGTTTCCTGGCCGCCTCTTCCTTCACGCTGTCTATTCCCTAAGCTCGATCGACTCAGCCATACTCCACGAACTCCAGGGTGCTGAGCCTCTTGACTCGGTGGTACGTGAAGGAAGGGAGCCTCTCGGCCCCCTGAGTTTCAGCAGCCGTAGACAAGCCCATCGTCGCCGATGTAGGGGTTGTACACGCCGAACTCCCTGGCGAGCCTGTCGAGGCCCTCGCCGATTCCTCTCGGCCAGTCGCCGTCCCAAAATCCGGCCCCGTGGCCGGAGCGTGTGAGGAGGAAGTCATGCCCGGCGTAGTCCGTCACCGAGCATCTGGCCCCGCCCGGAAGGGACCATCGGCCCTCAGCTTCCAGCCGCTCGGCGATGGCGATGAGTCGGCCGCCGAGCTTGTGATTCATGAAGGCGATGCAATCGGCCCGCATTTGGGCGAGCGTATCCGGTGCGATGTCGCTCTGGTCGTAGCGGCGATCGAGCGGCTCGCCACCCGAGTCGTCGGCATTGTCCATCGAGGACCAGAGGGCAGCCTCGATATAAGCTGTCATGAACTCGTCCAGTCCTTCGGGCTCGGAGATCGCAGGCGTTTCGGGCATCTGATGGGTCATCTCGGCGTCCCTGGGTTGTCGTGGTTGTCTCACGAAGGCCAGGGTGCAAAACCTCATGGCTCGCCAGGCGTGAAGATAAGGGGCCTTGCGGCCCCCTGTGCGACTCAGTGCATGATGCCCCGGAGTTCTTCCCTGATCTCCCTGATGCCCCCTTCCAGGTTCTTGATCGCACAACGGACCGTCTGATCGGCGTTCTCCTCGTCGAGTTGTCCTGTCAGATAGCTCTGGAGAGCCCGGCCGGCGTCCCCTCGCTGGCCGAGGCGGCTGATGGCCAGCCTGATCTCATTAAGTTGGGTGGGGGTGGCCTGGCGAAGCGGCATGGTCATCTCCTGGTCAGCGGTGTTCTCCTCGTTGACCAGGGTGCAAAGCCTCATCGCTCGTCTCGGAACGAGAAAAGCCGCCTCAGCAGCTTGCTGGGCGGCTCGACGAGTTCGACGTGATCCTGGGCACCGTTAGCAAGCGAGAGCCGCCTCGGGTTCCTCCTGGGTCATCTCGTCCTTGGGTCGGCCGTAAGACAAAATATGATCCGCAGCTTTGCTGGCGGCTGCCGAGGCCGAGAAGATGTAGCGGGGATCGTCCCGGAGCGCCCGGAGCCAAGATTTGACGTAGGAGTTGACGTTGGTCAAATCATCGCTCTGGGGCACGCCCAGTTCTGCCGAGATGAAGGCAGCCGTTATTTCCGACCGCAACTCGCCACTTGGGTAGTCGCCCTTCCACCCGAGCCGAGATTCGCTCCAGTGGGCCAACTCGTGGAAGAGGGTCCCGTAATATTCCTTGGCGTCGTTGAATTGGCTCTTGTTCGGGCACTGGATGAAGTCTTGACCGGGGCTGTAGAACGCCCGGTCCCCGCCGAACCTAATATCAGCGGCCGTCGCCTCGATGGCGGTTTCGGCGGGCTGGTAGTCTGGGAAGTGGTTGGCGTCCGAAGTGGCCGGGACCTGCCATTTCTCGGCCCCGTGGACCTGATCCGCCGAGAAGACCACGAACGACCGCATCAAAGGAAACTTGGTATCCTTCGTCTCGCCGGTCTTCGCATCAACTTCGGACTTCTCAATGGGCTTGTACAAGACGACGTGGCATCCCCACTGGCCGGATTCGACGCCAGCAGGACGGGGTTTGACGATACAACCACGATCACGCCATTGGTTGAACGTCGCAAAATTACGGCTCGTGAATCCGAAACGACGGGCATGAAGCTGAAGCAACAGGACGTTGATTCCGTTGTAGTTCTTGCCCGTCACAGCATTGGCGGGCATCCCCTTGCCGTTGGGATGGACCGACCAGCCCATCCGCCAGGGTGGGATTCTACCGGCTTCCAGGGCCGTGATAATCGAGTCGGTGATCTGGCGGCGGATCTCGGTCTGGCTCGGCATCGACTCATTCCTGGAGGGTGTCGGGCGGTCAACACTCACCAGGGTCCTGCTCGTGTTACCGGGGTCGGGCTCCGGCTAGATCAGGTGGGGGAGGAAGCACAGGAAAGACCTCCATGGAAAGACTTTTGGCCAGGCATGACGTACTTGCCCGGTCGAAGCACGAGAGCCACGCTCCTCAGGCGGCGAATCCACAAAATACCTGCGGATGTCCCCGGCCTTCATAAAAAGAGCCAAGACCCTACGAGCCGCCCGACGAACACAATCAAGGCGACCGTCCCGACGAACCCGACCACGACCAGGAGCACCGGCAGCAGGGCAATCACGATCCCGATCGCCATCACAGCGAGCCAGGCGATGAACAGGAAGCCAATCAGGCGTTCCATCGGGTCTCCTTTGAGGGGGTTGAGCGGCCGTCCTGCTCAACGGAGCAGGTCGGCGTAGAGGCGGGCAATCTGCCGATTCACGTCGTCGGGGTCGGCGAACAACAGGGCCTCACGGAGCCGTCGGCTCCAACCCTGGCCCGTCCAGAACCACTCGCCTTGGCGTTTGCGATCCCGGACCACATAGCGGCGGAATTTAGGGTCGCCGACCAGTCTCGGGACGAACGGGGGCATGACCTGCTCCTGAGGACGCAGACTTGTGTTCCCCTCCTAGGGTTCTAACCCTCTTTGGAATTTGGGAGGCAAGCGGAGTTGAGTTCTCGGTCATTGCCCCCGTGCTCTGGGAGCCAAGGAAGATTCGATCCTGGCCGAGATCGAACCGCCGAGAACGAAGTCGCTGGATCTTGTTCGGTCATGCAGGCTTGGCCGGGGCTGACGGGAGACGACAACGGTGGTGGCAGGTTGATGCCTATCCACAATGAAATACTGGTGATGGGTGGCGAAGACGCCAAGCACTAATAAATAGTTCTCCGCCACGGAATCTGCCGAGGTCGGGGAAACAGTCGGGGGAGAATCGAACTCGGGGACACCCAAGTGCCAAGCTATTAACGAGCCCAGATCATTCGAGGGACGCTCAGCCCGTGGCGATTATCAGTGAAACGACGAGACGTGAACAAAGAGCCACGAGAGTATCGAAGCCCCTTAGCTAGTCTAACCGAGAACCCGAAATCCGTGAGACTTGAGACCAGCGATGCGAGCGTAAACGAGTGAATTCACGAACTGATGGCAGCGTCAGCGAATGATAAATTGCAGGTCACACTGGCCGTATCCCAAGAAGAGTTGGATTCGGTATCGCAGGCAACACCTCATGCTTGGAAAACCTGGCGGTTCGAGAGGAGACTTGTCTCATCGTAGTCTGCGAGCTAACAGGCATGTTCCCTGCGAGAATCGGGGACTCCATCTGGTAGCCCTCGCCAGAATGTCTGCACGGAAATTATCGGATAGCTTGACGGTCATGCGAAGATTTCGGATGACAATCTACCGATGTCGGCCGGGAAACCCGCTGTCGCTCACCTGGCAGGAATTGGTGCCAAATTCGGGAGAAGAGCCGCAATAATCACCGGGTTCCCCGCCAGGCAAACATCAGGTCATCCGGGAGAATCCAAGCGGGAGGGGGCGGTACGGGAGCGAGCGCAGCGAGCGATCGACTGCCCCCTCCCGCCTCGCATTGCGAGCGCAGCGAGCAATGCCCTTCTCTTAACATCTTCTCGTTCCACTTATGTTCTAATTGTATTGTTGGACTTCTGGTGAATCCCCAGGAAGCATGGTGATTTGCCGGCGAAAAACGGTGATCCATCGGTGAGGAATAGTGAGACCGAGGAATTTTGGTGATTTTTCATTGTATCTGGTGATTTTGTAGACAGCCTTCATATGTATTAGTTAAATAGGAGGGACAATGAAGGGCAAGTGCTATCTGAAGTTGGTTCAGACCCACAAGGGTTTCGATCGCCTCTCGCTACACGAGCGGCTCATCTACAGCTACCTCGTGAGCAGGGGCTCGGCCAGGCAGCGGGAAATTGCGGAATGGCTCGGGATCGGCATCAACACCGTGACCCGCTGCTGCGGCAAACAGGGTTCCCTCGTGGTGCAGCATCGGCTCGTCGGTCGCATCGGCGGCCGGGTGGTGCCCCTCGAACCGGGCGACATGCACGAGGGTTGGTTCCGACGCTTCCGCCAGGACGAGCGAGGCTGGCGGAAGGCGTTCAAGTACATCAAGGTCTACATGCCATCCGGGGATTCGCCCCTCGTCCTGCGTGACCACATCGTCCTGTCGGTCCTCTACGGCATGGCGGGGACGAAGAGTGTGATTCCCAGGGTCGCCCCGCAGTATTTCGTCGAGGTCCTGGGCATCGCATACCGGACCGCCAGGGCCGCCCTCGAAGACCTCCAGGAACACCACCTCATCCTCCTTGAGGACAATCCCGCCGGAACCGGCCTGACGGTCACTCTCGGCGGCCTCGACGAAGGGATGCTGCATTGGTTCCGCATGGCCGCTCCGAGGCGAGATCCCGCTGGCCCGGCGCTACCCAGGATCGCCTCGATGTTCGCAGACGGCCACCGTCCCGACCTCAAGGACCTTGCCGAGGTCGAATCGCTGCGGAGGGCCGAGATGCGATCCCATGGGAAAGGCCCACGGCCGTCCGACCGGATCAACAATCAGGCCGATGCCAAGCCGATCCAACATGGGATGGACGACCCGCATACTCACCCGAGATCCATGAAACCCGAGGGGGTTACCCACGGAATCGACCGAGCCGGCTCTACCTGCGAGGAGCGGAGCCGCACAGGGGGGCTGATTGCCGGTGATGCTCCGGTCTGCGAAGACGATATGGATTGCTTGTCGGAGGACGTGCAGGATGAGATGGCTTTGTTGGAGGCCGACCTCGAAATCATCTGCTCCGAAGCCGTCGCCTCGTCCACGAATCCTTCCGCCCATCGACTAGCAGGCGTTGCCGCCGAGAGATGCGGCGAGATTTCGGATGACATCCCGCCCGGCGATGCCCTCTACAGGTTGATCCAGGGAGCCCCTCGGGACGGAGTTGTCATGGCCGCTTGGGACGACGAGGACACCTCGACGATCGACCCAACTTGGTTGCAAGAACTTGAGTCCGCAATCGATGAATTGGGAGAGCGTCACGCCCGGAACGAAGAGGAGTTCAAACAGTCTTCAGAGGCCCTATAGGCGCCGTGGGAGTGCTGGATAAAACATAGCGGAGTCTCCACATCACCTTGATCGATGCCGATGGAACGACGTGGATGCCCATGATATGGACCATTATCGGTGCAGGCCCCCGGTCCGGGCGATATCGGTCTCGTCGGTCGGTTTGTTCTTCAGGGAGTAAACGGGGGTCAATCCCTCCGGCGTCCTCGTCGCCCCGAGGACGATGTTGCGGTTCGTGGATTCCAAAGGTGGCCTATCCCTTTCTTTTTCGGGCCGGTAAGGTTCCGCCCCGAGAGTCGAGACACGGCAACACGGGAGGGCGTCCTCCAAGTCTCAAGTCTCACCTAGCCCTGCACCATGGAATATGCGACCGATGGCCAAGCCAATCTTCGTCCCCACCTACAAGCTCCTGAGGCGTCATTGCCAGGCGTTCGCTGAGGGCAAATTCGAGAGCCTGATCATCGTGGGGCCTCCCGGCGTGGGCAAGAGCACCGCCCTCGCCGGACTGCTCCCCGACTTTCCCACCGAGGCCGACGGCGGCCCGAGCGTCGATGAGATGAGGAAGCGGAAGGGGCACGCACGATGGATCAACAGCCGAGCGACCGGCATCCAAGTCTACGCCAACCTCTATCGGTACAGGGACGCCCCAATCATCTTCGATGACGTCGATCAGTTGTACAAGGACAAGCAGGCGGTCGCCGTCTTGAAGGCCGCCACCGACAGCCGCCGCATCCGCAAGGTGGCCTGGCACTCGACGAGCAGGGAGCTTTCCGCCCAGGGCATCCCCAGGGAGTTCGACACGAAGTCCCAGGTCTGCATCGTGGCCAACGAATGGGAGGGCCTCGACAAGAACTTGGGGGCTCTCGAAGACCGGGGCATCCTGCTCCGGTTCGCCCCGCCCCCGGCCGAGGTCCACATCGAGGCCGGCAACTGGTTCAAGGACGAGGCCGTCTACGAGTTCATCGGGGAGCGGCTCGGCCGCATCCACCAGCACAGCCAGCGGCTCTACGTTCACGCCCAGAAGTTCAGGAAGGCGAAGCTGGATTGGAAATCCTGGATCGAAGAGCAGATCCAGCCGCCGGACCATCTGAAGATCCTCGACGAGATCCGCAACGATGCCGGCCTGCTCGCCGAGTCCGAGCGGTTCGCCAGGTTCCACTCGCTGACCGGGATGTCGAGGGCGACCTACTTCCGCTACGTGGCGGAATTGAGGGACCGGGATCGGGCGGCCGGTCTGATCGTCGCCAGGAGGGCGAGGCCGAGGAGGGCCGCCAAGGGAGCAGCCCCGCAAGCCGTGGAGATCACCGCCTCGCAAGCCGAGGAAGCGGCCCATCCTGTCGAGGGGGTAGCGTTCTCGCAGGTCGAGGGGGTAGCGTTCTCGCAGGTCGAGGAAGTCATGGCCTGAAAGTCTCAAGTCTCACGAGAAGGAGAATGTCGTCGGAGATGGGGCCGGGGTGGTCTCCTCACCCCGGACTCGGGCTCCCCTCGGGGGCGAGTCGCCGAACCGGGCTCCAGCGAGGACGATCCCGGCTTGTCGCCGTTGGATTCTTTCACATTGCGAAAAACTCCATGCACCATGCCGAGGGGCACCCGGAGGTGTGGCATCCCGCTAAATCTGCGTCATCCGACACCATGAGTCGGAGCACCCTGGATGATACGCTCGGCATCTCCCGGTGTCAGTCTGGCATCCAGGGGGCCGCAGTCCAGGGCCGAATCCAACTGATTGGTGACGATCTCGGCAGCCCTGGCAAGTAGGGGATGGGGCAGGACTCGCTCCCAAAGTGGGAGTGGTTCCATCAGGCAAGCGGGGAACTGATCGAGGCTAACTTTCCGCTCCTCGCCCGAATCCAGGTGCTTCGGATGGAGCTTGAGGAGGGACTGATTGCATCGCTCGACTTACGGCCATGATCGATCGAGATAGCACCTCTCGCTGTCCTCATTTGGGCAGCAGGTCCACGGTCAGACCCTTGCCCGGGGCGCCTACAGCCCCTCCGAGGCCGAGTCGGGACTTTCGGGTGCCCCGGAGATTGTCCGGTGGATGTTGACCTCTCCGGTGGGGCGTCGAACCGACGAGCGTAGTTCCGCCCGCCTCACCCTGGCCCGCAACTTTCGGACCTTGCGATCGGAGTAGAGCGACAGCCCAAGCGCCTCGCACAGGCGGTCCGCCACGACAAGCGTGAGGCCCCGCTCACCCTTGACAAACCGCATCACGCCCTGGGAGGCCACACCCGCCCGCTTGGCCAACTCGTTGTGGCTGAGGCCGGAGGCTTCGATCGCCCGCCTAAGCACGTCGGCGAGGGAACGACGGGCATCCCCTTCCTCCCGTGTCGGCTGGTTATTCACGGGATGGGCCCTCTTTTTCCATTCATAAAAGTTCATGCTTTGTAGGTTAAATCGATGGACAACGACGACGAAATCGGATTGATGCAACCAATCATTGTGCCGATTGGCACTAAGAGTATTTGCATCCTGGTGAGAGTATCCGAGGTTTTGGCGTCAGATGGCGTCAGCCAATCCATTCCTCCATGTCGTCTTCGGGATCGGGTTCGGGGTCGGGCAGGCTCGAAAACCAACGATACAAATCATTTGTGTCGAGGATCGCCCCGAGGGAGCCGATGCAGATCGGGTCGTTATTTTGGGTGACAAGATATCTCAGGAAGCCGGGCAAATGCTCGTGGGCCATCAATTGCTCGCTCCTCGGGTTCATCTCCAGGATCGACAGCACCAAACATTGGACGGCGACCCGCTGCTTGTCGCTTCCGTCCGCTTTGACCTCCATCAGGAAGGCGTACAGGGGGAAGTATCGCCGGGTGCGATTGAGGATGTCGCTCCAGACAGGATGGTAAAGGGAGGCGAGCGGCGCCTTGTCGTCGAGTTGGATCAGGAATAATTTGCACCTGAGAATATCGATTGTATCGAAGGATCGACGCCTGACAGTCACAGGCTCGGGACGGGTCGGGGGCGGCGCAACCTCCGGTACCTTCTTGGGAAGCAAGGTCAGCCCGAGTACCTCGCACAGCTTGTCCACGGTCTCCGTCGTCAATCCCCTCTCGCCCGAGAGGAAGCGATTGATCGCCTGACGTGCGACCCCGGTGCGCCTCGATAGCTCGCTGATCGAGATGCCCGAATCCCTGATCGCCCTCCTGAGCGATCCGCTCACCCCAGGGGCCTGATCATCGCCACCTTCGCCCGTTGTCGTTCCTGGCATCGTCCGAATCCCAGCGGTCGGGGAATGATTCACTGACAGTCTTGCACGAGATCGTGGCCACCGCCAGCCGGCCTGCTGGCCGTCTTCGTCACCCCCGACAGGGCCGCCGGGATAGGGGCACTGTCCAGCAATCGTCCTAACACTCCCAGACCGACCCCTCCGGCCCGTCGCCGGGGGCCGATCACTCGTACCCCGTCACCCCTCGGATCAGGAGCTTCTGTCATGATCAACGACCAGACCGCCACCGCCACGATCGAGATGCCCGTCGCCCCCGCCGTCCTCGGCGAGGGCTCCACGGACGAACAGCTTATCGCCGCCGCCCGCAAGTACGCCAGGTCCGTGGACGGCCACGTCCGGGCGATCCTCGACCGGAAGCGACGGGTCATCCAGGACTTCCACCGACTGGGCGAGATGCTGGTCTATCTGTACCGCCGTCGGTCGATGGGCGACTGGGGGAAGACGCTGGGTGAGATCGGGGTCGGCACCACGACCGACAGCTACGCCCGAAAGTTCTTCAACGCCGTGACCTTCGAGCGGCTCGACGAATTCTCGTCCAAGACCGAGGCCCTGGAGAAGCTCGGCATCCTGAATCGGAAGCCCAAGGCCCAGCCCGAGTCGAAGCCCGGCACGGGGCCCGAGGCCACCTCGGCCACAACGGACCCGGCGGCCGCCCAGAACCCGGACGCCAAGTCCGAGCGGACCCAGCGGGCGGAGACCACTGAGGAGACGGCCGAACCCGCCCCGAAACCAGCCCGGAACGCCGGGAATAGGCATCCTAGCAAGCTCATCACCCCCTTGGCGCCCCCGACGTCAAAGGATCTGCTGGCCAAGGTCGTGCGAGCCCTGGAGGAGGTCGGCCAGGTCGGCGGAATGGATGCCGAAGCCCTCGACCTCCTGGACCGGGCGTCCGGCCTGCTCGTCGCCCTTCGGGAGTCCGTCATCCGGCGAGACGCAGCATGAGGTGATTATCGCACCGAATGAGCCACCATCGGCCTCAAGAATAAGTCGGCGACCGCAACGGACCTCGGGGCCAACCCCGAGGTCCGTTCGTGTTTCCACCTCCCCTACGACCGACTCTGCCATCCGAGCCACCCGGGGCACCAGCCGGGCGGCTCGACCCAATTCTGGTGCCCGGCAACTCCGAGATTCCCTATGACCAGCCGCCCCGCCCCGATCAAGCCCGTCGCCACCCGTCGTCCCGCCTGCTTCGAAGTGCAAGAGAACCTTTGCCCGGTGCGCAACCGGATCAAGTGCATGGACGCCGTGGACGGGATGCGGGCACTCCCCGACAACTGCATCCCCCTGATCGTGACCTCGCCTCCGTACGACTCGATCCGATCATACGGCGGCCACCTCTGGGACTTCGAGAAGTTCATGCTGCTCGCCCGTGAGCTTTGGAGGGTGGCGATGCCCGGCGGGATCGTCTGCTGGAACGTCCAGGACCAGATCGTCCGGGGCGACCAGACGGGCAGCGGTTTCATGCAGGTCTCGTACTTCAAGCGACTCGGATTCAGGCTCCACAACACGCTCATCGTCGAGAAGCAGGTCTGCCGTGGGACCAGCCGGAACCGCTACGGGGTCGCCCCCGAGTTCGTGTTCGTCCTCAGCAAGGGGAGGCCCCGGACCGTGGACCTCATCCGGGACAAGGCTAACAAGTACGCCGGGCGGATGATGAGGTTCTCGGCCCGCACCAAGGACGGGCAGATCAGCCACACGAAGCAGGTCCTGATCAAGCCCTATGGCGTCCGGCCGCATGTCTGGCGGTACACGTCAGGGAGCCGGGCGACGGCGACGGATCGCTATGCCTTCGAGCACCCGGCGCTCATGCCGGAGTTGCTCGCCCGTGACCTGATCCTCTCCTGGTCCCGCCCCTTGGACGTCGTTCTCGACCCTTTGGCCGGGGCGGCGACCACCTGCAAGATGGCCCTTCTGATGGACAGATACTACCTCGGATTCGAGGTCCACGAGCCGTACCACCGGCTGGCCGAGCGACGGCTGTCAGACGCCCTGATGGAATATCGGAGGCGGCTACTCGACCTTTCGGAATGTGATCGTTCGGCTACCAACTCATAGGCAAGGACATTTCGAGCAATTTGTCCCTACTTCGGAGGCTCCGAGATGCCCAGAACAACTACCTTCCGGTGGAACCCGACGGTGCCCTTCGACGTGGCCACCGACCCGAGTTTGGGCGCCAACGCCAAGGCGGTGTATCTCTGCCTGTGTCACCATGCGGGCGCCAAAAATCACTGCTGGCCGAGTGATCGCCGACTGGTGGACGAGACGGGCCTCAGCATCGCCACGCTCCAGCGTGCCCTGCGTGAGTTGGAGGGCAAGAGGGGTGAGCCTCGGTCTCCCCTGATCGAGCGTAGGACGAACCGCCACGGCCGAGTGATCCGCTTGATCAGTCGTGATCAGACCACGCCACCATCGACCACCCCTGATCAGCCACGATCAGCCGAGGGATCTCGGGTGATCAGTCGGACGCTCCCCCCTGATCAGAATGGCTCATCACCCGTGAGCAGAGAAGAAGCTGAGATTAATGCTCGAAAGAAACAACAACACCAAGATCCCGGGGGCAATCAATGTGTTGTTGTTTCCTCGGGTTCGATCAAGGACGGGATGGACTTGGATGCGGATTTTGCTGTATGGCAGGCCGCCAACCCTGATCTCGAACTCACGGACTGGGAGTTAGGGTTCGATGATCGGCCACTCCCCTACGTCTACCCGAACGGCGTCCAATCCACCATTCCGTTGGGCGATTGGAATGAGGAATACATTCGAAACCTCCTACACGCCTTCGGTGATGAGGTGATAAGGGTATTCGATAGGAGGCGCAGGAGGTGAAGCAGGCGATGAACGATGATGCCCCACAAGAGAGCGAACTGGACGGGATAGATGCGTACTGGGAGGACCCCTCCCGGAGCGAGAGGGAGTCGTTCGACGAGGAGGCGATCGAGGCGTCCCCGCATTGGGACGAGATCCGAAGCCTGAGCCCCCAGTCCCCGATCTTCCCGGGCCTGAAGTCAGCCGCCCGCTGGGAACACGTCCGGCGGAAGCTCGGGATGGAAGTCCGGGGCTAAGGCCAGGGGGCCTCTTTCCAGGGACGAGCCTCCGCACCACATCCGAAGTGTCAGGACCCCGGCAGGGAGCCGGGACCTGGGCGTATGGGCTTGGCGCCACTCAATGCCGTGGCGATCCGATCCGTGAAGACGGGCCAGTCGAGATCGGCCGACTCATCGATCTGCTTTTCAAGTTCCCGTGCGGATCAATAACGCACACCAGGATCGGGACGATCGCCCGCCGACGGTCGGCACAGGCGCCATGCTTCCGCTCATAACCTCATCGCCCCGACACCTAAAGAGCGATCGGCAAGTTCACTCCCGATCTGGAGGGCCTTACGCCCGCCGCAACTCTGTTGAAACCCAAACCTAAGGAGCACCCAACGATGAACGACTCGGAAGACGAGGAAGGCCCCTTCGAGGAGGACGATCTATGCAGCGTGATCGATAGGGAGCATCCGGGTGGCTGGGCGGCGTATTGCAGTGAACGGAAAGACCAGGAGCAACGGGAGAGGGAACTCGAAGCACGATCGCCCTGGAGGAGGCTCGAAAAGCGGATCGGCAAGCTGGCCTACGAGGCGGGGATCGAGCCGGAACTGGCTCGCAAGCTGGTGGAGGAACGCCTGGCCGTCGAGATCGCCGAGGCCGTCGTGGACGAGTTCCGCCGGGAGGCCGGGCATTTGGCGAGCCGGAGCTTGGAGATCGGCCTCGTGACGGATGGTGAGGTAGGAAACAGGCGGGGCCCAGAGCCAAGAGTATCGACACCCTATCTAGATGTGGACCAGGCCGCCTCATACTTGAAGAAAACCCCCAAGGCGATCTACGGCCTGATCGAGCGTGGAAGACTCAAGAAGATGCCCGGGTCCCGTGTCTGTTACTTCACCCGAGAGATGCTCGACGAATTCCTGAAAGGGGAGACCGACAATGGCCGAGGTGTGCGTCCTGGCCGACGGACGAAGGGTTAAATACAGTCTTAAGCAGCGAGAACGTGACCCTTGCTACCTCGTGACGTTCCGGGGCCCGGATGGAAAGCCGAAGGAGAGATCAACCCAGGAGCGCAACAAGAAACGGGCCGCCGAATCGGCGATCGCAGTGATCCGCTCGGCCTACGAGCCGAAGGCTACCCCCTCCGATATCTCCTGGGAGGAGGCCATCGCTCGGATGGTCGAGCACATGCAAGGGCATAATCTTCGCCCGCAAACCATCAAGTCGTATAGGGCCTCGATCAAGATCCTGAGGGATGTGTATCCGAACTTGCACGGCCCGGCCGGGATGACCCCCACAATGGCAGAGAGGTTCAAGGTGACTCGCCTCAAGAGTCGGCGGCCGAACACGGTCAAAGGCGATCTGAACGAGTTGTCCATCGTCTACGGACGATGGTGGGTCGAAATTTGCAAAATCCTGGCCTCGAACCCGTTCGCCGACGTCGAGCCGCCGAAAGTAGACAAGCCCGAGCCGATCGTCCTCACCATCGATGAACAACGGGAATTCCTTTCTTGGCTCTCGGATCGCTGGGGAGGGTGGCGTCTACCGTCGCTGTTCCTGGAGGTGAAGGTGGCGGTTGGGTGTCGCATCTACGAATTGGCCAGCCTGCCCAGATCCGCCCTCCAGGATGGCCGGCTCGTCTTCGAAGCTCTGACGGCCAAGGGCCGGAAGACCCGCCGGTCGAAACCACCCAAGATCCTGTTCGACGAACTCTCGGCCGTGGCAGGACCGACCTTCGTGTTCGAGAGCTTCAGCGAGCGACTCCGGTCGATCCATCGGGGCCGTGGGAGGCAAGATCATGTCTCCAGCCTCAGGGGGTTCGCCCCGGAGCGCTTGGTCGCATGGCTGGAAGATGAGGTCGAGAAATACCGCTCGGCCCATCCCGAAAGGCGGCGATTCAAATTGCACAATTTCAGGGGCACTGCAATGAGCCGGGCCAAGCTCGCCGGGGTCGCCTATGACGATGCAGCCGTTGCCTTCGGCTGCCATCCTGAGACCATGAGGAGGCATTACATCCACCTTGATGAAACCCTCATCAGTGATTCGGTTATGGATCGTCTCAACGGCGTTGATGAGCCGCAAAGATGACTTCCTGACCTAGAGGTTTAAGAGATGGGGAGATTTTCGGGAGAAGACAATACCACTCTCGTGCGGACACAACGCAAAGCATTTTCAGGAATAGACTTGGAGACATAGACCAGGCGATCGGGAGAGGACTTAAAATCCTCCGGGGGGGAACCCCCGTGCCGGTTCGAGTCCGGCCGCCGGCACTCAATGACAGCACCCGACAGGCCCCGAACGGCGGGTGTCGCCCTCGAACCTGGAGATTTTGAAGTCCCGGGAACTTCCCGATCTCACGATCGATTGGAGTTGGCCTCTGTGAGGCCGACCGGGATGCAGCGGGCACGACGGAAAGCGTGCGTCTCGACCTTGAGATGCGGCGGGCTCACCGGCGGCCGGCCTCGAAGAGGCCAGCGACAACAAACCGCGAATCTCCAGATTCGAGGGTTACACCCCCGAACGGCCACGTCTCATATGGGCTTTAATTTAACATTGCGCTTTCTTTCCATGTCAGATAGGATGCGGCGCATACCGGCTTGAGCCACTCGGCATCGGAGCCTACACCATCATCGCCGAGCAGGCCGCCTCATTCTACGCTTCCCAATCCGCATAGGACCGGATCGACCCGCACCGAGTGCACGTCCGCGACCAACCCGGTGGAGAACTGCTCCAGGAACAGGTTGATCGTCGGGGTGTCATGGTGAGGCATCACGATGCCGGCCGCCGCGCCGGTGGCCGGGCACGCCGCGGCGATCTGAGGCACGGTACGCTCTTGGGCGGCCAGGATGACCGATCGGATCCGACGGAAGCGACGCTTGCCCGATGCGCATCGGCCAGGCGGCGAGGTGTCCGGCCGTCAGGCGATCCGTGACCTGCATCGGGGTGACCTCCGGGGTCACCTTCCATCATGATCTCGCCATGAATCGAGCGCAAATGGGCGAGCGGCGAGATCGTCGAAGTCGTAGGACTCTCGCATGATCCCGCCCCCGAGACGACGAAGCACCAAGAATCAAGATGCCCGCCGCTCCATCATGATGGAGCGGCGGGCATCTTGGCGATGAGTTCCGGGCCCGGCCATCTCGGGCTGCAGGACGCCGATGGGAGGATGCGATCCCGGCGCGATGAGGTCGAGCCGGGGACGCAAACATGGCCCTTCCGGCAGGCTTACCGCATGGCGGCCCCGCCGGAAGGGCATCTCTCAGGTGGACGGATCAACCCCTCCGCAGCCTGGGAATCGTGGTCTGGAGGACGTTCCTCACATACCGGCGGAAACGGCCGGTGTAGGCTTGCGGCTGGCCATCGACGAACGTGACGGCCGGCGAACGACCGGGGATCGACAGGGCCGTCCAGCGAACCTTGGTTTTGAACGCGGTCCCGGGCTGCCCGATCCCCCTGCCATCCAGTCGGTTGCCGGATCGGTCGCTCAGGCGGGGAGAGACCGTGAGGTTGTAGGCGCGGGCCAGCCGCAGGCCCCTCGCCGTCACGATCCTCACGGTGTTCGTGGCCTCATCGTAGACGACCCGCTTGATGGCGATGCGGCGGCCGTTCCGGCGGGTGATCCGATAGTTGCTCCGGTCCAGCGCGGAGGCCACGTCGAGCGGGCCGTCGAATTTGAGTTCCAGCACGGCCCTGCGGGCCCTGATCCCGAAGCGGCTCAGGCCGATGACCTTGGGCCCTTCCACGCTGACCGTCGGGCCGACGACCACCGGTTGGCCGGGGGGCGTCGGGGTGGGTTGGCCGGGGGGCGTCGGGGTGGGATTGCCCGGGTTCGGAGAGGGCGTCGAGGGCGACTGGGCGTCCAGGTTGAAGCCGACCGTCGCCTGGCTCGCGGAGGAGCCCGCATCGCCCGAGAAGACGGCCCGGAACGAGTGCTGGCCGAGGGGGAGGTCAGCGACGCTGAGGGTCGCGACCCCATCGACGATCGTCGCGATCCCGAGGAGCGTCTCGCCGTCGTAGAACGCCACGGTGCCCGAGACCGCGGGGCTGCCCGGCGAGGTCGCGAAGACCCGGGCGGAGAGCGTCACCTCCCGGCCGTTCGCCGTCGCCGTGAGCGCGACGGCGGTGGTCGCGGGCGTGACCGAGGTCGGCGATGGGGCCTGCGAGTCGGCGGCCAAATTATTGCCGTCGCCCGAATAGACGGACCGGAAGGCGTGGTTGCCCGGGGCGAGGGTGGCGATCGTGAACCGGGCGAAGGCCGTGCCGCCCGCCTCCGAGACGACCAGGGGGGCGGAGCCGAGATACACCTCGCCGTCGTAGAAGTCGACCATGCCCAGCACGGCCCCGGCGAGGGCCCCCGGCACCGTGTACGACGCCGTGAGGGTCAGCGGCTGCCCGAAGAACGGTTGTTCGGGCGAGGAGGTCAGGGGGCCGGCGATCGGCTGCGCCCGGGCGACCGAGAAGGATTGGGTGGCGGCGACGTCCGGGGCCTCCGGGTTGGCCACGCGGATCGACTGGGCCCCCGCCGTCCGGAAGCCGATGACGAACGTCCCCACGCCGTTGACCAGGACGGGCTCGGCCGGGAGGATGGCGTTCGGGTCGGTGCTGGTGATCTGGACGGGCCCGGAGTAGCCGGTCGCCACGTTGCCGAAGGCGTCGTAGGCGGTGACGACGATGGTCCCGGTCCCGCCCACGGTCCCCCCGGTCACGCCGGAGACCACGAACGAGGTCGCCGGGCCGGCGACGAGGGCGACCGCGCCGTCGGCCCCGACGGAAGGCGTGAGCGGCCGGCCGAGCACGTCGATGGTCGTGGAGTCGCCGCTCTGGAGATACCCGCCGACGAGGTAGACCTGCCCGTCGGGGCCGGTCGTCGCGGCCGACCCGTAGTTGCCCACCGCCAGCCCGGCGACCTGCGTCCAGGTGTCGGTCGCCGTGTCATAGGCGTAGACGGTGTCCAGGTAGCCGTCGTCGTTGTAGCCGCCGATGGCGTAGATCCGCCCGTCCGGGCCCCTCGCCGCCGAGAGATAGGCGCTCGGCACGGGCATGCTGGCGACCTGTGCCCAGGTGTCGGTCGCCGGGTCGTAGGCGTAGACCTTGCTCGAATAGCCGTCGTCGTCGTAGCCGCCGATGAAGTAGATCCGCCCGTCCGGGCCGGTCGCCGCGGCCCCGTAGCCAACCCCCACCGGCAGCGGGGCGGCCGTCGACCACGCGCCGGTGGCCGGATCGAAGACCTCCATCGCGTCGGAGTAATTGTCGCCGTCGTAGCCGCCGATGGCGTAGATCCGGCCGTCCGGGCCGGTCGCCGCCGACAGATAATCGCGGCCGGTGGGCATGTCGGCGATCGGGGTCCAGGCGTCGGCGGCCGGGTCGTAGACGTAGGCCGACTTCACGTAATTGGTCGACGAATTATCGCCGCCCATGACGTAAATCTTGCCGTCCAGCCCGGTGGTCGCCGCATGATAGGCGAGTTCGATGGGGAGCGATGCGACCGGGGCGATGGCCTGCGTGGCCGGGTCGTAGGCCAGGACATCCGCGAGGCGGCCATCATCGTCATAGCCGCCGATGATGTAGACCTTGCCGCCGGAAGTCGCCGCCGCGTGGTAATAGAGCCGGTCCCCGAAGTCGTGGACGCTGGCCCAGGTCGCCGGGATCGCCTGGCCCACGATATCGACCGTCACGCGGTAGGATCGGGTCCCCACCTGCGTCGTCTGGCCCGGGCCGCTCGCCGAGACGAGGAACTGGCCGGGGACGTTCGGGTCGGCCGAGATGATGCCGGTGGTCGTCGTGTTGTCGGCCCAGGTGATCGTGGCGACGAAGTCGGAGGCCGTCGCGCCGGGGAAGGTCGGCGCGGTGAACATCGCGACCGGGATGCCGGTCAGAGCCTGGCTGACGACGGCCGTCGGGGACCCGACGGTGATGGTCGGGGGTGCCAGCACGTCGATCGTGGTCGTCGCGGTCGCCGGATCATAGTTGGCGACGTCGTCGGGCGTGAAGGTGACCGAGAGCGTCTGGCCCAGGCCGGCCTGGAGGACCGTGCCCGCCGCCTGGGCGTAGGCGAAGGTGCCCGAGGTCGACGCCGAGGCGTTCAGCTGGATCGCCCCGAGGGGCGTGCCGACGAGGATCGGGCCGGGGATCGCCCAGGCGATCGTCGGGGTGCCCTTGGCGACGCTGAACAGTTCCGAGTCGGTGCCCACCGTATTGATCGGGTTGAAGGCGTCGTTCTGGTTGGACGGGCCGGCGTTGCCCATCGAGTAGATCCGGCCGTCCGGGCCGACCGCACCGCCCACGTAGAGCCGGAAGCTGGGGATGCTCGGCGTCGCGGACCAGGTTCCGGTCGTCGCATCGAAGGCGAAAGCGGAGGTCACCCAGCCGGACTGGTTGTTATACCCGCCGATGCTGTAGATCTTGCCGTCGGGGGCAACGCCCGCGATCATCGCCGCCCGCTGATCCGGCATGTCGACGCCCGCCGACCAGGTGTTGGTGGCCGGGTCGTAGATGTCCACCCGAGTCACCGTGCTGGTGACGTCGTCGCCGCCCAGGGCATAGATCCGGCCGTCCGTGCCGGTCGCCAGGCCCACATTCTGCCGGGCCGTCGGCAGGTTCGCGATGCTCGCCACGCTGTCGGTGGCGGGGTCGTAGGCATACGAGGCCGCCGTGATGACATTCGAGACCGAGCCTCCGACGATATAGATCAGGCCATCGGGGCCCGTGGTCATCCGGAAGTTGCCGTCGGGGACCGCGAGGGCCGCGCCCGTCGACCAGGCATCCGTGGTCGGGTTGTAGACGTCCATCCGCCTGGTCGCGGTGTCCGGATCATAGGCCATGGCATAGATCCGGCCATCCGGGCCGGTGGCCGTCGCGAGGATCTGGTCCTGTCCGGGCAAGGGGGCGCGGGCCGTCCAGGTGTTGGTGGTCGGGTCGAAGGCGTTGACGTTCCGCGTCTGCTGGCCGTAGCTGCCGCCGATCTGGTAGATCTGGCCGCCGGTCGTGGCCGGGGTGACGAAGCCGAGCGCCTCGGGCATGCCGGCGGCCCCCCGCCAGCCATATCCGCCGCCCGACTGGAGCACGGACACGTCCACCTTGAAGGTCAGGTCGCCCGCGGCCGAGTAGGCCGACGGCTTGCTGGCGGTCACGCGAAACAGGCCGGGCGTGACGCCGTCGGCCGTGATCGTGCCGCCGGTGACCTGGCCGTCACCCCAGGTCACCGTGGCGGCGAAGTCCGCCGCCGTCCTCGACGTGTCGGCCTGGAGGAACGTCGCGACCTCGGCGTCGGCGACCGTCGCCCCGACGGAGATCCCCGACGGCGCGATCGCGGTGACGATCGGCTCCGGGATCAGCGCCGAATCGACCGACGAGACCGTCCGGCTGGTGGTCGTGGACAGGTTCGTGATGGTCACGGAGACCTGGTTCATGCCCTGTTTGGCAAACGTGTGCTGGCCGGTCACGTTGAATCGGCCGGGGACGTTCGTGTCCGCGACGATGGACCCCGCCGAGGTCGTCCCGTCGCCCCAGTCGATCTGGGCGGAGTGCCCGCTCGGCGCGGCCTCCGAGTCGGAGAACGTCGCGAGCAGCACCGGCCCGCTCGCGACATTGGTGGCGAACGAGTGGTACTGGCTCATCGCCGAGATGGCCAGCAACTGCCGTTCTTCCAGGTGGTCGAGCGAGGTCAGGAAGTGGGTCCGGGAGCGCCGGGAGGACCGCTGGCGGGATGAACGGGGGGGAATCCTCAGCGAAGGCATGGAGAGTCTCCGAAGCTCAAGGAGGACGACTTGCACTCTGGCGTGTGGACGCGACCCGGCGCGCCGCGCCGACGGACCAGGCCCGGTCTCTCCGAAACCTCTGCGGCGAGGCCGGGCCGGGATGATCGGGGCGTTCAAGATGCGTCGCATTGCCAACCATGGGCACTCCTGAAGAGATAGGACGTGTTTCGGATTCCATGGAAAAAATCCGACCCGGCGGTCCTCCCCAATGACCCTCGACGGGGCCAATCGGAGGCCGTTCGCCTTGCTGGGCTCTCCGGGTGGGCCTCGCGACGGAGCGACGCGCCGCGTCCCCGACCGGGAACCTGGCGACCGGACGAAGTTACGGCCGCCATCGCGGGGCGGAACCGCGGGCGGGAGGAGGCCTTGAAGCGGCCCCGATGGATCGCTCGAATCGAGCCTCGCGGCGCGAAACGCCCGCCTCCCCGGCGATGGGGGAGCGGGCGTCCTCGCTCTACGTCGCGAAGCGGCACGCGATCCAGGTCCAGGTCGTCACGGCCCGCCGCACCAGGCCGCGCGGCCCCGGCCGGAAGTCGCAACGCCTGCGGATCGCGGCGGCGTCCGGGCCGTTCCCGGGCGATGTCCACGACAAGACAGTCCATGACGGGATGAAGGAGGTCACCCCGCCCGATGCGAGGCGGATGGGCGGCACGGCCCGCCTCGGAACGCCGCTCTCGACCCCGGCCCGCAAGCCCAGACGAGCGGGGCATCGCGGTCGGCTTCGAGGCGGACGCCGGCGGCGGGGTCGATCAGGGTGCCGCCCCGGCCGGGGCCCCGGGACTATTTCGCCCGGGGGTTCTTCAGGTAATAGAACCGCCCGTCCTCGGCCCCGCCGAGGAAGTCGGGGATCCCGTCGCCGTCGAAGTCGACGACCGTGGGGCTGACGTCGTGGCCTTCGATGTTGGTCTCGGACAGGAGCCCGGCGTCCCGGAACCTCCAGCGGCCGTCGGCGGAGTCGACCTGGCGGAGGAGCCGCGCGTTGGCGGCGTTGAGCAGGATGTCGAGCTTGCCGTCGCCGTCCCAATCCACGATGCAGAGCTTGCGGCGGCCGCTCTTGCCCGCGGCGCCGGGGTTCAGGCGCAGGGGTTGCCCGGCCTCATCGTCGAACACCCGCCTGGGGGGCAGGAGCACCAGGGCCCCATCACGTCGCGTCCTTTCGAAGAAGGCGAGGTAGCCCTCGTGGTCCAGCATGACCAGGTCCGCCAGGCCGTCGGCGTTCCAGTCGACGGCGCAGGGCGTGGTCCGCCATTGCGTCAGGAGGGCCTTGCCCTCCGGCCGGAGCCAGCCCCAGGCCAGCGACGGCTGCGGGCCGTCCCACTCCACCTCGACGGGTTGCGCCGGGGCGAGCGACGGCGCAACCCGCGTGCCGATGTTCCGATACCACTGGACCTTGCCCCAGATCGAGTTGACGACGAGGTCGGGCAGGCCGTCGCCGTCCCAGTCGGCGACCACCGGCGCGGTGTAGCCCCATTTGGCCTCGCACGGGCCCTGGATGCTGCCGTTCGGCCCGGCCATGATCCGGATCACCTGGCCCCCGGCCTCGATCAACTTCGGCCGGTTCCACCTCGGCCGCTCCACGCCGGGCCCGCTCAGGTTCTCGATGAAGCCGATGTAGCCGGCCGTGTTGCCCGAGATCAGGTCGACGTCCCCGTCGCCGTCCCAATCGAAGCCGAACGGCGTGGCCAGGGCGCCGAACTTCACGTCGTCGGCCTCCTGCCGGAAGTAGCGAGGGGGGAGGAACTGCGGCGTGCGGTCGGCCTGCGTCCGGCCCGTGTTCTCCACGAAGGCGACGCGGCCGTCCTCGTCGCCGACGATCAGGTCGGCGTCGCCGTCGCCGTCCCAGTCGACGGCCGTGGGCGTGATCATCTCCAGGTCCATGACGAGCGGCCTGCCGTCGGGGGCCGCCAGCCGGCGTTCGGCCGCGTACTCGGGGCGGGTCCGCGTGCCCGCATTCTCGAAGTAGGTGAAGCCATCGAGGAACTCGCCGCAGAGCAGGTCGAGGTCGCCGTCGCCGTCGAAGTCGGCGAAGTTGGGAGACGGCCAGCCGAACACCTCCGCCGGCCTCCCCCCCGCCATCACCTTCGCGGGCGGCTCGTACCGGGGCGCATCGGTCGTGCCGGCGTTGCGGGCGAGGTAGACGAAGCCCCGCAGCGGCCCGCGCGTCCATCGGCCGGAGGGGTCGTAGGCATTGTCCCAGCCGTAGTCGGTCCAGTCATCGGCCCCGACGACCAGGTCCAGGGCCCCGTCGCCGTCGTAATCGACATACCGCCAGAAGTTGCCGCGGACCTTGTTGGGGTGGACGTTGGGGGGAACCGGCAGCTTCCGGGGCTTTTCCAGGCCCGAGCCCCGGAAGTCGGGATACTCGAACCCGGGCGAGAGGACGCGCGGGCGGCCATCGACGAGGCTCACCTGGACGTTCTGGAGTCCTTTGCCGATCCGCCGCGCCGGCGGGAACACCGGCATCGTCCCGCCCGCGGCCCCGGGTCCGGGGTTCGTGAACACGTAGGTGCCGTTGTAGGGCTTGTCCGGGCAGACGACCACGAGGTCGAGCCGGCCATCCCCGTCGGCATCCATTGGGAGGGGCCAGGCCCAGAGCCCGACGCCCAGGTCGACCACCAGGCCCGGGTGGTTGTACTTCAGCCGCTCCAGGTCCCCGGCCAGGACGCATCCCGGCCCCATCGCCAGACACAACCAGGCCAACGCGGTCCGCACGGAAAAGTCCTCCCGGGCCAGAGGTGGGTCGATCGCGAATCCTCGGATGTTAGCAGCCCGAGCGGATCGCCGCGATACACCGGGGCGTGAGAAAGGTTGTTGGGATGGTGGACGTCGACCCTGGGGGACCGGCCGGATCCGCCCCGGAATCTCGACGATCGATCGTCTCGGCCTTGCCAGTCGGGACGGGCAGGACAACGAATCTTCAATGGATGCCCCATTTCTCATAGGCAACCCAATTCTTTGAAATTCCCTCCTCCAACCTTGCCGACCCACACGACCGATCCACCCCGACTGCCAACCTTCCTTGACCCCTAAGTCGTTAGGGGTTATCAATGGCAGGACATTTCCTCTGAATTCCGTAGGACAGAATGGCGGTTTTCCCGGAAGAATCCCGCGGATCACCGAACAATCGGCCGCCTGGGTGCGTTTAATGTCCTCCGCCCGTGATTGGGAGGGCGCCAACCACCGGCGTAGGAGTCAAGATGCCAGCGACCTGCGTCGACGTTTTGAGAAGTTGCACCGAGGCCATCGGCCTGGAGTTCGATCCGGGCCTGGCCCGGCGGGCCGTCATGCGGCCCGGCCGGGACGTGCCCGGGGTGCTGTCCGAACCGTGGCAAGAGCGTTTGGCCCGGGTCGGCAAGGAGTTCGGCATCCGGATGACCCCTTCGCGGGCCACGGTGCGCGAGGCGATCGCGGCGGCGGCCCCCGGGCTGCCGGTGGTCGCCTGCATCCCGGCATCCGACGGCGAGGCGGGCGACCGTTGGGTCGTCCTCCTGGATCGGAAGGGGAGATCCGCGCGGGTGGCCGGGCTCGTGGAGGGCGAGGCGGACCGCTGGGTCGGCCCCCGCGACCTGGCCCGAGCCCTGGGCGTGACCGATCCCCGGAAGCCTCTGGAGTGGGCCTTCGCCCAGCCGATCACCCCGTGCAATGGCCTCGGCGCCCCGGACGACGGGCACGGGCACGCTCATGGTCATGGTCACGGGCATGGCCACCACGAGGCGATCTCGCCCGTGCGGAGGCTGATCGGCCTGATGCGGCCCGAGGCGCAGGACCTCCGCCTGGTGGTCGCCCTGGCCGTGGTGGTGGGCCTCCTGACCCTGGCCACCCCGCTGGCGATCGAGGCCCTGGTCACGACGGTCGCGATGAGCCTGCTGATGCAGCAGCTCGTCGTCCTGTCGCTGGTCCTGCTCATCTGCCTCGGCTTCGCGGCGGCGCTGCGGGCGGCGCAGACCTACGTCGTCGAGCTCCTCCAGCGGCGGATCTTCGTGCGGCTGGCCTCCGACCTCGCCGACCGCCTGCCCCGCGTGCGCCGGGATGCCTTCGATCGCGAGTACGGGCCGGAGATGGTCAACCGCTTCTTCGACATCCTGACGGTCCAGAAGGTCGGCTCGGCGCTGCTGCTGGACGGCCTGTCCGTCGTCTTCCAGGCGCTGATCGGCATCGGCGTCCTCGCCTTCTACCACCCGTACCTGCTCGGGTTCGACCTGATCCTGCTCGCGGCCATGGCCTTCGCCGTGCTGCAGCTGGGCCGGGGGGCGATCGCCACGAGCATCCAGGAGTCGCGCGCGAAGTACGCCGTCGTCGGCCACCTGGAAGACCTGGCCCGGGCGACGCTGGCCTATCGGCCCGAGGGGGGCAGCGAACTGGCGCTGGACCGGTGCGATGCCCTGGCGCGGCGCTACCTCGGGGCGAGGAGCCACCACTTCGCGATCCTCTGGAAGCAGATCCTCTTCGCCCTGGCATTCCAGTGCATCGCGTCGACCGCCCTGCTGGGCCTGGGCGGCTGGCTGGTCATCCAGGGGCAGCTGACGCTCGGCCAGCTCGTCGCCGCCGAGCTGATCGTGGCGATGGTCGTCGGGTCGTTCGCCAAGTTCGGCAAGCACCTGGAAGGGTGGTACGACCTGATGGCCGCCGTCGACAAGCTCGGCCACCTGATCGACCTGCCGCTGGAGCGGCGCGGCGGCGAGCCCCTGCCCGACGGCGAAGACCCGGCGGCCCTGCGGCTCCGCGGCGTCTCGTTCGCCTACGAGGGACACCACGAGGTGTTCCACGGCCTGGACCTGGAGATCGAGCCGGGGGACCGCGTGGCCGTCGTCGGCCTGAGCGGGTCGGGCAAGAGCACGCTGGTGGACCTGATCTTCGGCCTCCGGGCCCCGTCGTCCGGGTCGATCGAGCTGGACGGGGTCAACCTCCGCGACGTGGGGCTGGAGTCGCTCCGCCGGCAGGTCGCCGTCGTCCAGGGGATCGAGATCGTCGAGGGGACGATCCTGGAGAACCTGCGCGTGGGCCGGGATGAGCTGACGCTCGCCGACCTCCGCGAGGCCCTGGATGCGGTCGGCCTGAACGACCAGCTCTCCGCCCTGCCCGACGGCCTGCACACGCGGCTGGCCGTCACCGGGGCGCCGCTGACGCAGGGCCAGGCCCGCCGCCTGATGCTGGCGCGGGCCATCGCGGGCCGGCCCCGGCTCCTGGTGCTCGACGAGGCGCTGGACGGGCTCGACCTCGAATCGCGGAGGACGGCATTCGACTCGCTGCTCTCCCCCAAGGCCCCGTGGACGCTGCTGGTGGTGACGCACAGCCAGGAGGTGGCCAGCCGCTGCCGCCGGGCGGTGGCCCTCGCCGGGGGAGGCGCCGAACACACGGTGGCGATGAGCAACGGCCATTCGCCGGACATTGAACAGTGGCTCAGGGAGACGTTGCGATGTCGGGCACATTGATCGAGACGGAGGGCCCGCCCGCGACGCCGGCCCCGCCGGCGACACGGGCCCCGGCCCGTCGGCCCAGGGCCCCGCGCGGGATGCACTCCGGCTCGGCGATCCTCCTGGCCCAGACCCCCCGGGCGATCCACAGGCTCGGCCGGGTGCTCGCGCTGTTCATGCTGGCCACCGGCGTCGGCCTGGCCTTCCTGCCCTGGCAACAGTCGGTCCCGGGGACGGGGCGGGTCGTCGGCTTCGCGCCGCTGGACCGCGAATTCCGGGTCGAGGCGCCGCTCTATGGGCGGGTGACGGAGTGGCATGTCCGCGAAGGGACCCGGGTGCGCGGCCCTCGCACCGAGGACGGCCGCGATGTCCCCGGCGATCTGATCGCCACGCTCTCCAACAACGACCCCGATTACCTCACGGCCCTGGAAGACCAGGCCGCCCGCGTCCGGGAGAAGCTCCAGGCGTATCGCGACCAGTACGACATGTATTCCCACATCGTCGAGACGATGGAATCGGCCCGCCAGCAGGCCATCGAGGTCGCGCGCAACGACGTCTCCGTCGGCGAGAAGAAGCTCGCCGCCGAGGGCCGCGACCTGGAGGCGATCCGGGCCAAGTACGAGACCGACGCGGTCCAGATGGGCCGCATCGGCCGCCTCGGCCCGCAGGGGCTCGCCTCGGGCCGCGAGCACGAGCTGGCCGACCTGACCCTGCGCGAGAGCCTGGCCAAGGTGCGCAAGGCCGAGGTCTACGTCGAGGCCGCCAAGGTCGAGCTCCAGGGCAAGCAGAACAAGCTGAAGGAGGTCGAGGCCAAGACCCTGGCCGACGTCGCCAAGCTCCGCAACGACGCCCAGGGGGCCTCCGCCAAGGTGTCCGAGGGGGAGAAGGAGTTGCTGGAGATCGAATCCAAGGTCCGCAACCAGCGGTCCCAGGTGGTCCGCGCCCCGCGCGACGGGGTCATCCAGCGCCTGCTGGTCAACCAGGGGGCCGAGCAGGTCAAGGACGGCGACCCGATCGCCGTGCTGGTGCCGGAGACCTCCGAGATGGCCGTGGAACTCTGGCTGGACGGCAACGACATCCCGCTGGTCAACACCGGCGACCACGTCCGGCTGCAATTCGAGGGCTGGCCCGCCGTCCAGTTCGTCGGCTGGCCGTCGGTGGCCGTCGGCTCCTTCGGCGGCAAGGTCGCCCTGATCGATCCGACCGACAACGGCAAGGGCCGATTCCGGCTTTTGGTCGTCCCCGAGGCCGACTCGGCCTGGCCGTCCAACCGATACCTGCGTCAAGGTGTGCGCACCAAGGGTTGGGTGCTGCTCCGGCAGGTCCGGCTCGGCTACGAGATCTGGCGCCGCCTCAACGGTTTCCCCAAGGTGGTCGCCTCCGAAGAGCCGTCCGAGGCCAAGGGGGACGCGAAGGGGAACGCCAAGGGCTCGACCGCCGAGGGCGAGGACTACGGCGGCAAGGAAAAAGTGAAGCTGAAGCGACCCAAGTCCTAGGCATGAGGCCACGATGATCGCACGGATGCGCTGGCTGGCGGTCTTTCTCGCCGCCTGCGGACCGGCAGGAAGCCGGCCCGCGGCGGCCCAGGGTGTGCCCGACCCCACGTCTTCGCCCCGGCTGGGGCTGCCGTTCGGCACCGAACCCGACCGCCTGTCCGGGCCCCCGCGGGCCGTGGGCGAGCTGCCGATCGGCGAGAGCCAACCCCCCTCGACCCTGCCGGGCAACCTGTCGGGTCCCCCGCGGGCCGTGGGCGAGTCGCCCCCGGGCACGCCGGGGTCGCCCGGGGCGGCCGGCGCCTCGGGGGGGGCGTCGCCCTTCGGCCTCGACCGCCCGTCGCCCGTGCTCCCACTGTCGCCATCCAACCCGTTCACGGGGATGCTGCCGGGCGGCTTCTTCCTGGGGGCCCAGCGGCCCGAATCGGCCCCCGGCACCACCGGGGACGCCGCGCCCACTCCCCCGTCGTCCGCCTCGGTCGGGATCGGCGGCGGGCCCCCCCTGGACCTGGAGGAGATCGTCGGCTCGGCCCTGCAATCCTACCCGCCGTTCCTGGCGGTCCTCGAAGAGCGCGGCATCGCCGCGGGCGATCTTCTCTCGGCGCGCGGGGCCTTCGACCTGAACCTCAACGCCGACACGCGGAATTACCCGCTAGGCTACTACCGCCGGAGCGTCCACGACGTCTTCATCGACCAGCCGCTGCGGGTCCTCGGCTCCGAGGTGTTCGCCGGCTATCGGCTCGCCGAGGGGCGCTGGCCGACATATTACAACTACCTCAACACCCGGGGCGGAGGCGCCTTCGTCGCCGGCTTCAAGCTGCCGCTGCTCAAGAACCGGGACATCGACGCCCGGCGGGCCAAGGAATTCCAGGCCGAGATCGAGCGGCGGAAGGTCGAGCCCACGATCCTGAAGGAACGCATCAGCCTGGTCAAGAACATCACCAAGGCCTACTGGGCCTGGGTCGGCACCGGCCAGGCGGTGGCGGTCTATCGGGATTTAATCCGGCTCGCCGAGTTCCGCGGCAAGTCCCTGGAAGCCCAGGTGAACGAGCAGCTCATCCGGCCGATCGACATCGTCGACTTCCGCCGGGTGCTCCTGTCGCGCCAGCAGCAGCTGGTCGCCATGGAACGGAGGTTCCGTCAGGCGGGCATCGAGCTCTCGCTGTTCTACCGGGACGGTCGGTGCCTCCCCATCATCCCCGATCCGTCCCGCGTGCCGGAGCAATTCCCGACCCAACTCCCCCCCTCGCCCGAGGAGACCGCCCGCGACCTCGAGGTCGCGCTGCGGCTGCGTCCGGAGATCCTCGGCCTGCGGCTCCAGGCCCAGAAGGCGCAGGTCGAGCGCCAGTACGCCGAGAACCAGACCTTGCCCTCGCTGAGCCTCTACGTCTACACCGAGCAGAACGTCGGCAATCGGACCAAGGACCTGGGCAGCGACTTCCGCCCGTACGTCGCCGAGACGTCTTTGCTGTTCGACGTGCCCCTCCAACGCCGCTATGCCCGGGGCCGGATCGCGGCGACCGACGGGGTCATCCGCCAGCTCGCCCACCAGACCCGCTTCGCCAGCGACCGCATCCAGGCCGACATCCTCGATGCCGAGTCGGCGGTCCAGACCGCATGGGGCCAGCTGGTCCGCTACCGCGAGTACGAGGACCAGACGCGCAGCCTGCAGAGGGCCGAGGCCGCCCTGCTGCGCGAGGGGAGCAGCACGGTCCTGCTGCTGAACCTCCGGGAGCAGGCCACGTCCGACGCCCGCGCCTCCCGGATCGAGGCCGAGGCCAAACTCTTCTCCGCCCTGGCCGATTATCGCGCCGCCGTGGGGCTCGACTCGGTCTACTTCGATCCGCCGCAGCCGCCCAACCCCGCCACGGTCAGGGCGACGAACTAGCGCCGCACCGCGAGCGGTTTCAGGGCGGGAAGGGTCCCCCCGGCCGGGACCGACATCGGGCGCGACGGGACGGGGCGAACGTCCGTCGCGATGCCCGCCGGGATCGCGGCCAGCGGCCCCCACGACCCCTCCAGGGCGGAGGTCGCATCCTCGGCCTTCGGGCCCCCGATCCGGCCCGATGCCCGGGCGCTCCCCGTTGGGTCCGGGGATGAAGCCACCCCGGCGCGTGTTGACGGGCCGGGTCACTCCTGGATATGAATAGAACTTGCGCGGATGGTGGCCGTTGATCCACGCCCGCCGCCGGGGATCTCCCGGGAGCGAGGCGTGGCCGTCCCCGGCCGCCTCGCCACGGGCACCCCATCGCACCGAGGCCACACGCGTGCAACCCGACTCGCCCCACCTCAGCCGCACCGACCGGGCCCCCGGGCCGTGGTCCGGCCAGCCCCGGGGCGGCGCCCGCGGGTCCAACCCGATGTTGACCCCGCCCCGGATCTCCAGGGGCCGGCGTGCCGCCACCGGCGTCCCGGATCGCCCCCGGGGGCGGCCGGCGTGCGGCGGAGGCATGCTGCCGGGGCGGGGGCCGGCGCGCCCGGACCTCGCCGATCGATCCGCCCGCTCAAGGTTCGCTCGCCCGCCGATGCGTCCCATGTGATCAATCCGAGCCCGGGAGGCCGTCTGATGGCGACGATTGGGAGCGAACAGGAGATCCAGAAGGGCGATCCGAACGGCCCTCGGCCGAATCCGCCCGCCGGCGGCACCGCCCCGCCGGGGCCGTCCCGGGTCGACCTCTGGAAGCGGAGGCTGAGGGGGGCGGCCAGGAGGATCCTCCTCGCCGCGGCGGCCATCGCGATCGCCGGCTTCGCCTACATCCGGTGGGAGTCCACCCGGCCCGCGCCCCTGCCGGACGGGTTCGTCGCCACCAACGGGCGGATCGAGGGGACGGAGGTCGACATCGCGGCCAAGCAGGAGGGCCGCGTCGTGGAGATCCTGGTCCATGAGGGCGATTTCGTCTCCGCCGGGCAGGTGGTGGCCCGGATGGACACCGACGTGCTCATGGCCCAGTTGAAGGAGGCCGAGGCCAAGCAGCGCGAGTCGAAGAGCGCGGTGGAGGCCGCCCTCAGCAACGTGAAGCAACGCGAGATGGAGAAGGCGGCCAAGGAGGCCGTGGTCGCCCAGCGCAACGCGGAACTGGAGGCCGAGAGCCGGCACTTCGCCCGGGCCGAGCGGTTGGCCGCGCGGGGCGCCGAGACGGCCGACAACCTCGACTCCTTCCGGGTGGCATTCCTGGGCGCCAAGGCGACCCTCGCCGCTTCGCAGGCGGAGCTTGCGGCGGCGGACGCCGCCCTCGCGTCGGCGAAGTCGCAGGTCGTCTACACCGAGGCCTCGGTCGACTCCGCGAAGGCCGGCATCGAGCGGATCCAGGCGGACATCAACGATTGCATCCTGAAGGCCCCCCGCGACGGCCGGGTCCAGTATCGCGTCGCCGAGCCCGGCGAGGTGCTGTCGTCGGGCGGCAAGGTCCTGAACATGGTCGACCTGACCGACGTCTACATGACCTTCTTCCTCCCGACCGAGGAGGCCGGCCGGGTCCGGCAGGGGACCGAGGTCCACCTGGTCCTGGACGCCTATCCCCAGGCCGTCATCCCGGCCCGCGCGACCTTCGTCGCGGACGTCGCCCAGTTCACGCCCAAGACGGTCGAGACGGCCGTGGAGCGGCAGAAGCTGACGTTTCGGATCAAGGCCCACATCGAGAAGGACCTGCTCAAGAAGTACATCCGGCGGGTCAAGACCGGGCTGCCGGGCATGGCCTACGTGCGGCTCGACCCCAAGGCCGAATGGCCCGAGCACCTGAAGGTCAGGATCCCCAATGACTGACCGCGGCCCGGCCGCCATCGGCCCACCGCCCGCCGCGGCGCCCGTGGCGCGTTTGATCGACGTCGGCCTGCAATATGGCAAGACCCGGGCCCTCGACTCGATCCGCCTCGATCTCCCGGCCGGCTGCACGGTGGGGATCATCGGCCCGGACGGCGTGGGCAAATCGAGCCTGCTGTCCCTGATCGCCGGCGCCCGCCGCGTCCAGGAGGGGGTGGTCCAGGTGCTCGGCGGCGACATGGCCGACGCCGGGCACCGGCGGCGCATCTGCCCGCACGTCGCCTACATGCCCCAGGGTTTGGGCAAGAACCTCTATCCCACGCTGTCGGTCTTCGAGAACACCGACTTCTTCGGCCGCCTGTTCGGCCACGGCCGCGCCGAGCGCGAGCGGCGCACCGCCGGGCTCCTGGAGAGCACCGGCCTGGCCCCGTTCGCCGGCCGCCCCGCCGGCAAGCTGTCCGGCGGCATGAAGCAGAAGCTGAGCCTCTGCTGCGCCCTGATCCACGACCCCGAGCTGCTGATCCTCGACGAGCCGACCACCGGGGTCGATCCCCTGTCGCGCCGCCAGTTCTGGGAGCTGATCGACCTGATCCGCGCCGACCGGCCCGGCATGAGCGTCCTGGTGGCGACGGCCTACATGGAGGAGGCCGCGCGGTTCGACTGGCTGCTGGCGATGGACGAAGGCCGCGTGCTCGCGACCGGGACGCCGCGGGATCTCCTGGCGCGCACCGGCGCGGAGACGCTGGAGGATGCCTTCATCGCCCTCCTGCCCGAGGAGAAGCACCGGGGCCACGGGAAGCTGGAGATCCCCCCCCGCGCGTCGGCCGACGGCCGGGTGGCCATCGAGGCGCGGGGACTGACCAAGCGGTTCGGCGACTTCGTCGCGGTCGATCACGTGAGCTTCCGGATCGAGCGGGGCGAGATCTTCGGCTTCCTCGGCTCCAACGGCTGCGGCAAGACGACCACCATGAAGATGCTGACCGGGCTGCTGCCGGCCAGCGACGGGAACGCATGGCTGTTCGGCAACGAGGTGGATGCCCAGGATCTCGCATCCCGCCGCCGCGTGGGCTACATGTCGCAGTCGTTCTCGCTCTACTCGGAATTGACGGTCCGCCAGAACCTGGTCCTGCACGCGCGGCTGTTCCAGGTCCCGGACGAGGAGATCCCGGGCCGGGTCGAGGAATCGACCCTGAGATTCGGCCTCGACAAGGTCCTGGATGCGCTGCCCGACTCGCTCCCCCTGGGGCAGCGGCAACGCCTGTCGCTGGCCGTGGCCCTGATCCATCGGCCGGAACTCCTGATCCTGGACGAGCCGACCTCGGGCGTGGACCCCGTGGCGCGGGACGGGTTCTGGCGCCTCCTGATCGACCTGTCCCGCGAGGACAAGGTCACCATCTTCATCTCGACCCACTTCATCAACGAGGCCCGGCGCTGCGACCGCATCTCCCTGATGCACGCGGGGAAGGTGCTGGTCAGCGACACGCCCGACGGCCTGGTCGCCCGCCGAGGCGCCCCGACACTGGAAGACGCCTTCATCGGCTACCTCGAAGACGCGACCTCCGCGGGGCGGGGCGCGGGGGCGAAACAGGCCGGGAATGAGGCCGCGCCGCCCGGGGTGTTCGCGGCGGAGCAATCGCCCGCGGGCGGGGCCGGCACGGACGCCTGGTTCAGCCCGAGGCGGATGGCGAGCTACGCCCGGCGCGAGGCGCTGGAGCTGAGCCGCGACCCGATCCGCCTGACCCTGGCCGGGCTGGGCAGCATGATCCTCATGCTGATCATGGGCTACGGCATCACCATGGACGTGGAAGGCCTGACCTTCGCCGTGCTGGACCGCGACCAGTCGACCGTCAGCCGGGATTACGCGATCAGCATCGCCGGATCGCAGCGCTACTTCATCGAGCAGCCGCCCATCGCGGACTACAAGGATCTCGACCGGCGGATGCAGTCGGGCAAGCTCAGCATGGCCATCGAGATCCCCCACAACTTCGGGCTCAAGGTGGACCGCGGCCGGCCGGCGGAGATCGGCGTCTGGATCGACGGCGCCATGCCGCAGCGGGCCGAGACGATCCGCAGCTACGTGCAGGGCATGCACTCCCTCTGGCTGGCCGACCAGGCCCGGCGCCAGCTCGGCCTGCGCGACGTGGGCGGGCCGGCGACCGTCGAGGTCCGCTTCCGCTACAACCCGGACGTCAAGAGCGTGGTGGCCATGGTCCCGGCGGTGATCCCGCTCCTCCTGCTGCTGATCCCGACCATGCTGGCGGCGCTCTCGGTCGTCCGGGAGAAGGAGCTGGGCTCGATCATCAACTTCTACGTCACGCCGACGACGAGGCCGGAGTTCCTGCTCGGCAAGCAGCTCCCCTACCTGGCCATCGGCATGCTCAACTTCCTCCTGCTGGCGGCCCTCGCGGAGTTCGTCTTCCGCGTGCCGATGAAGGGGAGCTTCGCGGCCGAGGCGGCCGGCGCCCTGCTCTACATCGGCTGCGCCACCGCGATGGGGCTGCTCGTCTCGACCTTCATGCGCAGCCAGGTGGCGGCGATCTTCGGCACGGCGGTGCTGACGATCCTGCCCGCCACCCAGTTCTCCGGGCTGATCGAGCCGGTCTCCTCGCTGGAGGGCTGGGGCTCGCTGGTCGGCCGGATCTACCCGACGACCTACTTCCTGACGATCACCCGCGGCACATACTCCAAGGCCCTGGGCTTCGCCGACCTGCACGCCGCGTTCATCCCGCTGCTGATCGCCATCCCGGTGCTGCTCGGGCTGGGCGTGATGCTGCTGAACGACCAGGAAACCTGAGCCATGCGCCCGGATCACATCCTGCACCTGGGCGTCAAGGAACTCTGGAGCCTGGTGCGCGACCCGATCATGCTGGTGATGATCATCTATTCGTTCACCGCGTCGATCTACGAGGCCGCGAAGGCGATGCCCGACACCCTCAACAAGGCGCCCATCGCCATCGTGGACGAGGACCGCTCGCCGCTGTCCCAGCGGATCATCAACGCCTTCTACCCGCCCCTGTTCCTCCCGCCCCGGATGGTGACGCAGGCCGAGATGGATTCCCGGATGGACGCCGGCCTGGACACCTTCGCCCTGAACATCCCGCCCGACTTCCAGCGCGACGTGCTGGCCGGGCGCAACCCGGCGATCCAGCTCAACGTGGACGCGACCCGCATGAGCCAGGCCTTCAACGGCGGCGGCTACATCCAGACGATCGTCAACCAGGAGGTGCAAACCTTCGCCAGGCGCTACCGCGCCGAAACGACCCTGCCGATCGACCTGGCGGTGCGGGTGCGATTCAACCCCAACCTCAACAAGTCCTGGTTCAACGCCGTGGTCAAGCTGATCGACCACGTCACGATGCTGTCGCTCATCCTCACGGGCGCCGCGCTGATCCGGGAGCGCGAGCGGGGCACGATCGAACACCTGCTCGTGATGCCGGTCACGCCCTTCGAGATCATGACCAGCAAGATCTGGTCGATGGGCCTGGTGGTGCTCGTCGCCTGCGCCTTCTCGCTGGTCGCCGTCGTGCGGGGGGCCCTGGCCGTGCCGATCGAGGGCTCGATCGCGCTGTTCCTGCTGGGCACCGCCCTGCACCTGTTCGCCACCACGTCGATGGGGATCTTCATGGGGACGTTCACCCGATCGATGCCCCAGTTCGGCCTGCTCTTGATGCTGGTGCTGCTGCCGATGCAGATGCTCTCCGGGGGAGAAACCCCGCGCGAGAGCATGCCCGAATGGGTCCAGGACGTGATGCTGGGGGCGCCGACGACGCACTTCGTCAAGCTCGCCCAGGGGATCCTGTACCGGGGGGCGGGCTTCGGCGTCGTCTGGCCGCAGTTCCTGGCCCTCGCCCTGATCGGGGCCATCTTCTTCGGGGTCGCCCTCTCTCGCTTCCGGAAGATCATCGGGACGATGGCCTGATCGCCGCGCCGGGGCCGCCCATCGGCCCCGGTGGCCCGGCGATCACGCGCCGATCCGGGCCTGGGCGACGGCGTGGAGCAGTTCCTCGTCGGAGAGGCCGTCCTCCCAGCCTTCGGGCAGGGCCAGGCGCACGGTCGGCTCCTCCCGGCTCGGCGAGCAGACCACGGGGACCGTCCCCTCCCCGCCTTCGGCGGCGGCGGGGGCGTGGTCCCCCTCCACGGCGGCCAGCGCCCGGACGCAGACCCACTCGATGCCGTCTTGACCCCGGACCCTGCGTTCCATCGGCGATACCTCGTTCGATCGATGAATGATGGGGAAGCCCTCGCGTCGCCCGGCACGACCATGCAAGATCGACGCCGGGCCCCCAGCGAAATCCCCGCGGCCCCGCGGCCTCGTCGCTCAGGCCCCCTTGCGAAGCCGGGGCGCTCCCCCGTCCAGGTCGAGCGGTTCGAGGCGGACGCCCCGGGCGTCGGCCCGGACCAGCGTGTCCGGCCCGACCTCGATCCAGCCTGGGCCTTCGTCCAGCGGCTCGGAGGCGATCACCGAGCCCCCCGACCAGCGCGATTCCCCGGCCAGGTAGTAGAGCGTGTTCGGCGTCTCGGGCTCGGCGTATCGCACCGCCACGACGTCCGAGCCCGAGGCGAGGATCACGTTGGTCTTGATCTCGCCGTCGTGGTCGCGGGCCAGGTCGCGGCACTCGCGGAGCGTCGTCCGGAGCGCCAGGGCGGCGTCCCGCCCCCCGGCGCGGCGGAAGTGGGTCCGCCACAGGGCGCCCATCATCTCGCCGTCGGTCGACCCCCTCAGGTCGGCCTCGTGGTCCGGGTCGAGCCGGTCGCGGATCGCCTTGGAGAGCGGCCCGGGCCAGGGCTGGAGCATCCCGTTGATCGTCCAGAGGTGGTCGTCCAGCACATACAGCGGCGTGTTGGTCAGGCAGGTCTCGATGTTCGGGCTGGCGTAGCGGATGTGGGCGACGATCGAGCCGGAGGCCACCGCGCGGGGCATGGTCCTCCCGTTCTGGTCGGACCACAGCGGCAAGACGCTCTTGAGCAGGCCCGGCGTGGGCCCGGCCCCGGGGTTGAACCAGCCGACCCCCCAGCCGTCGCCGGCCACGCTGGAGTCGGACATCTGCCGGGCGTTGCGGCTCTGGTCGGTCAGGCCGTGGGGCGGGTCGTCCAGCAGCGACGAGAGGGTCCTCGGGGGGCCGAGGTAGGCGGCGATCCGGCACATCGGGGCATCTCCGGCGGCGGGTTGGGGTCAGATTGCGGTCGCCTCGTGACGGGGCGATCCGTGATCGGCCCCGGACCCCACGCAGCCGGGCCCTGGCACGGGGCCGGCCGTCAGGAGCCGGGCGACTTCGATCAGGTCGCCGGTGCGTTCGAAGACGGCGAGTTGGAGGTCGGCCCCGGTCGGGCCGTCGGCCATCGCCCGGGCCATCTCCAGGTGCCGGGCGCAGCCGAGTTCCTCGGCCACGCCGCCCAGGCGGTCGACCAGGCGGCGGATGACGTCGGAGGCGCGGGCGGGGCGGCCGGTGCCGGGGTCGACGATCATCGCCTCCAGGCCGTACCGTGAGGCCCGCCAGCGATCCTGGCGGATCATCATCCGGCCGATCTCGTCGTCGGGCAACGGCCTCCCGTCGTCGCGGCGGGCCAGGTCGTGCACCAGGCACTGGATCAGGGCCGTCAGCCCGAGTGTCGCGTCGAGGTCGGGGGGGCATGTCGCAGGCCCGGACCTCGACGGTGCCGTGCCGCTCGCTGGGCCGGACGTCCCACCATAGTTCCTTGGTCGTCTTGATGTGCCCGGCGTCCGACAGTCGGCCGACCAGTCGGTCGAAGTCGCCCCATCGCGACAGGTGCGGCGGGATCCCGCCGATGGGGGAGGTCGCCAGCACCTCGACCCGGTGCGACCGGAGGCCGGTGGCCCGGCCGCACCAGAACGGGCTGTTGGCCGAGAGGGCCAGCAGGGCGGGGATGTATATCGAGATCCGGGTGCAGGCCCGCACGGCCTCATCCCCGCCCTCGACGCCGACGTGGACGTGCATGCCGAACGTCAGCTGGCGGCACAGTGTCTCCCGGAACGTCTCGGCGAGTTCCAGGTAGCGGGGTTCCGGGGTGATCGGCTGGTCCATCCAGTGGGCGAACGGGTGGGTCCCGCCCCAGGCGAGCAGGACGCCATGCCGCCGGGCCAGCTCGCGGACGGCGTCGAGCTTCGGGGCGAGGTCCCGCCCCACCCCTTCGACGTCGCCGCAGATGGCGGTGTTGACCTCCAGGCAGGAGGGGTAGAACTCCGGCTTCAGCGAATCGGCCAGCCCGGCGGGGGCCGCCGCGATGATCTCGGGGGCGACATCCCGGAGCCCCAGGTAGCGGGCGTCGACGAGCTGGAATTCCAGCTCCACGCCGAGGGACGGGCCGGGGCTGCCGGGGAACGGTTCGACGCGCATGGGAGAGGATCCTCGCTCAGGTCGTCCGCGGCCGGGCCCGGGCTATCCGGTGGTGACCTCGCCGCCCAGCAGGGTCAGGACCTCGCCGGTGATGTAGCTGCTGTCCGCCTCGGAGGCGAAGAAGACGAAGGCCGGGGAGATCTCCTCCGGCTGGGCCGGGCGGCCCATCGGCGTCTTCTCGCCGTGCTTGGCCACCTGGTGCGCCGGCTCGCTCATCGGGATGAACGGCGTCCAGACCGGCCCCGGGGCCACGCAGTTGACCCGGATGCCCCGGTCGACGAAGTTCTGCGCCAGCGACTTGGTGAAGGCGTGGATCGCCCCCTTGGTCGCCGAGTAGTCCATCAGCCGGGCCGTCCCGCGCATCCCGGCGATCGAGCCGACGTTGATGATCGAGCTGCCCTTCTTCAGGTGCGGCAGGGCGGCCTTGACCATGAAGAAGTAGCCATAAATATTGGTCTTGAAGGTCTTGTCGAACTGCTCGACGGTGATGTCCTCGAAGCGGTCCTGCTGCATCTGGTAGGCGGCGTTGTTGACCAGGATGTCGAGCTGGCCCAGCTCCTTGACGGTCCGCTCGACGAGGTTGCGGCAACCCTGCGGGTCGGTGACGTCGCCGGGCAGGAGCAAGCAGCGGCGGCCCGCGGCCTCGACCGCGCCCCGGGTCTCCTCGGCGTCGGCCTGCTCCTCGGCGAGGTAGACGATGGCGACGTCGGCCCCTTCGCGGGCGTAGAGCACGGCCACGGCCCGGCCGATGCCGCTGTCGCCGCCGGTGATCAGGGCCACCTTGCCCTCCAGCTTGCCGGCGGCGCGGTAGTCGGGCGCCTGGTAGCGGGGCTTCTGGCCCATCTCCGCCTCGATCCCCTGCCCTTCCTGCTGCTCGGGGGGCATCGGGCCTTCGGGCTCTTGCTTCTGCTGGCTCATGGCGATCCTCGGCGGTTGGGGGAACATGGCGGGACGGCGGGCTCGCCTCGGCCCGTCGCCGCAAGCAAACACCGGGCCGTCGGGGCGGCGGCGCCGCCGTTCGGCGGAAAAATATGCTTCAAAGCTCATGCGATCGGCCCGGCCGGCCCGGATCCGGGGGCGATGGCGTCGGATCGCCGGCCCGAGGGGATGGGGCCGGGCCCGGCCGATGCTCGCGGGCGTCCCCCGACGGGGCAACGCTTTGCCCGGGGCACCGGCACCGGCCGGCGGGGTCGCGGGCGATCCCCCGCCCGGGGCCGTCGATTCAGGCCCCTCCCCGCGCCGATCCGGACGCGTCCGACGCATCGCGGCCGGCGTCGGGCTCGTAGGCCGGGGGCGTCCCGCTGCGCCCGGTGCCCCTCGGGCCCGGATCGGTCTGGCCGGGGGGGACGTAGCGCTCGCTGCCCCCGGTGCCGGGTCCGCTGGCCGACTCGTTGGGGTCGGGCCCGGGCGTGCCGGCGTCCCGGCCGCCGCGATCCGAACTCGCCCCGCCGCCCGTGGTCGCCGTGTTGTCGCCCGGCGTGTCGCCCAGGACTTGATCCCTGCTCATGATGGTGCCTCCGAGTTGGGTGGGCGCCCCTCGGCGGGCCGGACGGGCCGCGCCGGGGCGCGGGACCTTGGGGATCAAAGGGCATGCCAAGGACGGGCACGCCGCGGCCCGACCCGGGATCTCGCACTCCCGGGCGCGGCGGGCCTACTTGTGCGGCTCGATGCAGGCGGTCCAGTGGGCGACCTCCTCGGCGGACATCGGCCCGGCCGGCCTGACCCGCGCGTCGGCGTAGCCCCGGAGGCCGGTATCGGCCTGGTATTGCTCGCGGGAGAGGAACGTCCCCAAGCAGACCTTCTCCGCCGGGGCGGGCGCGTCGACCTCGGCCTCCAGCCGGCCCGTCAATTCGCGGAGGACCCAGGCCGGCACCTTGCCGCGCTCCGAGGGATAGCAGAACCCGAACAGGATGAGCTGGCTGAGGATCAGGCGCCAGTGGTCCCCGAAGCGGTCGAGCAGGCGACGCCAGTCGAACGAATCGCCCCGGGCGAGGATCAGGTGGGCGATGTCGGCCCCGTCGTAGCGCTCGCGCTCCTGGACATAGCACTTCGACCAGATCATCTCCTCGGGCGGGCAGACCCGGACCGGGATCCCCAGCACCTGCGCCTCGGTCGCGTGCCGGAACCAGCCGTCGTCGACCCGGGCCACGCCATTGCCCGAGTTGAAGATCAGGTCGGCGAAGCAGTCCTCGCCGTGGGCCTTCGCCAGCCAGTGCGGGAACGGGATCTCGGTGCGGTATCCGGCCCGCGAGAGGGCCTCCAGGGCCGGGTCGAGGTCGGATCGCTTGAGGAAGAAATCGACATCCTTGGTGTGCCGCTCGATCTCCGTGTAGGCGGCCAGGGCGAAGGCGCCCCCGACGAGGAAGGGCACGCCGGCCTCGGCCAGGACGGTCATCGTGCGGACGTAGAATTCCCGCGTCCGCGGGTCGAGATCGAGGTGGGCTGGCTGCATATCGCGTCCCAGGTCTGATATTTTCGCCCGCCGGGCGGATCATCGCGCCCCCACGGAGAGCAATCCGGGTGCCGATCGTTGGGCACGCGGGTTGCCACCTGGTCGACCCATGCGCCGCGACCCGAGCGGCCCCGAAATCACCCTGGATTCGAGACGGAGGCGGTGATGCCCGAGCCCGGCCCGGTCGTACGAGTGGCGGCGATTGGCGATCTCCATTGCACCAGGACATCGCAGGGGACCATCGCGCCGATGTTCGCCGGCGTCAGCGAGTTCGCCGACGTCCTCGTCCTGTGCGGGGACCTGACCGACTACGGCCTGCCCGAGGAGGCCCACGTGCTCGTGAAGGAGCTGGCGGGCGCATCGAACCTGCCGACGGTGGCCGTGCTGGGCAACCACGACTTCGAGTCGGGCCAGGCGGACGAGGTGCGGCAGATCCTCGCCGAGTCGGGCATCATCATGCTCGACGGCGACGCGGTGGAGGTCCGGGGCGTCGGCTTCGCCGGCGCCAAGGGGTTCGCCGGGGGATTCGGGCGGGGGACGCTCGGCGCCTGGGGCGAGTCGTCCGTGAAATTTTTCGTCCAGGAGGCGATCGACGAGGCGCTCAAGCTGGAATCGGCCCTGGCCCGGCTGCGCACCGAGCACCGCATCGCCGTCCTCCATTACGCCCCGATCCGCGCGACGGTCGAGAACGAGCCGCCGGAGATCTTCCCGTTCCTCGGGTGCAGCCGGCTGGAAGAGCCCCTGAACCGCTACCCGGTGACGGCCGTGGTCCACGGCCATGCCCACAACGGCACCCACGAAGGCCGCACCGGCGCGGGAATCCCCGTGTACAACGTCTCCCTGCCGCTGATGCGGAAGACGTCCCCCGATCGCCCCCCGTTCCGCATCATCGAGGTGCCCGCCCCCGCCTGAGCCGGCCGGGCGCGCCGCATCGGCGGTCGCCCGGGACCGCCCCGATCGGCCGCCCGCGCGGCGCGGTCACCGGCCCCCCGTCGCCTCGTGGTCCGGCGGGCCGATCGACGTCGTCGGGGTCCACGAGGGCGGGTCGCTGGCCGGGAAGGATTCCTCGGAAGCCTCTGCCACCGGGTCGTCCGAGCCTTCGAAGTCGATCCGGCCGCCCCGTCCGACCGCGTCGCCGGACTCGCCCGACCACGAGCCCCCGACCGAGCCGGTGAAGATCGAGGGCGTCTCGCCCCGTCCTTCGCCGCGGGCGAGCCCGTCGGCGGCATCCTCCGCGCTCATCGCGCCCCCGGCGATCGTCTCCAGGTCGTCGCCCGGGCGGATGCCGGGCGCCCGGGCGGTCACCCCGCCGATGGGCTTGCCTTGCTCGTCGCGATGCGGATCGTTGCCGATGCCAGCCATGTCGGACCTCCATTTCGGGTGAAAGTCGCGGATCATCCCGATCGGTCGTTGCAATCCCCATACCCGGCCGAGGTCCACCTTCGGCGCGGGGATCCTGCATCCTCCCGCCCGAATCGCCGCAGGGACTCCGCGCCGGGGGACGCGCGAGGACGGCACTGGGCGAGATCGGGGTCCCCGATCCGGCCGCCTCCCATCCCGACCGGCCGGCCCATTCTGAGCATCCGAATTTCTCCCGATCGCCTGAGCGGCAACGGTTTGCGTCGAGCGGGCGGCATGGTCGCGACGACGGCCGTGCCGGATGGGTGTCTTGACCGGCCTCGCGGATGGCCGTCCGCGCCATCCCGGGGCCCACCCCATCCCGCGAGGAGTTGTCCCCATGCCCATCGATCCGTTCGCGATCCAAGCGTCGGCCCGGCTCGCCGCCGACGCCGGGCCGATCGCCCGCCGAGCCGTGAAGTCCTCGTTCCCGCTCCTGTGGTTGGTGCTCAGGCCGATCATCGGCAAGCTCCTGATGATCGTGATCGAATCGATCTTCGCCGCCTCGGCGACCGGCCGGGGGATCGTGGCCGGCGGCCGGTCCGACCCCTACCGGGACGGCTACGGCTCGGAAGTGCTGAAGGCGTTGCGGGAGGCCGACGCGGACTGACCGCCCCCCCGCGACGCCCGGCCTCGCCACCACCCACGCTTATTTTTGAATATTAGATTATTTTAGCAACATTTGTTATTCGATCTGTTAAAGTTCATGTCGTGGCACCGGCCCGGGCCCGGCGCGAGATCCGGCCCGGCCCCACCCGTCCCGCGGTCGTCCGATGTCGGGGGCGACCCGCCCTTCTCCGGGATCCACCCATGAGCCCCTTCCCGACCCGCATCGCATTCGCAGGGCGCATCCGCCGCATCCGCCTCGACGCCTTCGGCGAGGACGGCATCGGGAGGCTGTCCGAGGCCCTGGGGATCCTGCCGCGGACCTGGGAGAATTACGAGGCGGGGGTGACCATCCCCGACCTGATCATCCTCCGCTTCATCTGCCTCACCGGGGCCGCCCCCCGATGGCTCCTCGCCGACGAGGGGCCCGCCTATGGGCCCGATCCCGGCACGAACCAGGACGACGATCGAGATCGAATCCCGGTTTCGTCCCCGCCACTCGCCGCCGGTGCATCGCCCTGCCGGACGCCGGCCCGGAGGGTCGGGGGCGATGCTCCCACGGGTTGACGATCCGGGGGTCCCTCGCGTAGTGTCCAGGCAGACACCAACGGAGGGACCATGCCATGTCGCATCATCACGCCAGGGGCGCGACCTCGCGCGAGGTCGGCATCATCGCCCGGCTGACGACCGCCGGGTCCAGGGCCGTCGACCCGTCCGACCGCATGGCGATCGGCGAGGGGTTGGAATTGATCCGCCTGCTGGTCTCCGAACGGGGCCGGCGCCGGGACCTGGATGTCCAGTGGGACGAGGCCGGGGCCGACGGCTTCCCGGTGGACCCGCCCTGCCCCGACTGACCGGGGCCGCGATCGAACCCGGATTGCCCGGATCGTCCGGCCCGGGGATGATGGCACGCCGGGGGCGACGATGCGCGGGCGATGGTCGCCCTGCCGATGACCCGCCGATGCCCGGCGGGGGCGGGTTTCCCGACCGAGGGGTGCCGATGGCGGCCGAATGGCGTTTTCGGATCATGGGGACGGTGTTCGGCCCGGTCTCCGTCGCGGACCTGGTCCGGCAGGCCGCCGAAGGCCGGATCGGCCCGGACACCGAGGTCAGGAAGGGCGACGGCCCCTGGATCCTCGCCTCCAAGGTGGCCGGCCTCTTCGACCGGGCCGCCCAGGCCAGGCCGGCCGCCCCGGATCCGCCCGGGCCGGCCGAGGAGGCCAGCGTCTTCGTCCCCGCGCCGAGGCGTCCTTCGTCGGCCGCCCCCTCGGGCGGCAACTTCGAGGTGATCGACATGGCCGAGGCCGACGGCTTCCGGGTCGAGGTGCTGGCCTACTCCGGGCTCGGCGGCTCCCGGGACCCGCAGACGGCCTCGACCCTCTATTTCGCCGAGCGGGCGGGCATCCGGCTCAAGCAGGTCCGGATCACCCTGGACGGCGGCGAGGCGATCGCCGAGTCGGGCGCCCTCCACTTCATGCTCGGCCGCATCCAGATGGAGAGCAAGATCGGCGGCGTCGCCGGGCTCGGCAAGGCGATGATGAACCGGTTCGTCGCCAAGGAGGCGGCGATCCTGCCCCGCTACCGGGGCACCGGGCAGATCTACCTGGAGCCGTCGTTCGGCCACTTCCTGATCCACCGGCTGGCCGCCGAGGAGGTGATCGCCGACAAGGGGATGTTCTACTGCGGGCAGGGGACGCTCGACGTCGGCGCGGCGATCCAGAAGAACGTCTCGTCGGCCCTGTTCGGGGGCGAGGGGCTGTTCCAGACGAGGATCCGGGGGACCGGGATCTGCGTGCTGGAGTCGCCCGTGCCGGCCGGCGAGATCGTGCGGGTCGACCTGAAGGACGAGGCGTTGCAGGTGGACGGCAACTTCGCCCTGATGCGGACCGGCCGGATCGAGTTCTCCGTCGAGAAGTCGACTCGGAGCATCCTGGGGACGATCACCGGCGGCGAGGGGCTGCTCCAGACGTTCCGGGGCACCGGCTCGGTGTGGCTGGCGCCGACGCAGGAGGTCTACCAGCGGCTCCAGGCGGGCGGGCTGGGCTCGATGTCCTCGGCGTCGAGGTCATCGAACACCTCGACCTAGATCGCGCGACGCCGGGCCCCGGCCCCGCCCGTTCAGGCGAGCTGATCGGGGTCCTCGGCGAGGATCTCGGCCGCCCGTTCCGGCCGGAACCGGTAGGCGATGAACGAGACCGCCAGGAAGGCGGCCAGCGCGAGCCAGGGGGCCTCCCCCTCCCGCAGCCCCATCACGACCCGCAACGCGAACAGGGCCATCAGCACCAGCGCGGTGAAGAAGTTCACGAACGGGATCAGCAGGGTCACGGCGCCGACCACCTCGATCAGCCCGACCGCGATCCTCGACCAGTCGGGGAGCCCCCAGGCCTCGAAGTTCGCGACGACCGTCCGCGAGCCGGCCAGGGTGGCCACCCCGGCGAACAGGCAGCACATCACCGCCACCCCGAACGCCAGGATCGTGGCGACGAATGCGAAGAACTCCCGCGTATCTCGGTCCATGGGTCATCTCCAGGCCAACGGCGGCGGCGGCGCCGGCACGAGGGGAAGGGGCGGGCCGAGGCCGGCCGTCCGCCCTATCCTATCGGGTGGCCGGCCGGTTGCCAGGGAGGGGCGCCCCGCCCGCCCCGATCGGATCGGCCGGCCCCGGGGGGCGTCCCCGATTCCACGGATTTTTCGGGTGTCCATTTGATAAGCGGGGGCCCCTGTCCTATCCTGGCACGATCCGAATGATCCTGATCGGGATCGAAGTCCGCGCCGGGCCCGGGCCCCGGGCCCGCGCCAGCCCGGCCGGATGATGGCCGACGCCGGCCACGGACCGCACCGCATCAACAGCGTCTGTTGGGAGCACCCACCATGTTCGGATCGTACCGTTCGAAGCTCGCCGTGGTCGCCTCGTTCGGGGTCCTCGCCGGGTCGGCCCAGGCCCAGTATTGGGGCGGCTATGGCGGCTACGGCTATGGCGGCTACGGCTATGGAGGCGGGCAGACGGTCGCCGGGAGCACCCTGCAGGGGATGGGCGTGCTGGCCGCCGCCGCCGGCCAGTACAACGTCCAGACCGCCCAGGCCAACGCGATCAACACCGACACGGCGATGCGGTACAACCAGTACCTGTACCTGTCGAAGCTCGAAGGCGAGCGCAAGTATCACGAGCGGCTGGCGCGGGACAAGGCCCGCGAGGCCAAGGGGGCGGCGGAGGTCGCCGCCCGGCTCCGGGACAATCCGGAGCCGGGGGACATCACCCGCGGCGACGCCCTGAACGTCATCATGAACGAGCTGACCGACCCGAAGATCTACGATAAGGCCCTGTACTACGCCGGCCGGATGAAGGTGGGCGGCGAGCAGATCCGCGACATCCCGTTCAACTACGCGTCGGCGGCCATCTCGATCAGCGTCCACGAGCTGACCCAGGGGGGCGCCCCGCCCATCCTCAAAACCGACCCCCGGTTCGCCGCCGACCGCACCGCGCTGCGGGCCATCGCCGCCGAGCTGCGCAAGGAGGGGGACGAGACGGGCTCCCACAAGCCCGAGACGATCCAGAAGGCCAAGGACCAGATCATGGCCACCCGCGCCAAGGTCGAGGCGACGCTGGAGAAGAACACCCCCGATCGGGTCGCCGCCGACAAGTTCCTGAAGGCCCTCTACGGCTTCACGAAGATGCTGGACACCCCGGCCGTCAGCGTCCTGCTGGCCGGCGTCGAGAAGCACCCCGAGGCCTCGCTCGGCGACCTGATGAAGTTCATGACCGTCTACAACCTCCGCTTCGGCGTCGCCGACACGCCCCGCCAGAAGGCCGTCTACACCCAGCTCTACCCGATGCTGGCCCAGGTCCGGTCGGAACTCCGCACCGGCGGCGCCGCCCCGGCCCCGGCCGCCGAAGCCCCGGCGACGCACGCCTCGGCCGCCGCCCCGCTGGATGCGTTCGACAAGCTCAGCTACGACCAGATCGACGGCAAGATGCCCCCGCCCCCCGTGCCCAACGCCCCCCGCTGATCCGATCGATCGTCACGGACCGAGCCGGAGGGCGGAGGAGGACATCCTCCGCCCTCCGGCCGACTCGGACCTTCGCCGAGAATCCACGCCGAGGTCGCCGGAAAGTGTGCGAACGGGCCGCGCCCGGAACGATAGTGTCGGTGGCAGGTTTCGCCCCGACCGGCACCATCGCTCCCAGGGATTCCCGTGGACCTCGGCCGCCCGACACCTTCCCGAACGAACCCAACCGACCGGGTCCCGCACGGCGACCCCGGACCGGCCTCGCACCGGGCGTCCCGCCCAAACGAACCCAGTCGAGGAGCGGCGATCCGACGCCACCCCCCTCGACAAAACGAACCCAACCCGGCGGCCGAGGCCCGACCATCTCGCCGAAACGAAGCCAATCACCGGATGGCGATCCGGGGCCGACCGTCTCGACGAAACGAACCCAACGCGCCGGCAGGTGCCGGGGGGTCAGACCCCGATCGACCAGGCGGCCAGCTTGAGGGTGCCGCCCAGGGTCTTCATCGCGTCGTTGACGGCGCTGTGCTCGAAACCGCTGTGCATCTTGCAGTTCTGGCAACGGCGATCCTGGCGGCTCTCCCAGTAGGCCCAGTCGGTCGTGGTCCAGAACTCGTTCCAGTCCTGGTGGTAGCCCTCGCCCTCGATCAGGTAGCACGGGGCCTTCCAGCCCTTGGGCGTGTAGTTGACCGTGGACCAGGGGGAGCAGGTCAGCTCGCGGAGCCCGGCGGCGAACTCCAGGAACGGCGGCGTGGCGCTGACCTTGTACTTGCGGGAGAACGCGCGGATCGCCCGGAACTTCTCGTGGATCTGGTCCTTGGTCAGGAAGATGTCCCGCTCGACGCTCTCGTACTCGTAGCCCGGCGAGATCAGGATGCCGTTGGCCTTCAACTCATCGACGAGCTTGCACAGTTCCTCGACCTCGGCCACGTCGGTCTGCTTGTAGACCGTGGTGTTCAGGAAGACGTGGTAGCCCAGCTCCTTGCCCTTCTTGATCGCGGCCACGGCCTTGTCGAACACGCCCTTGCGGTTGGTCACGTAGTCGTGGGTCTCGCGCATCCCGTCCAGATGGACCATGATGAACAGGCGGTCGCTGGGCGGGATCACGTTGTAGAGCTTCTCCTCCAGCTTCAGGGCGTTGGTGCAGACGATCACGTATTTGCCGCGATCGAACAGCCCCTGCAACAGCTCCTTCAGCTCGGGGTAGAGGGTCGGCTCCCCGCCGCACAGGTTGACGATCGGAGCCCCGCAGTCGTCGGCCGCCTTCAGGCAGGTCTCCACGGGCAGGCGATCGGCGAGCTTGCCGGTATAACGCTCGGTCGAGCAGCCCAGGCAGGCGAGGTTGCAGGTGTAGAGCGGTTCCAGCATCATCACCGTCGGGTACCGCTTCGTCCCGGAACGCTCCATGCGGGTCCGGTGGCGGGCCTGGGTCATCGTGAAACCGAGCGGGTAGCGCATCGCCGGGGGACTCCTTCCGATCGGACCGAACTTGTCGTAGCTGCGAAAGTACGGCCAAACGCGGGAGTTTGTCGAGGCCAGGATTCCCCGGCAAATCAAGGACGCATCCCTTGCCGGGAAGGCTGGGCAAGCTACGTCAAGGCTGCCGCCCGGCGGTGGGATTCAGCGGCCGGTCGGGGGCGGCGGGACCGGGAACGCGGGCAGGCTGGCGTTGCCGTCGCGGTCGATGGCCTGGACCGCGAAGAACAGGTCGTCCTTGGTCAGCCCCGGGATCGTGGCCTCGGTGACCAGGCCGAACTCGCGGGCCCGATCCCAGAATGGGAGGTGGGTGGCCCTCCAGACGACGCGATGGCCGGCGAGGTCGGGCTCCGCCCCCTGGGCCCAGGTGATCCGGGTGTCGTAGTCCTGGCGGGCCGATCCGAACCGCGCCTCGGCCGGCGGGGCCGGGGCCAGGGCGAGCCCGGCCAGCAGGCTGGCGTTGACCCGGGCCACGCGGGCGACGTAGGGGAAGTCGACCTCGTCGGGCACGTCGCCGTAGGCGATGCCGTCGCGGACCTCGACCTTCTGGTGCTGGCGGGCGAAGTCCTCGTGGGGCTCGGTCAGCCGGACGGCGGCGTACCCGCGCTCGTTGAACGGGATGTGGTCGCCGCCCCGGCCGTAGCGGTCGCGGCGGAAGACCAGCGTCACCTCGAAGTCGTCCTGATACAGCTCGGCCAGATCCTTGAGGTGGCGGGCCAGCTGCCGCGACGGGCCATCATTCTCCCCGCCCACCGAGCGGCGGAGCTTCGCCTGGGCCTCGGTCTCGGAGGACGGGACGCCCTCGGAGAAGACCCGAACCCGGCGGTTGTCGCGGGCCCCGGTGCCGCCCCGGGTGTTGCCCACGATGTCGTTGGTCAGCATCGCCTCGATCCGCCGGCCCTCGGTTTTGGCCTTCTCGGCCCAGTGGGTCGAGCCGAGCAAGCCTTGCTCCTCGCCCGGCACGGCCAGGAAAACCAGCGTGGCGTCGAAGTGATATTTCGACATGACCCGCGCCAGTTCCAGGACGACCGCCGTGCCCGAGGCGTCGTCGTTGGCCCCCGGCGCGTCGGCCTCGGCGTCGCTCAGGGGCTTCGGGATCGAGTCGTAATGGCCGCTCACCACCAGCCAGCGGTCGCGGGATTCGGGCTGGTCGCCGGGCAGGGTGGCCACCAGGTTAATCAGGGTCGTCGCCTTCGGCACCCGAGCCGCCGGGGGCTGGACGAACGCGTCCTCGGCCACCGCGAGCCGGCCGCCGGACTCCCTGGCGATCGCGTCGAGTTCCGCCCTGATCCACCGCCGGGCGGCGCCGATGCCCCGGGTCGGGTGGTCGGGGTCGGACAGGGTGTGGCGGGTGCCGAAGCCGGCCAGGGTGCGCACGGTCCGCTCGATCCGCTCGGCCGAGATCTCGGCCAAGATCGCCTCGATCCGCGGGTTCCGCCTCGGCCCGGCCAGCACCCGCTGCGCCTCGGCCCGGTCGGTCGTGATCCCCAGGATGCAGGCGCCGAACAGGGCGGCGATCGCGATTCGTCTCATGGCGGTTCGATCCCGGCGGGCCGGTCGGTCGGTGGTCTCCGGGCCAGGATACCGGACGCGGGCCGCGCCGTCCCGGGGGAGGCGTCGCGACGGATCGAATCGGGGGGCGAGATCCGCCCCCCTCTCTGGGATGGCTTTACGTCGGGGTCGCTGCCCCGGCACAGGCCGAGCAGGCGCGGACGGCCCGGACCGTCTCCCAACCCGTCCCGCCCGGGTCGTCGACCCAGACCAGCCGGCGTCTGGGTTTCCCGTTATGGCGGTCCATTTTCACCACCAGGTTGGCCCGGAAGCGCCGCGGATACTCGCGGATCCGACGCTCAAGGACCACCTCGCGACCTCGTTCTCCCGCCGCCGACTGCACGCCGCAGATGCCGCAGTGATACACGCATGACAGCCCATTGCGACTCGCTCCCGGGGGGGCTGATGTCCCGGAAGTCTCAGGAATCCGGCCCCCCGAAGTGGGGACGCCGGAGCTTGACCATAATCATCGGCCGAGCCGTCGGCAAGCCATCCCGGCCCGGAATCCGGAGATGTTCACCTCGCCATCAATGCCCGGGCGCCGTCGACCAGCCGGTCCCACTGGAAGGCGGGGCCGGGATCGACCTTGTTGCTCTGGACGTGGTAATGGCCGAGGATCCCCGCATAGCCGGAATACAGGTCGTCGGCGAGCTTGGCCGGCGCCACCGCGCCCTCGGGGGTGCGCGGGTAGTCGCAGCGGATCTTCGGGAACGTCCGGCAGAGGGCGGCGGTCAGCTTGATCAGGGACTCGTATTGCTGCGGGGTGAGGTCATACTGGGCCAGTTCCTCCCCCTGGACCCGGCCGACGACGGGCCGGTCGCGATCGGGCCGGAGCACCATCGATCGGGAGGCGGCGGGCAGGGCGGTCGGGTCGGGCAGGGTGATCCGGGTCTTCCCCCCGGCGTCGGGCTGATACCAGCGGGCGACCTTCGGCGAGCCGGCGGCGTCGGGCCGGAAGGTGCCGATGTTGGCGATCTCGATCCCGATCGACCGGCCGTTGGCCTTGGTGGCGTGCCAGGCGGCCTCCTTCAGGTCGAGCGTCTGGTAGATCGTGCCGTCGAGGTCGAGCATGAAGTGGACGCTCAGCCCGCGCTCGTCCTGCAGGACCTCGAAGCACTTCCGGCTCGTCCCGCAGGCGTCGAAGTGGAGGACGAACTGGTCGACCGCCTGCTGGAGCAGCGGCAGGTCCCAGCCCTCGGCTTGGGCCTTCTCCACCTGCTCGGCGGACAGCCCGGCCTTGCGCAGGCCGAACCGGGTGGCGGGCAGCCCGGACGGCTCGGCCTTCGCCTTGGCCTTCTCCGCGGCCGACTCCTCGGCCACCACCACGCGGCGGTCGACCCGGTAGGCGTCGTATCCGCCCGGGTCCAGCCAGGTGACGATCGGCGTGGTCGTGTGGATCAGCCGACCGCAGACGATCATCTCGTCCCCCCGGCGCGGGGCCGGGTCGCCGGGCTTCGGTTCCTGGGCGGACGAGGACGCGGCGGCGAGGAGGAGGCAAAGGCCGAGGTGGCGGGCGCGCATCGGTGTGGCTCGCGGGCGGGGTGGGGCGTGGCCTGGATCGAGGCCCCCACGTTAGCACGCGCGGGGGCGTCGACCAAGCCGCGGCTAGCCGGCGTCCTCGACCGCCCTCCGGGCGAACTCATCGCTGGCCAGGAGGCCCCGGGCCGCCACGATCGACCTCCGGGACGAACGGCCCAGGGCCGAGGCCCAGGCGGAGGCGGACGGGTCGGGGGCCCGGCGGAGGTACGTCCGATAGAGCCCCTCGATCGCCCGGTCGTGGGCCTCGTCCGAGTCGAGCACCTGGCCGACGATCGTCGCGCGATCGACCCCGGCGGCGAGCTGGGCCCGGATCGCCTCCAGGCCCGGCCCGTCCCCGGGCCGGCCGAGGATGTCCAGGTACAGGCCCCGGGCGAAGTCGTCGTCGCCCCGATGGGCCGACTGGTACTCGTCCGAGCCGAGGATCGCCGCTTCCACGTCCCCTTCCGCCGCCCCGGCCAGCAACGCATCGACCCAGGGGCGGGCACCCGGGTCGGCGGCCCGGCCGAGCAGGCCCAGGTACATCGATTCGACCTGCCGCTCGCGGTTCTCCTCGGACTGGAAGAACGCCTCGGCGACGTCGGTCCGGCCCCAGCCCCGGGCGATCCGATCGGTCCAGCCGGCGACCTCGGCGGCGCCGCCGGCCCGGCCCAGCACGTTCAGGTACAGCGACCGGACGTAGGCGGTGTCCGCGTCGGGGACGCCGGCCGGGTCATCCCGCAGCCCGATCGTCAGCGTGCCGTCTCGGATCATCCGGGCCTGCCCTGCGGCCTGGCCGTCGGAGAGGACGCGGATCGGGCGCCGGCGATTGCCCCAATCCTCCGGGAACGAGAATTTCCCGTCGGCGTCGGTGATCGAGGTCGGCTCGCCCGGGTCGAGCACGCCGTCCCCGTCGCCGTCCATGAACAGGACGCGGCCGGCCATCGCCGGCTCGCCCGGCGACCGCATGTTGTCGCCGTCGAGGTCCCGGTACAGGACGCCCTCGGCATGCCCGTAGAATCGCGCCTCGTAGCCCGGGGCCGTCTCGTACGAGAATTGGGAGACCAGGCCGGGCTCGCCCCCGGTCAGCTCGGGATGGGCGAGGTCGCGGAAGGCGATCGACTTGGGGCCGCCGGACGAGAATCCGACCGAGAAGAACGTCGTGCCGCCGGCCAGGCGGACGAGCTTCGGGTTGATCAGGAGCATGTCCCCTTCGAGGGTCATGCCGATGAAATCCTCGGTCTCGATGGCGATCAGGTCGCTGGTGCCGGCGGCCAGGTAGCCATTCGCGTCGTAGGCCGTCAGGGTGAATTCGACCGGGCCGCCGGGCTCGGCCTGCGGCGTCATGGTCAGCTCGATCCGGGTCGCCGGCCCGGCGATGATCCCGGGGGGCGGGGTGGCCGGGTGCGGGGCGAGGTCCGGCGGGGCGATCCGGAGCATGGCGGGCGGGGCGAGGTCCGGCGGGCTCGTCGGGGCGGCGGACATGAGCCGTCGCGCCTCCAGGGCCTCGACGTTGCGGGGACGGCCCCGGCCACGCGATGCCCGACCCCGGGGCGTCCGCCGCCCGATCCTCGTGATGCCCCAATCCATGGCGTGAATCTCCCGGTTGGCATCGGCCCGGCCTCGACTCCGCCGGGGGGACGCGGCCCGAGGCCCGTGCTCCCGCCGGCGACGCTGCCGCCCGATTCGAACAGTCCCTGTCCCGATCCTATCGGCAACGGCCCGAGGATCCGGACACCGGGCGCGGCGATTCCGAGTTTTTTTTCAAGAAATGGCCCCGAAAACGTTTAGGACAACCTCGCCGAGATCCGTGTCCGATCGGGCGTGGAAATCTCGAAGGATATGGCGGATGATGGCGCCTCGCGCCGACGTTCGTGACATCGGATGGTCATCAGGACAACACGGATGGCCATGGAAAGGCGGCCCGGCTCGGTGAGCGGCGATCGATCATCGTCTGAGACTGAACCCCGCCGGGCGAGGCGACCGGAGCGTCGCCGTCGGCCGACGCGGTTCGCGCCCGGGTCGACGTCCGGGCTGCCCGCCTGCGAGCCGCTGGAGGGCCGCCGGCTCCTCTCCGATTGGGGGATGATCGCGTTCCCGGCGGGAACCGATCCGGCCCCCATCCGGTTCGGCCCCGCCGCGCCGGGCCCCGTCGAGTTGAACCCGATGCCGGACCTGCTCCCGGCCGGGCGGGTCGACACCTACATCCTGCCGGCGACCAAGTTCTCGCCCGAGGCGCGGATCGAGTTGAAGTGGGGCGCGGGCGATGCGCCCGCCGCCGGCCACCTCGTCGTGAGCATCCCCGCCAAGGACGTCCTCGTCGAAGTGCCCCTGGAAGGTTTCCAGGCCGTCGAGGTCGGGATCAAGCTTCCGGCGACCACGGGCAAGGAGCCCGAGTGGCTGCACGTCAAGCTCGCGATCCACGCCGAGGAGGAAGCCGAGGACGGGGGCGATGCCGGGTCCTACGAATTCAGAGCCCGCTTCGAGCAGCACAGCCAACCCCAGAATATCTCCGTGCCCGGCGTCGAGATCCCGCCGCCACCGCCACCGCCTCCTCCGCTCCCCGAGTTGTACGGGGGAGGCCGGCTCCCGAAGGCGGAATCCCCGATCGAGACCACGCCGGTCTCGGGCGAGGGCACCGGCGGGTCGAGTCCTCCGCCAACCACGCCGCCCCCCCAGCCACCCACGCCGCCGCCCACCCAGCCGCCCACGCCGACGCCGCCCCAGGCCGGGGGACCCCCGACCGGGCCGTCGCCCGGGTGGGTCGACGGGATCCCGGTCGCCGATGGCTCGACCGCCGGCTTCGCGGGCGGGCCGGGCCGCGACATCGCGTCGCCCGCCGCGACGGGGTGGGGCCCCCCATCCGCCGTCGGGCCCCTGCCGTTCGGCCCGTCGACCGAGGACGCGGGGATCTTCGGCCGGGCCGCCGGCCGGTCCGCCACCCCGGCCCTCCTGACGATCGACTACGGTGCGACCGGCCCGACGCGGCCGACCGCGGCCTCCTCGCCCGGGGGGACGGCGATCGAAATCCAGGCCCGACCTCGGGCCCGGGTGGTCGTGCGGGCCGAGCCGAGGCGGATCGCCGTCCGGCCCCGGCCGCCGGCCCCCGACATCGCCGAGGAAGAAGGGATGGGGGAACTGGCCGCGACCGGCGTCGCCTTCCTCCCCCCGATCGCCGCCGTGGCCGAACTCCCCCCGACCCCCGCCGAGGCATCGCCGGCGCCCCCGGCCCGCGAGGAGGCCCCGACCCGGCGGCCCCGGCTGGTGGCGATCCTGACGGTCGCCTTCGTCGCCTCGTCCGGGATGTTCCTCAAGATCGCCCGGCGCGGCCGGGAGTCGGCCCGATCGCCCCGCCGGCCCGGGTCCTGGACGACCCGGCGCGTCGTCCCGGAAACCACGATCCTGTCCTGATCGGCGACCGGGCCCGAAGTTATCCGAGGCCGGGGCGAGGCCGCTCCTCGGCCAGCCGACGCACCAGGGCGAGGACCCGTCCCACACGGCCCGGCCGGGCGGGCAGGCAGGCCGCATAGCCCAGAGCGACCCGGCCGAGCAGGGGCGAACCCGGCTCGACGGTGGACGCGGCGGACTCCAGCGCCACCACCGCCCGCTCCCACTGCCCGAGCGACCGCCGGGCGGCGGCCAGCCCCAGCGCGGCCCGGGCGTCGAACGGGTCCGCCTCGACGAGGGCGGACCAGAGGTCCGCGGCCTCGGCGTGCCGGCCCAGCGCCGCCAGCGCCCGGGCCATGTCGGCCCCTTCGGCCGAGTCCGATCCCCGCGCGGCGGCCGCGGCCAGGTCGGACAGCCCCCCGGCCGCGTCCCCCTGCGCGACCCGGATCGACCCGTGCAGCTCCATCAGGTCGGGCGCGTCCGGCTCGATCGCCAGGCCCCCCGCGATGGCGGACAGGGCCAGGTCGGCCCGGCCGGCCCGGCGGGCGATCCGCGCCAGGGCAAGCCGGGCGTCGACGCAGCCGGGGGCCTCGGCGACACGGCGTTCCGCCAGGGCCAGCGCCCCCGCGTGGTCCCCGGCCGCACTCAGGAGGACGGCCCGCGTCGGGTCGGCGTCCCGGCCGTCGCCGAGCCGGCCGGCCGCCTCGCGGAGGGACTGCCGCAGGGCCGGGCCGCCGAAGGGGAAGCCGTCGAAGGCGTCGGGCCGATCGGGCCACGGGTCGAGGTCGCGGCCCAGGGCCACCCGGGCCCGGTCGCGGAGCCGGGCGTGGTGCGGGTTCGGATCCAGGCGGGCGGCGAGCGTGGCGGCTTCCTCGGCCCGCTCGGCCCGGCCCTCGGCCAGCCAGGCCATCGCCCGGTCGGCCAGGTAGGGGGCGCGGAGCGGGGCCGGGGTCGATGCGATCAGGGCGTCGAGGTCCGGCCCGGCCAGGTCCGGCCGCCCGAGGCGGAGGGCGAGCCGGGCCCGGCCCCACCGCGACCGGCGGTCGTCCGGGTCGGCGGACACCAGTTCGTCGTAGATCGCGCGGGCCCGCCCGGGCCGGCCGGAGTCGGCCTCCAGCCGCGCCAGGTCGCGCCGGGCCTCGCGGGCGACCTCGCCGGCCGGGTCGCCGGCCAGGGCCGCGGCGTAGTCGGCCCGGGCGGCGCGGAACCGGCCGAGCCGCTGGCCGGTCCGGCCCATCTCCAGCCGGACCCGGGCGGCATCGATCGGGGCGCGGCAGGCCCGGAGCGCCTCGGCCAGGTCGGCCACGGCCGAGGCCCATTCTCCCCGCCGGGCCGACACCACGGCCCGGTTCTTCCAGGCCCAGGGGACGTCGGGCCGCAGCGCGATCGCGGTGCCGTAGGCGGTCAGGGCGCGGTCGTCGCGGCCGGCCCGGGCCCACTCGTAGGCCAGGGCGAAGTGGTGCCAGTAGTTCCCGGGCTCTCGCCGGGCGGCGCGTTCGAGCCAGGCCAGCGACTGATCCCGGTCCGGGCCCAGCTTCCCGAGGAGATACCAGCGGAAGCAGCCGGCGGCGGGGACATCGTCGGACGGGTCGGGCAGGATTGGGCCGGCCGGGCCTGCCCCCCCCCGCCCGGCCCACCAGTCATGGAGGGCGATCCAGGGACCGGGCTGGCCGGTGAAGCCCAGCGCCCGGCGGCAATACGCCTTGGCCACGCCGTCGGGCCCGGCCCCCCCCGCCGCGCCGGGCCGGCCCAGGGCGACGGCCACGACCCAGGAGAACAGGAGGTCGTCCGCCTCGCGGAGCAGCCGGGCGCGGCGCCCCTCGTCGAGGAGCCGGACCGCCGGCGTCTGTGCCCAGTCGTCGGCCCCCAGGATGCCGAACGGCCGGAGCGAGTCGGCCAGGTCCCGCGACGCGTCGGCCTGGTCGCCGACGAAGCCGAGCAGGGCGAACCGCAGCGACTCGGCCCGGTCGAAGAAGCGATCGGCCCGGCGCCGGGCCTGGCGGGCGGCCTCGGCGGACTCGCGGCCCCGCTCGGCCCGGTCGCGGAGGGCGGCGAGTTCCGGGTGGCCCTCGGCCCGGGCGATCGCCGCGATGTATTGCCCGATCGCCGTCGGCAGGTCGCCCGCGGCCTCCGATTGCTCCGCGTCGCGGATCTCCTCCCGGACCTCGGCCTCCAGGCGGAGCGACCGCGCCTGGTCCTGGAACCGGGCGGCGACGGCGGCCGGCACGGCCACCGCCAGCGGGACGGCGATCGCCAGGTGGAGGGCGTGCCGGCGGAGCCACCGCGCCGCGCGGGGCGGCCAGGGCTCGCGGGCGAAGGCCAACGGGGCGTCGTCGGCGACGGCCTGGAGGTCGGCCGCCAGGTCGCTCGCCGAGGCATAGCGGTCCTCGCGCGACGATTCCAGGCAGCGGCGGATCACGGCGACCAGGGCCGGGGGCACCCCGTCGGCGGCGGCGGCCCGGGCGATCCGGCCCCGGGGCCCGTCGGCGTCGGGCCGGCCCGGCGAAGGGGGCGTCCCCTCCGCCTGCATCGGCTCCAGCATCTCCAGCAGGACCATGCCCAGGGAGTAGATGTCGGCCCGGTGGTCGATCCCCCGGCCGCTGCCCAGGGTCATGGCCTGGTAATGCTCCGGGGCCATGTAGGCGATCGTCCCGCCCAGCGTCGCGGAGCCCTGGCCGTCCCTCCAGGACTCGTAGGCCAGGTTGAAGTCGAGCAGCATCGGGGTGCCGTCCGACGCGATCAGGATGTTGGATGGCTTGATGTCGCGGTGGAGCACGCCGAGGTCGTGGGCATGGTGGAGCGCCTCGGCCATCCGGGCCCCCCACCAGGCGATGGCCCGGGGGTAGGGCCGCCGGGCCAGCGCCGCCCGCGCCGCCTGGTGGCCGACGGCGGGCCCGTCGGCCGGGTCGAGCCGGTCCAGGGCCGCGAGCAGGTCCTGGCCCGCCCTCGGGGCGCCCAGGGCGGGCTCCTCCAGCAGGCGGGCCAGGGTCGCGCGGCCGTAGTACGGCATGCACAGGAGGTGGAAGCCGGTCGCCGGGTCGGTCCGGTAGGAATAGACCGGGACGATGTGGGTGTGCTGGAGCCGGGCCAGGGTCTGCGGCTCGCGCGACCCGACCCGCGTGACCTTCAGGGCCACGGGCCGGTCGGCCAATTGTCGCTCGCGGGCCAGGAAGACCCGGGCGAACGAGCCCCGGCCCAGCTCGTCCTCCAGCAGGTAGCCGTCGATGGTCTGGCCGGTCCTCGGGAACGCGACGGGCCCGGCCGGCGACTCGTAGGGGAGCGTGCTGGGCCGCGAGGCGATCAGGTCGTGGATCTCGAACAGCTCGCGGAGCCGCTCGGCGTGCTCGGGGTATCGCCCGAGGTACTCGGACTGGTCGGCCCGCTCGCCGGCCTCGGCCCGCAGGCAGTATTCCTCGTAGAGCAGGGCCACGAACATCTCGCCGGTCAGGTCCGGGACGTGGTCCTGATACCACTCCGCCCGGGCCGGCTGCCCGTCCCCGCGTCGGAGGGCCATGTCGGCCCGGAGCACCGCCAGCAGGGCGCCGGCCGGGGCGGCCGAGTCGCCGTCGGCCCAGAAGCGGTGGGGGTCCGGTCGGCGGCCGGGGGGGGAGTCCTTCCAGAGGGCCTGGTACTCCCGCGCGAGGTCGGCGGCGTGGGGGCTGTCCGACTCCTCCCAGACGCGCCCGAACCGGGCCGAGATCATCGCCCGCCCTCCTCGCCCTCGACGAGCCCCGAGCGGTGGCGGAGGTCTTCCAGGACCCGCCGCACGGTCCGCTCGCTGATCCCCAGCTTCTCGCCGATCTCTCGGGTCGACAGCCCCTGGACCCGCAGCTCCAGCACGGCGCGGCGGTCCTCCGGCACGAGGTTCATGAGCCGGAGGAACTCCTCGCGGGCCTCGACGATCTCGCTGGGCGAGTCCTCGCCGCCGACCACCGTGCCCGCCGAATACAGGGGCTCTTCCAGGCTCATGTCGGCCTTCTGGCTGGCGGCCCGCCGGTACTCGTCGATCACCTTGTTCCGGGCCGCCCGGGCCAGGAAGGCCACCAGCGACCGGGGCTCGTCCATCTCGACCGGGTCGGCGGCCATCCTCCGGAAGAAGCTCCCCCAGACGCTCTGGAGGAAGTCCATCGAATCGAACCGCGACCGGAGCATCCGGGGCAGTTGGCGGCGCACCACCAGGCGGACCTGCGCCTCGTAGCGGCGGGTCAGCTCGTAGGCGGCGGAGTCGTCGCCGGCCCGGATCCGGGCGAGCAGCGACGAGAGCGAGTGTTCGGCCCGGTCGGCCGATTCCGGAAGTCCCATCCCAAAAAGCCCCTGACCAAGTCCGGCGATCCCATGCGGTGCGTCGTTCGGCCGGGATTAGTCGAAAACCGGCCCGGGCCCCGGCCACCCGATCAGGCCAGGAGGTCGCGGACGACCCGGCCGGCCACGTCGGTCAGGCGGAACCGCCGGCCCTGGAATTTGTAGGTCAGACGCTCGTGGTCGATGCCCAGCAGGTGCAGCAGCGTCGCCTGGACGTCGTGGACGTGCACCGGATCGGCCGCGACGTTGTACCCGAACTCATCCGTCGCCCCATACGCCTGGCCGGGACGAATACCGTCCCCGGCGAACCACATCGTGAAGCACCGGGGGTGGTGGTCCCGGCCGTAGTCCGTCGCCGTCAGCTTGCCCTGCGAGTAGTTGGTCCGGCCGAACTCGCCGCCCCACACGACCAGGGTATCGTCCAGCAGCCCCTTGCGTTTGAGGTCGGTCAGGAGGCCGTAGGTCGGGCGGTCGACGTCCTCGGCCTGGCGGCGGATCCCCCTGGGCAGGCCGCCGTGGTGGTCCCAGCCGGGGTGGTAGAGCTGGATGAACCGGACGTCCCGCTCGGCCAGCCGCCGGGCCAGCAGGCAATTCGCCGCGAACGTGCCCGGCTTGCGGGACTCGGGGCCGTAGAGGTCGAAGGTCTCGTCCGGCTCCCCCTTCAGGTCCATCACCTCGGGGACGCTGGACTGCATCCGGTAGGCCATCTCGTACTGGGCCACCCGGGCGTTGATCTCCGGGTCGCCCCGCTCGGCGAACTCATGAGCATGCAATTCCGCCATGCGGTCGAGCATCGCCCGCCTTGAGCCGGCCGAGATGCCGGGCGGGTTGTCCAGGTAGAGCACCGGGTCCTGGGCCGAGCGGAACAGGGCCCCCTGGTGCTCGCTGGGCAGGAAGCCGTTGCCCCAGAGCCGGGCGTAGAGCGGCTGGTCGATCCGGTCCTTGGAGATCAGGACCACGAAGTCGGGCAGGTTGCGGTTGAGCGACCCCAGCCCGTAGCTGAGCCACGACCCCAGGCTGGGCCGGCCGGCCAGCTGCGACCCGGTCTGGAAGAAGGTGATCGCCGGGTCGTGGTTGATCGCCTCGGTGTGGACCGAGCGGACGATGCAGAGGTCGTCGGCCAGCTTCGCCGTCCACGGCAAAAGCTCGCTGATCTCCGCCCCGGACTGGCCGTGCCGGGCGAACTTGAACACGGACCCGGCCAGCGGGAGCGTGGCCTGGTGGCCCGACATCCCGGTGAGCCTTTGGCCCATGCGGACGGCGGCGGGCAGGTCCATGCCGTTGCGCTCGACCAGCAGGGGCTTGTGGTCGAACAGGTCGAGCTGCGACGGCCCGCCGCTCATGAACAGGAAGATGACCCGCTTCGCCTTCGGGGCCAGGTGCGGGCCGCGGGCCTCCGGCCCGTCGTCGGCCCGGGCGCCGTCGGCGAGCAGCCCGGCCAGCGCGGCGGAGCCGAGCCCGAAGCCCACCCGTCCCAGGAGGTCGCGGCGACTGATCGGCGTGTGCATGGGCGTCGTCTCCTCGGGCGGTGCTGCTCCGCCCACGGTGGATTTTAACAGCGGCCGGGCCGGGACGGCAGCCCCGGACGGATCGGGGCCATCCGGAAAGCCGGCGAGGGGGGCCGCCGGGTCGGCCCCGGCCGAGCCTCCGGGGGAAATTGCGGGCCGGGCCGAACCTCCCCGGCGGCCGCCGCGTCTCTCAGGGCATGGAGGACGCGACGCCGGGCCGGGGACTTCTCCCCGGAAGGCCGTCGCATCCGGGGAGCCAGACCCATGCATCCGATCAAACGTCGGCCCCGGGTTTCGGCCCATCCGGGGCCGTGGTGTCGCGGCAGCATCTCGGCCTTTTAAGCCGGGAGTCGGGGGGTCGAATCCCCCCGGCCCCACCACGCCGGGGCACGCGAACGTCGGGACCGAAGCTCGACCGGCCGAGCACCCGGCTCTTAACCGGGCGGTGAGGGTTCGAGTCCCTCCGGTCCCATCCCGACGGGCCGATGCATTGCATTCGTGCCATATCGGCACGATTTCACGAAATGTCGGCATCCGGCCGATCCGGGACCGGGGATGCATGAGCTGGTTCATGCGCCTCCCTGTTAAGGAGGAGTCCGCAGGTTCGATTCCTGCCCCCGGTGCTCCCGAAGCGAGAGGGTTTGATCCGGGGCAGTTGCTGCTGGTAGTGACGCCGCGCTTTGAACGCGGAGGCCGCTGGTTCGATTCCAGCCCCCGGAACTCATCGAATATCGCCGATAATTCGGAGACGAATGTCCTCGCGGAGCAGCCCGGAGTGCTCGCCACCCTGTCACGGTGGAGATCGTGGGTTCGAATCCCATCGAGGACGCTGGAGGATCGGGATGGGGGGCGGACCTCCCGCCCGATCGCGGAAATCCCCATTGGCGTCGGCTGGGCATGGGCGTGCCCCGGTGGCCGTAACCCACCCGCCTTCGGGCTTTGGCGGTTCGACTCCGTCCCGACGCACTCTCGATCCTGGAGGTGGTTTGTCGCAGCGGAGATCGCGCCGGGTGGCGGAATGGCAGACGCGCGGGCCTCAGGTGCCCGAGCCTTTCGGGGCGTGGGAGTTCGAGTCTCCCCCCGGCGATCCTCGGGCGGGGCAGGTGCCCGCTCGGCCCTCATGAGGCCGATCCCCCCGGCTCGATACCGGGGCCCGAGATGCCCCGATCCGGCCATGCGGCCGGGGCGTCCCTCGTTTCGATGGGCTGCTGGTCCAACAGCAAGACGCCTGCCTTGCACGCAGGAGTTCGGGGTGCGACTCCCCGGCGGTCCACTGCGGATGTCGGTCGGAAGGTCGCCGGAGACGGTGGGCCGGGCCCCGTTGCTAACGGGTGCGCCCTCGCGGGCATGGGGGTTCGAATCCCCCGCCTTCCGCTCCCCGGCCGTGATGGTGCCCGTGGTGCAGCGGCAGCACGCGAGATTGTGGATCTCGAGACGCGGGTTCAACTCCCGTCGGGCACCCTGGGATTGGCCTCGCATCCGGGAGGGATCGCGACGGGGCCTCATGGATGATCGCCCTCTTCGGGCGCGTTGGCCGGGGGCCGATAGGGGCGGAAGTGTTCGGCCGCGTCGTCCCACCGGCCCTTCGCGAACACCGTGATCGACCGCTGCGAATGGTCGTGGTCGTGGAACCCGCCGGTCGACAGCCCGAGGCCGAGGAAGACGAGGCTCCCGAGGCATTCCCTGCGGGTCCGGGTCGCGGCGGATCAGCCCGTCGATCAGGCCGGGGTGGTCGAGGAGGTTCGGCACCTCGTCGAGGCCGAGGGTCAGGCCGGGGCAGAAACCGATCTCGGCCACGGTCTCGCCCCCCTTCGCGTAGTGGATCGAGAGCCGGTTCTCCCAGCGGTACTCGGTCGTTTCGCCCAGGAAATTCTCGTGGACGAAGGCCGGCTCCCCCAGCAGGGAGGCGACCTCGGCCCGGCCCATGCCGAAGGCGATCGGCAGGGCCCCGGCGTGGGGCACGAACCGGAAGCGGGGGGGCCTGGCGGGTTGGGGCGGGACATCGTCCGGCATCGGGGCGTCATCCTAGAGGTTGTCGGGGTCGACGGCCTCGCCGCCGTCGCGGCTGAGCAGGGCTTTGAGCGTCGGCACGGAGGTTGAACGCTTGATGAACCGGACGGCGCCGTCGGCGAACAGGGCGTTGAACCCGCCCGGCTGGGATATGCCGGGCCTCAAATCGAGCAGGTAGAGCTCGGAAGATCGGTCCTCCGGCTTGGTCCAGGGGCTGCGGTGCATCGTGTCGGTGGCCAGGATCGTGTTGCCCATCCCGTCGGTGAATTCCGACAGCTTGACGGGCCGGTCATCCAGCGCGGCATGCGGGCCGACGGACGCCAGGACGTGCGTGTCGCCCTGGTTCCCGGGGATGGGATGGCGGACCGGGCTGGCGTACACCGCCGGCATCCGGGTGAGCAATGCCTTGTTATGCGCGCTGTCCCAGGGCTCGTCGAGGCGGAACTCCCGGTACAGGGCCTCGTGGCCGAGGAATGGCAGGATGGCGACCCGCCAGCTCAGCAGCGGCTTGCCGGCCGCGTCGGTGATCGCGGCCGCCGGGAAGGCGCCGCGGGCGTCCTGGTACTTGTGCAGGGCCAGGCCGATCTGCCGGAGGTGATTGGCCCCCTGGGCCAGCAGGGCGGGGTCGTCCGCGACCGGGGCGGCCGGGGCCTGGGCGGGCGGGGCCGCTTTGGGTTTGTTCGGGGCCGGATCGTTGGGCGACGGCCTCAGGGCGCCGACCGCGCCGACGCCGAGCAGGAGCGGGACGGCCAGCCACTTCGCCAGGTTGATTCCGATCATGTGGGTTCCTTTCGCATGGGCGAGGGCCCCCGCCGTGGCCATCCCGACGCGGGACGGCAGGGCGGCGGAGGCGAGCCGGATCAGGGTTTCGGCCGGGGGCGTGGCGCCGGCCAGCAGGGCGGGGACGAGGGCGGAGGCGGACGCATCCGGGGCGAACCCCCGGCGGGCGAGGCGGTGGCGGAGCAGGTCGCGGGCTCGGGCCAGGCGGACGCTGACCGTGCCCACCGGCCAGCCGAGTTCGCGGGCCGCCTCGGCGTGGGTGAGCCCTTCCAGGTGGCACAGGACCACCGGGCGGCGGTACTTTTCGGGCAGGCGGCCGAGTTCCTCGTGGACCGTCGGCGCCAGGTCGGGACAGGGGGAGGTCGAACCGGAGGCCGGCGGGTCGGCGAGGATCGCCCCCCCTTCCCTGCGGGCCCTCCGGGCCGAGGCGGAGCGGGCCTTGAGCGACACCCGGCGTGCCACGCCGTGGAGCCACGGGCCGAGCGGCCCCCCGGCGCCGACCCGCCCGGCCTTGCGGGCCAGGACCAGGAACGTCGCCTGGAAGGCGTCCTCGGCGTCGCGCTCGTCGCGCAGCAACGCCCGGCAGACGCGGAAGACCATCGGCCCGTGGCGCACCACCAGCGCCTCGAAGGCGACCTCGGCCGCCCCGTCGCGCCGGGCGGCGAACCGCTCCAAAAGCTGGGCATCGGTGAGCCCGCCCGCGGGGCCCGCCGCCCACAACCGCCGCATCTGACGGGGCCCGTCCCCGGCCAGCCCGCTCGCCATGCCGCCCTCCTCCGCCGGTGCGTCCGTCGTCGTGCCCTCCCTACTGCCCGGGAGGGGCGTCCTGCTGACAACTTTCCCGGATTTTCACCCGGGAGGGGCCGCCCCCGCCCGGCCCGATCCCCCGGCGGGCTCGGCCCGGGGGGCGTGGATTGGGTTCGTTCGGGCCGGCTTGGCCGTCGGGATGGGCGCGATGGGGGCCGCCGCGACGACGCGGGGGCGGGGCCTCGGCGGGGCGGCCGGCGATGGCGGGGCCGGGGACGGGGCGGCGTTGGGTTCGTTCCGCGCCTCGATCTCGTGGAACTCGCGCAGGGCCCGGAACAGCCCGCGCTCGGCCGCCGCCTCGTACCGACGGGCCAGTTGCCCCTCCTTCGACGGGTCGAACAGGGCGCGGTCGCCCGCCTCGGCCCGATCGGCGGCCTCGTCCTCGGCGTCGATCAGGGGGCGAAGCTCGCGCAGGGCCTCGACCTCGGCGTCGATCAGCGCGGCCAGTTGCTCGCGGGCCCAGGCCTTGCGCCCCTTGCGGTTCACCCCGACCCCCTGCCCTTCGTCCAACCCCGAGAAGTCGCCCCGGATGGCCCGGAGGATCGGGTCGAACTGGGTCGGCGGGTGCATGCCCGGGTGCCGGCCGAGGAGGCTATCGAGGCGCTGGTCGTCGTGGTGGGTCCAGGCGAGTTTGCCGGGACGGGCCAGCTTCCCCCGGAGGACGTTCCACGCCTCGATCAGCCCGTCGATCCCCTCGGGGGTCTCCAGCATGCGGGCGACCGCGCGGTCGGGGTCGGTGTCCAGGATGGCGGCGAGTTCGTTGACCTCGGCGCGGCGGGCGGCGTCGCGGGCCCGATCCGCCTCCCGGACCCGCTTCGCGGTCATCGCCGCGTCGTTCCGGGCGCACTGGTCGAGCCGGGCCGACATCACGGCGATCCGCCGGATCAGGATCCGCCCCATCTCCCCGGAGGGCTTCATCTCCGCCGCGAGCTTCGCGGTCAGCGCGTCGACCTCGGCGGACTCGGCGGGCGGGAGGACGACGCCATCGCCGGCCATCCCGTGCTTGAGGGCATTCCGGGACGAGATCCGGCGCCCTTCGGGGCTGGTCGGCCCGGTGCTTTTCCGGGCGTTGGCCCGGTTCGCGGCGAGTCGGGCGGGGCTGCACGTCATCGGCGGCGGGCTCCACGGCGGGCATCGGGGGGTGGGGATCCGGGCGCGAACGGGCGCCGTCGCCTGACATATTCAGAATTTTCGGGCCGGCTTATCATACTTTCTGCCCGCGAGCCGCGATTCTCGTATCATTCCCCGCCGGGCGTCGCCCCGACGGGATGCTCGTCCCGGGCGGAACCGAGGGGTTACACCTCTTGTTTTTGGCGATCGCCCGGGCGGTCCCGGGTGGCTGTGGTTGGCTTGCTGTGCGATGCAGGGACATGGGTGGCGCCGGGCGCAGGGACATGGGTGGCGCGCCCGGCCGATCGAAGTTTACACCATCGTCTATGCCGTCACGCCGGGCTTCAACTGCTCCGCGGCGATGACCCGGGCCCGGTGAGTCCCGTAGTACACCTCCACCTGGTGCCCCTGGTCGGCCACCCTCACCCGCTCCCCGGACAGCCCCACCCCCACCTTGATCCGGGCGCGACGCCAGCGGATCGACCCGTCCTGGCCCACCACCCGCACCTCGGCGTCGGCCGGGTAGGTGATCTCGGGCACCGCGTCGGGCCGGCGACGCGGGCTGGGCGCCCAGCGGGTCGCCGGCGGCTCATCCCCCAGCGCCTCGTGCGGCCGGACCGAGTTGTACACCGGCCGCCACGCCTCCAGGTCGGCCCGGAAGTGCTCCGACTCATCGCGCCTGACCTTGGGCCAGACCTCGCGTTCCAGGGTGCCGTGGAACCGCTCGACCTTGCCCTGGGTCTGCGGGTGGTAGGCCCGCCCGTGCAGCGGCCGGATCCCCAGGCGGATCAGCCAGGCGTCGAAGCCCGACAGCCCCACCCCGGTGTTGCGGGCCGAGAAGGCGTTGTCGCAGAGGATCGCCTCGGGCATCCCGACCTCCCCGTACAACCCCCACAGGACCGCCTGGGTGGTGGCATAAGTCATGTCGGCGCAGGGCCTCAGGGCGAGCAGGTAGCGGCTGTGGTCGTCGATGATCGAGAGCGTGACGACCCGGGCGCGGCCGACCTCCAGCGGCCCCTTGAAGTCGAGCTGCCAGAGCTGGTTGGGCCCGGACCTCTCGAACCGCTGGGGGGCCGGGGTGGGCGGCGGGGCGGCGACGGGCGCGGCGACGCGGCCGTGGCGGCGGAGGATCGCGGCGATGGTGCGGATCGGCGGGGCCTGGTGCCCCTGGGCCTTGAGATGGGCGTGGAGCTTGCGGGGCCCCCATCCGTGGCGATCGCGGGCCTCCAGGACGATCAGCTCCCGGTCGTCGGCGGTGCGGGAGGGGCTTCTGGCCGGGCGTCGAGAGCGGTCGGCCAGGGGGCGATCGGGCTCGGCGTCGTGGCGGGCCAGCCACTTGAAGGCGGTCTTGCGGCTGACGCCGTAGCGTCGGGCGGCCTCGGCGACGGAGAGGCCGGCGGTGCGGACGGCATGGACCAAGGCGATGCGCTGCTCGGTCACGGGATCGACTTTCCAGGGCATCTCGGGCCTCCTTTCGAGGCCCGATTCTCCCCTCCAGGCGCCACCCATGTCCCTGCACTCACCGTAACCCATGTCCCTGCATTGAACAGCTTGCCAACCACGGCGCCGGCGCCACCATCCCGGGGCGATGGCCGGCGAGGTACCGGGCCGCAGTCCTTCCTCGCCGGCCCACGATGGCCGGGGCGGGCTCGTCGGCGCCGTGGTTGGCAAGCCAACCACAGCCACCCGAAGACCACACCGGCGCAATCGAAAGGTACACCCCAACCGGGGGATTTGATCCGGCGGGCCCTCCCCGGGCGGGGCCGATGAGGTATGATCCGGGCTCGCCGATCGGGCGGCGGCGCGGCGGGCGTCGGAGGGGGCAGGCCGATCATGCGAAGGCCGGGCGTGCGGATCACGGTGCGGCGGATGATGGTCGCCGTGGCGGCCGTCGGGCTCGCCCTGGGGGGCTGGCGGCAGGGCTCGGCCTGGCTCGAACGTCGCGATGACTATGCGATTCGGGCCGAGGCGTTCGCCTGGGTCGAGGAGCAGGATCGCGGGTTCCTCCGCGACGCCCCCCATGTGCTCGCGAGATTGACCGAATCCGCGGCGGATCGGCGGCATCGGACCTGGCTGGAATGGCAGATGCGTCATGTCGAGGCGAGGGCCCCGTTCCTCCGCGCGATGGTCCTCAAGTACGAGCGGGCCGCCCGCTATCCCTGGGTGACGATCGGGCCGGACCCGATCGAGCCGGGAACCACTCCATTTTTCGACCCCATGGACCAGGCATCGCCATGAACACAGGGAACGCACGCATTCGGGCCGCGATCATCGCCGCGCTCGCCCTGCTGGCCCCGGCCGCCGGGAGGGGCGACGATCCCCCCGCGCCGGTCGCGCTGTTCGACGGCAAGACGCTGGAGGGCTGGAAGGCGGTCACGTCGTACCAGGCGGGCGAGGTGAAGGCCCAGGGGGGGTCGATCGTCCTGGGCCAGGGCGGGCCGATGACGGCGGTCGCCTGCACCCGCCCGGCGCTGCCGACGACGGACTATGAGCTGTCGTTCGAGGCCCGGCGGGTGGCCGGGGAGGACTTCTTCGCGGCGGCGACCTTCCCGGTCGGCGCGTCGTTCCTCACGCTGGTCAACGGCGGGTGGGGCGGCGGCGTGACCGGCCTGTCCAGCATCGACGGGGCCGACGCCTCGGAGAACGAGACCAACCGCTTCGTCAAATACCGGAACGGGACCTGGTATCGGTTCCGGATCCGGGTCACCGGGAAGGCCGTCCGCTGCTCGGTCGACGACCGGGAGATCATCGCCCTCCGCCACGACGGCCGGCACCTCAAGACGCGGGTCGAGGTCCGGGGCTGCCAGCCGCTCGGCTTCGCCTCCTGGCGGGGCTCCGGCGAGATCCGCGCCATCACGGTCCGCGCGCTCACCGCCGCCGAGGTCGAGGCGGCCGGCCAGATCCCCGAGGTCGATTGAGGCGGCCCGGCGGCCGGCGGCGCGATGCCCTTCACCCCGACCCACGTCCTGGCCATCGTGCCGATCGCGGCCATCCGGCGCCCGCGACTGCCGTTCTCCGCCCTGGCCATCGGCAGCATGATCCCGGACCTCCCGCTGTTCGTACCGATGGGGCCGGGCTACGCCGCGACCCACTCCCCGGCCGGCGTGCTGACGGCGTGCCTGCCGCTCGGGATGGGGGCCTTCCTCGCCTTCCAATCGTTGTTGAAGCGGCCCCTGCTCGCCCTCCTGCCCGCGTGGATCCCGGCGCCCGCGACTGCCGTTCTCCGCCCTGGCCATCGGCAGCATGATCCCGGACCTCCCGCTGTTCGTACCGATGGGGCCGGGCTACGCCGCGACCCACTCCCCGGCCGGCGTGCTGACGGCGTGCCTGCCGCTCGGGATGGGGGCCTTCCTCGCCTTCCAATCGTTGTTGAAGCGGCCCCTGCTCGCCCTCCTGCCCGCGTGGATCCGTCGCCGGTGCGCGAGCATCTCGGCGGCCCGCTTCGCACCGACTCCCGGGGCGCTCGGGCGGGCCGCGATGGCCGTCGCGATCGGGGCGGCGACCCACGTCCTCTGGGACTCGTTCTCCCATCGGGGCCGATGGGGGACGCGCCTCCTCCCGTGGCTCGACGAAACGGTCCCGACCTTCTGGGGGCAGGCCGTGCCCGGCTATAAGGCCATCCAGTACGGCAGCACCCTTGTCGGGCTTCCCTTGCTGATCCTGCTCGGGGGGGCCTGGCTCCGGCGGCAGCGGCCGGAGGATCGGGCCGATGCGCCGACGATGCCGCCCCGTTGGAAGGCGGCGGTCCTCCTCGTCGCGATCCTTGTGCCTACGGTGGCGGCTGGGCTCGCCTCCCGCCGCGAGGGGTTGTCCGGTTACGATCGGCTGGGCCGCTCGATCACGGCGGCGGGGCTGGCCCTGATGATCCTGGGCCTGGCGTATGGCCTGGCCTTCCGCGCCATCGAGGCGAGGGCGGCGGCGAGCCGGGGCTGATCCCGGGCCTCCGCGCCGATGGAGGGGGAAAGATCCGCCCGGTCGACTATGATGTGGTCCGATGTGCCGGATCCGCGACGAACACGCCCGGAAGGAGGAGACGGTTGGCCGACGGGTTTTTCCATGACCTGCCCCTGGGGGTCCTCATCCCATTCTTGCTGGTGTTGCTGCTGGTCGCCACCGAGGGGGGGTTCCGGCTGGGGTTTCGCGACAAGGTTCGGATGAGCGAGCCGGCCAAGTCGCAGGTGGGCACCATCGAGGCGGCCCTGCTGGGGCTGCTCGGGCTGCTGCTGGGGTTCACCTACTCGATGGCGTCGTCGCGGTACGACGCCCGCAAGGCGCTGGTGGGGGCGGAGATCACCGCGGTCCGCTCCACGCTGCACCGGGCCCGACTCCTGCCCGACGAGATCGCCGAGCCGGCCGAGGTGCTGATCCACGCCTATGTGCGGGCCCGGATCGCGTCGGCGGAGTCGCCCGACGAGGACCGGGAGCGGGTCGACGCCGAGACCCGGCGGCTCCAGGAGCGGCTCTGGGAGCTGGCCGACCTCGATGCCGGCGCCCCCAAGCGGCCCGAGATGAGCTCCCTGTTCGTGCAGGGGCTCAACGCCATGGGCGAGGCCAAGACCCGGCGCGACTCGGCGCTGGCAGACCACGTCCCGACCAGCGTGCTGACCCTGGTCTTCTTCGCCACCACGATCGTCTTCGGCGTGGTGGGCTACGCCTTCGGCCTGGCCGGGGAACGCGGGCTGCTAGCCACGTCGCTGCTGGCCCTGCTGATCGCGCTGGTGGTGCTGGTGGTGCTGGACCTCGACCGGCCCCGACGCGGGCTGGTGAAGGTCGGCCAGCAGGGGATGATCCGGCTCCGCGACGGCCTGGACCCGAGCCCGCCTTTGTGAAAGGCCCGGGGGGCCGCCCGGCCGATCGATCGGTCGGTGCGGCCCCCGGCGCGGGTCAGAACTTGGGCACGAGCCTGGCCCGCTCCTCGTACTTGGTGTTGCGGTGCCACTCGTTGCGGGCGACGCCCAGGCCGCGATCCAGCACGTCCTGGGCCAGGTCGGCCCAGGGGGTCTTCGGGTGGCGCTCGATCACCAGCCGGAGCAGGCGGTGGGCCTCGGCGACGACCTTCTCGGTGTTCTGCTTGGGGGCCTTCAGGGTTTGCGAGTGGTGGATGTCCCAGATCACCTCGGTGTCGGCCTTGGGCTTCCTGGAAAGCTTCGGCGGCTGCTTCTGCATCTCGATCAGGAGGGCGCGATATTCGTACGCATTGACCTGGAAGGCCACGACCTGCGCCAGCATCAGGTCGTAGGCCGCCTGCCAGCGCCGCTCGGGCTCCAGGTTGCGGGCCTTCTCCAGCTGCTTGAGCCGGCGTTCGATGCTGATCAGGACCTGGAGCCGGTCGGTGACGACGGGCAGTTGCTCGGCGATCGCCTCGACCAGGGGGCCGGGCTCGACCGGGAAGTGGACGCGGAACGGGAAGCTCCGGGTGGTGTCGATCACCTCGTAGAGGGTGCGCCTCAGCTCCGACTTGAGCCGGCGTTCGCTGTAGGCGGCGCGGCTCTCGTAGTCGGGGACGTACTCCTTGAGGGTGGCGATGGAGTAGGCCTTCTCGCGCTGGCGGGCGCGCATCGCCTCCTCGGTGGGCAGGAGGAAGTAGATGCCGCCGGTGTCCTTGGCCAGGCGGGCCAGCTCGTAGGGGGCGAAGCCGGAGGGCTGCTCGTCGTCGCGGCCGCGGATGCCGTCGTACTGGAGGGCCTCGACGTCGGCGGTCTCCGGGCCGCGGCGGATGGTCGGCCAGTAGGTGTCCAGGGTGACCGGGTCCTGGTAGCGGATGTGGACCGCGCCGTTGCCGAAGATCGCCTGGCGGCCGATCACGTAGATGGGCACGCCCCGGGCCAGCGCGGCCTGGCGGGCCTCCTCGACGTACTCGCCGTCGTCGCCCGACTCGTCGGTGACCAGCACCACCAGCAGCTTGACGTCCTTGGGGACCGCCGAGCCGTAGTGGCCGATGACCCGGGCCAGGGCCTGCATCGTGTTCTCCTTGCCCGAAACGTCGATCACCAGGCGGCCGATGGCGCGGCCGATGGCGTCGATATTCTCGGTGGGCTTCTCCTGCTCGAAGTGGACCTCGTCACCGAACCCGACGATGGCGTGGGTCAGCGGCGGCCAGTTCGACTTCTTGTCCTTGGCCCGGCCCTTGGTCATCTCGGGCAGGTTGACCTTCAGCTCCGAGGAGACCCGGTCGAACTTCGAGCGGATCGCCTTCTGGTCGTCCCGCATGCTCTCGGATTCGTCGAACATCCAGACGACCGACACCTTGTGCTGGGTCAGGTGGCGGCGGATCTCGTGGGTGATCTGGTCCAGGGCGTCGCCCACCTCGCCTGCGGTGAAGGTGACGTCGCCGCCGATCAGCCCGCCGCCGCCGAGGTCGCGGGTGGGGGCCGCCGGCATCATCCCCAGGCCGCCGATCGAGGTCACGATGTTGACCGACGGGAGGATCGTCCGCTCGCCGACCGCCCGGCCGGTGCCGGTGATCGCCGGGGTGGCCGAGGGGGGGCCGCTGCCCACGCCGCTGAAGCCGACCGTGGGGCCGGCGGTGGACGCGTCCAGGCTGCCGGCCGCGTTGTCGCGGGCCTCGGCGGGGTCGGCGTAGATCTTGGTCAGTTCCTCGGGCCCGTCGCCGGCCGGGGCCATCGAGGCGTCCAGGTCCACCAGCTTCTTGACCACGTCGCCCGAGGAGGTCGCCACCAGGGCCAGCCCGCCCAGGATGCCGAGGTGGATCAGCGCCGAGACTCCCCAGGCCGGCATGTCCCACCGGCTCTTGCGCTTCTTCTTCTTGCGCTTCGGCCGGGGGGCGGGGGCCGCCGCGGCGGCCGTCTCGGCGGGCGGGGCGGGCGCATCGCCCCCGGGGGCCGGCTCGGGCCCGGGCCCGGGTTCGGCCTCGGAGGCCGCCTCCAGGGCCGGGGCGTTGTCCGATTCGAGCGTGGCGACCGCGTCGGGGTCGGTCGCGTGGGCCTGCGGGGCGGCCAGGTCGTAGCCCGCCTCGTCGGAGGCCGGATTGGCTGCATTCCGATCCATGACGCTTCGTCCCCTGTGCCGAGGGTGGCGGCGGAGTCGCCCCGGGTCGTGACGGTTGCCGCCCGGGCGGACGGCCCGGGTCGATGGATCTCGCGGGTGTTTCGGCCGGTGGCCGGGCTCGCCGGGGGCCCGGACGCATCGTCGCTTTATTATAGCGCAATCGCTGCCCGGTTCAAAGGCCGGGGCCCGGCGCGGGTCACAGCTTGGGCGGCTCCTCGGGCTTCATGGCCGGCTTGGTCATCGCCTTCTTCTTGGCGGCGGCCTCGGATTCCATGCGCTTGGGCAGGGGCGGGACCTTGGTCTCGACCCACTGGAAGCCCATCGGGTCCTTCAGCTCGCGCTGGGCCAGCAGGGCCCAGGGGGTGTTGGGATGGTCCTTGACCACGCCTTCCAGGAGCCTTTTGGCCTCGACGGCGACGGCCGCGACCTTGGCCCCGGAGTCGATGGTCTCGGTCGGGGCCAGCCTCCAGGCGTTGGAGCTTTCCTTCTTGAACTTCATCGGCTCGCGCTTCATCCGGGCGCAGGCGGTGTTGTACTCGTAGCACCGGATCTTCATCGCCATGAGGCGGCCCCGGATCAGGTCGAAGTGGGCCTGCCACCGCCGCGAGGTCTCCCGGTCGCGCTGCTTGGCCACGGCGGAGATCGGCACCAGCGCCTCGTCGACCGTGTAGGCGATCCGGGCGACGATCTCCTGGTTGTTGGTCATCGCCTCCTTGAACTCGGGGGCGTCGGCCGGCGGGAAGACCAGGCCGGGCTGCCCGGGCAGGTTCTGCTGGGTGATCAGGGCGGCCTGGATCACGGCGCCGCGGATCGGGTCCTTGGCCAGCGCCTGCTCGTACTGGGCCTTGCTGACCCAGTCGGGCCGGTACTCGCGCATCCCGTTGGGGTCGAAGCTGAGCCGGCTGGGCCCGAGCCGGGTGATGAAGTAGATTCCCCCGGTGGCCCCGGCCAGGCGGCTCAGGGCATAGGGGCCGAACCCGGCGTCGAGGTTGTCGTACTGGTCGCCGTTGTACCAGAACGGCAGGCGGATCTGCTCCAGGGCCACGCTCTCCGGCCCCTGGCGGACGGGCAGGTTGCGGAAGGTCTTCTTGGTCTTGGGGTCGGTGTAGTCCATCCGCCCTTCGAGCTTGCCGAACAGGGCCGGCGAGCCCAGGACATAAACCGGGACCTTGGCGGCGTTGGCCGCGGAGATCGCCCCTTCGAGGTTCTGCTCGTCGTCGCCGACCTCGTCGGTGACCACGATGATGATGGGGTGGTAGGCCCCCTTGTCGTTCTTGAACTTGCCCCACTTCCGGGAGATCTCGGCGACGGTCTGGAACGTGGTCTCCACGCCGGTCGCGTCGAGCGGGACGTCCTTGATCGCCTGGACGATGGCGGCGCGGTCGGCGGTGGGGGCCGGGGTCATGGCCTTGCGGTCCTGGCCGAAGGCGATCACCTGGGTCAGCAGGGCCTCGTCGGCGGAGATCCGGCTCTGGTCCAGCTCGTCGATGTGGGCATAGACCTGCTCGATGTGGCCGGCCAGCTTCTCACGCTCGGCCTGGAGGCTGCCCGAGGCGTCGAACGCCCAGATCACCAGGGTCCGGCCGCGTTCCAGCCGCCCGAGGATCTCCAGGGCGACGCGGTCGACGGCCCCTTCCACCCCGCCGACGTGCTCGGCCCCGCTGCCGCGGATCGACACCGCCTGGCTCAACGTGGCGGCGGCCGGCATGACCAGGTCGCCGGGGCGGGTGACCTTCAGGTCGCTCAGGGTCATGTGGTCGGAGGAGTCGGACCTGGAGGCCACCAGGATCGGGGCGGAGCCGGCCACGGCCAGCGGGGCCAGCACCGGGGCGCTGGAGCCTTCCGGGTTGGCGGTCATCTCCTCGTCCATCTCCTGGATCTCGGCCTTATCGAAGGCCGGGATCGCGGTGTCCACCACCGCCCCGGTCATGTCGCGGCGGATCTCCGCCTGGGCGGCATAGCCCATCACGCCCAGGGCGGCGAGCAGGGCCCCGTGGAACGCGAGGCTCACCGCCACGGCGGGCAGGTCGCGGCCGTACCGCACCCCGGGCCCGAGCACCCGTTCGGCGAGCCCGACCACCGGCCCCGAAACCTTCCCGACCAGGCGGGTGAACCATCGATTCGACACGGTTCGGCGCTCCTCGGTCCGCTCGTCGCGGCGATCCCCGGCCCCCGGCGCGGGCCGATCCGGCCCCATCGCCGCGCCGGCCGGCTCGGACATCGTCCTGGTCATGGCTTCCATCCCCTATCCTAGTCCGCCCCGACATCGCGGGCAACGCGCCTCGGGCCGACATCCGCCGATGTCCCCCCGACGCGACGCCCGACACCCCGCCCCCCGATCAAACCCCGGATCGGCGGCAGCGGATCGCTCATTCCCTCCTTTTTCCCGGCCGGCCCGGTTCCCCCGGCCCGTGCGGCCCCCCCTACCCCGCTCCCGAGGGCCGGGAGATCATGAGAGGGAGACGACATCGACGATCGGACAGGTCGGGACGATCGCCATGTGACGCACCTCCGGGGGGATTCCATGACCGACGAGCCCGCCCGGACGAAATCCACCCGGGGCTGCTTGTTCGCATTCCTCATCGTCACAATCCCCTGGCTCGCCATCACCAAGGTCACATCCCCCGCGGATTGGGTCGACGTGAAGGTTGGCCCGATACCGAAGGGCTGCGAAAACTTCTGCCTGATCGCCGAGGATTCCCAAGGGATCGGGACGCTCCCCTGGTATCACTCCAAGGTCGTCGCTGACGCGGTCGACCCGTTCATGGGCGGGGCCCTGTCCGGGGAGGCGCGGAATCACAAGGAGGAAGGCTTCTTCATCGCGAGCGTCCGGTGGAGGGAGGCGAAGGGGTACGGCGTCCTGGCCCAACGTGCAGACGGCCGGTGGCGCCTCTGGTGGATCGAACCCTCCGCCCTGCGACGGCCTTCCGCCTCCAGGTTCATCTACGGCCGTGCCCCGGCCGGGATGCGTTTGCCCGCCGAGGCGTCGGCGCAGGTCCCCTCCGAGCCACTCCTGAAACGGCTCGGGCACCGCCGCGAGCCGGGCCCATGAACGCCCGGGCGGCAGGGGCTTGAGACCGAATCGCCATGGCCTTCCTAACGGCTTGAACAGGCTGGGGACTGAACCGGCCCCGGTTGGCCGTGAGCGGCTACCACCCGAGTCGCCGACGAGTCGGAGGGCTCAGGCGTTCTTCCGGATCGAGCGCGTGCCAGGATCGCCGGCGCCGGGGTCGGCAAGCCGACCACGGCTTTGATTTCGAAGCAGGATTCAGTCTGGGCCTTGAAATGGGCAGGCCGGTGGTCCTTGGGAGTCGCGGCATCGGGCGTTTTTGCCGGATCTCCATTCATGCATAAATATTGGCTTACCGCACACGCGATCGGGCGACGTGGGATTCAGTGATACATCGGAGAAGCATCCTTGACTTGGGCATGCCGCTCGGCTCTTTTACCCGGGTGCCTTGCCCATTGCCAATTTTAGTTCGGAGGGTTCCCATGCGACTGCGGAAATCGACCGTCCTCGCCCTCGGGTTCTGCCTTTCGGCAGCCGGCCTCTCCTCGGCCCAAGACACCAAGGGCGAATCAACCGGCCCGAAGCAATACGTGGTGCACGAAGGTTTCGTGTGGAAGGCCTGGGCTACGAAGGGCCCGCAGGGGGTGCTCCACGTTTCGGGCGTCCTCAATAAGAAGGGAGGCCCGGGAGAGTACGCTGACTTGAAGCCGGCGTCCCCCCAGGGGATCAACCCGAAAATCCTCATCCTCGAAGTCAAGCTCGGCCAGTTGCCCGGCGAGTGGCCGGAGCCTTTGGTCGACCTGCCGACGGTCTACGAGCAGGCAAAGTACACGGGGGATTACGAATCGATCTCGGTCCGCTTCTCTGACGGGAAGGAGATCCACTTCCGCGTCAACCCGGGTGGCGGGGGATCTTGAGGCGTCGCGGAGAAGGTTGACGGGCAGGACAGATGAGACCGATGTGACGAGACCCCAAGCTGAGCATGGTGGAATGCAGTGTTTCCACCATGCGTCGCCTTGAGAGATGGATGAGGGCAGATCATGGCCGCCAAAGCTCCCCGGATCGCTTCTGTCAACCTGGATATCATCAGGACCCCGGAGGGACGCATCACCGTCTGGGCTTTCGCCATGCTGCCGGAACTTCTCGATCGCGATGGAATCACCCCGGGTCGACCTCGCGAACTGGCGGGCGGGGTTTCCGAACCGGAAGGGCAGGATTTCCCCTTCCGTCGTGCGTCCGCAACTCATCAGTCCGGTTACAAGACCCAGCTCATTCCCCATCCGTCACCGACCAACGGGATCTATGAATTCGATTTCGTCGTCGATGTGCCGCCCGATACGTTCCTGATCCCCTCCGCCCGCACGGTCCTCGGATTCGCCACAACCAGCTCGGGGTCGGACCCCCTGGAAGGCATCCCTCCCGAGCGGGTGAAGGGCATCCGAGTCCACGGAGCTGGCAATCAGGTCACGGTGCGCGTCCCGACCGTGTCATCGGGCTCACCCGCCGCGGGCGACGATTTCACCGTCACGCGGGTGGTTGTCGATGACGACCAGTTGAAGGTCGATGTCACGTACTCGGGAGGCTGCGAACGGCACGATTTCGAACTGGTTTGGAGCGGGAATTACTTGCTTTCATTGCCACCCCAAGCCGTCATGAAGCTCGTGCATCGCGCCAACGGAGACGAGTGCGAGAGGCTCGTCAGAGAGACGCTCGTGTTCGACCTTCTCGACCTCGCCCCTTGTGTCATCAGGCTTTCCACAGACCATGGGTATTCGTCCTCGGTCAGTTACAAGCTCGGCACGCCGGGCGGCATCCCCGTCCTCGGAGCCGGCGAGGCCACGCCGGGCGGGAATCGCGAAGTCCCGATCCTGACGCTACCCATGGCCAGATTCTTCGTCCAGATGATTCAGGGCGGCGAGAAGCACGTCGAATCCTTCGCCGCTCATCCCGACAAGTCGGTTCAGGAAGCCGGGCTCTCCCTGGAAGACATCGCACTCCTGGCGAACGACCCGAACGACGGTTTTTCCGGGTCCCTACGCCAACTGGGTGTCCGCGACGAGGTCCTTCAAGGTTATAACGGCACCCTCAAAACCCTGCTGGGCAACGGCTACAGCGGCAGCCTGTCGGTGCCGGTCGTCCGGCTCCTCGTGCAGCTCGCCCAGGACCGCAGCAGGCTGCAAGCCATCAAGGCCGAACCGGGGAAGATCGAGAAGGAATACGGCCTTTCGAAGGCGGATGTCGCCCTGCTCAAGGGCGGCCCCAGCAACGGCTCCCGGGCCCTCAAGAGCGTGGGGCTCGGCGAGGACATCCTTCGTGAACTCGCGACCGCCTTGAGCGGCCCCTGACCAGCACTTCGAGTTGCGGGGATTGCCCATGGATTTCATCTACGCCGGCATCGATGAGGTCGAGAAGGTCGAGTGGGATTATCCCTCATGGGACCCCCTCACGAGCACGGAATGGGGCACGAGCACGTGCAGGATCTATCTCAAGAGTTATTCCATCAATGGAGTCGAGAAGCCCATCGTGTTCACGGATGTTCCCGGGGAAATCGGGATGGCTCTCACATCAGCCCTGTCGAGAAGCGGATGCCGTGTGGCATTGCTGTCCGCCGGCATCCCTTCGCCGACCGCCGGCGGCGCACTGTACGAGACCGGATTTGGAGGCAAATTCAAAATTTCCACCACCGGCCAGCTGCTTTTCTAGGCCCGGCGGGGCGGCCGTGGTCGGCAAGCCAACCACAGCTGCCCAGCCGCCGTGAGTCGGGCCCGTGACCGGCTGACCGTCCCCCCGATGACGACACTCGGTCAGATTCGATCTCGTTTCTCGTTGTTGCATTTCCTGCATAGCAGTTGAACATTGCCAAACGTGTTCGCCCCACCCAGCGTATGCGGGATGATGTGATCGAATTCCAGGTAGCGGTCGTCCTGGTATTGCACGCATCGCCCGCCATCCCGAGCCCAGACCGCACGCTTGACATCGCCCGGGATGTGCCGGCTCTTCTCCGACCCGGTCCCATTCGATGCGGTGTACTTACCTCTTTTGGCAAGGCCGATCAGGATCGCCTCCAGGTCTTTCGGTCGGGTGACGTAGTAGTCGCCGTTCCCTTGCCGGGCGTCCGTCTTGATCCTGACGCGGGGGCCGACGCCCTCGATATCCACGACCTTCCAGGGGGCGAACGAGAAGCTGCGGGTCGGCGAGACGAACATGATCCGCTTGGTTGTCGCGACCAGTTCCCCTTCGACCTGTTTGGAATCCTTGGCCGTCTGATAGAGGAGGCGGCATGGGGAATCCCAATGGCAGGTCTCTCCTCCTTTGAAGAGCTTTCGGGATTCGACCAGGGGCAATCGGCCGGAGCGGTATCCGGCCAATCGCTTCGCCTCGGCCAACTGCTCGGCGTACGGGGCGACCGCCGCCGCGTCCAGGCCGGTCTCTCCTTCGAGCCAGGCGAGCAACTCCTCCTGCTGTGGGGTGATGTCGCCGTCCTGGACAATCTCCGCGAATGCCTCGCGGTAGAGGTCGATGGCACGGCCCCGGATCATCGCGACGGTGTCGGCGTCGGAAAGCCCCAGCCCGCTCTTGAACCGTTGGACCTCCCGCAGGCCGCGAGGGTCGGCGGCGCCCGATTCGATGACCTTCCGGATCAGGGCTTCATAAGCCACGGCGGCGAGCGCTCCCGCACTCCGGGCTGCGTCGTTGGTCGTGATCCCTAGCGTCACCCTCAACGATTCCAGACGGCTCGCCTCCGGCGGGGTGATGACCCCATCGGCCAAGGCCTCCAGGACGGCTCTGCGATACGCATCTCGCCTGGCGCTTTCCTCGATCCGGGCCGCCCAGGAAGGGGCGACGTGGAACGCCCTGGCCAGGGCATCGAGTTGGCCACGCTCCGCCGCGGTGATGATGCCATCGGCACAGACCCTGATGGCGAACTTGGCATATAACTCGTCGGCGACTTCTGCGGTCGCGGAGTCAGGCGCCCCCGAGTGGTCCGCATAGGCTCGGAGATCGAATGTCCCGGGATTCGCCTTGAAATCCCGGACAACCGCATCGCGGAATGCGTCCCGATCGAACATGGCGGCCAGGTCCGCCTCGACCTCGTCGTCGACATCATCGGGTTCGGGCAGGAGATTGCGGCGCATCTCCGCAAGGTGGGCGGCCTCTTCCAGCGTGACGACACCGTCGGCCATCGCGACTTGAGCGGCCTCCTCATAGACCTCGGCCCCTGCGATCTGCTCGATCGAGGTGGCTTTTCGGCGGTCGAGGCCGAGGACGGCGGCCAGCCCGTCCAACTTCGACCTCTCGGCGTCCGTGATCACCCCATCGGCGGCGACCTTGCGGGCGAATCGCAGGTAGAGTTCGGCGATGACCTTGGATGCCCCCTCGTCCGAGACACCCGTCTTCGCCCGGATCTCGGCCAGGTCGACCCCACCTTTCGGCGGGTTCTTCAGCGTCTGGATCATGACCGAGCGGAATTCGACGACGGGGGCTGGCTCGCGGTCCGGGCCGACGACGGACTTGGCGATATCGGCAAGACGCTTGAACATGGAGCCATCTCGGGGGGGAGGAAAATCGCACCATCGCTCCATCTATTCAATCATGTCAGGCCCGTCTCATCCAGTCTCGCGGGCTGGGGCCCTTCGGTCATTAGCTCATATGATATTTCATTCAGCGCCCAATCCACGGTGCTCTTTAGCTTGCATCCATCGGATCAGCGATGAATAATGGTGTTCACCCTCAATATTCCCGGCGGAACGGGCGTTCGAGGTCGCCGAGCCCTCGATCGTCCGTCGAAATCGTGCGGATCAAGGTTTCCCGGGTCTCGATCGCCCGGGATCATGCCCGATCGAGGATGAAGAAGGGATCGCCCACCATGCGTTACCTCCCGTTCGCACTCGCGTCCCCCGGCCATCCGCCGCGTCGTCGCGGCCTGAATCCTCGCGCCGAGGGGTTGGAACCGCGCAGGCTCCTCGACGCCTCGTCGCCGCCGGCAACGCTGCAGGCTTCGGCGACCTTCGCGCAGGATCAGGCCGCCGCCTACAGCCATGGGGATCGGGCGATCGCGCTCGTGGCCTACGCCACGTCGGGGGATCAGATCAGCGACGGCGGGACGATGACCTTCCGGATCCTGGACGGGGCGAAAGTCATCGGCGAGCCCGTCTCGTATGACGTGACGAGTTCGGGCGCGGTGGCCGGCTCGACGGGCGACGTGCAGGTGCTCAACTACGCGATCTACACCGTGCCGGGGGGTACGGCGCCGGGGGTCTATACGATCGAGGCGAGCTACAGCGGCGGCCCGGGCCATACATTCAGCTACGTTGTCGACCCATTCCCCCATCCCATCATCACCGGGCCGGGGGAGATCCAGTTTGAATACACCCGGCGTGTGGTCGTCAACGCCGGGACATTCGCCCCGTCGTCCGACAGTTCGCACACGCTCACGATCGCCCCGGGCCTGGACCTCACCTCGGACGCCGCCTCGGCGCCCCGGGGGCAGCCGATCACCTTCACGGCCTCGCGACCGGACCGCCTGAGCCACGGCGGGTCCGTCCAGTTCGTGGTGGACGGGGCCAACCGCGGCGAGCCGGTGCCCATGCGGGCCGACGGGACGGCGAGCTTCACCGATCCGTCCCTGGCCGCCGGCACGCACGCGGTCTGGGCCGTCTACAACGGCGTCGACGGGCTGTTCGCCGAGAGCGAGACGTTCACCCAAACCGTCGTCCCGGCCGCGACCACGACGGTCGTCGCCCCCGACTCGTCGGCCTCCGCCTATGGCCAGGCGGCGACGTTCACGGCCGTCGTGTCGGCCGGCACGCCGGGGGCCGCCACGCCCTCGGGCACGGTGCAGTTCTACGTCGACGGGGTCGCATCCGGCGCGCCCGTGCCGGTCGACGCCGCCGGTCGGGCCTCCTTCGCGGCGGCGGGCCTCCATGCCGGCTACCACGGCGTCTCGGCCATCTTCGACCCGGCCGACCCGGCGGAACTCTCGGGCAGCCATGACATGGACAGCCCGGCCGTCCTGCTGGTGACGCCGGCCCCCCTGCTGATCGTCGCGGATGACGCCTCCTCGCCGCTCGGGGCCGCCCCTCCGCCGTTCACCGCCTCCTATTCCGGATTCGTCAACGGGGACACCGCGGCGAGCCTGGCGACGGCCCTGGCCCTCGAATCCCTCGCGAGTGCCTCCAGCCCGGCCGGCACCTATCCGATCCTCGCGAGCGGGGCGTCCTCGCCCGACTATTCCATCACCTTCCGGCCCGGCACGCTGACCATCGTGCCGCCGCCCGCCACCCCGCCCGCGACGCCCATCGGGCCGATGCCCGCCACCGCCGTGGCGGACATCCAGGTCGTGAGGAACCGGGGGAAGATCGTGCGGGTCGTCGTCCAGTACTCCGGATCGCCCGAGGCCGTCCCCGCCGGGAAGGCCGCGATGTACCGGCTGGCCCTCGGCACGGGGCGACGCCATGCCACGGTCTACGCCCGCACCCTGCCCCTGAAGGCGGCCGCGTTCGACCCGGCGACGGGCCGGGCGACCTTGAGGCTGCGGGCGGGCGTGGCGGCGTCCGCGAAGCTGCGATTGCGGGTCGGCGGCAAAATCCTCGGCGGCGCCGATCAGGTCTTCGAACTGCCGCCCGGGAGGGCGTGAGGATACCGGCTGGGCCTTCCACAGGGTATGGACATCAACGACCGCGGCCAGATCGTCGGCTTCGGCACTAATCCGGAGGGCAGTTTTGTAGGGTGGGCACCGCCCACCGCAGGCTCATATGATGAGGTGGGCGGCGCACCCTACAGGAATCATCACATTAGCATCAAATTACATTCAGGAAACACAGGATTTAGTCTTGGAAGATTCGGAGTTAGATCTTGCTTTGGTTTTCTGAAACCTGGCACAATCGAACGTTACCAAATTCGTAACGATGTGAAAATTAGAAACAGATTCTAACGCTGAAGTCTCTATAAAAACCCCCGGCCGCAGAAACCGGGGGCGGTTGCTCGTCATGCTCAGGGGTTGCTTTGCCTCATTGATTGAAGGGAGGCTGACCCGGCGTCTCGAGGTAAATCGGCCTAAAAGTGAAGGACGCTGTATCGGTATTGCCCGTCTGGTCGAAAATACAGGTGATGAAGTATTCCTCGCCGACATTGGCGGCAACGGTGTCGAAATGGACGATAGTCTCGAACGACTGATCAGTCCCAATCGGACCGGTCATGTCTTTGATCGACGGGTCATTGGTGCGCTTCAGCTGGAGATACTGATTCTGGGAGTTGCGCACGGTAAAATGGACCGCCTGCGAAGACCCGAAAATAGTTTCAGGCCCTTGATTCGTGACGGTGACATTCACAGTAATGTGGCCGCGGCCGATACCAGCAGCGGCATAAGCCCGAACATTCTGAGCGATGGACACAGACATTCTTGCACATTCCTTTCTCTGGGGTAAAGCGGGGATCCCGCCGCACATAGTATACGAGGTATCACCTGGGAATGTTAGACATTATCTCGTGATCGAATGTTTTTCTTTATATAGCGGACAAGTTGGCCAAAAACAAGCCTACTTGTGATTACCTTGTCCATTTCCCAGATTAATCAGACACCCTACCATCGCCTGATAGACAAGTCTCATAAGGTGGGTACCGCCCACCGTAAGCTCATATGATGAGGTGGGCGGTACCCCCTTACAGGTCGCGGAGGTCAGGCTTGGTTTTTGGTTTCGGATTACTTCCGCCCAACGGAATTGATACGTTCCGGCGACGCAAAGATGACTCCGAATCGTTTGGAAACACCGACCAGGCCCGCCCCCCTAACCCCGGGCGAATCCGTGCAAACGTGGATCTGTCAAGGGGGGGGGGATTGGCCGCGTTGGGAGGGTTTCACGCGAGGCGTGCTTCGCGAGGGCTGATCGGGTTTCGGGGGGCGGGGTCGCTACGCATGTTCCCGGGTTGGGGCGGGGTCACTTCGCCCGAGGGGTCAGCTTGAGCAGGACCCCCTGGCCCGGGGGGAGGTTGTACCAGGGGTTCGGGAACGGCTTCAACTCGCCCGTGACCGGGGAAATGTATTCGATCTTCGCCGGCGGGTCGCGGAAGTCCGGGCGGCACGGGGTCGCGTTCCGGAGGTGCTTGTTCACGATCATCATCCAGCGCGATCCGTCCTCGTGGGTGAACTCGCCGATCAGGAACGACTCGCCGGCCAGCAGGCCCTTGAGCAGCGAGTCGTCGCCGATGCCCCGGTTCTGCTCGGGGACCTCGCCGACGTGGTAGACCGCGTCGGAGCGCAGCTTCAGGAGGGTCGGCCCGAGGTTGCGGACCTGCCGGTTCGTGTTCCGCATGAAGTCCCAGGTCGGCGTCTTCTCCAGGAACTGGTCGAGCGGGGCGCCTCGCCAGTCGCCCAGGTCGGGCGCCTCCAGGATGGGCAGCTCGCGGCTGATGAATTTGTAGTAGCTGATCCCCCGCGCCCCATACGCGAGGGCCCCGTAGACCTGGAGCCGGAGCGAGGCCGGCGTGGGCTCGGCGTAGGTGAGGTGGGCCACGCTCAGCATGATCGTCTGGAACGGGAGGCCGTGGCGCAGGCCCGCATTGCGGACCTGGGCGATGTTGGCCCAGTATCCGTAGGAGAAGCTCCCGTCCTGCCCCAGCGGATAGTTGTCGTAAGAAAGGATCGTCGGCCGGCACTGCTTCACGAACAGGTCGAGATATCCGTCGTACCCCTTCCCCATGCCCGGGGGCAGGTTGATGTAGCCCCACTTCCCGGGGGCCAGTCGCCCGACCTCCGCGACCGCCTTGCCGAGTTCGTCGAACTGGCCGGGGTCGGGCTCGTCCTTGAGGTGATAGCCCATCACCGCGGGATGGTCGTTCACCCGCTTCACCAGGTCGGGCAGGATGCGGATCGCCCCTTCGCTGCGGAAGGGCTGGTCCCAGCGGGGCGGCGTCAGGTCGGGGTGGTAGACGATCGCCTTCAGCCCCAGCTGGCCGCAAAGGTCGAGCGCCCGCTCCGGCACGAAGGCCACGGCATTGATCCCGCAATCGGCCATCGAACGCAGCGTCGGTTCATCGTCGGCGTAGTCCCAGGCGATGATCGGGAACGGGGCCGGGGCCGGGGCCGCCGGGGGGACCGGGCCGCCCGACGCACGGGAGCCGAAGCCCCCGAGACTCATCGCGATCACCACCGACATCATCGATCGCCGCATGGCGCATCCTCCTTCCCGAACGATGCCTGGATTCGATGGAGTTTCACGAGCGAATGAAAGGGACATGACGATGGATCGCTTTCTTCCTGAATGCAAGGGCGAGCGGCAACGGCACGTTCCCGGATCCGACCTGGATCATCACGGGGCCTTGGGCCGGTCGGCGAGGAGGTAGGCGAGCAGGTGCTTGAGGTCGTCGGGCGTCCGGACCAGGCCGGCGGGCATGGGGGAATGGGGGGCGGCGGAGCGTTCTTCCAGGTCGGCCTTGGGGATCGTCTCGCGGCTGGCGTCGGGCAGCAGGAGTTCCAGGCGGTCGGCGTCCTCGGAGAGGATCAGGCCGGAGCGGACGCGGCCGTCGGCGGTGGCGATTTGGGTCGCCTTGAAGGGGTCGGCCACCTGGCGGTCGGGGTCCAGGATCGACTCGACCAGGTGGGGCACTGTCAGGCGGCCCCGGGCGTCGGCCAGGCTGGGGCCCCCGCCGCCCGCCTGCCCGGGGGCGACGGCGTGGCACCGGGCGCAGCCGATCGACTCGAACAGGGCCCGGCCCCGCGCCGGGTCGCCCCGGCGGGCCGCCTCGGGCCAGTCGACGCGGGCGAAGTCGGAGGCGGCCGCCGCGGCGACGGTCGGGGCGGCGTCGCGACGCTCGGGCAGCGTGGCCGCGACCTCGGCGGGGGCGCGATAGCGGAGTTCGACCCGGTCGCCGACGCGAACCAGGATGTCGTTGCGGCCGGGCCGGAGGTCCAGGGAAATCCGGCCGTCGACCGGCGGTTCCAGGGGTCGGTCGTCGTGCCAGGCGGCGACGGGGGCCGGCGATCGGGCCAGGAGGAAGGCTGGGCCTTTGGCGGGGCTTTCGAGCCGGAACAGGCGGTAGCCGGCGGGGCCGTCGAACCGGCCGCCGTCGCCCGACGCTTCGAGCCAGGGGATCGGGCCGGCCGGCGACGGTTGGGAAACCGCCGGGTCGATGCCGCCGGGTCCGGCGGGGATGGGCAGGTCGGCCGTCGTGGCCAGGGCCCAGGCGCGGGGGATCGGGCGGTCGGGCGCGCCGGCCAGGGCGCGGGTGCGCAGGTCGCGCCGTGCCGAGGCAACCCGGGGCTCGATGGCCGGGTCGCGGAGCAGGCCGAGGAAGAAGGCGGACTGGGAGACGACCCGGGCGTCGGGGTCGGACAGGGCCGAGGACAGGAGGTCGACCAGGGCGAGCTGGTCGGCGGTCGGGGCGACGGCCTTCCAGCGTTGGGCGGTGGTGTAGCTGCCGATCGGGCCGAGGTCGCGGAGGTTGACCGCTCCGTGGGGCGCGGCGAACGAGATCACCCCGTGGAAGAACGGGTTGTCGGCCGGGAAGAACAGCGGGACCGCCGACGGCGGGCGGTCGTCCGTCGGCACCACCGTCAGCCGGGCCCCGGCCGCCAGGACGCCGGCCAGGCGGGCGGCGGGGGAGGCGTCGGCCCGCAGGGCGTTCAACTCGTCCAGGTTCGCGCGGAGCGCGAGCAGGCGGGACGCCGCCTGGCGGAGATAGGTGTCGGGCGAGGCCGCCAGCCGGGCCACCGGGGGGGTCGGCGGGGGGAGCGTCGACCCGAGGTAGGACCCCAAAGCGGCCAGCGCCACGCGCGGGTCGGCATCGTCCAGGGCCCGGGCGAACGTGTCGGGCGTGGGGTTGAGCCGGGGGAACTCGGACAGGATGCGGACGGCCTGGAGCCGCAGGGCGGGGTCGGGGTCGGCGGCCCAGGACCGGACGACCCGGCCGGCGGCGTCGGACCCTCCGGCGGCGGCCAGCCAGGCCAGGTGGACGCGGGCCGGGTCGCCGGGTTGGGCATCGCCGAGACGGCGGGCGGCGTCGTCGAGCAGCGGCCCGCCCCGGCGGAGGATCTCGCCGTGGGCCCGCCAGCGGCGGGTCGTGGAGGGGGAAGCCAGCTCGTCCCAGAGGCCGGGGTCCGGCAGCGCGGCCACGTCGCGGGCGGAAGCGGGGGCCTTCCCGTCGGAGATCACGACGAGGTCGCTGGGGCATTCGGGCGTGACGACGTTGCCGGCCAGGTACAGGCTGGTGACATAGACGCGGCCGTCCGGGCCGACCGCCACGCCGACCGGCCGGGCGTCGTCGCGGCCCTGGAGGAACGGCTTTTCAACCGCCGCGAAGCTCGCCCCCCGGGGCTCCAGGGCGTAGAGGTTGACCGCCATCCGATCCCACCGGCACATCAAGAGGCCGGGGGCGGGCCCGTCGGCGTAGGCGAGGTCGCACGGGACGCCCCGGCCCAGGGTGGCGATCATCGGCTCCAGGAGGTCGGCGCGGTCGGGGCTCATCGACGCCATCCAGCCCCGGGGCCAGCCGAAGTCGGCCCCCGGCGAGGCGTGGAGGAGCCGCGCCGGGGCATACAGGTCGGCGCGGCTCTCGTGGTCGTTGTCGTTGGTGAACAGGTTGCCGGCCGGGTCGAACGCCAAACCCACCGGCCCCCGCAGCCCGCCGGCCACCACCCGCAGGCCGCTGCCGTCGGGCCGGACCCGGAGGACCGCCCCCGAACCCGTGTACGGCACCTCGGTCCCCTCGGGCTGCGAATGCAAGACCCAGTGGCCCCAGTGGTCGGGGCGGTCGTCGAGGCCGTAGTTGAGCAGCGGGTCGCCGTGGGTCAGGTAGAGGTCCCCGTCCAGCCCCCAGGCCAGGCAATGGAAGCTGACGTGGTAGTCCAGGGGCAGTCCCCAGACCAGCCGGCGGGGGACCAGCCCCTCGCGGCGGACCCGGCCGCCGGGCACCAGGTAGAGGGCGCTCGCCGTGAGGACGTAGAGGTCATCCCCCCGGAACTCCAGGCCGATGATGACCGAGGGGTCGGGGAACCGGAGGATCTCCTGCCGAGGGCCGTAGCCGCCGGCGCGGTCGGGGTCGAAGGCGTAGACCGAGGCCCGGCCGCCGACGAACACGGAGCCCGCCCCGTCCACCTTCACCGCCATGTAGGCGTCGCTCGCCGCGCGGTCGATCCGCGCGACCTTGAGCCGGGGGTCGACCGGTTGGAGCGGGTCGCCGGCGGGCGGCTCGACGGAGCCCGCCCTGGTCGGCCTGGCGGACCGCGCCGGGTTGCGGAGCGGCGACCGATCCTCGGCGGGGCCGGCGCCGGCCGGGTCGAACCGCCAATCGCCGACCCGCTCATCGCCCCGGGTCAGGGTGGCCGATTCGATCGCGCCATCGCAGCCGATCCCCCCTTCCGCCAGCCGGCCGAAGGCGAGGTCGCCCGGCTTCGCGGGCATCTCGCGCATCGTGACCGGCTGGTCCCCGACCGTCTTGCCGTCGCACGTCAGGATCACGCGATCGCGCTCGATCCGCAGCCCCAGCTCATGCGACTTGCCATCGCAGATGGCGGCGTCGGACCGGACGTGATCCGGGACTCGCCCCGGCAGGTAGGCGGTCAGGGCGCCGGTGCCGGGCCAGGTGAACAGCTCCCAGTGGTTGCCCGAGGCCTTGGGGTCGCAGGCCGCCAGGATGTTGAAGTCGGCGGCGCCGTCGAGGCGCGCCCGGAGCGTGAGCATCAGCGGGGCGGAGCGATACTCGGGCCGTCCGGCGATGACCCAGCCGGTGCCGCGCTCGGCCGGGGCGGCGGCGACCGGCGTCCGCGGCGTGGGCTTCGGCCCGGCGGGCCGGCCTTCGAGCTGCGGGGTGAGCCAGTCGAGGCCGTCGAGGTTGTCGCGGAGCCGGGCCTCGGCGTCGTCCTGGGTGTGGCCCAAAATGCCGATCGGGCCGCGATAGCCGCTCTCCCGGATGGCCCGGAGGAGCGCGAGGTCCTGGTCCCCCTGCCCCAGCGGGAGGATTTTTCGGCCCAGCTTCTCGCCGTCGCGGACCATCCCGTTGAGGTTGATCGCATAGAGATGGGGCTGGAGCTTCCGCAGGATCGACGGGAAGCGGTCGAGATGGTCGTGTCCGTGATGGAGGTTGTAGACGATGCCCACGTTGGGCCGGCCCAGCGCGGCGATGATCGCCAGCTCGTTCTCGGGCTCGCCGAACCAGCTGCCGTGGTTGTAGAGGCCGACCGAGCAGCCGATCTTGGCCGCCGCGTCGACGATCGGCCGGAGTTGATTCGCGGCGGCTTCGACCTTCGCCGCCTGGTCCTTGCCGGGGGCCGGGTCGCCCATCGTGACCCACAACTGGGTGTGGATCTGGCGGCGGCCGAGGGCATCGAGGATCGTCCGCGCGTCCTTGTCGAGCGCCGCCGGGAACCAGACCGCCGACAGGGTGACGTGGTGCTTCGCCAGGGCATCCAGCTCGGCGTCGAAGCTGGGCAGGTGCTCGGCCCGCCAGTCGTAGGCATAGCGCGCGAAGCCGAGCCGCTCCAGCATCGCCGCGCGGTCCTCCGGGCCCCGGTGCTGGCTGTCGAACGGGACGATGCACCAGGCCACGAGGTTGCCGCGATCGAACGGGGGCCCGGCGCCCCTCGCGGCGGAGGCCAGGGCGAGGAGGGCGAGCAGGCTGCGCGCGAAGATCGTCATGGATGCACCGGGCGGGAGGGGAGGAGGCGGGGACGACCGGGGGCGGCGCAGGGCGCCGCCCCCGGATCGGATCGATCAGAAGTCGTCGCGGGAGATGATCTCGCCGCCGTCGCGGGAGATCAGGGCCTTGAACGTCACGGGGTTGATCTTGTTCAGGAGGAACCGGACCGAGCCGTCGGCGAACAGGGCGCTGAACCCGCCCGGGTGGGGCGACCCGGCCCCGAACAGCGAGGGCTGGGCGTTGATGTCGAACTGCATTTCCTCGGGCTTGGACCAGGGGACGCCCTTGGTCGAGTCGGCCACCATCAGCGTGTTGCTGGTGCCGTCGAGGAACGACGCGATCGGGTTCGGCTTGTCGCTGAAGGCGGCGTGGGGGCCGGTGAAGGCCAGGTAATGGGTCTCGCCCGGCACGGGGTTGGGGGTGCTCGGGTTGAGGAAGACGGTCGGCATCCGGGGGATCAGCGTCTTGTTGTGCTCGCTGTCCCAGGGCTCGTCGAGGTGGAACTGGTTGTAGAGGTCGGCCTGGTCGAGATAGGGGAGGATCGCGACCCGCCAGCTCAGCAGGGGCTTGCCGTCCTTGCTCGTGATGGCCGCGGCCGGGAAATGGCCGTTGGTGCTCTCGTAGTTGTGCAGGGCCAGGCCGATCTGCTTGAAGTTGTTGGTCGACTGGGCGCGCCGGGCGGCCTCGCGGGAGGCCTGCACGGCCGGCAGCAGGAGGGCGACCGCGACGCCGGAAGTGGCCGGCGAGGAGAGGCTGGGGGCCGACTCGCGCGAGACGATCTTGAGCCCCTTGGCGTCGATGGAGACGGCCACGGTGCCCGGGGAGAGCCGCGAGCGGATGTCCTCGACGGTGGGGACGCGGGCCGGGTCGGCCTTCAGGGTGAACGGCGTCTCGCCCGGCTTGGCCGAGGTCATGGTGGCGGCGTTGAGCATCCCCAGCATCAGGGGGATGCCGGTGATCTGCTGCGGGAGGGTCGACCGGGGGTCGGACACCACCAGGGCGACCAGGTCGCCCGGCAGCTTGCCGATGGCCGGCGCGAAGTCGGGGCCGGGCCTCCAGCGGTCGCCCACGGCGGTGGCGCCCCGGGCCTCCGCCTCATCCACGGCGATGGCCAGGCGCTTCTTGCCGACCACGATCGTCGGCGAGATCCCCTTCATGGTGGGCGGCAACGCCTGAGGGGACAGCACGATGCGGTAGGCCGGCGTGGCCCCCGGCAGCTGGACGATCTCGGCCGGCTTCGGCCGGCCGGGCACGGCCTGGGCCTCCAGGATCTGCGCGGCGACCGTGATGATCCGGCCCATCGCGTTGGCGGCGGCGGCGGAGTCCCGCAGCTCGACCGTCACGGCGGCCTTCCCCTTGTTTCCCCTGGACAGGGCGGCGACGTCGGCATAGACCGTCCAGCGCGGGCCGAGCGGGCCGAGCACGTCCTCCTTGAGCCGGAGCCCGCCCAGGATCTGCGGGATGGCCTGCTCGAAGGCGACGATCTTGGGGGGCCCGCCCTGCGGGGGTCCGGGCTGCTGCCTGGCCTGGTCCACGACCCACGACCAGAGCGGGGCCGGGTCCAGCGACAACGTGGCCCAGGTGCCCACGCCGGCCGGCACCGCCGGCAGGTTCGACTTGTCGAACCGGGGGAAGGCCGGGCTATCCGCCAGGGCCAGGACCCCGCGACGCGGGAGCGGGGCGACCACGGACAGGGCGCTGTACAGGGCCTCGTCGGAGAAGCCCCAGCGGAAATCGACCCGCTTGATCCCGTCGAAGCCCAGCCGGATCGCGTCCGGGGGCATCGGCGGCAGGGCGGAGAAGTCGACGAACGCCGTCAGCGCCGTGGCGACCCCCGGCTCCCCCCTGGCCAATTCGGCGCGGATCGGGTGGCCGGCCGCCGAGGGGGACTGGCCGTCGATCGTGGCGATCACCCGGTCGATGATCGGGGCCGAGGCGAGCACGACGTCACGCCCCTCGACCCACCAGGCCGGGGATTCGGGGCGGGCGCGGTTCAGCGTCCGCTTCCCCCGCTCCTCGGCCATCATCGTGACGCCGGGCTGCTTCCCCAGGCGTTCGAACATCGCCCGGAAGCCGTTGCGCTCGCCGTCGCGGACGACCAGGACGATGGCCGCCTCGCCCTTGTCGCCGGGCCCGGGCTTGTAGACGGCCAGCGTGCCGCCGTCGGCGAAGAGTTCCTTGGCCAGCTTGATGATCTCGGCGGGCGTCGGCTTGTCCTCGCCCTGGGCCCGCGCCAGGCCCTGGGCGATGGCCTGGGTGAGCAGGTCCTCGGCCATCGCCCCGAGCTTGGTGTCGTTCAGGAGCTTGGCGAGGGCGGTCCGCCGCCAGGCGGGGGCGTGGGCCTCGGTCCCGTCGTACTCGACCAGCGCCACCAGGCCCTCGGCCGGGACGTGGCGGATCGTGTCCGATGCCTGGAGCGAGGTGGCCGACTTCGGCGCCTGGGCGGTGGCCGTCGCCGCCAGGGCCGGTGCCAGGGCGAGCCCGAAGGCCACGGCCCAACGTGGGGGGATTCGTCGAGTTGGCACGGTGAGGGGTTCCCGCGGGGATGGATTGGGACGCCGTCGCCCGGCCGATGCGGGGGCGGACGGCCCGGTCATTTGATCCCATCGCCACGCGGGACACAACCTGCTACGATCCGAAATGCGGGCCCCCGACGCCGGCGCCGGCCGCGGCGTCCCGGGGGCCGGGCCGATCAAGGAAGGATCGCGCGCGATGTTCTGCCCGGAATGCGGCACGCAGGGCGGCGGCAAATTCTGCACCCAGTGCGGCACCCGGCTCGCCGGGGAGCCGGCCGCCCCGGCCCCGGCCGGCGTGACGACGTTGCCATCGGCGCCGGCACCGGACGCGCCGCCGGCCGACTGGTCGCGCGAGGCACGCCACGACATCCTGCTCGCCCACCCCGAGGTCCGGGCGCTGCTCAAGGTGGCCGCGAAGCGGGGCGGGTCGCGGGTCTCCGGGGAGCAACTGATCCGGCTCCACGACAAGTACCTGGCCAAGCTGAACCACGGGATCAAGGTGGAGGACCTGGCGTCGGTCGTCGCCCCGGCCCTGACCCGGCTCGGCGTGAAGACCGGCAAGCAACGCTCCGAGGTGGTCCCCCTCCCCATCGGCCACGCCACCGTGGCGACCCTGTGCGCCCTGGCGGCGCGGGGGATCGCGGTCGAGGACGTGGAGCCGGCCGGCGACGGCTGCGTGATGGAGGCCACCATCCCCCCCGACCTCCTGGTCTACCAGGGGACGCTGGCGATCACCCTGGCCGACCTCGGCGACCGCACCCGGGTCGAGGCCCTGACCCGGATCGGCGGCCAGTTCTTCGACTGGGGCAAGAGCACCCGCCTGCTCGACGGCCTGCTCGCCGAGATCCGCTCGTTCCGCCCCTGACGCCCGCCGACTCGGCCCGGCATCGCTCGGGATCCCCACGCCTTGTCAAGATTTTCTCTTGATCGATTCCTAATATCATCGTTAAAGTCCCCGAACCTTTCTCCCATCCGAAAATTCGCCCCGATTCTCGCTTTACGTCGTCGATGGACCATCGACCCGGCGCCGGCGAGTCCACACGTTGAGAGCGGATATGAGCCGAATTACGCGGGATCGCGGCGGGTTCACCCTGATCGAGCTGCTGGTCGTCATCGCCATCATCGCGGTGCTGATCGCCCTGCTGCTGCCGGCCGTGCAGGCGGCGCGCGAGGCGGCCCGCCGGATCCAATGCACCAACAACCTGAAGCAGTTCGGCATCGCCCTCCACAACTACCACGACATCCACGGCCGGTTCCCGAACGGGGCGATGGGACGGCTCCCCACCACCGGGCGATATCCCGGGACCGGGACGAATTATCGCGCGGCCTTCTGCGTCTCAATCATGCCTTACGTCGAGCAGGGTGCCGCATTCGCTTCGTTCAACGCGAATCAGAACGTCCTCCATGCGACGAATCAGACGACGCGGATGGCGAAGCTGGCGGTCTACCAGTGCCCGTCGGATACCCCGGTGGTCTTCGGCGACCCCAACCCGGTCGACCACAAGGGGAACTACGGGATCAACTTCGGCCCCGGCCCCTACTACAACCCGAACCAGCCGGGCGGCGTCTTCAGCATTGCCTACGGGGCCAGCCTCGCGGAGATCACCGACGGGTCGAGCAACACCCTGGCGATGTCGGAGATCCTCCAGGTGCCCTCGCCCCTGAACGGCATGGTCGACCGCCGGGGGCGGATCTGGAACGACGACACGTCCACCTACCAGATCTCCGGCCAGATCACCCCCAACAGCAAGAGCCCCGACACCGGCGCCTGCGGCAACGACCCGGCCCGCAACATGCCCTGCCAGGACACCCCGGCGGCCACGGCGAACCACTGGATGGCCGCCCGGAGCCGGCACCCGGGGGGCGTCAACGCCCTGCTCTGCGACGGGTCGGTCCGATACGTCAAGGACACGGTCAACCCGGTCAACTGGCGGGCCCTGACGACCCGCGACGCCGGCGAGGTCATCTCCGCCGACGGCCTCTGAGGATCCGGAGGGGAACGGGCCAACGGCCGGATCGCCCTGAGCCCCGTGATCATCGTGGGGCGTCAGGCCGATCGGCTTCAGGTCATGGGTGCACTGGGATCCGCCGCGGGGCAGGGAGCCGCGGCGCGATCAGCGTGAAGGCCCGATTGCGGGGAGGGGGCACACTCGATGGGCCGACGCCCGGGGGGTTCACCGGCATTCGGGGCGGAGAATCCAGGACTCGGGGAGGGGTCCGGGCCCGAGGCGGCTCCTCGGGAGGGGAGGGAATCGATCCCGGATCCGTATCGGATGGCCCGGCCACAAGCCCGGCCCGGGAGATAGGGCGAGGGCCGGGGGGTCCCCTCCGGCTCATCCCGCCTCCAGGATCGCTCCTGGTGGCGACATGATGCCGCCAGGCGAGACTTGAGACCGGGCCGAATATTGTATACAATACGTCGAAGTCGACCGTCAAGACATTTCTGCGACAATTGGATCTGATTTCCTCATCCCTCGGATGGCCTCGCCCCATGCCCACCGGCCGACCGCCTTCGCTGGCCGAACTCAACGCGACGATCGGGCCGCCGCAGGCCCTCCCCGACCGCGTGTACGCCCTGATCAAGCACCAGATCATCACCTGCGCGATCCTGCCGGGCCAACGCCTGAACGAGAAGGACCTGGCGGCCGACCTGAAGGTCTCGCGGACCCCGCTGCGCGAGGCGTTGAACCGCCTGTCCCAGGAGAATCTCGTCGCCCGGGTCCCCTATTGCGGCTACGTGGCCTCCCCCATCACCGAGGACGCCATCCGGGACCTGTGCGAGTCGCGGCTGATCCTGGAGACGGCGACCGCCGGCCTGGCCGCCGAACGCGCGACGCCCGAGGACATCGATCGTTTGACGCGGTGCATGGAGCTGCGGTACACGCCCGGCGATCGCCAGACCTACGTGCAATACCTCAGGGATAACAGCATCTTCCACCGCGAGCTGGCCCGGGCCAGCGGCAACCGCCGGCTCGAATCCCTGGTCGCGGCGCTGCTGGACGAGTTGCAGAGGCCGCTCTACCTCGGCCTGGACGTGGGCCTCGACGCGGCGTGCGCCACCCAGGAGCATGTCCTCATCGTCGAGACGATCAAGGCCCGCGACCCCGCCGCCGCCCGGCAACTCCACACGGAGCAGATCATCGGGGCCAATGAACGCATCATGGCCGCGATGCGCGATCAGGCCGCCACGAAGCGGGACCCCGCATGACGGCCCCCGGCCCGGGCGACTCGAAGGAGCAGCCCATGTGGCCTTGCCCTCGATGCGGGGCGGGACTGATCGTCTCCAACCCGCACGGCCCTTCGACCTGGGTCGAGAATTGCGCCGCGTGCGGACACGAGGGCGGCGGGACGGTGAGCTTCGTCGACGACGAATTCGCCGACGACGATCGGCCCATCTTCGCGGTGTGGGTCGTCGATCCCGGCCCGCGGCGGCCCCTGCTCTTCCGGCTCTACCGCAACATCCTCGGGGTGTCGCCCCGGCAGGCCAAGGCCCTCCTCGCCGCCCCTCGGGTCGAGGTGGCCCGGGGCACCCGCATGGAGATCGAGCCTCGCGTCGACGAGTTCCGAGCGGCGGGCGCGACGCTGGAGGTCTCCAGCATCGAGTGATCGCCGCATCCTCGCGGATTCGTCCGGGTACGCCATGCAGGTGCAGAGAGGACGCCCCGGCCGATCGCCGAGGCGCCCTCCCGGCCGGATCGGCGGTTCAGGAGGCCCGGAAATCGGCCGCGAACGCCTTGGGGTTGAGGCCCTCGCCGGTGGCGTGCTTGGTCAGGGCGTCCCAGCCCAGGGTCTTGCCGGGGGCGAAGACCCTGGCCTTCATGAACTCCCCGACGCCCGGCTTGCCGACATAGCTGGCCGTCGCCGGGTCCGCCCCGCCCAGCGCATCGCGGCAGATCGCATGGTGGACCTGCGAGGCGAACAACTGGCCCATCATGTAGTTGTGATAATAGCACGGGGCGGTGACGACGTGGATCTTGCTGGCGTAGTCCGGGGCGTTGCGGCCTTCGGGGCGGCGGATGCCCTGGTACTCCTCGACCAGGTCCCACCACAGGCCGTTGAGGTCCTGATCCGGGTTGGCGTACATCGCCTTCTCGAACCGGAGCATGACCTGGCACCAGCGGGAGAAGATCAGGAGCTTGTCGCGGGTCATCCTCGCGCCCGTCGCGTTGAAGGCCGCGGGGTCGGCCACGGTCACGCCCATCGCCGCCAGCCAGTCGGCGTCCTTGCTCGACCGCTCGAACATCATCGCCACCCCCTCGGTAGTGAGGATGTGGGCCTCGCCCCGCAGGACGTACGGGACGCTGCGGGGGATGTTCTTGCTGGAATAGACCGAGTGCCCCAGTTCGTGGAGCATCGTGGCCATCCAGTACTCGTTGGGCACGATGTTGGCCAGGACCCGCACGTCGCCTTCGCGGTCGATGTCGGTGCAGAAGGCGTGCGGGCTCTTTCCCGGCTTCTCGTAGAGGTCGCTGCGGGCGATCACCTCGTCGATCGGCAGGCCGATGCCGGCGTAGTAGTCGCGGCAGAGCTTGAGGATGTCGGCCTTCGCATACGGGGCGTCGAGGTCGGCGTCGTAGACCGACGGGGCCTCCTGGAAGAACGGGTCGTGGTAGTGCCACGCATCCATGTCCCCAATCCGGATGCCATACCGCCGGGCCAGCCGGGCGTCGATCTCCCCCTTGGCGGCCTGGAACGGCTTGCGGGTCAGGGCGTCGAGTTCGTCGAACAGGGCGAGGACCTGCGCCTGGTCCTGCTCGTTGAGGGCGAGTTGCATGGCGTGGAAGTCGGGGAAGCCCAGCGAGCGGGCCGCCTCGTTGCGGAGCTTGACCAGCGCCTTGAGGTCGGCCTCGACGATCGGGCCGACCGCCTTGCTCGCCTCCCAGACCGCCCGGCGACGCGCCGTGTCGTCGGATTCCTTGAGGGCCTTGCGGACCTCGCTGTCGGGCATCTCTTTGCCGTCGACCTTCGCGCGATGGGCGTTGAACGCCTGCTCGATGGCGTTGGCCCTGGCGGTCATCTTCCGCAAGAGGGCCGGGTCGACCTGCTTCTCCAGGTAGGCGAGCCGGAGCACCTCCACCTGGCGGGCGAGCGTGGGGTCGGCGATCTGGCCCTTGCGGATCGCCTCGATCTCGGCGAACCGCGCCCGGTCGGATAGGGCGGCGTCGAGCTGATTCTGGGCCTTCTCCTTGGCGGCGAAGGCCTCGTCTTTGCCGGAGACGTTGGCGTCCCACCAGGCGAGGCCGGCGGCCTTCTCCAGCGGGCGGATCGTCGCCTCGTGGGCGGCGACGAACGCCCGCGCCCGGGCGGAGGCATCGCCCGCCGGCTCGTCCCCCAGGGCCGCATCGCCCAGGGCGATCAGGCCCACCATGTTCGCCGTGCCGGCCAGGAATTCGCGTCGCGAGGCCATCAGCCCGTCCTCCGTCCGTCCTCGGGGGTGCCAGGGCGGCCATTCTCGCAGGCGCCCGCCGCCGCGACAATCGCCGCCCGCCCCCGAGTCGCCGGCCCCTCCTTGCGGCGTCGATCCGGAGGGGCAATGATATGTCCGCCCCATCCATGAATGTCCGGCCCGTCGGGGGAGATGCACGATGCCCGAGCCTTCGAGTTGCCCCGCCTGCGGTTCGAGGCCTTCCGCGGGGGGATCCGGCCTCGACCGGGACGCGCGTTGCGCGACCTGCGGCGGGGCCCTCCCGGGCGAGCCCGCCGACTGGAATCCGTATGCTCCCCCGTCTTCGGCCCCGATCGGGGGGGCTGGCCGGATGCAGGAGGTTCCCGCCTCGATGATCGGGAAGTTCGCCCAGGCCTTCTGCCTGCTGGGGGCCAACCTGCCCCTGTTCGGCCTCATCATCCTGACCCTGTGGCTGCCCGCCAACATCGCGATCGAGGCCAGCCTGATCGAGGTGCCGGCGGAGCGGGCGGAGGGCGTCTCGTTCCGGCTGAATCAGCTCATCGGGGGGGCCTTCGGGCCGATCGTCCTGGGGGCGTTGATCTTCGCCATCGCCGGGCGGATGCGGGGCGAGCGGGTCGGCTACTTCGAGGCGATGGCCGTCGGCTTCCGCCACTGGGGCCGGATGTTCGCCGCCCGGTTCTTCGCCAACTTCCGGATCCTGCTGGGGCTCATCGCCCTGATCATCCCGGGCATCGTCCTGGGGGTGCGCTACTCGCTGCTGGAGCCCGCGATCATCATGGAGCGGCCGTCCGACGCCGGCCGCAGGAGCACGGACCTGACGCTCGGCCGGCGGTGGCCGATCTTCTTCGCCCTGGCGATCGCCCTCGCGTTCGACTATGCCTGCGGCCTGGCCACGCGATACGCCTTCCAGCAGACCGAGGCGCTGGACAACTTCTGGGCCTACGTCGCGGCGGACTGCCTCCTGGATGTCGTCGAGTCCCTGTCCACCGTCATCCTCGTGCTGTTCTACCTGGAGGCGCGCCAGCAGGAGGCGGAGGACGCGGAGGGCCGCGAGGGGCATCTGCAGGTCGATCCGGGGAGCTGGGACCTCGACGGGCCGGCCGTCGCGTTCCCGGGGGAGTTCGCCCGATGATGCGATGGGGGCCGGGTCCCGTCTTCTCCGCCGATTGCCTGACCCTCGCGAAGCGCTGGCAGCTCTATGCCGGGCGGGCCTTGCTGGTGGCCTGCGTGCTGGCCGGGGTCGCCCTGATCTGGTTCGGGCGGGTCCACCGGCGTGCGATCTCCGACTATCGGGAACTCGCGACGGTCGGCGTCAGCTTCTTCAGGGCGATCATGGCGGTCGAACTCGTCCTGGCGCTGGTGGTCGTGCCGGCAGCCGCGGCGGGGGCGTTCTGCCAGGACAAGGTCCGGGGCGGGCTGGCCCTGATGATGACCACGGACCTGTCCGACGCCGAAATCGTGCTCGGCCGGTTCGCCTCCCGGCTGCTGGCCGTGCTGGGCGTGGTCGTGTGCGGGCTGCCGGTGCTGGCGATCACGGCGTCCCTGGGCGGGGTCGACCCCGGCGAGTCGGTGGCCGGGTCGCTGGTGGTCGTCGGCGTGGCGATCCTGGGCATCGGCGTGGCGATGACCTACTCGGTGTGGGCGACCCGGCCTCACGAGGCGCTGATGGCGACCTACGCCACCTGGGCGGTCTGGCTCCTCGCCGCCGTGGTCTGGGGCGCGATGGTCGACCGGACGGGCGGGCCCGGCGTCGTGACCGTCACCAACCCGTTCTGGCTGATCTTCGGCCATCCGCGCGGGACATCCGGCGTGATCCTGGCGCGGGGGGCCTGCTTCCTCGCCGGGTGCGTGGCGATCTCCGCCGCGCTGGCGCTGATCTCGGCGCGGCGGCTCCGCCCGGTGATGCTCCGGCAGGCGGGCGGCGCGAGGCTCCGATCGGCCTCGCGGCGTCCTCCGTTCTGGGTGCCGCCCGGGTGGGACGACCGGGACCGGGCCCTGCTCGACAGCGACCCGGTCCTCTGGCGGGAGCGGCGGCGCGGCCGGTCGTCGGCGTGGGGGCGGGCGATCTGGCGTCTGTATGGCTCCCTGTCGGCGATCTTCACCCTGGCGGCGATCCTGCTCAACCCGGACATCGCGACGGGCGTGGCCGGCTTCATGGTCTCGATCGGGCTGCTGATGGCGAGCGTGACCTCGGCGACCGCGCTGGCCGAGGAGCGGGCGCAGGGCGGCCTGGACGTGCTGATGGCCGCGCCGCTGTCGACCCGGGAGATCGTCAGGGGCAAGTGGCGCGGGGCGTTCCGGATCGTCCCGAGGCTGGCGATCCTGCCCGGCGGGCTCGCCCTGGCCCTGGGGCTCGCCCGGGAATGGGGGTGGGGGGCGTTCCCGTTCGCGGCGCTGGTGGTCGGGCTGGTCCTGGCCTACGGCGCGGTCGTCACCAGCGTCGGCCTCGCCTGCGCGGCCTGGCAACCCCGGCTGGGACGCGCGGTGGCCCTCGCCGTCGCCGCCTACCTGTTCGCCACGGTGATCTTCCCGACGATCATCCTGATCAACATCCGCGTCGGCCCCGATGACGACTTCCTCCTCTGGATCAGCCCCTTCTTCGGGACGTTCCTCGCGATCGGCCGGATCACCTGGAACATCGACCTCTCCGTCGGTTTCCTCGCCGGCTTGACCTTCTGGATCGCGCTGGCCGGGGCGGCCGCCTTCCTCATCCTGAAGGCGACCGAAACCCGGTTCGACCGCCTCCTGGGCCGGGTGCCCGAACGGCCGGGGCCCGCCCTGCCCCGCTGAGCTACGCCCCGCCGCCGCGTTTGCGACCGGGGCGGGCCTTGCCCCGCGAGGGACGGCCGACCAGCCGGGGCGCCGCGTGGGGCGAAACGGGCTGCGGCGCATCGACCTCGCCCGGCTGCGAGACCCGGGCCACGATGTCGGCCGCCGCGCGGGGGCGGCCCAGGCGGAGGGCGTTGGCCCGCATCGCTTCGAGCCGCCGGGGGTCGTCCAGGAGTCGGTCGATCTTGTAGGCGATCACCGGCAGGTTGTTGCAGCGGATCGCCGCCCCTTCTTCCAGGAGGTGGTCGGAGTTCCGCTCCTCCTGGCCGGGGATCGGGCTGACGACCACGAAGCCGAGGCCGCGGGCCATCGCCTCGGACGTGGTCAGGCCGCCCGGCTTGCCGACGACCAGGTCGGCCGCCGCCATGTACTCGTCCATCTCGGTGGTGTATCCCACCACCTTGAGCGAGACCGGGGCGTCGGCGGGCAGCGTGCCGGCCAGGCGGTCGAGCCGGGCCTTCAGCTCGGCGTTCCGCCCGCAGATCGCGATCACCTGCCCCGGGTGCCGGACCTTGAGCAGCGACGCCATCAGCTCGTCGATGCGCCCCACGCCGAACCCGCCCGCCGACGACAGGATCACCGCCCCGTCGGGCCGCAGGCCATGCTTCCGGCGCATCTCCGCCTTGTCCTTCGCCAAGGCGAACACCGGGTCGATCGGGATGCCCGAGACGGTGACCTTGCCCGGCGGCACGCCCAGTTCTTCCAGGTGGGCGCGGGTCTCGTCGATCGCGACGAAGTAGTGGGCATAGTTCGGGCAGAGCCACTGGGCATGGACGTCGTAGTCCGTCACGACGATCGCCTGCCGGGTATCGAGCCGGCCCTTGCCGATCAGCCACGAGATGATCTCGGCGGGCAGGAAGTGGGTGCAGATCGTGATGTCCGGCCGCAGGTCCTCCAGCAAACGGATCAACGGCCCGGTGTTCAGCTTGTCGAAGGCGAGCTGGATCCGGTCGTCCTTGTCCGGCTGGTCGAGCTGGTCGTAGAGCCAGCCCAGCACCTCCGGCATCCGGTTGACCATCTCGATGTACGCCTTGGAATAGAGCCGGCGGAACAGCGGGTTGGTGAACTCCAGGGTGTCGTAGTTGTGGATCGATTCCGCCGTCCCCGCCTCGGCGAACGCCCGCTCGATCGCCTGCGCCGCCCGGAGATGGCCCGCCCCGGCCGACGCCGAGAGGATGAGGACTTTCTTCGCCATGATGGGTCGCTCTCGCCTCTCGCGCCGGGGCCGTCCGAACCTCCCCCGATCATCCCCGGCCCCGCCGCCCGACACAACGGCCCGACCCGTCAACTCCAGCGCACCGGGTTGCCGGTCGCGACCGAGGCCGAGAAGACGACCCGCAACGCCCGGACGATGGACTCGAACTCGGAGGTCAGGCGCGGCCTTCGCTCGACATGGAATCGAGCGGGGTAGCCGAAGCGGACACGGCCATCGGGCCGCTGCCACTTCCCGTCGTCCCAGGGGATCGCCTTCCCGCTGATCGCGATCCCCGACGCGTAGACCTCGCCCGTATCCAGGTCCTTCCAGACCACATCGTCGGCGTCCCCCTCGATCGGCGATCCCCCCCGGCGGGCCTGCTCGACCCGGGTCGCCCGGAACAGCTCCTCGCCGGTCCGGGCATCGACCGCGAAGAACTCGAACTCGCCGATGCCGACGTTGACGCCGAGGCTCCCCTGGAGGATGAACACCCCTCCGTAAGCGGGATTGTGCTGGTGGAAGGCCTCGCCGGTCGCCGTGTCGACCAGCACGGTCTTCGTGCCGATCTCGCCGACCGATTCGAACTCCTCCAGTTCCCGGAGTGCCCGGCCGCTGGCCCCGGGCGGGGTCAGGCCCCCGTTCGCCTCGGGCAGTTGCTCCTGCAGGATCGGGAAGCGATCCCAGCCCACGTCTCCCAGGGCATCCTGGAACAAGCGGAGCCCGAACCAGTTCGCGATGAACTCGCAGGCGAAGTCCATATCTTCATGGTCGCAGCATGAATGCTGCCACTCCATGAGTTTTGCCCAACCCTCGGCCGAGTCATGCTCCTGGGCGAGGTTGAAATAGCCTTCCTCGTCCACCTCCAGCCATTCCCGGGGGAACGGCGGGGGCGTCGTCTTGCCCTTGCGGAAGCAGTCGCACATCACATGAGCATCGAGTCCCATGACCGCCCCCTATTCCCCGATGACCTTGACCAGCACCTTCTTGGGGCGGTTGCCGTAGAAGCTCACTGCTGTTGACGTATTCGGGAACGGAAGCCTTTAAACCCTGGGCAGACCGGGAGAGAATGGGTCGAAACTGTATCGTACCATCTGCCATGAGGATACCCATGATCGAGCCGGCTGAGAGGGTGATGCCGAATCGTGGAAGTTCGGGTGGCCTTCACCTATGCGTCGTTTCGGTCAGCCTCCTGCTGTCTCTCCTGATCGCCCCCGCCACCGTCTCGTTCAGCCCCGAGGGCTCCGGGGCTCTCGTCACTCTCATTGCGGTTGTTTTCGGGCATACCATCGCAACAATCGCGGGGCTCTGCTTCTCCAAGTCGACCAAAGTCTCTTGCACGATCGTCTTCGGCATCGCCTTCTTCTTCACGGGCTGCTTCGCGGTCGAGTCGAGCATGAATGCAGTTCGGCGTGGGTTGTACATGAGATATCAGGCGCCCTACGATCGTTTCCGCGACTTGATCGCTTCTCCCATACCGGAAAGCGTCGCCAATCTTCGTATCCCGGAATTGGACGAGTCGATTACAGACGATGTGGAGATCGAATTTGATATCGATCCGAGGTACATGAATCATATCTTGGCAGACTCAAAATGGGTCAAAAAAGATTCCACCGAGCTGCTCAATCCGAAAGATTTTTTCCAGTACGATTATTACATGCCCCTGAATGGCGACTATCACATTTATCAACAATCGAACTCCTCGCCCGGCGATTCGATCCTCACGATGAAACTCAGTGCAAAGCACGACCACGCCATTTTCAGACGCGAGGACTTCTCATTCTACAGGGATCGTCTTTGGGAGAGGACCGACGACATCATAATCAAGATGAACACCGAGGCGTTGGAGAAGTTGAAACAGAGATACGAGGGCTCACATAATCAGGCCGGAAAATAGTCACTGCCTCGATCGCGAAACCGTTGCACGAGCTGAACTCCTCGCCTCCAAGATCGCCGCAAGGGAATCGGCCATGATCGAAATCTATCCATGATGGCGAATCGTGACAGGATTGGACGATCGCCTCTACCGGAGCTTCGGACCGCCGAAGCCCGGGGTCGGGATCCCGGTTCGCTTGCAAACCACGAGGCCTGTCAGCTCACTCCCCGATAACCTTGACCAGCACCTTCTTGGGGCGGTTGCCGTCGAACTCGCCGTAGAAGACCTGCTCCCAGGGGCCGAAGGTTTGCAACAGACCGAACCCCTCGTTCTTCGCGCCCGCACGGGCGAGAAGTGGCGGCCCCGCGGCAGGCATCAAGTTGCCGCAGTCCTTCCAGTGCGAGCATCAACTCAAAGCGAGGCATGGTTATCGCCGTGGGAACTTTGCATGGATGTCATCAAGGCCCACGGCCTCCCTCATGGCCCGGTATTTCTGCTCATGGGCGGCCTTCATGAAACTGAATGGCTCTTCGGTCAGGATGATCCACCAGTAGTCGCCTTGCCGCCCGGCGCGGGCACCGGCAGCGGCGGCGGCATTCATCAGGTCGACTTCCATGGCGGCGACGACATCCTTGTGGAGTACCGTAACCCACTCGATGGTCACCGGGACCGCCATGCTGTCGAGGTTGCGGAACCGCTCGAAATTCGCCGAATGCTGCTCGGAACTCTCATCCTCGCACTTCACAAATCCCATCGCCGATGGACCGACCTGCACGCAGGCGAGCAAGAGGTCCCGGATCTCATCCACGCCATGAAAGGGGCCGCCCTTGTAGCACTCGGACAGCGAGAAGTCCAAACCCAGGGAGGATGTGAAGCGTGATGCAGTCCATTCGCTGTTCCGAATGATGCTCAACTCTCCCCGCAACGACTTCTTCCCTCGATCGACGACGAAGCGTACATCCGAAGTTTGATGGCGATCGGGCTGCAGGACGCGATGCAAGTTGGCCCGAGTCGGAGGAAGGCGATCTGATCTTGGCCTCAGCACGGTGCCCTGGAAAAACTCCATCTCGAACAGCCGCTCAAGTCGCGAAAGCAGGCCGGCGTCGTCCTCGTCGTGCCAGAATTTGGTCGACATCGAGTATTTCATGAAAGCCCTTACGGACGGGGGCATTACTCCCCGATGACCTTGACCAGCACCTTCTTGGGGCGGTTGCCGTCGAACTCGCCGTAGAAGACCTGCTCCCAGGGGCCGAAGTCGAGGCGGCCGTTGGTGATGGCGATGACGACCTCGCGGCCCATGACCTGGCGCTTCATGTGGGCGTCGGCGTTGTCCTCGCCGGTGCGGTTGTGGCGGTAGCGCTGGGGCGAGGCGTCGAACGGGGCGAGGTTTTCGAGCCAGGCCTTGTAGTCGGCGTGGAGGCCGGGCTCGTCGTCATTGATGAAGACGGATGCCGTGATGTGCATGGCGTTGCAGAGCAGGAGCCCTTCCCGGACCCCGCTCTGGCGGACGATGTCCTCCAGGCGGGGGGTGATGTTGAGGAAGTCCATCCGGGCGGGGACGGTGAAGGTCAGGTACTCGGTGTGCGACTTCATCGGGTCGGGCTCCGGGGTCGATCAGTCCTGGGCCTGGTCGGCGGGGCGGACGGCGGAGCCGGGCCGCTTGCTGGTGAGGGTGTCGCCCAGCTCGGCGCGATGGGCGTCGGCCAGGGTTTGGAGTTGCTTGACGACGTCGGGATGCTGGGCGGCGACGTTGGTGGTCTCGCCGGGGTCGGCGTCGAGGTCGTAGAGTTCCAGGCCGACTTCGAGGTCGCGATACTTGCCCGGGACGCCCCCCTTGCCCGGGGTTTGGCCGACCATGCTCCGCGCGGTGTGGGGGAACTGGAGCTTCCAGCGGCCCGACCGCATGGCGTGGAGCTGGCCCGGGCCGTAGTGGAAGAACAGGGCCTCGTGCGGGGCCCTGGCGTCGGGCTCGCCGAACAGGAGGGGCCGGATGTCCTTGCCGTCGATCGGCCGCTTGGGCAGGTCGGCGCCGGCCAGGGCGGCGAGGGTCGGGAGGATGTCGATCGTGGCGGCCGGCTCGCGGCGGACGGTGCCGGCCGGGATCCGGCCCGGCCAGCGGGCCAGGAACGGCTCGCGGATGCCCCCCTCGAAGCACGTCCCCTTCCCCTCGCGCAACGGGGCGGCCGAGCCGGCGTGGTCGCCGTAGCTCAGCCACGGTCCGTTGTCCGAGGTGAAGATGACCAGCGTGTTCTTATCGACGCCCGTTTCTTCCAGGGCCCGGAGGACCGTGCCCACCGCGCCGTCGATCTCGGCGATCACGTCGCCGAACAGCCCGCGCTCGGTGGTGCCCTTGTATTTGGCCGAGGCGAACAGGGGGACGTGGGGCATGTCCGGGGCGAGGTAGAAGAAGAACGGGCGGTCGCGGTTCTCGCGGATGAAGCTCGCGGCGCGGTCGGCGAACCGGCCGGTGAAGCTCGGCTGGTCGTCGGCGGTCACGTCGGCGATCGCGGTCTTGTCGCCGTCGTAGAGCGGCAGGGCCGGAAAGTCCTTGGGCCGTTCGGGGTGGTGGGGCCACATGTCGTTGGAATAGGGGATGCCCAGGAACGAGTCGAACCCGTGCTTGGTCGGCCTCTGCGACGGCCGCGCCCCCAGGTGCCACTTGCCGGCCATACCGGTCGCGTACCCCTTGGATTTGAGCATCTCGGCGAGCGTCGTCTCCTCGTGCCCGAGCCCGAGCGGGCTCTTGGGCCCGAGCGCCCCCCGGATGCCCACCCGCTCGTGATAGCACCCGGTCAGCAGCGCCGACCGCGACGCCGAGCAGACCGGCGAGGAGACATAAAAATCCGTGAACTTCACCCCCTCGCGCGCCAGCCGATCGATGTTCGGCGTCGCATACCCCTTCGCCCCATAGCACCCGACGTCGGCATAGCCCAAGTCGTCGCAGAAGATCACCACCACGTTGGGCGGAGCCTCGGCGGCTGATGCCGGATGCGAAACCAGGGCGGCAATCGCCGGGATGATCAGCAAGGACGCCCGCCGGATCAGATTGGTCATCGCATGGCCCTGGCTCGCGAGGCGAGCAGTGGAGAATCGTCGTCGCATCATCCTGTTGTCCCGACCGAAGAGTCGACCTGACTCACCAGATCCACCGACGCAATATCGCCGAGATCGGTGCACCCGACAGGGCGAAAAGGACGATCAAATCCGAGGTCATGTAATGGATCCGCCAGGCATGCGTACGAATTGGAAGATAGAAGATACGAGGGGCGGGAACGTACATGGCGTAGTCATTCATGAGCACGACCGCCGGCAGGGAGGACACGGCCAGCAGCAATGTCGCAACGCCCACCGATTTGGCGAAGCATATCAATCTCTCCCGCTCCTGGACCAGCCGGCCTTCCGATTGGTGTTGAGCGAACTTGCCCCGTGCTCGGATCGTCGCCAACGCCACCACACCAGCCAGGAAGCTACCGATCGACAGGTGGATACGGAAGGCGCCCATCAGGATGCCGATCAGGCCGACCGCGATCATCATCTCCTTGACCGAAAGTCGGACGGCCTTCATGGTCATTCCTCGTCGGCGTCGTCCTCGTCGGCGTCCTCGGATTCTTCTTCGCCGTCCTCGTCCTCCCCTTCGTCCTCATCGTCGGTCGGGGCGTCGGGGCCGATGCGGGCGCGGAGGGCCTTGGCGAGGGTGATGTGCTGGTCCACGGTCATGGCCTCGGCGCGGACGAGGCCGGTGAGGCCGATCCCTTCGAGGATGGTGTCGACTTCCTCCTTGGTCCAGCGGTCGCGCCAGTGGCTGTACAGGACGCGGCGGAGGTTCTTGCGGCGGTGGAGGAAGATCGTGCGGACGACCGTGTGGAACCAGGCGACGTCGCCGACCTCGGCCCTTTTGGCTTCGTTCGGCACGATCATGAGGACGGCCGAATCGACGCTGGGTCGGGGCCAGAAGACGCTGGGCGGCAGGGTGCGGACCAGCGAGGCGTCGGACAACGCCTGGACCAGCACCGATAGCGCCCCGTAGTCATCGGAGTCGGGCGGGGCGAGCATCCTCTGGGCCAGTTCCAGCTGGATCGTCACGACCATCCGCTCGATGCGGATCTCGGGGTGGACCAGCAGGTTGCCGATGATCGGCGTGGCCGCGTTGTAGGGGAGGTTCGCCACCAGCTTGAACCGGCGGTCGGGCGCCACGGCCAGGCCCGCCTTGATGTTATCCAGGACCTTCGGGTTGAGCTTGTTCTTGCCCTTCAGGGCGTCGACGTGGAGCACCCGGACGTTGGGATAGATGACCGTGGCCTCGGTGGTCAGCATGGCCATGCCCGGGTCGATGTCCACGGCCACGACCGCCGCGCCGGTGGCGGCCATCTGCGTCGTGAGCGCCCCGGCGCCCGGGCCGACCTCCAGCACCACGTCCCCCGGGCCGACCTCGGCGGACTTCACGATCAGGTCGTGGATGTTGAGGTCGACCAGGAAGTTCTGCCCGTACCGGTGCCGGGGGGCGATCCCGTGGCGGGCGAACAGGTTCCGGAGGTAGGTCTGCGTCTGACGCGGGGACTGCATGCGAACGTCTCGTCTCGTCGGGATCCGGCACCCGGCCCACCCGGGCCGGACCACCAGTATAACCGCGACCGCCCCCGGCCCACATCCCGGCGGAGTCGGCACGCCCGTTGCGATGATCCCTCCCCCATCCGGCCCGGCCCCGCCCGCCGCGCCGATCGTCGCGAAAGGGAACCGTCATGGCCGCCACCAAGAAGTCCAAGGCGTCGAGCAGCAAGAAGAAGGACACCCGCTGCTGGAAGGGCTACGAGCCCACCCCAGGCAAGAAGCCCGGCACCAAGGGGAGCTGCAAGCCCAAGGACTGACGCGGGACGACGCGGCGGCCCGCGCGATGGGGCATTGCCCCCGTCACGCGGGTCGCTGCGTCATCGGGACATTTCAAAGGGTGCCGATCCGCGGCAGGGATTTCAGGGCGAATCCGAGCCCGATCCAGTTGAACCCGCGGAAGATCAGGCTGATCCCGACGAACATGCCGATCACCCAGAAGGCCGACGACGGCCATTCCTGGAGGATCAGCCCGGCGAGGATCAGGTCGAGCACGCCGCCCGCCAGCGTCCAGCCCCAGGTCGGGAACCGATAGCTCAGCGCCGCGACGATCTTGAACAGCCCGCTGACCATCAGGGCGGCGGCCAGCAGGAGCGTCAGCGACAGCAGGGCGCCGACCGGCGACCGGAGGAACAGCCCGCCCACGACGATCGAGAGGATCCCCGAGAGCAGGTGGAGGAAGAACCCGCTCCATTCGCGGCTCCAGATCGCCGCGATCGCCTCGGCGAACCCGCTCACCAGCAGGACCGAGCCGATCACCACCGCCGTCGCCAGCGAGGCGACCACGACCGACCCCAGCGCGACGGTGCCCATCACGACCAGGGCGATCCCGAGGATCACGAGCCAGTACCAGTTGCCCCGCAGCGCGTCCATCCCATGACGCAGGCCCAGGATGGGCGGTTGTCCGGTTTCGATACTCATGGGCCGTTTCCTCGGTCTGAGCGCTCGATCTCGCCGCGACCACATCGGCCGGGCCCATTGATCCTACGACACCGGAGGCCCCAGAACAGCCCGTGGCGTCGATCTCCCGGAAGGTGGAGCCCCGCCGCCGGAAGACCCATCAGCCGGCCCCCTTACGCTTCATCAAGCGATCCAAGTTCCTTCGACCATCCAGGATTCGAATCACCTGGATCGAATCCTCCTCGGGTCGAAAGAAGGCGACGTATGGCGCCACCGGGAAGCTCCGCAAGCCGGGGGCGAATTCCTCCCGGAGTTGGCCGGTTTCGGGGAACCGGGCATGATCGAAGCAGCGGAGCAGGATCTCGGCGGTCCATCGATTCGCGACGGCCTCGTCCCCCTTCCTCGCCAGATCCTTCCAGATGCGTTTCAGGTCCGATCGGGCCAACGCGGTCAGCCTGGGCTCATTCATGGGACCGAGTGGCCCCGCTCCTGGGCCAATTCGCGGCGTGCCTCGGCGATGATCGATCCGAGGGTCGATGAATTGAGCGGGGCGAGGATCCCCCGATCGGCCTCATCCAGGCCGAGTCGGATCTCCACCCTCAACTCCTCCTGGGCGAGCCGATCCTGCTCGTCCCGATCCCTGAGCAGCCGGAGGCCCTCGCGGACGACATCGGCGGCGGAGGTGAACAGGCCGCTTTCGACCTGCTCATCGATGAATCGCTCGAACTCGGCCGGGATGGGGACCTGCATGAGCTTCTCCTGATGGTTCGGCCAGTCAAGACTTCCGGGCATCCAGCAGGGCGGCGACGTGCTTGGCGAGCATGTCGGCCTCGATGTTGACGAGGTCTCCGGGGCGGAGGGTGCCCAGGGTCGTGGCCGCGAGGGTGTGGGGGATCAGCATCAAAGAGAACGAGCCGGGGGCGACGTCGACCAGGGTGAGGCTGACGCCGTCCACGGCGATCGAGCCCTTGGGGACCATCAGGGGCGCCCAGGCGGGGTCGACGTCGAAGGCGAGGAAGTCCCAGGTGCCCTCCGGGCGTCGTTCGCGGAGCGTGGCCGTGGCGTCGACGTGCCCCTGGACGAAGTGGCCGCCGAGGCGGTCGCCGACGCGGAGCGATCGCTCCAGGTTCACCGGGTCGCCGGCGGCCTTGCGGCCGAGGTTGGTGCGGAGCAGGGTCTCCGGCCCGGCCTCCACGTCGAAGGTCTCGCCGTCGAAGGCGATCACCGTCAGGCAGCAGCCGTTGACCGCGATGCTCTCGCCCATCACGAAGGGGCCGTCGCTCAGGCCCGGCCACCGCAGGGTGAACCGCCGCCCGGGGCCTTCCTCGACGACCCGATCCACCCGGCCCAACGCCTCGACCAATCCCGTGAACAACGGCCCGCCCTCCCGACCCTTCGCGTCATCGATCATCCGGCCCGACGCTTATGGTAGCACAAGGCCCCGATGGGTTAGAATCGGGGCCGAACCCCTCGTCGAACCCGATCCGCCCACGCCGAGCCCCCCGGAGGCATTCCGCCATGACGCCGCCCGTGAACCGCCGCGACTTCCTCGCCGCGACCGCCGCCCTGGCCGCCGCGCCGGGGATCGCTTCCGCCTCGTCCGCCCGCGCCCCGCTCAACGCCCTGCCCAAGGCCCCGACCGACAAGGTCACGCTGGGCAAGTCCGGCATCCAGGTCTCGCTGATCGGCATGGGCACCGGCAGCCACGGGTCGGGCCAGGCCAGCAACCAGACCAAGCTCGGCGTCAAGGAGTTCACCAGGCTGGTCCGACACGCGATGGATCGGGGCGTGACCCTGTTCGACGTGGCCGACCAGTACGGCTCGCACGTCTACCTGCGCAAGGCCCTGGAGGGCGTCCCGCGCGACCGGTACGTGATCCAGACCAAGACCCACGCCACCAAGTTCGCCGACTGCAAGAGCCACCTGGAGCGCTACTGCATGGAGCTGGGCGTCGAGATGATCGACATCGTCCTGCTCCACTGCATGCAGAAGAAGGGATGGCCCGCCGACCACACCGGTTCGATGGACTACCTGCGCGAGGCCAAGGGCAAGGGCCTGATCCGGGCCCACGGCACGAGCTGCCACGGCATGGACCCGCTCCGCACCTCGGCCAAGGACGACTTCGTCGAGATCGACCTCGCCCGGATCAACCCCGAGGGGCTGATCATGGACGACCGCAAGCCCGACGAGGTCTCCTCGCAGCTGGAAGAGATGCACGCCGCCGGCAAGGGCGTGGTCGGCATGAAGATCCTGGCCGAAGGGGCGTTCAAGGAGCCCGCCCGCCGCGACGCGTCGCTCCGCTACGTCCTGGGCCTGGGCACTGTGGACGCCTTCGTGATCGGCTTCGAGACCCCCGACCAGGTCGACGACATCTTCGCCCGGACCGCCGACGCCATCGCCTTCCACAACCAGGGCCGGCCCAAGGTCTGACCCCCGGCTCAGCCCGGCCCGGGCGGGTTCGCCTCCGGGCCGGGGTTGAGCGTCTTCCCGAGCCACTCGATGCCGCGCGGGATGCCGTCGCGGATCATCGAATCGTAGTGGTCGCCGCCCGGCACGACCTCCAGCGTGACCGCCTTGCCGGCGTCCCGGGCCTCCTCCGCGAACCGCTCGCTCTGGTCGACCGGCACGTTGCGGTCGTCCTGCGCGTGGAACAGGAACAGCGGGCAGGACAGCCCCGCGATCCCGGAGGAGGGGGAGAACCGCTCGATCAGCGGGCCCAGTCCCCTCTGCCGCAGGATCGCGACGCCCTGGTTCCCGAACCTCCGGGGCAGGTCCGTCGCCGGGGCGTAGGCGACGCAGGCCCGGATCCGGGGCTCGTTCTCGGCGAACAGGAGGGCCATCGTCCCGGCCGAGCTGTGGCCGGCCGCGGCGATCCGGCCGGGGTCGACCTCCGGGAGCCTAGCCAGGGCATACTCCAGCGCGATGTGGGCGTTGACCAGCCCGGCGCGGGCCCGGAGGAACCGGCGGGCCGCCCGCAGCATCTCCCGGCCGTCGGCCTCCTGGGGGTCGGCGACCGAGCCGTCCAGCTCGTAGGCCACCACGGCGAACCCGGCGCGGGCGTAGGGCAGGTGCTCGGGCCGGTCGCCCTCGGCCTGGGCCATGCCGGTGATCAGGTCGCTGCCGGCCGGCGCGATCAGGACGCAGGGCAGCGACCGCGGGGGGTGATCCCCGGCGGGCGTGTAGACCCAGAGCCGGCCGGAATGGCCGGGCGCGTCGATGGGGTCGACGAACCGCACCTCGCGGACCATCACCCCCGGCTCGATCTCGCGGGGCGGGCCCGGATCCGGGAAGCTCGGCAGGGCGATCCGCCCGTCCAGCAGGGGCGGGGGGGCGTCCATCGGCGCGAAGTTGGGCCGGGCGTTGGCCTGCTGGGCGTTCCTCGCCCGGCCGAACTGGTGGTTCCGGGAGTAGACCTTCAGGCCGATCAGGCCGATCACCAGGAGCACGCCGAGCACGCCCTTCAGGCCGCTCTCGGCGGAGGACGACCGGGCGGGCGGGCCGGGCTTCGGGTCGATCGGGCCGCCGAACAGCCCTTCCGGGTCGGCCGCGGCGGCCGGCCGGGCCGCCCAGCCGCCCTTGCCGCGGGCGGGCCCGTCCGGCGGGCCGTCGGCCCGGAGGTCGTCCGGGAACACGACCTCGCCGGGCGGGTCGGGGATCTGGATCCGGCCGCCGCACTGCTTGCACAGGGCGGTCTGGCCGGCGAGATCGTCCCGCACCTCGAACGGCCTGCCGCACCCATCGCATCGGAACCGGATCGCCATCGCCACCTCGGGAGGAATCATCGCCGGGGATCCGCGTCAATCGTGGCCACGTCAATCCTGATCCCGGACCGCCGCGGCGTCAACCGCGTTCGGGGAGTCTCGGGTGATCGGGCGAACATTCCCGCCCGCCCGGCGAAGTATCTGGGGGCAGGAATTCGGTCCGGAAGGGGGCGTCCATGAACATCAAGTCGACCGCGAAGAACTGGTGGGCCAAGGCCGGCATCGACCCCGGCGTCTACATCGGGAGCGACCCCGGCCGCGCCGAGGCGGCGGCCCGCGCCGGGTTCGCGGCCAAGGCCAAGCGGCACCTGGGCCAGATCCCCGGGGCGAAGCAGGTCGTGGCGATGTACTTCTGCATGCTCGACCCCGCCACGCCCGCCTGGGTCAAGGGCGTCGTGGCCGCGGCATTGGCCTACTTCATCCTGCCGCTGGACGCGATCCCCGACTTCCTCCCGATGGTCGGGCTGGGCGACGATGCCGGCGTCCTGGCGGCCGCGTTCACGACGGTCTCGTCCTACGTCACCGACGAGCACCACGAGAAGGCCCGCGCCTGGATCGCCGACGAGATGCCCGGCGTGAAGGCCGCGGCCACCGTGCGCGCCTGATCCCCGGCCCCGGCCGCCGGCCCCCGCACCGCGGGCGCCGGCGGACCCCGCCCGGTTTTTCATCAGCACATTCGACCATCAAAATTTCTTTCGGAATCGGATCCGCCCGGAATCCCGCCGCCTCTCCCTTGCGTCCGCCCCTTCCCAGGTTTATAAAACTATGGATCCCGGTTTCTGACGCCGGGATCGCATGCCACAGGCTGGGCCCCGCGATTCCTCCCCGGGGATGACGGATTCGCAATCATCCGCCGACCGTGATCCTGCCCTCCCATCATCCCCTCCCGATCTTTCCCAGGGTTCTTCGACTGATGATGAAACTCTCCCGACCGTCTTCGTGGGCGCCCCTGGCGTGCGCGTCGCTCCTGGCCGTCGCCTCGTCCGGCTGCGGCATGGCCGGATCGGATGACCTGCCCCGAGAGGCGATCTCCGGGAAAGTCACCCTGGACGGCCAGCCCCTCGCCCAGGGCGTGATCCAGTTCCTCCCGGCCAGCCGGAACGAAGGCATTGCCGGCGGCGCGACCATCGAGGCCGGCTCGTACTCGGTCCCCCGGGCGCAGGGCCTGGTCCCGGGCCAGTACCGGGTCACGATCAACAGCGTCAAGGACGGCGGGGCCTCGCAAGCCGCCCCGGCGGACAGCCCCGGGCCGATCGTCGCGGCCGAGGTCCCCAAGGAACTCCTCCCGCCCAAGTACAACGCCCAGTCCGACCTGGTCGCCAAGGTCCAGGCCGGGCAGGCCAATCAATTCGACTTCGACCTCAAGTCGAAGTAGATGGCGGGTCCCCGGGGGGCCGCCGCGGAGTGCCGGCCCGCGCCTTCCCGGACTTCCGAAATCCGCGCCCGTGGTCGCCCATCGGCCGGGCGTGGCGGGACCGTCGCTTCGGTGAAATCCATCCATTCTTCCTCGAAAGGTAGGCCATGATTCATCGCAAACGCTCGGGCTTCACGCTGATCGAATTGCTGGTCGTCATCGCGATCATCGCGGTGCTGATCGCGCTGCTGCTGCCGGCCGTCCAGGCCGCCCGCGAGGCCGCTCGCCGCTCGCAGTGCACCAACAACCTGAAGCAGCTCGGCCTGGCCGTCGCCAACTACGAGAGCACCAACGGGTCGCTGCCCCCGGGCGTCAAGTACCAGGTGTGGGGCACCTGGAACGTCTTCATCCTGCCTTACATGGAACAGGCCTCGCTCTACAACGCCTGGAACAACTCGGGCCATTACGCGGACGGCGGGCTCACGGCGCTCCGCTACGCCGGCGTGGCCAACACGACCGTGACGTCCGCCCGGATCGCGACCTACACCTGCCCCAGCGATTCGATGAGCGAAGGTTACGGGACGCATAACACGCTCTCATTCAATTACTCCGCCAATTACGGCAATACCGCCATCAACACCGTCTCCGGGACCACCAGCACGGCCCCGGCCCAGGTCTACAACACCTTCATCTACGGCGGGGCGCCGTTCACCGACATCCTGATCGGCGCGGTCCGCCTGGGCGACATCCGCGACGGCCAGAGCAACACCATGTTCTTCGCCGAGACCATCCAGGGCCAGGACCAGAAGGGGCTCGGCAAGTACGACCTCCGCGGCTTCACCCACTGGTGGGAGGCCGCCGTGTTCCAGGGCTCCGTGCCCCCCAACACCAGCCAGCCCGACCTGATGCAGGCCGGCTATTGCCTGGACAAGTCGGTCGTGCCGGACAATCCCCCCTGCATCACCTCCACCTCGACGGCGACCGCCCCGGCCACGGGCCTCAACTACGTCCACGCGGCCCGCGGCCGGCACCCGGGCGGGGTCAACGTGGCGATGGGCGACGCCAGCGTCCGGTTCGTCAAGAACACGGTCAATCTCTACACCTGGGCGGCCCTCTCCACGTCCAAGGGCGGCGAGGTCATCAGCTCCGACGCCTACTGAACCATCCCCCGACGAGGCGGCCGGGCCCGGCCCCGGCCGCCTCGGATCGCCCGAAGTCGGCGCCCCGACGCGCCTTGAATCTTTCGCAAACTTCGTCGCGGCGCCCACTTGACGTTTGACAGCCGGCCAATCGGGGCGCATAACTCCCTGGCCGCCGAGAACCACCCTTGACTTTGCCCCCGGGTCCGCCATCGGACCCATCGACGCAACCCTCACGGCCGGACCGTTCCGACGATTCGGGCCGCATGACGGGCGGGGGTGGCG